>NZ_AP046575.1:0-4125118 GCF_059703915.1 Pedobacter sp. NO84
TGTTTTTTTTGTTGATAATTTTTTGAATATTCGATGACTCGAAAGTGCATGTCCGTAATGCGCTTATTAAGACTGAAAACCAACAAATTATAGAATAACAATGGAAAAAACTTGTACCGAAGTATGGAAGAACTGTCTTCAAATAATTAAGGATAACATTCCGAACCAAAGTTTCAAAACTTGGTTCGAACCGATATCAGCACTTAAATTAGAAGGCAAAGTTTTAACCATCCAGGTGCCTAGTTTATTTTTTTACGAATGGCTCGAAGAACACTATGTGGGCCTGCTTCGTAAAACTGTAAAAAAGCAATTGGGAGACGAAGGCAGATTAGAATACAATATCGTTGTCGACAAATCGTCGAACAGCGGATCTCCTTACACTACAAACATGCCCTCTAACGGAAATGGGGCAGAAGCAAAAATGCAATCAATGCCAATACCGGTATCTATAAATAAGGATATTAAAAATCCTTTTATTATACCTGGATTGAAAAAACTGAATGTAGATCCACAACTAAATCCTAACTATACCTTCGAAAATTATATTGAGGGAGATTGCAATCGTTTGGCCCGCTCTGCAGGTTACGCTGTTGCAGCAAAGCCAGGAGGAACATCATTTAATCCATTAATGGTTTATGGTGGTGTTGGTTTAGGTAAAACGCATTTGGCTCAGGCTATCGGTAACGAAATTAAGCGCAGTATGCCAGATAAACTGGTGATCTACGTTTCGTGTGAAAAATTCTGCCAGCAATTTGTTGATTCATTAAAGAATAATACGATCAATGATTTTGTGAATTTTTATCAGGCAATGGATGTGATCATCATGGATGATGTGCACAACTTTGCGGGCAAAGAAAAAACACAGGATATCTTCTTTCATATTTTTAACCATTTGCACCAATCGGGTAAACAGGTAATCCTAACCTCAGATAAAGCTCCAAAAGATTTAGCTGGATTGGAAGAAAGGTTATTAAGCCGTTTCAAATGGGGGCTCTCCGCTGATCTGCAGATTCCTGATCTAGAAACCCGAATTGCCATTCTTAAAAAGAAAATGTATGCCGATGGTATTGAGCTGCCAGGAGAAGTAGTAGAGTACGTTGCACATAATATAGATAATAATGTGCGTGAGCTAGAAGGAGCAATGGTTTCGTTATTGGCACAATCTACGCTAAATAAAAAGGACATTGATTTAGCTTTGGCTAAACAAATGCTGAAAAACTTTATCAAAAATACTTCAAAAGAGATTTCTATGGAGTATATCCAGAAATTGGTGTGCGAATACTTTGAAGTACCAATAGATATGGTAAAATCGCAAACACGTAAACGTGAAATTGTGCAGGCCCGTCAAATCTCGATGTACTTATCTAAAAGCCATACCAAATCATCATTAAAAACAATTGGTGCTTTCTTTGGCGGGAGAGATCACTCTACAGTAATCTACGCTTGCCAAACAGTAGAAGATCTAATAGAAACAGATAAGAAATTTAAGGCTTACGTAAACGATATCCAGAAGAAACTTAAAATGAGTTAGCTTTAATTAGCTAATTAACCAATTAGTGACGGGGAGCGGAGTGTAGTAACTAACTTCTAAAGCTGTCCGTCTGAGGTCCTCGAAGATCAAAATGATACCCTTCGACAAGCTCAGGGTAACCAATTGGGTATAATCTCAATAAGCGATACAATCGCTGTTCTCGCGCATCCTCGTTACAAACGAGGACGAGTAGGGGGTTAAGCAAACTAATTCATTTTGATTTAAGCATAAAAAGCCTCCAACTAGGAGGCCTTTTATTTTATACTTAAATAAAGCTTTTTTGACCAATTAGGTACATAGAATACATAGATTATATTCCCTATGTTATGTATGTTTCTATGTGGTTTAATTCTAATAAAGCCTCCAACTAGGGAGGCTTTATTTTTATATTTAATTATAGCTGTTTTGACTACATAGGAACAAAGAACACCTAGATATTTTCCCTATGTTATCTATGTTTCTATGTGGTTTATTTCTTTTTACTTTTTTGTAACCCTCAACATTTCCTTAACGGCCGCTTCAATCTGTGTATCTTTTCCTGAAAGGAAAGATTCGTAGGGAAGGGTAACTTTAATATCTGGTTCAACCTGTAAATTTTCAGTAGTTCGGCCCTCTTTGCCAATAGTGCCAATCATTGGAATCCCGAATACGATTGTAGGATCTATTTGTGTTTCCCACCAAACCGCGGTTCCTGTACCAGCCACGGGCATTCCGATCAGTTTTCCGGTTCCTGTTTGTTTATAGATATACGGAAATATAAAAGCATCGCTGTAATTGCTTTCACTCATTAGAACTGTGCTTGGCTTGGTCCATGTTCCAGCCGGTTCAGCACCTTTAAGCGGATTGCCTTGAGAGGTAAAGGTTAGATAGGATTTGCCACTTAAAAATGCATTCAGGTCATTGTGAAGCCAACCGCCTCCATTAAATCTAGTATCCACAATTAAGGCATCTTTTTCTTGGTTTATGCCCAGAGCTTCGTCGTAAAAATTACGGTAACTACCATCATCCATTGCTCTAACATGTACATATCCTATTTTTCCGCCGCTAAGCTGATCAACCATCTTCCGCATGGTTTTAACCCAACGTTTGTACATGAGTTCATTTTCTTCTCCGCTAGAAATAGTTTTTACGGTTTCATCAAATCTCACCTTAGCTATTGGATCATAAATACTCAAGAGCAAAGTTTTACCAACTTCTCTATTCAGATATTTGGCCCAATCATCTGCTGCAGCAATTTCATTACCATTAATTTTTTCAATAATGTATCCTGCTTTAATTTTGGAAGTCGAATTATCAAGAGGACCCGAAGTTAAAACCTCAGCAATCTTGATCCCTTGTTCAGCATAGGTTTCGTCTATTAACACCCCCAACGAAGCGGTTTGGTCTGGAGCGACTGGGCGGGGCCCATATCTTCCACCCGTGTGCGATCCGTTTAACTCTCCCAATAGCTCGCTCAACAATTCCTGAAAATCAAAGTTATTAGAGATATGCGGTAAAAACTTGGCATAACCAGCTTTGTAGGCATCCCAGTTAACGTTATGCAGTTTCGGGTCATAAAATTTCTCTTTTACTTGGCGCCAAACATGTTCAAAGATATAAGCGCGTTCGCCAACGGTATTCAACGTTATTTCTCCATTGATGTTGATAGGGGATATTTTTCCGCTTTCTGCATCAACCTTAACCAAACGGCCATTGTTGCTCACAAAGAGAGATTTTCCATCCTTACTCATTTCAATACCACTAGGAGATCCGCCCAATTTTGCCAAAATCTTCGTGTCGCCAGTGCGTGGCTCGGTTACCCATAAATCATATCCATACTCAAATTGTGATAAATAAAAAATCTTACTTGCCTCGGCATTTATCGCATAATCGCTAATTGAAGAACTATTTATCGTTAATTTAACTATTCTATTATCTAGCTCATTTATATCCAAGTTAACAATTGGTTTGATGGTATCTGTTTTAATGGGTTTGGCCACAGCTTTAAGTGGTGTTTTGGTAGTCGTGTCTTTTTTAGTTGCCTCGGTTTCTTTCCAAAGATTAAATTCATCTTTGGAGAGCTTAAAATTGTCGTAAGCCGCCTTATCAAAAAAAGCAATGTACACATCAGTCTCAGACGACCCTTGCATAGCTAAAGATTTTCTTCCATTTTTACTGCTCATCCACGTGATTGCCTTCCCGTTCAATGCCCATTTCCCATTTGATTCTCCAAAACCGCTATTAATAGGGTGTTTAATCTCACCAGAACCATCTGCTTTAATCAGGGCAAGGTTATTGGCGAAAAAATAGCCTTTTTGATCATCAACGATCATCCACTTACTGTCTGGGCTCCATCTAAATCCCCAATCGCCATCACTGTACGAATGGTTATGCCCTTCAGGAAGCAAGGTCCTAGTGCTTTTCGAGGCAATGTTATAAACCTTTAATACATTCCTGTTTTCTATATAGGCTATTTCTTTGCCATCCGGAGAAAATTCTGGTTGATAATCTTCTGCAGTAGTTGCAATAATTGCCTCTTCTTTTAACACAGTTGATGCATAAAAATAAGGCTCTGATGAACGTAGCTTTACCGTTTTGAAAATATCCCAACTTGCATTTCTTTCTCCAGCATAGATTAAACTTTTGCCATCGGGCGACCAAGTTACCGACCGCTCTTGTTGAGGTGTATTGGTAATTCTTTTGGTCTGGCCGTTTTCTACGCTGGAAACAAAGATTTCTCCCCGCGAAACAAAAGCAATTTCCTTTCCGTTCGGGCTGGGTGCAAATTCACTGATATTGGTATTAATTGGAATATTCTTCTCTATTTCGGCAGTAGTCTCATTTTGGATTTGTACGGCTATTTTATGTGGCTGTGCATTCGGAGTCATCACATATATTTCTCCATTATTTGTAAAGCATAGGGTATTATTAGCAGCAATGCTAAGATTTCTAACCGGATAATCTTTAAATGAAGTGAGTGGCTTTGCTATTCCGCCGGTGGGTAGGCTGTACACATTTTGAGTCCCATCTTTTTCGTTCAAATAAAATACCTGATCATCATTTGCGCTATATACGGGCTCACGGTCTTCGCCCTCGAAGTCTGAAAGTTTTTTATAGGTACTACTTTTAAGATCTAGTTCCCAAATATCCCGAGTTACCGCAGATGTGTGATGTTTCCTAAACGCATCTTCATATCCTTTTCTATCCTGGAATACAATTTTAGTTCCCTTGCTATTGTAATGGGCATTTTCAGCCCCTGCAGCGCTAACCAGTAAGGGTCGGCCTCCAGTGACAGCCACAGTATAAAGATTTAAAAATAACCCTTTATTTGGGAAACGTACACTCGCCGCGGTTGATTGATGGCCCGAAGAAAACAACACACTCTTACTATCGATCGTAAAATCTGTCGGATAATCGTTGGCACTATTAAATGTTAAGCGTTTAGCACTTCCTCCATTGATAGGTAAAACAAAAACGTCGAAGTTTCCATAACGGTTGCTCGCAAATGCAATAAACTTCCCATCATGGCTCCATACCGGCATCTGATCATGGTATTCGGAAATGACTAATGGAGTAGCAACGCCACCTTCGGCATTAACTTTATAAATGTCACCTTTGTAACCAAAAACAATGGTTTTTCCGTCTGGAGATAGCGAAGGGTAACGCAGCCATAAAGCATTGGTCTGTGCAGATGCCCAAAATGCCAGGCATGTAAAAACCGAGGTGAATAAAATTCGGGTTAAATTAAATTTCATAATGAGAACATTTTTGTTAAAAAATAAGATATTGATAGATTTAAATTTTTGTCAATCCGTAATGAAGTCCAGCCACATGAAGTGCCTGATCAATTTTATTGGTTGCAAGTAGTTGTTTAACTTCTTCAATGGTATACTCTTCTACATTTAGAATCTCATGGTCATCCAAATGCTGTTGATGGGTTTTAATCCCCCCCTTTAACAGATAGGTAAAGGTTTTATTAGTTGATGTTGCGGGATTTGGGTACAATGTGGCAATGAGTTCACAACTTTCAAAAGTGTAACCCGTTTCTTCTTGTAGCTCGCGTATAATTGCTGTTTCGGGCTCTTCGCCATCATCAATTACGCCCCCAGGTATTTCCAGGGAAATAATATCAGCAGCATAACGATATTGCCTCACTAAAATAACTTTGTTTTGTGCCGTTAAAGCAATGGCATTAACCCAATTTGGGTATTCTAATACGTAATAATCATTTTTTACTGCCCCATTCTGTAATTTACAGGTATCTACCCTCAGTGTTGCCCACTTTTCTTGAACCAAATATTTCTTGGCCAGCGTTTGCCATTTTAATATCTCCATCTTTAAATATATTGCTTGATGTATTTCTGACGTCCAAGATTAATTAAATGCACAATCTGGTATTGATTGGCTAAGTAGGAATAAACAAGGTCTAATTTTAGAGCAATCAATTGTGAAGTGATCATGTAGTTTTCAAAATCGAGCTCAGCAAAAAGGAAATCGCTTAATGAGTTTAATTTTTCTGGACCAAGGTTTGAAGTATTTAGCCAATTGATAAAATCTTCATCATCAGGGCTTAGCAGTATGTATTTTTTGAGTTTAAAGCTTGTTAACAACGTTTCGTCAAAAAGTGCTTCGGCTTCTTTTAACCGCAGTTCTTTCTTTAGACCAACAATTCTTGCTAAAACCTGCGCAAGTTTTTCGATTTCTGAGGTGATGAGATCTCTTTTATACACGTTAATTAAATTTTAGACTTACGGAGTTTCAAGACTTCGTAAGTCTACAGTTACCAGCTGCCACTGCTTCCGCCGCCGCCAAAACTTCCACCGCCAAAACCACCACTTCCAAACCCTCCTCCGCCGCTACTTCCGCCTCCCCAACCTCCGCCAGAACTACGACCTCCACCTAACAAAGCTCCAAATAATAAAGCCTCTGCAACGCCTCTTCCACCAATTACTTGATTTCCGCCGCCCCCGCCACCTCTTCTAATAATGGCTGCGATGATGATAATGATAATAATAACTATAAGTCCAGCTCCGCTTCGACCACTGCTTTTTGATTTCGTTTTTGGATTGTCGTTTTTATATTCTCCTTTAATTAAGGAAATGATAGAATTTGTACCTGCATCAACTCCGGCATAATAATCCCCTTCTTTAAAAAATGGTTTAATATCATTTTCAATAATCCGTTTTGTATAGATATCGGGCAATGCCCCTTCTAATCCATAACCTGTTTGGATAGACATTTTTCTATCGCCCACGGCTACTAATAAAATTACACCGTTATTTTTAGCCTTTCCACCAATCCCCCATTTTCTGCCCAATTCCAGTGCATATTCATTGATGTCATAATCTCCAACAGATTTCACAATCACTACCGTTACCTGGTTAGTGGTAGAATCTTCAAAGATTTTTAATTTTCTATCTAGGTTTTCGATTTGATCTGCAGTAAGTGTATTCCCAGTTAAATCGTTTACCAAAGCATACGAACTTGGCTTTTCTGGAAATTGGGCAAATCCAAAGTGATAACTGAAAGTGAAGAGCAATAAAATGATTAATTTTTTCATCTATGATTTAGTTTCGTCTTTATCCATAAAGATAATGTCATTTGGCAGTTCGTTCACGTCGCCATTTTGGTAAGGAAAAAACAAAGCCAGTTTTTCGCCTGCCAAGGCTATACCGGCGATAATTCCTTCAGCAAGATTTCCGCTCAGAAAATGAGCCTTCATGGCAACTTGAGTGGTTTCCCAAAAATCATCTGGAACAACGGTATCAATACCTCTATCGCCTATTATGGCAAATTTTTTATCGTCTGATGCCAAATAGATCAGCACCCCATTGCGTTGCGCGGTTTTATCCATGCCCAACTCTGCAAAATATTGTGTAGCTCGTTCAAAAGCAGTGGTAGGGCAATGTTTCTCTATAGCTATTCTAATTTCGCCAGAAGTAGCTTTCTCGGCATCTGCTATGGTATTGGCAATTAATTCTTGTTCTTCTGTTGTGAAAAGACCCATAATCTGTATCTATAAAAATAAAGGGTAATGTATGCTTAACATAAACATACATTACCCTAAAAGGTTAGCCTATATTAAAATTCTACTTTAGGAGCTTTATCAGCACCAACTTCGGCCACAAATCCAGATTTCTGTTTAAACCCAAACATGCCAGCCCAAATATTGCTTGGAAATGTTCTGATGCTCGTGTTATAACCTTTAACCGCATCATTAAAATCTTTACGAGCAGTTGCAATTCTGTTTTCGGTTCCTTCTAATGCAACCGAAAGATCGCTAAATTGCTGAGTGGCTTTTAATTCTGGATAATTCTCCGTTAAAACCATTAAACGGCTTAATGCCTGTCCAACCTGACCTTGCGCTTCTTGGTATTTAGCTATGTTTTCAGGAGTTAGCTGACTTGGATCGATCTTAATCTGACTTGCTTTAGAACGTGCTTCAATTACTGCAGTTAATGTGCTCTGTTCAAACTTAGCGGCTCCTTTTACTGTACTTACTAAATTAGGGATCAAATCTGATCTACGTTGATATTGGGTTTCGACCTGACTCCATTTGTTTTGAACTTCAACGTCAGATTTAACCAAACCATTGTAGCTATTACATCCGCCGATCAGCGCAATCAAGACTACCACTACAATTATGCCTAATACTATTTTTTTCATGTTATTATTTTTTGTTTTTTAGGTTTCTATTTCAATTTAGATAGCAACATTCATACCTTGTTACGAAAACAGACAAAATACTGACAAGTTGCCACATCAATTAGCTAATTATCCAATTTGCAAATTAGCTAATTAAAAATACATATTTTTGTATTATTCGAGATAAAAACTCGACATCAGCTATGCAAAAAGAAATTGAGATTACTGTTGCACCAGAACATGTAGCAAACCAACAGGTTATCCGCCAAAATTTATCGCGTGCATTAAATATTGTACTCTCTACGATAAATGGCTATAAAATCTTAAAACGTTCTATTGATGCCCGGGCCCGTAAAGTTATTTTTAGGCTACAGGTTAAAGTGTATATAGACGAAGAGCTGCCCGAAGAAACAAACACGCTGTCCTATAAAAAGATAAATCCGAAAAAAACCGTAATTATTGTAGGTGCGGGTCCGGCGGGATTATTTGCTGCACTGCAATGTCTAGAAAATGGCTTAAAACCAATTATTGTAGAACGCGGAAAAGACGTAAAGCAAAGAAGGAGGGATCTAGCGGCAATCAATAAACAAGGGCTCGTAAATACCGAATCAAATTATTGCTATGGCGAAGGGGGAGCAGGTACCTATTCTGATGGTAAATTGTACACCCGTTCAAATAAACGGGGCGATATAAATAAGGTATTACAAATCTTTGTGCAGCATGGCGCTGATGATGATATTCTGATCGATGCCCGACCCCATATTGGGACTAATAAATTGCCGCACATTATTACAGCCATCAGGGAAACTATTCAAGAAGCAGGCGGAGAAGTGCTCTTTGACTCGAAATTAACTGATCTCATTATCGCCAATGGCAAAATAAAAGGCATAATAATCAATCAGGAACAGGAACTTTTGGCGGATGCGGTAATTTTGGCAACCGGCCATTCAGCTCGGGATATTTACGAGTTGCTTCAGAAAAAAAATATATTAATCGAGGCCAAACCATTTGCACTTGGAGTTAGGATTGAGCATCCCCAACATATTATAGACAGTGCGCAGTACCATTGTGACATTAGGAGCGAATTTTTACCTCCTGCATATTACAGTATGGTAGAACAGGTAAAGGCTAGAGGAGTTTTTTCTTTTTGCATGTGTCCCGGCGGAATTATAGCGCCCTGTGCAACTGAACAGGATGAAATTGTAGTTAATGGATGGTCGCCATCAAAAAGAAATAACCCATTTGCTAATTCTGGTACGGTAGTTCAGGTTACCTTAAATGATGTGCAGGGTTATGATCCCTTACGAATGCTTAACTTTCAATCTGAAATCGAAAAACTGGCGTTTGAGGCCGGTGGGGGTAAGTTAGTGGCTCCAGCACAGCGGATGGTAGATTTTGTAGAAAACAAATTATCAATTGATCTACCTAAGAATTCCTACCTCCCGGGTACTAAAAGTGTAATGCTGGATAACATCCTTCCAGATTTTGTGGCAAGTAGCTTAAAATCCGCACTTCCCTTATTTGGAAAAAAGATGGCCGGATATTACACCAATGAAGCCATTCTAGTGGGTGTAGAAAGCCGAACCTCTTCACCGGTTCGTATCCCAAGAGACAAAGAAAGCTATCAGCATCCCCAAATTATCGGACTGTATCCTTGCGCAGAAGGAGCAGGTTATGCTGGAGGTATTGTTTCGGCTGCAATAGATGGGATCAATTGTGTAAATGCTATTGTAAACAATTCTTAAAAGTTAAACGTTATTCCTTAAATCTTTCTTGGCATGATAAATTTAGTTGATGAAATTCAAAAGGCATATAACGGCGATGCTTGGCATGGCAATAATACATTGAGCTTAATTCGTTCTGCAAATCCACAAAAAGTGTTTAATCACCCCATTCCCAATGCCCATTCTATTGCCGAACTGGTGCTTCACCTAACCGCGTGGACGGAAGAAGTAGCCGATCGTTTAAATGGAGCGTTGGCCAAAGAGCCTTTAAGGGGCGATTGGCCTATTCCATTAGTGCAATCAGAAACCGAATGGGAATTGATGTTGAGCGATTTCGAAAAAGCAAACACCAAGCTGATTGCTCTGTTGGAGGATTTTCAGGCACCAAATTGGACTGTCCCTGTTAAAGATGAAAGAAACCCGCCGCTTGGTACAGGTGTTAATAATGCGCAATTAGTAAATGGACTGATCCAACATCATGCCTATCACTCTGGGCAAATAGCCTTATTGCTGAAGTTCTAATCTGTGTAAATCCAAGTTAATCTGTGTAATCATAAATAAATCTGAGTAATCATGATCAAAAAAACTCTTATCATAGGCGCCACCCCAAATACAGATCGCTATGCCTACCGAGCGGCGCATATGTTGGTGGCAAAAGGGCACCCAATTGTAAACATTGGAATAAAGCAGGGCGAAGTAGCAGGGGTAAAGATAGAGAAGCCGGGGGAGGTTTATCAAGATATCGATACCATTACCTTATATATAGGTACGGCAATACAGCAAAACTATTATGATTATATTTTGGAAACCAAACCTAAACGTGTAATCTTTAATCCCGGAACCGAAAATCCATCATTCGAAAAAATGCTCGATTTACATGATATCGAACCTGTTGAAGCCTGCACCCTGGTATTGCTAAGCATAGGGCAGTATTAATAAGGTTTAAATGGAAGACGTAAAAGGGAAGAGGGTCGATGTGTGGTGAAGCTATCAGGTGACATGCGAAGGAAAACTGAAGTAGGTTCTGTTTAACTGGACTGCAAACACATCTATAAATTTCTACTCTAAGCCCCTGTGCGGTTAAGCCGCAATCCCCAACTGAAAACTGATAACTGAAAACTGCCTTCTTACGCTCCCACCCAGGTCCTCCGCCAGCTCTTTTCATTTTATTCATAGTGTAAATCATACACTTAGCATTATTTGCTCAGAAAAAGCTACTTCTAGTTTGTAGGTGCAATAATCTTTGCTATCTTTGCATCCCGCTTTGGAGGAAACGGGGGTAAAGAAAAGGAAGAAATAAAAAAGTGGCTGAATATTAGTTACTTATAAGAAACATCAAAAAACTTGTCAAAAAAGTTTTGGGAAACAGAAAATCTTCTTACCTTTGCAACCCGCTACGGAGGTAACGACACAAGGGATACGGAAAGGAAAAGAGAGGTTGATTTTGAATGATGAGAACATAACAGCAGAAACGAAAAAAAGTTTCAAGAACTTCAAAAAAAGTTTGCTGGATTAAAAAAGTTTTCTACCTTTGCAGTCCCAAACAAAACGGGAGTTCGCCAGCGGATGTTGGCAGGACATAAAGACAAGATTGAAACATCAGATTTTAAGCCGATGGCCAGAACAATAAAGACTGGCGGGAAGCGAAGATGAACGATGCAACATATACAGATCGCCGCGAGGTAAGATCGGAAAGTTCATTAAAAGGATATCATTATATAGCGTGGCGAGGTTAAACAGGTACAGTTTCAAAGTACATGAAACCAAGCTCGTTTTTAAGGTCTGATTTCATCAGACAACATAATACAGAATACAAGAAGACTATTAATAATTCGTTAGAATAAGAATGGTCAGTGTTCGAACTACAACATTTTACAATGGAGAGTTTGATCCTGGCTCAGGATGAACGCTAGCGGCAGGCCTAATACATGCAAGTCGAGGGGTAGAGCTAGCTTGCTAGCTTGAGACCGGCGCACGGGTGCGTAACGCGTATGCAACCTACCTTTATCTGGGGGATAGCCCGAAGAAATTCGGATTAACACCGCATAACACCTTTCGGCCGCATGGCCGGATGGTCAAACATTCATGGGATAGAGATGGGCATGCGTGACATTAGCTGGTTGGCGGGGTAACGGCCCACCAAGGCGACGATGTCTAGGGGATCTGAGAGGATGGCCCCCCACACTGGTACTGAGACACGGACCAGACTCCTACGGGAGGCAGCAGTAAGGAATATTGGTCAATGGAGGCAACTCTGAACCAGCCATGCCGCGTGCAGGAAGACGGCCCTCTGGGTTGTAAACTGCTTTTATTCGGGAATAAACCCCGCTACGTGTAGCGGGCTGAATGTACCGAAGGAATAAGGATCGGCTAACTCCGTGCCAGCAGCCGCGGTAATACGGAGGATCCAAGCGTTATCCGGATTTATTGGGTTTAAAGGGTGCGTAGGCGGCCTGTTAAGTCAGGGGTGAAAGACGGTAGCTCAACTATCGCAGTGCCCTTGATACTGATGGGCTTGAATTGACTAGAGGTAGGCGGAATGTGACAAGTAGCGGTGAAATGCATAGATATGTCACAGAACACCGATTGCGAAGGCAGCTTACTATGGTCTTATTGACGCTGAGGCACGAAAGCGTGGGGATCAAACAGGATTAGATACCCTGGTAGTCCACGCCCTAAACGATGAACACTCGCTGTTGGCGATACACAGTCAGCGGCTAAGCGAAAGCGTTAAGTGTTCCACCTGGGGAGTACGCCCGCAAGGGTGAAACTCAAAGGAATTGACGGGGGCCCGCACAAGCGGAGGAGCATGTGGTTTAATTCGATGATACGCGAGGAACCTTACCCGGGCTTGAAAGTTAGTGAATGTCCCAGAGATGGGACAGTCCGCAAGGACACGAAACTAGGTGCTGCATGGCTGTCGTCAGCTCGTGCCGTGAGGTGTTGGGTTAAGTCCCGCAACGAGCGCAACCCCTATGTCTAGTTGCCAGCACGTCATGGTGGGGACTCTAGACAGACTGCCTGTGCAAACAGAGAGGAAGGAGGGGACGACGTCAAGTCATCATGGCCCTTACGTCCGGGGCTACACACGTGCTACAATGGACGGTACAGAGGGCAGCCAGCCAGCGATGGTGCGCAAATCTCAAAAAGCCGTTCACAGTTCGGATCGGGGTCTGCAACTCGACCCCGTGAAGTTGGATTCGCTAGTAATCGCATATCAGCAATGATGCGGTGAATACGTTCCCGGGCCTTGTACACACCGCCCGTCAAGCCATGGAAGTTGGGGGTACCTAAAGTACGTAACCGCAAGGAGCGTCCTAGGGTAAAACCGATAACTGGGGCTAAGTCGTAACAAGGTAGCCGTACCGGAAGGTGCGGCTGGAATACCTCCTTTCTGGAGTGGATTAGACCACTTCGCTACGCAAAAATGATAATGATATAACCTTTAAGGAAACACCAAGAAAACAAGCCATCGGCACGATACCATATCGGCAGGGGCGAGATCAGGTGGAAATTACGATTACGAGTTACGATGGACGATTTAAGAAGGAAACGGAACAAATCGCAGATCGGAAACTACATCGAAAAATCTATTTAGTCCCGTAGCTCAGCCTGGTTAGAGCACTACACTGATAATGTAGGGGTCTCCAGTTCAAATCTGGACGGGACTACAGCTAGCGTTTTTTTGGGGGATTAGCTCAGCTGGCTAGAGCGCCTGCCTTGCACGCAGGAGGTCAACGGTTCGACTCCGTTATTCTCCACCCTCACCGGGCACTGTTACAGAAGTGCCGAGCAAATAGCCCCCCGGGGCCGGGACAGAAAAGTTCTTTGACATATTGGAAGAAGTTAATAAGAAGAGCAAACAACAATAGAGACGATTTGATCTGTTGGGGTCTGACGGTAGGGGAGCGATCCCATATCTCACATCTCAATGTTCATATCATATCAAAAAAGCACACGGTGCGGCGCAAAAGGCGCACCAGTGGAAGAAAGTAAGAAAGAGTATACGGGGGATGCCTTGGCTCTCGGAGGCGATGAAGGACGTGATAAGCTGCGATAAGCCGCGGGGATCAGCAAATATGACTTGATCCGCGGATTTCCGAATGGGGAAACCTGGCATGTTGAAGACATGTCGCACACAGTGCGCAAACCTGCCGAACTGAAACATCTAAGTAAGCAGAGGAAGAGAAAATAACAATGATTTCCTGAGTAGTGGCGAGCGAAAGGGAAAGAGCCCAAACCGTTCATGTTACGGCATGGACGGGGTTGTAGGACTGAGATACGGTTACAATGCAGCGAAGTGGAACGGGATGGGAATCCCGGCGGTACAGAGTGATAGCCTCGTACACGTATGCACCATTGGCCCATCAGTATCCTGAGTACCGCGAGGTCGGAGACGCCTTGTGGGAATCTGCCGGCACCATCCGGTAAGGCTAAATACTCCCGAGAGACCGATAGTGAACCAGTACCGTGAGGGAAAGGTGAAAAGAACCCCGAACAGGGGAGTGAAATAGAACCTGAAACCGTATACTTACAAGCGGTCGGAGCGTCCAGGTGGCGTGACGGCGTGCCTTTTGCATAATGAGCCTACGAGTTACTCTTCCCTGGCAAGGTTAAGCGCTGAAGGCGCGGATCCGAAGCGAAAGCGAGTCTGAACAGGGCGCACAGTCAGGGGAGGTAGACGCGAAACCTTGTGATCTACCCATGGACAGGTTGAAGGTGCGGTAACACGTACTGGAGGACCGAACCGATAAACGTTGAAAAGTTTCCGGATGATCTGTGGGTAGGGGTGAAAGGCTAATCAAACTGGGAAATAGCTCGTACTCCCCGAAATGTTTTTAGGAACAGCGTCGGCATAGAGTTATACAGAGGTAGAGCTACTGATTGGGTGCGGGGGAGTCAAATCCTACCAAATCCAGACAAACTCCGAATGCTGTATAATATGGCCGGCAGTGAGGCGCGGGGTGCTAAGGTCACGCGCCGAGAGGGAAAGAACCCAGACCATCAGCTAAGGTCCCTAAATTACCGCTAAGTTGAACTAACGAGGTGCGATTGCACAGACAGCTAGGATGTTGGCTTGGAAGCAGCCATTCATTTAAAGAGTGCGTAACAGCTCACTAGTCGAGCGATCGTGCATGGATAATAAACGGGCATTAAGTGGTATACCGAAGCTATGGGTAATATTTATATTACGGTAGGGGAGCATTCCAGCGGCGGCGAAGTCGCAGCGCGAGCTGCGGTGGAGCTTCTGGAAAAGCAAATGTAGGCATAAGTAACGATAAGGCGGGAGAGAAACCCGCCCACCGAAAGGATAAGGTTTCCTGATCAACGCTAATCGGATCAGGGTTAGTCGGGGCCTAAGGGGAACCCGAAGGGGATACTCGATGGACAACGGTTTAATATTACCGTACTCTTTATAGATGCGATGTGGGGACGGAGTAGTGGAACTGCCGCGAACTGACGGAATAGTTCGTTGAAGGCCGTAGGTATAGGGACTGTAGGCAAATCCGCAGTCCTTGCTTAAAGCCGATAGTACCGTGGACCTTCGGGCGAACGGATAGCGCAGGTAATCAGACTTCCAAGAAAAACCGCTAAGCTCCAGTCTATAAGGACCCGTACCGCAAACCGACACAGGTATCCGGGAAGAGAATTCTAAGGTGCTCGAGTGAATCATGGCTAAGGAACTCGGCAAAATGGCCCTGTAACTTCGGGAGAAGGGGCGCTCCGCGCAAGCGGAGCCGCAGTGAAAAGGCCCAGGCGACTGTTTAACAAAAACACATGGCTTTGCAAAATCGAAAGATGAGGTATAAGGCCTGACACCTGCCCGGTGCTGGAAGGTTAAGAGGGGATGTCATCCGCAAGGAGAAGCATTGAATCGAAGCCCCAGTAAACGGCGGCCGTAACTATAACGGTCCTAAGGTAGCGAAATTCCTTGTCGGGTAAGTTCCGACCTGCACGAATGGTGTAACGATCTGGGCGCTGTCTCAGCCATGAGCTCGGTGAAATTGTGGTCCCGGTGAAGACGCCGGGTACCCGCAACGGGACGGAAAGACCCCATGCACCTTCACTACAGTTTAACATTGACATTGGGTACAGGATGTGTAGGATAGGTGGGAGGCTTTGAAGCGGTGTCGCCAGGCATCGTGGAGCCGACGTTGAAATACCACCCTTTCTGTATTCGGTGTCTAACCCCGCCAAGCGGGGGACATTGTTTGATGGGTAGTTTGACTGGGGTGGTCGCCTCCAAAAAGGTAACGGAGGCTTTCAAAGGTAAGCTCAGTACGCTTGGTAACCGTACGCGGAGTGCAATAGCATAAGCTTGCTTGACTGTGAGGCAGACAAGCCGAGCAGGGTCGAAAGACGGATATAGTGATCCGGTGGTTCTGCATGGAAGGGCCATCGCTCAAAGGATAAAAGGTACGCTGGGGATAACAGGCTGATCTCCCCCAAGAGCTCATATCGACGGGGAGGTTTGGCACCTCGATGTCGGCTCGTCACATCCTGGGGCTGGAGAAGGTCCCAAGGGTTCGGCTGTTCGCCGATTAAAGTGGCACGCGAGCTGGGTTCAGAACGTCGCGAGACAGTTCGGTCCCTATCTGTTGTGGGCGTAGGAATTTTGAGTGGGGCTGACCTTAGTACGAGAGGACCGGGTTGGACCAGCCTCTAGTGAATCTGTTGTTCCGCCAGGGGCATTGCAGAGTAGCTACGCTGGGAACAGATAAGCGCTGAAAGCATCTAAGTGCGAAACTGGCCACGAGATGAGAATTCCTTATAGGGCCGTAGAAGACTACTACGTCGATAGGATACAGATGTAAAGGTGGCGACACCACAGTCGAGTATTACTAATAGCCCGAAGCTTTCATCAAGGCAAATGCTGTTTGCTCTTCTGAAAAGACTTCTTTCAATAATATGTCATCATATGCCCCCTTGGGGCATAAGGAAATTCAGGTGCCTATATCGGCGGTGTCCACCTCTTCCCATTCCGAACAGAGAAGTTAAGCCCGCCAGAGCCGATGGTACTGCAGTAACATGTGGGAGAGTAGGTCGGTGCCAGATCTTAAACGCCCCATCACGAAAGTGGTGGGGCTTTTTTATGCCCCTTTTTTCCCGCCAGAATTGCCTCACTATAAGTATCACGCCATACAAGTCTTAATCAGCTAGATTACCTACTGGCATTCTTCATATTTATTCTTACATTTAATAGGTGTTTGGATATAGCACTATAGATCAACAAACCCCTGATACATAGCCTTTGAGCTTCCTAGAGCTTGATGTTAAATATTTGTTAAAAGCCAGAGAATCTTCGGTCTAAAAAAATTAAAACCGTATTATTGTAAATTACGTTAGTCTTAAAAAAGTTTATTATGAAATTAAAGATTAGTTTATTTTTTGCATTCTTTATATCGATAGGTGTTAGCGCATTTGCACAGGATAAAAATGTAATTCTTCCTCCAAATTGGTTTAATCTCGATCTAACTACCGATGGTTATTTTGGTGTTAGTACAGAAAAAGCATATAATGAATTGCTAAATAGTAAAAAACCGAAGCAAAAAATTATCGTCGCGGTTATTGATGGTGGAACTGATATAAATCACGATGATTTAAAAGATGCATTGTGGACAAATACCAAGGAAATTCCCGGTAACGGAATAGATGATGACAAAAATGGATACATTGATGATATACATGGATGGAATTTTCTAGGTTCTAAAAACGGAAACCTTACTTATGACAACCTCGAATTGGTTAGAATAAAGAGAAAGTTTGAAGGGAAATATAGATCTACTATCCCTAGTACGGTATTGGACAGTACGGAAAAGAAGGAATATTTGCTCTATAAGAAAGTATTAGCCGATTTCGGAAAGAGATATGATGAAGCCAGTTCCACTTTTCCTATCTATATTGTGATTAAAAAAGTAATGGACTCCGTTGCTATGATGAATAAGAAGACGATACCTTCAATAGAAGATATCGAGAAGTATACCCCAGATGATGAGACAGAAGAACAGGTTGTTAGAATTATAAAAAAGGGTGTCCGCGAAGATGGAGGTATGGAAAAATTCTATAAAAATATTCAAAAAGGTTATCATGAATTGGAAACAATGTTAAAATATAACCTAAACGAAAATTATGATCAACGTAAGGAACTTATCGGCGATGATTATGCAAATTCTTCACAAAGATTTTATGGAAACAATGATGTAATGGGTCCAAGTGCCGATCATGGTACCCACGTTTCGGGTATTATAGGAGCCAACCGAACTAATAATCTTGGGATTTTAGGTGTTGCAAATAATGTAAGTATCATGACCATCAGAGTGGTACCAGAAGGCGACGAACGTGATAAAGATGTGGCTAATGGTATTCGTTATGCGGTGGATAATGGAGCCAGAATTGTAAACATGAGTTTTGGAAAAGGATACAAATGGGATAAAAAAGCAGTGGATGAAGCCGTTAAATATGCAGAATCTAAAGGTGTTTTATTGGTTCATGCCGCCGGAAACGATAACAATAACAATGATATCGAAGAAAACTATCCTAATAAATATTATGACAGTCCGGAAGCGGAGGCATATGCCAAATTGCATAAAAAACGCCCAGAAACTGGATTTACTCCCCCAAAACCTGGCGATATGCCTGGACAGCAACCAGGACAATATGGACAAGGTCCAGGAATGAACGGAAATCGTCCAGATCCGTTTGCGAAACCAGCACCATTAGACTCAAATAAATTTTTATTGCCCCATGCTAATAACTGGATAGAAGTGGGTGCCAGTACCTATAAGGATAATGAGGAATTAAAAGCCTCATTCTCTAATTATGGTAAATATAATGTAGACGTTTTTGCTCCAGGATTTATGATCAACTCTACAGTACCGGGCTCTAAGTACGATGAATATGATGGTACTAGTATGGCTTCTCCAGTTGTTGCCGGAGTAGCAGCATTAATTTTAAGTTACTATCCTGACCTTTCTCCTACTCAGCTGAAAGATATTATCATGAAATCCGTAACTAAAGTAAAACACAAGGTTAAATATAAAAATGAGAGAGGAGAAAACATACGTGTTCAGTTTTCAGAGATCTGCGTAAGCGGTGGAGTTGTAAATGTTTATAATGCTCTAAAGTTGGCCGAAACCTATCAGCTTTCCAAATAGTTTAATCCAATGATTTTAAATCCCTAGACAACCCTAGGGATTTTTTTTATGCTTCCTCATCCCATTAATGGTAACAATTTGGAGAGATGATGATGTTGATTAAACTAAAAAGTACGTTTGTATTCATAAATCGAACATTATACTCTTCTTAGTTAAATAGAGCAGTAATTTTTGATTTTTAGAATTAAGCCATTGCCTTATTTTAATGTCTATCAATTTAATGACGTGTTAATAATATCAATTAATATAATGAAGAAAATCTTACTTACTTTTTTTTGTCTACTTGCCTTGAATACCTTTGCACAGAAACTACCAGATGTTCAAGTATCAAGTTTACCCTCACCAGCCAACTTAAGGATAGATGGAAAATATAACGAATGGAATGATACCTATGCTGCAGAAAATAAACGAACTGAAGTATTTTATACTTTAGCCAATGACGACAAAAACCTCTATTTGGTTTTAAAGTCTGCAACTTCGGCCGTTGCCAATAAGATTATGTTAGGCGGTATCACCTTTACGATAAATAAAGAAGGTAAGAAAAAGGAAAAAGATGCGATTTCGGTTACTTATCCATTAGTGGTAAGAACCAGAAATCAAGGCGGGCGAAGTGGACAGTTCCAAGGACAGAATAGAGGTGGGGGTGCGCAAGGCGGCGCACCAAATAGAACTCAACTAACCCAGCAACAACGAGATTCAGCTTCTTTAATTCAACGTAAAACAGCACTTGCCACAGTTAAGGAAATAAAAGTTTCGGGTATTAAGGAAATCACCGATACATTGATTTCGATTTATAATGAATACGGATTAAAGGCCGTGGGTTCATTCGACCAACAAGGTGCTTTCGTTTATGAACTTGCTATTCCATTAAGCTTATTGGAACTATCTGCCGCTGATGGGAAAGATTTTGCCTATCAAATTAAACTTAATGGTATGGCTGCTATGAATTTCGGCGGCAATGGTGGTGGTGGCGGAGGTAATTTTGGCGGCAATGGAGGAGGAAGACCAAATGGAGGTGGAAATTTTGGAGGGGGTGGAAACCTGGGTGGTGGCCAAAATATGCAAGATTTAATGACCCCTACAGATTTCTGGGGAAAATATACGCTCTTAAGAAAATAATCAATATATCTATATCCTTTATGACTAATCAATACCCATTTATTTCTTCAAAATTGCTTAAAGGATTAATTTATGCTTTTTTAACGATAGGTTTAGGGCAGACAGTTTATGCGCAAACACCGCAAAAAACTCCCCCAGCTCCTCTACTAACGCGGGAGATTAGCGGAATTGTTAAAGACACTTTAGATTTGGGTGTTCCTGGAGTAACCGTGCGGTTAACTTCTACCCTTGATACTTTGGTAGCTGCTACTAACTCCGATGGAATTTTTGTATTTAAAAAAGTAAAATCAGCAACCTATACCTTGTCGGTTAGCATGTTGAGCTATAAGCCATTAATTGCAAAATATAAACAAAATGATGCCGTTCCCAGAATTGTTATGGACCCCATCATTTTAAAGTCTGACGTGAATACGCTAAATACCGTTGTTATAAATGGAACGCCATCCATCACCTATAAAACAGATACTGTAGAATATAGAGCCAAAGATTATATTGTTAGAGAGAATGCAACAGTTGACGAGCTATTGAAAAAGATGGAGGGGATGGAAGTAGGGACAGATGGAACTTTAGTGCATCAAGGTCAGTCGGTTACAAAAGCGAAAATTAACGGTAAAACCTATTTGGGAGGTGATGTGGCCAATGCTATCCAGAATTTGCCAGCAGAAATTGTAGAAAAGATCCAAGTGGTTGATGATTATGGAGATCAGGCCGCAAGGACAGGAGTAAAAGATGGGGATCCAGAAAAAATTCTAAACATTGTTACCAGAGCCGATAAATCTGTGGGCAACACCGGAAACGCCAATCTAGGAATAGGGAATAATGAGCGATATCAGGGCTCAATTTTCGGCACTCGAATTAATGCCAATCAAACTATAGGGATTAATGCTAGATTAAATAATACGATAAATGGAGTAGCAAATAGTGGAGATAATGGGGGCAACGGTGGGGGGAATAATGGCGGTGGTAGTGGTGGAGGTCGGAATGGCGGCAGCAGCAGTGCCGGCGGTGGCAATAACGGCAGTGGAAATTCGTCTGGAGGAAGTGGTGGCACAACTACTAATGGAAGTGGAGCCTTTTCTTTTAGAGATAACCTAAGTAAAAAGGTTAAGGTAAATGCAAACTATCGCTATAACTTCAATAACGTCAATTCTCTAAATAGTAGCCTTACTGAACGTTTAACCAAGGATGGATCTTTATTTATCAATAATGATAGTAGGGGAGATAACGATAGTAAATCACATAATTTTAATTTTGAACTTGAGGCAGATTTAGATAGCAACAATTACATTAAATTCACTCCATCGGTAAATTATACATCTTCATTAAATGGCAGTCAGTTTTCTATCTTTCAAAATGGAGCAATTCATCAAGATCAAATTGGTTCAAATACGAGTACTAATACCCGACCTAACGTAGAGGCAACTTTATTTTACCAGCATTTATTTGCAAAAAAAAGGAGGAACTTGTCTGTTCAGCTCAGCCTAAACATCGCTAATCAGCAATCTGAACAGGATCGAAATTCAAATACGGTAAGTTATTTAGGTACAACCGATGTAGTTGATAAGCAGTTATTGCTTCATCGCTTGGTAGAACGCGACAATTTACAGAACACCTATCGCGCTAGCTTAACCTATGTGGAGCCAATAAATGAAAAATCGCAATTTGAATTCAACGGCCAAGTTAATTATAACGGATATGACAATAAGGCAACGTCTAGTAATATTAATGCGGGAGGATCAACCCAGATAATAGATTCACTGAGTAATATCTACGATTACTCTTTTACACAGAGTAGAATTGCCTTAAATTATCGTTATGGACTAAGTAGTAGCTCTAAAGTTAAATTTTCTCTTGGTGTTACTGCAGTTCCCGGTCTATTAAGTGGCACGAAAGTGAGCTTAGGTACAACAACGCACAGAAGTAGCTTTAATCTAATTCCCATAGCTAGATTTCAATATTCATGGTCTCGCCAACATAGCATGCAAATTAACTATTCTGGTAATGCTAATGAGCCTAGTTTTGACCAGATCCAACCGGTTCGTGATGTTTCAAATCCACAGAGTCCAGTTGTAGGTAATCCTAACTTAAAGGTCACTTTTAATCACTCAATCAATGCTAACTACAATAATTATATCGCCAACTCAAAATTAAATTATTCGGTAAATATGAACGCTACTTTCGTTAACAATGCTGTAGTAAGAAATGCGGTAAGAATTGTTCAAGATGGAATTACCGTGTATGAAACCAGGTATTTAAATATGTCGGGGGTATATAGGGTAGGAGGAAATTATTCGATAAGCAAACAATTAGCCAATAGGAAATACAATCTTTCGTTAAATGGAAGTATTAACCATAACCATAATGTAGCAGTTAGCGATAATTTGGAATATACTTCTTCGGTATGGAATATGAACAATCGTTTTGGACCACGGATCAATCCTAACGAATGGATTGAAGTTAATCCGAATGTTGGTTATAGCTTTATCAAATCCAACAGTACTTTGCAAACATCTACTGGAAACCTAACAAAAACGCTTTCTTTTAACATTGATGGAAAATTTATTGCTTGGCAAACTTGGATAATTGGATACAGTGCAAGTAAAAACTTCGTTTCGGGGATAAATGCGAATGTAACGGCTAATCCATTCGTAATAAATAGTTATTTACAGAAAGAGTTTTGGAAACGTAGAGCTACTTTAACTGTACAGGCCTTTGATTTATTGAACCAAAATAATTTTGTTAATCGGAACATCGGGGATGATGGTACGATCACAGATACTAAAACGAATGCTTTAAGCCGTTATTTCATGGTACGGGCAAGTATTCGCCTACAAAAATGGTCGGGCGTTAAACCACGGAACGGTAGGGAAGTAATGAGAAGAGGAGATGGTAGCTTTAACTAGGAGAAGACTAGGATTAATAGGATTATAGGATTACAAGATTAGGTTTGCCAGCTAAGGAAAGGCTAGGAAGCGAAGATTGTAGGATTACCAAGATTTATGCTTTTGCCAGACTTACATAAAAAGTGGTGCCTTTATCTAACGAACTTTCGAACCAGATTTTCCCATGTTGGAGCTCGACATAGGTTTTAGCCAGTTTTAGCCCTAAACCAAGCCCTTTTTCATTGTTAGTGCCATAGGTGCCTTTACTTTTTAGCAAAAATAGAGTCTGTTTTTTTTCATCGCTAATTCCTATTCCTGTATCACTAATAACGATTAAACAGGTATTGCCCTCTGCTCTAGCACTTAATTCTATCCTGCCACCGGGCGATGAAAATTTTATCGCATTGTTTACTAAATTTCTTACAATGAGCTGCAACATGTCAGGATCAGCAAATGCCCTAAGCTCCAGATTTGGGACGTAGTTTAGCTCAATTCCCTTTTCTCTCGCTAAACTGTTTTGAAACTGAATGGTATGGTTTAAGGTTTGATGAACATAAATAGGAATTAAATTTATTGAAATACCATCCATCTGATCTCTTGACCAAGAAAGGATATTCTGCAACATTTCAGAAGTTTGTCTGGTAGAGGCCAATAGATTTTTTTCGATGGCTATTTTTTCATCTTTGCTAAATTCCAGTTCATTTAATAAGGAAAGGTAGTTTTCTATGGATGCTAGGGGCGCTTTTAAATCGTGTGCCACAATAGAAAATAGTTTGTTTTTAGTTTCGTTGCTCTCTTCTAATTCCACTAATCTACTTTGTGCCAGTTCTTTTTCGCGATTATAGCTCCTTTTCATAAACAAGGTGATGAGGATCACCATAAGAATTACTTCAAAAAAAGTTTGCGCAAGATCTAAAAGTTTGTGTTTTGGGTTATCATATAGATTTTCTACCACTTCAGGGTACTGATATTCTATCGTCAATAACACGATAAGCAGAACGATATTAAGTGGAATCCAAATCCAAAACTGCTTCTTTGAGAGTACTAATGTGAGGATAAAGATAATAAGGATGAAGGTAAAAAGGTTCACGCCATTTGATGCCGAACTCGCAAAATAGGTGCCCCCGCATAAAAGATTAAAGGCAAAGGCCGAAATTACTACAGCAACATTTAATTTATTTCTGTACCTAGATAGAAAGTAACAGAGAAAAAGAACCCCGATCAAAAGGAACATTAGTAGGCCATAAAAAACTAATCCTAAGCATACAAATTAAAATTTATACGATAGGGTAGTCATAAATTGACGTGGGGCTATCGGATTAACACTATAATTTTCGTGTACATAATAATTCAGTTCGTTACTAAGGTTCGATACTTTACCAAGCAACGATAAGTTTCTCCAATTGTAACCTACCGAGAAATCAAATGTGGTAAATGCGGTCAACGGGATTAATCTACTTACTGTCTGTGCTTTGGTATCATTGTATCCGCCGTTGCGGCTACCAGTATAAAAGGCCGAGGCGCCAAGCTTTAAACCTTTCAAACTGCCATCTTGAAGCGTATAGAATAACGTTCCATTGGCTGTATTTTTAGTTGTACCTACCAAACGTTGACCTTCAACTGCTCCAGTTGCAATTGTTGAAGTATATCTCATGAAATTATAGCTATAGCCAGCTAAAAAGTTTAGTCCAGGGAGAATAGACCCAGTTAAATCAAATTCAGCACCGTTACTACTTGTAGCACCACTAAATTCACGTTTTGTTGGATCAGCTAATGCAGCTTGCGCTAGGTTGCTATTTTTGATTTGATATACGGTTACGTTAGCCGATAATTTTCCCTGTAAGAAATCATTTTTAATCCCAGCTTCATACTGATCGATAATTGACGGTCCCATTGGGGCATCTGTTGCGATATCAATCCCTGTATTCGAGGTAAAGTTATTTGCGTAACTTACATAGATCGAAGTGGTTTTTAATGGTTGGTATACTATTCCGAACTTAGGCGAAAAAGCTTTATCAATTTTATCAATGGCAGCTCCCTTAGTTTCCACACCCGTTATCACATTTGTAATATCTGTTGTAGGTGTTTTTTGGAATGTCCATCTTAAACCGGCTAATACTTTGAATTGTTCCGTAACTGCCACTAGATCCTGAACAAAACCACCCATTCTAAATATGGGAGCAAAAGTCTGGGTTAACACTGTGGTTTCGGGCATGATACCTGACCCAAAATATGTTGACGGGTCGAGCAGGTTAACATTACCATAATTATAAGCAGCAAGACCGTACGGATTGGCCGCATTTGCTGTGCTAGGATAAACAAATCCGTTTGAAGTTGTTCTTGATTGATCTGCATCAATGCCTATTAAGACAGTATGTTCAATAGAACCAGTTTTAAGCGACCCGTTTAAGTTAATTTGTTCGTTAAACGTATATTCATTGGTCTTAGAGCGCGTAAGATTTCTCGCGGCAGTTCCTGTAGCATCAGCAAATGGACGTTCTGCACTAAAATAATTTCTATTGTAAGATTGCAGGTTAGCTAATATATTTACTTTCCAGTATGAATTAAACTTATGGTTAACATTTAACTGGGAAGTTAAGGTATTTGTTCTGTTGTAAGCCCAAGGCGTATTTAAGAAGGCATTGCGACCAAAATCAACAATTTTGTTCGCTACGGTTCCTACACCAAAATCCGGCGTAAAATCACTTTTCAAATAGTCTCCTTGAAGCAATACATCTGTTTTTTCGCTGATTTTGTAAAGTAGTGATGGGTTAACATATACCCGTTTTGCGGTTACTTCATCTCTAAAACTTCCTGCATTTTCGTAAGTACCGATTACACGAAAAGCTAGTTTTTTCGAAATCGGACCATATACATCAACCGTAGGTTTATATAAGTTATAACTTCCGCTCCGCATCGCTACTTCCCCCCCTGTTTCAAATTTCGGTTTTTTGGTTACCATATTTACTACAGCTCCCCCGGTTACTCCCCCATATAATAAGGCCGCGCTTCCTTTTAAAACCTCAACTGATTCTAAGGTACTGGTTTCTGGCATTCCGCCACTGCTTTGGCGTGAGCCGTTTTTGAATACATTATTTGCTCCAAGGCTATAGCCGCGGGCGAAGAATGTCTCGCCGCTCACAGAGCCTCTATTTTCGCCATAAACTACACCATTTACATTCTTTAAGACATCGCTTAAGCGATTAGCCTGCTGATCAGTGATTACCTGATTGCCGATTACCTGTACAGATTGTGGTAAATCTATTGGGGCAATGTTTATTTTACCCAAGTTAACAGGTTTCTTATTAGGCGTCTTATATCCTGTAACCGCCACTTCAGCTAATCGAGAAGATGACTCTGAAACTGAAAAATCAGCGATTGCTGCTATCCCATCAGTTATGGTAATGGATTTTTCTTGAGAAGTAATTCCAACCGCCGAAATCTTAAGTGTATAACTTCCAGCAGGGATGTTTTTTAGGGTATAAGCCCCGTTTGCATCAGTCTGGGTAGCTTTAGTAGTATTCTTTAACCCAACGTTAACATAAGCCGCGGGTACACCATCACTCGTTTTGATGGTTCCCGAAAGGGTTACTAATTTGTTTTGTGCGTGCACATTCCCGAAAAGAGAAAGTGAAATGGCGATAATGCCTAGGAGCTGTGTAAAAAGTTTTCTCATATCTTTATTAAGATTAAATCTAAATTACGACAAAGATAGAATGAGTTTTTTAAATAACAAGAATTATTTAGAATAATTTTAAATAAGGAAAAGATGAGCGGTAAGTGAAGAGAGACTGAGCAAAAAAGCTCGCAATTACTGAGGTAGTAGAGGGTTTCCCAGTAACGAAGATGAATCCCGATTACTATTGGAAACAAAAAAGCCTCGATTTTCTCGAAGCTTTTATCGTAGAGGGCAGACGCGAAATGTCAAACTTTTTTGGAAGATTTGCAAGGATACATCAGCAACGGTTATTTTTGCTAAAGTCACGTTTAAAAAGTACCTTACCATTTTTCTCAATATAGTCGCCCGATACAATCAAATAAGGATGATTAGGCGAATACCCGGCGCTGTGGCTTTTTACAATTATTTTGTCGTTAACTTTCAGGCTATTTAACTGCTGAAATTCCTTAGGAATAAATTGCATCATGTAATCTTCGCCATTAATGCTGACTATAAGCCATTTCGGGCCTGATGATTTGCTGTTTTCTCGCTGAAAAGTAACAGAGGTTACCACCGCCTCCATACTGGTGAAATCCTTTATGTGTTTCTTTATTTTATCATGACTGGCATGCACCTTTTTACCTTCAGGAGAACCCTCCCATTCTTTGTACTTTATACCGTCAGGAGAAGCTTCCCATTTTTTCTTGGCATCCATGCTGGCTTTTCTGTAAGCAATAGACGATGGTTTTGGGGATGGCTTTGTTTCCTTTTTAATTGCACGATTAGCAAATACTAGGCTGCCCACCACAACCAGCGGCAAGATCAGCACATAGATGATTTTTTTCATATGTTTCATATCCTTTCAAATTGATTTAGCGAATCTAGCTTGATATTTTTGGGATTGAGTGATTTGGATTGTAAATAAAAATGTAAATTTTGTAAATAAATCTTAAATAGGATGGACTAATAGAAAAGGAGTCGAAGATTACAAGGTACCGAAAATTATTAAATTGTGTTTCTTTGATTTTATTATACAAATATAAAGCCCTGAAATTCGATATTTCAGGGCCGTTTAACTCTGGTAGTGGGAAGTAGTCCCGATTAAGATCGGGACGCTCTAACCAACTTCGCTATTGCTCTTCACAAAAAAGCTTCAAGAACATAATCTTAAGGCTTTATCTTTAGTAGCGAGGATGTCGGACGCTATCTTTTAAATTGCACGATCAAACTCAGTGCCTTCTCCAGCATTTCATCTTTACCACTTCTAAATCCTTCTAGTGTTTGGGTAACTTTCACATCGGGTACAATGCCTACTTGTTGCGTTTGCCCTTTATTTGGATAATAAACGCCCAAACTTGTAAACACGGTGGATATGCCTCCAGGAAGCTGAAATGCTTGAGTAACATTTCCATCCGCCCCGGCCGTTGTAGAGCCTACAACCTTCATGTTGGGAATAACTTTCATGGCCATCGCCATAAATTCTCCTGTGCTTTGTGTCTCCTCATTAACCAGTAAGATGACGAGGCCCTTAAAATAATTTGGATTATCTGCGCCAGATTGCATAGGTTCAGTATATTTAAAGTATCCAGGATAGCCTGCGACAACGGTCGAGAATATAGCAAAATCCCTTTTCTTGTCCATAAGCGACTCATCCAGAACCATAGAGATGCTTCCTCCTCCTCTTGGTGGATACTGCCTTCCATCAATTACAATCCCCTTCAAATCTTTGATCAAAGGAATTACTGCTTTAGCATGTTGATCCATAAACTTCCCTAAATTAATATACAGGATATTATCCTTTATAAAATAGGTTGAGTCGCGCTGGTGTGCAAAGTCGTATTTCTTAGTCCCAAAGCCCGCTCCAATTGCTGCTGTTTTTAGGGTAAGCGCTTTCAGTCTGCCATCGGCCGATGCCGTATTTATATTCACAACAGAATCAGGCGATCGGTATAATAGTTTGGCCACTTCGCGTTTTACGACGGCTTCATTTGAGGCAGATATATACGGCCTATATTTGTCAAGGATCTTATTCACCGCAACGTTGTTGATGCTTGTTAGCACGTCACCCCTTTTTATTTCGCCAGATTTATATACCAAAGTATCAACACTGTTGATGACCGCCTGTTCTCCGATAAATTTTACAGTGAAAGGAAGTGTACGCAAACCAATATTTTGTTGGCTTTTTCTCGATGCTGCGTAAGCGTGACTATCCCGTATGGTAGCAACCATTTTTTGTACCATGAGTAGATAGGAGAGATCATCTTTAGATGAGATTGCCTCAGCAATAAACTTGTCGAGATAGGTATCCCATTTGTTTATGGTCATGTACTTATAAGGATACCAATATTCGATAATATTCCAGTAACGGAAAACCGACAATAATTTATGTTCTTGAGACAACTCCGTTAATTCTGTATATGGAAGCTCATTGGTGATCAAAGAAATGGTCATTCCATCCATGCTATATGGGTTAACATATTTTTGCTTGCCCCCAATGTGGTTTCGGGAAATGTCTTGCAGCGTAATGGATAGTTCTGATGAAAAACCGCTGTTCTTGATCCAAGCAAAATCAGGCTTCTCTTTGAGGTTGCTGATGGTACTATCTGGTTTCGTAGATATTGTGACGGGACCAAGATCTTTGATCATTTTTGAGATAATCTGGTTACGTGCCTTTTTATCTGCCCCTTGTAGGTAAAGTGGAAGTATTTTTAGCAATTTGGCATCCCAGTCTAGTGTTCCATTTGCAACCGCAGGATGGTGGTATTTTAGCAAGCCCCAAACTTTGCCCAAGGCTGCTAATTCTTTTACAGACGTAACTGGTGCTTGTTTGCTACTCATTCGAGCGATGGTATTAATGGGAGCTAAGAAAATGAGGGCGTGCAAGGCATAGAGTTTAAAAAGGCGCATGGGATTGATCGCTTAGTGTGAGAGCAAAGTACACAAAAAACAATTGATTTGAAAAGCAATGAATGTTAAAAAATGTGAAGATAATTGCATTGGTACGCCCTAACCATCCAGATAGCTATCGGGAATCTACCCCACAAAAAAGCCTCAAGAAATTAATCTTAAGGCTTTCTATCTAAGTAGCGGGAACGAGCCCCGATAGCTATCGGGGTGAACCCGTGACCTTCCCGACTAATGGTCGGGACCTCTGACCATCCCGATAATTATCAGGGGAGCTACCCCACAAAAAAGCCTCAAGAAATTAATCTTAAGGCTTTCTATCTAAGTAGCGGGAACGAGCCCCGATAGCTATCGGGGTGAGCTCGTGACCTTCCCGACTAATGGTCGGGACCTCTGACTATCCCGATAATTATCGGGAGAGCTACACCACAAAAAAGCCTCAAGAAATTAATCTTAAGGCTTTCTATCTAAGTAGCGGGAACGAGAGTTGAACTCGTGACCTCAGGGTTATGAATCCTGCGCTCTAACCAACTGAGCTACCCCGCCATATATGTATTTTGCGCTCTAACCATCCCGATAATTATCGGGAGAGCTACCCTGCCATTCTTTATTAGTAAACAATCCAATAATTATTATATATTACAATAATTATTACATTTTTTTAAAGAGTTGCAAATATAGAATAATTTACTTTTCTTTAGAAACAAATAATAAAAAATAGTCCATTATTTTCAAGAATATAGGTGTTTTAGGATGTCAGAAAAGAAAAAGTTTACATTAGAATATGAGTTGAGATCATCTCCACGTATATTATTCAGTTTTATTAGCGAGCCAAATGGCCTGTCGCAATGGTTTGCTGATGATGTAATTTTCCGAGATCAGGTATATACCTTTACGTGGGATGATGAAGTGCTTAAAGCCAAACTTTTGAGCATCAAAGAAAATAGATTGGTTAAGTTCAAATGGCTTGATGATGAGCCACATTGCTATTTCGAAATGGAAATTGTTCAGGACGAATTGACCAACGATGTAGCTCTCGCCATTACCGATTTCGCCACCGATGAAACTAGGGCCGAAAAGACCCAGATCTGGGATAATCAGATTACTTATCTGCTCAGCGTAATCGGAGGATAATATTTCGTCGTCTTTTGCGTATATTTGTATATGGCCATCTAATGAAACAGTTTGGCTTGGATGTCTTCTAAGATGTCTTACATGGTGATAAAATCCTAGCTTGAAAAAGATACATTTACTGCTCATAAAAGCATTCATTAGACCATTTTTTGTCACATTTTTTATTGTGATGTTTATTCTTTTAATGTTTTTCCTCTTTAAATATGTTGATGATCTAATAGGAAAAGGCTTCGAATGGTACACTATCGCCGAACTCATGATGTATGCTTCGGCAGCAAATGTGGCTATGGCACTCCCCTTAGCTGTATTATTATCGTCTATCATGACATTTGGTACCTTGGGAGAAAACTATGAGCTGGTAGCCATTAAATCGGCAGGAGTTTCTCTCCAAAAGGCAATGCAGCCCCTATTTATCTTTATCATAGGGCTCTCTATTGCTTCTTTCCTTTTTTCAGATTATATGTTGCCCAAAGCAAATCTCAAATATGGCTCGCTATTGTTCGATATGCGTAATAAAAAGCTATCCTTTTTAGTTAAACCTGGTGTGTTTAATGGTAGTATCCCCAATTATGCATTGCTCGTAGAAAGGAAAGGAGAAGGATCATCAGATTCCCTGTACAACATTACTATTTACGATCATAATAGCGGAAACGGCATTGCAAAAATTATCAAGGCCGAAAAAGGACGAATGGCCAAAACAGACGACAATAAATTTTTGGTTTTGCAGCTTATGAACGGTGTGCGTTATGAAGAGTCCAATGGTAATTCGAGCGTTACTTTTAATCCACGGCAAACGCTTTCTAGGATGCGCTTTAAACAAACCGAGGTGAAGTTTGATTTCTCCAGTTTCGATACCATGAGCCGCACCAACGAAGAAAGTTTCAGAAATAATGCGCCAATGCTTAACCTGAAAGAATTAAAGAAACGAGAGGATTCGATTCGCAAAGGATTGGATAGTGTAGATAAAGGCACAAAGTTGAATGCCGAAGTTTATCTCAGACAGAACAGCTCGTTTAAAGGATATACCAAAGTAAAAGGGAACCCGGTTACAATAAACGCTTCTCTTCTAAATGCAATCCCAAAGGATAGACAGGCGCTCGCTTTAGAGAGTGCCTTAAATTCGGCCAATTCGATCAAAGAATTCTTGGCAAACCGAATTAAAGACCATGATTTTAGAGAAATGGAAATTATTAGGGCACAGGTAGAATATCAACGCAAATATACCTTGGCCGCATCCTGTTTGCTCCTCTTCTTTATTGGGGCTCCATTGGGAGCAATTATAAGAAAAGGCGGACTTGGATTACCGGTAGTGATAGCTATCGTTTTCTTTCTGATCTACCATATCTTGTCAACCGTGGCTGAAAAATCAGCCAAAGAGGGAACACTAGATCCTGTTTTCGGCATGTGGACCGCTATAATAATTCTAACGCCGTTGGGGATCTTTCTAACGTATAAAGCCACAGTTGACTCGGCCCTATTCGATGTAGATTATTATAAACAACTCATTATTGGGTTAATCAAGCGTAAGAAAGATTAATCAGTTTACAGTTTACAGTTTCCAGTTTTTCCGGAAGGGATCCTTTCGCACAATTTTCAGTTTCAGTTGGCAGTTTTCGCAAGTAGAAGAACGAAGGCAGAAGCCTTTCGGCAACATCAGCCCCGCTTTCCGCTATACTTCGTGCCGCTGCTATCGGGTCTAGAGAGGAGAGGACAGTACTGCTATTGATGGTTGCAGGACGCCAACGCCTAACGCTAAGCTCCGTGCGGCTCCCGCTCCATGCGCCAAACTCCATGCCCCATGCTCCTTTATTCAATTTACTTACCGATGATATTTATCAGTGTATTTGTTTAACAAAGGTTGTAACTTTGTACGGTATTGAAGGTATAAGAATAATCGATACAAATAGATCAAACCATAATGGAAATCAAGTTAAATACAATAGACGAGGCATTAGAGGCTATTAAAGCCGGACAAATTATAATTGTGGTAGATGATGAAGATCGTGAAAACGAAGGTGATTTTCTTACTGCAGCCAGAAATGTAACGCCCGAAGTAATTAATTTCATGTCTAAATATGGTAGAGGATTAATTTGTGCGCCACTAGTTGAAGATTTGTGCAACGATCTAAAGCTCGATCTAATGGTGCAAAACAACACCGTTTTACATCAAACTCCCTTTACTGTGTCTGTTGATCTTATCGGTCATGGCTGTACTACCGGTATTTCTACCCACGATAGGGCAAAAACCGTTCAGGCACTCATTAATCCTGATACGAAACCAGAAGACCTGGGCAGACCTGGACACATATTTCCATTAAAGGCACGCCGTGAAGGTGTTTTACGTCGCGTTGGTCATACAGAAGCAACTATAGATATTGCCCGATTGGCCGGCTTCGAGCCTGCTGGGGTACTCGTAGAGATCATGAACGAAGACGGTACAATGGCACGTTTACCAGATCTCATGGTAATTGCCGAGCAACATCAACTTAAAATAATTTCCATAAAAGACCTTATTGCTTATCGCCTTGCGGCCGAAAGTTTAATAAAGGAAGAGGTTGCCGTGAACCTTCCAACGCAGTGGGGCGATTTTAAAATGACAGCCTATACCCAATTAAGCAATGGTGCTACGCATTTGGCCATTAGAAAAGGAGAATGGGAACCGGATGAACCGATCTTAACCAGAATTCATAGCTCTTGTGTAACCGGAGACATCTTTGGTTCCTGCCGCTGTGATTGCGGCCCTCAGTTGCATAAGGCTTTCGAAATGCTTGAGGCCGAAGGAAAAGGAATTATTGTGTACATGAACCAAGAAGGAAGAGGGATTGGATTGGTAAATAAATTACGTTCTTATAACCTACAAGATGCGGGTTTTGATACCGTTGAGGCCAATATTAAATTAGGTTTTAAAGGCGATGAACGCGATTACGGAGTAGGAGCTCAAATTCTAAGGGCCCAGGGAGTAAGCAAAATGCGCCTCATGTCTAATAACCCAACTAAAAGAGCGGGATTAATTGGCTACGGCTTAGAAATCGTAGAAAACATTCCTATAGAAATAGAAAGTAACCAACACAATGAAGTCTATTTAAAAACGAAACGGGATAAAATGGGACACCAGATTATGAAATAGTTGGGCGTTAGGCGAACGGCGTTAAGCGAAGCACAACGCCGATCTCTAGTCTCCCTTACCCTTTTCTCCAAGCACTTATCGCTTAGCGTTTTTTTGGATTACTCTTCTTGCTTTCGTTAATAATCGCTTCCTTATCCAGTTTTTCTTTTGCCTTTTCGGCTTCTTTTTTCTGCTGTTCTCTGCGGTATTTACCGGTTATTTTTTTGATTAACTCCCCAAAAGTGTCAAATTGCTGACTGTAGATCAATCCTAATGAGGTTACATTCTGACTTTGGTCAATCCCAGGATTTGCGAAGGTACTTTGTTGAGTAGGAGGTTTATTGGCCAATTTGCCTACCAATGTTCCATCCTTTTTAATTAGTCCTAAAATTTCGACCTCTTTCCCAACGTTGTCTTTAAAAAGACCAATCGAATAATCGGTAGAGCTCTTTGCATTGTCTACGATTCCCGCATTTACAATAACCCGATCATTAAAGAATTTAAATGTTGCACTGGCTTCGTTAAAAGACTGGATATTGATATCTACGAAAGTGAGGTTAAGCGAGGATAGCAAATTGTTAAACTGATTAAAGATAAGTTCACTGGCGGTACTTGTACCCACAGAACCGAGTTGCTGTGCCAGGTTTTCCTTGCCTGATCCTGGTGCAAATCTTCTTTGGATAATTAAGCTCAGCGCTTGCGTGTTCAGATTATTTCCATCATTAAAATAAGCTTGTAATTCTTCTTTAACTACCGGACTGGCTGGGAAAAATATATCCAACTTAATGTCTGGTTGAAGCAGTAATCCTGTTAATCCCATTTCAACCTCTGTTTGCACCCGCTGACTGGCATAAGTGCTATTGTCGTTATTTGCTGCGGTGTAGAGATCCGATAAGCTAGCACGGAGCGCATAAATTGCTTTAAGGTTTATCTGTGCATTATTGGGGTTTCCAGTCCACCTAATTGTACCTCCTTGTCTAATCTCAAAGCGTTTATTGATCACTTCCTGAGCGGTAAAATCAAAAATCCCCGTTTCAATAATGTAATCACCCTTCATCTCAAAATCGCCTACACTGTTAATGTTTAGTTCAAGCTCGGCATTTCCCTTTCCGCTCAACTTACCTAAAATGGTATAGATATTTGTAGTAGTATTTGGATCAACTTTTAGTTTAAAGTTCATTTTTAACCCGTCAAAGCTGGTTTTTCTTTTAACTACAACCGCAGTATCCTTACTAACAAAAGTAATAAAATCTTTATCGCTAACCGTTTCCGAGCTATTTAACGGTAGGTTAAATATTGTTCCTTTTTCGGTTTTAGCATCAATATTGATAAACATATTGTTGGTTGGACCGTTAAACTTGAAATTACCCGTAGCATAGGCCTTGCCGTAGTAAATAGAGTTGTCTTTTGAGGTGGTATTTAAAGCCATAAAATTAACGGCATTTAGCTCTACCTGGATATCTGGATTATCGATGTTGTTAAGGTCAACTGTTCCATTAGCAGTTGCTTTATTGCCATCCGCATCTTGTAAAACCAGTTCATCTATGTTGATGACACTGTTCTTAATCCCTACTTCATCATTTAAGGTATAGGCTGTTTTGAGGTAATTAACTGTTAGCTCACCGCCCTTGAATGATACGTCGCCATTAATCTGCGGTTTAGCTAAAGGTCCTTTTACGGTAATATCTGCAGAGATCAGGCCCTTCAGGTTAGATACCAGCTTATTTACAAAGGGCTCAAGTACGGTTAACTTGCTATCAGCTAATTTTACATCAAGATCTATGGTCTTTTCTTTAAGTTCCAACCCGCCTGTTACTTTCAGTGTTTCTTTTCCATCGGCTAAAATGCGCGTATAAACCTTAGCGCTATTTTTAAGCTTATCATACGATGAGGTGTCCGTTAAACTTCCAATGTAGGTGTTGTTAAAGGTTAAGGAATCTATTTTAAGGCTGTCAGTAATCTTTGGCGAATTTAAAATATCATAAAGCCGTGTTTTGCCATTTACATTTCCAGCAAGCTTGATGCCTAGCGTTTTTACAAAAGGATTAATGGTTTTAAGGTTAAAGTTTTCAAAACCTACCAGCAAAAGGTCCTTCGGATCGTTTGAAAGAACTCCATCCACTCTTAGCAGTTGTTTATTGTTGCTTAGCGAGAAGTTACTGATCTCTGTTTTTCCATTATTAAAATTAATTCGAACCTTTTCTTGTATGTTCCAATCTTCGCTATTGATCTTTAGGTTTGAGGGAAGAATGCTAATCTTTGCGGTAGTATCCCCAGAAAACTCTACCAATCCGTTCAAATCCAACTGGTTGGCATCATCGGCATTAGACAGTTTAATGTTCAGGGCTAGACTATCGTTTCTTAGCACGTTGGTGATGTTTACGTTTTTAATAAACAGACTGTCATTTAAATCAACCCTATCCGCAGTGATAATCGCTTGGAGCTGTTTAGAGGTGGTGTTTTCGTCTATGATAATATTGCTCGCAATGATGCCCTTGTAAGTTAATTTTTTTACAAACCCATTTAATGTTGCCGTGTTATTCCTTGAATCGAATGAGCCAACAAGTATAGCTTGATCATCAATCTCTAAGCCAGGTAAAAGAAGATCGGCCACTGGCGCGAAACGTTTAATTTTTAAGTTAAAATCAAAGATCTGAGTATTATAATTAAAAACCTGGGCCCTTAAGGAGGGGATATAAGTTTTAGCTATAGCCTTATAGTATGAAACTATGGTATTAAGATCATATTGTCCTTTAATGCTTGCATCTAAAATATCAGATTTAATGGTTAGGCTTCTATCGATTCCCAAGCCACTAGCTCTTAACTCCACAGAATCAACATGGTAAACACCTTTTTTATTGTTTAATGTAATTTTTTGAACCGAAAGGCTTCCTTGGATATTATCTAAATTATTTCCAGAGAAATTGGTGCTAAAAACTGCATCAACCATTAACGAATCTTTATAAAGCTTGAGTTTTTTAAGCTTAGCTTTTTTAATCGTTGCCGTAAAATTAAATACCGGAAGCTTTGGATTAAGGTTTACCCCTCCATCAAATGTCAATTGAACATTCTTATCATTTATCTTAAGACTTCCATCAAAATATTTTTTGTTAAATGTTCCATTGATGCTTACATTCTGATAGCGATAACCATTAAAGTCGATGTAGGAAACATTGCCTTTTAATTGCTCGGTTAGATCTTTTACTTCGGCGCCCCGTCCTTTAACGTAGAGTTCAGAGGTAATCTTCCCTAATGATTTTTCATTAAGCAGGTCGCCCAGATTAAAATCATATGTCTTAACATTACCAGAGTAGGATGGGATCCCATTTTTGTCGATTTTCATGTTGACATCTGATTTTAACCGACCTAATTTGGTTTTGAATTCGCCGTAGGCAATGAAGTCATTTTGAAAACCAGTAAATGAACCATTGAAATTAATGTTCCCAAATTTATTAACAATGCTCGGGATAGATTTAATTTTCTTCCCAGCGATATCCGTTAAAATTTCGTCCAGATCTTTTTTGTTCGTTCCCGCCATTTCAATCTTCATATCCATGAAGGTTTGTTCGAAATCTGGAAGTCCCTTAAGCGTAAAATCTCCTTTAATGTAAGTTGCCTTTCCTGCTTTTAAAGATAATTTTCTAGCTTTTAAATCGCTAACATATCCCGAAATCTGACCATCGATATCCAGGTCCAGCTTCATTTTCTTTAAGGTGGGAGTAAAAAAAGCAACGTCATTTGAGGAGATATGACTGTCTTTGAAATTGGCCTTCATCCTTACTTTGTTCTCGAAATCGTTAAAATCTGTATACTTACCAAATGTCATCTGGTAATAGTCGGATAAGCGACTTTGATTGGTAACAAGCATCAGATTCTTGAGCTCAATTCCGTTGGTATCAATTGTAGTTAAAGCGGAAAGATTTTTAAGGTAAAAACCACTTTTTTCTTTGAAGGTTAGATTTTTAATGTTTGACTGGATAACATGTCCTTTGGTGTTCAGCTTTTCAAAAATTCCATTCAGTTTTGTCAAGCTAATATCTTCAAAGTTAATGCCCTTAACTACCCTGTTTTTTTTGAAGTCTTTATATTTGAAGTTAACATTGTTTAAAATTACCCTGTCAAAAAGAAACTGAAATTTTGGCCTTTTCTTTTTTCTAACTGGTGCTGGGCTATCAAAATAATCAATGATAAAATCTAGATTTGAAGTACCATCTTTGAAATCTTTTAGGAAAAAAGAGCCATTGTTAACCTGTACAGTATTTACATCTAGTATTCTTTCCTTTAAAGAAAATTTATTCAGATCAACCAAGAATTTTGGGAAATTGGCTAATGTATCTTTTTGGAGATCAAGTACAACTAAATTTTCGAGTACTACAGATTTGAATGGCTTTACGTAAAGCCCGCTAATTGAGATAGTTGTTTTTAATTCTTTTGATAAGTAGGCTGCCGCTTTTTTTGCGACATAGGTTTGCACAGGCTTAAACTGTAGCGAAAATAGTACTACACCAAGCAACAAAATTATTGAGGCAATTACCCAAAGCAGTATTTTTAATAGTTTTTTAATAGTTTTGTAGCTTAATAATCATAAATGTGCCAGTAATACTTGCTATTGAGTCTTCTTGCGATGAAACGTCGGTTTCTGTGTGTAACAACGGCAAAATTACTGCCAATGTTATTGCCAACCAAACAATTCATGAAAATTACGGGGGCGTAATACCCGAATTAGCATCAAGAGTTCACCAACAAAACATTGTGCCTGCTGTTCAACAGGCGTTAGCAATCGCTAAAGTTAATAAAAAGGAGCTAAATGCGGTTGCTTTTACCAGAGGTCCGGGATTATTGGGCTCCTTATTGGTAGGCGTATCCTTTGCAAAATCGTTTGCCCTCGCGTTAAATTTGCCCTTGATAGCTGTAAATCACATGCAGGCACATATATTGGCGCACTTCATACCCTCCAATTCTGACGGCAAGGATGATCCAAAACCGAGTTTCCCTTTTTTATGTTTAACGGTTTCCGGAGGCCATACGCAAATCGTGTTAGTTAAAGACTACTTTGATATGGAGATTGTAGGCGAAACATTGGATGATGCTGCGGGCGAAGCTTTTGATAAAACAGCAAAGATTTTAAATCTTCCTTATCCTGGAGGGCCATTAATCGACAAATTTGCGCAACAGGGCAATCCATTAGCATTTAAATTTCCTGAACCTCAGATTAAAGACCTAAATTATAGTTTTAGCGGTTTTAAAACTGCGATCTTATATTTTGTAAGGGATAAGCAAAAGGAAAATCCATTATTTATTGAGCAAAATCTTGCCGATATTTGTGCGTCAGTTCAATACAATATCGTTAATATATTGCTAAATAAACTCCAAAAAGCTGCGAAACATTATCAGATTAAAGATATTGCCATTGCAGGGGGGGTGTCGGCCAATTCGGGTTTGCGTAATGCGCTGTTAACAAGAAAGGAAACCTTGGGATGGAAGGTGTTTATCCCAGCTTTTGAGTACTGTACAGATAATGCGGGGATGATCGCTATTGCTGGTTACCACAAGTTTTTAGCTGGAGAGTTTGTAGGACAAGAAGTATCGCCTATGGCGAGAATGAATTTTTAAATAAATAGATTATGGGAACGATGAGTTATGTTTTTTTCGGTTTGATGCTAATTCCGCTGTTAATTTTTCTGGTTTGGGTAATTAAACAAGACAAAAAGAAAAATTATATCGGTTTGGCTTTATTGGTGATAGGAATAATAATCGCAACGTACACAATCCTTACCTTGGATAAAAATTTCATGGAAGATAATAATCAAACTGCTCCGAAGGCTTCTAGTTTTAGGTAAGGAGCAATAGTGTTTAAATTATATAAGGCAGCCTTAAATTTTTTTGTTAATCGCTTTCGGATAATTTTTTTCATTCAACTTACCTTACTGTAAAATCATGATGGAACTGAAACAAAAAACGTCAGCTCAATCAGAATAATCCGATACAGCTGACGTCATTACAACACCTTAGATTCGCCATGGCTCTTAACACTTAAAGCCCTAGCATTTTAATCTTAGGTTATCTATTTCTATAATTTATCTTCTAATTTATCTCCAGTAACTTCTTCCCTTATTTTTGCTTCAATTTCTTCAGATAGTTCAGGGTTATCCATTAGCAATTGTTTAACTGCATCCCTCCCTTGTCCAAGTTTAGTATCTCCATAAGAAAACCAAGATCCTGCTTTTTTGATGATGTTAAAATCAACACCTAGATCGATAATTTCTCCTGTTTTAGAAATCCCTTCTCCAAACATAATGTCGAATTCTGCAATTCGGAATGGAGGGGCAACTTTGTTTTTTACAATCTTAACTTTAACTCGGTTTCCAGAAACTTCATCAGAGTCTTTAATTTGAGAAGTTCTCCGAATATCCAATCGAACTGAAGCATAAAACTTCAAAGCGTTACCCCCCGTAGTGGTTTCGGGATTACCGAACATAACTCCAATTTTTTCACGTAGTTGATTGATAAAAATACAGCAACATCCCGTTTTGGAAATAGTACCGGTTAGTTTACGTAAGGCCTGGCTCATTAAACGGGCTTGTAATCCCATTTTGCTATCGCCCATCTCACCTTCAATTTCTGCTTTTGGCACCAATGCAGCAACAGAATCGATTACAATCACATCAATTGCGCCCGAACGGATCAGGTTGTCTGCGATCTCTAAAGCTTGCTCTCCATTATCTGGCTGAGAGATGAGAAGATTATCTACGTCTACACCTAATTTTTTTGCATAGCCCTTATCAAAAGCATGCTCCGCGTCAATAAAGGCAGCTATTCCACCCTTTTTCTGAGCTTCTGCAATAATATGAGTGGCCAAAGTTGTTTTACCCGATGATTCTGGACCGTATATCTCGATCACTCGGCCTTTCGGAACGCCACCAATGCCTAATGCAATGTCTAAGCTAATAGAGCCGGTAGAAATAGATTCAATAGCTTCTACAGCTGCATCACCTAATTTCATCACCGATCCTTTACCGTATGATTTTTCTAGTTTATCTAATGTTAATTGGAGGGCTTTTAATTTTTCTGCGTTTGGATTCATGTTCGTAATTCGCTAAGTAAATAAAGTATATGTATCGGCTAATAATAAATGTTATAATGCTAATAACTTTAGCAAACATATTAATTTTATTTTGATTTATGCAAATAATATTTAAACTATTTTAATAAAATTATCAACATCACTAATTTTTTTAGTTTTATAGTGGTTTTCAAAGTACCTACAAAAGTGTGTTATTTCGCAAATGCTGCACTTTGGGCTCCGTGCTACACATACGTATCTTCCATGTAAAATCAGCCAATGATGTGCCATAGCGATGGTATCCTCTGGCAAATGTTTTACCAAATCCCTCTCAACAGCAAGTGGGGTTTTGCCTTTTGTTAATCCAATTCTATTCGAAACCCTAAATACATGGGTATCAACGGCCATCGCGGGAGCATCATAAATTACAGAGGCGATCACATTAGCGGTTTTTCGGCCTACGCCCGGCATTTTTTGAAGCTCGTCAATTGCCGAGGGCACCTGATTATTAAATTCATTAACCAGCATATTCGCCATTCCGACCAAATGCTTTGCCTTATTGTTGGGATAACTTACACTTTTAATATAATCGAAAACTATGTCTGGTGTAGCATCTGCAAGGGCATTCGCGTTCGGAAAGCGTTGGAACAGGGCAGGGGTAACCAGATTTATTCTTTTATCAGTGCACTGGGCTGATAAAATTACCGCGACCAATAATTGATATGGATTATTGTAATGAAGCTCAGTTTCGGCATTAGGTTGCTTAGCCGCAAAATGCGATACAAAAAGGTGATAGCGTTCTTTTTTAAGCATAGGCAAATATAAGCAGTTCAGTTAATAGTGGCGAGAAGATGTGCAATCGCAAAGTAAAATCGGCCTATTTTTTAAGTCGACAAGTTGAGAACGGTATGTAAAAAAAATTTTTAAAGCCACCAGTCGATTTTTTTTAACGTATCCCTACACTATTTCTAATAAGTTATCTTTTTGTGATTGTAAACCTAAAATTTTTTCATTTTATGTCGATAAAGATTAATTTTTTATAATGACAATCGTTTTAGAATTATTTCGATGGTTTAAATACAATACCATTGTAAGAAAAAAGAACTAATCATGCTGCGCAATAATAGAAGGATGTTTTTGAAAAGCGGATTTAAACTTGCCACATTGCTTGCATTTCATAATCCAACGGGTTTTTTATTTAGCACTGGTAAAACAATGCCCACTTGGACAGAATTGATTGATTACGCCCGTTGGTGCCCAAATGTTCATAATCTGCAGCCTCATCGGATAAAAATCATCTCCGAAATAGAGGCCGAGCTCTATTACGATCCTACCCGCCTGCTGCCCCAAGGTGATCCAAATTCCATTTTCGTAACGATTGCTATGGGTATTTTTATCGAGCATCTTTCGATTGCAGCAGCACCCTACGCCACAAAAGTGGAGGTTGTAAAAGTATTTGAACCTATCACTATCAATGCGAAGAGGAATACCCTGTTTGCAAAATTAAAGCTCTCACCCACTCTCCAAGAAGAACCAATAGATAGAAGATTGATTTTTAACAGGAAAACATCTCGATTGAATTACGATGGGCGACCGTTGAAACCAGAGCTATTAAATAAAATTAAAACGGAGTCGGCAATATTTGGATTTGACTTTTTTTCATCTTCAAATCCTAAAGTGGTTGATTTTATCATAGAACTTAATCAAGAAACACTTTTCGAAGACCTACAATCTACATTAAACAGAAAAGAGCTTGATCATTTGTTTAGGTATAGCCAAAAAGAGGCCTTCGCCAAAAGAGATGGACTTTGGTCAAAGTGCATGTGTTTTCCGGGCTTGCTGATGAAGGCTGTTTTTCGGCATCCAAAAAGTTGGTTAACGGGAAATAAGGAACATATATTGGCTAGCTATTATAAACATTCTTTTAGGGGTACGGCTACAATTTGTGGTTTCTCCGGAAAATTTAGGCATACCAACGACTGGTTGAGGGCTGGAAGGATGCTTGCAAGGACCTGGCTGTTAGTTACTGCTGATCATGCTTTTATTCAGCCATTTGGCTCTCTAATCACCAATCCAAACGCCTTTCAAAAAATCAACACGAAATTCAGGAATTCTGTCGACGATAATGAGGTATGGATGGTTTTTAGGGCCGGATATAGCGAGGAGCCAACACGCAGTTACCGATTAACTACCGATGAAATTATACTTAAATAATCAGCGCATGCGTCATTTGTTCATTTTGGGCTATGTACTTTTAATCGAATTTATTAGTAAACCTTTGTTCTGGTCTAACTCCAGTTTAAAATTATTGTTTATTCCTGGCTTTAATGGGCTGAGGAATTTTAATGCCAAGGCCAAAGCCTATGCAGTATTTGTTAGGGCAAAGAAAAATGTACCTGCCTACCGCGATTTTTTGAAACAAAATGGATTTGCTCGGCCTTCATTCATCGGGTTAACACCTAATATCCATGAAATCCCAATTACCGATAAAGAAAATTATGTTAAAATATATCCCATTGAGGCCCGTTGTATCCACGGGGTTATTCCTGCAAAAGGGGTGATTATAGATGAATCCTCGGGCAGTAGCGGCACGGCAACAAACTGGATCAGAGGAAAAAGGGAAAGGAAATTAAATGGTCGGATGATCAAGTTTGGACTTCAAAATTTACTTGGAAGCAAACCTTTGTTTATCATTAATGCTTTTGCACTAGGGGCCTGGGCAACAGGTATGAACGTGACGATGGCCTGTGTTCCTTTTGCCAAAATTAAATCTGTTGGCCCCGACCTACTTAAAATAACCAATACGATAAATCATTTCGGGAAAGACCATCATTATGTAATTATGGGATACCCGCCGTTTTTGAAGCTGCTTGCAGATGAAACGAAAATTAACTGGTCGGCCTATCAGGTATCTTTTATCTTTGGTGGCGAGTCTATGGCTGAGGGAATGAGGGATTATTTGACGGAAAAAGGAATTAAAAGAATATATAGTTCTCTTGGCGCCTCTGATTTAGAACTGAACATCGCTGCCGAAAATGATTTTACAATTAGTTTAAGACGTTTAATCCGCTCCAATGAATCATTGAAAAAGCGGCTTTTAGCTTATTCCACGTCGGTGCCTATGGTTTTTCAATATAATCCTGCCGATTTTCTTATGGAGATCAGTGAGATGGGTGAGCTTATAATTACGGTTTGCAGGCCTCACTATGTGGCCCCAAAAATTAGATACAATTTGCACGATAAGGGACAGCTCGTTCAAATTAATGAACTTTATTCTATTTTGAATGAACTGGGGATCACTTCTAATGAATTGCTGAGTCCCCAAACAGACTTGCCCATACTTTTACATTATGGCAGGGCCGATATGACCGTATCTTTTTTTGGCGCCAATATAAACCCAGTAGATATTCAGGAAGCAGTTTCTGAAATCCCGGAGCTGGTTGCTATTGTTAATTCTTTTTATCTAAACGCTTTTGAGGATAGCGAAGGAAATAAGCAACTGATAGTGGCTTTTGAATTACAACAGCATAAAGATTTGATTAATATTGATCTCTCCCAAATGCAGTCTCTCTTTTTTGAACAATTAGCCGCCATCAATCAAGATTTTAAAGAAGCAAAGCGGATGATAAAAAACGATGCCCAAACAACAATTAGTTTTCATACATTTTCAGAGGGCCCGTTTATCAATAAGGACATCAGAATTAAAGCGAACTATCTAAAAAGGATATAATTTCGTTGGTTGATCTTCTGGAAGGGATATAGATTTATGGTCGATTTTTATCGGTCCAGAGGCGTGGCCAGCTATCATCTTTAATTCCCTACCACTCTAATTATTAATTTCTAGAATTAACTTATCACATTCGGCAAAGGCATTGTATAAAAATTTGTTCCGGTGCTTTTCTCCCTGACCGCTAAATGAAACAGATTTTTTAATTAATCCCTGCATCCACTCTTTGGTTTGCATGCAATAAAATTGATCATCAGTTTTAAGGTAGTTAAAGGTGTTAAACCGATTAAAGCAACGCATGTTTTCCCTAAAATCAACCAAATACGCGATACTCCCGAGTACGTCACAGGTATACCAATTGAAAGAATGTGTTGGGTCGATGGTTTTTTTACTGCTAATGGCATACATATTCATATCGGTTAAGCAATACTTCACCTGTTCTACTATTTTTTCGGCCAGTGCCTTATCTGTAATATGACCCGCTTCAAAGGCATATCTGATCTGCTCAATCGTACCATGCACCGTGTCTTTAGCCCAAATTTCCGTGCTCGGTATCTCTAAATAGATCTGATTAAGTTGTTGTGATATGCTGATCATCTCCTCAGAAATAAAGGACTGATCAAACTTGAATTCGGTGTTATTTAAGGTATCGGCCCAAAAGAAGAGTTTAAAACTGGTTAATTCTGGATACTTAAAAAAATGAAAAACCGGAATGTCGTCTGTTGTTATGGTAAGATGCTTTGTTTTGCTCCGCTGGATCAATTTCAGATTTTCTAAAAGGTCCTTTAGATAGGCGATCATATTGGGCGTTTCCTTATCTATACTTAAATAATCAAACGTAACCGTTGGTAACTGATCTGGTTTGTAGGTGAAAGGCACTTCAAAGGTATCTGCCAATTTAACGAGCTGCTCTAAGTTCATTCCACTATCGCCCCTAATTTTTTTATAGGCTTCATTAACACTAATGTCTAATGCTTCCGCAATGCTTTGGGCAAAATTTTGGTAATCAGGCAATGCCGATTTGATGCTGTTAAAAAATTTTTGCTGATAAGTATGCATAAAGAATAATTTATAAGTTGAATATACAATTAATTTATATGATTTAAGATTAAATTATTCAGTTTAGTAATGATTTTGGATAAATATTTACTTATAAGTCAGAATTTTAATCACCATTAGAAAATTATCAAATTCATAATGTCGTAATAGGATTAATTGCCAGTTGTGGATATTTTAATTTTACGTTGGAACTAAAAAAAAAAGAAAATGAAAAGAATATTTATCACACTACTGCTAATCAGCTACTGCTGTTTAGGGGCCGAGGCTCAGATTAAAAGGAAAAGCTATTTTCCTATCTGGACCTATCAACAAAAAGATATAAATGTTAATGGCCTTTCTGTTGGACTAGTATCGGGATATGAATTTAGAGGCACCAATACTAATGGAATCAAATTAGAAGCGATAGGAACGGGCATATTATTGCCATTATTTCCTAAAGACCCAATGGAGACTGATCTATTAACCGGAGGAGATTATTCTGAGCGGATCAACGGATTGAGCTTGTCTGCAACAGGAACGATTTGCAACTGCTTAATCAATGGGCTGAGTGTTGGCTGGATTGGTCAGTTGGTAGCCAAGGTGAATGGGATTTCGGTTGTACAAGGTTTAAATATGGTTTTTGAGCACAACGGAGTTCAGATTGGAGGTTTAACGAGGAGCAACGTAATGAATGGCATTCAATTAGGGATGCTTAATGAAGCCATCCAAGGAACAGGTACCCAGTTGGGTCTGTATAATTATTTGGAAAAAGGGAAGGGCGTGCAAATCGAAATCTTTAATAAAGCAAAGCAATTTAAAGGCGTACAGCTTGGCCTTTGGAATGTAAACCAAAAGAGAAAGACACCTCTAATAGGATGGAATTTTAAAGATAATATCTAAATACCAGCTGATCTGGAGTAATCTACGGTTGTTTCGACCTGCAGCTTTAATAGCTTTTAAGACCTTAAAAATACGTTCATCAAACCATTCAATTTAACCCAACCCATGAAAAAATTAAAATTTACACCCGACGAAGGGACTGCATTTTATAAAGAACTGAATGAATTGGTGAACCATTATTTTACTATACATGATTTGCAAAAATCAGGTAACCATAAAATGATTATCAAGATCTTTTTTTTCTTTGGCCTAGACCTTTTCTTCTATTTATTGATGATTACAAGTGCCTCTTTGATTGCTTTTTATGCCTTTTACATCTTAATGGGAATTGCTGTATTATTAACTGCCTTTAATATTTCTCATGATGCAGCGCATGGAGTGGCGGTTAAAAGTAAGTTTTGGAACGAATTTCTTTTTTCGTTAAGCTTCAATCTTTTGGGCAATAATGCCTATGTATGGGGCAAAAATCATGTGGAGTCGCATCATCTATATACCAATGTTGAAGGTAGTGATATTGATGTGTTGAATAATCCCCTGGTACGGATGACCGAAAGTCAGCCTTTGCATTGGTATCATCGCTATCAACGAATTTATATTCCTTTCCTCTATTTGTTTTATACCATTAACTGGTTTTTTTTAAGGGAAACACTGATGCTTTTTAAATTTTCTAGCAGAACGATAAAAATCAATATTCCTCCTCTGGAGGCCTTTAAATTGATCGGGTATAAATTTTTTTACATCGGTTACATGATTGTGATTCCCATCTATATTTTGCCTTTTGGATGGGCCAGTATAGGGATTGCTTTTATACTTTCACATTTTATCATTTCTATTCTATTTGTTGGTGTGCTTACGGTTGCACATCTTTCAGATTTCGTAGCACATCCAATGCCCAATAGCCAAAATAAATTAAGCATGAGCTGGCCTAAACTCCAAATGGTTACCTCAGTTGATTATCACGCCGAAAGCGCCTTGCTTAACTTTTTAATTGGTGGCTTTAATGCGCATGCTGTTCATCATTTATTGCCAAACGTTTCTCACGTACATTACCCTAAACTGGTACCTATTTTTAAACTTCTTGCCAAAAAGCATGGGCTTAACTATATGAACATGTCTTACCTGGAATCACTTCGATCACATTTCAGGTTTTTGAAATTAATGGGTACACAAAAATCGTTTAAATCCCTACGTTATGAAAGATAAACATATTCACATAGCCGCCGAGAGTACACTGCTGAAGGCAATTTATGCGCAAGTAGCTGACGAAATACAAACTGGCGATAATAAATTTATAATGCTGATTTTAGTAAAATTTACCTTTTTTTGTTCGGGTACTTTTGGGCTTTATTATCTGCTATATACCATAGAAAATCCCATGGTTTTTATAGGGTGTTTTGTTGGATACGGATTTATGTCCTTATTATTTGCCTTCAATTTCTCCCATGATTTTTCGCACAATACCATTTTTAAAAGCAAAAAATTAAATAATCTTTGCTTTACTTTAATCTATACGCTCGTAGGTGCCCACGCCGAAGCCTGGAAATCGCGCCATATCAATTCACATCACTATGCGCCAAACGTAGAAGATTATGATTCCGACCTTAAGATTTCAAAGATTATTCGAGTAATTCCGGGAAGCGAATATTTATGGTTCCATAAATATCAGCATTGGTACGCCCCAATTGCCTATACCACCTATTCGCTGTTCTGGGTATTTATAAAAGATATAGTAATTTTGCTTGAAAAGGACGAGAACACCGCCAAAAAAAGAATTGGTTATCATCTCTCGTTTTGGTTCCAAAAAATAGCCTATGTTATAATCATTCTCGTACTGCCACTTTATTTTAGTTTGCAACCTTGGTATATTGTTATTGCTGGTTTTATAGCCATGCATTTGATGCAATCCCTTTTTTTATTGTTTACTTTTTTTATGACCCACCACGTGGAGGGCTTGGACTACCCAACTACCAACGAAAGGGGATACATCCAGTGCTCGTGGCTCATGAACCAAGTAAAAAGCTCAAATGATATGCATCCATTTAGTAAAACGGCAAATTTTATTCTTGGCGGATTTAATAATCATATTGCACACCATTTATTTCCTCACTATCATCACATCCACTATCCAAAAATCAGTAAAATTCTGTACCGATTGTTACAAGAACATGGGGTGCAACCCAATCAGACTTCCTATTTTGGGGGAATTAAGTCACATTTCAAATTGTTGAAAAGAATGGGAATGGGATAGGTTTTTAGCTGTACTGGCTATTAGAATAGTAGTTGCTACGGTAAAGGAAGACCAATCGACCCACTAATGAACTAATGAAACAATTGCATTGATGAAAAATTGAAGGAAGAACCCAATTAAAAAGCCCATCAAATCTAATTTGATGGGCCTTTGTGTTTACTTCTGCTTGCTATAAGCCAAAATCTTATCGATGGTTTCATCTGATGGATTTTTGATCAGCTCATTTAGTTGAGGTTTAATGCTGTTATAAAACAAAGCGTCTTGTTGCTCTGCCTCATCTACAGCCTTTTCTTCTGCAGCAATGTTGGGGAAGTTTACAATGTGATTTGGAGTAGAGGTTTTTGTCATACGCAATAGGAAATATTTTAATTAGGTTTTTAAAAATAAACGTATTTGCGGATATTTTATTTCATAGGCAAAAGAAAATTTCCTTTTTTTCCAAATTAAATTTCCTAAAACGTTTTTCTAGACAAAAAATGAGGATTTTAGACGCAAAGAGCCAATTTCTAAGGAGTTACATCAAAATAAATGGAAGCGTAACAAATTTGTTATATAGCAGGGGGAGAAGGGCAAAGGGCATAGAGGCAAGCCGGGTGTTTAAAAATCTCCACTCCCAACTCATAACTCGACTCCAGACCAATGACTTTCGGCTAACGATTATTTAGGACTAACCTCCTTAACCTTCATCATTTTACGCAGGTTGCTTAAGGCATACCTCATTCGGCCCAATGCGGTATTGATACTCACATCGGTTAGATCTGCAATTTCTTTAAAGCTTAAATCTGCGTAATGGCGCATAATTAGCACCTCTTTTTGCTCGTCTGGTAAAAGATGGATCATCGCTCTTAGGTCAACATGTGTTTGCTCACGTAATAAGCGATCTTCTGCACTTTCTTCGAACACTTGCAAAAGGTTAAGCACATCGGTCCCATCGGCACTTGTTATTACCGGAGTGCGTTTTTCGCGGCGGAAGTAATCGATTACCAGATTATGTGCAATACGCATAACCCATGGTAAAAATTTGCCTTCCTCATTGTATCTACCACCACGTAAGGTATTAATAACCTTAATCAAAGCATCCTGAAAAATGTCTTCGGCTAGGTATTGATCCTTAACTAATAAATAAATGGAGGTATAAATTTTTGATTTGTGTCTTCGTAGTAATTCTTCTAAAACAGATTCCTCTCCGTTAAGATATAACTTCACCAAATCCTGATCACTATACTGCTGTAATTTCATAGGAGCGTATACTAAAATCTCTCTTTTTATTAAAAAATAAATAAGTAGCTGTTTTAATCTATAGCTTGTCTCCTTGTTTTTAAGATGTTGGTTTCTAACTTGTGTGAGTTATCACATACAAAAGACGTATTTTTTTTTAATAATCCAATAATAAATATGTTAAAAAATGTAAAATTTTGTAAAAGCCACTTTATTTTTGACACTGTTAAAACGAAAGTCGTAATTTTGATTTTTAATATCCAAGTCTAGAAAGCGGTAAATGAGCAAGGAAATAGAGAAAGATCCACATAAAAACATCATCATTAAAGGCGCAAGGGTACACAATCTTAAAAACATTGATGTAGCAATTCCAAAAAACAAATTAGTTGTTATCACAGGTATGTCTGGTTCCGGCAAATCTTCTTTGGCTTTCGATACACTATATGCCGAAGGTCAACGCCGCTATGTGGAGAGTTTATCTTCGTATGCACGCCAGTTTATGGGCAGAATGAATAAACCTGATGTAGATTATATAAAAGGTATTGCCCCTGCCATTGCTATTGAACAAAAAGTGATAACATCTAACCCACGTTCAACAGTGGGTACTTCTACAGAAATCTACGATTATCTGAAGTTACTCTTTTCTAGAATTGGTGTAACTTATTCGCCAATATCAGGTGCCATTGTTAAAAAAGATTCGGTAACCACTGTGGTGGATTATATTATAGGATTAGGCAATGATAGTGTAGTTACGATCTTCTGTCCCTTGCATCCCCATAATAATCGTTCAATCAAGGAAGAGTTAGCTGTATTGCTCCAAAAGGGATTTTTGCGCGTTTATTTCAAAGGTGTTATTGCCAAAATTGAAGATGTTCTAGAAGATAAGGACGTTCAGGATATCGAACTTACGGATACCACAACCATACGCATCTTAATTGATAGAATTGTGGTAAACGAAGAAGAAGAAACGATAAGCCGCATTGCCGATTCGGTACAGACTGCATTTTTTGAGGGAAAAGGAGATTGCTTTGTAGAACATAAGGAGGAACAAGTATTTTTCTGTGATCGTTTCGAACTAGACGGCGTGAAATTTGAAGAGCCAACACCTAATTTTTTCAGTTTTAACAATCCTTATGGTGCCTGTAAAAGATGCGAGGGGTATGGAAATGTGATTGGCATTGACGAAGACCTTGTTATTCCTGATAAAAGCAAGAGCATGTACGATAATGCCATTGCTCCATGGAGAGGTGAAAAAATGAGTGAATGGCTTAAAAGATTTATCAAAAATGCAGATAAGTTCGATTTTCCCATCCATCGCTCGTATAGCGAATTAACTGAAGCGCAGGAGCGTTTAATCTGGACCGGAAATAGTTACTTTAATGGTCTTGACCAATTTTTTAAAGAGTTAGAAGAGCAGACCTATAAAATCCAATATCGGGTAATGCTATCACGCTATCGCGGTAAAACCGTTTGCCCTGATTGTAAAGGTACTCGCCTGCGCAAAGATGCATCCTATGTTAAAATCAATGGTAAATCGATATTGGATATGGTGTTGATGCCTTTGGATACCATTCTTCCTTTTTTCGAAGGCCTGCCACTTTCTACAACCGAATCAAAAATAGCGAAACGCCTATTAGCAGAAATTACCAATAGAATTTTATACCTAAATAATGTTGGTTTAGGATATTTAACACTTAATCGATTATCAAATACGCTATCTGGCGGCGAAAGTCAGCGGATAAACCTCGCCACTTCATTAGGAAGTAGCCTAGTTGGATCAGTTTATGTATTAGACGAGCCGAGTATCGGACTGCATCCACGTGATACACATAAATTAATTGGCGTATTAGAATCACTTCGAAATGTTGGGAATACCGTTTTGGTAGTAGAACATGAGGAGGAAATGATGAAAGCTGCCGATTACATCATCGATATCGGTCCAGAGGCAGGAACACATGGCGGAAACCTTGTGTTTAGCGGGACGTTGAAAGAAATTATCAAAGATGACAAATCGTTAACTGGAAGGTATCTAGCGGGGAAAGAATCCATCCCGGTTCCTACAAAAAGAAGAACCTGGAAAGATCATATCCTAATTAAAGGAGCAAGAGAGAATAACCTAAAAAATATAGACGTCAAATTTCCCTTGGGGGTTTTTACCTGCGTAAGCGGTGTTTCAGGCTCTGGGAAAACAAGTTTGGTAAAAAAAATCCTCTATCCCGCACTTCAAAAAGCAATTGGTAATTATGCCGGTGAACAAACGGGCTCTTATGATGGTATTTTTGGCAACATCGATCTTGTTAGTCAAGTAGAAATGGTGGACCAAAATCCGATTGGCCGCTCGTCACGTTCAAATCCGGTGACGTACGTTAAAGCTTGGGATGATATTAGAGCTTTATTTTCGGCCTTGCCGGCTGCAAAGGCAGGTGGATTAAAACCAGCGGCATTTTCATTTAACGTAGAAGGTGGCCGTTGCGACGTGTGTCAGGGCGAAGGCGAAGTTAAGATCGAAATGCAGTTTATGGCCGATATCTATTTGCCATGCGAAACCTGTGGAGGAAGAAGGTTTAAGCAACAGGTTTTGGATGTAACCTATCAAGATAAAAACGTTGCTGATATCCTAGATCTGACCATTGAAGAGGCTGTAGAATTTTTCTTGAAAGAACCCAAAATATTGCAAAAGTTAAATCCTTTATTAGATGTAGGTCTGGGGTATGTGCATTTGGGACAATCATCCAACACCTTATCGGGAGGAGAAGCACAGCGGATTAAATTGGCCTCTTTCTTAATCAAGGGCAATAATGCGCATAAAACCATGTTTATTTTTGATGAGCCAACAACGGGCCTGCATTTCCATGATATTAAAAAGTTATTGAAGGCATTAAATACCTTGATCGAGCAAGGAAATACAATTTTGGTTATTGAGCACAACATGGATATGATCAAATGTGCCGATTGGGTAATCGATATCGGTCCAGAAGGTGGAGATAAAGGTGGCAATGTGGTTTTTGAGGGCAAGCCAGAAGATTTAGTGAATGAAAAAGGTTCGTATACGGGTCAATTTTTAAAAGCTCATTTGAACCATTAAAACTAAAAATCGTTAAATCTATTAAAAATGATTATTTTAATTTGATGAGACATCTAACCATCAAAAACATAATATAATTAGAGGAAATAGTATCTTAGTAAAATATGCTCTTTATAACCTTAATTATAGGCGTCTTATTAAATGCAATGGGTTATATTCCTCCTGGGAATATAAATCTTACTGTAGCGCAGCTTACGATCAATAAGGGAATGCGCCAAGCCCTATATTTTATTCTTGCATTTTCTTGCGTTGAGGTTTTTTTTACATTCGGTATGATGCGCTTTGCAAGATGGGTATCCAGTGACGTAAATATCAATTCGAATATTAGTGATGTGAGGTTGGGTACCTATGTAGATGCCTTCATGATCATGCTTTTCATTATTATGGGGACAATTACTTGGATCAACCGGAAAAAAGTGCCCAAGACCAAAGCCGAAGATAATCGAAGCAAAAAGGGAAGCGTTTTTTATGGCATGTTGCTGGGCGTCTTAAATCCGGTCCAAATTCCATTCTGGCTATTTTTTGGCAATTATGTAATCTTACACGAATGGATCCGTACCAATTATTTATCCTTGGTTATTTTTAGTTTGGGCTCTGGTATGGGCTCGGCCTTGGCTCTATATGGTTATGCTCATTTTGCACAATACATTCAAGAGAAATTTGCGCTGAGCAGTCATATCATTAATCGATCTATAGCCTTGTTTTTATGGGCACTAGCATTGTATTTAATTATTAAGCAAACTGTGATCTATTGTGATTAAATTAGATTTAGGAAGTTTGCAGGTGCGAAAGCCAAAGAAACTTCGCAAATCTATGATTTTTCTTCTTTAGAAAAGCACGGGCAGTGGTACTTGGGAATGATAGTCCGGCTTTACATTCCAATCTTTTACAACCTCGTAGGTTCTGTAGAACCTACGAGGTTGATACAAAGTATTTCCATTTCAATCCGGTTTAGCCAACAAAAGGCAGTGCAGGTAACAAGGGTTGCATAATTTACAAATTGCGATACAATCGCAGTGTTCAAGCATCCGCGTTTCAAACGCGGACGAGGGTGATATTCGTAAATGTTCGAAGAAAAATCGATGAAAGCATAGTTGTCAACGTAATAAACGGCGAAGCCCAATTCTATCCTGCTCCCCACAAATACTAATTGATAAGTTCTATTTACTATTTTACGGTTTTTATTGCCAAAAATTTAGAAGAGGTTTAGATATAATTAAACCACTGTGTATGAAAAAATCATTCCTTGTTATTGCGCTATTCGTTTTATCACTTTGTGCATTTGCGCAGAAGAAAACAAACAAATATTTGGTTGATGAGTTTGGCAACCCGAATCATTATTCTGTATTTGCACCATGGTCTAAATGCAACATTTTATTGTTAGTAGACGGAGGAACAAAAAGGATTGATCCGTTTATAAACCTCGGGGAGCTAAGTAATTTAGTTTACCTAGAAGGGACAAAACAAATAGAATTAGAAAGCCGAATTCATAAGGATAGTTTGAAATATTACAGGTATTCTATTATAGAAAATGATACAAATTATTTAGTAAAGGATGCTATTCCGAAAAAAATAAAATTTGAATGGCCGGATGGAAGTGATCATCCCGGTTATTTAACTCTAGATCTAGGTGTGTATAATAATTTCGATAAAAAATTTACCGTACAAATGTATTACACCAAGGAAAATCGGAAAATTAACACAGTTGTCATTTATAATAAAAAAATAGTTCCCGCAGTAATCTCTTATGTCTCCGTTTTTACTGATAAAAGCTATAATTATATAGGAAATGCATTTAAAAGTGGGGACACCATTAAAAATGATAGCTCTACTAAATATGTTATGGTGGTAATAGAAAATAATGACCTTTCATTCGCTTACGATATAGATTTAATAAGTAAAGAGCTAATGAGGGGGGTGAGCGGGAAATGGAAATATGTAGGGAAGGGAATGGTTGGCTTTGAAATAGATGCAAAATATTTTAAGAAACCTGGAGACTATGAAATAAAGATACAGCCAAAACTTGGGTATGATCTTCAAAAAAATATTGGCAGATATCAACTTAATATTTCCAAATTTAGGTTTGTAGTAGCCAAAGGTGATGAAAAAACCTTCAAAACCCGCGAAGTAATCATCCTAGGCATAGTTACCGCAGCTATATTCGGAGCCATATTAGCCGCAAGTTTGGCTTTTCTCAAAAAGAAAAACCAGCAAAAATTGTTTTTTTCGCAACAACAGAAAGATATCATCAAAATGCAGTTAAATAGCATTCGCTCTCAGCTCAATCCTCATTTTATGTTTAATGCTTTAGCAGGCATCCAAAACTTGATGAATAAAAATAAGACGGACGAGGCCAATACCTACTTGGGCAAATTTGCCCGGTTAACAAGAAATGTGCTCGATCAAAAAGAAATGGTGAGTTTGGCCGAAGAAAAAGAATTATTAACCGACTACCTGCAAATGGAGCAGTTCCGTTTTGGTTTTGCCTACGAAATAGAGTTGGCCGAAACGATCGATTTAAATATCGAAATCCCTTCGATGCTGTTACAGCCTTTTGTAGAAAATGCAATAAAACACGGCATCGCATCCAAATTAGATAAAGGACATGTCAAGGTTTCATTTGCCACCCAAAACAAAGATCTAATCCTTTCGATAAAAGATAATGGGACAGGATTTGATACTTCGCAACTATATGAAGGCCTGGGTTTGCAACTCAGTAAAAACAGGATATCTTTATTAAATTCAATTTACACTACCACACCTTTTCTATTGAACATGAATTCTAATGAAAATGGAACAGAAATTATCATCACTTTAACCCAATGGCTGTAATGCGTGCGCTATTAATCGATGATGAACGGGCAAACCTCGAAAATCTAGCAATTTTATTGGCTAAACATTGCCCAATGGTAAAAATAGTTGGACAAGCGCAACGTGTAGATGAAGCAATTGATTTGATTAGCCTACAACAACCTGATCTGTTATTCCTAGACATTCAGATGGGAAAATACTCCGGATTTGACCTCTTAACCCAGCTTTCTGAAAAATCGTTTGAAGTAATTTTTGTGACGGCCTATGATCAATATGGAATTCAGGCAGTAAAATTTGCTGCGCTAGATTATTTATTAAAACCTGTAAATCCGGATGAACTTGTAAATGCAGTGGTTAAGGCCGAGCATCGTTTTAAAAATAAACTAGAGAATGAACAGTTGGGTTTTTTACTTCAACAACTTAGAAAAACAGAAGCTAGAGTTCCCAAAATAGCTCTTCCCCAGCAAAATGAAATTAGATATGTGGCAATTAGTGATATTCTACGGTGTGAAGCTGATAATACCTATACTTTCTTCTTTTTAATTAGTGGAGATAAAATTCTCGTCTCAAAACCGCTTAAAGAATACTCGGATTTATTAAAACCACATGGATTTTTGCGAACGCATCAAAGCCACTTAATTAACCCCAATTTTGTAAAAAGTTGGCTAAAAGAAGATGGTGGAATGCTATTATTGAAAAATGGAGATAAAATTCCCGTGTCAAAACCTAACCGAGAGGGTGTGAAAACTATCTTGGGAAAATAATCACTGATAAAATACTATTCCTCATGGTTTTACGTTTTGTTTTTGTCGCAGTTGTTTTATGTAACTTTTCTGTTATCTTAGAAGAGACATCCCCCCTCATAAGCAATTAACAAAAAGCTAATGCAAAAAACAATTCAGCCACTGGTGTGGGTTGCCCTACTATTTTTAAATTTTACAGCTTATGGTCAGGGATCAGACAGCTTGATCAACAATTTTAAGAAAGTTAATTCACCACCTTTACATTCACCAGTAAACAGGTATATCATTCCAGCCCTATTTATTACCTATGGGGCTATTGCACTGGGCAGAGGCGAACTAAACGAGCTCGACATAAGCACAAGAAATGAAATTAAAGAAGATCATCCCAATTTTATAGCCCACCTTGATGATTATCTGAAATATGTGCCCTTAACCACAGTGTACAGTTTAGATTTAATTGGAGTAAAAGGAAAGCATAATGTAATAGACCAAACGGCGTTGATGATGTTGAGCCAAGGTTTAAATATAACTGTTGTGACAAAGCTTAAAGCTTGGACCAAGCGTCTTCGACCGGATGGAACAAGCTATAATTCCTTTCCTTCGGGACACACTTCTACTGCGTTTGCTGCAGCTGAATTTCTAAATCAAGAATTTAAAGGCGTATCCAGGTGGTATGGGTATGGTGGATATTTAGTAGCCACAGCCACTGGAATATTGAGAATTTACAACGACAGGCACTGGGTAAGTGATGTAGTTGCTGGCGCTGGATTTGGAATTCTATCCACTAAATTTACCTATTGGGGTTTATCCTTATCTTAAAAGAATTATTCGCCCATTTTTAAGAGAACAAATAGTTGCAGTTCCAGTATATCATGAGGGTATAATTGGAGCAAATATTGTTTGGAAACTTTAACGTTGATATTTCCAATGCCGAGGTTTACCTTCCGTAAGCCACTCAATTGTGGTCTCGGTTCTTTTTAACCTAGTTGCTTCAGTTTTGGCTTCGGTAATCCATTCCAGGTATTCTCTTCGGTGCGACGGGCTAAAGCTTTCAAAAGTCTGTTTAGCTTGCGGATTTTTATCCAATGCAGTTGAGAGTTCAATCGGAACTTCAATAGCTGCTTTTACGGCTGTGGGTGCTTTTTTGAGCTTTATGCCAGCTTCATCAAGCTTCAATGCTTCCAATATATACTCAGTTAGGATTTTATCAGATGGTAAATCTTCTAAGGTGCCAATTCGTCCTAATTGACCCATTGCGCTCTCTTTTTCTCCAAATAATTGATAAGGATCTGCCATCAGCGATGCTTTCCAAAAACCGAAGGCACAATGGGCTTTAAAAGATGCCATAGAACATATGGTTTGATTATGCACAAAATGCGGAAAACTCCATTTCATGGTTTCATTGATTAAGGGAGACGCTTCATGAACCAATTTTCTTATGTGGTTTAAGATTAGTTGTGCAAAGGGGGCCGACTTCGCGATGTAAACATCTACGCGTTCATCATACTTTTTCATATGGTTAAATTTTACTTATTTCAATAAGTCAGGTATTTTTTTATTATTTCCCACTATCCAAACAATATCGTCATTTTCAAATATCAAATTAGAATCTGGATTTAAAATCCTTTGGCCATTTCTTTCAATACCCACTACAAGTCCCTGGGTTTTTCCTCTAATACCGGAACTTCTTATGGTCTGCCCAAATACAGGAGACCTGCTATTGATCACAATTTTTTGCAATGACATATAGCTTTGAGGCACTTTCTTACAAGTCAGGATTTTCCTTGAAGAAATTTAACGAGTCGATCTTATCTTGATGAAGTTGAACCGTTAAGGCTTCCAGTCCAGTAAATTTCACATCGTGACGAAGGAATTCCAAGAAATTCATTTTAATGGTCTGACCATATATCTCTTCATTAAAGTCGAATATATTCACTTCAATATTTCGTGTCATCCCATTAATGGTTGGGCGCTGCCCGATGTAGGCCATTCCACGATAAGTGGAGCGCGGAGCGCGGAGCTTGGAGCGTTGGCCAGCACTCTCTGCCCCATTCTCCATGCTCATTTCTACGGTTACTACATAGATCCCATCACTGGGAATGAGCTTATAGGTTTCTTCTACAAAAATATTTGCGGTTGGAAATCCGATGGTCCTTCCAATTTTATCTCCTTTAATCACGGGACCACTAATCGAAAAGTGATAGCCAAGGTATTTCGCGGCCAATGCTACATTTCCCGTTAACAAGGCAGTTCGTATTTTAGTTGAACTTACGGCTACATCATTAACGTCCTGCTCAGGGATTTCTTCAATGGTATAATTGTATATCTTAGAAAACGCGATCAATTCGGCCATAGTGCCTTTTCTGTCTTTACCAAAACGATGGTCGTAACCCACAATAATCTGTGTGGTCCCAATGGTATCTATTAATATGTTCTTGATATAATCGGCTGCGCTTAAATTTGAAAAATCTCTGGTAAAAGGAATAATGATCAAATGATCAACACCCAGATCTTCTAAGATTTCGGCTTTTTCTTTAATGGTATTGATCAGTTTAAGGTCTTGGTTTTCAGGATCAATAATCATCCGCGGGTGCGGGAAAAAAGTTAAGATTACGCTCTCACCACCAGAAGATTTGGCCAGTTCGCATAAACGTTTCACTATTTTTTGGTGCCCATAGTGTACGCCATCAAATGTGCCGATGGTAACAGTGGCATTTTTTAATTTCTTGAAATCTGTAAGGTGATGGTATATCTTCAAAACGAAATAGGAATTAATGTAAAGCTTGGCGTTTAACTACGCCTCCTTTAATATCGGCAATTTGTTGTTGTACAACAAAGGCATCAGGATCTATTTGTCTAATTTCTGATTGCAGCTTACTCATTTCGAGTTTCGTAACCACCGTATAAATAATGTCAATATCCTTCTTTTCCAAATATCCACCTTCGCCTTTATAAATGGTGACGCCTCTTTTCATGTCATTGATAATGAAATTTTTAATTTCATCATTTTTGTCAGAAATGATCGTTACGCCAGTATAAGCTTCCAATCCGTTAACTATAAAATCTATGGTATTTGATGCTGATAAATAGGTTAATATCGCATATAATGCAGTTTCAATGTTTAAAAAATATGCCGCAAAAGCAAAAATTATAATGTTTAAGATAAGGATGATATTTCCTACTGTTAACATGCTATTTCTACTGATATAAAGGGCCAATACCTCCGTGCCATCAATAACGGAACCACCACGCATGGCCAATCCAATGCCGCCTCCCAAAAAGAATCCACCAAAAAATGCGATCAGTAGTTTATCATGGGTGATGGGATGAAAAGGTAAAAAAGTTAAGGCAAAAGAAAGTGCCGTTATCGCAATCGTGGTTTTGATCGCGAATCCAGTCCCAATCTGTTTGTATCCCATTATTATGAATGGAATGTTAATGAGCACGATTAGATAGGATAATTTCCAACCGGTTAATGTGCTAACCAAAAGTGAAATCCCCGTAACCCCTCCATCAATAAAATGACTTGGCAGTAAAAAACTCTTTAAACCAAAGCAAGCCGAAACCACTCCGCACATAATTAATGCACCCTCTTTGACCAATCGTTTGTTTTTATTCTTACTATTTGCCATGATAATTAGTTTAAGACTGTTTAATTGATTCCTGTTCCCGCTTAGTGCGAAGATACTGAACCAAATCTGCTACTTCAAATGCATTAGAAAGTAAAAAGTTGCCACTTCGGGTACGGGTTAATTTTGAAAGGTAAGCTGCGTTGTTTAATTGTTTCCCAAAATCAGAAACGAGTGAGCGGATGTATGTGCCCTTGCTACACACGATTTTAAAATCAACTTCAGGCAATTGTATCCGGGTTATTTCAAACTCGCTAACATTTACATATCGTTTTCTTAACTCAACTTCTTCCCCTAAACGAGCTTTTACATAGAGCCGTTCGCCATTAACCTTAACAGCCGAATGGGCAGGGGGATATTGCTCAATATCGCCCTTGAATGGTTGAGTAGCTTGGTATATCGCTTCATTCGTTAGCTTTTCGATCGGAAATTTAGCATCAACTTCGGTTTCCATATCAAAAGATGGTGTACTTGCACCTAAAACCATAGTACCGGTATATTCCTTTTCTTCTGCTTGGAAAGTATCAATTTTTTTGGTGAGCTTACCTGTGCAGATGATCAACAATCCAGTAGCAAGCGGGTCAAGCGTTCCGGCATGACCCACTTTTAGTTTTAAAGGTTTAAGTGAATTTCTGATTTTACCAACAACATCAAAAGATGTCCATTTATAGGGCTTGTTGATTAATAAAAGTTCGCCCTCGGCAAAATTGAAATTGGGAAATGATATCGTAGCACTATTGTCTTTAAGCATTAAAGTACATTAAGTTCTATGCCAGCAAAATATAGTCCAAGTATTAAAAGCCCAACTATAATTCTGTACCAGCCAAAAATACGAAATCCGTGTTTGGTTAAAAAATTGATAAATGATTTAATCGCAAAAATTGCTACAATAAAGGCAATGACATTACCAAAGAGCAATAATTTGATATTAGACGAATTGAGTAGTTCGTGGCCTTTTAATAATTTGTATCCTGTAGCGGCAAACATGGTGGGTACAGCTAAAAAGAATGAAAATTCTGCGGCAACAGTTTTGGTCAGCTTTTGCTGCATTCCCCCTAAGATGGTGGCGGCACTTCTGCTTAGCCCAGGAAGGGCAACGGCCAATACCTGAAATAATCCGATTTTAAATGCAGTAAGTTTGGTTATTTCAGTCTCAGTGTTTACTGTAGGGTTTTTAAAGAGCTTATCTACAAAGAGAAGTAGGATACCTCCACCTAATAACACACTCGCTATAAATATGGGGTTGCCCAGCTCTTTATCAATAAAATCATTTAATAGAAATCCAAACACTAATGCTGGAATTACTGCAATGATGAGTTTAATATAAAAATCGAAGCTGCTGAAATCGATAAATTTTTTCCAATACACAGCAACTACGGCTAAAATGGCACCAAGTTGAATGGCTACTGTAAAAAGTTTTACAAAATCATCTGTTGCAATTCCCATAATAGAACTGGCAATAACCATATGCCCCGTAGAAGAAATTGGCAAAAACTCTGTTAATCCTTCAATTATTGCAAGGATCAAGGCTTGTAAGAAATTCATTAAGATTACTTCTTTAAGATGGAGTAGATGCAGAAGCCAAAACCAAACAGCACAACCATTGGTGCAATTAAGGTTCTTCTGGTGTCGTAGATATCACCTGTTGTGCCGATCATCAATATAAAACCAAAAACTACTATAGCAATGCTGATTAAAAGCAATTGATAGTTCTTTCTGTTAAAGACCATTTCTGTTTTTTGCTCCTGTTTACCGGGAACTGAGTGTTTTTCTGTCATTATCTATAAAGATCGTAAAGTTTTAAACGTAAATACCTGCTAACTGCAAACCAAGTGCTTATTGCGGTAATGAAAATACCAATTACCAAGAGTGAACCAAATACAATAGCAAATTCGGTATAATTTCCTAATATGATGATTTCCTTAAGCTCTTTTTGAGCATAGGTTAACAGGCCCAACAATATAATTATGGCAATAAATGCGGCAATAATACCGTGCAGCGCAGCCATTAAAATGAAAGGTTTTCTAATAAAGTTTTTTGTAGCGCCAACTAACTGCATACTTTTAATTAAAAAGCGCTGCGAGAAAATGGCCAAACGGATAGTGTTATTGATTAATGCAATTGCAATAACCATTAAGATAATTGCAAAGCCTAATACAATAAGACTAATGGTACTGATGTTCGCATTTACATCGTCTATTAAAGAACTTTGATATACTACCTCTTTAACAATGGGGTTAGTGCTAATTTTTTTCTTGAGGGCATCAATATTTTGATTATTGGCATAATCAGCTTTCATGTATACATCTATGGTAGAGAGCAATGGGTTATAACCCAAGAAGTTAACGAAATCTTCGCCGAGATCTTTGGTCAAATTGTGTTGGGCCACTTCTTTGTTTACATATTGTGTTTGTTTAACTGAAATCGTATTGTTCAATTCTTTTTGAAAAGCCAAGATGTCTGTCTCTTTGGCGCCCTCGTCAACAATAATGTTTAACACAATATTTTCTTTTACATAGTTGGAAAGGTTTTTAGCATGAACTAAAATCAAACCCAACATACCCAACATCAACAAAACCAGGGCAATGCTGAAAATGGTAGAAATGTATATTGTTTTTGTCTTCTTAGCAGCCTCGCTTACTTCAAATTCTTCCATGTAGCTATGTTTTTGTTTCTGCGAAAATAAGGAAAGATAAGCAAAAACGTAAATAATATGGTTTTGTTTTTGCACAAAAGCCTAAATCTTGGGCAGCAAATTAACAAATCTTTGCCTAAAAAATAGCCGCTTAACAAAATTTAACTTTTTTAAGTTGGACAATCTTTTAAAGATTGTCAAACTATCTCAAACTAAATTTCCGTATTTTCGCGTCGTTTTAAGAAAGAGAAGATCAATGGATTATCAATTTAAAGAGATAGAGCAGAAGTGGCAGAAGTTTTGGGCAGAAAACCAAACTTTTAAGGCAGAAACAAATTCGAGCAAGCCTAAATATTACGTGTTGGATATGTTTCCTTATCCATCTGGCGCAGGTCTGCATGTTGGCCATCCACTTGGTTATATTGCTTCGGATATCTTCTCTAGATACAAAAGGTTAAAGGGTTTTAATGTGCTGCACCCAATGGGGTATGATTCTTTTGGTTTACCAGCAGAGCAATATGCCATTCAAACCGGGCAACATCCTGCAATTACTACCGAAGCTAACATTGCTACCTACCGGAGGCAATTGGATCAGATTGGATTTTCGTTTGATTGGAGCCGTGAGGTACGCACCAGCGAATCATCTTATTACAAGTGGACACAGTGGATTTTTATGCAGCTGTTTAACTCTTGGTATAATCTAGAGACAGACAGGGCAGAAGACATTTCGACTTTAATTGCCAAGTTTAATGCTGCCGGAAGTGCAACTGTTAAAGCTGTATGCGATGAAGATACACGTACATTTATGCCAACAGACTGGGCTACGTTTACTGACGAAGAAAAACAGCAAGAGCTCTTAAAATATCGTTTAACCTATCTAAGAGAGAGTACCGTAAATTGGTGTCCGGCATTGGGTACCGTTTTAGCTAACGACGAAGTAAAAGATGGCTTTTCTGAACGAGGTGGCCATCCAGTTGAACAAAAGAAAATGATGCAATGGAGCATGCGCATATCGGCCTACGCCGAACGCTTGTTGCAAGGCTTAAATACCATAGATTGGCCAGAACCGATTAAAGAAATGCAGCGCAATTGGATTGGTAAGAGCGTTGGAGCCAGCGTTAAGTTTAGCGTAGAGCGTTTCGCAATCAGTGATGATGCGCCAAACGCTAAACGCCATACGCCATACATTGAGGTTTTCACCACAAGAATAGACACCATTTTCGGTGTTTCATTTATCGTGTTGGCACCAGAACACGAATTGGTGCAAAGTTTAACCACTCCGGCACAGGAACAGGATGTTGCAAATTATATTTCCCAAACCAAAAAGAAGTCTGAGTTAGATCGCATGGCCGATACAAAAACAGTTTCTGGTGCTTTTACCGGAAGCTATGTGATTAATCCTGTTAACAACGAACGTGTACCGATTTGGATTGCCGATTATGTATTGGCGGGCTATGGCACCGGAGCGGTAATGGGCGTGCCAAGCGGCGATCAACGCGATTGGCTTTTTGCAACACACTTTAATTTGCCGATTATCCCGATCTTGGATGCGCAAAAAGACATTTCCATTGAAGCGGACCCTACCAAGGAAGGCCGCTACATCAATTCTGATTTCATCAATAATTTTGGCTATAAAGAGGCGGTTTCTTACTTAAACCATTGGTTGGAAAGAGAAGGAGTGGGTAAAGCTAAAGTAAATTATAGAATGCGGGATGCGGTTTTTGGTCGCCAACGCTATTGGGGAGAGCCTATCCCTGTTTATTTCCAAGAAGGCTTACCTTATTTGATTAAAGAAGAGGAATTGCCATTGGTGCTTCCAGAGATTGATAAATATTTACCAACAGAAAGTGGTGAACCGCCTTTGGGAAGAGCAACAAACTGGAATTACGAAAACCAGTACGAATACGAATTGAGTACCATGCCAGGTTGGGCAGGTAGCAGCTGGTATTGGTACCGCTACATGGACGCTCAAAATGATGACCAGTTTGCTTCCAAAGAAGCTATAGACTATTGGAAAGACGTTGATTTATATATCGGTGGTTCTGAGCACGCAACCGGACATTTACTGTATAGTCGTTTCTGGAACAAATTTTTGAAAGATTTAGGCTACGTAAATGAAGATGAACCCTTCAAAAAGCTGATCAATCAAGGGATGATCCAGGGGAGGAGTAATTTTGTGTATCGTGTAGTAGATGACGAAGGAAAAGGCACTAATACCTTCGTCTCTTATGGTTTAAGAAATGATTATAAAACTTCAGCACTTCATGTTGACGTTAATATCGTAGAAAACGATAAATTAAATATCCAGAAGTTTAGGGCGTCGAGGGATGAATATAAAGAAGCAGTTCTGATCTTAGAAGACGGTTCTATCTCCTCTCCAACTGAGGGAGGAAGGGAGGGCGCCGGATATATTTGCGGGGTTGAAGTAGAAAAAATGTCGAAATCAAAATTCAATGTGGTTAATCCAGATGTTTTGATTGAAAATTATGGCGCCGATACATTGCGCATGTACGAAATGTTCTTAGGACCGCTTGAGCAGAGCAAACCATGGAATACTAACGGTATTGAAGGGGTATTTAAATTTTTGCGCAAATTTTGGCGTTTGTTCCATAATGAAGAATGGACGTTTCATGTAGAAGATTCAATCCCGAGCAAAGCTGAACTAAAAGCATTGCACAAAATCATAAAAAAAGTACAGGATGATGTAGAAAGATTTTCGTTTAACACTTCGGTATCGAGTTTCATGATCGCTGTAAACGAATTAACCGATCTGAAGTGTAAAAACCGTCAGGTACTTGAAGATTTGGTACTGGTACTTTCACCATATGCACCGCACATATGCGAAGAACTATGGTCGTTATTGGGCAACACAGATTTGTCAAATGCCTCCTATCCAAAATTCAATCCAGCTTATTTAGAAGAGAGTGAGTTTGCCTATCCTATTTCTATAAATGGCAAGATGAAGATGAACTTAAATCTAAGTTTAGGCCTGGCCGAAGCTGAAGTTAGCTCAATGGTTTTAGCTAACGAACAGATCCAGGGCTATTTGGAAGGTAAAACTCCTAAAAAAATCATTTTCGTAAAAGGAAAGATTGTGAATATTGTGGTGTAGCATTGGCGCAAAGCGAATGTGTTTGATAGCCTTAACCACAGATGCGCAGATTAGAACATCCAAATCTGTGCATCTGTGGCATTATTTTGATAAAGGCAAAGGTATTGGGCAGTACGGCCTACCTTTCCTATTACATCTCTTTTCATAGAAATCCCTATCAGAGATTTTTCCTTATTCGTTCGCCGTGAAAAATACACCATTCGCCGTTCTTTCTTGTCAAATCATCAGAAATCAATAGGCTTGAATTGTAACAAAATCTATTTTTGAAGGACTAATATAAAACAAACGCAATAATACAATGAAACGAATTTTACTTTTATGTGCAGGATTAATAATCATGTTAAGTGCAAAAGCACAATTCCCTATGGGGGGTGCGCAGAAGACAACGGTTACCGGCCGTATAACAGCAATTATTATAGATTCACTAACTAAACAGCCAATTGATTATGCTACGGTTTCTTTGGCGAAAGCGAAAGATGGAAAAACGATTAATGGTGGGGTTACCGACGAAAAAGGGAAAGTGATATTAACAAATGTAGCGCCAGACGACTATAAATTATCAGTTGGATTTATGGGCTATCAGGCGAAAACCATGCTTATTAAAACCACCGCCGAACGTCCAGACAACAATGTGGGTACCATCAGTCTTTCGGCAACAGCCAGCCTTTTAAAGGAAGTAAATGTTGTGGGAACCAAGGCAGTGATCGAAAATAAAATAGATCGTATGGTTTATAATGCAGAAGCAGACGCCACAAATGCCGGTGGCGACGCAACTGATGTAATGCGTAAAGTGCCAATGCTTTCGGTTGATATTAATGGTAATGTTCAGTTACGTGGAAGTTCTGTACGTGTTTTAATTAATGGAAAACCTTCTGGTACAATGGCAAATAGCGTAGCTGATGCCTTGAAGATGCTGCCTGCAGACCAAATTAAAAGCGTCGAAGTGATTACCAATCCATCTGCTAAATACGATGCAGAAGGCTCTGGTGGGATCATCAATATCATTACCAAAAAAAGCAATGCTGAAGGAGTGAGTGGAGGTATCAATGCAACGACCGGAACACGCCAGAATGCTGGTGCTTTTAATTTAACTGCTAAAACTGGACGTTTTAGTGTAAATACTGCATTAGGAACTCAATTGGCCTATCCACAAGAATCAAGAGTGGTGTTTTTTAATCAGACTACGTTAAATAATGTAACAACAGGTGTTCTTCAAGATGGTCTGTCAGATTGGACTAGACAAGCCTTTAATGGTAGTTTAGGTTTGGACTACGACTTTAACGCTTACAATAACATTAGCACAAATGCTAAATATACTCGTTTTTACAATGGCGGTCCCGGATCTTCGGCTATTTTTAATAACAATGCGGCAGCTGGAAATATTGCCAGTAGTACAGATATGAGCAATGGAAATTTGGATTGGAACATGGATTACAAGTTAACTACCAAAAAGCCCGGGGAAGAATTTTCTATATCTGGACAGTTAACTACCGGCAAAAATACAAACGAATTTGTGAACGATTACAAAACTGCGTCTGGTACGCCACTTAGTTATATCGCAAGTAACAACGTTGGAGAAAATAAAGAGTACACTGCCCAAACAGATTATGTATATCCTTTTAGTAAAACGGTAACTCTGGAGGCAGGCGGAAAAGGTATTTTTAGAAATATCCAAAGTCAATATGGAGCAGGGGATGATTTTGATTATACCCAAAACGTTGGTGCAGCCTACAGTACAATTGCATTTAATTTAACCAAGAAAATACAGTTTAAAGGTGGTATTAGGGCAGAATACACGGATATTAGTTCTACTGTTGGTAAAAACGATTATTTTAATTTATTCCCTAGTGCAATTTTATCACAAACTATCAAAGGTACAACCACGTTAAAATTGGCCTATAATCGCAGGGTACAACGGCCAAGTTTAGCGTATTTAAATCCATTTCTAAATAAAAGCAACCTTAGTTTCGATTTTCAGGGAAACCCAGACTTAGCACCAGAGTTAAGTGATAATTTTGAGTTTGGTTATACTACTTATATTAAGGGCTCAATTATCAATGCCTCTATTTTTTATCGCAATACTCAAAATATCATAGAGGCGCTTAATAAGAATGTAGGCGGTCGAATTCTATCAACTTTCGAAAACGTAGGTACAACCGAGAGCTTTGGCTTTAACTTATTTACCTCTTACAATCCTCTTCCAAAATGGACATTGATGAGTAATATTGCGTTAAACACATATGAAGTTAAAAGTAGACCAGATATTCAGGGAATGAACGAAGGAACGTTTTTAAACTATAACTTCTTTATGCGTTCTGCAAATTCATTTAAAGGTGGCTGGAACTTAGAGTTTTTTGGTGTAGTTAATTCACCTCGTTATACCTTTCAAAGTAAAACCGAACCTATGTTCTTTTATGGTGGTGCAGTAAAAAAAGACATCCTTAATAAAAAAGGAACAATTGGTTTAAATGTTCTAAATCCATTAAAACGCGATTTACATATCGAAACAGTAACACAAGGGGAAAATAACTATCAAACCCAAAATATCTACTATCCTCTACGTTCATTTGGGTTAAACTTTAGCTATAAATTTGGGAAGTTGAAATTTACGGAGAAAAAGAAGATTAAAAATGACGATATTAAACAAGACCAAAACCAACAAGGTGGTCAAATGGGTGGTGTACAACAATAAAAAATAATGCCGCTTTAATTAAAGCCTCTGCCAGTTTTTGAGCAGGGGCTTTTTATTTAAAACTGGTAACACTGCGATCTTTTTTGCTTCGGCCAGGTCATAGCAATCCAAAAATGTAATCTAGCTAGGGCTAGGAAAGAACATTGTGAAGTCGTTATTTTTAATTGTTTTTATAACTTCCATTACCAATTTAACAATCTGTTTTTACCTCTTCTTCACTCTCTTCAAAATCATCAAACTCAGTGGATTAATGGGATACCCACTAATATTATTCTGTAGCATAACCACAGACTGATCATACAAAATAGGAACTACCGAAGAATGTTCCATGATCATGTTATCCATTTTATGATACATTTCATATCGTTTTTTAGCGTCACTTTCAAAATAGCTTTGCTCAAAAAGGCGATCAAACTCATCGTTAAAATAACCCGTATAATTTGGTCCGAAGGGTACCCGATTTTTTGAATAAAAAACAGATAGATAATTCTCTCCATCCGGATAATCCGCAATCCACGAACCCCGAAAAAAGTTTACTTCATTTTTAGACATCATATCTCTTAGGCTGGCACTCGGACTAACATCAACTTTTGCCTTAATACCAATGGCATTTAATTCGCCCTGAATAAATTCGATAATATCACGATAGGTAGTAGAAGTACTTAATGTAAGCTCGGGCATGCCTTTTCCATTGGGGTAACCAGCCTCGGCAAGTAATTTCATCGCGAGCGGAAGGTTATAGCTATATCCCTTTACTTTGGTGCTATCAAATCCTGGCATTCCTTTCGGGATAAAACCCGATGTAGCTGGCGTACCAACACTGTTTCTAAGGTATTTGATTAGCTTTGGTTTATCTATGGAATAATTGATAGCTTGCCTTACTTTTTTAAATCTTAAAGGCGAATTTTTTACAATGGTTCTACTTGTGTCTACCAAAATGCCTACGTATTCTGTACATAAATACGGGCCTTTGATCAATTGAAATTTACCCTTGTATTTGCTTGTCATTTTGCCGCTTTTGGTAAGGATATCATCGCGATAGCTGCCATCTACGCTGTTAAAAAAATCGAGTTCCTTTTTAATGAAATTCATAAAGGCACTTTGCTTATCACTAATGAAAGTAACTTTTACAGCATCCAGATAGGGTAGGGGTACATTACCATCTTTTTCCCAATAGTGTTCATTTTTTAGCAATACAAGAATTTCGTCTTCCTTCCAATATTTGAATTTAAACGGTCCGGTACCAACCGGGTGGTTCCTAAAATCCTTCCCATAATGTTCTACCACTTCTTTTGGTACTACGGAGCAATATTGTGCAGTTAAGAGATTCATAAATGCCGGGAAAGGTTTGAGCAAGCTAATTTGGAAGGTAGAATCATTTAAGGCTTTAAATCCACTTGCGTCTTTTACTTTATCACTAAAGATCCAACCTCCAGATGACGCCACTTTTGGATCTATTAAACGATAAAAACTATAGGCAAAATCAGCTGCAACCACTTTTCGGCCTTTGCCATTTTTAAATAAAGGGTGGTCCTGAAAATAGACATCATTACGAAGGTTAAACGTATAGGTTAGTCCATCATTGCTCATTTGCCATGTTTTTGCGATACAAGGAATGGTATTCAGGTCTTTATCCACTTGCACCAATCCATTAAAAATTTGATTGATCATCCAAATTGCATTCTGATTGCGTGCGAAGGCGGGATCTAAGGAGGTTACATTTTGATCAAGATTTATATTAAATACTTTTTTATGGTCGGTTTTGTCTTTCGACTGGCAAGAAATGAATGTGAGGACGATAAAAGTCCAAAATATGTTACTTATAATTCTACGCATCAGTTTAGGAATAGTATTTTTGTACAAATTAATAATAAATTCAGATGTCTTTTTTAAATGAGCTGATAAATAGTGAAAATGATGAGGTTTTACGGGAGGAATTGCACGAACGTGTAGAAATTGTTTCCCACAAAATCAAATTCATGGATAAAGTGCCTGTTGCTTGCCTTGATACATTCAATTTTCCGCATGTAGCATTGGCTGATGAAATTTATGCCGCTGGAGGGATTTTGGAAACCGATATTATAGGTGCAGTTTATTTGATCTATTATCAACCCGGTAAAACGTTAAACGATTTGATGCGTGAAGTACCTGCTTTGTTGGATCCGACTTGGCCAGCGGTAAAAAATGGCAGGATTATTTTACTAAATGACGATGTTCAAAAAACACGAACTGCTTCCAATGCGGTAATGTTGATAGAGGATTTCGCAGAAATGTTGCATCCAGGGTATTTTGTGTTTGGATACGAAGGGGATAAGTGGATTAGGTTTGGGATGTAAGAGGTGAAATGCCTGCCTGCCGGACAGGCAGGGAAGATGGAAGATGGAAGTCCGAGAGTCCGTTAAAATTTAGCCGGTCAAGTTTCAGAAATCTTTGAAATCATTTTTAATCCCTGCCTGCCGGCATGCAGGTGTGAAATCATCCGCGAAGCGTTATTTACATAGTGTTATCTACTCCCTATCCCATATCTCACGTCTCAATACTTAATAAACTTATCCATTTGTTGCTCAACAAACTTTAACGTATCTTCTTTAAAAAGCTCATCACTTTCATTTAACTCTGTTTTGATATCGGAGATATGCAATCTTAAAGGCATAACATTTAGATGAAGATAGGCGCACACTCCGTTAAAATGCTCAATTCCTCTAATATTTCCATATTTTCCTGATGAAATTCCGAGCAAGCAAGCTTTTTTATCGTAAAAGCTTTCGGGAAATGAACAGGCATCTATAAAAGTTTTAAGCACCCCCGGAAAACTACCGTTATATTCGGGAATAACGAATAAAAATTTACTCGTTTTGGTAATTAATTGTTGGATTTCTTCAAAAGCCTCACTTCTTTTGCCATATAAATCTGTAGCAATCAAAGTTGCTGGCAAATCCTGTAGGTTGAGCAAGGTAGTTTCTACACCCTTTTTGGTTAATTGTTTCTGATAGTATTTCGCTACTTTGAGGGTATTGCTGGAGGGTCTATTGGTACCTGAGATGAGGGTTATCATGCTAAAATTGTTGATAAGATGTTCAAAACACTTATGGCTTTAATACTATAATTATGATTTAGTTTGTATCTTAGCTAATTGTTAAAATTGCCTATTTAACTACAAAAATAGCATTTTTTTCAGCTAATTATTGTAAAATAAAGCCGTTATTCAGATGGCGATTTTTAAAAAGATAGATGAGTAAAATTATTGCTTTAGCAAACCAAAAGGGCGGTGTAGGTAAAACTACTTCGTCTATAAATTTAGCGGCCAGTTTGGCGGTTTTAGAATATAAAACATTATTGGTTGATGCGGATCCTCAAGCAAATTCTACTTCTGGGATAGGTTTTGATCCTCGAAATATTAAAAATAGCATATACGAATGCATTATTAATGATGTTGATCCGCTAGATGCGATCGTAAAAACGGAAACTCCAAATCTAGATCTATTACCTGCGCACATTGATCTTGTAGGTGCGGAGATTGAGATGATAAACTTAACCAGCCGCGAATATAAAATGAAAGCCGTTCTGGAAAAAGTGCGAGACCAGTATGATTTTATCATCATTGATTGTTCACCTTCTTTGGGCTTAATTACGATCAATTCCCTAACTGCTGCCGATTCTGTAATCATTCCTGTGCAATGCGAGTATTTTGCATTAGAAGGATTGGGCAAATTATTGAATACCATTAAGATTGTTCAAAACAGGTTAAACCCTGAATTGCAAATTGAAGGTATCCTGCTCACAATGTACGACGTAAGATTACGTTTATCTAATCAGGTTGTGGAAGAAGTGAAAACACATTTTCAGGATTTGGTTTTTGATACCATCATTCAGCGTAATACACGTTTGAGCGAGGCACCGAGTTATGGGGTTTCTGTTATTATGCACGATGCCAATTGCAAGGGCGCAATTAACTATTTAAACTTGGCCCGTGAAATTGTTCGCAAAAATGGTTTGGTAGCCGAAGAAGAATCTATTAATAAGGCAACCCTATAACGAGATATAGATGACATCTTTTCAGCGAAAAACAGGTTTAGGAAAAGGATTAAGTGCGCTTTTAGATGATACTGATTCGGTTCATCCCTCAAAAAAGAGTGAACGCGATTCCTTTGAACAAACCACCCAGATTGGAAGCATTAGTGAAGTAAATATCAGTGATATCGAAACCAATCCTTACCAACCACGGACAGAATTTGATCAGGTTGCGCTAAATGAACTTGCAGAATCAATAAAAATTCAAGGACTAATCCAGCCGATCACCGTACGGAAAAACGGATCAATATATCAGCTAATCTCTGGTGAGCGTAGGTTAAGGGCAGCTAAATTAGCTGGATTAACCCAAATTCCTGCTTATATCCGTAGTGCAGATGATCAGCAGATGCTGGAAATGGCCTTGATCGAAAACATCCAACGAGAAAATTTAAACGCCCTAGAGGTAGCTTTAAGTTTTCAGATGATGATCGATGAATGTAGCCTAAAACCCGAACAATTGGGCGAACGCGTGGGTAAAAATCGGACAACCGTAAGCAATTACCTCCGTTTGTTGAAATTGCCCGCAGTTATACAAGCTTCTATCCGCGATAATAAAATTTCTATGGGGCATGCCCGAGCATTAATAAGTGTAGAGGAGAGTGATAAGCAACTGTATATCCACCAAGAAATTCTAGATAAAGGACTATCCGTTCGCAAAGTTGAAGAATTGGTTCGGAGCATCCACCATGTGCAGATCAAACCAAAGAATAATGTAGTAGGCGTTTCATTCGAATATCAGAAACTTCAAAAAGATCTTGCCAGTAAATTTGCGACCAAAGTAAAATTAAAGGTGAACGATAATGGAAAAGGTGCAATTGAAATCCCTTTTGTGTCTAATGATGATCTTAACCGCATTTTAGAACTTTTGGATTGGTAATGCGCGCACTTTTGATTTTGATCGTAATCGGAATCTCTTTTGCTTCGGCAAGAGCCCAAACCCCTGTTCGAAAACCAATAGACAGCGTTAAAAAAAGTGTGGACGATACGCTTGCCGCCCCGGTCTACATTAATCAAGGTAAAATAGCTGGGAGAAAAGCCTTTCACCGCTCATTGATATTTCCGGGATTGGGGCAAATCTACAATTACGGGCTGGTAGTTAATGATGTAAAAAGCGGTGCAGTAAACGGGAAAAAAGTGGCTCAAAAGATTTATATCATTGCCAAAATCACAGGTTTATATGTGGGAGGAACATTCTTGGTAATGTCATATGGCGATAATAGAGGGCTGTATAAGGAAGTGTTGGCAGAACTACAGTATCGACAAGAATTTAAGAAACCTAATCCCACTGGAAGGTTTTATCTTTATGATAATACAGATGCACTCAATGTGGCAAAGAATATCTATAAAAGAAATAGTCAGATTGTATTGATTAGTTTGGTAGGCCTATATGGTTTAAATGCTTTAGATGCTTATGTTACCGCCCGTTTAAAGTATTTTAATGTTACCGAAACGTTATCGTTTAAAGTGGCCCCATCGTTAATTAATTCTAAAACCCTTTACGGTTTTAACGCCGCACCATCCTTAAAACTCACTATTAAATTATGAAGATAGCATTATTGGGATACGGCAAAATGGGTCAGATCATTGAACGTTTTGCACAAGAAAGAGGTCATGATGTGGTGCTGAAGATTAATATCGATAATTTGGAAGATTTTACCACCTCTAACCTTCAAAAGGCAGATGTTGCGATAGATTTCAGCGCACCAGATGCCGCAGTGGATAATATTTACAAATGTTTTGATGCAGGCGTTCCCGTGGTAGTAGGCACAACAGGATGGTACGGAAAATTGCAGGAAATCAAAAATGATTGTCTAGATAGTAACAATACCTTGCTTTATGGCTCTAATTTTAGTGTTGGGGTTAACCTTTTCTTTCATTTAAATAAAGTACTTGCAAGGCTGATGAATAATTATCCCGCTTATGAGGTTCAGGTTGAGGAAATTCATCATACACAGAAGCTAGATGCACCAAGTGGTACGGCAATGACCATAGCCGAAGGTATAATCGATGAATTAGATCGGAAATCAGAATGGTTAAATGAAGTGGTAGGTACTCCTATACCTGATGTGATTAAAAATGAACAATTGCTTATCGAATCACATCGCCTAGAAAATGTACCAGGTACACATACCGTGCTTTATAGTAGTGAGGTAGATGAAATAGAAATTAAACATACGGCACATAATAGGGCCGGCTTTGCTTTAGGTGCTGTAATTGCCGCCGAATGGCTAGAAAATAAGCAAGGATTTTATAATATTGCGGATGTTTTTAACTTTAAATAATAATAACGCAGGGCGCTTGGCGCTAAGCGCTTAGCAAACAAAATATATGAACTACAAATTCTGGCAGAAAAATAAGAATGCCGAACCAAAAAAGAAAAAAAGTAAAACGAGAGAATGGACTGATGCTATTATCTTCGCAGTTGTAGCAGCTACTATTATCCGGGTATTTTTTATTGAAGCTTATACCATTCCCTCAGGATCAATGGAAAAATCGTTATTAATTGGCGACTTTTTGTTTGTAAGCAAAGTTAATTATGGGGCTCGTGTACCTATGACACCTATTGCCTTTCCTTTCTCGCACCACACACTTCCTTTTACTCAAACCACTAAAGCTTATTGGGATGGTGTGCAGTGGAAATACAGAAGATTACCTGGATTGCAAGCGATAAAACGTAATGATGTAGTAGTATTTAATTTCCCAGAAGGGGATACGGTTGCTCTAGAATACCAAAATCCGAGTTATTATGATCTAATTAGGGTAAATGGATGGAGGGATGTGAATCAAAAATATACCATTATAAGCAGGCCGGTAGATAAACGAGAAAATTACATCAAACGATGCATAGGTATTGCTGGCGACGTAGTAAGCATGAAAAATGGGGTTGCCAATATAAATGGTAAGGACGAACCGATAAAAAATACAGGTTTAATGCCTTATAGCATCGTATTTACAACGAATGATATCAACTTCGAAGTACTGAAAGACTTGGGGCTAACCGAAATTCAACAGGTATCCCCAGACACTTATGCTGCAACAGCTACGTCAGAAATGATAGATGAAATTAAAAAGAAGGATTATGTAAAGAGCGCAACAATGATGGTTGCAGCCCCAACGGATGAGCTTCCAGGTGGGTTATTTCCACATGATCCGCACAGGAAATGGAATTTGGATAATTTTGGTCCGATAAAAATCCCAGCTAAGGGATGGATGGTACAACTAGACAGTTTAACTATGCCTTTGTATTACAGGGCAATTAGGACCTACGAGGGAAATAAAGTTGAACAGAAGGGAAAGGATTGGTATATCAATGATAAATTAGCTACTTCTTATACCTTCAAAATGGACTATTATTGGATGATGGGTGATAATCGTCATGGTTCTGCTGATTCGCGCTACTGGGGCTTTGTGCCAGAAGATCACATCGTAGGGAAAGCCTTATTTATTTGGATGAGCTTTGACAGTGAAGGTTCTTGGTTTAGCAAAATTCGCTGGAACAGGATTTTTAAGGGGATTAATTAATCAACCAATTAGCTAATTTTAGGAATACCCAATTTAACCGCTAATTCATTCAGATCATTAACAACCACATCGATAATAGGGATACCAGTGTTCTTTCGTTCCTGTTCAAAAGCATGCTCGGGTTCTCCAGGGATAATAACATGTTGAGCAGGATCTATGGTTTTGGCATTCTTAAATCGAGTAATCCAATTGTCGAGATGGGCTTTAAAGTCGCTAACAGGCCTGAAACCATCCACCCGCATGGCGCCTAAAAAATGACCAATCCCTTCGCCAACGGGATCGGTAGGTGGTTCGAGAAAGGATACAAACGGTGGAACCCATGGACCATAATTAGCCCCAGATAGCACAGCTGATAAGATATCAACAGTGGCGCTTAATCCGTATCCTTTATGGCTTCCATGGTCCTTGTCGCTGCCCAACGGCAACAATGAGCCCCCATTTTTAAGTTCGTTTGGATCTGTAGAAATCTTGCCTCCTTTATCTTGCACCCAACCATCAGGAATGCTTTTGTTTGCCCGTTGGGCAATCTCCAGTTTTCCATTCGCCGCCGCCGCCGTAGCCATATCAACCACAACAGGTGGGAATTGTCCCGCCGGAAAAGCGTAGCACATAGGGTTAGTGCCCAATAAACGCTCGTTGGCGTAGGTGGGGGCAACCAATGGACTTGCATTGGTCATGCTTATGCCGATCATATCTTTTTCTACGGCCATAAGCGCATGGTATCCAGCGATGCCGAAGTGATTCGAGTTTTTAACTGCTACCCATCCACTCCCATATTTTTCTGCCTTTTCGATAGCTATCCGCATTGCAAAAGGAGCAACAACCAACCCTAATCCTCCGTCGCCATCTACCGTTGCCGTGGTAGGAGTTTCGTGTACAATTTTAATGGTTGGATTTGGATTGATTCTTTTCTTTTCCCACAGCCGCACATATCCACTTAACCTTGCCACCCCATGAGAATCGATGCCTCGAAGATCTGATCGGATCAAAACATCAGCTGCCAAGGCCGAATGATCGTCAGAACAGCCCATTTTTTTAAAAACAGTGTGTGTAAAAGTTCTAAGTATGTGTTCGGGTAAGGTGATGAAATTCATTTTAACAGTATTGAGTAATGCATATGGAGATGGGGTCTACCTTCGGACTCTCGGACTCCGGACTTTCCGACTCCCTTAAGGCAAAATTAACGTAAAATCTCCTCCTAAGGGCTGGAAATTTTCAATCAGGGTAGATAAAAAATCTTCTCCATAGTTTACATACATAGGAGCAATGTTGAGTACTCTTTCTTGCAGCACACCAGTGGGAAAAAGTCTGTTTTTTACGTTTTCAATTTGTTTTAAAGAGATTTCATGCTTCCTTTTTTCTGCTCGCAGTAATTTTTTTTCTAGGTTACCCAATAATCGAATGGTTTTTACTTTGGCCGACTCAGCAGATAGACCTAGTGTCTTGTCGACTATTTCGGCTTTATTTTCAATTTTTTCAAAGAATGCAATTAAAGTGTCTTTCTCTTCTGTTAAAGTCAATGACAATTTGCTATTTGCTCTTACCCAAGTATCTTGTAAGATTGAGGTTGGTAAAAATGCATCTTCTAGCCTGAAACCTAATTTAGCTAGATTTTCAGCACTGCGTTTATCTATAACTAAGGCAGAATTTCTTAATAATAATACCGGGAAGTCTATCTTATAATGATCAAAGTTTGCTTTTAACTGCATCCAATAAGAAACTTCTGCACCACCTCCTATGTATGCAATATTAGGTAAAATAACTTCTTGGTATAAGGGGCGCATAATTACATTCGGACTGAACCGCTCGGGGTGATTTTTGATCTCCTGTTTCAGTTCTTCTTTTGTAAAGCTTATCTCTGTATGGTTTACGTTGTAATGATTATCTTTTTCTATAATTCTTTCACGGAGATTCTCTTTTAAATAAAAAAAGTTAATTTCCCTGCCATTTACCTGCGTTTTATAACCTCTCTTAGTTAATTCTTCGCTTGTTTTCTCCGTTAGTCTGGAGCTATGTTGTTCAATAATATCTTCTTCAATAATTCCGCTAAATTGCTTTTTCAGCTTAACATCATCAGCATTAATAATTACAAGGCCATACCTTTCAAATAGGCTGTTTACCAAAACACGGGTAGCATCGGCAAGATTATCGTTTTCTAAATATGCAGTCTCTACAAGTTTGGCCAGCTTTTTTCCGTTCTTGCTGATGCCCAAATAACCTTTGTAGGCCATAACTGCTGCCTCAACGGTTTTAGTGCTCAGCCTTCCTGTTGCTCCATTTGTTTGCTGGATCCAACTAATGTCTTTTTCGTCAACACTTACATGATTAATTTCTTCAAAATCATGGTCTTCAGTGGCCATCCAATAAATAGGTACAAAATTCTTTTCGGGATAGGCAATTTTTAGCTCGAGCGCGAGTGTAATTGCAGTTACAATTTTATAGATAAAATATAACGGACCGGTAAATAAATTAAGCTGATGACCCGTAGTGATGGTAAAGGTATTCGCTTCCGCCAGTAAATTAATATTGTGATTTACAGATTTGTTAGTTTTTACGTTTTGGTATTGCTGGGTTAAAACTTCCACCAATTCGGCTCTATTCCCCTTAAACTCTCTATTCTCGACCGCTTTTTTTAATCCCTCCAAATCAGGGCGAAAGCTATAGAAAGACTTTAGAAAAGGATCATCGTCTACATAATCTAAAACCAGTTTAGAAAAAGAATGCGTATCCTGATAAGAGATATATTTTGCCTTCATGTGTTATATAAGCTTTGACAAACTTTAGGCAATTTGCACAATAAGTTTGTCAAAGCGCTCATGCCTTTCGCAAATAATTTGTTAATATTTTAAAGATTTACAAGTTATGGACAATTTGGCCATATAGATCAAAATCTTCTGCTCGATCTATTTTAACGTTTACGAAACTTCCATTGGCAGCATAGCCAGAATAGGCATCAATCAAAACTTCATTATCTACTTCGGGTGAGTCGAATTCTGTTCTTCCGATAAAAAAATCTCCTTCTTTCCTGTCGATCAATACCTTGAACGTTTTGCCTATTTTTTCTTGATTGATATCAAATGAAATCCCTTGTTGTAACTCCATTATGGCATCCACACGGGCTTGTTTGGTTTCTTCGGGTACATCATCAATTAACTGATGGGCATGGGTTTTTTCCTCGTGAGAATAAGTAAAACAACCTAAGCGATCAAAGCGTGTTTCTTCAACCCAATTGTACATTTCTTCAAAATCTTGCTCTGTTTCTCCCGGATAGCCGCAAATTAATGTGGTACGCATAGCGATGTTAGGTACTTTGGCACGGATTTCACTTACAATATCTATCGTTTTTTGTTTAGTTATGCCACGGCGCATAGATTTAAGCATCTGATCGGTGATGTGCTGTAAGGGCATATCTAAGTACTTGCAGATGTTTTCACGCTCATTCATCGCATCCAAAATTTCCATGGGAAAACCAGAAGGATAAGCGTACTGCAGTCTGATCCATTCAATGCCATTAACATCGGATAAACGACGCAATAATTCGTCTAAATTTCTTTTGCCATAAATATCAAGCCCGTAATAGGTAAGGTCTTGAGCAATTAAGATAAGTTCCTTTGTGCCATTGGCTGCTAAAATTTTAGCTTCGTTAACCAGTTCGTTCATGTCTCTCGACACATGCTTGCCACGCATCAGCGGGATGGCGCAAAATGAACATGGGCGGTTACATCCTTCAGCTATTTTAAAATAGGCAAAGTGCGAAGGTGTGGTTAATAATCGTTCGCCGATAAGCTCATGTTTGTAATTTGCACCAAGACTATGAAGTATGTTTTGGAGATCATTGGTACCAAAATAGGCATCAACGTTTGTGATTTCAGATTCTAATTCGGGCTTGTAGCGTTCAGAAAGGCATCCGGTTACGATAACCTTACTAATTTTACCCTCGTCTTTAAGCTGACTGTATTGTAAAATCGTATCAATTGATTCCTGTTTGGCGTTATCTATAAATCCACAGGTATTAATTACAACGATATCGTTTTTGCCCATGGAACTTGCCTCATGTTCAACTGCCAAATTATTTCCACGTAATTGCCCCATCAACACTTCCGAATCATAGGTGTTTTTGGAACAACCTAAGGTAATTACGTTAATTTTAGGTTTAGCTATGATAAGGTCTTTTTTAAAATTTTTAGTGTCCATGTTGTGGTAATTAATGTGATAATTTGTGAATTAGCCAATTAGCTAATTACCACATCTCTAATTGAATAAACTATTTACGAAGGCTTTCTTATCAAACAACTGGAGGTCATCCATTTTTTCGCCTACTCCGATATATTTTACCGGAATTTTAAATTGATCTGAAATTCCAATTACTACACCACCTTTTGCAGTACCATCTAATTTGGTAATGGCCAATGCGTTAACATCGGTTGCTTCGGTAAACTGCTTGCATTGTTCAAAAGCGTTCTGCCCTGTAGAGCCATCTAAAACCAATAAAATTTCGTGTGGGGCATTGGGAATAACTTTTTGCATCACATTTTTTATTTTACCGAGTTCATTCATCAATCCCACTTTGTTGTGCAATCGTCCGGCAGTATCTATAATTACTACGTCTTCATTGTTCGCAACCGCTGATTGCAGGGTGTCAAAAGCTACTGAAGCTGGATCTGATCCCATTGCCTGCGCCACTACTCTAACGCCTACTCTTTCTCCCCATAGTTTAATCTGTTCTACAGCAGCAGCTCTAAACGTATCTGCGGCACCTAATACTACCTTAAGGTTTTCATTCTTAAGTTTATGGGCAAGTTTTCCAATAGTGGTTGTTTTGCCCACGCCGTTTACACCAACAACCATTATCACATACGGTTTATGATCGCCATATTCGAAATTTCTGAAATCATTACTGTTGTTTTCGGCCAATAACAGCTGGATTTCATCCCGAAGAAGGTGGTTTAATTCTGTTGTAGAAAGGTATTTGTCTTTTGCAACACGGGCTTGGATTCTATCTATGATTTTTAACGTAGTAGTTACGCCAACATCGGAAGTAACCAATACTTCTTCTAGATTGTCCAATACATCATCATCTACTGATGATTTACCTGCAACAGCTTTAGTTATTTTACTTAAAAAACCCTCTTTAGTTTTTTCTAGCCCTTTTTCTAAAGCCTGTTGTGCTTCAGGAGCAGTTTCTTTTTTCTTAAAAAAATCGAATAGACCCATAGAATGATATTAAAATAAAAAAGCCCTTCCGTTTAATACGGAACGGCTTTAATGCTATTCGTTACTAAGATTACTTGCTGATACCAGCAATCGCATCTTTAACGTGATCGTTATGCACAATGATTTCTTTGAATGAATATGCACCACTTTTTGGTGATTTCGTCATTGTAATAACTTTCGAATATTCTTTTCCTGTACCCGTTTTTAGGGTTGCAACTACTTTCTTTGCCATGTCTTTTTTAAATTAATTAGCTAATTAGCCTCCCGATAGCTATCGGGATAGCTAATTATTTTATTTCTTTATGTACAGTTACTTTTCTCAATACTGGGTTAAATTTTTTCAATTCTAAACGCTCAGTAGTATTTTTACGGTTTTTTGTAGAAATATATCTAGACATACCTGGCATGCCACTAGTTTTATGCTCAGTACATTCTAGAATAACCTGTACTCTGTTACCTTTTTTTGCCATTTTATTTATTATTGTAGCTGATGGATGTCAGCAATTGTTATTACAAATGTCCTTTTTTCACGAAGCGATTAATCGCTGCCGAAATACCAATTTTATTGATGGTTTTAATAGCTGATGTAGACACTTTTAGTGTTATCCAGCTATCTTCTTCAGGGATATAAAATTTCTGAAGTTGTAGGTTTGGGTAAAATTTGCGTTTAGTTTTAACGTTTGAGTGAGAAACATTAAATCCTGACATCGCTTTTTTTCCGGTTAAATCACAAACTCTTGACATGACTTTATTTATTATATGGATTATTCGCTACTTAATTTTTTTAAGAGTGTGCAAATATCAGCATTATTTTTGTAATCGTCAAGGGCAATGCTAATTATTTTTTAATTCAATTCCAATATTCCATTCGCCAGCTTCTGTAAGTTCTACATCCATACTTTCAGCTCCGCTAAATAGCTTTAATCTCAATGGAAATTCTACCCCTGTAAAAGTGAATAGATTACGATATTTTGTTTCCTTGCTATTTTTTATTTCGGTGTAGTTGCCCTTAATGATATCGATCTTATCAAAAATCGGCACAGAACCATCTTCATTATACCTTTTACTGGTAATTACGGTGCCGTTAACAGAGTTGGAAGAAGGGATGGGAGTGGGATAACCAAAACGAATATAAACTATATTTTCATTCGATTTCTTGTCTTTACTAAAGGTTACGTTACCTATATTTTCAGATTTGCTGAAGAGCAAATAGTTTTTACCTTTTTTTAGGGTATCTAAGGAGGATTTGTCTATAAAACCGATTTTAGCCGACGATTGTAAACTGATCAAAGCTAAAAAAGCCATCAGGCATAGGGATTTCTTCATAGGGAGTATCAATTTGTGCAACCCAAATATAACGTTTGATTTATTTAAGTATTATTTTTTTTAAACTTTGGTATAACACTATATTTGGGTCATCAACTCACAACCAGATTAAAATGCAGATCACTTCCTTTAAAGAATACCAGGAAACCTATCAGAAAAGCGTAAATGAGCCAGAAAAATTTTGGGCGGAGATTGCGGATAATTTTCTCTGGAAAAAAAAATGGGATAATGTACTTTCTTGGAACTTTAGCGAACCTAATATCAAGTGGTTTGAAGGAGCGAAATTAAATATCACTGACAATTGTTTGGATCGTCATATTATAACCGATGGTGATAAGCCAGCCATTATTTGGGAACCAAATGACCCTGAAAAGGATAGCATAACGTTAAGCTATAGAGTATTGCATGATCGCGTTTGCCGGTTTGCTAATGTGTTGAAAAAGAATGGCGTTAAAAAGGGCGATCGGATTTGTATCTACATGCCGATGGTCCCGGAGTTGGCAATAGCTGTTCTGGCCTGTGCTCGAATTGGTGCAGTACATTCGGTTGTGTTTGGTGGTTTTTCGGCCAAGTCTATAGCAGATCGCATTAATGATGCCGCCTGCAAACTGGTGATCACCGCTGATGGCGCTTTCCGAGGCAATAAACAGATCCAATTAAAAGAGGTAATAGACGACGCCTTAATAGGCTGCCCAACCATCGAAAGAGTAATTGTTCTTACCCATACCCGAACTCCAGTATCCATGTTAAAAGGGCGGGATTGTTGGTGGGAAGATGAAGTGAAACTGGTTGATGCTAACTGCATAGCCGAAGAAATGGATGCGGAGGATCTCCTATTTATTTTGTATACCTCTGGATCAACCGGTAAACCAAAGGGTGTGGTGCATACCTGTGGTGGGTATATGGTATATGCAGGCTATACTTTCTCTAATGTCTTCAATTATCAACCAGGCGAAGTGTTTTTCTGTACGGCTGATATTGGCTGGATTACCGGACATTCTTATATTGTTTATGGCCCCCTTTCTCAAGGTGCAACTACATTAATGTTTGAGGGGATCCCAACTTATCCTAATGCATCCCGTTTTTGGGAAATTGTAGAGAAGCATAAAGTAAATATTTTATACACTGCCCCAACCGCTATTCGCTCATTGATGGGCTTTGGTACCGAACCACTAAAAGGCATCGACCTAAGTAGTCTTCGGGTATTAGGTTCTGTAGGTGAGCCGATTAATGAAGAAGCCTGGCACTGGTACAACGAAGAAGTTGGGCATAAGAACGCCCCGATAGTTGATACTTGGTGGCAGACCGAAACGGGAGGGATTATGATTTCTCCAATTGCCTACGTTACCCCAACCAAGCCTAGTTTTGCTACGTTGCCCCTACCCGGTATTCAGCCAATTTTGGTTGATGAAAACGGTAAAGAGATTGAAGGAAACGGTGTAAACGGGAATTTATGTATCAAATTTCCATGGCCAGGTATGTTGCGAACTACCTATGGCGATCATGAACGTTGTAAGCTTACGTATTTTTCGACATACGAAAATTTATATTTTACGGGTGATGGGTGTTTACGTGATGAAGATGGTTATTATCGGATTACCGGAAGGGTTGATGATGTTATTAATGTTTCTGGGCACAGAATTGGCACAGCCGAAGTAGAAAATGCAATAAATATGCATGCCGGTGTGATAGAAAGCGCAGTTGTAGGCTATCCCCATGATGTAAAGGGCCAAGGTATTTTTGCTTTTGTAATTTATCCGGGGTTAAGTAAAGATGAAGATTTGACCAGAAAAGACATCCTCCAAACGGTAACGCGTGTAATTGGCGCTATCGCAAAACCAGATAAAATTCTCTTTGTTTCAGGACTGCCCAAAACAAGGTCGGGAAAAATAATGCGACGTATTTTACGAAAAGTTGCCGAAGGTGATACCTCAAGCCTCGGAGATGTGAGTACCTTGCTTGATCCAACTATTGTACAAGAAATTATAGATAATGCTCGATTAATTCGATAATTAGCCAATGTGATGATAAGCTAATGTGATGATGGGATAATTAGCTAATTGTGGCTAGATGCATGGATTCGTCGGTTCAAGTCATTAGCTAATGTGATAATTCGCTAATTCAAAGAGTTATTAATATAAACATTCTCCTTTCCTAAGTGTTCTTTAGGTAATCAATCAATTGTAAAACCTAAAAACTACAACAATGGACAAGTTAGAATGGCAAGGCAGATGGAATGAAATCAAAGGTAAAGTTAAACAGGCCTATGGCGATTTAACTGATGATGATTTAGCACACGAAGAAGGCAAAGATGATGAACTCTTAGGCAGAATCCAGGAAAAAACCGGTAAAGGTAGAGACGAACTGGTAAAGTGGATTAAGTCGTTATAATAGAGTTTTGGTAAATTTTTTAACCACCTTAGACACCTAAGGCGCCTAAGATCACGACCCTATAATCCAAATAGAACCTGATATTGTCAGCCTGAGGCTCTCGAAGGCCTAGGTAACTGAGCGAAAGATACGAGGTATTTGACAGTATACTCCCGACGTGCTTCGAGAGCCTCAGCATGACATACTTGAGAGAACACTATTTAAATCGTAGTAGACCTAACCAAAAAAGCAGTCCTCCTCAGAGAACTGCTTTTTTTTAGTTTGAGCTTGGAGTAATAAGTTGCTATGTTCCAACTCCAAACGCTTTGCGCTCAGCGCCTAGTATCCAAACAATTGTTCTAAGGTTAGCGTGGTTACGGCACCAAATTTTTGCATATCTTCCAATTTCACTCTCTTATCAGAGGCCACAATTACATACGTATATGGTTTGTTGGCCACTTTATCTGCGTGAAAAGCTTTAATTGTTGCAAAGTCTATTGGTTTTAGTTCTTTGTAAAGATCTGTTCTTGAATCATAGTCGTAACCCAACTTCTTGTCTGCGAAATAATAGAAAAATACACCGTCTTTAGTTACACGGGTAGTTTCTAAGCTGTTTAATACATTCGCTTTTGCGCCTTCAAAGGATTTATCACTCTGTGGCAATACGTTTAACAATTCGTTCATTCCGTTTATGGCATCGGTCATTTTATCGGCCTGACTACCTACATAGGCAATCATACTGTATTGTTTTTCTGCCTTGTCTGGCGAAACATATTGAGCAAACGTAGAGTAAGCCAGTGCTTTCGATTCTCTAATGGTTTGGAACACGATAGAGCCCATTCCGCCACCAAAATAATTATTGAAAACTTGAATATTCGCCGCATCATTTTTATTATACAAACCTGTGTTTCTTAACCAACGGATTTCAGATTGTACCATATCGTAATTGGCAAAATAAACCTGATTTGCATTCTGTGTAGTGTAAGTATAAACTTTGGCCGGTGCCGCAGGGGTGAACTCTTTAGGCATCAAATGTACTTTTTTAACATCTGCAGTAAATGAGGCGACATCTTTTGGTCCATAATACGTGATTGCATGCTCGTAATTGGTAAGGTTATGGATTAATGAAATCAGATCTTCTGCTTTGATGTTTTTAACCTCATCATTGCTTAACACGTTGTTAAACGGATTAACAGCGCCATATTGGGCGTAAGAGGTTAATGCATTCATGATCTGTGCCTTATTCAATTTATTATTTTCACGGCTTTTCAAGATTGTTCCCTTCAAATCAGCCAATGCTTTTTCATTCGGTTTAACATTTGCTAAAACATGTTCAACTAAGCTCACCGCTTTGTCGAAGTTTTCTTGTAAACCACTGATACTAATTGTAGTAACTTCAGCTCCAACATTTACACTATAGCTACAGGCGATATCGTAAAATGCCTTGCTCAACTCTTCGGCAGTATATTTATCGGTACCCAAAAATGTAAGATAAGTTGATGCATACGGTAATAACTTGTAATTATTGGCGCCGATGTTAATTCTATAGCTCATTCTAAAGATAGAATTGTCCAAATTTTTGGTAGTTAATACATCGGCTAAGCCCGCTTTACCAAAAACTATATCTTTTTTATAATCTAGAAACTTAGGAGCAATGGCTTTAACTGGCATTGCTAAGGTATTTTTAACAAATGGAGAAGTTAAACCCGCGTTAGCATTTATCGGCGTGATTGCCGGTTTTTCTACTTTTACCGTGTTTTTGTCTACACCTTTGCGTTTATAGCCAATTACATAATTGTCTTGGAAAAACTGGTTGGCGAAGGCAACAACCTGTGCCTTTGTGATTTTAGCCTTATCTTCAATATCTCCCAAACTTTTGTCCCATTTGGTTCCTCTATTTAAAATAAATTCGGTAGATAAATTTTCAGCTCTATTACCGTTACTATCAAATGCTTGTAAGAAGCCTAGCTTTTGATTGGCAACTATGGCTTTTAATAAGCCATCATCAAATTGCCCTTGTTTTAAAAGCTCAATTTGGCCTAAAAGTAATTGGGCAGCTTCTTCTAAGGTTTGACCAGCTCTAGGAGTTGCCGACAAATTGAAAACTCCATAATCTTTCATTTGCTGATAACCCGCGCTAGATCTTAAGGTTTTTTGCTGTTTGTTAAGGTTGATATCGATCAATCCTGCTTTACCGTTTACTAAGATACTACGGATAAGGTCTAACATCAGGCTTTGCTGTGTGTTTTCTGCATAACCACGGTAATAAATCTCAACCATTTCTGCTGCAGGGCCTAAAACTTCAACCTGTTGGATTTTGGTTAACGGTTTTTCAGGAGCAGGATTATATAGGGTAACAGGTTTAGGTACCATGTAGGCAAAGGTTTTATCAACCTTTTTAATCATTTCATCCGGATTAAAGTCGCCAGTGAAAATAGCCGCCATGTTATTTGGAACATAATATTTATTGTAATAATTTCTAATTTCTACTAAAGATGGGTTTTTCAAATGTTCTATTGTGCCGATCGTAGTCTGTTGTCCGTAGTTGTGTACGGGGAACAACAATTCCATCATCGCTTCATCTAATTTGTTAGGATCACTGTCTAAGCCACGATTTTTCTCTTCATAAACAGCTTCTAATTCTGTATGGAAAATACGGAAAATAGGTTTACGAAACCTTTCGCCTTGAACGGCTAAGAAGCGATCAACAGAGTTTGACGGGAAGTCTTCGTTATATACCGTTTCTTCGTACCAGGTATGCGCATTTGAAGAGGTGCTTCCAATAGCCGACATCAATTTATCGTATTCATTGGCAATAGAATAATTAGAAGCCTCTCCAGAGGTTTTGTCAATTTCTTTATAAATTTCCTTGCGTTGAGCTGGATCGGTTGTCTTATTGTACTTTTCGTAAAGCGCATCGATCTTATCCAAATATGGTTTTTCTTTTTCCCAGTTATTGGTTCCGTATTTATCGGTTCCTTTAAATAAAACATGTTCTAAATAATGCGCCAATCCTGTTGCATTTTTAGGATCAGTATTACTGCCTGCTCTAACAGCCATACGGAACTCGATGTTCGGTTCTTTGTTATTAGGCGATAAAATTACTGTTAATCCATTTTTCAAGGTGTAAAAACGGGTTTTAGAAGGGTCATTGCTTACATATTTGTAAGTGTACCCATTGGCTGTGGCAGTTTTCCATTGGTAAGTGGATTGAGCCATCAAGCTTGAGCCTGTAATTAGTAAACAGACTAAAAAAAGTAGTTTATTTTTCATTCGTTTGATAAAATTAAGTGGTCGACCGTATCACTAATAAATGAATAGGATCAGTTTAAACAATAAGCTAATCAAATATAGTTGCTAGATTTCACTTTCCTAAGAAATGGACGAAAAATAATTAGCTAATTAGCTAATCTGCTAATTAGCTAATCGGAATTAATCTTGTATTTTTACGCTATGAATAAAACTGCAAAGAAACCAACTATTTTAGTGGTTAATGATGATGGAATTACGGCTCCTGGCATTAAAAGCCTGATTGAAGTAATGCAAGAAATCGGAAATGTAGTGGTAGTAGCTCCAGATGGTCCGCAATCGGGAATGGGACATGCGATTACCATTGGCAAACCCCTACGTTTTGATAAGGTTGACCTATACCCAGGCGTAGAGATGTACAAATGTTCAGGTACTCCCGTAGATTGTGTGAAACTGGCAGTAAATAAAGTCTTTAAGGGAAAAAAGCCAGACCTATGTGTTTCGGGTATTAACCATGGATTAAATAATTCTATCAATGTAATTTATTCTGGCACCATGTCTGCTGCGGTTGAAGGTGCCATCGAGAAAATTCCTTCCATTGGATTTTCCTTAGATGATTTTTCGCAGGAGGCAGATTTTAGCCATTGTAAAAAATTTATTAAAACTATTGCTTTGAAAGTTTTAACCAACGGCTTACCGGAAGCAACCTTGTTGAATGTGAATTTTCCAAAGGGTGCTGATCTAAAGGGAATTAAAATTTGTAGACAGGCAAATGCAAAATGGGCCGAAGACTTTGAAGAAAGAACCGACCCCTATAAACGTCATTATTATTGGCTCACTGGAGTTTTCGAAAACTATGATAAAGGAGAAGATACAGATGTTTGGGCGTTAGATCATGGTTTTGTTTCTGTTGTTCCTGTACAATTTGATCTAACCGCACATCATGCCATCCCAATTTTAAATACCTGGGGCTTTACAGAAATTTTAGATAATAGTGCCAAAACCAGGCAAACTAATGGCCCTGATGGAAATAACCTAGGTTAATATGATAGAAAAGATCAGGTCAATAATAGATAGTGTTTGGATTGGCATTGCAATTGGGTTTATTGCGCCGATCATCCCAGGAATAGGAGCATGGGTGCTGATGCAAAAAGTTATCGCATTACGCAATGCGGATTTATTGCTGATAGCATGTATCGCCATAAATGCAGTTTTGATGAACTACTTTTTTAAAATAAACAAGGATAATATCGCAAGGGGCATTATCAGTGTTACGTTTCTATGGGCCTTTGCTTTTTTTTATTATAAGGTATTAAGGTAAAAGCTTAAAGCTCAAAGCAAAAAGCCAAAAGCTGACAATAATATAACTATGTCTTACATCTCATCTCTCACATCTCAAATCTAGTACAATGAATTACTACCTCATAGCTGGCGAAGCTTCTGGCGATCTGCACGGTGCTAATTTAATGAAGGCGCTTAAAACTGAGGACCAAAATGCGAATTTTAGGTATTTTGGTGGCGACAAAATGCAGGCCGAGGGTGGGGTATTAGTAAAGCATTATGCGGATATGGCCTTTATGGGCTTTACCGAGGTGGTGTTAAACTTAAAAACTGTTCTTAAAAACCTAAGTGTTTGCAAAGCGGATATTTTGGCAAATCGACCAGACGTATTGGTATTGATTGATTTCCCAGGATTTAATCTGAAAATTGCCGAGTTTGCAAAAAAACATCAACTGAAAGTTTGCTACTATATTTCGCCAAAAGTATGGGCATGGAACCAAAAAAGAGTACTCAAAATAAAACGTGTGGTAGACCAGTTATTTTGCATCCTACCCTTTGAAGTAGAGTTTTACAAATCATGGGGGATGGATGTGGCATATGTAGGCAATCCATTATTAGACGAAATTGATCAATTCTCTCCGGATCCAAATTTTATTTCCAATCACACTTTATCACATCAAAAAATAATAGCGCTCTTGCCTGGGAGCAGAAAGCAGGAAATAGAACGTTTGTTGCCAGATATGCTCAGTATTATCGATCAATTTCCCGACTATCAGTTTGTGGTTGCCGCAGCTCCTACGTTTACCGCAGCATATTACCAACAGTATATTGGCGATAAAAAAGTTAAACTTGTGTTTTCACAAACCTATAATTTATTGCATTATGCCCATGCAGCATTAGTGGCATCGGGAACGGCAACTTTAGAAACAGCTTTGTTTAAAATCCCTCAGGTGGTATTGTATCGAGGGGGAGCAATATCGGTGGGAATTGCAAGATTGTTAGTTAAAATCAAATTTATCTCACTGGTTAATTTAATAATGGATAGAAAAGTGGTCACTGAACTTATCCAACAGGATTGTAACCGTGTAAATATTGCTTCCGAGTTAAGCTCAGTTGTAGATGGCGCTGGTAGGCATAAAATGATGGAGGGTTATGAGGAATTGGCGCTAAAAATGGGAACAGCTGGTGCCTCAGAGCGGACAGCGAAACTGATCGTCGCTTATTTAACTCAAATCACTCCTTAAAGTTAGCCTGAAATTCTAGAAGCCAACATATTCTTGAAGAGGGCTAACTGTTATAATTTTTCTAAAGCAAGAGAACATCGAGTGCCTCAGGTTCTTGATTTGTAGATTTTTTAGAAAATTTGAAAATTTAAGACTTTTTAACATTTAGCATTTGTGAAGTTGTAATGGATTAGATATTATTGCAGCCTAAATAAACGCTAACAAATGAAAAAATTTAAATTATTATGCTTAATGATTGTATTAAGCATTGGTGCGAAGGCACAGCTAGAAGGTTCCAAGCAAGTTTTTGAAAGTCCGAAGTTAAAAAGTGTAATTGCACTGCATAAAGTAGTGGCTATTTTACCTTTCGATACCAAAATCAGTTACAAGAAACCACCAAAAAACTACAGCGAAAGTGGAAATGCCGCACAAGAAAAAGGCATGTCATTCTCTATCCAATCCAGCCTTTATACTTTCCTATTGCGAAAAGGTAGTGACTATTCAGTAACTTTTCAGGAGGTGAGTAAAACCAATACGTTGCTCAGAAAGGCAGGAATGCTTGATAAGTTGGGCGAATTTACAAAAGATGAAATTGCAAAAGTTTTAGGAGTTGATGCAGTACTCGGCGGTCGTTTTGAAACAGAACAGACAAAATCTGAAGCGGGTGCCATTGCTTCTGCGGTGCTATTTGGAGGTCTTGGAGGTAAAACAGGTTCGGGAAGCTTAACCCTAACGTTAAATAATGCTGCAGATGGCGAATTATTATGGCGCTTTTTCAAAACTATGGATGATAACATCACTGCCTCTACTGATGATTTGATAGAGCGCATGATGCGCAAAGTTTCTAGAAATTTCCCATATACAAAATAGGCCCGCTTTTAACTGCACGTTATTTTTAAAATAAACCCTATTGATAAAAGGTATTTGCGTTAAAGGCAAATTTGTCTAATACTGCGGTATCTTTTATCAGCAGTGGGAATTTGGAGCACCGAAAGAATGCCCAAATTGATCTATTAGCTGTAAGCTAATTCTAGCGCAAGATTTTATCTTTCTTATATTTTATTCATTATGACCTTGTTATTGATTTTTCATTAGGTAATTTTTATATTTAAGTATAAAAAAAATTAACGTTATGCTTAAATCATTCTCTCTCACTTCAATTTTTTTATTTTGCTTGATTTTTACTGAGGTAAAATCGCAAGATCCCACTCTAGCAAATATAGAGGCAAAAACAAAACGTACGACAGCAGTATTTCTGGAACGTCGAGACACACACGCCCGGTTTAATGAAGACATTTCATCAAGTGTTTTTTTATCAAAGGCATCTTTTTATTCAAATAAACGATGGGCCAGCGCCGAATTACCAGATCGATACCCTTTTGTATTGGATGCAAGGGTAAGCCCATATATCGATATTTCTTCAGAAAACTGGAATTTCGGCAGTGCAGAAAACTCGGTAATGGTTGCATTGTATTTTAATCCCGATTTCGAAGTTCGAATTTTGGAAAATGATTATCGGATAGGTGATCGCTCACACCCCGTTAGGACGGCCTCTTTTAGACCGGGTGGAGAATTATTTCTAAGTACCTTGAAGCTATATGATAAAAGCAAAAAGAGTCGCTTTGCAGTCTCGTTTAAATTTAATCACCACTCTGATGGGCAGGATGGCGAAGAATTCAACAGTGTTGATAGGCCCTGGGGGAAGAGAGGTTATGCAAATACCTATAATGGCGATTTTGCGGATGATTTCTTGCTGGGATTTAATGTAATTGGTTTTCATAAAAGCAAGGAAGAATTTCACAATTTCTCTGGCAAACTTGGCTTTTCCACTTCAACTGGGCTTTCTGAAGGACTTAAACTTTATAATGTTTACGGCACTAGGCGGATCAACTTGCTTGCAAATTGGGCCTACATGCCAAAATATAGAGTCTTCATTAATGGCAGGCCTGAAACTGGAGGTAGGGATTTTCATGTAGAACGGACAAGGGTTGAATTATATGCAAGCCTAATTACTAATCCCATGATGGTTGGCTCTATTTATGATCTGAAAAAAGCAACGTTTGCCGATAGAATTAATTTTCATGTTACGGGACATTACCGGATCCCAGGATTTACTTCGGCAGGCCTGTTTGCCGAAGGAGGATATTATGGACAAGATCTCTATAATATCTATTACCAACAATCAAGCTGGTTTTATAAAATCGGGATCAGTTTCGGGCTATTTAAATACAATTATGCTCCAAATTGATTGGGAATGAAATTTTTTTGCCTAAATTGTTCACCTTAGATTAGTGATCAGATGAAAACCCTATCAATAAAAGATATCGCGTTAAAGGCAAATGTGTCTATTACGACGGTATCTTTCATTATCAATGGGAAAGCCAAAGAAAAATCGATCAGCGAAGCCGTTATCAAGAAGGTACAGCAGATCATTCTCGATAGTGGGTATAAACCAAATCAGATTGCCCGTAGCCTTCGCACGGGCAATTCTAATATTATCGGCCTGATAGTAGAAGACATATCCAACTCTTTTTTTTCTAAAATTGCCCGCCTAATTGAAGATAAAGCCTACAAAAAGGGCTATAAGATTATCTATTCGAGCACTGAAAATAATGTAGAAAAAGCGAAAGATCTGATCAATATGTTTAAATCAAGAAAAGTCGATGCCTATATTATTTCGCCAATTAAAGGTATTGAAGACGACATCCAGATTTTGTTGAATGAGCACAAACCAGTGATTTTATTTGATCGGAATTTACCCAAATTGAACACCAATTATGTGGGCGCCAATCACTATGTGGCATCTTACCAAGCGGTAGAAAGCCTAATAAAACAAGGTAAAAAAAATATTGCCTTTGTTACCATTGATATTGATGTACAACAAATTAAAGAACGTTTCGATGGGTATAAAAAGGCATTAGCCGATTACGCCATACCCTTCGATCAACATGTAGTTCTAAGTTTACCTTTTAACCAAGAAGAAATAAATACCAATAAACAGCTAAAACAACTGTTTAAAAACACAACTATTGATGGGGTTTTATTTGCCACGAATTATTTAGCCCTTAGTGGATTAAAAGTGTTAAAACAATTGAATAAAAAATTGGATCAAGAATTAAGTGTGATCGGCTATGATGACCATGAAGCGTTTGAATTGCACACTCCAGCTATTTCTGCCATTCAGCAACCGCTTGAAGAAATAGCAGAAACCATTATCAAGCTGCTCTTAACCCAATTGGGATCAAAAACTAAACTCCCAGACCAACAGATTATTATCCCGGCCAAATTAATTTTAAGGCATTAAAAAAACAACGATCAAAATAAAGATGTCAAAACACTATATAGTAAATACCATAGCCCTCTCCATCCTGCTTCTTTTTTTTGCGTGTAATAACAATTCAAAGAAAGTTGAGGTTAAGGATTCTGCTTCATGCGAAAGTAATTTGCCTAAACGTTTTGGTGCGGGCTTAGATACCGTTGGCATTAAAACTGGCAAAACAGACCACACTGGTATGGTTTATATTCCTGCATCCGAATTTTTAATGGGAGCATCAGATGCCGCTGGGAGGGATGATGAATATCCTCAACATAAGGTAAAAGTGAATGGCTTCTGGATGGATGTTACAGAAGTAACCAATGCTAGTTTTAACAAATTTGTTAAGGAAACAGGCTATGTTACTACTGCTGAGAGAAAACCCGATTGGGAGGAGTTAAAAAAGCAATTGCCTCCCGGCACTCCCAAACCCCCAGATAGTGTTTTCGTTGCGGCATCCCTGGTTTTTTCGGCACCTAAAAAAGTAGCCAACCTAACTGATGCTTCACAATGGTGGGTATGGAAAGAGGGTGCAGATTGGAAACACCCCCATGGACCCACAAGTAATTTACGCGGAAAGGATAATTTTCCTGTTGTCCATGTTTCATGGGACGACGCCATGGCCTACTGTAAATGGGCCGGAAAAAGATTGCCCACAGAAGCAGAATGGGAATATGCAAGTAGGGGTAAACTAAGTAATGCACTGTACCCATGGGGCAATGAAGATATCGAAAAAGGCAAGGCAAAAGCAAATACCTGGCAAGGTAACTTCCCAGTTAAAAATACAAATTGGGACGGCTTTAATGGCTTGGCTGCGGTAAAACAGTATCGCCCAAATGGCTACGGACTCTATGATATGGCTGGTAATGTTTGGGAATGGTGCAGTGATTGGTATAGGCCTGATTATTATCAAACAGGTCCGAGCAACAATCCCCAAGGTCCGCCAGATAGTTTTGATCCCATGGAGCCCAGCACCCCCAAAAAAGTGGTTAGGGGAGGTTCGTTTATGTGCAATGCTTCCTATTGCAAAGGCTATCGCGTAACATCACGCATGAAAACTACAAGGGATACAGGTTTGGAACATACTGGGTTTAGGTGCGTAAGCAGTAAGTAGGGGTTAAGCGCTTAGCGTTTGGCGTTTGGCGTTAAGCGTTGAGCGAACATGATGCCTAAACCCGATAGCAGAATGCTGTCCTCCATATCTTTAACACTTTTCGCTTTTCCGCTCTTAGCTTTCTGCTCTTCGCTCTTCGCTTTGCGCTTAACGCTGTGCGCTTTCCGCCCCACGCTCCTCGCTCTCCGCTTTCCGCTTTCACCTCTATGCTTTCCGCTCTACGCTTTCCGCTCTACGCCTATCGCTGCGCGTTTCCGCTCTCTGCCCCATGCCCCATGCTCTGTAACATTAAAGTTATACCTCCGCTTTTTTAATACCCTAGAAAATTCTTATTATTGTTTTACTAAATCGTTTTACTAACGTCTTTTTAGTTAGTCGTGGTTTACAAATCAAATATAAAATCGAGAAAAATGAAGAAATCTACAGTTTTAGGGGTAGATATTGGGGGTTCGCATATTACTGCCGCAATAGTTGATTTAGCTGCGGGAAAAGTTATTGAAAGGTCGCTTACACGCATCGCTGTTGATTCGCGACGTGGCGCGTCCCAATTATTGGGCGCATGGACTGAGGTTATCCAATCGGTGTTGAGCCATGGTGAGGTGGGCGACATCAAGATCGGAATTGCCATGCCAGGACCCTTCGATTATGAAAATGGGATCTGTTTAATTAAGGACCAAGATAAGTTTCAATCCTTATATCAGGTTAATGTGAAGGATGAGTTAGCAAAACGCCTTGACATCCCGTCCCCATCTATTCGTTTTATTAATGATGCGGCGGGTTTTTTGCAGGGCGAAATTTTTTCGGGTGCAGGTAAAGGGTATCAAAATGTGCTCGGACTAACTTTAGGTACCGGATTGGGTGCAGCAGTTGCCACCAATGGTGTTGCAAAAGACGCTTCGCTCTGGAATTCACGTTTTTTAAGTGGCATTGCCGAAGACTACTTTTCGACCCGATGGTTTGTAAATAAATACGAAAGCCTAACAGGGAATACTTTTGCCGGTGTTAAGGAACTTGCGGAGGTTGCAAAGAAAGACCCCTTTGCGCGACAGATATTTAATGAATTTGGTCGTGGACTTGGACATTTTTTGGCAGATGTGATTAGAGAAAATAAGGCTGAAATTGTAATTTTAGGGGGTAACATTGCGCAGGCCTATCCGCTATTTGCGCCACATTTAATTGGTAATTTAGAGGCCTATCATTTGACAACGCAGGTTAAGGTTGCCCAATTAAGTGAGCACGCCGCATTGATCGGTGCCGCAAGCCAGTGGAATAACGGATAATTAAATTAAATGCGCATGAAAAGAAGAAAGTTTATTCAACATACTGGTTTGCTTGGAGCTGGAATTTTAGCAACTAAATTTTCGTTTGCCGAATCGCCTGATTATCCAACCGTAAGGGTGGACATGGCTAAACGTCATTTTACGAGTACCTCGGTAGAAAAGGCAATCCACACCTTTAAAGCCAATGTTGCTGATAAAGAACTGGGTTGGCTCTTCGAAAATTGCTTTCCAAATACATTGGACACAACGGTAACACATACAATCATTAATGGCAAACCAGATACCTATGTAATTACGGGAGATATTGATGCGATGTGGATGAGAGACAGTTCTGCACAGGTTTGGCCTTACCTGCAGTTTGTTAATGAAGACCAAAAAATTAAGGATTTGATAGCTGGTGTAATCAATCGCCAAACCCAATACATTTTGAAAGATCCCTATGCCAATGCCTTTTACAACGACCCCAACAAGGTAGGCGAATGGAAAAATGATAAAACGGATATGAAACCGGGCGTACATGAGCGGAAGTGGGAAATCGATTCATTGTGCTACCCGATACGATTGGCTTATCATTATTGGAAAAAAACTAATGACAAAACTCCCTTTGATAGCGAGTGGAAAAAGGCCATTCAACATACGCTAAAAACATTTACAGAACAGCAACGCAAAGCGGATAAGGGACCATACCGTTTCCAACGACAAAGCATGTACCCCACAGATACTCTTTCAATGAATGGTTACGGCTTTCCCGTTAAGCCCGTTGGCCTGATCTGTAGTTCTTTCCGCCCAAGCGATGATGCTACTGTTTATCCTTTTTTAATCCCTTCCAATTTCTTTGCGGTGAGCAGTTTAAACCATGCGGCAGAAATGGTTAGTTCCATCCATCAGGATAAAATGCTGGCCAATCAGCTCCTCGCTTTGGCTACGGAGGTGGATGCTGCACTAAAAAAACACGCCACAGTAGCACATCCTATCGTAGGTAAAATGTTGGCTTTTGAGGTTGATGGTTTTGGGAGCGCCTATTTAATGGATGATAGCAATGTGCCAAGCCTATTATCCATGCCCTATTTAGGGGCAATTAACGTTGATGATCCCGTTTATAAAAACACAAGAAAATTTATACTTTCAAACAATAATCCCTATTTCTTTAAAGGAAAAGTAGCTGAAGGCGTTGGTGGCCCCCATATCGGACCTGATATGATCTGGCCGATGTCTATCATCATGCAGGGCCTAACTTCTGTAAGCGATGTTGAAATAAAAAACTGTATCGCCATGCTTAAAAGATCGCATGCGGGGAAAGGATTTATGCACGAAAGCTTTCATAAAGACGATGCCAGTAAATTTACCAGGAGTTGGTTTGCATGGGCAAATACCTTGTTCGGCGAATTTCTGTGGAAAGTTTACAACGAAAAGCCTGCTTTATTAAAAACATCATGAACAAACAGGTCGCCTCTTTCATAAACTTAATAAACTTACTATGAACAATCTATCTACCGTTTATTTAACGCCTTTTTTAAGAAAAGTGATGCTTACCAGTTTTATTTTTATAATAGGTATAAATGTGGCCAATGCGCAAACAGAAGAAATAGTTAGTAAAAATGGATACACCCTAAAATTTATCAATAACTCTCCAACTTTGGATCCCAGGCTAAAAGATAGATTAACCAACACATTTTTCGAGGTTTATCCACAATTGGCAGCAGCGTATAATAAAAATACAGCAAAGGAAGTTATTTTTAGCATTGATACTGCTTATAAAGGAGTTGCCGCTACAGGTGGTGGAATGGTGGTCTATAATCCCGAATGGTTTAAAAAATACCCGGGAGATATTGATGTAGTAACTCACGAAATAATGCACATTGTACAAAATTATGGCGATAGTGCCGGGCCAGGTTGGTTAACCGAAGGTATTGCCGACTATGTACGTTATAAATTTGGAGTGGCTAACGCCGAAGCAAATTGGTCGTTACCCGCCTTTAAACCAGAACATAGCTACACGAATGCATACCGGGTTACCGCTCGATTTTTAAATTGGTTAGAATTAAATGGTAATCAAGGGATTGTTGTAAAACTAGATTCAGCTATGCGTTTACACACTTATTCTGATTCGATCTGGAAAAAAATTACCGGAAAAACCATTGATGAACTTTGGGCCAGCTACTCATCAAACCCGGGTTAAGCCCCAACAATGTAACAATTTACCAATTCAACAATTCTCTCCATAGAAATGATAAAAAAAATCCTCACTTCGACATTAATTTTAGCCAGTTTAGGGCTTTCGGCTCAAACTGTTGGAAAAATTACAGACCCTGTAGAGTGGATCAATCCACTTATGGGAACACAATCAAAGCCTGATCTTTCAAACGGAAATACCTATCCAGCTATAGCCGTGCCCTGGGGGATGAATTTTTGGACACCCCAAACGGGCAAAATGGGAAATGGTTGGGCGTATCAATATGATGCAGATAAGATCAGGGGCTTTAAACAAACACATCAGCCATCACCCTGGATGAACGACTATGGTCAGTTTGCCATCATGCCCGTAACGGGAAGCTTAAAGTTTAACGAAGACGATAGGGCGAGTTGGTTCACGCATAAATCAGAAGTTGCCAAGCCTTATTATTATAGTGTTTATTTGGCAGATGCCAATGTAACCACCGAAATTACGCCAACCGAAAGAGCAGCACAGTTTCGTTTTACCTTTCCAAAAACAGATAGTGCTTTCGTTGTGGTTGATGCACTGAACAGGGGCTCGTACGTTAAAGTCATCCCGCAGGAGCGGAAAATTATGGGGTATACCATGAAATATGCTCGTGGACCATTACCTGGTAATTTTAAAAATTACTTCGTGATCTATTTCGATAAAGCATTTACGGTAACCAAAACCTTTAGGGCAAAAACACTGGTTAAGGATACGCTCGAAATTAAAGGGGACCATACGGGTGCGGTAATTGGTTTTAAGACCTCAAATGGCGAAAAAGTAAATTTGAGGGTAGCTTCATCATTCATTAGTTTTGAGCAAGCAGAAATTAGCTTAAAAAGAGAATTGGCCAACGATAATTTTGATGTAACCAAGGCTAAAGCTAAAGCGATCTGGAATAAAACATTGCGCAGAATAGAGGTAGAAGGAGGGACGGTAGACCAGACACGTACCTTTTACTCCTCATTTTATCGCACACTTTTCTTTCCTAACAAGCTGTATGAGATTGATGCCAATAATAAAATAGTGCATTGGAGTCCGTATAATGGACAGGTGCTGCCCGGATACATGTTTGCAGGTACAGGATTTTGGGATACATTTAGGGCATTATATCCTTTCCTAAACCTAGTTTATCCTTCTATAAACAAAGAAATGCAGGAAGGCCTGATCAACGATTATAACGAGGGGGGCTGGTTGCCCGAATGGAGCAGTCCGGGTTATGCAAACATCATGATAGGTAATAATTCTGCTTCCGTTGTAGCTGATGCCTATGTAAAAGGATTGCGTGGCTATGATATCGAAACCTTATGGGCGGCCGTAAAACATGGCGCTAATAATGAAGGACCCATAGAAGCAGTTGGTCGCTCTGGCGTTAAATACTACAATGAGTTGGGCTATGTTCCCTTTGATGTGAAAGTAAATGAAAATGCGGCCAAGACCTTAGAATACGCCTATGATGATTTCGCCATTTATCAATTGGGAAGGGCATTGGGCAAACCCGAAAGTGAAATTGGTATTTACGCAAAGCGAAGTATGAACTATAAAAATCTTTTTGATCCTGCAGCTGGACTAATGCGCGGCAAAAATGCTGATGGTACTTTCCAATCGCCATTTAGCCCCTTTAAATGGGGAGGTGCGTTTACAGAAGGAAATAGCTGGCATTATACCTGGTCTGTTTTTCAGGATGTAGCAGGTTTAGCAAAGCTGATGGGAGGGAATGCAGAGTTTGTAAACAAGTTGGATTCCGTTTTCTCTATGCCCCCAATCTTTGATGAAAGCGCTTATGGTGGAGTAATCCACGAAATTAGAGAGATGCAGATTGCCAACATGGGGCAATATGCACATGGGAACCAACCTATTCAGCATATGATTTATTTGTACAATTATGGTGGCGCCCCTTGGAAAGCACAATATTGGGTTCGAGAAGCGATGAACAGGTTATACAAAGCTACTCCGGATGGGTATTGTGGTGATGAAGACAACGGACAAACCTCTGCATGGTATGTTTTTTCGTCGATGGGCTTTTATCCTGTTACCCCCGCAACCGATCAATATGTATTGGGTGCTCCTTTATTTAAAAAAGTAACCGTAAATCTAGAGAATGGGAAAAAAATAGTAATCAATGCCCCTTCAAATAGTGAGAACAATAAATACATCCAATCCTTAAAATTAAATGGTGTATTACGTGACCAGAATTGGTTAAGCCATAAAACCCTACTAAATGGTGCGGTGTTAGATTTTGGGATGTCGGCAACGCCAAATAAAACAAGGGGCGTAAAAGAAAGCGCGTTTCCCTATTCTTATTCAACGGAGAAGAAATAATATGCTAAAAATTAGACCCAATAGTTTATATAGAAAAGCGGCAATAATAACCACATAGATACATAGATCACATAGAAAAGCGATAAAAACTATGTGTTCTATGTATCTATGTGGTAAAACAATTATCACATCAGCTAATCAGTTTTAAAGCAACACCTTCTAACTTTATTTTCAACTCTTCGGGCTCAAAGGGCTTACACACGAAATCATTAATGCCCGCATCTTTTATTTTTGTGCGGATGGCCTGAGCTATTGATGCGGTGAGTGCGATGATCTCAACCTTAGATTTATGCTCATCTTTAGAATTCCTGATTAGATTTGTTGCTTCGTACCCATCCATAATGGGCATGTTGATATCCATTAAGATCAGATCGTAATTATTTATGTTGAAGGCTTCAATTGCCTCAACACCATTTGTTGCAAAATCAGGTACGATCTGCCATTTTGCCAATAATTTTTTCATTAAAAAAATATTCATTGGATTATCTTCTGCAACCAGAATTTTTAAATGGCTAATATCCATATGATCATCGGTTATGTTTTGACTTTCATCGCCACTAATTTCGAGAATAATCGCATACTTCACCTAAAGTACTAATAAATAACAGGAGTCATATTAATTACACTACTAAAATATTCCTAAAAGGAGTAAGCTGATAGATGTTAAAATAAAATTTGCTAGGCATGAACTTTTAATTACTTTTGTTGCCCACCCGGGGGATTAGCTCTCCCGATAATTATCGGGAGAGCTAGAGCAGGACCTTGAAGAAGTTACCTGTATATTATTAGGGGGATTAGCTCTCCCGATAATTATCGGGATGGCTAGAGCAGGACCTTGAAGAAGTTACCTGTATATTATTAGGGGGATTAGCTCATTTGGCTAGAGCGCTTCGCTGGCAGTGAAGAGGTGATCGGTTCGAATCCGATATTCTCCACCAAGACAACTAATGTATCTGATAATCAACGTTTTAGTAGATTATCAGATACTTACTCTGCCAAAAGTCTGCCAAAATTCTTATCTTCGAATTACATGGCACTTCCAGAAATACCTTACACCATTCCAAAGTTGGTCAGGGGAAAACGGACTACAACCGTTCCAAAGGGCAGTACATGGGCAAAAGAAGATGCCAAACAGAATTGGTATGTAGAATTCTTTTTCCACAATCCGGAAACCGGTAAGATGGAACGATTTAGGTTAACCAAGAACCTAAACAGGCTCAAAGACACAAAAGAAAAGCTAATTCAGTTCACCAGATTATGTGAGGCATATAAAATAGCTTTAGAAGGCGGATGGAGCCCAATCGACGAAAAGGCGAATGATAAGTTAAAAAGGCAGGTATCTTCCCTTACGCTTGAATCCGCCAAGACACTTTTTGAGGAATACCATATTGCAAAGGGAACGAGGAAGAAATCCCGTCAGTCCTATCTTTCAAAGGTGAACCAGTTCATTGCGTACTATGGGAAGGATAAAAAAGTCAGCGAGATTTCTGATTATGAAATCACGGAATTCTTGAACTTTATGGAAAAGGAATCAAAGTGGTCTGGTGTGACCTATAACAGTTCAAGGATAATCCTAAACAACTATTTCAAGTACCTAAAAGTCAACAAATATATTTCCGAGAATCCGGTAACGGATATTGAGACCCGAACGAAGATAGCGACAGAATCACATCAGATATTTTCAGATAAAGACTTTAAGACCATCATGAAGTGGCTGAATGATCATGACCCGTACTGCCTCTTCTTTGTAAAGATGATCTATTACACCTGTATCAGACCAAAAGAGCTGCGCCATCTTCAGCTTAAACACATCAACCTTGAGCAAAATGTTATTACCGTGCCAGCAAGTATTGCTAAGAATAAGAAGTCGCTACCCGTCAGTATAGATGCAAGCTTACGTAAAGAGCTAAAAGAACTTAAGCTTTCCTCATATGCTGATACATACTATCTCTTAGGCTCAACTGATAATATCGTTGGCGAAAAAAGGGTTGGCGAGAATACGCCATATAATAGATTTCAAAAATGCCTGAAAGCGACAAAGCTTGATAAGAAGAACTACACGTTATATTCTTTTAAGCATTTTTCAAACGTGCAGAAATTCAAGGCGGGATGGACTTTAGCAGAAATCTGCTCTGCCAACAGGCACGGAAGTTTAGTGGAAACAGAAACTTATTTAAAGGATCTTTTAAAATTTGTAAAGAACGACAAGACCATACCAAAAATCTAGCGATGTAACTACCTTTTACGTTTTCTTGGCATTCCGAGCAGTATTTCCGCGAGGAATTTATCAGTTAGATTTTTCTCTTTCTCAAGGGCATCCTTAGGAAAGTGGAGAGCGTGTATTTCTGTAATCTTTCGGGAGATATCGGAGAGATGGATAATTTTTTGGCTCAGGTTATCCATCTTATAATTCAATTCAACTACCATTTCAAACAAACGATTAATAATTACTTCCGATGGGATATCTCCCTGCTCGATTTTATTGAGTAGGTCGGAAATGGTGTTATGCTTTTTTTTGCCCATTTAAACCAATTTAATAAAAGATAAATGTGGTGTGCTTTCTGGGTTTTTAATCGTGATAAAGACGTGAGGTGCGATATAAATTATTTTTTAGCTTTTTCTTTTTCACGTTCTTCTTGCAATAGAGCCATTTCGGCTTGCCATTTTTTTCCCTGAATGGCACCCCAAGTTTCTAATTGAAGATGCTTTTCCACGGTAAATTCGCACAAGTTCCCTATGTAATCATTATAATGGTGATACGGCTTTAACTTATCATCATAATCCGATAGTTCTTGGAAATCATTCTTAGGTAATAATTCTTTAGCAGTTAAAATTAGTAATGGGTTCTTCGGTCGCTCTCCTTCACCTTCTCGAAAGTGCGTTACTAATTTTACTAATTCTGAGATTTCATCTGGTTCAAGTGATTCATTCAGAGTTGCAAAAACAATTACTGCATTTGGAAAAGAGTCTGCCAATTGTTTTAGTCTTTCAGTATCTTTGGCTGTGAGTCTTTTGTAAGTTTTACATTCACATAGTAGCAAATCAGATGTTTGCCCTTCATCATGTTTATCTCCAACAAGTACTGCCAGATCTACTTCCTTTTCAATTTTTGTCTTTTTTTCTATTAGCCTAAAACCAATAATGGATGAGCTTTGATCTGTAGCTCCCGCAAAATGCTCGTTAAAAAAATGAAGTGATAAAAATACTGCTAGAACGCCATCCACTTTATTATTTCTTGAAAAAGGTCCAATACCTCTATATGCCCATTTGATTTCGGAAGGTTTTTTTGCTGGAAATCCAAAAGTGTTTCTACAAATTGGACATGAAAGATTATCGTTTAATTCTCTAGGAAGAAAAAAGCCGTGTTGATGACACACATTACACTTAATGTTGGCCCCTACTTCTACAATTTTGTTATCAAGAAGTCTCTCAATAAATGAAGTTGAATAATCATTATCATTACTCTTGCCGCTATTTTTTTTTATTTCGGCGATAAGCTGCTCCATTGGAATAATCTTTCCGTTTTCGAACAACTCAATTACTTTCAAAGACGATGGTTTGTTAAAAAGATAGGTACCTCTGATTCCACCAATGTTTTTTAAAACCTCCTTAGCCAATTTGCCATTAGAAGTTTCTTCGAGCGAGTGATTTCTGTTTCCAAAATAGTACCTAAAGAAATCTATTGACCGTGGAATGTTTAAACGAATATGATCATCATCTCTGCCAGTATAGTAGTTGACGCCATTTTTAGATAATCTCCACTTTTTAAATCCATGACTATACGTAAGGCTTCTCCATTCTTTCGTTTGTATTCCAGAGATTACACCAGCATTTTCAGAAAACTCATCATAATATGAAAATGAAAAGTTCAGTTTGTAAGAAACGCTATTGCCAAGTTGTTCATCAAGTTTAAAAGGCAAGTTCAGGGCAACAAATTCAATTGAATTCTCCTTGGATTCAATGTGTTTAAAACTTGTCTCAGCAACAACATTTAAACTTCCAGCCTGATCGGCATCTAGGATTCTTTTTTCAGACCAATATCTAGGAAACCAACCCTGATAAGATAGAAGTACTCGTTTTTCATTAGCTACATCTCTTATGTACTTGTCTAAAAGTGTGCCCTGCTCTTTCGTAATAGATGTGCTTACCAGGTAACGAAGGCTAGACATAGCTGTCCCTTTTTCAGACACGAAATTAATAACTCTCAAAAATAGACCTTTAAAATATTGATCTTCTATCTTGTTAATCGGAATTGCGGCAATATTCCAGCCTAAAGCCCGAAGGTTCCAAAAATTGACAATATCCCAAGGGCTTGTTTCATTCAGAAAATATATCCCTTCGCCTCTTAACCAGCTTCGACCCCATGAATGTAAATGCGAGATATTTAAATTATACAAATCGACATTGCCCGTTGGATAATTGCTATTTAGATTGGTATAATTAATTGTAGGCTCTTGGAAGAAGTCCTTTCCTTTCAGAAATAAGCTTATTCTTTCTTCTAAAGCGTCGCTAATACTTCCTGTTAATGCCTGAATGAACAAGTCCGAGCCACTATTTTTTGAAATAGATATCTTCAGCTCATCAGTTCTTTTAAATTTGAATTCCTTTTCAATTGTTGTTTCAAGCAACTTGGTAATGCTAATCCCATAACTTAGAGAATCCTCCTCTAATTCTTGACAGAACTGTTTGATATTAATCATTTCACGATCGGAAATCATTCTTCTAATTTTTTCCTCATCTAACCCGTCATCAAATAAAATAACATCAGGATCAAAATTGTCAATGGTGCTTATATAATAGTCAAGTGTTTGCAAGTTGATATTATATTCTTGTCTAAATTTTGAAGGAAGGTCATCATAGAAAAATAATATTGGAGAATAGATTCCACCCCAAATAGAGTAGGACAATTGTATTGCCAATTTTATGGATTCTTCATCATCCGGTTTGATAAGAAATGCGAAACGAATTGGAGATGCCTTTTGATGTATACCAACATTCATAAGTTCAAGAGTTTAATTATGTAAATATAGAAAAAGTTGCAGCGATGCTTTTTTCCTAATATTGAGGTAATTTCTCGCACCTACCGCCTTACTGTCGCATTAACCATTCTTTACCTCGCAACCTTTGCAGTGTATTTAAACCATAACCCAAAGTTCAGCCTCCACTTTCGGTAGTTCAGTGTTATAGTCCGCGTGGACTTAGCAAAGATGTATTTTTGCATGCAAAAATATCTTTGCTGTCCTTACGGCCAGGACTTCACTCGGAACTCGTGAAGTCTGAACTTTCTTAAATGTGCTGTTTATGCCAAGGAAAAAAGCGAAAAATCAAGAAGCATTATTAACAAAAAGTGTTATCGTTAGGATATCGGAAACGACGTTCAACAAGCTGGATAAAATGCGGGTGAAAAGTGGATATGCATCGGTGGCTGAAGTAATACGCAGGATTCTTTCCAATAGAAAAATCAAACTCTTCCATCAGGATATTTCAATGAATGCTCCAATGGAGGAAATGGCACTGATCAGAAAAGAACTGAAGGCAATCGGAATAAATATCAACCAGATTACCAGAACTTTTAATCAGGACAAGGCCGGGACGCATCGTTCATTTTATGTGATGAAAGTGGCTGACCTGTATAAAAATGTTGATGCAAGAGTAGAAAGATTATTGGTTATTATTTCAGAACTAGCAGAAAAATGGTTGCAAAAATAAAGATCGGAAAAAGCATTCGGGGCATCCTGCACTACAACGAAAACAAGGTTGCAGAAGGGAAGGCAAACCTCATTTTGGCGAGTGGTTTTGCCGGGGATATTGAGAAAATGAACATCCAAAATAAGACCAGAAGATTCCAGTACCTCACCGACCTGAAGCCCAGCGTAAAAACTAATGCCCTCCATATCTCACTTAATTTCGAGGCAAGCGAGAAGATTGACAACGCTAAAATGCAACAGATAGCCATCAGTTATATGGAGCTAATAGGCTTTGATGAACAACCCTTTTTGGTGTACAGGCATAACGATGTGGCGCATCAACATGTCCATATTGCCACAACAAGCATAAAGCGCAATGGCAAGGCCATTAATCTGCATAACATAGGAAGAGAACTTTCTGATCCAGCTAGAAAGCAGATCGAAAAAGACTTTAAGCTTATTATTGCAGAAAACAAAAAGTTTAAGCCCCAACCAGCAATTAAGCCAGTAAATCCGGAGATCATTGATTACGGACATATCCCAACAAAACGTGCGATCAGTAATCTTATCAGCGTAGTGGTTGATACCTACAAATTCACTTCACTAGCTGAATTCAACGCTGTGTTGAAACAGTTTAATGTTTTTGCAAACAGGGGCAGTGAGGGTACCGAAATGTACAAAAAGCAGGGGCTACAGTATTCTATTCTCGATAGGGACGGAAATAATATAGGGGTTCCAATAAAGGCTAGTTCATTTTACAGCACGCCGACTTTAAGAAACCTGGAGAAGAAATTTACCCAGAACCACGCCAAAAGAAAGCCTTACAAACAGGATTTGATACTTCGCATAGACGAAGTATTGAATAAATATAATTCTATTTCTGAAGTCACCTTATCGCGTGAACTGAACAAACGAGGGATAAATCTCATTTTAAGAAAAAACGCGGAAGGATTTAGCTACGGTACAACTTTTATTGACCATGTCCATAAGACTGTTTTTAACGGCAGTGATTTGGGGAAATCCTATAGTGCCAGTTCAATTAACTCAGTTATTGGAATCGATCATGCCAAGACCTACCTCCAACCGAAGAAACAGAGCCAAAACTATCTTCAGAGACAGAATGCCATCACCCCCTTTCTCAAACCAAAGCAACAAAGCAATTTTTTAGATGGCCTGCTTGGAAAAGCAGAAGATGATAATGCGGCCACAGTCGGAAACAAAAAAAAGAGAAAACGGAAAGGTTTAACCAGATAAAACATCATGAATACAGGGGAAGACATTCAAGGGCTAAGAAAGATTATCGACTTTACGAGATTGATAAGCCTCTTTATATTAAGCATCCATTTTTATTTATGCTGCTACACCGCATTTGCGGAGTTTGGCTTTACCGCCGAAATTACGGACAAGATTATAGCCAATATTTCCAAGACAGGCCTTTTCAAAAATATTTTCTTTCCGAAAGCGGCGGCACTACTCTGTTTATTCATTTCATTGGTTGGTGCTAAAGGCAAAAAGGATGAGAAGATTACCATAAAACCGATACTAGCTTACTTGGTTTCTGGACTGCTCCTGTATTTCACAAGCTTCCTATATTTCTATATCGGTAGCAAACTAATTGTTATTGCGATAGCGTACATCACCACCACTTCGGTTGGCTATATCTTAATCCTTACGGGTGGAGTTCTGTTATCAAGATTAATCAAGGAAAATCTGAACAAAGATATCTTCAATGATGAAAATGAAACCTTTCCACAGGAAGAACGCTTTTTGGAGAACGAATATTCCATTAATCTTCCCGCTAAATATCACCTAAAGGACAAGGTTAGGGATAGCTGGATAAATTTTATCAATCCCTTTAGGGGATTATTGGTTGCAGGAACTCCTGGTGCTGGTAAGAGTTATTTCGTCATCAGGCATATCATTGATCAACATATCAAAAAAGGCTTTTCTATATTTCTTTATGATTTTAAATACGATGATCTCAGCAAGATAGCCTATAACAAACTCTTGGCATATCACAAGAACTATTCAATTAAACCGTCATTCTATGTCATCAATTTTGATGATCTGAATCGGACGCACAGATGCAATCCACTTGATCCCGCAGGAATGGAGGATATTACCGATGCAACGGAAGCGAGCAGAACCATTATGCTGGGTCTTAACCGGGACTGGATCAAAAAGCAGGGCGATTTTTTTGTCGAAAGTCCAATCAACTTTTTGACGGGGATCATCTGGTTCCTGCGGAAATATGAAGATGGAAAGTACTGTACATTACCGCATGTGATTGAACTGATGCAGGCAGAATATGATCCTTTGTTCGCAATACTGCAACAAGAAGAAGAAATTAAGGTGCTAATTAATCCATTTGTTTCCGCCTTTCAAAATAAAGCAAAGGAGCAGCTCGAAGGACAAATTGCTAGTGCGAAAATCGGATTGGCTAGATTATCATCGCCCCAACTTTATTATGTACTGAGCGGTAATGACTTCACGCTTGATGTAAACAATCCATTAGAGCCAAAAATAGTTTGCGTTGGCAATAATCCGCAAAAAATCCAAACCTATGGTGCGGTTCTTTCACTTTACATATCCAGAATGATCAAGCTTGTAAACAGAAAAGACCAATTGAAAAGCAGTTTAGTCTTTGATGAGTTTCCGACAATTTACTTCAATAACATGGATAGTTTAATTGCAACGGCAAGAAGCAATAAAGTTGCTACGACATTAGCGGTTCAAGATTTTAGCCAACTTAAGAAAGATTACGGTTCTGAGCAGGCTGACGTGATCAGTGGTATAGTTGGAAATATCATTAGCGGACAGGTAACTGGTAGTACAGCCAAAAAGTTATCAGAAACTTTTGGCAAGATTATGCAGGATCGAACGAGTTTGAGCATTAACAGTTCTGATACTTCGATTTCAAAGTCTCTACAATTAGAATCTGCCATACCTGCCTCTAAAATCTCATCCCTGTCATCTGGTGAATTTGTTGGTATTGTAGCTGACAATCCTGAACAGAAAATTAAGCTTAAGGTTTTTCATTGTGAGATTCAAAATGACCATCAAGCAATTAAAAAAGAGGAAGAAAATTATAGAACGATCCCCATAATAAAGCACGTTAGCGAAACCGATATCCAAGAAAACTATCTTAAGATAAAATTTGATATTAATAAAATTTTTCAAGTTGAGCTGAAGAAAATCGGCAACATTAATGAACTTAAAAAGGAAAAAGATGACAATTCCTCTAATGGAGCAGTTATTTCTCTGTAATTATAAATCAATATTATTAGATATATTTCGCAAATTCTTTATTCAATCGACACTATTTCCAATTTTTTGCGTTATTTATATCGAGAGCGTTAATTTAGATAAGCGGGAACAGCCTTTGGCTACTTCCCGCTTTCTTTTTAGTTCAATAATTTGATGCAACGTGTTTACATCTAAAGTATCAGATATCGTTGTTACCTAGATTGCCTTTAAGTAAATAAGTGTTTAATAATTTCGTATAAACGTCTCTATAGTAATCGCCAACCATAAAACTCAATTCATTCTCCATAGTAATCTGACCTCTTTTCATCTGCTTTATTAAAGGTATTGACACTATGAACGCCCTATGTAAACGTACAAAATGTTGGTATTTCGAAATCTGCTCCTCCACATCTGAAAGAGAGAGATAAGTCTTAATTCGTCGTCCTTTCAAGTGTATCAATACATGATTACGCTGAGCCTCAAATGCAATTATCTCTTCAAAAAAGACCTTATATAAGGTATTATATTCCGATGTTGCTTTTATAAAAACAAAACCACTATTCAATAAACATATACTCATATATCCTCCACCTCAAAATGTGCTCTAAGCCTATTCAAATAGCTTTGAAAGTCATTGAAATGTGCTTTGAGAACTGGAATCTTAAATTTTCGTTCTGCAAAAAACATGGTAATTAAGCAATCAGAAAGGCGGTTAAAAAGATAGAATTCACTCGGGTTTTCTTGGTTATTAATCAAAAATGCCGTGTTTCTTTCGTAGGGAACCATCAACTTGTTACCTACCTTGAATCGATATGTTAACTCGTAATAATCATTATGTTCCTTCCATAAAAAACATATTTTTGGCACTTCATATAAGAACTTACAGGGAATCATATACTTCTTACTTGGCCTCATTTTAATGTTATTAAAGCCATAGGTATTCAAGTGGTGCGTATGGGGCTGATGTACTAAAAATTGTATGGCGTCCTGCCATAGTTCAAATACCATTTTAAATCTGGCGAAATTTTGTTTATCGAACACGTCAACTCTGTATTGTGGACCTTCAATTTCCCTGCCTACGATTTGGGCACCTAGCGCCATTCCTTGACATATCTTAGCTAAGCTTGCTTGCATTGCTGAATATTCAGGGCTTTCTCCATTGGTGAAGACAAAACCTAGAATGGTCTTCATTTTTTTCTTATCACGAGTGAGCAAACCCTTATAAGTAATCAGAAATGGGAAATGGTTCGAATGCCAAGAAAATAGGAAAGTATCTGCCATACAAAACCCAATGCCATTGTTATTAAGCTTATCTATGGATGCTTTATCTACAAAAATCATTATTGGTCGATTGATCTTAGGTTCAATAGGTGGAAAGTAAAGCTGATTCCCTGGTTTATAAAAGAAGTTATACTCTGGCTTTAAGCCGATGTCTAGTCCCTGTCTATCATTTATAATTTTAAGATATTTGCTCTTTCCAGTTTTTGCATCGAAAAAATCTGGCCAATAATATTTGTCGAAGTTTTGATAATTGTATATGGACATCAAATCAAACAAAGCAAAGTATGCATATCGACTCAAGTAACTTAAGCTTGTGTCTACGCTACAGCTAACTAAGAGATTTTCAAGCGTTACCTTTAGATATATTTGCTCTTCCTTTTCATCGTCCACTATAATCCCAAGCGTCAACAATTCGTTTATATATGAGATTTTTCTGGTTTGGATTTTTTGACGTGGTTTCGTTGTAACTCTAAACTCAGAATTGTTATCCAGCGTTTTCAATGTTAGTCTGAAGGTGTTTTCCTCAAAGGGCAAAACGTAAAAATTGTTTTCTGCAATCTGTTTAATTTGATTATTCATAAACCACCTCACTTTCCAGTTCAGCTATCTTTCGCTCACACATTTGGGAAATCAAAATCACAAACGAAGATATTTTTCTAAATAATTTGTCGGCATCTTCTTTTGCCACTATAAAATTATTCCCATATCGTGCTTGCGAGTAGCTTTTAACCAATATCTCAAACAATCTGTCATTGTCCGCCTCTCCCGTTATAAATACATTATAAGGCGCACATGAAAATGCAATGCACAATGTTAGTAGGCGTTTCAAGTTATGAAACTCTGACCGATAGGCTAAATGAACCCTAATTACTCCAATGCAGCATTGTTCAACTACTTGATGTAATAAAAATGCACAAACGTTATATTGCTCTTTGATTAAGCACTCTTTTGCTCCCATTAGGAAGGCCTCTGCAAGTGAAATTCGATGATTATAATGCTTGCGTGCTTTTGCTGGGGCATCGTCGAACTTGTAATTTTTGGTAAGATTTAGAATGTTAATTCCACCAAGATTATAGAGTAGCTCTCCACTAGAATATACTGTCGTAAAAAACCTATTATTTTGCTGTATTGCTTCTGAAATTGACAATTGACCATGACAAAGTAATGTGATTTTACCATCTTCGTACATTGAGTTTGCGTAGTCTTGTGCCTCATGATCTATACGGGTATTAGTCTCCGTTACCATTAACAAACAGTAATGTACCTTGAAGTCAATACTGCTGTTTGTAAAGATGCCTTCCAATCCAGAAAAGATATGCCTCTTCGAAAAACAAAAGATTTGTAATGGATGAAACTTGTCTACTAGTAAGCCAATAAACGCTTTAAAATAACTGTTGTGGCGCTCTAACGCAGAAAAGATTTGTGTTTCCATATTTCTCATTTTAGTTGATGACTAACTAGAATGAGCCTTGCGTAGGAGATTCATAAATGTGGGATCTGCCAACCATGGATACATGAAAGTTTCTGAGGCCTTACGTTACATGGATTTACAGCAGATCCCACATCTATGTGGATGCACAAATATAGCACATCTATCCATAGATATGGTATTACTCTGCTGTCCTGCATAACGGCCTCAGTTTCTGTATCCGCAAGACTCTTAATATTTAATTATGAAACGAATATACGAAAAAAACAAATACCCAACTATAGTTGGGTAGAAATATTTTATTAATGATTTACTTAGCTAGGAAATGGTCGAAATAACTACTATTGAGCAATATGTTATTGATAAAGTAAGGGAGAAAAGAATTAAAGCTGGCCTTACACAAGTTGTCTTATCTATTGCTATGGACATTAGTTCAAAATTTGTAGGTAATGTAGAGAGCGCCAAAACTAACGCGAAGTATAACATTAATCATTTAAATAAAATCGCGCAAATTCTTGAATGTTCTATCAAAGACTTTTTCCCCGAAAAGCCATTATAGACGATATACCCAAGAGGTTAAATCTTCTCATTAAATTAGATATTCTTAATTTATTTATTTTAAGAACTTAAGAAAACAAAACATTTTGAACTGTTCGTGGTACTATTTTTGTATCTACTAATTCTATAGTTATCATTCTTTCATCCCTGGAGTCATGATAAAAGCTACTTACGATCATAAGAATCTTGTAATTGAGATTTTATCTAAAGCATTTGATGCCAATCAGAGTGTAAACTTCATTGTGCAACAGGATAGCGATAGGGCAAAAAGGATTAAGGCTCTCATGGCGTATTCATTTGAGGTTTGCCATACCTATGGCGAAGTTTACCTCTCAGATGACTTGAAAGCCTGCGCACTAATTCTATTTCCGGATAAAAAGAAAACTTCACTGAAGTCTATTATTTTAGATATCGAGCTTATAATTTCTTGTATTGGATTCGCCAATTTAAAAAAGGCTACATCAAGGGAATCTAAGATTAAAAAGCTACAGCCAAATGAAAAAATGTACTATCTATGGTTCATTGGTGTTGACCCTCAATACCAAAACGGTGGTACAGGTACAAAGTTACTTATGGAATTAATAGAGGAGAGCCATCTATTAAAGAGACCGATGTACTTAGAAACATCAACCCTAAAGAATTTGCCATGGTATCAAAAACTTGGTTTCACCATCTACAATGAATTGGATTTAGGCTATAAATTATTCTTTCTAAGAAAGATGTACAATTGATAACAATGTTAAAAAGGAATATTAATTATGCTAGTCTTCGGCACACAGATGCATATTGTGACCTTCACATTTGTGATTTTGGAGATAGCTATGTTCTTTTATCAAGTTATATATTACCTATGCCGTCCACAAGACAAAGGGCGGCTATGGTATATGATCCTGCTCCTTCTACTCATAATTTATAATATTACTGGTGGATTATTCCCTGACGAAAACATTCCTGTTCCAATAGTTGCCCAAAACATTGTAGCCTACGGTAGTGGGTTTTTAATGGCCTCTTATTTTCCATTTTATTTTTACAAAGGTTTTGAATTGACCCGACTAAAATTCCATGCACTATATGGTGTTCCAATTTTTCTACTTGTTCCCTATTTCATATTTTTTGTTGTGGGATATTCGCTTAATGGCAATCTAGATGTGGCCATTAACTATGGCATTATAATTCCTTTTTTCTACGCATTAATTATCCTGGTTGCAATATTGAGGGCGATTCGTCTTAAATATGCAGAATCTTTTGGTTCGGAAAATTATATGGAAATGACTGCGGTATTTTGTGCTATCATACCTTGGGCATCTATGCCCATCATAACTTATATTCACGTTAGTCAATTGACCGAAGCACTTTTTTCCAACATAGGGTTCCTGATCATTACCATAATTTTTATTTCAAAATCTGTCAGGAAAGCAAGACGAGAAAATGAACTCTTAATGGAAATAGATTTTGCAAAATGTGACCAACGTATTATTGCAATCAACGCTAAGCGTTATGGACTCACCAATAAAGAGTTGGAAATTGTAGAGTTGATCTGCCAACGGCTCAAGTACAGAGAGATTGCAGAAAAGCTTTTCATTTCACCACGAACTGTAGATAAGCATGCAGAAAACATTTATCATAAAGTTGCCGTCAGCACCCGTGGAGAGCTAATCAGGAAGATGAACGATCTCTAACAGCATGTTCTCCAATTCCCCTTTTCCATAAAATACGTAGTTACCACGTAGTAAAATACGTGTCGCCCCTTATTGTGCTGGAAATTATTCCTTAGCAAATTTGTTCTGCCTGCAAGTAAAATTTTCTGGCTGCTCGACAAATTGAAGAAACCCATGATTACACAATTATCCATTTCCCGCATGTCGAGGTAACCGGAAAGCTGGTAGACAGCGGGAGTTATTTAACAATATCCCTATGTTAACTAATTTAAGTGAAGAGCTATATGCCGAGCTCATTGAGAAAATTAATCGGGTGCTTACTGAACAAGGAGACCCATTTAAGTCGTTAGCGGAGATTCTTAAATCTATCCGTGAGGCATTAAAAAAACTTAAAGATTATGTCCATAACAATCCCTTTAGGGATGATGAGGAACAGATCTGGTTTTTTAAGTTCGTAAAACCAAAGTTTTACAGTCTGAAGCTTTTTTATCTGGAAAGATATGATCTCCTAACTGCGGTTCCGTCCGCCACTCCCAAAAAAGTCAAGCAGTTTTACCACCATGAGCTGACAGCAATAATGCGATTTTTTCAACACAATGCTTTTGTTTATCAGTACTATAAATTTGGTGCGACAGAATTGGATAGAATTTATTTTTTGAGAGGAGTAGAAATTCAGAGCGTATTGGTGCCAGATATTCCCGAACAGGATTGTGAATTCTCAACTACCCAGGATTATGTCTTTTCAAAAATAAGGGCATACGAACTTTTACAGGACTACATTTTAGCCCAACTACGGTTGCTTGATGTAACCCATTCACCACAATTGATAACCCCCTTAAAAAACGATGGTACTAAACTTACTTGGACGGGCGATAAGACAAATCTTGTTGAGGTTATCTATGGCCTTTTTTATACCGGACAGCTTAATAATGGAAATGCAACTGTGGCAGATATTATTAAATGGATGGAAGCTAACATGCAGATAGATCTAAGCCGTTCTTACAGAAATTTCATCGATATCCGAAATAGGAAGCGTGACAGCCCCACTCGCTTTTTAGACAAGATGCGTGATTGCATACTCCAAAGAATTGATGAAGACAATACTTATAAGCCTAATCGCGGTGCTAAACTTTTGGGCAACAAGCCATAAAAATCACGCACCTACCGTTATGGTGACGATATAAAAATTCGGTGTCTATGAAATTTTGCTTTTGAAAATCCCAGTACAATGAAGTATTGGGATAAAAGCAAAGAATATGTTACAACAATTTACATGGCAGCAATTCTTGGTTGCCTCAATTATTATCAGCCTAATCTGGTATGTAGGAATAATCCTGATCTTTTATCGAACTGAACTTTTAGGACTTTTCGGGAAAAATGCCGTTGGTCCAACTTCTGAAAGACTTCAGCACCGATGGGAAAAAGATGTAAGTGTTTTGGATGAAACCTCAGAAGAAGAGGAACTTATGGGAAAGGCAAAGCTTCCAGAAGGGATTTCATCGGTGGGTATTGCGAATTTCGCATTTGCTCCGACAGAAAATGACAGGGCAGACCAGATTGGGTTGGTGCCCGATGTACTTCAAGAAATTAAAGAAGTCTTTGCAATTCTTGAAAAGGAAGATGGAACGAAAAATGATTTTTTTAACCTAATGGAGGTAGTGAAGGAGAATTATCCTAGGGTCGGCTCTAACCCTAATATTACCCACATCAATCAGTTTATCAGTGATCATGCTCCCTTTCATCTTTCTCAGGAGGAACTGGAAAATCTTTGGGACTAAAATCCGTCATTTAATTACAATCACTATGAAAACTATCTTCAAATCAATAATCAATTTCATTTCCCTTTTCTGCCTATTGGTGATCTCATTTACCGCTAATGCCCAAGATGGAAATTCTGGAATACAGGAAGCAACAAATAAAGTTAAGGGCTATTTCGATACTGGGTGTGATCTTATGTATGCTATTGGCGCAGTTATCGGCATTATAGGTGCTGTTAAGGTTTACTCCAAATGGAATGGCGGAGAACCTGACACTAATAAGGTGGCTGCTGCTTGGTTTGGTAGCTGTATCTTCTTAGTGGTGGTTGCTACAGTGCTTAAATCATTTTTCGGAATTTAGTCATGGCCAGCATTTATCAAATCAATAAAGGTGTTTCGAAGCCGATCATGTTCAAGGGGCTAAAAGCACAGTATATAGCTTACTTGGCAATTGGACTTGTGCTGTTGCTCATTGCATTCGCCATTCTTTACATTTCTCGGGTAAGCCTGTTTATCATTCTGCCATTGATCGGCGTAGCTGGAACAGCATTATTTATGCTTACGTTCCGATTGAGCCATCGCTTTGGGGAACATGGGCTAAGCAAGTTCATTGCTAAACGTAGTCTGCCTACCTGTCTGAAATTTCGCTCGAGACAACTATTCCTTAAACTAAAATCAAAATAATTATGGTAGAGGCAAAAAACATGCTACCAATATATAAGGTAGAAAACAATTGCATCCTTTCGGTTCAAGGCGATATTACCATAGCCTATGAAGTTACACTGCCAGAAATATTTACCCTTTCCGATAGGGATTACGAGGCTTATCACCAGACATGGGTAAAGGCTATAAAAGTATTGCCCCAGCATTCGGTATTTCATAAACAGGACTGGTTTACTGTAGGAAGCTTTAAGGCAAACTTTGAAAGTTCGGGAGATACTTTCCTTTCACGTAGTAGTGAGAAATTCTTTAATGAACGAGAGTGTCTGAGCCACAGGTGCTATATCTTTCTGACCAAAAAACCAAAGGACAGGAAATTATCGAGTTCTATATACAGTAACATCCTCCGAAAATCAATTGTACCTCTTCAGACTATAAGCCCCATACTTTATAAAGATTTCATGGATTGTGCAGGCCAGTTCGAAAGGATTATGGCTGATGGGGGATTTGTATCACTTAAACGCTTAGATGATAATGAGCTTGCAGGAACCGCAAATTATGCGGGGGTCATTGAACGTTATTGCTTCCTTCAGAATCCGAACGAACAGCCAATTATAAGGGATATACACATCAAAGGCGAAATCAGGATTGGCGATAAGCATCCTGAGCATTACACACTCTCGAATACCGAAGATCTTCCCTCACTTTGCGGTAGTCGGATCAACTATGAAAAGTATAGTACAGACCGTACAAAATTCAGCATTGGGTTTGCAAGTCCATTGGGAACCCTGCTCAATTGCAACCACATCTTCAACCAATATGTCTTTATTGAGGATGCCCAAAATACTATAAAACGCCTTGAATCCAAAAAACTAAGGCTACAGTCTCTCTCGGGCTATTCTAGAGAAAACGCTATTAGTCGTGATGCGGTAAATGATTTTCTAAATGAAGCGGTTGCATCGCAGCGATTACCGGTGAAAGCACATTTTAATGTGTTGGTATGGTCGGATGATTCAGAAAAATCCAGAGACCTAAAAAATCTGGTTTCCTCTGCTATGGCTCAGATGGATGCAACGGCAAAACAGGAAACAGATGGCCAAGCGCAAATATGGTTTGCGGGTCTTCCGGGCAACGAGGCCGATTTCCCAATGAACGATACTTTTGACACATTTGTAGAGCAGGCTACCTGTTTTTTTAACCTCGAAAGTAATTATCGTTCAAGTGTCAGTGCATTTGGTATCCGCATGGGCGATAGGTTGTCTGGAAGACCGGTACATGTAGATATTTCCGACGAACCAATGAAGCTAGGCTTTACCACAAATAGGAACAAGTTTATTCTTGGCCCTAGCGGTAGCGGCAAATCATTCTATACCAATCACATGGTCAGGAGCTATTATGAGCAGGGCACCCATGTTGTTTTGGTTGATATAGGACACAGCTACAAAGGCCTATGCGACCTCGTTGGAGGCTATTATTTTACCTATTCGGAAAAAGATCCAATAAAATTCAATCCATTTTATCTAGTTGATGGTGACATACTTGATACCGAGAAAAAGGAAAGCATCAAAACCCTTTTGCTGGCACTGTGGAAAAAGGACGATGAAGCATTTCGACGTTCGGAATACGTAGCACTTTCCAATGCACTTACCCTTTATTTCGAGCATCTGGAACAGAATCCAGATATTTTCCCCTGCTTCAATACATTCTATGAGTTTCTGATGTCTGAGTACTTGCAGGTTCTTGAAGATGCCAAGGTAAAGGAAAAGGACTTTGATATCAGTAATTTTCTATATGTGCTTAATCCATATTATAGAGGCGGGGAATTTGACTACCTCCTCAATGCAACAGAAAACCTTGATCTTTTATACAAACCATTTATTGTTTTTGAACTGGATGCAATAAAAGATCACCCAATCCTATTTCCCGCGGTAACGCTGATTATTATGGAGGTGTTCATTTCCAAGATGCGCAAGCTTAAGGGGATTCGTAAGATGATACTCATCGAAGAATGCTGGAAGGCAATTGCCAAAGAAGGGATGGCAGATTTCATTAGGTATTTATTTAAAACCGTACGAAAACATTTTGGGGAGGCAGTTGTGGTGACACAAGATGTAGAAGATATCATTTCATCCCCCATCGTAAAGCAGGCAATCATCAATAGTTCTGACTGTAAGATACTGCTGGATCAAAGAAAGTACCAGAATAATTTCAATCAAATACAGGAACTACTAGGGCTTACCGAAAAGGAAAAGGCACAGATACTTTCAATGAACAAGGCAAATGATCCAAAGAGAAAATATAAAGAGGTATTCATTTCCCTTGGAGGGCAGTTTAGCAAAGTTTACAGAACTGAAGTTTCTACCGAAGAATATCTCGCTTACACAACTGAAGAAAGTGAAAAACTGAAAGTTCATCAATATGCCGAAAAGTATGGCAGCATTCAAAAAGGCATAGCAGTATTAGCCTCAGAAATTAGAAACCAAAACCGAGAATTCTTATGAAAAAACTAATCATTTTATGCGCAGTTGCGGTATCAATCATTACTGCCTGCAAGTCCGACAGCATCCGCTCTTTTATCCCAGGTACTTATGTCAATAATGCAGGAAGTGAGTTTAGCATCGCTAATGACACGCTCGTTATCGAACCGTCAGAAAGCAATATTTTCTATATCCAAAGAAAAACTGGTTTCAATCTGGTAACAGATGGCAAGGTTGGAGAACGCCAATACGAAACGGAAAATTGGAATGCGGTCTTTGATGATGCTGCCGAAACATTGACCGAAACCAAAAAAGGAAAACTGATCACATTCTATCCTGATTCAGCAAAACTGATGGTTGGCAACAGGACTTATGAAAAAATCAATTAACAAAATTTATCACCATGAAGCTTATAAAATATATGAAAACGTACATGGTCATTCTACCATTGAGCGCCATGACATTGTTCGTTGCCTTGCCCAAAGGGGCGAGTGCACAGGTGGCAGTGCTTGAGGTTATCAAGGCAGGAGTGAAAAAAGTAATCAAGGCGGTTGACCTGAAAGTTCAGCGATTGCAGAACCAGACCATTTGGCTACAAAATGCACAGAAGGTGCTGGAAAACCAGTTATCAAAATTAAAGCTTACCGAGATATCCGACTGGACTGAGAAACAGAAGAACCTTTACAGCGAGTACTACGAAGAGCTATGGAAGGTTAAATCGGCCATTGCCTATTATAAACGGATAAAAGATCTTACCACTAAACAGGTTGCAATTGTCGATGAATATAGATGGGCTTGGGGTCTCTTTAATAAGGATAAGCACTTCCGGCCAGAGGAACTGGAGCAAATGGAAAAGGTTTATAAAGGCATTCTCGACGAGAGCTTTAAGAACCTGGATCTTATTATCCTAGTAGTTAATTCTTTCAAAACCCAGATGAGCGACGCTAAGCGGCTTGAGATTATTAACGAGGCAGTAAATAAAATGGACGGTAACTACAACGATCTTAAGCGGTTCAATATGGAGAATATCCAGTTGAGCATACAACGATCCATGTCACTGGATGAAACAGCAAAATTAAAGGAGATTTATGGAATTCAATAGACTAAAAGCAATCTTGCTTTTCATAGCTGTTCAGTTTTGTTCCCTTGCAACAAATGCGCAGACATACGCTGAATTCTTTAGGCAAAAGAACACGCAAAAGAAATACCTCATTGAGCAAATCATGGCACTGAAAGTTTATGCAGGCTACCTTAAAAAAGGTTACGATGTTGCAAGTGATGGGCTGAATACCATAAAGGATATTTCAAAGGGAGAATTTAGCCTTCATAATTCATTTATCGGTTCCTTAAAGACGGTTAGCCCAGTAATCAGGAACAATAGCAAAGTTGCTGATATTATCATCCTACAGCTTGAGATCAGCAAAGCTTTCAAAGGCATTAAAAATAACAGCCCTTTGGGAATCGCAACACTTTCTTATGTTGATCAGGTCCGTGACAACGTAATGGAGGAGTGCGGAAAAGATCTTGATGAACTTTTACTTGTGATCTCATCAGGAAAAGTCGAAATGAAAGATGACGAACGGCTAAAACGATTGGAGGACATATATCAAAATATGGTCGATAAATCAGCGTTTGTTCAGCATTTCATCAACCAGATCAATATTATGGGTCAACAGAAATGGAGCGAAGAACAATCTATTCACCAATTAAAAAAGCTTTATGGAACTAATAATTAAACTTAGGACTGCCTGTTTGGCATTTGGACTGGTTTGTTTCTTAAATCTACAGTCTGCAAATGCACAATCACAGGAGACACAGCAATTGTTGCTGAATGTCGAAAAATTGAGCCAACTTAAAAATATCCTCTCTGATATGAAGCGTGGCTATACGGTTATCACAAACGGGTATAATTCCGTCAAGAACATTGCACAGGGTAATTTTTCAATTCACGAAATTTTCTTGAATGGCTTGATGCTAGTCAATCCGGAAATCAAAAAATACAAGAGGGTGGCTGATATCATCAACTATCAGAAGGATATCATAACCGAATATAAATCGGCATTCAAAAGGTTCAGGGCATCTTCCAACTTCAGTCCGCAGGAAATTGATTATCTGGGCAAGGTATATAAACAACTCTTTGACCAAAGCTTGGACAATCTGGAGGAGCTGACTACGGTGATTACTTCGTCAAAACTTCGAATGAGCGATGATGAACGGCTACAGGCTATTGATCGAATATTTGCGGATACAGAAGATAAGCTAACTTTTCTCCGAAATTTTAATAGGGAGGCGAGCATCCTTAACCTTCAAAGAATGAAGGAAAATGCTGATCTGAAAACTACCCAAGGCTATTTTGGGATAAACTAAAAAGCTATGAAAAAACTTATTTCTTTAACCACATTATTTGTGGTAGCGACCCTGCTCTTGCCCAAAAATTCCAGCGCCCAGGGCATGGCGGAAACACTTACTGGCATGCAGCCCATATTGGACAGGGTATACAACGAAATGCTCCCGCTTTGCAGTAGGCTTATTGCAGTAGCCCGAGCGATAGCTGGATTCGGTGCACTTTGGTACATTGCCAGTCGGGTTTGGCGCCAAATGGCATCGGCCGAACCTATAGACTTTTATCCGTTGCTGCGCCCTTTCGCATTGGGTTTGGCCATACTCATGTTCCCGTTGGTGATTACGGTAATCAATGGCATCCTACAGCCAACTGTTTCTGCTACGGGTTCGATGGTAAAAGATTCGAACAAGGCAATCGAAGTTTTGCTAAAGCGCAAGGAGCAGGCTATTAAAAAAAGCAAATATTACGAAATGTATGTTGGTGATGATGGCCGTGGCGATAGTGATAAATGGTATAAATATACGCATCCAAAAGATCCTGACCGTAGCGACGAGGGAATGTTTGAAGGGATTGGGAATGACATCAAGTTTTTCATGGAAAAACAGTCCTATAATTTTAGAAATTCGATCAAGCAATGGATGAGCGAAGTTTTGGAAGTTCTTTATGCTGCGGCGAGCCTGTGTATCAATACCATTAGGACTTTCTTTCTGATCGTGCTTGCGATTCTAGGCCCTCTTGTTTTCGGCTTTGCAGTTTTTGATGGCTTTCAGAACACATTGACCGTCTGGCTTGCTAGATATATAAACATTTTTCTATGGCTTCCCATCGCGAACATCTTTGGGAGCATATTGGGAAAGATACAGGAGAATATGCTAAAACTGGATATTTCACAGATCGACCAGCAGGGAGATACGTTTTTCAGCAGTACTGATACCGCCTACCTCATCTTTCTTGTAATCGGTATTGTAGGATATTTTTCTGTACCTAATGTTGCAAATTATGTGGTACACGCAGGTGGTGGAAACACAATCCTTCAAAAGGTAAATGCCATAATCAGCACCACTAGTCATACGGGCATGCGTGCGGGTTCTGCTGGTGCGGGAATGGCAATGGACATGCTAGGGGATGGTGGCCGTAATATGAGCCAAGGTTATGCGAATGCGAGTAATTCTGATTATTTCCCCGACCAACAGGGCGGGTCAAGCCATCAAAAAGATAAGCTTTCTGGTAAATAAATCTAAAAAACAAAGCAATGTTTACACAATTTAAAAACATCGACACAGCATTTAGCCATATCAAAAAATTTAGCATTTTCCTGATAGTTGCCTGTGTGCTTATCTCTGGTTTTTCTATCTACAAAAGCTTCGATATGGTAAATAACATTCAGGCAAAGATTTATATCCTTGCCAATGGAAAGGCCATTGAAGCTTTTAGTACCGAAAGGAAAGATAATCTTCCGGTAGAGCTTAGGGATCATATCAAAACGTTCCATTATCTATTTTTTACCCTCGACCCAGATGACAAGGTTATCCAAAATAACATTTCAAGAGCACTGAACCTTGCGGATGAAAGTGCAAAAAAAGCTTATGATAATCTCCGTGAACAGGGTTATTACAATAACCTCATTTCTGCTAATATCTCACAGGAAATAACTGCGGATAGCGTACAGCTTGATATAGACCAGTACCCATTTTACTTCAAATGTTATGCAACCCAAAAGCTGATCAGATCCACATCGGTAACCACCAGAAAACTGGTCACACAGGGCTACATCCGGAACGTAACACGAAGCGATAATAATCCGCACGGTTTTTTGATACAGCGATGGGAAACTTTGGAAAACCGGGATGAACCACTTAATCCATAATGCAATGAAGCTATTTAAAAAACAAACGACGGAAATTTATTCAAACGATGCAATTGCCGAGAAAATTGCGAAAGAGATTGTCGAAAAGCAGCACCGTTTTGCTGATTACCTCAATTCTAGATCAAGAACACTTTCATCAAAATCGCTTGCCTATATATTGTTTGGGTTGTGTATCGCTTTTGCTGGCTATTGTACCTATTTATTGCTAACCGCAATCAATTAAATATTAATTAAACAAATATTCAAAATGGAAAGAAAACAGAAAGACAAAAGAAAAGTGCTGCTGGTACTACCAATACTGGTGCTACCATTCATGGCGCTGGCATTTTATGCAATGGGCGGAGGAACAGGCACCACAGCTTCCCTTCCACCAACAAAAGGTATCAATAGTACGCTACCTGATGCGACCTTCAAAGGTGAAGACCCAACGGACAAATTGGGAATTTATAACCTAAAACGCAATGATACTTCGGGAACTGACATCGCAAGGGCAGCTGATCGGCTGGGCTTTGACCCTACAAATGTCGATCCACAGACCGCACAGATTAATCAAAAACTGGATGAGCTCAATAAGGAGTTAACGAAACCATCCGTCAAAGACCACAGCTCTTCTGGAGCAACAATTCAGCAGTCAGATGGAATTAAAACTGACGTTGACCGATTGGAAACACTGATGAGATCAATGCAGTCCGACAAAGGTTCAGATCCAGAGATGGAACAATTGAACACGATGCTTCAAAGTATCATGGATATACAACATCCCGAACGTATCAGGGAAAAATATATTAATCGAATTTCTGATAGCCCCGATAGTCTGTTTATGGCGATACCCGCAGTTGTTGTAGACGATCAACGAGTTGTGCAGGGAGCAACCATAAAACTGCGCCTGCTCGACTCTGTAGTATTGAACGGGCAGATAATACCAAAGGGGCAGTTTGTTTTTGGTATCTGCAATATCGCAAACCAAAGGCTGCTGCTCGATATAAAAACGATCCGTTTGGGCAATCGCATTATTCCTGTCGACCTTTCTGTCTACAGCTTGGATGGGATTCGTGGAATTGAAGCCCCGGAAGCTCTGCTTACGGATGCTATCAATGGCGGCTCAGATGATGCGGTTAGAAACTTGCAGTTCATGGTCCTAGATCAATCGATGGGTGCGCAAATAGCTGGTGCAGGAATAGAAACTGCAAAGAGCCTTTTTTCAAAAAAGGTAAAACGCATCAAGGTGAAGCTTAAAGCTAACCATCCAATTCTGTTGCGGGATAATAAGCCTAATCAATCAATTCGTTAACTAAAAAACATTATTATGAATTTGAACAATCTGGAAGATCTCAAAGATGAGATGAAGAAATTAGGCTTCGATGAAGCGCTAATCACAAAAATGGAAGAGCATATGAAAAATGACGATCCGGCATTTAAGCTCTACGATGAAGTGAAGGCGAGCAGGGGTCAGGTAGACATCACCTTGCATTTTAAACAATCGGGTCAATCGGAGTATTATTATCTGAATAAACTTGAGGCGGTGCATAACCAGGGAAAAGCCTTAGAAGAGGGGCAAAAGTATATGGTAATTACAAAGACAGACGACGGCAAGAATATTGTTAAGAAATTGGAAAATGTAGCAGAGGCTATCGATTTTTTCAAGAAACAGAACGGCAATAGTGAGTTGGCAGTCGGTAAAGATGCCGCTCACAAGACCATGCTTGCCAATATGGAGGAAGGGAAGGTAAATTACGTATCGAAGGATTTTAACCGAGAATATTATTCGCCATCCATTCCGCAAACTTTTTGGCTTGATCACGGAAAGGGCTTTACAAAAGAGCAAGCCTCTAATCTTGTTCAGGGAAGGGCAGTCTATCGCGATGACCTATTGAGTAGGGAAGGAACTCCATACAGAGCATGGATGCAGCTTGATACTGAAAAAGAAAGGGATCGTCAGAATAACCTAACCTTTCGCCAATTTACTGATGCTTATGGCTTCGATATTAAAGGATTGTTAGATGATTTTAAAATCAAAGAAATGGCTGATCCCAAAAAAGCGGCGGCTTTGGAAAGTTCTTTGATTAACGGTAACCGTCCACTTGTTACAGTAGAAAAAGATGGGCAAGAAGCAAAAATGTACTTGGAAACGGCCGTACGTTATGGCAAGCTAAACTTTTATAGGGAAGATGGTAAGCCTGAGAAAAGGGAGCAGTTCCAAAAAGAAACAGGGCTTGAGGTTGCAAATATCTTGCAGAAAAAAAATGGGCAAGATAAAGAGGTTGCTCAAAGCGCAGGTTTAGGCAGGTAAGAAATCTGAATTCATCTCATAAACTCATAATTCACTAATACTCATTTTATAATAAACATCATGGAAAAATTCGAAAAACTAAAACAACTTATCGCAAGCATTGAAACCGATGCAGGCAAATTTTATAACGCAAACAATGGTGCAGCGGGCACTAGGGTTCGTAAAGCTATGCAGGAGTTAAAGATACTCGCTGGCGAAATCAGAAAAGAGATTACTGAAAAAAAGACCGCGAAATAAGTCTGGTTGGAAAAACGTCACGGGCCGTGTTAGTAGCATGGCCCGTTTTTTTGACTGTTGCCGCGTTTGGTATTCTATTTTGCCTTTTTTGGGAAGGTTTTTTCTATGGTATCTGCCTGTTTTAGATTACTTTTAATTGTTGCTTCATGCTGATTGATAATAGTTATTGACTTACTAATTGGCTGTTTTGATTGTTCTTGACCATTTTTTTTTAGAAACAGCGAAAAGCATACAACCCACAAAGCATATAAGCTTATAATGACAATAGCTCTTTTGTAATAAGCTTGAGCCATTGATAAGTTATCAACTTTCTCATCGACAGTATTATAATTCGCTTTAGTATGGGTTGCAATGGTGACTATTAATTTCTTCTTATATTCCTTCTCATTCCCTTTGACATTGATATCTTTAAATCCTAATATATGATAACTCCCTCTTTCCAATGCCTTAACAGAAAACCAAACTGTTCGGACTGTATATATCGACAGCACAAATGAAATTACCACTGAAATATTTATTGCTAGTGCACTTTCAGATTTACCATTCATCATTGTATTTGAAGCCACCACAAGTGTCGTTGCGATACTAATGGTGCTTAAAAAAAGCGCTGCTTTAGACTCGATTCCCTTGCGTCGGTCTTCTTCTGTGTCAGATATTTTTTTTGCAAGATCAAGAACTGTATCAATGTTTTCATCATCAATTTGCAAGGCAAATTTTGGCCGTTGTGTCTCATCTTCCTCTTCCAAAGGGTCGAGTATAGGCCAAAAAATTTCCCGGAAATCTTTAAACCGTTCGTTCTTCCAAAATTTTAGTAATTGCATCTGATATTTTGAAATTAAGTCGTTTTTCAATCCAAGCCCACTGGCCATTCGGGTTGATCTCTAAAAAAATATATTGAGCATTCTGATCCAATATGAAATCTATTGCACCAAAATTCAATCCTAACCTTTCCATCAGCATATGGCATTTGTCCAACAAATCCAGGGGTAGGTCGTGACGAGAATATTCCAATTCCTGTTCTGACTGCCTCCAATCGCTAACCGCATCAGCCACGTTTGCTGAGTGTATAAGTGCGCCAAAAACTTGTTTGCCAACCACGGTAACACGAATATCTGCCTTTTTTGCTATTAGCGGCTGAATGTAAATCGGACAAGAAACAATTCTGCTAACGTTAACTTCATCTAGCTCCACTCTAGTTGTAAAAATTACACCTCTTTCCCCGTCACCCTCTACCAGGCCGGATTTTATTGGTTTGATAATACAATTCCCCTCGTGTTCCTTGTAAAAATCCAATACTTCTTGCGGTTGGTTACTGACAAGCGAGTCTGGGATTTTAAACCCTAGGTCTTTTGCTATCATTAGCTGATATAATTTGTTCTCAGCACTCCGTATCGAGGATACCTTATTCAGCCAAAATCTGTTGTCCAGTATCTTGTAAAGACCTTCAAGGGTGTAAAGCATTTCAGATCTTAGGAAGTTAGCTTCACTGGTATTGACCTCTCTAAAATCACAATTTAGTTCAGGTCTCCTGTAATAAACTGACTGGAACTCTAGAAGGTCAAATTTTTGTCCTATTTGACTGTCAGATAAGGTAAATGAGAGCGTGCTGAAATCAAACTTCAAGCTAACACTGTTGCCGATTTCTTCAGTGTTTAGCCTGTAGTACTTTAAATTTTTTGAGCGTAAATGTTTGACAATGAAATCTGTCGTAACATCAGATTTATTGGTTAATAGCAAGATGCTCATCGTCTCTTTCTCTTTGCATTCTCGTTTTAGTCATCATTTCCAGCAACAACTCTTTGCGATCATCGTCCCGTTCTCTATCCGCAAGGGTCTTCGTCATTAACTCCAAAACTAAACTGTCATCATTGCTTTCGCGCGCTACTTTCGTCGTAGTCATCGATTCGGAACCGATAGTATCTAAATCAATAAATGGCATTTTCTCGCCGTTTTTTAAAGCGACAACGTTTAGGTCTTTCAAATGATCATATTCAAAAGGTACGTCGCCTATGGCTTCTTTGCGACGTACGATGTAGTCAAGGATGAGGTGTTTCATGTTTATTTGGTTAGGCTTATCAATCAAAGATAAACAATGCAAATGATTTTTTCGATCATCAATTACCTCCAAATAAACTGAATGTGCGCTGTGTCAAATCGGTTCTAACGCTTGAAAGGTCGCAGAAGAGATTGAAAATTACCCCCAACCTTTTTGTGCCAAAATTTCTGAACAATCCCTTAGCCTAGTCAAGACCAAGCCCTACGGGTTTGCTGAAAAAAAATCTCCACACCTCGCTGCGCTCGGGTCGTATTTTTTTTCGCAAAGTCTTGCCTGCCTATTGGATTGTAGTCAGGTGATTGTGTTTAACAAAAAGGCAGGAGGCTCCTGCCGACTGAATTTTAAAAGAGAAAACCCATGAACGAAACAAAAGGCAGAAGCCCACCCACAGCACAAAGCAGAACCCATTTATTAGCGCAAATTATTCAAATCATTATCGAAAACAATTTAAAAAATAGAAGTTATGAAAACTACAGTAATCACAAGCGGAAAAGAAAACGGAGCAGTAAAAAATACAACGGATAAATCGGCAATCCGTCCGGCAGTAGCTTTGAAAGATGCCAATCAGCAAGACAATGAAAAACTAAAATTGGAATCAGAAACGGCAAACGCTACACCCGCCGAAGTTGAACAGCCAAAAGAAGAATCAAAAGCAAACGTTTTAACAGCCGAAACACTAAAGGCAGAGCCTACAAAAATTGAAATCAAAGAGCAGTTGAAAGAAGAAAAACCTGCGATGAATTTAGAAGCCACTATTAAATTAGCATTGGATTTAAATCGTCGCATCAATCAAAGGGGCAAACTTTTGGAAACTATTGGAACGCTAGAAACTTTTGAGGTAGCGCAAAAAGATGATGCGGAAGAAACGGACAGCACAAATTTTCAGCGTTGCGAATTAACAATTGAAGATGATAAAGGAAGGGAGTTTACCACTAAAAACCCATTTATCATTAACGCAGTTGCCAAAATGGTAAACACACTTTGTGTAAATAAATTGGCAGAAATCGAGGGCGAAATCTTTATCCCTGCTTAGTTTTAATCACGCCCCTTGCAATCTGTAAGGGGCGTTCATTCATTCAGAATCATGAAATACGAAACTATATTTTTAATGGTACGGGTGGCAGTTCAAGCCGACCATTCAGAATTGGGAGATATTGTTCACGAAATAGAAACCCAATCGAAACTGACATTAACCGATACGGCAAACGTCAACATTTTGGAAACCGAGATTTTAGTATCTAGAGTTAGGAACATTAAAAAAATCAATTATGGCACACAACCTAAATTATAACCAAAAGACAGAAAAGCACAGCTTTTTTTCGGTTAAAGAAAAAGCCTGGCACGGACTAGGCACAATTATAGAAAATTATCCAACAAGCGCAGAAGCCATAAAATACGCAGGTTTAGATTATACAGTTGAAAAACGAAACCTGTTTACCTATGGTGACGATACCACGCCCGAAACCGAAGATAACGACATTGTAATGGAGTGGCGTGTTGATGTGCCAAACCATTATGCAACTGTTAGAACAGATACCGACGAAGTTTTGGGCGTAGTTGGCAGGGACTACCACGTTGTACAGAATATAGAAGCCTTTTCATTTTTTGATAGTATTATAGGGGGTAAAGAGGGTATAAAATATGAAACGGCAGGAGCATTGGGCAATGGGGAACGTATTTTTATAACCGCAAAATTGCCCGAATACATCAAGGTAGGAAAGAACGATTTAATTGAGCAGTTTTTGTTTTTGACAACTTCGCACGATGGTTTTGGGAGCATTACCGCATCATTTACACCAATTCGGATTTGTTGTCAAAATACATTGAATGCCGTTTTGAAAAATCAGAGTAATGCTATTAAAATACGGCATACAGCTAGCGCACCCGAAAGGCTAAAAGAAGCACATAAACTGCTAGGTATTTCCAACCTTTTGGCAAAAGAAATGGAGGAAGTTTTTAACTTGTGGTCTAAAGTTAGAATTACCGATAAGCAAGTTAAAAAATTGGTGCAGATTGCAATGGCACCCAATAGGGAAACGTTGCAGAATTTACAAAAAGGTAAACAGGATGAATTTTCAAGTATGTTTACGAATATGGTTGATAATGTTTTGGAATATACCGCCACAAGTCCGAGCCAGCTAATGGAATCGACCAAGGGCAATTTGTTTGGTGCATACAACGGAGTAACAGGATATTTTCAGAATGTTAAAAATTACAAAGACACCGAAACAAAGTTTATATCCATAATGACGGGCAACGCATTAGTTAAGGCGCAAGCAACGTTTAATTTATGCAATGAGTTTGCGAAAAATGGCGTGGATGCATTGAACTAACAGCGTGACACATCAGATTAAGCACTAAGAGCATGTTTGTTCTTAGTGCTTTGCCATGCCAAATTTTCGGGCGGCCCTTGCGGGCAATAATTACAAATGTATGGAAGTTACGCATTAATTATTTCAATAATTTTTTTGTTACCTTTTTAGTTATATTTGTAACGGAATTGAAATCAACTCATCAACTTATTGCCAATAGAATTAGCCGCCTTACCACGGGTGATTTGGTATTTCCCACTGATTTTCGCGGGTTAGGTTCTGAAGATTCGATTAAAATGAGCCTTAGCCGTCATGCAAAAGAAAATAACTTGGAACGATTGGGCCATGGCATCTATCTTAAGGTCGGTAAATCCTTTAAAGCCCCCGAGTTGGAAATAGTTGCTAATGCTATCGCCAAAAAGGAAAAAGTCAAGATTAGACCGGCTGGCGATTTTGCATTATATCAATTAGGTCTGAACAAGTCGAAGCCAAATGATTTAGTCTATTTGACAAACGGCGAACCACGTAATATAAAGATTGGCAGCCAACGCCTGATCTTCAAATCAACAACTTGCAAAAAGCTCGCCCTATCGCAGGGGACCAGTGGGCTCCTCGTACTGGCTTTGGACGAACTAGGAAAGGATAGGGTCACAGAGCAATTGACCCAGCAAATCTGTGAAAAAATAATTGGTATCGATCAAAAGATATGGCTTTTAGACCTACTGCTAGCCCCAGGCTGGATATATAACTTACTATTTAAACTACATCAAAAAACAACGACATGAAGGCAACGAATGAAATAAATGAAGCCGATGTAGCGTGGCGAATGTTGTGTGAGGCTGCGCGTCAAATTCCCAGCGAAGAACAGGAACTGCTACCTGGCGTAAAATGGGGCGATTGCGCTCAACTTTATACGCCAGCATTCTGGAAAGTGCAATATATTTCCTACATGCAGAAATTGGAACCCCGCCAAATCTATAAACTGGGCGATACGATTCTGGAAGAAATCGTGGTTTGCCTGCTTGGCGGTTTTGGAATGCCAGCCGAGGTGGGACTTGCGGCGTTTGAACGTCTCAAGCGTGAAAAGTTGATCCGACCGAAGATATCGCACGAACTTTTGTATCAGGCTTTAGTCAAGCCATTTGAATTCCCCAATGGCAGGCAAATGACATACCGGTTTTACAACCAAAAAAGCAAGTACATTTTTAACCTGCTGGACAGAGAGGACCTCAATGCGATCCCACTTCAGAACGATATCGAATTACGTCGATGGTTGTTAAGCGTAGATGGAATCGGCTTAAAAACCGCATCTTGGATAACCAGAAACTGGCTAGACAGCGATAGAGTCGCTATTCTCGATATCCATATTCTTAGAGCGGGACAACTGGCGGGCTTTTACAAGAATGAGAACTATGATTTGACCAAGTATTATTTATTGTTGGAGGAGCAGTATTTGTCTTTTTGTGAAGCGCTCGGGGCATCATCTGCGATTATGGATGCGATAATTTGGGATTTTATGAAAAAAACCAATAGATTAGCACTCAGTGCTTTGAAGCACATCAACTAAACCAAATAAGATGTCCGGAAACAACAACAGTGATCACGATACCGCTATTGGCGGAGGTGGGTCAGATACCACCCCAAATTGTGCTACCCTTAGTGGTAGAGGAACTATCATGTCTCCTGTTGCTTCGGTCTTAGCGACATTAAAAGTTGGTGATACCCTAACGATTAGTTTGCGTGCCGCAACAGGGCCAGTACAGGCTTTTACGATTGCAGGACAATTAGTCGGCAGTGTGTTACTGTCTAGCACTTTTTCGACCTCTATAATATACTGCATTAATGAGCAGTTTGAATATCAGGGACGCATTATTTCTTTGGTTGGCGGTTCCTGTGAATTAGTAATTTCTGCTCGATGATAGTTGTAGGTGGTACGTACGATGAGTATTGTTTTGAACCGAGATGGGACAAAACATATGGATCTGGGTTGCGCGCATGTTGGACGCTATCGCGTTTACGGCCGGACCGCACCATAGACTTTTTTACTTTTGGCAACCAACGTACCGAAGATTATTTATCACAGGTTCGTGAAGAGATCAATTTTAAATATACGGTGTCACCCATACAACATTTAGTGCAGTTCCGTTACGATTATCCATTGGCTGAACCATTGGTTATTCCAAGGCCTGATACTCTTAAAAATCATGAGAATGTTATTGAGGTAAACGGAGAAATGATCCTATATTATGGTATGATTGAAGGCAAAGCGGTTATTTCTGGTAATAAGGTGGTTTATGACCCGCAATCGCCTTCAAACCCTATATTGTTTTCAGCGACCGGATCGACAGCTCAAAGATTGGCAATAGTGATTAATATGACTGAAGCCAAAAAGATCAGTAATATTAATACCAATGATGTACAGGCAATTCAGGACTTCTTTTTTGAAAATGAGGGCGCTGAAGTGGTAGTTCTTAAAATGGGGGCAAAAGGAGCTTGTGTCAAAACAAAAGCTGGGACTGAGGCTATGATCCCTGTGTACGAAACCAAGGCCATTTGGCCTATAGGCTCTGGGGACGTCTTTGCTGCCTCGTTCGCTCATTATTGGGATTTGCTTGATGACCCCATTATTGCGGCAAGGAATGCCTCCTGGGACACCGCAGTTTATTGCAATACCCGTAACTTTAATTTTTTGCCTTTTGAGAGTGATCCGGATATTAAACCTTTTTTGATCAACGATTATCCGAAGGCACAATTATATTTAGCTGGACCATTCTTCACTTTTTCTGAACGCTGGCTAATCAATGAGATATTTCTTTGTTTGCGCTCGATGAACATCAGTGTCTTTTCACCCTGGCATGATGTAGGCCTTGGAGAGGCCTCAATGGTCGTACCGCTTGATATCAAAGGCCTGAATGAATCCAAAGTGATTTTTGCCGTATTAGATGGCCTGGACTCAGGAACGCTGTTTGAAATCGGATTTGGAGTCGCGAAAGAATGTACCGTTATCGGCTATGTTGAGAACGAATCGTCGGAAAGTATAAAAATGCTGCAAGGAACAGATTGTATCATTGAAAAAGACTTGACCACTGCGCTGTATAAATGCCTGTGGGCGCTAGCTAAAATCGATGATTAAGGGTATATTATTGTCAGGGGGACTAGACTCTGTGTCGCTGGCATATTGGAAAAGACCCGACATTGCTATTTCCGTCAATTATGGTCAAGCCGCCGCGAAAAAAGAAATCGAGGTCAGTGCGATCATCGCCGGTGAAATGGGAATACAACACGAAATAATTGAGGTCGATTGCAGCACCTTAGGTAGCGGTGATCTGATCAATGGCGTTTCCATAGAAGGCTCACCGTCTTCGGAATGGTGGCCTTACCGTAACCAACTACTAATTACACTCGGTTGCATGAAAGGAATCGATTTAAATATCAACGAATTAATGGTCGGATCGGTGCTATCTGACGGTTTTCACAAAGACGGCACTGCTGACTTTTATAAACACATCAGTACCTTAATGAACTATCAGGAAGGTAATATCAAAATTACTGCGCCTGCAATCGGACTGTCATCGGTAGAGCTGATCAAGACGTCGGGCATTCCAGACTCTTTGCTGCATTGGGCGCATTCTTGTCATACCGGTAACATTGCCTGTGGTAAATGCAGAGGGTGTCTTAAATATCAGTATACCCTCCGAACCTTATACAGCGAGCAGTGAAAAATCCAACCTTGAGATCAGAAGAACTATCTGTCGCGGGTTATGATTATAAGCTGAAGAAGCGTATAAAACTAGGCAAGCCTACCCAACCACTCACAACTGCCTTTGGCAAAGTAATTAACGATCGTCGATCGACCAGAAAATTTCACACGATCAGCAAAGAACAACTAAGCGAATTGCTTTGGCATACAGCCAAAGTAAAATCTTTGCAGATGCAGGAAAACGGATATATTCTGACCTATCGTGGAGCGCCATCTGCAGGAGCACGTCACCCTATTGATATCATTGTCTATAATCCTAAAATATTTGGAGATGCACATTTTTATTATTACAACCCGTTCGAGCATAGCGTCAACCAAATCGCTGATACAAATATTTCACCCGTGATCAACCATGTTGAGAAACTTATTCCTATTGGCAATGGTACTTTGATTTGGTTCGTGGCCCATCCCCAGCGTACAGCCGCTAAATACGAGAATCCAGAATCACTGATATGGAGAGATTGTGGCGCACTGATCAACAGCATCCAATTGACTTGTACAGCCATGCGATTAAACTCCTGTCCGATCGGCAGTTTAGGTGAGCCTTATATTTCCGATTTTTTTAACGATCAGGACGGCATCTTTGGAGCAGGGGGGCTGCTGATCGGCTGAAAAACTTTGTCAAATGCAGACAAAGCGTCTATCAAACTATCGGAGGTTAATTGCACTTTATCCTCTAGCAACTCCAAGTTCATCAAGTCCAAATAAAGCCCGTCTATCAACACCTTATTGATTGCAGTGAGATAAGGAAGTGACGTATTAATGGTATAAGCTCTGAGTTTTATAGAAGCGGCACCAATCTTTTTCATTATCGCGACAGCCTTTATCCTGATTTGATCCTGTTTTACAGCATTTGAACTTTGCCCGACTATTTCAAACGCCAGTACGATAAGTTTATCAATTAAGTTTCTAAACTGCTGACTTACAATTTGCCCAGCCTTATGGTTTGTGTTATACTTTGCCTCAATTCTTACGATTTCAGTTTCGCATTCTTTAAATATGCGTTCGCATTCTAGTATGAAATCTGTCGTATTATGAATCATTTTCGATAGCAGTCTGATCGGAAAATTGTCATTATGAACCTTGAAAATCTCCATTCGGATCATAAATAAATTCGGTAAATAATCCCTGGTCAAACTAACCGGCTTAATTTTGTTAAAGCTGTCCCACGGGATAAACTTATGGTATCTGTGAGTCAACTCCTCAAGCTTTGCAGATGCACTCTTAAGTTTTAGCTTTAACACTGCGTCACCTGCCATTTCTTGAAGTTCAGCTAATGAACTTAAGCTAATGTTTGATGTAGCAGCACTTTTGATTGCTCCAGCCTGAAAACCGGATTCCGACATTAGGAACCCGCGATCTGCCCCAATGTCCTGTACGATTTGCTGAAGGGTAAGTATTTTTTCTTTCGGCACTGAGGTTTTCCAAAGTTTACATTCAATAACCCAAATCACATCTACGCCAAAATGTTTCAAAGTGACCAACACATCTACCCGATGGCTGCCCCTTACGCCAGTTACTGTCGCGTCGGTTTGCGCGTCAGCCCCAATTGTGATAAAAAAAGCGGCCACGGCCTCTTGATATTCATTCCAATTCATACAATAACTTATTTAAACCAGACTATGCTAATTGCATATCCATGTTCGTCCGAGTAAAAACATTGTTCGTATAGTGGCCAAGTTGGTGCTCCTTTCCGATCGTAAAACCAGTCTTCCAAATCAACATTCTGAATACTCGTATATTTAGCATCAGATTTGAGAAAAGATTCTCCTAAAACACTTGTTGGTGGTGGCGCTTCCCCGACTTTGAACCGATGAGCTAACATTGGAAAATCTTGGCTTTTAGAATACCACTTTACACGATTATTTTCGCAGAAAGTAACTAATATTCCATGTGTTCCCACTTCCGCAAATCTTATTAACGCAGCTGTAAGGCTAACTTTAAATGAGGCAGCAATTTCTTTTATTATATCGAGCGAAAACTTCTTCCCGCCAGTAAAATTACGAAGTCGCTCCCGGGGCATTAAAAGGCATGAAGCAAAATAGTCCGCTTCAACTTCCATTTTTTCTTGATGAAATAATGAAATGTTAGAGGGATGCGGTTTAATATCGCCATTCTTTATAGCATAATTATGTGCTTCTAAAAAGTAATGACCAAGTTCATGAGATAAAGTGAAGCGCCCTCGATTAGTGCCTAAATCATTTCCTTTTGCTGAATTTAGATGGATATTGAATTTTTTGCCATCCCAAACTAACATCCCGTCGAAATACTTCCCATAATTATCTACAGAAACTCTAATGCCTTCATCAGCACATATAGCAACTAAATCCGTTTCATTTTTATCACGAAACTGCCCAGCAAGAAAATCAGTTACTTTTAAAATTTCACTTTTAATCTTCGGTGATATCTGGTGAATCATTGCCTTCTTGGTTCTTTTTCATTTTTTCGAATATGTCGTCTGGAATATCTTCATGTTTTCGGGCTGCCATTCTTAACTGAAAAACTTCTTCATCGAGTTCAGGATTTTCGAGATGAAGCATGTATTTAGGTTTCCAACTGCCATTTAGGATTGCAAAAGGGTCAACGGCGTTTATATCTAATTTATGTACAATTTCAGCATAGAGCTTTTCAAACCTAGCTTCTTCTTTATCATTTCTTGGAAGAAAATAACCGACAGAATGAATCCATTCAGTTATGTTTTCTTCATTAATATTAACATTTATTTTAGGCATTTTGCAACTCCTTTCTCACAAGTTCTATTGCTTCTTTTTTATATATCCTTAATGTTGTTTGAGAAAGTCCTCCAAGAATTTCTCTTAACTCCGCTAACAAGGCGCCTGGTAAATTATGACCCTCTTTTTCATGATACAGATATGTTAAATAAATGATTTTATGTTTCTGGGTTAGTTTAGCAAAGATCTCATCCAATCTTTTCTCGTACTCTATCAATGCTTTCAATTTCTCTGGTTCGTAATTAATGTCCGGATCGATCAAAGAATTAATCACGGTTTCAGTTCCATCATATGGTGACATTTTTGGATTAAACAAACCTATTACTTCACGATCGGCTATCTTATATAAATATCGTTTAAAACATTTATCAACATCCCCGCTTTTGCATTCTCCATGACGATATCGAGGGTATTTTAAGAAACGTGCAAACACCCTGTTTGCGAGTTCTATCCCGTCGTCATCATCTCTCTTCCACTTTCTAGCAAGTACAATGCATTTTTTGATAAGGTCCTCACGGTATCTAAATGTTATTGTAATAAATGCAGCTTCCCCTAACTCTTTATAATCGGGGTCCTGTATAGAATTAATATATTCTACAAGATCAACAGTGTTTTCGTTTTTTAATTCTTCCCAGTTCATTTGGATTCTAACCTCTCTACCAAAAAGCGTTAGGTAACGCTTTTTGGTTATAAAAGGTGTAATATTTTCACAAAAGATAAATAAAAAACATGAAAAAGAGCAAAGACGTATTCGTCGTGAAGCACGGTGATGATTGGGCAACCAGAACTGCAGGTAGCCAAAGGGTGGCAAAAGTATATGATACCCAAAAAGAAGCAATTAATGCTGGCAGGAAACAAGCCATAAATAATGCATCCGAACTAACAATACAGAATAGACACGGTCAGTTTAGAGAAAAGAATTCTTATGGCAATGACCCAACAAAATCAAGGGGCTGATATGGAAAAGGAAAGACTGAAGTTCTGTATCGAAAGATGGGACCACTATTACGACAGCATAAATAATAAAAGTGCTGTTTTTCTGGCGCTGGGCACTTTCATTGTTGGCGGTCTGATAGCAGCATATCCGACTATACATGCCTTAGTGGACTGTAATGTGTGGATTCATACATTGATGTTAACATTGATTGGCATCGGGGTCTCTATCATGATCATCGTTGTTTTGGCATCGACGCCATTTTTAACAAATGACGTTGATTCGCTATTGTATTTTGGGACCGTATCATGCATCACTAGTAAGGACTACCATGAAAAGTCTGTAGCTGGCTGCACTGATGAGCAAGAACTAGTAGATCTAAGAGACCAGGCACATCAACTATCTATAGGCCTTTCCAAAAAATTCAAGAGGTTGAAGCTTGCAGGCATACTTTTCTCTATTCAGTTTTTCCTTTTTATTCCATTACTGATATTAATAATTCTAAACCTAAAAGTACTATGAAGATTTTTGAAGATTATTTAAAACCAATACGTGAGGCCATTGCCTCAGATCCAAAGGCACATCGATTGAACCTAAATCTATCGGCAACTCGCGATAATTTCGAGAAGGCGTTTAACATCAGGGCGTTTAACCAACAGGTACCCGAAAAAAGACTTTTGCCAAGTCTTGAGGATTTTGCCAGAACGATAGGTATGGTCCCAAACTTCGATCAGGAACTGGGGCTCCATCCTGATTTTGCCCATCTTAAACATTCAGACTATGTGGAGAACCATTACATTGTCTCTATGTTTGTTGACATCAAGGGGTCGACCAATCTGTTTAGGAAGTATACTCCACAAACGGTTTGGCTGATCACCAATACTATACAGCGAGCGGCTATACATACTTGTTTGATTTTTGGGGGTTATGTACACCGCTTACAGGGCGATGGCCTTTTTGTATACTTTGGTAAAAAAGGAATGAACGAAACAGTCGCCGTTCAGCGCTCACTTCAATTTTCTAGTGTTTTTACATACTTCGTGAAAGAAGACCTTAAGAATATGTTTACCGAGCAGGGGATTGAAAGAGTCTACACTAGGATTGGAATCGACCTGGGCTATGATAGAGATGTTGTTTGGGGAATGGCTGGAATCGGAAAGATCAGCGAGGTGACTACCTGTAGCCTGCATACAAGCCTTGCGAGTAAGATGCAGGGCCACGCAATCAGCAACGGGGTTGTCATAGGCGACCATATCAGGAATGAAAGCCTTGCCCTGAACGATTTTTATACGCCGGTATGCCTAAGGACCGGTGATGAAAAGGATAGGTATATTTTTCAGATACCAGAGGAACGGTTTAACTATACACAACATGATTTTGATTGGTTTCGGTTTTTAAAGAAACAGGAGTTTATAGCCACTGATCTCATGGGTAACCTCCAGCTCAAAAGCAAGGCTACGGTACTTAATAATAGGAATCCGGCATATTTGGCGCCAATTGCGGAGGTTAGCAAGCCATACTATAATTTCTAAATGAAAGGAAAAAGCCTTTTTGAAAGGGACTTCGAGGCAGCAATTACAAGGTTCCCAAAGCTGTCGTCACAATGGAGCACGAAAGTAAACGGGTGGCTAGTATCTGGAGAACTTGATATTTGCGATACCATGGGGAATTATTGGGGAACGTTCGATATTATTATAATCTTTCCGAAGGCCTATCCCTATTGCGTTCCCATTGCAATTGAAAAAAGCGAACTAATTCCACGAGAGATTGATTGGCATATTTCTCCGGAGGGTATGTGCTGTTTAGATTTCTCTTACAGCCTCCAGATTGCTGCCACAAAGGGAATAGAACTAAGCGATTTTATTGTGAAGAAGGTTTATAGCTATTTTGCAAACCAACTCTACAAGATAAATGAAGGTAAATATGCCGGCAGGGAGTATGGACATCACTTTGACGGGACGGTTCAGTATTACATTGAAGAACTTGGATTCAGGGACGAACACGTCTTATATGAAGTGCTAAAAACGGTTTCTTCAGGAGCGAAGGTTGGCAGGAACGATTTATGTCCATGTGGCGGTGGAAAAAAATTAAAACACTGCCATTTAGATTCCATTGAAAGTCTTAAGTCTTTAGGTTTAGAAATCATAGCGAAAGACTTTCAGCTACTAACCAATACTCGCAACGCCAGACGAAATTAATTAAGAAATATGTTTGGTTAGCGGGTACTTCAACATCAGAAAAATTCAGCACAGCTTGTAGCAGTCGCAGCCCTTTGATCGGTATAGCTGATAGTTCCTGATCGAACCGAATCATTTCGTCAGTGAATTAAAATAATATTTCTAGACTTAATATAGTTAGTGGAGAATATTGCATTGAAAACCATTTGTTTGCAAGAAGTTTATAATCAGTCCTTAAAAGATCCAGTTATTATACACTCAGCCATTACTCAGTCATCATAAAATAAATGGGGATTTTTTGTACTATTGAAAATTTATATCTTAGGTTATTAATCAATAATCAAATGGAGACTATATTGCTGCAATCCATTACGGTGGATGAATTTTTCGAAAAAATGAGGTCGATTATCAAAGAGGAACTCAAAAGTGCACTACAACAGGATCAATTATTGACAAAAGAAGGAGCACTGAAAGTAACGGGAGCAAGCAATGTCGTTTTTTTAAAGGCAATCAATGACGGGATAGTCAAGCCACAATTGGTCAAGGGCAGAAAAAAAGCAATGTATCTGGAGTCGGAAGTGCTTAAGATACAAGTCCGCCGAAGGAGGGCCGAGCATTAAAGTTGATATCTTTCTTCGTCCTTTACGGGAATGAAATTTGATTTTTTGCTGATCAATAGTTCAAGTGCCTTATTGGCGTAATTGAAATTTTCGCACCATTTTTTAGTTCGCGACTTTAGTTCGCTTTTCATGTATTTTGAAAAGTGATATTCAAATTTGACCATGGCATAATTTCCCTTGTATATATCTATGTACTCTTCCAGTTTATATTCAAAAAACTCTTCTTCCAATCGTTTTAGATCTTCCTTGATGATTTCAGCCGAAGGTCTGGGTGGATTGGAAGTGTTGATGTCGGATAGTTCTTCTTCTAGCAGGTAAGGCCTGTTCTTGTGTTGCTTTTTATTTGATAGGGCAGAAGCTATCTTTTTGTTGAAATTTTCCTTATCTACTTTGAGTTCCATGTACCTTTTAAGGTTAATGTTCCTTGCTTTCAGCTCTTTAGCTAAGGCTTGGATATCGGCCTTGTTATAATAATGTGATTTCCCCTTAATGAAGAAATTGCTGAATCCGAACTCCTCTCGTATGAATTTACCTGCGCCATAAAAAACATCTTTGAAATACTTATCCAGCTCATGCTCGGTTAACCATCCATCGCTTTGCTTTTGCAGTTTTTTAAACTCATCCGCAGCCTTGTCCAATACCGTGGATGATAGCTGTTTGCTTTTAGGAAGGTCCGTTGTGCCCACCAATTTTACTAGCGCCACTCTTAATTCCTTCAGTTCGTCAAGTATTTGTTTCTCCATAATTAAAATTAAATATAAAATAGCATTGTGCTACTCTCGGCTGATTTTTTGAAATATATCTTGAAGAAAGAGCTAATAGATTCTTTGTGCGAACATAATCCTATCTTTACAGGTGAAGCCTTAATGACTCTTCCGAATTTATATGGCGAATAAACTTGATCTAGACCTTATTAACAAAATAAAGAAAATTGTAATCACATCGCTGGTTTCAGATGATGATTTGTATGAATTATTGATCCTCAAAGGGGGCAATGCTATTAGCCTAGGTTATGGTCTAGAAGACCGTGCATCTTACGATTTAGATTATTCGTTGGAAGAGGATTTTCCCGATAGGGATCAAGTTGCGTCTAGAATAGAAGAGCTATTAGTTGAAGGTTTTGCTTTAAATGGTTATATATGCTTTGATTACGAATTTATAGACAGGCCTAAAACACAGACTCAGAACTTTGGGTTCTGGGGTGGCTATAATATTCTTTTCAAGCTTGTGGAAGAGAAAAAATTTAAAGAGATTAATGGGGATTTGAGTTTGGCCAGATCAAAGTTTGCATTGCCTTTAAGTCAGGGTGGCTCTCCTAAGTTTAGCATCGATATCAGTAAGTTTGAATATTTAGGAGGCCATGTTGTAACTAGGGAAATCGACCACATCCAATATCAGTTGTATGCTCCCGAGCTGATTGTTGCCGAAAAAATCAGGGCACTTTGTCAGAAATTGCCCGAGTATACCACCGATATTTTACAGCAAAGTAAGCCTGAAAAGGATCGTGCTAGGGCCCGTGATTTTTATGATATTTATATACTTACGCAATACGCACCGTTTGATGCATCATCATCATCTTTTAAGGAAGTGTTAGGGAATGTTTTTGACGCCAAAAAAGTTCCCCATACTTACCTGAAAAAAATAAGGACGATGAAAGATATCCATAGACTGGATTTTGAGGGACTGATTGATACACTTAAGGACGAAGATGTTAAAAAGAATGGATTTGATTTTTACTTCGATTACGTTTTAGACCTGTTCGAAAATGTATTGGATTAGCGAAGTCCTTTTGGATAATAAATATTCCAGTCTTCTGAAAACTCCATTTCCTGCATATTGTATCCAAGGTAAAATTTATATTCTCCGATAAGTTCCCTGAATTTTTCTAATTGTTGCTCTTTAAATGCGCCTGATTTTTCCATATAGAAACCTATTGCTTGGTGATAAGGATAAATAAAGTCCATTCTTTTGAGATAGCTTAATAGTTTGTTGACAGATATTTTACCGTTTTCTCCTGCATTTTGGTAAGCTTTGAGGACTTCAAATATTCCTCCGGAATAGGAAGGTCTAACTGTCATGTCAATTAGAGTTCTCTCAATATCTGTTACACGCAAGTTTCTAGCTGAACCTATAGATTTTACACCCAGGTTGCCAGTTGACTTGCCTCTAAGTAATACGATTTTAATACCTTCCCAATCTGCTATTGCCTCTGACGTTCGTTGTGGCTTTTTAAAAGCTTTGTCAATATTTTCTTGTATTAACCCACGTCTAGCTATTTCCGGCACAATTTCGTGCTTAGCTGATTGCTCGACTGTCACATATATAGTCTTTGGTATTTGTTCAGTAAGACCATTCATACTTGAGGCTGTAAAATGAGATAGGTAGGCTTTATTAAATGATGCAGATGCAATCTCTTCAGGTGTGGCATTTCCATACATGAACAGCCTCCTAGATTCAACACTTGCAAAGTTCAGTTCGATTTCTCGAAAATCAGTTTTCTCAATAAGTTGCATTAAGAATTTATCGGTTGTCATCGATTGGGGTAATCGCCATGACTGCTTTCCATCTTCAAATATCCCCTCAATTTCTGAATAGGTGAATATGTTTTTCTTGCTATCGGTAAATTGCTTAACGATGCTTTTTAAGGAAGTCGTAAATCGTGAAATACCAGCCATTTTATGTCTTTTACAAAAAGTATATATACTTTTTGTATTTCAAAGTTAATGATTTAAAATGACATTGTCAAGTGGAGATTAAAGATAATAGGTATTTATTTTGTTTAAAGATAGTAAGGTATATATACCTTACTATCAAAGTTACAACATTTTTTTGAAAAATTAGGGGGTACCCTGTGAAATTTTAAAAAAAATATAAAGACGGAAATTAAGACTGATGTATGGTAATTAATTAAGGAGTGAATATCTAGAAACCCTTCAATTAGAAATCCTGTTGTAAGTTACGTAGGAGGAGATTGTACATTTAGTGTCAACTACCAAAAGTATATATACTTTTGGTATTACAAAGATAATGATTTAAAATGACAATGTCAAGTTAGCTAGCGATAAGAATGGAAACTATTTGGAGTTTGTTGAGTATATTGCTTACTATGATAACAAAGTATATATACTTTGTTATCTGCAATATACATAGAATATTTAAGATTTTGTATATTATATATATAATATGACTAATGGATGTAAATGCTTTTTTGCCATTCGGAAACTCGTTCTCGAAAGTAATATTGAAGTTACTACAATAAGGTTTAAGAACGCATGTTTATTGGGCTATGGACTTTATGAATGGGGTGGATTCTTTTCATAACTATGATTTTTCGTTATTTTTATTTTAGTATTAGAATATAAGTGTGATTTCTTTAATAGCTCATCAAATGAATAACATTAATTCCTGTGCAATTCTCGTTAGAATAATGCTAGATGAACGGCCTTATCTCAATGAATTTTTAGATCATTACTTTAAATTAAAATTTGATCATATATACTTTATCGCCACTCAGGGAATTTCACTTGATTATCTGAGATGCATTGCTGCTGAATTTCATGAAAGAATAACAATTATTCACTATTCTAATTTGATTAATGACTGGCAAGATTTGTCACTTAATTATGCAAGAAGTTTCATATCCGAGGATTGGGTCTTAAATATTGACATGGACGAATATCTAGTTTTGAAGGACTGTGATATAAAAAAGGTAATTAAAAATAATTTAGGATATAATAAATTTAAGTTTAGTTGGATAATTTGTTTATCTACCAGTTACTCTGAATCTTCAGTGTATGAAATAAGCAAGGGTGAAAAGTTCATCTCGAAAACATTTAAGACAATGTCTTCAGTTAAAGAAATAGAAGTTCTAGGGATTCATGATTCTTTAATTAGTGGGGCAGAAGAAACTTTAGTTTTTGAATACGACTATGCATTTATCTATCACTTTGCTTCAAGGGGATTTTACGATCTAATAAATAGAATAATAGGACGTAACTATGAAAATAGAAAAAGCGGCCCAAGTGAGGAGCTAGCCCTTAAAAAATTTCTCAATGAAAAGTTTATCCTTCCTAAGCATTTTCCTTTTAGGTTTAATCTTTATAGAATTCAATTAACCTTTCCTGTCATTTATTTAGGGGAAAATTTATTAGTTCCACCTACTTACTGCATCGACAATTTACTGCTAGAACTAATTTTTGTTGAAAATTTAAAAAAAATAAATATCTACCTAACTTTGGAACAAGCTAAAACCTTAGATCTACTTTTTGAAAGGGAATACAACTTAAAGCAAAAAATATTTCTTAGAACCCCAGCAAATCATTATCCTAAAATGCATCTTGATGAGGGAAGAAGCTATATATATATAACAAATGAATATATTAAATCATTATAGGTATATTAAAATTTTTTAGCTATTTCTTGATTTTGGTCTGCTAACAGGGAATGAAAGATTTTGTTCGACTTTGTCTCTTTCTGCCAGCAAATAAAATCTCCCTTTCCTCTAACATACCCCGAGTTTTTTATCCAATTTCTACCTAAATCTTTCAGAATTACTCTATCATTTGGAAAAACCAAATTCTTATAATTACTATTTAATAAACTTCTTTGAATTGTTGCTTCAGGATTTACATCACTTAATATTATAGTGAGACAGTCTTTATAAAAGTCTCTTTTTATTAATCCTGGAGAAAGACAAAATGGATATCGATTCCAAGACCATCCCCTTAACAATAGTTGTTTTGCTTCGGAAGCAACTAGTGTTCTATATAAATCTTCAACATTAATAATCTCTAGTAATTCCCAATCATCTTCCAGATTAAATATTATATCTTCATTTGCGTTTTGCCAACACCATTTTAGTGCAGTAGAGAAATTTGGCGTATTTGGTAAATTTGATATTACAGTTCCAAAAAAATCACTTGCTAATTTTATACAAACTAATCTTTCTTTATTTGCATTAGAATCAATAAAAGGATCTATGTTAATATACAATGTAGACTTACCAAAATCACAATTATATAGGTTATTTTTGAAAGACTGTAAAGTTTTCCTTAATATGCCTGGTCGAGGCATTGCAGTCATTGTGAAATGGAGGCCAATCATTTTTTTAACTCAGTATGAGAATCTGTGGAAAACGACTTTGGATTTTTGCTTAATTCAAAGAATTCGGACTGAAGCAAAGAAGTTTTACTGTCCTCTTTAACAGCCCTTATAGAATTTACTAAAGATCTTACTTTTGCGTCTAAGATATTATTTCCTTTAGCTTCGGTGGCATATTCTGCTTGGCCACAATAATGAGTCGGATGATCTCCATACCACCAAATCCCTGTATATAACCCAGCGTCACTAATCTCTTTTAATCTTTTCTTCGGAATTCCCTCATTTGTTAGCCCATTAATCAGATCTTTTTTTGCTAATTCTGGTCTTATAGATAAAATAATACTTGTTTCATTTTCTCCGCCATGTCCATCAACTTGTGAATCCCATTGTTTCTTGATATTCTCCTTATCTTGATCGTCTAATTTAGGTTTAGCAAGATATACCACGAAGTCCTTTTGATCAGCTAGCTGACACTGGCAAAAAAACTGTAAAAAACTATTATTACCGCCGTGAGCATTTAATAATATTATTTTTTTTAAGCCATTCCTAGCTATTTCATGGCAAACTGCATTAAGCATGTCAAAAAATAGATTATGGCTTACAGCTATCGTTCCAAGACAATGCTTAGCTTCGAAAATTTGAGTTAAGTAGATATCTGGAAATACAATAACAGGTTCTATGAGTGCAGCTCGATTGCATAGCTCCCTTGCAATAAAAATATCTGTTCCTAAAGGCAAATGATCTCCATGACGCTCCAAACAACCTAATGGTATAATACATACGCCATCAGCTTTGATTGTGGCTTGTAGGAATTCTGTACTAGTTAATTCTTCCCATTTCATATATCCGTAATAAATTTAAATCTCACAAATCAAATTTAAGTCGAAACTTTATCTGTTGTTCAGCCAAAAATAAGTCAAAACAAGAGTCAATATCTATTGACCTGTCTCTTGGCATAATATAGCCCTTGACATTTCCTTGATAAAAATTTTCTCTGTTTTTAAATGAAGATGTCCACATTCCATACAAAGCTCCATTGGGCCTGTATGCAATTCTTTGATCTTGAGATCTAGAATTTCCACTTGATAGAGGGAAAGATTGTAAATATCCTGAAATTAAATCATTATTATTCCTAAGTAGACCAAGATCGGGAGGAAATTCATATTCTGTAATGCTAATTATCCCATCTATTTCTTTAGTAAGCAGATTTTGGCAACATATCACGTCATTTTCACTTTTAAGTGGACAAGTTGGTAAGGACAGCCAAATTTGATCAAAATTTAAATGTTCATTTTCATTAAAATGAAATCTTACTGTATCAATTACCTTAGAAGTGTCTGTTGCAAGATTTTTTGGTCTTTTATAGGGCTGCACTTTCTCATTGATGGTGATTATATTTAATATTTCTTCACTATCTGAACTTACAATTACCTTATCAAAAAATGGGGATACAGTATCAATTGTATGTTGAATTAACGGCCTCCCATCCAAAAGCTTTATATTTTTATTTGGAAATCTTTTTGACCCGCCTCTAGCAGGAATAATAACTAATCTTTTCATTCATGTGAAAATATATCCTTTACTTTATCAAATCTTATTAATGCTTTTTCAAAATCATCGAATTTTATTTGACATCCCGAGTCAGAAATTGCTTTTGAAGGCTGTAAATGAATTTCGGCAAATACCCCTGAATAACCAAAAATAGATGATGAAACTAAATAATTTGCGGCAAGACCGCTGTCTCCTGATGTGTGGCCATCTGCATCTTGATATTGTGTAGAATGCGTGCAATCTAACAAAACTTTGTCAAACCCCTGTTTTAAAAGTTTAACGGAACTAAAATCAACCAAAAGTTTGTCGTACCCAAATTGACTTCCCCTTTCACATATCCACGCTTTTGTATCCTGGTTTGTAGATTTAATTTTATCTAAAGACTTTAAAATATTAGTAGGGCTAACCCATTGACCTTTTTTGATATTAACTATAGGAAAAATCCTTGAAGCCTCGACAATTAAATCGGTTTGACGACAAAGGAATGCTGGTATTTGAATACAATCAATATATTGCTGTAATTTCTCAAGTTGATGACATTCATGTACATCTGTGGTGAGTTTAATATGCGGGAATTCTTGTTTGAAGTCTTTAAAAATCTCGATGCTATTGGTCAAGCCTAACCCTCTATTACCATGTATCGAAGAACGATTTGCTTTATCAAATGATGCCTTGTAATACCAATCCCTACCATCCATAACAACATCTAATTTTTTCCCCAATTCAAAGTATAGTTCCCTGCTTTCTAAGGAACATGGGCCTAGTATCCAAACCTCTTTCATAGAATACCTTTTTTAGTTAATATATTGATAGTTTCTTTTACCCTGTTTAAAGTATTTATTATAGTAAGTTGTTCGCTTTTTGTAGGGGCTTCCATTGGGAATTTTTGAAATGGCGGAAATATTTTTTCATTTATCAACGCAAATCGTAAGGACGCATGCCAACCAATCCTCATAAAACAATCAAATAATGGTACTTCTAGCTCTTTCAAAATTATTTCTGCTTCTAAATATTTATTTTTTATTAAATAGTTATAAAAAGCAACTTCAACTTCTGGGAAAATACTCCCAATTCCAGTTAAAAAAGATTGTGCTCCCGCTAATTTCAATAACCAAAACCTACGCATACTTCCTCCTGCGACAATAATCTCAAACTCGGTATCTTTTGATAAGTTAGCACAGAATTTAAATCCCTCTTCATAAGTAGTATGCTCTTCTTTCATCCCGATTAAATTTTTACACTCTAATCTTACATCATTGATAAGTACAGAATCGAAATTTATAAACCCAGTATTGCCTCCCGATTTCATAGGCAAACCGTGAAAATGAAAATTTCCCGCAATTGAAGAAGACGCCCATTTAAAAAATTTTTTTATGCTGATTGTTGGTGTAACCTTATCCGAATATTGAATCATTATTTCTGCATTTGGAGCCATATTATTTAACTTACTAAGCATACTTCCAAGTTCAAATTGATTAAGGAATGGTACTCCAAGGATGACTCTGTTTGAGAAATTTTTATAAACGAAATGGTTTAGCTCAATAATTTCACTTGAACTTAACAGACTAAACGACGAAGTTCCTGATGTAGTTAAAACATTGCTTACTCCACAATTAAATAGATATTCTAAATATTTCTCCAAAAAAAAATAATCTATTTTTCCATTTTTTTTAAATGGAACTGGTATCGGAAATATCGGGCCATGATCTTGTCTCATCTAACTACATAAATAAGTTTCCTCTTAACTAGACTATTAATATAATCTTTTTCCAGTGAGGCACTATGATGGCTATTACTCCGGTCGTGATGTTCATAATAATGAAAAGGTTCTGAAGCCCAGGAATCAATGCCCACAATATGTACATTATATTTTTTGGATATGGCGTGTACTATGGCCAACAAGCCACTAGAAGGCCATAAATTTGAATCAATATCATCAAAAAGTTCCATTTGCAATTTTTCAGCAATAGAGAAATTAGGAATTAACTCAATCTTGCAACAAGTTCCCAACATTCTAATAGAGTTTTTTAATTTACCATAAGTCCTATCTCTTAAAGGAACATTTAACCAGATGGTTTTAAAAGAATTTAAATCCGTATGATTAGGTATAGCATGCCACTTCGACCAAATAGTCGTTTTCATTCCTACATTTTGCTCATAGCCTAAAGTTTTAAAATTATTAAATCGAAGAATATTAGGAAATAAATCTATTCTGTTTCCTAGTTCTGCTTTCAATAAAGAAGGGCCATTTCCTACTATAATAAGATCATTTTTATTCATAGGTTTTGAATAGAAATCATATATAGTTTTAAATTTATATAAAAAAAACCATCAATTTAATAAACTTTACTATAAAAGAAATTTGTACCATATGGAAAAAGTGCTGGGTGTCATTATCACTTATAGAAATAGGATTAAAAATTTAGAAATGTTATCAAAGTGCATTATTGCAGAGGCAGCCTCCTCTAGAATATCGTTTTATCTTATAAATTTAGGAGATAAAAATCCATTGATAAGCGAATTATGTGAAAAGGCAGAAATAAAACACGTATTTATCAATTACGAATCAACATTTAACTTAGGATATGCATTTAATCTAGGATTCGACCATTGTAAAGAAAAATATATAATGAAACTAGATGTGGATTGTGTATTCTATAGGGGCTTTTTTAAGATATTATTGAACGAACTCCCATTTCTTAAAAGTCAGGACTTTCTACTTATCAGTGTGTTTTATGCCACAGATGCCTTTTCAAAAAAGCATCTTAATTCAGCCCCAATTTCTAAGAGGATTTATAAAAAGCTCGAATATGAAATGAATTCTTTAGCTAAATATCCAACTGGAACTATGTTTGTCTTGGAAAGGCATCTCTATAGTCAGATTGGGGGTCATGACACTAAGTTTACTGGGCATGGCTATGAAGATTTTTGGCTAATTATTAAATTATTAAAGTTTAAATATCCTAATCTTAGTTTTTTTAATTTTAATTTAATTAAGGCTCGGAGGATATGTGGTATTCTTAACCAAAAAACAAATAGAAAACAATTAATATTAATTCATCGATATCACGACAGAAACTTCTTAGATACATATTATCAATATAAAGAAGTAAATGAAAAATTGCTATTTGAAAATTTTATTAGTTTAACTTAAAGCCATATCTAATGATAAGTTTATGGGAAATGGTTTAGACTCAAGGAGCCTATACTATGAGTTAGGTTTGAAGAGAAATATCATTTGCTTAGTAATAGTGGAAATTTTTAGAGTAAATTAAAAATATTTATTGATATCTTTACTTGGTTGATTATCAATTGGTAATATGAAATTCTACCTACCGCTTCTCACTCTGCTCTGCTTTTCCAGTCTGGTATTCAGCCAAGACTGTCCCCCTGCTCCTAGGGGTTGGTCAATAAAAATCTGTATTCCACAGACAAAAGCTCAGAGCCTGAAAATCAAATATCGAATTGGAGGATGTGATGGTTGTAAAGTTTTCGAAGTTGTTTGGAATCAAGGTGATCCTACTGAGTTCCAATTGCCGATCGAAATCCGATATGCAAGGGAAATATGGCTTCGAGCCCAAACGTTGCAGCGCGATATTGAAATACAAATCTGTTTGTTATTTAACGGCGAGAGCGTGCGATATATTAAATCGAAAAGGAATCCGGAAACCCATGACTCCATGTATACCGACCGTCGAAGGTGTGAATGTAATTAATTCTCAAATGAAAATAAATCTATTTATTTTTTGCTTAGCGCTGATTTGTTGCACTGATTGTGTTGCTCAACTTCGGGCACAAGCGCCTACCGAAACTGAAGAAACTATATTTCCTGTCACAGAAAAGAGACTTTCTAGAATTTGCGTCCCTATACGTTTCCCGATTCCTTATCTTCAAACATTTGAGAAAAATATTTGTGAATACTATGGCGGACATTATGATGATAGTAATATTAAACTTGATTTTCCAATCCCTTTAGTTTATACAGTTGACGTTGATTATAAGATATGGAGAGATGCACAATTTGATGAATTCAGATTGAGTGGTGATACTTTTTCAATGCAAGAGAAATTATACTATAGTGCAGATGGCTTCGCATCTGTTAATGTTATTCCATTATCAGGCCAATGCGGTTGGGATGATGAGGCTGCTCGAGAAGTAATTATTGGATTTGATTCAAAAATAAGTTTTTCAGAAAACTATTCACTTTTTACGAAGACTAAAAGACGTCCTGTGATTACCCCAAATCGTTGTTTGGTAACAATTGCCAATCGTGATGTTACGTCTAACCTTGTTAATCTTATTGAAAGTTTCATGGATTTTGGAGCTAACAAAGTGGACGAAATTGTGCCTAACTTGACGAACTTCAAGATTCCTACCGAGAAACTTTGGACAGATCTGCAAAAGCCCGTTAAGGTTGGAGAAGGAAGTTGGCTCACTCTTGGCTTAAAAAAACTTTCAGGAGGACAGATAGTAGTTAGCGATGGCAGCCCTCAGATTGTTGCAACTACGATTGGCTTTGAGTTTGAGCCTGAAATCCGTCAAGGTGGGATGCCTACACCAACCAATATTCCTTTTCCTAAGCTTTCGTTAGAAAACTGTAGTCCAATATTTGAGGTTAATCCCGAATTCAGTTTTTCACTGAGGGATTTAGATGTAAGGTTAAACAAAGAGTTATCAAATGGAGCGATTAATTATACTTACGGAAGAAGAAAGCTCATATTAAATTCCCTTGAATCCTATAGTAGTGGGCAGGAGCTTATATTACAGGTGAATGCGAAGCTTCGACCGGTTCGCTCGAAAACAATTCGCTTTAAAGTATTCCGTGAGCTGGTTTATTGGGCAGAAAAATTATTCTATCGTAAAAATGGTAGTCTTTATTTTAGGGGAACTTTAGGAATGGATTCTACAACCACTATTTTTAGTATTAAAAATCTATCCTTCGATAAAGAAACCAAATATCAGATAGATCGCAAATCGCCTTGGATAGCAAACACCGATATACTACAGACTCTTAGTGCTAAATCTACCTATAGTATTGATGACAAAGTAGAAAGTTTTGCCAAAGCGCTTAATGATGGTTTTAATAGGCAAGTTGATAAAATACAGCTCAAAGTAACAGACATTAAAAACAAGTTAAATGCGATTTTTATTTATCATGATAAGATTTATATTCGACTTAATCTTGCGTGTGGTATGAATGCGATTTACATGGTTGAAAAAATTTGAAAGTTATTGAAGTTTTTTTACATAAAATTATGAGTTAGCCAAATAATAGTTGTAGATAATAATATAATCGACACGTTATAGATATAAAATGTGGCTTAGAATTAGTTTTAGTACTGTTTTTTGATTATCTTTAGTTTGAATAATTAATAAAAAACTCTGCCAAAACTCTGCCAAATTACTCAAAATGACAAATAAAAAACAGCTTTTAAGTTATCAAAAACAGCGTTTGGAGCACGCAATTGATGCGGTCTCTACTCCGATATTCTCCACAAAATCCTGTTCTTGATCAGAGCGGGATTTTTTGTTTAAACTGGCCACGGATTGTGTAAGATTCTTAGCAGCAGTAAAGAGGTGATCGGTTCGTCCCGATAGCTATCGGGACCGATATTCTCCACAAAATCCTGTTCTTGATCAGAGCGGGATTTTTTGTTTAAACTGGTCGCGGATTGTGTAAGATTCTTAGCAGCAGTAAAGAGGTGATCGGTTCGTCCCGATAGCTATCGGGACCGATATTCTCCTAAAATCCTGTTCTTAATCAGAGCAGGTTTTTTATTCAAAACACCAACCAAGGAAATAGTGCGCTTCAAATTGTCTTCAGAATCGACTTGTAATATAGCGACAATTATGGATTCAAATCAATTGATCAGCGATGTAGCCTATTATGTTAGACGCTTATTTAACGAAGAAGTAAAATCAAGTCTTTATTTTCATAATCTTTCACATACTGAAAATGTAGTGACCGCGGCAGAAGAAATAGGAATGTGGTGCGATTTAGACAAAAACGACATGAATATTGTAAAAATCGCCGGCTGGTTCCATGATACAGGCTATGCCAAGATATATAATGGACATGAGGCCATCAGTGCGCAAAATGCCTTTCAATACTTAAAGGGAATGCGAATTAATAAAGCCACTACAACCAATATAACTAACTGCATATTAGCTACGCAAATTCCACAACGACCAAATAGCAGTCTGGAAGAAATCGTCTGTGATGCAGATTTTTACCATCTTTCAAGACCTGATTATTTTGTTTTCGCAAAAGCGCTACGCTTGGAGTGGGAAACTGAGCTAAAACTTCTTTATAGTGACGAGGAATGGGACATGCTTAATCTAGAGATGTTAAGTTCGCACCAGTATTTTACGCCCTACGGACAAACGATACTCCAGCAAAGAAAAGAACAACATATCATGGCAATCAAAAAGCGTTACAATTTGGACTAGTCGCTAAAGTGGTAAGCTAAGTGTATACCAAATGTGCCGGTATTATAGCTTGGAGTAATAGAAATATTAGCGGAATGTTGGCCTAACATGCCTTTTAAATAGGGGTAAAGCAAGTAGGTAAGTTTCGTAGAAAGCATACCCACACCTGCACCAGCTACAATATCGCTTACCCAATGCTTATTGTTGTACAGGCGCAATATACCGGTGGATGCAGCTACTGCATAACCCGCGTAACCAATCCATGGAGAACGCCCCTTGAACTCCTGATGCAAAAATTCTGCGGCTGCGAAAGCAGTAGCCGTATGGCCCGAGGGGAAGGAAGTATAACTTGAACCATCTGGCCTTTGACGGCCAATACCTTTTTTAAGGTTAGAAACCACTGCATCAGTTATACCCGCAGTAATCAATATCATGGCGGTTTGATCCAACACCTTATTTTTTGATTTTAGGCCCACCAAGTCGAGCCCGTATAGCGCAACTACAGGTAAAAACTTACTATAGTCGTCTATTTGCGATGCGAAAGTAGGATGATCCTCACTAAGTTCAGACTTCGTGCTCAGGTCTAATTCTCTAACTACATTGTTCCCTAAAGAGACGGCGCCGTAGGTAATGAATATCGCGGGTACGAGATAAGAATGAATTTTTTTAGGATTAGAAAAACTATAGTCTACGTTAGTTTTCATGCTGCTGGTATCGAGCACCTGCGCATGTAAATGACAGGAAATAGAAACTAAAACAATAAACCAGTATTTCATCACTACATATTTAAACGCAATGTAGTACAGAAAACTGAAGAAATCTTGAAGTTAGAACGTAATCTTAAAGTTGTGCAGCCCTTTTTGATAGTGATAGCTAACGGTAAATTTTTGAACCGCTGCGATCTGTTTAACAATGGCCAGCCCAAGACCCATACCGTCAGAAGAAGGGGCTTTATAAAACCGTTCAAAAGCATGAATAGGATCGAGCGCTTCCTGGTTACCGGTATTGCTTACTATCAAACTGTCGTTGCTTAACGAGATACTGATCTTGCCACTATGGTAATTATGCCGTATGGCATTGCCAATAAGGTTGTCGATCAGCGTTTCAGCTAAAAACCTGCTCATGACCACCATTTTGCTTTGCAACTGCTGTTCGAGCACAATTTGTTTGTTCTGTATTAGTTCATGAAAATAAGTAATCCTTTCCTCGATCAATTTTTTCAAATCTACTTCTTGTTGATCTCTCAACAAGTTGTTGTCTATTTTTACCAACAACAATAAAGATTGGTTTAATTTGGTGAGTTTTGCTGTTGCCTTATAAAGATCTTGAATGTTCTTGCTCTGTTCTTCACCAAGTTCGTTAGACTGTAACATAATTTCGAGCTTGGAATTGATTACTGCTATAGGTGTCATCATTTCATGGGACGCATTTTCGGTAAAAAGCTTAATCTCCCGATACTCGGATCTGATTCGCTGGGAAATTTCAAGTAATGCATTGTTAAGCTCACGAAATTCTAAGATCGGGGTATCAACTTGACGAAAATTTCCTTCTTGATTCAAGTTAAAAGATTTTAAATTCACCAAAAGCTCCCTAAATGGTTTCCATAGCCTAGCCATCAAGAATCTGTTTATCAATAAAAGCACCACAAACAAAGCCAGTACGGGCAATAAGATGCTTATGAAAACGCCTTTAATCTGCTCCTTATGGGCAATTTTCGACACGATAACGGTTACCCTAAAGGGCTGGCCGTTTAATAAGATGTCTTCCTTTAAATATCTTGCCGACTCTCTAGCCCTTTTCTTCGGGTTGAAGAAAATGGTATCAGAAAAAGTTTTTTTCTGGCTAAGCCGTGCGACGGGCTGATAATCAACCACCAGATCCTTAAAAACCTCGTGGGCGTTATTTCCTTTTAAAACATGGGCATTGTCTTTAACTTCAAGTTGTTCTTCGATAAGGTAACGGTCTACCTGTTGGTTAAGGTATTGGCCCATGGTAAGATAGAACAGGTAACCGATTAGGCATAGCCCCACAACGACGGTGATGGCCAATACCTGGTTGTATCTGGTAAAAAGCTTCATTGATCAGCAAATTTATAGCCAACACCATAAACAGAATGGAAATAGTCCTTTGCTCCGCCGTCTACCAGTTTTTTCCGGATGTTCTTGATATGTGTGTATATAAAATCAAAACTATCGGCCATGTCGGCATGGTCGCCCCAGATATGTTCTACTGCAGCAGATTTTGAAATCACTTTTGATTTATTGGACACAAAGTAAAGAAGCAGATCGAACTCTTTTCTGGTAAGGTTGATAAGATTGTTGCCAACCTTCACTTCTTTTGCTGGAATGTCGATGCTCAGTTCATTAAACACCAATCTATCGCTTCCATTGAAGGTTCTGCGCCTGATGATGGCCATTATCCTGGCACTGAGTTCTGAAAGATGGAAGGGCTTGATAAGGTAATCATCGGCGCCTAAACTTAGGCCTTCAATACGCTGATCAACAGCATTCCTCGCGGTAATAATAATTACGCCATCAGCGCGCCCAGTTTTTTTAAGCTCTTTCAATAATTGCAATCCATCGCCATCCGGCAAAGTAAGATCGAGCAGAATACAGTCATACGCGTAAATCGCAATTTTTTGCGACGCGGTAATAAAGCTGGCTGCAAAGTCGCACACATTGCCCTCAGCGGTCATGTAGTCGATAATGTTCGACCTTAAGATTTCTTCATCTTCTATAACCAGTATTTTCATGGATTTTGTACTGCAATTTAGCAAACTGAGCGGTGATTGTTTATTTATATTTAATGTTCAACGAAATGATATTGGAGCTCATGTTAATGTTTTTTGTATAATGTCCATATCTCAGTTCTAACATGCTGAAATGTTGAAGTCCAAACACTCCTTTTGGAGGCGCAAAACGGATGCCCCCTCCATAGAAATTACTGTTAAACTTAGAAAGATCGTAATTGCTGTTATAATATTGGTCCGCTCCGGTACGCACCTGGTAGGGAGCAAAGTATTTGGCTGCAGTTTGGGTGTAGTATCTATAAAATGGACTGAAAGATAGAAATGACGTTAATTTGATCGGCACCTCAATATCTGCCGTATGCGAAATAAGCCCCCAATTGTCGGTATAAAAACGATAGTAGGTCTTCACAATGAGGAAATCTCCCGCAAAATAATTGGCCCTAAAACCCAAGGGAATTTTAAATCTGCTAGTTGGCAAATTTTCCTGATGCACAGAATTGTCTTTAAAATAGACCCGATGAAATGGTAAGCTGAGGTAACCGCTTTGCTGCACCACATCGGCCAATAGCATGAGCTGTAAACGCTCGTTTACGATCTGCGAGTAGGAAATCGAGCCAGCAAATGTATTTCTTGCCGCTGAACCTTCATGCTCACGGCCTGTTAAGTTCGTTCTCAGTTCTACGGGCTGGATGAGCGATACCCGATCTAGATAAGTTTGAAATTTCGCAGTAAATTCACCACTCCTATCTTTGGTTTTTGCAGATAAACTAATATTTCCCCCAAAAGATTGATAATCGAATTCTGTCGATGAGGAAAGACCTAGTGCTAAGGTGGTTCCTTTTTTTTCGTTTTCCACGCTCCAGCTCAGCGATGGGTAAATTCTGGTGTCGGCATGCGAGGCAGAAGAATTGGCCTGGAGATCGATCATGTCTGATGAAGCTGAGGTATAATGGTCTATGCCAACTTCTAAGCCAAAGCTATGCTTGCGAGATCTAGAATCAGATTTTATCATCTTAATATCAAAAACATTAGCCATATCAGTTAATTTCTGGGTGCCAATTCCACCTGTTACCGCAGCATTATTCCCATCTTGGGTATAATAACTGGATACTAGATTGATTTCATCCAATTTTAGTTTCCTGCTCTTAAAACCTGTCGTATCTTTAGGGGATGTTTGTGCAAAAGAATGGAGGATGGCAAAAACAGCCGCCGCGGTGAGGAATATTTTTTTCATGTTTTTTCCACTAGTTAATTACAACCACAACCACCGCCACTTTTGCCGGAATTTGCTCCAGAAGCGCCTTCGCGATAAGCTTGGAAACTGAGCTCGGTCTTTTCGATCTTTCTATTGCCCAGTATCATTTCTGCATCATTCAATCTGTTCTTCTGGTATTCTTTAACCGTAGTACAAGCCTGCATTGAGGCAGAGGCACTTGCCAGTCCTATGGCGAAGATCAGCGACTGTTTTTTTTTATTTGTCATTTTTTAAGGTTGATATTTTTACTGGTATAAATCTTATTTTGGTCATCTATGATGATACAGCCTAGATAGTTGATCTGATTGATCATCTTCAGGCCAGCTGAAATGCCCATAATAGTTACTGGGGTGGCCATGGCGTCGGCTATTTCAGCATTCGGACTAATAATGGTTACGCTTTTGATCCCTGTAACAGGGAGGCCTGTTTTCGGGTTAATGGTATGGGAATATTTTTTGCCTTCAATCTCTACAAACTTTTCATAATTTCCAGAGGTGGCTACAGCCATGTCTGTAACGTTCAGGTAAGAAAAAAGGCTATGTTTATGATCGGGATCAACAATGCCGATTGTCCACGGAGAGCCGTTAGGTTGACAGCCCCAAGTGGCCAAATCTCCAGATGCATTGATAATTCCTGCAGCTACGCCTTCTGCTTTTAATAGCGATTTTGCCATTTCAGCTGCATATCCTTTACCAATTCCTCCAAATCCAATCCGCATGCCTTTTTCCATCAGCATCACAGTACATTTTTTATCATCTAATAGGATGTTCTGATAGTTGATGAGCCTCACCATCGACTTCGCCGTTTCTCCATCGGGCAAAGTGGTCATGTTGCTGTCGAAGTTCCAAAGTTTTTTGTCTACCGATCCATAACTAAGATCGAAGGCGCCATCGGTAATTGCTGAAATGCGCATAGATCTTTCTATCAAGCGATATACCTCGATGTCTACCTTTACAGGAGCACTGCCAGCGTGCTTATTGATCTGATTTGTTTGGCTGTTTTCGTCGAAGGTGGTCAGCAGTTTTTCGATTCTTTTGATCTCATTAGTGGCTAAATCTAGTTTCTCCTTTGCCCATTGTTCATTGGCCGCCACCACGGTAAGCTCAAATGTGTTACCCATTAAGCGCTGGGACCGTTTAAATATTTGAAGCGCTTGTATTTTACCTGTTTGCATCACATATCTTTTTGATCTCGTCTGTAAAGGCTTCTGCCGATTGATCTGGAAGACCTTCATAAGTTTTGAGCACTTTTCCGTTTGCATCAAGTAGTACTGTGAAAGGAAATTTTCCCTGCGGGTTATACTTGTCGGCCAATAGTTCATTCTGCTTCTTGATAGTTGCAGTGGGCAATTTTTTCTTATTTCTTGGAAAATCGGCATTAACCAAGATCAGGTTAGCGTTCGCCATTTTTAGGAAGCCCTGATCCGAGAGAATCTCATTGTGCATCCTGATACATGGTCCGCACCAGTCTGATCCAGAAAAGTTCAGCAAAATTAGCTTATGCTGAACAGCAGCTGTCTTTTTAGCTACCTCATAATTGGATTCCCAAGGTATCGTAGATGAAATCGCAACAAGTGTGATGAATAGTAAGTGTTTCATAGTTGATAGATTAATTAGGTAGTTATTTTCTCATACGTACGATCAAATTTTAGGCAACTAGTTTAGCGATACCAAATGCCGCGGCTGCCGCGACCAATCCAATCATGGTTACTTTTAGCGCACCCATTAACGGTGGTTGGCCAGTCACCTTGCTTTTAAAATACCCGAAAACCCACAGGCAAAGCGTGGTAAAAATGGCGGAAACGATAAGTCCATTTGCTGGTGTATTTGTAAAGAAATAAGCTGAGAGTGGGAGCAGGCCCCCAATAAAATAGGCTATCCCTATGGTTAGGGCCGAATTTCTTGCCCTATTCGGATTCGGCTGCTCGAGGCCAAGTTCAAATTTCATCATGAACTGCACCCATTTTGTTTTATCCAGTGCCAGTTCTTTGGCCAATAAATCTTGTCCATGGGGGCTGATACCATAATCTGCAAAAATATCCTTTACTTCCTGCATTTCCCTCTCAGGTACCCGCTCTACCTCGTCGTATTCCCTTTTTAGTTCGCTTTGGTAGTGCTCCAGTTCTGTTCTGCCAGCTAGATAGCCGCCCAGACCCATCGCAATACAACCTGCTACGATTTCTGCTATGCCAGCAGTTATGATAATAGAATTGTCGGCAACTGCTCCGCTAAGACCAGCGGCCAAGGCAAATGGAACAGTTAAGCCATCGCTCATCCCAATTACCACATCGGTAATGAAATCTGAGCTTTTTAAATGAGCTTCTTTGTGTGCAGCTAAATGAACTGCTTTAATCATTTATATTTCCTCCATTAATCATGTCTGAAACAACTCCTTTCTTATCTTTTCTTTCGGCAAAAAACACGCCCCCTATGTGAAGAACGATAAAGCCCAAAACAAGGTACATGCAAAAGCCATGAATTTCTTTTAACGTGTGGCTGAAAGATTTTGTTATGCCGATTTCATTGTCGAATGCTATCGACAGGCCGGTAATTACCATAATTAAAAGTACTGCATAGAAGAGAAGATAAAGCAACTTGATGCCCAGTTCGTGGCGTGCAGCTTTTACTCTTTTTGTGAAATAGAGGTTTAAATTGTATTTCAGTGTTTTTGCAAAACTGTTTTCTCGTTTCCCAAATAGCTCAAAAAGCAGCCTATAAACAAATAATGCAGCAAGCGCATAACCAAAATAAATATGAAAATCCCACACCTTATCTTCTAGTGCGTGTGCTACCGCTTTGGCCTGGTCTTGTGTAACAGTTGCTTTAGCATGATCAAGTTCTGCCTTGATAGATGAAGTGTTTTCACGGACATCAAAAATTGTTGCATTGAGCATAACGGTGATAAGCGATCCACAAATCATTAACGCGCTAAGCCAATGCCATAACCTAATATGGGGAGAATATTTTTTAACCACCGATTTGTTCGCTTCCATAGACAACGCTCCGGAAAAAGTTCCTTTAGGTTACTAAATTATACTTCAATTCTGAAGACATTTTGAAGTTCGCCGTCCCGCGATAGCCAAAAATGACAAATAAAACCCCTTTTTAGACTATCAAAAATAACGTTTTGAACACCCAATTGAAGAGATATCCACTCCGATATTTTTTGTTTAAACCGTTCAGGATTATATCCTTATCTATGGTGACGGAATGGGTCTTCGTCTCAACTAGTCCTAAAACCCATACCCACCACTCGAATATAGATAAGAAGCTAATTGATAGTTAGCAATCGCTTCATTTGTTAGCCAGTCTTCGGATGGAACTGGTTTCGAAGCCCCTGTTTTGAAATTAGGTGTAAACATGCTCAATTTCTTGTTTGGATCTAGAATAACCAGTTTATTATTCTTGATGTAACCCAAACTTTGGTAGGTGCTAATAAATGCTCTTTGCTGTTCATCTTTCATTTTAAACACATCCTGGCCAAAAAATTTACTTTGATAGCTGAAATTGAGCAATCCAAGTATTGATGGACCGATATCAATCTGCGCAACAAGTTTTTCAAATTTTCCAGGCTTGATATATTCTGGAGCATACATAATCATCGGGATATGGTATTTGTCTATCGGTAGTTCAACTTTTCCAGCACTTGATGCACAATGATCTGCAACGATTACAAAAAGTGTATTCTTAAACCAAGGCTTAAGCTTTGCTTCCCTAATAAATCTGCCAATAGCATAATCTGTATATTTTACTGCGCCTTCTCTTCCGGTATGGGATGGGATATCAATCCTTCCCTCTGGATAAGTGTAAGGGCGGTGGTTAGAAACGGTCATGATCTGTGCAAAGAATGGCTTTTTGTTGATATAATCTTTATCTAATTCCCTTAATGAAAGGGTAAAAAGATCTTCATCTGCTACACCCCAAGTATTTTCATAATGGATTTCCTTTTCGCTTAATGCATTTCGGTCGGTTACCTCATAACCATTCTGTGAAAAAAATTCGTTCATATTGTCGAAATAGCCATACCCTCCATAAATAAACCTGCTATTGTAGCCTTTTGATCGGAATACACTACCTAATGTAAACAGGTTTTTATTGTCCTGACGTTTAACAATTGATTGCCCAGGTGTTGGTGGAATACAAAGTGATAATGCCTCTAGACCACGTACTGTTCTTGTTCCAGAGGCATACAGATTAGTAAATAAAAGTCCCCCCTTAGCTAGCGAGTCCAGATTTGGTGTAATGCCTTGCTCATTGCCATAACTGCCCAAAAATTCTGCACTCAAACTTTCTACACTGATCATGATAACGTTCATCCGTTTTTCTGATGAATCAGCTGTAATATTTCTCATAGTATTCTGATCTTTTTCGCTACTTGGAACAAATCCAAGATTTTTCCTAATGATAGCTAATGCACTATCAATTGGAATAGTCTTATAGAATGTATTATAATCCAATTGGTTGTGCCAGAACGCAAAGCCAAAATCGTACATCCCGTTGCCAGAAAGTTCGTTTACATATTGGTTTCGGCTGTTGCTTTTCCAATCATGGCTAACCAAAAAATAGGTAGCAATCGGAGCGATTAAAAAAAGCAACAGAAACTTGGAGCGCTTGCTAAACCGCATTGGAACAAGTGTAGATTCCCATATTTTCTTCCTCAACAAATACGTTATCAGCGCCGACACAACAACTAGAATCGTTATAAGGGTGTTAACGGGATAAGATTGTCTGATATTTCCAATCACTTCGGTGGTGTAGACTAAATAATCAACCGCAATGAAGTTATAGCGTACAGAAAATTCTTCCCAAAAAATCCATTCTGAAATCGCATTAAATAGGAGCGTGACTATCACAACGAAAAAATAGATAATCAACACTATCTTATTTAATTTTTTATCGTACCATCTGGATGGAAAAAGCCACAAGTAGAGAATAAGTGGAATAATTGCGTAGGATGCTGCGGCCAGATCATATAATAATCCAATAAAAAATACTTTAAGGAGATTGATCAGACTCCATTCGAACAATGCCGAAGAATAAACTAAAAGCGTAATCCTGGTAAGTAGTGAAGCGGCGCAAAGCAACAACACCGAAAGAAGAACAGGCCCGAACCTGTACTGGAAAAATGTGTTTGTTTTTTTTAATACGTTCATTAGTAATGACATTCATTTTGGCCGATAGGCCAAAGCTACCTCTCAATTCTGAAGAGAATCTGAATTTTTAAATGCTTCGACATTGCTACAGATTCTAGGCATAACCCTGTCTACGAACTGGATATTATGGGCATGGAGAATCGTATATCCTACACGATATAGGTAAAAAACATGGTTTTGAGTTGGTTTGGATGATGTTTTTGATGATCTTTATTTCAAAATAATCGCTATAATTTCTGGCTCAAAGAGTAAAAACTCATTCAAGCCACTTTTATGATCAATGCCATTTAAAGATTTTACTTGATTTTTGGCATCTTCACCAAAGAAAAAGGAGGTTTACCTTAAATCGTTATAACAATAGGAAATGACCGACATCAATAATCTTCCCTCACCAGCCAATGAGATCGTTGCCTACTTTCTGAACGAAATCTCTAATGTCGAACCAAAATTTGTGGAAGGTATTTATTTAACAGGCTCTCTAGCTATGAAGGACTTTAATCCTGATAAGAGCGATATCGACTTTTTGGTATTGTGCAATGAGTTTCCTTCGAAAGAAATTGAACTTCAGCTTAAAAATATACACCGCTCTATTCAGCAGCGGTTTGGCAAGCCTGAGTTGAACGGTCAATACTTTCCGATAGAGAAAATAGAAGTGGATCAACCTGAGCATATCCAAGTGCTCTCATTGCTGGAGGGCACTTTACGAAAGGTAGCTTTTGCAATGGGGCCAATAAGCCTGACGGAATTAAAATCTCATGCTCTAACACTATCCGGACCGGAAGGGGCAACTTTAAAAATAAATGTAAGCCCTCAAAGGGTAAATGAATTTCTCTATAAAAACATCAACTCCTATTGGACTAAATGGATAAAGCAACATGCTTCCTTTTTTAATCGAAAAATACTATTGTTGCTTTTTCCGCGGCTTACCGAATGGACGATCTTGGGCATAGCACGCCAACTTTGTACGCTCCAAACTGGGAAAATCGTTTCAAAAACGGTTGCTGGTGAATATTGCTTGTCACAATTGCCCGCTAAATTCCATCCTATTATTAGGGAGGCAATCCACATTAGAAAAGACCATAGGACCTACCCATTCCTAGGATCTTACATCATAAAACCATCGTTCAGCCGACTAAACGAAACGATAAAATGTGGAAATTTCATGATTCATGTATTCAACGAATCTTATAAGCAGCTCTGTTCAAATCTATTGAAAGAAAACCCATGATGTGCTGGGATTTACATATCATCACTATAAAGAATTAGTGAAATAATTGCTATGTAACGATGTATCACTTCAGCCTACGGCTTATACAATAAGCTAGGCCTTGATGGAAATGTTTAATGGCAATAGGAGATCTTAAATTAAAATTAATTAATTTCTTGTCAGAGTTTTTTGCTATTTTAGGTTATCTAACTATATAACTATCTCCCTTGCGTTGTGCCTATGAAAAAGAGTGCTTTAACCTTCGTCATCCTATTTTGCCTTGCAGCACAGCTGATGGCCCAACAGAAGGATTTTGATAAGGTGGCCACTTCCTTGGCCAATTACATGTCCTTGAGCCCGCAGGAAAAGATCCACATCCATTTCGACCGTTCATCCTACAGCATAGGCGATACGATTTGGTTCAAGGTATATCTTGTAAATCCTATAGGGAACCGATTATCGGGGATAAGCAAGGTAGTACATATCGATATTAAAAGTCCAAGTGGGACGGTAAAGCAGATGGTACTTCCCGTTAGTGTAGGAATGGCCTCAGCACAACTGGCACTCACCGATAGCCTCTATCAGGCCGGAAATTATACGTTAAGGGCCTACACCAAGTTGATGCGCAACGCGGGCGAGGACTACTTTTTTAACCACACGTTCAGGGTTGCAGGACCGGCTACCGCACCTGTCGCCAGTATCGCTCCCGAAAAAGCGACAAATAAAAAGAACGTGGTCCCTGTGCCGCCACAGCAAAAAGAGAAGCTCTATCTTGATTTCTTTCCGGAAGGCGGCTCGCTGGTATCGGGCATCCGTTCCAAGGTGGGATTCAAGGCTGTTGATAAAAACGGACTCGGCACAAAAGTAAAGGGGCACATAGAAAACAGCAGTGGCGAAAGGGTCGCCATGTTCGAGAGCGGCCATGCGGGCATGGGGATCCTGGCGCTGTTGCCACAGGTGGGAACAGACTATAGGGCCGTAATAGACGAAGGGAAATATGAGGGGCAGCGCTTTGACCTTACCAAAGCATTGAACAATGGGTATGTACTTTCTGTGAGCCAAGCCGCTAACGGCCTACAGGTTAGGATTTCACGCTCTGGGGGTATGGAGGCAGATACTGAAGTCAGGTTAATGGTACAGTCTAATGGAGAAGTTCAGCAGGCACTTAAACTGCCCATGAGCACATCCACCATTACGTTCACCGTTCCAAAGGCCGAACTAGCGGAGGGAATCAATCAGCTCACGCTCTTCTCGACGGATAATCGCCCTTTGGCAGAGCGGCTGGTATTCGTACGGAAGGAACAGCAGGGAAAGAGTTTGCTAGAAAGCGACAAACAGGAGTACGGAACACGGGATAAGGTAAAGCTGAGCCTTTCGATCACCGATGAAAAAGGAGCGGGTATCATTGGCGGCTACTCGGTATCGGTGGCAAAAGCAGATGTGGCCTTGCCTGAAGAGAACCAACTGAGCATCTACTCAAATCTCCTGCTAAGTTCAGACCTTCGAGGGAATATCGAAAGCCCCAACTATTATTTTACCGGCCCAACTGCCCAGAAGGATGCAGAACTGGATGCACTGCTGTTGACCCAGGGCTGGCGGCGGTTCAACTGGACGGAGGTAATGTCCGAAAAGCAGCAGCAGCCGAAGTATAGCGCAGAGGAAGGACTGCGGCTCAGCGGCCGGATCACTACCCTAGGTGGCAAGCCCATTGCCGGGGCAAAGATCAATTTTTTGGTCACCAAGGAAATGCTGATCCTAGATACGGTTGCCGATGCACAGGGCAGGTTCGCCTTTAAAGATCTACAGCTAGGCGATACCGCAACGATTATTCTAAGGGCAAAGGGCCTGAAGGACAACAACAATGCAAAGATAACGCTGGATATTGACAGTGCGGGAATGATGGATTTTAAAACAGCTGAATTAACGGTACCGATAGACACCACGACAAGTAGTTCATCGATAGAAAAAGCGGCCGACCCAACACAACCTCAACCGCCAGGCAAAATTGTTCAGGGCACAACGCTTAAAACCGTTAATATCACAACAAAGCGAAGACCCGAGATCAAAGGTTCGCTATATCCTTTTGCGGCTCCGCCCCCAGACTATACCCTCGAACCGGATAAGTTACAGGAAATTAATGACCTACAGTTCTATTTAAAAAATCGATTTTCAGGTGTAGTAGCTAATGGAGATAAACTATATGGATATTACCACGGGAAGATAGGTCCAATGGTAATATTGCTGAACGGAAATATGATCGAAGATGTTTCTGGAATAAATCCAAAGGCACTAACTGGGGTTCAAATCGTGAAAGGAGGTGTGCAGGCGCTAAACATGGCCACAGGATTATTAATTGAGACTCCAAATGCATATGACCAAAATCCGGGCTTTGGGATTGTACTTTTAACCATGGCAGGAGTGGATAAGAAATATATTAAACCGAATCGACCTCCCGGCTTTCTACAATATGAAATGACCGGTTATACTTATGCCCGAGAATTCTATGCACCACAGTATGACAAGCAGAAAGAGCTGCCGAAGACCGACTTTCGCAATATACTGTTCTGGAAATCTGATATCATAACTGGTGAAAATGGGAAAGCAGAGATTAACTTTTATACATCAGACGAAACCGGCAACTACCAAATAACGCTTGAGGGAATAGGAGCTAATGGTGAGCTTTGTAGGAAGGTGAACTACTTTGTGGTGAAATAAAATAATGTAATTCTTAATTTTGTCTCATGCAGATTATCCCTTTATTAAAGGTTAGCGATATGCGAAAAGCTATTCGTCATTATACCGAGGTATTGGATTTTGTGATGACATGGCTTGAAGATACCCCGGATTCGGAGGTTGTAGATTTAGGTCATGAGAGGATGGAGCTGCAGATCACTACTCATGAAAGCGACAGACTATTCGGTTCGGTGATTTATGTCTACGTGCCAAATGTTGATTCTCTGTTCGCGAAATATAAAAGTAGGGGCCTTGATACTTCCAACAAGCCAAATTCGCCGGTACATCAGGGGCCTGTTGATCAGACTTGGGGCAGGAGGGAATTTTATGTTACTGATGATGATGGGAACACCTTGCGTTTTTGTCAATATGTAATCGATTGAAAATCCCCATGTGCAGATTTTAGACTGTGCTATTCAGTCCTTATCATTTTTATTATATTCTTTTTATTGTTAGTTGACAATATAAGCTCTCGATTAGCATTTTTAACAATAGTATAGACTTCTTTATGAGGCTCAATTCTAAAAGTAGTTTGTTGCTTTAGATAGGCTGTAATCACAGAATTTTTGCCTAACAATTTATTAGCAGGAATAAGGACCCGCTCGTAACCTATGGCATCTATCATAAAATAGCCTAAAATTTTGTGCTTAAACAGAATGAGATGACCAATGCCCTTTTCATTTGTAAATGAAAGTCCAATTGGAGCGTTTACATTATCTCTAAGTCCGATATATGCTTGCATGGGCATTCCAGCGTCGTCTAAAACTTTTACTTCAATGTTTCCGATCTCAGTTTCATTAATGTCCGATTGAATTTCATATCTAGAGGTATCCGCATTTTTAATTTGCTCATAGATTAGAGTAAGAGTATTATTTTTAACAAAAAACTTTCCTGCGCCTTTTTTGCCCACCAAATGACCGTTGGTTTTCTCAGTAAATGATGGTTTAGTAAAGGTAATTTCTCTACTACCTGCATCAGCTACGGCAACAGATTTATATGTTCCATGTATGCCCTGAGCATTAAGTGTTAAACTGGATGTTGAACATAGAAGTCCTACAATTATTCGTTTCATCATAGCATCCTCCTTTTTTATCTTTGGGAGTTTTAGGATGTATAAAAATACTCCAATTATGATTAATTGTGAATGAAAGTTTTAGAGTAACTTAAATTTCTCTTTACGCTCAAAAAAAATTATCTTCATCGCATCTAACAAATGATAACATAACCATTAAAAATTAAAACCCATGAAAAAGATATTCCTCACCTTATTAAGCTTAAGTTTATTTACAATCGTATTTGCACAAAAAACACTACCCGAGATTAAAGATGGATCAAAAATGACCGCAAGTGTTTTTGTATCTGGACAAGAATATCCCTTAACATTTACAGTTAAATCAACCAAAGCACCGGTTAGTATAGCTTGGTCTGTAGATGGATATGGCGATGGAGAATTCTTGATTAGCGAAAAAGGGTTAGAATCAGGTACAGCGATCTACATGGCGCAACCTGGTTTGGGATCCACTAAATTATCGGATGTCGAAACCTACGGATTGATTTCTAAAGCGGCCTATAAAACTTTAATGGAAACGAAAACTTTCACGTACAATGGGATGAAATTTAACCTTAAAGCAGATGCCAATACGATGAAAATAAACGGCAAGGAAGCAGACGTCACCAGCGTAGTTACAGAAGATGGCAAAATACAATTATGGATTTTAAACAATCCTAGCCTTCCCTTTATCGTGCAAACCGCCGGTATGCCGATAGATATGGTAGTTACCGATATCAAGTAAAGTTAAGCGTATGGCGATAAGCGAACGGCGGTTTAAACGCCCTACGCTTAACGCTAAGCGCTCAACCAAAAAAAACAAGTCCCGAATAAGACTTTTTAATTTCGAACCCGTATTTTTGCGTCAATATGGAAACTCAAAAAAAAGATATATTCGATACCGTTGCGCAACGCTTACAGATCGAAGGTTTTAAAGTAGTTAATCGCGACGAAACACGTCCTTGGGGCGGCTTCTTTGTAATAGATGAGGCACAGGCACAACAATTTGCGGATACCTACTTTGATGGCTTAGATGTAAATAGCTTAAAAATAGGCGGTAAGTTAAGTCCTAAAGTGTTGATCGTTGCGCCTGGAAAACGTCTTTCATGGCAATACCATCACCGTAGGGCCGAAATATGGCAGGTAATTACAGGAACCGTTGGTATTAAAACCAGTGATACCGACGTTGAAGGAGAAACCAAAAACTACCATGCCACAGAACAGATAAAATTGCAACAGGGAGAGCGTCATCGGTTAATCGGGCTAGATGATTGGGGTGTAGTAGCCGAAATTTGGCAACATACCGATGCTTCTAATCCTTCTGATGAAGATGATATTGTTCGTGTACAAGACGATTTTGGCAGATAATTAGATTCAGTTGCATGATCAAATGTAAGAACTGCAAGACCGAGTTTGAGGGTAATTTCTGTTATCAATGTGGGCAAAGTTCACATACACATCCCATGAATTTCCATTTTTTATGGCACGATGTTCAGCATAGCCTGCTTCATTTTGATAAGGGAATCTTTTACACCGTCTATGCACTTTTTACTAAACCCGGCCATGCCATTAGGGCATACATCGAAGGGCAACGGGTTAGGTTTTTTAAGCCCATTTCTTTAATTGTATTATTGGCGTCGTTATATGGCGTAATATCTCTCTATTTTAATGTTAAAATTACAAGTGTAGAGTTTACGAAAGACCCCGAACAACTCGCTCAACAAAATCAGTTAACGGACTGGATCAACGCACACTATGTGGGTGCTATGCTGCTCATGTTACCGCTTTGGACCGTAGGTTCATATCTCTCATTTTTAAAACAACGGTATAATTTTATTGAGCATTTTGTGCTCAATTCTTATATCACTGTGCAAGCATTGGTTATTCAACTTTTGCTGTTCCCGTTAACCTTTTACTATAAAAATACACCAACACAAGATCTAATAATAAGCATAAGCGGCTTGCTTTACCTCATTATTGCCATATGGACCTACTGTCAGTTTTTTAATAAATTATCCAAAATCAAAACTATACTCTACAGCCTGCTTAGTTATATAATCATGATGACGTTAATGGTCTTCTTCTCTATACTAGTGGGCATTGTCTTGGTCATCTTCTATAAGATTTAATTAGTTCATAGAATTCAAACCATTTCCCCCGTTTTTACGTTTATAATACAATATATACTACATGATAATTCTACTTTTTTTCTTAGCTCACTGGTTCTTATCCCTTTTTAGTCAGACTTTCTTTTTGCACCGCTATTCATCACACAAGATGTTTAAAATGGAGCTATTTTGGGAGCGTTTCTTTTATCTCATTCTTTTAATTTCTCAAGGCTCTTCCTTCTTAAATCCGCGGGCATATGCCATCCTTCACCGGATGCACCATGCGTATAGCGATACCGAGAAGGATCCACATTCGCCTCATTTTTTTAAGGATGTATTTGGAATGATGCTCGCCACAAAAAATATGTATCTGAACTATTTACGTTATAAAATAGAGCCTGAACCTGCTTTTAGAGGTAATTATCCCGAGTGGCCATTAATTGATAGGTTAGGAGATTCCTGGATCTGGAGAGTAGGGTGTGGCTTATTTTATATCGCCTTTTATGTTTTCTTTGCCACACATTGGTGGATGTTTATCTTATTGCCACTCCACTTTTTAATGGGTCCCCTTCATGGTGCTATTGTAAATTGGTGCGGTCATAAATATGGATATTCGAACCATGATAACGAAGATCACAGTAAAAACTCATTGCCCTGGGACTTTTTGTTGATGGGAGAGCTGTTTCAAAATAATCACCATAAAAAACCAAACAGTCCTAATTTTGCGACCCGATGGTGGGAGTTTGACCCAACCTATCCCATGATGAAGATACTGCATTGGATGAGAATAATTAAGATCAGAAAAATCTAACTAATATGTAAGATGTAAGATGGGAAATGGAAGATGGAGGGCAGGCATTTTCCCTCTTCCATTTTCCCTCTTCCCTTTTACCTATCCTTCTATGATATCCGCTTTAAAAATAATCTTTTCTGCCCTTTTGATCTGGGTAACTTACATTGTAATCAGCACCAGTTTACAAAGCTCATTATTTGATCAATGGGACTTTTTAGGATCAATTCCTTGGATGATAGCCACTTTGTGGGATTTCTACGCCAATATCTTCATTATCACCCTGTGGATGTTTTATAAAGAAAAATCAACTTTTCTTAAAATCGTTTGGTTAATTTTATTCGTATGTCTAGGTAGTATAGCCACTTGTACTTACGTTTTAATTAAGTTATTTAAACTAAAACCAGGTGAGGGGCTGAACGAATTAGTCGGAAGTAGGGCATGACCCATGATCCATGAACTATGAACCAGGAACTATGATCAAGGAAAACTGAACCATGAACCAAAATTTACTATTTATCGCTCTCGTTTCTCTTATTGCCTGTTGTACCATCATGTTCTTGGTATGGATTTGGGCAAAAAAAATCAAGAATGCTGGTGTTGTCGACGTTTTTTGGGCGCTTAATTTTCCGGTAATCACACTAATCACATTCTTCCTTTCTGAGGGTTTTGAACTTAGAAAAATGGTTATCTGCAGTTTATTCTTAGTGGCTGAATTGAGACTAGGAGTCCATCTTTGGCAACGTGTAATTGGTCATTTAAAGGAAGAAGAGGGAAGGTATCAACAGTTGAGGAAAGAATGGGGAAAAAATGCCGATCGAAATTTCTTCTTCTTTTTTCAATTTCAGGCGATTTCAAATGTTATTTTGGCACTTCCATTTTTTATCATTACCGCAAATCCAACCTCAGAGTTTTCAATCGTTGAATATATTGGAATAGCAATTTGGGTGGTTTCTTTCTTTGGGGAAATGATCGCTGATCGGCAGTTGGCATCATTTAAAAAAGACCCTAAAAATAAAGGTGAGGTTTGCGATGTAGGACTATGGTATTGCAGCCGGCATCCAAACTATTTTTTCGAATGGTTAACCTGGATGGCTTATTTCGTATTTGCACTGGCATCACCATGGGGTATGTTGGCCATTATCAGCCCCGCTATAATTTTATATCTTTTACTAAAGGTTACAGGTATACCTAATAATGAAGAACAAAATTTGCGAAGTAAACCTGTAGCGTATAAAAAATATCAAAAAACAACAAGTTCCTTTTTTCCATGGATTAAAAAAGTTGGGAGTCGAGAGTTCTAGGCTCCTACAAACTCTAAGCTCCATGCCCCAAGCTCCAAACTCAACCTTCCAAACTCAAATGTGGTACGATAAACTGATAGAAAACAACCAATTACCAGACCCATTGCTTCGATTGGGCATTAGAAAGTTGCTCAAAAAGCGATTAAACGACGAAACCATAGGTGATGAAGAGCAGCAGCAACAAAAATTTAATTCATTACTTGAAGAATTAAAAGCATCGCCTATAGCTGTAAATACTGCAGATGCGAATGAACAACATTACGAACTGCCCACAGCTTTTTTTCAATATTGTTTGGGTAAAAACCTAAAATATAGTAGCGGTTATTGGAAGCCTGGTGTTACTAATATTGATACTTCAGAAGATGATATGCTGGCTTTAACTTGCGAAAGGGCAGGGTTAACCAATGGTCAAAACGTTCTAGAACTTGGCTGTGGTTGGGGCTCGCTTTCACTTTACATGTCGGCAAAATTTCCTGAAAGTACATTTACTGTTGTTTCGAACTCCACAACGCAGAAGGTTTTTATTGATGATACAGCAAAGCAACGCGGCATTAAGAACCTAACCGTGCTTACTGCGGATATGAATACTTTTACCATTGCAGATACTTTTGATCGCGTAGTATCTGTTGAGATGTTCGAGCACATGCGGAATTATCAATTGCTTTTGGCTAAAGTTTCCTCTTTTCTAAAACCAGAAGGGAAGTTATTCGTGCATATTTTCACCCATAAAACACTGGCCTATAAATATGAAGTAGTTGATGAAACCGATTGGATGAGCAAGTACTTTTTTACCGGTGGGATCATGCCTTCCAATCATTTGTTTTTTTATTTCCATGATCATCTAAAAATAACTAAGCATTGGGTGGTTAATGGCACTAACTATGGAAAAACCTCCGAGGCATGGCTAAGTAAAATGGACGAGCATAAAAAAGAGATTATGCCAATTTTAGAAAACACCTATGGTAAGGATAACGCAGTGAAATGTTGGGTGTACTGGCGATTATTCTACATGGCCTGTGCCGAATTATTTAATTATAATAAAGGAAATGAATGGATGGTGTGTCACTATCTATTTGAGAAATGTAAGATGTAAGAGGGAAGATGTAGGATGGATTGGAGGCGGGAAGGGTACGATAAGTGTGATTTCAACAATTTAGAATAAATATAATGAACTTAAGCAGGTTTTGGCATCTATTAAGATTGCGTAAAGAAAATAAAATACGATCTCTTCGGAACCATGCTATGCCCATCTTCCCTGCCTGTCCGTCAGGCAGGCATCTTACATCTTCCATTTTACATTCCCACTTATGCAAACCTTAGCAATTATCGGTACCGGAATAGCCGGGATGGGCTGCGGCCATTTGCTGCATCAAAAGTATGATGTTACCCTTTTTGAAGAGCTGAATTACATTGGTGGACATACAAATACCGTTAGTGTTGAAGAAGAAGATCGGACAGTTTATATAGACACCGGTTTTATGGTGTTTAACTACCAGACCTACCCTCATTTATGTAAACTTTTTACGGAAATAGACGCGCCTATCAAAAAAACAGACATGTCTTTTAGCGTGCAATATATGCCCAATAAATTAGAGTATAGTGGTTCGAGTATCAGGCATCTGTTTGCGCAAAAGCGGAATATTTTTAATCCATCTTTTTTAAAAATGTTAATGCAGATTGATCGCTTCAACAAGCAGAGCATAGCAATTTTGGATGATCCTGACTATGCAGATTATTCGCTGGGAAAGTATATCAAAGAATTTAATTTCAGTAATGACATGGTATGGAAGTACCTTATACCCATGAGTTCAGCGGTTTGGTCTACACCAATGGATCAGATTCTTGATTTTCCGGCCGTGTCCCTTATTCGATTTTTCAAAAATCATGGCTTCTTAGGTATCGACACCCAACATCAATGGTATACGTTGCACCAAGGAAGTCAAGCTTACAAAGAAAAATTAATCGCTCCTTTCAGAAACCAGGTTAGGATAAACACCAAAATTACCTCTGTAGAAGAGCTGCAAAATGGTAAAGTATTGGTAGTAACCGACAAAGGGGAAGAGATGTTGTTCGATAAAGTAATAATGGCCTGTCATGCCGATCAGACCTATAAAATTTTGAAACACAAAACAGCGGACGAAGAGAGATTATTGTCTAAATTTAAATATCAGTTGAACAAAGCTGTTTTACATACGGATAAAGGACAAATGCCAAAGAAAAAATTGGCATGGAGCAGCTGGAACTATCGTGTGGAAAAAAAAGGAGAAAACTTAACGGCCAGCACGATTTACTGGATGAATAAATTGCAGGGTGTGTCTGAAAAGATAGATTATTTCGTTTCTATTAACCCATCAGCTTCGCTTGACCAAAGTAAGATTATTAAAGAAATTAACTATGAGCATCCATTATTTGACGTACCTGCCATGCAGGCTCAACAAGAATTGTATAAATTAAATGAAAATGGGCCAATCTATTTTTGTGGCAGCTATTTTAAATACGGTTTTCACGAGGATGCATATAAGAGTGCGGTTGATTTGTGCGAACAGATGTGAGATGTAAGATGTGAGATGTAAGATGGAAGATGGAAGGGATAAGAATGGAGATTTAATTTCTTAAGATTTCCTAATAGATTTTGATCCACCGGGTTGTTAGATTAGATGGCATTAAAACATCTAATTATGAATGAAAAAACAACCCAACTTTTGGACAGGACTTTTTACTTTGGTGTAAATATTCTGAAGTTCTTGAATAAATTACCTTACAATGCCGTTTATAAAGTACCAATATTGCAATTAAGCAAGTCATCAACTTCGGTTGGAGCGAATTATGAAGAGGCTCAGGGAGCTACAAGCAAAAGAGATTTCAGTTACAAAATAGGAATTTCTTATAGAGAAGCTAGGGAAAGTTTATATTGGCTTCGCATTTTAAACGAGCTATATAGTGAAGACAGATTCAAACATGAGTTCGAAGAGTATAAAGATGAGGCTAATGAACTTAAAAAAATATTCGCAGCGATTAAAATTTCTTCTAGCAAATAATTGTTAATCTGATGACAGGCCCATATTCCATATTCCATATTACCTCTTCCATATATTTGGCTAAAGTCATGCACCACAGGCTTGCTCCTAAAAAGCACAGTTTTTGGTATAACGTCTATATGTTCTATCTCGATTTGGATGAAATAGAATTGCTTTCAAAGAAACTCCGCTGGTTCAGTTACAATCGCTTCAATTTATTTAATTTTAGAGATAAGGATCATTTGCAGTTGCCGAAAGAAAATCCGGATTGTAGTAAAACAGTAAAGCAGCAGATTACCTCTTATTTAGAAACGCATGGGGTTAACATTGGCGACGGAAAAATCATGCTGCTGACTAATTTATCCGTTTTAGGATACAATTTTAATCCTGTTTCTTTTTATTTTTGTTTTGACAGTTTAGGTAATCCGCTTTGTGCAGTGGCCGAAATTAGTAATACTTACCGTGAAATGAAGCTGTTCTTCTTTGGGAGGGGAGATTTAATTGGAAATACATTTGAACAGCTAACAGAGAAACTATTTTATGTTTCTCCTTTTATAGATTTGGATACTTTTTTTGATTTTAAACTTGCCATACCGAATGAAAAGTTGGATATTAAAATTGATGATTATGATAAGGAAGGGAAAAAATTTTTCTTGAGTACATTAAAGGGAACTAAAAAAGAATTAACCGATGCACGCATGCTACGCTATTTCTTTTCTATACCGCTAATCCCTTTACAAGTAATGGGACTCATCCATTTTCAAGCATTAAAATTGTGGTTGAAAAAAATAAAGTATCATCCAAAAGCTGCAAACCAAGCAATGCAAAAAAACGTATATAAACGGTATAACCAATCAAGTAAGTAAATGTCATCTCTCTCATTAGTCAAAAATAAATCGGGTTTTTACGAAAATGTAGTCTTAAATCTACTTGGTAAAATGACAAAAGGCTTTTTACAATTAAGCTTACCAAGTGGCGAGACAATAGAAATTGGCAATCCGAATGCTACAATTAAGGCAGATTTGTTGGTTAGTGATCCTAAGTTTTTTAAATGTGTAGTCTTGTATGGGGATATTGGTTTTGGGGAAGCCTATGTAGAAGGCCTGTGGGAAACCCAGAATATTACCAATGTAATTAAGTGGATCATCCTGAACATTGAAAATGCACCATCCGTTTCTGGAAGTAAGGTAAAAATTGCTGGATTAAACCTTTTCAAATGGCTTAATCGGATCTATCATAATAATAGATCTAATAGTATTACTGGTTCACAAAAAAACATAGCCGAACACTACGATCTGAATAATGATTTCTTTGCGACTTTTTTGGATCCCTCAATGACCTATTCTTCAGCCTATTTCAAAACTCAAGAACTTTCTTTGGCTGCCGCTCAGGAAGCAAAATATCGCAGACTTTGCGAACAACTGCATCTTAAAGCCACTGATCATGTACTCGAAATTGGAAGTGGTTGGGGTGCTAACGCAATTTTTATTGCTAAAAATTATGGTTGTAAAGTAACGTCGGTCACTATTTCTAAAGAACAGCAAAAATTAGCCCGAGAGCGGGTACAAGCAGCTGGATTAACTCATAAAGTTGAGATAGTTATTAGGGACTATCGGGCTATAGATGGCGAATTTGATAAGATTGTTTCTATTGAGATGTTAGAAGCCGTTGGTCATGATTATTTGGAAGCGTATTTTGCTAAATGCAATCAACTCCTTAAACCCAACGGGATTTTGGCTTTTCAGGTTATTACAAGTCCAGATAGTAGGTATGATCATTTACGGAAAGGGGTTGATTGGATCCAAAAACATGTTTTTCCGGGATCTTTACTGCCCTCAGTTTCGCAGTTAAACAAAGCCATAAACGCTACCGGCGATCTAACCTTGGTTGATCTGAAAGACTTAGGACTAGATTATGCGAAGACACTTAGGTTTTGGTTCGAGGAATTTAACTATAAATTAAATGAAGTAAAAGCTTTAGGTTTTGATGATCGTTTTATCCGGAAATGGAACTATTACTTAAATTATTGTGAAGCAGCTTTCGCCATGCGAAATATCAATGTAATGCAGATGGTTTATGCAAGGCCCAATAATACGGAAAGGTAGGATGGATGGGAAATGTAAATGTAAGATTTTCCGAAGGGTTACTTAAGAACAGTTGGTAGTTGGCATGTCCTTAATTCGGGTTCTCCATTTCATTTGTGCAATATGGCTATATATTCTTGCTTAGAAATTTTTGATAGATTTAATTTTTGATATAAATATCTAACGGGTGTATATGCCCAGTTAAACTCAGCAGGAGCAACCCGTCCATAATCACGTATTGTCTTTACAATTCGATTGTTTTTGATAAATGTTACTGATATTTCTTCATCATCGGTCCAACTTGCCTCATACTTGTCTTTAAGTGCTAAAACATTAGCTTTTTTAAAGTCAAATTCTATTTTCGCAAAGTCTTTTTCGTTTATTTTACCTTGATAAAAACCAAGAATACCAGTATACCATCGTCCATTATAGAGTACTTCACCACTGCGCCGGATAGAAACCTCGTCAACCGGACAAGTTCCGAAACAACCAGAAGCTGAGACGATAATTTGATCGAACAAAGGTTCCGGTCTAATCGTATATTGAAATTTTGAAAATTTAAGAACAAGTGTGGTATCTTGCTCAAGTATCAACGTATCTTGAGTAACGCTTATTATTTTTTTAGCATTCCATTTATTTTCTGATAGATCTAATATTTTTAAGCTGTCGCCTTCAATTTTGTAAGTGGTGCTAGTACCTAAATATTTCCAATAACTCGGATCGGTTAGGTTATATCTCCGCTCAGTAAAAAAACCCTTTTTATCCTCGCAAACGTTGTTTGGTAAAAAAGAGTAACTAGTTGAGGCGAAAACGGGAGTAACAATTAAAGGGCCTGTTGCTTTTCCTTCGGTTTTGTTCACTTGACTAACAAATTTCCATTCACCTAGAATTAATTTTTTAGATCCCAATTCTTTTCGATGACAAGAAAACAACAACGACATAGCAAATAGAATAAAAAATGTTCTGTTCATAAACTTATGATGCTTGTATAAACGGATTTCCATACGTTCAAAACTAATAGTAAGCTTTGCCGAACACATTGGTAATTCTATAAGCCCCTAAAATCTGGCCTTTTTTTATTGGCCCAGCGCAAAAAAAAGGTCCGTATAAATACGAACCTTAAAATTGTTAACTGAAAACTTAAAACTGCGAGTTAGTCTCTCCTTCTAGAGCCACTACTAAACCTTCTATTACCACCGCCAGTACTATGCGCACTTGCTGTGCTCCCGGTATGGTTGGGTTTTCCTCCACCATGAGGTTTCTTTTTGGCTCCACTTAGATTAGGCTCACGTTCTCTTGGTTCACGTTGATTTGGTTTCTTTTTTCCCTTCCCTTTTGCATCGGCTGCGGCACTCATTAAACTTTGCCAGCTCATTGCAAAGGGATGATCTTCGTTAACTGGAATTTTAAGTCCAATTAATTTTTCAATATCATCCAAAAATTCTTTTTCTTCGCCATCGCAAAATGAATAAGCAATTCCGCTTAATCCGGCTCTTCCTGTTCTACCAATACGATGAACATACGTTTCCGGAATATTTGGTAACTCGTAGTTAATTACGTGCGCCAGTTCGTCCACATCAATACCACGAGCGGCAATATCAGTAGCCACTAAAACACGGGTAGTACGGGCCTTGAAATTGGTCAGTGCTCTTTGACGTGCATTTTGCGATTTATTACCATGAATGGCTTCAGCACGAACATTGATTTTGGTTAAATCCTTTACCACTTTATCTGCACCGTGCTTGGTACGGGTAAAAACAAGTACCGTTTCGATGGCCTTATCTTTTAACAGATGTGCCAATAAATTCCTCTTATCGTTTTTCTCCACAAAATAAACCGCTTGTTGAATTTTTTCGGCTGTTGATGAAACAGGGGTAACTTCAACTCTTATCGGATTGGTTAAAATCGTGTCCGAAAGTTTTTTAATCTCATTAGGCATCGTTGCTGAGAAAAACAACGTCTGTCTTTTTGCTGGTAGTTTAGCAATAATTTTTTTCACATCGTGGATGAAACCCATATCAAGCATACGATCTGCCTCATCTAAAACGAAAATTTCAATTTCGCGTAGGTTAACAAAACCCTGGTTCATTAGATCTAACAATCTCCCAGGTGTGGCTACTAAAATATCAACGCCGCGATGTAAGGCATCCGTTTGTGGTTTTTGCCCAACACCACCAAATACTACCAAATGACGTAAAGGTAAATTCCTACCGTAAGCCTTAAAACTTTCCTCAATTTGGATCGCTAATTCTCTAGTAGGGGTTAATATTAAAGCTTTAATAGGCTTTGGGCCTTTTATATTTCCATGTGGCTGGTTTAATAGCTGCAACATTGGGATAGCAAAGGCGGCTGTCTTACCAGTTCCTGTTTGGGCGCAGCCCAAAAGATCGCGTTTTTGTAAAATAGATGGGATGGATTGTTCTTGTATGGGTGTAGGTTGTGTATAACCTTCGGTTTCAAGCGCCTTTAAAATAGGAGCTATCAGGTTTAATTCTGAAAATAACAAAGTATAAATTTTAAGTGTAATAATAACGAAGAAGCTAGAACAATCATTGCTGGGAGGACTAACTTGCGAGTTGCTTTAAATGATAAAGAAATTCTGCTTCGCTGCAAAGATAAGGAAATTATCTTAAAGTAAGAACTTAACCATTGGTTGATAGTTCATGGTCGATGTTATCGCATCAATTATAAATTGCTCCCTAGTTCTTCTATTAAATAATTTAATCGTTTACCTTATCTACAAAACGGTAGTTCATCGCCTTTGGTCCTTTCGGTATCTCATTAAATGCCGCGTAAAGAACAGCTTTTTTGTCTTTGTTTATCCCAGGGAAAAGTTTATATACTTCTTGCCTTAATTGCTCATTTTCAGCTTTAAGGGCGTTAACATCACTAAGTTTTACGGTTGATACATAACAAACCGCTGGGAAAATATCTCCTTCTATCATTTCTGGATATATTCTAAATACCTGCGGCTTGGTATTAATATTAACCAAGGTGAGAGGGAACTTATATTTGGAGTTTACCTCTTTCATCACTTTATCGTAAAATTCTTTTATTTCTGTTTCTTTTTGATAGTGAAAGAAATCACTAGCAGGTTTGAGATACTGTAAAGACAAACCAATATAATCGACGGCATCAACTAAATAATTTTTCTGATACTTCTCTAGCGCTATTTTATAGAAGTCTGGTGCAGTTTTATTAAAGAGGCTATACGAACCTAGTTGCAGAATATTAATTTTCCATTGATCTTCGTATTTTCCATAAACGATCAGAATTAAAATCTCATTGTCCGAACTGTTGGAGACCAACAGAGAAGTATACATTTCATCGTTCATCGCCTGATAATTAACTACGTAATCGTTATAGCCCGAAACTCCTGAAATAAGTGTATTGCTTAATCCTGTGGTAGAATTTTGGACGTTATACTCGTCCAGAACGCGATAACCTGATTGAAAAGACGAGCTTATTTGACTAAGGAGTTGTGTGATGTTTCCACTTCCTTTGTCCAACAGCGCCTGCGACATCAGCGCTTTCAAGGCTACGGAATCATTCTTTTGGATTGCTTTACACAATTTTTCGTTTAGAAATTTAATTTGTTCTCGTTTATCTTCTTTGATTCTGTCATTTCTCCACATTCCGGAAGTCCCCAACTTGCAGCTTGACAAGGTGAATACCACTAACAAAATTCCAACTATTTTTTTCATTGTGAGAGGGTTTGGTTCGTATAATTCTTATCTTAAATATACGAAACTGTTCAATTTCTACAATGGGTTGAAGAACTGTTTTACCAATATCTTATTCTCTTTTTTCTTGACTGCAAATAATTGTTGCAATTGAATTAGGGTGTTTAGATTAGATATTTCGGTTATTTTCTTTCTTTAAATCTCGTAAAAAATAGTAACGCCAACACGCACAATGCAAACCCAACTACGCCGTTTAATCTCAATCCATAATCATGTCCAACATCCTTACCATAAATGGTGAGCATGGCAAAAATGGCAATACCTAATGTTTGTCCCAATTTTACGAAAAGGTATTTAACCGCAAAGAACATACCTTCATGGTTTTCGCCAGTTTCGATGGTATCTTTTTGAGCAATATCTGCTAAAATTGCGTTTGGTAATATGCCTAGGGCGGCTAAAGGGAAAGAAGCAAAAACCACCAAAATATACATTTGGACTCTCGGTGCAAAAGGTAGTTTGCCCAAAAAGAAAATGGTGACGAAAATTAGGCTCAATATCCCAAAAGCAAAAAGGACCAAGGGTTTCTTGCCAAAACGAGTAGCCCCATAATTTATAAATGGATAGAATAAGAGCGACAAAACAACCATTAAGCCCATAAACATTCCACCATCGGAATCAGGGAGTACCAGTAGCACGGTTACATAATACAACAATCCGCTACTCATCAAACTTAATGCGGTATAATACGTGAAATCGGATATTAAATAATACTTAAAATTTGAATTGCGAAAGGTGTTTTGGATGGCGGGCCACAATGGGGTATGTGAAGGCTTGCTTTTAACATAATCGCGTTCATTGATAAACAGAATGGGGAGGGCCATCACCAAGCCCGACAATACACTTAGCCCAATAATGGTATATTGTAAAGCTTCAAACCGCTCTGTAACATTAAAATAGGTTTGGATCAAATCTGCGAAGTTATTGCAAAGTGCCCCTAATATCATTCCTAAAACAAAACCAACCTGCTGAAAGGTAGAGAGTTTAACCTTTTGTTCGGGGGTATGTGTTAGCTCTGCCAATAGTGCATTATAAGGAATAATGTAAGTGGTAACTGAAATAAAAAATCCTGCAAGAATAAAAGTTAACCACCAGGCATTAGTGACGCTTTCTCCTTTAACTATTGGATGAAAAACTAAGCTGCAAAATAGTACTGCAGGTAAGATCGCCCATTTCATGATCGGAAATCTCCGGCCTTTCGGATTGGAACTCCGATCGCTAACCGATGCAATAAACGGATCATACGCCGCATCAAACAATCGTCCTGATGCCATTATTAATGATAAAATATTAACGACCCCGAAAATCAATAGCTGTGGGATAAGCGGAGTTAAGCCAGCATTTTTTGGAGGAAGATAAAAATAATTAACCATTACAATAATGATGTTGGTCATTATGCTCCAGCCCATCATCCCCGCTGCGTAGGCCAATTGCTTCTTAAAAGGTAGTGTTTGTATCGGCATTTAGAGTTGTGCTAGGGCTTGTTCAATATCCTTAATCAGGTAATTAGCATCCTCTAAACCTATATATAGCCTAATTAATACATGTCGTTTGTTGGTCGGATCAAAATCGGCCTTGTTAATCCCGGCGCAAGCAGGAATAACCAAGCTTTCATATCCTCCCCAAGAAACAGCCATTAAAATGTGCTGCAAACTGTTACAAAAAGTTTCGATCTGCACCAACCCAGCATCTTTTAAAACGATACTGAATAAACCCCCGCACTTTTTCATCTGTTTTTTAGCTAATGCCAAATCTTTGTTAGTACTACTAAAAGGATGTAAAACCTGCGCCACTTTTGGGTGCTTTCCTAGGTAAGAAATAACCTGCTCAGCGGTTTCGCTAATCTTTTCGAGCCTAATTTCTAGGGTTCGAAGGCCACGTAACAATAACCATGCATTTTGAGGGGCCAATGCCGCACCAATATTTAGGTATTCTTTATTAAAAATCTTTTCGAGCAATTCTTTCTTACCAGTTAAAACCCCTGCCACAACATCGCTGTGCCCAGCAAGATATTTGGTGGCCGATTGTGCAACCAAGTCAATTCCATAGGCTATAGGTTGTTGGTAAAGCGGCGAGCAATAACTGTTGTCTATCAGGGTTAAAATTCCCATGCTCTTGGCAATGGCCGAAATAGCCTCCAGATCCTGTACGTCAAAACTAAAGGTATTTGGCGATTCGAGGTAAATCAACTTTGTTTTTGGCGTGATTGCCTTTTCAATTGAAGTAGTACTAGTTCCATCAACGAAAGTAGTTTTTACTCCAAATTTTGGTAAAAACTCTGTAAATAGTTTGATGGTCCAACTATAAGGATTTTCTACACAAACCACTTCATCACCACTTTGTAATAGTGCCAAAACCGGAACGGTAACTGCCGCAATTCCACTGCTAAAAACCAATGCATCTTCCGCTCCGTCTAAAGCAGCTAATTTTTTACGTAGGATATCAATCGTAGGATTAAAGCCCCTAGAATATAGATTGCCTTGATATTCATCAGCCAATGCTGCCCTAAAATCAGCTACGGTATTAAACTTGAAATTACTTGTCTGTATAATGGGTGGTGCTATCGCGTTAAAATAGTTTTCGCGTTCTTCACCTAGTTCATTTAAGATATATGATAAGTCCATTAGCTCAACGATGTTGATTTTTTAGCGTAGAAAATGTAGTACAATAACAAAAATAGCAACAATAAGCCAACGCCAGTATAAGCAGCTTTAAGATCCTTTATTACCACACCAATAGCAATCATAAAATAACTGAACACAAAAAACGCCGCTAACATTGGGGTAAATTTATTCCATGTGTTTTGGGTTACCTCATTGCCCTGCATTCTTTTTCTTAGTATAAACAGCGTTGCTGCAGAAGTGCTCATACCAATGCTATCTAAAAACATGGTAAAATTTAGAATGCTATCTACACCTTTGCCAAAAAAGGTAACCACAATTGCAATTAAAGAAAATGTAGCCAAACCTGTTATAAGAGCCCCGGTTTTAGGGTGCATGTAAGAAAATATTTTAGGAAAAACCTTATCTACGCTCATCGCGAACATTACTCTTGGGTTGCTCATAAGTAGAATATTTACATAAGCAAGTACCGATAGAAACATCAGGCCATCGAAAACCTTGGCTCCTAATGGACCAAACCAGGCTTCACACAATAGCGCGCCAATGGCCGACGCATTTTTCATTTTATCAAATCCAATCACATCGATATAGGCAACGTTAATTAATAAGTAAAGCGAAACAACGATGATAATTCCTATGAAAATTCCTTTAGGTATAATGGTTGGTTTCTTAACCTCAGAACCAAAATTTATCGTTTGCTGATATCCGCCATAGGCGAAACAGACCGGAATCATAGAAACTAAAAATAGCGAAAGCGCGCTGCGGTTAGATAAAGAATACAATGGTGATCCTGTTTCATAACCATGTGGCTCTACTACAACCCCTTTAAAAATGCTCGCAATCAGCAATAAAACCAGTCCAACTTTAATGATAATCAAAACGTTTTGTGTTTTGCTACTTGTTTTGAGTCCAAAAAGGTTCACGAAAAAAAAGATGCCAACAGCAGAAATAGCCATGGTGGTATTAAATAGTGTGCTGCTTGGTTTTCCAAACAGAAGATCACTTACGTAATCAGAGCCAATTAAGGCTACCACAGCCAAAGAAGCTGCATTACTGATTAATATAATTGCATTTACAGAAAATCCGATGGCGGGATGATAGCAATGAGCAAAAACTTTGTAATAGCCGCCCATTGCAGGAAGGCGAAGACCAATTTCGGCATAGGTTAGGGCACCACAAAGTGCGATAACACCTCCAACAACCCATACGGTAAAAAAGATGGTGCTGTCGCCTGAAGTGGCCGCAACCGAGGCAGGATTTCTAAATATCCCCATCCCAATTACCAGGCTTACAACAATCATGGAGAGATCGAAGAGAGAGAGTTGCTTTTTGTTTTCCATCGAAATGTATTTGGCTAGGAAGATAGGGATTTTAGTCTTAAGTCCAAAGTCTTGAGTGGGGAAGTCCGAAAGTCGGGGAGTCCGAAAGAAAGTCCAGAAACCGAAAAGTCCAGAAGTCCATAGATTAATCGTTCGCCATACGCTCAACGCCAAACGCCTAACGCTGCCCGCCATTGTTCAATTGTGGAAACTTTGTGATTGATTTGCCCAGAGATTAAATTAAATTTGTAATGCTAAGATAAAACCAATTGGTTTATCCTTATTTCGGCAATTAAAAAGCATACAATTATGGCAGAACCAATCTATAACGACGATAGTATCCGATCCCTCGACTGGAAAGAACACATCCGCTTACGTCCCGGTATGTATATCGGAAAATTGGGTGATGGTTCTGCACAGGATGATGGAATTTACGTATTGTTAAAAGAGATTGTAGATAATTCTATTGATGAATTTGTAATGGGATCTGGGAAAACGATAGATATCACGTTGTCTGATCATAAGGTTAATATAAGGGATTATGGGAGGGGCATCCCCCTTGGTAAGGTAATCGATTGTGTTTCTAAGATCAATACTGGCGGCAAATACGATAGTAATGCTTTCCAGAAATCGGTAGGGCTAAACGGCGTAGGTACCAAAGCCGTTAATGCATTGTCAGCCAGCTTTATCGTTCAGTCTTATCGCGATGGCAAAACTAAAAAAGTAGAATTTAGCAAAGGTGAGATCGTAATGGACCACCCAGAAATTGAAACTACGCAGAGAAACGGAACAGCGATTACTTTTTTTCCAGACGATAGCATCTTTAGAAATTACCACTACATTCCTGATTTTGTAGAAAGCATGATCTGGAACTATGTGTTTTTAAATACAGGGTTAACAATCAATTTTAATAACGAAAAATATTTCTCAGAACGTGGATTGTACGATCTGTTGAACAAAGTTGCCGATGTAGGTAATATTCGCTACCCGATTATTCATTTAAAAGGTCATGATATTGAAATTGCCATGACCCATGGTCAACAATACGGTGAAGATTACCATTCTTTTGTCAACGGTCAGCATACCACACAAGGGGGAACCCACCAAGCGGCATTTAGAGAAGCAGTGGTGAAAACCATTCGGGAATTTTATAAAAAAGAATACGATGCCTCCGATATTAGGGCATCAATTATTGCTGCGGTCTCAATCAGAGTACAGGAACCGGTGTTCGAATCGCAAACGAAAACTAAATTAGGTTCGCAGAATATGGGCCCAGAAGGACCATCCGTGCGTACGTTTATCAACGATTTTGTAAAGAAAGAATTTGATGATTATCTGCATAAGCACTCCGATGTGGCTGATGCGCTGTTAAAAAGAATACTTCAATCTGAACGAGAGCGAAAAGATATTGCCGGCATTAAGAAGTTAGCTAATGATAGAGCAAAAAAGGCATCGTTACACAACAAAAAATTAAGAGATTGTAAAGTCCATTTTAACACTACCCACGATAAGCGCTACGAAACAACCCTGTTTATTACCGAAGGTGATTCGGCTTCTGGTTCGATCACCAAATCACGAGATGTGGATTGCCAGGCCGTATTTAGTTTGAAAGGAAAACCCTTAAACTGCTATGAACTTACCAAAAAGGTGGTTTACGAAAACGAGGAATTTAATTTACTACAGCATGCTTTAAATATTGAAGATGGATTAGAGGGTTTGCATTATAACAATATTGTAATTGCAACAGACGCTGATGTGGATGGTATGCACATACGTTTGTTAATGATGACTTTCTTTTTGCAGTTTTTTCCTGATTTGGTTAAGGCAGGGCATGTTTATATCCTCCAAACGCCACTTTTTAGAGTACGGAATAAGAAAGAAACTTTTTATTGCTATAGTGAAGAAGAAAGAAGGGATGCTATTGAAAAATTAGGAGGACGTCCAGAGATTACTCGTTTTAAAGGCTTGGGAGAGATCTCTCCAGATGAATTTGGTTTGTTTATAGGCAAGGATATCAGATTGGATCCGGTGATTTTAAAAGAGCAAACCATTAAAAGTCTGCTAGAATATTACATGGGCAAAAATACACCTGAACGACAACAGCACATCATTAAGAACCTGAGAATAGAAAAAGATGAGATTAAAGAAGAAGAAAGGGAACGAAATGAAGCGAATACAGAAGTGGAGCTAGAGAGTGCGTAGTTAGTTTGGGTTGGGAGTTGCCTAACTTGCTTATAAAATTGATAGCCACTGATTAAGAGGATTAATCATTTTAAAAATCTGTGGCTAAATAATTATTGGGCTTTTTTTCATGTCAGCCTGACAAATCTGTTTGGCTACCTCATAGCTGTCATCCTGAGCCTGTCGAAGGACGAGATAATCTCCTATCGGTGTAATCCCTAATCCCCATAGCTATCGGGACGGTGTAATCAACCGCAAAGTGTCTTAACCCTCAGGGCAATCAACGGTATCTTCTGGATGTTGAGGGGGAAGCACATCCACCTTTTTTTCTACAATGATAGTTTTCAGGTGTACCGCATATTTGGAAGGCGCTATGGCAACGCCGTATTTCTCGGCATAAGCCTGGGTAAACTCAGCGCCAAAATAGAGGATAATTGACGTATAGTAAATCCATACCAAGATCACAATAATAGAACTAGCTGCTCCAAATGCAGAACCAGGATTACCTTTTTCGATATATATCCCGATCAAGTATTTACCTAAACTAAATAAGATGGCAGTAAATAGCGCTCCCATTAAGGCTGGTTTCCATTTTATTTCTACATCTGGCAGCACTTTAAAGATAATGGCAAAGATAGTGGTTACTACGGCCAAGGTTAATGCATTGGTAATAACCAGCATCACCACGTCGGATATGGCCGAAATTCCTATTTTCCCAGCATAAACTTCTAGTTTATTGCCGACGCCAACCACTATACTATTAATAACCAGGGATACTAAGAGCAGAAATCCTAAGGATGCGATCAGAGAAAAGGAAAGTAGTCTATTGGTAATCAGTTTCTTCCATCCCTTTTTAGGAACAGCCCGTACTTTCCATATTAAATTGATGCTATCCTGTATTTCTATAAAAATAGCAGTTGAACCAATTATCAAAGTAATTACTCCAATAATTAAACCGAATGTGCTTTTCCCCGATAGGTTGGCGTTGCTTACGAAGTTTCTTAATTCGTTTGCCGTATCTACACCAACCATTTTACTGATTTCGCCAAACAGTTTCGTGTTGGGATCCATATTATCTCCCAAAACGAGGCTAGCGGCCGAAATGATGATGATGATTAAAGGAGTGAGCGAAAATATGGTGTAGTAGGCCAGCGCTGCGCTTAATTTCATCACGCGGTCTTCCATAAATCCTTTTCCCGCTGCTATAAACAGGTGATAAATGCCAACTACAAAATTCTTTGCTTTTTTGATAGGATTAATCATGTATTTAAAACGGATATCCGATGCCAATGTTTAAAATAAAATTTTCTCTTCGCCAGGTTTTACTGCCGAAATCTACGTCTTTTAAAACCCAACGTTCACCTTTGGGAAGGTACGGTTTTCTGAGCGGGAATGCTCCGTCCAATCTGATCACAAAAATCTGTGCATCAATCCTAAGTCCGGCACCCGTACCAACTGCCAATTCGCTCAGTGCTCTACTTAATTTAAAACCAGATCCAGGTCTTGCACTATTCGGGATATTAGGATCACCAAGATCTTCCTTTCTTAACCAAATGTTTCCTGCGTCAACAAATAGTGCCCCATTAAGTGGACCAGCAATTTTAAACCTTAGTTCTGAGTTTATCATCAATTTTATATCCCCACCTTGATCGGCATAAGTTTGGGTCTGATCAACCTGGTAGGTGCCCGGGCCCAAAGACCTTGCCCTAAAAGCACGGATATCATTACTTCCGCCAGCAAAAAACTGACGTATAAAAGGTAAGGAAGTGCTGTTTCCATAGGCATAACCATAACCAATATTTAATCGATTTGCAAAAACAAGTCCATTCGTATTTATTTTGTGATAATTTCTTAGATCAGTTTCAAATCTTATAAACTGTGTTAGAGGAACTCCAAATAACGTTTTTTTCCCATCTCCATCTTTGGGCACAAATGCCCCCCAGACATTTCCACCAGTTTCTAAACTGCCAAAGAAATAGCTGTTGTTTCTTCTGCGATCCTCTTGTTGGTTAGAATATGTAAAATTATAATTGCTGCCTATAATAAACTGTTCTTCGAGCGTGTTTTCTAGCCCTGGGGTTTTCTTAATCAAATCAGCCAATGCTGCCGAATCACGTTCAGTTGGTTGTACCAAATTAACAGAAATGGGATTTAAATTATGTTCTTTTCGTGAACTTTCCTTCCAATTGTACCCTAATTCTGCTTTAAATGACACTAAACTATAAACCGTATCCCGGCCTAATAATTGCGCAGACAGTGAAGCAACGGTTTTAGGGATGAATGCATTAGTTACCTTTGGTTTGTAAAATGGCACAATAAACTGAGGAAAAGTTAATTTTCCTTCGGCCGAGAAAGAATAAGAATTAACACGCCCTCTTCCGCTAACCTGTGTTTCGGTCCCCGCCCCTAAACTTACATCTAACTGCTCGGCCCCGCGGAATAGGTTTCTGGTGGTTTGGGTAATTTTTACTTCTGAACCCACATATCCATTAGACTTATTTGTTCCCGTAACCGAAAACGTTAGTGAATTTTTCTTTAAGGGAGTTAAGAAGATGTTTAGATCTAACTGGTTGTTCCTAAAACTGTCAACAGGTAAAAACTCTGCTCTTACATCTTGGAACGCACCAACATTTACCAAACGATTAAGCGATTGATTGTGGTCTTTACGATTGTAATTTTCGCCTTTTTTGAAGAACACCAATCGATCAAAAAGTTTAGGTTTAAAGGTATTCCGATTATCATAAATCCTGAAATCGTTGTATTCAATTGGCTTTAAATTTCTTAGTACGCTATCTCTCCTCAACGTATAGTTTGGATAAATATTGATGTTTTTTATGGTATATGGCTTCAAGGCTGCATCCGGAGCAGTATTTTTTATGTTAACCCGCACGTCAACCAAATTTTTACCAATGGTGCTGTCAACCTGTAAGATCAGTAGATCTGGACTGAAATAAAAATACCCACTTTCTTTCAGGTCGTTATCAATTCTTATCCGCTCATTTTTATAGGTGTCAAGATCATAGAAATCACCCACCTTTAATAAAGTCTTATCTTTGTTCTTATTAATGATATTAGTAAGGGTACCGGTATCTTTTGGAAAAGTTATACTGTTAATCTTATATCTAATACCTGTATTAGCTGTATAAATCGCTTTACCTTTTTTCTTTTTTAGAACGGTATCTCCGGTAACCTCCGCTTGCAAATACCCTTGGCTTATTAAATAACTTTTTAAAACATCGTTGTTGTATTTAATTTTAACATCTTTCATGAGCACAGGAGGCTCTCCGATTTTTGTTTTTAGCCAGTTGCCCAATCCTTTCGGTTTTACGGTATCGGGTGCTAAATTATAGAGGAAAAGCTTGTACTTAAAACCAAGAATCGATTTGTTGGGCCTTGGTCTTGTTTTCGATTCCAAGGTTTTTTTCACCTGGTTTTTGTCGTCTATCCTAGCTGAGGAATCGGGATTTATAATTACTTCGGCACCAGTATATAAGTATTGTCCAGGTTTAAGCCTTCTGGTGGCACTGCAACCTGATAAAACTATACAAACCAATAAAAATACTGAGAGTTTAATTAATCTTTTCATTTGTTGGTTTTTGTTCTAGATTTCTTATTTTTTTCTTACGGCTTTGCAAAATCTCCCTGAATTTGTTGTAATCAACAACTAATGTAAAGCCAAGGCCCGTTTCTACGATTTGCCCATCAAGCACCACCTCATTATTCCTTCTGTAAAATCTTAATCTATACCTACCATCGGCTGATAAAAGGTAATCGATATTTATATTTCCTGCAATATTTGATGAGCTGGCATTAGGTGTTTTTGGACCTTCAATACCAAATGAACTACCCACTGTTACGGTTAAACGATCATTCAAAAGTTTTTTAGAAAGGCCTACTTCTAGGTCTGTTCGCTGTTCTAGGGAACCAGTCGAATAATCTTCAGATGAATTAACTCCAAAGTTAATATCAACACCTTGAATTAAATCTGAAGCTAAATTATTTAATTGTTCTGTTAATAGTTTACTTACACTTGAACGGGCCAAGGTAGAAACACCTCCACCACCACCTGCTAGACTTTGGAAAGGATTATTGGCTATAAATCTATTCAATGCTAATAACGCAAAAACTTGTTTGTTCAATTCATTGGGATCTCTATTTACGTTTTGTAGTTTGGTGTAAACGGTTCCCTGTAGCGCGTTGCGTTGGTTTTCTGGCAAATCAATTTTGAAAGAAATGGTTGGTTTTAACAGCTCATCTTTCATGTAAAGATAAACCTGGAACGGCAATTTTGTTTTCGCCATAAAATTATCAGGCTCGTTGATTAGATCGATAGGAGCAGCCAATACTTCATATAAAGCCGTTAAGTTAACCGTTGCTGCAGTGGGCTCTCCAGTCCAAACTATGGTACTTCCTTTCACTAATTTAAACTGTTTCTTCGCAAAAGGACCCACCGAAAGATTGTAAGAACCGTCTGTAACAGTATAGCGACCAGTTAAACTAATCTTCCCACTTGGATCTATTGATGCATTCAAATCTGCGTCACCTTTTATCGAAAGCATATCACCGTTCGCCGGATCAACCACTACATTTAATTCGGCTTCAGGATCAATTGATATTGCTGCAACAAGGTTTATTCCTTTAATCGGCGATTTACTTACACTATCAACCTTTAATGCTTTTTGACCATTAAAAGGTGGTGCATCGGCGTCAATAAATTGGACAATCCCGTCCTGATCAATTATTGAAGGATCAAAGATAGGTACCGCATAAAAGAATTTGGTTCCTTTGTTGATCTTGATGTTCATGTTTACGTCAGGCTGATTAAGATCTCCACGTACTTTAATTGTACTGGTTAGATAAACCGTGCCATAGATCATGTCGTTATCAGCTGCGGTAGAATTTAATGCTCTAAAGTTGTCGGTTTTTATGTCTAGGTTAAACCTTACGTCTTTGAAGTTGCTGGTATAAATCATTCCGTCTATAACTGCTTTTTTATTCAGCGAATCGATCAATGTAAAATCATCAAATCTGATGCCCTCATTGTTAAATGTGATTTGCTGATCCGGCATCGTAAAATACGAATTGATATAGGCTACGTTAAAGCCCGCATTGTTAAATTTAACTGCGCCAAGTATTTTAGGGGAGGTTAATTCGCCTTTAACCGTAAATTTTCCCGTAACTGTTCCCTTCCCTTGTCTAATCTGCCCCATACTTACGCTTTCAATTTCCCTAAGATCTATTTTATCAATGTCAACCACCAGATCTAGGGCACTGTTTGGAGCGGTGTAATAATAGCCGCTCGCCCTTAATTGATGTACCCCTTTTAACCTGGCGTCTACCTGAAAGGCATTGGCCGTGTTGTTGTTAACCAAAAGGCTTAGGTCACCCAGTTCATCTTTTTGATAACGCAACTTACTGATGTTCAGATTAGCTTCGAATTTTGGGTTAGAAATTAGATCTTTAACATCAACCATGCCATTAATGGTGCCGCCCACTAAGGTAGTATCCGTTTCTGCAAAACGAGTGATGGTTTCGATCTGGAAATTTTTAAACTCCACTCTTAATGGCGAATTTGGTGTGCTGCTGGTACTGTTGATGCCCAACAATTGGCCACCTTGGGTTAAATTAAATTGATTTGCCAAAATGCCTGACTTACCAAACTGGATGAAGTTTTCTGGAGATACCGACCATTTTTGATAGTCTAGCATTAGTTTGTTTGGATCTAGATTAAACCTGAAATCTTTATTGATGGACTTGAAAATCCCACCGATCACATACTTATCCTTACGTTGCCTGTCGCGTAAAAAGATATTTAAATCCAATAGATTGTTTGCAGCGCTGCCCGAAACCTCGGTGTTAAATAAGGCAATTGATGGGCTCACAATGCTTTTAACAGTTAGGTTATAATTTAACTTTCTAGCATCGTTATTAACCGCAATGCGGATGCTGTCTACATTGTAAACATCATAAACTAATTTAGGGAAAGTAGCATTTAGGATTAAGCTATCATTTTGCGTATCAATTAATCCATTGATGCGTGAAGGAACGAAAGTGGTTAGTTGCGGAACAAAATCCTTCAAAAATTTAGGATTATAAACATTAATCGCAAACCTGATTCTCTGGTCCGGAATGGAGGTTACTTCACCAAATTGATAATATTTGTTGATTTGGTTAATTACGGCGTTCCCTATTTTACTTAACTGATATTTGCCGTCTAATTTTATGCTTAACAATTCTGATTTCAGGTCAAGTTTATTCGCTGTGGCCGTTGATGAAGCAGTGAGTTGAACGGTATCTACATTAAACCTTCGGCCTTCTTTAACAACTTGTAGTCCTGTGGCAAAAACGCTCCCATTTAAATAATCAACATCGGCAGTGGTAATATTTGCTTTAATATTTCCTGCAAGTTTAAATTCACTTGTACTAAAGTTTAATTTTTGAAGATCTACCTGTTTTAACTCTACTGTTCCTTTTACAGATGGATATTTTCCAGCTAAGTTAATCTGTGCATTTAGGTTAAAGTTGGCATTGCTATCTGGCATATTGCTTTTTACGCTAACAAGCTGATTGGCATAAGTTCCGGATACACTTAGATTATGGTAGTTGTACTTATTGTATTGTGCGCTTAATACTTTAGCATTAAATCGAGCATTGATTTTTTTGGGATCCAAGCCTCTTCCAACAACATCGGCCTTAACTGTAATACGCCCCAATTTAGCCTGTTGTTTGATTAATCTGCCTATGTTGAAGTTGTTTAAACTGATATTTGCCTTATAATTTTCTTTTCCTTTTGGACCTTTTAGTGTAGCTACGATACTGGCATTGCCCATATCAGTTTGAATGTTTAGGTTGGTGCTAAAATCCGATATAGATCCTTTAAAAGTACCTCTCGCACTAATGGCATTGGGAAGTTCGATAGTGGGAGGCAATGATTTTTTAGGAATAACTACCAATAGATCACTTTTCGTTAACGCAAATTTCTTAATGTTTAAATCAAGATAGGTTTTATTGATATCTGGTAAACCTTTCGCTTTTCCACTTATGTCGATCTTTGTATTTTTTAAACCACTAATCTGGAGTTGATTAATAGTTAAATTATTAAGGTAGCCGTTCACATTTGCATTGATCTTGATTTTCTCACTCCGATAGTTTGCCGGGATGGCATCACTAAAAAATACGGCATCCTTTAAACCAATAGTTGTATTCTTCAAATTTAAACTCATCCTTACATTTTCAGGATGCTTTGTTAAATCGTCTATTGAATTAAAGGTTAATTCCGTTGCGTTCTCAATAGTAGTGTTAGGCGTTTTTAATATGAGGTTACTTAATTTGATTTGTTTGTCATTATAGATAGCATCTCCTTTAAGTTCATTTAGCACAAAACCACTTTTATCTTTTAGCGATCCATTCTTCACATTAGCTGTAATCCCGCCATTACTAAAAGTTATATTTCCTGCTCCTAAATTAAGTTCTTTAATATTTAAATGATTAAAATCTAGCCCCTTTACAGGTTTGGTGCTGAGATTATCAAACTGTAGGCTATTATTTTTTAGATTAATATTTTTTAACGATAAAGCAAATTTAGCAGGTTCTGGCAGCACGGTATCTTTGATCTTCTTGAGGTTATTGGAAGGAGCCGGCTTAAAGGCAAACAGGATATTCGAATTGTTAAGGTTAGCATCATCTGCCTCATATTTCCCATCGGTTAAATTAACCTTTAGATTAACCAAACCTAAGTTGTTAAGCGTGGCAATTGCTTTTGTGGTTGTTAACTGATCGTCATAATTTATTTTAACATTGTTGAATGCAAAATCCTGTACTTCAATTAATGGCAGTTTGCCTGTAGATTTTTTACTGCTATCTACACTATTTTTTAGGTGTTGTACAAACTGCGTTAATGGTTTTTGTTGCAGATAATCTAGATTCGTGTTCTTTAAACTTAAAGTTTTGATTACATAATGCTGATTTACTAGATCGAAATCTTTGATCTTACTGCTAAATTCGCCCAAGTGCAGTTTTACATCATTTCCTGCTACATCATCCCGATAGGTGATACCAATATCTGTAAATAGTACCTTATCAACCGAAAACTTGAGCGTTGAGGTACTGTCTTTGTCAACTTTATCCTCTGGCTTTTTCTGCTCAGACATAAATGCATCAACCAGGAACGAGAAATTGAAACTCGTATCCGGATTTACCCTCTTCACATTTGCTCTTATATTTTTGAGGTCGATATTATTGATTTCAACTGTGTTTTTTAAAAGCTTAAATAAGCTAATGTCAACCTGTAATTTCTCAGCATACAATAAGGTATCCCCTTTACGATCTTCAATATAAAATTTATTGAGCACTACATCTTTGGGAAAAGCAATTTTAATGCTTTCTAAGCGTACCTCGGTTTTGGTTTTATTTTTAAGGTAGGTAATGGCCCGATCTTTTACAAAATTCTGGACCGCTGGAATATTTAATGAAAGCGCAATGAGCACTACCAATAGAATGATGCTGGCAATAACCCATAAAAAAATCTTTAATCCTTTACGTAGATACTTGTTCAAATGAATAAATTGAGATGTAACCGATGAATAATCATGTATTGTACACGATACTTTGTAAACAACCTGAGAGTAAAAAAGTTCTCTAAAGTTTAAAAAAACTAATGGCATCAACATTGCGTTAATAAATCCACAAATAATCTGTAAGTTTAGTTTATGAACACGCAAAATTTTAATATCAGTTACGAGACCTATAATGGGTTAAATGAATTATCCGCAACTGATCAGATGTTATGTTTAAAAGCAAAAGAAGCTCTCGCTACATCACACTCGCCATATTCTAAATTTAAAGTAGGTACAGCTATTTTATTAGCTGATGAGCAAATAGTTCTCGGAAGTAATCAAGAAAATGTTGCTTATCCATCCGGACTTTGTGCAGAACGTGTAGCCTTATTTAATGTAGGTTCAAACTATCCCAATATAACCATTAAAGCAATGGCTATTACTGCTCAGACAGAGAATTTTAAGATCGAAAATCCAGTTACTTCATGCGGTGCCTGTTTACAAACCATGTCTGAATATGAGAAAAAACAGAATTCACCAATAGAGATCCTGTTCTATTGCATCGATGGAAAAATCCTAAAGGTTAAAGGGGTTAGTTGTTTGCTTCCTTTCGGGTTTGTAGAGGATAGGCTGCAGGGGTAGAGCGTTTGGCGAAAAGCGTTTTTGGGACTGGATTCAAATAACGATTTTCCTAAACATCATTAATTTTCTCACCACCTAAGACACCTTAGAACAGCTAAGAGTTAAACCATATAAGACATATAAGGAAATATAAGACTGGTTGAACCATTCATGTTGCTTTGCAGCTTTGCGTTCTTTGCGGCCTTTGCGGTTAATATTCACCACCTAAGGGTGCTTAGAAACCTAAGTAAACCTCTACTTGTCAGTCTGAGCGGAGTCGACAATTTGAACTGTGACATAAACTGCAATTAACCAGTTAACCCCTTCAACAGTTAACCGTTTTTTGTTAAAAACTTCTCTCTAAAATTTTAATCGCATCCCTTATATTTACGCATCCCAATACCTTAATAGCGAAATGAGTGAAGAATTAGACAACTTAAACGAAGATAACCTTTCTAGCGATACAGAAAATAAACATACAGTTACTCCAATTAATGGGCTATATGAAAATTGGTTTCTCGATTATGCATCTTATGTAATTCTAGATAGAGCGGTTCCGCATATCCATGATGGGTTAAAACCTGTACAGCGCAGAATTATGCACTCGCTTAAGGAAATGGACGACGGGCGTTTCAACAAGGCAGCCAACGTAATTGGCAATACTATGAAATATCATCCACATGGTGATGCTTCCATTGGCGATGCGATGGTTCAGATTGGTCAGAAAGACCTTCTGATCGATTGCCAGGGAAACTGGGGCGATCCCATTACCGGTGATAGCGCAGCTGCTCCCCGGTACATTGAAGCCCGGCTTTCTAAATTTGCTAACGACGTTGTTTTTAATGCGGATACCACCATATGGCAATTAAGTTACGACGGGAGAAATAGCGAGCCCATTACACTTCCTGTTAAATTTCCATTGTTATTGGCCCAAGGGGCCGAAGGAATTGCGGTTGGTTTGGCTACAAAGGTAATGCCCCATAATTTCATTGAGCTGTTGGATGCATCAATCGGAATTTTGCAAGGCAATAGGAGTAATATCCTGCCCGACTTTTTTACAGGAGGCATGGCCGATTTTTCTAACTACAACGAAGGGATGCGTGGTGGTAGGATTAGAGTTCGGGCAAAAATTACCGAAAAAGATAAAAAAACATTGGTAATCACCGAAGTTCCGTACAGCACAACTACAGGTTCTGTTATAGATAGCATTTTAGCTGCCAATGATAAAGGTAAAATCAAGATTAAAAAGATCGAAGATAATACCGCCGCCAATGTAGAAATTGTAATCCAGTTGGCGCCCGGCATTTCTCCTGATGTAACTATTGATGCACTATATGCCTTTACCGCCTGCGAAGTTTCCATTTCGCCAAATACCTGTATAATTAAAGATGATAAGCCTCAGTTTCTAACGGTAAATGATATCTTATCCCAAAATACAGCACATACCAAGTTTTTGCTTAAACGCGAACTCGAAATCCGCTTGCACGAACTGCAGGAGAAGATTTTCTTCAGCTCTTTGTTAAGGATTTTTATACAAGAGGGGATGTACAAAAACCCTGAATATGAAAATGCAAGTGATTTTGATGCGGTGGTTACGGTATTGAATATTCTTTTTGATCCATTTAAACCCTCGCTTTACCGTGAAATCCTACCCGAAGATTTTAAAAAGCTGATCGATAAACCAATGAGTAGCATCACCCGTTTCGATGTGAAAAAGGCCGATGAGCAAATGAAAGCCTTAGAGGATGAGATAAAAGTGGTTAAAGGGAACTTGCGTCATTTAACCGACTATGCAATTGCTTGGTATCAAAAATTAAAAGATAAATATGGCAAAGGCCGAGAACGTAAAACGGAAATACGTTTATTTGATAAAGTAGAAGCAAGTAAGGTAGCCCTTGCCAATGTAAAATTGTATATGAATCGTGAGGATGGTTTCATCGGTACAGGATTACGTAAGGATGAATTTGTAGCCGATTGTTCAGATATAGACGAAATTATCGTGTTTAGGGAAGACGGGAAATGTATTGTAAGTAAAGTGGCCGAGAAGACATTTGTAGGTAAAGGCATTATTCATGCACGAGTGTTTAAAAAGAACGATGACCGGACAGTGTATAATCTTATCTACCGTGATGGCACAAATGGCACCACGTACATTAAACGCTTCTCTGTTTTGGGTGTTACCCGTGATAAGGAATATGATCTTACCAAAGGAACCAAGGGCTCAAAAATTTTATATTTTAGTGCAAATCCCAATGGGGAAGCAGAAGTTATTACCATACAGCTTAAACCACATTCGAAATTAAAGAAATTACAATTTGATCTGGATTTTGCCGAGATAGCCATTAAAGGACGTGGCTCGATGGGTAATATCGTATCCAAATATCCAATTAAAAAAGTAGTGTTCAAGAGCAAGGGCGTTTCTACCCTGTCGGGATTAAAGATTTGGTATGACGAATTGTTGAAACGCTTAAATGTGGACGGAAGAGGAAAATACCTGGGAGAATTTGATGGTGATGATAAAATCTTACAGGTAAATGCCGCTGGTTGGTATGAACTAACTTCCTTCGATTTAAGCAACCACTTCGATCCAGGAATCGTGCTGATGCAAAAATTTGATCCAGACCATGTGTACGGATTGGTACATTTCGATAATAAGGCGAAAAATTATTTCGTAAAACGATTTGTATTTGAACTTCAACCTGCCGGAAAAGAAGTAAGTATAATTAGCGAGGAAGCAGGCTCAAAATTAATATTGATTACGGGCAAAGCTGATGCACAAGTTAAGATCGATGTAGAAAAAGGAAAATCCAAAACTCCGGAGACCTTAGTGGTAGACTTGGCGGGATTGATTGATGTGAAAGGATTAAAGGCCAATGGTAATCGCTTATCTCAGCATGAAGTTAAAAATGTAAGTTTGGTTAATGCCGAGTCGGAGATCGGAACAGTGTTAATAGAAAAACCTAAACCTGAACCTACCTCGATTGAACCACCCGATGAAAAAATAGCTACTTCCGAAGAAAAAGGTGCCCAAAGCATGGATGATGCAGGTGAAAACGATGTTGCTGAAGATAACTTTGTTGAAGAAATGACCATAGAGGAAGTTGTTCCTGAAGCCGTTGAAGCAGTTGAGCTTCCGGAATTACCAGAAATAAAGGAAGATACGGAACTAGATGAAGCCCCAAAAAAGAAGCCTGCTTTTAAATCTGAGCCTGCTATTAAAGCTGAAAGCGAAAAGCGCAAAGCGGAAAGCGGTGAATTAAAGTCAGGCACCAAAGGAAAACCAAAAAAGGAGGGGGCCATTGAGCCAAAGGCTGAGGAGGCTAAACCCATCCAAAAAATTGACCTAGAAATAACTAACCCTGATGATATTAAGATAGATGATAAAGGGCAATCCTTGTTGTTTTGATAAATCATATAATTGCAGGACCACTATTCAACTTCTGCATTTAATTTATAGCCACAGATTAAAAGACGATTAACCCTCTTAAATATGTGGCTAATATGATTTAGAAACTCGAGAATCTGTTATTCTACAATGTCCTATCTTTCATCTTCTCATAGTCTTTTTGGAGTTTCACAACAGCGTTGGGCTGATTTGATTTAGCCGCCATTTCTAAGGCTATCTTTTGGGTAGACAAAGCTTCATTGTAAATTCCCATGGCATAATAAACGTGTGCTAACGTATCATAATAGGCCCATACCGGCTTGAGGTCTATCGCGCGTTTGCTCCAAATTAATGCCTTAGATAAATGGTTGAGGTTTTTTGTGCCAGTCTCATAAAAGCTTGATGCGGCGTTATTCAGTTCATTTGCATAACTTAAGGCTACGCCCGTTGTTATGGCAACGCTTTCAACGCTTCTAGTTAGCTTGCCAATTTTAACCAAGCTATCTATTTTTTCTTTGCTAAGCGTTTGCGGGCGAGTAGGCATTTGCGATTTCATCCGTTCAGTCATTTCAACTCTGTTTTGGGCTTCAAGTTTCTTGATAGAATCGGCGCTGATCGTCATGTAATAGCTATCATAATAATGAATAGCATTTCTGAAATATTGGGCGGTATCTTTTATGGCCTTATAAAACCTTAACATTTCGCTGGCATACGCTTTGGTTCCTTTGGTGTAATCTTTTCCCCAACTTGTACTTGCAAAGCTTGCTACTGAATTTGCTTTGCTTATATTTTTTGTTTTTATGGCCATTGCCATGGTATTACTCATCATCGCGTTGTTAATAACAACACGTTTGGCTAAAGGCTCCTTTTTGTAGATGCTATCTATTAACTTATAGTTGGTTCTGCTAAACTTATAAGCGTTACCATCCAGGTAGGGCCCAGCCTCTAAAATATAAAGTACAGTTTCGTATTTGTTAAAATCCGCAATGGTGAGCAAATTTACATACTGCTCTATAAGATCAGCGTTAGTGGTTATGCCCTGCTTTTTTCGCGCATCAATAAAGGCAGTTAATTTTTTGATATCATTTTTATTGGCTAAGTATTCGCTCTCATAATCTTTTAATGTTTTTTGAGTGGATGCCATTAAAGCATCATTAATCATCTTTAAGTACTTGTTCTTAATTGAAGAGCTTCCAAAATCGTAGAAGAACAGTTCTTTATCCGGGTGTAGAAATACAAACGCGGGATACTTGTCTATACTTGGATATCTTCTGATTAAAGTTCTTGCATCGCTTTCGATAAGGGAGGTTTTGAAAACCACGAAATTCTTATTGATCAGAGCAATAACTTCGGGATCAGCTAAACCACCCACATTTGCGACAACAGAACTGGGAGATTCAATACAAACAAGCACGTTTTTGTGTTGCTTAGCTGCTAGTTCAAATGCGTTGTCCAAACTACTTTCAACAGTAATTTTTTGTGCAAATAAGTTAATTGGAACAAGGAAGAGGAAAAGTAATTTGCAAAGGTTTCTCATAGGAGATTAACAATTTTTTAAATATAAAAAAAGCATTTAAAGTTAGATGTTAAAACGAAGTTTTTTCCATAAAAAGCAAAAAGACCAAAGCTTAAAGCTAATTCAGTTCTGAATCCAGCTCTTGCTTTAGTCTTTAGCTTTTCCGCTTATCGCTTTGCGATTATCGCCAAACGCTCTGAGCTCTCCGCTTACTGATATTGTATATAGCTAGGAATTGGTTTTAATTTCATCAGTTCTTCTGGGGTCATTAAACGATTTGGAGCTTTTTTCAAGTCGTTTTTGTAGAACAATTTAAAGCCTGTAAATTGAACCGGTTCGCCGAAGATAAAGTGGCGGTACGTCCCAAGCTTTAAGTCTGGTTCGCCCCATCCATCCATGTGCATTACGATTTGTACTTCTTGTCTTAACTTAATGTTTTGCGAATTGGTTACCATTTTCTTCGTAAAACGATGTAGAACGAAAACTTTTGGAGGCAGGTTATATTTTTTAACTATGTCTGCCAAATATCCTGTCACATAATTTACATCAGCAGCATCGTAGGTGCCGATTTTTTTTCCAGGAAGTGTACCATCTTTCATCGAAAATTCGGGGTCTATACCTAAATGAACATTTGGCATTTGTAAATATTTTTCGATATGTGGTAACTCCGCTTTAATGGTACTCAATGCTACTTGAAGATCTAAAAATACGATCGTATTAGGACGCATCTTAGCAATTTTTAATACCGAATCAATTTGTTTATTGCCCATTCGGTTAATGTATTTTCCGTCTTTTCCGGCTGTACCACTAGCTACTGCAGCGATATAATGCAAACCTGCCTGTACGGGTGTGCTCGGATCAACTTTTTCCCAGTGCTTTATCTCTTTATTTAAGCGCGACCACATTTCTTTTGGCGGATATTCGCCTAAAGCTCCCATCTTTTTAGAGTGGAGATTGCCATAATAAACTACTATTCTTTTGAACGGTAAAATTGCTCCTGCTAATGGATACGGCTGTTTTTTTACTGGCCATTTTCCTGTAGTATCGCCATTGGCCAATTTTTTCATCAGCGCATCGTATTTTGCAGTATCAACAGGAGTACGAACGGTATCTTCTTGTTCAACCACCGTTCCATCGGCAGCAACAGTTTTTGTTGATTTCTTTTTAGCATCTGATGTGCAGTACGCAAAAGTAGTTAGGGTGGCCACGCCGATAAGCAATGCGCCGGCAATTTTTGGGAATTTCATAGATAAGTTTAGCTGTTAGTATTCTATTTTTTCAAAAGTACATCAATTCAAATCCCAAAGTATTAATAATTATCAACAGATTAACATTTTGCTTGCAAATGGAGCGATTAGCGTTTGGCGTTTGGCGTTTTGGATGCCTATTGTATGGTGTATAAAGCCTCGGCAAAACTTAACTGTTCTAAGATGTCTTGTTTACCTGTTGTGGGAAGGAATGTTAAAATTAGTGACTTCAGGTGCCTGAGGTGTTATTTTTTCCAAATCCCAAATTTTCCAAAAACTCCAAGGGGCAATTTAACCCCAGAAGTGGCCTGTAGATATAGCTCTCCGGTTTCGAGATTTTGAACCTGAGGGAAGGAGGTTTTGATCAGGTTCTCAACGATTACAGAAGAAAACCCAAGAGAATAAGTATTTAAAATCAGGAAATGCTCTTGTTCATCTAATAATTGGACTACATCCTGCATCATTTCTTGGATATGATCTTCTAATTTCCATTTTTCGCCGTTAGGCCCGTGTCCAAAAGCTGGAGGATCCAAAATGATACCGTTGTATTTTTTACCCCGTTTCAATTCCCTTTTCACAAACTTCAATGCATCTTCAACTACCCAACGTACATCTTTCAGTTGGGAAAGTTCCTGGTTTTCGTTGGCCCAGTTTACCACTTGTTTAATAGAATCAACGTGTGTGGTATCCGCACCTGCGGCCTTAGCTACTAAAGATGCAGCACCGGTATAGGCAAAGAGATTGAGCACCTTTGGTGTGCTGGTCTTAAATTTTTTAATAGATGAAGAAATATAATCCCAATTTACAGCCTGTTCTGGAAAAACCCCCACATGCTTGAAAGAGGTTAAACCCAATCGTAAATTGATGCTGATATCTTCATTTTTATAGTTTACATTCCAGCGATCTGGAATACTTTTATCGGTTTTTAACCATTCTCCTGTTGTTGCCGATCGGCCTTTAAAAATAATGTGCGTTCTCTTCTTCCACTCTTGGGGAGACCATGCCTTTTTCCATACCGCTTGAGGTTCTGGACGAGCAAGTACCAAATTACCAAACCGCTCTAATTTTTCGAAGTCGCCACAATCGAGAAGTTCATAATCTTTCCAGTGGGTGGGGGTAAGGAGGTGTATCATATTGATTGGAAGGTTGGAAGGTTTTAAGGTGGGAGGGTGGGAAGGTTGAAGTACATCTTCCATCTTCCCTTTCACATCTTACATTTATAATTTGCCTTTGGCTGCTTTCATAAAACGACTTGCAAAAACAAAATCGTTTAATTCTTGAATGTCTGTTTTAGAGATTTCTTTGTTAGAGCCTTCCCAGAATTTTTTTCCTTCGTGCAAGAAGATAATGTAATCTCCAATACCCATTACCGAATTCATGTCATGGGTTACTACAATGGTAGTTGTGTTGTATTCTTCGGTAATTTCTTTGATCAGTTCGTCAATTACAATGGATGTTTTTGGATCCAGACCCGAGTTGGGCTCATCGCAAAAGAGATATTTTGGGTTCATTGCTATCGCCCTGGCAATTCCAACACGTTTTTTCATTCCTCCTGAAAGCTCCGCTGGAAAAAGTTTGTTTTTTCCCTCTAAGTTAACTCGCTCTAAACAAAAGTTAACCCGCTCTAATTTTTCGGCACGATCCTGATCGGTAAACATGTTTAATGGGAACATGATGTTTTCTTCAACTGTCATCGAATCAAACAATGCAGATCCTTGAAACAGCATGCCAATTTCTTTTCTTATTTCTATTCGTTCTTCGAAATTTAATTGGGTAAACTCTCTGCCATCATAGTACACCGTTCCTTTGTCTGGTTGGTGCAGTCCGATCATACATTTCAATAATGTGGTTTTTCCTGAACCAGAGCCCCCAATGATCAGATTGGTAACTCCTTCCTCAAATTTCCCTGAAATGCCCTGTAGCACTTCATTTTCGCCAAATGATTTATGGATATCCTTTATCTCGATCATAATAATAATTGGGTTACAATATAATCACACGCTAAAATACTTATACAACTTACCACAACTGCCCTTGTACTTGCCTGTGCAACCTCAACAGCACCTCCTTTTACATAAAAACCTTCGTATGCAGGCACTGACGTGATGATGAAACCAAACACGAATGCTTTAACCAACATCACCGTAAGGGTATACGCATTAAAATCTGTGGTAATTCCTTGGATATATTCAGCGGCAGTAACAGCTCCTGATAACGTTCCTCCTAAATAACCACCTGTAATGCTTAGGATCATTGCGAAAATCACAAGTACAGGAACCATAGTAATACCTGCAAGAATTTTAGGCAGGATAAGGTATCCCGGTGCATTTATCCCCATAATCTCTAGTGCGTCTATCTGCTCTGTTACCCGCATGGTGCCAATCTCTGATGAAATTGCAGATCCAATTTTTCCGGCCAATACGATCGCACTAATGGTTGGACTTAACTCTAAAATACTCGAATCCCGGTTAACTTGTCCGATAATTGTTTTGGGAATAAAATCACTGGTTAACTGAAAGGCGATCTGTAAAGTCATAACAGCCCCAATAAAAGATGAAATAATGCTTATAAGTCCTAAAGAACCTATACCGATAAAATCCATTTGAAGGAAAATGGCCTTTAAATATATTTTTGTTTTTTCGGGTCTTCTGAAAGCTGCTTTTAATAGCAGGATGTACTTGCCAAAATTGGTAAAGTTCATTTAACTGAGATTTACTAGAGTATATTACAATATTATACAAAGAAACAACAAAAAATGTTCTGGCTTTGTGTAATTAGCAAAAATATTATCGATTTCGAATATTAATATCCTTTTTTGTATAAAATAACATTGAACATGATGAACGCAATAATTACAGGTGCCACAAAAGGAATCGGAAAAGCGATTGCAATTAAACTAGCTTCTAAAGGATACAACCTCGCTATCTGTGCCAGAAACGACGCAGATCTGTCGGATTTTAAAGCTGAGTTGGCCCAATATAAAACCACTATAATTGCCATCAAGGCGGATATGGGAAGCAAGGATGAAACCTATTCTTTTTGTGAGCAAGTTAACGGTGTGTTTAAGACCGTTGATGTATTGATCAATAATGCCGGAATATTTATGCCAGGGAGTTTACTCGATGAGGATGATAGAAATTTCGAGCAGCAAGGGATGGTTAATGTGAATTCTGTTTATTATTTATCCAAATATTTCGGCAAAATTATGCGTAACCAACGCAGCGGACATATTTTTAACATCTGCTCTGTAGCTAGTACACAGGTTGTAGATAATGCGGGTAGCTATTCTGTAACAAAAACAGCCATGTTAAGTCTTAATCATGTATTGCGGAAGGAACTTTCTGAATACAACGTTAAGGTAACGGCAATTTTGCCAGGCTCAACACTAACAGCTTCTTGGTCAGGTACCCAGATTAGTCCAGATAAGTTTGTACAGCCCGAAGATATCGCCAATTCTTTATACTCCATTTTAACTTTGAGCAGTGGGGTAAACGTTGATGAAATGATCTTGACGCCTTTAAATTTTTAAAAGGAAATAGAAGGAGATATTGTTATGGAAAAGAGATTGTATAGAAACGAACACGATAAAGTTATTGCAGGTGTTTGCTCGGGATTAGCTGATTATATGCAGATAGACGTTACGATGATGAAAGTACTGTTTGTATTGAGCACTATTTTTTTAGCCGGAACGGGTTTGGTAATCTATATCATTATATGGATAGTAGCCCCAGTAAATAATGATCCGGCTGCACGTTTAAAAAAGTTCAATGATTTTTATCAGAAAAATCAACAAAATGCAGCCATGTTTAATTCCCCAAATGCATTTAGTAACCCCTCAAACAGTGGCGATCAGACTAAATGGAATACTGAGAATGTTGGCCCTGATTTTAAAAGTGCAGATCCCACCAATTTTAAGCCTCTAGTTAAAACAAATGATACCAGTAGAACGATCGGTGGATTAATTCTCTTGATCTTCGGCCTATATTTATTGTTGAAATATACATTTGGCGTTATTCCACATTGGTTTAGTATCTGGAATATCTACAAATTATGGCCGTTGGCTCTGGTAGCTGTCGGAATAAGCCTGATTTTTAGAAATCAACGCAAATCTGAGTGGGAAAAATTTAAAAAAACCACCGCAGAAGCACAACAACCAACCGCTGCTGCCCCAGTTGATGAGGTGGTAATTATAGAAGAAAACAAGGATTCGACAACACCAAATCTATAGTAAACCAAATAGCATGATGAATAAAATTGCGGTCAGTGGTTTCATGCAACTACACCGAGCCATTAAATTATTAAAAAGATGAAATTAGATAGAGTAATATGGGGCATACTGCTTTTGTTTATAGGCGGAGTGGTATTGTTAGATAATTTTGATGTAATTGATTTTTATTGGAGTAATGCCTGGAGTTTTATTCCCGTGCTTATCATTATTTTAGGTATCAATATCCTGTTTAGTAGAAATAATTCGCAAGCCGGAAATATCATTTCCTTAGGTATTTTGATCATCGCACTTTCTTTTCTATTTGTGAAAGGACAACAAAGACCCGATAGAAAATATTGGTGGGGTAATGGCATTAGTCATACGTATAGAAGTGATGATGATGACGATGATGACAATGACAGCGATGAAAGCTATACCAAACTTAAATTTGGAACACCCTTCGTAGTAGGTGATGCAGATAAAAAAGCGGTGCTCAATGTCTTCGGAGAAGTAACTTCTTTTTCAATTAAGGGAGCAACAGATAGCTTATTTGCAGCTGATGTAAAAAAAAGAAGGGGAGATTTTTCATTAACAAATACCACTTCAGACAGTACTAATGTGTTAACATTTAGAACAAAAGACCATAGAAAAGGCAGATGGTCTATGGGCAATGGTAACGACGTAGACTTTCATTTAAATACTAGCCCAATTTGGAGCATGTATGTGAACATGGGTGCCGGATCGGTAGATTTTGACCTCTCCAACTATAAAGTAAGAACCTTTAATTTTGATGGAGGAGTTGCAGAGCTTGATGTTAAAATCGGAAGCCTATTGCCAATCACAGACGTTAATGTTAAAAGTGGGGTAACCAGTGTTAAAGTTCAAATCCCGGAAGGTTCAGGATGCCGGATTAAAACAAAAACAGGACTATCCTCTAGAGATTTTGATGGTTTCACTAAAATTAACGACGATACCTACGAAACTCCAAATTATAGTACTTCAATAAATAAAGTCTTTATAAACTTTAATGGGGGATTAACCAGTTTCGAAGTAAACAAATATTAATAAACCAATAGGTGAAAGCGTAAGCCAAAAGCACCGTAAGACTATTAAATGTGATTCTTAGGTTAGGATCACATTTTTTTTGTAATTTAATCGCATATCTCACATCTCATATCTCACATCTAACATTGGAGAAAGCAGTATATACCGTAGTTGTTGATGGTAAACCCACAGGTCCATATCATTTCGATGAACTTAAAAGTATAAACATTAAGGCTGGTACTTTTGTAAGGAAACCGGGAATGGACGACTATAAAGAGGCGCATGAACTTCCCGAGCTCCGTGAACTTTTAGGGTTTAAATTCCAACAGGTTATGCCCCAGTATTTTGCTTCTTTTGATCAACGGGCAGTTGCACTTGTTATTGATTATCTTGTTTTATTTGCCTGTTATCTTATTATCCTGTTTTTGCTATACATTGTATTAGACAAGACGGGCTTCCGGATCAGCGCATTAATAGGTTTAATCATTATGCCCTGGGCAAAATTGATATATGGAAGTGTTGCCGAAGCCACCTCAAAACAAGCCACGATTGGCAAACGAATGATGAATATCAAGGTTACGGATACACTCGGAAGCCCATTGTCTGTGGGAAACTCTTTTGGAAGGAACTTTGGGAAACTCATTTCTATTTTATCATTGTGTTTCGGTTATTTTTATCTTTTCCTCAATAAGAAACAACAGTGCTTTCATGATATATTTGCTGATGCGCTGGTGGTTAAAGAACGGCTGTTGTAGAGCGGTTTGGCAATTAGACAGTTTTTAGGTTTCAATTTTCAGTTGGGCATTCTTACTAGCCTAAGCTCCATGCCCTCCGCCCTTCCACTTCACAAACTTTTCACCTATCTTTGTATCGATGCTACCAGAAATTAAATCTTTTGCGCTAGAGGGCGGATATTGCAATAGTTTAACCCATTATTCGAGGTTTTTAAGTCGTGAGGTAACGATTGGCAATATCCCCATGGGTGGATCAAATCCTATACGGATCCAATCTATGACTACCACTGATACGATGGATACCTTAGCCACTGTTGAACAAACCATTCGAATGGTTGAATCTGGCTGCGAATATGTACGCATCACCGCCCCAAGCATTAAAGAAGCTGAAAATTTAGCCAACATTAAAAAAGAACTGAGGTTACGTGGTTATGATGTACCTCTTATTGCAGATATTCATTTTACCCCAAATGCAGCCGAATCAGCCGCTAGAATTGTAGAAAAAGTAAGGGTAAATCCAGGTAATTACGCAGATAAAAAGCGTTTTGAGAATTTAGCCTACACCTCTAGTGCCTATCAGGAAGAACTAGAGCGGATATATAAAAAATTTACGCCACTGGTTAAGATCTGTAAAGAATATGGTACGGCGATGAGGATTGGTACCAATCATGGTTCTCTTTCAGATCGAATCATGAGTCATTACGGTGATACCCCACGTGGGATGGTAGAATCTGCGATGGAATTTATCCGCATGTGCGAAGACCAAAATTACTATAATCTGGTAATCTCAATGAAGGCCAGTAATACCCAAGTTATGGTTCAAGCTTATCGGCTCTTGGTAGAAACGATGGTTAAAGAGGGTATGAATTATCCTTTGCACTTAGGTGTAACCGAGGCGGGAGATGGAGAAGATGGTCGGATTAAGTCGGCAGTTGGCATTGGAACGCTACTTGCCGATGGACTTGGAGATACCATAAGGGTTTCGTTAACCGAAGATCCAGAATTTGAGGCTCCAGTAGCGAGAGCATTGGCAGATCGATACGAAAAACAGTCGGAAGTCCAAAGTCAGAAGCCCGAAGTCAGTTCGTATGAAATACAACCTTCCAACCCTTTAACCTTCCAACCTTCCACTCTTACCTACGATCCGTACTCTTATTCACGAAGAACAACCACTCCGATAGCGCAAATAGGAGGGCATCACCCGCCCGTAGTAATGATTGATGTTAGTACACAGAATTTAAAAGACCCTTATTTTTTAAGTGCAGTAGGGTATAATTATAGTGCGGGATTAGATAAATATAACTTATCAGATCAGGCTTGCGATCTTGTTTATCTGGGAGACTCATTGCCCTCTTTTTCATTTCCAGGGAATTTAAAACAGGTCTATAATTATCAAACTTGGTTAAGCTTAAAAGATAAAACCAATTGTTATCCGCTATTAAATTTTGCTGAATATAAAAATGTGGGGCTTAAGGATAATGTGCTAAATTTTGTACTTATCAATGCTGATGAAATAGACCTCAGCAATTTGTCAACTTTAGGATTTGCTAACACAACCGTATTAATTCTTGAAACTAATCAACAAGTAGGGGTACAGGCACAGCGATTAGTGTTTAATGCTTTACAGCAAAGGCAGATCCATGTTCCTATATTGATAAAAAGAAGCTATTTCTCCGACAATCCAGAGCAACTGATGCTTGAAGCAGCTTCTGATTTAGGGGCATTGCTAACCGATGGGTTTGGTGATGGTGTTTGGATAGCCGCAGCCCCAACCATTGGATTGAACATTATAAACGCCACAAGTTTCGGTATTTTGCAGGCTACACGTACAAGGATCTCTAAAACGGAGTATATCTCTTGTCCGAGTTGTGGCCGTACGTTATTCGATCTGCAGGAAACCACTCAATACATTCGTTCCAAAACCGATCATTTAAAAGGAATTAAGATCGCTATTATGGGCTGTATTGTAAATGGTCCTGGAGAAATGGCCGATGCAGATTACGGCTATGTAGGTACAGGCCCAGGAAAAATTACGCTGTACCGAGGTAAATCAGTGATCAAAAAGAATGTGAATACCCCATCTGCATTAGATGAGCTGATTGAGATTATCAAAGAAGATGGAAATTGGGTGGAAACCCCCCACTGATAACTGCGATCCCGATTGCTATCGGAAGAAAACTGTTCAAATTCCCCAAACGGTTATCACCACCTTCCGGCTACCTCCGTGGTTTCGGTGTTCGCAAAGGTAAATTCCCTGCCAAGTTCCAAGATTTAAGTTTCCGTTAGTGATGGGAATGGTTATCGATGTATCTAGCAAAGCTGATTTTAAATGTGCCGGCATATCATCGCTTCCCTCATAATCATGTCGATAGTTTGGATCATTTTCAGGGACCGCCTTGTTAAACCACATTTCAAAATCTTGGCGTACAGTGGGGTCGGCATTTTCGTTAATGGTAAGCGAAGCTGACGTATGTTGGATAAAAACCTGTATCAGTCCTGCTTTTATAGAGACGATTTCTGGAATAGCCCTTAAAATCTCATCGGTAATAAGATGAAATCCACGAATTCGGGGTCTTAATGTAAGTTCTTTTTGAAAAATGTGCATCATGGTATAGCTAAAGACCTCGTAGAGGCCATATATTAATAAAAACTATCCCTGTTGGTACGACCCCAGCTGGGGTCGAATATCATATTAAATGATCTAAAATATATAATCCTCCGGGATTATTAACGAAACCCGAAACGCTGCCCGCCCAACGCCCTCCGCTCCACGCCGAAGGCTCTCGCCTTTAGTATTTAAAATCTTCTCTTCCCGGACTAAAAATATCCAACAAGGTACAATCTGTAATTGCTCTTCCACCGTGTAGGATGCCACCAGGGATGACAACAAACTTACCTGTATCTAACACTTGCGTTTCGTCTCCAACCGTCATTTCAAATTGGCCCTTCAACACAAAAGCACATTGATGGTGGGGATGGCTGTGAATTGGCGAATCGCTTCCCGCCTTGATTTCCAGAAAATTGATGGTATTATTATCTGTGTGGATTAATTTGGAAAAAAAACCCGGGGTCATTTCTTTTACTTCAATCTCATTAAATAAGCGGAATATTTCTTTATTCATAATAAAAATATAATGCCAAAAATACTATTTTTCATTATCTAAGCACTAAATAAGTACTGATTCGTGGTTAGAAAAGAGTATTGTCTTTTAGTTAAAATTCTTATTTAAATGAAATATAAAGAAATAGTTATATAACTTGCTATATTCAACATCTTAATAATGTCCTTTAAAGCTCAAAGTAAGGTAATTGTACTATTAGTATCATTGGCTTCAATCATCCTTATTTTATCCAATTATTACTCCTCTAAGGTTAAGTCGGGAATCAGGTCCTACATAAATGGCGAATCCAATTACTCTAAAGGCCAAAAGGATGCTTTATTAAATTTAACCTATTACTTAAATACTCAAGATCCTTTTTACTTTGATAGATATAATGTATCGTTGCTAGTACCAGAAAGTGATAATTTGGCTCGTCATTCGATGTCGAAAAACGAACCTGATTCGGTTGCATATAATCATTTTATTCACGGTAAAATCCATCCTGATGATATTGCGAACATCATTTGGTTGTTCAAGAATTTTAGTAACGTTAAGGAGTTTAAACACGCTGTAGGTTTATGGATCAAATCTGAGGTCTTACTTACGGATATCAAAAAGCAGGCTGTGAATCTTAAGGCTACAATAGACAAAGGCGCGGTTGATAATGAGATGAAAAGCCAGCTTTATTTTAATATTTCTAGATCTAATTTTGAACTAACTGAATTAGAAATAGATTTTTCTCGAACATTAAGCAATTTGGCCAGAGACATTGAAAGGTCATTAAATTGGTTAAATGTATTCTTAACTATTTCAATCGTGGGAAGTCTGTCTGCTTATCTAATGTGGATAATAGCAAAACTACATAGATCAAAAAATGAACTTAAAGTAAGCTATGATAAAGTCTCTGATCTAAATCTTGAACTCGATACTTTCGTGTATAGTTTGTCTCATGATTTAAGAGCACCATTAACCTCCCTGCAGGGTCTTGTTAAGATTGCATCTCTTGATACAGATATGGTTTCAATAAAAGAAAATATTCTTTTAATGGATAATTTACTAGACAAACAAGATCTGTTTATTAAAGACGTGATTTCTTTATTACAGAGGAGGAACCTATCACCACAACCAAAGCAGATTAATTTAAAAGCTATCATTGAAGATTCATTTGCCTTAAACAACCATCTTGTTCTTAACCAGAACGTTAAATCTGAGATTAAAATCCAGGATGGTTTAGAAGAGATTTATAGTGATTCTGTTTTTATTAAAATGATAATTAACAACTTAATTTCAAATGCATTTAAGTATTGCGATCATGAAAAGGAGACCCAAAACATCACAGTAATGGTTAGAAGTTCAGACAATCAAATTGTTATTGAGATTGAGGATAACGGGATTGGTATTGCTAAGGAGTATCATCATAAGGTTTTTGAAATGTTCTATATCCTAAATGCTAAGAAAAGAGGGACAGGTTTAGGGTTGTACATTATTAAACAAGCAGTTGAAAAATTAGGTGGTACAATTCAATTAGAATCTACCAAAGGAAAAGGGAGCAAATTCTCTTTGTATCTGCCTAAGTTGGATTAGCTCATATGCCATTTGCATTTCTGTAGGAATCCCTTTCCTTTTTTATACATTTTTCTTTCTTCGGGAGTTACTATTCTTATTCCTATCAGGGAAACTTACATAAAGAATTTTTAAAAATTATTCAACCTTGTTCAAAAAACCAACACTTTTCTCACAGACCTGAAATAGTTGTGGCGGTAAAGTTTCACTGGTATATGGATGAGAGGCACCATATACATGGTTAGCGCCTTTAATTTTAATTAATTTACTGTTCGGATTTACGTTGGCCAATTTTTCTGCGGTTTCGAACGGAACATTCACATCATCATCGCCATGCACAATTAACCAAGGGATAGTAATTCTTCTTGCGGCATCAACAATGTTTAGTTTGTCTTTATTTGAGTCGAAATCATCTAGCAGCGTAACATTTAAGGGCATTTTTTCTTGTGTCCGGGCATTCACCACATAGATTTTTCCATCTTTTTTCCACTCTTCTTCCTTTTCTTTCGCCCATAGGCTACTAAAATCGGCAATTGAGCTCCAAGTGATCAAAGCTTTAATGTGAGGATTTTCAGCCGATTGCAGAATGCTTAGTCCGCCACCGCGACTATGGCCGATTAAAATTACCGCATCAGCACTTAAATTTTTTAACGCATAATCAATTACAACATCAATATCTAACATTTCTTTAGAAAAGGTGTTTGATGCAAATGATTCCATATCGCTCACATCTGTTGGTTTGTCTGCAGGAACACCACTGTGCGACAAGTTAAATTTTAGGTGACGATATCCATTCTGAGCAAAATAACGGGCAGTTAAATGATGGGCTCCCCAATCTTTAAAACCTTTAAAGCCGTGAACAAAAATTACTAAAGGAGCATTTGGTTGCCTTTCATCAAAGGTGAGATCCATTAAAATGGGCTTTTCACTACTCCCAATAATGCGGTGGTTTTCTACTTTAATCATAACAAGTTTAATCAACAATTAACCAATTAACCAATTATCTCAGTTAATCAACTTAAACCTAAACTTCGAACACCAATAGGCCCACAAGATGAATAAAATCTGAAAGGGGATTCTTAGCCAAGCTAAAAATGGAGTTATCGTCCATTTTCCTAACAAGTAAGGACCCTGATTTGCTTTGCTAATCATATAAATATGTGCGGGCATAAAAGCTATCAGCATTAAAATGATGCCCCAACCTGCATACTTTCTGGTTGTTGGCGGAAAAAGTAATAAAGCAAATAAGATTTCGAAGCAACCAGCCAAGTAATTTAGCACAACTGGTGCGGGTAAATAGGGCGGAATAATACTGAGATAGGGAAAAGGGTTTCTGAAATGATTAACTCCAGCAAGAAAATAAAAGCCGATAAGCAAACCTAATGCTATTTTTTTGATGATCATTGAACTAGATTAGCTAATTACAAATTAGTTAATAAGCTAGTTAGTTTTTGTCAGTTTATTGTCAAAGCATTTTGAAAGATTTACCATGGCCTTAGTCAACACGTATTATAATTTAAAACCTTTCTAAATTAGCCTAAATTACAGCCTAATGACAGTTTTGAGGTTTTAGGTTGATACTTTTGTTACGCAAAAAATAATACGCTGTAACCATTTTGGAATATTTAAAGATTATTGCATTTACGCATCAGCAGATAGACCTAAAAGCATTAGGTAAACTGGTAATATGCGAGCATACGCTGGATGATAGGTTGAATAATATCCAATCGGAATTAAATATCAAAGAGATATTTTATGTCGGTACATGTAACCGTGTTGAATTTATTTTTACTTCGGGAGAGGAGATTGATAAGAATTTTATTTATCGCTTTTTGCGTGTTCTGGATATGGGACTGCCCGAAGAATACATGGAACAGTTTGTAGAGAATGTTTCTGTATATGAAAAAGGTGAAGCATTCAACCACCTCTTGCGCACCTCTTGTTCTTTAGAAAGTTTAGTTGTTGGAGAAAAAGAAATCTTAGCTCAGGTACGTAAGGCTTACGAATGTTGCCGAATAGCCGGTTTTACGGGCGATTACATGAGAATGATCATGAACAGGGTTGTTAAGACCGCTAAAGAAGTATATACCAATACCAATATCGCTAAAAATCCTGTTTCAATAGTTTCTTTAGCTTACCGTAAGCTGCGGGAGCTGAACATGTGCCCTAACCCTAGGTTGTTGGTTATCGGCGCCGGAGAAACCAATAAAAACATAGCCCAATATTTAAAAAAACATAAATATTCTAATTTTTCTATATTTAACAGAACATTAGCAAAAGCCGAATTGCTTGCCAAAGAACTCAACGGAACTGCTTATCCATTAAGCGAATTGGCAAATTACACTAAAGGTTTTGATGTAATTATTACTTGTACAAGTGCTACACAACCGATTCTTACCGAAGAAGTTTACGCCAAATTGCTAAACGGATGTACCGCTAAAAAAGTGATCGTAGATTTAGCTATCCCAAATGATACCGCGCCTGCAGTTGTTCAGAATTTCCCTATACATTATATCGAGGTAGAATCGCTAAAAGAAACTGCCCGTAAAAATATCCAAGAACGCTATGATGAACTGATCAATGCTGAACATATTATCGATGAAAATATCAAAGAATTCGAATCTGTGCTTCGTCAGCGTAAAATAGAGATCGCGATGAGCGATGTACCTAAAAAAATCAAAGAAATTAAACATACGGCTATTAACGGTGTTTTTGCCAATGAGATTAATACATTAGACGATAACTCTAGAGCAGTGTTAGAGCGGGTGATGGATTATATGGAGAAAAAATGTATTACTATTCCGATGGTAATGGCTAAAGAGATACTCGTAAAAAATAGTTAGGAGTTTGGAGCTTAGAGTTTGGAGATAATACAAACGCTTTACTAATAAATCTTTCTGTCTTTTGTCTTTGGGGTTAATTCTAAGCAGATCTCTTTCAATTTTATTAATTTAGCAGAAAACTAAACAACTGTGAAGAAAATAATTATCGGTACACGCGGCAGCGATTTAGCCTTATGGCAAGCTAACCATACCAAAGATAGGTTGGCCGGCATAGGAATTGAAGCAGAGCTAAAAATAATAAAAACGCAGGGCGATAAAATTTTAAATCTTAGGTTAGATAAGCTGGAAGGAAAAGGTTTTTTTACTAAAGAACTGGAAGAAGAACTGATCAAGGGCACGATTGATATTGCGGTACATTCTCACAAAGACTTGCCTACCACTAATCCGCCAGGGTTGATTATCGCCGCTGTAAGCGAACGCGAAGATCCATCAGAACTATTATTGATCTTAAAAGATACCGTAGATATCAGCCAGAAATTGTCACTTAAAAAAGGAGCAATGGTGGGCACCTCATCTAACAGACGTAAAGCGCAATTGCTTTCCCTACGTTCTGACCTTAACATCGAAGATCTGAGAGGGAACGTACCTACGCGGATCCAAAAATTACGTGATGAAGATTACGATGCCATCTTATTGGCAAAAGCTGGTGTGAACAGGTTAAATATCGACCTAAGTGAGTTTCATGTTGAAGTTGTAGATACAACTGAGTTGATACCGGCGCCCGCACAAGGTGCTTTGGCCATACAAATACGGGAGAGTGACACTGAGCTCTTTACTGCGTTGCAACAGATCAATGATGCGGCAACGGCCGAAGAAATAGCGGTTGAACGTAAGGTATTGAACCTATTTGAAGGTGGATGCCACATGCCGCTTGGTTGTTACTGTAAAAAAGAGAATGGGTTTTTCGAGGTATGGACTTCGAAGGCCAAAACTGATGAAGATTTTCCTGATCGTTTGTTTTTGAGGGCAGCGCATACAGAGGGTTTAGCAGAAAAAATCGTTGCTAAATTTGATCCCGAACGAAAGAAACCAACAAAAGTCTTCATTTCTAGAGAAATTGGAGAGCACAGCTATTTCAGAAAGGCTCTCGAAAAACACGATATCGAAATCGAGGGAAGATCATTAATCCGAACCTTTCCCATCGTAAATATCCTAGATCCATTTTATTTAAAAAATATAGATTGGATTTTCTTCAGCAGTAGGAATGGTGTAGAATATTTCTTCAAACTTAATCCGAAGTTGGCCAAAAAAGTAAAATTTGGTGTGGTTGGGCGAGGTTCTGAAGATACGCTAAGGAAATTTGGGCATCTAGCAGATTTCGTGGGCGAAAGTGGCGACATTGTTGAAGTTGCCGAAGAGTTTGCAAAATTGGTGATTGGCCAAACGGTAATGTTTCCAAGAGCCCAGGATTCGCTATTGACTATTCAAAAGTCTTTAGGCCCAAACACTAAGATTATCGATCTACCCATTTACGAGACTTTAATTGAAGACAAAATAGATGGTACAACTGCAGAAGTGCTCATTTTTACAAGTCCCTCTAATGTAGATGCGTACTTTGTGGCCAATCTGTTAGATCCAGAGCAAAAGGTAATCGCCATAGGTAATTCTACGGGCAAAAAATTTGAGGAAATGGGTGTAAAATATATCACACCTTATTCGCCCGATGAGATTGGATTGGCTGAGGCGGTTTTTGGGATAGAGGTTTAAAGGTTGGAAGGAGTTTGAACTAACAAAATTAACCAAAATCTGTGTAATCATTAAAAATCTGTGTAATCACATATAGTATGCAAAGACCACGTAGGTTAAGAAAGAACCCAGTTGTAAGAGAACTAATTGCCGAAACGCGATTATCAAAGGATATGTTTATCTATCCTTACTTTGTGGTGCCCGGCACTGGAGTGGTTAAAGCTATTGATGCCATGCCTGGTGTGAACCATTTTTCGACCGATACTTTACTAAATGATGTAGAGAAAGGGTTAAAACTTGGGGTTAACAAAATCATGCTTTTTGGCGTTGGTGATGAGAAAAGCGAAGATGCAAAATCCGCCTACGATATCAACTCATTGGTACCAGTTGCAGTAAGAGCGCTAAAGAAAAATTTTGGCGACGATTTATATGTAGTAACAGATGTTTGTGTGTGTTCTTATACCACCCACGGGCATTGTGGGATTATGAAGGATGATTACATCCAAAATGATCTATCGGTTGAGCTGATTGCAAAAATGGCGCTAAATCATGCCGAGGCGGGTGCTGATATGTTGGCGCCTTCAGATATGATGGATGGGCGAGTAGGGGCCATAAGGCATAAATTAGACGGTGCTGGATTTGTAAATACCGCGATCATGAGCCATGCCACTAAATTTGCTTCGGCATATTATGGTCCTTTTCGTGAAGCGGCAGATTGTGCGCCAAACAAAGGTGATAGAAAAGCTTACCAAATGGATTTCAGAAATCCCACCGAAGCAGTTAGAGAGGCATTATTAGACGAAAATGAGGGAGCAGATGTGTTGATGGTAAAACCGGCTTTGGCCTATTTGGATATCATTAGTAAATTAAAACAGAACTCAGATCTGCCCATTGCCTGTTATAATGTATCCGGAGAGTATTCGATGGTTAAGGCAGCCGCCCAAAAAGGCTGGATAGATGAACAAAAGGTGGTAATGGAAACCATGCATGCCTTTGCTAGAGCAGGAGCAAGTATCATTACTACGTATCATATTAGAGATATAGTTGAGAACAAGTGGATGTAGGCGAATGCCCTAAGCGTCTTGTGATAAACGAGCGCCAACGCCCCACGCCCCACGCCAAACGCACAGCATGTTAGAATCATTAAAAAAAATATTTTCAGGCAACGAAGAAGAGCTTCCTATTAATACGGGGAGCAAACCGGATATCAGTAGGGAGAAATCGGCAGCTTTATATGCAAAATCCAAAACCTATTTCCCGGGTGGGGTTAACTCTCCCGTTAGGGCTTTTAAATCAGTATATGGGACGCCATTATTTATTCAAAAAGGCGACGGTTGCATGATTTGGGATGCAGATGGCAATCAGTTCATTGATTTTTGCGCAAGTTGGGGTCCATTAATTTTAGGTCATAATAACGCTAAAATTAGAGAGAAGGTAATCGAAGTAATGCAAAATGGCATGAGTTTCGGTGCGCCTACAGCGTTAGAGAACGAATTGGCAGAACTGATCATAAAGAACAATAGTTTTGTAGAGAAAATTCGGTTTACGAGCTCTGGTACCGAAGCTGTAATGTCGGCCATTAGATTGGCTAGAGGTTTTACCGGAAAAAATAAAATTATCAAATTTGAGGGCTGTTACCATGGCCATAGCGATTCGCTATTAGTAAAGGCTGGGTCGGGCCTTGTTACCTTTGGAGAAACTTCATCGGCCGGCGTGCCAAGCTCTTTTGCTGCAGAAACCATTGTAATTCCGTTGAACGATCCAGCAGCCATCAGCACTGCTTTTGAACAATTTAAAGATCAGATCGCTGCGGTTATTATTGAGGGAGTTCCTGCAAATAATGGATTGTTAATTCAGGATCAAGTGTATATCGAGTTTTTAAGGGAAGCGTGTACTGCAAATCAATCACTATTAATATTCGACGAAGTAATTACCGGATTTAGATTAGGTTTCGAAGGTGCAGCAGCACACTACGGTATTATGCCTGACATTGTAACCTATGGCAAAATAATAGGTGGAGGCTTACCTGTTGGAATGTACGGGGCATCGGCCGAAATTATGGGACACATTTCGCCTGATGGCGGAGTATATCAAGCGGGAACACTTTCTGGCAATCCGGTAGCTATGGCAGCAGGGATTGCTACTTTAACTGAACTATTGCGTTCGGGGTTTTATAAAGAGCTAGCGTTAAAAACGCAGGAATTTACAGCTAGTATCCAACGCTTCGCCACCGCAAGAAATTACAAGTTTAAAGTATTTACTATTGGTTCTATCTTTTGGTTCGCATTTACAGATCAAACACAGATCCAAACTGCCGAAGCTATTGATCCTGCAAGTATGGAAAAATTTAAGGTCTTGCACCGTGAGTTATTAAATAGAGGCATATATTTAGGGCCATCAGGTTATGAAGTAGGTTTTATCTCGGCTGCCCACACAAAAATAGAACTAGAAAAAGCAAAAAGAGCGATATTTGATTCGTTAGATTTAGTCTTCAACGCCAAACGCCAGACGCCAAACGCTTAACATGAAAAAGTCTCTTCTCATATTTTATTTCCTTCTCCTTTATGCCTTAGCAGAGATGTTTTGGTGGGGATCTGTTGTTATTGGCCTGCAACCGCAGAAGTTAGCGATGGTTATGGGCGAGGGCTCTGTATTTTTGTTTTTGCTCTGTGTTGGTGCTTATTTTATTCATGCATCAATTAAAAAAGAAGATAAATTGCATGAGCAACAGCAAAATTTCCTACTATCAGTTACGCATGAACTTAAATCGCCCTTGGCGGCTATTAAATTATCTTTACAAACCATTGTAAAAAGAGATCTAGAAAAGTCCATGCAACTTTCTTTGCTCAATAATTCATTAAAGGACATAGAGCGATTGGATGATTTAGTGGAGAATATGTTATTGGCTACCAAGATAGAAAGTAGGACCTATTCTTTTCCAAAAGAAGAATTTGACTTCTCAGAACTTGTAGCTAAAATTACCGATCGATTACAGGTTCATTCCTGTGGTAACCAACAAATTATCAATGCCAAAATTCAAGGTAAAATTAAAGTGATGGGAGATAAATTTGCCTTATCGTCCGTAGTAACTAACCTCATAGAAAATGCGGTGAAATATTCTGGACCTTGTGCCGAAGTTGCAGTAGAACTCTGTCAAAATGACGGTAAGCCTCTTTTAATCGTTTCTGACAAAGGTCCTGGCATTCCCGACGAAGAAAAAATGCTAATTTTCGATAAATTTTATCGTGTTGGTGATGAAAATGTACGTAAATCTAAAGGTACGGGTCTTGGCTTGTTTATTGTTAAAGAAGTATTACAAAACCACGACGCCGACATCAGCGTTAGAGATAACGTACCGCAAGGTGCAATTTTTGAAGTAACATTTAATTGATATGCCACAAAAATTAAGAATATTATTGGTAGAAGATGAAGATCATTTATTAGATGCCATAAAATTAAACCTCGAGCTTGAGGGTTATAAAGTTCATGCTGTTAAAGACGGCAAAACTGCATTAAAAGTATTTAAGGAAGAGCGTTTCAACCTGATTATTTTGGATGTAATGCTTCCAGAAATGGATGGCTTCCAAGTTTGTGAAACCATTCGCTTGGAAAATACCGAAGTGCCGATCTTGTTCCTAACAGCAAAAAATACAAGTGAAGACCGAGTGATGGGCCTTAAAAAAGGTGCAGACGATTATCTTGTTAAACCATTTAACTTAGAAGAACTGATTTTACGCGTAGGGATTTTGGTTAAGCGTAGCCTAAAATCTGATGACCTGAAAGAATTGAATTCGTATAAGATTGGGGATAAAACCATTTATTTTAATTCTTTCGAGTTAAAACAGGATGATGGAACCATTGTGCCTTTAACCAAAAAAGAAACCATGTTGCTTAAACTCTTAATTGAGCGTAAAAATGATGCGGTTTCCCGTGAACAAATTCTCGAAACCGTGTGGAACTACGATGTATATCCATCAACACGAACCATAGATAATTTTATCCTCACTTTCCGTAAGTATTTTGAGCCAGACCAGAAAAACCCAGTATATTTTCACTCGATTAGAGGAGTAGGGTATAAATTTACAGACGTAGCCAATTAATGTATAATACAAAAAGTAGGTATGTTTTGATGGCAATCTTTGCCATTTCTGCATTGGTAAGTTTAGTTTATGTACAATATCAGCTCGCCGCGATATCCAGTTTTCTCTTTGCTTTTATATTGTGGAGCCACTTTAAACATAGTTCTATATTGTTGGCTTCCAAACATTTTAAGGATGCAGATTACGATAGGGCCGAAAAGATCTTAGCAGAGGTTGGCAATCCAGACCGATTGGCTAAAAATCGCCGCGGATATTACGAATTTATGAAGGCGAACATCGCACTGCAACGAGAGGACTTTGAAACCGCCGAATTTCATTTTCAGATTGCGAGCCGCTTCCCCTTGGGAGGAAAAAATGATAAAGCTTTTGTAATGATCCATTTAGCTAATCTCGCCTTGCGTAAAAAAGATGTTGAACGTGCTAAAACTTATTTAGAAAGGGCAAAAGAACTGGCCGTAACGTCAAGAGCGAAAGAAATTATTAAAATTATAGAGAAGGAAGCCAATAGTTTGGCATAACATGATGAAGAACAACTTATTTTTAGATGCCGCATTTTCTAAGACTACCGAACGTCCACCTGTGTGGATGATGCGCCAAGCCGGTCGTTTCATGCCTCAATATTGGGAAATTAAAAACAAATATTCCTTTTTAGAGATGTGCAAAACACCTGAAATAGCTGCTGATGTTACAATGTTACCCGTTGATTTACTAGGCATCGATGCAGCCATTCTATTTTGTGATATCCTGGTAACGGGCGAAGCCATGGGAGGCGATTTGAGTTTTACCCAAGGTATAGGCCCAAAATTTGCCAACCCAATTCGTACCGAAAACGACATCGAGCAATTAGAAACTGATGTAATGCACCGTTTACAGTATGTGGCCGAGGCAATTAAGGTTATCCAGCAACGTTTAAATGGAAGTATTCCATTAATTGGCTTTGCAGGGGCTCCTTTTACCGTGATGAGCTATTTGGTTGAAGGCGGTTCTTCTAAAGATTTTAAGTTAACCAAATTATTAATTCACAATCATCCTGAACTTGCACATCGCCTGTTGGCAAAAATCGCAAAAGTAACTACAGATTATTTGAACTTGCAAATTGAAGCAGGTGTAAATGCCGTGCAGTTGTTTGATAGTTGGGCATTGGCCTTGTCATGGAATGATTATCAGGAATTCTCGCACCAATATAACCAACAGATAATTTCCGGATTAAACAGAACAAATATTCCAGTGATTTCTTTCTGCAAAGGAAGCTCGGTTTTTGCGCCGATCATGGCTGAATCGAAACCTGATGTAATCTCGGTTGATTGGAATGCAGACTTGTTGAATATTAAAAATGCATTGCCAAAAGGAATTGCAGTTCAAGGAAATCTGGATCCACATATTCTGTATGCCGATAAGCCAGTGATTAAAAAGCACATCTTACAGTTGTTTGAACGGATGCGTGGCGAACAAGGTTTTATCTTTAACTTAGGTCATGGCATTATGCCTGATATTCCTTTCGATAATGTTAAATATGCGATAGAGGTGGTGAAGGAATTTAAATATTAAACCCACGCCTAATAATCGAAATTTATTATATTTGTATATGGAAACGCTGATTATAAATATTCCGGACAAAAAAAGCGCTCTCGTGAAGCAACTTTTAATTGAACTTGGTGTTAAAATTCATAGCCATTCAGTTGGAAAAAAAGATGCTAAAACTCCAAATGCTCTAACATTAAAAACAATTGAAAAAGCTCATAATGGCAAGGAAATAGGGGAACCTATCCAAGACATCAAATCTTTTATAAATTCGTTATAAATGTTTGTTTTAAGACCAACAAACCAATTTAAGAAGGATGTTAAGACTATTTTAAAACGTTCTGCTAAAAATGCAACCTACATTACTGATTTTTTAGAGAAGCTTCAAATCGAAGGAGTTTCTGGTATTGACAAAAAACATAGACCTCACAAATTAAGTGGTAATTATGATAATGATTGGGAAGCTCATATCAAGCCAGATCTACTCATCATTTGGTTTGAAATAATTGATAATAAAGAGATTATTCTATTGAGGCTTGGCTCACATTCTGACCTTTTTTAATGCTTAACTGTTAATGGAAGACTACTACGCCTACATCCTCGCTACCCACATCATCTTCGTTGTAAGCTGGATGGCTGGATTGTTTTATAGTGTTCGGTTGTTTATTTATCATACTGAGGCCAATGATAGGCCAGAAATAGAAAAAAACATCCTCCAAAAAGAATTCGAGAAGATTGAAGGACGTTTGTGGAGCATTATTACTATACCTGCAATGTGCATAACCGTTTTGGCCGGTGCATTGATGCTCTATACCCGCCCTTTCCTATTACAACAAAATTGGATGCAGGTAAAGCTAGGTTTTGTTGTTTTATTGTTAATCTATCATTTTATTTGCCAACACATCATGAAGCAGATGAGAAAGGGGATCTTTACCTATTCTTCTACCCAACTTAGATTGTGGAACGAAGTAGCCACTATCCTATTGGTAGCCATTGTATTTACCGTAATTTTAAAAAGTGCCGTAAACTGGATCTATGGATTGTTGGGCTTGATTATTTTCTCGGCTGTGATAATGATTGCTGTAAAGATTTATAAAAGATACAGAGAGAAAAAAAGCAGTTAGAAGATGTCATCCTGAGCGTAGTTGAAGGATTTATGGTTAAATAGAAAAATTTGGTCTTCGACTACGCTCAGACTGACAACTTATTAGTTCGTGACAATACAAGGAATTAATCTTGTAGATTTAAGTTAAATTAGCGTCATGAAGAAAACACTACTTTTAGCTTTTATCTCTCTGCTTTCGGTTTCTACAAAAGCTCAATTAAACAATGAGTCCCTTTTTAACCGTATTCGTCCATCAGATACCCTAAGCCAAGAACTTCATTTCAATTTTTACAATTTCAACTACGTTAGGAATTACGAGTATTCGAACAAGTTCCATGATGGTTATACCCTGTATGGTACACAGATCGAACCCCAAGTGGTTTACTATGCAAATCCCAATTTAGCACTAACTGCGGGTGCTTATTTACGCAAGGATTTTGGTAACGAAGGCATTTATGATGCCAAGCCCTTATTTAGTCTTAAATATCACAAACGCAACCTTACACTGATCTTTGGAAGTTTGGAGGGAAATATCCAGCACAATTATATAGAACCTATTTATGATTTTGAACGGAAAATAACCACGCCTATCGAATACGGAACGCAATTGCTGGTTGATCGGGAGAAGTTTAAATTGGATAGTTGGATTGCCTGGCAAAAAATGATCTACAAGGGTGATGACCAAAAAGAAGAAATTATTGGTGGGGTAAACCTAGAATCGACCGTATTAAAGACTGGTAACTTGAAACTGAGTATACCTGTCCAATTCCTGGCCTACCATCAAGGGGGGCAGATTGATGTATTGAAATCTATTCCAATTAGTACGTTATTTAATGGTGCTACAGGATTTAAACTGCACAAAACAATAGGCGCGAAAGTAAAAGAAGTGTACACCGATAATTATATTGCTGTTTATAAAGATTTTTCGCCCACAAAAGTACGTGCTTATCAGGGTGGATTTGGTATTTGGCTAAATGCCGGGGTTGATACCAAGTGGGGAAATCTGATTGCCTCCTATTGGAAGGGCAATAACTTTATCACTATAAAAGGGATGCAACTTTATCAATCTGTTTCAGAAACTTTGTATGATGCTGGATTTAAACAGCAGAGTCGAAGTATTTTGGCATTGCGCTATGTGTACCAGAAACAGTTGATCCCGAATTTGTACCTGGATGTACGCTTTGAGCCGCATGTTGATTTGGATCATTCTGATTCGCAACTCCAATTTAATCATAGTTTATTTTTAACGTATAAGGAAGATTTTCGACTATTCAAGAGGAAATAAAATAATTAGCTAATAAGCCAATTTTCTAATAAGCTAATTTTTTTCTCCAACCATGCAACCTTTTCTTTCCGATCTTCATCTACCTTATACAAACAACAAATGAAGGTGACAAAAACATATACAATTAACGACTTGATGGAAGGCTGCAAGGCTGGCAACAGGCAGATGCAGGAATTGCTGTATAAGCAAACTGCATCCAAAATGTTAGCAGTGTGTATGCGTTACGCCAAAGACAGGATGGAAGCTGAGGACGTGTTGCAAATGGGATACGTTAAAATTTTCCAGAAAGTTAAGGAGTATCGTGGAGAGGGTTCTTTTGAAGGTTGGATACGTAGGATAATGGTAAACACAGCAATAGAAAGTTATAGAAAAAATTTGCGCACATTAAGCATTGTGCCTATTGAAGATGCCTACGAACAGCCGTCGCTTGGTCCCGATAGCTATCGGGACGCTTACAGTAGCTTAGGGATGCAGGATTTAATGAAAGTGATACAAAAATTGGCCGATGGATATCGCATGGTGTTTAACATGTATATCATTGAAGGTTATTCGCACAAAGAGATTGCAGAAACACTAGGCATTTCAGAAGGTGCCAGCAAATCGCAATTATCAAGAGCGAGAGCAATATTGCAACAAGAAATTATTAAAATGGAGGGCTTTGGTTATGCAACACATGCCGGATAAAGAATTCGATAATCTGTTTAGAGACAAATTCAAAGATGCAGAAATAGAACCATCTACAAATTTATGGGCCAGTATAGAAAAAGATTTGGAGCCTAAAAAGAAACGCACCTTTCCTATTTACTGGATGGCAGCGGCAACAGTAGCTATTGCGTTTACCGCAATTTTAGTTCTACAAAAGAAAGAGGTGAAGTATATGCGAGGCACCGATCCAATTGCACAAGTAACACCAGTTGCCCCAAAGGATACACTTATTACCACTGGTGTGGCTTCTGAAACACCCAGTGCAGTAAAACCATTGGTTGCCAAAACTGGAGCTAAAGCCACTAAAGTGGAGGCTAAACCAGCTGAGGCATCAAAATACAATGTGATCGAAAATAACCTTAAAAATAATCAATTGGCCGTGCAACCGAACAATGCAACCGAGCGTCTACCTATTAAACAACAAGATCCAAAACCAATAGACGTGTTGCCGATCAAAGAAGCACAACTAGAGAATAAGGTGGTGATTGCAGCAATAGCACAAGAGGATGAAGATATCGCTAGCAAAGGAACCGAAGTTGTTTCTGAACGAAAAGGAATTAGAAATGTAGGTGATTTGGTTAATTACGTGGTAGATAAAGTGGATAAAAGAGACAAAAAACTAGTAAGATTTAATACTGATGATGATGATAACTCATCGATAATTGGAATAAACATTGGTTTTTTAAAATTGAACAAAAAGAACAAATAGACTAAGATAGACTAGGATTAATAGGATGGACTAGGATTAATAGGATTTAAGGATGAGAGGATTGAGGATGAGAGGGTAGCCTTAACATTTCAACGTTACAACATTTAAACATTACAACAAACACATATAACACCAACAAACAAACACACAGATGAAAACCTTTATATTAACAGCAGTAATGGTAAGCGGGCTTACCTTCTTCGCAGCAACAAGTGCAAGTGCACAACAGGATAGCGTTAAACGCAAAAACAAGGACATTAACTATGGGGTAAGTATCTCTATAGGTAAAACAAAAAAAGATAGTGCAGGAAATTACGTTGCACGTAAAGGGCACTTTGTAGGTGGTATAACCTTTACCCGCTTTGATCTTGGTTTTGCCAAATTAGTTGATAACGGCAGCTTTAAGCTATCTCCAACAAATGATTTTTTAGATTATAGATCATGGAAAACAAGTAATGTATCTTTCGATGTTCTCCAAATGGGCTACAGATTTAATCCAAACTTTAAAATTTATGTAGCAGGTGGTTTCGACTGGACTTTAATTAGATTGAGGAAAAACATTACCATCCAGCCCGATCAACCAGTACTGACTTATAAAACAGAAAACATTATTTTTAGCAAAAATCGTTTTTCAAGCAGCTATTTCCATATTCCGTTGAACTTCGAATTCAGGACTAAAGAAAGCAACAAGGGCAGAAGATTTTACGTAGTAGTTGGTCCAGAAGTTGGCTTCTTGATTGATGGTAAGGTTAAACAGATCAGCGATGAGAATGGAAAACAGAAATTTAATGATGATTATAATTTCACAACCTTCCGTTACGGTGGCACACTGCGCTTGGGAACCAATGGACTAGCCGTATTCGCCAAATACTACGCAAACGATATGTTTGATAGTGCACCACAAAAAGGCTTGAAAAATATGGCATTCGGATTAACCTTTGGGTTGAACTAAACCAGTTATCAGTTATCAATTTTCATTTTTCAGTTGGTAGTTGCGACTTGAAACGACTAATGAACCAATAAACCAAACACACACAAATAAATCCAGATCCTGCAGCGCAAGTTGCGGGATTTTTTTTAAATGATTACACCGTCCCGATAGCTATCGGGAGAAATGATTTCACAGATATATTGATTACAGCGATTTCCTTTGGTGTACTGAAACTGCCAACTCCAAACTGTCAAACTGCAAACTCTCAACTTTCTTCTTTATATTTACAACGTGAATGATCAACTTCTTACCGTACAGAATTTAACAAAGCAGTATCAGGAAACACAAGCTTCAGGTGTAAAAAATATTAGCTTCTCGATTAAACGAGGAGATATTGTTGCCATTATTGGCGAAAGTGGGAGTGGTAAATCAACATTGTTAAAATGTATTTATGGTTTGCTAAAGCCTGATGAAGGGGAGGTTCTTTTTAATAACAATCGCGTTTTGGGACCAGACGAACAGCTCATTCCAGGTAACTTGGAAATGAAAATGGTTACCCAAGATTTTTCGCTAAACATTTACGCCAAGGTCTACGATAATATTGCATCAATGTTGGCTAATACAGATGTAGCGGCAAAGGAATCTAAAACGTTGGAAGTGATGCACCACCTGCACATCCACCATTTAAAAGACAAAAAAATAACCGAGTTAAGTGGGGGAGAACAGCAACGGGTAGCGATAGCCAAGGCTTTGGTGAGCGATACTAAAATCCTGCTCCTGGATGAACCCTTTAGTCAGGTAGATTATCTATTGAAAAACCAGCTGCGTGCCGATATCAAGCGCCTTGCTAAAGAAACTGGGCTCACCATTATATTGGTTTCTCATGATCCTACAGATGGGCTTTTCCTGGCTGATCAGTTATTGATCTTAAAAGAAGGCAAACTGTTGCAGAATGATAGGCCAGAAAACATATATCAGCATCCTTCTAATTTATATACGGCACAAATCTTAGGCAATGCCATAAGTCTAACCTCACAGGAAGCGATGCAGCTAGGAATTAAAGCAACCAAACCAAGTGTAGTTTTTTATCCAGAATGGGTAGAACTTAAGCGCAGTTGGAATAGTAAAAGGTTTGAAGTGCTAGAAGTATATTACAAAGGTTTTTACGACGAGCTTTTATTGGAACGTAATGGGGTAAAAATCAGGGCCCTCCAACTCAACAGTGGAGAACATAAAAAAAACGACTATATTCAAGCGAATATTAGTCGTTTTTTAGAGTTTTAATCGTATTTGAACCAACGCTCAATGCTTTTCGCCAAACGCTTTACTCCGAAGCAATTAGTACAACTTTAATCCTAACATTAGAAGTTGGCCTAAGTGGATTTCTGTTCTGAAAATCAGAACTTTGAATGTCAATCGCAAGTTTACCTGGATAAATCTCATAACTATAGGCATCTACATTGTATACGAATGGCAACTGGATATAGCTGCCTCCGTTGTTGTAAGAGATGTAAACTAGTGTACCCTCATTGTCCAAGTGGTATTGATCAATTGCAGAAATTGAAAGTTCTGCACTGTAAGTCTGACCATTTGGGCTTAAAATCCATTGACTTGGCGATACATCCCTAACAATTGTAATGTTAGGTGTAGTTTGGGAGACAATAGTGTCTTTTTTGCAAGACGCCAAACCTAGTGAGGCGATGCAAATGAATAGGAAAGTTAACTTTTTCATGTTGTGTGTGTGTTTGCTCATATTAATGCAAAACTATTGCCAAAAATGATATGCATGCATAGAAAAAATACAGCCTTTACAATATTCCATTAAAAATGAATTACCTAGAGGCTGGTGTCACATGCCATGTATACAATTTGTTTTTCGTGGGAGGAAACGCCGTCAGATAGATATTGATAGATAAATGGAAAAGATACGTAGGTTGAAATTGAAAACCACAGATTACAAAGGTGTGGACATAATCTATTACTAATAATTTAGGCGGCCGATGAATCATTTTCTGTCGGTGGAGAAACCGACCGATAAAAATTTGTTATGATCGCTTTGGACATTAAACAGTCAGATAACAAATGGCCAAAGATGCATAGATTTGTGCCAGTGTCTTATCACTCTATGCCCTCTGCCCCCTGCTTAAACCAAATACTCAAACAACGTCTGGTCTTGGTTCAATTCGATAATATCAAATTTGAAAGCTTTCATTCTCTCTAGCAAACCTTTATAATCTTCAGGGTCTTTAAGTTCGATGCCAACTAAAGCAGGTCCGTTTTCGCGCTCCGTTTTTTTAATAAACTCAAAGCGTGTAATATCGTCATGCGGTCCCAACACATCATTAACAAAGAGTTTCAACGCTCCCGGTCTTTGTGGGAAACGAACAATGAAATAGTGCTTTAACCCTTCAAAAAGCAAGGACTTTTCTTTGATCTCCTGCATACGCTCAATGTCGTTATTGCCCCCACTCACAATACAAACCACTTTTTTGCCCTTAATGTGTGCTGCACATAAATCTAGTGAAGCCACGGCCAACGCTCCCGCAGGTTCAGCTACTATGGCATCTTCATTGTATAGTTTTAAAATGCTGGTGCATACTTTTCCCTCTGGGATTAATAAAATTTGATCCAACACTTCTTTACAGATAGGATAGGTGAGTAAGCCCACCGACTTAACGGCTGCGCCATCGATAAAACGGTTAATCTGTTCCAATTTAATTGGTCTTCCCGCTTTAAACGCAGCTTCCATTGATGGAGCTCCTTCAGGTTCTACTCCTATTAATTGAATTTGAGGATTTTGTTGTTTCAAATATGTACCAGAGCCCGACGCTAATCCACCTCCGCCAATAGGCATAATTACCACTTCAGTTTCTGGTAGATCCTGTAAAATCTCTACACCCACTGTTCCCTGACCTTCAATTACGTGATAATTATCAAAAGGGGGCACAAATATCATCCCCTGATCAGCAGTGAACCGTAATGCTTCAGCTAAACAATCGTCAAAAGTATCGCCTACCAACACAATGTTGATCCAACCGTTGCCAAATAAAGTTGTTTGACTAATTTTTTGTTTTGGAGTGATTTCAGGCATAAAGATGGTGCCCTTAATCTTCAGTTTTTTGCAGGAATAGGCTACGCCCTGTGCATGGTTACCGGCACTTGCGCACACTACGCCATTCTGGATTTGCGCTACAGGTATCTGGCTCATCATGTTATAGGCCCCTCGTAATTTATACGAACGCACAACCTGCTTGTCTTCGCGTTTTAAATAAATTTCTGCCTGATATTTTTCCGAAAGCCGCTCGTTATACTCTAAGGGAGTATGGAGCACGGTATCTTTCAGCCTTGCTGCGGCCGCTAGGAAATCAAATGTATAAGTGTTGTTCATTAGTTCATTAATTCATTTCGCTTCGTGGTTGATTACACCGATTGTGACCATTATCTCCACCTTCCATCTTCCATTTTCCATCCTCCCTCTTCCATCTTACCCAAGATGTACCGATACCAATTGGTTAAGGTCCTGATCATCTATTCCCTGTTTACTATCGGCCAAGATTAAAAATTGCTGATATACTTTATCCAAGTTTTCTTTTTCTAATTGATGCCCTAACCTATCAAGATGATGTTTTAACGCATGTCTACCACTTCTAGCGGTTAAAACAATTGCAGCTGATGGAAAACCAACATCTTCTGGTTTGATGATCTCATAATTCTCTCTGTTTTTTAAGAAGCCATCTTGGTGAATTCCAGAACTATGCGAGAAGGCATTACTTCCAACAATTGCTTTATTAGGTTGTACCGGCATATGCATTTGTTCGCTAACGTGCCTTGAAATGTTATAGAAACTCTGGGTATTAATATGGGTGTGGAGATTTAAACTTTTGTGTGTTTTTAAGATCATCACCACTTCTTCCATTGATGTATTTCCTGCCCGCTCACCAATACCATTAATGGTACATTCTACTTGGCGAGCGCCATTTTGCAATCCAGCTATAGAGTTGGCCGTTGCTAATCCCAAATCGTTATGGCAATGCACCGAAATGATAGCTTTATGGATGTTTTTTACGTTTTCTTTAAGGTATAATATTTTTGATCCATATTGGTCTGGCAAACAATAGCCATTCGTATCTGGAATATTAACTACGGTTGCACCAGCGGCAATAACCGCTTCGATCATTTTGGCCAAAAACTCAATATCAGCTCTGCCAGCATCTTCGGCATAGAATTCAACATCCTCAACAAATGTTTTTGCATATCGGACAGCTTCAATGCCGCGGGCTAAAATTTCATCTCTTGTGCTGTTAAACTTAGTTTTGATGTGCATATCAGATGCACCGATACCGGTATGGATCCTAGGACGTTTTGCATAACGTAACGCATCGGCTGCAACATCAATATCATTTTTATTTGCTCGTGTTAGCGCGCAGATTATTGGATCCTTTACGGCTTTGGATAGTTCAATTACACTGTTAAAATCGCCTGGACTCGAAATAGGAAATCCTGCTTCAATTACATCAACCCCTAGCAGTTCTAAAGATTTAGCGATTTCAATTTTTTGATGGGTGTCTAACTGACAGCCAGGCACCTGTTCGCCATCACGTAACGTGGTATCGAAAATGTAAACTTTATTCGGATCATGTAACATCGCTTATGATTTAATAGTGAATTGCTGTGATAAAAATTTTAAAACTAGTTTTCCCATTTCTTTGGTGCCTAGCACTTTATATCTATTTGTGGTGGGGTCTGCAATATCATTGGTTCTGAAGCCCTCTTTTAACACTTTATTTATTGTTGATACCAATGCTTGGGCCTCCGCTTTGAGTCCAAAACTTATCTCGAGCATTAGTGCTGCCGATAGGATAGAAGCTAGAGGATTAGCTAAGTCTTTGCCTGTTATATCGTGTGCCGAACCATGGATAGGTTCAAAAAATCCAGTTCCATCACCAATAGAAGCAGAAGCCAACATACCCATTGAGCCAGCAATTTGGGAAGCTTCATCCGTTAAGATGTCACCAAAAAGGTTTGCCGTTAAAACAACATCGAACTGTTTGGGGTCTTTAATCAATTGCATAGCTGCATTATCGATAAACATGTGTTCCGTTTTTACATCAGGGTACTGCTTTGCGATTTCCTGTACGGTTTCTCGCCATAAACGGGAACTTTCCAATACATTCGCCTTATCAACCGAGCACAGTTTTTTTCTCCTTTGGCGTGCGGCTGCATAGGCCTTGTGCGCGATTCGCTCTACCTCATATTTATGATATATCATCAGGTCTGAGGCCGTATTGCGGTCTTCCGAACGGGTTTTTTCTCCAAAATAAACATCACCAGTTAGTTCTCGAAAGAACAAGATATCCGTTCCTTTTAAAATAGTTGGCTTAATGCTCGAAGCATGTAAAAGTTCATCGAATAATAGGATAGGGCGAAGATTAGCATATAAACCAAGTTCTTTTCTAATTTTAAGCAACCCTTGTTCTGGTCTAACCTTTAGAGAAGGATCGTTATCATACTTTGCATGGCCAACGGCACCGAATAGAATAGCATCACTTTGTTTAGCTTTTGTTAGTGTTTCGTCTGGTAAAGGATTGCCGCTCACCTCAATAGCAGCATGCCCCATTAAGGCCTCATCAAAAGTAAAATCATGATCAAAGGCTGCAGCTATATGTTCTAATGCCGCTTTTCCCCATTGGGTAACTTCTGGGCCAATCCCATCTCCCGGGATAACTAAAATGTGCTTCTTCATTGTACTAATTCTTCTTGTTTATGATAATTGTTGGTACTGCTTAAAATTGTTCCTTCGGCCAGCACCAGCCTATGGGTGATGCATTTTGGGAGTTGATCATCGGTATGTGCCACGTAGATTAAGGTGATGCCATAACTGCACAAATCATCAACCAACTGATTAAAAATTTCCGTTTGTTGCTTGTCCAAACCTTGACAAGGTTCGTCTAGTATCAGCAAAGCTGGATTTTTTATAATTGTTCTGGCTAACAACACCAATCTTTGCTTGCCTAACGGAAGTACCTTTAGGATTTCGTCTTTGTAGATTCCTAATTCAAAAAAACGGATGAGTTCGTTAACCTGATTTTTTTTGCTCTCTGTTAGCGTGCTAAATAAGCCAACACTATCTGTATGTCCAGAGGCTATGCTTTGCCATACCGTTGCCGAGGGATCAAAATACCAATGAAACTCTGGTGAAATTAATCCGATCTGTTTTTTAATATCCCAAATACTTTCGCCGGTGCCTCTTTTTTTCCCAAATAAGGATAAGGTATTGGCATAGGCCTGAGGGTGATCGCCATTAATAAGACTTAACAAGGTTGATTTTCCAGACCCATTATGGCCTTGTAATAACCACTTTTCGCCAGCATTAACTTCCCACGAAATGTTCTTTAAAACCTGTTTATCGCCATAATTTACATTCACGTCCGTCATGCTAACAATAGGATTTGACAAAAAATTAGGGGTATGAAATAAAAATGAAGGAATAGCTGAAACGGTTCTTTTGCGAACATTATGAACTGGTCTTTTAGCTGAAACATTCAGGCTTCCATTTTCAAGCGTTGCGAACTGATTAATGCTTGTAGGGAGTTCTTTTTCGTTACTGATCAAAATAAGCTGAACACCTATTTGTGAAGCCTTATCTAATAATGTATTCAAGTTTTTACGAGATACCTGATCTAAGCCTGTATAGGGCTGATCAAGTATTAATAACTGAGGTTTTAACCATATTGCCTTTGCCAGCTGCAACTTTTTGTGCTCGCCGCTTGAGAGCTCAAGTAATGTAGCGTTCCTTAAATTAGCAAATCCTAAGCCAGCTAAAATGGGTCCAAGCTCTTTAAAATCTAATTTATTTTCGTGGCCATAGTGGGTTAATTCGGTATTAACGGTATGGGTATCTTTTGTTTGTATACTGATGTAGCGTTGCTGATAATAAAAATTGGCGGCCCCTTCTTTGTTTTTAAATTGATACCAATTTTCCACGTAGAAGGCCTTTGCTGGCAATGAACTTTCTAAATTGAAATGGAGGCTCACCTCTTTATATTCCAAACCCGCGATAGCTTTAGCTAAGGTTGTTTTACCACTTCCGCTTTCGCCATCTAACAACCAATTTTCGCCAGGGTTTATTACCCAATGCAAATCCTTCGATACCAATTTCGACTGGTATTGTATGTTGAGGTTATGGATTTGCACTAATGGTTTCATGTTATGCGTAAGCGTTTGGCGATTAGCGTTTTTCGAATTCTTCTATTAACTGTTTTTGGTTTAAAATAAAATCAATGTCGTCATAACCATTAATTAAGCATGATTTTTTATAGGGATTGATTTCAAAGGTTTCTCGCTCGCCCGAAGCTAGCGAAGTAATGGTTTGGTTTTCTAAGTCGATTTCTACGGGAGTTTGATGATCTTGTCCAACGGCAGTAAACAGTTTAAACAAAAAGGCATCGCTTACTTGCACAGGCAAAAGTCCATTGTTTAATGCATTACCTTTAAAGATATCCGCAAAAAAACTACTTACGACCGCATCAAAGCCCGCATCTTGGATTGCCCATGCGGCATGTTCCCTGCTGCTCCCACATCCGAAATTTTTTCCGGCCAATAGGATTTTACCACTATATGATTTATCATTCAATACAAAGTCTGGTTTTGGCTCATGGTTTTCATCGTAGCGCCAATCGCAAAAGAGATTTTCTCCAAAACCTTCCCTTGTAGTAGCTTTCAGAAATCGAGCAGGAATAATCTGATCGGTATCTATGTTTTCGATGTTTAATGGCACAACGGCCGATGTTAGGTTTGTGAATTTTTTCATATTAGTACTGCGTTTGGCGAATGGCGTATAGCGTTCAGGGCGCTTATCGCCTAACGCTCAACGCTTCTATCTCTTGTAAGCTTTAACTCTAAGTCGTTTATAATCTGCCATCCAAATTGCATTTACAAGATTGGTTGGCCTTAATATTTCTACAGCCAAATTTTTAATATCTTCTGCTTCTTCCATTGATAGATCTTTAAAGGCATGTTGGGCAAATTGACTAATCCAATCATACATGCCATTTTCACCAATTAACGGGGTAGGTCTATCAAAAAGCCAAGCTTGTTCTACTTCAAAACCATTTTTTTCAAGGAGTGAGGTATAGGCACTGATAGATGGAAAAAACCAAAAATCGTTGTTCAGTTGCGACGTTACACCCAAGTTTTCAGCCGCCACAGCGATAGCATCCGTTATGCTCTTAACATTTCCTTTACCTCCAAACTCTGCTACCAATTTGCCTCCGGTTTTTAAGCTATTAAAAAGACCTTTGGTTAATGCCTCCTGATCGTCTATCCAATGGAAAGTAGCATTGCTGAAAATTGCCTCAAAATCTTCATGGTAGGGCAGTTTAGTGCCATCCATTATTTCAAATTTCAACTGGGGAAACTGGGCTTTTGCTGTTGCGATCATGCTTGATGAAGCATCTATTCCAAAAACCAATGCCCCACTTTCAGCAATTTTAGCAGCTAACTGGCCCGTTCCGCAGCCTACATCAAGGATATGTTCTCCCATTTTGGGTGCAAGCCATTGCACTGCATCCGCTCCATAATCTGAAACAAAGTGATGTTGCTTGTTGTATAAGTTGCTATCCCAATTGATTTGTGGCATAAATTTTATTTAAATCATTAGCTTCTCGATAGCTATCGGGATGGCTAATTAGTGAATTAGCTAATCAGTTCACGTACGTCAGTAATCCTACCCGTAACTGCTGCTGCTGCAGCGGTAAGCGGACTGGTTAATAATGTTCTTGCATTTTGGCCTTGCCTTCCTTCAAAATTTCTATTTGAAGTTGAAACACAATATTTTCCTGCGGGGATTTTATCTTCATTCATTCCTAAGCAAGCACTACATCCGGGTTCACGTAATTGAAACCCAGCTTGTTCAAAAATTTTATCCAATCCTTCATTTATGGCCTGTTGTTCTACTTGTTTTGATCCCGGTACAATCCATACGGTAACATTATCCGCTTTGCGCTTATCTTTGACAAATTCTGCTACTTCACGTAGGTCTTCAATTCTTGAGTTGGTACAACTGCCAATAAAAACATAATCTACGGGCTTGCCGATCAAAGAGCTATCATCATCAAAGCCCATATAATTTAATGCTTTTTGATAGGAGCGCCGTTCTGTTTCGGGTTGTGCGCCGGTTGATGGAATGCTCTCCTGGATTCCCATTCCCATTCCAGGGTTTGTGCCATAGGTGATCATTGGGGTAATGTCAGCTGCATCAAATGTTAATACGCTATCAAACTGTGCGTCAACATCACTATATAGAGTCTTCCAGTAGTTTAAAGCCTTATCCCATTCGGCACCCGCCGGCGCAAACTCTCTACCTTTGATATAATCGAATGTAGTTTGATCGGGTGCAATTAATCCGCCCCTGGCGCCCATTTCTATGCTCATATTGCAAACTGTCATTCTCGCTTCCATACTTAACGCTTGGATCGTGGAGCCTGCATATTCTATAAAATAACCGGTTCCACCTGCAGCCGATATTTTAGAGATGATATAAAGAATAATGTCTTTTGCACCAACCGCCTTTCCCAACTCCCCATTAACCTCAATTTTCATGGTTTTAGGCTTTTGCTGCAATAAACATTGGGTAGCAAACACCTGTTCTACCTGGGAAGTGCCAATTCCAAATGCTATTGCACCGAATGCGCCATGGGTAGAGGTATGGCTATCCCCACACACAATGGTTTTGCCTGGCAGGGTAATTCCTAATTCTGGACCAATTACATGCACAATGCCTTGAAATGGATGCCCAAGACCATATAATTCGATGCCGAATTCTGCGCAGTTTTTGGTAAGCATATCTACCTGGTAACGCGATAATTCTTCTTTAATGGGCAAAAGTTGATTTAAGGTGGGTACATTATGGTCTGCCGTAGCCACGGTCTGTTGTGGACGAAAAACGGGCAGCCCTCTTTTGCGCAAACCGTCAAAGGCCTGTGGTGAAGTTACTTCGTGGATTAAGTGTGTATCAATGTATAAAATATCAGGAAAGCCCGGTTCGCTTTTGACCAAGTGAGCATCCCAAATTTTTTCTACTAGTGTTTGTGACATATTTCGTATTTTTTTGACTTACGAAGTCTTAAGGCTTCGTAAGTCTAGTCTCGTTATGCTGTTTTAATTGCCTTCATTGCTGTCATCGCTTTTCTCAACTTTGACCCAATCTGTTCTACATGATGAGAGCGGATGGCCTCATTTACCGCAATTAAAGTTCTGTTGTCTACAGCCCCATCCTTACCTTCATTATAGTTTTTACCAACCAGATCGACATCAATTTTTTTCATGAAATCGCCCAACAATGGTTTGCAGGTCTGATCAAATAAATAGCAACCATATTCGGCGGTATCTGAAATTACACGGTTCATTTCGAATAATTTTTTACGGGCAATCGTATTTGCAATAAGTGGAGTTTCGTGCAGCGATTCGTAATAAGCAGATTCGGGCTTTATTCCCGCATCAACCATAGTTTCGAATGCTAATTCTACTCCGGCCCTTACAAAAGCCACCATTAAAGTATAATTATCAAAATATTCTTGTTCACCAATTTTTACATCACCCGCTGGTGTTTTTTCAAAAGCTGTTTCTCCGGTTTCCGCACGCCATGCCAAGAGATTTTTATCGCCATTGGCCCAATCTTCCATCATGGTTTTGCTAAATTCGCCACTCATAATATCATCTTGATGTTTTTGGAAAAGTGGACGCATAATTGTTTTCAACTCTTCCGAAATCTCAAATGCCTTAATTTTTGCGGGATTGCTCAATCTATCCATCATTGCCGTAATTCCGCCTTGCTTTAATGCTTCTGTAATTACTTCAACACCATATTGCACTAATTTAGATGCGTAGCCGGCGTTAATTCCTTTTTCTATCATTTTATCAAAGGATAGGATGGATCCGGTTTGTAGTAAACCACATAAGATGGTTTGTTCGCCCATTAAATCAGATTTTACTTCGGCTACAAAAGATGATTTTAATACGCCGGCCTTATGCCCGCCCGTACCTACGCAATACGCTTTCGCTTGTGACAGTCCTTTGCCCTGGGGGTCGTTTTCTGGATGTACTGCGATAAGTGTTGGCACCCCAAAACCACGAACATATTCGGCTCTCACTTCACTTCCTGGGCATTTTGGTGCTACCATAATTACCGTAAGATCTTTACGGATCTGCATTCCTTCTTCTACAATGTTAAAACCATGTGAATATGATAATGTAGCTCCTTCCTTCATCAGGGGCATGATTGCATTTATTACCGATGTATGTTGCTTATCCGGTGTAAGGTTAATTACCAAATCAGCATTCGGGATCAGGTCTTCGTAAGTGCCTACGTTGAAATTGTTCTCGGTAGCATTTTTCCAAGAATCTCTTTTGCCTTCAATAGCCTCTTTTCTTAAGGCATAAGAAACATCTAACCCACTATCCCTTAAATTTAAGCCTTGATTTAGGCCTTGGGCCCCGCATCCAACGATTACTAATTTTTTACCTTTTAGTGCGTTTACCCCATCCAAAAATTCAGCGCTATCCATGAAATCGCAAACGCCCAGTTGATTTAATTGTTCTCTAAGTGGTAGTGTGTTAAAATAATTTGCCATGTCTTGATTTTGTTTCGCGTTTGGCGTTCGGCGTCTGGCGTTGGTTTAACGCATTGGCTTCTCGCTTATCGCTGTTCTTTCTATTTATATTTTTCGATTATTTTATGTTTTTCTCGTTTAACGCAAGACGCTTTACGCCAAACGCTCACATTGTAAATACTTTCTGACCCTTGTTCAAAAACTCATTTTCAACTAATTCATCTCCAGGTTCAACCGCTTCGAACTCTTTCAGCTTTTCGTGGAAACCAGCACTATCTTTGATGATAGCGATCCTTGCCGAACGAACAAACTCGATCAGATCATAGGGTTCGAGCGCCTTAACCAAGGCATCGGTTTCTTCTTTATGGCCCGTTACAGCGAAAACCGTATAATCCTTTCTGATCACAACCGCACTAGCCCCATATTGTCTTAATAACCTTTCTACAGTTACTTTTTCGGTAATTTCATCTGTTGATACTTTGTAAAGCGCTAATTCCTGCCAAATTATCTCATCGTTTGTATTGAAATAAACTTTCAGCACTTCTATCTGTTTTTCGATCTGGCGAGCCAACTTTCTTACCACTTCGTAACTTTCTGTAATCACGATGTTAAAGCGATGGATGCCGTCTATTTCAGAAGGTGATGTATTTAAACTCTCAATGTTAATTTTTCGTTTAGAGAAAATGATGGCGATCCGGTTTAATAAACCAATCCTGTTTTCTGCATAAACAATAATGTTATATTCCTGCTTTCCTTCGTAATCGGGAGTTGCAGGCTTGTGTAAGAGGGTGTCTTCTGTCATGATTAATCTCTTTAATTAGCTAATTAGCTAATTGGTTAATGTGCTAATTATTTTAATCTAATCTCACTCACGCTGCATCCCTGTGGCACCATCGGAAATACATTGTTCTCTTTTCCAACCATTACCTCTAGTAAGTACGATCCTTCATGGCTGATCATCGTTTCTAGTGCAGCCCTTAAGTTCTTACGTTCGTTAACCATTTGCCCATCTATGTAATAGGCTTTTGCTAGCGCCACGAAATCAGGACTTGTAATGTTCACGAACGAATATCTTTTTTCATGGAATAACTGTTGCCATTGGCGTACCATTCCCAAAAAGCGGTTATTTAGGATTAAGATTTTAACTGGCGCACCAAACTGCATAATGGTACCAAGCTCTTGTGGGGTCATTTGGAAACCACCATCGCCAATAATGGCAATTACAGTTTTATTTGGCGCGCCATATGTTGCACCAATCGCCGCTGGTAAGCCAAATCCCATAGTACCTAATCCACCAGAGGTGATATTGCTTCTTGTATGGTTAAATTTAGCATATCTACAGGCAACCATTTGATGCTGACCAACATCGGTTACGATAATAGCTTCGCCACCACATATTTCATTAATATTGCGCAATACTTCGCCCATGGTCATTTCATCGCTGCTAGGGTAAAGCTCTGGCGTAATTACCTGATCTATTTCTTCTTGATTATAAGCCCTGAATTTCCCCAACCATTCTTCGTGTTTATTTTCTTTCACCAAATTGGTTAATAAGGGTAGAGTTTCCTTGCAATCGCCCCAAACACCAACTTCCGCTTTTACATTCTTATCGATTTCTGCCGGATCAATATCCAAGTGGATCACTTTAGCCTGTTTTGCGTATTTGTCTAAACGACCGGTAACACGATCATCAAAACGCATCCCAATAGCTATTAATACATCACACTCGTTGGTGAGCACGTTTGGTCCATAATTGCCATGCATGCCTAACATACCTACATTTAGGGGATGGCTTGTAGGTATAGCACCTTCGCCCATAATGGTCCATGCTGCCGGTATGCCACTCTTCTCTATAAATGTTTTAAATTCTTGTTCTGCGGAGCCTAAAATCACGCCCTGACCAAAGAGTACAAATGGCTTTTTAGCCGCATTGATCAATTGGGCAGCCTGTTCTATAAATTCAATCCTAACTTTTGGCTTTGGCCTGTAACTCCGGATATGGTTGCATTTCACATATTCGGGAAACTCCTCAACCTGTAATTGTGCATTTTTGGTGATATCTATTAAAACAGGGCCTGGCCTTCCACTTTTTGCTATATGGAAAGCTTTTGCCAACACCTCTGGGATTTCTTTAGCATCGGTAACCTGATAATTCCATTTGGTAACCGGGGTAGTGATATTGATAACATCCGTTTCCTGAAAGGCATCGGTGCCCAATAAATGGGCGAAAACCTGCCCGGTGATACACACGAGTGGTGTGCTGTCTATCTGGGCATCAGCCAAACCGGTAACCAGATTTGTAGCACCCGGACCGCTTGTGGCAAAAACTATCCCTACTTCGCCGCTTGCTCTGGCAAAGCCTTGCGCAGCGTGTATTCCCCCTTGTTCATGGCGAACCAGGATGTGCTTCAATTTATCGTTATAATCGTAAAGTGCATCATAAATGGGCATAATTGCACCACCAGGATAACCAAAAATGGTATGGACCCCTTCTTCAATTAAACCGTTTAATAACATTTGCGACCCAGTACCTTTAAAGCCCGTTCTTAAATCCTCAGAAGAGGACTTTGTTCGTTTATCCTTTATATCCATCTCCTTAGTCGTAGGTAGTGCCATTACTTCTTCTTTTTCAGTTATATTATTTTCCATAACAAATACTTTAGGTTTCAAATTCCCTTTTAGGGGTTTAGGGAGCATCAGTTACACAGCCCTCTGCAGCTGTAGTTACAGTTTTCGCATATTTGTACAGCACACCTTTTCTTACTTTGAGATCTGGTTGCTTCCACTTTGTTTTGCGTTCGGCAATAATTTCACTGCTCACTTTTAGGGTTATGCTATTGGTTTTTGCACTGATTTCTATTCGGTCTTCATCTTCCACAAAAGCAATCAGGCCCCCATCAAAGTACTCTGGAGTAATGTGGCCCACTACAAATCCGTGGGTTCCTCCGCTAAACCTTCCATCGGTGATCAAGGCTACACTGCTCCCCAATCCAGCCCCATAAATGGCCGAAGTTGGTTTAAGCATTTCGGGCATACCGGGAGCGCCTTTAGGGCCCACATCCCTTATTACAACCACATCACCTGGACGCACTTTGCCGCTTGAAATTCCTGCTATCAGTTCAAATTCACCATTGAAAACCCGAGCCGGACCTTCAAAAAATTCGCCTTCTTTACCACTGATCTTAGCTACACTTCCTCCTTCGGCAAGGTTGCCGTACAAAATCTGTAAATGGCCAGTGGCTTTAATCGGATTTTCGGCAGGAAAGATAATTTTTTGCGTTTCAAAATCAAGGTCAGGAATTGCTTGCATATTCTCGGCAATGGTTTTTCCGGTTACGGTTAAACAATCTCCATGGAGCCATCCTTTTTTGAGCAAATATTTCATAACTGCTGGCACCCCACCAATTTTATGGAGGTCTTCCATCATGTATTTTCCACTTGGTTTCATATCTGCCAATACTGGAATTTTGTTACTGATGGTCTGAAAATCGTCTTGTGTTAAGGAGACATCCACACTTTTTGCCATTGCAATAAGGTGTAGCACGGCATTTGTTGAGCCTCCCAAAACCATAATCGTTACTATGGCGTTTTCAAAAGCTTTTCTCGTCATGATATCGCTGGGTTTGATATCTTTTTCTAATAAAACGCGGATAGCTTTCCCGGCAGCCAAGCATTCGGCCTGTTTTTCGTCGCTCAACGCAGGATTGGATGACGAAAATGGTAAGCTCATGCCTAATGCCTCAATAGCTGCGGCCATTGTGTTTGCGGTGTAAATGCCTCCGCAGGCGCCAGCACCTGGACAAGCATGTTTAATAATCTCTTTAAAATCTATTTCATCAATTTGTCCGGCAATTTTTTTACCTAGCGCTTCAAAAGCCGAAACAATATTTAAATCTTCTCCTTTATAGTGACCAGGTTTTATGGTACCACCATATACCATAATCGAGGGGCGGTTTAATCGTCCCATTGCCATCACAGATCCGGGCATGTTTTTATCACAACCGGGGATGGTAATTAATCCATCATAATATTGACCACCACAAACCGCCTCGATCGAATCGGCAATGATATCTCTGCTCACCAAAGAATAGCGCATGCCTTCGGTACCGTTGCTCATTCCATCGCTTACTCCGATGGTATTAAAAATTAAGCCCACCAAATCAGTTTCCCATACCCCTTTTTTAACTATCTGAGCTAAATCGTTCAGGTGCATATTACAGGTATTTCCATCATAGCCCATGCTGGCAATACCAACCTGCGCTTTTTGCATGTCTTCATCGGTAAGTCCGATGCCATACAACATAGCTTGTGCGGCAGGTTGTGTAGGGTCTTGAGTAAAGGTTTTTGAATACTTGTTAAGTTCGGTCATTTAAGGTTTGATTAGGCGTTAAGGCTTGGCGCATGGGGCATAGCGTTTGTGCTCCATCCCCTCTGCCCCAGACTAGATAATTACTTCATAATTCACTTTTTCGAGTACTAAGTTCTTGTAGGCGCGTTGGATGGTATAGCCAAGACTATCGCTCCATTTTTGTCTGTAAACCGTATCATCTATGGTGTGTATACCGATTACTTCGGCTGCGGTGCCGCAAAAGAAAGCGCTATCTGCATTTTTTAATTCGGCAACACTGATGGTTTTCTCTTCTAATTCTATATCCAGTACTTTACAAAGTTCTATTACAGTAGCCCGGGTAATGCCAGCCAAAATATTTCCTAAGGATGGCGTGAACAATTTCCCTCCTTTTTCGATAAAGATATTTGCTCCAGAGCCTTCAGCAACATTTTCATTCATATCAAGCAATAAAGCCTCGTCAAAACCTCTTTTCTTAGCTTCGGTTGTTGCTAATATCGAGTTTACATAATGCCCACTGATTTTAGCTTCAACGAAAGTAGATTTTGGGTTTGGACGCTGAAAGGGTGAAATGCCCACCTTTAGTTGTTTATTGCCCAAATAGGCACCCCATTCCCAAGCACAGATCATAATCGACACTTTCTCTGGTGCAATTAAAGTCATATTTGGCTCGCTATATACAATAGGACGGATATATGCATCTTTAAGATTATTTAGTTCCAGCAGCTTGTAGGTTTGCTTTATAAGTTCATTGTTATCCCATTGGTATGGTATGCCTACCAACTCGCATGAGCGTTGCAATCTTTCAAAATGCTCTCTGATCTTAAATATACGGGTAGCATTGTGGGTTTTGTAGGCTCTTATTCCTTCAAAGGCTGCCAAACCATAATGTAAAGATTGCCCGTACAAATCTGTCTTAGCGTCTTCGGCTTTCACAAACCGATCATTTAAGTAAATAATAGTGCTTGAATCGTAGTAGTTCATCTTATTTTCTATTTAAAAAAAGCGTCCCTTTTTTATGGGGACGCTTCTTATATCTGAGTATTAAATATTCATTTTATAGCGACCCTTGCTGCTTGATTAGCAGTAGCAGAATAGGAATAAGAATGACAGCTAAAGAAGCGGTGTACGCTAGGTTAGTTACATTACTTAAACTTGAAATTCTTGGGTTATACATTGTCCGTGTTTATAAAAACCAATTTAGTTTTTGGTTCATAAACTATCAATAGTAATTGAAAAATAATTTAAAAAAAATTTAATTTTGTAATTATAGTTAATATCAGTATTAAATTCTTAATAATCTTATTTTGTTAGACGTAAAGATGGTGATAAGTAGACTAAATATGGAATCGGTATTCGGTATAGATATTATGCATGCATTGTAAATAACAGTTTTTCTGCTTAAAATTGTGACTGCTTACAAAATATTGACAAAAACTACTTCAGATAGGTTTTTATTTTTGGTGCTTTTTTAGCGGAGATACCATACCATCTTCGAACGGGATAGGTAGAGAATATTAGTAAAGATAGGAAGTTAAAATAAACTGGAAAGCTGTGTACGAAGAGATAAATTTTCGCGTAGGTTTCTTGATTAATTAAAAAGTAAAGAGAAGAAGTAAATTCGTAAAAGGAAGGTGTTGGAGTATTAATGGTCTTTATAATGATATAATAGAGCGACCATACAAATAAGGTGGTTCCTAAAATCCAGGTAAATTTATTTTTGAATGCAATGATGGCAATTAGTGTTAAAAGTAGGAGGATTTTGCTGTAATTAAATTCTGCTTGTGCGGTAAAGGCTAAATATCCGTCGAAACCAATAATAAAGGCCAAAAAAGCAATCAGAACCCATTTCCCGAAGCCAAGTGATCTATTTGTTGCCAACATGTTGAGACTTAAACCTGGCATTAATTACCCTGGAGATAATAACAAAAACTAAGATCCATGCAAATCCCAACGGTTTATCGTCCTTGTCTTCAATTAACATAGCGGTTAAGTAAGCGAGCACAGCCGCGATGATCAGGGAAATGATGATCAGGGTTCTTTTCTTTAGGTCCAGTCTCTCTTCTGTTAGATCTGTTTGAATGATAATACCTTTTGATTTATTGATGATGTAATGGTGCAAGAAAAGTTGGGCGCCGAAACAGGAAATTAAGATAACGAAATAGATCATTGCGGGCGATAGGACATTTTTGCTGGAAAAAATTAAAGAAGCACCGAAGGGGAAGAGGCCTATAAAAAATAGAAAAATGAGATTTCTTACAATTAATCCTTTGTTATAATCTTTTAATAGGCTAAACATTTTTAGGTGTTTGTACCACATTTGCCCGATAAAGAAAAAACTCAGCGCATAGCAGAAAATGGTTGGCACAATATGCCCCAATGCCGAAAAGAACATGGTATCTGTTGGATATCTGGGATGTTCGGGGAAATGGATTTCTATGGCCATTAACGTAATTACGATAGCAAATACAGCATCGCTAAATAAAATCATACGTTCTAGCTGGAATTCTTTCTTGATTTCCTCTTTGGTAATTTCTTCGTTTTCTTGTTTCATTGAGAATAGCGTTTTTGTAAAAGTAGGAAATTCCAATTAGCTAATTCGCTAATTAGTGAATTAGCTAATGGGGCTGAATCAAAAAAGCCCTTAGATGAAAATCTAAAGGCTTTTTTATAGTGTTTTTCTTTTATTAAGCTACTACAGCTTCGGCCAATACAATAATTTGATTATTAAGCACTTCAACAACTCCACCTTTAATGCTAAAGATTTCTTCGCCTGCTGCACTTTTAATTATTACCGGACCATCCTCTAAAGTGGAGATAATAGGAGCGTGACCTTTCAAAATCTGAAAAGAGCCTAAAGTTCCAGGTACCGTAACTGAAGTTACATCGCCTTCGAAAACTTTTTTATCCGGGGTAAGTATTTCTAATGTCATATGTTATAGCGTTATGCGTAGAGCGTAGGGCGTGCTGAAACGCCAGACGCCAAACGCCAAACAGGTTTTAATTTGCTTCGGCTAGTAATTTCTTGCCTTTTTCAATAGCTTCTTCGATGCTACCAACCAAGTTAAATGCAGCTTCTGGATATTCGTCAACTTCGCCATCCATGATCATATTAAAACCTTTGATGGTATCTTTAATATCAACCAATACACCTTTTAGGCCGGTAAATTGTTCAGCTACGTGGAAAGGTTGTGATAGGAAACGTTGAACACGACGAGCACGAGATACCACTAATTTATCTTCCTCAGATAATTCGTCCATACCTAAGATCGCGATGATATCCTGTAATTCTTTATATCGTTGTAAAGTTTCTTTAACGCGTTGAGCGGTGTTGTAATGTTCATCACCTAATACAGCTGGAGAAAGAATACGAGAAGTAGAATCCAATGGATCTACCGCAGGGTAAATTCCTAGTTCAGCAATTTTACGTGAAAGTACCGTTGTTGCATCCAAGTGGGCAAAAGTTGTTGCTGGAGCAGGGTCAGTTAAATCATCTGCTGGTACATAAACTGCCTGTACCGAGGTGATTGACCCACGTTTTGTAGATGTAATACGTTCCTGCATCAAACCCATTTCTGTTGCCAACGTTGGTTGGTAACCTACGGCTGACGGCATACGGCCCAATAGTGCCGACACTTCAGAACCCGCCTGTGTAAAACGGAAGATGTTATCAACGAAGAAAAGGATGTCTTTTCCAGCGCCTTCGCCATCACCATCACGGAAATATTCTGCAACTGTTAATCCTGATAGGGCTACACGTGCACGTGCACCAGGAGGCTCGTTCATCTGACCGAATACCAAGGTTGCTTTTGATTCTTTTAATTTTTCGGTATCAACAGTTTTTAAATCCCATCCACCTTTTTCCATAGAATGAAGGAATTCATCACCATAGTTGATTACACCAGATTCAATAAACTCACGTAAAAGGTCATTACCTTCACGGGTACGCTCACCTACACCAGCAAATACTGATAAACCTGCATATGCTTTGGCAATATTATTTACCAATTCCATAATTAATACAGTTTTACCTACACCCGCACCTCCAAACAATCCAATTTTACCGCCTTTTGCGTATGGCTCTAATAAATCGATTACTTTAATACCAGTAAACAGTACCTCAGTTTCCGTAGATAAATCTTCAAACTTAGGAGGGGCATTATGAATTGGACGACCACCAGTTTTATCAACTGCTGAAATACCATCAATTGCTTCTCCAACCACATTAAACAAACGACCTTTAATCTGATCTCCAACAGGCATTTTGATAGGCGCGCCAGTATCAATGGCATCCATACCTCTAACCAAACCGTCAGTTGAATCCATCGAAATGGCACGTACACGGTCTTCACCAAGGTGTTGTTGAACTTCAAGAACGATCTTTTGTCCGTTTTCTTTAGTAATCTCTAAAGCAGAGAAAATTTTAGGTAAATGAGCATCGTTAGCAAAACTTACGTCAACTACCGGTCCTATAATCTGCGCTATCTTTCCAATGTTAGGCATATATTGTTTTTGGTAAAATTATAAAAATCAATCCCGATAGTCCCACAGGGACTCCCTCGGAGCTATCGGGAGTTAAGGCATTTTTAAGTGCCCGCAATTCGGTTTGCAAAGTTATGATTTTTCGTGTTAAAAATTATACATAAATCAAAAAAAATTCAACAGTTTTTTTATCAGTAATTTAGCGGCTATGAAAACCGTATTAGTTACAGGAAGCAACGGGCTTTTAGGTCAGAAAATTACCGCAAAGATTATAAAGGAGGGAGGTGTAAACCTTATCGCTACTTCAAAAGGCAGAAATCGTTACCCTAAAGCCGAGGGTTATACGTATGCCGAAATGGATATTCTGGATCCGGATCAGGTGAAATCTGTAATTGAAAAATTTAAACCCGATGCAATTATCCATACAGCAGCCCTGACCAACGTTGATACCTGCCACGTACAACGCGAGTTGGCCTATCAGTTAAATGTAATTGCAGTACAAACGTTGGTGAGTTATTGTGAAACCTATTCTATACATTTCATCCACTTATCGACCGATTTTGTGTTTGATGGGGCAAGTGGTCCGTATGTAGAAGACGACTCTCCAAATCCCGTTAGTTATTATGGGGAAACCAAATTGCTTGGAGAGGAAATCGTTAAGCAAGCTGTTTGCAAATGGGCTATTTTGAGGACCATTTTAGTGTATGGTATTGTAGGAGACATGAGCCGTAGTAATATTGTAGTTTGGGCCAAAGGGGCATTAGAAAAAGGCGATTCTTTGAATGTGGTGAACGATCAATGGCGTACTCCCACCTTAGCAGAAGATTTGGCCGATGCCTGTATGTTGAGCGTTGAGAGAGAAGCGCAGGGTGTATTCCATATTTCTGGGAAAGATATGATGAGTATCTCCGAATTGGTTGCTCGGGTAGCCAGTTTCTGGCAACTGGATGATTCTTTAATTAATGAAGTGAGTGCAGCTACATTAAATCAGGCAGCGAAACGTCCTGGTAAAACCGGATTTATTTTAGACAAAGCCATGACCGAATTAAACTATCAACCCCATAGCTTTGAGGAAGGATTGGAGATTGTGAGGAAACAGCTAGAGAGAAATTAAATAACAGTCCGAGAGTCGGAAAGTCCGCGAGTCTGAAGTGTATCGTCAAACCTTCCAACCTTGCAACAATTGAAATTATAACCTAATTATATGTCTCTACAACCAGGCGATAAAGCCCCAGATTTTACATTATTTAATTCAGAATTAAAAGAGATTTCGTTATCCGACTATAAAGGGAAGAAATTGGTTATTCATTTTTTTCCGATGGCGTTTACTGGAACCTGTACCACGCAGTTGTGTACGATGCGGGATAGTTTCGGGTATTATGAAGGGATGAATGCAGCTGTAGTTGCCATTTCTGTAGACTCACCTTTTACGTTAGCTAAGTTTAAAGAAGAGCAATTTTATCAATTTCCAATGTTATCTGATTTTAATAAGGAAATTTCGAAAGCCTATGGTGCTCTTTACGATCAATTTGTATTTAACTTAAAAGGGGTATCTAAAAGGGCCGCGTTTGTTGTAAATGAAAAGGGTACGATTACTTATTCAGAGGTCTTGGAAAATGCTGGAGATTTGCCGGATTTTGAGAAAATAAAAGAGGCAGTAAGTACCTAATTGATTTATTCTTCAAAAAAATTGTTAAATTGATTTTCAAGCGTTACTTTTGCAGTCCGTTAACCATACGGGACAATGACTTTCGCATTTGTAGCTCAACTGGATAGAGCATCTCACTACGGATGAGAAGGTTTGGGGTTCGAATCCCTACAAGTGCACAAATTAAAGCCTTGCAGCCAACAGGCGGTAAGGCTTTTAAAATTTTAAAGCCAATCTTAATGCTAAATTTTGTTCTCTTTGGTCCTCCAGGTGCAGGCAAAGGCACCCAGTCGCAGAAACTGATTGATAAATATCAGTTGGTTCATATTTCTACTGGAGATCTTTTTAGGGCACACATTAAAAATCAAACTGCTTTAGGGAAGAGAGTGAGCAAGCTGATTGCGGAGGGCGAATTGGTTCCAGACAAAATTACAATTGATATGTTGGAGGAAGAAATCGATAAAAACCCTAGTGCTAAGGGTTTTGTATTCGATGGTTTTCCAAGAACCATTCCTCAGGCTGTAGAATTAGATAAATTTTTAGAAGGAAAAGGCAGTAACATTGCGGGTGTAATTGCTTTGGATGTAGCTAAAGATGAATTGGTTAAGCGTATCGCTCAACGTCAATTAGAAACAGGTAGGGTAGATGATCAAGTTGTTAAATCTCAAAAAAGAATTGACGAATATTTCAATAAGATTATTCTAGTTTTACCTTATTACGACGAGCAAAAGAAACTCACCAAAATAAATGGTATTGGTAATATCGATGATATCTTTAACAAGCTTTGCGCTGTTATCGATAAGTACTAAATTAGCTAATTAGCTAATTAGCCAATTAGCTAATTAAGAAATGTCACAAGGATCAAATTTTGTAGATTACGTTAAAATTTGTTGCCGTTCGGGCAAGGGCGGAGCAGGGTCTGCACATTTGCATCGTGATAAGCTTACATCTACAGGCGGGCCTGATGGTGGAGATGGAGGCAGAGGTGGTCACATTATCCTAAAAGGAAATGCCCAGTTCTGGACATTATTGCATTTAAAATACCGGAAACATATTATAGCTAAAGACGGAGAGAGCGGAGGAAGCAGTCAGAAAACCGGGAAGACAGGTGCAGATGAGATCTTGGAAGTTCCGTTGGGTACCATTGCCCGTGATGCAGAAACAGGGGATATCCTTTTCGAAATTACCGAAGATGGGGAGACCAAAATTTTAACGCCAGGAGGTAGGGGTGGACTTGGAAATTGGCATTTTAAAACGCCAACTTTACAAACCCCTCGTTTTGCACAGCCAGGAGAATCGGGGAAAGAAGAGTGGATGGTATTGGAACTTAAAGTACTTGCCGATGTGGGATTGGTAGGTTTCCCAAATGCCGGCAAATCAACGCTGTTATCTGTATTATCTGCGGCTAAGCCAGAAATTGCTGATTATCCTTTCACTACGTTAGTCCCTAATCTTGGCATTGTTTCCTATCGCAATGGCAAATCTTTCGTAATGGCTGATATTCCAGGAATTATTGAAGGAGCTTCTAAAGGAAAAGGTTTGGGATTTAGATTTTTACGTCATATTGAACGTAATTCTGTGCTTCTTTTTATGGTGCCGGCTGATACCAATAGAAGTATCAAAGAAGAATACCAGATTTTAAAGAACGAACTGCAACAGTTTAATCCAGAGTTGATGCAAAAACCACATCTCCTTGCTATCACAAAAGCTGATATGTTGGATGAAGAACTAAAAGCAGAAATAAGTTTAGATCTACCACAGGTGCCCACCTTATTTATTTCTTCGGTAGCACAACAAGGCATCACCGAACTTAAAGATCTTCTTTGGAAAACGATCAATGAGGAATAAAAACTGTCAGGCTGAGCGTAGTCGAAGCCAGTTTAATTTCTTTGTTCAAACCACTGAGTTTGATTCCACTTCGACTACGCTCAGTGTGACAAGTATATTTTTTATTCAATCAGTCTGTCTTTCACCCTCACTGCCGGATTGCCTTGATAAATGCTATAGGCTTCAAGATTCTTAGTAGCAATAGAACCTACCGTTAATACAGCATGCGAAAATGCAGTGATACCGGGACAAACGGTAGCATTTGCGCCAATCCATACCCCGTCTTCTAGCGTAATGGGCTTTGTTATTAAATCAAAAGTTGATTTTTTATAATTGTGATTGCCAGTTAACAACATGGCCTTTTGCGAAATACAAACATTAGCTCCAATCGTAACCTGTTCTAGGTTTTCTATCCTGCACTCTGCCAACCATGAATGATCTCCAATAGTTAATTTCCAAGGATAGTGAATATAGATATATGGCTTAATCCGTACATCTTTGCCAATTTTAGCTCCATAAAGCTTAAGTATAGCGATGAGGATGCTGCTTGAAGGAATTAATCCAGAACGAAAAAAAAGCATACTCGTAAAGTACCAGCAAAACAACTTGAATGAAGATGCTCCGATAGCAAAATCTTTTTTATCAAAGTCTTTTTTAAGTTGGGTTATATTACTCAATTCTATTTCTCTTTAGCAATCAATGTGGTATTTTTCTTAATCCAATAATAAAGTACGATAAAAATACAAATGTAGACCAGAATATTAAAAATTTCATGATGGTACTGGAAATTGCTCCTTTGCGATTTAAACAGTCCCAATAATACGCCAAGTGCTACAATTCGGAGCATATTTAACATATAGATCATCAAAAGACCAAATACAAGTAGTTTCCATTTAGATGCTAATTTAGCTGGAAAAGCGATAACAAAAGCGACAAGAAAACACATTACGCCTATACCCAGACAGGCGTAATTGATGCGTAGATAAGGGCCGCTTACAACCATTACGTCCATTTTATTGTGGATTGTGTAAAATCCAAATAGCTTGATCAGCCATGCTGCAGGCACGATTAATGCTGATTTAAGGGCTTGGATATAATTAAAATGGGTAGCGAGGGTTTCGTTATAATATTTTCCGCCATTTAGAACACTGTTCATAAAAAGATTTCCCTGACTAAAAAGAAAATAGAAAAACAGTAGTTTAATCACAAAGATGATAGCCATTCTATTTGCTTGCTTTTTATCCTGTAATTCGTTCATTGAGAGATAATTAATTAGTTGAGTTTATTTCGTGTGATTTTATAATTTCCTTAATTTTTAGATCGACAATTAACCTGAACCAGAAACCTTGCAAAAAGTGGAATAAAATCCCTGTTGATCCATCTAATATGCCTAATTTAAAAAACAAGCGATAGCTAAAATAAATAAAAGGCCTTAAACCTAAGGGTAATTTCCACCATAATCTTTTTAGCCATGCGATTCGTTCGTCGGGACTACCCCAAAATTTTGGCGTTATGGTCTGTTGCCTTAGGTGATTTCTTCTTTCAATTTCCTCGCGTGCAATAAGATCGCTGTATTTGTTGTGTTTTTCTATCCAGAAGCTGATCTTGTTTTCCTTAAGATTTTCTTCTAAAATATGGCCATCCTTCCAAATTTTTGTTTCGCCGCTAACGATAAAGCGGTGATCCATATTTTCATTAAGATCAGAGTAACCGATATCGGTTCTGATCATTTTTAGGAGATATTTAGGGTAGTAACCCCCAAACCGGATCCATTTGCCCCTAAAATAATTTTTACGGTTAAAATAAATCCCATTAATGTTCGTGAAGTTTTCATTTTTGAATTCTTTTAACCTTTTGAATAGTTCGGGAGTTACCTCATGGTCTGCATCTAGGCCTATGGTCCATGGGGTTTGGACATCAAAATTCTTTAACGCAAAATCCCATTGTTTAGGGTGATTTTCGAACGGATTATGCTTAATATGTGCGCCATAACTTTGGGCAATAGCGAGAGTTTGGTCGGTACTTCCAGAATCTAGCACAAAGATTTCAGCCTCTAAACCTACAATAGAGCTCAACAATCGTGGTAAATGTTGTTCTTCGTTGAAAGTAAGAATGATGAAACTAAACTCCTTGTTCATAGCTTAAATGATAGCTTTAATAATCATCGATTTCCACACATATGGAACCCGGCCACAACCCACAAAATCGGTAACTTTAAATCCTTGTTCAGTTAAGAGTTGGGTAAGGGTGTTTTTAGACCATAACTTTATATGTCCTCCGTCGAACAGTGGATTAGCATGTTGGTCCCATTTTCCGGCCAAAGCCAATAGCAGGTTCTTTATATAGCCATGGTATGGGGTACTAAGGATGAGTTGTCCACCACCATTTTTAAGCAATATTTTTTTTGAGAACGCTATAAATTGCCTAGGATCATACAAGTGCTCAACCACTTCAGTAGAAATAATCGTATCAAAGTTAAGTTTCTCAAATTTTTCTGGGAGATCATCCGTTGATAGGTCTTGCACGGCAAAATGTTCAGGTAAAGATTGTGATGCCAGTGCTATTCCAGAAACCGATGCATCTGTTCCATAGGCATTGTAGCCTAGGTCCCTTAACTTTATAACCAATGCCCCGTTTCCGCAACCTAAATCTAAAATGCTTTTGTTTATATCCTTATTCAACAATTTAAGGAGAGGTGCCGTTATGTATTGATGTACATATACAGGTCCTGCGTTTCTAAAACCAAAATCTTTATAAGCTGACATGTGATATTACTTGTTTGTAGAGGGTTATATATTTTTGAACTAAAGCATCCGAATTAAAGTCGGTTTTGATTATTTGGGGTGCTTCTTTTCTGATGTTATCTCTTTTTGGGCGATCGCGATAGGCGGATAAGAGGGCCTGCTTTATGCTCTCAATGTTTAGCTCTGCAATCCAGCCCAATTCTTTTTCACTTACATACTCGGCTAAGCCTACCTCATTTGATAATAAAACTGCTGTACCCACACTTAAACTCTCTATTACCACGTTGGCAAAATTTTCATTATATGAAGTTAATATAGTTAGATCATTTTCTGCCAAAAGATTAAATTTAATAGAATTATCTACCTGGCCCACCCACTTAATCTGTCCTTTTAGGTTTAAGTGCTCAATTTTGACTTTTAAACTTTTAATGTAGCTTTCATCCCCAGATCCCGCTATGGTTAATATCCAATTTAGATCAACTTCTTTTAACGATTCGAAGAGAAGTTCTAACCCTTTTTTTTCTTCAATTCTCGATAAAAACAATAGGTTAAAGAAAGTGTGGTCAGGTTTTGGTGCCGAAATATGTTGCACTGGTAGATCAACCAAGTTTGGGATCACAGTGATGCTTTTTGGATGAATATGCACTAAAATATCTTCCTTTTCTTTTTCACTAGTAGCGTGTATATGGCAATATCTTAGTAGATTTTTCCCTAATAATGAATGGATAATCCCTTTTTGCACACTGTTTCTATTACCCAGCGTATAATTGGTTAACATCCCTCTGGGAGATAAAATAACTGGAATATGATACCATTTTGCCATTTTGCAGGTCAAGATAGAAACTAAATTCCACCAGGCATGGATATGAACTACGATAGCTTGTGTAGGGGTATTTTCTATTTGCGCCTGTTTAATTTCTCGTCTTAAACCCCAAAGTAGCTGGGGGGAAAAATGGGTATGATCTTTTGTTAACCGTTTAAAATAGGTAACGCTAACCCCATCAACCACCTGTGTTTCATTTTCGGCCACAGCTAATTCCTCTTTGCCATTGGCTGTAGTGGTTAAAACATGGATATCAATTGATTGATGTGCCAGGGCTTCGCATAGTTTCGCTACAGACATGGTTGGCCCCCCGTAAATATACGCGGGCTTATACGCTGCGGTTATCTGTAATAGTTTTATAGACATTTAATTCGGTAATGGTATTTGATCTTTTTAAGACCCAGTAGATAACAAACATGGACAAGTAGCCATAAAAGATATTGTTAACCAAAAATTCGAAATTGTTACCCCTCCAAAGGTTTTGGAAAATAGCATTAAATACAACAATGCAGCCCAGCTCGTAGCTTCCAAACCACTCCTCGGCCTTATTACACAACCACTGAGTGACATATCCATATAAAAATATGGAAATAAACACGCCAACAAACCCAGCACTTACATACCCATCAACCACGGGGCGGGTTTTAGCAGATACACTCGAAGACCTTGTAGCTACCCCAGCTTCATACACCCTTTTCATTGAAACGGTTTCAGTAATAAACTTTCCAGGCCAAAATGCCCGCGGAATAACGGCAAGGATAGAATTTTCGACAATTTCTAAACCATAATATCCCCTTTGTTCGGGGATATATCTCACAAACTGAGTAAACATATATTGCTCACTTAGCCTACCAGTTAAAAAATCCCAATTCGTTTCGTCTACTCCCCCCTCACTATGGATTACAGCGTCTAATGCCTCAGTTCTAGCTTCATGAGCAGATTTTTCTCCAGACCATGATTCATGTCTAACAATACTTGCAAATGTTGGTAGTACATATAATATCACGTAAAGTGTTGGAATTGCAAGCACTATGATCAATTTTTTGTAATAAGGGAAGAGTAGGAAGCCGATTATAAGCACATTGATAATTACACTTTCCTTATAACCCGTTAAGGTAGAGGCCAAGAAATTGACAAGAAATACGCCTCCTCCAAATGCCGTATAACCTACTTTTTTTTGAACAATACCTCTTACAAAGACATATGCACTACAGGTAATAGAAATATTAATTAAGCCGAAGGAGAATTGAATAATACTTGAAAATCGGGAGGTTACTCCTCCTAAGATATAGGATACAATGCATAACCAGATTAAAAAAAAATCGAGATTCAGATTTAGCTTATGTTTAGTAAGCGGAAATTGGTTGGTTTGTACAATGATTCCCGTTACCAGAGCGGCGTGTGCTAATAGGCACATTCTTTGACATTTAGCAATGATGTATGTAAGTTCTGTAGCCCTGAAGGGAACAATGGTAACCTTGGTAAAATACTCATAGCCCAAGTGATCTAAAAAATAGAAAACAGAAGTACAGCACATAAATCCAGCAAAAATCAATTGGATCAATACAATTGGGCGCATCACCATTTTACTTAAAGGCAAATCATGCGGGATGTATTTAACTCTTGAGAAAAGTGTCCAATAAAAGATGAAGAAGGATCCTAGCCATGCTATAAAATAGGATACAACGGGATCTATTTGAACCATTAGAGATACCACCCATGGACAATAGATTAAGATGAGCACCTTTTGACGAGAGAAATTGGGGTATTTATCTGTTAACATAATTTGCTATTGCCTTTGCTTGCTGTTCGATGCTCCAATTTTTAATATGTTGAAAAGAATTCTCACCCATCTTTTTTAATTCATCTCTATCTGCTGTTAAATTTATCAATTTTTGCTTCAAATCCTCTAAGTTATTGCTTTTAAAAATTAAGCCATTCTGATTGTTCACTAAATCTGTGGCACAGCCAACTTTATCGGACGCTAATATTGCTTTACCGCTTGCCATTGCTTCATTTACAGCCAGCCCCCAAGTTTCTCCGGGTCCTTTTGATGGAAGACAAAATAGATCGCAGGCCTGATAAATACTTGGCATTTGGCTTTGGTTTTGAAAGTCGATAAAATGAACGTGTTTTTCTTTCGAAGCCTGGGCTTTTAACTCGCCTTCTAATATCCCATTTCCCACAAAAAGCAACTGTAGGTTTGGTAAATTTAGATCAATAAAGGCGTTGAGCAGTAAGGTAGGATTTTTTTTAGGTTCTAATTTTCCAGCAAAGAGGATTAATATGTCCTTCTCCGAAATTTTTATTTTTTCTCTAATCGATAATGCTTCTTCCTTTTTATTTTCCGCAAAGCGATGATTGTCTATTGCATGAGGGGCAAATATCAATTGATGATCCTTTAATCCATAGGCCTTAAAATAGGCTTTATTTGCATTTCCCACATAAAAAGCGGTGTCTATATGCTTATATACGAATCTTAAAAATAGATTCTTGAGCAGGCTTCTCAAGCCTTTACTTTGATCGAGAAGGGTAGAATCTCCCCTAAAATATACCGGGATTTTGCCTTTATAATGCCTAATCAATTTTAAATGGCTTTGATAAGACCAACCATAAATTAATAGTGCTGAGGGCTGAAATGAATTAATTTGTGCTATTCCATTTGGATTAATTATGCCTTTAAAATGGTGGCTTCCTGGCGTTTTTGAAGTGTTGGTTAAAAACTCGTAGTCGTATCCCCCCAAGAGAGAAATATCCCAATTGATCTGTTTGTTAAACCCTCGGTCGAATTGATTTACAAGTTTTTCTCCACCGCTATAAAAAACCTTTAAATGTACCAATTTTGCCAGTATTTTAAACACTGGAGCATAATATTGAATGGGGTGGGTACTAATGATGGCTAACTTTTTCACATTTTATATTGCTTCATTAAAAACAATAAATGGTGGTGAAGATCTTAATCTTTCGTTAACGAAATCTACGTCTCTAATGTATATGGTATTAAAACTACCAAAAGAAGACAACTTGTTAAGTTCTCTTTTAAAGGGTTTATAAACATAGGGTTCAAAACCTTCAGAGGTTAATTTTGAATGAATGTTTTTTTCGTCAAAACCATAGCGTTCGCCACTTCCATTTAGCTCAATAATTATTGCTTTTAACGTAGGGTCAGCTAGAATTTTTGGTGCTCCATTCAATACTTCTGTCTCAAAGCCTTCTACATCGATTTTAATTAATGTTGGTTTATAACTAAGATAAAACTGATCTAGGGGTACAACATCTACAGTGGTGGATTGGTTATCATCAGCTTCTGCTACGCGATTTGTGGTATCTTCATTGGTAATAAAATTGAGTTTTTCTTCTTTTTTACCAACGCCTTTATTTACACAATCAACCAAACTTTGCAGGCCGTTTAGAATCACATTATTTTCGAGTATGCGGTGTGTTTGCAAACTAGGTTCAAAAGCAATGGTTTTGGCTTTTTTTACGCCAGAAGCCAAAATCGTATAAGATCCAACGTTTGCACCAACATCAAAAAAGATGTCTTCAGCTCTTAAAAAATGAAGTAAAAAAGCCATATCCTCAAACTCGTGCAAACCCGTATAAATGTTACCCGTAATTCCAGTTAGGCCCTTTTGTGCAAAGAATTTTGTCTCTCCAATAAATTTTAATGCCACGGGCTTGTTGAGTATCATGGCTCTAAATTGCCATGAAAAAGCTTTTAAATAAGCACTAAACAAATGCCTTTTTGCCAAGGGGTGCTGGTGTATAAAACCTAAGGTTCTTTTAAGTGCTGAAATCATTAGCAATTTTAGGAATTTGGTGTGGCCAATATATTACAAGATCGTACGTTTTCTAGTACCAAAGGTTTTAATCCATCTCTACTAACCTGGAAAAAGGAATAGTCGAAAGGTTTCAATAGGTTAAAAATATAATCGTTGGGAAGTCCTGTTTTATGGTGATAATTAATGTCGTACTCAAAGATTAAAATTGGCTCATTTTTTTCGATCGTTTTTAAAAGCCCTGCAAATACGAAACTTTCATAACCTTCTACATCAATCTTAATAAAGTTGATACGTTCATTTTCAAGTATTTCATCGCCTATTCGGCTCTTCACGATGGCATCTCCCCCTTTTTTGAAAAGATTAAAGGATCCAGGATTTTTACTTTGGGGATCGGCTTCAATATTAAACTCCTCGTTCTTGTCACTTAGTGCAATATTATGAGCGACAATCTGCTTAAATTTATTGAGTGATATATTGTGGTTAAGCGAGGAAAAATTATATGGAACAGGCTCAAATGAAATTACTTTCCCACTTTCGCCTACCAACTCTGCAAAATATAGAGAATGAAATCCAATATTGGCCCCAATATCAACCACCACATCTCCTACTTTTATGAAAGATTTAAAAATTGCCTTTAGATGGGGCTCATAATCCCCAAGAAATGCAATTTTAGCACCGATCCACGTTTTCGTATCGCAATTGATTATAAAATTTCCAGTAATCGGTTTTACCACTTGCTCCCCAACATTTAATTGGTTGCGAGTAAAAAAATAATTAAAAATCCTATCCTGTCCATGGAAAAAGGGCCTCCTTAATATTTTTTTAACTAGTGGATTAATTGACATGGAAAGATTTAATGATTCGATTAAAAAGATCTGTTTGCTTCTCGGTTAAATATGCTGCGGTATAAGGCTCAAATTCTTGCAAATTTATATTAACTGGTTCTTGTTGAATAATTTTATGCACGAAATTTTTGAAAATCTTAACACTACTTTCCAGATTTTCTTGTAAGGTAATTAATTCTCCAGCATTGCAGGATTCTAAAATCTCTCCCGCACTGCTCTCCGAATGCAGGATGGCAAGGATTTGTTTGTGTGTTAAAATATAGGGGAATAACTTGGAAGCAGTATAATTGCCATCATTAGAACCGATGATAATTAAGCCATCTGCTTTTTGTAGATTTCCAATGCTCTGGAAAAAACCTATTCTGTCTGTAAATTCAGTAACGAAGTCAGCCACACCGCATTCTTTTGCAATGGGTTTAATGGTTTTGGTTCCAGTTCCGTTTGGCGCATAACTTGTCCCTATAAAATTGAAGTGTATTCTTTTAAATAAATCTTCATCACTGCTTAAACATTGTTTAAAACACTGAAATAAAATTTGGAGCGATTCCCTCATATCATAGCCGCCCCTACCAATATATACCAAATTGATGCGTCCTGGAGGGGTGTTGTATACAGTTTTGAGTTCATTCGCATGCTGAGCAGCAATTTTATAATCGATATCAAATGCACCGAAAGTAATTACTTCAGTGGGTTTGTTCTTTAGATGTGGGTATCGTTGCGTTAAAATTTCGATGTAATTTTTAGAAACGCTGATAATTCCATCAACATTTTTCATTGCAATTGGCTCCAAATATTTGTTTAATCGGTATGAAAGCCAGTACTTTTTAGGCCTTTCTGCTTTTGGTTTATTCTTATAATACTCAGAATGCCATAAGTCTTGCATGTCTATAAGATAGGGGATGCCAAACTTATTTTTCCAATAAGCTCCCAAGATACATATGGGAAATTGTGTGGTTGAGAAATAGATCAGATCATAGGTTGAGTTTCTCAATAATTCGTTAACCTTTTTCTTATAAAAGTACATTGATCTTAATGCGAGGCTTCCGAGGCCAAATTTACTTGTCCATTTTTTTGAAAAAGCATCCACTTTGTGAACAATAATTTGGGGAGGAATAGTTTCTAACAATAGCGGATCCGTGGGCAAATCCGAAAACCTCGCATCTACTGTAACCACTTCTGCTTCCCAACCCTGGCTCTCAAAATAAGGCAAGCTCATCCTAATGCGTTGCATATCAGCAGCATTTGTAGGGGCAAAGTAGGGTGTTAGGATTAAAACTTTTTTCAACGGATGTTACTTCTTTTTAAAAGGGTATTGAATACCGGCTGAAGTTTTTTCTCCAGTAGGTAAGCTACACCATAAATAAGTGGGAAAAATAAGATAATCCTAATAATTATGGGTATAAATGAAAAACTTGCTAAAAGAACCAATAATGGATTATGGGTTAAGTACAATGCATAAGAAATGGAACCTAATTTAACTAAAAAGTTGCCTATATAATTGTAATAACATTTAATGATGAACTGTTTGAAAAAAATTAGCGGTAAGACTGCTGTTGGACATAAAATATACATTGCTTTAATTGACATCGCATAAGTTGGATCATCATAGATAAAGAATAATGCAGTAAAATAGGGGATTATTATGAAGCTAAATAGCCAAAGATTAGTGTTGCGAGGTATATTTTGTTTGCTCTTATCCTGGATTAGGAATAAAAAAAACGGAATACTGCAAAGCGCGAAAATTAAATTTCTGCCCGGATCGAAATAATTCGACGTAAAATGCGCTCTAGATACGATGGGAAGGCAGCAAAGACTTAACATTCCTAAGGCAAATGAAGAGTTAAATTTATGCCGAAACTCCCAGATGTAAAATCCAACTATCCAAGACGCAGAATAGGCCAACATGATGATGAGATAACTCATCACCCCATGGTCTGTAAATGGATGATGATAAAAGTAAATGCCGATTAAACTTAAACCAAGCCAGATTACCATATTAATTTGATTTAATTTAACTGCACGAATGGCAAATATGGCAAAAACGACATAGAAGAACACTTCGAAACTTAGACTCCACATTGGAGAATTTGTTTTCCAGAAAATAGGTACAATGTTCCCCTGTAGCGTTCCTAATGGGATGATATTCCCTAGAACGGTTGCTAAATCAGGCAAGGTATTGAACACATATTTTTCTATGATTAGGCAGGATATCAGCGTAATGATGAGTATCGGGTGGATTCTGATCAGTCGTTCTAGAAGAAACCTTTTTGTACTGCGATGACGGTGCTGGATGGAGGCATTCATCACAATACCGGAGAGTATAAAAAATATAATAACAGATTCAGTTCCCCAATTTCCGATCAGATTTGTAAAATGACCCTTCCTTCTGGTAAGTTCGGGGAAGGCGGTAAGCATATGCCCAAGCAAAACCAATGATGCAGCGATACCCCTTAGCGCCTCTAGATGATTGTTTTTATGTGTTTGGGCAGGATTAATTGAGGACATTCTTAATTACCTGGACTAATTTATACTGCTCGTTCTCCCAATTTAATTCTTCATCGGCAATGGTTTTAGCCCAATTTCTATGGTTAGCCAATAGTTCTTTGTCCTCTAAATACCCAACAAAAATTTGTTGTAGCGTTTCCAGATTTTTTCGCTCATATACCTTGCCCATTTTGTTATATTTTGTCATGAGTTGTTTTTGGGCGGCGGTATCCGAGGCAACAATAGCTAAGCCAGCATGTATGTACGTAAAGATTTTGTTTGTTAGGCAAAGGTCGCGGTTTTTAGGGGTGCCGCTTTCTGTTGCCAAACCGATATCAAATTGGGCGGCAAAATTAAAAATTTCTGAAGCCGCAATAGGTGGGTAAAAGAAGAGCATATTACTGTTTGTACCTTTCTCTTCTGCAAATTTTTCAAATGCTGATTTTGTGTTTTCAGTAAAATCGCCCAAAAGATGAAGTTCTATGGCATAATTCTTTAAAGAACCCATCACCGTAATTACCTCCTCGAGGCCTCTCTCAAATCCTATACTTTGCGAGAACCAAAATAATTTTAATGCTTCTCCAGTTTCAGTTTTTAATTGGATTTTTTGCTTCGGAAACACATTTAAAATGGTTTCAGGAATTAATTCGGGGTATAAATTTTGATATGCTTCAGAAATTAATGGACTTGACGTGGTTAAGTAATCTAATTTGGGCATGTACTTATCTTCGATGTAAATGCTCAAACCAACTTCTGGCGCGTTGTCTTTATCTGAAACTTCAAATCGATGAAAATCTTCTGCATCAAAACCACTTTTGGCGTTATTTTTTGAGGCAGCCTTTATTGCGGCAGGCAATGCGGCTAAGGTATGGGCAATATACAATGCGGCTTCTGTACGTTTTGCCTCCTTTGTTAAAAGATAGGTACTTCGCCCTATGGCCTGCTCGGCTAAACTCATGTTAAAACCCAAGTACTTCACTAATTTTTTAGCGATTTTGTGGCGAATACGCGTATAGAGGTAGTCGAATTTCTCATGAATTGGGCTTCCACCAATGCGTTTGTATGTCCATTTTTTATCGGTTAAAAGAGCCTCATCCAATTTGGTCCCCCAATAATTCCAATATTGATAAAGTACTTCAACCTTATATCCGGCAGCGGTTAATGCATCGGCTTCCTTTACTAATCGAGGATTTAATGTGGGCTGCCCTGAAGAAATCAGCACGATTTTTATAGCTAAATCAGAATTTTCAATTGTCATTCTTCATTTAATTAGGCCAATATATGCTCAACTACTGATTTGTTTGTAAATAGCCACATAATCATCAACTATTTTTTTACTTGAGAACTTTTTTTCTGCCGTGTTTCTTGTTGCTGATCTTGAAATTTCAGAAATCCTTAAAACTGAACTGCACAATTCTTCGAAATCTTTAGCCAAAAATCCATCTATACCTGGTGAGACCACTTCTGGTACAGCACCTTTTGGATAACCAATTACTGGAGTTCCGCATGCCATTGCTTCGGCCATGACAATACCAAAAGGTTCATTCCAAAATATAGGCATTAGTAACGCAGCCGAAGAACCTAATAATTCGTTTTTTTGCTGATCATTAACCTGACCTACATATTCAATTTGTTTTCCCAAGAATGGTTTGATCTCTTTATCGAAAAAACCCTGATGTTCATGGGGAATATTTCCTGCGATGATGAGATTTTTTCCAGTGGCCAAAGCTACAGCAATCGCTTCTTGTGGACCTTTTATCGGTTCAACTCTCCCTAAAAACATTAACGGTGCATTTGCACGGACCTCATTAACAAAATTGTAAATTTCTATATCAACTCCGTTATAAACGGTATAGGCGGGTGCATAGGGTTTAATTTGACTACTGATGTAATCGCTACAGCCTGTGAATGAAAGCGTATTTTTTTTGGCGAAGAATCGGGCTTTTTTAATTTGGGAAATGGTAGGTTCCCGTTGGTATGACATTAATTTTGGGAGATTAGATCCCAATAATGGTAATAAATAAGCTAATCGACTGAAACTATGTACAACGTCTGGCTTCCATTTTTTTATTTTATTGATGGCAGCCATATTTTTTAAATGACCAGTTAATCCATTTTGCAAAGTTGGGTACGCGACAAGTTCTACATTTGCCTTCGAATCTTCGTGCGCAACCAAAATAACTTGGTGTCCAGATTTTTCCAAACCTTCGGCTAAGAAATGTATAATGCGCTCTATCCCGCCATAATTTACAGGCGGAACAGGAATAAATGGGTCGGCAGTAATCGCAATTCTCATAATTTACCTTAACTTATTTACCATAGGTGATGTTAATCAATTCTAGCATGCGTTCTCCGCTTTTTGCTAAACTAAGGTTTTCTAGTACATATTGCCTCGGACTATAGTTGCCTTCAGCTATGCTATCCAGGAAAACGGGCAATTTTTCTTTAAATTCACTTAAATTAGCAAAGGTTTCTCCACACCTTTCATCAAAAAATGGAACTGATGAGGCTGCTATTGCTTTTTCTCCTTCCCATTCAATACGATTTGGATCAAGCCAATAACCTTGATTATAAGCCAAAATTGGAATATCCATAGACATTGCTTCTTGATAAGCTAAACCTTGGCTCTCGTGTTCTGCCAAATAGATCATACCTTTCGCTTTGCTCAACAGCTTTTGGTAAGTGTGTAGCTCATAATTACCATAAATTATCGTTTCGTGATTACAGTTACGTTTTTCTAATAATTGGATTATTGGCTCCAGCATTTCTTTTCTATTCCTTTCTTTATCCCATAAGAATTTGACGTAGATTAAAATATAATTTTTTTCTTCACGCGGTTGCGGTGCCCAAAAATTGGTATCTATTCCGGCAGGCCAGGGGGTACATTTCTCCTCTCCATACCAACGTTTGTAAATTGCCGTTGTCCAATTAGAGTGTTGGAGATAAACTGCAATTGGATAATCATCAAATAGTGTGGGCCACTCAGCGGGATGTGTCATTAAGCCAATTCCGGCTATGATTTTATTTTTTTTGCGGTAGCCATCTAATACAGTTTTCCCTAAGCCAAGTACAATAACTACATCATTAGGTTGTAACTGATTGAAAGGCAAATTTTTTATGTAATCAACTTTAAGTTCATCAAAGCTCTTGCATAAGTTCAAAAATACCCGCTCTATGCTGCCAATTTTTTCTTTTTTAAATAGCGCACGATAAATGGGCTTTAAAAATTTATCGCCATAAATAAAACTGTTGGTATCTGGTGTTTTTTTATAGTAAATGCAAATTCTTCCGATCATTTTTTAAAGAAATAATTTTTGATACGATCTTGAAGTTTTAATTCGAAAAAATAAGCCAATAACAGAGTGATCGAAATCCATAATGCATATTTTACGGGAACATCAAAGCTTGATACCGGATAATAGTTTTTAACCAACATTGCAATTGGGATATGGAAAAGATAAAGCCCATATGAAATTCTTCCAAAGAACAGTAAATTCTTGTTAACCCATGCAGAGTATTTTGTTTCTGTATAGAAAGCAATAGCCATAATCCAAAATATGAAGCACATGATCCATCTTTCATTATCGAAAATCCTTCCCGCGAATGCTAAATAGGCAAAAAGGAATGTCGGGAGTACGTAACATAGTATCCGATTTATCTTCAACCATTTGTTTTCATACCCCATCAATTGGCCCATTAGCATTACACAAAATGGGAGGTGAAAAAGTGCGGAAAAGTTATTGTTCGTATTAATATGTAAAATGCTAAGGATAATACTTCCCAAAGCTAGGTGTGTTAAACATAAATGAAGGAACACAATGCTGATTAAATTAACTTTATTACCTGTAAAATGCTTTTGATCTACTATGCCCCAAGCAAATAATAGACCCACTAACCAAAAATAAAACCCATTTAAGTAGAAAGGTAGAAACTCTGTACCTGGGGGAGTATGGATGCTAAGAATACTTGCAATTATCATTAAAGTTAATAATAACCATATTCTGGGTTTAATAAAAACAATAACGATAAAGAGCAAATAATAGAGCGCCTCATGATTTAAGCTCCAAATAGGGAAATTCTCAAAAATTGCAAAGTAATGCCCAAAATAAGGCAGTGTATTTTGAAGGAATAAGAGATTACCTAAAATGATTTTCCATGGGAATAGTTGAGTAGCAACTACACATAATAAAATGGATGCAATTAGTATGGGGTATAACCGGATGGCCCGTTTCTTTAAATAAGTTGAAATGCTGAAATGAGGTTTATTGTTAGATACCCCTATAGCATAACCCGAGATACAGAAAAAAACCAATACCGATAAATATGGAGAACTCAGATAAAAGACGAATGGCGGCATGTGTAAGCCGTCTATTAACAGGCTGCTGTGTACGGTACCATGATTTAACATCACGAAAAGTGCACATATGCCCCTGTACGACTCGATATTTTCGTTATAAGGTCTGGCGACTAAGTTTGGTTGAAGATTTTTCTGAAAAAACCTCATTTCATTTGCTCCATTATCTTTCTCAGGCTTTCTTTTATAGAATGGTCATTTAGTGCGGCAGCTTGGCCCTTTAAGCGTAATTTAGCTCTCTTTTTTGGATCCAGCTTTAACATATTAATTTTTTCGACCAACTCTGCGCCGTTAGTATATGTTTCTATCTCTTCTTCCAGTTGATATAATTGCTCTAAACCTTCAGTGTTTTCTGTCAAATAGCACGCTCCAAGCATAGGCGCTTCGATGTCTCTAAGTCTTGAATAGGTGTCAGGCTGGTTTAATGGGAACTGAAAGCTTGGATATCGGTTTATTCCGATAGTAACTAAACTTTCTCTGGTAATTTTAATATAATCTTCAAAACTTGGTTTCGTTTTAATTAATAATTCCAGTTGTTCTGATAAGGTTGTGGGGATGTTGTTATCTTTTACTTTATTTATGAAGGCGTTAATTCCGAAATCCCTGATAAAGTTAAATTGATTTATAATTTTATCAAATGCTGAACTGGCCACTTTGGTCTCTGTTTCCATTTTACTTTTCCACCCTGAACCGTAAATATCAATTTCAAGCTTTGGAAAATCTTTAACTAAGTTTTCAAAAAATAATTGTCGTTGAATATCTTTTGAGCCGATAAACGAAACTTTGTTGCTCTCTACTTCTGTTGGTATCCTATGGCCGGGCTCAACCCACATCGGCATAGGCAGGTGTATGGTCGGGAACCCTGCATTGTTGTACATTTTAAGGGCCTTAAATTCTGGAACCCAGTTTAAATCGAAAACACCAAATTCTTTTGGGGCTTTTCTGAAATTTCTTACGTTGTCGCAGAAAAAATTAACGCAGAAGATACCCATTTTTTGGAGTTCCTTGATGGCCCCCTCATCAACTTGATGAGGGTATAGGTAGCTGAGAAAAAGCGATACGTTGTTTTTTTTTAGGTAGGCAATTGTCAATTCCCAACTGTTGGTTTTCCATTCCATTAAACTTTCTTGAGATTGTGGCACCAATCCGTAGGCCCAATCTATTTGCTCGCATTCCAACCATTCGTGTCCGGCCTCTTCAATACCATTTTTGATATAATATTGCCAGAAGCTATAGGCAGAAATGGGGTGTTGTACTTTTGATTGTAAAAATGAAATGAAGATCTTCAATTTATTCCTTTTAGTAAAATCCTTCTCAGTTTAAGTAATTTCTCCGTAGCGTTAAAGCCTAGATTCCTGTAACAGAAACCCATCAAACCTTGATCTGGGATCTCAAAATTTGGATCTAGTACTTTGATCCAATCGTAAATAAGTTTGCCATCTGTAATATTATCCTTTGCTACCCAATGAGAGAGTGGCCATAAGATTTTAATTCCTGCCTCTTTTCTCCTTTGGGTTAATTTATTGGAATTCTCTAATTGGGCAAATGCATTTTGGTAAATTTTTAAACTAGCCATATTAGCGAGCATCATCTTATGCCCTGATACGCTTTGTAACCTTTCTTGCTGATGGGCCCTATGCGCTAAAGTTGGGGTATCTATAAAGGAGGTCTTAGGCTCTCTTAATGCCACTTCGATTATGAACTGACGGTCGTCGCGTATCCCAAATTCTTGCCTGTGGGGGATATCACAAATAAATTCTCTTTTAAAAAGATAGGCCGAATAATGGGAAGAATCGGTTTCGCCCAATTGTTGGGCTATAAAATCATCATTTCTTGCCCATTGTATTTGGTGCATTAATTTTTCATCTTCCGAATATACTTCGTGCCCTGCAGCCACCAGGTCTGCGTTTTTTGCTTCCGCTTCCGCGAAAAGTAAATCGGTTGAAAAAGGGAGTAACCAATCATCCGAATCCAGAAATCGAATATATTTTCCTTTTGCCTTAGCAAAAAAATTATTGATAGCCCAATCTTTACCCTGGTTTTTTTGATGGAAAATCTTAAGATTAGACTGGGTTTGTAACCATTCAAAAGTACCATCGTTGCTTCCATCGTCGATCACGAGAACCTCTATGTTAAGTTTGGTGTCAAAACAAGAGCTAATGGCTTTGGGCAAGCTCCATAATCTGTTATAGGTGGGTATAATGATGCTTACGTCCATTAATCTATAATCCTTTCTGATTTTTCTATGGGCCTAAATCCAAAGAACAATCTATAAACTGGTCTGAACATGCTTTTTGCAAACTGTTTCATTTTATAAGGTATTGCCACACCCAAATGAGCTAGAGACTTTGCAACATTAAGGGTTTTCCCTTTTGCTAGTAGATTTAATATTTTTGCTTCTGTAATGTAGGGATGCAATTGGTTGTAGTTTCCAAGGTAATGAACAATTAAGGGTTTTGCCTGCTGTAACGGCCAAAGGGGATTGTATTTGCTATGGGTGGGGGTATTGTACAATATCACTTCACCCTTAAGGAGATTAGATTTAACTCCGCTCTGAAAGTTCACAAATTCGGCCATTATTGATCCATCTTCCTGAATTGGTTTTTGGTTATAGAGTTGCATGGCCAAAGCCATCAGCACCTCATCATTGGGTCTGCCCCGTAGTCTTACGAATCCTATTTCATCATATTGCTGCTCCAGTTCTCGGGCTTTTTGATATACTTTTCTTGCAACTTCACCATTTTCTAGGTAATACACTCCGCCATTAAATTTTGGGAGATGGGCAATGTTAAATTTTTTGCAGATACTGGCAATATCACCAAACCATTCTGTATTTGATACTAAGGTTCCAACTACGGATACATCATGCCCCTTAAACTTTTCGAACACGATGTTGAGGTTGCCATATACCAAACAATCACTATCTATAAACAAGGTTTGCCCATCAGGGGCAAGCTGATCTAAGAATAGTTTAGGTGTAAAACCCTTGCCAAGTTCATCTTTTTTTACCGGAATGATTTTAGTGAAAGACTTGATATCTTCCGGTAAAAATTCTTCAGCATCTGTTACTAAATAGAAATTGATCGCTGCATCCCTATTCCAGTACCAAAATGACCTGGCCAGATTAACTGCTAAATCAACATACAGTTTTTTACCGGTAGCTATAGTTAAAACATTTTTTACCATCTTTAATTTAGGCGTAATTTATTTAACTGCTTCAATGGCCAATGTATATAGACTCACATTTCCCTGATGTGCTTCAATTTGGTTAAGTGCAGGAATAGTGGATTTCGTTGCTTCTGAGAGATAAAATCTGGTGAAGCCTGTATCTGCCAACAACTTACTAAGAGTTGGCCCGTCATAGATAAATTTATGCTCATAGTTTAAAAATATGTCGTTGATAAAAAACGAGATGTTTTCTTGTCCTGGAGCCGGAATATAGTTTTTTGCATTGTAAAATCCAGGTTTGATCCATGTGTTTAATACCTCGTTAACAAACGGAGTATTGATCGCATTTTCTTCAAAATAGCTTTTCATATATCGCTCTAAATCTGGAGTGCAAATACGCAAAACCCCACCTTTTTTCATCACCCTAAAAATTTCCTTCAACATTAACTGAGCATCCACATAGTTGATGTGTTCGATGTGATGCTCGCTAAAAACATAGTCGAAGCTATCTGATGGAATCGGAAAAACTTTGGTTACATCAAGAAAAAAGATATTATGCCGAACAAAATAATCTGTATTGAACCAATTTTTTAAGGCGTTTGATCCCGCACCGAGCTGCAAAGATTTTAATCCATCATTTTTTAAATATAATGATAGGTTTTTGATCATGTTTCGTACCCATAAGCTGTGCTTAACTTGTACTCCTAATTTATGGATGAAAGGAATATTTTTTAAATTCATTATTCTATTTAAAACGATTTATAAAGCTAACTATTTATGGGGCTTAGCCTTTGTAAAATTTCTCCTCAGTTTTAGAAATGGAATTTCAATTAATTGATAGTTAAAGTAACAAATAACTGGAATTAATAGCGTTCCAAAAACCATAACCAATGAGTTATATTTTTGATCTATAAAGCTGCTTATAAGATAGTTCTTTATAGCTATTAGAGGCTCATGAAGAAGGTATAAACTATAGCTTGATAAACCTATTGCAATGGGGATTTTTAGCCATTTTTTAATTTTAACCAAATGATTTTCTTGTTTCATTACAAAGATTAAGATTGGCGACCATATTAAAATATAAGATATATTCTTCAATAGAATTCCTTGGGTGTAATCGATAAAATGCAAAGCGATAAATAAACTAATGATAAAAATTACCATTAAGGCCCACTTAAATGATTTAAAAAACAGGGGATTTCGAAAATATTGATCACAGGCCCAGGCGCCAAAACACCAACCGAACCATAAATTGGTAAATAAAAGGTACTGCGGAAAAGTTAACTCTTTGCCACTGGCATTAAACAAGCCGATACTTATACCTGTAACTACCAAAGAAAAAAGAAGGGCAATATTTGCGTTCCATTTTCTATTAATGTAATAATAAATAGGATAAATGAAATAGAACGCCATTTCTACAGTAATTGTCCATAAAACAATGTTGATCGTACTAAAGTAAGTCCTACTAAAACCTTGCCCATTAAATAGATGGACAATTAAATCGCTAGTTGAAATGTGCAAACTAGGATTAATTATGGACATAATGATTACTGACAGGATTAACGAAAAGAAATATGCAGGATAGATTCTGAAAAATCTATTCAAGTAGTAATTCTTAAGTTGCAAAGGTTTATTATCTGTTAATTGTTTTAGGCACGACAGATGAATACAAAAACCACTAAGTAAAAAAAACAAGGGCACCGCATAGGTAGAACCCAATACATCCGTATATCCTAAAAGTTGTATTCCAGTGTATTTTGTAGCAATAAAACCAAGTTGTTGATGGTAATAAAAAACAGCAAATGCAGCAAAGGCCCTTAACAAATCTATCCCAATAAATTTATTCACGGGCCAACATTTGATCTATGGTTTGTTTAAAGAGGACCATATCTATATGTGCATTTCCCCATTTTGCATCATCTTTTTCCCCTACTAGATACCAATAGCTGAGCTTTCTTAGGCTTGCCAGGTTATAATAACAGTCTGTTCTAAAATAATCTGGAGAGAACAATTCTAATACCTGGCAATTTTGCGGCACAAATAAAAGGTTAAATAGTGCTGCGCCATGGAAAGAAACAATCATGCTTGCTTCACTAAAACACTGGTGTTGTTCGGAAATTGTTAAGCTTCCTGGGTCGAGAATAGTAAAACCTTTTTGTTCTAATACATCGATTAATTCTTTTTCATTAATGATATTTCGCTTGGCTAATTCGCCTCTTTTCAGGTAGAATTTTTTATTCCCTGTGCCGGCCGTTGTTGGACTTAATTTTTGGATGAGGTAGTTTACATCTTTCACACTACTTCTTCCCTCACTTCCTGCTAGAGTGCTAATATACAGGTATTCGATATGCAATTTTTGATCTGCTTTCACCTTAATCACTTTCTCCATAGGGATCCCAAAAAGGGGCAAGAGGGAGATAAAATGATCGGGTACCGTATCGCTGATCAAAACATGATCAAGCTGATGTAGGATAGGTTGATAAAATCTAATCCTTGCTAAAACGTCAAAAAACCAATGGTAAATGTTGTCCGACTTAGAAAAAAGTAAAGACGCCGTTGTACCTGAAATGGGAAGAATGTTAAGAGAAAAATTTTGAAATGGCTTATTGTACTGTTTTCCTTTTATCGTTGAGATATTAAAATAATGGGCAAAATCTTCGAAGATGTAGTTACGATTGGTCGCGGTTATACCTTCATTACCGATGATAAAAGAATCTGGCAAAAAGTATAGGTATTTTTTTGTGGTTTTATAGGCCTGATTGATGGTAAAAGCAGCTAACTTTCCATGTTGCAAACCTTTTGCTGCTGGTAAAAAGTAAGTTTCTTCCTCGTCTATTAAAAAATATTGGGCATACCTATTTTTTGAATAGGGAATTAACTTAGAATTTTGTTTATCGATAAATTTTTTTGTAGAGCTCAAAAATCCCTTTGGATAAATAAAAGGGAATTGCTTTAAAAAATATTTAAGTGTACTAGAATTTAACATCCTTTTTAAATAGATCTTTAGAATCTTGAATGGCTAAAATATTTTGATAAACAAATATCTCATGTGATGTGCTGTATTTTCCCATATAATGAAGGCCTTTACTTGAGATCCGGTAAAAATTAAAGTTAGGAAGGATATCGTAGAAATCTTTAAAAAACGTTCTTGAACTTACATTGAAATCGTTAAATTCGAATTGGATTACTCTTATTTTGCCATTATCCAACATTTTTTTCGCCCCTTTTAATACTTCTAATTCGGCGCCTTCAACATCTATTTTTAAAAAGCCAACCTTATCGATTTTATTTTCCTCGCAGAAATTATCAAAGGTATTAACCTCAATTGTAAATTCCTGCAGGTTTTCTACATTATAAAAATCAACTAATCCGGCCTTATACGAAGTTGAAATCTGATCATTATGATGGTCTAGGCTGTTATAAAGTGTAATATTACCCACATGCGAATGGAGTCCGCAGTTTAAGAGCCTCACATTTGGATGGATGCTTAATGCTTTTTTCGCTTCCTGATATACATTTTGCATGGGTTCAAATGCATTGATCTGAGCTTCTGGAAATATACCTGCTAATAATAAACTGTAATCGCCATTATTTGCTCCAACATCAATAAGGGTTAAATCACTAATTATGTTGCTGTTTTTTATAAATTTCAGTACCTGTTCTTCACCGCTTACCTGAAAGTTATTAAAAGCAGAAATACCCATTTGAATGTGGGCGTGACTAAGTAACCTAACATCTAATTTTTTGAGGATAAAGATTAGAACTCTTTCAATAAAATGTTTCATGGACGAAGGAAAGTAAGTGTTAATTTGATGGCAAACATAGGATAAAAATTTTAAGAAGGCTTAAACACTGCTTGTTTTATAAAACTTATCCAGGCTGAAAGTTTCCAGCCAAAATATTTAGTGGTAAATCTATATAATGGAGTATGCGTATAAAAATTTTCTGCTTGGGTATTTCCCAAAGATTTGATCTTTTTCCTTATTATTTTAAATAATGAAAGGTGTAAAGGATAGAGTGTAACGGCTACGTCCCAATACAAACGACCAAATATTTTATTTAACAGTTCTTTTTCAATAAAAGGAGTTAGATGCTTATACTTTAGATCAGTTGATAAAATAGCACTTTCGAAAGCTTTTTTGCTTTTTGATGCGCTTAGATTTGTAGTTACCTGGTTTATTTTTCGGTAATAGTTGATGCTTTCAGGTACATATTTTATCCCCTCACTGTTCAAGATAACCCTGCAAAAGTATTCACCATCATCATCTAATGTTAAATTTTCATTCCAAAAACCTGCCTTTTCAATTATTTTGGCAGGAACAAGCCATGAATTTGGCTGGATCATCCCACCTAAATTTTCGCCCACAATTTCTGCGCCGTAGAGTTTGGTTAAAAATTGAACAGGCTGGTGCAGGCCTTTAAACCAACCATGCGTGATGTGGGCCTTAAAATGTTGCTCTCCATCATTAAAAAAAGTTGTTGCACCAAGAGCTATCCATCCCTTTTTATCTTTTAACTGCTCAATCTGTACTTTAATTTTATCCTTATCTAATATGTCATCGGCGTCGAGAAACTGCATATATGCACCTTTAGCTTCTTTAATGCCCCTATTTCTGGCTGCAGATGCCCCACGATTTTCTTGCTCGATTATTTTTATGTTTTCACCTGCAAAGGAATTGGCAATGTAGAGGGATTGATCACTAGCCCCATCAATTACGATAATCAATTCTTTATTTCCCCAGGTTTGGTCTATGGCCGATTGGATGGATTGGGCCAAATATCGCTCAGCGTTATACACGGGTATAATAATCGAAACTAGAGGTTGTAAACTTAATTGATCCATGCCTTTTTAAGTATGGCCTTAAAGTCTTCTACCTCGATGTGCATATTTGCGCCTTTATTAATTTCGTTAGCATTAACAGTATTGCTTTTACCTATCAAATACGCATATTTCAGTTGTAAATGATTGGATAAAATCCAAAAGCAGGGATTAACCCACAGTGGTGAAAAGAGATCTATGATTACCGTTTTAGGCTTACAAAAGGCAATATTGGTAAATCCAGATCCGTGGGGGCCTATTACTATTTCCGCTTTAGAAAACAGTGAAGCCTGGTCAGCAACACTTAACTCTTCCAAATCAATGATTTCAAAATTTAATGGCCGTAAAACTGCAAGCAATTCTTCTTCATTGATAATGGTGCGTCCGCGAGCCCTTTGTACATAAATTCGCTTTTCTTGAACATCATTATTAATTTCTTTGCTAAACAAAGATCTTAAATATAGGGCTGATTCTAATGAGGGGCGGTTGATAGGAGAGGGCAGTGACGGTATGATTAGGGTTTGAGCGGCTACGTGGAAATTCCAATGATCAACGCTTTGCATAATTTTACTTTCGGCTATGCCTGCTCTTTCTAAAGTTTCTTTTTGAAAATTAAGATGAGAAAAATTAATTACAAACTTGTCGATATCATCTATTAGTTTACTTTCTTTCAAAAGATTAATTCTAGGTAAGATATCAAGCATCCAATGGTAATATACTTCGGCACCAGAAGCTGCTAGAACGGCTAATGTTTCCTTAATTGCTATATCTGGCTGGAGCTTAACCTGTTCAAAAATGGAATGCTTAGGGTTGTCGTACTCCCTAGAAACATCCTTAAAGAGATAGTTTTGTGCTGTAATTACTGCCCCTTGGTTACCCCAGATCCTCCAATTTTTGGCTTTGATCACAAAATTTTCGAAAGGATCTAAATTGTTATAGAATGCAAATTTCGCATTGATTTGTTCATTAAGGGAAAGGGGTAGTATATTTTTTTCGGGAGCGATTTTCTTTGATAAAATAAGCTCTACATCATTTATCACTTGTGCTAGAGAAGCTTCGCCAATAGGAACTCCTGAAATTTTATGATAAATTTTAAACTTTCTCAACAGTTTGAGCAAAGCTGATTTGAAACTTGATTTTAAATGTTGAAGCATTAGTTGTTAATCATGCTCGAAAGAACGGCTTCAAATTGTGCTTGAATTTTCTCTGGATTAAATTGTAATTCAGCTAAGTCGCTACTTGCTTTACAGTAGGCCGCATAAAGTTGAGGATCTTGTAAATTAGTTAATATTGCATTTAACCCTTCTTTAATATTACCCTTAACCATTAGTGGAAAATTATTTTCTTCAAGGAAGTTGTAAAAAGGACTTCCAGTAGGTGATAGGGTAATTATAGGTAATCCCAAATGCGAAAACTCGACAAACTTGCTCGGAAAACTATGCATGGCAAATGGGTTAATAATTTTATTTGTTCCATAGTTTACCAAAATTGCAGTAGCAGTTTCTGCAATATAGGATAAGGCATCCCGGTTTGTTTCAAATGGTTTATTTACAATTAGGTTGGAGTGTTTCTCTTGAAGTTGAAATAGCTTTTTAGGCTCATTTGTAATTATCGTTAAACGAAACCCTTGTGCTTCAAGCACATCTAAAACATCATTAAATAGGTTTAGGTGATGTTGCTCTATAGTGCCAGCGTATACAATGTTTTTGATTGTGGTCCTTTTTGCATGTGGCTTAAAACCATCGGGTATGGGGTATAGCACCTCGTAATTGCCGATTGGACTCTCTAAATAATAATTGACCAACTCTTTGGTTACGGGCAGCATAAATGAACTTTTTAAGATGGCCTCTTTGCCATAATCTTTCCTTAAACGTTGGATTTGTTTCTCAGGACTTTTAATATCCCATAGATCATGAAGAAATAATACCAAAGGGATGTTGGTTTTCTTCGATAGCCGTGCCATTGCCACACTGTAATAATGAAATAATACAGAAATGGCGAGTTGTGGCTGAATCATTTTTACATGTTTGGCAAATTCCTTTTCAATTAGTAGAAGTCGGACGCGAACTAAAAGAGGGCTGTTTTCTCTGAAAGGTGGCCACCATTTTTTCCTTAGCTTAAAGGTATGGACAATAAAATTTTCGGGATAGTTGGATACAATATTAGCTCGATAAGCATTTTCTGGAACTAGCATATGGATTTCCCAATCCTTTAGCCTAGTAAAATGCCTTAAAAAAACAATCATTCCAGAAATGCCTTCTGCTGGTAGGCTATCATGTATAAACAATAATTTTTTACGCGTTTCCAATCTTTGCTTTTAGATGATTTGATAATAGTTGAGTGACTTTTTTGCCCGCAACATCCCAGTTCAAGTTTTTTTTATAACTAATATATGAATTATTGGCAAGCTTACGATAAGCTTCAACATCGGTAAAATAAGTTTTAATAAAAGTTATGTACTCGCTAGCCGAAGCCGTTAATTCGAATGTTTTTCCGTTCACATTATCTTCGATAATAGTGGGTATTCCACCTGTTTTGGTAGCGATTGCTGGTAATCCATAGGCATTGGCTTCGCAATATACCAAGCCGTAACATTCGGCTTTTGAAGGAACGATCAAAAAATGGGCAAGTTTAAATAGTGATTCATATTGCTTTTTATGGGCCGGATTTTTTTTGGAAAGAAATCCAACCTGATTAACGAAAGCTGGCTCTTCGCCATTTAAGAAAGGGGTACAGCCCACGATATGGAGTATACAATTAATTCCACTTTCGTTCAGTCCTTCAGCAACTTTAAGGGCTACTAAACCTCCTTTACGCTCCCAGTCGACCCCAGAAAAAAGCAGGTTACAGGTTTCAAAAGATTTAGAGGCGATAATTTCTTCTACTTCTGATTGTGCTAATTCTTCGGTCATATTGGCTCCAAAAGGAACAACATGTACTTTATTTTCGGCTATGTTATAAAATGATTTTGCCGTTTCTGCAGCCCAGTTAGAAGCAAAGAATATAGCTTCTGCTGCATCATACGCTTTTTGCTCTAACTGATTAGCCTTTTTAATTGTATCTGGGTGTAAAATAGAAAATTCGGGATAGTACCCCAGCATGGCGTTAAATGAAGCATCCACCCAGAAGGCTTTTGGAATTGATGAGGGGGCAACAGCGATTAACTCTGAAGAATTACTGAAGATAAAATCTATATGATCATGTTTTTTTAATTGCTCCTCAATTTGAGGTTTATATTGGTTATAGTAAGATGGATAGCGATGCGGCTGCAGGAATTTACCAGTTAACTTAGGGACAATTTTCTGCATCAACCTTAATAAGAAACTAGGCTTATTATTAAAAGAATGTACATAAACAACTTCATTGCCTGCGTTAACCAGGGATTTTGAAATGTAATGGGTTAAGCCCGACCAATTGTGCACATCATTAGGATTACCGTTTGTTAAATAAACAATCTTCATCACCAATTTATCTTTCTTAATAATTTATTGATCACTTTATTTTTGAAACCAAAGCGATTGGTCTGAGATGTGGCAAGCCATTGATGAACAAGTTTGTCAAATTTAGATCTGGGGTCATAAATGTGTGTACTATTATCACTAATAAGTTGCTGATAAATCTTTTTCCAATCTACATACCAGATGGCCTGTTTTCTAAAATAGTTTACTCCGTATTTATCAAACCACAAACACACTTCTTTATCCCACCAATACTCGCCATTGTCTTTGATATCATTTAACGAAATATGATGAGTAGTTAGATCTGTTAACCAAGCCGGTTCAATTTTCCTGATGTCCTTTATCGGTAAATCAATATGGTGGTACTGGCGATATATGTCGATATTATTCCTATCGGGGAATTTTATTTTTTCGAAGCATTCGTACCATCTGTGTTTGCTTAATAATCTTTCCTTTAAAGCATATTGAAAGTGGAGTATTTTAAGTTCTTTATACTTGACCCTATTTTCGGTTAAATCTGAGGGAACCCTTGGACTATGAATGGTATTTCCTTTATGTGGCCTGCCGTCATTGATGTATCCAAAGAGCATTTCGCCTCCATTTGCACCATAATAGGTTTCGCACCCCGGTAAAACGTTTAACCAAGGTAGCCAAATTGTAGTGCCTGGACTTTCATTTTTAAGCTGTTCCCATTCAGGATTTTCTTGATAATTAACCAATATTTCGTCTGCATCCAGGGCCATAAACACATTGTTTTCGCCTGGAATTTTTCTCGCTTCATCAATCAGCTGTTTTTGTCGCTCAGATTCATTGTAACTTGTTCCGCTATTTTCTATCAGTATTACCTTATCAAAAGATTTAGCAATTTCTTTAGAGTTATCCGTTGAACCTTGATCAGAGACAATAATGTGATCTGCCCATAAGCTTGCTGCACTCAAAAAAGTATGGAGGATCCAGGCTTCGTTTTTTACAGGGGTAAGGCAAATTATTTTTCTTTCCATTAGAGTTTAATTAACACATGCATTTGATCTCCCGCAAAAGGGATGTATGATGAAAGCCTAGAAAGCCAGTAATTATTATGTTCTAAAGTGCTGTACTCTATTTTTTCTACCTTGAGGCCAAGTTGTTTAACTACATTTTTTAATCCACTAGCAGTAAAATGCCAATAATGTTGATCGGGCACCCATCCATACCATATGGTTTTTAACTTAAGAGGAACAATACCTTTAAAATTTGTTTGGACTAACAAGAGATACTTTCCCTTATTTCGTTCGGCAATTTCTTTAAGCAATGTTAATGGTTTTTCTACATGTTCTAAAACCTGTGCCATAATAATGAGATCAAAATTAACCCCCTCAAAATGCTGTTCAGGGTAGTAACCTGTTTTAACGTTCAATCCTTTTTTTTGCGCAATAGCGGATGCGCTGAGACTAGGTTCAACGGCATAAGTCTGATACCCTTTTTCTTTTAAAAACGAAAGAAATAAACCTTGTCCACACCCCAATTCTAAAATATTGCCATTTGCCGGGATATACCTTTTGATCAGATCATACTGTTTGTATAAGCCATCTTTCCATTGGGCAGGTAGGTCATCAATGTTTTTGAAATCAAATTGTTCATGAAAATCCTCTTCTGTATACTCAATGTAACTCGGGGCTGGTTGGGTAAAACCATTTAAACAACTGTTACAATTATAAATCGCATGATTACTGGCTAATTGCAGATATTTACTGTTGTTTGTACTATTGCAGAGGTTACATTTAATCATGAATACTGATGTTTTGTAAGATGGTTTCCAATTGATGATGTATAATAGCTGGTGAAAATTTCTTTTGATATAAAATTTTTATTTTTTCTGCATAGTCCTCGCGGGTAGTCGAATTTTGAAGCGCTAGAATTTTTGCCTTTATAAGATTTACATCTAGAGAATTAATGTATACGAATGTGTCAGGATTTTCAAGCGCTATTCTTGCCGAACTACTGTATGGAGGGGAGATAATTAGGATTGGCAAATTAAATCCCATCATGTCTATTAATTTTGATGGGAAGTTGGTCTTAAGAAATATTTCATCTTTAAAATCAAAGGATTGGGCAACAACACAAACATCAATATGGTTTTTTATATAGCTTAATAGATCAGTACGGTTTTTAAAAAAGCCCAGGTTTTTAATCTGAACAGTGTTAACATATGGCCCTTCTAGTGGGAAACCGGTACTGCTGATATGTAATTCGTGATGTCCCTCTGCTAAACAATTTGCAAAAAAAAGCAAAGGGAGATATCCATTGCTGATCGAACCAAAATAACCAAATGTTAACTGGTTTTTATCCACACTAGGTTTAAGATCGGATGATTTAACCTCGCCACCAATGGGATAAAGAACAGTTCCCATTGCATCGTATCTTTTAAAGAATTCTTCATTCATTCCTTCGGCAACGCATAATCTAACGTTGGCAAACTGATAGATCTTTTTGAGGCTTTTTCTTTTAAGGAAATTGTTGATAGAATCAGATCGTATTTGGTTTTCCATATCATCATGACAGAATATAACCAAAGGGATCTTGTTTTTCTTTGCAATGCGATATGCACATGGCAACAGATAATCGCTCCAGGTGGTAAGAAGAATATCGGGTAAGCTTCCTTCGAATTCTTTTTTTGCCTTGAAATAAAAAAGGCGAGAAATCATAAGTTCACCGATCCAATGCAAGTATTTTCTAAAAAAAATTCTTCGTATCAGTCTAATGATAAAAGTATGCTTAAGTTTTATGGTCTCCCATGCTTCACCTGCTTGGTAACCTGCTTTTTGGTGGGTAATTACTTTGAGTGTATGACCATTGGCCTCAAAATACTTGAAATGCCTATAAATAATCAACGGGCCGGCCACATCGTTAACTGGGGTTATACTCCCAACCAACCAAATTTTCAATTTCTTATCTGCCAAACTTAAGCGTTGGGTTTATCATTGTTAATTCCATGTCTTTCTTACGTGTGAAATACTCAAAAGTGCTTTTTGCAAGTTTTTCATCGCATTACCCGTGCTAAAATGTCCACTATTCTCAAAGTTTTTTTCTGTTCTGGGTACTGATAACTGTGTTAGGATGGCCGTAGTAAGTTCGCCAACCTTTACAGGATTGAAATAGGTAGCATAATCGCCCATTAATTCCCTGTGTCCTTCTAAATCGCTCAAAAGCACTGGACAACCTAGATAGGCGGCTTCTAAAGGAGGCATATTTGATGGTCCCAAAAATGTAGGCATTACTAGTGCAGCGGCATTTTTGTACAAGGAGAAAAGTTCAGTATTTGGGATAAAACCAAGAATATGTACTTTCTCCTCTAAATTTTTGGCTGAAATTTGATTTTGAATATAAGCTAAGTTTCCCCTATCAGCACCCGTAAAAACCAATTTTAAAAGAGGATGTGTTTTACCTACTTCATCAAATGCTTCTAATAGGAGCATGTGGTTTTTATGAGCCCAAAATTGGGCAGGGTACAATAGAAATTTGTTTTTTTCGAGTGCATATTTCTCCAAGATTGATACTTGTTCTGTAAGAGTAGCGTTTTCATTAATAATCTTGCCAGGAAAGAGAGGCATTACTTTTATTCTATCCGAATTTAACTTGGTATACTGCATTAGCTCTTTTTTGCCCATTTCAGTTTCGGTAATTACAGCTAGTGCTTTTGGCAGAACAGTTTCATAAAAATGTTTTCTGCTTTCGAATGCCTCAACGAACTCGGGAAACATGTAAGTAGAATAATGCCCAATATCCCAATGGGTGGTTATAAAGGGATAATCAAAATCATTTCCGCCTGGTCTCAAATAAAAAAGAAGATCAATTTGATTGAGTTTTAGCTCTTGGGTAATTAGTACATCTCTACGTTTTGAGTGATGAACTTCTTTCGCTTCCAGCCATCTATTTGACCATCCCACGTTAATTTTTTGAAGTCCCAACATGTAAACCTTTCTAAATAGGTCGGTTATAGTTGGGTTTTTATAAGGATGGAACGACAGCAGTTTTTTCTTTGTATTTAGGCTAGATTTCCCAGACATGTCGATGAATATGATTTCTAATTGATCATCAAATTCAAAATCATCAATAGAATTAATCAATTGATGGGTATAGGAATATCCTCCTCCTGCATGGGGGTCCAAGTCATCAATTGGAATTCCTATTTTCATTTTAGGCATTTATTTTATTTATTTTTAAAATAAGCAGGTGATTTTTTAATCAATTTCATTTTATGTAACAGGTTTACAAACTTTCGCAATACAAGATCTAAATATCCCCGATTTTTTATACCATGGATATTGCGCATCAAATCGATATCTGCCGCTTCTATAATCTTCTGTTCTACTTTACCGAAATTGGTGCTCCAAGGTATAGTTTTAATTTCCCTATTTGCTTGTGGTCCATCATAGGTAGTATGCGTTGCTTCATCATTAAAGCCAATATTGCTGATCAAATTATAATTGGTATTCACACATAGTCCCTTAACTCTGATGATGCTTAAAATCCATTGATAATCCCAGGTATCTAAGCCGTAATTTATGAGAACGTTATAAACGGAGAGCCAAAACTTCCTCTCGAAAGGGTCTTTAAAAGTACGCTTTAGGTCAATGGGGTCTTCAAAAATTTGATCAACTTGATAACGGTAGTTTTGCCAAGCTCTTTTCCATGTGGCCCAGCCCCAAATATTGGCGTATTTTGAAAAATAATAGAGGGAATTTCCGTATATTTTATCATTTTGATTACAGCCCGAAACGTGATAAACATTCAAATTATCCTTATGTGTATTGAGCATTAGCTCACAAAACTTAAAAAAGTCCTGACTTGGCAAACAATCATCTTCGAGAATAATTCCCTGCTCTACCTGTTCAAAAAACCATGTTATTGAACCGCTCACCGCTCTACCACAGCCGAGGTTATCTTTTCTAAACAAGGTTTTTACCTCGCAATCCCAATCTATAGCGTTTAGTATGGTATTTCTGGTTTCTTCACATTTTATGATGTCCTTTTCATTTCCAGGTCGCGGTCCGTCTGCAGCAATAAAAAGTTGCTTAGGTTTAGCAATTCTAATCTGTTCAAATACTATAGCACTGGTTGATGCCCGATTGAAAATTAGAAAAAGAACAGGTGTCTCTAACATGGATTAGATCTCATAGGTTAACTGCTTCCATTCTTTGGGGATTACGTCTTTGGGATATTCCTCATTATTAATATTCATCCAATTTTTGGGGACGTAGGTAAGTGGATTTTTAACATTCAAGTAGGCCGCCCACCACGAAAAACTACTATTGGACAAGATACAGACATCGGCATTCATTAGAAATTGAAAATCTATAATTTCCGAATAACTTGAAATGGTTTTATTAAGGATATAATTAAAATCGTTTTCTATTTCTTTAGGCTCGTCAGAAAGAAAGAAAAAATGATAATCTTGCTGATCTATAGCTTTAATAGCTTCGTGATAATAAGCCATCGGCAAGTAAAAGGATAAATTTTTGTAGTCGCCTTTCCTTACGTGAACAGCTGCTATCTTTTTGTCTTTTGGAAGTTGGCTTCTTATTGTGAGGTAATCGCCGACGTAGTTTTCTTTGATTTTGAAAATTCTTTTGATGGAGTCTTTTTCATCTTCAAAATATTTTTCTGACTGGAAATAGCCTTCAAATAACACATTATCTCCAATTTTTTTTAACTCATCTTCAGGATAAAGCTCATTATGAAATCTTACATGCATCGGGTTATAAATCTGTCTGATTAACTTGTAGAACCTTCGCCTTGCGTAGTAGGAGAAGAAATTTTTATAACCCTTAATGGTAAAAAGCTGATCTAAATATTGCAGCCTTGAATCGGGCAAGTTAAAATATTTGGGAAGTAAGAACTGTTCTATGCTTTTGTCGACATAAAAACCTGTTTTCAATTTTTTAGCAGCGGTATAGGCAAATGCATATTGAAACAATTGGTTACCTAACCTACCATTTAAGATAATCCCTATCAAATTACGAGCTCGTTATCAAATTTACGTATGCATTAATGGTATCTTCTGGATAGAGGACCTCCTTGTAAAATTTTTTACAATTATCTTTTGGAATAGTTGCCAATGTATTGTTAATGATATGATAATGTAATGTCTTTACGTCTGTAATCAGCTCTCCAACGGGGTAACGTTTTAAGATTTCTTCGTATGTTGTGCACGCAATAAGTAGCGAAGGAAGCCCTGCCATCATATAAGATGAGAATTTTCCAGATGCCAAACCAATGGCCACAATATTTTTGCCTGTTACACCAATTTGATCAGGTCGATAAATAACAATCCCATAGTCGAAACATTCAACAAACGAGTGTAATTCTTCTTCAATGTCGAAATGCTTACCGTGAAGTATAACAGGAAATCCCTCTTGTTGAAGGCGGATCAATTCGCTGTGATGCACATCATTCTCATCAAATCCGTAACGATTGTGGACCAGTATAAATGTATTTTCAGGTAAACCTTGTTTAATGGCATCAATTACATCTGATACTCCGGACCAAGCCTGAATGGTGCCTGAATATAAATACACAACAGCAGTTTCGGATAAACCCAATTCTTTTCTGTAATCAACTTTTTCGGGGATTGACCTATGCGGGATAGGGGCTACTGGAATTAAGAACCAGTTAATTTTTTCTGATTTAATGCGGAGTTCGGCTATCAATAATGCCTTCCGATATTCGTCTTGGATCAATAGGCTTTTAACTTGATTGATAGTTTTAATCTCATCTTCTCGGATTACCTTTAAAAATATATCTGATCCAAATTCATCCTCAAAAAATATTTCAAATGAGCAATAATGAATATTTATTGATCTAAGTACTCTCTTCAATCTCCCAGCCCAAAGTAAGCCGACCGGGTCTATTGCTAGTAAATTTTTAATCCCATTTTGTTTAAAAAAGAGCACCGTTTTGATAAAAGAAATCAAATAGGCTATGCGTCTTATAGGCCTTTTGGGTTTTATAAACGAATGATTAATGACGAATTGCCCTGTATTATCGAAATGTTTGGGGATATGATAGGTTTGATAAGGAGAAAAAATGGTAACCTTTTTACCTAATAAATTTAAGCGAAATAAAAGTTCATATAGGGTGGGGTTCGAATAAGTATCCTTATTGTAGGTTATCAGGCCAATCATTTATTCGATATTGTTAATACTATTTCACTAACAATTTTAATCGCGTCTTCAGATAAACCTAATCCACTTGGTACATAGAAGCCATTTCTAGCTAATTTTTCTCCTACGGGATAGCTTTCATTTTTAAATAATCCCATTTTTTGAAAAACTGGCTGTTCATGTATGCACCAGAAAAATGGGCGTGTGCCTATTTGGTTTTCTGTTAAATGGGCCGTTACCGTGTCTTTTTTCTTTTCGGATGGTGCTACTAAACCAAATACCCAGTATATATTATCAGCAAAATCTGTTTTTGCCAATGGGAGAACATAGCCACTTTCTTTTAGCGCAGAAAGTTGATGTTGATACATTAAACCATGTTCTCTTTTGATTTTTATAAATCCTTCAATTTGTTCTAATTGCGCCACACCTAAAGCAGCCTGAAGATTGGTCATGCGGTAATTCCAACCTAGTTCATGATGCACAAATCGGGGTCCTTTGGGTTCGAAACACAGGTTTCTTAAATATTTGCACCGATCGGCTATAACCTTATCATTCGTTAAGATCATTCCGCCTTCTCCGGTAGTAATGTGCTTATTGGGATAAAAGCTAAAAATGCTGATATCCCCAAAGCTCCCGCACATCTTACCATTGTAGGTTTGTCCATGCACTTCTGCAGCATCTTCTATAATTTTGAGCTTATATTTTTTGGCCAATGCTAGGATGGGATCCATATCAACAGGTAATCCATAAATGTGGACAACCAATATCGCTTTTGTTTTTGAAGTTATTTTTTCTTCGATCTGGCTAACATCCATGTTCCAGGTTAATGGATCACTATCAACTAAAACGGGTATCCCTCCAGCTGTTACTACAGACTGCGCAGGAGAGATAATAGTAAAAGTAGGCATGATAACTTCATCTCCTTCTCCTATATGCAAGGCTTTAATGGCTACATCTAAAGCCGCCGAACCATTGCTAACCGCCACACCATATTCGCGGCCAATATAGCTTGCAAATTTTTCTTCAAACTTGGTAATAAAGGGCCCTTCACTAGAAATCCATCCAGTTTCTATACACTCTGTTACGTATTTAAGCTCATTTCCGTTTAACAGCGGGGTATTTACCGGAATTGCAATTTTATTGGTTCCCATTTATTTTTTTTGAAGGATATAGCAAACACCCCAGGTATCTGTTGATGGTTTGTCTTTAGTCAAATACGCTTCGTAAGCCAATAGGCTAAAGCCTGTTGCGTAAGCCAACAGTTCTATTTCTGGTTTACTAAAGTGTCTCATCGAATGTTTTTCGTGGAAGGTACTGGTGGTCTGATCTTCTAAGTTTTTAATATGGATGGTATAATCCACATCAACTGTGTTTAGTTCATGAAAAATAGTAGGAGTTGCTTGTCGATTAACCTCAATTAACTCGTTATTAAAAGTTTTATTTCTTTTTTCGGGCACCTGATCATTAACGGCGGCGCTATGCCAAACATCAAAGATGAAAAGTCCCTTTTCATTTAAACTATCACTTACATTATTGAAGCAGTTGATTAGGCTATCATTGTCGGTAAGGTAACTAATTACATGAAATAGGGATAAGGCCACATCAAATCCTTCTTCAAGTTTAAAATCGGCAATGTCTGCAATTCGAAATTCAACATTTTTAGCGTGTTCGGAATTCGCTATGTTAACCATTTCCTCACTTTTTTCTAGTCCTAGTACCGTAAAGCCCTGAGCAGAAAATAGTTTGGCATGTTTACCAGTGCCGGAACCTAATTCAAGAATAGATTTACTTCCCGGTCGGTAGTGGTTAATTAGATCGATCACATACTTTGCTTCCCCATGATAATCTTTGTCCTGATAGAGCAGGTCGTAATATTCGCTATACAGTTTAAAATTATCTTTCATTTTGATGTAGGATTAAATCTTACTTTATCTTCGTCCCCGCAATAGGGGCCTTGTTTAATTTCTATCATCTCTGCATCTTCCAATATTTCAAAACCATGCCCACCGGCGGCTAAGAGAATTACATCTCCTTTCTCAAGCGTTCTGCTTTCTAAATAATCCTGCTCATCATTGTAAAAATCTACTCTTACCTTTCCTGATTTGATGTATAGCACCTCTTGGGTAAGTGAAACTTTTCTCTCGATCAAATTATGTACATGAGGCTCAATCACATAACCACTAGGTCTGTTCATGTAGCCTAATTGCTGTGAAAAATCATTCGGCGTAAAAAATGAAATCCCTTCTTTATGGTAGTTTGCTCTTATTATAACAGATAAAAGCCTAGCATTATGTCTAATTTCTTCTATCATCGTATTAAATATGAATTAGCAATCTGAGAACCTGTTTTGGTAGAGAATGGAAAGGTCCGTTTTGGGGTTGGAGAATCATGAATTTCGAAACCCAGCTTGTCATCAACCCAATCATAGGTTTCTGCTTCACTGGCACCCATCCAGGCATATACACTGTATTCATCCGGAATAAAGTTATCCAAGTGTATTAAACAGGTATATATTTTTTCTTCATTATCGAAATTAATATAATTATCTAATGATGGAATAGCTTCCATGATGGTAACACTAGCACTATTTTTTATGCCAAATACAGCAAAAGCTGAAGTAGAATATATGCTTCTATTTACCTTAAATTTTACCTGTAGCGTATGGGATGGCTGATCGCCCATTAATTGTATTTCGATATATGAAAACTTCGGATTGGAGTTAAGATCTGATGTGGAGTATACCTTTAACAGATATTGGCTTTGATTTTTTAAATAGTAATCTACCGCTTTTTGTGCCTTCCCGATAAAGGTGGTTACACCATTTTCGAGAACAATTCCAGACTTGCAGAGTTCTGTTACCGCACCCATGTTATGGCTTACAAAAAGTACTGTTCGTCCCTCTCCCTTGCTAACATCGCCCATTTTCCCAAGGCATTTTTTCTGAAATTCGGCATCCCCAACGGCTAAAACTTCATCAACAATTAAGATTTCGCTTTCTAAATGTGCTGCAACGGCAAATGCCAAGCGTACGTACATTCCAGAGCTATAGCGTTTTACGGGTGTATCTAAATAACGTTCAATTCCCGCAAAATCAACAATCTCGTCCATTTTCCGTGCTATTTCTTTTTTCCTCATTCCCAAAATTGCTCCGTTCAGGTAAATATTTTCTCTACCGCTAAGTTCGGGATGAAAACCTGTGCCAACTTCTAATAAACTGGCTATGCGGCCCCTTCCACTAATTTTACCAGTGGTTGGCGAAGTAATCTTACTTAGAATTTTTAGAAGGGTACTTTTTCCAGCGCCATTTCTGCCGATGATCCCCACGGCATCACCTTCCTCTATCTCAAAATTGATATCCTTTAAACTCCATACTACATCGCTTTCACTTTTTGTATTTTGATCATTTGTTTCCCCAATTCTTAAAAAAGGATCGTCCTTACCGCGCATTCGGGCATACCAACGTTGTAGATCCCTGGTTAGGGTGCCCGTTCCAATCTGTCCAAGTTGGTACACTTTGGAAATATTTTCAGCAATAATAACTGGGTTACTCATATCAAAAAATCTAATTTTTTTTAGCTATCCAAAGAGAATCGTGCCTTCCGAAAAAAGTAAATAGGTTTTCTTTTAGGATAATCTGATCAATCACATAGGTAGAACCGAGGTCCGACCTGTCTTCATAGTAATCGTGAAAAGCAATAAATCCACCTTTCACTATTTTGTGCGCATATAAATTATAGTCTTCTGTACCTCCTTTAATAGAATGATCACCATCAATAAATAAAAAATCTATATGTTGGAATTCGTTGTGAAATTGATTTGAGTACCCCTTCCTTATTTCAACACTTCCATTTTTAAGGTACTTATTCAAATTGTTTTTGAAGATTTGCAGCAGATCGATGTCTTTTGCTTTTTCCAGATATTCATTTTCACTTTGTAGATCATCTCCTCCAGAGGCGTTGAAGGGGTCGATGGCATATAGCCTTCCAGATTTTAGGCCGCTTAGAATGCAATAGGTACTTTTTCCCTGCCAGCTTCCAATTTCTACCACAATAGCTTTTTTGGGCAATAGAGTTGCTATTTTATATAAGCCTATTGCTTCGTTTTGCGACAACCATCCATTAATTTTCTTGTATCCTTTAAATTTGGCCGTAGCAAGAAAATTTAACACTCTTTTAATCATAACTAAACGGTATCTACAAAATTTTTCTCAACCTTATTAAAAACCACTATTCCAATAAGTAGCAAAACAAGCGTTACCACTGAAGCATAGATAAGACTGGCCCAAGTAAAGGCTCCTTCTCCTAAAAAACCATATCTAAATGTTTCTATGATGGGAGTCATTGGGTTAAATTCAATAATCCAGCTGTATGCGGGATACTTTTTTATTGCTTCTGATAAGGGATAAATTACTGTGGTAGCGTACATTAATAATTGTACACCAAAACCGATCAAAAAAGCAAGATCACGATATTTTGTTGTCATTGCAGATATAATCATTCCGGCACCCAAGCCTAATAAGGCCATTATCAATAGGAGATAGGGGAAAAGCAGGATAGCCCAGGAGATGTGAAAGTGTGCACCAGTTAAATAATAGTACACCATAAATGCTACGAATAATAACATTTGGATTCCAAACCGTACTAAATTACTTACCACTACGCTTAATGGCATGATCAATCTAGGGAAATAAACCTTACCGAAAATTGCCGCATTGTCTTTAAACACGCTCGACGTTTTGGTTAAGCAATCCGCAAAATAATTCCATGCAGTGATCCCAGCCATGTAGAACAGTGGTTTTGGCAGTCCATCCGTAGAAATTCCGGCCAAATTACCAAATATAAAAGTAAAGGTAAGGGTGGTGAATAAGGGCTGGATAAAAAACCAGAGTGGCCCTAAAATAGTCTGTTTGTAAAAAGACACAAAATCTCTTCTTACCAAGAGGCTTAATAGATCCCTATATTCCCAAACATCTTTTAACTTTAGTTTAAAAAGGCTATTTGTTGGTGCAATTTCCCATGTGCTGAGCTCTTTATTCATTTCGTAGGTTACAAAGTAGTTCCGTTTAAAATTAGATTCTTTATTCTATGTTTATAGGTTTCATAATTAAAAGCCTTATAAACCTTTTCTTGCAGCTCAACGCGTTGTTCGTGGGTCGCGGGCGCTTCTAATAGTTTACTTAACGTTGATTCTATTTGATAGAGATCATCGGGATCAACCAATTTGCCCAATCTTCCATTATCCAAGGCATCAACGCTTCCATCTTTATTGCCAGCAATTACGCTGAGTCCACTAGCCATTGCTTCGATAAATACAATGCCAAACCCCTCTTTTTTACTCGGAAGCACAAATATATTCGATAGAAGAAAATGATCACTAACCTCTGCCTCATCTACAAAGCCCAATACTTTAATATTTTTTGAAATTTGGTGTTTTGAAATCAGTTTATCAATCCTAATCTTTTCCTCCTCATCATATTTACCCGCTAAAAGATACATCAGGTTAGGATGTTTTTCTACAAGACGGGGTAAAATGGCAATTGTGTTATCATAACCTTTATATTTCTCTGATGATGACAACCGTGATAAGGAGATCAGCACAACATTATCTTCCGTTAGTCCGTATCTTTTTAACAGATTTATGGGTTTATTAAAATGTTCTGGAAAATAGTAGAAAGGATCCAGACAATTATTTAGCACTTCGATCTTAGAAGGATCTATTCCATGTATGGATTTAATTTTTTCGGCCGTAAAATGGCTTACAGAAATAATTTTATTCAATCTTTTGAGTGCCTTTAATTTAGTCTCCGGAAATTTTCGCCAAATTTCTATACCATGGGCGATAAGATAAACCTTTGTTTTTGGACTAAATCTTTTAATAAAATAACCAATAGAGAGCAGGTTAACATGACTTAGGATTACAGTATCCGACTGTACGCCTCTTAGAAATGCTTTGAGCACAAAAATTTTTCTGTTTTCGTTAAAGCCTTGATATTGCTGTTTTTTTAAATAACGCGAATCCCTATCATGGTTTTTGTCGTACATGCTATAAACCAAAGGTTCTACGATATCTTCTTCGCTTAGATCGTACAAGCTTCTGCAAATGGTACGGCAAACTTTTTCTATCCCTCCGGTAAAACCGAAGACCTTTAAGGTTAAAAACAATACTTTACGAGCCATGAAATATCTTATAGAGGGCAAAGGCCGATGACCAATGCTGATTATTATTGTTAAAGGCTTCGATTAATTTTTTTGCTTTTTTATTTTGATAATTATCTGGAGAAGATATTTCTTTACATTTAATCATCCATTCTTGGAAAGGAAACGTAAATCCCATTTTAGAACGGTTCCAGGTCTCTTCCGGCAATTCTTTTCTATACGCTTCAATCAGTAAGCGTTTTTTCTGATGCAAACCAAACTTAATAGACGGGTGGATAGAGGTAACCAAATTAATAAAATTGATGTCTAAAAACGGCACCCTCACCTCCACACCATGGCTCATGCTCATGAAATCAGTATCTTTTAATAGTTGATTTTGCATGTATATGTTGATTTCGAACCAGCTTGCTCTTTCTTCATCGTTTAGATATTTTATGCTATTATCTAAAGGTATGTTTTGCAAGCAATCAATCACGGTTTTAATATCGATATCTAATAATTTAGCAATGGTATCAGGCGTATATAACCCCCTTAAACATAAATATTCGCCAACAGGCGATTGGAAACTGAGGTAGTACAATCGCCGTAAACGTGTATCCTTTAAAAAGCGGGCCGCTTTAATCAGCTCTTTGCTTACATTTCCAAGATTTTGTATTTTTCTTATGCGATCAAAAGAGGGATAGCCGCCAAAAAGCTCATCGGCACCCAAGCCCGAAAGTACTGATTTAATGCCATTTTCTTTAGCGCATTTACAAATGAACCAGGTATTTATGCCATCATTAGTGGGTTGGTCCATGTTTTTCATGATGGCATCAAAATTATACACAAAATCCCGGTAGGTGATCATATGCTCTTGATGGCTGGCTTCTACACGTTCAGAAATAATTTTTCGATGTGCACTTTCCGAAAAGTCTATTTCGTTAAAATTTGCTGATATCGAGGTTAGATTGCCCTTTGCATAGGTATCAGCTAACAGGGTGATGATACTTGAATCCAGTCCGCCGCTAAAAAGAACACCAATACTCGTATCGGAGATTAACTGGAACTTAATTGCTTTTGTTAGCTCTTCACGGATCCGGATAATGGCTTCGTCTTCTTCAACAATCTGAATTGCCGAGCTAAACTCAAAATAAGCATCTATTTTGTAAGAGCCGTCGTTGATCTGATATTTTAAAAAGCTCCCTTTTGGTAAGCTAAACACATTTTTAAGTGTGGTGAAGGGTTCAGGAATATGGCCAAAAGCGAGGTAATAAATTTTCCAATCCTCATTCTCAGATTGAGTAAGTCCAGAAAAATCAAAAGCTTTCACTTCTGATGCAAATATAAAGTGGTCTCCCTGTCTACTGTAATACAAAGGTTTGATGCCGCTCTGATCCCTAACCAGATAGAAACAGTTTTTAGACTTGTCAAATAAACAAAATGCAAAAATACCATTGAATTTTTCAAAAGCCTCTTCGCCCCAGTATTGGTAAGATTTAATGATTACTTCGGTGTCTGTTCCTGTATGGAAATGCATCCCTGCATTAATGAGTTGTTTCTTAAGGATTAAAAAATTATAGATTTCGCCATTATAAGTGATAATAATATCTTTTTCATCACTAAACATGGGCTGATGACCGGCAGCACTCAGATCTAGAATAGATAATCTTCTGTTCCCTAAGCAAAGGTTCGTATTTTCGTCAATATGCCACCCAAAATCATCGGGTCCACCATGCACCATACTATCGCACATCAAAATCACCTGGTCTTTTATCTTTTCAGGATTTTGTGTTTTAGATATAATACCCGCTATTCGGCACATAATAGAGTGGATTTAAGGTGTTTAGGATTCAACATACGTTCTGGGCAGCCTACAGCTTCGCCCTTTCAATCACAATTAAAGTTTGTAACTGCTTAATACTTTGTTAGTTACTTTATAGGTTCAATATAAGCTATAGAAGTATTTATTTGAATAGAATAGCCCAGGTTCTGCAATCGTAAAACTATACTTTTTTTGCTCTTTAAAGATACTAATTCTGCTATAATTCCCTTAAATGGGCCGGCTTTAATTAAAACTTTTTCTCCCGGAGAAATGTCGTGATCGATCACTTCCAGATCTTCGGCATTTGCCAATAGAAGTTTAAGATCTGCTAATTGTTTATCGGCTATCGCAGCTATTTTGCCCGAGAAATAAATAAATCGGGTAATTCCATCAGTCATTAAAACTTCGGTATATTCTTTAGAAGAAATGTAGACAAAAAGATAAGACTTTAACAATGGCTCTTCTACAATCTTTTTCCTGTCGCTCCATTGTTTTAAAACCTTTCTTAACGGAAGATACGCGGTTATTCCTTTTTTCGTAAGTTCAGATTGTGCTTTCTTTTCTGCTCTAGAACGGGTATAAAGTGGGTACCATCTATAGGTGTTATCGATCATTTGGAAATTAAGTTTGTTGAGAACGTTGTACCTGTTTCGGTGCCATCACCACTAATGCGTGCAAATCTTTTTATTTTGGTGGTTAAACGATATAGACCTTCTATGGGGAAATTTTTAACCAAAGTGTAGATTTTTTTCTTACAGGTTGTTTTTAATTGCCAAACTTCAGGCGTTTCAAATGAATGGATATGCATTACAGGGATTATGATGGTCTTTTTCACATCATTAAAACAAAGGCTATACCATTTTCAATCAAACTTGCCTAAACGTTGTGAGCGGTAGTAAATTTATATCCGAAACTTTGCATCTAACTTACTTTTTCTTCCAAAATTCCCACCATTTTTTAGGGTCGTTGTCATAGTATCCAGCGCCAGCATAACCAGAATAATCAGAATAATAGTAGGTACTATTGCCTCCTCCTCTTGAGTAATCAGTTGTATAATAGTTAGAGTGGAGCGCATCATCGCCGAATGCGTTAAGTACAATCGCCAAATTGCTTAGCCCATATTCTTTGGATAATCTTTCTGGGATGGCTGCGGCTCTAAATTGAGATTTGCCAGACCTGATCACAAATAAATTCACATCAGATTGACGGATTAAAGGTATGGCATCCGATACTAATCCAACGGGAGCCGTATCAACCAATACATAATCATATTGGGGCGCTAGCAGATCCAAGAGCTTTTTCATGGCTTCAGTGTGCAATAGCTCTGAAGGGTTTGGAGGTACAGGGCCCGAAGGAATAAAATCTATATTGTGTACCTTATCGTGGATCATTACTTCTTCAAGGGTTTTTTGCCCAGTTAAGAAACTGCTTAAGCCTATTTTATTATCGCTACCAAAAACTTTATGTAGTTTGGATTTACGTAAATCTGCAGCAATTAAAATCACTTTTTTATCAATGAGAGCTAATGTACCGGCCAAATTTACCGTAACAAAAGATTTTCCCTCACCGGAAATTTCTGAAGTAACACAAATAGTCTTGCTCTTTTTATTAGCGGCTAAAAAGCTCAGGTTTGTTCTTACGGAACGAACAGACTCAGCAAAAACAGATTTTGGTTTAGCTAATGAGAGTGCTTGTCTGCTATCCTTATCAATAAATTCAGGGAATTTTCGAATTACGCCGATGATAGGAGTATTGGTTAGTGATTCAACCGTTTCCTTATCATAAATGTAAGGATTTAAAAAGCGTACAAGCAGAATTAATCCAATTCCACATGCAAATCCCATCATGGCCGCAAACGAATAAACACTATACGGTCGTGGCGATATTTCATTGAAATTTGGGTAGGCTAGATTTACAATCGCTGCTCCGGGTACTATTGCGGCAGCATTCATTTCTGATTCTAATTTTTTCTCAGAAAGGTAGGTGATTACTTTGTTGTTAACCTCAAATTTTGTCTCATAACGTACATAATCCTTAGTCTTTCCGGGTATTTGGCTGAGCGCTTGGTTGGCTGCGGCGATTTGACCATCCACTACTTTCATCGTTTTTTGAACTCTATCTTTCATAGAGCTAATATTATTTCTAATGGAGGTTTTAACTTCTTTAATCTGCCTATCCACCTCTTTCACAGGTAGAGAAGTGGTTTTATATTCCTTTAACAGGTTTTCTCGATCTGCTATCAGCGCATTAACTTGGGAGATTAAGCTCCCTAGCAAATTTGAAAGATTGCCCTCCAAATTAAGATTTATATCAATTTTATTCCTATTATCAAGGATCTGTTGCTCAAGTTTGTTTATTCCAACCAGTTCTATTGTTAAATCATTTTTTTGTTTTTCGAAATCGCTTAACTTGCTCGTATTAACAGCGTTACTACTGTTTAAATCAATAATGTTGTTTTTTACCTTATAGTCTGCAAAATTGTTTCCAGCCGTGTCTGCCTTTTTATTTACTAATCCTAGTTGCCTATCGATGAACTCGATGGTCTGTTGGGCGGATTTTCTTTTTTCGATAACATCATATTTCACGTATTCTTTCATGATGGCATTTAATACATCAGCTGCAAACACGGGATTTGAATCTCTAGCAGTTAGGTTCATTATATTGGTAAACTTTGCAGCTTCACCAATATCAACATTGCTGGCGCGTCCAATAAAATCCTCTTTTGAGTTAAATTTAAAACTATACTCGCCACGTTGAGGAATTTTGCCTCTAATTCTAAAGGCCATATCCCCCAACCAAATGGTATCCATATACTTGTATTCTTTTTTGGGCCCATTCTCGGTTTGCCTTAACGCAAAGATTTTATCATTAATATAGTCTACACTGTAGGTATTCCTTGCAAATTTAACGGAATCCTGTTCTATAATATCAATTGCAAAAGGTTTGTTAGGATAGATATCTGATGTCCTGATCCTGCCTTTTAAGAAGTAGGAGATTCTATAATCCAAATTTGAAATCGCATTTAAGAGTACATCGTTGCTTTTAATTACAAATCCTTCTGCCTGAATTTTATCGGTATAGCTGTAATTTTGAGCGGCGAGCCCAACAGTGCTTATAGTGGGATTGCTTTCTTGTAACTTTAATGAGCCAGAAGTTTGATAAACTGGCGGTGTATACAATAAATTAATTTTTCCAATTATTAAAGCAACAAGTATGCAAAATGCCACCCAATACCACCTACTAAAAAATACCTTAAATATTTTATAGAAATCTATGTCTTGCTTTATAGCTTTTGGGTTAAAAGAATTTTCTTGTGAACTCATTTACTTGTAAATGTGAAGATTAGTACGCCTAAATTAATCAGAACGAGAAGTGGCTGCACGATGCTGTTGTAACTTTGCAGTTTTTCGCTCAAGGCATTGCTTTTAGTTTGCTGAATGGTAATGATGTCGTTGTTTTGGAGGATTAATTTTTTGCTTGCCAAGCTTTTGTAATCATTTAAGTTTACATAAATAATTTCTGGGTCACTTCTATCTCCTCTAAATATTTTTAATGTTTTAGGATCTGCACTTTTAGGAATCCCACCTGCTTCTCCTAAAATATCAATCAAGGTTGTGTTATCTCGTTCTAGCAAATAATTACCCTGATTGGTAAACTCTCCCAGGAGAGTAACCTTAGTATTAACAATGGTGATCTCCATGATTGGATCCTTTATTTGCTTTGATTCATAAAGTTGCTGGATTTTTGCAGTGGCCTCTTTACGCGTTAAACCTAAAAGCTTAACCTTACCTTCTATAGCGGGTAAAGTAACGTTTCCATCCTTATCAACTTGATAGGTAGTTACAGATCCCAACGAGGTGCTTGCGCTTGTTGTTGCTGCTTTTCCGTTAAAATTAAAATCCTGAAGATTTCGGACCGCAATCAGATCGTCCACTTTTATCCTGTAATATAAATCACTTAATCCCTTATCATTTACCACGTAAACTTGTTTGATCGTATCGGTAACGATATCGGAGGGCGAATTAAACAGACTTTTTTCTCTTCTTACAGAACACGAGGTAAGAGAAATAACTAAGACAAAAAATAGAATGCTAAGATTAAATATTTTCTTCAAAATGATATTATTATTTTAAAGTTAAAGATGTACATTAATTTTAGTTTTTCAAAGTGACAAAACCACATTTTTCATTTAATAAATTGGGCAATTGCTTCTACAGTGTAGGGAATTAATTCCCCCTTCATACCCCTAGAATTGCTTTTTTTTTAAGGCCTTAATTAAAAATTAATTAATAGTTCAAAAAATTATAAACACAGATTTTACCGAAATAGAAAAGGCCAACATCGAGCTAAATAGCAATGGCCTAGGGGTGGTGATTTTTTGTTCGGGTTTGAATTGTGGTTCGGGACGCTAAATTTGAAAAACCGAAAAATAAAGGCTTGCCTATAGGGTTTGATAGGTCAAATCTAAACGTCCCAATGCCTTATACTTTAAGCCCCGTTATTTAAAAAGAACAAGACAATGCACAGAAATTTGTGTTGAGCAGTGATAAGGTAGCTTTGGTAAATTTGATTGCATTATGTTTAATGTAGTGTCTATTTATTTTAAATTGATCTTGCAAGAGGAAGTGTTTCGTCAAATGAAAAATTTTAATCCTCAAGATAATTTAGTTCAATTGATTTTAATTAATTCTTAACTGGAATCTATCCCACAAGGTTTTTATATCACGGACGTTAATTTGTTATAAATGCACAATAAATGCTAAAACGCTCTTTCTGGTTGCTCGCTACACTCTTTTTCTTTCTTGGAATAAATTCAGGTAATGCCCAAACGCAAGGATGCTTAATCAGTGGCCAATTGTGGGTTTACACGACGGGAGGAACATTGGTCCCAACAGCTTGTGGTTGGCGTACCCCGGCTGTAGGAGCAAGTACTTGGACAACGGCGCAGAAGAATATGTGCACCAGTGGAGGCGGCACTTCGGGATCTTGGATTGGCTCGGCATGCCCACTTGATGATTACCTTCCTTTTTTTGGAGGGATCCTAGCCAGTATAGGATTGTTTTATCTGAGGAAACAACATCTAGCCGCCTCAACTAATCAACTTTAAATTATTCAAAATAAGACTTACCATCCATTCAGGCCCCTTATCTCCATCGTATGCTATACAAAGAGTTGTGGATAATAAGTATTGGCTTTATTTTTGTGTATTTTAACTATATGTTAAAGCGATTATTCCTAGTGTTAATGCTGGTTCCATTTTTTTATATTGCAAATGCCCAAACTCAGGGATGCTATTTGAGTGGAGTACTTTATGACAATACAGGTGCAACCATCCCAACCGCTTGCGGCTGGCGTACACCGGCAGTAACTGGATCTACTTGGTCTACTACTTTAAAAAACCAGTGCAGTAGCTATGGGGGAGTAGCTGGAGGATATATCGGCTTGGCCTGCCCTATTGATGATTATATTCCCTACCTTGTAGTTGCCTTGGGCGGTATAGGTTTTTTCTTTATTAGAAATAATAAATACGTTTTTAATTCCTAAATCAAAGTAACAGAATAATTGCGAATCCCGTGCAAACAGGATTTGGGCTGGGTTGTTTGTAAGTTAATAGGTTATCGTTTCAACTTAAATTGCATATATTGGAGTTAATATTGAACACTTACAGGAATATCCAAGGGGGCTCAATGAAATATTTAATACTTTTTTTAATTTTTATTTCTACTCAATGCTTGGCAACCGACTCGGGTAATGGCTGTAGGATTGAGGATAAGGTATATACTGAATACCTGGGAACAGCGTACCCTTACGGTCCGGAAAATCCATCATCAAAATATTACCGTAACACCTCTTACATTCCCATATATTATGGTAGTGAAAATCAAGGATATAAATGTGGCTATATCAATATTTATCCGGCTAGCTCTTATTACGATGGGCAAAATGAGGTGCCTATCCCAGCTGAAAACGAAATCACTTCGAGCCAGTTTAATTCTTGTGTAATTGCTACAACCTTAGGAGGCTCGGTAATCAGTAATGGCGACTATGTGGGCTACACTTACAATAGGACTTCTAAATGTACGATCGTGCCCCCTGCGCCACTACCGCTTGATGATTATATTTGGTTAATGCTAATACCTCTTGGTATACTAGGTTTCTATGTTTTAAGAAGAAATGTAATCAGTCAAGTTTAAGGTTCTTCCTGCAGCTTTTTTCTAAAAAAGTTAGAAACCCATGGGTTATCGCCGCGGTTAATGAGAATAGCTTTACATTATTTATCTTTACGCGATGGGTTCCATTTAATCAAGAGGCATCCCAATAATCTATTTCATGAAGTTAAGCTTAATCACGGTAGTTTACAACGCAGATCGCTATTTAAAAGATTGCATTGAATCTGTCATTTCACAAACATATGCTAACATCGAATACCTAGTAATTGATGGGGGCTCTACTGATCGAACTTTAGAGATTATCGATACCTATAAGCAACATATACATTATTTTATATCGGAAAAGGATAAGGGTATGTACGATGCACTAAATAAAGGCATCGCGGTAGCAACTGGAGATGTAATCGGGATCTTGAATGCTGATGATATGCTAGCTTCACCACAGGTGATTGAAAAGATAGTAGAGGCGTTTGAGTTGTATGATCCTGATGCAGTTTATGGTAATCTCAATTATGTGGATGCAGAAAACCCTTCCCGCATCATCAGAAAATGGATTGGAAAAACGCATACCAGACAAGGCCTAAAGTGGGGTTGGATGCCTGCCCATCCTACATTTTATGTAAAGAAAGAGGTCTATCAAAAATACGGGGTCTTTGCACTGGATTATGGAACGGCGGCGGATTATCACTTAATGCTGAGGCTTTTATATCAATCAAACATTAAAGCAATTTACTTGGATGAACTGATCGTTAATATGAGAATTGGTGGAATGAGTAACGAATCCCATCACCAACGTTACAAGGCTTTCATAAATGATTATAATGCGCTAAAATATAATGGCATTCCTTTTGCATTTATGGCAGTACTGCTAAAAAAACTCAGAAAAATAACCCAGTTTTTTGGCTAACTTTTATTTATTATTTTGTAATAATTATATTACATTTGGCTTTACATCTATGGGGGATTTTTTACAAGGGCACTTAATATACTACATCGCAATTGTGGGCTTAGCATTTTTATTGTCTATAGCTGGTATTCCTTCTATTATATTTACAGCCATTAAACATCGGCTATTTGATAAAGCTGATGGATATCGAAAATCTCACCGTATTCATATATCAAGATTGGGCGGAGTGGCCATCTTTTGCAGCTTTACCATTACAACGCTATTGTTTGCCGCAATGGTTGATTATAAGCAAGCGAATTTTTTACTTACATCTTCTATTATTCTTTTTGCTCTTGGTATCAAGGATGATTTATATGGCGTAAATCCCAGCACCAAGTTCCTGTTGCAACTGGTAGTGGCCCTTATTTTGGTGGTTGCAGGCGAGTTTAGGTTATCGAGCTTATACGGTGTATTTTACATTTGGGAGGTAAATTTATTTTGGGGCAGTCTGTTCTCAATAATTGTAATAATATTCGTTAACAACGCATTCAACCTCATCGATGGGGTTGATGGGTTAGCCGGTACATTGGGTGCACTAGCCACATTGAGCTTTGGGATATTTTTTGCCATAGCAAATGCCTATCCTTATGCTTTTATTGCTTTTGCCATGTTTGGAGCTATTGCTGGGTTTCTCATGTTTAATTTTTTCCCCGCAAAAATTTTTATGGGCGATACCGGATCTTTACTAATAGGCCTCGTTAGCGTGATTTTAGCCATTAAGTTTATTGAGCTTAACAAAGTTGGATCCTTGCCTAAGCCTAATTTCTATTCAGCACCTTCCATTGCGGTTGCGGTCTTACTGGTGCCAATTTTTGATTCGCTAAGGATATTTTTTGTCAGGATCCTTCACAGAAAACAACCATTTAAGGGGGATAGAAACCACATCCACCACCGATTGCAAAGAATAGGCCTCAATCCTAATACCATAGTAATTTCGTTAAGTGGTTTTACTGTTACCATGATTTTTCTCGCTGTTGGACTTCAGCATTTGGGTAACTTTGTACTAATCTCATTGCTCATTGCGGTTTGTGTGGTGATGAACGGCGTTATCACTTTCTCTATCGGAAGAAAAACCAATCCTAATTATCGCTTAATTGATATTTTTTTTAGGGATACGTTTAAAGCGACCAACGATTAAGAACATCTAATTACTACTCCCATTTAACTACCCTAAGTTTCAAAAAACGACAAAAAATAACATTTCCTTTAAAAGAATATAGGTAGTTTTGTGCCATGAAATTAGTAATCAATGGCTTTGGTAGGATAGGAAGAACTTTTCTGAGAACTGCTTTAAAGCGTAAGCTAAATGTTGTTGCCATTAACGACCTTACTACGCCTGCAACCTTAGCCCATTTATTTAAATATGATTCGGTACATGGCGTTTATGCAGGTACAGTTTCTTTTGACGGCGATTTTTTAATTATTGATGGCAAAAAGATTAACATTTATGCTGAAGCAAATCCTGCAAATTTGCCATGGGCAGAACTAGGAATTGATTTGGTAATCGAATCAACAGGTAAATTTACCGATACTAATGCAGCATTACACCTATCGGCAGGAGCGAAACAGGTACTAATTTCGGCTCCAGCTAGTGATCCTTCAATTCCAATGGTAGTAATTGGGGTAAATGATGATGCGGTTGACCTAAAATCGCCACTTATCTCTAATGCATCGTGTACCACAAACAATGTTGCTCCAATGGTTAAGATCCTTGATGATAATTGGGGAGTTGAAGAGGGCTATATCACCACTGTGCATTCCATGACAGGTGATCAAAATTTGCATGATTCGCCGCACCATGACCTGAGAAGAGCAAGAGCAGCGTCATCATCCATCATCCCTACCAGTACCGGGGCAGCAAAAGCCATCACCCATATCTTCCCGCATTTAGAGGGCAAGCTGGGAGGTGCGGGCATCAGGGTCCCGGTTTTGAATGGATCTTTAACCGATTTTACTTGCATCCTAAAAAAACAAGCTACCATTGAAGCGATTAACAACGCATTTAAAATAGCAGCTGAGGGGAAATTTATAAATGTAGTTGAATATACAGATGACCCCATCGTTTCAGTAGATATCATCAACAACACCCATTCTTGTATATTTGATTCTTTACTTACGTCTATTGTTGGCGATCTTGTAAAAGTGGTGGGTTGGTACGACAACGAATCTGGATATTCGAACCGATTAGTAGACTTGGTAGAAAAAATAGCAATAGCACATGGTTAAGTTTATTCCCTTTGAGCTTACTTTGGAGCTTAGAAGTAAAATTTTGAGAAATGGCTTGCCCATTGGAGAATGTATTTTCCCAACAGATCAGGTGCCCGGAGCTTTTCATTTAGCCTATTATACTGATGATAAGATCGCAACCATCGCCTCGTTTTTTCCTAAAAATTACAGAGAAAAAAGTGAATTGGGCTATCAGCTTCGCGGAATGGCGACCGACGCCGATTATGCCGGGAAAGGGTATGGAAGCAAATTAATTGCATTTGCCATTGAATATATAAAAAAAACCAATGCACTGTATTTATGGTGCAATGCCCGGACATCAGCGTTAACGTTTTATCAGAAATTAGGGTTTGAACTTGTTTCCGAAGAGTTTGAAATTGCTGGGGTTGGACCACATTATGAAATGATTTTAAATTTATACTAACATATGAACACAATAGACCAATGTAATTTCTCAGCCAAAAAAGCACTCGTAAGAGTTGATTTTAATGTTCCCTTAGACAAAGATTTTAAGATTACCGACGACAAAAGAATGACCGCGGCTTTGCCAACAATCAACAAAATATTAAAAGACGGTGGTTCAGTAATCTTAATGTCGCATTTAGGGCGGCCAAAAGGTGGTCCAGAAGAGAAATACTCGTTGAAACATATTTTAAAAGACCTTTCTAAAATGATAGGGCTAACCGTGAAATTTGCGAAAGATTGCATAGGCAATGATGCGATCGAACAAGCCAAAAATCTTTTGCCTGGGGAAGTGTTATTGCTAGAAAATCTACGCTTTCATCCAGAAGAAGAAAAAGGAGATGTTGAATTTGCGAAAAAACTAGCCCAACTGGGCGATATATACGTGAATGATGCGTTCGGTACGGCCCATCGGGCACATGCCTCGACCACTATCGTTGCTCAATTTTTTCCTGATGCAAAATATTTTGGTTATCTAATGGCCGAAGAACTTAAAAATGCTGAAAAAGTAAACCACGGCGCGGTTAAACCTTTTACGGCCATTATGGGAGGCGCGAAGGTTTCAGATAAAATCTTGCTGATCGAGAGCTTATTGGATAAAGTAGACAACCTTATCATCGGAGGTGGCATGGCCTATACTTTTTCAAAAGCACAGGGTGGAGAAATTGGAACATCCCTTTTGGAAGAAGATCGGATGGAGCTTTGCTTGCAGTTAATCGATAAGGCAAAAGCAAAAGGGGTAAACCTTCTGTTGCCCGTTGATACGATAATTGCTGATAAATTCGACAATAATGCAAATAAAGATCAGGTTGATACGGGTAAAATTCCGGCAGATTGGATGGGCCTGGATATTGGCCCAAAAACCATCACTTTATTTAGTGAAACCGTAAAAAAATCAAAAACAGTACTATGGAACGGACCAATGGGTGTTTTTGAAATGGCCAATTTTGAGCAGGGTACTAGAGCAATTGCTGAAGCAGTAGTTGAAGCTACGAAAAATGGTGCTTTCTCTCTGATAGGAGGGGGCGACTCTGCCGCTGCCATCGCAAAATTTGGTTTAGAAGATGAAGTAAGCTACGTTTCTACAGGCGGCGGAGCGCTATTAGAATACATGGAAGGTAAAGAATTGCCTGGGGTTAAGGCGATACTTACTCATCGGATGACTTAAGTCATCCGATGAGTATCGGTTTAGTCATCCGATGAGTATCGGTTTAAGTCATCCGATTGGCATAAGATGAATACGGCCATTCGTTTAAGTTTTTCACTAAGCCTGCTTTTAAAGGGTTGTTATGAATATATTTTGAGCAGGCTAATAAAGCATACTCATCAACTAGTTCTTTAGCCTTTGTTTTCTGCTGAAATAAAGACCCAGTGAAATTTTCCTGTTTTTGAAGGGCCCTGGTATAAGACCTTAATAAGATTGCAATGGCATCATTTAAGGTTTTTTTTCTTAGGCCTGTGCTTGATTCTATCTTGTTCTTGACGTTTACAATCAAATGAAAATGATTGGGCATCAAGCAATAATCTAGTAACTCACAATGTGGAAATAGTTCTTTTTGAATCTTCTTTATAAAGAATCTATAATTTTCATCATTGAAAAATATTTTTTGCTGTTTATTTCCCCTGTTGTAAACATGATAAACTTTGTTTTCTTCAAATTTCATAATTTAATTTTAACTTAATATAGTTAACTATTTGATAATCATTTGTTTATGATCTCATAAACTTAATAAAATTTTCTTATAGTCATCGGATGACTTAAGTCATCCGATGACTATAAGGGTATGTTGAAAACTTTTTGTGTCAGAAAGTGGGGATTTGTGGTAGAAGTATTTATTTTTACACTACATAAAATGTGTAGGTGGTAAAATGATTCAACTTTTAGGAGAATTTGCTTGTAAGATTGATGCCAAAGGAAGGTTAATGGTACCCTCTGGCCTTAAAAAGCAATTGCCTAAGATTGAGGATGAGGGTCTTATCATCAACCGAGGCTTTGAAAAATGCTTAACCATTTATCCAAAACAAGTGTGGAACGGTATTGCTGCCGAAGTAAGTAAACTCAATCAGTTCGAGGAAAAAACCCGAGAATTTAATCGATTTTTCTTGCGTGGGGTGTCAGAATTAACCTTAGATGCTTCTGGAAGAGTGCTCTTGCCTAAAAGCTTGCTTGATTGGGCTAAAATTGAGAGTGATGTAGTGCTGGTTTGCCAATTCAATAAGATAGAACTTTGGTCTAAGGTGGCCTATGATCAATTATTGGATAATGAGCCAGAAAATTTTGCGAAACTAGCAGAAGAGGTAATGGGCAATAAGAATAGGAGGGATGATGATGGAAAATAATTACCATGTTCCAGTGCTGTTGCAAGAATGCATCGAGGGATTAAATATCAAGCCTTCCGGAGTATATGTTGATGTTACTTTTGGTGGGGGCGGCCATTCCAAAGAAATCTTAAAAAACTTAGGGAAGGATGGCGTGCTTATCGCATTTGATCAGGATCCCGACGCACAGAGAAACAAAATCAACGATCCACGTTTTCTTTTCGTAGATCAAAACTTTGGCTTCCTTAAAAATAACCTGCGTTTATTAGGCTATAAGCACGTAGATGGCATTTTAGCCGATCTTGGGGTTTCATCCCACCAGTTTAACGAACCTAGTCGCGGATTTTCGACTCGCTTTGATGCAGATTTGGACATGCGGATGGACAAGCAGCGTTCAGTAACCGCTGCCGGCATTTTAAATACGTACACTGAAGATAAACTCCATAAAATGTTCGGAATTTATGGGGAGGTTAAGAACGCAAAATCATTGGCAAGGGCAATTGTAACGGGCCGAATGACAAAGCCCATCGCAACCCTCGCAGAATTCAAAACTGCTATAGCCGCACATATCCCTAAAGGCAAAGAAAATAAGTATATGGCCCAAGTATTTCAGGCCCTTCGCATTGAAGTAAATGCAGAAATAGAAGTTTTAGAAAGCTTTTTGGAGCAAAGTGCTGTGGTATTAAATCAAGGTGGAAGATTAGTGGTGATGTCATATCATTCATTAGAAGATAGGCCAGTTAAAAATTTTATTGCAAAAGGAAAATTTAGGGGCGAAGTTGATAAAGATTTTTACGGGAATGAAGAAAAGCCTTTCAAGTCTATAACTCGCAAAGCGATTATTGCTGGTGAAAAGGAATTAGCTATAAATAGCAGAGCGAGAAGTGCAAAATTAAGAATTGGAGAGAGATTATGAACAACCAGTTCAAAAAACGATACGAAGAAGAAGAACAAGAGCAAGAAATTGTAGATCAGGAAGAAGTTGAAGTTTCAAAAAAACCTGAAAAAGAAGGAAGCGCGACTGTTTTTTTTAGAAAATTATTTACGGAAGGTGTTGTTAGCAAAGAAGCGGCTACAGACATGCTTCCCTATCTGATCTTTTTGTGCGTATTAGGAATGATTTATATCGCAAATAGCCACATGGCCACCACAAATATGCGTGATATAGACAGGTTAAGTAAAGAGGTTAAAGAATTAAGTTGGGAATATAAATCGTTAAAATCTGATCTGATGTTCAAAAGCAAGTTAAGCCAGGTAGCGGCCAAGGTTGATACATTAGGATTAAAACAATTGATAGAACCACCAAAAAAAATTATAGTGAACAGCAATGAACATTAGAGCAAACATATTACTACGTGTGTATTTAGCCTTTGGGTTAATTGTGCTTTTCGCTCTAGCTGTAGTGTTAAGGCTTGGAGATGTGCAATTTATACAAGGTGCCAAATGGCGGGCGAAAGCCGATAGTCTTTCTACAAAGGAATTTGAAATCGAAGCGGCCAGAGGAAATATCTATTCTAATGATGGAAGCTTACTGGCTACTTCGGTTCCCGAATATGAATTGCGTATGGATATGATTGCGGGTGGAATTGCCAAAGACGAAGTGTTTAATGCGAAAGTGGATTCGTTGGCCATGAAATTATCCGCATTTTTTGGCAATAAAAGTGCAAAGGATTACGAACGTGACCTCAGGAAGGCGCGTCAAGAAAAGTCGCGAAGCCTGTTGATCAAGAAAAACGTTACCTATCAGGATCTAAAAATCATTAAAACCTTTCCCTTATTTAATCTGGGAAGGCACGGAGGATTAATTGCTACACAAAAGAACAAACGAATTTTGCCTTTTAAAGATTTGGCGGCAAGAACCATTGGTTACGCAAATGAAAATGTAAAAAATGTAGTTGGTTTAGAAGGTGCATATGGAAATTATATCAATGGTGAAAGTGGCAAACAATTGATGCAAAGGGTTAGCGGTGGCTTTTGGGTGCCGGTAAATAGCGATGCGGAAGTTGCCCCCAAAGACGGTGCAGATGTAATCTCTACCATCGATATTAATATTCAGGACCTGGCTCAGAGCGCCCTGCAAAAAGGATTGATCAGAAGTAAAGCACACCATGGAGCCGTAATCATTATGGATGTTGCCACAGGCGAAGTACGGGCGATCGCAAATTACACCAAAGTTGAAGAGGGTGTGTATAAAGAGAACTTTAACTACGCCATCGCTGGTAATCAGGATCCCGGATCTACGTTTAAGTTGGCTTCGTATATGGCATTGCTTGAGGATAAACTGGTAGACACCAATACAATGGTAAACACTGGAGAGTATCAAATTCCAAACCACACCATTAAGGACTCGCATGGGAGCATTGGTAGGGTAACCGTTAAAAAAGCATTTGAACAATCTTCTAATGCAGCTATCGCCTATTTGATAAATACAAACTACCGTGAAAATCAATCCAAATTTACCGATCACTTGTACGATTGGCATTTGAATGAGAAGATGGGATTGCAAATTTATGGGGAAGCGCAACCGGTGATCAAAAATCCCAACACGTTTAAAAGCTGGAATAAGAACATGACCTTGCCTCAGATGGCCTATGGATATGAAATGCAGCTTACTCCCTTAAAAATGCTTTCATTCTATAACGCCGTAGCCAATAACGGAAAATATATCGCTCCGCTTTTTGTGAAAGAAATTAGACGATTAGGTAACCCCATAGAACAGTTTAAAGCAAGAGTAATCAAAGACAAAATTTGCTCTGATGTAACACTCAGTAAAATCAAGAACATGCTCGAAGGCGTGGTATTAGAAGGAAGCGGAAAACAAATTGTTTATAACCCACTCTATAAAATTGCCGGAAAAACGGGTACTGCACAGGTGGCAGATGGCAATTTGGGCTATAAGGCAAAGAAACAATATCAAGCTTCTTTTGTAGGTTACTTTCCGGCAGAAAATCCGAAATATTCGATGATTGTAGTAATCAATGATCCCATAGGTGAGTATTATGGAGCCCTGGTTTCTGGGCCGGTTTTCAGAGAAATTGCCGATCGCATTTATGCAAGTGACGTAAAGATGTACAGCAAAGTAAAACAGAATGAAGTTGGCAATACCGTTGCCCCAGAGGCTAAGGCCGGGCAAAGTAAAGCCACCAAACAAGTATATAATGCTTTTGGTATTAAAGCACTCTACGCCGCAAAATCGCCTTATTTCAATTCTATTGATACCGTAAATGGTATCGCATACGAAGAAAGCTCGCCCGTAAAAGGCGTGATGCCAAATGTAAATGGTATGGGTCTTAAAGATGCGATGTATCTGATTGGCAATGCCGGATTAAAAGCAAGAGTGAGAGGAAGTGGAAAGGTTACAAGTCAATCTATACAACCGGGGAGTAGAATTGGTAAGGGATTGATGGTGGAGTTAGAGTTACAATAATTAGACGATGTGGTAATTAGCTAATTAGCTAATTAGCGCATTATCACATAAAACATATGCAATTACAAGATTTACTTTACGGTGTTTCAATCCAAAGCTTAGTAGGCAAACCTAATCCAAAGGTTGATGCTCTAGCTTTTGATTCGCGTAAAATAAATCCAAAATCCTTGTTTTTTGCTGTTAGAGGTACAAAGGCGGATGGACACCTCTATATTGATCAGACTATAGCTGATGGCGCAATCGTAATCGTTTGCGAAACCATGCCTGAGCAGTTATCAACTGAAGTAACCTACGTACAGGTTCAAAATTCGTCGGTTGCGCTGGGAATAGTAGCCAGTAATTTTTACGGAAATCCATCAGCACAGCTTAAATTAATCGGGATTACTGGTACAAATGGTAAAACTACTATCGCTACGCTGTTATTTCAGTTGTTTCGGGGGTTAGGATTTAACGTTGGACTGATTTCGACGGTAGAAAACCATATCAATGATGAAGTTGTACCTGCAACACACACTACACCCAATCCGATAGCCCTAAACGGTTTATTAAAGGATATGGTAAATGCCGATTGCCAATATTGCTTTATGGAAGTGAGCTCTCATGCGGTAGTCCAACATCGCATTGCGGGATTAACGTTTAGCGGAGGTGTTTTTTCAAATATTACGCACGATCACTTGGATTTTCATCACACTTTCGATAATTATCTAAAAGCGAAGAAAGAATTTTTTGATCACCTTCCGAAAACAGCATTTGCGCTTACCAATGCAGATGATAAGAATGGCAAAGTGATGGTGCAGAACACCAAGGCCAGCAAAAAAACCTATGCTTTAAAGCAAATGGCTGATTTTAAGGCTAAAATTATAGAAAATAGATTTAGTGGCCTCAATTTATCAGTAGACCACATCGATGTTTACTTTAAAATGGTAGGCTCATTTAATGCCTATAATTTACTGGCCGCCTATGGGACTGCTATTTTATTAGACCAGGATAAATTAACAGTGCTTACCATTTTGAGCAGTTTAACCGGAGCTGAGGGAAGATTTGATTATACCGTTTCAACAAAAGGAATTATCGGTATTGTTGATTATGCGCACACTCCTGATGCAGTACAGAATGTGTTGAGCACTATTGGCAATATTAGAAAAGGAACAGAGCAGGTAATTACCGTTATCGGTTGCGGTGGCGATCGGGATAAGACCAAACGGCCAATTATGGCTCAGGTTGCCTGCGACTGGAGTGATAAGGTAATCCTAACCTCTGATAATCCAAGAACAGAAAATCCACAAGTTATTATAACTGAAATGGAAAAGGGCGTTTCGCCCACCAATCAGCGAAAAGTGATGAGCATTTTAGACCGGAAAGAAGCTATTAAAACGGCCTGCCACCTCGCACATCCGGGAGATATTATTCTTATTGCAGGAAAAGGCCACGAAAAGTACCAAGAAATAAATGGAGTTAGACACCATTTTGACGATAAAGAAGTATTAACCGAACAACTAAACCAGATTAACTAAATGTTATATTTATTATTTGAATATCTACATAAGCACTATGATTTTCCGGGATTAAGGCTGTTCCAGTACCTTACTTTTAGAGCGTCGTTGTCAATTATCCTTTCGCTAATCATCACTACGGTTTATGGTAGACGAATTATCGATTATCTCCATCGTAAACAAGTGGGAGAAACCGTTAGAAATTTAGGATTAGAAGGTCAGATGCAAAAACAAGGTACCCCAACCATGGGAGGAATCATGATTTTGCTTGGGATTTTAATCCCCACCTTACTATTTGCCAATATAGCCAACGTGTATGTGATCCTAATGATCATAACCACAGTTTGGATGGGCATAATAGGCTTTGTAGATGATTATATCAAAGTTTTTCAAAAAAATAAGGAAGGATTGGCCGGCAAATTTAAAATTATCGGACAAGTGGGATTGGCTATAATTGTAGGTTTAACGATGTTAAATAGCCAAAATATTGTGGTTAGGCAAACGGTTGAAACTAATATGGTTGCTGATCATACAGCACCTATGATCAAAAGAGAGAAAAATGGTCATTATTATTATACACAAGACGTAAAATCAACTAAAACAAATGTTCCTTTTTATAAAAATAACGAGTTCGATTATGCTAAAGTACTCAAGTTTTTAGGAACGGGATATGAGAAATATACGCTAATCGTATTCCTGTTTTTCGTAATAGTTATCGTTACCGCTGTATCAAATGGCGCTAATCTAACCGATGGAATTGATGGATTGGCAACGGGCACATCTGCTATAATTGGCATCACCCTGGGTATTTTGGCCTACGTATCAGGTAATACGGTAATTGCGGATTACCTCAATATCATGTATATCCCTAATTCTGGCGAGCTGATTATTTTTGCGGGTGCATTTGTGGGTGCGTGTGTAGGTTTCCTGTGGTATAATTCCTATCCAGCCCAAATATTTATGGGCGATACCGGAAGTTTAACCATCGGTGGCATCATAGCGGTTTTTGCGATCATGATCCGTAAAGAACTATTGATCCCTATTTTATGCGGTATTTTCATGGTTGAGATTTTATCGGTTACCCTGCAGGTAAGTTATTTCAAATACACGAAAAAGCGCTTTGGCGAAGGAAGAAGGATCTTCTTGATGTCGCCATTGCATCATCACTACCAGAAAAAAGGGTACCATGAAGCAAAAATCGTAACCCGCTTTTGGATTATCGGAATAATGTTGGCAATTATCACATTCGTAACCTTAAAACTACGCTAAATGGAAACAAAAAGAGTAGTAATTCTTGGTGGCGGCGAAAGCGGAGTGGGTGCAGCAATGTTGGCGCAAAAACATGGGTTTGAAGTTTTTGTGTCTGATTTTGGGGGCATTGCCGATCGCTATAAAACTGCTTTGCAAGAATTGCAAATCTCTTTTGAAGAAAACCAGCATACCGAACAGTTAATATTAAATGCTGTTGAAGTAATAAAAAGCCCTGGAATTCCTGCTACTGCGCCTATAATTAAAGCGTTGGTTAAACAGAGCATCCCTATAATCTCTGAGATTGAGTTTGCCAAAAGATATACCAACGCAAAAACCATTTGTATCACTGGCTCCAATGGCAAATCAACCACCACCTTGTTAACGTATCATATCCTTAAAAATGCGGGACTAAAAGTAGGTTTGGGGGGTAATATCGGACAAAGTTTTGCCGCTCAGGTTAGCAAAGGAGAGTTCGATTGGTACGTCTTGGAGATTTCGAGCTTTATGCTTGATGATATGTTTGAATTTAAAGCAGATATAGCAGTGCTTTTGAACATTACTCCAGATCACCTGGATAGATACGATTACCAGATGGGGAAATACGCTGCATCAAAAATGCGTATTGTTCAGAATCAAACAGAAGCTGATAGTTTCATCTATTGTGCCGATGATGAAGAAACAAAAAAGGCGTTGGAACAAGTTAACATAGCTGCCCAACAGTACCCATTTTCTATTAAAGAAAAAGTTGCAATTGGAGCTTATTTATCAAATGATACCATACACATTAACACACACCTAACTAAACCATTTACCATGTCAATTTCAGAGTTAGCCTTACAAGGTAAGCACAACATTTACAACTCTATGGCTTCGGGCATAGTTGCCAAAGTTCTAGAGTTACGTAATGAAACCATTCGCGAAAGCATGGGCAACTTTAAAAATATCGAACATCGGTTGGAGTTTGTGGCCAAGATCTCAGATGTTACCTATATCAACGACTCAAAAGCTACCAATGTAAATTCGACCTGGTATGCACTTGAAAGTGTAGGTACCGATGTGGTGCTCATTATGGGAGGTGTTGATAAAGGAAATGACTACGCGATGTTAAAGGATCTGGTACGGAGTAAAGTTAGGGCTATTGTGTGTTTAGGCAAAGATAATAAACGTATCCACGAAGCATTTGAAGATGATGTGGAAATAATTGTAAATACATTTTCTGCAAATGAAGCGGTTCAGGTAGCCTACCATTTAGCGAAAAAAGGAAATACGGTTTTACTCTCTCCTGCTTGCGCAAGTTTCGATTTATTTAAAAATTACGAAGATAGAGGTAATCAATTTAAAGCTGCGGTTAAAGAATTATAGACAATGTTTAATATAAATGCACTTCTCGCAAGAACGAAAGGAGATCGTTGGATTTGGCTAATCATTATTATGCTGTCCATGATTTCTATTATGGCCGTTTATAGTTCAACGGCAGGAATTGCCTATAGAAAAGGGGTAAGCGTAGAGAGGTATTTGCTTTTTAAGCACGTGATATTTGTATTCTTAGGCATTGGAATGATTTACATCGCCCATTTGCTCGACTATAAATACTATTCTGGAATTTCGAAGGTTTTAATGATTATCACCCTGCCCTTATTGGTGTATACGCTTGTATTTGGCAGTAATATAAACGATGCCTCCCGCTGGGTTAAAATTCCTGTTATAGGGCTAACCTTTCAAACTTCAGATTTGGCAAAGTTAGCACTCATAACTTTTCTGGCGAGGATGTTAACCAAAAAACAAGAAAGCATAAAAGATGTTAAGAATGCCTTTTTGCCTATTATGGGCTCTGTGTGCGTGGTATTTGTACTCATTGCTTACGCCAATTTATCTACTGCCTTAATGTTATTTGGAGTAAGTATTCTACTTCTGATCATCGGTCGTATCAGCATTAAACAAATTGCCATTGTTTGCATGGGCGGAATAGTACTGTTAATGTTTGTCGTGTTTTTAGGGCCTCGAAGAGATACCTATAAGTCGAGGATTAATACGTTTATGCATCCAGAACAACAAAGTTCTGATAAAACATACCAGTCGGACCATTCGAAAATTGCATTGGCTTCTGGCGGATTATTTGGTAAAGGTCCAGGGAATAGCACTGAACGCAACTTCTTACCGCACCCGTATTCTGATTTTATTTTTGCCATTATTATCGAAGAATATGGTACGGTTGGCGGATTGGTTATAATGGTGCTATACCTGGTTTTACTGTACCGATGCGTACGGATAGTAACCCGAAGTCCGAAGGCATTTGGAGCCCTTTTAGCTGCGGGACTAAGCTTTAGTTTAACCATCCAGGCATTTGCAAACATGGCGGTAGCAGTAGGGTTAGGTCCGGTAACGGGGGTGCCATTACCTTTGGTAAGCATGGGAGGAACCTCCATGATCTTTACAAGTATCGCATTCGGAATTATTTTAAGTGTAAGTCGGGATGTAGAAGAAAATAGCAGTAAACAAGAAAAAGTAATTGTAGGAGAAATACCAGCGATGGGCTAATTTGAGTTGGGTCCCGATAGCTATCGGGATGAGAGTTGAAGAAAAATGAGAACAATAAGTTAACTAAAAAATCGGTGAAATCATCTAATCGGTGAAATCAACCGCGAAGCGTAATACAAATAAACACCCTGTCTCGCCGAAAGTCCTCCCAAATGGGGAGGATGTCGGAGGGGCTAAAAACTTAAATCAATCAGTGAAATCACTTTAATCCCTGCCTGCCGGCAGGCAGGGGTGTAATCATAATAAATAAAATGAATAGTTTCCCAAGAATTATTATATCTGGAGGTGGCACAGGCGGACATATATTTCCCGCAGTTGCCATTGCCAATGCGCTGAAAAGCATTTCGCCAAATTGCGAGATCCTTTTTGTAGGGGCAGTGGGAAGGATGGAAATGGAAAAAGTTCCAGCCGCCGGATACAAAATTGTGGGCTTAAATATTAGCGGAATACAAAGAGGGTCGATCCTTAAAAATATAGGACTTCCATTTAAAGTGATAGCTAGTGTGCGCAGGGCGATGAAATTAATCGAGGATTTTAAACCTGATGCTGTTGTAGGAGTTGGGGGGTTCGCGTCAGGACCTTTGCTGTACGCGGCTTCGTTAAAAAAAATCCCTTACCTCATTCAAGAGCAGAATTCTTATGCGGGGATTACCAATAAGTTTTTAGCTAAAAATGCAGCTAAAATCTGCGTAGCCTTTGATGGGATGGACGAGTTTTTTCCAGCAGATAAGATCCTAAAAACCGGAAACCCAGTTAGAACATCCATTGTTGATATTAAAGATAAGCATCATGCAGGTGCAGAACTTCTTAAACTTAATCCATTAAAGAAAACAGTTTTGGTTACCGGTGGAAGCTTAGGAGCGGGTACACTAAATAAAAGCATTGAGAAGCACATTAGCCGATTTATCGAACAAGATGTACAGGTTATATGGCAAACGGGGAAATTCTATTACAATGGAATTATAGAAAGATTAGGAGCTAATTTTCATCCAAATGTGAGGATCATGGAATTTTTAAACCGCATGGATTTAGCTTATGCAGCAGCTGATGTGATTATTTCTCGAGCCGGCGCCGGGACGATCGCAGAGCTTTGCTTAATCGAAAAACCTGTTATTTTGGTTCCGTCACCAAATGTTGCCGAAGATCATCAAACTAAAAACGCCTTGGCATTGGTTAAAAACGATGCTGCAATAATGATCAGTGATCGCTCTGCGGAAGATACATTGGTAATAGAGGCTTTAAATTTATTAAACAATCCAGAACGTAGCGAAAAGCTAAGCGAAAATATTGGGAAGATGGCATTACAGGATGCAGATATTGTGATTGCAGAAGAAGTGTTGAATTTAATAAAGTAGAATTGCGTATAGCGTATTGGGACAACTGCCAAAAGCAAGCGCCAAGAATTAGAAAAATGATAAAATGAAATATGAAATTGAAACTTTGCCTATGCATCCTGTCTCAATACTCATATCTCACTACTCAATACTAAAATGGAATTAAGTAAAATAAACAGAGTGTATTTTGTAGGTATCGGCGGGATCGGTATGAGTGCGATTGCGCGATATTTTGCTAAACGGGGTGTGGTAGTTTGTGGTTACGATAAAACCCGAACAAGTTTAACAATAGCGTTAGAACGGGAAGGGATTTTGATTTCCTATTTAGATGAAGAATCAAATGTTTCTGCATGTTTTCATGAAAGCCACGATGATTCTTTAGTGGTGTACACCCCTGCAATCCCTCAAGATTCGAAAATATTAAACCACTTCAGGAAAAAAGGATTTAGCTTAAAAAAACGTTCAGAAGTACTTGGTATCATAAGTGAGGGCATGTTCTGTATCGCCGTTGCTGGTACACATGGTAAAACTACCACATCATCCATGATTGCGCATATCCTAACTGATACAGGTTTCGGATGTACAGCATTTTTAGGTGGCATAACAAGTAATTACAATAGCAATGTGCTCTTTGGTAAAAATAATGTAGTTGTTGTTGAAGCTGATGAATACGATCGTTCGTTTTTGACCCTGCACCCAGATGTGGCTGTAATTACCTCCATGGATGCAGATCATTTAGATATTTATGGAGATGAAAGCCAGCTTCACGAATCGTTCCATATGTTTGCCAACCAATTAAAGCCCGAAGGAAAGATTTTTGTAAGAGAGGGTTTGCCAATTTACGGAATCAACTATAGCTCTAGCGAAGATGCTGCATTAAAAGCTAGCAATATTAGCGTTGAAAACGGAAACTTTGTGTTTGATTTTGAGGATGGTTTTACTACAATCACGGGGTTAAACCTGGCCATGCCCGGCAAACATAATGTAGAAAACGCGGTTGCAGCAGTTGGTGTAGCACTGAGCTTAGGTATCCATCCTAAGAGCATCAAAAAAGCATTAGCCACATTTAAAGGTGTAAAAAGAAGATTTGAAACACAAGTAAATACACCTTCACACATTTATATTGATGATTATGCTCATCACCCGGAAGAACTGAAGGCCTGTTTTGATGCAGTTAGACAATTGCACCCAAACAAAAAACTAACTGTTGTATTCCAGCCTCATTTGTTTACCAGAACGCGCGACTTTGCCCCTGGATTTGCCAATATACTGAGCACAGCTGATGAGGTGATCCTTTTAGAGATCTATCCAGCAAGAGAACTCCCAATTGAAGGTGTAAACTCGCAAATGTTGTTGGATAAAATTACAATTGCAGCAAAATCTATATGTGCTAAAGAGAATTTGCTTGCATTAATTAAAGATAAAAATCCCGAACTGCTGTTAACAGTAGGGGCAGGAGATATTGATACATTGGTTGAACCACTAAAAAACTTGTTGAGCCATGCTTAAGCGTATAAATTGGAAAGCTATATTTAAAGGTTTTGCTTGGCTCGTTTGCTTGGCGGGTGTGGTTGTGCTGATGAGTTTTATCGAAGTTAAAAAACACGAAGTAACCTGTACAACCATAAAAATATTGATTCCAGGCGCAGATAATTTTATTGAAAGAGAAGAAATTGATGCTATTTTAAAACAAGGCCATGGCCAATTGATCGGAAAAAATCTAGCATCGATCAATATCAATGAAATAGAGAAATCATTAAAATCCAATCCATACATCGCATTTGCTAAAGTATATACGGATATGGACGGCGCTATTCATATCGAGGTGAAGCAGCGTCAGCCCGTGCTAAGAATTTTAAATGCAGGAGGACAGGACTATTATATAGATAGAGACGGATTCAAAATGCCGATGTCGCCTAATTTTACCGCCGATGTACTGGTGGCAACAGGAAATATCTTAGAAGGTTTTAGCGGTAAGGTTGATACCCTCTTAACCCCACTAGCTGTTAATCTCTATCGCACAGCTGTATTCATGAAGAAAGATACCTTATGGGATGCACAAATAGAACAGATTTTCGTAACGGATAAATTTGATATTGAGCTCATCCCTAGAGTAGGTAGCCAGCGCATTATCCTAGGTAATGCAGATTCGCTCCAAACTAAAATGAATAACCTGTTGGCTTTTTACAAACAGGCTATGCCATTGGTGGGCTGGAATATGTACAAGACCATTAACCTAAAATATATCAACCAGATTGTTTGCGAAAAACAGGATTCGCTCGTTGTTAAAGGTAAACTTCCAGTTGTGGCAACCGATAGTACTGCAGTACTTAAACAAGCAGTTGATTCTGTGGTTGAAGATGTGATCAACAATGAAATAAAAAAAGCGGCCGAAGCATCAGCCGGGCCAAAGAAAGCCGGAACAATCCAAGATCCACCCGCACAAAAATCAATAGTTAAAGAAAAGGATGTTAAAACACCCGTAAAAGTAGCACCCAAAACACAACCTACTGTTACGATAAAACCATTGGTTGCAACACCAAATAAAACCAATACTGCCCCTAGTTCTGCTAAGCAGAAACCAGTTACAACAACTAAGGAAAAAACAGATACCAAGAAAATAAATAATACAGATACCAAGAAAACAAATAAGTAAACTCAACAAAATAATAAAGTTATGGGCAAAGAAAAATCTACCATCCAATCTCCAATCGTAGTAGGATTAGACATTGGTACCACAAAGATTTGTGTTATTGTTGGCCGCAGAACACAACACGACAAAATTGAAGTTTTAGGAATTGGAAAGGCAGAATCTGCTGGTGTTACCCGCGGAGTTGTGTCTAATATTCAAAAAACTGTTCAGGGTATTGCAGCTGCTGTAGAATTAGCAAGCAGCCAATCCAACGTAGAAATTCGCGTAGTTAACGTTGGGATCGCCGGTCAACACATCAAAAGCTTACAACATCGTGGAATTTTGACGCGTAGAGACCAAAATTATGAAATCGGTAAAAAAGATATCGATAAATTAATTGATGACATGTTTAAATTGGTAATGCCACCAGGCGAAGAAATTATCCATGTATTGCCACAAGAATTTACCATAGACAATGAGCCAGGAATAAAAGACCCAATTGGAATGGCTGGAGTACGTTTGGAAGCAAATTTCCATATCATCTCTGGTCAGGTAACAGCCGTAAAAAACATTATGCGCTGTGTAACCAATGCGGGCCTACAAACCCAAGAGCTTATTTTAGAGCCCTTAGCTTCTTCAGAATCGGTGTTGAGCGACGAAGAAAAAGAAGCAGGTGTTTGTTTGGTTGATATTGGTGGTGGTACCACAGATATTGCGATTTTCCATGAGGGTATCATTCGCCATACCGCGGTAATCCCTTTCGGTGGAAACAGTGTAACCGAAGATATTAGAGAGGGTTGCTCGGTAATGCGTAACCAAGCGGAGTTATTAAAAACTCGTTTCGGCTCTGCACTGGCCGAAGAAAATAAAGAAAATGAGATCATTTGTGTTCCAGGCCTTCGTGGAAGAGAGCCCAAAGAGATTTCTGTAAAAAACTTAGCTTATGTAATCCAGGCCCGTATGGAAGAAATAGTTGAGCATGTATATTACGAAATCAAATCTTCTGGCTACGAGAAAAAATTAATTGGGGGTGTGGTAATAACAGGGGGCGGTGCTTTGCTAAAACATTTAAATCAATTGGTTGAGTATGTTACAGGATTAGACTGTAGAGTGGGATATCCAAATGAGCACTTATCCAAATATGAAGATATGCCTAAAACAGTTTATGACGACCTGAAAAGTCCGATGTATGCAACAAGCGTTGGATTGTTGATCAAAGGAATCCAGAAAGCCGAAGAACTGTTGGAAGAAATGAAACAGCCAGGTGTTTTTGTTGAACAACCTGCCATCGCTAAGGAAAAGGTAAAACGTGCAGGATTGTTTGATAAGCTACTTAAAAAAACAACAGATTTCATCAAGGATGACATGAATGTAAGCGACGAAGATTACATTAAGCCGTAATATTTTTCCACAAAAAGGGATTTTTCCACATTATTAACACTTGTGGAAAACGCCTGTTAAAAAAGTGTTAATATTACAAAAGAGATGAACAGCAAATTTCAATTTTTAAACAACTGATTCATAACGATATGAAGTTCGAAATGTTAAAAGATAAGTCATCCATCATCAAAGTTATTGGTGTTGGCGGTGGCGGCGGTAATGCGGTAAACCATATGTACCGTCAAGGAATTACAGGTGTAGATTTTATCATTTGTAACACGGATGCGCAAGCATTAGAGTTTAGTCCTATTCCTAACAAGGTACAATTAGGTTCTAGCTTAACCGAAGGCATGGGCGCAGGCTCCATACCTGAAGTGGGAAAAAACTCCGCTATAGAAAATATAGATGACATAAAAGCCATGTTGGGCAGCACGACAAAAATGCTTTTTATTACTGCCGGAATGGGTGGTGGTACAGGTACGGGTGCGAGTCCGATCATTGCCCAAGCAGCCAAGGAGCTTGATATTTTAACAGTTGCGATTATTACCACCCCTTTTGCTTTTGAGGGCAAAAGACGTAAGATGCAAGCTGATGATGGTTTAGATGAGCTTAAAAAATACGTCGATTCTTACCTGGTGATTTCCAATGACAGGCTTCGTGAAATTTTTGGAAACCTAACCCTCGGCTCTGCTTTTGCTCAAGCTGATGATATTTTGACCACTGCTGCCAAAGGGATTGCCGAAATCATTACCGTTCCTGGTTATATCAACGTTGATTTTAAAGATGTACGTACTGTGATGAAAGACAGTGGCGTATCCATCATGGGAAGTTATGCGGCCGAAGGCGAAAACCGTGCATTAGCGGCAGTTGAAGGTGCTTTGGCATCGCCCCTGCTAAAAGATAACGAAATCGAAGGTGCAAGGTATATCCTGTTAAATATCAGTTCGGGCGTGCGTGAAGTAACGATGGACGAAGTAACCATTATAACTGATTTTATCCAGGAAAAAGCTGGGCTTTCTGCAGATCTGATCTGGGGTAATTGTATCGATGAAAGTTTAGAAGATAAATTATCGGTAACCATTATTGCAACTGGTTTTCAAACCACAGAACAACGTGCTAAAGACAAACAGAACATTAAAAAAATCTCGCTATTAACACCTGAAGAAGCCCCTTTAGTAAGACCTGTTGAACCGATTAATTCCTTTTTTGAAGCTAAACCTGCGCCGGTTTCAAACGAGCCTGTTTTAAAAGTGCAGGATGAACCAAAACAATCTGATCTATTTGGCGACCTTTTTAATCCAAATAGACCAGTACAGGCAGAACAAAATACAGCTGTTATGCGCCAATTGGTTGAGGAAGAGGCTCCACAAGAAGAGACCCCTGTTGCAGAAGCCCAAGAAGCAGGTTTTGACCCGATAGCTATCGGGTTTGAAGTTAAATTGTCGGAAACAGATTTCGTGTTTGAAGTTCCAACTACCCAATTTGAGATCGAAGAAGAAATAGCGATTGAGGAGCCTGTAGCTGAAATAGGATTAGATGATGATAAGAATGATGATTCTATTGAAGATCAACTAAAAAAATCTAAAGAAAGAATATTAAGATTAAAAGATCTTAGCATGAAATTGCGCACTACAAATGGCCTGCAGGAATTAGAAAATGAACCTGCTTATAAACGTAAGCAAATGCAATTGCAACAGGTTCAACATTCGTCTGAATCACAAGTTTCTAGGTTCACCTTGAGTAATGATGAAGATGGTGCCACCGAAATTAGACCTAATAATTCTTTTCTGCACGATAACGTAGATTAAACCAAACCAAATATAAATTGCGGCCCCAGCGATGAAAATTGTTGGGGCTTTTTTTATAAAAAAGTCCAGAAGTCGAAAAGTCCAGAAGACCAGAAGTAGGGATTACATGTTTAAATCCTTTGACTTTGGACTCTTGGTCTTTTGGGCTCCCTTAGGAATCATGCTAGCCCTCTTTCAGTTATCAGTTTGGAGTTATCAATTTAGAGTTTACAACTCTCACCCCAAGACTAAAATACGCCTTGTATAATACCTATTTTAACCTTAAATTTGCGGCAAAGTAACAATAGATTAACTAAATATAATAACATTGGATATTTTCGAAAAAGTAGCAAAGCGCATGGGTCCGATTGGAGAACATTATGCATGGTCTCATGGATATTTCTCTTTTCCAAAATTAGAAGGGGAGATTGCACCACATATGGATTTTAGGGGCAAATCGCTTTTAGTTTGGAGTTTAAACAACTATTTAGGTTTAGCTAACCATCCTGAAGTGAGAAAAGCTGATGAACAAGGGGCTGCAGATTTTGGCATGGCGTATCCGATGGGCGCTCGTATGATGTCGGGTAATTCGAAGTATCACGAACAATTAGAGCAGGAACTTGCAGAGTTTGTAGGCAAGGAGGATGCTTTTGTGCTAAATTACGGATATCAGGGCATGGTTTCTATTATCGATGCGCTTGTAGATAGAAACGATGTTGTAGTGTATGACGGAGAATCGCATGCCTGTATTATTGATGGCCTGCGTTTACATATGGGCAAACGTTTTGTTTACAAACATAATAACATTGAAGACTGCAAAAAACAATTAGAAAGAGCCACTAAATTGGTTGCGCAAACTGGTGGCGGAATCTTGGTAATTACCGAAGGTGTTTTTGGCATGTCGGGGGCTCAAGGAAAGTTAAAAGAGATTATTGAACTTAAAAAAGATTTTAATTTTCGCTTATTAATTGATGATGCCCATGGCTTTGGTACAATGGGAAAAACCGGAGCTGGTACGCACGAGGCACAGGATTGTATTGATGGAGTTGATGTTTACTTTGGAACCTTTGCAAAATCTATGGCTGGTATAGGGGGTTTTGTGGCCTCAACAGAAGAACTGACCAAATACTTTAGGTATAACCTCCGTTCCCAAACCTATGCCAAAGCATTGCCAATGCCAATGGTAATTGGTTTGTTGAAGAGATTAGAACTACTCAAAAATAATCCTGAGCTAAGAGAAAAACTATGGAAAGTAGCTACAACCCTACAAAAAGGACTACGCGATCGAGGTTTTGATCTTGGTGTTACCGATACCGTTGTTACTCCAGTTTTCTTAAAAGGAGAATTGTTAGAGGCTACAGCACTAACTATGGATTTACGTGAGAACTACGGAATATTCTGTTCAATTGTGGTTTACCCCGTAATCCCGAAGGGAATGATTGAACTGAGGTTAATCCCAACGGCAGCGCATTCAATGAGCGACGTTCAGCAAACTTTAGATGCGTTTAGTGAGGTGTCAGAAAAACTAAAAAGCGGTCATTACGCAACTGCTCAAATTCCAACAACCTAAAAAAATTAAAAATGCCCTTCACAATACGCTAGAGGGCATTTTTTATTATATAATCCGTTAAGCAATTGTAAATCAGTATTTTAACATATTTTAAGTGATATGAACTTGTTCATAACCTCTCAAAATGTGGAAAAAAACAGCTATTTGCGCCCTTTTTAATTGTAGCAAAAATTTTTTTATTAAAATAAACATCTTACTTTAGTATTAGAGTATTAATCAAAACCTTAAAAAAAACTAAAAAGGAGTATTTAAAAAATGAAAAAATTTAACGATGTGAAGTCACTTGTTGCAGCTTTAGAAGCTGATGCAGACAAATTCTACAACAAAGCAAACAGTGCTGCTGGTACACGTGTACGTAAAGGTATGCAAGATCTTAAAAACTTAGCTCAAAGCATTCGTTTAGAGATTCAAGAAACTAAAAACAAAGGATAGTTTTATCGGATGGCTTCACGTCATCCGATGAATCTTTGTTGTAAAGCGCCCATAACCAAGGCGCTTTTTTTGTTTACTCATCAGATGACTTCAAGTCATCCGATGACTTAGATAAGTTGAAGCTGCCCTACCAAACTACTGGTAAGCTCTGCAGAAGCTTTTACCAAAGGTAATCTTACCACATCATCACAAATACCTAGACGCTTTAATGTAGCTTTTACACCTGCAGGATTTCCTTCAGCAAACATTAACCTCGTAATTTCCAAAAGATTTAAATGGATTGGCAAGGCCGAAGCATAATCTCCTTTTAAGCAAAGATCAATCATGGTTGATAACTGTTTTGGTAAGGCATTTCCAATTACAGAAATCACTCCGACCGCCCCAATAGACATCATGGGCATAGCTATAGGATCATCACCAGAAATGAGTAAAAACTCATTAGGTTTATCTCTCATGATCTGATTAAACTGCTCAAAATTACCACAGGCTTCCTTGGTTGCTATTATGTTTTTAAGGTCGTGCGCAAGCCTACATGTGGTTTCTGCGCTCATATTGCTGCCCGTTCTACTTGGAACATTATATAAAATAATGGGCAAGGCACTTAACTCGCTTAAATACTTGTAATGCTGATAGATCCCTTCTTGGGTGGGCTTGCTATAGTACGGACTAACGGATAGCACCGCACTATATTGATTGCTCTCAAATGTTTTTATCGTATTGCCAATCTCAGCAGTATCATTACCGCCAATACCGGCAACTAGGGGCAAGCGGCCGTTGTTAACTTCCGCGGTATACTCCCATACTTTTTTCTTCTCGTCCTTACTTAATGTAGCGGTTTCCCCTGTTGTACCCAATGAAACCATATAATCGATGCCGCCATCAATTAAATGATCAATCAGTTTTCTTAATCCCTGGTAATCTACCGTCCCATCTGCATTAAAAGGTGTAACAAGCGCCACACCAGTACCCCTAAAATTAGTATTATTCATTATCTTTTTTTTTAACCACTAAGGCACAAAGGACACAAAGATATTAATCTAAATAACCATTAATGATCTTTTCGTCCCATCTTTAATCTTGTATAAATTGAAAGGCGTAACAATGGCTATAGCGGTATCGCTAAAATTAGTATTATTCATTATCTTTTCTTTAACCACAAAGGCACAAAGGACACAAAGATATTAATCTAAATAACCATTAATAATCTTTTCGTCCCATCTTTAATCTTGTATACATTGAAAGGCATAATAATGGCTATAGCGGTATCGCTAAAATTAGTATTATTCATTATCTTTCTTTAACCACAAAGGCACAAAGGACACAAAGATATTAATCTAAATAACCATTAATAATCTTTTCGTCCCATCTTTAATCTTGTATACATTGAAAGGTGTAACATTTTATTTTAACCACTAAAGCACAAAGGACACAAAGATGTTATTCTATATAACCATTTATAATCCTTTTAATTCCATCTTTAATCTTGTATACATTAAAATTAATTAACAATCCCAATTTGCATTCCGACAATTTCAAATAAGTTATGGTCTGAGCCAAATGCACATTATTTAATTCTTGAACAGCCTTTAATTCAACAATTAATTTATCTTCAACTAGTAAATCAATTCTATAACCGCAATCTAAAAAAACGTTTCTATATTTTAATGGTAAATTTACCTGGGAGGAAACTTTTAATCCCAATTCTTGCAGTTCGTAAATCATACATGCCTCGTATGCTGATTCAAGCAAGCCAGGCCCTAGTGCCATATGAATTGTATAAGCCACATCTATAACAATAGTGGCAATTTCATTTTCTGTCATAATTCACACAAAATACATAAGATTTCTACCCTTTGTGTCCTTTGTGTCTTTGTGGTTTAATGACCTTATCAACCCATACGGTTAAAATGTACCATTTAGTAGAAGAGTTGTGATGGAACAACTACAATTTATCAATCATATCGATAATTTTATTTTCACTGATTATTGGAACATTTAACTTCGTCGCCTTCTCTAACTTCGAGGGTCCCATGTTATCGCCGGCTACCAAAAAATCAAGTTTGGCCGAAATACCACTTAGTATTTTACCTCCATTTTCTTCAATTAATGCCTTTAGCTCTTCTCTACTATGTTTTTCAAAAGTCCCAGAAATTACAAATGTTTTTCCACTTAATGCATCACTCTGTAGGGTGATCGCATTTTCCTGCACTTCAAATCTTAATCCGGCCGCCTTTAAAAGTTCAATTTGTTGTAAGTGCTCAGGTTTGCTGAAATATTCTTGAATACTTTCTGCAATACGTTCCCCAATTTCATCAATGCTTGTAAGCTCTTCAATAGATGCTTTGGCCAGATTATCGATATTTTTTACTCCTCGAGCCAATTTTTTCGCAACCGTTTCTCCTACATATCGTATTCCTAAACCGAATAAAAGTTTTTCAAAAGGCATCTGCTTCGAATCCTCAATCCCTTTGAGCATATTCTCAATAGAACGTTCCCCAAATCGTTCAATTAATTTGAGTTCGTTAGCTTTTTGGTCTAACGTATATAAATCGCTGATGTGTTTTACCAAACCTCTTTGATAGAATGCTTCAATAGTTTCGTCACCTAAGCCATCAATATTCATCGCCTTGCGACCAATATAATGTTGTATTTTTCCTACAATTTGAGGGGGGCAACCCTCATCATTCGGACAATAATAAGCCACCTCTCCTTGCTTCCTAATCAATGCAGCTCCACATTCTGGACAATGGCTCACATATACCACTGGTGATGCATTTTTCTTTCTGGCAGATAAATTAACCTTAATGATTTTTGGGATAATTTCTCCCCCTTTCTCTACGTAAACCGTATCATGCTCATGCAGATCTAAGCGGATAATTTCATCGGCATTGTGTAACGTTGCCCTTTTAACGGTTGTTCCGGCCAATAAAACGGGTTTAAGATTGGCTACCGGTGTTACCGCTCCGGTTCGGCCCACTTGGTAGGTAACTTTCTCTAACACAGTTTGAACCTCTGCTGCTTTATATTTATAGGAGATGGCCCAACGTGGAGATTTGGCCGTGAAGCCCAATTCTTGCTGCTGCGCATAGCTGTTTACCTTAATCACAATACCATCTATGTCATAGCTCAATTTAAAGCGTTCTTGCTCCCAATAGGAGATAAAGGCGAGCACCTCGTCTATGGTATGGGTTAGTTTAGAATGTTCTGATACATGAAATCCCCATTCTTTCACCGCTTGCAAACTTTCCCAATGGGTTTTAAACAATTGGTGGTTGCTATTAACCGCATACAAAAAACAGTCGAGCGGGCGTTTTCTTACTTCTTTTGAATCCTGCATTTTAACGGTTCCAGCAGCAAAGTTCCGTGGATTTGCATAAGCTACCTCTCCAAGTTCCTCTCGCTCTCTGTTTAATTTTTCGAATGCTGCCCGATGCATAAAAACTTCTCCGCGAATTTCAAAGATTGCTGGAATTCCCTTCCCTTTTATCTGATGGGGGATGGTATGGATGGTTTTGATATTGCTTGTTACATCATCACCCTGTGTACCATCGCCACGGGTAACGGCTCTTATTAAACTGCCGTTTTCGTAAGTTAAACTTATAGATAATCCGTCAAATTTAAGTTCGCACACGTATTCAAAATCCTCGCCAATGGCCTTCTTTACGCGTTCGTCAAAATCACGAAGGTCTTGCTCACTATAGGTATTGCCCAATGAGAGCATAGGCCAATTATGCTTTACCGTGATGAAATTTTTGGTAATATCGCCCCCAACTTTTTGGGTTGGCGAATTGGGATCTGCAAACTCAGGATATTCTTTTTCCAATTTGGCCAGGACTTCCAATTTTTGATCAAATTCATAATCTCCAATGGTTGGCATGGCCAAAACATAATAATTATACGTGTGCTGATTTAACTCAGCAACCAAAGCGTGCATTTGTTCTTTTACGGCAGAAATCGACATGTAACAAAGATAAATATTAGATGTGAGATATGAGATGTGGGATGTGAGATTTGAGCCAGTTAACTCACTAATCTTTCTTCAATCTCGTCAAAGATTTCCAAATAATTATCCTGCAGTTTTACTTTATAGATTTCTAATTGTTCTGTTAACAATCCAACAGTAGTTTCGCTAAAGGGATGAGGCCATAAACGCATACAGATTCGCTGCAGCGCATAGCTGATGTTTTCTATTTTTTGATAACTTAACAAATACCTGCTTGATCTGAAGCTCGTTAAGAAATGAAAGAATTTATCGGTATCGCTAATCCCACATTTTTTAAGAAAAGTATCAATCGCCTCGTCATCAACTTTGTTTAAATGCCCATAGAATGCATTGACATCTATCTTCGAATTTACAACCAATAAGTGATCAAGAACCAATTCGACCCCAATGTGGGCTAAAAATGAAGGTCTTACCTTACTGTCTCCTAAAATAGGGAGCAGTAACTTTTTTAGCCTAGCCGTTTCGACATCAAAAAAAAGAGAAGAGTGAAACAAAAGATCAACTTCCAAGTGCCTCTTCCAACCCTGTAATAACGAATCTAGCTTCAGATTATCGGTAAAGAGATCTGGCTTTTTCTGTGGGTAAAGGTTCCAGTCTTTATGCGCATTCTTGACCAGATCTGGCAATACGGTTCCTATAACCTTATTTTCATCAAGGTTTTCTCTTTCAAAATAAAAATGCGAGAGGAAGTTCATGTTGTGAAGCTAAAAGATTAAAGCCAAAAGACCAAAGCTTATTGGTTAATTTTCCAATCATAGGTAATTAGCAAATTAGTTAATTAGCTAATTATTATCTTTGCCCTCTAAGTTTACGAATAATGAAAAATTTTGTTGATGAATTGCGTTGGAGGGGAATGTTGCATGATATCATGCCAAATACCGAAGAAAAGTTAAAGGAGGGGATGACAGCAGGTTATATCGGCTTTGATCCTACTGCGGATTCTTTGCATATTGGACACCTAACCCAAATTATGACCTTAATTCATTTTCAAAATGCCGGTCATAAACCTTTTGCCCTAGTGGGTGGCGCTACCGGTATGGTTGGCGATCCTTCCGGAAAATCAGACGAAAGAAATCTGCAGACCGAGGAAATGGTTGAGCGCAATTTAGCTGGAATGAAAAAAGAGCTCTCCAAATTTTTAACGTTTGAAGACGCTGGCAACGGAGCTGTAATGGTTAATAATGCGGATTGGTTTAAAAACATCAACTTCCTCGAGTTTATCCGTGATGTTGGAAAGCACATTACCGTTAATTATATGATGGCCAAGGATAGCGTTAAAAAGCGTTTGGAGGGTGATACAGGAATGTCTTTTACCGAATTTAGCTATCAACTTGTTCAAGGATACGATTTTTATTACTTATGGAAACATTATAATTGCGTAATCCAAATGGGCGGTTCGGATCAGTGGGGTAACATTGTAACAGGAACAGAGTTGATTAGAAGGAAAGACGCCGGAACTGCATACGCGATAACTACACAATTAATCAAAAAAACAGACGGAACCAAGTTTGGAAAGACCGAGAGTGGGGCAATTTGGTTAAATGCGGATAGGACATCGCCCTACAAATTTTATCAATTTTGGTTAAATGCGTCCGATGATGATGTTAAAAAATGGATCAGAATTTTTACGCTTAAACACCAGCAAGAAATAGAGAAATTAGAGCAAGAACATGATGCCGCTCCCCATTTGCGCATATTGCAAAAGGCATTGGCCGAAGATATTACCATACGAACACACTCTGCCGAAGCCCTAGAAACAGCCATTAAGACTTCTGAATTTTTATTCGGAAATGGTTCGTTAGAATTCTTAAAAACATTGGATTCGAAAAGTGTGATGGAAATTTTTGAGGGAGTTCCACAGTTCAACATCTCTAAATCAGAACTGGCAAACGGCATCGATATTGCCTCGCTTTTGGCCGAAAAAAGCACCATATTCCCATCAAAGGGAGAAGTGAAAAAAACAATTCAAGGCGGTGGCCTAAGCATAAATAGGACTAAAGTTTTAGAAATGACAGCTGTTTATAGCATAGCTGATTTAATTAACGATCAGTTTATTGTAGTGCAAAAAGGCAAAAAGAATTATTTTTTGATTGTAGCTAAAAGCGATGAAGAGCTAGAGAACTGGGTTGGCTAGTAGCTGTTTGATGTTGTACATTCACCCGCACTTAGGTGTTCTAAGATGTCTAAGATGGTGAAAATATTTTAACGCAGAGAACGCAAAGGCAGTTATCGGTTAACAGTTAAGAATTAGCTAGTCTTTAAAGTGTGTAGCCCTGAGATTGTCGAAGGGCTTATATCGTCTTCGACAAGCTCAGACTGACAATCTGAGGTTTTAAATTAGGTTCCTAGGTTGCCTTAGGTGGTATAAAGGTTATTGAACCAACAAATTACACCCCCTGATATCCGCATGATCAAACCTGCCCAATACTTCGAAACTTCCATCTGGATAGCTCCTACCTAAATCTTGTGTTGCAATAAAAGAGCAAGAATTAAGGTTGGCCAGATCAATGATATTAATGCCTCCGTTTTGCTTGTTTTGCAACAGACTAAGTGGATCTGAGGTATCTCTAAGTACGATCCGCATCCAAGGTGGACAGTTAAAAACGCCGTTCCCGTAAGAATATGCTTGAGAGAGAAGCTCGGTCATGCCGTATTCACTGTGGATTTTTTTCACACTAAAACCCTTTTTTAGCGCTTCATGAAGCTCTTCACGAACCATTTCTTTTCTTTTGCCTTTCATCCCCCCGGTTTCCATTACAATTAGTTCTGGGAAGTGAACCTGAAATTGTTCAACAAAATCTAAAAGTGCATAGGTTACACCAATCAGGATAGTTTTTTGCTGATTTTTTTTCAACGCTGTTAGCACTGAGTAGAGTTGATGAAGATCATGCAAAAAATAACCACTAAGTGCATGTTTACTTTGCTTTAATAAATCATCAACCATATAGATTAATGATGAACCTTCTCGTTCTAAATAGGATGGAAGCAAGGCTAGGATACAGCTTTCTTTGGGATCACCATAAAACTGCTGGAATGCTTTGTTATAGCTTTCTTCGTATATGGCCACATTGGTAACCAAATGTTTGCTGGTGGTTTGTCCCGTTGTACCCGAACTACTAAAAATAATAGCTGGGTTATCCGTGGTACTTAACACTTCATGGGTCTTAAAAAAACCAATTGGCAAAAATGGTATTTCTTTGTAATGTGTTAAAGAAGTGGGGTTAAGATTTAAGTGACTAATATAATCTCTATAAACGCTACAGTTTTTTGCTTGGTGTTTAAAAACCGCCAATGCAGCTTCATTAAAAGAGTTCTCGTCGGATATAGAAAAAATTTGCTTGGCAGTAATCACTGCGCAAAAATACGAAAAAATTAGACTTACGAAGTCTTAAGAGTTCGTAAGTCTTTACTTTGTCTGCGGTTTCATGCTGATCATCGCTTTTCTGAAATGATAGCCACAATAGCCACTAATGCCCGCTGCTAGTCCGCCAATAAGTATTGTAATTAGTAATACAAGGGGCCACATTTTTACACCAAGCATTTCTGCTACCCGAGTGGCCAACACATGGTGATTGGGGAAACTTTTAAAAAGTGCCATTCCGAGCCAAAGCACGCTGACTGCTAAAAATGGTTGCCAAAATGAAATTTTTCCAGTTTTACCAATAATACCACAAGTTGCGAATGAGATTACAATTACAACCCACCATGGTAAAACGAGCTGTAATAAAAATGAAGCAATAATAATAACTATAAAGACCATATTTATTTTTTTGAGATGGTATAGTGAGAGATGATTTTTCCGGATTTATCTGTTTTTGATTGCATAAAAAACAGATCGTATAATTTGCCCTGTGCCCACGTGTCGATCATATTGTCATAAAATGGACTTCCTGGATTTCCAGATTGTCCACCTGGATAAACGCCATGACCTTTAGGCGTTTTGCCGAGCTCTATAACCATCCTCCATGAGGGGCCATTACTTTCGCTCAATGCATTTACCGTACTTTTTCCACCGCCGATCAATAATTTTTTAGAGCCAAAACCCGGGATTTTTGCAAGGTGGGGGATATTGGTATTTTTTACTTTTCCCCAATTCCAATTTTTTCCAATCGGTCCGTATTTTCTTTCTAAGCTATCACAGGCAAACTTGAATGATTCGTTTACCAAATTTGCAAGGGTTTCTTTTTGACTAGTTTTAATATTATCAAACCACCTAGAGTTGGGGTCTTTTTGGATAAGTTCTACCGTTCTATCCCTTGATGGGTAACGCATCGGAATATCGGCAATCGTAAATTCATCATCCCAGATATCAAAACTTAACCTTTTGGTCCACAAATCAAAAATACTTGCGGCAACTTCTTTAGCTTCAAAAAATTTATTCCACTTTGTGGTGATACTTAATGCTTCTTTTTGGGTCGCATTTAATTGGCCTGCATCAATTAGCGGTAAAATACTAGGCAATAAATCTTGAGCGGTAATACTGTAACTGTCGCTTTGAAGGTTCCGAATGCTATCCACATTTGCATTTTTCATTACCGTTAGCCTATCATTTATTCTTTTGCCCCGCTCATAGGGGGCAAACTCCCAATTGATATAATAAGGATAAGAAGGGTCGGTTGAAGATTGGTTGGCCGAACTTACAAAGTTGCGCGGAGGATTTTTAACGGTGGGGTTTTGAGCGGCAGGAATCCAACCATGCCAATCATTTCCAGGATCTGACCCATCTAAAATAAATTTCCCCTGATCTTTCCATTTCAGCGGAAATTTACCGTTTGGCGTAATCGCGATATCATTATCTGCGCTAGCAAATACAAAATTTTGAGCAGGTGCCGTGTAATAGGTTAATGCTTTCCTGTAATCGGCATAATTTCTTCCTCTATTTAAATAATAGAAGGTCATTAATTCATTAGACTTATCATGTGCAATCCATCTTAACGCATTACCAATGGGCACATTATTCGCCCTTGCGTACTTAGGTTTCTGGAAGTACACTACTGGTCCTTGATGCGTATAATACACCGTTTCTGTAGTATCTGCTGCCCCTCTGATTATAATTTTTTCTGTTCGTTTATGGGTTTCTTTCCAACTGTTGTTATACCAATATTCATTGTGCGTATCATCTTTAAATTTAATCTGATAAAAGTCTAGCACATCAGCTGCCACGTTGGTTACGCCCCACGCTATGTTTTGATTAAAACCTATTATAATTCCAGGTGCACCAGGAAGCGAAACGCCGTATGCATTTAAACCCGGGGCATTGAGTTGGATCTGATACCAAATAGAAGGAAGAGTAAGGTCAAGGTGGGGGTCATTAGCTAAGATAGGATAGCCTGAAGCTGTTTTTGCTCCAGATAATGCCCAGTTGTTACTGCCAATACCTTCAATTTTTTGCTTGGTTTTCACATTTCCGGTAAGCATTTCGGTATACCCAGATGGTGTTGGTGGGATGGGTAGAGGTGTAAAATCCCATTTTGTGCCTACCGGGATGATCGGACTTTCTTTAAAAGGATAATCCGGGAAAAGGTCTTTTGTTACTTCAGGACCAAATTTTTTGAGAATGTTGGTCATGTAAAATTCATCAGAGCCCATTGCTAGAACTGCAGACATCTGTTTTAAGAGTAGGGCACATTTAATAGGGGTCCAATCTTCGGGCTTAAAATCCAGTAATTTATATTCTAAAGGCAATTTAGCGTTTGATAACGAGTGGATATAATCATTAATACCCTGCGTATAGGCCAAAATCATCTCTTTTGCCTTAGGATCTTCCATCATTCCTTTCAACGAATTCTCTGCTCCATAAACCATTCCCATCCGGCGTTGATAACGATCAACTTCGATAGCTTTTTTGCCCACGATTTCAGAGATCCTTCCTGCGGCGAAGCGGGTTTGGAAATCCATTTGCCAAAGGCGATGCATAGCCGTAACATAGCCCTGAGCATAATAGGCATCGTGGTCGTTCTGAGCAAAGACATGTGGGATCATCCTATCATCAAAAAAGATCTCAATTTTATCTTGGGCGCCTTTTAACGCCAATTTATGGTTAGATTTTACCATACTGCTTTCGGCATTTTGCCAAAAACCGGTAAAAGGATTCAAGAACTTAAGAATTGGGGGTAAATCTCCAAATTTGGTGTTTAATGCGTAAGCCAATAAAATAGGTACAACAATGCAGATGAGGGCTTTTACTCTATTCATTATGTATTAAAGTTTTTATTTGGTTATTTACTTGTTTCAAAACCAGAAACATATCTGTGCAATTTACTATTAAATTGATTTCAATCGTAATGAAATTATATTTTGGCAAATAAAATTTATGCGATATAGAATTTGTTAGTATCAAAATTTGTGGTAAGTTTATGTTAAATAAACAAAAATAAACTACTTAAGTATGAACAAAATCTTTACAAAAGTCATTTTTATGCTTTGTATGTTACTGGCAACGGGGTTGGCAGTGCATGCGCAAAGCATAGTGGTTAGTGGTACTGTTACAGATAAGCTAACTAAAGAGCCGATTCCGGGCGTAAGTGTAACTGTAAAGGGGAAAACCATTGGATCTTCTACAGATTTGAAGGGGCAATTCTCTTTTAGCACTACCGAAAAAACGCCATTTACCTTAATGGTTTCTTATATAGGTTATACTTCTATAGAAAGAGAAATTACAGGGGCTGCGTCTAACTTAACTTTTGAGTTGGAAAGTGGTGCGATTTTAGGTCAGGAAGTAGTAGTATCGGCATCAAGAACACCTGAGCGTATTCTCGAATCGCCTGTTTCTATCGAACGTATTAGCGCTTCTGCTATTAAAGAACTTCCGGCATCTTCATTCTATGATGCTTTAAATAATTTGAAAGGTGTTGAAATGAGCACGCAAAGTTTAACCTTTAAGTCTGTTAATACGCGTGGTTTTAATGCCAATGGTAACGTTCGTTTTAATCAATATATTGATGGAATGGATAACCAGGCACCTGGTTTAAATTTTTCTGTTGGTAACGTAGTGGGTATGACAGAACTTGATGTGGACAATGTAGAGCTATTGCCAGGCGCAGCATCAGCATTATATGGAGCCGGTGGTATTAACGGTACGTTATTAATGACATCTAAAAACCCTTACCAATATCAAGGTGCGAGTTTTCAATACAAAACGGGGATTAACCATGTTAATGATGACGCAGCGGGTTTACAAGAATATAAAGAGTTAAATGTGCGCGTAGCTAAATCATGGAATAATAAATTTGGCTTTAAATCATCTTTTGGGTTCTTACAGGCTAAAGATTGGATTGCTACAGATACAAGAAATTTTGATAGAACGGCCCGTCAGCTAAAAGGTGGTGATAGAAACAGTGATCCAAACTATGATGGTATCAATATTTATGGTGATGAGATCAGCCAGAATATGATCAACGTTTCACAAAGTGTGCAAAATCAAACCATTACTGGGATTGCAACTGCAACAGGAGGCGCAATTCCGAATATTAAGCTGCAATTAGATGCTATATTTGGTTCGATGGGTGTTGGTGCAACTGCAGCTCCAAGTGCAGCCCAACAAGCCGCTGCTTTAGGCGCGTTGCCGGCAGCCTTAAGACCAGCTGTGCAGAATTATTTGCCGTTTTATGTAGGTTTAAGGGTTCCAGGATTAATTCCAAATCAATTTGTTTCTAGAACAGGCTATGCCGAACCAGATCTTGTGGATTATAATACCAAATCATTAAAAACGTCAACTTCTTTACATTATAGATTTAATAATACTATTGAAGCAATAGCTCAAGCTAACTGGGGAATGGGTACTTCGGTATATACCGGTACTGATCGTTACTCTTTAAGAAACTTTAAAATTGGGCAATACAAATTGGAACTTAAGGGCCAGGATTTCTTCTTAAGAGGATATACCACCCAAGAACGTTCTGGTGAAGCTTACAATGCAACTATATTAGGTACGTTTATCAACGAAGCTTGGAAGCCATCAACCACTTGGTTTCCTCAATATATTGGTAATTATATTGGTGCAAGAGGCGCCGGACAAAGTGATGCGGCTGCTCAAACTTTCGCCAGAGGTGTTGCAGACCAAGGCAGACTAGAGCCAGGATCTGCAGGTTTTAACGCTGCTAAAACTGCAATTACCAAGCTTAACATCGGCCCGGCTAATGGTGCTAAATTCAGTGATAAAACCAACCTCTTCCACTATGAGGGAATGTATAATTTTTCAAATGCATTAAATAATGTAGTTGAACTACAAGTTGGCGCTTCTTACCGTGATTATTTCTTGCATTCTGATGGTACCATCTTCGATGATGCTAATCGTGATATCACTATTGGCGAATACGGGGCATTTGTTCAATTAGGCAAAAAATTGGGCGATAGGTTTAAAATGACTGTTGCTGGTCGCTATGATAAGAGCGAAAATTTTGAAGGTAGAATTACACCCCGTATCACTGGTGTATACACTATTGCCAAAAACAATAACATTAGGGCATCTTTCCAAACCGGTTACCGCAACCCAACTACACAAGATCAATATATAGATTTGGCGGTAGGAGGTGGTTCAACCCGTTTAATAGGTGGATTACCTGAATCACTTAACAAATATGGATTAAATAGCAATAAGGGAGTTACCTCTGCAAGTTATAGGGCATTCGTGGCATCAGCTGCCGCTGGAGCACCAAACCCTACTTTACTACAACCTTATACTTTTGATGCAGAAGGTTTACGTCCAGAAAGCGTTAAATCTTTTGAGTTAGGTTATAAAGGACTGGCCACTAGTAGATTGTTAATCGATACTTATGCGTACTATAATATTTACAAAGATTTTATCGGTGGTGTAGAATTGTTCCAGAACCCTACTACTACTGCCGTTAAATTTAGCGTACCTGTAAATGTACCAGGCGAAGTTAAAGCTTATGGTGGTGCTTTCGGATTAGATTATCAGATGGGTAAATTTAATGTGAACGGAAATACGTCATATAACAAGCTTGGAGATACCCCAGCTACTTTCGACAATAACTTTAATACCCCTGAGTGGAGATTTAATGCAGGAATTGGAAGCAGAGAAATTATTAAAAACTTTGGGTTTAATGTTCAGTACCGCTGGCAGGATGAGTTCTTATGGAGCTCTACCTTTGCTACGGGAACCGTACCATCATACTCAACATTTGATGCACAAGTTAACCTAAAATTACCTGCAGTAAAATCTGTTGTTAAATTAGGTGGATCAAACATCTTGAATAAATATTATGAGACCTCATTTGGTAACCCATCTGTAGGTGCACTTTACTATTTATCATTTACATTTAATCCATAATATTTTTATATTTCGAAAGAGAGCCTCGACAATGTCGGGGCTTTTTTTTGCGCTAAGATTAACAGAATTGTAAGGATTTTAAGATTTATAGAATTAATTGAGGGTATTTCTTAACTTTTTGTGCATAGATAAAACAATTATTGAAACTATTTCTTTTAATACTAGTTCATATTGAACTTTAGCTTGATTATTAGATCAAATCCGACCTTTAGTGAAATGCTATGGCAATGATCCTCAGATTCTAAAGGCCTTTATAAAATTGCTTTTAATTAAATCGTGTTTTATAATGGATTTTTAATATTTTTAGCGTATCAGATAGGAAATTAATCTCAAACAAGATTTGAATTAATTTATACACAATTAACTTATGGAAGAAGGAAATAACACCGAAAAAGAGGAAATTATAGCAGCCGCAGCATCAGAACATCATCAAGACGATATCATCCAGCATCTTAATAATCCTGTAACCGATCTTAAGCCTATAGTTAAGCAATATTTAACTTCAGTAACAAAAGTTAAAAAAGAAGGCAATAAGTTTTATTTTTCGGATGATAGTGCGAAAGTAGAAGTAAGGATAGTTAGCGATGAAATCATCAGAGTGAGGTTAGCCCCACATGGTGTTTTCCTTGACGATTTCTCTTACGCGGTTCCCGTTGTAGACCAGAAGGTAACCACTTTTAGATTAGAAGAAGACGAAGAATTTTATTCCATCTCTACCAATACCGTTACCTGTAAGGTTAGTAAAGCAGATTTTCTAATTTCTTTTACTGATGTCACCTCTGGTATGGTAATGAGCAAAGACGAATCCCCAATGCACTGGGAAGAAAATGTGGAGTTCGGAGGCTATTATGTCTATGCAACTAAAGATAATTCTCCAGAAGAAAACTTTTTCGGTTTAGGAGATAAATCTGGTAATATGAATTTGCGTGGAAGGAAATTCCAAAACTGGAATACAGACGCTTATTCTTTTGGTTGGGACCAAGATCCGTTATATCGAACCATTCCGTTTTACATAGGCATTCACCAAGAGGCCAGCTATGGGATATTTTTTGATAATACCTTCAAATCCTATTTTGATTTTGGGATGGAAGCCAACGATAAAACGAGTTTTTGGGCCGATGGTGGGGAACTTCAATACTATTATATCCATGGCCCGCATATGATGGACGTAGTTAAACGCTATCAAACACTTACGGGTACCCACCAATTACCCCCAAAATGGGCTTTGGGATTTCATCAATGTAGATGGAGCTATTATCCTGAAAAAAAGGTAAGAGAGATAGCGGATGGATTCAGATCACGCAATATTCCATGTGATGCCATCTATCTTGATATCGATTACATGGATGGCTATCGCTGTTTTACTTGGAATAAAAAATACTTTCCAGATCCAAAAAAAATGATCAAGGATCTCGCAAATATCGGTATGAAAACCGTTGTGATGATCGATCCCGGAATTAAGGTGGATGATAATTATTGGGTATTTAAAGAGGGAAAGGAGAATAATTATTTCTGCCGCCGTAGTGATGACTATTTTATGGAAGGTCATGTTTGGCCTGGAAGATGTCAATTTCCTGATTTTACCAACCCAACCGTAAGAGATTGGTGGGGCGGTTTATACAAAGAATTAGTGGATATCGGAGTAGCAGGCTTTTGGAACGATATGAATGAGCCGGCTGTTTTTGGTGCAGGTACTTTCCCGAATGATGTAAGGCATAATTATGATGGTTATCGCGGTTCGCACCGAAAAGCACACAATGTATATGGAATGCAAATGGTGCGCTCTACCTATGAAGGTTTAAAAAAATTACAACGAAATAAACGGCCATTTACCATTACAAGAGCAGGATATTCGGGTATGCAACGATACGCCTGTGTTTGGACAGGAGATAATGTGGCAACTTGGGAACACCTCAAATTGGGTAATATCCAATGTCAACGGATGTCTGTTTCTGGAGTACCCTTTTGTGGAACCGATATAGGTGGCTTTAGCGGCGAACCTGATGGCGAATTATTTACGCGTTGGATCCAATTGGGAACGTTCTCACCCTTTATGAGGGCTCACTCTGCCGGAGATACCTCAGAACGTGAACCTTGGAGTTTCGGAGAACCTTATACCAGTATCAATAGGAAATTTATCGAATTGAGATATCGCTTAATGCCCTATATTTATTCGGTATTTTGGGAGCATCACCGCTATGGTTTTCCTATTTTAAGGCCTTTGGTGATGTTAGAACAGGATAAAATCAGCAATCATTTCAGACAGGACGAATTTAGCTTTGGCGATAAGATTTTGGTTTGCCCCGTGCTCGAACAAGGTGCCGTTTCTAGAATCGTTTATCTACCTAAAGGCCAATGGTACAACTTCTGGACCCACGAACTGTTAAACGGAGAAAACGAATATAATGTGGAAGCGCCTTTAGAAGATATGCCTTTGTTTGTGAGGGCAGGATCTGTAATTCCAGAGTATCCTGTAATGCAATATGTTGGAGAAAAACCAATAGATGAAGTTTGGTTAAACGTATATTATGCCGATTTTGAAGTAAACTCTTTCCTTTTTGAAGATCATGGCGATACTTTCGCCTATGAACAGGATATTTACCTAGAAAAGAAGTTTAGCGTAAAAGGCGATGGAAAAAACCTGGTAATCCAACAAGCTACAGAAGGATTATATACGCCGAATTATGAACTCTATGATTATAATGTAATCGGATTACCTTTTGAAATCACCAAAATTTTTGTCGACGATAAGGAAGTTACTACATACCATATTGATGATAAGAAACGGTTGAGATTTAAATCGAATAAGAATTTTATTCATATTAAGATAATAGGGGGATAGGAGGATAATCATTATTAATTGTTAAATTGTTAAATTGTTGCATTGTTGCATGGGATTCAACCTAGCAATATAATCACAAAGTGATTCCTTTGGGACAATACAGCAATACAACAATATGTATTTTAACTCCTAAAATGGCACGAAGAAACCCCATAGAGATTGCGCAAAACCCTTTTGATGCGTACCAGAAAAGTGTTTGGGTCCATAGCATATTAACGGATTTTGATATCTCACTTTTTGTTTCTGGAAAGCACTTTCGGTTATACGAAAAGATGGGAGCGCATTTGCTCACTGTAAATAAAACCAATGGAACCTACTTTTCGGTTTGGGCACCCAATGCCCAAGAAGTAGCCGTAATGGGCAATTTTAACAATTGGGACCGACAAAAACATCAATTATATAAAAGATGGGATGCTTCGGGAATTTGGGAAGGCTTTATTCCATACGTGGCCAAAGGGGAGGTTTATAAATATTATATCAAAGGTTTTGATGGCTCGGATATAGAAAAAGGTGATCCTTATGCGTTGCGCTGGGAACATCCACCCCAAAAAGCTTCCATTGTTTGGGATACAGATTACAGTTGGAAAGATAAAAGCTGGCTTACAAAACGTCCAAAACTAAACGCATTAGACCAGCCGATGTCTGTTTACGAGCTCCATTTAGGTTCTTGGCAGCGCGATCCTAGCAATCCAGAAAGAGTATTGAGCTATGGCGAAATTGCTACAAGCTTAGTGCCCTATATTTTAGAAATGGGTTTTACTCACGTAGAACTGATGCCTATTATGGAATATCCCTATTACCCATCATGGGGATATCAGATTACAGGATACTTTGCCGCCAGCTCCCGTCATGGTACGCCCCAAGATCTAATGTTCCTGATAGAAGAACTTCATAAAAACGATATTGCCGTAATTTTAGATTGGGTGCCTTCACACTTTCCAGGCGATGCAAATGGCCTATTTAATTTTGATGGAACACACTTGTTTGAACATGCAGATATGCGCAAGGGGTTTCATCCCGATTGGAAATCCTATATTTTTAATTATGATAGGAACGAGGTACGCTCTTTTCTGATCAGCAATGCCATGTTCTGGTTAGACCAATACCATGCTGATGGATTACGTGTGGATGCTGTAGCTTCAATGTTGTATTTCGATTTTTCGAGAACAGCCGAGGAATCAGGCACCAATGAATTTGGCGGAAGCGATAATCTTGGTGCCATCGCTTTCCTCAAAGATTTGAACGAAGCTATCTATAGTAGTTACAAGGGAGTGCAGACCATTGCAGAAGAAAGCAGCACGTTTGATGGAGTTACCCGACCAGTATATGCCGGTGGATTAGGCTTTGGCATGAAATGGATGATGGGTTGGATGAATGATACCCTAAAATATTTTAAAAATGACCCGATAGCCAGAAAACACCATCATCATCAGCTTACATTTAGCATGACCTACGCTTTTACGGAAAATTTCATGTTGCCCTTTTCGCACGATGAAGTGGTACACGGTAAGTCGTCTATGATCTATAAAATGCCTGGAGACGAATGGCAGAAGTTTGCAAATCTCCGTGTTTTATACGCCTATATGTTTACCCATCCAGGTACTAAACTACTCTTTATGGGGAACGAATTTGCCCAAACCACCGAATGGAATTTTACGGAATCCTTAAACTGGGATTTACTTAAACACGCACCCCACGCAGGGATGCAACAATTAGTTAAGCAACTTAACCTACTTTACCGCAAGGAACCAGCTTTATACAAATACAATTTCTCTTATGAAGGCTTCGAATGGATTGATGCCGATGATGCCGATAGTTCGATATTTATCTATTCAAGAAAATCTGATAAAGCAAAAGACACCCTGATTATCGTACTTAATCTTACCCCGGTTTACCGAACTGCATTTACCATTGGTGTGCCTTCGAAAGGAAAATGGAAGGAAATTTTTAATAGCGACAATACATTGTTCTATGGTTCAGGGAAATTGAATGATGGACTTTCAAAAACCGAAAATCAGCCTTCCCATAATCAGAAACAGTCTATTACGGTTAACATTCCGCCTCTTGGAGTGTGTATCTTCAAAAAATCTAGTGTTGCTAAATGACCAAAAGAAAGTTTGATTTCTATAAGAACAGCAAAGCTGAATGGTATTTAGCACTTCCAGAATGGGATGGTGATCCCGAAGATCTACAGATGGTAGAGGGAGGAGATAAGTGGTTGGATCTGATTAGTAACCATGCATCTAAGCTATCAGTTTGGATGTCTGATGAAAGTTTTGAGGGGGCTTCAATTTTAACCTTATTGCACATTAGGGAACAGAATTTAGGTGGAGGGGGAAGCTATTATTTAGAAACTTACAAAAATCAGAAAATAGAGCTCAAAATTTGGTTTTGCAATGTCACTGAGTTTGTTTTTGGCGCCTATCCACAACGCCTATATTTTGCACTGTAATAGGAAGATAACTCACTTTAATTTCGAAGTTTTTAACTAATAAAAGAAAATATTAGCCCAGCTTTTATCTTAACTATTTAAAATTAACCTCTTCTCTAGCTTTAGAACTGTAGAGCGCCCCCCTATCACTTTTGTTTTAAAATTTCATTTATATAGCAAGCCTATTGGCACATTGCATATTTTTTAAGCGTTATAACATTCATATAATCAATTTTACTATATTTAACCTTTAACGCTCTAAATAATCACGCATGTGGATCATGAAAATAAGTCTGTTTAGCTAATTATGGAGAAAAAATCCAAAAAGTTATCCGACTGGTTTTTAGCCAGACCTCGAACCACGGGCTTTATATTTTTTCTTTTCCTGTTGTGCCTTATCATTCTGATTGTTAGCCAACGTTACCAAATTTTTAAAGAAAATAAAGAGCGTGAAATTTCCAATATTGCTAATAGTGTAGAAAAAAATATCGAACAATCTTTAAAAAATGGGTACACGGTTGCACTTACCTTGGCGCTAACTATTGATAATGATGGAGTTCCACAAAATTTCGAAAAGGTAGCGGAGCAATTAGTGCGTTCCAATCCTGATTTAAAAGCGGTACAGCTAGTTCCAAATGGTGTAATTAAATATGTTTACCCCATTGCAGGAAATGAGAAAGTTATAAATCTAGATCTTTTTAAAAGTCCGCCTGTAACTATACTTGAGGCCAAAAAAGCTATTGATACCCGCAAAATGTATTACCAAGGACCTGTTAAACTAACCCAGGGCGGTATGGGTGTGGTAGGTAGGCTGCCTTTGTTCATAAATAATAAATTTTGGGGGTTTTCGGCTATTGTTATTGAATTGGAAACCCTATTTAAACAAGCGGGAATCGATAATAAAAAATATGAAAATTTTCGTTTCCAATTTTCCAAAATCAATCAAGTAACACATAAGGAAGAATTTTTTCTTCCCGGCGGGAATAATTTCACTGCTAGCCAGTCTAAATCCATTACTTTTCCGGAAGGCAATTGGAAATTATATGTAATCAATATCGAGCCTCATAGCACTTGGTTTACCATTATTGGCGCATTGGTGTTCGGATTAAGTTTAACGGGCTTATCGAGTTATTTACTTACCCGATTACTGAGAAAACAGGCGCAATTGCAACACTCGCTAATTGATACCGAAAGTAAATTTAAAAAGATTTTTGACCATGCAGCTATAGGAATAGCCAGGATTAACTCTAAAACAGGAGATATTTTAGAAGTAAACCCTCATCTGTGTGCTTTTTTAGGATATACCAAAACCGAGCTAATGGATAAAAAAATAAAATCAATTATCTATCCTGAAGATTTGGAAGAAGATGCAATTTTATTTAATAAACTTTTAACCGGAGAAATAAGACAATTTGATAGGGAGAAGCGATATGTAAATAAAAATGGCAGTGTTCTTTGGGGCAATGTAAATATTACGGCATTATGGAACGAAGGAGATGAGCCCAGTAACCATATTATAATTGTTGAAGATGTAACAAAACGCAAAGCAGAAGAACAGATCTTAATAGCATCCCAACAAAGGATAGAATCATTAATTAATACGATAGATGGAATTGTATGGGAGGGGAACATTAGTGAAAATACCTGCACCTTTATCAGTAAAAAAGTATATGATATTTTGGGCTATACTCCCAAACAATGGATGACAATCCCAAGGTTCTGGTTTAATCATTTACATCCCGATGATAAGGACTGGGTTGATGAGTATGTCACCAAGTCTACAGAGGAAAGAACACAACGTGACTTTGAATATCGGATGATCGCTAAAGATGGATCAATCGTGTGGATTAGAGACATCGTTGCAGTTATTGATGAAATTGGTCAACCTTTAAGGCTTCGGGGTATAATGATTGACGTTACCAGCAAAATCCAAGCTACAGACGCACTTAATAAATCTTTTAATCTTGTAACCGAACAAAATAAACGATTACTTAATTTTTCTTATATCGTTTCCCATAATTTAAGGTCGCATGCGAGCAATATCCAAGGAATTTCTGTCTTAATAGAGAATGCATCAAGCGAAGAGGATAGAGATGAAATGATCCAATTGTTGAAAAAAGTAGCAACAAACTTAAACGAAACCCTATTTAACCTCAACAATATCGTAAATATTCAAAACAGCATCGACATTATTGTAGAGCCGTTAAATCTGAACGAATATTTGTTAAAGACAATAGCTACCCAAAATTCTCAGATTCTGCTTCGGGAAGCCACCATTGTGAATAAAGTACCAAATGATATCAGGGTTAACTATAATCGGGCCTACCTAGAAAGTATTTTGCTCAATTTAATTTCTAATGCGCTTCGATATAGCCATCCCGATAGGAAGCCCGTAATTTCCCTCACCTGTTTTACAGAAAACGACCAATTGGTACTGAGGGTCTCAGACAATGGTATAGGGATCGATTTAAAGAAACACGGCGAAAGGATGTTTGGTATTTATCAAACATTTAACGGTAACGCTGATGCACGTGGATTTGGGCTTTTTATTACTAAAAACCAAATCGAAGCCATGGGTGGTAAAATTGCAGTAGAAAGTTCTGTAGGTATGGGCACCACTTTTAAGATCTATTTTAAAGGCTAGTGATCGGACGACTTAAGTCATCCGATCACTATATTACAAACAAATCCATTTCATGTTGGTTGTTAATGTAATTAAAAACATTTAACCCTATGAAAACAAAAATTATTTTGTCTTTGGCCACTAGTGCATTATTAATGATTGCAGCGTGCCAAAGCAATACTAAAACTGATTCAGCAACAGACAGTACCTCTACCAATCCAGCTGCTACAGACACAAGCGCAAAAACTATAAAACCTACAGGCCCTGAGCCAGATTGGGCGCCAGGAATTAAACCTGAAATGCAAGCTGTAATTGAAAAATTAGCGAGCTATGGCGATAAATCAATTCCTACATTAACCGCAGTTGAAGCACGTAAAAACCATACTCCCACTGATGCGGTGATGGATCTAATGGCAGAAAATAACATCCAAATGCCGGTTATGAAAATAGATACCATGGGCAAAGAAATTCCCGTTAGTGGCGGAACCGTTCATGTTAGGATTTATACTCCACAAGGTGGATATGCACCATTTCCGGTTATTGTGTACTATCATGGCGGAGGATTCGTAATTGCCAATATCGATGTGTACGATGCTTCTGCAAAGGCATTGGCCGATCAGGTTGGTGCTGTAGTGGTTTCCGTAGCCTATAGATTAGCTCCAGAGCATAAGTTTCCAACTGCGCATAACGATGCTTTCTCAGCCTATGAATGGGTAGTTAAAAATGCCGCATCAATTAAAGGCGACCCGAAAAGAATCGCCGTAGCCGGCGAAAGTGCAGGCGGCAATTTGGCCATAAACACGGCAATTAGAGCAAGAGACCAAAAAATGATGATACCTACAGCTATTTTGGCCGTTTATCCTGTTGCAGGCTCTGATATGGCTACCCCATCATATACCAAAAATGCAAAAGCAAAACCTTTGGATAAACCTATGATGATGTGGTTCGTGAAAAATTATCTTAACAACATGGCTGAAGCCAAAGATCCAAGAATTAATTTACTGGCGGCCAACCTCAATGGATTACCAGCAACAACAATAATCACCGCACAGTTTGATCCACTTCAAAGCGAAGGCATGCACCTGGCCGAGATGTTAAAAACGGTAGGAGTAGCTGTTGATAGTAAAAACTACGATGGTGTTACCCATGAATTTTTTGGAATGGGAGCCGTAGTTCCCCAAGCTAAGGATGCTATGGGTTATGCGGCTGATCAACTGAAAAAAGCGTTTGGTAAATAAGTCATCAGTCTTGAGCTAACTCATAAAAAAGGGATAAACTTTATAGTTTATCCCTTTTTAACGTTAAACGGACTTTTGACTTTTGACTTTAGACTATCGACTTACGACTTATCTTCATCTATCTTAAGCGTAAACGAAGGTTCTGAAGCTTCATAAGCTTGGTCTAACATTGATGTGTCTGCTTGCTCTTCCTTCGGAGCCTCCTCAGTGCTTTCTAAGCCATTAGAATGAATATCTTTCTGACTTTGCTGATCATCAGCTTCTGAGCTTTGCGAATCGTCTAATGGAATATTGTTTTCTGGAATTATCATAACTTTAGGATTAGTGTAAGGTAATAACAATGTAGGGATAAAGAAGTTTAGAAAATTGGAAGCTAAGTAACTGTATCTTTAGATTAAAACAAAATTATCATAGATTGTAATGCAATGCACCAAGGATAATAATATCTTGATAAAACCTATAGAATGATAAAATACCCATGTATATTTTTGCTCCTTTGGAATGTTAATGTAAATGCCCAATTATACAAACCTTTGGATACCATTCCAAAGGAGAAAAAGATCCTATTAATTAAATTCAGTGATTTTTTTGCTGTTGAAACGACGGCCGAAAAAAGCATTTCAAGTTTCAGGAAAAATTTTGACCCCATGCAAAAAAGTCTTGATCCAACATTGTATATGATATTAGATCTTGAAGCAGATACTTTAAAAACAGTGCCCATCGGTATAATAAAATCCCTAGATAAAAAAGTGTTTTCGATTTACATCCTCTCTCTTTATTCGAGAGCACTGACGACTGGTGATTTGAAGGCTATTGATAGTATCAGTAAAACAAAGACGGGAAAGGAGTTAATGATCCGAATGCAACAAATTTATGAAGGGAAGGAAAACTCCGAAGAAAATTTTGGATCTATTTTTAATGATACTAATTCATATTATTTTTTCCGTTCCATTCATGAAAAATTGGACTTGGTTTTTGAAAATATTTTAGAAACACTATTAATCTATATAGACGAAAAAACAAGGACCGATAACTAATATGCTCATCGGATGAATATTTAATAAAAAAGAAAAGAGATCATCCATCCAGACTGATCTCTTTTTCTAACCAAATATAAACCTGTATGAACGGGTTATTCTTTAATCTCCTTTCGGCGATTGTTTTTCTTGTTTAATCTTAGCGCAATTGTGTTAGCAGCTAATGATGATACAAATATAGAAATTATTTTTTAATAGTGTAAAAAATACACTAAGGAAAATTAATTTATTTTTTATTTCATGTTATTAAAATGACAAAACCTATCCGAATTGCTAATTAACCAACATTTATAGGGCAAAATTAGTTTTAAATTTTTAATAAATTTATTAGTGAACGTTAAATTTATGTTAAACCTTTGTACTTTTTGAGATAAAATTTGTACAAATTGTTAAAATGAGTTAAAAAATTTAAAGGTCGGGTATCATTTCTACAAAGAAAAATGCAGAACTTTTAGCTTAGGTCTTTGTAATTTATGTTGTATAAGAAAATGTCTTTCTTTCCGGATGCAAGCTTTTGCGTTCTTTTCGACAGTCTTTGCAGTCTTTGCGTTAAAATATTTATCTAAAAAAGAGATTGTCCTAAATGGATGTTCAAGTCATGAAGGAATACCTTCGCAAACCCTAAAAACCAAAAATGGCAATAACCCTAAAGCTATTGCCATCAATTAGTATAAACCTATGAGGTTTTATTCGGCTATTTTAACGTTCCGTAGTACTCTACAAATTTAGCTAATGCTGATGAATAGCCCCATTCGTTATCATACCAAGAAACAACTTTAACAAAATTATCGTTTAGTGATATACCTGCTTTAGCATCAAAAATAGAAGCATGATCATCACCTATAAAGTCTGAAGAAACTACTTCATCTTCCGTATATCCTAGCACACCTTTTAGTTCGCCTTCTGAAGCAGCTTTCATAGCCGCTTTGATTTCCTCGTAAGTAGCTGGTTTTTCTAAACGGGCAGTTAAATCTACCACAGAAACATCAGCAACTGGTACACGAAACGACATGCCGGTTAACTTGCCTTTTAGTTCTGGAAGAACCATACCCACTGCTTTAGCTGCGCCAGTTGAAGAAGGGATAATGTTAGAGAAACCTCCACGCCCACCTCTCCAGTCTTTTGCCGAAGGACCATCAACTGTTTTTTGCGTAGCAGTTACAGCGTGGATGGTGCTCATTAAGCCTTCTACAATGCCCCAATTGTCGTTCAACACTTTAGCAATTGGTGCCAAACAGTTAGTAGTACACGATGCGTTCGAAACAATAGTTTGATCTGCAGTTAATTTATGGTGGTTAACCCCCATTACATAAGTTGGGATATCACTATCTTTCGCAGGGGCAGAGAACACCACTTTTTTAGCTCCAGCTGCAATATGTTTTTCAGCATCCGCACGGGTTAAGAACAACCCTGTTGATTCGATTACAATCTCTACACCTACATCGCCCCATTTTAAGTTTGCTGGATCCCTTTCGGCCGTAATTCTAATTGTTTTTCCGTTTACTACCAAATGGCCGTCTTTTACTTCAATGGTACCATCAAAGCGTCCATGGGTAGTATCATATTTTAACATATAAGCCATATAGTCTGGCTCGATCAAATCGTTGATGGCAACAATATCCAAGCCTCTTTTTAATGCAGCTCTAAAAACAAGTCTGCCGATACGGCCAAATCCATTTATTCCTACTTTAGTCATTTTATTTAATTTGAGTAATAATTCAGTAAATTATATATTGGTTCTTTAGTAATTGTGATAATATGTATGTTGTGCTGTTTCGCCACTAACCTAAGTCTGTCCTGGAAAGTACCTGCTACTGTTCCCACGAAATGGATTTCCTCATTTGGATGCTTAGTAACTGTTGGCAATAGATAGGTGTTAAAGTACTTCTCAAAACCTTGATCTATGAGTTGCTCGATAAATTTATGTGTTCTATTTTCGATATAAAAATCTAAAAAGGAACTTAGGTAATTCTGGGCATTAGGCTTCTTGTAAATGCGCTCTAAAATTATGGGCCTATCAACATTATATTTTTCCTCTAGCTGCTTATCCAATTCGACAGGCAATTTTCCTTCTAGGTAATTCTTTAACAACATTTTGCCCAAATAATTAGCAGAACCTTCATCTCCGAGGATAAAGCCTAACCCGAAATTATTTTGTTCGGGACTTTTTCCATCGTAATAGGCACAATTAGCTCCACTGCCCAAAATACCGACAATACCGGTTTGATTGAAGCAGGCGGCAATAGATGCGCCATAAATATCATCCTTGACCTTAATTTTGCTGTTTTTAAAAAATACGCCCAAGGTATTGGCCAATGATTCCTGCATCGCAAGAGAAGAAGCGCCAGCAGCAAAAACATAGATTTTCTTGATGCTTTCGGCATAATTAATCAAGACGATATTCTTGTTCAGCAAATAAAGGATATGCTTATGGTCGTTAAAAGTAGGATTGATACCAGGGATCGTACATTCCGCAACCGTCTTCCCTTCATTGGAGATTTTCCAGAAAGCGCTTTTAGACCCACTATACACAACTGCTATCATTTTATTTTATATTGATAAGACATGCGTCATTTCTAATAAATCATCTTCTAATTTATAAGTATGAGCATGTAAAGCTTCTTCTAAACTGGTTAATTTAATTTCGTTGCCTCGAAGTCCAACCATTTTCATCGTTTCTCCTTTAAGTATTTCCTTCACGGCAGCATAGCCTAATCTGCTTCCTAAAATACGATCAAAACCGCTAGGGCTCCCGCCACGTTGCAAGTGCCCTAAGATAGTTACTTTTGTATCGTAATGCGTAAACTTTCTCTTTACACTTTTGGCAATATCGTAGGCACCACCATATTTATTTCCTTCAGAAACAATAACAATGCTCGACGATTTTTTGGTAGAAGCTCCTTCCTTTAGCTTAACTATGAGGTCTTTTAACGAGGTTTCTTTTTCTGGAAGTAATACCGCCTCAGCACCACTGGCAACGGCAGTTCTCAAGGCTAAACATCCTGAATCCCTTCCCATAACCTCTATAAAAAATAGCCTATCGTGCGAATTAGCGGTATCCCTAATTTTATCTATGGCTTCTATGATGGTATTAACAGCAGTATCGTAACCCAGTGTAAAATCCGATCCGTACAAATCATTATCAATTGTGCCGGGTACGCCAATTACATTGATCTTATATTTTTCTCCAAAGCGTTTAGCACCGGTAAAAGTTCCATCGCCGCCAATAACTATCAAGGCATCAATTGATTTGGCCTTAAGATTTTTAAACGCCAATTCCATTCCGGCATCCTCTTTAAAAGCTAGGCATCTGGCAGTTTTTAGAATGGTACCTCCTAAATGCAGAATATTACTTACAGAACGGGCATCCATTGGGACAATGTTGTCATCGATAAGGCCTTGATAGCCCTGCATTATGCCAAACATATTTCTTCCATGATAAATGCCGGTACGGACTACAGCCCTGATACATGCATTCATTCCGGGGGCATCCCCGCCAGAAGTTAGTACTGCAATATTTTTAATATTTGGCTCCATTATAATATACGAATATAGTGTGTATTTTTTACACTAAGTAATTTTTTTTTATTATTTTTATGAATTAACAGAACAAGTGTATTTATTTTGTCCTAATATTATACCATATAAAACTGATTTATCTTGAAAGAAGTACTACCTGTGTTTAATTCTGCTGTCTCTATTGATTGCGTGCTGTTTGGGTTTGATAGTGGGGAGCTTAAAATTTTATTGATCGAGCGGAATGAAGAGCCCTTTAAAGATTGGTGGGCATTGCCAGGAAATTTGGTTGGAGAGAACGAAAGTGTAGACCAATCTGCATCGCGAATTTTGCACGAGCTTACGGGTTTGAGCGACATTTATATGGAACAATACTATACTTTTGGCGAAGTTGACCGACATCCCCAGGGTAGGGTTATTACAGTAGCCTATTATGCAATGCTGCGCCTAGGAGGGGATAAGGCACTTAAGCCCCTAACCTCTTATGCAAAAAAGGCACAATGGATTAATGTAAAGGAATTGCCCAAACTTGCGTTCGATCATCAGCATATTTTTGATAAGGGCCTTGAGAAAATTAAACGGAGAATTAAGCATTTGCCCATTGCTTTCGAACTTTTACAAGAAAAATTTACGTTAACCCAAGTTCAAAATGTTTATGAACTAATTTTAGGCAAAAAATTGGATAAAAGGAATTTTAGAAAAAAGATCCTGAGCTTTGGTGTGCTGAAAGAACTTAATGAAAAACAAAAAGGTGTTTCTTTTAGGGCGGCAACCCTTTATAAATTTGATAAAAGGAAATATGCAAAACTATTTGGCAAAGAAATTTCTTTTTAGTTAAGCGATTGGCGCAAAGGGAGAGGCGTTCCGAACATTTTACTCCTAATGCCCGCCACCATAAAAATTTAGAATTGTAAAATTTATATATATTTGTTTGTTAAAATATAGCTGGAAGTGTTATATTTACACTATCAACCCTAATATATGGAGAAACTCTACAAAAGTATCTTATTTTTTGTTGGGCTAATTGCGATGAATATTACTGTTCAGGCGCAGTTGGGAGGGTATTCTTCATATTTTTTTGTAGGAGCGAATGCCAGTACAAAATCCATAATCCTCCCTCAAATTTCCGCCAATGGTAAGGATTGGGCAGGCATTGCTAATCTTTATGCCGATAAGGAAGTCATAAATTTCACTAATTTTCCTAACCCAGCCAGCAGTAGTACAACCATAAGCTATACGCTCACGGCAAAAGCAAACGTTTACTTGCGCGTAGTGGATCTTGCTGGCAAGCAGCTTACCGTATTGGTTAAACAGGATCAAGCGGCAGGTAAACAGGAATATTTTTGGGAATTTTCTAAAAACAACATTACATCGGGCATGTATATCCTAGTTTTGCAGGTGGATAACAAGATTTTTAGCAGAAAGATGATCGTACAATAATTAGCCACAAAGTGATGCCTTTGGCACTAATCAGCTAATTTGCCAATCAGCTAATTTTTTTACTCAAATGGTAGTCTACCAAATCATCTATTGGTGATCGGATAATTTTACCAACACCCATTTCATAGCGATCGGCAACCAAACTTAAAATATCTCTGAAACTATAACCTACAGAACCTACGCAGTTTAGTTCGTACTTTTTATAGTTGGGATAGTGTACCACTAAATTTTCGAAGAAAGCAGTAAAGGCATAATCTACAACAGAGTGGGTATAGTCTTCGTAGTTTTCCTTAAAATCATAAATGAATTTGCTAAAGCTTGCGCAGAAACGGTTGGGCAGGGGTTTATTGTAGATATGATCAAAAATATCTTCGTTTGTTAAGGCATAATTATCATAAAAGCTTTCTCTTAATCCTTTTGGCATATAACCTTTCATGTAATCGGCCAAAATTCGTTTTCCTATGTAACTTCCGCTTCCTTCATCACCCAAAAAATAACCTAGCGAATCGATGTTCAATGAAATATCATTCCCGTCATATAAACATGAATTGGTACCGGTTCCTAAAATAGCTGCAAATCCTTCATTATCACCCAGCAAAGCTCGGCATGAAGCCAATAGATCATGACCGATGTTAATCTTAGCATTTACAAATACCTTTTCCATTGCGTCAGAAACCACTTTTCTTTTGGCATCTGTAGAGCAACCTGCACCATAATAGTAAACTTCGGTTAACTTTTCTGGTTCTAAGTGATCTGGCAAAGAACTTTTTAAAGAGCTCTCAATATACTCACTGTCCGAAAAATAAGGATTATAGCCTTCGGTATTAAAATGAATTTTCCTTCCGGCTTCATTGATTAAGCACCAATTTGTTTTTGTTGATCCACCATCTGCAATAACTATCATTTTATATTTTTTAGGTTTGATATAAGTAAAAAGTCTACCAATATATGTGGGTTTTTTGAAATAAAAAATTAAAATTTAGTTTTTATTTTCTTAACAATAACTTTATGTGATGCTATTAAAACAATAGCCTAGAGCAATATTTCTTAGAAAGTGTATCTTTTACACTATTAACGCTGAAATCATACCGAATTTAGCTTTGGTATAGGTTACTATAAAGGAATAAACAAGGCAAAATAATTTTATCTATTTTCGTATTCATCAACTTTAGAACCCTTATACAAGTTGGCTAAGCGGTCAGTCTGAGCTTGTCGAAGACAAGTTAAGCCCTTCTACAAATTCAGGGTTGTAAAGGTTAAATATTTCGGTAAACAGAATTAGGTTTTTGAGGAGCATTAATTTAGGTTTTTTGGACATCGCTATAGGCGCCCAGTATCCCCCGCTGGCGGGGGAATCAAAGGGGGTGGATGTGAATTTGGCTTGTCCAAAAATAACTTTACAGCATTCTAATCCTCCCCCTGCCCCTACAATGGCCAACGCGCCCCCCTCCAGCGGGGGACAGCACGACGCATACCCACCCATAATCTAATCCAAACACATGCTGAGATTCTATTACCGAATTACCTAACTTCCACAAGGGTGACATACTTGAGGAGTGGACGATTGCTAACTCCTAACAACTGAACGATCGTGTCGTTTAATTTGTCTTTTTCTCATATGTTTGGTAATTTTTTTACAGATAATATTACAAAATCTTTGAAACCATTTGTTAATGACTATTTTCGAATGTTAAAAGACGAGTAGCTTAATTAACTTAATTTCTTAATGGTATAAACAATTCATTTAAGATGAAACCGTTTATTAATGACTATTTTCGAATGTTAAAAGACGAATAACTTAATTAACTTAATTTCTTAATGGTATAAAAATCAGTATTAAGATTGAAGAGTTGTTAATGACTATTTTCGAATATTAAAAGACAAATAGCTTAATTGTCTTAATTTCTTAATGGTATAATCAATAGTAATGAAGATAGATTTTAGAAGCGATACAGTTACCAAACCAACACCAGGAATGCTTGATGCAATGATGAGCGCAAAGGTTGGTGATGATGTTTTTGGAGAAGATGAAACGGTAAATGCGCTGGAAAAAAAGTTAGCCGCATTATTTAACATGGAAGCTGCACTTTTTTGTCCATCAGGAACGATGAGCAATCAAATTGCCATTAAATGTTTTACGCAGCCAATGGATGAGGTAATCTGTGATCAAACTGCCCATGTTTATCGCTATGAGGGCGGGGGGATCGCTTATAACTCTATGGCTTCTGTTCGGTTGTTAAATGGCCAAAGGGGTATTTTAACTCCCGAAATGATAGAGCCAGAAATAAATTCAGATAACATTCATTATCCAAATTCTAGCTTGGTTGTATTAGAAAATACAGTTAATAAGGGTGGAGGGAAATGTTACAAGTTAGATCAGATTGAGCCCATCCATAATTTGTGTGCAATAAAAGGAATTAAACTCCATCTTGATGGAGCAAGAATTTTTAATGCCTTGGTGGCTACTGGAGATAAATCCGTTAGTTATGGCAGCTATTTTAACGGTATTTCTGTATGTCTTTCAAAAGGATTGGGAGCCCCAGTTGGGTCGGTATTCTTGAGCAACGCATCTACCATAAAAAAGGCGGTTAGGATCCGGAAAGTATTGGGTGGTGGAATGAGACAAGCTGGGTTTTTAGCTGCTGCGGGCATCTACGCATTGGATCATCATATCGATCGTTTGGCAGATGATCATCTCCACGCACAGACTTTGGCCGATGCATTGAGCAAAGCAAGTTTTGTACACGATGTGATGCCGGTAGAAACCAATATTGTACTCTTTGACGTAATCCCTTCGCTAAAAGCAGAAACCATTATTAACGCCTTAGCCAATATGGGAATTTTATGCAATTCTACCTCTGATCGGACCATTAGATTTGTAACTCATTTAGATATCTCTTCTTCAATGATTGATGAAGCGGTAGCAATTATCTCAAAGTTAAAATTAAACTAGTAATGCAGCATTCAAAATCCCCAACTCATATCTCCAAACTACTGATTGCCAATAGAGGGGAAATCGCCCTGCGCATTATGCGTTCTGCAAAAGAAATGGGGATAAAAACAGTAGCGGTATTTTCTGAAGCAGACCGATCGGCTTTGCATGTGCGGTATGCTGATGAGGCGATTTGTATAGGTCCGGCACCTTCCAATCAATCTTATTTGGTGATCGATAAAATAATTGAAGCCTGCAGGATATCGGGTGCTCAGGCTATTCACCCTGGGTATGGTTTCTTATCTGAAAATGCGGCTTTTGCCAGGGCAGTGCGCTCGGCCGGACTTATCTTAGTGGGGCCTACACCAGAGGCGATGGAAATTATGGGAAATAAACTCTCTGCAAAAGCTGCGGCGTTAAAATACCATATTCCCATGGTTCCCGGCACTGAAGAGGCGATTACCGATCTAAACGAGGCTAAAGAAAGGGCAGTTGAAGTTGGCTTTCCGATCCTGATCAAAGCTGCTGCTGGTGGTGGCGGAAAAGGGATGCGGATTGTAGAAAAGGTTGATGATTTTGAAGAGCAGATGCATCTAGCGGTAAGCGAAGCTACATCGGCATTTGGTGATGGTGCCGTATTTATCGAGCGCTATGTTACTTCACCGAGGCATATCGAAATCCAGGTATTAGGAGATACCCATGGCAATATTGTACATTTATTTGAACGTGAATGTTCAGTTCAGCGAAGACACCAAAAGGTTGTAGAAGAAGCACCATCGTCTATTTTAACCCCTGCTATTAGAGAGCAGATGGGAAAATGCGCTGTGGATGTTGCCCGCTCGGTAAATTATGTTGGGGCAGGAACGGTTGAGTTTATATTGGATGAAAATCTTGATTTTTTCTTCTTAGAAATGAACACCCGCTTGCAGGTAGAACATCCGGTAACAGAAATGATTACGGGATTGGATCTGGTAAAAGAGCAGATCAAGATTGCCCAAGGTGAAGTCTTAAGCTATAAGCAAGAAGACCTCAGCATAATTGGTCACGCGATAGAGTTAAGGGTATATGCCGAAGATCCCCTAAATAATTTTTTACCCGATATTGGCACCTTACAGACCTATCAAACACCAAAAGGAAATGGAGTTAGGGTTGATGATGGCTTTGAACAAGGAATGGAAATCCCAATCTATTATGATCCGATGATAGCCAAACTCATCGCCTTTGGTGCAACAAGAGCTGAGGCTATAGCTAGAATGATCCGCGCTATTGATGAATATGACATTACGGGCATACAAACCACACTGAGCTTTGGTAAGTTTGTAATGCAACATGACGCTTTTACATCAGGTAAATTTGACACCCATTTTGTAAGTAAGTATTTTAATGCAAACAGCTTAAAAACCGATGATGAAGTTGAAGCAATGTTGGCTGCGCTTACTGCGGTAACACAATTGAGAAAGCAGAAAACGATGGTCACAAACGGCGCAGAGATAACCAGTAATGGGGCGAGCTGGATCAAAAACAGAAAGAAATACAGTTAAATGTTTACAGGAATTATAGAAACGCTTGGCGAGGTAACAGCTATTGTTACTGAAGGAAGCAATATCCATTTTACAATAGGCTCGGCAATTAGTGCAGAGCTAAAAATAGACCAAAGTGTAGCGCATAACGGTGTGTGTTTAACGGTTGTTGCCATTTCTGATCATACCTATCAGGTTACCGCTATAGAAGAGACACTGCTAAAGACAAATCTGGGTAAATTAAAGGTAGGAAGTAAAGTAAATCTAGAACGTTGCATGCAGATGAATGGTCGTTTAGATGGTCATATTGTGCAAGGCCATGTAGATCAGGTTGCTACGTGCATTTTAGTTAATGAACTTGATGGAAGTTGGGAATACCGTTTTAATTATGATCCCTCTTTAGGAAATGTTACCGTAGAGAAAGGATCTATTTGCGTAAATGGAATAAGCTTAACAGTTGTAAATTCTACTGCGGATGAATTTTCTGTATTCATAATTCCATATACTTTTGAGCACACTAATTTACATCAGGTTAATGTAGGGGATGCTGTTAATTTAGAGTTTGATATCATCGGAAAGTATGTGGCTAGATTAATCGGCAAATAATCGAATTTCGCCCTACGCCCTACGCCCTACGCCCTACGCCCATGTATAGTAAATTAGAAGCAACAAAACTTCGTGAACAGTTCTGGATTAATTTTGGCAAGTACATGAAGCCAATTCCATCAGCAAATGGTTTGCCCGTAAATTGGATAAACTATAAGACTGGGGTTAAGCAGCTTTTTTTTAGGATGGATGCTGATCAAAAGCACGCAATTATTTCCATAGCCATTACCCATGCTGATCAATCACTTAGATATCAGTTTATTGAGCAGTTTGAATCATTAAAAGATCTTTTTGTGGAAGCCATGGGCCAGGAGTGGGATTGGGAGTTAAATGCTACGACCAGTGTTGGTGTGCCTTTTACAAAAATTTCGAAAAGCCTATCTAATGTTAGTGTCTATAATCAACAGGATTGGCCAGCACTAATTTCATTTCTAAAGCCTCGGATTATCGCCTTAGATCAATTCTGGGAGGATGCAAAACCTATCTTTGAGGCCTTGTAGACTTACGAAATCTTAAGGCTTCGTAAGTCTATTCCAACTATTATTGATAAATGAATAATCTTGGCAGGGTAATTGGGTCGATACTATAAAATAGTTTAAAATAATTAATATGGATACGATAAAGAAATTTGATCTAATGGAGAAGATCGTTAGAGAATTGGAAGATTTGCAACATTCGCAACAGGCAATTATCCAGAAGCTTGGAAAAATTGAAGTAGATAATATTGAATTAGGTGATAAAAAGCTAGATACAGACTTGCCAGATATGCACCAGCGCGTTGCAGATAATCTAGATACAATTGTGGATATCTTAGCGTATTTTGCTGAAAAAACCGAAAATTTTGGAAATAAAAACAATGTTGATGCTTTAAAAGAACAACAGGCATTTGATGATGCTACGAGCTAAACTCATTAACAAATCAGCTAATGTGTTAATTGGCTGATTTGTTATTTATTAGTTGGCAGCGAAATACAGAACTTTGCTCCTTCACCATCCTTACTTTCTACCGTAATATCGCCATCATTTCTTTTCATAAAATCTTTGCAAACCATTAATCCGAGGCCGGTTCCTTTTTCGTTAAAGGTACCTCGGGTGGTGATGTTTTCATCCTTAAAGAGTTTATTTAGTACAATGGTAGGAATTCCAATGCCGTTATCCCTAATGCAGACTAACATTGTGCTATTTTTTTGGTAAGCTGCCGTGATGTGGATTTCACAATTTTCATTGCAAAATTTTATAGCGTTATTAAGGATATTGCGCATTACGATCTGGATCATCAGAATATCAGCAAATACCATTTCACCAGGAAAAACATCATGAACAATTTTAATCTTCTTAGTAGTTGCAGCCGGCAAATGATAATTTATTTCGTTGATAATTAGATTGCGGAGGTTAAAATACTCCTTTTTAATGCCAAAGCCTTTCAGTTGACTTCTAGACCAATGAAGGATATTTTCTAAAAGGTCGGTAGTGTAAATGATGTCTTTACTTAACGTTGGAGAAATACTCTTAAACTCGTCGTTTGTAATTTGATCATTTGCAATCATTTTTAAAACTTCGGATAAATTTACCAAGGGTCCTCTTAGATCGTGCGCAATGATAGAGAATATCCTGTCTTTTAGCTGATTTAGTTTTTCGAGTTCATTTGCTTGTTCTCTGCTTTTTATCGCATCCTGCTTAAAATGCGTTAGATCTTGGAGCTTAATGATACTAAAATCATTATTTATTTTATTGTCGTTTAAAAACAGAATATCTGCTTCTACGTAAAACTGATTGCCTTGATGAAACAGGTTAAGTTCCATTTTCCCATGTTGGTGATTTTTAATCCGCTCAAAAAATTCATATTGTTCAGGAAAGATTTCTTCTAGGTCAGCACCAATCAGACTTTTGTTTTTCGGCAAATTAATGTACTGCGTTATCGATCTATTATAATCGATAACCCTATTTTTTTGATCCAGTACAAAAAAACCATCCCTCATTAATTCTAAAACCTTCTCTCTGGCAATAGGGATAATATCAAAGAGCTTAAAACGATAGATCCCAATGAGAATAAAAAACGAGGTGATAATAAAAGCAAAAGGAGTTACATCAATATGTCCTAAGGGCCTCAAATCTAGTAAATAGGCGATATTTCCTAACCATGGAATAAAAGCCGCGATAACGATACTGTAGTTTTGTTTCTTAAAAATAGGATCTGATCTCCTGAATTTATTTAAAATCAGGTAACATCCAGAAGCTAACAACAAATAAAAATAAGCTAAAAATATATAGTACCAGGTTCCTTGGGTGATATCAGCCATTGGAAAGGGCCCGTCGGTGGCCACAGTGATACTTTTGTAATGTAAATGGTGATAGGAGTTTGTCCATACCATTAGCATAGTTGCAATAGGGAAAATAAGGATTGAAGCAAGATTTAATGGCTTTTTATACCAACATTCTTTATCACAAAAATTGAGGCAAAATATGAACCAATTTAAGGGCAAAGTAGCTATCCCGATGTATTCTATGTTAATGAAAAACTTGATCTGTGTTAGACTAGTACTTGCCAACTCGAAACCATAGGCGATAGACCATACGGCATTCGAAAGCATCATTAAAGTAAACCAACGCACTGCATTGCCACCTCTTTTATAAATGTAACTGGATAAGAGAATTGTGGCCGATCCGCAAACTAACAGAACAAGGGCAAAAGCGTTAAACGTAAAGTTCATTCAATGGGGAAGGAATCAATATGGATGAATTTTATTCTATGGAATAAATAAAACTACGCAATTTAGCTTTCAATTAAAAATATTATTAGATTTACGTAAACAATCCGGTAAGACCTGTTGTTAAGTGATTATGAAAAAAATTAGCTTATCCTTATTGCTCGTTTGCTGCAGTTTTTTAGCATTCAGCCAGGTACTTCCTTCTTTTCAATTTGGTTTAAAAGGAGGCGTTAACTTATCGAAATTCAATACTTCAAATACTTTTAGTAGTGATAATCGTGCAGGTTATTTTGTCGGTGTATGGACTCGAATTGGCGCTGCAGGTATTCATTTACAACCAGAACTTTATCTCTCTGGTAAAAATGCCACCTTGGTAGATCCTACTACTGGCTTTGAAAATGAAGTTAAATTTACCAGTTTGGATATTCCGGTATTGTTGGGTACCAAACTTGGTGCCGCTGGAGTTGGATTACGGTTGAATACCGGGCCAGTGATTTCTTTTGTACTTAGTGATGACCAGAACTTTTCTCAGGCAGCATCCTCTGCTTTTAAGGGAGATTTCAAAAACCAGAATATTGCATGGCAATTTGGGGCGGGAGTTGATCTAGGTAAAGTGGGAATTGATTTGCGCTATGAATTAGGCCTATCAAAAATTAATTCTAGTAACTATTCTTCAACGAAGTTAAATCTATATACGCTAGGCTTAGCTTATAAATTATTTTAGAATGTATTTCTAAATTATAAATGGATAGTCTTTTTAAGGCTGTCCATTTTTTTTGTTTTGAGCGGAAAGGCCTATGTGCTCGTCTTTTCTTTTTTTATTTCTTTGAGTTCGTATTGAAATGCACCTTTGATTGGCCGTATTGGCTTTTTGCTCCAATCGCTTAGCACTTTTACAAAACAGGCCCCAAAGTAAAAAATAAAGGAAGAATAGAATACAAAAAGCATAACCAATACAATTGATCCTGAGGCTCCATACACACTTCCGATATTGCTAAGCGGAAGCATGATCCGCAAGATATATTTACCCAAAGTGAATAAAATTCCAGTCAATAAACCACCCTTTATCGCTGTTCTCCATGCGGGTCTTCCATTGGTTAAAAATCTAAACAATACCGTAAACCATGTAGTTACAATAATAACAAATATTAACTGGTTTAAAATGGAGATAAACACCTTTCCGAAAGTAGGTGATGCGGTATTAATGTAAGCTCCTATAAGCGCCTGGATACTATCTGTTAATAATCCAACAAAAAACAGGATTCCAGCTAACAAGATGATTATTAACGAGCGTCCTCTTAACTTTAGGTTAAAAACAATCCCTAATTTTTCATTTAACCCAATGCTCCAGATTTGGTCCATCGAATTTTTAATTACGCTAAATAGGGTAGTAGCTACAAAAATAAAGAAAACAAAACTTAGGATTGTAGCCCACCAATTGTAATCAACCCCTCTAATATTTCTCATTGTTTCGCGGATCTGAGAAATGCTGCTGTCATCGAGAATACTGGCTAAACGCTCAAATAAACGTCTTACTAAGATTTTCCGATCAACAAAAAAACCAAATAAACGAATAAGGATTAATAAAATAGGTGGGATGGCGAAATTTGCAAAAAAGGCTGTAGCTCCCGCTAAACGTAAAGGATCATTTTTTCTTAATAACTTGAAGGCTATTTTTAAGTGTTTATAAAATTGGGTTGTCCTTTTAACGGTTATTGCGTACATTTTAGGGATTAATCCACAAAATTACGAAATTTTTATAGATCTTCCCCATATTTAGCTACTCCTTACCCGGAATACGAAAAGGACCATGAAAAAAAATTAAATTTACTACAAATTCTAAATCAACACATGAAACGAATACACTCCCTTTTTCTACTTCTAATTGCCCTTCATTCGGTTGCTTTTAGCCAGGAACTTAAATATGTTAATGCCCATAACAATTGGAATGCCGATTCATTAGGGAACCAACGGGCCTTGGTGAGCTTTGTGGGTACCGGCAAAATTGCAAAGGTTAACGTGTTATGGAGACGTAGTGACCCTAATCTAGAACTAAAAGCAATTATTGTTGAGGATGCTAAAACAGGAAAAAGAGTTGATCGTGTTTTGCCCTTATCAATTACCAATGAAAAAGGGATTATTGCTTTCGAGCCAACAAGCGGACAGGGCATGTATTACATTTATTACCAACCCTACAAAAATGAAGGAAGATCTAATTATCCCAAAGGTGTTTACCCACAACAAGAAAAAGTTCTGGATTGGGTTTCCAAAAAAGAAATAGACGCATTGCCCGTAAACTCTGACGTACTTCAGATAGAATCGATCAACTCCTTTAATAGCGTTTATCCCATGGAGGTAATCGCCACAGCTGCAGAACTAAATAATTTAAAAATTAAGCAATTACAGCCCGCATATTTGGTTTTTCCTGAGAAAAGAAATTTTCCCATTGTAATGAAAAATGAGATTCCACAGCGATGGATTCTCAAAGGAATTCAAAAAACTTTTGCCGACAAGGCCCAAAGAGGAGAAAATTTTTCTTTTCAGTTAGGGGTATGGGCGCTCAAAGACTTGCAAAACGTAAGGCTTAAGTTTGGTGATTTAAAGAATGGATCTGGAAACAAAATTAGCGAAACTCTATTTTCTTGCTTAAATACCGATGGTATTTCGTATGATGGGTCAATACTAAAAAAAGAAGTAAATGTAGCCCAAAGCCAGGTTCAGGCCTTATGGTGTTTGGTGCAAATTCCTACTTCAACAAAACCTGGGAAATATACAGGAAATGTAATCGTTTCGGTTGGCAATGCACCTTCCCAAACCATTCAGATAAATCTACAGGTTGATCCACAACTAAGCAAGGAAAATGGCATTAATGAACCTTGGAAACAAACCCGTTTAAACTGGCTAAACTCTACATTAGCTCAAAAAAATGAGGTGATTAAACCTTATGCCCCTCTTCAAATAAACGGGAATGTGATCAGTTTTTTAGGGAGGAAAATAGAATTGGATAAAAATGGCTTTCCAAAACAGATCCAAACCTTCTTCAGTCCAGAAATGACTGATTATACCTCCATACCGAATAATCTACTTGCCGAAAATATCCACTTCCACTTTGTGCGCAAAGCCGATGGCAAGAATATCAAATTTACGGATGGGGGAGTTGAATTTACTAAAAAAGAAGCAGGTACAGCACAATGGAAAACTAAAAGCACAAATGATAGTCTACAGGTAGATGTAACTGGTAGTTTAGAATTTGATGGTTTCTTAGCCTATACCGTTAAAGTAACAGCCTTAAAGGAGGTAAACTTGAAAGATGTTACCATGCATATCCCTTTTAATAAAACTGCAGCCACATACATGATGGGATTCGGAGAAAAAGGGGGATTACGCCCCGAAAAAGTAGAATGGAAATGGGATGTGGCTACAAAAAATCAGGATGGAGCCTGGTTGGGTAATGTTAATGCCGGACTCCAATATAGCTTAAGGGACGAAAAATACATTAGGCCTTTAAATACAAATTTTTATCTGCAAAAACCGTTGTTATTGCCTAGTTCATGGGGAAATGGAGATAAGGGGGGCGTTACGATCGCGATCAAAGGAAGTTCAATGCTGGCCAATAATTATACTGGCGAACGGCAGATGAAAAAGGGAGAAGTACTTTATTATAATTTCACTCTGTTAATTACTCCATTTCATACCATAGATACCGACTTTCAATGGCAGAATCGGTTTTACCATAAATACAGTACTGTTGATAGCATAAAAGCTACTGGGGCAACGGTAGTAAATATTCATCATGCCACGCCCATAAACCCCTGGATAAATTATCCGTTTATTGAGCATGCGAAGATGAAAAGTTATATTGATGAAGCACATCAGAAAGGACTAAAGGTAAAGATTTATAATACGGTTCGAGAACTTTCTAACCGGGCCTACGAAACTTTTCCAATGCGCAGTCTAGGGCATGAGATTTATTCGCCAGGTAAAGGTGGGGGCTTCTCGTGGCTGCAAGAACATGTAAAAGACGATTATATTGCTGCCTGGTTTGTCCCTGAAATTAAAGATGCGGCCATTGTAAACAGCGGAATGAGCAGATGGCATAACTATTATGTAGAGGGTATGAACTGGTTAACGAAAAACGTAGGGATTGATGGTATTTACCTTGATGATGTTGCATTTGATCGCATTACGATGAAACGGGTAAAAAGAGTATTAACCCAAAATGGACATCCTGGAATTATCGATCTCCATTCGGCCAATCAGTACAATAAGAGTGATGGTTTTAATAATAGTGCCAACCTATATATGGAGCATTTCCCCTATTTAAACCGCTTATGGTTTGGCGAATATTTTGATTACGAAAAGAATAAACCCGATTTCTATCTTACTGAAGTGAGTGGAATTCCGTTCGGTTTAATGGGTGAGATGCTTCAGGATGGAGGTAATCCGTGGCGTGGAATGATCTACGGCATGACCAATCGATTACCCTGGTCGGGCAATAATGATCCACGGCCCATTTGGAAGGCATGGGATGATTTTGGAATGAAAGGAACGAAAATGGTTGGGTATTGGTCTGAAAACTGCCCGGTTAAAACCAACAATCCGCAGATATTGGCAACAGTTTATAAAAAACAGGGTGCCGCGTTAATTGTTGTTGCCAGTTGGGATGACAAGGATGCAAAAATTGCGCTAACTATTGATTGGGGTAAATTGGGTATCGACCCTGCAAAAGCAGTGATCAGTGTTCCAGAGATCCAAAATTTCCAGGGGGCTGCGTCTTTAAGTGTTCAAAGTGAAGTTAATATCCCTAAGGGTAAGGGATTGATGATTGTGGTGAGGGAGAACTAAAACCCAACTTACGAAGTTTTAAAACTTCGTAAGTTTATTTAAGAAAACTTCGTAAAGTTCTTTAAGAAAGCTTCGTAAATTTCTCTAACCTTAACCTATTGTATTGCTGCAATAAATTGGGATAAACATTAAAAATAATGTTGTTGGTTGTAATTAACGATGCCCACGCATAATCCTTGTTTACAATCGCAATAACAGCAACGGATAGAAAGATTAAGAAAAGTTGGAAGTGAAACCTTTCAAAATGATAGGTTTTGGAGAGGTAATTTTTTATTGATTTTGGTGTTTGAATAATCTTGTAATCAGGATATTTTTTTCTGAGGAATTGGTTTGCCAAATCGCCCTCTTGGGCAAATTTTCTTATAATTTTTACACCCAATTTTTTGTAAAACTGAACACTCTTACTGAATTGAATTAGGTTGAAAAAGGAGTTTGGTAAAAGATAAACCAAAAAGCTTAGTCCAACAATCCAATAAACAGAAGAACGATTTTGGGGTTGATAGCAATAAATTGAAATGGGAACGAGGTTCACAATAGACCAAAATACACTTGGTATGGCGTGATAAAGGAATATCGTCCGTTTCATTTTTTTTGTCCAAACTTACGAAGTTTTTAAAACTTCGTAAGTTTTAAATCAAAAACAAACATTTTTATCCCAAATGGGTTATATTAAAAAACGCAATTATGAATAACTTTTTCAGAACCATCATCGCTGGATACAGCGCAAAAAAATTAGGCGGGGGATGCCTTTCCACTATTGTAATCTTTGTAATTATTTATTACGCGCTGGGGTATTGCTAATGCAATTGCCTCTTTAAAACTTGTCATTTTTATTGTAAAGGTCTTTTGGCTTTTTAGACCTGATTAGAATGCCATACAATTTATCGGTGACCTGATATTTTTCTATGAGGTTTGCTTGGTTAATAATTTCTAAATCAATAAAAATCGCATCATCAATAATACCCAAATTACCTTCATAATTACCAGTTTGTATCTTGTCATTCAGTATATAGACAAAATTCTTATCATCTCCGATTTTGACATATAAACTATCGAATGAAGGTGATTTTTTTCTTAAATATGAAATATACTTTTTTCTGGCAAATGCTTTGGTTTCAACAATTACAACACCATCTTTGGCCTCACTCCCAAATTGTTTGATTGCATCTTTGTTATACAAAACCTGCACATAAGTAACTTCTTCTGCATCTTGTTTAGAAAGTTCATCTTTCCCCACTTTTACATTATCTATAATATATATTGGATTCGCGCCAAGCTTCTGAATTGCTTTTTCTGGAGATTTTTGCGCTTTGCCGTCTATAGCTAATAAGATTAGTACCAAGCCTATTAACACTTTTCGAATTGTATCAAAAGAAGTTTTCATTCAATTAAGATTGATAATTTAAGAATTGCAATACTTTATTTTCTATTATCCCTCCAAACCAATCTTCCTTTTGTTCTTTTTTCGAAGAAGTCTTTGCATTTTCCATCACCTTTGCCACTAAACCCACCATCTGGTTGGCAAATTAGGTTGCAATCGCTATCGAAGAGCGAACTGGGGATATCACAGCATTTTGCGGGAATATAGTAAACAGTTTTCCCGTTATATTCATATTGCCATATGCTGGATGGGGGATTGGCGACTTCTTCGCTTTTAGTCTGTTGAATTTTTTCGGAGAGGCAAGGCGGAATACCTGCAAAATCTTCTTTTTTGCAGGTTTTTGCCTGTAAAAGTACAAACGCAACCAATATAAATTTAAATGGTGATGCCATGATTATAATTTACTAAGGTTTAAAGTTTTAGTTTGGTTTAAACCCAACTCCTCCCGAATGGATCCTTCCGGCTCAACTAGTAACGCCCCACTCCTAACTCCCAATTTTAAAGATTTCCTCTAAGTTCCTGCTCCCGTTCTAAAGATTCGAACAATGCTTTAAAGTTACCCGCCCCAAAAGATTGCGCACCTTTTCTTTGGATAATCTCAAAAAACAAGGTTGGCCGATCTTCAACTGGCTTGGTAAAGATCTGCAAGAGATAACCTTCTTCATCACAATCAACCAAGATCCCCAAAGTTTTTAGCAGTTCGATCTCTTCGTCTATCTTACCCACGCGATTAGGCATCATCTCATAATAGGCCTCGGGCGGAGCACTTAAAAATTCTACTCCACGGGTTTTCAGTTCTTTTACAGTTGTAACGATATCGGCGGTGGCAACGGCAATATGTTGCACCCCTTCACCTTCATAAAACTCCAGGTATTCTTCAATCTGCGACTTCTTTTTGCCCTCAGCGGGTTCGTTGATGGGGAATTTAGAAAATCCGTTGCCATTGCTCATTACCTTACTCATCAAGGCAGAATATTCGGTATTGATTTGCTTGTCGTCAAAAGAAAGAATGTTTACAAATCCCATTACTTCTTCATACCATTTTACGGTTTCATTCATCCTGTTCCAGCCTACATTGCCCACGCAATGATCGATGTATAGGAGCCCAGCTTCACTTGGACTATAATCGCTTCTCCATTCGCGATAGCCGGGCATAAAAATCCCGGTATAATTTTTACGTTCAACGAACATATGAATGGTTTCGCCATAGGTATAGATGCCAGACATTCTCACTTCACCGTTTTCGTCGGTAAGGGTTTGTGGCTCCAAATAGGGTTTTGCCCCTCTCTTGGTGGTTTCTTCGAATGCGCTATAGGCATCATCTACCCAAAGGGCCAAAATCTTAACCCCATCACCATGTCTTTTTACGTGCTCGGCAATTGGATGGTCAGATTTTAAAGCGGTAGTTAATATCAGCCTGATTTTCCCTTGTTTTAATACATAAGAAGCCCTGTCCCTTACTCCAGTTTCGGGACCAGCATAGGCTAAGGATTGAAATCCGAAGGCTGTTTTATAATAATGTGCGGCTTGCTTGGCATTGCCCACATAAAATTCTATATAATCCGTTCCATTAATTGGAAGGAAATCTTGTGCTGCTGCTATTTTTTCTGCGAATGTTTGTGTGCTCATTTTTAAAATTTTTAAAGTTTGACGTATGGCGTATAGCGTTCTGCACGCTTACCGCCAAGCGCTTTGCGCTATTCTACGTTAATTTGCCAACTGGTATGGTAGCTTTCATCCTCGATATCAACAGCATCCTGCGTTAACATCAATGGTCTGAAAGGGTCTATCATTACGGCCAGCTCTTCTGTTTTTTCCTTTCCGATGGATTTTTCTACCGTACCGGGGTGTGGTCCGTGGGGGATACCTCCTGGGTGCAGGGTAATCTGCCCTTTAACTACACTTTTACGACTCATGAAATCCCCATCTACATAATATAGGACTTCATCACTATCTACGTTGCTATGGTTATATGGGGCGGGAATCGAAAGCGGATGATAATCGTATTTTCGTGGAACAAAAGAACAGATCACAAAATTATGTCCTTCAAAAGTTTGATGAACTGGCGGTGGCTGATGCAAACGTCCTGTTATGGGTTCGAAATCATGAATAGAAAATGCCCATGGATAATGAAAGCCGTCCCATCCCACAAAATCAAATGGATGTGTACCATAAGTATATGGATACATGATTCCTTGCTTTTTGATCAAAACCTTAAAATCACCAAGCTGATCTATCGTTTCCAAATCCATCGGGCGCTTAATATCGCGTTCGCAATAGGGAGAATGCTCTTCCAATTGTCCGAACGAATTGCGGTAACGCTTTGGTGTACGAATGGGACTAAAGCTTTCTATGATAAATAAGCGGTTTTGTGTGGTATCAAACTCCAATTGATAAATTGTACCTCTGGGAACCACCAAATAATCGCCATAGGCAAATTTAATTTTACCGAAACCGGTTTTTAATGTGCCGGTACCTTCATGGATAAAAATAACCTCATCTGCCTGACTGTTCTTGTAAAAGTAATCTGTCATCGATTGCCTTGGTGCTGCCAAAGAAATGTGTAGATCGCTATTTACCAAAACAGGTTTACGGCTTTTTAAATAATCATCTTCTGGTTTGATATTAAAACCAATTAAACTCGTGTGGCGAAGATGTTTTTCACGGGCAATTTTAGGCTCCACACTATAGGGTTCTCCCAATGATTTTACAATGGTTGGTGGATGACAATGGTATACCAGTGAGTATAGGCTAGAGAAACCTTCGGTAGAAACCAGTTCCTCGGCATAAAGCTGGCCATTAGGTTTACGAAAAACCGTATGTCTTTTGGGAGGAATAGTTCCTAAAGTATGGTAAATGGGCATAGCGTTAGGGTAATTTGGTTAGAATTATAATTACACAGATTAATTTGATTATACAGATTAACGATTATCTACACAATTATTTATATAATAAGTCTATTTTGGGAAATTTGTTTGAAATGATATCTGCTCGATTTATTATTATCAGCGGTGTAATCTTTAAAATCGGTGTAGTCTTTTAATAGAATATTGAGCGAGCACTAATTTTGCGAGCATTTTATACCGATAACATGCGATCATGTCTCTGATTAAACTGATATATAATGCAATTAGCCTCATAATTTTTGATAAATTTAAGGATATAATTTAGAACTAAAAACTTTATTATCTTTAACCAAACTGAAGCTCTTATGAAAATTATCTTTATATTTTTGCTAAGTCTGATGATCGGTCTTTCCGGTTATGCTCAAAGTAAAGCGAAATATAAAATTAAAGTAAAGGATAAACGACACCTGGTAACTAGAGGTTTTTTTTATGCGGCTGCCGATGATGGTATAACTCTAGTGACCAATAATTTAGATACCCTTAAATTAGCTGCCGAGAAGATCTCTTCTCTACACATTCGAAGAAAAGGAATAATAGCTCCATTAATGGTAGTTGGTGCTGCGCTAGGAATTTATTGTGCGATTAAATGGAGCGGTTTTTTCAGGGCGGGTGATTTAGTCTTACTTACTGTTCCAGTGGGTACCGGTTTAGGTTATGTTCTTGGAGAGCTGGTCTCAAACAAACAAAATTATAGAAATCTAGAAGCCAAAGATTTTCCGAATATCAAAGATGATCTGCAGAGATATACCGAAATTAAATAGTTTGTTCGGAATTAGGCTAATTGTATAATAGTCAGGCTGTTCTTAATTTTCTAATGCAAAAGCAAGGTATATTAATGTAAAACACTAGCTTTAGTCTGTATTTAGCCAACTATTATATGAAATTAGTATCTTATAAAACTGAAGATAGAGAGCACTTGGGCGTGTTTGTAGATGGACACATTTATAATCTCAATTCTTGCAATAAGTTAATCCCCGATGAAATGAATGCCTTTTTGCAAGGTGGAGACGCGCTGATGGAAAGGGCAAGGCTGATTAATCAGGATATTATTGAGGGTAAACTAAAACCCAAGGAGGAGATCTTTTACGAAATATTAGCTCCCGTTCCCCACCCCACTTCGTGCAGAGATGGATATGCTTTCAGACAACATGTAGCTGCTGCCAGACGGAATAGAAAGGTAGACATGATTACCGAGTTTGACCAATATCCCATCTTCTATTTTACCAATCATAATGCCATTCAAGGGCCAGGAGAAATTCCTTGCATGCCTGATCATTTTCAAAAATTAGATTTCGAATTGGAAGTTGCGGTGGTTATTGGTAAAAAGGGCCGTAATATCAAGGCAGCAGAGGCTGATGAATACATTGCTGGGTACATGGTGATGAACGATATGAGTGCGAGAACCTTACAAATGGAAGAAATGCTGCTAAATTTAGGTCCGGCAAAAGGAAAAGATTTCTCAACGGTGATTGGCCCGTGGTTGGTTACCCCAGATGAACTTGAAAAATATAAAGTTGCACCAAAACCTAATCATGTGGGCAATGCCTATAATTTAAAAATGACATGTAGAGTTAATGGTATTGAGCTTTCAGCGGGAAACATGGCTGATATGGATTGGACATTTGCCGAAATTATCGAGCGTTGCGCTTACGGAGTTGATATTTTACCAGGGGATGTGATCGGCTCGGGGACGGTTGGTACAGGATGCCTCTTGGAATTAAATGGGACCGGTTTACTTAACGATCCAAATTATAAGGCACAATGGCTACAAGATGGAGATGATGTTGAAATGGAGGTTACAGGCCTCGGGTGCTTAACCAATGTGATTAAGAAAATAGATACGGATTTTTCAATACTTGAGCTGAAGAAATAGAAATGTTGAAATGTTGTATAGTTCGAAGGTTGAAAAGTTCGGTATAAATGTTAAATTTGTATATGGAAGCACTTATCATTTATCCTGAAAATAAAGAGCAGTTAATTGCGGTAAAAGCAGTGATGAAGGCCATGAAAATTGCTTTTGAAAAAAAGGCCGAAATGTATCCTGAACATGTGCTTGATGGAGTAAAGAAATCGCTGCGCCAAGCAAAAGCTGGAGAGTTAAAGCCCTATAATGGGTTGAAGGACATGCTGGTTTAGTTTTGGTTTTTACTGTTTTTTATACACCAACTGCAAAGGAGACCTTGAATGTTATCTATAATTCGATAAGAAATAGGTTTAGTGAAGCTACTGCTAATAAATTTATCTCAAAAGCGGAAAAAACCATTCAATTAATTGCTCAAAATCCATACATGTTTAAATCTTCACCAATTGACGAACATGTAAGAGTAGGTTTCATCACGAAACAATCGGCCATATTTTATCAAATTATTGAAAATAACATAAACTTATTGTTCTTTTGGGATAATCGCCAAGAAACGCTATTTAAATGATTAACACTTATTTTAACTACCAGCTGGTGTCTCCACCTGCCGGAAGTGAAGATAAGTATAACCCGCTATAGGTGAGGACACCTACCAATATAAATTTTTACCTGCCGGCTGGTGTCTCCACCTGCCGGAGGTGGAACATAAAACATTACAACCCACCAACTAAACCATGTTAACCCTAAACACAAAAGATCTTACACCCCTCCAGCTCCAAAACTACCTACAATATGCCATTGCGCCTAGGCCAATATGCTTTGCTTCAACTATTGATAAAGCCGGTAATATCAACCTTAGTCCGTTTAGTTTCTTTAACATGTTTAGCACAAATCCACCTATGTGCATTTTTTCTCCGGCTAGGAGAGTGAGGGATAATACCACGAAGCATAGCCTAGAAAATGTATTAGAAGTTAAGGAATGTGTCATCAACATTGTTAATTACGCGATGGTACAGCAAACCAGTTTGGCCAGTACCGAATATGCAAAAGGAGTTAATGAATTTGAAAAGGCTGGATTTACAATGATCCCATCGCAGTTGGTTAAACCGCCACGGGTTGCCGAAGCTCCCGTTCAGTTAGAATGCACGGTTAAAGAAGTAATTGCCCTTGGCAACCAACATGGTGCCGGAAACTTGGTCCTTGCAGAAATAAAGCTTATCCACATTAGAGAAGAAATATTGGATGTGGATGGCAAAATAGATCAGGCAAAAATAGATCTGGTTGCCCGTTTGGGAGGCGATTGGTACTGTAGGGTTACTCCAGAAAGTTTATTTAAAGTCGCCAAGCCATTAACTACTTTGGGGATTGGAGTAGATGCTTTGCCAAGTTCAGTTAGAAATTCAAATGTATTAACAGGTAATGATCTAGGTATATTGGGTAATGTAGAGCAATTGCCAACAGCTGACGAAATTGATGCGATGCGATCCAACAGTGCAGTGAAAGATATTTTAGATGCAACAATTGGTGATCATATCAACCAAGAAAGAGAACTCCATGAATTAGCACATCGGTTTTTAGGTGTAGGCAATGTGGTTGATGCGTTGAAAATAGTGCTTATGGGCTGATTATCTCCTTATCGCATCCACTAATTAATCCCTCTTCAGATTCTGATAAGAAATTTCACACATTTCCTTTAGTACGTCGAAATGGATATCCGAAAGTTTTTTCACATAGATACAACCTTTACCAGTTTTATGTTTGCCCAACCGGGATAGAACTGATTCTCTTTCTGCTGCTTTACAGCCTAGGATATAAAGGCTAATGTTTGCCTTACGTGGCGAAAAGCCCATCATAAACCAATCGCCCTCACGTCCAGTTGAATACGTATAACGATAATCTCCAACACCAACAATTGCCGAGCCCCACATTTTGGCTGGGGCATGGGTAATTCCTTCCATGAGCTCACAAATTTTTAAGCAATCTATACGGGTGGTTTCGTCGGGAATTTTGTTGAGAAATGTGCTCACAGATTGATCTGTTAATCTGGTTTTAAGTTCGGCCATAGTGTAAAACTGAAGTATGAAGATACGAAAAGTAGAGCGTATGGTGTAAAGCGTTCTGCGAATAAGCTCATCGCTATTCCATAATACTCACCGCTTTCATAAACCTACTTTTGTAATAGGCATTGAAGTCAGTAATTGTTACGCCATTTGCCTTTCCAGAAGTAGAGTGGATAAACTTAATCTCCCCATTATCGATGGCATAAATAATCCCCACATGACCAATTTTCCTAATTCTAGGATTAGTTCCTGTAAAAATAAGCACATCACCTACCTTAGCATCCTCTAGTTTTATTGGAGTTCCAGCTGTCGCGAACTCTGTTGATGAGCGTGGAACTTTAAATCCGCAACTACTAAAAACATAACTCACAAAGCCTGAACAATCAAATCCTTTACTTGGATTACTTGATGCATATCGGTAAGGAGTACCCAACATTGATTTCGCCAAATCTAACAATTGTGAGGCAGGGGATGTAGTAACAGTAGGTATCTTCCCTAAGATCTTCCCCATCGCTTTCTGATATTGCTCAGGTAATGATAAGTTATCTTGCGCTCGGCTTGCAAGGGCAAAGAAAGTAAGGAAGCAAAAAATCAGTAGAATTTTCTTCATTGTTTGGATTACAAACATAATAAAAAGTTCTCAGTTCTCGGTTTACAGTCGACAGTTAGCTTAGCTGAAAACTGCCCACTGCCCACGGCGAACTGAACTAGGGGGTTGTTACTGCAACGGGCAACACTTTGCCGTTAAAGAATTTATGCCCGGTTTTGGCAAAATCTGCGATATACTTGCCCATTTCGAATGCTAATACCGGACTTTCATATCCCGGAAATGCTGCTTCTAACATTTCTGTTTGGGCAGAACCCAAAGCGAGACAGTTTACTTTAATCCCGGTTTCAGCAAGTTCAAATGCCAAACACTCGCTTAAGGTATGTAAGGCGGCTTTACTTGCCGAATAAGCAGCAAGTCCTGCAAATTTAACGCTTCCTTGAAACCCTCCCATGCTCCCAATATTGACGATATGGCTTCCGCTTTTCATAAAAGATAAGGTATAACGGATCATCTTAAAATGACTCATTACGTTCTGTTCTAACATTTCTGCCAGATCGGCTTCCGTAGTTTCTGTAAAAGGCTTGTTAATAAGATTTCCCGCATTATTGATCAGGATGTCCACTGTTCCCAATCGATCTTTAATAAATGGAATAAGTACCGAATAATCATCGTTTACCAAATCAAAGGCAACAGGTAATAACGTGCAATCAGGATTAATTCCTTTAGCGATTTCATGGAGCTTACGTAACTTATCAGCAGATCTTGCAATGCACAAAATTTTGTTTTTGCTATCTAACGCAAATTCTAAGGCAGTTTCAAAGCCAATTCCACTACTTGCTCCGGTGATGATGATGTTCATAGTTAAAACCCCTCAAGGAATTTAATTGTTAAATTGTTAAATTGTTGTATTGTTAAATTGCGGTATCGCCATCCGGCCAACAATCAAACAATAAAGCAATTATTCTTCGGTAATCAACTGTGTTACCGGGTTAGCAATTACATGCAGTCCGTCGTTGATCAATTTTGTATATTCTTTTTCTGTAGCTGCTTTTACTTCGAGATAGATGCGCAGTTCTTTTTCAAATGCGGCGTCCAAGGCTTTATGATGTACTATTTCCAAAATTTGGAGTACACACAACCAATCTGTACGATGTTCGGTTTTTAAGGTTTCGAAAGTTGAGGGCAGCTCTTCATATCCACTTTCTTTTTCGCGGATATCACGAACTTTTTGGTACAAAGTATGCAGGTGGAGTGTTTTTTCGTCGTAAACAACTTTATATGTTTGTTCTTTACTTACAAAAACAAGTTCTTCATAGGCATCTTTATCGGCAGCGCCATTAAATACAGAAACTATCTTTTCGCCTACGGCCATATCGTATGTGCCCCATTCTGGCTTAAACAATATATTTCCGTTACTCTCTTTAACAGTACACTCTTCAAAGGCGATTAAAATTAACTTTTTTTCCTGAATGTTAATTTCCATAACCTTTCCATTCACTTCAATTCCGCTTTCAAAAACAAGCTTTGCTACTTTTCCTTTACTAATTCCCCTAGATTCAAGCAAAGTTAAGCCAAGATCCTCTAGCGGTAGATCACTATCTTTAAGCTTGCCAACCGGCGAAGAAAAGCCATCAGCATGATAGTTTCTTCCATGGCCGGGCAACTCCTTGTTGTTAAAGGCCAATGCAGATGGTCCAGTAGTTTTGATGAAGGTTAACTCATCATTTTTATCCATTCCCAGATCTGTAAAAATACCTGTAACCTGTAATCCAGAGCTGTAAACAGCGGTGCTTGGGTTTTTACATTCGATTGCTTTAAGAATGCTTTCGGCACCACCCCTTCTAAAGGCCATGGTATCAGCATAGGCTTCAAGTACATCGATTAGATTTTGGAAATTTTCGGTGACAAATAATTGGGGCTGTTGCTTTGTAATGTCGTATTGATAATTGATGGTATCTAATGAATACCAGATTTTTTTGATTGCTGGATCCATACAGGTTGCGCTTTCGCCGATAGATGAAAGCAATGCAGCGCCATATATTTTTGGATTTTCTAAGGTCCCAATCAGTCCATACTCCACTGTCCACCAATGTAGGCGTCCTAATAAAGCCATTTCAGAAGATTCGCCCATGTTTTCGGCGGTTTGCTGTAGTTTATTTTCTGCTGCGGCAATTTCTTCCTCATCGGCACCCACTGCTTCTTTTAAAATGGAAAGCTTTCGAATGGCTTCATACAATTCGTAATCTTTACTGCTAAACATTGCTTTTGCGCCGATTGAACCAAAATAACTGAGGTAATTATTATAATCGGTATCAGCAATAATTGGTGCATGACCAGCACTTTCGTGAATAATATCTGGCGAAGGTGTGTATTCGATATGGTTAATTTGACGAATGTCTGCTGCAATTACCAAGACCCTACAAGCTTGGTACTCCATAAATGCTGCTGGAGGGATAAAGCCATCAACCGTAACTGCACCCCAGCCAATTTTACCAAGGTTATCATTCATCGTTTGAAGATCCGGAATATATTCGATACTAAGGCCCGCCCTCTGTAAACCTTTGATATATGGATAAAATGCTACGTGTTTTAAATAACTGTAGTTTTGACGCATCACGTAACGCCATACTGCTTGATCTATGGGCGTATATTTTTCGTAATGCTGCTCAACGATAAACTGCCTCAAATGTTTAGGCAATTTAGCTACTTGTGCATTGTTAAAGTCATTAAAATCACTCATGGGTAGTTTGAATTGATTATGGCTAAATTAGCTTGTTATTGCTTCTAATCCAAAAAAAGTATGAGGTTAGGGTATTAAATGATTGTTTAAGAGGCCCTTTTTACAAATAAGTGTCTTTTGCAATTTCCCAAGAGTATGGTTTTTTAAATGTTTGGAAAGTTTTTAATTCCCTTATTTCCAGCTTATGCCATTTTGTAGTTAATTTTTCTAACGAACCCTTTCCTTTACTCAGCTGCCATTGTTTTGTTAAAAAATTATAACTGTAACTTTCGAAGGCGTGGGATGCCCTATTAAACGAATTATTTTCAGCGCTAATGAACACAAAACGACGCTCGTTATAACGGAATTTATAAGACGAATTGTTGATGATCCAACTGCCTGTATTGTAAAAAAGTTGGAAATTTATCTGCAGAATTCCTTTGTCGATTTTAATGGATTGATAAGGATCCTCCGAGTTTGGATTATCATCATTTAAGATAAATGAATTACTTTGCTCTACCACCCATAGCTTTTGGGTTGATTGATCCCTAAATAAAATCACCAAAATCCTAGGCTGAGTTACTACTGGACCAGCAAATTCGTCGTCTAGCGCAAGCTTTACATTATCCTTATGTTGAATAATCAATACTAGGTCGTTGATTTTATCATTATTTAAATCTCCACTTACTGAATCCTTCACCTTCCAACCGTTTGGGATAAAGTTAGAGGCAACTTTTCCTTCCGATTTAATTATAGGATAAGAGAAGCCCTGTCCGAATACCCAAGCAGGGTTTAAAACAAGTAGTAAGATTAAAAATTGTCTCATAAGTTGAATGTATCTCGCTTTCTGCAGTGATTTAAAATGATTATACAATTTAATACTTTAAGATTAAAATATCAATTATTGTGATTGTATCAAAGATGTAGGAATTATAAAAAGAATAGAATTTGATTTAACTTACAATTAAAACAAACAAATAATGAGGACAATTAAATTAATCGTTGTAATTGCATCTTTTGCAGCTCTTGCTGGATGTAAGAATAAAGAAGCAGATTTTAAAGACCCCTTGCTAGTTAACCGGGATACTACGGTAAGTGCAAGCGACGACTTTTATCATTATGTAAACGGAGGATGGTTTAAGAGCCATCCCATTCCAAGTACCGAAAGAAGTAATGGGATTTTTAGAACAATTCAAGACACGATAAATGCACAAATAAAAAATATCTGCGAGAAATCTGCTCAGCACACCAATGCGGCAAATGGAAGCAATGAGCAGAAGATAGGCGATTTTTATGCTTCTGGAATGGATACGCTTGCGATTGAGAAGGAAGGGTTGAAGCCCTTAGCCGCTGAAATGGAGCGTATTGACAAGATTAAAGATGAAGCATCGATATTAACTGCCATAACCCACCTCAATACCATAGGTGTATCCGCAGCCTTTAATTATGGTGTAGGGCAGGATGATAAAAATAGCAGCAAATATGCCGTTTTCTTTCATCAAGGAGGATTGGGAATGGGAAACCGTGATTATTATTTTAACACAGACAAGGAAACGGTTACCATAAGAAATGAATATGTGAAGCATTTAAATGCGATGCTAAAACTGATGGGAAATGATTCGGTTACAGCCCAAAAAAATGCGGCTATAATTATGAAATTAGAAACAGAATTGGCCAAATCTTCACGCAAGTTGGAAGCACTTAGGGATCCAATTAAGAACTACAATAAAATGAGTGTGGGTCAGTTCAAGGCTCTAGCACCAAATATCAATTGGCCAGCCGTATTAGCCGAATTGGGTGTTGCCAAAGCAGATACGGTTATTATTGGTCAGCCAGAATTTTATGTGGCCTTAAATAAAATGATAAAAAGCTGTCCAATTGAAGGTTGGAAAACCTATTTGAAATGGAATTTGATAAACTCTTATGCCGATTACCTGAACAGCGCTGTGGATAAGCAGAACTTCCATTTTTATTCTACGATTATGGGCGGTGTAACCGAGCAAAAGCCCCGCTGGAAACGGGTGGTTGAGCAAACCAATGGATCGTTAGGAGAACTTGTTGGGCAGGTGTACGTTAGCGACTATCTGCCAAAAGGGTCAAAAGAGAAAATGCTAGAAATAGGTAACAATATTCGTGATGTGTATGCAAACCATATCAAAAACCTGGATTGGATGGGCGAGGCTACGAAAAAGAAAGCATTGCTAAAACTCAGTAAAATTACCATGAAAGTTGGTTATCCGGATAGATGGAAAGATTTAAGTAGTATGGCTATTAATAGGAACTCTTATTGTGCCAATGTAATGGCGGCCAACAAATGGGCATACCAAGAAATGGCAAATAAATTTGGTAAACCCGTTGATCGTACCGAATGGAATATGTATCCACAAACATATAACGCGTATTACAATGCCAGCAATAATGAAATTGTTGTGCCGGCATGTAATATTTTGGTTCCTGGTTTCGAAAACAGAATGCCTGATGATGCCATTTTATATGGGATTATCGGAGGGTCAACGTTCGGCCACGAAATTACTCACGGATTTGACGATCAAGGGAGCCAATACGATGAAATGGGTAACTTAAACAATTGGTGGTCGGCCGAAGATTTGGCGAAATTTAAGATAAAAACAAAGTTGATAGTGAAACAGTTCAACAAATTTGAACCTCTGCCAGGAAAATTTGTAAATGGTGATGCTACTCAAGGTGAAAATATTGCCGATTTAGGCGGGGTTGTGATGGGACTGGAAGCGTTTAAGAAAAGCCCACAATACAAAGGAGGTGAAAAGATTAGTGGCCTAACACCAACGCAACGATACTTTATGGGCTACGCTTATGCCTGGATGGTGCAACGGAAAAAAGAGGCATTGGCAAATCAAATCATGACCGATGTACATTCTCCGGAGCAGTATCGTATCAATGGGCCATTAGCCAATATTCCCGAATTTTATAAAGCTTTTGGTGTTAAACCAGGAAACAAGATGTACCAACCGGATAGTTTAAGGGTGATGATTTGGTAGGTGTGTGGCTAACCTCGTAGGTTCTACAGAACCTACGAGGTTAGCTAACCGATTTATTTCTTTGTGCCAAACTTCTTTACGCTAAACGTAAAGTAATGTTGGTATAGATAACTAAAAACGGCAATTAATATCATAATTATCAACCGTGTTACCGTTTCATAAATTTGAAGTATTTCTACAAAGAATTTAAAAAGAAAAATGTTCAATAACACATTGATCAACTGTAGGTTTAAAAAACGAAACAATTGGATCCTTCCCCTTACTTCACTATGTGTAAAAACAACATACCTGTTTAGAATAAAGCTGTATGGAATTGTAAAAGCAAAATCAACGGCTAAGGCTGCGGTTCCACGTTTTAGTGTTACAAACCAAAAAGTAACTTCTTCGGTGGTGAAAAGAAATTTAAATGATAAATAAAATACAGCGTATCCAAAAACCAACGTGCTCCCTCCAGTAGCCAAGTACCTGAAGTTATGGAGGGAGATGTACTTTTCAAAAGGCGGGTAGAAAAAATCTATCAGGGCTAAAATTACTTTTCGCATTGTATGTGGTTAGTGCTTGCTGTTATCGGGAGCCGACGGTTAACTTATCGTTAATCATTGTGTTATTGTATTGTTGAATAAATGCTTTTAGGTATTTTTCCATGCCGGCTTGTACCTCTGGCGCTTTGTTAACGATATTGTTTTTAGTTAAGCGATCGGTTTTTAAGTTAAACAAAACGAGTGATTTTAGCCCATCATTAATTAAAAGGTAATCGCCCTGATACAAATTATAAGTACCATCGTTATTATTCACTACAAAATTATTTGTTTTTGGGTCAAAAGCATCAAAGCCGAACGCAAAATATGATTTATTATAATTTAAATAGTTCAAAACAGTTGGCATAATGTCTATTTGCTGTATCAATTTATCTGTTGTACCCTTTAATTTACCTCCAGGATAATAGAACAAAATAGGTATGGAGAAGAATCCGGGTGTAGTTTGGTATTCGGGAAGGTAGGAAACGGTAGCATGATCGGCAACTAAAACAAATAAGGTATGATTGTACCAAGGCATTTTAGCAGCAGTTGCAAAGAACTTGCGGAGAGACATGTCTGTATAGCCCATTGGCTCCTGAACTGGCAATGGCCCTTTTGGGAATTTTCCGATATATTTTTGAGGGACCTTAAATGGATGGTGAGACGAAACAGAGAAAAATGCAGAGAAAAAAGGTTGTTTAAACGTATTTATTGTATGGGCCATATACTGTAAAAAGGGCTCATCCCAAATGCCCCAAATTCCGTCAAAGTCTTCATCGTTATTATACTCTGTTTTACCATAATATTTTTTAATGCCTGCCAGATTGGTATAAGCAGAAAATCCCATAGACCCATTTGGAGCCCCATGAAAAAAGGCGGTTTGATAGCCTTCATCACCTAATATTTTGGCTATACTGCTGGTTTTGTTGCCCGAATACGCAGATAGCACAAAGGGTTCCCGGATAGAAGGAATTCCAGAAATAATAGACGGTAGGGCATCAATCGATTTTCGGCCGTTGGCATAGGTATGCGATGAGGTAAAACCGTTGGCCACTAAACTATCGATAAATGGAGTGTAGCCTTTGTATGTTCCGTTAAGTAAATCTTTATTAAGGGCACCAATATGTTCTTTGCCCAAGCTTTCGATGATTAAGAAAACAACATTCAACTTTTTAAAAGGCGCTTTATTTGAGGGTAGGTGGATGGGAGTATATAAACTATCAAGCGCTTGCTGCGAATAGAAATGTACGGGTTTTAAACTCACAGCCTTTAAGGTTTTCATGATACTAAAAGGAGTATTGAGCACCAAACCGATATCACTTGGAGATTTTACATAGTCGCCCGCATTGCTCATTGTAATGGGGCGGGTACTATGCCGCCAGCCTCCCCGCATACCAATAACAGCCAGCCCAGCAATAGGTACTAGCATTAGTGTCTGGAAAACATAGATTTTCCAAGAAAAATTCGGCTGTTTTTTTAGCTTAACAAATGGATAGAGTTTAATGAAAACATAAATAAACAAAGCTAAAAGGAGCACTAAATACCAATAATCGCCTAAAAAATCCAGAGCTAATTTAAATTTGTTTTGCTCATTGCTAAATTGGGTAAAAACACTGGCCGTGGTCCGTTTTAACGTGTATCTATAATAGGCGAAATCTGCAAAGTTTGCCAAGAAACCTATGCTGTTAGAAACGATAAATAACCACTTGCAAAAGCGTTGATATCCATGTCGGTACTTAAACGGAAAGGGAATGGCCTGTAACAAAATGTAAAGCGAATTGATATAGAGGAGCGCAACCAGATCAAATTTTATCCCCCCAATAAATATAGAAACTAGATCGCTGAAACTGAGATGAGCGAATAAAGATCGGTTTGTAAGATAAAACCCTAACCTACACAATGAATATAGGCCCAGCAGCAGCACGAAATGATAGGCTAATACCCCGTAGATTGATTGTTCTTTTAACTGCTTTTTAACCATTGCACTAAATATCGGGGCAATTTAAGGAAAAGAAAATAGAGTCCGAAAGTCGGGAAGTCGGGAGGTACGAAAGTTCAGAAGTCCAGAAGTCCAAAAATAGCAATAAGTTAATCCAGAAATTGGTTAATCATCCGCAACGCGTACCTTAAACTAGCTCCTCTCTTAGGGACAGCCTGAGCTAAGGTAATCAGTGTAATCCTCTTTAAACGGTGCAATCATCCACGAAGTGAGAAATCAGTGTAATCTTTTAATCGGTGTAATCATCCACGAAGTGAAAAAACGTTGCAATCATCCACAATGTGGGAATCAGTGTAATCTTTTAATCGGTGTAATCATCCACGAAGTGAGAATACGGTACAATCATCCACAATGTGAGGATCAGTGTAATCTTTTAATCGGTGCAATCATCCACAAAGTGAAAAAACGGTACAATCATTTAAAATCAGTGTAATCATTTTATATCTTAGCCTTTCAAATGAAGAAATTAGTTAATGCCTTAATCTTTAGTGTTTTTACATTAACAGTTTGCGCCCAAACGGATACGGTAACATTCAATGCTGAAGTATTTGCACTTCAAAAGAAATATGCGCCGGATAAACGTTCCGTATACTTTAACTTTCAGGTTAAGAAAGATTCACTGATACTCGAAACCACATCTCCAGAAGCTATCAGTGCTTTTGAAGGGCTTAAATCTACCATGCTCTTATCAAAATTTGTAGCTATTCAATTGCCTTCCAAATCTTTAAATGGTTTGGAATATGGAGTAGCTAATCTTTCTGTAGGCAATAATAGGGCAAATCCACAGCATGCAGCAGAACTGATGACACAAATGCTATTGGGTACTCCTATACAGATCTTAAAAAAACAAGGCGGATTTTATCTGGTAAAAACTCCTGATGGTTATCTCTCATGGACCGATGGGGGTGCCATTAAATTAATGGATAAACAACAGTTTGAAGCATGGCAAAGAGCAGAAAAAGTAATATTTACAGCAGATTACGGACACGGATTTAGCGCAGCTGATGTAAATTCTGACAGACTATCTGATTTGGTGAGCGGTAATATCTTGTTGCTCTTAGGTAAAGAGGGCGAGTTTTATAAAGTCGGTTATCCCGATGGTAGAGTTGCTTTCGTACCAAAAACGCAATTAGATCTTTATCAGCACTGGGTGAGAAGGCCAAATCCCGACGCAAGATCAATATTAGCTACCGCACAAACTTTAATGGGTGTTCCATATTTGTGGGGAGGTACTTCTATCAAAGGAGTTGATTGTAGCGGATTTACCAAAACGGCCTACTTTTTAAATGGTATTATAATTCCACGAGACGCCTCACAACAAGCGCTGGTTGGAGACGCAGTAGATGTATTGGAAGGTGATACCATCAGCATTGCTAAATCCCTAAAGAATCTTCAGCCCGGTGATCTGCTGTTTTTCTCAGCCGTAAAAAGACGTGGCGTTAATGGGGGAAGAGTTTCCCACACTGCAATATACATGGGTAATGGCCAATTTATTCAGAGTGCGGGAATGGTAAGAATAAGTAGCATAATTGCTACCGATCCTAATTATGATGGTGTACAAACCGGCACATTGGTTGGGGCAAGAAGAATTTTAACGGAAATAGGGAAGCCAGAAATTACACGTGTGCAAGAGCATAACTGGTATGGGAAAAATTGAGCCTAAAACAACCATTTGCCACAAAAAATTTGTTCCAAGGGCCAGTGTAGAGTTCACTAAAACGTTAGTCTCCTACCGTTAACTTGTTATTTCTTCTTTTTAATAACCATCCCTGGTCGCCTTTTATTAGGAGAGATTGATTTCACTATGGTTTCGCCTTTTAAGGTTTGGGCATCATCTTTACTGATGGAAAGTGAGTATTGGTAAGCGTTTTCAATCAATTTTTTAATATCTTCTTTAGGAAAATCGAGCTCGGTTTTTACTTTAATGTACCGGTATTGGTTTCCATTTCCCAGCAAAATTTTCTTTGGATCATCGATTTTGCTTCCCCAATAAAAGCCAAAATGTACATATTTATTGCTTCCAACGGCAATGGAACAAAAAATTTCTCTCATTCTATCTGAGGGCGACCATCCAAAGGCAACGGCATTGTAATTATCGTAGATAAGTTCGTTGCTATCTGGATACAAATCCCATACAAAATCTCTTAGCCATAAGGCGATTTCCTGAATTTCCAAATCGAATGGCGCCAAGAAGTTAAGGAGATCAGTTGTCTGTTTTTTGCTCATTTTAGTTCTTAATAATCTTGGCCAAAAATTTTCCCTCTGTAATATTTTTTACATCCCCAACAGAGTTGATGGCAATAAAATCAAATGTTCCTCTTATTGAAGTGTCGTTAAACAGCGTAATATTTATATTTCCCGAATCGGCAAAAAAGACTTGGGTTACTGGATCAATGCCGTTGGTATAGAGAGCTGATGAGAATAAATCTGCAGCATTGTAAACACCTACGCCATTAAAATCTTGAAATTGAAACTGAAAGGATTCAACCCCTTTTTCGCCGCTTAGTGAGAGGTAATTGGTGCTATTTTCTAGTGTGGCATTTATGATATCACAGCTTACCAATGTACCATTAACCTTTGCGCTCATGCTGATTGTAACGGGTGGTAATGAACTGCCAGGGCCAGATCCTTCAATAAAGTCTATATCTTTTTGACATGCGTTGAGGCAAGCAGTTAACATTAGAACTAAATAAATGAAAAGCCTAGATTTTTTCATGTACTAAATTAACAAATAGTACAGAAATTCTTGCTAAAATATTTACTTCACCATCGCGCTGTAGGCTCCAATTGTTTTTGCCTAAATTATTAAGGCATAGTCATGGTAGTAACTTTTACATCGAACTTGCCTTCGGTAATATTTTTAGTGTCGTTTATACTAGGGTCAGGATTTCTACCCAAGAAACTAAAAGTGCCTTTGATATTGGTTGCTGTAGCACTAGTAATAATTATTTTTCCTGATTTAAACTCAGCTTCATAAATTCCGCTAAAGCTCGAATCAATGTTATAGGAAGCCGAAGTAGCACCTTGATATTCATAGGTTCCTACACCATTATAGCCATCAATCGCGATTGCCATACTTTTCACGCCGTTAGTACCAATCACACTCATTGTATTGCCGATCAATGGTCCTTTAATATTATGGCCTTCAGCTGTAAAACTCATTAAAGTCCCATCTATTTTTGCACTCATGCTTTTGTCTCCAGCCGCAGGAGGAGGTGCAACTACTGGCGCAAGGTTAATCACAAACGAGCCGTCGGTAATTGTTTTACTTTGCCCAGCCATTGAAGTACCTTTAAAATTAAAAGTTCCTTTTATCACCTTATCGGTAACAATAGAAATTACCAAGGTTCCAGAAGTAGAGGTATAAGCAGCGTTGATAGGATCCGTCGAATCTTTTAAATATACTCCAGATGCCTTGGTGATGTCTGTTAAATCATAAGATCCAGCCCCCTTATATTCCATAATGGTAAAACCGAAGCCTTCCACGCCTTTGTTTCCCATAATTTGCAGTCCGCCCCCTGCAGCAGCTGGATAAAACGTAGCGTTAGAAATAGGGCATTCTAACAATACGCCATCAATTTTGCCCTTAAAACTAAATTGTTGTGAGCCCGATGAGCCAGATCCCGGACCAGAACCCGCCACAAATACAATGGGTTTTTGACAAGAATTTAATGCTAAACTCAAAATAGCAACCAATGAGAGGAGAGCGCGTAATTTTTTCATTTTATTAAGGGTATACACTAAGCTAATAAATTTTTCCAACTAACTTTATCACCAATAATTTTTTCTAGATCGGTAATTGCCACACGCTCTTGTTCCATGCTATCGCGATGGCGAATGGTTACTGTATCATCTTCCAAGGTTTGGTGATCAACTGTTACGCAAAAAGGAGTACCAACTGCATCCATACGGCGATAACGTTTACCGATGGCATCTTTTTCTTCATATATGCAATTGAAATCAAATTTTAGCCGGTCCATAATTTCGCGAGCTTTTTCTGGTAGCCCGTCTTTTTTAGTCAAGGGAAAAATCGCTACTTTAATTGGTGCTAATGCAGGATGCAAGCGCAATAAGGTTCTGCTATCCTCACGCTCTGGAGTACTTAAATCCTGCTCTTCGAATGCGCTGATCATTGTTAAAAGGAACATACGATCTAATCCGATTGAGGTTTCGATCACATATGGCACATAATTGCCGTATGGTTTACCTTCTTCATTCAGATCATTATCAAAATATTGCATTTTCTTGCCAGAATATTCCTGATGTTGGGTTAGATCGAAATCTGTGCGACTATGGATGCCTTCTACTTCCTTAAATCCGAATGGAAATTGGAATTCGATATCTGTAGCCGCATTTGCATAGTGGGCCAATTTAACATGATCGTGGAAACGGTATTTTTCTGGGGCTGTACCTAATGCTTGATGCCATTTTAAACGGGCCTCTTTCCAATAGGCAAACCATTTTTTATCCTCGCCAGGGCGAACAAAGAATTGCATTTCCATTTGCTCAAACTCACGCATGCGCATGATAAACTGGCGTGCAATTACCTCGTTTCTAAAGGCTTTTCCTATTTGGGCGATTCCGAAAGGGATTTTCATCCTACCGGATTTCTGTACATTTAAAAAGTTTACGAATATCCCTTGGGCAGTTTCCGGACGAAGATACACTTCATCGCTTCCTTCGGCCATCGCCCCAAACTGTGTACTGAACATGAGGTTAAATTGACGTACATCGGTCCAGTTTTTAGTGCCACTAACCGGACAGGCAATTTCATGTTGTTCTATTAAAACTTTCAGTTGAGGCAAATCTTCGGCCGTTAAGGCAGCATCCATATCAGCCTGTAATTGGGCCGCTTTATCGGTTTTACCATCTTTTTCGTAACGAGCTATTTTATCTTCCAATAACTGATCGGCACGATATCTTTTTTTCGAATCTTTATTGTCGATCATCGGGTCGTTAAAACCATCAACATGACCGCTTGCTTTCCAAACTTTGGGATGCATAAAAATTGCGGAATCTATCCCTACAATATTTTCATGCATCTGTACCATGGCCTTCCACCAGTATGTTTTAAGGTTATTTTTTAATTCGGCACCCAATTGTCCGTAGTCGTAAACAGCGCTAAGCCCATCGTAAATTTCGCTACTCTGAAATACAAATCCATATTCTTTAGCGTGTGAGATTACATTCTTAAATTGTTCGTCGTTCGTTTTAGCCATAGTAGGGCAAAGATAAATAAAAATGTAAGATGGAGAGACGGAAGATGTAAAATGGCGATGAACTGATTGCTAGATTGAAGAGAATATTAAGAAATGGATTGTTATATTGTTAAATTGTTGTATTGTTGAAGGGCAGGGTTAAGAAGGGATTGCTTTATTGTTAAATTGTTGTATTGTTGAAGGGCATGATTCAGAAAGCCCTTGTTATTGTTAAAAGAATGAAAGTAAAACGTTCTTCCCATTTAGTTGATGTTGGGAATGGGTTTGAGCGTCACGCAAACAATTTAACAATAGAACAATACAACAATTTTCATTACATCTTCCATTTTACCTCTTACCTCTTACATTTTTTGTTAATTTTGAATCTTAAATCAATCCACCTACAGTGAGTATTAGCGTAAAGAACTTATCTAAACATTTCGGTAAGCAAAAAGCGGTAGATCAAATAAGCTTTGAAGCCCGGCCAGGTAAGATTTTAGGATTTTTGGGGCCAAATGGGGCTGGGAAATCTACCTCTATGCGAATGATCACCGGGTATTTAACACCTACTTCGGGCGAAGCTATTATTTGTGGAAGGAGTATCTTAACCGATGAGATGGCAGTGAAGAGAATGATTGGCTATCTCCCAGAAAATACGCCACTTTATACAGACATGTACATCAAGGAGTTTTTGGCCTTTGTTGCGCATACTTATGGGCTCGACCGCATTAATGATCGTGTAGAAGAAGTAATAAAGCAAGTTGGTTTAACAATGGAACAGCATAAAAAAATTGGGATGCTTTCTAAAGGGTATAAGCAACGCGTTGGACTGGCGCAGGCGATTATCCATGATCCACAAGTACTCATTTTGGATGAGCCTACCTCAGGATTAGACCCAAATCAACTTACTGACATCAGGACATTGATCAAAAGTCTGGGAGGGGCTAAAACGGTTATTTTGTCTACCCACATTATGCAAGAGGTTGAAGCCCTCTGCGACGAAGTTATTATCATCAACAAAGGCAAAATTGTGGCAAATTCGCCAATTGAAACACTTAAAACGCATTACCCTGGGGATTCCTTGGAAGATATATTTAGAAAATTAACTATAAATTAAATGAAAAAGTACAGCTTAATCCTCACCATATGTTTAGCATCCTTTATTTTTAAGGCTAGTGCCCAGAAAAGCAATCTCGGTATTGGTGCAGAATTGGATATCCCCTCTGGTAACTCGTCCAACATTTCTACTATTGGTTATGGTGCCGGGGCTAAGCTTGAAATTGGCTTGTCGAACAAGTTCTCCCTTACCTTTAATGGGAGTTATCTTATGTTTTCGGGAAATGGAAATGGTGGCTTAAAAGGGGCAAAAATTACTGCGGCACCTTTAAAAGCAGGATTAAAATATTATACTTCCAGAAATTTTTATATAGAAGGCCAGGCTGGAAGTAATGTAATAATTAAAGGTTTAGGTCGCTCAGGAGTAGCTTGGTCGCCTGGTTTAGGTACTTTAATCAAAACTAATAATTCTGAAAACTGTATCGATATTGGGCTTAGATACGAATCGTGGACAAGCAAAAACGTTTCTACTTTAGGTTCTAGTAATTCGACGTTCGGCTTTATCGGTATACGAGTGGCCTATGCTTTCTTTAACCTTTAAGGAAATTTAAGGCCTCTATTGCATTTCATTGGGTAAGTGTTCTGTTAGAAATTAATCTACTGAAAGTCAACTCGTTAGGCTTTGTAATTTTTTATCTCTGTTCCTTTTTTGTAATTTTTGGTCTACTTGGCAGAGTTATTGTGTCAGGAGCAGAAATAAATTAATAGTTACTCACAAAAAAAATCCCACAAAAAAACATGAAAAAATTAGTATTATCATTCGCCCTTATTGCAGGTTTAGCGTTTGCGGCTTCGGCTCAGACTGAAGGCGCAGTTAAAAAATTAAGTGTTGGTGCAGAATTTGGTTTCCCAACAGCAAATGGTTCAGATGAACTATTAGTTGGAGGTAGCTTGCAATTCGAGCTCCCTGTAGCTAAATCATTAAATCTAACCTTAAATGCGGGTTACCTTTCTGATAGAGTTACCGGTGATACCAAAGATGTGCTTGAATCTTTAGGGGTTCAAACCAGTTTCGGCTTCGTACCTTTAAAAGCTGGTGCCAAATATTATTTTGGTAAAAATTTCTATGGCGCTGGTGAAGTTGGTGCAACGATTAGCACAGAAACAGGCGGCGGCACAGCTTTTGCTTTTGCCCCAGCATTAGGTGCTTCATTTTCGGTATCAGAAAAGTCTAGTTTAGATTTCGGCGTGCGCTTTGAGACTTGGGCAAAAGGCGGTAGTAACTCAAGCTTTGTAGGCTTGCGTGCAGCTTTTGCCTTTGGATTGTAGATTGCTCGATTCTAGAACCATGGTTAATAACTAGGATATCTAAACCTACTTAATCATGGCCTATCCGGTATGAGATGCCCTAGCAATTTTGCTAGGGCTTTTTTGTGGTTAAATTATGTTAATTATGAGGTTAAAAAACGTTAATTATGCTTTTCGCAGTTTGCAAGATGTATACCTTGTGCTATAAATAATTAAATAATTTATCAGCACATGAAAAAACTAGTAGTAGTATTCGCCCTTATTTTGGGCTTAACGTATGCGGCTTCCGCACAAACCGAAGGCGCAGTTCGAAAAATAAGCATTGGAGCCGAATTTGGCTTACCAGCTCAAAAAGATGCAAAGAATTACATGGTTGGAGGCTCATTGCAGTTTGAACAACCCATCGCTAAATCTTTGAATCTCACCGTCTCGGCGGGTTATTTTTCATCGATTTTGACAGGTAGTGCCAAAGATTATTTTAAATCAATAGGGGCCAAAACAACTTTCGGAACAGTGGTTTTAAAAGCTGGAGCAAAATATTATTTCGGTAAAAACTTTTATGCTGCCGGAGAAGTAGGCGCCCGAATAAATACCTCATCAGGCGGTAATACTGCTTTTGCATATGCTCCATCTTTAGGTAGCTCTTTCTCTGTAGGCGAAAAATCAAGTTTGGATATTGGGTTACGATACGAAACGTGGACCAAAGGTACGTCTTATAGATTTGTTGGCTTGCGTGCTGCTTACGCGTTTGGATTATAAGGTAATGATCATAGTTGATGGTTCATAGTTGATGGTTCATGGAACATTGTTTGGACGTTTAAATAATTCGGCTATGAAACATTGACCACGAACAATTAACAACAAAGAAAAGTCTTGACATATTTGTCGAGACTTTTTTATTGCATAACTTCGGCATCATTAATCACATTGCATGTACGCAGTTTTTAAACGCGAATTATTTAGTTTTTTAAATTCACAGATGGCCTATATCACTATAGGTGTTTTCTTGTTGGCCTGTGCACTTCTGCTTTGGTTTTTCCCGGATACTTCTATTATAGACTATGGCTATGCCGAACTCAATGGATTTTTTAGCCTTGTTCCTTTTTTATTTATTTTTTTAATTCCAGCCATCACCATGCGCTCTTTTGCCGAAGAACGTAGAGAAGGAACGTATGTCTTGCTGGCAACACGACCTTTAAGTATACTTCAGATCATCTTGGGTAAATATTTGGCTTGTATAGCGCTTTTACTTTTTGCACTGGTACCTACTTTAGTTTACTATTATAGCATTTATCAACTCGGTCTTCCGAAAGGAAATATCGACTCAGGAGCGGTTATAGGTTCCTATTTAGGCCTGTTTCTTCTAGGGAATGCTCTTACCTCGATAGGGATTTTTGCTTCATCTATTACTAAAAATCAGGTTATTGCTTTTGCAGTGGCTGTTTTCCTTAGCTTTTTCGCGTATAGCGGATTTGATTCGTTGAGTAAACTAGTCGAATTTCAAACTTTAGAAACCGTACTGCTTAACTTGGGGATAAACGAACATTACCAATCTATAAGTAGAGGCGTCTTAGATACAAGGGATCTTGTTTACTTTATTACTTTTATCGTCTTATTTTTTGGTTTAACCAAATTGGCAATAGGAGGGAGGAAATGGTGAGAACGAGGAGAGAGCAGGGCACAAAGGGCAATGGGCAGGGTGCAAAGAGTGTTAAACTAATGAGGTTTTTGGCTTTCGTAGCCTTTCTGATTTTGTTTAATGTGTTAGCGCAATATTTTTATACGCGATTTGATTTCACTAAAGAAAAACGCTATACCTTAACCCAAAAAACCAAAGATAATTTAGGGAATACTTCTGGACCAATCACCATCACTGTTTTTCTGGAGGGCGAAATGCCTGCTGCGTTTAAAAGACTGCAAAATGCGACTAAAGATTTGTTGAATGATTATAAGGCCTATTCTAAAGCCAATTTAAAAATAGTTTTCGAAGACCCTTTAAAAGATGTGCCTGCAAACGAACAGGATACGGTGATTAATCGCTATCTTCAAATTGGGATTAATCCTACCCAGGTTAATATCAAAAGCGATGGTGGGAATTCTCAAAAAATTATTTTCCCCATGGCGCTCATCGAAGCTGATGGAAAGCAGATTGCAGTAAACCTCTTGCAAAAAACGGGCGGTGCAGCAAGTGGATATGAAGAAAATATTACGAGTTCTATTCAAAATTTAGAATATACCTTTACCTCAGCCATTAAACGATTGTTGATTGGGAACAATCCAAGGATTGGTTTTACTGAAGGCAATGGCGAACCTTCCAATCTTTACTTATACGATGCAATTAAAACGCTTTCTCAAAATTTCTATGTGGGGAGGGTAGATCTCAAACTGATTACAAGGCAAGGACTGGATGCTTTGAGCGTACTTATTGTGGCCAAACCGCAAAAAGCGATGTCGGAAGCCGAAAAATATAAGATCAACTATTTTGTAATGAACGGCGGTAAAGTGGTGTGGGCAATTGATCAGGTAGAGGCCGAATTGGATAGTTTGCAAGGTAGAGGCCAAATCATGGCCGTTAATAGGCAGCTGAACCTAGATGATATGCTTTTTGAATATGGTGCTAGGATTAACTATAACTTAATCACCGATTTGAACTGCGCCATGATCCCATTTGCTACCGGCGCTCCTGGTCAGCAGGCACAGATAGATGTTGCCCCATGGATTTATTATCCCGTTTTTATACCGGATACCAACAGTAATGTGGTTAAAAACCTAGATGGAATAAGAAGTCAGTTTGCCAGTACAGTCGACACCCTTTCCATACCCAATGTGCGTAAGAAAATTCTCCTCCAAACTTCTCCATACAATAAGATTTACGAAACCCCTAAAATGCTTTCGCTACAGAGCTTAGCTGAGCAGCCCAGGCCCGAAGAATATACTAGCGCACCACAAATAACGGCAGTATTGCTGGAGGGGAGCTTTAAGTCGGTTTTTTTAAATCGGCCAGTGCCTGAAGGCATTAACGAGAAATATGATCTTCCTGCGCTAAGTAAACCTACTAAAATGATTGTAATAGGCGATGGAGATATGTTCAATAATCAAGTAAACCAATCAGATGCTTCTCCTTATCCGTTGGGATATGATCGCTATACCCAACAAAATTTTGGAAACAAGGCATTCTTGCTCAACATTGCTGATTATTTTACCGACGACGATAATCTAATCGCCCTGCGAAATAAAGAAATTAAAGTAAGATTATTGGATAAGACGCGCTTAAGAACTGAAAAAACAAAATGGCAGCTCATAAATGCACTTGTACCTCTTTTATTGTTAATATGTTTCGCAATTTTTCAACATTATTACCGTAAACATAAGTATGCGAAGTAATTTTTATATTTTTGAGAAACGACAAAATAAACTATGAGATTTATAGTATCAACTTCCACGTTATTAAAACATTTACAAACTGTTAATGGAGCATCTAGTAGCAGTACTGTGCTGCCAATATTAGAAAATTTCCTGTTCGAAATTAAAGACGGAAATTTAACAATCTCGGCTACAGATCTTCAGACCAGCATGACTACCTCTTTAACTGTTGAATCTAAGGAAGAAGGAAAAGTAGCTGTTCCATCAAGGATTTTGTTAGATACGTTGAAAACACTGCCAGATCAACCAATTTCATTTCATATAGACGATAATACGTTTTCTATTGAAATTAGTGCTGGTGATGGAAAATATAAGTTAAGCGGCGAAAACGGTGATGACTTCCCTAAAATACCTGTAGTAGAAAACGCCTCATCTGTAAATTTACCTGCTTCGGTTTTAACAGAAGCGATTACTAAAACTATTTTTGCTGTTAGTAACGACGAGCTTAGACCTGCAATGACTGGTGTTTATTGTCAATTATCGCCTCAGCATATTACTTTTGTGGCCACTGATGCCCATAAATTGGTGCGTTACCGTAGAACGGATAGCAAAGCTGATAAAGCTTCATCATTTATCCTCCCTAAAAAAGCATTAACCTTGTTAAAAGCTGCTTTGCCCAGTACCGACGTAAATGTATCGGTTGATTATAATGCAACAAGTGCTTTTTTTAAATTCGAAAACATCAACTTGGTTTGCCGCTTGATAGACGAACGTTATCCTGATTATGAGGCCGTAATTCCTGCCAACAACCCGAATAAATTGGTAATTGATAGGGCACTATTTTTAAATACACTACGTAGAGTAGTTATTTTTGCCAATAAAACTACACATCAAGTGCGATTGAAAATTAACGGAAGCGAGTTAAATATCTCTTCTGAGGATTTGGATTTTGCAAATGAAGCACATGAACGTTTGAGCTGTCAATATGAAGGTGAAGATTTAGAAATAGGTTTCAATGCCCGTTTCTTAATTGAGATGTTAAGCAATTTAAGTGGCGAGGAAGTAACCTTGGAATTGTCAACCCCTAATCGTGCCGGATTATTAATTCCACAAACCAACGATGAAAACGAAGATGTTTTAATGTTGGTGATGCCGGTTATGTTAAACAATAGCTATTAAAAAAACTTAAAGCGAAAAGACTAAAGCTAAAAGCTTGGTACAATTAAACAATGGCTTGGTTATTACCGAGCCATTGTTTTTTAATTTCAAAATCATATTTCAAAATGTGGTGGATAATCGGTTTCAGATACCTATTTTTGAGCAAAATTTTATAAAACTTGGATTTACTACAACAGCTCATTGACTTTATTCTGCATATCGATAAACACCTGGCAGAAATTGTTAATCAATACCATACGTTAACCTACCTCATTTTATTTCTGATTATTTTTGCCGAAACAGGTTTTGTAGTTACTCCTTTTTTGCCTGGCGATTCGTTGCTTTTTGCTACCGGAGCCCTAATCGCAGGTGATAAAACCGATCTTAACATTTGGTTAATGTTTTTTATCCTTACCGCCGCTGCAATTTTAGGTAATACCCTAAACTATAAACTTGGGAGCGTGTTAGGCGCAGGTGTTTTTAAAGAAAAAAATAGAATTCTAAAATTAAAATATTACCATCAATCCCATGAGTTTTTTGAAAAACATGGGGGGAAAGCTATTATTTTTAGTCGCTTTTTACCCATTTTCAGAACAATTGCACCTTTTGTGGCCGGTATTGCAAAGATGCCTTTCGGGAGATATACCACCTTCAATATCATAGGTGGAGTTTCGTGGATCTTTAGCTTGTTGTTTGCCGGTTTCTTATTAGGTAGAATTCCATGGTTTAAAGAAAACTTTGATATTGTAATTGTACTTATTGCCGTAGTTACTTTTTTACCCGCCATCTATGCTGCGGTTGCAAGTAGATTTACGCCGAAGAAAGCTGAGTAGACTTACGTAGTTTTTGAAACTACGTAAGTCTTAGTCGTCTTATTAATTTTCTCTTCCAATAATTTTTCCCTCTTGATATCTCTTATCGGTTAACTCATTTTGTTTTCTCTCGAAGGGCTCAGGATCTATTCTTACTAAGTTTTTCAGTTCGGGCTGTCCGGCATCTACCCATGCCGAAAACCAGAACGAGCCAACAGCTAAAATTGCAGCTCGCATTTGTTTTTCAACCATGCCATTTATTTTATCTTGGTAAGCTTTTGAATATGCTTCAGAATATTGTTTGAGCATTACATTGCCGCGTTTAGAAAAACTATACTTCTGGTCGGATGGAAATACTTGGTTTAAAGCGGCTTCAAAACTTAGAACCGTATCCAATAAACTATGCGAGTGTTTAACAATTTGCCACGCCGCTTTTAAGGGATTGTCTATGTATATTGCTTTGCCTACCAAAAAATCGTACTTGCTGGCAAAAAGTTCTGGGATCCTACTTTCCCAAAAGGCATGAATCCCCACCTGATTGGTTAACTGTCCGTTATGGTTATTGGTGGTGTGCAAAGGTACATGGGCATCGCCAATGTAATGACCTAGTTCGGCAGAATATTTTAGGATTTTAAGCGAATCGTGCGTTTTAAAGGCCTTGATCAATGCATAATACATACGCTGGATCTGCCAAGGTACGATGCCGTTTTCGTTTAATTTTTTTTGACCGTATTTAACTAATGCATCAGTAAATTTTTCGGGAATGCTATCTATATTTTCTTCGTAGTTTTCAACGTCAAGATAATGACGTGGAGCTTCAAGTGTATCAATGTAGCGCCTCTTATCAGGATCTACGGCGTGCTCAATTAAATATTTGTTGGCATTTTTGTAAAAGGAGATCATACCGGGTGGTAAGGTAAAAATAGCCAGTTGGTTAATTCTACGATGGGCGAAAAAGCCCCAAGCGGTACAAAATAGGAGAGGGATGATTAACGCGGTTAGGATCGTTAATCTTTTCATAGCGTCAATTTAGGAAAAATGGATCGCAATCAGTAGCCTTCTCTTCGATAAATTATAGAAACATATTGCCCGTTTCCAAGATCTCTTTTAAGTATATAGATCTCTGGTAATTTTTTCCTTTTGTGTAATAATATTGACTTTCCATACGCATAATCTTCATCACTTGGAAATCCAAATTGAGCATCACTCGTATCTTTGGAGAGCGATTTAATTTTATCAAAAGCATAAGAAAAGTAAGTTTCTGCTAATTGGCTATTAGCGAAGAGGTATTCTAAGATTAAATCACTAGAAGTGAAATCCAGTTTTGATTTAGCATTAAAACCTATATGTCCCTCTAACTTTATTGTTGCTTTTTCTGGTTTCGGCAAGTTTTCGGGGAAGTCCTTTAGGTTAATTTCACCTTCATAATAGGAACCTACGTGTAGATCGGAAGAGCGAATGTCACGATTAACGATATCTTTAAATATCGGATTTTCGTTAATTCTCTTAATTAATATTTCGCCGGCAGAATCAATCGGCAGATTAAAGAATAATTCTTTTATTGGTGCATTCTTTTGAGCAGATGTAATGGAAGGGAAGATTAGAATAAATAGGATCAATCCATAAAAATAGCTGGTTCTTTTCATTACTTCGTTCTAGGTATGGCAAAGCTACGATCTTCTTTGTCAAAACCAATTTTAGGATAATATGTCATGGCTGTTGGCACTGAAAGGAGTAAAATCATAGTCTGTTCCCCAACTTTCTCTTTGGTAATAGCTACTAGTTTCTTGCCAATGCCCAATTGTTGATAATTGCTATTTACCGCTAAATCCGCTAAATAGCAACTCCAAACCCAATCTGTGATGCTCCGTGAGACACCCACTAATTGCTCATTATCCCAAGCGGTAACAATTAAATTAGAGTTTTGGTACATTAATTTAATGCGTTCTTCATCTTGCGTCGGACGAGGGAGTGCAGCGTTTTCATAGAGTTCAATTACTTGTTGATGTGTTGGAGTTACGTTGGTTTTGTAGGTGATTTCCATATCATATTAATTTAAACCCTTTGTTTTTTAAGAATGTTTTGCACGAAGAACAAAAGCCAATGAGCTGATTTAAATGGTTTTTGCCTTCTGCATCTCTCATTAAGCAGGTATTATTTAGGCAGTGGGGTAAACCTTGGGTATGTCCGAGTTCGTGCAGTGCCAGTTTATAGGTTTGATCTGCTAGTTGGGCCTTCGACAACCTGAAAGTAGAAATTACACATGAATTTCCAGGCCTATATCCTAATCCCATTACACCAAAATCAACAATTTTTCCTTTCGTAATGCTAATATCCTTCTCAGATAATCCGATAATTACCGTATCGATCCCCACAAGGGGATGTAGAAAACTAATCAAGGAATCAGCACGATACCGATTTCTAAGCGGGTAATAAGCTGATGTTGGCAAATCGATATTACTCCTTAACGTAGTTTTGGAATTTATTCTCTGAAGTTGATTAAGTATCCTTTCGGCTTCACGCTTTGGATAATTTCCCATCGGCTGCAATACAATTACTTTATCACCCTCGGTGAAATTGCAGGAGGTTAAACAACATATGGCAACTAAGTACAGCTTTAGTTTTCTCATGAATGAAGATTTTGTTGTTTTTATTTCCGCTACTTGCTTTTCCCTCATCGTGTTCAAATAATTTATTTTAACCACGGCTACTTTGCAGTTATGCATCCAGCTTTGCGTTCTCAGCGATATACTCTGCATACTGTGCGTTTAGTGTCCTGCATCTCGTTTGAATCCAGCTTTGCGTTCTCTGTTCCAAAGGGTCTCCCTTGGAGCGAAATACTTTGCGTCCTTTGCGTTTACTAATCTGCCTCCAGGTTTACATTCCCCGCGTCCTTTGCGGTTAACTTAATACTACGTTCTATTTGCCGTTTATGCCTCATGATATGTGTGATGGCGTGTTCCATTAATTGCTCTATATCATACAATTGCCCCCAATTGGTCTTTATTTTAAGCGCTGGATTTAATTGCTCCAGTTCTTCATCTTTAATATCCTGAAAAATTTTTTCGGTGTACTTAAACATTTCCGATAAATCACTTATGTATTGCTTTATAGTTAAATGAAATTTCTTTTCTGGACGGATAAGATTATTTTCTTTAGAATTATGAATACTTGTGGCATAACCATAGCCCGAATGCACTACGTGCGATAAGATGGCCTGAAGTGATTCGCATTCATTAGTAGATTCAGGATAAATAATTACGGTTAATCTAGAATCTGGAATAACTTCGATTACACGTTGTAAGGCAGTAATTTCCCACTCATAAATGTCAATTATAGCGCCAACGGCGTTTTTTCTGTACATGTCACAACACAATTAAAACTGAAAAATACATTATTTTTTACCACATATGCACATAGAATCATTGTCCGCATCTTAAATGACGACAAGAGTTTTAATCTTTTTTGAAATCAGTTTTTTTTCAGCTTCTGATTTTGAAAGTTTCAACGCAATTTTTAGATGCGTTATTGCTTTTTTATTATCTATACCTTCATAGAGTTCTCCTAAAAGTGAGTGGTATAAATGGTTATCTCCAAGTTTTATTTTTTCAGCTTCTTGGATTGCCGACGGCTTACCATTTGCTTTAGAAAGTGCAAATGTTCTGTTCAGCGCTGTAATTGGAGAATATTCGATAAGCAATAATTGATTATATAATTGCAAAATACTTTCCCACTTTTCTTGTGTATCCGCTTTTATCGTGTGCCAATAAGCGATCCCAGCCTCTAAATGGTATTTTGAAAGCTGATTTCCATGCGATGCACGATTTAAAAAATATTCCCCTTTATCAATCAGTTCTTGGTTCCAAAGCGTTACATCCTGATCATAATACAAAACGACTTCACCATTTGCATTAATCCGGGCATCGAACCTTGAAGAATGGAAACACATCAATGAAAGTAATGCATTTGCGGGGGCTGTATTGGTTGGTTCGCTCCCAACCAACAAGTAGGTAAGTCTAATGGCCTCTAAGCAGAGTTCTTTTCTTAACGTGATGTTTTGATTTGCACTGTAATAACCCTCATTAAATAATAAGTATAAGGTTGTAAGTACATTTGGTAGGCGATCGGCTACTTCGGAAGCTGTGGGCTGGATAATTTTTACTTCTGCTAGTTTAAGTTTTTCCTTTGCTCGCTGTAATCTTTTATAGATAACTTCCTTTTGGGTTAAAAAGGCATTGGCTATTTCATTGGCACCGAAGCCACACAATAGGTTTAAAGCCAATCCGATTTGTGCTTCTGGCGAGTTACAGGGATGGCAAACCACAAATATCATGGCCAATTGGCTATCATTAATATTTTTGATAGATAAATCGATTTCCATTTCCTCATAAACTGAGGTTTGATCCGCGATTGCTTTAGAAATCCGTTGGTTGAAAAGAGAATTTCGTTTTAGATAATCTTTGGTCTTATTTTTGGCGGCAACATACAACCATGCCGTTGGATTTTCAGGAAGGCCTTTTAATCCCCATACTTCAGAGGCCAACAGGAAAATATCACTCACAATATCCTCGGCAATTTCAATGTGCTCGATGCCAAATGCCTTGCACAGAACGGCAACAATCTTTCTGTATTCTGTTCTAAATAACTGTGGAATTAAAGTAGCCTGTTCCATAAAAAAAATGCCCTTGCGTTGTAGCAAGGGCATCAGTAATTTACATTTTGTTTACTTCTCTAACTTCTACTGTACCCCCAAGTGCAAATATCGGACACCCTTTAGCAAGTTCGGCAGCTTCTTCGAGCGAATCGGCATGTACAATCGTGTATCCACCCAATACCTCCTTAATTTCCATGTATGGGCCATCTGTAATGGTGTTGTCGGCCTTAACAACTTTACCTGCCCCCGCCAAACTATTGCCTGCATTAGTTAGTTTGCCCTGAGCTGCAATTCCACCAATCCAATCCATCCAGAGTTTCATGGAGGCTTGCATTTCTTCTGGAGAACTTTTAGGTTGAGTACTGAAATCAGCCCTGAATACGAATAAAAAATCTTTCATGTTGTTTAAATTTATGTTTAAAAACCAATGACGATTGAAATTTGGAAATTGGACATTTTTAAAACATTAATTAATTCTTTAACATTTTATAGCTAAAATAGCCAAGTAAGGCAATAATTATCCCCATCAGCACCCACAGCCAGGCCTTCGCCTCAAATAAAGGTCTATCTATTTTAAGAATAAAGGCAGAATTATGCTCTTCATCATTAATAATTAATGGCAGTAAACTGATAGGGATTTTATTTTCAAAATTCTTTAGATCATATATCGGTGCTTCTACTTTTGGATTTCCATAATAGAGGGCATAGTGATAATCGGGTTTACCAAAACGAGCAACTAGCTCATAAATTGGACCTTTTAATTCTATAGAGTTTAAGATCAGTGGCTTATTATCGTTATTCTTAATTGTAATTTTTAATTGATTTGTTAACCTGCTGCTAAACCTGAAGGGTTGGTTTTCTAATGAGCTTATGGTGCCTTCATAAAGAAGTGCGTAATTATGTTGGGTGCCTTTATCCGTGATAAAACTATCTACAGCATATTCTATTTTTATTGCCCGGTAAAAATCCACATCATCCTGTACATTTAGTTTTAGAAATGAGATCGGTGTAATATCTTTCAAATTAACTTTTATAATACTTTCTTTGCTTTTAGCATCATTTTCTAAGTTATAGGATTGGAAAAGAATTGGCGTATCAACTCCTCTTAACGTATCAGATTTTAAAATTTTAGCTGCAATTAATGTCGAAACCTGCATTTGATTGATCAAGATCCTGAAAAATTTATATTTCGAATCCGGAAAATTGAGTTGGGTAAACTGATAATTTGTTGAACTATTATTAATAGAAAGTATCCGGTAATTACTCAATATGCTAAACCAGGTGTTTTGGTCGTTACTGCCTTCTAACGCAATCCGCCAGTCGAAATTTTTATCTTTAAATGAAAGCCTGATCTGATTGATAATGGTTTCTTTATCAGCCTGAAATGTGTAATAAGATCCTGTTTTAATCTCATTACTTTGATTAATAATGGTGATAGGTGTTTCCTTCTCGATAATCTGGTCGGCATTTTTTTCTAAGATATAGGGCACTTCGATGGTATCTTTCCCTTTAAAACCAAAAATCCGAAAATCTGCTAAGCTCGGCTGCGCCTTACTAAAAACGGAGTTCGGGATGGGCAGGCTATGCCATTTCTGGGTAACACCTGTTAACACCCTTTTATAGGGGTACTTGTTAGTCTGTGCGTTTAAACCTAAGGCAAGACACAGCAGAACAGTTAATATCTTAATGCGCTTTAACATCATCGTTAACTAAATGTTTGTATTTATTATAAAGGAAAGAAATGATAAGGAGCAATATGCCCAATGAAACAAATACAATGGTTTTCGATATCATATCTAAAGAAGAAATATCGTAAAAGAATAATTTGATTAAGGTAATGCCAAATAAGACAATCGCCCCGATGCGCAGGTATTTTTTGTTCTTCCACAAACCCAATACAATCAGAATTAGCGCGTAAGAGCCCCATAAAATGCTCAAACCTAATTTATAGCCTGTTTTAAGTCCGTTAAGTTCAAGAATGTTTAAGAGCTCGCTACTTAAGATCCACAATACGGCTAGGTACAATAAATAATCAAACGCTGTTTTAAATTTAAATTGAAATATATCCGATTTGCTTAATCGGTAACATACCCAAAGCAGTGCAGCAAAAAATAGGTAGGCGATATATCTTATTGCTATAAGCATTATCCCACTCGTAAAATGAGTATTTACAGGTGAAATATATTCTTCTCTAAGTTGGCTTAATATGTATAAACCATAAGTTAAAAAAGATAAAATAACGATTAAGTTGATCAATACATTGCCCATGGCAAGAGTGATGCTCTTTATCCTTTTCAAATTTAATAAGGTTAGGCAAGTGGCAAAGAAAAGCGTATAAATATACAACCAAACGGTTCCAAATAGTTCATAGTTAGTGTTTGATATGGTTAACACGCCTTTAGCTTGCGTATCAAACTTAATTTTTGAAAGTTCGTAAAGATTATTAAAGACCCTTGCAATTTCGATGCTAAACGTAAAATAAACAACGATAATAAGAATACTTGGAATTAAATAAGATAAGGTAGCACTAATCGCGGTAGCTTTTTGTTCTGCTAGCCCTTTGTTTTTTCTGCTTACCAAAAACATGGCTAAAAAGGCAACACTAAAAATACATCCCGTAAGAAAGTTGACGTTTAAAAAAGGTCTGATCAAAATAACATTTTGAATGGTATTAAACCCTCGTTCGTTAAAATAATTAATCGCCCAATCTTGAGTAACGCTAAAAAAGGCCAGAAATACCAATGGCAATGAAAGTTTTTCGTAAATAGGAATATGCTTCGTTCTTCCTAAAGAGAACAGAATTGCAGCTTCAACAGCCCAAAAAATAGTTACCCAATTTCCATTTAACTGTACCGGCACGGCCATGGTGATGAAGGTGATAACCAGCGCTAGAATAAAATAAAAGAGGTTTTTATTGGCCAATTTCCTTTTATAGATGATTAAACTAACTACAAAATGGATGATTGCATTAACTAGAGTAAAAATCCCTAAAAGCTCCCTTCCCTCTGTACTTTGCTGTAACACCCAATACCCGGCACCATAGAAAATGAAGGAATTTAGCAAGAGGATGGTTACATCTGAAAGTTCAAACGTCTCCTTTTTTACAACCTTATAAGCAAGATTGGTAGCATAGAAGGTAACAAAATAGATTCCCGAGAAAAACAGGGAAACTTTAAGGTAGCTCAGTTCACTCTCTAGTGGAATTCTCCATCCCAGGAATATGATCCACGTTAAAGCAAAAGATGTATAGAATAAAGGTTTCCAATATTTCGTAAAAGCTAAAACTAAAATACCAGTATTTATAATCGCGATATAGCTAAAAAGTACTACCACCTTTCCAGAGCCATCACTCAATAGAAATGGTACGGCATAGGCACCTACTAAACCGATATGGGCAATTACTTGTTTATTATATTTAATGGCCGAAATGACTGTAAATCCAGTAAAGATAACCATCAATACAAAGGTTAAAATTTGGGGTATGAGGTTATAATAGGAGTATGCTGCATAGGTAATGAAATACAGTATTGCAATTGAACCACTTAATAAGACTGCACTGAAACTTTCATATTTTGCTTTTAGCTTAATAGCGAATCCCATTAAACCCACGCCTACTAAATAACCAAGAATTATTCTCGTAAGAGGACCAATCCGACCCGTATCTATAGCCAATTTAGCTCCGATTGCCACTCCAATTACCAAAATCAGGATCCCTATCTTACTGATGAGGTTTTCTCCAACAAACTTCTCAAAATCAGATTTGCCGATAGTTGAATGCTTAAATTTATCTCTAAAATTATAGGCTGGTTGTTTTGCCGGCGGCGGATAGCTATATGTTGTGGTATCGCGTAGTGGAGGCAAGGCTTCAATTGGTTTTTCCTGTTGGTGAAGAATGGTTTCTGGAAATTGTAATTTTTTAACTTCAACTTTTAAAGCATTAATTTCAGCTTCGAAACCTTGCTGTTTAGCCAGCAATTCTTCTAACTTTAATAAAAGCAGGTTTATTTTTTCGTTTTTATCCATTCTTCAGGTTTATCAGGTTACATGCAAAGATTGCATCTATTGATATTTAAATATAAGCATATATTGAAAGGCCAGAGGATTATTTTTTGCACAATCCAAAAGCTATATTTACAAAAAGCTTCTTTTGCTTGCCCTCTTCTTTAAAATAAATGGATCCTAAAAATATCCCCCCAAAAGGGTGATATTAAAAATGGTTGGTTGTGGTTAATTTGTACTAACATGCATAGTAGACTCCTTTTTAGAATATATATCGGTATTTTCTTTTCGTTTACCCTTTTTTATGGCCAGTTAATCTATGCCCAAAGCTATAATTTTTCAAATTTTAACTTAAAAGAGGGCCTCCCACAATCTCAGGTAACCACTATCTATCAATCTAGAGACAGAACCCTTTGGTTAGGTACTAACGGAGGAGTAAGCAATTATGATGGCGCAAACTTTAAATCCTACAGCAAAGCTGATGGGCTGATCTCAAACTCGATCACCAGCATCGTGGAGGATAAAAAAGGCCAAATTCTGATAGGTACGGATGCCGGACTTAATGTTATAAAAGATGGGAAAGTAACCCAAACCCTTTCTGATAGTTCCATTTCCATGCTCAAAAAAGACAAGCAAGGAGTGATATGGGGACTAAGTTCCCAAAAGCTTTTTAAACTGGTAAATGGAAAGTTGGTTTTCGTAAACGTTGATGGTGAATATTTGATCAATTTAAGCGATAATGCTAGTGGAGAACTATTTATTGTTGCTAGAGGCAAAGGAATTTACCGACAGGTTAAGAATGGTTGGGCATTGGTTATAAGGTTTACACCAGAAATTGCTAAAAATTATATCCTAAATGTTGTTTTTGATAGGGAAGACCAAAAAAAGATATACCTGCTCACATTCTCTAATGGCCTTTTTGTGTATGATGGTGCCGCATTTAGATCGTTGTTCCGTTTATCTGGCACTAGATATCATGCGTTGGCACAAGATTTTAAGGGAAACTTGTGGATAGGTACAGAAAAGGGTGCTTACCTGCTAAAGAAAAATGAAACCATTTATTTTGATGGAAGTAATGGGCTGGCAGATAATCCAGTTTATGAAATTTTTAATGATGCGGAAAATAACATTTGGATCTCAAGTTTTGCCAGTGGGATTTTTAAATATGAAGGAGACAACTTTATAAAATACAATAAGTTTAAGGGCCAGAATTTCGAGTACGCAGTTAGTGGAATTAGCGCAGATAAAAACAATAACCTATTTATTGGGACATTTAACAACGGATTACTAAAGTATGATGGTAATAATGTTGAAGCTATTAAAAACGCTGCGTTTACCGACCGTAATATTTATTTTTTATATAAAGACAAGAAGCAAAATATCTGGTTTTCTGTTGAAGACAGTGGAATTTGGAAAACTGACGGAAAGAATTTTACATTGGTTTATAAAGTAAATCGATATAATTTCAATTCGATGCTTGAGGATCAACAAGGTGGTTTTTGGTTTACTACCCCTTTCGCATGTAGCTATATAAATGGGAGAAAAAAACTGGAGATCTCTGGTTTTTCAGGATACAATTTGTGTTTGTTCGAAATGAGTACAGACAGTATTTTAGTAGGGACTACCACCAGCCTATATCTGGTGAAAAATAAAAAATTAGATAAAAGTTTTGTCATCCCTGAACTTAAGAATGCCTGTATCCTAAGCATTATTAAGCAGGGCGATAATTTATTAATTGCCACCTTGGGGGATGGCCTGATCTCCTGGAACTTTAAAAGCAAAAAAGTAATAAAATATACCATTAACGATGGATTGAACTCCAATGACGTATATAGCATTGCAGTTGACAACTATAATAAACTTTGGATAGGCACAGGAAGAGGCATTAATACCTTAACCTTTAATAAAACGGAAAATAGATATGAGGTCTTTAGTAATAATTCGATTATTATAGAATGCAACCAAAGCGCCATATTAAATTATGAGGATAATATTTTAATTGGTACTATAAGCGGACTAGTCCAATGCAAGACCAATCTGGTGCAGGATAAGGTTCAACGTCCTGTTGTTCACATCTACAAGGTAAATAGTTACCATAAAACAGATAACAAGAAAGACCAATCCATATTCTTTACCGATGAGGTGAAGGATTTTGAATTTGGCTACAATCAGAACCACATTTCTATCAATTATAAGGGAGTTTTTTTAACCAATCCGCAAAGCGTGGTTTATCGCTATCGATTAAAAGGGCTTGATGCCGACTATGGAAAGGCTCTTAAGAATACCCAGGTAGAATATTCGGCCCTGCGCCCTGGAAATTATACTTTTTATGTGTATGCCATTGCCAATGGCCAACGTTCAAATGTAAGCGAGTTTAACTTCACTATTGTGCCTCCATTTTATGATACGTTATGGTTTATGTTATTGGCTATAATAACTATATTATTTTTGGTTTGGCTTATATTTTACCAGTTCTTTAAATCTAAAGAGCGTAAGAAACGGCAGCTGGAGCAGATTAAGCATAATGAACAGAATAAAATAAGAAAGCAAACTTCCGAAGATTTCCATGATGATATCGGAAATAAACTGACCAGAATAAACCTACTTTCTGAGATTTTGGATAAAAAGATGGATAAGGATCAGGTGGAGCAAAAAGAACTGATCAGACTAATTAAAGAGAATGCAGGCTTGTTGTATACGGGTACCAAGGATATTTTATGGGCATTAAATCCACAGAGCAATAACCTGTTTGAAATACTGATGCATATCAAAAATTTTGGGATTGATCTTTTCCAAAATACCGGCATAAAATTTAATATGGAAGGCATTTTAAGCGAATATCAATCCCTTCATTTATCGATGGAATTTAATAGAAACTTTACACTGATTTTTAAAGAAATATTGAATAACGTGTTAAAGCACGCCAAAGCAGAGGAGGTTTTAATTATGGTGGTTAAAACTCCAGAACAAACAATAGATGTTTTAACAATTGATAATGGAACCGGATTTGATGTGAAAACAGTAGAGCACGGCAGTGGATTAACTAACATTCAAACCCGTTGCAAAAGGATCAAAGCAACTTTCAAAATCAATTCTACCCTAGGGAAAGGTACTACATCCATTGTTGGGACAAAAATTAATGTTACAAATTAACCGTAATTGCATCTAAGTATTACAGACCATATATGAATAAGCTGCTCCGAATTGTAATTATTGAAGATGACGAAATTTTAGGGATGGGATATCAATCCCTATTAGGTGATATTGATGACTTTTCGGTTATCCGGGTTTTCACTTCATTTGATTTGGCCAAAAAGCAATTGGAAATAGATTGCCCAGACATTATTTTGTTGGATATTGAAATGCCGGGAACAAACGGCCTTCAGGCATTGCCAATTATTAAAAAGACCTTACCACATACCAAGATTATTATACTTACGGTATTTGATTCGCCTGAACTTGTTTTTGAGGCATTAACCATGGGAGCAAGTGGCTATTTAACCAAAGATATGAACTCGGCCAAAATTATAGATGCCATCAGAGAAGTAAGTGCAGGGGGCGGGGCCATGAGTACAAATGTGGCAAGAATTGTGATGCATTCGTTCCAGAAGAACCTAAACTCACCCCTAACTAAACGCGAAACCGAAATTTTAGATAGGATTGCGAACGGGCAAACCAAGGCCCAAATTGCAAATGATCTTTTTATCGATCAGGAAACAGTGAGGACACATGTAAAAAACATCTACATCAAACTAGATGTAAACAGCAAATCGGACGCGATAAAAACCGCCAAAGCAAAGCGATTTATCTAATCGGCGTTACTTGTTGCTCGGTTGGATACTCCAACGCTTTACGGCAATCGACCATATCCCAGCACAAAACTAATTGATATATCAATTAAAAATCCCCCTTTTGGGGTGATTCTTTGAGGCATAATTAGGATTAATTTTATCATACACAAATTAACCTGATTATGAACCACTCATCTAAATTTTTCTATGTTAAGGTAAGGCAGCTTGAGGATGCCGCGATTTTTTTTAAAGATCGCTTAGGGATGCCAGTAGAAGATACGTTATTGCTTAATAAAGAGAAATGCATTTTGGTTAAGCCAAATGCGGAGACCCAAATTCTTTTATCGAAAACTAAAAACCCTAACCAAACCAGCCAGATTACCTTAAACACCGAAGACTGCCTAGAAGATTATTGCCGGTTTAAAGCAAAGGGTATCATTTTTAAAAAAGAACCAGTGTATTTAAACGAAGGGCTATGCGCTGTGTTTTCTGATCCGTTCGGAAATGATTATACCTTATTGGAGCAAAGAAGTTATGGCGAATTTTAATTGCAGATCATGAAACTTATTAAAGAACTAAAAAATAAAAACAAAATCATAAGTGAAACCACCTGTGAATCTGCCTATCAGCAAAAAAATACAGGTTGTATCCTAAAATTTGTTTTTAAAGGCTCTGAAGATTGTGAAATCAACAAAAGGAAGCTAAGTATTTATCCAGATACCTTTGCCGTTTTTAATGAAGGAAGTAATTTTTCAAGTAGAGTTGATTCCATTACACCCGTTAATACCCTTTCGGTATCATTCGGTCATCAATTCATAACAGATTTTCATCAAACCTATTGCAATACCCACGAAGAGCAATTGGATAATAAACAAAGCTCATCTAGCCCCATGTTTGTAGAATCATTATATCCTTTTGTAGGTGATATGCGCTTTAATATGTTGCATTTGAAAGCCCAAATAGATAACGGGCAAAGCGATGAAATGTTGATCAACGAATACATGTACCATTGTTTATTCAACTACTATAAAATATATAATGTAGAGTTTACACAAAAGCTAGATCGGCTTAGTTTTACCAAGGCAAAAACCAAGGAAGAAATCCTGAAAAGATTAACGCTTGCAAAGGAATTCATCAGTAGTAATTTTAACCAAAAATTAACGCTGGAGGATATAGCAGATCAAGCCTGTCTTTCTGTAAACCATTTGTTAAGAACATTTAAGGAAGCTTATGATATGAGTCCTTATCAATTCTTAATGAAGCTGAGGTTAAATAGGGCTAAATATCTCTTGCAAACGACTTCTTACCCATTACATGAGATTGTTAGCCTGATCGGATTTGAATGTTCAAGCTCATTTATCAGGTTGTTCAAATCTACATTTAATATCACGCCCTTAAAATACAAAAAGAGCAGACTTAACTAGATTAAAAGTGATTTTTGCATATTCTTTTTACTAAGGGGCCGCTAATTTTGAATAATTAAACAGGATAAATTTTTAGTACAAGTTTTATTCACCTGTTAGTTATAGTTAATAGATTAATTAAAGAAGCAAACTGCCAGGATTGGAGTTTGCTTTTTTGTTGCGAGTCCTTCGCGACGCACTCCCCTGGGTATACGCTTTACTTTTCACCACCTGAGACGCCTTAGGGCAGCTAAGATTTTAACCATCTAAGAAATATAAGGGCATATAAGCTGCGCGTTAGGCTGGTATTTTTAGCCGCAGATACGCAGATCAACCTTCCAATTTGTGTCTTTAAGTTAAACCCGCATCATGCTGTTTGAATCCAATCCCATAGACGCCCAACGCCCAATGCCCAACGTCTCAACTCAAATCGGTGTTTTTCGCATGTAATGCGCTAAGATGGTGATTTTCGCATATTTTTCGGTTCTGCTTAACGGTAATTTGCGCATTGATTTAGCTTTCACTATAAGCTAAAAATTAACTAATTATTCACATTTATTTTAGAACATGAAACAAAAATTACTATTACTTTTTGTAGCTGCTGTTCTGTTTTGTTTTAGCGCAGATGCGCAAAATAGGACAATTGCAGGTAAGGTTACCGGAGCCGATGATGGGCTCCCAATCCCCGGTGCATCCGTAAAAATTAAGGGCACCACTACGGGCGTCCAGACTGATGTTAACGGAAATTATGCCATTAGCGCCCCAGGTTCGGCGGTTTTGATTTTCTCATCCCTTGGCTATAATCTAGTTGAAAGAACCGTGGGGAGCCAATCTGTAATTAACGTATCCCTGGCCTCATCAACCAACAACTTAAACCAGGTTGTGGTAGTTGCATACGGTACACAAAAGAAAGAAGCTATTACGGGTTCTATTGCCACAATTGGCACTGCTGATATCGAAAAGCGTACGGTAACTAATGCTACTCAGTTGTTGCAGGGTTCTTCGCCGGGTATCGCTACCACTTCAGGAAATGGTCAGCCAGGCTCGGGTACAACCATACGTTTGCGTGGGTTTGGTTCGTTTGCAGCATCAAGCAGTCCGCTTATAATTTTAGATGGTTCGCAATACGATGGAAGTATCGGCGATATTAATGTGAGCGATATAGACAATATTTCTATCTTGAAAGATGCATCTTCATCATCATTATATGGTGCTAGGGCAGCAAATGGTGTAATAATCATTACTACAAAACGCGGAAAAAACCTTGGTGCGGGAACCATTAATGCGAGCGTTAATCAAGGCTATACCGAAAGAGGAACGCCAGAGTATGATCGTCTAGATGCCTACGGTTATTATCCTGCGTATTGGCAAGCAATCAAAAATAACCTGATGTTCTCTGCAACTCCTGCGCAAACAGATGCTGTTGCATCGCAAAATGCTACAAATACTGTTGCAACCAATTTGATTTATAACCCATTTAATGTTCCTAATAACGCTATAGTGGGTATAGATGGAAAACTTAATCCTAATGCATCTCTATTATATGATGATTTTGATTGGTATGCGCCATTGCAAAGAACCGGGAAAAGAACGGATGTAAATACCAGTTTTTCAGGTAAAACAGATAAAGCTGATTATTACGTGTCTTTAGGTTATCTAAATGACAATGGATACATTCTTAAATCTGATCTAAAAAGATTTAACGGTAGGGTTAATGTAAACGGTCAGGTTAAGCCATGGTTAAAAACTGGCTTGAATCTATCGGCCTCATTTACTGATCTGAACAATGCACAGGATGCGGCTGCGGGTAGTGCAACCAGTATCATCAATCCGTTTAATTTTGCAAGGGGCATCGGACCGATCTATCCCGTATTTGCAAGAGATGCGGCTGGCAATACTATCTTAAATCCAGCTACTGGCGAAATATATTACGATTATGGGCAACATCCGGGATCCGTTAACCGTCCAACAGGTGCTTCACCAGGGAGAAACGTGGTATATGAAACCATTTTAAATGATAACCTGGCCAGAAGAAATAACATTGGTGGCAGAACGTATTTTGAAGTTAAATTCCTAAAAGATTTCACCTTTATTCCTGCTATTAATATCGATATCAGAAATAATGTCTCTAATACTTACCAAAATCCAACGGTAGGTGATGGTGCATCATTGGGGGGGCGTGGGTCTAATACGTCAACGACCATTAAATCATACACGCTTAATCAATTGTTAAACTATAACAAAACTTTTGGCAACCATAACATCGCGGCAACAATTGGCCACGAGAATTATGATTACACCTATAGGAACTTTAGCGGCTCAAAAACCTCGTTAATTTTGCAAGGAAACACAGAGTTTGGAAACTTTGTAACTCCACAAAATGTGGGTGGTTATAGAGATGCCGAAACAATCGAGTCATTCCTGTCAAGGGCAACCTACAACTACAAAGAGAAGTACTATTTAGAAGGATCGCTTAGAAGAGATGGAAGCTCAAGGTTTTCACCTCAGAACAGGTGGGGTACATTTTTCTCCGCGGGTGCTTCATGGAGTATCGTTAAAGAAGATTTTATGAAGAACGTGAGCTGGGTTAACGATCTAAGGTTAAAAGCTTCTTACGGTGAGGTTGGTAACAATAGAATATTAAATACAGATGCTACAGATTCTTATTATGACTATCAAGCGTTCTATGATATTGGTTGGAATAACGGAACTGAGCCAGGCGCATTGTTATTAACTGTCGCCACTCCAGATTTGCAATGGGAAACTTCTAAAACCTTGAATTTGGGATTGTCATTTGGCTTGTTTAAAGGCAGATTAAATGGAGAGTTAGAATATTTTAAGAGAGGTTCAGATAAATTACTCTTCAGTGTTCCAAGACCTTTATCGAATGCTGTTACTTCAGTACTTCAAAATATCGGATCTATGGAAAACCGAGGCTGGGAATTACAGTTGGGTGGAGATGTGCTGAGGGCAAAAGATTTTAAATGGAATTTAGTAACCAACTGGACAATCTTTAAGAACGAAATCACCAAATTACCTGTAGAAACACCAACCATTGTTTCGGGAACGAAAAGGAGAGAAGTGGGTAAGGATTTCTATGCGTTTTGGTTAAGACAATATGCTGGTGTTGACCCTAATGATGGATCTGCCTTGTATATTCCTGATAATGGAACTGCTGCGGCGAATATCAGAACTGTTAACGGCGTGCAATACGTAACCAACCAAACCTTTGCTAAATTTGACTATTCGGGAACAGCAATTCCTGATCTGATGGGATCATTTACCAATACATTTTCGTTTAAAGATTTATCATTGTCTTTCTTGGTAAATTATCAGATCGGTGGTAAGTTTTATGATTCCAACTATCAAGGATTGATGAGCTTAAGTTACGGTTCGGCCCTTCACGCTGATGCGGCAAATGCATGGACAACCACAAATAAAGGAAGCCAGATTCCTCGTCTTGATATCGGTAATACCACCAACATTAATGCTACTTCAACACGATGGTTGATTGATGCATCCTATATCAGTTTTTCAAACGTGAACTTGTCATATCGTTTGCCAAAAACATTATTGAGCAAATTTGATGCTTCTAATTTAAGGATTTTTGCAACCGCAGAGAACTTAGCAACGATTTCAAAAAGAAAAGGATTAGATCCAAGAGAAGCATTTGATGGGGTAAATAATACTACCTATCTAGCTCCTAGGATTTATAGTTTCGGTTTAAGTCTTTCACTATAATCTAGTTAATATATAAAGAGATGAAAAAAATTATTTTATTTTCAAGTGTGGTAGTATTATTAGCTGTTTCTAGCTGTAATAAAGACTACCTCAATGTTTCGCCAACCGATAAAGTAGACGATTCAGCGATATTTACAAGTACCGCAAATGCAAACATTGCGTTAAACGGCATCTACAGATACATGTTCGAAAGAACCACTACTACAACAACAAACGTCCAAAATAAACCTGGTGTTGGCGGCATTTTATTGGCCATAGATTTTATGGGCGAAGATTTGCATCAAGCAACTGCAACGTGGTACACCTCGACAGGTGAGGGCAATTATGTTGCACCTAGAACAGATACCCATTCTTCAAACCTTTGGATATTTAGAACCTTTTATAGAATGATCGGTAATGCCAATGCCATTCTCGATAATATCGAGGCGGCCTCGGGTACCACATCAGAGAAAAATAGAATTAAGGCCGAAGCCTTAACATTAAGGGCCTATGCCTATTCATATCTGGTGCAATTCTATGGCAAGAGATATGATGCAACTGCAAAGCCAAATAACCAATTAGCCGTACCCTTGGTATTAAAATCAACTGATAACCAAATGCCGAGGGTATCTGTTGAAGCAGTATACGCCCAAATCAACGCAGACCTTGATGCGGCGATTGCGTTAAATGTTACTTCTAAAGTTAATAAAAGTCATGCTGATGTTTGGGTTGCGAAAGGATTAAAAGCCAGGGTTGCCTTGACAATGCAGGATTATCCAACGGCAATTACTTACGCTAAACAGGTGATAGATGGAGGCCAGTATCCATTAATGGATGCCACTGCCTACCAATCTGGATTTAATAATGCACCAGCTTTATCCGAAGTGATGTGGGCAATGATGCCAACGTTTGAGCAGGGTGATACTTTCGGTTCATTCTTTGCGCAAATTGCCTATAATGCAAATACTTCTTATGAAAGAGGTACGCCTAAGAGAATAAACCAAAATTTATATGCCCAAATTCCTGCAACTGATGTAAGAGCTAAAATGTGGGAGCCAGCGCCAACAACAGCTAACTTTCCTCTTCCGGCAACTACTTTTGTTAGACAGCCCTACATGAGCAGAAAATTTTCGGTTAAAACCGTAGGTGATCCATCTTTGGGTGATGTTCCGTTGATGAGAAGTTCTGAAATGTACTTGATCTTGGCCGAAGCCTATGCAAAATCTGCTGTACCTCAAACCGCTTTGGCTCAAGCAGCATTGTTTACTTTAAACAATAAAAGAAACCCAAGCTATGTATTGTCATCAAATGTGGGTACAGCTTTGATCAATGAGACTTTAATTTATAGACGAGTTGAGCTTTGGGGCGAAGGGTTCAGGTACTTAGACTTGAAGCGTTTAAATCAACCATTAGACAGAACAACGGCCAACGTGCCAAACTTTGTTGCTGCTTCGGTGGCTAACTTCTTAACCTTGCCAGCAGGTGATGTGAGATGGGAGTGGTTTATCCCTAGATCTGAGATTGATGCCAACCCAAACATCGGTCCGCAAAATCCTTAACTTAAACTAAACTTACGAAGTTTTTAAAACTTCGTAAGTTTAAGGCATTCAAAACTTCGTAAGTTTAAGGCTTCAAAACTTCGTAAGTTTAAGGCGAACGCACCGGCCCCCAGAAATTGGGGGCTGTTGTTGTTTTAAGGCTATATGTTAACGGAATGTTAAAAGTGGATTTGGCATATTTTGCGAATGGCTTTGCTCCGATATTTAATAAAAAAAAGCACATGAAACTAAAAATCCTCGTGATTTTACTACTAGGTATTACAATCACAACTCAATCTTTCGCTGCAACTAAACCTACAGCCAGTCACAAATCAGTTTTGGATTACTTTATGGAAAGTTATATCAATACCGATTATAAGATGCTTAGGGAGGTGTTAAGCAAAGACGCAGTATTTACATCAAATAGAGACGTTAATGTGGTTAAGAACAATGCTGCTGATGTACTGGGTCTGATGAAAAAAAATGACGGAGCAAGGCAACAGGATTGCCATCTTAAAGCTACCATTTTATCAAAGACAGATGCATTGGTAATTGCTAGGGTAGATGTAAAATATGACCTGTACAATGGCGACCAACAAAATTTTGTAGTGATTGAAAGAGATAAAGTTGGCGAGTGGCGCATTACCCAAATCTATAAACTGTTTGTTGATTCTAATTCTAAAGCAGATAAAAAAGCAACATTATCATAATTTGTTAGATAATATAGGGGAGAACAGCGCTTTATTTTAGAGCGCTGTTTTTTATGATAGCCAAACCACTTCTAGATGAATTAAAGCCCCAGATTGAAGATGATTATAAGGGGAAAAGTCGATCTCCAAATTTCTTATGAAGGAGTTCTATCATTTGTATTCGGTAACAATCAACTTCTTTGTTAGGCACGCAACCGCCATGTATTATCTTAATGTTAAACTCTTTTTTTAATAGAGTATCACTACTGCAATCGCTATCGAGCCCCCAGCGTACGATTTTAAATTTTGAGCTGTTGAAATCCTTTATGGCTTGTTCCTTAGCTATTGGGCAGGTTTTACATTGTAGATATAGTTGATAGATATCTCTACGATAATTCGGTATTGAAAAAATAACCAAGCTAAAAATGCCAGGTATTAACACAAATATCACCGCTATCGCATTGATAATCACCACATTTTTGAACTGTTTCATAATCTGGTTCATCGGTTAGTGTCCCAGGGAACAATGAACTAATAAAATGATGACAGAAACCAAAAATTTCCATAATTGTCTCAAAGACCTTTCCTATGAACTACAGGCCCCACTTATCTAAACCTGATTATAGTGGAAATTAAAATTGTGAAATGAATTTTATTTTTTAGAAAGCCACAATTTTAATTGCAACGAAAAGCAGGGCTGAATTAAGATAGCAGCATTGTCTTTGCTTTTCTGAACTTCTTGATAACAGCTAATCTAATGCCCTTCGACAGGCTCAGCCTGCCTGCCGGTAGGCAGGGGTGACATCACTTTGGAGTAGACCAGCTCTCAGCTCCGAACTCCCAAGTCAAATTACTCCACACTCTTTCCCTTCATCGCCTGGCCAACTGCCATATCCATTAGGCGCTCGGCAAATGGACGGGTAAACTCATTTAGCTCATCAGCTTTTTTAAGGATAAGGTCTTTTTCGCCTTTGGCCAATGCTTCCTTTAGCGCCTCGATATGGATATGGGTAGCACTTATTTCGACTTCGGTTAAAATTTGTGCATTTTTAGCAATGAAGCGTTCGGCCGTATAAACCAACTGTTCGCCCTCACTTCTAGCCTCAATCAACATCCGTTGTTCAACATCACTTTTGGCATTTTCAATACTATCGATCAACATTTTCTCAACCGTTTCATCACTTAATCCGTAGCTGGGTACCACATCAATTTCTTGTTTTACACCAGAACGAAGCTCTATGGCCTGCACGGTTAATATCCCGTCGGCATTTAATATAAAGTTGATATCTACTTTCGGCAAACCTGCGGGCATAGCCGGAATTCCTTTCAGATCAAATTCGGCCAGTTTTCTATTTTCTTTAACCAGATCACGTTCGCCCTGGTAAACGGCAATTTTCATGTTTACTTGTCCATCGAGAGATGTAGTATATTGTCGGCCTGCTTTTGTAGGTATTTTGCTGTTTCTGGCAATAATCACATCCATTAAACCACCCATTGTTTCAATTCCCAAAGAGAGTGGTGTAACATCTAGTAATAAAATATCTGAACGATTACCTGCCAAGATATCAGCTTGGATTGCTGCGCCTAAGGCTACAACTTCATCTGGATTGATCTGATCATGGGGTTTGCGGTTAAAAAACGTGCTAACCGCATTCTTTACGTAAGGTGTACGGGTAGAACCGCCCACCAACACCACCTCATCAATTTCATCTATCGTTAAATTTGCATCCGCTAATGCTTGTTTACAACAGGCGAGGGTTTCGGTTACCTTGGCAGTAATTAGCTGCTCAAAGGTTTGTTTATCCAATGTGCACCAAATTTCGCCTACTTTTTCGTTAAAAAGATTTTGGGTCGAAAGAGCTTTCTTGGCCGCTTCAGCTTGCAGACGTAGGGTTTGCATCAGTACGTGATCTGCAGCGATATCATTAAAATCAAGCTTATTTTTTTCTATCCAATAGTGTAAAATGGCCTGGTCAAAATCATCTCCACCTAGATAAGTATTGCCATTTGTGGCTAGAACTTCAAAAATCCCATTTTGGATTTGAAGAATGGAAACATCAAATGTTCCACCACCTAAATCGTATACAGCAATAGTTTTTTGCTGGGCAGGATCCAAACCTAAACCATAGGCTAAGCTTGCAGCTGTAGGCTCGTTAACAATGCGCAAAACGTCTAATCCAGCTAATTTGCCCGCATCGCGCGTGGCTTGCCGCTGACTGTCGTTAAAATACGCAGGTACGGTAATTACTGCCCGGTTTACAGGTGTTTTTAATGCATGCTCGGCTCTTGCCTTTAACTCTTTTAAAATCTCAGCTGATAGCTCTATGGGTGTGTAAAATTTATTTCCTGCTTTAATTTTAACTAGAGATTCCGTATCATCGTCTATAATTTTATAGCTAAAAATGGATTGATGATCAGCTACATCCTTGTACGAGCGGCCCAATAAACGTTTAACTGAAAAAATAGTGTTTGATGGGTCTGTAGTTAAAAATGCTTTGGCTTCATTACCCACTTCTGCATCACCTTGGGCATTAAAATGTACAATTGATGGTACCAGCAGGCCTTTTCCAGTGTCATTTATAACTTGGGGATTCTTTTCTGGATTTATAAAAGCAACCAGACTGTTGGTTGTTCCCAAATCAATTCCAACTATAATTTCTTCCTGTTGTAATGAACCTGTTGCCAGGTTGATGGATATTTTTGCCATAACAGCGCAAATTTACAATTTATGTGGTAGGATAGAGTCTGTAAAATGTAACAAAGTCCAGAAGTCCAAGAGTCCAATAGATCAAATAAAGAAAGTGGCAGGGAATCAAATAATAGCTTTGCTAAAACGCATTATCTTTATTTTTCTTCCCTCTCACTTCTTCACTCCGTAAAACATTGGACTCTTCGTCTCTTGGGCTTCTGGACTTTTAATAATCTCGTTCTTGTGTAAATTCCACAGCCAAATCACAATATTTTGATAGCTTTTTATGCCTCTTTTTTGATTGTTAAGCTTTAAGAATTTATCGAATGCAACACCCATATAATTGGACATTTGTCCGTTGTATTTTTCCCAGAATTCGTTTTCTGCTTTAAAATTTGCCAATACCCCAGGATGAAGTTGGTCTCGCATTTTTAGGTAATCGTCTGGCGATTTAAATCTGATCTCGAATAAAATATACCGTAACATATTGTAGTTTACCGAATACTGAAAATTAACGTCAGTGCTATTAATGCCAACTAAATACGCCACCAGATTAGCCTCATCTTCTCTAGCAACACCAAGTTGGTGGGAAATTTCGTGACAAGCAACAAAAGGTAAAACCCATGCCGGTAGCGCCATGTTCACGTTTGCTTCGCCAGAAAGTGGATTATAATACCCTTCAATTCCGATTTTACTAATCATCCAATTATTAAGAACAGGTTTAACCGAAGGTTGATTATAATGGAAAAAAGAATTTTTTTGCTCCATTTTATGGTATTCCGCTATAGATTTTTCCCGAACCTGAGCTATCGTATAGGTTAAGTTGGGATCAATTTTTGGCTGCAGCTTATTTAATCTATCGATAAAATAGTTGCCGAGTAATACAAGTTCTTTAACTGTATATTTCTTGTCGCTAATGTTTAGCTCTTCCGAAATGCTGGGACGAGAGTAATTTAAGCCCCATAGGAGTTTGAAACTGATGTATAAAACCAAGAAGATGTTGAAAATTTGAACGGGAACCATCCAGCGATCCTCCTTTTTCAACTTTTTCTGTTTAAGGCCTTTAAAAAACCCAAAAAGCTTTATAAGGGCCCAAATAATCAGTAATCCGTATAAAATATCACCTAATGCGAATGGTAAAATAGAGGATAACCATCTTAAAACCGAAGAAATTACTGGATAAACGCGATTTGAATAAAGGTCCAATACCAAATTCGGAAATAGGCCGAAAATAAACAATAAGAGTGAAATTCCGACTAAAATAAGTGATGTCCTAAGTAATGGACCTTGCTGTTTATTGGGCCGCATTATCGATTGAAAGTTAGTCTTTTTCCAATCTCATTAGTTGTAAATCTTCCCTTTTGATAGGCAAGGTTTCCCGACACGAAAGTATGGGAAATACTTGCTTTAAAAGTATCTCCGTCAAAAGGAGACCAACCGCACTTATAGAAGATGTTTATTGGGGTAACCTTAAACGGATCATTAAGATTAACTAAAACTAAATCTGCCCAATAGCCTTCACGGATAAACCCTCTTTTTTCTATATCAAAACAGATGGCCAAATTATGCGCGGTTTTTTCGACAATTTTTTCCAAAGAAATTTTTCCTTGCAGGTGCATTTCTAATAGCGCAGGTAGGGCATGCTGCACCAGAGGGCCACCGGATGGTGCCATACTATAAGCTTGTTGTTTTTCTGCCAGAGTATGTGGCGCATGGTCGGTTGCAATCACATCAATATAATCTGATAAAACTCCATTTAACACCCCCTTCTGATCATCAGCGGTTTTAATCGCAGGGTTCCATTTAATAAAATTACCCTTTTTTTCGTAATCCTGGTCATTAAACCAAAGGTGATGAACACATGCTTCTGCAGTAATTTTCTTATCCTTTAGCGCAATAGTATTGTCGAATAAAGAGATTTCTTTAGCAGTTGAAATGTGTAGGATATGAAGCCTGGTCTGATATCTTTTAGCTAGCTCTACGGCTAAGGATGATGATTTGTAACAGGCTTCCGCATTGCGGATAAGAGGGTGCATGTCAATGGTTAAATCTTCACCGTATTTTGCTTTAAAAGCGATAAGATTTTCCCTGATGGTCTGTTCATCTTCACAGTGTGTAGCTACGAGCATCGGAACCTTGCTGAAAATGTTTTCAAGGGTGTGCTCATTATCAACGAGCATATTTCCGGTTGAAGATCCCATGAAGACCTTAACTCCACATACATTTTTTGGATCAGTTTTGAGCATCTCATCGATATTATCGTTGCTAGCCCCCATGTAAAATGAATAATTGGCCAATGAGGTTTCGGCCGCTATGGCATACTTATCGGCTAATAATTCTTGCGTTAAGGTATTGGGAACAGTATTTGGCATTTCCATAAAGGAAGTAATTCCGCCTGCAACTGCCGCCATACTTTCGGTAAAGATATCCGCTTTATGCGTGAGCCCAGGCTCTCTAAAGTGTACTTGATCATCAATCATTCCTGGTAAAAGATACAAGCCATCAGCATTGATCTCTTGGGCCCCAGCACTCGTTAGATCTTTTCCAATCTGATCAATAAAGCCATTTTTGATCAACACATCCGAAACAAACTGTATTCCCTCGTTTACTAGGGTAGCCCCTTTAATGAGATAAGTATTCATGATTTCAAAGATAGTGAATTAGGTTAACTGTTTAAATTGTAGAATTGGTTAATCGTGGTAAACAATTAACCAGTTAACCAATTCATACAATTAACCTCTTTGCAAATGCGTATCTTTGCAGTTATGGCAAAATCTTTCGAAGAATTCAATTTAAATAGGCAAATTCTAAATGCAGTAGCCGATGCCGGTTATACTGTTGCAACACCTATTCAGGAAAAAGCCATTGCTCCGGTTTTATCCGGTCAGGATATTTGTGGTATTGCCGAAACCGGAACAGGAAAAACAGCTGCCTATGTTTTGCCAATGCTGATGAAGCTTAAGTATGCACAGGGTGATGCGGCCAGAGCCTTAATTTTGGCGCCTACCCGCGAATTAGCCATGCAGATTGCCGAACAAACAAAAATTTTTGCTGCCTATACTGATCTACGTTCTGTTGTGATTTTTGGCGGCATCGGACCGAAAAGTCAAAAAGAACAGCTAAAAGCAGGGGTTGATATTATTATTGCCACACCTGGAAGATTTTTAGACTTGTATTTAACAGGGGATATCAATACCAAATATCTTCAGTTCTTGGTGCTTGATGAAGCAGATAAAATGATGGATATGGGCTTCATCGGATCGATACATCGCATTTTAGAAGTAGTGCCCCGTAAACGGCAGAACTTGCTTTTTTCAGCTACAATGAGCGAGCTGGTAAAAAAAATTGCTGGAGATTTTTTAAAACATCCCACCATAATAGAGGCTTCAGAACAGGCCACTCCTGCACAGACCGTTACACAGGTGCTGTATGAAGTGCCAAATTTTAAGACTAAAATCAATCTGTTGCAACACTTACTTTCGAATGATGAGCTGTTTAATAGACTTATAATTTTTTGTAAAACCAAGGCAGTGGCCGATAATATCCATAGTTTTATTGTTCGTCGTTTTGGCGAAGAATCAGTTAGGGTTATTCATGCTAACAAAGGTCAAAATACGCGGATCAACTCCATCAATAGTTTTAAAGAAGGTAATATCAGGGTATTAGTGGCTACTGATGTGGCATCCAGGGGGATTGATGTAACCGATGTTAGTCACGTGATTAATTTTGATGTACCAATTATTATTGAAGATTATGTGCACAGAATCGGTAGAACCGGAAGGGCATTTGCTACAGGTGATGCCATCACATTTTGTACCGAAGCAGAAAAATACTATGTTCGGAAAATTGAAAAACTAATTAGACAATTTATCCCGGTTTCCCCCATTCCTGAAGGAGTTTTTGTAGAAGAAACACCTTATGATGAGCGACAATTTATAGCAAAGGAAATCGATATTCAAAAACGTAAGGAAGATCCAGATTTTCAAGGGGCTTTTCACGAAAAGAAAAATGCCAAACAAATCGAAGCTCGAGAGAGAGAGAAAGCCAGATCTACTGCGCACAAGCAAAAAGTGTTTAAGAATAAAAAAAGGTTCGATAAGAAGAAATAGTTGAGTCCCGATAGCTATCGGGATTGGAGCTGGGAGTTGGTGTCTGGAGTTAAGAACGCATAAAAATAGGACAAATGAAATTTAGATTAACCCCTTTAAACATTATCACCGCATTTGGATTGGCTTTATTTTTCGTGGTTTTATTTCAACCTAAACCAAGCGGGCCAAGACATATAGATTTGAGTGGGATGTACGAGCTGATATTGGCCTCCCTTGTTGTAGTAGCATTCATAAGCGATTTAATTTTAAGATTTACTTTAAAAGATTTAAAAAGAATTTGGTTAGTTGAAATGCTATTAATTGCAATAACCATTGTATTATTTTTAATATTGCAAAAGTAAAACGGAGTGCATTTAATTTTACTTTTTAAAAATAGCATCTTTGCAACCGTAAATTTATAATCAGTACAATTAATAAATAATCCCTGCCTGCCGGCAGGTTGTAATCAATCAATCCCGATAGCTATCGGCACAGTGTAATCATCCAAAATCGGTGTAATCATATATGAGGAAAGCAGAAATAAAAATAACAGTAGAATTAGACGATCAAAATATGCCAGAACAGATTCTCTGGGAAAGTACTGATGCAGAAACAAAAGATCAGGTGCCGGTTAAGTCGATGATTTTAGCCTTATGGGACCATAGCTATAAAAATTCTATGCGAATAGACTTGTGGACAAAAGATATGCCCGTTGATGAAATGAAGCGTTTTTTCTACGAAACCCTACAAACCATGGGTGACAGTTTTTTAAAGGCTACTGGAGAAGAAAATATCGTGGAAGACCTGCGTGATTACTGTGCACACTTCGCTGAAAAAATGGGAATAGATCCGAGGAAATAATGTTGAGTTGGGAGTAATGAGTTGGGGTTGGAGTTTTAAAATTCAACGATAAATACTAACTTACCATGTATTAAAAAGAACTAGAAACAAATGCTAATTGTAAAGAAAACCAACGCTTACCTAGGATTAATCTTAGCGATAATTGCCATCACGATTTCACCTATTTTAAAAGTTCCAGTTAAGGGCAATTGGAATTTATACCAAACCGACAGTAGATTATTTTTTATCTCATTTGTCATTATTGCACTTACTGCATTTTGCCTTTTCTTGAAACAGCTAAGGGCCTTTCGATTTTTTGCGATCGTATGTTTTGTGTGGAGCCTATTGATGGCCGCTGCGGTCTACTTTAAATCTAACAACTACTTTGGGTCTAAATTTTTTGATAAGGTTTTGGCTAAAACAATTCATTACCAATGGGGTTGGATAGTTTTATTGGTAGCTGTTTTATTGTTGATTTCAAGCGTTAAGAAAGAACAGTTAACAGTTAAGAATTAACAGTTGCCAGTCAGTATGATCCGAAAATCTTGTCACCCTGAGCTTGTCGAAGGGTGCAACCTAGTCTTCGACTACGCTCAGACTGACAAACTTGAAGATCAACTGTCTTAGGTGATGAAACTAAGATGTTCTTAGATGTCTTACCTGCCTGCCGGTAGGCAGGGATGGTGAAAAAAAAATAAGCGCCAAAGCCCGAATGACGCAAAGTCAGTTTCTAAAATTTCACCTGAGGTTGCTAAGGCGTTTAAGGTGGTGAAAACTAACATACTCTTATAAATTAACCCCCAATGTTTTATGAACCTTCTTGCGTTTGTAATGCGTTTCCCTTAACTGCCCTGTTCCGCTAATGATGCTGATATTCCCATCTACCTCAAAAATAGCTAGCTTAACGTCTTTAAAGTGTTCAACGCCATGTTCTCTCATCGCTTCCAACAACTCGTCGTTATTGATACCCAGGCGACTTAATATTTCAAAATTTAGTTTGCCGTTATGAATTAGGATTTCAGGTTGTTGAAAGATGAATTCCCTTATTTTTTTATTCTTAAAAGTAATTTTTTTAAGTGCAAAATTTAGAACAAACAACACTGCTGCAGCCAATAATCCACCCTGCAAACTCGTGTTGTTTCCAACCATAGCATTTTGAACCGAATTACTGATCAGTAAAATCAATACTACATCAACTGTGTTTAATTGTGATAACTCTTTCTTTCCAGTTAACCTAATGGCTCCTAAGATAAATAGGTAAACAACTAAGCTCCGTCCTACGATTTCTAAATAAGGATTCATATTAAAACTTCATCATCATTTGACCTTTCCCACTGATCTCTTTTTCGTGTTCTAACAGCCATTGTTTTCGCCAGAGTTCCCCTGCGTAGCCAACAAGTTTACCATCGCTACCTATCACTCTGTGACAAGGAACCACTATGGCTAAGTTATTTTTACCATTGGCTGCAGCAATCGCCCTAATGGCCAATGGATTATTTAACTGTTCAGAAAATTTAAGATAGGAAAGGGTGTCTCCAAAATTAATAGTACTTAATGCATCCCACACGGTTTGCTGAAAATCAGTGCCTTTTTGCGCAATCGGAAAGGTAAAATCCTGCAATTTTCCATCAAAATATTCCTGTAATTGTGTCGCTGCAACTATACTGATCTCATTAGAACTTAAATCTTCCACCTGTTTTTCGCTGAAAGAAATGGTGTGGACAGCGCTATCATCAGCTATGATCGTAATATTGCCAAGTGGACTTTTTAAAATGCTGCAATACCTGGTTTCCATGAGGCTAATTTAAGGAATTTAGGAGTAACTTGTATTGGGAATTTGTTTCAGTCGATAGTCGATAGTCCATAGTCAATAGTCCAAAGTAAATATGCAAAATGCATAAGCTCAATTTTAATCTCTCCTTATGAATCCAATCCATAGTCTATCGTCCATTGTCCATCGTCTAAAGTTTATGAATAGTTCTACTATTGAAATGTCATTTGTTCTCCATCTTTCCGCTTTGCCCTTTCTGTTTTCTGCTTTTATTTATCTTTGCCCTGATGCAGCTAACAAATCAGGTTATTCAGCTTGTTAAGAAAGAGATGCGCTTGGAATGGCGCTCTAAATATGCCATCAATGGGGTACTGCTCTACGTAGTTTCAACCATTTTTGTGTGTTATCTTTCCTTTTTAAGCATCCCGGCCAAATTAACGTGGAATGCGCTATTTTGGATTATCATGCTTTTTGCTGCCATCAATGCAGTTGCTAAAAGTTTTTTGCAAGAAAGTAAGGGTAGGCACTTATACATTTATACATTGGTTAGTCCGATTGCCTTGATAATTGCTAAAACAATCTATAATAGCTTGTTAATGGTAAGCTTAACATTAATTGCTTTACTTTTCTATGCTTTTATTTTTCCATTTCCAACAGAAACTGATATTTTAATGTACCTGGTGGCCACTATTTTGGGAAGTTTAAGCTTCGCCACTATTTTTACTATGGTTTCGGCCATTGCTGCCAAGGCTGGGAATGGAAGTATGCTGATGGCCATTTTAAGTTTCCCGGTGATCCTTCCGGTGATTATTGTTCTGATTAAGTTGTCGAAAAATGCAATAGATGGCTTAGATCCCAGTGTTAGTCTGGATGATATTGGCTTATTGGTAGTGATAAATGGACTTGTAATGGGTGTTTCTTTAATATTATTCCCATATTTGTGGCGCGATTAATTAGCTAATTATCAAATAAGCTAATTAGCGCCAAAGGCGTTCCTTTGGAACTAATAAAATACGTATGAAAAAAACTTGGTGGAAAATTTTAGGCTCATTGCTGGTTATCTATTCAACAGTTGCGGGCTTTTTAATGGGGGTTCCACATCTGGATATCCTAAATGAAACCATTAGAAATTTATATTTCCACGTTCCTATGTGGTTTGCAATGATTACACTTTTTGCAATTTCTGTGGTAAATAGTATTGCGTCATTAAATTCAAGAAATGAAGCCTATGATCGGCGAGCTGTTGAAAGTGTAAATGTTGGGATCATTTTTGGTATACTAGGACTAATTACTGGTGCGATTTGGGCAAAATATACATGGGGACAATTTTGGAGTTCTGATCCTAAACAGAATTTTGCGGCTATAGCCATTTTATTGTATTTTGCTTATTTAATATTGCGCAATGCGATAGACGAAGAGCAAAAAAGAACCAAGATTTCGGCCATTTACAACATATTTGCCTTTCCTATGATGGTAGTTCTACTTTTTGTATTACCTCGGATGCAAGCCTCACTGCACCCTGGAAATGGGGGTAACCCTGGGTTTAATAGTTATGATCTTGATAGTAGAATGCGATTGGTGTTCTATCCCGCCTGCTTAGGTTGGATCATAATTGGCTACTGGATTTATACGATCCGTTTTAGAATTCGTACTTTAATAGATAAACAATTATAAAATGACAAAAAAGATGGTTTTTACTTTAATGTTAGTAATGGTAACATTAAATCTCTTTGCCCAGAACAACACAGTTGAAATGGCCGATGCACTAAGAAGCAACGGAAAAATATACGTTGTAGTGGGTTGTGTTGTAGTAATTTTGGTTGGTTTATTGATCTATCTCTTCACTCTCGATAAAAGATTAAAAATGTTAGAAAAAAAATCTAACGGCAAAAACTAATTTTAAATGCCATAACCCTAATCTTTTAACTCTTTTTTAACTGTGTTTTTATTACACTAAGCAATTTTATACTTGCATTAGTGGTTAATTTTAATGCAATTTTGCACGCGTAAAAGAAGACATTCCAAATATAAAAAAACAAAATGGCTAATACAGCAAACGAAACAGGTTTCTTTACAGATGTATGTAAGAACTTTGATAGTGCCGCTCAATTTACCTCTCATCCAGAAGGTTTATTGGCTCAGATAAAAGCATGTAACAGTGTTTATCGTTTTCAGTTCCCAATCAGAAGGGGTAATGGTTTCGAAGTAATTGATGCATGGCGTGTAGAACACTCGCACCATATGAGTCCAACAAAAGGTGGGATCCGTTATAGCGAAATGGTTAATGAAGATGAAGTAATGGCATTAGCAGCGCTGATGACCTACAAATGTGCGATCGTTAACGTTCCTTTTGGTGGCGCCAAAGGCGGAATTTGTATCAACCCAAAAAATTATACCGTTGCAGAATTGGAAACGATCACTCGCCGCTATACCACAGAGTTAATTAAAAAGAATTTTATTGGCCCGGGCATCGATGTGCCAGCTCCGGATTATGGATCGGGTGAGCGGGAAATGAGCTGGATTGCAGATACTTATATGACGATGAACCCAGGTTCTTTGGATGCATTAGGTTGTGTTACAGGAAAGCCCATCGCTCTGCACGGTATTCGTGGCAGAAAGGAAGCTACCGGTAGAGGTGTAGCTTATGCAGTTCGTGAGTGTGTTTCATTTGCAGAAGATATGAAAAAAATCGGCTTAACTGCAGGTTTGGATGGAAAAAGGGTAATTGTACAAGGTTTGGGTAATGTGGGTTACCACTCTGCAAAATTCTTGGCAGAATTTGGTGCAACAATAGTAGGGATCTGCGAATTTGAAGGTGCAGTTTACAACGCCAACGGATTAAATATTGATGAGGTATTTGCTCATCGCAAAAATAACGGCACTATTTTAGGGTTTCCTGGAGCTACAGATTTTAAAAATTCTATGGAAGGTTTAGAACAGGAATGTGATATCCTTGTTCCAGCTGCTTTAGAAAATCAGATTACCGAAACAAACATCCGTAATATTAAAGCTAAAATTATTGCTGAAGGAGCAAATGGACCGTGTACTCCAGAAGCGGAATTGATCTTTACCGAAATGGGTGGTATTATCATCCCAGATATGTATTGTAATGCGGGCGGTGTAACCGTATCTTATTTTGAATGGTTAAAGAACTTATCACATGTTGCTTTTGGTCGCATGGAAAGTCGATACGCAGAAAACTCTAATGCAAATTTGATCAATACATTGGAGAGCCTAACCGGTAAGAAAATTCCTGCCGAAAATCGCTTAATGATTGTAAAAGGTGCATCGGAAATGGAATTGGTAAACTCTGGTTTAGAAGACACCATGATCCATTCTTATCGCGAAATTAGAGAAACGTTGATGAACAAGCCAGAAATCAAAACCTTAAGAACTGCGGCTTTTGTTAATTCAATAGATAAAATAGCTATTTCTTACATGAACTTAGGGATTTGGCCTTAGTCGGTTTTCGGTTAACAGTTTTCAGTTGACAGTTAACAGATTCCAGTTAACAATTAGTAGACCACATAAAAAAGCTCACGACTTAATCGTGAGCTTTTCTAATTTAAAACCGGCTCTCCGCCCCACGCCCCACGCTCTCCGCTCCACGCTCTCCGCTCCCTGCCCCAAGCCCAACTTAATTATTCCAAAACAAACTTTTATGGTTTTTATAGCGTATATAGATAGACTGAAATTTCATAGACATGAAAAATTATAATTTTATTGGGTTCATATTAACCCTACTGGTTTACACCTCATGTACTGATGGTACTGATACTACAAAAGCGAAGTTACCTGTGGCATCAGGCAAGCAACAAACCGCCATATTTGCAGGTGGATGTTTTTGGTCTATCCAAGAAGCCTTTTCAGAATTAAAAGGTGTAAGCAAGTCTACCAGTGGCTACACAGGAGGCAACACAAAAGACCCTACTTACGAGCAGGTTGGCTCAGAGCAAACCGGCCATGCAGAGGCAGTTCAAGTGATCTACGATCCAGCTGTTATCAGCTTTGCGCAATTAACAGAAGCATTTTTCCATATGCACGACCCCACTCAATTAAATAGGCAAGGGCCTGATATTGGAACCTCATACCGGTCAATCGCTTTTTATAGTAATGATGTAGAGAAGAAACAAATTGAGGATGCAATCTCCAAGTTTAACAATTCAAAACTACCCGATCAACAGGTTGTAACCGAAGTTAAACCTATCATGGTATTTTACCCCGCAGAAAATTACCATCAAAACTATTTTCGCCTTCATCCTAATGAGGCCTATGTAGAAAGTGTGTGCGGACCAAAAGTGATGAAATTGAGGGCGGCCATGCCTGAGTTGCTCAAAGATGAGTTTAAATAGTAGATAGTGCAAAGTCCAAAGTCGATAGTCCATAGTCTATGGTCCATCGTCCATGGTCCATCGTCCATGGTCAATTATATCAACCAATTGTCATGATACGCATATCTTAGCTGCAAAAATACCTCAGCTAGCTTTGTTTTTTTATCTTTGTGGTCTGGATTTTTAATTTAAAACCACCATGAGAAAAAGTGCAATCGTTGGTTTAATTACCATTGCCATTTGCATAGGCTTTTTAGTGAGCTTAAATGCAGATACAGATACCTATTCTAACTTCACTGACGCAGCAACATCAAATAAAGAAGAGCATGTTATTGGCCATTGGGAAAAAAGCAAGGGTACACAATATGATGCACAAAAAGATCCAAATCATTTTGCATTTTACGTGACGGATGAAAAAGGCAAAGTAAACAAAGTAGTGCTAAACGGAAGCAAACCTCAAGATTTTGAACGTTCAGAAAAACTTGTAATCATTGGTAAAATGGAAAATGATACCTTTTATGCTTCCAAAATCTTAATGAAATGCCCTTCTAAATACAACGACGAAATGGTAGAAATTACCAAAGATGGTCAGGTAAAACAATACAAAAAATCTTAATGGACATACAATTTATAGGAGAAAACCTCCTTCCTGGAAAAATAGGGCAGTTTTTTATTGTTTTGGCGTTTGCTGCCTCTTTACTTTCAACGATCTCTTATTTCTTTGCCGTAAAGAATAAAGATTTACAAGATCAATCTTGGACAAAATTAGGTAGAATTGGCTTCTTGATTAACCTAATCAGTATAATCGGAATTGGATCAACATTATTCTATCTTATCCTAAATCATTATAATGAGTACAACTATGTGTATTCGCACTCGTCTAAAACCCTTCCAATTTATTATATCGTGTCTGCCTTTTGGGAAGGACAAGAGGGTAGTTTCTGGCTATGGGCATTTTGGCAATCGGTTTTAGGCACAATCCTGATATGGAAAGCCAAAACTTGGGAAAACGGAGTAATGACCGTTGTTGCTTTTTCTCAAGTCTTTTTAACCTCGATGTTGCTTGGGGTTGAATTTTTCGGACAGCGGATTGGCAGTTCTCCCTTCATTCTATTAAGAGAAGCGGTTAACCTAAAGGAAATGGCCCCTGTTGTTTTTAATGATCCGGAAAATTTTAAAAATTACCTAAAGTTTATAACTGATGGGAAGGGATTAAATCCACTTTTACAAAACTATTGGATGGTAATTCATCCGCCAACTTTATTTTTAGGTTTTGCCAGTATGGTAGTTCCTTTCGCCTATGGCATCGCTGCCCTTTGGCAGAGAAGGTATAAAGAATGGGTTAAACCCGTATTGCCTTGGGCATTATTTGCCGTAATGATTTTAGGTACCGGGATTATCATGGGATCTTTTTGGGCCTACGAAGCCTTGAATTTTGGAGGTTTTTGGGCCTGGGATCCAGTAGAAAATGCCTCCATCATTCCATGGTTAACCTTAATTGCTGCTGTACACGTATTAATCGTATTTAAAAATACCGGGCATGCCTTTTTTACGGCTATGGCTTTAGTATTAATTAGTTTCCTTTTGGTATTGTATGCTTCTTTCTTAACACGAAGCGGAATTCTTGGCGAAACTTCGGTACATGCTTTTACAGATCTAGGGATGTTTGGCCATTTAATTGCCTACATCCTAGTGTTCGTTGTTATTTGTATTTACTTTGTAGCCACAAGGTGGAAGCAGTTACCAATTACCCATAAGGATGAGGAAACCTATTCGCGTGAATTTTGGATGTTTATTGGCGCTTTAATTGTTACAACTTCTTGTTTGCAGGTAATTATTACCACCTCTTATCCGGTATTTAACAAGCTTTTTGGCACCGCAAAATTGATCCCCAATCCAGTTCAGTATTACAATAAAATTCAATCTGCCTTTGCTGTTTTAATAGTTTTAATAATGGGATTTTCTCAATTTTTAAAATATAAGAGAACAGATTCCAAAAAATTATATACCAGTTTAATATCCTCATTAATTTTTTCATTGGTTATTTCAGCCGGATTTATTTGGCTAACTGGCATCTACACTAATTTGATGTACATTTTCCTAACTTTTAGTTGTGTATTTGGCGTAGTGTCTAATGCCCGCTTGTTAAGTGGTGCATTTGTAAGTAAGGGAAACAAATTGATAGGTTCGGCAGTAGCCCACATTGGGTTTGCCATTCTGTTGTTAGGAGCTTTGGTAGCTGCAGCAACAAGCACTCCGGTATCTATAAACAAAAGTAAATTTATTCCCGTTATAGGCTTTGAAAAAAATGAAAAACCTGCTGAGAACATTATGCTGTATAAGAATGAGCCTAAAAAAATGGGCAAGTACACCATAACCTATGTTAGCGATACCAGTATAGCGCCAAATACTTTTTATAAAATAAATTTTAAAGTAATTGATGAAAAAACCGGGAAAATAAAGGAAGATTTTTCGTTAAATCCCAGCATTCAGGAAAATAACAAAATGGGGATGATTGCTAGCCCCGATACCAAACATTACTTAACAAGCGATATCTATACCCACCTCACAACCGTAGCGGTTAAAGACGACCATGGCGACCACGAAGGTCATTCTGACGAAGAGAATTATAAGGCACCACGGGTTTTATCAGTAAAAGTAGGGGATACCGTACACACTAGCAATGGTGTTGTAACGGTTAAAACGATTAACAATAAACCTACTATCAAAGATTTAAAATTAGCAGCTGGCGATTTGTTGTTCGGCTTGCAGCTGGAAATCAATGTAGCTGGAAAAATTTATACAGCAGAACCTCTTATTTTAGTAAAAGGCTCAACACCTTATTTGTTTGATCGCAGTATTCCAGAATTAGGCCTTAAATTTAGATTCGTTAAGATTATTCCAGAACAGCAAAAAGTAGAATTTAATATTTACGAAAAGCCACAACAGGCTAAAGATTGGTTGGTATTTAAATCTATTGAGTTCCCTTTCATCAATTTATATTGGGTAGGAACGATCGTTATGGTTGTTGGTTTCTTGATTTCGATTTTTAGAAGAAAAAAAGAACTGGCTCAAACAAGATGAAGATCGTAATTATAGGATCAGGAAATGTAGCTACCCATCTTGCTAAAGCATTGTATGCGGCTAATATGCAAGTAGTACAGGTGTGGTCTGCTCATTATCAAAATGCATCGCTCCTTGCAAATGAGGTAAATGCAGAGGCGATTGAACATATGGCACAGCTTGATCAAACGGCTGATGTTTGTTTAATTGCGGTTAAGGATGATGCCATTGAAGAAGTAGTAAATCAATTGAAAGGTTTCAAGGGATTGATTGCCCATACTTCTGGGGCAATTAGTTTAGAGGTTTTTAATGAGGGATTTGAAAGCTATGGAGTTTTTTACCCACTTCAAACTTTTTCAAAAACAAAAGAAGTAGATTTTGGGAACATTCCCATTTGTATCGAAGCAAATATCGGGACGGCATTAGGGAAATTAAAAGTTATAGGTGATAAGTTAAGCCGTACTGTAGTAACAGTTGACAGCGATAAACGTAAAATCTTACACCTGGCGGCAGTATTTGCCTGTAATTTTACCAATCATTTGTACGCTTTGGCGGATGAAATTTTAACTTCGCACCAGTTAGACTTCGACATGTTAAGACCGCTGATCGGTGAAACTGCAGCTAAGGTTCAACACGCTTTACCTATAAACGTACAAACAGGTCCGGCAATAAGAAACGACGAGTTGACCATGGAAAAACATGAGGCTTTGTTAATAGAACAGCCTCAACTGTTAGAAATATATAAAACACTAAGTGAGAGCATTAAAAAAACAAGATAATTACCCAATTGCGGTTTTAGCTCCTTACTTTTGCAACTAATTATGAGTATTTTTAAATTAAAAATAAATTTTGAAGAAACAGGTAAATCGCCAATCGAACTGCCTATCGCCGCAGGAGAAGATGTTTTAGACATCTGCCTTGATAATGGGATAGAGTTGCAGCACAATTGTGGAGGTGTTTGTGGATGTAGTACTTGCCATATTTATGTGAATAAAGGAATGGATAACATCCAAGAGATATCTGATAAGGAAGAAGACTTTATTGATAGGGCGGTAAGACCTAGGATCACCTCAAGGCTAGCTTGCCAGTGCGTGGTTTTAGATGGAGATATTGAAGTAACGATCCCAGATCAATCTGAATTTTTAGGACATTAATCCAGTTTACAATTGGCATTTTGCAGTTAGCAATTCAACAATCAAACAATTTCAACAATTAACAATGACCAACGATAAATTCTCACTACCCATTTACTGGAACGACCACGAAGATATTGCCCAAGAACTTTATGAAAAATTTGGAGATGAATTTAATGAAGGTAAAATCTATCGGATCAGATTTACCGAATTGCTAGATTGGGTACTTTCTTTGCCAAATTTTAAAGGTACCCGCGAGGAAAGCAATGAAGGCCACCTAGAGCAGATCCAATCTGCATGGGTATACGAATGGAGGGATAACCAAAATTGAGTTTGGAGAAATGAGTTTGGAATTTTCGAACTCCCCACTCCCAACTCCGCACTCAACTTATGTTAGATAAACTTAAAAACATTAGCACCTTTATTTTCGATGTAGACGGGGTTCTTACCGATGGAACGGCTATCGCATCAGAATCGGGCGAACTGTTGCGTACTTTTAATATCAAAGATGGATATGCGCTACAGTTGGCAAAGAAGAAAGGCTATCACATTTGTGTAATTTCTGGAAGCACCGGACAGGCCACTCAAAAACGGTTTGAAAACTTGGGCATGCCCAATGTTTACTTAGGCGTAAGTGATAAAGTTGAAGTTTTTAACCAATTCTTAACAGATAACAAGATCTCTCCAGATCAAGTATTATATATGGGCGATGATATGCCCGATTATTATGTGATGCAACTGGTTGGAGTTGCAACCTGTCCAATCGATGCGATTGATGAAATTAAGCAGATCTCTCATTACATCTCTCCAAAAAAAGGAGGAGATAGTGCAGTTCGCGATGTGATCGAAAAAGTGTTAAAGGTTCAAAAAAATTGGTTCGACCTCAATCCATCCGCGGTGGATTCAAGTAAATAGTAAATTATTCCCTTGGGTTTTAAGAAGTTAAAATTGCAACAATTAAGTTACTGCAAGCAATTAAACTAAATGATAAATTTATGCTCTAAGAATTACAAAATAAAAACGAACCAAATTCTGCAATAGAATTTCAACACATTAAAAAAACAAAAAAAACATGAAAAAATTATTAATTATCTGCGGATTATTATTCAGTGTAGTAACTTTCGCTAGTGCACAACAAGGTGGACAAGGTGGTCAAGGTAGAATGCAACAAACTCCTGAAGACAGAGTAAAACAATTGGATGAAAAAGTTAAGTTAACTGATGATCAAAAAACCAAAGCTACAGAAGTGTATACTGCAGCTGCAGCAGAGCGTAAAAAAATGCGTGATGAAATGATGGCTGCTGGTGGCGGTGGTGATAGAGATGCAATGATGGCTAAAATGCAAAAAATGCAAGCAGATCTTGATACTAAAATCACAGCATTCTTAACTGATACTCAAAAAACTGCTTATAAAACTTGGCAAGATGAAGTTAAAGCAGCAAATGAGAAAAGAATGAAAGAAAGACAAGCAAACGGTGGTGGTAACCAATAATTAGTTTACCTACGTTTTAAAAAAGCGACTTTTAAGTCGCTTTTTTTATGACTAATTTTAACAGTTGCCAATTGCCAGTTTACAGTTACCAATTGACAGTTACCGATGAAACAATTAACCAGTTAAACATCAGACGGTTACCAACCAAACTTTTACCAAAAAATCGTTATTTAGTATAAATTTTATCCATGTACATTCAACAGCAACCTATCGTTTTAGCTTCAAAATCTCCCCGGAGGCAAGAGTTAATGAAATTAATGGGGCTAGATTTCACCATCGAACTAAAAGAGGTTGATGAAAGTTATCCTGAGGGATTAGGCCCGTCGGAGATAGCCATTTATATTTCAGAAAAAAAGGCAAAGGCTTTTGGCGGTTCCAATAATCAGCTTATTATAACCGCTGATACTATTGTAGCCTTAAATGGAGAGATTTTAGGGAAACCAAAAGATAGGGCAGATGCTCAGCAGATGCTGAAAAAATTAGCTGGTCATACCCACGAAGTGTATACGGGTGTTACCATCATAAACGATAAAGTGATGTTTTCTTTCTTCGATGTATCAGATGTCTTTTGCAATGAGGTAAACACCGAAGAAATAGATTACTATATTGATAATTTTAAGCCTTATGATAAAGCTGGGGCATATGGAATTCAAGATTGGTGGGGGTTAACTGTAGTAAATAAAATTAATGGCTCTTATACGAATGTAATGGGTTTGCCTACGGAGAAACTGTATCAAGCACTAAGTAGGCTCTAATTCGCTCAACGCAAACGCTTTTTAGCTTTCCGCCAAACGTTTTCCACTTAACGCCAAGTACTCAGCACTCCTCTTATGGAATTTCCGTAATTCCTTCATCATCTATAAAATTATTTAGATGAAAACTAGCTCCATATCCATTACAATTCCTCAACCCTGTTCCCAAAATTGGGAAACAATGGATCGTCGAGAGGGAAAACGCTTCTGTGAATCTTGTCAAAAATCGGTTATTGATTTTTCTGACCATAGCAATGCTGAAATTATAAAATTGCTAAGCAGTGCAACAAGCACTATCTGCGGGAGATTAACGAAAAGGCAATTGGACGAGTTAAATTATTATTTGATTGTTGTACCTACGCAACGGAACTGGATGAAATATTTGGGAGTTCTGGCAATCGGTTCGAGTATTTTTATGCAGGGTTGCGAAAAGGCAGAAACTAGTATACCTGTAGAAAATGTGGCCAAAAAAGCGTCAACCGAGAATACGGAAAGGGTTTCGGCAATTTATGGCTACGTGATAGATGATTATGGCGTTCCAGCTGCAGGAGTAGACGTAGTTATAGAAAACACCAAGCTTTTGGCAACCACCGATAGCATGGGAAGGTATCAGTTTACAATTGATGAAAATCTTGCGACTACAAACAATCTGCTTCGACTTTCTTCGCGTTCTTTGGAAGGTTCTGTTGTTCTAGATTATACCAAAGCTGCACAACATGAATTGAAAGCCGAATCAACTTACGTAACCATGGGTATGGTTATGATTACTCCTCCAAAAGCAACTAAAAATAAATAGGGTGGGTTATTTTAGGCTCTGTAGTACCCCCATTTTTAAATCATAGGTTGATAGGCGGATCTGTTTAATCCTAGTTTCGTCTAAAACGTAATTGGTTAAGATACTCGCCATTACAATCATATCAACACGCAAGGGGATGAGCCCCGCCATTTTTTGTCTATCATTATGAGTAGAGTTGATTAATCGATCTGCCAGCGCTCTATAGTCTGGATAAGGTATTTCTATGTTGCTTGTTAAGGATAGATCAATGGTTGGATTGATCATCTCGGCATAGGTTTCGAAAGCCCCCGCAGATCCAATTAATGTAATTGGGGCAAATTCCTCACAAATAATTTTTAGCGCTTTTAGTTCATGAGCTAAATGGTGCGTTAAAGATTTTTGATCAGCGTTATTAATTGGGTCTGATTTAAAAAAAGCCTGCATCAGCCTTGCCGCACCAATATTGTAGCTTTTTTTCCAGATCAAGGTTTCCTCATCACAGAGCATAAATTCGGTACTTCCTCCGCCGATATCCATAATAAGAGATTTCCCCTGTATGGCACCGCTCCATTTCACGCCTTCGTAAATGTACTGTGCTTCCTCGTCTCCATCAATTATATTAATCTCTATACCTGTTTCCGCTTTAGCTTTCTCAATAAAATCTATTCCATTTATCGCACTGCGCACACCTGAAGTTGCTACTGCTTTCACGGCATCCACTTCATACTTGTCCATGAGTGTACGAAATTCTTTCAAACATGTTATTCCCCTTTTGAATGCTGCGGGGATAATAAAATTGTTTTTTGTGATGTCCTCTCCAAGCTTTACGGGTTGGTTGGTTTTATAGATTACTTGCAGTTCGGTAGCATTTTGCTCTGCTATGATAAGGTGAAAAGTGTTTGTTCCAAGGTCAATTACGGCTAGCTTCATGTTACATTCTTTCGTATAAAAATCGGGGCATCAATTTTAACAACCAAGCGATTAATCGCCAGCGTTTAGTTATATAGGTAACGTTTTTTTTAGCTTTAATTGCATTATAAATTTGAAGGGCTGCTTTTTCGGGTGTGGCTACCCAGAATTTTTGGTCTGATTTGGCCATTGCAGTAGCTACAAATCCTGGTCGAGCGTCGGTAATAGTAAGTTCTAGTTTTTGTTTTCTTGCTTTTTGTCTCAATCCTTCTAGGTAATTAATCTGATAGGCCTTACTGGCATTATATGCGGGAGCCACGGCACCTCCTCTTAAGCCAGCGATAGAAGTAATTACGGCTATTTGGCCATGTTTTTGGTGTTCGAAATATCGATAGGCCCAAACAATAACAGAATTTAATGCGGCTACGTTAACCTCAATAGTGGGTAATTCGAGATCGATAAGAAGAGCCTCATTTAATTCACCAATTCCGGCGCTAAACACGAGGAGGTCCAATCCACCAAGATTTTCTACCAATTGCGACAAATTTTGGTTTAAGTTAGTTTTATCCGTGACATCAAATGCGGATGAATAGATATCATCGGGCTTTTTACCAACTAAATCAGCTAATAAATCTGCTCGTCTGCCCGTTACTCCAACCTTAAAGCCATCGTTTGCTAATAACAAAGCGAGAGCCTCACCAATTCCTGAAGACGCACCAATAATGATTGCTTTTCTCATCTGTCTATGTTTAAACGCAAAGGATGCAAAGACTACGCAAAGAACGCGGAGCTTTAAATCTAGTATAAACCGTATTCACCATAAATCCCTTCCCTAGAATGCAGAAGCAAGTATTTTGCTTTGTATTATAGCTTTACACTACGGTAAACTTTCGCTCCACGCCCATGCTATCTGCTAATTCTTGTACGTGAACCACTTAAACATTTCTTTAAAAGTAGTTTTCTTACCATACATCAGAATCCCTACGCGATAGATCCTACTGGCCACCCAAACTGTAGCGATAAAACCAAGTACCAAAATCACCATCGAGAGTGCGAGTTCCCAAGTTGGTACACCATACGGTAAACGTACTACCATTGCTATAGGAGAGGTAAAAGGGATCATCGACAGCCAAAATGCCACATTACCATAAGGATCATTGGTAACTACGCTTAGTGATAGGGCATAGCCTAACAACAGAGGCATCATTACCGGCATCATAAACTGTTGGGTTTCGGTTTCGCTATCTACAGCCGAGCCGATAGCGGCATATAAAGCGCTGTAAAATAAATATCCCCCAATAAAGAAAAAGATAAATACGGATATGATTTTACCGAAATCTAAGCCCGCTAAACTTTTCTGAATGTCTGCCATCGGACCTTGAGCAGGTGCAGTTACCGTTGTACTAGCACCAACTTTACTCGGTCCATTAGCGGATGCCACCACCTTTTTAACATCGGCTTTATCGATAAATACTGTCGCCGCAACAGTACTTATGGTTAGGGTTAATACAATCCATAAAATGAATTGGGTTAAACCAACTAGGGCGATACCTATAATTTTGCCCATCATTAACTGAAAAGGTTTTACGGAAGAAATCATCACTTCGATAATACGGCTTGTCTTTTCTTCAATCACGCCCCGCATTACCTGGATTCCATAGAGCATAATGAACATAAACATTAAAATGCCGGCTATAAAAGCAATAATGGTACTTGCACCTGCGCTACTTGATTCCTCTTTACCGGTATCTGCTATTTTTTTGGTATCAATATCAACCTCTGTTTTTAAGTGATCGAGGTCTTTTTGGGCAATGCCTGATTCTTTCAGTTTCTGATTTCTAATCAACTCTTCGAGATCACCAGAAATTCTACTATTTAAAGACAATCCAGCCTGTTTTTCGCCAAACAATTCAATTCCACTAGGCGCTGATAATGAAAATTCAGGAAGATAGAGCACATAATCGTAATCGGACTTTTTGAGTGTTTTTTTCATTTCATCCAACGATTCGCTTACGTACTTGTATTCGATATTTTTATCGGAAGCGAGTTTCTCGGTTAATGTTTTATTGGTGCTTACCACTGCAATTTTATCATGGGTAGAGCTAATCCCCTTATAAGTAAAATAACCAATTAGGCCATAAATACCTGCAATGAGCAAGGGCGTTAAAAAAGTCATGATAATGAACGATTTTTTCTTTACTCTTGATAAGTATTCTCGGCGTATGATGAGTAAAATCTTATTCATAATCTTGTCTTTTAACTTTGTCAATAAATATGTCGTTCATGGTTGGGATAACCTCATCAAAGCGACTAATAGCTACATACGGAAGCAATGTCGATAAAGCTTCATTAGCTGTTCTATCTTTTTGCAATTGTACTTTAATTAATGTTTTACCTTTTATATGCTCGGTTTGCAGTACCTCAAAAATGGAACTTGCAGTAGCTAGATTGTAATCACCCTCGTATTCGATCCAATACGTATTATTTCGATAAGTAGCTTTAATTTCGTCTACACTTCCATCCAGGATTTTTTTAGAGCGATCGATCAATGCGATATGATCACAAAGCTCTTCAACACTTTCCATCCTATGTGTAGAAAAGATAAATGTTGCGCCTTCTTTATTTAATGCTAAGATTTCATTTTTTATGATGTCGGCATTTACAGGGTCGAAACCAGAAAATGGCTCATCTAAGATAATCAGTTCTGGTTGGTGCAAAATTGTGGCTACAAATTGTACCTTCTGCTGCATTCCTTTACTTAGGTCTTCCACTTTTTTATTCCACCAACTACCCATTTCAAGCTTATCGAACCAATACTTAATTCGCTTGGTAGCTTCTACCGTGCTTAAACCTTTAAGTTTAGAAAGATACAGTACCTGTTCTCCAATTTCCATTTTTTTATACAGGCCGCGTTCTTCGGGCAAGTATCCAATTTGTGAAATGTGATTAGCGTTTAAGCGCTGTCCATTAAATAACACCTCTCCACTATCTGGAGCGGTAATTTGGGTGATGATTCTGATTAAGGAGGTTTTGCCTGCGCCATTTGGACCTAAAAGTCCAAATATTTTTCCGCGTTCTACTTCCAAGCTAACCTGGTCTAGAGCACGGTGCGTGGCATATTGCTTTACAATATTTCTTACGCTTAGCATTGATGTTGTTTGTTTTAAGTTTAGTAAATATAAGATACAAGCTTTGGAGAATTGTTACGTGTTGAGAAAAAAGTCTGAAAGTCCGAAAGTCCGAAAGTCCAGAAGTCCAGAAGTCCGAAAGTCCGAAAGTCCGAAAGTCCGAAAGTCCGAAAGTCCAAAGAAGTTTAACAAAACAAGTTAACAAAAATCGGTGTAATCCTTTAATCAGTGTAATCAAACGCGAAGCGAAAGTCCAAAAGTCCAAAGAAGTCCAAAGAAGTCCAAAGAAGTCCGAAAGTCCGAAAGTCCGAAGAAGCTTAACCAGACAAGTTAACAAAAATCGGTGTAATCCTTTAATCAGTGTAATCAAACGCGAAGCGAAAGTCCAAAAGTCCAGAAGTCCAGAAGTCCAGAAGTCCAGAAGTCCGAAAGTCAGAAAGTCAGAAAGTCAGAAAGTCAGAAAGTCAGAAAGTCAGAAAGTCCGAAAGTCTGAAAGTCCGAAAGTCCGAAAGTCCGAAAGTCCGAATAAGCTTAACCAGACAAGTTAACAAAAATCGGTGTAATCCTTTAATCAGTGTAATCAAACGCGAAGCGAAACTTCGAAATCGGTGTAATCTTTTAAAAAAAAATCCCCATCTTTCGATGAGGACCTTTATTATTCGAAATATTCTTTCATTTTATCAAAGAAACTCTTGTCGTGTTTGCCGGGTTGTGGCTTAAAGTTAGGAGACTCCCGTAATTTTTCCAGAATTGATCTTTCTTCTGCATTCAATACTTTTGGTGTCCAGATGTTGATATGAATAATTTCATCCCCTCGGTGATAGGAATTAATTTCTGGAATACCTTTTCCTTTGAGACGTAATAATTTTCCGCTTTGTGTACCAGGTTCGATTTTTATCTTGGCCTTTCCATCAATTGTTGGCACTTCTGCACTGTAGCCTAGTGCAGCATCAACAATGCTTACATGTAGATCATAAACTATATTATTGCCTTCACGTTTTAGGGTATCGTGAGGTAATTCTTCAATTAAGATAATCAAATCTCCAGCTATGCCACCATTCGGTGCGGCATTACCTTTACCGGCCATACTTAATTGCATGCCATCACTTACTCCGGCAGGAATATTTATGGTAATGGTTTCTTCGCCACGAACAGTTCCTTCTCCATGGCATGCATTACATTTAGAAGTAATCTGCTGGCCACTACCCTGACAGGTAGGACAGGTTGCACTAGTTTGCATCTGGCCCAAAATAGTGTTGGTAACCCGACGTACAGCTCCACTTCCTCCACATGTTTTACACGTACTTACAGAGGATTTGTCTTTGGCGCCAGTTCCATCGCAGGTTTTACAGGTAATTTGCTTGTTAACCTTGATTTTTTTCTCTGCGCCGTTAGCAATTTCTTCTAACGTAAGTTTTACCTTGATTCGAAGATTGCTTCCTTTGGCCACTCTACGACCGCCGCCTCCTCGAGATTGACCGCCACCACCAAAAAAGCTATCGAACGGGCTGCCGCCACTACCAAAGATATCACCAAACTGGCTAAAGATATCTTCCATATTCATTCCGCCACCGCCATATCCGCCGCCGCCACCGCTTGCACCCACACCGGCATGACCATACTGATCATAACGTTGTTTCTTTTCTGGATTGCTTAAAACTTCGTAAGCTTCTGCAGCTTCCTTAAATTTTTCCTCGGCAGCCTTGTCATCGGGATTTTTATCAGGGTGATATTTGATAGCTAATTTCCGATAAGCTTTTTTAATGTCTTCCGCAGGTGCGTTTTTGGCAATGCCTAATATGTCGTAAAAATCTCTTTTGCTCATTTTGTATTAATTTGCTAATTAGCTAATTAGCCAATTTGCTAATTATGCCCCAACCACCACTTTCGCAAAGCGAATTACTTTGTCGTTTAAGGTATATCCTTTTTCCAGTTCATCAACCACTTTACCTTTTAAGTCCTCGGATGGTGCAGGTATCTTTGTAATAGCTTCGTGTATATCCGTATCAAAAACGGTATTAAGACTTTCCATCTCCTTTAAGCCTTTCTGACTTAAAATGCTTTTAAGTTTAGCTTGCACTAACATAATCCCATCGCGTATGGCATTAACTTCAGTCGCATTTTCAGTTGCTTTAAGGGCACGTTCAAAATCATCCAAAACAGGTAGTAAAGATACCACTACGTCTTTTCCGGCGGTTTGCAGGAGTTCTACCCGTTCTTTTTGGGTGCGACGTTTGTAATTGTCAAATTCAGCGAATAAGCGTAAATACTTATCGTTTAAATTACTGTTATCTTGTTTAAGCTTTTCCTCTACAGAAAGTTCTACTACAGGTTCTGAACTGCTATCATCAGCAATTTTCCCTTCTTCCCCTTGTAAATTTTCTATTTCTTGCTCGGCCTGATTATTCTCTATAATCGGTTCTTCTTCCTTTTTCTTCTTATTAAACATGTTTATATACTCGTGTTTTGCCCCTAAGGGATTCCTTTGAAATGTTCAAACTCAAAAGTTTTGCCAATAACAAAAATCAGCCATGCTGTCAGTTTTAAATGAATATCGCTGAACAGAATGGCTGAAATTTAAAATTTTGTCAGAATTATTACTAGGCTATCTGTGCATCCTCGTGCACTATTCCGCTTTCGCATTTGATTATTCTAGAGGGAAAAGTACGAATGATATGATAGTCGTGCGTAGCCATTAACACGGCGGTGCCGTTTTGTGAAATTTGCTTTAAAAGCAATACAATTTCTTCAGAAGTATCAGGATCCAGGTTACCTGTAGGCTCGTCTGCTAGAATAATCTCGGGATTGTTTAGCAACGCTCTAGCAATTACCACACGTTGTTGTTCACCACCAGAAATTTCATGTGGCATTTTCTTAATTTTTGATCGTAGGCCTACCTTTTCTAGCACGTCTTTGATCCGTTCGTTAATTAAGTTTTTATCTGTCCACCCGGTAGCTTTTAATACAAATTCTAGGTTTTGCTCTACAGTTCGATCACTTAATAACTGAAAATCCTGAAATACAATTCCCAATTTTCTGCGGAGATACGGTACTTCTTTGTCCGCCAATTTTTTTAGGTCAAAACCTGCAATTTGTCCATCTCCATTTCCAATGTGCAAGTCGCCATATATAATCTTCAGTAAACTGCTTTTTCCAGAGCCGGTTTGTCCAATTAAAAATACAAATTCGCCTTTGGCTATAGCTAAGTTTACATTTGATAGAACAAGATGTTTTTGTTGAAAAACATCAACGTTTTGTAAGTTGATGACTACGTTTTCTGCCATGTTTTTATAGATCTAATTTGGTAACCTGCCCAAAAGGCAAATTATTAATAATATTCATAATGTAATCTTGTTTATCCTCAAAACCTAGTTTAATCAGTGATTTATCTGGGCGATCTACCCTAAAATAAGCCAGCAGCGTAAACTTTTCATCCCGTAGTTGTACGTAATCTGGTATTTTGGCTATGCCTTTAACTTTGATGATATACATTTGTCCAAAAATAGCATTTCTAGCTGATAATTGAATTGAAATGTTGATTTATCTGGTAATTAAAACCCATCCGGAATAAAATTTAAAATCTTTATCTAGGTAAAGTGTGTAATAATACGTTCCTATTGGAACATCCTTCCCATCTGATTTACCATTCCAACTAGATTCTTTATTTCCTTCAAAAACTACCCTTCCATATCTGTTTACCACTACGATGCGAGGATTAGGAAATGCTGCGATTGAAGGAATAGACCAAGTGTCATTCACCCCATCACCATTTGGGGTAAAGGTATTTGGGATTTCAACTTTGGGATATACTTTTACAAAAACATCATCAGTTACACTCCCGCAATCCGATTCGACATGAAGTGTATACGTGATATCAAGAGGGGGGGTGGCAACGGGATTAATAGATGTTGGATCATCTAAATAATCTTGTGGGGTCCAATAATATGCCGCATTTGCAACAGAGGCTAATCCCTCTAGTGTAACTGCCTGGCCAGAAAGCAATTTTTTATCCGGCCCTGCCGAAACTGCTCCTCCTTTTAAAACAATAACTTCAATTTGCTTTTCAACAGCGCATTGTCCATTTGAAACACTTACGGTGTAAATGGTAGTTGATGACGGGAGCGCAGTTGGGTTGGAAATAGTTGGATCTGAAAGCCCTGTTGTAGGAAGCCAGCTATAAACTGAACCGCCAAAAGCCTCGAGCTGAACCGGAGCAGATCCATCGCAAATGGTAGCAGAGGTGATATTTGTGGTAGCATTTACAAGCGGCAATAGTTTGATTTCTAATTGAGCCGTAGCACTACAATGGCCTTCATTAGTAACGGTAACTTCATAAATACCTGCATTATTGGAACTAGTGTTTTGAATAACCGGGTCTTTTTCTGTGGACGAAAACCCATTTGGACCTTTCCATAAATACGTAGTACCCCCAGTTGCAACTAATTTTAAGGTCCCGCCCAAGCAGGCTTGGCCTATTATCATTGCTACAGGAGTGGGTTTGTCGCTAATACGAATAGTTAACTCTGGTGAAACTACGCGGCAAGTTGGAGATCCTATATTTGATTGTTCGGCAACTGCGAGGCGATATTTAATTATTGTAGGGGTTGCACTTAACACATTAACCGTTGTTTGAAGGTTGTTTTCGCCCGTTAAATCTTTCCAGTTTAGGCCATCAAAAAATTGCCATTGATAGGCTGGGTTGGTGTATCCCGCAGAAACTGTTGAGGTTAAATTGTAAGTAGCACTTTCGTTAACACATAAGTAAGCATCGGTTCCAACACTTGCAATCACGGATTTAACGATAGGTCCGCAAGGTCTAAAAGTGATGTCGTCTAATGCAAGATCGTTCCCACTACCTCCGGGATTTATATTGGTTATTCTTAACGTAATTACCCCAACATTGGCCGGAGTGGTAAAAATAGTTCCATATTGAATCCAATTAGTGCTGCTTCCTTCAAGAATATCGCCTGTAGAAAATTCTTTAATCGGAACAGCGTTGTTTTCAATAGAAAATTTAACATTCGGTTTAATTCCGCTGTTGCGTAAGATATTAATGATCCAGGCTGAAAATTCGTAAGTGGTATTGGGGCAGAGATTGTTGATAGTGGTTTGATAAAACACTCCGGGATTGTTATCTGCGTTTACAACCATCATGTAGCCAGTGCCATCGTTTGGCGTATGATTAATAACATCTTGGTGCCAGCCACTATTTAATCCTGCTGTACTTTGTACAATGGTGTATTGGCCATCATTAGGAGTACCAGCGATGTAAGTATAATTGGTTTCGGGAATGGGTGCTCCAAATCTATTTGCTCCCGTGCCAAAGGTAATTGACACTATCGGATCGCCTAGCGCACCAGCACATACCTGTGCCCTACTTTCTAATTGAGAAAGAAAAATTACAGCAAGTAGGCCGAGCCAACTTAGGTTTATCTTATTATAAATAGCCAACCTGCGTATGTTTTATAGTCCTTATTAATGTAAAGTGTATAGAAATAAGCCCCGGCGGGGAGGTCCTTACCTTTTGATTTTCCATCCCATGGCTTATTGTCATAACTTTCGAAAACCGTTTGTCCATATCTATTTACCACAAGCGTTCGTGGATTAACGAAAGAGTCGACTGCTGGAATGTTCCATGTATCATTAATGCCATCCCCATTTGGAGTAAAAGAATTGGGTATTTCAAGTTTTTGATATACTTTAACATACACTTCATCACTAACATCTCCGCAATTTGATGTTACATGTAACGTGTAAGTAATATTATCTGGGGGTCTAGCCACTGGGTTTAATTTTGTTGGATCATCAAGATAAGTGGATGGGGTCCAAAAATAACTAATCTGATCTCCATCAACTTTCCCAACTAACGAGGTTGATTGACCCAATAAAATCTTCTTATCCAATCCGGCATCAACACTAGGGTTAGTTAATACATCCACGGTAACATCCAATTTTTCAGTACATTGCCCATTAGATATCGTTACGGTATAGGTTGTTCTTTGTTTAGGGGAAGCTATCGGATCTGCTATAGACGGATCTGAAAGTCCATCAATAGGGAGCCAGTGATAGGTTACTCCTCCACTTGCTTTAAGCTGAATGCTTTGGTTTTCACAAATTTGAACGGTGGTATAATTTAAAACCGGATTAACTTTTGGTAAAACATTTACGTCAGTTTTACTGGTACTTGTACAACCAAGAGAATTGGTTACTGTTACTTCATAGCTACCCGCGTCTGCCAGTGTTACATTGGTTAATTTGGGGTTTCTTAGGGTAGATGTAAAGCCATTGGGCCCCGTCCATTGATAGGTATCGCCAAGCCCTGCCAATAATTCGATCGTAGTTCCTTCACAATCGCTACCACTATTTGTGGCATCTAGTGGCTTTTCTTTCACGGTTATGGTAAGTACTGGAGATAAGGTACGGCAAAATATCGAAGCAATGTTTAAGCGTTCAGCCGCAGTTAACCGATAGTTATAAATTCCAGGGGCTTTATTGTCGAAAGTTACCGTTGTCTGGAGATTCGTTTCACCATTTATATCAATCCACGTGTTCCCATCTAAGTACTGCCATTGATAGGCGGGGTCTGCATAACCTTGACCTACATTTCCTGTTAAGGTAAACGTGTGTGTTGTATTAGTGCAAATTTCGGCAGTAAGGCCATTGTTATCAATTGATGCGGTAGCTAGAGGCCCACAAGCTCTAAATTCTATATCATCTATTGCGAAATCATTCCCTATGCCTTTGGGTGCCAGTGTTGTTAATCTTAAAATAAATTTCGTCTCCAATAAGTTTTTATAGGTCACCCCATACTGTGCCCATGTTGCAGAAGCAGTTTCAGGAATGTCGCCAGTATCATAAGATTTTAAAATCACACCACCTATCGTTTCTATTGTAAAACGGATATTTGGCTTGATACCTGGAGAAGTAAGCATGTTAAGAAGCCAGGCAGAAAATTGATAGGTTGTGTTAGGGCAAACATCGATCGACGTAGTTACAAAGAAAGAATTTATATTTCGATCACCATTTACGATCATCATATACCCATCTTGGTTTTCAAGGGTGTGCTCTGATACCTGGTGCCAACCATGAATGGAAATATCCATGAGAGAGGTGTTTTTAACAATAGTGTACTGACCATCAGCAGGAACTCCTGGAACGTATTGGTATAGAACAGGTTGGTTTAAAGTGCCGCGATAATACGGTTGGCCAGATCCAAAATTTGTTACCATAACAGGGGTACTAGTTCCACCTGGACATACTTGGGCACTTATTTCTTCAAAAGAAAAAGCCAGTGCAAGTATCAACAAGCAAGATCTAATTAAGGCCACTTTAATCAACATGCAACAAAATAAGTATAAGTTTCGCAGTTACAAAGTTTGTAAGAAATGAATTGTATTTACGTTGTCTGCATAATCCCAAAGTTTTGAATTTTGGCTTTGCCCCAAAGGGATGGTTTCTTTGGCAATCTTTAATTCAACATTGGTAACTACACATTGGATCTGTTCTTCTTGATGGTTTAATTTCTCTTCTATTTCCTCAATCGAATTATACTCTTCATAAAAAAGTACAGCCAGCGGCGACACAAGATTTTCGTCTTCTTTTACCAATACGAATCCATTGTCGAAGTGTTTTACTGCATTAACAAGATAGATAGATTTGTTATAATCGTAATTATTATTGTATTTGAAGTGATTAATAATGGGCTTATACCTCTCTATTGGCTCAAAAAAGTGTTTTAAATCATAGTTTTTCGGAATATAGATCTTAGCTACATTTCTACAGCCTAAACCAAAAAAATCGAAAATATCGTGTCCGAGAGCTTCCAACTCTGTTGTAGTTTCATTACCACTTAAAACAGCAATACTATTTCTATTTTTTCGAATGATGTTCGGGACTTTCCCAAAATAATAGTCAAAATATCTAGAGGTATTATTACTTCCGGTAGCGATGATTGCATCAAATGAGGATAATCGTTCTACATATTCGATATGTTGGGCAATTTCCGGTTCAAAAGCAATTAATTGATCCAATACCGCAGGCAATAGTTTATCATCTGATGATGACATTTTTATGAGTGCCTTATTCCCTGTTGCTAAAACACAAATTACATCGTGAAAGCCTACCAAGGGAATATTTCCGGCTAAAATTAATCCTACTTTTTTGGGCGAAGTTGTAAATTGGATAGTTTCAAACCAATGTGCCAAGTCTTTTTGGTTCAACATTCTACTTAATGAATCCAATGCTTTTTTTACTTCTTCGTTAGTAAACCAAGCATTGCTATGTTTTGCCAAATCTATCGTCTCGTTAAATTTTATACTAGGGTTAGCCATAAACTTCCCAAGTTTTTCTAGCGCAACAATTAACCCCTCTTTAGTAAGTGATGACATATTTAGAACTATTATAAATGTTTATGTGTTATATTTGCATGCAAAGGTAAACTTAGCAATAGATTTATACGAAGACATGGCGATTAAAATAACAGACGAATGCATTAATTGTGGAGCATGTGAGCCAGAATGCCCAAATAATGCAATATATGATGCAGGTTCAGCCTGGAGATTTTCTGATGGTACCAATTTAGATGGCATCATAGATTTTGGCAATCAACAAATAGATGCTGGTGCAGCGCAAGAAGCGGTATCAGACGAAGTATATTATATTGTTTCTGATAAATGTACAGAATGTAAAGGTTTTCATGATGAACCTCAGTGTGCAGCGGTTTGCCCAGTAGATTGTTGTGTGGATGATGAAGATGTACGGGAAAGCGAAGAAGAATTGTTGGCTAAAAAAGCTTGGTTGCATCAAGAAGGTTAGTCCTGAGTCCAAAGTCTTTAGTCAGGTTAATTTAAAAGAGATTCACAAGTGGATCTTTTTTTTTGCAATGTATAGAACAGACTAAGGACTATAGACTTAAGACTCTTTATTCGGTATGATCAAAACCGGGCAAGTTGCTCTGTTTGCGACACTTTCAGCTACGCTTCCGATTAAGAAGTGGTATAATCCTGATCTCCCGTGGGTTCCAGTTACAATGAGTTCGGCCCCCCAACCTTCAGCTTGTGAAATAATTCCATGGGTAGCTGTATCTAAAATGGTAAGGTAAGTTGTCGAAATTCCTCCCGCGTACTTATTTTCTATTTCTTTAAGCAAAACATGACTATTGATTTCACTATTGTCATACACTTCCATAAACACAGGCGCCAATGTAAAGTCTGGATTTATGTTTTGTGGAACAGGTTCTATGATATTTAAAAGAGCTACTTCAGCGCCAAATTTTTTGGCCATTTCATAACCCGTTTTTGCTGCTTTTTCTGAACAGATACTATTGTCTACAGCAATTAAAATCTTTTTAAAGTCCATGATAAAAACAATTGGTTAATGATATAAATTAACAATTTTTGATGCCGAATGTTTGGTTATTAAGGTTAATCCGTATTTTCGAAGAATTTGAAATTAACGATAAAAAATGGAAATCTACCATATTTGCCGCATAGCGATTGCACCTTTAAGAAAAGAACCTTCAGACAGAAGTGAGATCGTATCCCAATTGCTTTTTGGAGATCGTGTTGAAGTTCTAGAAAAGACAGAGAAATGGTGTTTAGTTAAAACTTTAGCCGATAATTATGAGGGATGGATGGACTATAAACAATTGGAAAAAGTTTCAAAAGTTGAATATTCAGATGATCAAAACTTCGCTCATCTTGCACCGGTCCAACTTGATAATACCTTGATTGGAGAAAATGGAACGAAGTATTATGTAAGTCCGGGCAGTGTCTTACCATCTTATAAGAATGGATTTTGCTCTTTAGGCTCAAAAAAGTACGAAGTAAAGTTTATTCCTATTGTTCCGGATCCATTAAACTTTAAAACAAAAGTAGAACAAATTGCCAAATTTTATGAAAACGCCCCTTATTTATGGGGTGGAAGAACGTTGTTTGGGATAGATTGCTCGGGTTTTGTACAAATGGTCTATCGCCTCAATGGAATTCAGCTCAGACGCGATGCATCCCAGCAAGCCGAAGAAGGGGTGTTGGTAGATTTCTTGGCCTCGGCACAATTAGGAGACCTTGCTTTTTTTGATAATGAAGAGGGAAAAATTACTCATGTAGGCCTCATGCTAAGCAATGATAAAATTATCCACTCCGCTGGCTTTGTACGCATTGATCCCATAGATGATCAAGGGATTTTTAACCCCGAATTAGGGAGGTATACCCATAAGCTCAGGATCATTAAACGATTTGTGATGTAACATGTAAAATGGAAGATGGAAGAGGGAAGATGGAAGATGGAAGAGGGAAAGTCCGGAAGTCCAGAAGTCCAGAAGTCCAGAAGTCCAGAAGTCCAGAAGTCCAGAAGTCCAGAAGTCCAGAAGTCCAGAAGTCCAGAAGTCCAGAAGTCCAGAAGTCCAGAAGTCCAGAAGTCCAGAAGTCCGGAAAATTTGGATTATAAAGTTACGTAAAATCTCTGCATGATGGCAGGTAAAGGTGTAATAATGTAATCTGTGTGATCATCTCATCAGTGTAATCATCTAATCTGTGTAATCATCTAATCTGTGTAATCAACCGCGAAGCGATAAATCGGTGTAATCATCTAAGCTCCTTCATCAACGCATCAAATGCTGCCTTCAATTCGGCTAACTCTTCCTCAACCTTAGCTAGGCGTTGTTCTAGATCTGTATGGTTTTTGGGTGCTTGTTCCGTATGATATTCTTCTTCAACAACCTCAGTATTATCCCCAAATAAATGCATATAACGTACTTCTTTCTGACCTGGCTTACGAGCCAACTGCTTTAGGTAAGGAGTTTCTTCATTGGCCAGTTTTTCTAATACGTTTTGTACTTCTTCTAAGGTCTCAAATTCATATAATCGCCCTGAGTTGGTATTAATTTCTCCTGGAGTTTGCGGACCACGTAAAAACAATAAACACATCACTGCCACTTCTGATGGCAAGACGGGAAATACGATGGCGAAATTATGTTTGTATTTGATATTACGTATCGACCCCCCTGTAGCAGTAGAAATTAATCCCGCAATTTTTAATGAATTCAAGGCGGCAATTACTGTAGATTCATCATATTGCACTACGGGTTTGCGAGAAGTTTTTTGGTTACACGCTGCGGTTAACCCATTCAATGTCATTGGGTAATAGTCTGGAGTGGTTTTGCATTTCTCCATTAAAGCGCCTAAAACCCTAATCTGTGCAGCATCAAGTAGTGGTAAATTTTTCGGTGTGTCCATGGCTAAAGGTAATCCAAATCATCAAAAAATAAAATGATGAGTATTTTTTATGGAAAATAAGCCAAAAAAGTATCTTAGTAATAACCTTTAATACAACGGATGGCCTCAACGCTAAAAATTACTGTTCCTGAACCCTGTTCCCAGAAATGGACTGATATGGATCTCACACAAAGTGGAAGATATTGCGGTCATTGCGAAAAGGAAGTAATCGACTTTACTAAGATGTCGCCTCATCAATTAACAGATTGGTTCAGCAACTCAACAGGAAGGGTTTGTGGTAGGATAACTTCACGACAATTAGCCGCTTTAGATAGCCAACCTGAGTATAAAAATAACCTAGGAGGTATTGCAGCTAAGATTGCAGTAGCCGCCTGTTTAACCTTGGTAACCCATTTAAAAACCAGTGCCGCAAATGCGCTTGCACCCAAATACCCTATTGATTTTTATGAAAGTAAAATCGGTAAAAATGCTTTTAATGACAAAAATGGCCCTAATCTCGATTCTTTAATTACGATAAAAGGTATTGTTAAAGATAAAGATGATGGCTTACCTGTACCAGGAGCCGTCATTAAAATTAAGGATACAAATATAAGTACCATATCTGACGAGAAAGGCCAATTTACTATTAGGGTACCAAACGAAACAAAAAAAGTAATCTTAGTATTAAATTATATTGGTTACAATACAATAGAACAGGAAATCAATTTAACAAAACCCAACATTGAGGTTGCCATGGAAGCAGAGCAGACGATTTTAGGGGCTATTGTTGTGGTAAAAAGAAGTCCAAATCTTTTTCTAAATTTATATTACAAGTTAAAAGAGTGGATACGGTGATGCTATCCGGCATTGATTAACATGGATGTTGGCTTTACATTTTAATTTTAAGCAGCTTTTCTGTTATATTAAGAATAAAAAAACGTTAACCCTCCATCTCCCACACCATTACTTTCCGGTCATCACCAGTAGAAATAAGGTATTTTCCGTTAGTGTTCCAAATTAATTTATTGATAGAATGGCTATGCCCAACTCCCGTTTTCTCTAAACTTAAAATCTTATATAGTTTAAAGTTCTCAGCATCCCAAAGTTTAATGCTCTTATCCTGGCTGCTCGTAGCAAAATAGGGTAGGGTTGGATGAAATACAATGGTGTAAACCGTAAAAAGATGCGCTGGAATGTTTTCTAAAAGCCTATATGAGGGCAGACTCCAAATTTTTAATTGTGCATCCCTACTCCCAGAAATGAGGTATTTGCCTAAGGGATGATAAGCTAAAGAAGTAACAGCAAAAGTATGCCCTTCTAACGTTTGCTTTAAACTATAATCATTTAAATTATAGATTCTAATAAGATGATCTTTGCATCCAAAAGCGATTTCACTTTCATCGGGCGAAATTGCCATACATCTCACCGTATCGTAAGCAGCCTGAAACCTATAGATAAGTGAGAAATCGCTTAATGACCAAACAGCAACGGTACCGTCCTCGCTTGTAGTAATTAGTTCGCTCTTACCCCTGTTAACCTTTATATCAAAAACTGGCTTCGTATGGGCGTTTATTCTATGGGTTACTTTTTGCTCAATCAAATCGTAAACACTAAAAGCCCCACTTCTTTCGCCCACAAAAAGATGTTGATTATAATAGTGTAAACAATAAACAGAACTTTGCACCGGCATTTTAACTTTAACGAAAGCCATGGTTTCGAGCGACCATTCTACCACTCCCTTGTCATTTCCTGCACTAAAAAATGTAGAATCATTATCCGCATTTGCCAAGGCATATACTGGATTTTGGTGGCCAGAAAGGGTATGGAGGTGTGTAATCATTTCTCTCGCATTAAGTCTGGCGCAGGGCGTAAAGCGTTTAGTCCGCCTCTCGCTTAACGCAAAACGCTTAACTACTTATGTCTCTTCTCTAAATTCAACGCTATATCCTCCAGTGTTTTCCCTTTTTCCTTTAACAATACCATAAGGTGAAAAACCAGGTCTGAGGCCTCGTTTACAAAATCTTCATCGGCTTCCGTTAGTGCAGCTATAACCGTCTCTACACCTTCTTCGCCTACTTTTTGTGCAATTTTGTTAATGCCTTTTTTGCGTAAGCTATTGATATATGAGTCGGCTGTAGGATTTTGGTACCGATCACTAATAACCTGCTCGAGCTGGAAAATAAAGTTTTGATTGTAATCGGTTTTAAAACAACTTCTGCTTCCTGTGTGGCAAGTGTTACCTACAGGTGTTGATTTGATTAGGATGGTATCATTGTCGCAATCAATATGAATGGATTTAACAAAAAGGAAATTTCCACTTTCTTCACCTTTGGTCCATAAACGATCTTTAGTTCGCGAAAAGAAAGTGACTTTTCCCTCTAGTTGCGTTCTTTCCAAGGCTTCCATGTTCATATAACCCAGCATCAACACTTCCAGAGTCTGATCGTCCTGAACAATTACCGGAATTAATCCGTTTGATTTCTCCCAGTCGAGGGATGTAACTTGTATCATTTTCTTTTATTTTAAGTTAGGCGCGTGGCATAAGCGTTCAGTACGCCTATCGCATGACGCCAAACGCTTAACTAAATTCTCACTTGAATCCCATTCTTTCTCAGTTCCTGCTTCAGATCGGGGATTAAAATCTCTCCGTAATGAAAAACAGAAGCCGCCAATGCCGCATCAACTCCCGCTTTTTGAAAAACTTCAGTAAAATCAGCGGTTTTACCCGCACCGCCCGATGCAATAATCGGAATATTGATCATTTTATTTATTTCCCTAAGCAACTCACAATCAAAGCCCTGTTTTGTGCCATCATGATCCATTGAAGTTAACAAGATTTCTCCTGCGCCTAAATTTTCTGCTTTTTTGATCCAACTTTCTGTTTCAAGTTCGGTAATTAAGCGACCACCATTTAGGTGAACGATATTTTTACCATTAATATGCTTGGTGTCAACTGCTAAGACCACAAACTGAACCCCAAATGCCTTCGCCAAATCTTCGATCAGTTGAGGATTTTTTACTGCAGCAGAATTGATACTTATTTTATCTGCCCCTGCGTTTAGTAAAGCATCAGCATCTGCTATTTCGCTAATGCCACCCCCAATGGTGAAAGGTATATTTAACTGACGCGCAACTGATTTGACCATGTCAATCATCGTTTTACGACGTTCGTGCGTAGCAGTAATATCTAGAAAAACAAGTTCGTCCGCCCCTTGCTCTGCATATTGGGCAGCAAGTTCAACCGGATCTCCGGCATCACGCAAATCAACAAAGTTCACACCTTTAACGGTGCGGCCATCTTTAACGTCGAGGCAAGGGATTATCCGGCGAGAAAGTGTCGACATCCCATCTTCCATCTTCCATTTTACCTCTTCCATCTAAATTGTACTCAGCGCTTTCAAGTTCCACGCTTTTATTTCTTCAATGGAAATTCTATTTTCATAAATCGCTTTTCCTACCACAACGCTTCGGATAGGGAGTTTGGCCAATGCCTTGATGTCGGCCATTGAACTTACGCCCCCAGAGGCTATTAATTTGATGAAAGGAGAATGGTCTAACAGCTTTTTGTATAACTCAACAGCTGCCCCTTCCAATTTGCCATCTTTATCTATATCGGTACATAAAAATCTAAAAAAGCCCAACTGAAGGCATTTATCAACATAATCCATTAATTTAATTGGCGAACTTTCCATCCAGCCAGAATACTTAATTACCTCATCCAATACATCAATAGCAATTACAATTCTATTGGCATATCCTGCCTTTTTCACAAATGCTGCACTTAAAGCTGGTAAAAAATCTGGATTGCTAACCGCCTGTGTCCCAACAATTACTCGCTGAATACCTGAATCCAACAGGTTGTTTACCTGATCTATCGTGCGGATTCCTCCGCCGTACTGGACACGCATTTCGGTTTTTTTAATGATACTGAAAAGTGTTTTTTGATTACTAAAATCACCTTTAGCTCCATTTAAATCAATAATGTGGATAAAATCTGTGCCATTTGACCGGTAACGCTCGATCATTTCTTCAATAGAAACATCGTACTCCGTTTTCTGGTTATAATCGCCTTCACGTAAACGAACAACTTTTCCGTCTAAAATATCTATTGCTGGGATAATGTACATTTTTAAAAATTATAGGTTTGAGAAGTTCTTTAATAAACGTTCGCCCGATTCGCCAGATTTCTCAGGGTGAAACTGTACGCCATAAAAATTATTTTTTTGTACTGCTGCCGAAAATCTATTTCCGTAGTTAACAGCTGCAATATCAAAAATAGGGTTATATTCGATAAAATAAGAATGCACAAAATAAAACTGTGTACCAATTGGAACATCCTTAAATAAGGGATTGTTTTTAAAATCTATCGTATTCCAACCCATGTGGGGGATTTTAACGCCCAATTTACTATCAAAAAGCTTAGTTTTAAGGGGCAAAATGGCCAGCATTTTAACATCACCTTCTTCAGAATGTTCGGTTAAAAGTTGCATGCCAACGCAAATACCAAGTACAGGCTTACTCAGTTTCTTGATTTCTTCAACTAAACCTGTACCTGATAATTTTTGCATTGCCGCACCCGCATGCCCAACTCCAGGAATAATGATATGACTGTATTTTTCCAAATCTTCTTTGGTATTTACCATACCATAGGGGATGTCCTGCCTTTCTAAAGCCGATGTGAGCGAAAAAATATTTCCTGCACCGTAATTGATAATCCCGATGATTTTTAACTGATTAGAAACTAAATTATTTTCTTCCATTGATTTTTAATTTGATTCGAAAATGAAAGCCAGTTTTTCATTGCTTCTGCAGCCCCGCTATCCCTACAATATTTTGTGTTTTTACTTATTTATTGTTGAACAAAATATTTTCGTCCTATCGGGTTTAATTAACTGAAGCCTGTTTTCTATAGGTGAGGTTGCCCTAAGTATTCTCTTTCCTTCGACAGGCTCAGGATGACAATTGTATATAATTAATCCCAATCCTCCCTTTTACCTTTATATCTTCCATTATAGCACCCCCTTCGTGCTGGGTAAAACCAATTTTTCAGCGTCTCTTTTAACTGCCATTTTAATCGCTTTCGCAAAGGCTTTAAAAATAGCTTCTATTTTATGGTGCTCGTTCTCGCCCTCGGCTTTAATATTAAGGTTACATTTTGAAGCATCACTAAACGACTTAAAAAAATGGAAAAACAGTTCAGTAGGCATATCCCCCACTTTTTCGCGTTTAAAATCTGCATCCCAAACAATCCAGTTTCTACCACCAAAATCAAGGGCAACTTGCGCTAAACAATCGTCCATTGGCAAACAAAAACCATAACGCTCAATACCTAGTTTATTGCCTAATGCTTTGGCGAAAGCTTCGCCAAGGGCGATTCCTGTATCCTCGATAGTGTGGTGTTCATCTATGTGCAGATCGCCATTGGCTATAATTTCTAGGTCCATACTACCGTGCCTTGCAATCTGGTCTAGCATATGATCGAAAAAATTTAACCCCGTTTTAATGGTCGCCTTTCCTGTCCCGTCCAAATCAAGCTTAATCTTAATATCTGTTTCGTTGGTTTTGCGTTGATAGTTTACTTGTCGCGCCCCAGCTCTTAAAAAAGTATAGATGTCTTCCCACTTTTGTGTTTCTAGTGCAATTATATCATCTAATGTTTCTCTTTTCGCAAGAGCTTCTGTTGATCCTAGTGCATCATTCTGGCGCAAGAAAATGGCTTTGGCTCCCAAGTTTTTTGCTAGGATCACATCATTTAACCGATCCCCAATTACGTAAGAATTTTTTAGGTCGTACTCTTTTCCAAAATACTTGGTTAATAATGCAGTTCCGGGCTTACGGGTTGGGGCATTATCCTTTGCGAAGGTCCGATCTATAATTACCTCACTAAAAACCACCCCTTCATTTGCGAAAGTATCAATGATGAAATTATGTATGGGCCAAAATTTTTCTTCAGGATTAACAGCTGTTCCCAAACCATCCTGGTTGGTTACCATCACCAATTCAAAATCTAACTCCCTTGCAATCTTTGAAAGGAAATACAGCGCCCTTGGATAAAATTTCAATTTTAAAAAACTATCTACCTGTTCATCTTCAGGCTCTATATCCAACGTTCCATCACGATCTATGAATAAAACTCGCACACCCCCGCCCGCTACAGGGAGAGGTAAAGCATTTTCTAATTTATTATTCTCCATCATTATATAAGGTTTCTACCTTCCTGTAGGGGCAAGAGGGGTTAAGATATTTAGTAATTGATTGTTTTCTTCCACAGTTCCGATCGTTATTCTAAGGCAACCTTCACATAGTGACACTTTTGATCGGTCGCGTACGATAATGCCTTTGCCCACTAATAAATTGTAGGTGCCTATCGCATCATCTACGGCTACTAAAATGAAATTTGCATCCGATGGATAGACCAATTTAACAATTGGTATTTTTTTTAAAGCATTACTTAATCTTTCTCGTTCAGCAACCGTAATCTTTATCCACTCGTTAACTTGCTGAATATTTGTTAATGCGGCTAAAGCTAAATCCTGCGTAGCCTGATTAATATTATATGGCGGTTTTACCTTATTTAAAATATCAATTACCTGACGGGATGAAAATGCCATCCCTAAACGTAAAGCCGCCAAGCCCCAGGCTTTTGAAAAGGTTTGAAGCACAACCAAATTGGCATATTCTGTTAACTCTTGAATGAAAGTTTTTTGCTTCGCGAAATTGATATACGCTTCGTCAATTACTACTAGACCGTTGAAATTGGCTAAAATAGTTTCAATATCGGTTCTATTGATCGAATTTCCTGTTGGATTATTTGGTGAACAGATAAAGATCAATTTAGTGTTTGCATCAATGGACTCCGCAATTTTTTCTAGATCGAGCTGGAAATTGGGCAGTAGATTTACCTTTCTTAATTCTACGTCATTAATATTGGCCGAAACTTCGTACATCCCATAAGTGGGAGGCAATACAATTACATTGTCCTTACCTGGATTACAAAATGCCCTAAACAAAAGGTCAATAGCTTCGTCGCTTCCATTTCCTAAAAACGTATTTTCTATTGGCACACCTTTAATTTTGCTAATGGCATCTTTTAAATCCAATTGCAAAGGATCCGGGTAACGATTGTACTTGGCAGGAAGGGGAGAGCCGAAACTATTTTCGTTTGCATCTAAAAACACACTTGCTTCCCCTTTGAACTCATCTCTGGCAGTAGAATAGGGCTTCAGTGTTTTTATATTTTCTCTTTGTAAATCTTTAATATCCATTTTTGTTATTTTTTACATAGACTTACGAAGTTTTGTAAAACTTCGCAAGTCTAATCAAACTTCGTAAGTCTAATCAAGCTTTGTAAGTCTAATCAAGCTTTGTAAGTCTAATACTTATTGCATTTTTATGCGCCAATAATCCTTCGGCCGTGGCCAAAACTTCAACTGTCTTGCCAATATTTTGTAGGCCTTCTTTTGTTAGGTGCTGAAAAGTAATCTTTTTCAAGAACGTATCTACCGAAACTCCCGAGTAGGACTTTGCAAAACCACTGGTAGGTAAGGTATGGTTGGTACCCGAAGCATAGTCGCCCGCGCTCTCTGGTGTTAAATTTCCCAAGAAAACGGATCCGGCATTAACAATCTGTGGAATTAGTGGCTCGAAATCATCTATCGCCAAAATCAAATGTTCTGGGGCGTAGGTATTGCTAAAGGCCATCGCTTCGCTTAACGTTGACGCATAAATAATAAAGGAATTTTCGATTGCTTTTTGAGCAATTTCTTTTCGAGGTAGTTGGGCTATCTGTTTTTCAATGGCACAAATTACGTCCGCAATAAGTTGTTGCGAAGTAGTAACTAAAATGGATTGGCTATCTGCCCCGTGTTCTGCCTGAGCCAATAAATCTGCTGCAACAAATAGCGCATTTGCCGTTTCATCAGCAACGATCAAAACTTCCGAAGGCCCCGCGGGCATGTCTATCGCAACGGCGTGTTGAACCTGCTTTTTTGCTTCGGTTACGTATCGGTTTCCAGGGCCAAAAATCTTGTCTACTTTAGGCACACTTTCTGTTCCGAAAGCCATGGCCGCCACTGCTTGTGCCCCTCCAACAAGATAAATTTTTTCAACATTTAAAAGCATTGCAACATAAGCAATATACCCGTTAATTTTCCCCTGGCCGTTAGGTAAATTGGTACTACTTTGAGGAGGAGAACATACCACAATTTCTTTGCACCCCGCAAGTTTTGCCGGGATCCCCAGCATTAAAAAAGTACTGGGCAAAACTGCTGTTCCCCCTGGGATATACAGTCCTACTTTTTCAATTGCCCGAGCTTCGCGCCAGCAGGTAACCCCAGCCATAGTCTCAATTTTATCTTCTTTTTTTAATTGGCATTCGTGAAATTTATAGATATTTTGGTAGGCTACATCAATGGCATTTTTTACTTCTTTCGGCACAGCATCGGCCAAAAGAGATAGCTCATCGGCATCCACAAATAGCGCATCTAATTTTATGTTATCGAAATCAAGGGCGTAGGAGTGGAGCGCTGAATCTCCCTCAGATTTTACCGTCGAAATAATGTGTTGTACCTTCGAAAAGATCAATTTATCATCTTCAACCTGACGAGAACAAAGTTCTTCAACTTTTAGTTGATTTAAATCCTTATAATTATAGATTTTCAATGCTTTATGTATTGTATTTAACTATTAGTTAATATGTATTTTTGCTTTATGTAGTACAGATAGTAACAATTAAGTAATGATTTTTTCTATCGGCATCACTACAATTCCCTGGGCACCTGCTAATTTTAAACCATTGATTTTTTCCCAGAAATCTTCCTCGGCAATTACAGAATGGACGGCTACCCAACCTTCTTCAAAGAGCGGAACTACGGTAGGACTTTTTACACCGGGCAATAAATCAACCACTGCTTGTAGGTTAGATTTTGCTACATTTAAAACAACGTATTTGGTAGCTTTGGCCCTAAGTACCGATTGGATTCGCTGCAACAATTCCAGTACTTCTGGATTTACCTCGGTACCTTTACTGCAGATTAAAACCGCTTCGGATTCCATTACACTTTTGAATGGTTTCAACCCGTTGCTTTTTAGCGTGCCTCCCGTAGAAACAATGTCGAAAATAGCATCACTTAACCCCAGGCCCGGTCCAATTTCTACTGATCCAGAGATCGTTCTGATCTGGGCATTTACGTTATTTTCTTTCAGGTATTTTTCTAGAATTATCGGGTAGGAGGTAGCGATCGCCTTGCCATTTAACTCAGCTAATTCGGTGATAGGATTAGTGCTTTGAACAGCAATTTTCAAGGTGCATTTCCCAAATCCGAGAGGCTGCAAATAAGACACCTCAGCGCCTGCTTCAACGATCACGTTTTCGCCAACAATGCCTAAATCGGCTATGCCATCCTGAACATATTCTGGAATATCATCATCTCTAAGAAATAGGATTTCTAAGGGAAAATTTGTTACTGTTGAGATCAATGAGCTCTTGTAGTTCTCGAAAGATAAGCCACAATTTTTAAGAAGTTCTACTGATTTTTCGTTTAACCTACCCGATTTCTGGATAGCGATTTTAAGTGTTTTCACTTTGTATAAAATTAGGAATAAGAATATTGTATCTGTTTTAAAAACCGTTTTGCGTACAAAAGATTAATCTATCTATCGCCACAATGGCGATGATGTAAATGTACGTGATGGTTTAAAACTTGGATCATATATTAATTCTTTCCGTAATTTTGGGGAGAAGATGACGCAAATATAGCTTTGTAAACGTAAATTCAAAAATATATGGCATTTAATTTGAGTTAAAACAATATTGCTCGTGACCTTTTGTTCACATAACGCTCTACCAAAATTGAAAAAATCCCTATTTCTGCTGGTCTTATGTTTGTTTATATGCTCTTGTGGCTGGTTTAATGCCAAGCCAGAAATAGCTTTAGTGTTGGCAAAACATTTCGATAATAAACTTTATAAAAAATTTGACACTGCAGTTTATAATCCAATTTTCAATAAATTACTGGTCGCTTCGCTAAAAGATCTTTCAAACAAGAAGGTAATAACTGCTTTTTATGGCGCCAACCAAAGTAATCCGGTGCTGGTTACCCATTTTTATAGCAATGGTGAACTAGACAGTTTAAAGAACTTCATCGTTAGAAGCAGAGAAGAAGGATTTAATCCCGCTATTTTTAACTTAAAGGAAATATCAGCACTGCTGGATACGTTAAACGCCAATCGTTTTAAGACCATTGATGAAGTTTATCCCGTTATTGCGGGTTTAGAGATTAAAACAGCGGATGCATTACTCAAGTACAGTACTTTTATGAAATTTGGGACAGTTAATCCCCGGAAATTTAATAACCGTTTCTACATTAACCTCAAACATCCGGATAGTGCAAAGTTAGATTCCATGCTCAATAGCGAAAGTTTAATTAAGGTGCTAAGAAATGCCCAGCAAACCAATACGAATTATCGGGAGATGAAAAAATTATTGGCTTATTATAGAAATAAATTGGCCACCGAGAATGATCCCACAATTAAACTTATAAAAATAAATATGGAGCGGATGCGCTGGCAATTGCCCATAAAAATGGATGAAACGGTGGTCGTAAATATTCCTGATTTTTCTTTAACATGGTTCAGAAAACAGGATACATTGGCTCATATGAATGTTTGTGTTGGTGGTAAACGTGAAGAAGGTTACCTCGATAAAATGAAAACCTTTTTAAAATCGGGTAAGTTAGATGATAAACCAAGAAATCATGAAACACCCCAATTAGTAAGCATTTTTAACTCTATCCAGGTAAATCCCATTTGGAATATACCGGTAAGTATTGCTAAGAGCGAAATTTATTATCAGGTAGTTAAAGATCCCTATTACTTGTCGAACAACAACATTAAAGTGTATTATAAAGAAAAGCTGGTTAGCGATCCCGATACAATTAGATGGAGTAGATACCCCAGAGAGAAATTACCCTTTCAGTTTAAACAGGGCTCGGGCGAGGGAAACGCACTTGGAAAATTCAAATTTATATTCGACAACAGTTCTAGCATCTACCTGCATGATACTAATAATAAAAATGGCTTTAAATTATCAAACAGAGCGATAAGCCATGGTTGTGTTAGAATAGAAAACCCCCTGGCCTTCGCAGAGCTGATGGTAAGAGATAAATATCAATACGATCAGTTAAGGATGGAAGTTAATCTCCCTCCCATTGACACCAGTCGCAACGCCCAATACCAAAGGATACTCGCTAAAAAAGCAGATACGCTACGCGCATTTCAGCTCAAGCCTTCTTGGTTTGCAACCAGAAAAAATGTTGCAGTAGTTATAGTCTATTATACCGCATGGGCGGAGAATGGTCAACTACAAGTCAGACCAGATGTATATGATTATGATAGCACCCTATGGGAAGCGATGAAAAAATACCTCTAAATTATTCTTCATTTTTATTTGTAAGTAATTAATTATCAGTTTATAACAAAATATTAACTAATTCAATCTGTTTGAAAAAATAAAATTGAAGTTTGATGGGGGCGCTCTATCTTGTGATGAAGCTAATTAATTTACAAGATGAAAAACGATAAAAACCCACAAAACTTTAGCACCACTAATTCAGGAGATCTTCCATTCGAAAATGAATTATTGAAATTGAAAATACAAGCGGAATTTGGTTCCTCGCATATCTCTGTGAATGATCTTCCTCCCGAGATCGAAAATTTTTTCCTTAAAAACATTATCAACATAGAACATGCTTTTGCTAATGGCGAAACTATTAGTCTGTTTGATAAATTAGGACAACCAACGTTAGCGAAAGCAAGTGAGCTTGATGATGCAGCAATTGAAATAGCGCAGTTGGAGTTGGAGAATTTATTTACGAAAAATGGCATATTCACTACCTTCTCAAAAAATGAGACCCCGAGGGATAAGTATATTTTTATCACCGAAAAACTCTTTAAGTTCCAAGTAGACGATTTAGGTATGCCGGAGATGATGATGCACTTCAACTGTGTAGATCCTAATTTAGAAGATGATATAGAAGATTAAAATTGCCTAAATGGTCATTTTTGGGAGATTAGCATTTGCTGCGTAATAAATTTGATTTTTTTCAAACAATATGAGTTTAAAAAACATTAAGCTACTATGAAATTAAAACTACGAACGCAAAGGCTCCCAATACTGTTAGCTGCATTTATTATGCTATGCTTAACGCAATCCTGTAAGAAAAGCCATTCTGATATCGGACAAATCATTTTTAAGGAAACAAGAAACAAGGTTTTCAAGGATATTGAAACCGAGCTGTTTGTCGAAAAATTTAAAAGCACTTTCGAGCAAAGGAAAAGCCAATTTAAAAATCCCAAATTTTTAGCAGCATTTTATGAGGCAAATGACTTTGAGCCTGTGATGCTGATGAAGAATTTGCCCAAGAAAAAGCTTAAAGATGCTATTGCGATTTTAAATAATGCTGGCGAGCATGGTTTAGACCCTAAAATGTTTGATGTAGCCAAATTAAATGAACTAACGGCTAAAATCTACGATAAGAAAGCTATAAAAAATGTAAACGAGGCCTATCAGCTGTTAGTTGATCTGGAGCTTACCTCAGCAAATGCCTTTAGTAGCTACAGTGATGATATCCAGTTTGGGGTGGTTAGTCCACGAAAAATATTTGCCCAATATTACACCGCCACCAAGAGACCAGATAGCGCAAGTTTTTTAGCCGCTTTTAATACCAAGGATATCAAACAGTTTTTAGACAGTATCCAACCAAAAAATAAACAATATTTGGCCTTACAAGAGGCGCTAAAAGCTCATGTTCAAATACCAGGCTCCACCCCTGAAGAAACGGAAAGGATTTTAAAGGTAAATCTTGAACGCTTGCGTTGGAAGAATCTACCAACTGAGGAAAAATATGTTTGGGTTAATATCCCCGATTTTAACTTAGACGTTATAGAGAATGGAAAATCCGTCTTAAATATGAAAGTATGTGTAGGAGAGGGAAGAAATAAAGATAATGCTGATCGTTTAAGGGAATACGATGAGAACGACCTTAAGAAAGATAGACCATTTAATAGAGAAACACCTCAACTTAAAAGCATCATTCATAGCGTTCAGGTTAATCCGATTTGGAACATCCCAGAAAGCATTGCAACCAATGAAATTAGTAAATTGGCTGCGAAAGATCCTTATTACCTATCCAGTAATAATATTGATGTTTTTTTAGACGGAAAATTAGTAGAAGACCCTGAAACAATAGATTGGAGTAGCGCATCTGTAGGTAAGACCTATACTTTTAAACAGCGCCCTGGCGACGATAATTCGTTGGGTAAGATTAAATTTTTATTTAATAATGAAAGTAGTGTATATCTACACGATACACCCGCAAAAGCGGCCTTTAACAGAAGCATGCGAGCAGTAAGCCATGGTTGCGTGCGGGTAGAAAGGCCATTGGAATTAGCTGAAGCGCTATTTGGCAGAGGCGCAAAATTTGATCAGATAAAAGAAGGAATGGAAAGCAAAGATCCTGTAGCTACAGATATTGGTTTGCCTAAGAAGGTTCCTGTTTATTTGGTGTATTTTACCTGTTGGGCAGACGAGGCAGGGAAATTGCAATACCGGAAAGATGTTTATGGGTTGGATATTGTGTTGTACACCTATTTAGAAAAAGCCATAGCTATCTCATAATATTAAACCACATAGAAACATAGTTCACATAGCATATAGCTTACATAGCCAACGCATATTAACTATGTTTCATGTGCTTATTCCAGCAGATCTTAGCCAAATAGACACGTAGCTGAGGCATCTTAAACTATGTGAACTATGTTCCTATGTGGTTATTTCTATTCAGATGCAACAGCCGTATCATTTTATAAAACTATATAGAGACATAGTTCTCATAGCACATAGCCCAAGCATATAATTATGTTTCAATGTGGTTAGTTAAAGCAGATCTAAGCCACATATACACTTAGCTAAGGCATCATAACTATGTGAGCTATGTTCCTATGTGGTTATTTCTATTTCAGATGCAACAGCCGTATCATTTAAAACCACATAGACGCATCGTTCAACTAGCATATAGCTTACATAACCAAAGCATACTAACTATATTGCTATGTAGTTAATTCAAGCAATATCTATTAATAATAAAAACCACATAAAAACATAGATAAGGCTTCTTAACTATGTTTCTATGTGGTTAAATTCGGATGACGATTGGGATTAATTACTTCCCGCTAAATTAATTTTCTATTCTGAAGCAGAAGCAGTGTCAACAGCAAAACCTGCTGCTAAAGATTCGTCTAAATACTTTGATGTATACTGTTCTGTACTTTTGTTGATGAACAACACTGTTTTATCACCTATGGTGTTAATTACCAAGTTTGCAACTTCTGGCGCAACGGCTGGGCAACCTTGGCTTCTTCCTAAGCGGCCAAGAGCATTAATCGTTCCTGAGCTTACATAAGGCGCGCCATGTACAACTATAGAGCGACTGCGGGCATTATTGTTGAACCCAAAATCCATTCCATCTAGTTTCAATGATCTACCGTGTACGCCACTGTATACTTCACCAGTTACGTAAAAGCCTAAACTACTGGTAAATGAGTCATTTTTGTTAGAAAAATTAACCGCTTCATCATCTCCACTACGTTGTCCGTGGGCAACCCAGGTATTTAATAAGATCTCCTTTTTGTTAAGATCGATAATGTATAAACGCTTTTTAGTGCTTGCCTGATCAAAATCAGCGATGGTTAGAATTGATTTCTCAGAAAGGTGGCCTGATTTCTTCAAGTTATAAAAACCTGTAACGGCTTTTTCAAATACTCGAAAACTTAATCCCGCTTCTTTTAAATGCGCTGCACTGTATAGCGAGTTTACATAGTTAATGTAAAGGCTATCGGTACTTACAGTAAGATTCTCTGGGGCTTGGACGTTTACTTCAGTTGGTTTCCAACTTAAAAATGTTAAACTTAAAGCAGTAAATGCTAATCCTGTTAGTCCTAAAATGTATTTTCTCATAGTTTTTTTCGGTATCTCGTTCACAATAATCTTAAGTATGAGTATTATCAAATAGTTGTTTGTTTAAGTATGATTTACTATTCAAATATACTAAAAAGTTACAAACCATACTAATTTACAATTGTTTATTACGCTTCCATGACACAAGTAAAGTGCTGTAAATCAATACTTTACATAGCATATTAAGTATATATTCCCAAAAGGAGTATAGCGCATAATTACACCCCTTAAAAAGGGCTTAAAATCCTCTTAAATTATTAGTTGATAATATTTATCTTGCCTTATTAATCTTAAATAAAATGAAAAAATACCTGTTTCTTTGTTATTTGGTAACATTTGCCATGGGCCAATCCTGTAATCGGCGCGCAGAAAAATCAGTGGGTACTCCTATAGTTAAGAATTTAAAACAAGTAAATAAATTAACTGGAACTCCTGTAATGAAACTGGTTGACATAACCAAAAGCTTTCCTGTGTTTTGGAATTATTATACCAAATATGCACAGCTAAGTCAGCCGCTCGCAGCACTAGACGAAAACGGAAAATCTATTGATCGGGGTATTTTTCTAAAAAAGATAAATTCAGGCAAGTATTTCCCGCTTGTTGTATATGGTAAAGATGAGATGAACTTTAAATTGGCTCTCATCCCCAAAGGAACACCTAAGGATATTGGATTAACATTAAGTAACTATGCAAATAAAGAAATGGTTTATTATCAAATGGAAGGGAAAAAAATCCCTCACTTTAGTTTCCAAGATCTAAATGGAAAATACTATTCATCAGAAAGTACCAAGGGAAAAATTGTACTGTTTAAATGCTGGTTTATCACTTGCCAGGTCTGTGTAGAAGAAATGCCAGCATTAAATGAACTTATAGCTCGATATAAGGATCGAGATGACATACTTTACATCAGTCTTACGATTGATCAAAAAGACCCCCTAAAACAATTCTTAGCTACTACTAAGTTTGATTATGTAACTATTCCAAATCAGAAAAAGTACATGGAAAATGAACTGAATGTGCAAGTTTACCCCACTCATTTTATAATCAATAAAAAAGGAATATTGGTAAAAGCAGTGGACGATGAGAAGTTATTGGAAGAATACCTCGAGAGAGAACTTGCCGCTAATTAGCTTATTTACTAATTAGCTAATTAGCTAATTTTTTCTATCTTTGATTTTTAATGAATTTCCTTTATCCGGGCTTTCTTTTTGCACTTTTAACGGTCGCTATTCCGGTCATCATCCATTTATTTAATTTCCGGAAATTTAAAAAGATTTATTTCAGCAATGTTGCTTTTCTTAAAGAAATAAAAGAACAGAATTCTTCTCGCGAAAAACTGAAGAACCTGCTCGTTCTATTCAGTAGAATCTTAGCCCTCATATTTTTGGTTTTCGCATTTGCCCGTCCCTATTTGCCTTCTACAAGTAAAATTGACCAGAATAAAGGCAATACGGTTAGTATCTACATCGATAATTCTTATAGCATGGAAGCTGTAAATAAAGAAGGTAGCCTACTGGATGAAGCGAAGCGCAAAGCCAAGGAAGTGGTGAAAGCCTTTAAACTTAATGATCGTTTTCAATTGTTGACCAATGATTTTGAGGGGAAGCATCAGCGATTGCTTAATGCCGATGAACTGGTGCAGGCAGTGGATGAGGTTAAAATTTCGGCGGCTACCCGCTTATTGCAACAAGTAATTAACAGACAACAGAGCGTTTTTACGGGTGCAAACAATCGGTTTACTTATATCATTTCAGATTTTCAACAAGGTTTTGCAGGAGATCAGCCTATTAGAACAGAGCCTAATACCACTATATCTTTGGTTAAATTAAATGCAAACCATCTTCCAAATATTGCTGTAGATAGTGTGTGGCTGTTATCTCCGGTTCATTTAGCCAATGCTACCGAAAAATTGGTAGTTCAATTGCGTAATTATGGTGAAGAAGATGCAAAGAACATTCCCGTAAAATTAACCATAGATAAACAGCAAAAGGCCATAAGCAGTTTAAACGTCGAAGCTGGCAAAACGAAAAGTGATACCATTTCTTATAGCGGCCTAAAAAATGGTTGGCGGAAAGGGGTGGTTAGCATCAAAGACTTTCCGCTAACTTTTGATGATGAACTCAATTTCAGCTTTAAAGTAAGTGCCGATCAACAGGTTCTAAGCATCAATGGATTTCGGGCAGGCAAATACATTAGGGCATTATTTACCGCCGATCCTTATTTTAAGCTTACCGAAATGCCCGAATCAAATATCAATTATGCTGCCTTATCCCGGTTTAGCGTAATCGTTCTTAATGGACTAACCAATCCATCAAGCGGCTTGGCGCAAGAACTTAAATCTTACGTTGCCAATGGTGGTGCCGTTGTGGTGTTCCCCGATTTGGATACGAGCCCCGCAGTTTATACTCAATTTTTAACGGCAATCCATCTTCCGGCAGTTGCCGAACTAAATATAAACCCCACAAAAGTTAGCCGAATGGAACTTAAACATCCATTATTTAAGGATGTTTTCGAAACCTTTCCCCAAAACATTGATCTGCCACAGGTAAATCGGTATTTTACTTTTAATGAGAACAATACTAGCAGCAAAGAAAATTTATTGCAGTTGCCAGCAAATCGATTGTTCTTTGCCCGTTTTTCTATGGGCAACGGACAAATCTATCTCTCGGCTACGGGCTTGGCAAATGAGGATAGTAATTTGGCTAAACATCCAATATTTGTTCCCTTGATGTATAAAATAGCCTTTGCAAGTGCCAAAGAACAGCCTATATACTATACGGCAATGAAAGATAATGTTTTGGAAAGCCAAAAAGTAGAATTAGGTGCAAATCAATCGTTAAAATTAGTGGCGGATAACTTTGAAATTATACCTGCTGTTCGCCAAGTAAATGGAAAAACGCTGTTATATATTGCCGATCAGGTAAAAAGAGCTGGTTTTTATGATGTTAAAAAGGGCGATTCTACCCTTGCCGTTGTTGCGTTTAACGACAATAGACTAGAATCAGATATGCATTATACCGCTCAAAAGGACCTCAAGAAATTATTTGGCAAACAGCAGGTGGCATTTTTAGACCCACATTCTGATCACATTGCTTCAGGCATTGCTGGAAAGAATATCGGAATAGAGTTATGGAAACTTTGTCTAATTTTGAGCATAGTTTTTCTAGCCATTGAAATTGTTTTGGTCCGTTTTTTTAATATTCAACCTATAAATCCATGAACCTCTTAGTAAAGGGAATTACCGTCGCTGATCCAAATAGCGAGTTTAACCAGAAAACCTGCGATATACGTGTTGAACAGGGTAAGATTATAGCTATAGCAAAGAAATTAGATCCTACTAAAAACGAAACCGTTTTCGAATACAAAGGGTCTATAATCTCGCCTGGTTTTTTCGATCTAAATTGTATGATTGGTGATCCTGGCTTAGAAACCAAAGAAGATATTAAATCAGGTACCGCGGCTGCAAAGGCAGGGGGTTTTACCGGATTGGCGGTATTGCCCATTACCCAGCCGATTGTACAATCGAAAGGCGAAATAGCCTATATTCTAAATAAGGCTAAAAATAATCTGGTTGATGTCCATCCCATTGGAGCCATTAGTAAAGATTTAGAAGGAAAGGAATTAGCAGAGCTTTTCGACATGAAAAATGCAGGAGCTATTGCTTTTTCTGATGGGAGTAGGGCCCTAGCCGATGATGGATTTGTGAATAGGGCACTTCAGTATTGCTTAGGCTTTAATGGGCTCTTGATCTTATATCCCGAAAACAAGGCAATTGCTGGAAAAGCCCAAGTAAACGAGAGTAAAAATAACGTGCTGCTAGGTATGAAAGGTATTCCGGCACTGGCCGAAGAAATGCAGATTTCAAGGGATATTTTCTTGTCAACCTACCATAATGCTCCTATACATATAGCCAACATCTCTACCGCGGGATCCGTAGCACTGATTAAAAAAGCTAAAAAAGATGGGATTAAAATTACCTGTGATGTAGCTGCTCATCAATTGGTGTTTACGGAAGAGCTATTAAATGACTTCGATAGCAATTATAAAGTTAAACCGCCGTTGCGCAGTAAAGCAGATCAAAAGGCACTAATTGCTGGTTTAAAGGATGGCACCATTGACGCCATTTCTTCACAGCACCGACCACACGAAATAGAATTTAAGGATGTCGAGTTTGAGATTGCATCTTTCGGTATTATCGCGCTGCAAACCGTATTGCCTTTGGTGTTAGAGGGAGGGTTGGATGCAGGTTTAATTGCAGAGAAACTCGCAATAAATCCAAGGAAGCTGCTAAACTTGTTAGTTCCTACTCTCAAAGTGGGCGAGCAAGCAAACTTTACGGTTTATCATCCTACCAAAGAATGGCTTTATAGCAATTCTAATAACGCTTCAAAATCTAGTAATTCTCCATTATTAGGTAAAATATTAAAGGGAAAAATCGAATTAGTGTGTAATAACAATCAATTTCAACAATTTGAACTCTCCAATTAACAGTTTAAACAATTAACCAATTCAAACATTTAACCAATAGTTCATAGAACAAGGTTTCAAAAAAGACTCCTTTACCATAAAGAAAATAAAGAAATAAAATGAATAGTAGTGTAGAACAAGCGCTGATTGCATCATTGGATCAATATGCAGCAGCCAACAAAGTTGATTCGATAGCAATTGAACAAAGATTAGTAGAGGTTTTTGGAAAGGATATGAACTTTTTGGAAAAAGTGGAGGAGTTTGATGAAGTTTTCGATGAGCATCCCAATTTTGATGAACTAAAGGAAGTTTATTTCGATCTGTTAATGATCAACTTTTTTACAAGCGATGTGAAGAAATTAGAAGAGGATTATTTGGAGTCGAAAGAATGGGAAAGTATTGAAGAAGAAACCATTGATCGGGGTACCGAGCTCCTAAACTTACTTTTGTATATCAATGAGTGTCACGACGAAGAAATTAAACCCGGATTAGAAGACTTTTTAAAAGAGTTTTTATTGGTAGAGGAGGATGAGTTTCAGGATGAGTTCCATATCTATGAAGATTTGATCAGTAATCAACAATTGGCCGAAAGTAGTGTCGAAGATATTTGTAGCAATGCTGATCTATTAGAACTAAGCGAAGAAATGGAGGAGCTTTTTGTTCCCTTTATGACCTTCTTTTTACAGCCTACTACAAGTGAAGCGGTACAACAAGACTTAATTAAGTATAGCAACAATAAAAGTTTTGATGTTGCTGTGTATACTTTAATTACTAACTTTAATAAAAACAGATAAACCAAAAACTAAATTAAAATGGAAACAACAACAACTTCAGCAGTAAATTTAAAAACCGAAGCTTTAAAAAACGGAGCAATTTGGGGTGTAATTAGTATTGTAATATTTTTAGTTACCTGGTATGTGGTTCCCGATTTAATGGGGGGGTACATTTCAACTGGAATATCATTCGCCATCGGACTAGCGCTTGCCATATTTTTCTGTATGGATATGCGAAAAAAGGCTGGAGGCTATTGGAGTTTTGGCGAAGCGCTTTGGAATATTTTTGTCATGTTTATATTCTCAGGTTTAATCGTTTTTGTCTTTACCATTCTTTTCGGGAAATTTATCGACACGACCTATCCTGTTAAAATGAAAGAATTATCCATGACTAAAACCGAATCGATGCTTAAATCTCTTGGAATGGGAGATGAGGATATTGCAAAGGCTATGGAGGAAACATCCAAAAGTATGGATAAACAATTCAATCCAACATTTGGACAGGCAGTGATGAGTTTTGGTATTGTAGCTATATTTTATTTTATATTCGCCTTGATCTTTGCAGCTATTTTCAAAAAAAATAGACCACTTTATGTAGAAGGCGATCAGGTATAATCAAAATAAAACTTCTTAAACAAACTTCGCAAGTTTTTTAAACTTGCGAAGTTAACAAGCCAAAGATCTTAAACATTAATTTTATCGAAGATAAATATCCGTGCAGGTTTTATCATATAATTTGATGAAATTTGCACTTTGTTTTTTAAAGCGTATCTAGCTAGGCATCATGTCTCAATACGCAATACGCTATACGCAATACAAAATGGATATATCAGTAGTAGTACCTTTATATAACGAAGAAGAATCATTGCCAGAGTTAATTGCTTGGATAGACCAGGTAATGCGAGAACATAATTTCTCGTACGAAGCATTATTTATTGACGACGGCAGTAATGATAGGTCTTGGACTGTTATTTCCGAGCTCAAGGAAACTTACCCCAGCATCAGAGCGATAAAATTTAGGAGAAATTATGGTAAATCGGCGGCCTTAAATGTAGCTTTTGAAGCTGTCCAAGGTGAGGTAGTAATTACAATGGATGCTGATCTGCAAGATAGCCCGGATGAGATCCCAGAATTGTACAGGCGTATTACTGAAGAAAATTTTGATCTGGTTTCTGGTTGGAAAGCAAAGCGATATGATCCCTTGAGTAAGACCATTCCCACCAAAATTTATAATGCGGCCACCAGAAAGATGTCTGGAATTCATAATCTCCACGATTTCAATTGTGGGTTAAAAGCATACCGTAAAGAAGTAGTTAAAAATATTGAAGTGTACGGCGAAATGCACCGTTACATTCCGGTTATAGCAAAATGGGCTGGTTTTACCAAGATTGGCGAACAAATTGTAGAACATCGAGCTCGTAAATACGGCGTAACCAAATTTGGGATGAGTCGTTTTATAAATGGACTCCTCGATTTGTTATCTATTTTCTTTGTCGGCAAATTTGGCAAACGCCCAATGCACTTCTTCGGATTGCTGGGGGTGCTCAGTTTTTTGTTAGGTATAATCATGGCCTTATACATCATGGTCGAAAAGAAAATTCTAATCTGGAATCACCTCCCTTACCGGGATTCGACTGACCAGCCGCTCTTTTATTTGGCATTAGTAGCTATAATAGTAGGCTCTCAAATGTTCTTGGCAGGATTTATCGCCGAATTAGTGGGTAGAAACGCGCCAGAAAGAAATCAATATTTAATAGAAAAGGAAATATAATGTAAGATGGAAGAGGTAAGAGGGAAAATGTATCCTTCCATCTTCCATCTACCATTTTACATCTCATACCATGTTTTTCTCCATCATTATCCCACTCTACAATCGCCCGCAAGAAATTGATGAGCTTTTGCATTCCCTAACCAAACAAACTTATACCCAGTTTGAGGTTTTGGTAATAGAGGATGGTTCTGTAAATGATGCTAAATCAATTGTAGCTTCATACGCAAATAAGCTAGATGTAAGCTATTTTTTTAAGCCTAATTCTGGTCAAGGTTTTTCTAGGAATTTTGGTTTCGAACATGCCAAAGGCGATTACTTCGTGATCTTTGATTCAGATTGTTTAATCCCATCAGATTATCTCGAAATAGTAAAAGATTATCTTTTTGAGCACGAGTTGGATGCGTATGGAGGGCCTGATGCAGCGCATGAATCATTTAGTCCGGTGCAAAAGGCAATCAGCTATGCCATGACTTCTCCTTTTACAACTGGTGGCATTCGTGGCAATAAAAAACACATTGGCCAGTTCCATCCTCGGAGCTTTAATATGGGTGTATCTCGCGAAGTTTGGGAAAAAGTAGGCGGTTTTATTTTAACCCGATTGGGAGAAGATATTGAATATAGTATTCGAATCCACGAAAATGGGTTTAAAATAGGACTGATTCCAGACGCTAAAGTTTACCATAAAAGACGCACCAGTTTTTCTCAATTCTATAAACAGTTGCATTTTTTTGGTAGAGCACGTATCAATATTTACACACATTTTCCCTCCCAGCTAAAGGCTGTACATTTTTTTCCGGCACTATTTACTCTAGGTCTGGGCTTTATGCTCTTATGTAATGTGTTTTATCCGCCTTTGGCGTATATTTGTAACTTTATTTTCCTGAGTTTCTTTGTGTTGATATTTTTTCATGCATGGCAGGTTAACAAATCAATAAAAATTGCATTTTTGAGTGTTATAGCCTCATTTATTCAATTAACAGCATACGGTTTGGGTTTTATACAAGATTTTATTAAAAGAATAATATTTAAGCGATCATGATCAACTATTTGAAGGAGAGTACTTTCGCTATGAAAGACGTAATTGTGCAGGCATGGAAAGTAACACGTGATAATTATTTTTCAATTGCAACCTTGTGCTTTCTCATATTCATAACCGCTTCGACATCAACATTTATGGCCTTTTTTATGGAGGAGCTTAATATTGGTATTAGGGTAATTATGCTTATTACTTTTATCATCAGTTACTGTATTGTTGAGCTGTGTTTGATTAAATATATTTTTCATTTATTAGACCACGAACTTGAAGAAGTAAAGATTATAGAAACTTTGCCTACCAGGGTAGAGGTAACCCGATTTTTAGTAGGTACCGTATATTTTGGGATAAGCATATTTGTGATCGCCATTTTTTTAATGCCGATCCTTTATCTATTGGATTGGCTGTTAAATCTAGCTGTTAGTCAGGGCCTGATCAATAATTTTACGGAAGCCGGAAAATTAATAGTGAATATAGCCGTGGCTATAGCTATGCTCAGCATCTTTTTTATCTTTATCAGAATTATTTTCTTTCCGTTTTTTATAATTGATAAGCATTCCCCACCCTTCGAATCGATAAAATTAAGCCTAGCTACTACTAAAGGCAATTTTGTAAAACTTTTATTTATTCTAGCGGGATTAGTACTGGTACAGGCAGCAGTTTTTGCATTCTTCTATATTGTGGTACTGATGTGTTTCAGATTGGTTAATTATTTATTTGATTATGATATCAACCAATATGTATCATTAATTGTTGTCATCTTTAGTTCGTTTGTAATCGTACCTTTTTCAACGGCATTCTTTGCTGTTGCCTATCGTAAAATCATGAATGATTATAAAGGAGAAGAGCACCCCGATATTATCCATAATATAGTTTAACCTCATCATCAAATTATCACATTCTTTTTATTAGCTAATTGGTATGGGTCTAAAATCAGCTTTAAGTAAACCCTTTGCGGCTTGGGTAATAAGTGGGATTAACAAATGGAAAAAGCAACCATTAAAAGCACAAGAGAATGTTTTTCAATCGCTTTTAAAAGAAGCTAGGGCAACCGCATTTGGAAAGGACCACCATTTCACATCCATAAAAAATTATGAAGATTTTAAGGCAAACGTTCCTATTCGCGATTACGAAGGATTAAGACCTTATATAGATCGTGTTGTAGCAGGAGAGGAGGATGTGTTATGGAAAGGAAAGCCCCAGTATTTTGCCAAAACATCGGGCACTACCTCTGGGGTAAAATACATCCCCATCTCTAAAGAATCGATGCCCGAACATATTAAGGCTGCTCGAAATGCGCTTTTAACCTATATTCATGAAACAGGAAATAGCGATTTTGTAAATGGAAAGATGATTTTTTTGCAAGGTAGCCCAGTGTTGACCAAAAAGAATGGGATAAATGTAGGTCGCCTATCGGGAATTGTGGCCCATCTTGTACCCGCTTATCTCCAAAAAAATAGATTACCCTCTTACCAAACCAACTGTATCGAAGATTGGGAAGAAAAAGTAGATGCCATTGTTGAGGAAACACTAACTGAAGATATGACCCTTATTTCGGGTATCCCACCTTGGGTTCAAATGTATTTTGATAAGTTGAGCGAAAAAGCGAATGGGAAAAAAATCAAGGAAATTTTCAAGAATTTTAGTCTATTCGTATATGGCGGGGTAAATTACGAACCTTACAGAGCTAAAATTGAGGCCAGCATAGGTAAAAAGATCGATGCCGTCGAAACCTATCCAGCATCTGAAGGATTTATTGCCTACCAGGATTCTCAATCTGATAAAAGTTTATTACTCTTGGTTAAAGCAGGGATCTTTTACGAGTTTATTCCGGCAGACGAATACTATAACGATAACCCCACACGTTTAAGCTTGGCCGAAGTAGAATTGGATAAAAATTATGCCTTAATTTTAAATACGAACGCCGGTTTGTGGGGATATAGCATTGGAGATACAGTTAAATTTGTTTCTAAAAACCCCTATAAGATTTTCGTAACAGGCCGCATCAAACATTTTATTTCTGCATTTGGCGAGCATGTTATAGGTGAGGAGGTAGAGCAGGCGATGTTAAGTGTGGCAAATGCCGAAGGAGTTGAGATTACTGAGTTTACAGTAGCTCCCCAAGTTAATCCGCAACAAAACGAGCTTCCCTATCACGAATGGTTTGTGGAGTTTGTAAAGGCACCAAACAATTTAACAGATTTTAGTAAAAAAGTAGATTTAGCCTTACAACAAAAGAATATTTACTATTTTGACCTTATTGAAGGAAAGATATTGCAGCAATTAATTATTCGTCCACTCCAAAAAGATGCTTTTGTAAATTACATGAAAGCCGAAGGCAAATTAGGCGGGCAAAATAAAGTACCACGATTGAGTAATGATAGGAAGATAGCCGAAAGGCTTCAAAAATACATTATTAGCTAATTAGCTAATTAGCCCATTAACAAATTATATATTGAAACACATCTCCATACTTGGCTCAACAGGATCAATTGGTACGCAAGCTCTAGAAGTGGTGCGGGCTAATCCCAATTTATATAAAATTGATGTTTTAACAGCCCAGAATAATGCAGCGCTTTTAATTGCGCAGGCTTTGGAGTTTAAGCCAGAATTGGTAATAATTACCTGTGAAGATCATTATCAAAAAGTAAAGCAGGCCCTTCCAGGCATCCATGTTTTATGTGGTGAAGAGGCTTTGATTGCTGCGGTGCAATTGCCGCAAACACAATTTGTACTGACGGCAATTATGGGTTCGGTTGGTTTAAAGCCCACTATCGCGGCTATTGAAGCTAAAAAAGACATCGGCCTTGCCAATAAAGAAACATTAGTGGTGGCGGGCGAATTGGTGATGCAATTGGCCAAGGTAAACGGTGTAAAAATTATCCCCGTTGATTCTGAGCATTCAGCTATCTTCCAATGTTTGGTAGGCGAAGAAGAAAATGCAATTGAAAAAATCTTTTTAACTGCATCTGGAGGACCATTTCGCGGTAAGGACAACTCATTTTTAGCAAAGGTTACCAAAAATGAAGCCTTAAAACATCCCAACTGGGTGATGGGAGCTAAAATCACGATAGATTCTGCATCGTTAATGAATAAGGGCCTAGAAGCAATTGAAGCGAAATGGCTTTTCGGATTAGAAAGTGATCAGATTGACGTGGTTGTGCATCCACAATCTATCATCCACTCTATGGTACAATTTACAGACGGGTCTATCAAGGCACAAATGGGACTGCCTGATATGAAACTGCCGATACATTATGCATTAGCTTATCCGCAGCGCATAAAAAGCAATTTCGAAAGATTTAATTTTTTAAACTATCCCGAACTAACATTTGCCAAAGCTGATACAAGTACTTTCCGCAACCTTGATCTTGCCTTTAAAGCAATGCAAAAAGGAGGTAATATGCCCTGTATAATTAACGCAGCAAATGAAATAGTAGTTGACGCTTTTTTAAAGGACCGGATTGGTTTCATGGAGATGAGTGATGTAATTGAGGAGTGTATGGAGATGATTCCATTTATTGCACAACCTACGCTAAATAATTATTTAGAAACCGACAAGCATACACGTATATTTGCACACGAAAAAGTAACAAAACAAATTTTATAACATCTAAAAGAATTAATAGACTACATACTATATGAACGGACTGATTATGGCGGGCCAGCTTTTGCTGGGATTATCGATACTGGTTATTTTACATGAGTTAGGACACTTTTTAGCAGCACGTGCTTTCGGAATAAAAGTTGAAAAATTTTATCTTTTCTTTGATGCTTGGGGATTTAAACTTTTTAGTTTCAAAGTTGGAGATACAGAATATGGAGTAGGATGGTTGCCCTTAGGTGGCTACGTGAAAATCTCGGGTATGATAGACGAATCTATGGATACCGAACAAATGGCCTTACCCCCACAACCTTGGGAATTTAGGGCTAAACCAGCTTGGCAGCGCTTAATCGTAATGTTAGGTGGTATTATCGTTAACATTATTGTGGGTATAGTTATTTTTTGGATGCTCACTTTTGTTTATGGAGACAACTATACACCTAATGATAAATTGGTGAATGGCGTAAGTCCAGGCAAGGTTGGTAAAGAAATCGGGATAAAAACAGGGGATAGGATTTTAGCTATTAATGGTCAAAAGATTATCAAATTTGAAGAGCTGGTTACTGCAAAAGTACTGTTAAGTAGTCCAAAATTAACAATTTCTAGAGATGGGAAAGCAATCGATATTAAGGTTCCAGAATCGATATTAAATAGCATCACTAAGAATGGAATTAAAGACTTTGTAACACCACGTATTGTTCTAAAGCAAATCGAATCTATACAAGACTCAACAATTAATAAGCCTAAGACAGGAATTTTTGCATGGATTAAGCGGTTATTTGGTAAAAAAGAGGAAAAACTACCAACGCCCGCTTTTGATGCCGGCTTTAAAGTTGGAGATAAGGTGATCTCGGTAAATGGTAAACCCATTCATTTTAGAGATGAATTTACTACCGAGCTCTCAAAATCGTCGAAAAAAGTAATTGTTGTAGATGTAAATCGTAAAGGTCAAATCCTTACGCTATTACCAAAGGTGTCTCCAGATGGAACCCTAGGTATTTTCTTTAGCGCTGTTGAACTTCCCGAACAACATGTGAATTATGCATTTTTCGAATCATTTGGTGTGGGAACGACTAAAGCTTGGTCATCTTTTAAGGATAATGGATTAGGGATTTGGAAAATAATTACTGGCAAAGTAGATGCGCGTAATATCAGTAGCCCTATCGGAATTTCGCAAGCTTATGGCTCTACTTTTGAATGGGAGAAATTCTGGGGCTTAACTGGATTAATTTCTATTGCCTTAGCATTTATGAATTTATTGCCTATCCCTGCTTTAGATGGGGGACACGTGGTTTTCTTAATTATAGAAATGATTAAGGGTAAGCCATTGAGCGATAAATTTATGGAACGAGCACAAATTGCAGGTTTTGTAATCTTATTGAGTTTGATGGTCTTCGCTTTTGGTAGCGATATTTTAAAACTATTCGGGATATAACTCTCAAAAATCGTTAATAAGATTAATTACGTTTAAATGAATTATTTCGAACTTTACGATTTGCCCATCAGCTTTAGTCCGGACCAAAACTTGATAAAGCAAAAATTTTACGAGCTGAGCAAAAAGTATCATCCTGATTTTTACATCAACGAAAGTGAAGAAAAACAAGAAGAAGTTTTAGAACTTTCTACTCTCAACAATAAAGCATTCCAGGTTTTAAAAGATCCCCAAAAAAGATTGCACTACATCCTTATGTTAAAAGAACAACTAGTGGAAGGCGAAAACTATACGTTACCCCAAGATTTCTTAATGGAGATGATGGATGTTAACGAAGCTTTAATGGAATTGGAGTTTGATAAGGATGAAGAAAAACTCCTTACCCTAGGTAAAGAAGTTTCTCAAATAGAAAAATCCTTAATAGACGAGCTACAAGCATTAACTGCTAGTTATGATACAAGTAGTGCCGCAGATCAAGAAAGTCTCTTAAAATCGATTAAAGACCTGTATTATCGAAATAAATATTTAACTAGGATAAACGAAAGCCTTAAGAAAATGTAAGATGGAAGAGGTAAGATGGAAGATGGTTGGGCTTAGACACACATTCCATATTCCATATTCCATTTTACATCAATAATTATGACATCATTACATATATTCAGAAAAGTAGCAGTAGCAGAAGGTATTTCCTACATTTTGTTATTGGTTGTGGGAATGCCATTAAAATATTGGTTGGATATACCCTTAGCGGTGAAGTACATGGGATGGGTTCACGGTCTACTCTTTATTTTATATGCAGTGTGCTTAATATTTGCTTGGCAAGAAAGGAAATGGACTTTTGGTAAAGCATTATTGATCTTCTTGGCATCGCTATTTCCCTATGCGCCTTTTTTAGTGGATAAGAAACTAAAGCTAGAAGAAGAATATTCAAATACTGAACTTTAGCTGCATTTAACCACATAGAAACAGAGTTAATTTACCATATAAGAAATATAAGGGCATATAAGAGAAATTCCCTCATTCTATGCCATATTCTATGTTCTATCTATTTTTAACCACATAGAAACATAGTACACATATATCTCCTTCAGCGGATTGAAATATGAATCTAATCTATGTCTTCTATGTTCCTATGTGGTTCATTTTACGGCTTTTTTCTGCACCGCATCCTCTTTTCTCAGCATTAGTTCTATCTATTTTTAACCACATAGAAACATAGTACACATATATCTCCTTCAGCGGATAGAAATATGAATGTAATCTATGTCTTCTATTTTCCTATGTGGTTCATTTTAGGGCCTTTTTCTGCACCGCATCCTCTTTTCTCAGCCTTAGTTCTATCTATTTTTAACCACATAGAAACATAGTACACATATATCTCCTTCAGCGGATAGAAATATGAATCTAATCTATGTCTTCTATGTTCCTATGTGGTTCATTTTACGGCTTTTTTCTGCGCCGCATATTCTTTTCTCAGCTCCGCTAATTTAGCCGCATATTTTTTGTCTTTGGCCAGGTTAACCTTCTCTTTAGGATCTGTTTTGATATTATAAAGCTCCTCGTAATTGTGCTCTATAAATTTCATGTACTTGAAATCTTTGGTTACAATTCCTTCAACATTCGGGATTTTTGGACTTTTACCATACGTATGTTCGTAGAAAAATTCATTTCTAACCGTTGGGTCAGTTAGCCTTTTCCCCTGCATGGTCTTAGGGACTGCCGCATTTGCGTACGAAAGGATGGTAGGAGCAATATCAATATTTAGCACCATATCATCGATCTTCTTTCCGGTTTTATCAGCGGGCAAGCGTGGATCATATACGATTAATGGAACCCGAATCGATTCTTCGTGACCGTACCATTTTCCTTCTAGGCCATGCTCGCCAAGATAAAAGCCATTATCGCCCATAAAAATGATAATCGTATTTTTTTCTATACCCAACTTCTTTAATTGGGCCACCATTTTACCTACAGCTTCATCTACTCCTGTAATTAACCGATAATAATTTTTAACCGTGTTTTGATAGAGTTCTGGGGTAGAAAATAAGGGAATCCATCTTTCACGAGCAACATTCTGGTCTGTTCTAAAAAAATCAGGAAAAGAGTTCCAATATTTAGGGTTTGCTGTTTCGGGAGTAGGGATAGTTACGTTTTGGTATAAGCTGTTAAATCTTTCTTGAGTTGGAAACTGGGGTGGTTTTCCATCCAATTCATGAGGGGCCTTAAACCCAACCGACAAACAAAAAGGTGCTTTCCCGGCAAATTTATTAAGGAATAGTTCAATATCATGGGCAACACTATCGGTATTATGAACTTGTTTGCCCTGTTTGTCTAAGAAAGTATAGGGCGGCTGTTCTTTTTTTGAGCACGACCAATAGTCGAACTCTGCCACAGGATGATTTAGGCCAACCCCATATTTACCTATAAAACCTATTTTGTAGCCTTCTTTTTTTAATAGAATGGGATAAGTCTGTTGGAGGGCTTGAGGACTAAAATCTGTTTTAAAATCGTTGATCTGATGACGGGATTCGTACTGCCCAGTTAATAAACTTGCTCTGCTTACGCAACAAATAGAGGTAGTAACATACGCATTTCTATAGTATTTGCCTTTATTTGCAAGTTGATCTAGATTTGGGGTCTGAATAATCTTATTCCCAGCTACTCCCAAAGCATCCGCTCTATGATCATCGGTAAGGATAAAAATGATATTCGGTCTCGACTGCTGTTGTTGGGTGTAGGCGCTTATACTAAAGAACAAAGCAATTAAAAATGTACTTGCAAATTTCATAGAATGATAGAGTTATGATTTTATAAATTTATGGTATAGTGTGCTTAAAAGCAACTTATTTGCCAAGATTACAGATAGTTTGAATGACTTTAGGTTTTCATTGCGCTATATACATGCAACATTTGTTGAATAAAGATGTCTTTTTGTAACGAGTTTCTTAATTTAACATTAACAACTTAATTGAACGATTAGCACCATGTCTAAAAAATCTTTCCTATCACTTTGTTTATTAGTGTTTCTAGAGTTAACTAGTTTTTCACAAAGTAGATTTGACCCTAAATATAAGGGCCATTTAATCCTATGTGGGGGAGTTAATTTTCCCAAAGAAGCAATCGCTAAATTTGTTGAATTTGCGGGTGGTACTAAAGCAAACTTTGTATTTGTAGCGTCTGCATCAACTAGTATCAGATTAGAAAATGGATTTATTTATGATATTCCATTGCAAGAAACCGATAGTACAATTTTAAAAAGAAATCAATTTGAAATGGAGCTGGCCAAGACGTTTGGAGTAGAAAGAGTTACGGTTCTAGATACGAGAACCAAAGAAAATGCAAACTCGCCATCATACCTAAAATCACTTAAAGATGCAAATGCGGTTTGGCTCGGTCCCGGAAATGCAGGTAGATACGCCGACGCATTTTTAGGTACATTATTCCAAAAATACTTGGATAACATTTTAATCAAAGGTGGCACCATTGCTGGTAATTCTGCAGGAGCAATTATCCAAGGTTCCTACATTGTAAGGGGCAGGTCGGATAAACCCCTTCTCATGGCCGAAGGTCACGATACGGGTTTTGGTTACTTGAAAAATACCGCTATCAATCCACATCTCACCTCTGCAAAGAGAGAGACCGAGTTAGTTAATGTATTGGACAGATTCCCAAATCTGTTGGGTATTGGTTTGGATGATGATATCAGTTTAGTTTTTGAAGGATCCAAATTCCATATTTTTGGAAAAGGTATAGTAACCATTTATGATAACCAGAAACACGGTGAAAGGTGGTGGTTGATCTTAAAACCGGGAAATAGTTTTGATATGGAAAGTCGTGAGGTATTAGCCAATTAACTTCACACTAATATCCATCCTAAATCCCTTGTTTAAGCTTGTTTCTATTTTATAAGTTGCATTTATCATTTGCAATCTACTCGTGATATTTTGCATACCCATTCCTTTTCTTTCTTTAAGGATAGTTTGGTCAAATCCTTTTCCGTTATCAAAGTAGCCTATTTCTAATTGATCATCCGTAATTTTAAAGAAAACCTCAATTTTGGTAGCTTCAGCATGTTTTAACGTATTGGCAATTAACTGCGTGATTATTCTAAACAGGGCCAATTCTTCTTTTTCAGGTAATTTTTTTTCCGCAACTCCCACGCCTTGGGCCAACATAATTTCAATTTCTCCGGTAGCACTTATCAATGTTGTAAAATTATCAAGAGCGTGGAAAAGGCCGAACATGGCTAAACCGGGAGGGGAGAGATCATGTGCAACGCTTCTTACATTCAAAATCAGTTGGTCGATAAGGTCTTTTGCTGGAACGATAACCTCTTGAACAGTTTCGTTTTGCTTTTTTAGCGAACCAAGCATCAATTTTATGGCAGATAATGTCCCGCCGATTTCATCATGCAGGTCTTCCCCTATGCGTTTTCGTTCTATTTCCTGCGATTCGATTACAGCATTAAGTAATTCTTTTTGCTGGGCGATCTCGGTTTCCTGGAATAACCTCCGTTGTTTCCAGATCATATTTTGGTTCCTGATGTAGAGCACCAGAAAAAAGGTAACCAATAAAAAAATGGCAAATATGCTGTAAAAAACAAGTAGGTATATGTTATCGCTCATTTTTTAATAAACTAAAACCCTTTGTCCATAATAAATACATAATCAAAACCAGTGTGCTATGCACCACCCACACCAGTGAGAGCATGGCTTTGTTTACTTGTACAAAAACGAGGTAATTTGATAAAATGAAGATAATACAAGCTGCTGGAAAATAAATTAATATTCCAGCAATAAACCAATTTGTAGATTTTTCGAGCCAACTCTCTGTAAACTCGCTTTTGTAAAGGTATAAAAAGCAAAAAAAGGTAATCAAGATGGCTTCTAAAGGTCTTGTATGTGTATTAAAAGTATAGATGCTTTGTAGAAAAACGAAGTTTAAAATACATAAGATAGGAAAAAGCACTGTTGAGATCAGCAGTGCTTTTTTTACTATTGGATCTATAAATATGGTTCTGAAATAGCTTAAAATGAAAACTGCTTCTACAATGGTATATAAATGTAATAGTGGAAGGTTATTATGTTTAAGCTTAATTAAAATAATCCCAGATAAGTTGATTAATCCGGAAATGACTAAGTAAATAAATAGTAATCTAGCTCCTAGTGTAGCTTTTTTCCAATTTAATATTCCGAAAAAAATGGGAAATAGAATACTTAAAGGAACAATAATGCCATAATATATAAATTTTAGTGTCATTCAGGACCCACATATAAAGGACTTTCTATATCACATTCCGACGGACAAGGAACTGTGAAATCATAAATCTCAGAGGGATCACCTTCCCCGAGTAAGTCTGTATTTGTATTGATAATGTCTTTTCCTTTAAGGTCAACGGCTACGATCAATGCGGTTACATTATCGCTACTCGGAACTTCTTCTCTTTTAATAGCAAAATAAGCACGTATTCCTTTTAAGGTGTTTCTAATGTTTCCATTATCATCAACAAAGGAATATTTTTCTACAATTGCCATCAAGTCATTAATCGGAATTAGAATAGCCCTTGGCGCTTGCAATCCTGGGATTTCCTGAATAATTTCTTGTCTGAAACGGGTTACCCTTTCTATTGCGGCAGGAAGGGGAATGTTGGGAACGTTAATTGGTTTCATGGTTTTAATTTTTTTGTTTAAATCTAAAAAAAAATCAGCATCATGTCTAAGGTTGACAACATTTTTTTATACATTGAACTCATCAAAAAACTTTATTCATGATTAATATTGCCATTGCCGATGATCAAAAACTCTTTAGAAAGGGAATGGTTTCGCTTGTTAATTCATTCGATAACATGTCGATTATTTTTGAAGCGGGAAATGGAAAAGAACTCCTCGACTGTTGTGCCTCTTCAGCCACTAAACCGCATGTGATCTTGCTTGACCTTTCGATGCCGGAGATGAATGGTTTGGAGGCCCTAAAAACTTTAAAAGAACAGTATTCGGCCATTCGGGTAATTATTTTATCGAGCCATGAGGCCGATAATTTTATTCTGGCCACTATCCAAGCAGGGGCAAATGGTTATCTGGCTAAAAATGCTGAACCAGAGGAGGTAGAGATTGCCATCAGCGAAGTGTTTAAAAATGATTTTTATTTCACCCTTCCGATGCTCGAAATTATGCGCAAAGGATTGATAAAAAAAGCCCAACCGGTTTCCCTAAATAATGAGGTTAATTTAACCGGCCGAGAAAAAGAAGTGCTTCAGCTTATTTGTAAACAGTTTAATAGTCAGGAAATAGCCGAAAAGTTATTTTTAAGTCACCGTACCGTTGAAGGCCATCGCAATAATTTGTTGCTCAAAACCTCAAGCAGAAATACAGCCGGATTGGTTTTATATGCGCTGAAACATAACCTGCTCGAAATTACTGTGGATTAAGGTCACTCCAAACTCTTAGCTCCAAACTCCCAACCCATACCCCGTATTTTTACCTGGATCTCTGGGTTAAATTACCCGATTCTTTCTTCGGGCAAAACCACGCTAAAATCTGAATAAAAAAAGTGCTCAATTAGCTCTTGTTAAACATCACCGTCTTGGTTAGGAGGTGTTGGCATTAAAACCCTAATTGTAAAACAATGGACTGTTCAGACAAAATTAAAGCCATACAACAAGTTGTTGGAGTTGAAGCAAACGGTGTGGCCTCTTCTAAAACTTGGATCGCTATTTATCATCAATTATTTGGCTCAATCCCATATGATTTAAACATACAATCAATGGTTAAATCAATTCAACAAAAAATTAATACGAGGGTAAATGGATGGGAATCGCCCAAAACATGGGATGCCTTGTACAATCATGTAGTTGAAAATAATGGAACAGAAAATGCACATTGTAGCGATCCCCATAATGAAATTATTTTAAGCAGCATGACAAAAGAAGTGGTGCCTTTTGCAAAGGAGCTTATTCTGTTGGCTGCAGAAGAAGGCATTCATATCCGATTAATGACCACTATTGCTGACGATGCCATTGATCATCGCCCTGCGAGAAAAATAATAGCTGATCCACAAGATAACAGCTGTAATCATGATTTCGGACTAGATTTCAACATTGGCATATATGAAGAAAGCGAAGATGGAACCTATACATACAAAGCAAACACTCCTTTGTATGCAACGGTAGCACGTTTAGGAGAATCAATCGGACTAACGTGGGCAGGAGATCGCAAAACATTTAGTACGGGGCCCCAATTCGAACTCAGGCCCGCTTGGGCCGTATGCATGAAAGAAAATGAAATGATAAAAGAGCTTTGCCGAAGAAAAAAAGAAAACATCAATCTATTGGCTATTCTATAAATTATAAATCCAAAAAAATTGATCCATCCCTATCAATGCTCTCGTTGGGCCCTCGGAGAAATCTGGGGGCTTTTTTTGGGCGTGGGGCATGGGACAGAGAGCGTTTGGCGCAGGGCGATGGGGGTTAAGCGATAAGCGATAAGCGTTTGGCGATAAGTGTTTTGCGATAAGCTTACCTTAATTTTTCCAACATCAGCTTGGCATTTTCCCATTTAGGATCAATTTTTAAGCAGGTTTCATAACATTTTATGGCATTACTCTTGTTTCCACTATTTAGATAAGCTTCTCCTAAACTATCATAGGCATTTGCAGAATTTGGAAATAATTTGGTATTTAATTCGAATATTATAATAGCTTTTGCCGGATCATTTTTTAAGTAATGATATCCTAATGAATTGATTTCTATTTCATCAATATAATACCCATTTCTTGTTTCAAAGATATGTTGCGCAGTAGTTAGTTTTTTTTCATCAAATAGTTCAAAAGCTAATGATGGTTTTGGGATCTCAATTTTATTTCCAGTCAATATCTTCAATATATTTAATGCAATTTCTTCTTGTTTATAAGACACCTTCCTTAAGTTTTCAAGGATTATCACTGTTGTTTTTGATAGGGTATCTCTAATGATTAGAGAATTATATCCGGGAAATGCTCCATCGGTTCTTAGCACATTCACTGTATCCCCTGGTGCAAGTGGCATTTTTCTATGTTTCCAACCAAAACTAACAATGAATGGAGTGCCTTTAAAAATCCTTTTTCGCGAAGATTGGTTAAGTAGTTTAGATGAATAAAAAGACTGTTCCCATTTCAATAAATCGCTTACTGTTGAAAGTATCCCCCCAGATGGTGCAATGGCCAACTGCCTGCTCTTTTTTAAACCTTCAAAATCCCAAACATATCCTTCTGCTCTTCTGCTAATAATATCATAAGGAGTTTTATAAAAGGTTTGAACCATTCCTAAAGGTTCGAATATTTGCTTCTGAAGCAATTCCTCATACGATTTGCCGGTAACTTCTTGCGCTATATACCCAAGCAATGTATAACCATCACTACTGTAACCATACCTTGAGCCCGGATCAAAGGCAAGTTTTCTGGAAACGATCATTTTACTGATTTCTTCCAGATTATAGAACTCCTCATTTATTTTTGCTACTACATCGGGAAAATTGTTTCCTGTAGTAGGAAAATCCGCGATATCACGTTGTAAGCCGGACGAATGCTCCAATAACTGAGCTATCGTAAACTTGGAGGTGTTTTCTGAAGGTAAGTTTGGAACATACTTGGAGGCGAATTCATTTAAATTGATCCTACCTTTCTCTACCAATTGCATAATCAAAATTGCAGTGAAGGATTTTGTTATCGAAGCAATTTGAAATTTTGAATTCACTGTTAAGGGAGTTTGCCATTCCATATTTGCTAGGCCAAAAGCTCCCTCATATAGAATATTTCCCTCTTTTGCCACCAATACTGCACCATTTAATTGTCCAGCTTTTTGGTAGGCGGATAGAATCTTTTTAATTTGAATGCTCTTGCTATTTGATTGTGCAGAAGAGGAGTAGTTGAACACAGCTAGAATTAAGCACATTTTAAGAACTAATTTTAAGCGATTAGAATTATACATCATATAATTTTTGTTAAAAATTGAATAATTTATTGGGTACGCTAAAGAAATCAGTGTCTAAAATGGCTAGTTATTTTTGTATTAAAGTATGTTTTACACCAATTGAAGAGTTTTTTATGTGAATTCATAGTTATTAAGTGCGTATACTTTTAAAAAGGTCATTCCAATTCGTGGCAATTCGCTAATTTGAACACTCATAGTATTAAAATGGCGACAAGGATAGTTGATGATAAATTAGGTGCATATCAAAAGGGTGCTACTGTTTTATTTTGGACCAGTATGTACCTTTTTTGGCTTGGATTTAACTCGAAATCCTTTAATGACCTGTCATTTAATTCATTTTTCACTTTCATAGATTTCATGTGCTTTGGGGTCGTATCCGTCCTCACCAACGTTTTTTTAATACCGAAGCTGGTTTACGAAAAAAAATATTTAAACTTTTTAACATCATACCTGATATTAATTTTTTTAGTTACCACCATTATGCTCCAATTAAATTTATGGATGCAGGATGCTTACCTAAGTAAAATAGAAAAAGCTAATTTTTGGAAAAACTATCGTGATTTAGCAGGGAGTTATATACTGACTTTTTTTCTATCTTCAACTGCAGCAACCTTTAAATTGGCAAATGATTGGTACAGTAGTCAACAAATAATTGGAAAATTATCCGAAGAAAAACTAAAAACAGAATTAGAGTTTTTAAAAAATCAGATCAACCCGCATTCTTTCTTTAACATCTTAAATACAATTTACTTTCAGATTGATTTTGATAAAGCTCAGGCAAAAGATACCTTGTTAGAGTTTGCGAAAATATTTCGTTATCAACTTTATGAGTTTGATGGAGAAAAGGTTGGGATTACAAAAGAAATAGAATTTATTAAGGGATATATTGAACTACATAAAAAACGTTTCGATACTGACTATCAGATTGAAGCGGTTTTTGATATATCAACCGAAAATGCAAGCATCGCACCATTTTTATTATTACCAATAATCGAAAATTCCTTTAAACATATTTCCCAATTTACAGACAAGCCTAACATTGCAACAATTAATGTTAGCGTGAAGAACCAGACATTAATATGTCTAGTAACAAACACGGTTGATAAACTTTCTCATAACGAAACTAAGGATGAAAGAGGAGGCATTGGTTTAAAAAATTTAAATAGAAGATTAGAATTGTTGTATATAAACAAGTATGAACTTAAAATGGCAAATACAAACGGCATATATGAAGCATATCTAAAAATCATTTTATGAAAGGTATCAGAACGGTTATTATTGATGATGAACCCATTGCTAGAAAAGGAATGGAGAAATATGTTGAGCAAACAGAGTTTCTAATGCTTATTGGTTCTTATTCAAACCCGGTTAAACTTTCTCAGTTTCCAAATAAAGATAATATTGATCTATTGCTGTTGGACATTAAGTTACATAAGTTGAATGGACTGGATTTTTATAAATCTCTTGGAGATAATGCTCCATTAGTTATCGTCATTTCAGCTTACAGTGAGTATGCATTGGAAGGTTTTGAACTGAATGTATCTGATTATTTATTAAAACCTGTTTCGTACGAACGTTTTATGAAGGCGGCAATAAAGGTTAAAGAATTGCTTGAATTAAAACAAACCTCAAAATTAGAATATAATAGTAATGATAATTATTTTTTTGTAAAGAGTGATCTCAAATTCCAACGTGTAGAAATAGCTGATATTCTTTTTATAGAAGGCATGTCGAACTATGTGATCATACATACAGAACATAAAAAATTTATAACCTACCTCACTTTTGGAGGCTTGCTCGAAACATTGCCCAGTGAAGACTTTATCAGGATCCATAAGTCATTTATTGTATCAATTAGAAAGATAGACAGCATTGACACCAAGGAGGTTAAGATTGGTTCAACTATTCTCCCTATAAGCAAAAATTATAAAGAATTAGTAATAAATAAGATTAGTAACCGTCTTTTAAAGCGTTAATCTCCTATCATTTTAGCTTGAATGGGAGATAACAATTCGTATACTCGATCTTTAGGCAGCGACGGAAAAGATTAAAAACAAAAAAAGGGATTAAATCTGAAACATTTGCTTTTCTATTGAAACAGTTCCATATTTGCCAATTCAGTTTAACCATAGATAGATGAGAAAATTAATTATATCCCTCCTTATTATTTCAGGATTTGTTCTTCGCGCCCAAGCGCAAACTATAAACCTGCCTAACTCTATTTATTCGGGAAAACAGGGTCCGATGCATGTTCAAGGGGTAGTGGTAGATAAAGTAAATGGATTTGTTTATTTTTCTTTTACGGATAAGTTGATAAAAATGGACCTAAAAGGAAATTTAATTGGTAGTGTAACCGGCTTTGTTGGCCATTTGGGCGATTTGGATTTTGCAGATGACGGTAGGATCTATGGTTCATTGGAATATAAAAATGATGCAATAGGCAAGGGGATAAAAAAACAATTAGGGGTTCAAACCAACAATGAAGATGGTTTTTACATCGCCATATTTGATCCATCGCGAATTGTGCGCCCCAATATGAATGCAGAAAAAGAAGATTTGCTGCGTACCGTATATATCAAAGAAGCTGTAGATGATTATGTTACCAGCGTAAAGGTTGGAGATAAAAAAGTTGAGCATAGGTTTGCTTGTTCTGGCATTGATGGAGTAGCCTTTGCTCCGTCGATAGGAAGCCCAAATTCTAGTAAAAAGTTTCTTTACATAGCCTACGGTGTTTATGGAGATACTTCTAGAAACGATAATGATAATCAAGTTATTTTAAAATACGATGTTACAGATTGGGCAAAATATGCGCAAAATCTATCACAGGACAAACTGCATCATTCTGGACCAAAAAAACCTTTAGAAAAGTATTTTGTGAAAACGGGCAATAGCCGATACGGGGTACAGAACATGGCCTATGACCCCACAACAGGGAATTTATTTGCTGCGGTTTATAAAGGAGCTAAAACACAATTTCCAAATTATGATCTATTTGTAATTGATGGCAAAAAGAAACCCGAAAAAGCCTACATCACCTCAGATAACGATCAAATTAAGGTAAAGACTCTTTCTTTGCTAGAGGCCGGTCCGAAAGATCCTAAATCGGGTATTAGGGGCTGGTCTTTTGAGTGGGGCTCTACAGGATTGTGCCCATTGGGCGATGGATTGTTTTATATTTCGCATAACGAAAAAACAAAAGATGGCCAACAAGAAACTACCCTACATAAATACAAATGGGTTGGCGATGATAAAAATGCATTTGTATTGGTAAAATAGAACCTCCAAACTCCTATTACTTATCCTGGCCGTGATGTGGGTTATATGCTATTTTCTATGTCAACAGCATATTAACCTAATCACTAAATTTGGATTTGTTGCTTATTTGGTTGTGGATTTAGCTTTTGCAGGTTGATTTTTGTTAAAAGAATAGTTCAAAGAAAAACTAACTACTGGATTGTTCAATAAAGGAGATATATGCCTGTTTGTAAATTTGTACACACCAATCTTCATATCGATTACTTTGTCGATTTCTATTCCAGCATCTACTGAGAAGCCCACCAAATAATGATTATCTAAAGTTGGTTTGCCAAATATCTTTTGAAAATTACCTTTTTCAGTATAGGTACCAATTGCCTTTGCCATCACGAAGAAAATACCCATATTTTCGGCTGATCCTTCTTTCCAAGCTTGTGTTTGAAAGAAAAGTCCGAGATTGGCGAATGTATTGTAATAGGTAAAATCGCTGTTTGCCAAGGCGTCTGTACCACTGCTGATTCTGCCGCCAAGTTGATAGGTGAACTTATAATTGGTGTAGCCTGTGCGTTGGAAAATTTGCTGCAAACCATTAAATGATAGGTTAAGCGTACCACCTATCGGGTTTAATAAAGTGTTGATGCTTGTTGCCCCTCTATCGGCATCGCCTAAGCCATTACCCGAAATCCCAGTATAAATATAAAAAGGCACATAAAATTTATTCGGATTGCCAATGTTTAAGCGCAGTAAATTTGCAGAAGCCTGAATGTTGCCATTATTAAGGTAGTTAACAAAGCCGCTCGTTAGTAATTGTGGTGTTTTCGAGGTACTTCGTTCAGGTACGGTACCAATTTCTTTTTGGGTGGTTGGCTTTTGGGGATAAAATTCGGGATTAAAGTTGTAATCGATATCAATAATCTGAGCTGTGCCTTCATTAACGAAAAAGAAGATACATAGGCCTAAGCAATACAAGAAAGGTTTCATAATGAGAACGTTAAAGGTTAAATTATTTGAGATAATCTAAAATAAGAAACTTTTAACTAATTCTGTATATGCACTCGGATTTTTTTCTGCCAAGGAATACTCGAACTAAAAAGCGCGAATTAGCGGTGAGCAAGGAACAAGCCAACATAGAAAAAAGCTAATTGGTTACTGTAGATCCTTTGCGCTTTTATTAACCACTACATTAGATTGATTTCTTCTGTATCCTTATCGCATTTAATATTGCTAAAAATGCAACACCGACATCTGCAATCACTGCTTCCCAAAGATTAGCTACGCCGAACGCACCTAAAGAGAGTACGGCAACCTTAACTGCCATGGCCAGGATAATATTCTGCCACACGATATTACGTGTAAGCTTTCCGATTTTAAGGGCTGAAACGATTTTTAAAATCTGGTCGTTCTGGATTACGATATCAGCTGTTTCTATAGCCGCATCGCTGCCCAGCCCGCCCATTGCAATCCCCGCATCAGCGAGTGCGATAACAGGTGCGTCATTTACACCATCACCAACAAAAGCAATATGCCTTCCGTCTTTAATCAGCGCCTCCACTTTTTCGACCTTTCCTTCTGGCAATAGGTCTCCAAAAGCACTGTCTATACCCAGTTTCTTTGCTACGTTATCAACAACCGTTTGTTTATCGCCAGATAGCATTACAGTCCGAATATTTAGGTCATGCATCTGTTTAATTGCCTCAGCAGCATCTTCCTTAATCTCATCGGCAATGGTAATGTAGCCAGCATATTTATTATCTACAGCTATCACCACAATAGTGTCTACAATTTCTTCAACCTCAGCGGGATACTCAATTTTATATTTTTTCAGTAGCTTCAGATTTCCTGCTAACACATCCTTACCACCCACTTTTCCTCTTAATCCGTGTCCCGAGATTTCTTCCACAGCAGTTGCTTTATCAGCGTCAGCCTCCTTTCCTGCATACTCGATAATTGCCTGCCCAACTGGATGGGTTGAATTCTTCTCAAGGATGGCAACCAACCTAACCAATTCCTTTTCGGTAAAGCCAACAGGTATTACTTTCTGCACCTTAAACACACCTTTGGTTAGGGTTCCGGTTTTATCCATTACAATGGTGTTGATCTTGGTCATCACATCTAGAAAATTACCCCCTTTAAATAAAATTCCGTTTTTAGACGCAAGTCCGATACCACCAAAATAGCCAAGTGGTATAGACACCACGAGAGCGCAAGGGCAGCTTATTACAAGAAACACTAGAGCCCGGTATAACCAATCATTGAAAACATAATTTTCTACCACGAAGTAGGGAACCAGTGCAAGTGCTAAGGCAAGAAAGAACACTATGGGTGTATATATTTTCGCAAATTTTGAAATGAAAAGCTGGGTCTGTGATTTTCTCGCAGAAGCATCCTGTACCATTTCTAATATCTTGCTCAGCTTGCTATCTTTAAATAGCGCGGTTATTTTAATCTCTGAAACCGTATTTAAGTTAATCATTCCAGCAAGCACCGCTTCGCCTTTATATTTACTATCTGGGCGGCTTTCGCCAGTGAGGGCGGCTGTATTAAATGAACCTTTGTCAGAAACAAGTTCGCCATCAAGCGCCACTTTTTCGCCAGCTTTTACCTGAATGGTTTCTTCCAATTTTACGTCACCTGATGGGATTACCTGTGCTTTTCCGCCTCTGATAACCGTAACCTCATCGGGTCTGATATCCAGCAATGCCTTGATACTGGCGGTTGCCCGATCTACAGCTGAATCCTGAAACCATTCTCCGATTGAATAAAACACCATTACAGCCACGCCCTCAGAGTATTCGCCAATATAGAACGCACCCAAAGTAGCAACACTCATCAACACAAACTCGTTAAAAATATCGCCCCTTATAGCCTTACGAAAGGCCAAACCAAGTACATTCCAGCCCGCCAATAAGAAAGCGATACTATTTACTCCAAGAGAAACCCATTTAGAAAGTTTTATGCCAAATCCATAGTCGAGAACAAGCACACAAATTAGTATAAATAGGCCAATCAAAAGTCCTAGATGTTGTTTCCATTGGGGTCCCTCAGATTTTCCATGATCGTGATCATGTCCATCATCGTCATCTTCATGGGTATGGTTACCTTTTACAGATGAAGGTTTAACATCTTTTATGGCACTTTTTGGTTTTGAAACCTCTTTATTTTCGCTGTCGCAACAATCTTTCATATCAATTCTATAACTATAATGGGATCCGTTAATAAAATCGGCCTCCGTGTTTACTATTTATTAAGCTGTTATCGTATGTTCAAATCTACGCCGATTTCCTTTGCAATCGTATTGCAAACATTAGCCTGAACAGTTGCAGCAAATTCCTTTTGCAATTAGTTGCGTTTCAAATAACTGATAACCACTTGGCAATGAAATATGAGGTACGCTGGTTTTGGGAAGGCAATGGGTCTCTTTACATTCCATACAAATGAAATGGAGGTGCAGGTCGTGGTGCCCTTCTATATCGCAGCCAGGTGCACAGAGGGCAAATTTAGTAATGCCACTTCCATCTTCAATCCGGTGTACCAGACCATTTTCTTCAAAGGTTCTAATCGTGCGGTAAAGGGTAACGCGATCGGTACGTTCCATTTTCAGCTCCATATCGGTTAGGCTCTGGGCAGAAGATTGACCCAGCATAAAATCCAGAACAACCAACCGCATGGCGGTGGGCTTTATTTTCTTTTCTATTAGTTTTGGTTCTAAATGTTTCATTATTCCTCCTCCGCTCCACCAGCTGCTTTTGATTGGAGATAAAATGCTCCTTTTGTTACAACTTTTGCATTTTTTGGGAGCTCATCCAACAAAATGATCTGAATGTATCCCTGCTCAGCAACTCCAGTTTTAACTTCCATTTTGGCAAAGTTAAAATTTTCTGGTTTGTTTTCTCTTCCATCAACTACCACAAAAATATATTGCTTACCCTCAGAACGGATTACTGCATCAATTGGTAGTGCGGCAGTAAGTTTGCTTCCGGTACTGATTAATGCGGTAACGTACATTCCGGGGATCAAGTTCTTGTTCTTGGCATTATCGATAACCGCATGGACTACTACGCCTTTGCTCTCGTTTTCAAAAGATTTATTAATACCGTTTATGCGGCCACTGATCAATTGATTTTCTTGATTGGTTAATTGGAAACTTACTTTTTGTCCAACCTTTACCGCCATTAGGTCTTTCTCGAACACAGTTAAATCGCAATGTATCTTAGAGTTATCTACCACTTCCATAATGGAGGTGCCAGGTTGAACAAATGCCCCAGTATTTGCAGTGATCTGGCCAACTGTACCATTGATTGGAGATAATACAGGGAACTGAGAAGCAATTTTGCCCCGTGCTATACTTACCGGAGAAACCCCGAGTTGCCGAAGCTGACTTTCATAGGCATTCAATCTTGACTTTTCGGCATTATAGGTTGCCTGTGCGGATTGGAATGATTTGCCCGTTCCAGCATCAGCGGCCTGCAATTGTTTTTGGCGTTCATACTCTGCTTGCACATAGGTAAAGCTGTTCTTGCTTGCCAAATAATCCTGCTGGATTTTTATGAGATCCTGATTATTAATGGTAGCTAGAATCTGTCCTTTTCTAACCTGTTGCCCCTCTAGCACGTTAATTTTGGTGATAATTCCTCCCGAAAGTATACTTACATCGGCCTTGTTCTGTGGGGGTACGGCAAGCTGTCCATTGGCTTTAACCACCGCGTCTAGATTCTTCTGTTCGATCTCGCCGATGGTAATGCCAACCGTTTTCATCTGTTCACTAGTAAGTTCAAGACCGTTTGTGTCTTCTTTTCCCTCTTCGGTTGGGGCCTCACTTTTCGCGTTGTCCTTGCTATCATTTGCACATGCAATAAACAGAAGCATTAAGATAAAGAAGAAATATTTTATTTTAGATTGATACATTTTAGTTTCCTTTTAAATAGTGTAATTGAATAGCAGATTGATTAAGTTGGCTCAATGCCTCGATGTAGGCGAGTTTAGTTTGGATCGCACCCGATAGATGTTGAATGTATTCTAGGTAGCCGATTTCTCCCAGATTGAAAGATACTTGTGCAATCCGAGATTGTTCATCAGCCAGCTTAAGGCCCGAACTATTGTAATAATCTACAAGCGTCTTGAAGGTGCTATAATGTTCCAGCTCTTGGCTGTAGGCCAAACTAATCTGCGATTGGGTATTTTCGTAATTAGATTTAGCGACCTCGATCGCAATTTTTTCTGCATTTATTCTTGAACGGTTGGCACCATTAAACAGGGGCACCGCAATTCCTAGTTGGATACCCGCAATTCGGGTTCCCGGCGAATAGGTTCTCGAAATATTGGCTGGATTAAAGCCAGAAATTAGAAGTTGTTGACTATACCCAACTGTAAAATCAGGGAGAGATTTTGATTTCTCTACGGCAAGCCTTGCACTAGCAACCTCAATATGCTGGAGTTCAATTTTTGACTGCCCATTATTAGATGGGTTAATGGTAGATGCGACCTCAAGTGGGGCAATCAAATTGCTTTCAGCGATGATCAGCGGACCGCCAAAATTTAACAGTTGCTTTAAGGTAGATTCGCTGTTTTTAAGTTCTGTTTCGGCATTGGCAAGCATCGCTCTCACTTCCTGTGATTTAGAAGTTGCACTGATGAGTTCAAGTTTTGAGGTTTCTCCTGCCTTTAACCTTATTTCTGCCTTTTTCACAAAATTGTTGTAGATGCTATCTTGGAACTTTAGCACCCTCAAGGTTTCCCTGTTCAGTAAATAACTATACCAAGCTAACTTCACATTCCTTATAATCTCTGATTCCAGTGAGTTGTTTACCTTTTCTGCTAAAATCGTTTGTTGATTAAGTAGTTTCTTATTGTTCTTATAGAGACCCGGCCATGCTATATTCTGGCTAATGCCGATTGAATTATCCATGTTTCCCCCACTAGTAGGATCTTGGGTTAATAAAACCTCAGTTTTTGCGATGTCCGTTCCCGACTTTTGGAGCACCCTGGACTGTTCTATAGTAAGGCGAGAAGATTTCAATTGCAGATTATTGGTCAATGCTCTTGAAATGGCACTATCCAAAGTCAATACACCAGATTGTTGGGCATTTGAAGCTGAAGATCCACCAACAATTAGAACACAGATAACCAAAAATGTGGTTATTCCCTTATGTAAAGGTACTTTCATAGTTTCTTTTTTATTGAACAATACATATAGGCAAGGTAGGATAAACAGGGTTAGCAATGTTGCCGTTATTAAACCACCTATCACTACTGTTGCCAAAGGTTTTTGCACTTCGGCACCTGCGCTGGATGATAGTGCCATCGGAAGAAAACCTAACGACGCTACACAGGCAGTCATTAGCACTGGACGGAGCCTTGTTTTGGTACCCTCAAGAACACGCTCATAAATATTTTCAGTACCCTCGTCCCTAAGTTGGTTGAAATATCCGATCAGTACAATGCCGTTTAGAACCGCAACACCAAAGAGCGCGATGAAGCCAACACCAGCAGATATACTGAATGGCATTCCCCTCAATAATAGGGCTGCAATCCCTCCAATAGAAGCAAGTGGTACCGCCGTAAATATCAAAAGGCTATCTTTTACGGACCTGAACGTAACGTATAGCAACAATAATATCAGGATTAGCGCAGCGGGTACGGCAATCGACAATCTCATTTTAGCAGCCTGAAGGTTTTGGAACTGTCCACCAAAGGTGATGTAGTATCCACTGGGGAGTTTGAGAAGTTCATTTATTTTTGCCTGGATCTCTTTTACCGTCGTTTCTATATCACGACCTTTAACATTAAAGCCTACATAAATCCGTCTGTTTCCGCCTTCGCGAGAAATCTGGGCCGGTGCATCCTTAAATTCGATGGATGCGACCTGATCAAGTGGCACTTTATTTCCAGATGGAAGTGGGATCAATAGGTTCTCAACCCCTGAAATATTCTCCCGCAAATCCCTGTTCAATCTAATGACCATGTCAAACCGTTTCTCGCCCTCGAACACAACTCCGGTAACACTGCCTGCGAACGCAGTTTTCAAGATCATATTCACATCACGGATATTGAGTCCATACTGCGCCATTTTATCACGGTCATAAGCAACCTGTATCTGCGGAAGACCATCAACTTTTTCTATAAAAGGTTCGTTTACGCCATCAACTGTTGAGATCATTTTTGCGATTTTATTGGCTTGGGCAGCCAACACTTCCAAATCACTGCCATAGATTTTAATGGCAACATCTTGGCGTATTCCTGTCATCAGTTCGTTAAAGCGCATCTGCATGGGCTGGGAAATTTCTACGTTTATGCCTGGGATGATGGCAAGCTCTTCTTCCATTTTCTCCATCATTTCTTCCCTTGAAGCTGCTGATTTCCATTCCTTTTTTGGTGCCATAGAAAGCATCATATCACCTCGCTCCATTGGCATTGGATCGGTAGGGATTTCTGAACTCCCAATTCGGGTTACCGCTTGTTTGATTTCAGGGAATTTGTTCTTTAACAGTTTCTCTGCCTTTCCGAAAGTGCTTACTACTTCGGTAAGTGAAGTGCCCTGCGCCATTGAGATTTCTACTGTGAGGTCTCCTTCTTCTAGGGTGGGAATGAATTCTCCGCCCATATTGGTAAACGCCCAAATTGCAATGGCAAATACCAATATAACAATTGCCACTGCCAGTTTTTTAACCTTAAGTATGTTGATCAGTGCACGCTGATAGATACGTTGCAGGAATTCAATCAATCTGTCGGATATATTTCGTTTTGGGGTTGTATTCTTACTTAGAAAAAGAGCGCTTGCCATTGGTACATAAGTTAATGAAAGGATAAATGCTCCCAAAATCGCAAATGTTACGGTCTGTGCCATAGGTTTAAACATTTTACCCTCGATGCCGATAAGCGATAGCAAAGGCAAATAAACAATCAGAATAATGATCTGTCCGAAGGCAGCAGACTTCATCAGCTTACTGGCACTTTCTTTTACCTCGGTATCCATTTGTGCCGAAGTTAGTTTAAGGATTCCTTCCTTTCGATATCTTCCGGTGGTGATATGATGCACCACGCTCTCAACAATAATCACTGCCCCATCAACGATTAGCCCAAAATCAATGGCTCCTAGGCTCATCAGATTTCCAGAAACGCCAAATAGCTGCATCATAGAGAAGGCAAAAAGCATGGCTAGTGGAATTACAGAAGCTACAACAAGTCCTGCCCTCCAATTCCCCAATAGCAGTACCAATACAAAAACAACAATTAGCGCACCTTCCAACAAATTTTGCTTAACGGTTCCTATGGCCCGTCCTACTAGCTCTGTACGGTCGATGAAGGGTTCGATTACCACCCCTTCGGGAAGTGATTTTTGTACTTGTGTCATTCTTTCCTTTACGTTTTGGATGACTTCGCTAAAATTCTCTCCCTTTAGCATTAGCGTCACACCTGCAACAACTTCGCCCTCGCCATTACGGGTAACAGCACCGTATCTTGTTGCGCTTCCAAACTGAACGGTGGCCACATCACGTATCAGAATTGGTGTTCCCTTACTATTTTTTACGACGATCTTACGGATGTCATCAAGATTTTGAACCTGTCCAAGTCCCCTGATGAAATATGCATTCTTTTGTTGCTCGATATATGAGCCGCCCGTATTCTCATTGTTGTTTTCCAGTGCTTGATAGATTTCGGGAATGGTAAGCCCTAGGGAATTTAATTTGTCGTTATCGAGCGCTATTTCATATTGCTTTACATAACCGCCCCAACCGCTCACTTCTGCTACACCAACGGTTCCGGCAAGTTGTGTCCTTACCAGCCAATCCTGAAGGGTTCTTAGATCTGTAGCGGTATATTTATCATGATAGCCCTTTTTGGTGTGGATTACATATTGGTAGATTTCGCCAAGGCCGGTCGTAATTGGCGCAAGTATCGGCTCGCCAAGTCCTGATGGAATGGAGGCTTCCGCTTCCTTAAGTTGGGCGTTTACCTGCGTTCTTGCCCAGTAGATATTTACATCATCCTTAAAAACGATGGTAATTACCGATATCCCCGAACGAGAAATTGAACGTTTTTCGATGATACCAGAGATATTGGCCATGGAGAGCTCAATAGGTGCGGTAATAAACTGCTCCACCTCCTGTGCGCCAAGGCTTGGTGCCTGTGTAATGATCTGCACCTGATTGTTGGTGATGTCGGGCTGTGCATCTATTGGCAGATGATAGGCGGAATATATACCTACCAGTATCAGTACAAGCGTGGCCAGCCCTATCGTTATTTTGTTCTTAATGGAGAACGAAATTATTTTTTCAAACATGAAAATTTATTAATACGTGAAGAAAATGCCGACAAAAATTTGCGGCAAACCATTTTTTAAAAAAGACGTATTAAGCTACTTTGGGAGGCTGATAGATATCAATTGGCTGTTCGCTAATTACAGGCATACGGTATATCGGATAGGACATACTGTGGTAAGAGAATAATGCCACTTGATTTTTAACAGAAGGAAAATGCCGCGAGACTGAGCAACAAGCACATGTACAAAAGGGAGTGCAAGTTTCTTGATTATAGTGTTCGATGTCTTTTGATGATTTTTTTAATGATGAAATTGCGATTGAACTCTTTTCAGAATCCTCTCTATCCTGACATGGAAGCAGGGTAAGCATTGTCATATAAAGACTGAATATGATAATTAGGTATTTCATCTGGTGCAAAGATATACAAACTAAAGAATTGATTATTATTAATTTAAACCAAAAAGAGTTCTGTTAGTTGGGTTGCGTGCTCAATTCTTGACCTTAGAGGTAATTTAGTTGCTTAAAACGAATAAAAAATGTAAACTTTGTAAATTAAATCCTGACATCATGATAGATAGCCTGAACGTACTTTCCGAAAAACGATACTACTTTTTCGGCTTGATATCACTGTTGTTTATCTCTGTAATCTGTTTGGCTTTCAGCTTAACCGGCAATAACAACTTTGAGATCTCTAGAAGGGAAGTTTTACTCCGCAGGATCGGACATGAATTGCTTTTACAGTCGGGCGATAAAAAATCGAGGGTGCTACCCGTAAAAAAGATTGCAGAAAATGAGTACCAGATTGGGTTTGAGAATGAGCTTACCTTCCAATCCGACTCATTGGTTAATACTACCAGGCGTTTATTGGCCAAAGACCCGCTCTCCCGTGATTATGTTGTTAACGTTCTGAACTGTGGCAACTCCAGTGTAGCCTACGGATACGCTATTTCAAACGATAAAAAAGATGATATTGTATCATGTTTGGGAAGAGTTCAGCCCAGAGCATGTTACATGATCAACATCAAATTTAAACCGACAGGCATAAATATAGCAAAGAATGGATATCTTTTGGGCGCCCTACCATTTTTAGCATTTGTTGGATTTATTTTTTTTAGGTCTGTTAAGCCACGAAGAGCTTTGCCTGATGGTCAGTATCCCGACACGTTAACTTTAGGCGAGGTGTTTTTCGATGCGAAGAATCGGAAGCTGATGATGAACAACCACCTGCCTAACGGGGAGGAAAAGACCATAAACCTTACCGGAACCGAAACCCGTGTATTGCTCATTTTTGCTTTGTCTCCCAACGAGATTATAGAGAGAAGTCGAATTCAAAAAGAGATATGGGAAGATGAAGGTGTTATTGTTGGGCGCAGTTTGGATATGTTCATATCAAAACTTAGAAAAAAACTGGAATTTGATCCGAATATTAGGATTGTTGTTATACGTGGCAAAGGTTATAAGCTTGAAATTAGTGAATAAGAAGAATCTTTTTCCTCGAACTGAATGGAATAAACATGAAATCAAGCTATAATAAAAACAATTTGATGATGATACCTAGAAATGCAGAAATAGCAATAATATGTTGTTCTTTTATTTTTTTACTATAAACTAATGCACTTATACTCGTTAGCGCGATAAGAGCAGTAGGTAAATCAACAATGCTGCGAGTTGCTATAATTAGTACCGCGCCAACCAGCGAACCTACTACTACCGATGTAATGCCATCTACAAATGCTTTGATGCTGGAGTTCTTCGCAATCTTTTTAAAGGTAGGGGCGAGTGCCACAGTAAAAAGATAACATGGCAAAAAGGTAGCGATGGCAGCCACACAGGCACCTGGAAACCCTGCCACAAGATAACCAATAAAGGCTACAGTAATTACCACAGGCCCTGGAGTAATCATGGCTACTGCAACTGAGTCTACGAAATCGCGCTCACTCAACCAACCATACTCTTCAACTACTCCGCCATGCAAGAAAGGAACGATAGCAAGTCCACTACCAAAAACAAGGGCGCCTGCTTTTAAAAAGAACCACCCAATTTCTTGAAGGGTTTTGCCTTCATATTGCCAAAAGCCTGTTCCAACTATAAGTACCAAAGAAAGTGTACTAGGCTTTTTGAACCACTTTGGTGGCGCTTTTACGATCATATAAATAATTCCACATCCAGCAAAAAGTAGAATGTCTTCCTTTTGAGTAACCACAGTTACAACGATACCCACAAAATAAAAAACCCATAAGAGCCATTTTGCCTTGAAGTCTGTAATAGTGAATTTGCTTACTGATTTAAGGCTAAGCCGATAGGCGCTAATAGCAATAATACCGATCACTGATGCACTTACTCCATAAAAAACAGCTAACATCCATGGAAGCCCGCTATATATTTTGTAGGCCATCCCCAATAGTACAACCATTAAAAAGGAAGGGAGAACAAAAGCGAGCCCCACCATTGTTGCTCCAAGTAACCCATAATGTACAAAACCAATGTAGATGCCTAATGCGCGGCCAATGGGCCAGGAGCAAGTTGTGCAAGTGCGAGTCCTTCTTTATATTCTTCCTCTGTAATCCATTTTTTGTTTTCAACTAGATCCCCGCTTGCATCTTATTGCCTTTATCATCAATGTCAAAGCTGGTAATCTTATTGGTTTTGTCTTTTGTAAATTTCACTTCCGATCCGACCATTTCCAACATAAAAAAATCAGTATCGGAAGTAAAATACATTTTGTATTTAGTTGTACTGTTCAACCTTAACATTAAACCGTCTTTTTCCAGCGTAACATTAAATGTATTTCTATATAGTTTGTAGTTGCCTACGTATGATTGCAATATTTCGTTTTTTACGTTAACAACCTTTTTAAATTTCGGGATATAAAAATCTTTCCAGTTATAAACAGTAGCCAGCGAATTAATTACTTCGGATAGTATACTCCAATTATCGGTATTTGCCATCACTACGGCTCCATTCCCGTTTTCCATGCTGCCGAAGTATGCAGCCACAAAGCCTTCATCAGAACCATCATGGCTAAAATATTTTTCATTTCCCTTTTCAATATTAAATACGCCTAATGCCGCAGACTTATCAATATAAGGGGTTAGCCTAAGTGTAGTAGTGGCTGATGAAAGTACTTTATTGCTTTTCCCCTTTAATGATAATTGCGTTTCTATAATATATTTAGCCAAATCTGTAGGGCTTGTCCATAGGCCCGCAGCAGCTTGTTCGGGATAAACATGATACTTACCCTTCACTTCTTTCCCATCATTATAATAACCTGTTGCTAATAACTTTTCTTTGTTTGCAGGCGGCGGTTGGGTATAAAAACTATTGCTCATCCCCATTGGGTTTAATACATTTTTTCGCATGTATGTATCGTAAGGTTGCCCTACTATATCTTGTAATATTTGCTGCGATATGGTTGTTCCTCCACCTGAATATTGATGCCTGAAAGATGGCTGATACATTGACCGGATGGCTTTACTGTTAGCCGGCTTTTCGCCGTTTAAAATTTGTATCAGTGTTGGTATGGTGTCTCCATTTTCATAACCGTCAAATCCGTGCACTGTTAATCCCGCTGTATGGCTTAACAGATTTGCTATCGTTATTTTTTTTCCTTTTGATAGCGAGTCATAAGGAAATTTCCATGATTTCAAATAAAGATTGATATCTGAGTCAAGGCTCAATTTGCCTTGCTGTATCAGTTTTAAAATACCGACCCCATTTAATGATTTGCTGATTGAACCCGCCTGGAATAATGTGCTTGTAGTAACAGGTCGCTGCCCCGCACTATCCGCCCAACCATATCCTTTTGCCCACTCGATTTTATAATCCTTTATCAACGCGACACTTACTCCATTTATATGATTACTTTTCATTCTGTCGGCAAGTGTAAATTGCTTATTCTCTATTTGCACCCATAGACCTAAATTGTTTTCAAACTCTTGGATTTTTGCCTGTACCTCTTTTGAATAGATTTTATTATTTTGTCCAAATAACACAAAGGAATTTAGTAGAAGTAACACCAGCGCCATGGCCGGAATAAAGCCAAATAATCTTTTCATGTTTTTTTATATCGTGTAAAATTGATCCAACGAAATTACTTTGATATATTTCGGCGCGACGAATTTAGATTGTAAATAAAAATGTAAACTTTGTAAATAATAATATTTCAAGCTATAAGCAGATTGCAATATCAAATAGAAGTTTAAATTGTTTTCGCCCTGGCGGTTAGACTTTACTACGGCTTGGATTTCATATACCCTTGCGGGGATTGAATCGATAAAATATTTGTTTCTGAATCCATGAGGAAGTTTCCCACGAAGAAGTAAAGGAGTTGAATGAGAATTTTATTCGCATTAGATTGAAATGTATATTTTTACATAATGAGTACTAAAAACCAATGGATACGGAATTATCATATGCGAACCCTAATATTTTTGTTAATGATAATTTTATGCGGTACAAAACCATCTTTTAGCCAACAACAGGCTCATGGAATAAATGGTTTATCTGGCATATTGAAAGAAGTTTTTGATAAAGTGAGGCAATACTCTGTTTTTCGGAAAATTGTAGGTTGGGATCAATTAGAGCATAAGATTTTTGATTTTAATGGAGAAGAAATTACTGAAGCAGATTTTAAGGATAAGATAAGGCTAATATTTACAACGATCGGTGACAAGCATGGTGCTTTTTTTTATAATGGAGAGCGGCTAGGTATGGACCAGTCATGGACAAAAGCATTGCGAATACCTGAAAATCTACCTGAAAAAGTAAATTTAAGAACTACACTACTTGAAGAGGGCTATGGTTATATTCTTCTGCCACCTAATAATAAATATGATCGTGAAACCTGCCAGCGATATCAAGACAGCTTATGCAGTTTAGGAATTGAAACTTTGAAAGGGTTGGTAATAGACCTCCGTTTGCATGAGGGAGGGAGTGTAAATCCTTTATTTGGGGGGCTGAATCAAGTATATGGCACAAAATATTTTGGATCAAATATGAGTCTTGAGAAAAAAGTGTTCCAGAAATGGAATGTTGAGAATGGAGCATATGGTCGAAATCAAATTTATAATCGCTGCAAGGCCAATGCTAACCTTAAAATTGTGGTGCTAACAAGCCAAATTACCGCAAGTGCTGGTGAAATGATGGCGGTGGGATTAAAAGGCAGATCAAAAACACTGTTCATTGGAGAACCTACAGCTGGGCTTACTACCATGAATGTCACCTTTAAATTAGGTAATAATACACTTGTTATTGCAGTAAGTATTGTGGCAGATCGCAAAGGAATAATCTATTTGGATAGGGTATTTCCGGACGTCAGTATTATTGAAGGTGATAATTTTAACGATTTATCCAAGGATACCAAAGTAATTGCTGCCCTAAAATGGATGAAGCAACAATAATAATTGTTTAACTCTGTCCGTACCCAGCGCCGGTCCCGATAGCTATCGGGACGAACCGGCACGGTTTCCCACAGGTGTTTGAGACCAGCGCGTCTACCATCCCGATAGCTATCGGGACCGCCAGTTATTTATATTTCTCGATAAGTTAGTCCTTAATTTCAGAAAACCTCTTGAGATTCTCGACATAGGTTCTGCTTTTCATTTCCTGAGATGGGCCTCGATTTGCCTTGCCTGTTTATAATCAAGGTTATCAATAAATAAAAAAGATGCCCGATCATCGGCTTTTGTTGTAAAACTCAGTGGAAAATCCTTGTTTAGATGTCGGTGTATCCTATAGGATATGTCATTACAACTGTCGATATAAATCGATCTAATTTTTCTGAAAATAAAACATATACTGATGCCATAAGTTGCGAAACAAAAAAAGCCCCGACTATTGTCGAGGCTTTGTACCCAGCGCCGGAGTCGAACCGGCACGGTTTCCCACAGGTGTTTGAGACCAGCGCGTCTACCAATTCCGCCAGCTGGGCATTTTACTTAACATTCTTCAGACCAGCGCGTCTACCATCCCGATAGCTATCGGGACCGCCAGCTGGGCATTTTACTTAACATTCTTCAGACCAGCGCGTCTACCATCCCGATAGCTATCGGGACCGCCAGCTGGGCATTTGTTTTAAGCGGGACGCAAATCTATCAATTAAGCAACGAATTAGCAAACTTATTTGAAAATAGCAATTAGAGAGGAGGGAAGGTGTATCAAAGCCTATTGTATATGAACATTATGGTACGTATTGCCAACAATTTCACAATACAACAATTTAACAATACACTCCTCATAAAACAATTTCTTAATTAGATGGTTTACACCTTATGCAACCATTTAATATTAAAATTCCCCTTGAAGACCAAGAAATAACACTAACAATTTTACCAACCGATCATGATTATTTTAAGGTTGTATACTTTGGTGGGGTTTTAGGGGCAATTAATTATGATAAAACTACCAAAAGGTGGAGTGTAGTGGATTCATCAGAGGTAGTTGCAGGAGATTTGCCGCCATTTACTGGAATTAAGGATGAAGATGCGGTTGAGATAGAGCTTAACTCGGACACAATTGTCAAAATTGGGCAAGAAATCTTAAAAGTTTACTCTTTTTAGGCATAATTCCAAACAACATTTTGGCTTCATTGTTAATTGGTTAGCTCTCGTATTACGTGACTAGTTATTAGCACTTTACCTAATTATATTATTATGAAAATAGCCTATATTTCTACTTATCCCCCTCGCGAATGTGGTTTAGCAACATTTAATAATAACCTAATTAAGGCCATTAACGCTAATTTCCCTAATCAAGATCTAGCAGAAACAAGCGTTGTAATAGCAATGAATAATTCTGATAGTGTGGATGAATACAACTATCCCTCAGAAGTTAAATTCGTAATTAGACAAAATATTCAGGAAGATTATAGTGCAGCTGCTGATTTTATAAATAAGAGCGATGTAGATGCCTGTATCCTGCAGCACGAATTTGGGATTTATGGAGGAGAAAGCGGTATTTATGTATTGCCATTCCTTAATCAAATAGAAAAACCTATCATTTCGATATTACATACTATCCTAAATTCGCCTACGTTCTTGCAAAAAGCAATCATTAAAGAGGTAGCAAAGAAATCATCAAAAGTTGTGGTGATGAGTAATAGGGCAGTAAGCTTTTTGACCGAAATTTATCAAGTTTCAAAAGAGAAGATACAAGTTATAGAACACGGAGTACCTAATTTAGAGGCGCCACTTGTGAATCCTGTTAAGGAGATACCTGCATTAAAAGGTAAAAAAATCTTATTAACCTTTGGTTTAATAAGTAGAAACAAAGGATTGGAGACCGTAGTTAAAGCGCTTCCAAAAATTATAGCTAAACATAAGGATGTGGTATATGTGGTATTGGGAAATACACATCCTGGGATTGTGAAAAATTCTGGAGAAGAATATCGTGAATATCTAAAACAACTAGCAGCTGATTTAAATGTATCCGAGCATTTAGTATTTTTAAATCGATTTGTTGAAGAAGAAGAGCTGATTAATTACCTTACTGCAGCTGATATTTACATCACCCCTTATTTTAACGAAGCGCAAATTACTAGTGGTACGTTATCTTATGCCGTGGGTGCTGGTGCCGCAGTGGTTTCTACACCGTATTGGCATGCGCAAGAACTATTGGATGATAACCGTGGTCGACTGTTTAATTTTAAAGATGATTTAGGCCTATCGGAAATTGTGAACCAGTTGTTAGATCATCCTGATAAGTTAATTGCATTAAAAAACAATGCCTATCAGTATGGATTACAGCTAAGATGGCCTAAAATTGGTAAATCCTATATCAGCATTGCTGAAAAAGCGATTAACCACCCAGATTATAGCGAGAAAATTCTTCGCCAGATTATTGATCCGGGATTAATGCCTGCTTTTGAATTAGATTATGTTAAGCGCCTAACCGATGATACGGGGATTTTTCAACATGCTAAATTTGGAATCCCTAACCGTAAAGAAGGATATTGCTTAGACGATAACTCAAGGGCCCTGATTTTGGCACTGATGGCCTATCAAAATAACAAAGATCAGGAAGCATTGGATCTATTACCCATTTATTTGAGTTATATCCATGATATGCAACTGGAGAATGGAAACTTTAGAAACTTCATGAGCTTTAGTCGCCAGTTTTTAGACGAAGAAGGCACAGATGACTCTTTTGGTAGAACAATTTGGGCACTCGGTTATTTGATTAATGCTGCTCCAAATAGATCTTATGCAGAATTTGGCTACGAATTATTTTTTAAAGCAATTCCACATTTCAAAAATTTAACTCACTTAAGGGGCGTATGTAACACCATTACTGGGTTAAGTTACTACCTTAAAACCCATCCTTATGATGAGCGGGTATTGAATGAGTTAAATCTATTAACCGATAAGTTAATTTCAGCATACGAAAGTACCAGAGGTGAGGACTGGCACTGGTTTGAGAATCACATGACCTACGATAATGCTATTTTTCCATTGGCTTTATTTCACGCGGCCGAAGTAACAGGAAAGCCAGAGGTAAAAGCTATTGCGCTTGAATCTTTAATCTACCTAGAAAAAATTACGTTTAGCTTAAACTCGATTAATCCTGTAGGAAATGACGGTTGGCATATTCGTGGTCGAGAAGGAAAGATGCCATTATATGATCAACAAGCCATAGAAATTATGGCCATGGTATTGATGTATTCGCAAGCCTATATGGTAACCAGAGAAAGCGAATACATGAAAAAAATGTTCTCTAGTTACCTGTGGTTTTTAGGAGAAAATTCCCTGCGCATTCCGTTATATGATTCAGAAACCAAGGGATGTGCAGATGGTCTTCAGCCAGGTGGCGTGAATAGAAATCAAGGTGCCGAAAGTACGTTGGCGTATTTAATTTCGCACTTGGTTGTTTTACAAGCGCTAAAACATGAGCAACAATTAACAGGCCTTAAAAAAGAGTATACATTTAGTCATCCGATGACTTAAGTCATCGGATGACTAAATTGAAAAGCTTGACGAAGATTTAAGTCTATCCAATAAATCCTTCAAATTTACGGTAGCAAATGAAGATGAATAGTCTGATAAGCCATATGGGATTACCAAATCTCCATTATTGATTATCGATCCGCAAGAGTATACTACATTGGGTACATAACCTTCACGTTCGTCTGGATTAGGAATTAACAATGGCTCTTCTAATCTGCCAATTTCGATTGTTGGATCATCCAGTTTCAATAAACTTGCACCTAAACAATACCTTCTCATCGGACCAACGGCATGTGTAATCATTAACCATCCCTCTTCCGTTTCTATCGGAGAGCCACAATTGCCTATTTGTACGAATTCCCAGCTGTATACCGGCTCCTGTAATTTAATTGGATTTTCCCATACATTGATCTTGTCAGAATACATGATGTAATTGTTTACTCCATCTATTCTTGATAGCATGGCGTACTTTCCATTAATCTTCCGTGGAAAAAGCGCTAAATTCTTATTTTGGGCACCTGCTCCAAATAATGGTCCTACGTTGAAATCGTAAAAATCTTTTGTTTTTAAGAGTTTCGGCTGGATCATTTGACCATCATAGGCGGTATAAGTTGCGTAATAGGTGATAGCGCCCTCATCATTAATGAATTTCGTGAAACGAGCATCTTCGATTCCCTTTCTTTCAAATTCTGAAATCGGAAAGATTACCCGGTCAGAAATATCGGTATCCATAGAAAAGATGATCTCGTAGTATGAATCAGACAGCCACAATACTTTTTCTAGTTCTATATCTTTGGCAGCACTCGGTTCTTGTTCCTGGGTTTGGGCGATAACGGTCTTTAATGTTAAATAATCAAACTGATCCTCTAGTCTACCGTTTAACTCATTTAAAACTTCTTCGCTAATTAAAGAGGATAGACCTTTTTCTAAAAATAGTTTTTTATTGTAGGTTGCGTTTCTAATTACCTCTGCTTCATCTATATAATTGCCTACCGGGATTACTGTGATATTATTATTTCGATCAATTAAGGCTCTCCTGAAAACGATGGAGGAAATGTGCCCTTCGCCTACGGCCCTAAAACTAATAATTAAACGTTTTTCTCCTTCTTCTAAATCACGTTGATCGGGATCTTCAATAATAGACGGATTAAAAAATGCAGCTGATTCGATGGAATATTCGTGTGTGAAATAGGAACCAATCAACAGTTTTCTATGGTTATCGATTTCTTTATAATCGATATCCATCGTTTCTAGTAAAGGTTTAAGCTTTTTACAATGACGAGTTAAAATTTTGGTAATATTTCGGTGCCTTTTTGAGTATTCCTGCAAAAGAGGGGATATGATGTTGAAAACCTGGACTTCGGTTAAAGCCATCACCTTATTTATCACCAATTTGGCACGTTCTTCCCCGTTGAAAAAATATCGGGCAATTACCCGTTTTGGATCTGGATAAACTTTAACATGTTTTCGTTCTATGGGAAGTCTCATTCGTAGTGGGTTTCGTTAAAAATCGATTTTTTTTATTGGTCGATAGCTAATAGTCAATAGACGATAGCCTGGATGTTTGAGCACAGTTTTAAAATATTATCAACTAAGTTATCTTTTTAAACTAATTTTTTAGAATCCAATCTATGGACTATCGACCATAGGCAATTGACCTTAGTTTAAAAATTCAAATTGCCCTCAACTGAATCATCCATCGTTTTGCCGGTAATAATGGAAGCGGCCATTTTAATGAAAGCGATTGCTTCACCATGTTTGGTATCCCAATAATATACATTAGTAGGTTCTACTTTGATTAGGCTAATTTTTGGATCATCTTTTCCGCCTTGGAACCATACTTTTAATAGGGGATTCCATAATTCGTCTATTTTAGCTTGGTCGGTTACGATTTCACTAATCCCATAAATATTTAGGAAACCCGAATTTTTGTTCTCTTGGAAAAAGAGATGTGTAAATGGATCTGCAGCAATTTCGCCATTCTTATTGCTATCACTTTGACTCATGAACCATAAATTTCCGCCTTCATCTACCTGTAAAACAGACATTGGCCTAACGGAAAGGGGTAGTCCGGTTTTAATATTGGTACAAAAGAAACAGTTTTCGGCACTCGTGGCCAGTTCCTTTAATTTTTTAACTGCATCCGCACCTTCTAATGTTTTGATATGGTCTTGCGTATTTTGTGTATTGTTACTGCTATCGCGTGATTTTTCTTTATTTTCCATATTAGATTACGATTTTTTAGTGATTGTTTTAAGAACTAGGCCGGTAACTAATGCCCCAAAGAGATAATAGCCAACAGTTAATGCTTTCATCTGATTGGTAGCCGCAACAGGCTCAGGATCTAATCCCAGGGGTTTGGGCAGTTTGATTGCGCCAATACCTGCGGTTAGTCCGAAGAAGATAGCTTTTGGCCAAATGTATTTTGATTTTCCGCCGATAAGACTGTAATACATGGTATTGCTTATCAGATCGGCCTTTAACGTAGCTTTGTAGAGTTCCTCATCATCTGTGATAGGCTGATTACCTAACCCAATTAAGGTTTTGTTCAGTGCTTCTTCACCTAACAGATTTATTTTCGGAACATTCGTTTCGTTTTTTCTTAATGTTTCATGCAGCACATTTAAGGCTACAGAGCCTAAAAATCCGGCAACAATATTTTTAATTACTCCCATAGCTTTTATGATTTTAAACTTACCCAAGCAATAGCCTCGTCCAATTCGTCTAAAGAAAATCCTTTCGCTTCGCCTGGGGTAACATAACTAAACACATCAGTAAAATTTTCAACTGCTTTTTGGTCGCTAACGATGGCCATTTTTTTCCACTGTGTGAGATGTTTTAAACCAGCCATAGCGTCTTGAACCCAAGCGCCGGCAGTAAAATTCTCTACATTCGTTTCCAAAACCAAGATATAATAGATCTCATTGTATCTGTTTGTTAAAGCTGATAATCCCGGTAATAGCACATTCTTTAGATCTTCTGCAGAGACTTCGCCATTGGCTTTTACGCCAAAAACATAGGGGGGTAAATTTTCGATAGGTGATAGCATATAATACGTCTTGGTATATGTTTATAACAACAATTTTGGGATTAATGTTTTACGCTTTGCGGATGATTGCACAGATTAATTGAAGATTTCACTGATTTATATTACGCTTCGCGGATGATTACATAGATTGAAAGATTACACCGATTAGATTACGCTTTGCGGATGATTACAAACTCCCAACCCTTATTCCGTTTCCATATCCGGTGCATCCACGGGTTTTGATTCTGGCGAACCTTTCTGACGGAGGTAAATGGTTAAGAAAACAATACTGGCAACGGATAAAAATTCGCTCTGCCAATTCTGAAATGATTCGAACCAAAAGTTAGCATCGCAGAGATAGCTTAACATCGTTACTTTTGGAAGATGTTTTAGTCCTTGCTCTACATTATTATCTTGCCAACTTCCATAAAAGTGCAGGTACCAGCTGGTAAAAAATAAAATGGCAAAACAAATGGATAGGGAATTAGAATAGATTTTTAAAATCCATCCACCTTGTTTAACTGCCCAAGGTGCGTCTTTACTGTTAACAGGTTCTCTATCTACCTCTTCAGCCTCATCTAACTTTTTAGATTCAGATGAGCCAATTTGCCTCAATTTAATGGTAAGGATTACATATAGAAACATCTGTAAAAACTCACTTTCAAAATTTTCGAAGGTGGCAGAAATAAAGTGACCAGAACAAAGGTATGTTCCTAATTGAAGAGCAGGCTTACCTGCTTCCTTTAGTTCTTGATTGTGTACATTAAAGCCGGTTAATGCTTGTGCACACAAGGCTCCAATAAATAGAGCGATGAAAACGATGGTTAGGCTATTCCTATACCAAAAAGAGTAGCCTTTCTTGTAATTTTTTGGCATGGTGATAAGCGTTAATTAGCTAATTAGCAAATACGCTAATTAGCTAATGTGTATTTTATTCTTGCGTTGCTTCTGCGTTTACATAGTTTAAAGCAATTTCTGTTAAAGCAACATCAGTTTCCTTTTCATTGTCAAGAGTTTGTTGTAGAAGATCTTGAACTGCAGTATGACCCATGTTTTCTGCAAATGTGCGCAGTGTGCCATAAGTAGCAATTTCATAGTGCTCTACTTTTTGGGCGGCTAAAATTAATCCCGCATCGCGGATCATGGTACCAGCATCGGTGTCTTCCATAATTCCTTTTGCTTCTTCAAGTAATCCGGCCATTGCGTCACATTTTTTTGCTGCTGCTTTTTCTCCTAATAACTCAAAAACCTGCTCTAAAGTTGCGATGTGCTGTTTAGTCTCTTCGCCATGCTTTTGGAAAGCTGCAGCTAAATCTGCACTTGTTGAGGCTTTTTGCATTTTTGGCAATGCAGTAGCTAAATGTTTCTCTGCCCAATAGATATCTTTTAATTCATCAACAAAAAATTCGTGAAATTCTGAATTTTCCATTTTGCCAGTTTTACCAGCTGGTTTTTTAGTTCCTGTTTTCATACTATTTTTTTTAGGTATTTATTTTGATGTTTGTAGTCTATGAACATCTTTTTACAGATAATGTTTTTTAAATTTAAATTTTCTTTAACAGGGAGCTTTAACGATTGCTCTCTTGGCCTAAAGGGCTACCTTCGGGATTACATTGCCGGGATTAATTTTGATTTATACAATTTCTGGCATGTAGTGCAGTAGAAAGTTCTTCGATTGGTTTTGCCCAAATATTCCTTAATCATTTCATGTCCTTTAGGGCAAACCCTTTTTGTATGTGCCAGCCAATGTTTTCTTAGGGTATATTCTTTCTTCCACGTTAAGAAATCAAAACTATAATTCCGTGCTTCTGTAACCAACTCTTTTAATTTTGGTTTTGGTAGTTGTGCAACAGTATTTAGCGGACTAACACCTATTCGGTACAACACCTCATTTTTGATGATATTGCCCACCCCAGAAAATACCTGTTGATCAAGCAATGCATCACACACTAATGTGTCGCCTTTGTCTGCCAATTTTTTCAGTGCTTTTTTGCTATTCCAGGCATCGTTCATCACATCCGCTTCCCAATCATAGGTATCTTCGAGCTTTCCTTCTATAAATTTAAGCGAACAGGCGTAAAAGTTGAGTTCATCATGTTTAAAGATGAGGCCAATTCTGGGTGTACTGTCTTTCTGTTCATTTATTCTATAAGAGCCAAACAACATAAAATGAATGCGGAGCGCAAAGCCATCAAAGCAGATCAGAAAGTGCTTGCCCCAACTTTTAAAGTCGATTACCTTTTGATGAAGGATCCGGTCTTTGTCTATCTTGGTATTACCGGTTACCTCCATTATTTCTGAGCCTTCCAAATGAAGTTCTTCAATTAGCTCACGCAAAATTACTATCGATGGTCCTTCTGGCATATTAGTCTTCTATTTTTTCGAATTCAAATTTATCTTTGATGTGATAGTTAAAGTATTTGCCTTTAGATATTGATGCCTTAAATAATTTGTAGCTCCTCTCTGGTACTTCAAGGTATCGATACACCATTCCGGTTACAAAAGTGATGGTCAAGGTGCGAGACTTGTCATCGTAATGGTAATGGTTGATAACTGAGGATGGCATAACAAGGACTAGGGTTAATAGAGACCAGGATTAATAAGGACTAGGATTAATAGAATTAAAGGCTTGTAGGATTTAGAAACAATTAAGCAATTAAACAATTAAACAATTTTTATTCTAACTCTATCTGTTGTAAATCTTTACGGGGCGGGCCGGTAAGCACTTTTCCATTTACGTCAAATCTTCCACCATGGCAGGGGCAGTCCCAGCTTTTTTCCGATGAATTAAAATTTACAATACATTTGGCATGCGTGCAAACTGGATTTAGGGCGGTAACCTTTCCTTCTTTATTTTTATAGATAGCCAGTTTTTGATTTTTGAAATCTACCAGCATTCCTTCATCAGGTTTAATTTCTTTTAATGAGTTGATTTCTTCTGCAGAAAAGCGATCGGCGATAAAATGAAAGGCTACATCCGCATTTTCCTTTATAAAATCAGTAAAGCCTGCAATAGGTTTTATTCGTGAGGCTTTAAATAATTCGGCATGCTCATTTTCTTTGCCTAAAATAGTGTCTGAGAGGATCATGGCACTTAATGTTCCAAACTGCATTCCATTTCCATTGAAACCTGTAGCTACATACATATTATCGTCTGCAGCAGGCATGAGGCCGATGTAAGGAAGCCCGTCTGAAGGAACATAATACTGGGCAGACCATTTGTAAGGAATGGATTTTATCTTGAAGTATTTTCTTGCATAGGCCTCTAAATTTTTAAAAGCTGCTTCTGGATCACCATGACCGGTTTTATGATCTTCGCCACCAAGAATTAAATAGGGTTCTCCATCAATTTGATGCGTTCTAAAGTAATGATAAGGATCTTGCATATCATAAGATAAGCAGGTAGGATAGGCTTCATCGGTTAATTTTATGCCCAAAACATAGCTTCGATAGGGTGCACACCTAAAACTAAATACATTTACTCCTGGTGGAATATGTGTTGCGTACACTATATGTTTAGCTTTAATGGTAAAATTATCTGCTTTTGCTGTATGGATGCCTTCGTTAAATTCTGTTTCTCTAATAAAAGTATGTTCGCTCACTACTCCGCCAAGTTTTTGAAACTCGGTTACTAAAGCCATGATGTATTTTGTTGGATGGAATTGGGCCTGATTTTTAAATAAAATCGAGTGTTGAAATGGGATAGGAACCCCATTATCTTCCACTTCCTCCACAATTACATTTGCCTCTTGAGAGGATTGTAGGATTTTGATCAAATCTTTTGTTTCCGTATCGTTCTCAGAAAAGAGATAACCGTCCTTTTCTTCAAAATCGCAGTTTATCTGGTATTCGTTCATGTGAGATTTGATAAGAGCCAATGCCTCTTTCCCCGCTCGGGCAACCTGCTTCGCTGCATCTGCATTAAAATTGCTTTCAATCTCAGGATAGGTTAAATCAAAAAAGGTATTTAAATGGGCAGTTGTTCCGCTTGTTGTTCCAAATCCTATGGTATTGGCTTCGGCAATCACGCATTTCTTGCCTGCTTTTTGTAAGAGTAGGGCAGTGGTTATACCGGTAATCCCAGCGCCTACAATCAGCACATCGTAGGGGGTTTCTGGAGTTAATTTTGGAGATGGTGCAACTAAAGAATTATCCTCTAATTGTTGCCAAAGACTTTCGGTATAGCTATCTCTTGCTACTTTTGTTTTTGTATGATTTGCCATAACAATAATTTACGTATTGGAGAACACGCATCCCAATAAATGGTTTTAGTTTTTGTGGCTCGAAATAATTATATTCTTATATTCGCTCCACAATCTTATAATTTTGAAGAAAATAATTTACGTTGTAGAAGATAACGATGATATCAGAGAACTCGTCGAATATCTATTTGAGAGCGAAGGTTTTTCAGTATGCAGTTTCGCCAACGCCACTGATTTCAAAAACCACCAGATAGTTGATCAACCAGATGTATTTGTATTAGATGTAATGCTTCCAGACGGTAATGGGGTCGATATCTGTAATGAGCTTAAAACCTCAGCTGCTACTAGTGATATTCCCGTTTTATTAATGTCGGCGAATACTAATGTAGCTTATATTGGTGCAGAAAGTTTGGCAGATGATTTTATCAGCAAACCATTTGATATAGATGATTTGTTGAAAAGGGTACATCAACTGATTGGATAGAAGTAACAGATTTTTTTAAAGAAAATTAATTAGATTTTTGGACATCGCTATATGCGACCTGTGTCTCCCGCTGGCGGGGGAATCAAAGGGGTTGATAACTGTAAGCAAATTATAGGACTAAAAACTGTAATACAGTACCAGGAGTACGATTTCAGATCCTCCCCCTGCCACTACACGTTCTTCTACACCCCTCCTCCAAAGGAATCCCTTTGGGACAAAGGGGGAGAGGATGGCGTCTAACCCGCCATCAGTCTTACCGGACTACTAATAGCCTGTTGAGACTAGGGCTTACAAATTAACTCTTTCCTTTCTTCACTCTCTCGCTAGATTCGTTAGGTTTATCACCTGCCTGACCGTATTTAGGAGCAGCACCTTGTCCGTTCTGATCAAATGAGGCTTTTCCTTTTGCATCGCCACTGGTTTTGGTAGTAGCGGCTTCTTTTTTATCGTTTTTCATAACTGTAAATTTTTAAATTAATTTCAACTCTCACGTCACCCTCGCCCCAGCTTCACCTCCTCCTCTCCTGAAGGAGAGGGGCTAGTTCAACCTCTAATTCCATCTTCCATCTTCATTCCATCTTCCATTTTACCTGCCTGTCCGGCAGGCAGGCATTCTAAATCGTTATTCTTCCTCCAGTAACCGGGATCGTTGCTCCCGAGATATAGCTTGCTTCATCGGATGCCAGAAAAACATAGGCTGGAGCCACTTCAACAGGTTGCCCAGGTCTCCCCATTGGGGTATCCGTTCCAAATTTATGGGCGTCGGGCATGGTTGATGGTATTAAGGGGGTCCAAATTGGTCCCGGTGCAACCGCATTTACACGAATGCCTTTTCCTGATGTAAGCAAAATCTGACTCAAATTGGCGGTAAAATTTTGGATTGCGCCTTTTGTAGAAGCGTAGGGGAGTAGTACTTCGCTCGGACTATAAGCATTTACCGAAGTAGTATTGATAATGCTGCTTCCCTTTTTCATATGTGGTTCTGCCGCTTTACTTAGATAAAACATAGGATGGATATTAGTTTCAAATGTTTTGATCCACTCATCGCTCGGGATTTCCTGTAAGGATTCCCTTGCCATTTGAAATGCGGCATTATTAACTAAAATGTCTATTCGGCCAAATGCCGCTACAGCTTTCTCAATAATTTTTTTACAATGACTTTCTTTCCGGATATCACCTTTTACCAATACGGCTTTTTGTCCGGCCTCTTCTACGTATCTTGCTGAATCTTTGGCATCTTTGGTTTCTACATCACTTAAATAACTGATCAGCACATCAGCTCCCTCTCTTGCAAAAGCAATAGCGATGGCTTTCCCGATACCCGAATCCCCACCGGTAATAATGGCTTTTTTACCTGCTAGTTTTCCTGATCCCTTGTATGAGGTTTCTCCATGATCGGCCAAGGGGCGCATTTGATCTTCTGTGCCAGGCGGATCTTGTTTTTGTTTCGGAAACGGTGGAACCGGATATTTTGTATCTGGCTTTTTAGGCGACTCTTGCTTCTTGATCTTTCCCATAGGTAGGTTTTTTCTAAAAAACACGAAGTAGGTAAAATTGTTTCGAGTTAAATCAATTGCTATATTGTTAACCCATCAATTTAACAATTTAACAATCCAACAATTTGTCTAGCCGAACAATTTCATTTAGTGAATTGTTAACTAGCTGTAAGCCAATCATCATTAACCAATGCTTAACCAGGATATCATTAGGTGCAGTGAAGTTTTAATTGCCAAGAAACTGACGATTGCTTTTGCCGAAAGTGCATCAGCCGGAAGAATGGTGGCTGAATTTGCTATGGTTCCTAATGCAGGCAGATTTTTAAAGGGAGGTTTAGTATGCTATGATGCCGGTTTAAAAGAGGATATTTTGTGTGTTCCCCAAAAATTGATGGATCAATTTACGCCAGAGTCGTTAGAGGTTACTAAGGCAGCTGCGATTGGGTTAAAGAAGTTGATAGCTGCAGATATTCATATTGGTGTAACTGGATTGCCCGCGCCGGGAGGAAGTGAAACATCCGAAAAACCGGTGGGCACCATGTTTATTTGTGCCCTATATAATGATGAAGAATTATTTGCAGAAAAAGTTATTTTTAACGGGGATCCCTAAGAAATAATTTTAAGAACAGTTTATCACACGGCAGAGTTATTGGCAAATGAATTGGCCCATACCCGATAACCCAAAACCTAATTCCCAGCTCCAAACTCCCAACTCCCAACTCCAAACTCAACTAAGCTCTCTTCTTACTTCCGCCTAAACTTTGCATCAATTGATCGTAAAGATTATCGCTGCTGGCCTTTTCTGGTTTCATTTTCTTAACGATTGCTCTTTTGCCTTTGGCTTTAGCTTTAATAATTTTGAGCAGTTCTACGCTATAATCATCTTTGAACGTAGAAATATCAAATGGCGAACTGTATTGTTTAATCAGCGCCATACCCACTTCCATTTCTTTTTTGCTAATCTCTACATCAACCTTTTTAATTTCGGTCATGGGTCTGATCTCTTCTTGAAACCGGATTTTAGAAACTACAATAACTCCATTCATCGGGTGGATGACACAGAGATTCTCGGTACTGCGCAATACAAATCTCGCTACGCCAGCTTTTTTAGATTTTTCTAATGCCTTTAACAGCAATGCATAAGCTTTAGTGCCTTGTTTTTCGGGTTCGGTATAATACGATGTTTCGTAATAAACCGGATTGATCTCTTGGAGATCAACAAAATTTTCTAATTCGATAATCTTGTTTTTTTCTGGGGCTGCTTCTTCAAAATCATGGGGATCTAGAATCACATATTTATCCCCTAGAAAATAACCTTTCACAATTTTTTCGTAGGGAACTTCTTTCCGTGTTTCTTCGTTTATCCGCTGAAACTTGATTTTGTTGTGATCACGCTCATCAAGCATATCAAAATCTAAATTGCTATTCTGCACGCCAGAATACAGCTTAACCGGTATATTAACCAGTCCGAAGCCAATAGAACCTTTCCAAATCGATCTCATAAATCTATAAACAAGCAAGAAGGGTTTTGTGTTTGGAAAATTAGTGAGTCCGAGAGTCGGAAAGTCTGAGAGTCCGAAGTCCAATAGTCCAAAAGCCCAGGAGCCCATAGTTTCACAGCCTGTCGGTGGAATCACCCCAATCGGTGTAATCCTCTCAATCGGTGAAATCCCTATCCCGATAGCTATCGGGACGGTGTAATCATCCGCGAAGCGTAATCTTCAATTAATCTGTGCAATCACCCGCAAAGCGTAAACTAATCGGTGTAATCTTTTAATCGGTGTAATCATCCGCGAAGCGTAATCTTCAATTAATCTGTGTAATCAATGGCGAAGCTTAAATAATTTCTTTTCTTTACAGTTTAATACACATGCAACCCGAGAAATATCCCTTAACTGACGATTTAATCAAGGTTCCTCGCTTTGAGGGGAAGGCTGGGTTTTATACTACTAAACAGCGAAGTAAAACCATGTCTAAAATTCGTGGCAAAAATAGTAAGCCCGAATTATTGTTAAGGAAAGCATTATGGAAAAAGAATATCCGTTTCCGCATTCACAGAAAGGATTTACCCGGCCGACCAGATCTAGTGATCGATAAATACCGATTGGCGGTTTTTGTAGATGGAGATTTTTGGCATGGTTACCAGTGGGAAGTCAGAAAGCCAAAAACAAATGAAGGTTTCTGGATCCCAAAAATCGAACGCAATATGCAAAGAGACCGTGAAGTAAATGATCAATTAACCCAAAGGGGATATACGATTATGCGTTTTTGGGAGCATGAAATTAAAGAAAACCTACAAGCCTGTGTTAACCAAGTATTACTTTATATCGAGGCTGCGAGGAAAATGACGATTCCTGTTAATGAGATTTGAGTCCGTGCCGAAGGCATCCCTGCGGGAAAAGTCTGAGAGTCGGAAAGTCCGAAGATTGGAAGCAAAAGATAGAGTCTAAGAACTATCTTTGAAATACTTTATTAAGCTGTCATCCTGAGCTTGTCGAAGGACTCGATGTGTTGTAAAAGAGATTGGAATTTGAGCTTAAATTAATCAGTGAGATCAATTAATCGCGAAGCGACTAAGGCGCAGTGCTCATTACAAACATCAACAATCCATATGCATAAGCTGCACAAATAAAGAAAACGATTGCTGCTATCTTTACGCGGTTAATGTGGTTGGTTCGAGTTCTGGTGATATTCATTTTGTTACTCCTCTCTTATATGTTGTTATAACTATATAGACAATTGCTATGCCACCAGAAGTGATTGAACAGAGATTGCCGGCAACGCCATGCAAAAATGCCCTTTACTATAATAGAAGTGGATTTTTTCTATTTAATACCATAATATTTTATTGTGCCAAAAGAAAATTAATCTTTTTTAAATTTATGGGAGTGGGGAAAATTGGGGAATTATTTTCGGGTGGGTGGGTAACCAATTGGGGAATCCTAGTTATTAACCACCTTAGACACCTAAGAAACCTCAGCGTATTGTTAAGAATTTCCTATCTGTAAAATTACTTTAATTGGTATAATCATCTCTAATCCCTGCCTGCCAGTAGGCAGGTGTGTAATCATTATTTATTAAGTTTGTATAAAAACCCTGAACAATGAAATCTAATTCTTTACTCCTCATTTACATCTTAACGCTTTGCGTAATTTTAGCTAGCTGCAACAACCATCCAACTATCGAAGAGCAGATGGATAAGAAATATACGGCTTGTTACATTGCAGTGGCCGACAAAGACACCGCATGGCTTACCCTTAACACCTCTAAATACGAACCTATTGGTTTATTAGAATTTAACTATTCATCACAAAAGAAGAGATACCTCGGTCAGTTTAAAGGCACAAAACATGGCGATACCATTAAAGGTCACTTTGATTTTAAAATAAACAAAGTTGATAAATGGTACCGAAACCCAGTTGCCCTCCTCAAACGCGATGGCAAACTGATCATGGGCGTAGGCCAATTTGTAACCATTTGGGGCTCTCCACAATTTGATGCTAAAGTGCCAATTGATTTTGAGAGGGGAAGGTTTGTTTTTGAGGAGGGGGTGTGTGGGAAATAGTCGGAATTTCGGTAAGAGATTTGTGTTGTTTCAGGGAAGAAGGGAAAGCTGGTCATCGAAATTGAAAAGGAATAAAGGTTCAATCGCGCATATTAACCGCAGAGGACGCAAAAGCACGCAAAGGTTTAATGCTGTTTAAACCTCCAACTTTGTGTTCTTTGTGTCTTTGTGGTAAATAGGTCTAAAAATTTAACCGCAAAAGAACGCAGAGCATAAATGTTTAAACATCCAACTTTGTGCATTCTTGTGTCTTTGTGGTTCAAAAATATAGCTAAAAATTTAAACGCTGAGAACGGAAGGAGAGTTGAGAATTGGGAGTTTGAAGACCACCGCGCATCACCACATGGAACCATTAAGAAGTTAAGGTCATCTAGTCTTAACTACCTAAATTTCTTAATGGTTAAGACTTCGTGCATAATCTTTTGGTTAAAAATATAATTTAAACGCCAAGGACGCCAAGGTTACGCATAGCTTTAATGTTGTTTAAACATCCAACTTTGTGCGTTCTTTTTGCCTTCGTGTACGCCGCAGGCATGGTGTGTTTAAAATATACCTCTAAAAATTTAAACGCCAAGGACGCAAAGGTTACGCAAAGAACGCAGAGCTTTAATGCCGTTTAAACGTCCAACTTTGTGTTTCTTTGTGTCTTTGTGGTTCAAAAATAGCTCTAAAAATTTAAAGGCTGAGAACGCAAGGAGAGTTGAGAATTGGGAGTTTGGAGACCACCGCGCATCACCACATGGAACCATTAAGAAGTTAAGGTCATTGAGTCTTAACTACCTAAATTTCTTAATGGTTAAGACTTCGTGCGAAATCTTTTGGTCTAAAATTAAACTCCAAGGACGCAAAGGCTACGCAAAGAACGCAGAGCTTTAATGTTGTTTAAACGTCCAAATTTGTGTGTTTCTTCGTGCCTTGGTGGTTTAAAATAAAATGTTTTAACTAAATGCTGAGAAATTAGGCTACGTTTGTGCTTCGACAAGCTCAGCATGACACCTTTGGAGGAGCTGCAAAAGAAAGTTATTTTATGGAGTTGTCAGCTCTTTGTGCATCTATATGCTCAGCATGACAATCAACTGTTGGTCTAAAGCGCTTATACAATTAATAAGCGTAATCACATCCTGAAGGAGATTGAAACATAGCACTCCTTTGGAGCTCACTGCGTCCGCAAAAGCCGAGTAGGACTAAATGACCTGAAAATTGATCAATCTTTTCCTGATCGCAATAGCGCCAACAAGTCCAACAACCAGCATCATCACCCAGACGTAATCATCTAAAGGCAAGGCCACACAATTGCTGTCATTTGGATTAAAATAATAAACCACGCCCCAGTTAGAGCCAACTACCTGACAGTTATCGTCGCCACTAGTTCTTGGGTGTATTTTATTATCTCTAATACCACAGTTCGGATCTCCATCCCAAGTTCTTATGGTGATAGGATTGCTACTGTAATAGTACGGATCTCCGCTAGAATTTACACCTCCCGTTGCATTTGGATAAATGGTATTTCCAAGATTGCAGCCGTAATTAGCCTTCACAGAGAATGAAGCCGATGAAAGTAAAACTATAAAGAGAATTTTAATGAATTTCATTGTTATAACATATATATTCAATAACAATGCCAAGGATGGGGAAAGATTAACATTAACAACAACTTTACGTTGTAATTAACATATGCCATAAAATTTGGGTTTGCAAAAGGGATGATAGAAAAAAAGGCGACCAGTGATCGCCTTTTAAATGCTATTGACCTTAATTTTCTGCTACAATATGGTATTTTACTTTGCTTGATGTAGCGTTGTCTAACCAAATCGTATATACTTTTCCGCCCTGAATTTCAGTGCCCGAAATAGTGGTTATTTCTAAAGAGCCTGTCACGTTTACATTAAATGATGTTCCTGAATTAACTTCTTCGTAGGCTGATGTAGTTCTGAAGGCCAGACCGTTCACTAAACTAGTACCTGCAGAGCTAGTTATATTAATTGTTGAAGTAAGCGTTGGAGCTAAGTTAAGAAACCTAACTCTTGCTTTACCGTTTGATGGGGTACCTGCTGTATTGGCATAGGTACTAACGGTTAAGCTTCCATTAGCCGATTTAGTTAGATATACGGTCTGCTTTACTGATCCGTCTAAAGTGAGATTTGCTGAAGCACTTTCGGTTGTGGTACCCGTGTTTTTGAAAGAAATCGTTTTTGTGCCCGTTGTGGTAGTTACATCGCTCGCGGCACTACCGTAAGCAGCAGTAGTTGTTTTTGAATCATTAAGATATACGTCTTGTGTTGCCGATCCCTCAACAGAGTTTACAATTGCAAGACTTGCTACCGTTTGAGTGTTGTCGTCGTCTTTCTTACACGAGGCAAATGATCCTACCAGTGCGCCCACTAGGGCGAAACCGATAATTGATTTATTAAATTTTGTTTTCATGATAAATTAGATTTGATGTATCAAGCAGGAACAATAAAAATGCCTTTTCCGCAAATGAAAGGCATTTTTTTTATTTTTAATTCCCAAAAATGTACTGTTAATTGCGTTTAGCGGTTATTTTTTAAAAATTAACCCATAGGTTACCACAGCTTTCACGAGGGGTGATAAGTGTATAGTAAATGCGTCAATTGATATGGGAACCAACCTAGGCAATCTAAATTTTGTAATTGAAATATAACAATACGGTAGATTTTACCATCTTAGGCATCTAAGTTGCATCTTAGGCAGCCTTGTAAATCTTAGATGCTTCTAAGATGCCTTAGATGGTGAGAAAATAGTTGCGTTCGGCGCTGAGCGTAAGCGTTAACAACTTAGATGTCTAAGGCGTCTTAGGTGGTGAAAAAATAATTTGACGTTTAGCGTATAGTGATTTATTATTTCACTATCCATTCGTGTATCCCCGTGCTATAATTTTCTGGCAGCTGCACCTCTAATTTAAGTCCTGTGGTTTTAACGGCTTCAAAAGTGATCGTATTGTACTTATCCTTGGCAATAGGATCGGTAGTTATTGTTTTAACCGGTACCCAATCGCCATCTTTAAGATAATACAATTTATATCCTGCCGGGATTCTGCATCCGCCGTATGGCGCATCGTCAAACCAGTATACCGATGTTGAGGAAACCGTTTTTTCGCCATCAAATGCATACGCTACAAACTCTGTACTGTTCTTCTTTGGCCACCAATGTAGGTAGGGGTAGTTGGCATCCTTTGAATCTTCAGGATCATACTGATCATTTAATGCCTTATACATTTTCGGGATGTTGAGCGATGACGTTACCTTGCTCGTTGATGCAATGGATGGCGCAGGTTTCGGTCGCACAGCATTTGCTGCATACGGAATCCAAACTTCCATTTCAGAAGCACCGCGATTAGCCCAAGCATAGTAGGGGATGGCTTTCACATTTTGTGAAGTAAAGGTTAACGAATCGGTATTTAACCGTTTTTGATAACTGGCCCCTGTTAAGCTAATGGTGTAAATACCATTTAGCAGTTCTGGCTGATAGCTTACATCAGCTTTGCTATCTATTTTAACGCCAATGTTTTGTACCGAGCCATTCACATTATCAGGACCTTCCAAGCAATATACAATGGGGCCTCTCTGCAGGGCAAACCTCCCCTTATCATCCTTAACTCTTTCATTAGCCAGCACTTTTTGTGTTTCCATGGGCAACAAAAGTTCAATTTTATCGCCTTTGGCCCACTTGCGTTTTAAGATGGCATATCCTTTTTCTGTAGTGTAAGACATTTTTTTGCCATTAATAATGATCAATATTGGATTAGAAACAGCAGCTGCAAAATGGTATAGATCTCCAGCAATGGGTTGTTGTTTTGCCCATCCCGGAATGCGCAGGGCGATAGTGAAATCGCTTTGCTTGGTAGGTTCTATGGTTAACCTAACCGATCCTTTCCATGGATATTCGGTCTGTTGAGTTATCTTAACTTTTCCAGCGGCGGGAATATTTACCGTGCCGATATTACTCATAAATAGATTTACAAATAACCGGTTTCCATTTTGCGCATACACATAGCTTGGCACCGATGGCAAAAAGCGGGTCATGTTGGTGATACAGCAGGCGCAATTAAACCACGGACTGCGTTGATGCTGCCCCAAAGAGGCTAAAGGATTGGGATAAAAGAATTTATTGCCTGTTAGCGATACGCCCGATAGCAAACCATTATAAAGTGTACGTTCTAACACATCAATGTATTTCGAATCTCCATGCAATAGAAACATACGGTTATTCCAGTACACATTGGCAATAGCTGCACAGGTTTCGGCATAAGCACTCATATTAGGCAACTGATAGGCATCCCCAAAGGCCTCTCCATTATTGGTAGAGCCAATACCACCGGTGATGTAGAGTTTTCTTAGGGTTACATCTTCCCAAATGTCATCAATGGCATGCAGGTAGGATAAATTGCCTGTTAAAGCGGCGATATCGGCCATGCCCGTATACATATAGGTAGCCCTTACGGCATGGCCCACTGCCTGTTTCTGTTGTACTACTTTGGCATTTGCCTGATTGTAGACATCACCTTTTGGTCCTCTGATATCCAAAAAGAACTTGGCCAATTCCAGGTATTTTTTGTTACCGGTTACCCGATACATTTTGGCTAAACCAAGCTCAACGATCTGGTGACCAGGATACACTTCTACTTTACCATACCCAAAGTCATGGACCAATAAATCGGCATTTTTGATGGCAATATTCAAGAGGTTCTTTTTTCCGGTTGCTTGATAGTGCGCTACGGCTGCTTCAAACAAATGCCCAGAATTGTAAAGCTCATGGCTCAGTTCTTCATCTTTTTCCCATCGTTTTGTACCGATCCACTCGTGTGGTTTTTTCGCATTTACCGTTCTAAACGTGTACAAATATCCATCCTTTTCTTGGGCAGCGCCGATAATGGTAATCAAGCTATCCACATATTTTTCGAGTTCAGGATTTTTCTGTACCTGCATCGCATAAGATGCACCTTCGATCACTTTGTAAAGATCGGTATCATCAAATGGATATTCGGTCATTTTATCCCCTTCCAATAGTTTCGCGGCTCTTAAAAAATTGTCGATCCGCCCATTTTCTTTGCATTTTTGCAGGATATATGGAATGGTAACCTTTGCGTTTACTTCCATCTTTGGCGCCCAAAATTGATCGTTTACATGCACCTGCGTAAAAGGAACGGGTTGGATAGGATAATCTCTTTGCTGCGCCAATAACAGCGTTGAAAATAAACATGCAATAATTAAACTAATTAGATACCTCATAATCTTAATTCTTAATTAACCTCGCTTCATAAAACGGACCCGCGCTGTTACCAGTTTTAGGGACTAATTTGATGGTGATTATTTTTTTACCTTTAGTTAACTCTTCCGGAATGGGATAGGAGATTGGATAGAACTTACTTTCTTTAAACTTATTTAAATCTTCTGTCGCTATCTTTGTGTCGTCTACTAGAATATCAAAGCGCCTTGCTCGGTTATCCATTCCCCAATAGGTTAAAATTAAGGTATTTGCCTGTGCTTCGCTAATTTTCATTTCGAAAGATAAATAACCGCCTACCCCAGCGCTTCGCCACTTTTGCAGATGCTCTTCTCCCGTTTCCATTTTCTCCCCAGTTAATTTATGATCACGTTCAGGCTGCATTTCTCCGGGCCTAAACACATCACTTGTTTTAGCGATCAGTTCTTGCTCTTTCAGCTTTGCTTCTTCATACACTTTTTGCTGTGCTTTCCATGTCTCTGGCGTAAAAATATCCCAATATACAGAGTAGTAAGTGTTGGTTACCTGATTAAAGGGCATCATTTCTATTTCTTGGGGCTTTGCTAGGTTGCTGGTCTTGAAAAGTAATTTACTTTTATCGCTTATCGTTAGCCATTTGTTGGCATTATCGGTATTGCTTACAAAAACAGGGATTCCCTTCAGGGGATCGGGCTCTTTTAACCCTAAGTTGCCTGCCAGTAAAGTTGGCCCGTAAAATATGGCCCTGCGGTTAGGATTATCTGGAATAGCCTCGGTATATAAATGCGATGGAATAGTTATTTCAATTTTATCATTGTTTTTCCAATTCAGAACTTTGATAACGGCATATCCGTCTCTTTCGAAAATAGTGGATATAACTTTACCGTTAAGGGTAATATTCATCTCATCAGACCAATGGGGTTTTCTGATCCTTATCTTAAATTTAGCAGGCCTAGTTAAATTAAGTGTAAATGTTGTTTTGTTGGTGGCAGGAATTTGGGTTTCCTGTTTGATAGTAACTCCCTGTTCTTTCCAGTTTAACACGGAGGGAATAAAGAGGTTTACATATAAACTTCCATCACTACCCTTAAAATAGATGCTTTCATTGTATTTAACATGGTTTTCCATGCCCGAACCCACACAGCAAGTAAAAGTATTGAATTCATCACTAAACTCTTTTTTGCCACCCATTTTTAAGGGAACAAAATAACAGGTCATGCCATTACTATGGTTTTGTGAAGCCAGGATGTGGTTATAAAGTGCTTTTTCGTAATAATCGAAATATGCTGAACTTGGCTTTAAGGCAAATAAATGCCGCGTTAGCTTTAACATATTATAGGTGTTGCAGGTTTCGGTAGTATTATCGGTTAAGTGGTTGTTTAATTTTCCTGGTTCAAATAAATACTCGTAATTGCTGTTTCCCCCATTGGCATAGGTGTGGTTTTTTACCACGGCATCCCAAAAGAAATTGGCAATTTTTAAGTCCTTCGTATCATTGGTAAGCACATATCGCCTTGCGCTCGCAATTATTTTCGGGATTTGCGTATTTGAATGTTTGCCTGCAAGTTGGTCCTTTCCATTGGCCAAAGTATCAAGTACTTTTTTGTCGTAAAATTTATAAGAGAGGTCTAGGTATTTTTTATTTCCTGTAAAAGCATAGGTATTAACCAATACTTCACTCATGCCTCCATATTCGCAAACAAGCATTTTTTGAATTTGGGCTTCGTCTAGATTTTGCAAGGTATTGGCCACCCAGTTGGCCATTAATTGGTTAATTTGAAGCGCTTTTTTGTTATTGGCGTATAAATAGGCATCCTGTAGCCCTGCCATCACTTTTTGTACGGTATACCAAGGCGACCAAGCGCCGTTTAGATCAAAGCCGCCCGATCGGATATTGCCTTTTGCAACTTCTTCCCACAGCTTATCCTCGTTGGGTATTGCGCCAATGTATCCCGTTTTACGGGCTTTTTGGCATTCATCCAATTCATTAACGATATAATTTATCCTTTTAAGAAAGGCCTCCTCTTTGGTTGTTGCGTAATGCATGGAAAGCGCCGATAGGTAATGCCCTAAGGTATGGCCGGCCAATCCCTCAGATTCCCATCCCCCGTAAATTGCACCTTTCGCTTTCAGACCTGAGTGGGTGCGGAAGGAAGAAAGGAGCCGATCGGCATCAATTTTAAGCAAATAAGCTGCATCTGCTTTCATTGCCGTTAAAAAAGGACTTTCCAATAATTTAACTTCTGATAAATTAAAGGGATACGCTTTAACGGCGACCTTTGGTTTAATCAATTCCTTAGGGTTACTTAACTCGCTCAAGTAGTTTTGGGCATAGAGATGGCTTACTAATAAAATAAGGAATAGACTAATAGTTAATTTTTTCATTGGTTTTTTACCCCTGCTCATCCGATGAGTCATCGGATGAGTCATCGGATGAGCATTTTTCTTAAAACTAAACTTCGTAGCTGATTTTTCCAATGCTGTTATTGGCATAAAGTTTACGGATATTAACCTTCGTAGCTTTTACCACCTTAGGAAGCTTAGAAACCTTAGAATTTGCCAATGTTTATTCTTAGGTGACTTAGGTACCTAAGGTGGTAAATGCAAAATTTAACCTAATTTTTAAGTTTATTCATTTTTTAAGTTAATATTGAACTAGAAATGAAGGTTCTACAATTTACCATACCCGTAGCGCATGATCGTGCAATTATTGTACAGGAAGATATCATGCCCTACTTTTATCCACATTTGCACCGTCATAACGAAGCGCAGCTGATTTGGATAAAGGAAGGGGATGGGACTTTGGTGGTCGACAATCAATTACATGCTTTTAAGGCTGATGATGTATATCTATTGGGTGCTAATCAGCCCCACCTATTTAAAAGTAATGCAGAATATTTCGAGGAAAGCAATGGCCTAAAAATTCAGGCTTTAATGATATTCTTCGATCCAAATGGAAAGTTATCACCCTTGTTGGCTATGCCCGAAATGCAATTGATCCATTCTTTTTTAATTCAGCACCAAGCCGGGTTTAAAGTGCCAGCTAATTTCAGCGCTGCGATTATCAGTCAAATGTTGGCGGTAAAGCAGGTTCAAAATCAGGACTTGGTTTTGCAGTTTTTAGCGCTTCTAAATCTACTCTATCAAACCTGTCACCGAGCCTTGCCATTGGCTCCAGTTCGTGGTGTAAACTTTTCAGAAAATGAAGGGATCCGAATTGGCCATATCTTTAACTATATCATGCAACACTACGAACGTTTAATTACGCTTGAAGAGGTAGCCGCAGAAGCCCACATGACCCCTCAAGCATTTTGCAGGTATTTTAAAAAACATACCCGACAAACCTTTGTGGCATTTTTGAACGAAATGCGAATTAACGAAGCCTGTAAAAAATTAACCAGTGGTAAATATGAAAATATCGCAACAGCTGCCTATACCTGTGGTTTTAACAGTGTAACCAATTTTAACAGGGTATTTAAATCCGTGAAAGGAGAATCGCCAAAGGTTTATTTGTCGAATTACTTTAATAAGATAAGTTAATGCTTCGCGGATGATTACACCGATTAATTTTGATTACACCGATTGTGTTCTACATAAACGTTGTCTAAAAAAGTTATCAGTCTAGGCGCTCGAAGACCAACTTGAGTTCTTTTTGTGCTTCGACTAGGCTCAGCATGACAGTCCATTTTTTCCACGATCTCAGACATCTAAGGGCATCTAAGTTGGGTACGCACTTGCTGTCAGTCTCAATCTGAGGTCCTGGAAGATCGACTTGAGCTTATTTTGTCCTTCGACAGGCTCAGGATGACAACTTTGAGTAGATTAACTTTGGAAATTGGTTAGCTGTTAGATTAAGCCATGGGCACTTGGATTTCTGGACTTTTAAAAGAAATCTATTTAAAGTTTAATCTTCGGACTCCCGGACTCTCCGACTCTCGGACTTTTTGAAAGAATTCCATTTAAAGTTAATCCTCGGACTCCCGGAATCCTAAAGGTTAATATCCGTCTACTATTCATTAAAACACGACTAAAATTGTATCCCTTCGTACTTTACATTTGAGTAAAATTTTTTAATATGAAGAATGTTTCATGGCAAGGCGTTTATCCCGCGCTGTTAACCCCTTTTACCGCTGATGATCAAATCGATTATCCCTTGTTTCAGAAAAATCTCGACGCACAGCTTGCTGCTGGGGTCAATGGAATTATTATTTGTGGTTCATTAGGTGAAGCAAGCACGCTCAGCACTGCCGAAAAACTGGAGCTCTTGGCCTTTTGCGTTAAAAGTGTTGATGGGAGAGTGCCGGTAATTTTAAATATTGCCGAACAGGTAACCAAAGATGCTATTGAAATGGCCAAAAATGCCGAAAAATTAGGAGCCGATGGATTAATGCTGTTGCCCCCATTGCGCTACAAAGCAGATGATGAAGAAACATTGACCTATTTTAAAAGTATAGCTCAGCAGACGGATCTTTCTATTATGATCTATAACAATCCGGTTGATTATGGGATTAAGGTGTCTGTAGAAATGTTCGAAGAACTAGAGCAATTTGAAAATATTCAGGCCGTTAAGGAAAGTACGAGGGATGTATCAAACGTTACCCGAATGATTAATCGTTTTGGAGATCGCTTTAAAATATTATGCGGTGTTGATCCTTTGGCATTTGAATGTTTAGCTTTAGGTGCCCATGGTTGGGTTGCTGGGCTGGTAGATGCTTTTCCGGCAGAAACCGTGGCTATTTATCGCTTGGTTAAGGCTAATCGATATGCAGAAGCCTTAGAAATTTATAGATGGTTTTTACCTATTTTAGAGCTAGATATCCATGCAAAATTGGTGCAATACATTAAATTGGCTGCAACTGCAACGGGCATTGGATCTGAAACGGTAAGGGCGCCGAGATTAGTTTTAAAAGGAGAAGAACGCCAACAGGTGTTAAAAGTAATTAATGATGGCTTAGAAAACAGACCCACTTTACCCGCTTATTTGCACCTAGAAGTTGAAACAGTTTAAAAAAAACGGGTTATAAAACGAATCAGTATTGCTAATCGAAATCCTGTAATCCTAAAATCCGTTAATCCTAGTTTATGTACAAAGACACAAGTTCTGCCGAGATTGACCAATTATTGGTGAAATCTGTACAGGCCTATCATCACTATAAAACCTATTCTTTAAAGCAACGTGCCAATTTCATGCGCAGCATTGCCATAGAAATTGATGCCCTAGGAGACGAATTGCTAGAAACGGCAATGGCCGAAACCAATTTACCTCTGGCGCGCTTGCAGGGCGAACGTGCACGAACAATCTTTCAGTTAAACAGCTATGCTGATGCTGCCGAACTAGGCAGTTGGCTAGAAGCAAGTATTGATACTGCTTTACCCGAGCGTACTCCGCCAAAGCCAGATTTGCGTAAAATGTTAATCCCCTTGGGCACAGTAGCCGTTTTTGGGGCCAGTAATTTTCCCTTTGCCTATTCAACTGCAGGTGGAGATACCGCCTGTGCCTTCGCTGCAGGTTGCCCGGTAATAGTTAAGGCACATCCGGCACATGCCAAAACCTCTACGTTGATGGCTACCGCCATTTTTAAAGCAATCGAAAAATGCAACATGCCTGATGGTATTTTCTCACATGTCTATGGTGAGGGGGTTGAAGTGGGAGAAACTTTGGCCAAACATCCAAGCATTAAAGCTATTGGTTTCACTGGTTCGTTTAACGGAGGAAAGGCATTGTTCGATTGGGCAAATCAGCGTAAAACTCCAATACCGGTTTTTGCCGAAATGGGAAGTGTAAATCCAATCTTTTTACTTCCCGAAAAATTAGCCAATTCAACAGCTATTTTGGCACAGCAGATCGCCGGTTCGGTAACCCTTGGGGCCGGACAGTTTTGTACCAATCCGGGATTGATTATTGCAGTTAGTGACAGCCATTTAGAAAATTTTATCGGCCATTTAAACAAAGAAATTGATGCTGTTATGCCGGCTAAGATGCTTCATGAGGGGATTGCAACGAATTATAACACTAAACTCGCCGCTGCACTTTGCCATAAAGGTGTTCAGCTGGTAGCACAGACCAAGCAACTAGTTAATGATGGGGAAGGTTTGATCAGCATCGCGACAGCAACAGCACAAACTTTTTTGGCCCATCCCAAATTGCACGAAGAAGTTTTTGGTCCCTATTCTTTAATTATCCAATGCACTGATGCAAATGAAATGTTACAGGTTGCCAAAACTTTAGAGGGGCAACTAACCGCAACATTGATGGCTACGGCTAATGATCTCAGTGCGCATCAGCAATTAGTAGGTGCCGTTCAGGAGATATGTGGCCGTTTTATATTGAATAATGTTCCCACAGGGGTGGAAGTGAGTTTGCCCATGCATCACGGTGGTCCGTTTCCGGCAAGTACCGACAGCCGGTTTACCTCTGTGGGGGCTGATGGAATTAAACGATTTGCCCGCCCATTATGCTACCAGAACTGGGATGATGAATTTCTTCCGGCAGAATTAAAGAATGAAAATCCACTAAACATTTGGCGGACTGTAAATAACGCGCTAACGAAAGATAAGATTAATTAGCATGGAGCATGGGGCATAGAGCATGGAGGATGAAGACTCGGAGCCCTATGCCCCATGCCCTTTGCCAAAAAGAATAGTAAAATGAAGAAAACATTTAGCTGCATTGATGCCCATACCTGCGGCAATCCGGTTAGGGTGGTAGCTGGCGGCGGACCCTTGTTAATTGGAAATAGCATGATGGAGAGGCGATTGCATTTTCTCAAAGAATACGATTGGATTCGCAAAGGTTTGATGTTCGAACCCCGAGGCCATGATATGATGAGCGGGAGCATTTTATATCCTCCCATAGATCCACTAAATGATATCGGTGTGCTCTACATCGAAACAAGTGGCTGCTTGCCGATGTGCGGTCATGGCACGATTGGTACGGTAACCATTGCCATAGAAGAGGGATTGGTGATTCCGAAAGTACCGGGAAAATTGAGATTAGAAACTCCTGCGGGCTTAGTTTTGGTAGAGTATAAACAGGAAGGCCACAAAGTGAAAGAAGTTAAACTGATCAACATTAAATCTTTTCTTGCGGCAGAGGCATTGGAGGTAGATTGCCCCGATCTAGGTAAATTAACTGTAGATGTGGCCTATGGGGGTAATTTTTATGCGATTGTTGACCCACAAGAAAACTTCAGAGGTTTAGAAAATTATACGGCAGATCAGCTGATCAGCTGGAGCAGAACCTGCAGGAAACTGATGAACGAAAAATATACCTTTATTCATCCAGAAGACCCTAACATCAATGGATTAAGCCACTTTTTATGGGCAGGGCAACCTATTTCTCCAGAAGCAACGGCACGAAATGCAGTTTTTTATGGAGATAAAGCAATTGATAGATCGCCCTGCGGTACCGGCACATCCGCCCGTATGGCACAGTGGTTTGCCAAAGGGAAGTTAAAAAAAGGCGATAAATTTATTCACGAAAGCATTATTGGCTCCCAATTTATTGGCACCATAGAAGAAGAAACAACAATTGATGGCAAACCCGCAATTGTTCCGGGTATATCCGGATGGGCAATCGTTACAGGTTACAATACCATTTTTATAGATGATGATGACCCTTATGCGCATGGGTTTCAAGTGATTTAGGGCATAGGGCATAGGGCAGGGGGCATGGCGATAAGCGTTGGAGCGACGCAGCTATGCCAACAATTTAATCCCGAAGGGAGCCCTTTGGGCCAATAAAAAAATAACATTCAATATTAATTCTTAGGTTATGCTTCCATCTTCCATCTTACCTATTACCTCTTACACTTTTCCAAAAGGGGATGTGATTGTTATAGGCGCTGGCATTATCGGCCTTTGTGCAGCCTACTACCTCACAAAAGAAGGGTTTAAGGTTACCTTATTAGAGCAAGGTGATTTGTTGAACAATTGTTCATCAGGCAATGCGGGGATGATTGTTCCGAGTCATTTTGTGCCATTAGCAGCACCCGGAATGATAAGTAAGGGCATTAAATGGATGTTCGACAGTAAAAGTCCATTTTACGTAAAGCCCTCTTTTAACCTTGATCTTATTTCTTGGGGATTAAAATTCTGGAAATACTCCAATCAGCAACATGTAGATCAAAGTGCAGTCCCATTACGGGATCTACATCTGTTAAGTAAGCAACTGTATGAGGAGTTAGCAAAAGAACCGGAACTCAATTTCGGATTAGAAAAAAAAGGAATATTAATGCTGTTTAAACAGGCTGCCATAGGCGAAGAAGAAATTCATTTGGCCAGAAAGGCACAGGATTTAGGATTGGATGTAGCCATTTTAGATGCAGAGCAGACCCAGGCCTTAGAACCAGATACTAGATTGGATATTCTTGGTTCGGTGCATTACCGCTGCGATGCACATTTATACCCTAATAATTTGGTAAAACAATTAATAGCATTTCTTAAAAATAAAGGGGCAGAAATAATAACCAATTGTAAAGTTACCGACTTTGAAACGGTTAATGACACGATTAAAACCGTGTTTGCCGATGGTAAATTGTTTAATGCTGACGCGGTGGTTATGACTGGCGGATCATGGCTTCCAGAATTAGCGAAAAAAGCGGGATTAGCCATTCCTGTAATGCCCGGTAAAGGGTATTCCTTTATGGTAGATCAGCATGAAAAAATCTACCATCCTGCATTATTGCTCGAAGCAAGGGTTGCGCTCACCCCTATGAACGGGCAGATCCGATTTGGTGGTACGATGGAGATTGCACCCATCAACCATAAAATAAATTTAAACAGGGTAGAAGGAATTGTAAATTCTATTCCGAAATATTATCCTAATTATACCGTCCAAATGCCTAAACTGGATAAGATATGGTATGGTTTTAGGCCCTGCTCGCCTGATGGCCTGCCTTACATTGGCTATAGTAAAAAACTAAAAAACCTAATTGTTGCAGGCGGCCACGGCATGATGGGGGTAAGTTTAGCTCCCGTTACAGGTAAATTGGTTACTGAACTGTTAAGTGAGAACAGGTTGTCTTTGGATATTTCGATGTATAGGCCGGAGAGGTTCTCGTAAATTCACCACCAAGAAGCCAAAGAAAAACATTAATTTTTTATCACAATCACGAAGACATAGAGATAATAAACCATATAAGAAATATAAGGCCATATAAGATCTCGCTTATATTTTCTTATATAACTTATATGGTTCAAAATAATGTCTATAAAAACCATATAAAATATCGGAACACTCAACATCAAAACTCCCAACTTTTTACTAGCTTTGTTAGATATGCTGTCGAAGAAAACAAAGTATGCTATTAAAGCACTGGTAATTTTGGGTAAAAATAGCTCCCAACCCCCAATGCAAATTGCACGTATCGCCGAAGAAGAGCATATTCCCAAAAAATTTCTCGAACAAATCCTCCTTGATCTACGGAATGCCGGTTACCTGTACAGCAAAAAAGGGGCAGGGGGTGGTTACAGCCTTAACAAAGATCCAAATGATATCTATTTGGTGGATATCCTCCGCATTACTGACGGTCCAATTGCCATGGTTCCATGTGCGAGCCTAAAGTTTTACCACAAATGTGAAGAGTGCCATGATGAAGTTACCTGCGGAATCAGGAAAGCATTTATCGACGTTAGGGACGCTACTTTAAAGGTTTTGAGCGAGACGAGTATCGCCAATATCATAGAAAGAGAAAGAACCAATCCAATCCAACAGTAAAAAAATTTAAATAAAAAGACTACTAAGTCTATATACTTTATATATTTGTAAAATGGACGGTTTATTAGTTCATTGGTTCATTAGTCATTAGTCTGGATGCATAGCGATATGCTTAGTGAAACAATGAACCAATGAGATTAACAAACTAGCAATAATTAATCTTATCGGTGTAATCATATTAAAATCAGTGTAATCATCAAAGTGTAATCATCTTATGGAAAGTTTTAGAACAGAATTAGAAAATCCGATCGTAGCAAAGGATATAATTGACTTAGAAAAAAAGATCAATGATTTTCGTTCTGGTAAAATTCACGATGAGCGCTTTAGAAGCTTACGTTTGGCCCGCGGCATTTACGGTCAACGGCAGCCCGGAGTTCAAATGATCCGTATCAAACTCCCATTTGGCAAGGTCACTTTTAAGCAGCTGCTTCGAATTGCCGATATCGCTGATGAATATGGAAGCGGAAACCTCCACTTAACTACCCGTCAGGATATCCAACTTCATTATGTGAGTTTAGACCGCACCCCTGAGCTTTGGGCAAAGTTAGAACAAGATGACATTACCCTTAGAGAGGCTTGTGGCAATACCGTTAGAAACGTAACCTCATCGCCCACGGCCGGTATAGATCCCGATGAACCATTTGATGTTTCGCCCTATGCCCATGGTGTTTTCGCTTACTTTTTACGTAATCCGATCTGCCAGGAAATGGGGAGGAAAATTAAGATCTCATTTTCTTCTAGCGATAAGGATACTGCCTATAGTTACATCCACGACCTAGGGTTTATCCCAAAAATTAACGAAAAGGGTGAACGCGGCTTTAAAGTCTTGTTTGCTGGCGGATTAGGCGCTCAGCCATTTTTAGCTAACGCAATAGCTGATTTCTTACCAGAAGACCAACTTATACCATTTTCTGAATCGGTATTGCGGGTGTTTGATCGCTATGGCGAACGGAACAACCGAAACAAGGCCCGATTAAAATATTTAGTCCAAAAGTTAGGATTAGAAGAGGTGCTACGCCTGGTTGCCGACGAAAGGATTGCCAATAAAGTTAAGACCTTTAAAATAGATTTGGACACGGTACCACAACCAATTTTTCCTTTTACGCAAGATTATCCAACCGTATTAATTGAAAACGAAAACCACTATCAGCATTGGTTGGCAACTAACGTAATTAAGCAGAAACAAACCGGATTTTATGGGGTGTTTGTGAAAGTGCAGGTGGGCGACATAAAAACAGATAAGGCAAGGGCATTTGTAAATGCCGTTAGACCTTATGTTGCCGATGAGATCAGAATTACACAAAATCAAGGCCTTTTACTAAAGTATGTATCGGAAAATGCCTTAAGATCTTTATATAAAGCACTGTTCGACATCGGCTTTGCCACAGCAGGCTTTGATAGCTTAGCGGATATTACCACTTGCCCAGGAACAGATACCTGTAATTTAGGGATTTCGAACAGTATGACCCTCGCCGAAGTCCTTGAAGACGTAATCTATGCTGATTTTCCAGAATTTATCTATGAGAAGAACATAAAAATTAAGATCAGTGGCTGTATGAATTCATGCGGTCAACATGGCTTGGCAGAGATTGGTTTTCACGGCAGTTCGGTTAAGGCCGAAGGGAAAGTAGTGCCAGCGGTACAGGTAATGTTAGGAGGTGGTACAGTAGGGAATGGTGTAGGGAGAGTGGCAGAACGGGTAATTAAAGTACCATCAAAACGTGCAACACAGGTACTGCACTATTTACTGAATGATTTTAAGGCCAACAACTTAACAGACGAAAATTTTCACCAGTATTACGATAGGCAAGGGAAGGATTATTTCTATCAGCTGTTAAAACCTTTGGCAGATCTTACCAATCTTAAGGGGAGTGAATTTGTTGATTGGGGCCACGAGGAGACTTTCGAAACCGCTATTGGGGTAGGTGAGTGTGCTGGAGTGGTAATTGATCTGGTAGCAACATTGCTCCTAGAAGCAGAAGAGAAGCTGGGTTGGGCCGATCAGGCCTTTTCAAATCAGGCCTACGCCGACGCCATTTACCATGCCTATAGCGTATTTATCAGCGCTGCAAAATCATTGCTCTTGGATAAAGGCGTCAATAGCAGTACCCAGGTTGGGGTAATCAGGGAATTTGATAACCAATTTGTAAGCACTGAAGAATTTTTCTTAGAGGGTACTTTTAACGATTTGGTTCTTCAGATCAATAAAAATGAACCTTCACAAGCGTTTGCCAATCAATATGTAGCAAGCGCAAAACAATTTTTAAATCAGATTAATGCTAGTAGGATTTATGCGTAATATGGAGAACGAGAAATTAATAACACCAAAAATAACTTTACTTGGAGCAGGTCCCGGAGATCCAGATTTGTTGACTTTGAAAGGTGTGAAAGCGTTGCAAACTGCTGATGTGGTGTTGTATGATGCTTTGATAAATGAAGCCTTATTAACCTATGCCCCAACTAACTCCATTAAGATCTACGTGGGTAAACGTTCTGGAGAACATGCTTTTGAGCAGGATGCGATTAATCAGTTAATGGTTGATTATGCCATGAATTATGGTCATGTTGTACGCTTAAAAGGTGGAGATCCATTTGTTTTTGGGCGAGGATATGAAGAGCTTGATTTCGCCGATTCATATAGCATTCCAGTTACCGTTATTCCCGGGATTTCTAGCTCTATAGGTGTGCCCGGACTTCAACAAATTCCTGTAACGCACCGCGGATTAAGCGAAAGTTTTTGGGTAATTACAGGAACAACTTCGGGAGGGAAAATTTCTGATGATATTTATCAGGCCGCAAATTCTAAAGCGACCGTGGTTATTTTAATGGGACTGAAAAAACTACCACAGATTGTTGAGATTTTTAAAGCTGCCGGCAAAAACACTCTTCCGGCTGCGGTAGTACAAAATGGCTCATCGGCCGATGAAAAAATGGTGATCGGAACCATCGATACCATTGAAAATGCGGTTGCCACAGCCAAAATTCAGGCACCTGCATTGTTGGTATTTGGAGAAGTGGTGTCATTACACCCATCATTTAAAAAACGGATTAAACAGTATGTTGCCATCAACTGATATAGAAAACGAAGTTCCTTTTACCATCGATGGAAAGGGAAATCAACTGTTCCCGGTTTTTATAAAACTGAACCAGTTGCGCACACTATTGATCGGCGGCGGGAATATAGGATTAGAAAAGTTAAATGCCATACTCACCAATAGTCAACAGGCTGATGTAACCGTAGTTGCAGAAAGCTTATCGCCAGAAATAACAGCGCTTTTAACTGATTATCCAAATTTAAAAATTCAGCAGAAAAGCTACGATGCCGATGACCTGAAGCATGTAGACATCGTTTTCGTGGCCACAAATAATCCCACATTAAACTTAAAGATCAAAGAAGATGCACATCGCAAAGGCTTATTGATTAATGTTGCTGATAAACCCGAACTCTGTGATTTTTATCTAGGATCTATAGTGAGGAAAGGAGATCTGAAAATTGCTATTTCTACAAACGGAAAATCACCCACAATCGCAAAACGGTTAAAGCAATTATTAAGTGATAGTTTACCCGAAGAACTCGATACCACCTTGGAGAACATGAGTTTACTCCGCCATAATTTGAATGGTGATTTTGCCTCTAAAGTAAAAAAGTTAAATAGGGTAACAGAAAATTTAATCAACCCCAGAAAAAGTTTCTTAGAAGCAAATCTTAAGTGGATGATCTGGTTAGTTTCTGTTGGCTTTATTGCTGCGGTTGGTTTTACACTATGGAATACAGAACCTGATTTTCAATCTTTCCTAATAAACATCGACCCGCTGTTTTATTGGTTCTTAGTGGCCGGATTTGTATTTGCAATGGTTGATGGGGCAATTGGCATGTCGTACGGAGTAACTACGGCTTCATTTTCGCTCGCTATGGGCCTACCCCCTGCATCAGCCAGCATGGCGATCCATATTTCTGAAGTGCTGAGCAATGGTATAGCAGGATGGATGCATTATAGAATGGGAAATGTAAATTGGAAATTATTTAAAATATTGATTATTCCGGCAGTGATAGGAGCAGTTTTAGGGGCCTACATTTTATCTTCTTTAGAGCACTACAGTGCCTATGTAAAACCAATTGTAGGGATATATACCCTTGTTCTAGGGGGAATTATTTTAGCTAAGGCGTTTAACATCAAGAAGAAAAGAACAACTGCAAAAATAAAAAAAATTGGGATCTTAGGGTTCTTTGGAGGTTTTATTGATGCTGCATTTGGTGGAGGATGGGGATCTATTGTACTATCGAGTTTAATCGCGGGCGGAAGGCATCCCTTATTTTCGCTCGGTACCGTAAAAATTTCAAGATTTTTTATTGCCACATTAAGTTCGCTTACCTTTTTCACTATGTTAGGTGGAAGGTATTGGGAAGCAGTAGTTGGCCTAATTATCGGAAGCGCACTGGCATCGCCTATTGCAGCGAGGGTATCAAACAAGATTTCTGCAAAATCGATTATGGTAGCGGTAGGAATAATTGTAATGGCTGTTAGCTTAAGAAGTGTGATCAATTTTATCTTAAAACTGCTGTAGGATGGAAGATCTTGAAAAAATGATTAGGCAGCGACTCGATGGCTTGGATACCGTAGCAAAACTACGTTCCTTGGCTGATAGATTTCCGGGAAAGGTAGTTTTTAGTACAAGTTTTGGCTGGGAAGATCAGGTAATTACCCACCTGATATTTAGCAATCATATCCCCATCAGCGTTTTTACGCTAGAAACCGGAAGGCTTTTTCCAGAAACGTATTATGTATGGAACAGAACCTTAGAGGTTTACGGACAACCTATCTTTGCCTACTATCCGCAAGCCAGCCTACTACAACAAATGGTAAGTGCAAAAGGCCCCAACAGCTTTTATGAGTCGGTTGATAACAGGAAAGAATGTTGTTACATCCGTAAAATAGAGCCATTAAAACGGGCCTTAAATAACAACATGATTTGGGTAACGGGAATTCGTGCCGAACAGAGCCCTAACCGGGAAGATATGAATGATCTTGAATGGGATGAAAGCAATCGGCTCTTCAAGTTCCATCCCATTTTTAACTGGACTTTAAATGATGTAAAACAATTTGTTAAAGATAACAATATCGTTTACAACACATTGCACGATAGGGGCTTTCCAAGTATCGGCTGTGCCCCATGCACTCGCGCCGTACAGCCAGGAGAAGATTTTAGGGCGGGAAGATGGTGGTGGGAAGACCAAAGTAAAAAAGAATGTGGCTTGCACAATACGGCAGAGAAAGTGGTGGCAAGTAAAGAATGAAGAGATGTAAAACGTGAGATTGAAGATGTAAAATAGGAGATGCGAGAGATAGTTGGCGTTAAACTAGTTCTTTCTCCTCCAAGAGAAGGTGGAGATGAGGTCGCCTTCCACAATAACATATAATTAACAACAAAATAAATCGGTGAAACCACCCTAATCGGTGTAATCATTTTAAATCGGTGAAATCACCCGCGAAGCGCAATATGAGCAGATATAACTTAAATTATTTAGACGAGCTAGAGGCAGAGGCAATTCACATTTTACGTGAGGTAGCGGGGCAATTTGAGAAACCTGCGCTATTATTCTCTGGAGGTAAAGATTCGATCACTTTGGTGCGTTTGGCAGAAAAAGCGTTCAGACCGGGCAAGTTTCCCTTCCCTCTGGTACACATAGATACTGGACACAATTTCGAAGAAACCATCCAATACCGTGATAAAATGGTAGAGCGGATTGGTGAAAAATTAATCATCGGATCGGTACAACAATCTATAGACGAAGGTAAAGTGATTGAACAAACGGGTAAAAATGCCAGTAGAAATGCATTGCAAACGGTTACTCTTTTAGATACCATTCTATCTAACGGTTTTGATGCCTGTATTGGCGGGGCCCGAAGGGATGAAGAAAAAGCACGGGCTAAAGAACGGATTTTTTCTGTGAGGGACGAGTTTGGTCAGTGGGATCCCAAGCGCCAACGGCCCGAATTGTGGAACATCTACAATGGAAAAATACACAAAGGAGAAAATGTAAGGGTGTTTCCGATAAGTAATTGGACGGAGCTCGATGTGTGGAATTATATCCGTAGGGAACAAATTGAATTACCAAGTATATACTTTGCGCATTATCGCGATTGCATAACCCGAAATGGACAATTAATGGCTGCATCCCCATTTTTAAATATGGACGATGAAGATATAGTAGTAAACAAAAAAGTTCGCTTCCGTACCGTTGGTGACATGTCCTGTACCGCCGCGGTCGAATCTGATGCAGATCTTATTGATGATATTATTCAGGAAATAAGCGAATCGAAAATATCTGAACGTGGCGCCAGAATGGATGATAAAGTTTCTGAAGCCGCAATGGAAGACAGGAAAAAGGGCGGATACTTTTAGCAAAGCGAATGGCGTTAAGCGTGTAGCGTGGGTTTATCGCCAAACGCTTAACGCCAAACGCGTAATTTAAAAAACATGAACATCTTAAAATTCTTTACCGCAGGCAGTGTAGACGATGGTAAAAGCACCTTAATTGGCCGCTTGCTTTATGATACGGATTCTATACTGGCTGATCAGCTGGAAGCTTTACAAAGCTCGAATAGAAAAAATGATGATGGCACCATAGATTTGGCCATCTTAACCGATGGTCTGCGTGCAGAACGAGAACAGGGTATAACTATTGATGTGGCCTATAAATATTTTCAAACACAGAAACGAAAATTTATAATAGCCGATACTCCTGGCCACATCCAATATACCCGAAATATGGTTACAGGAGCCTCAACAGCAAATTTAGCCATTATTTTGATCGATGCCAGAAATGGAGTGGTTGAACAGACCATCCGCCATTCTTATCTGGTATCGCTCTTGGGCATCAAACACATTGTGGTTTGCATCAATAAAATGGATATGGTTGATTATAGCGAAACTGTATTTAACGCGATCATAGAAAAATATAAAGCGCTTGCCCATAATCTAAACTTAAAGGATGTAACCTATATCCCGGTTAGTGCACTTAAAGGAGATAATATTGTTCAGCCTTCAAATCGGATGGATTGGTATGAAGGCGAAAGCCTTCTTCATTTTCTGGAACAGGTAGATACCGATGCGCAAGACAAAACCACCCAGGCGCGTATGCCCGTGCAATGGGTAATCAGGCCGCAAACCGAATTGTTGCACGATTATAGAGGTTATGCCGGTCGTGTGTTGAGCGGAACTTTTAAGGTTAACGATCAAATTACCGTACTTCCCTCAGGAGTGAGCTCTACCATTAGCAGAATAGAATTTTTTGAAAATGAACTGGATGAGGCCCTGGCCGGGCAATCGGTTACCATTCACCTCAAAGATAATGTAGATATCAGCAGGGGCGATACCTTAGTTAATTCTTCGGCCTTGCCAACAGAATCAAAGCTGATCGAAGCAGATCTCTGTTGGATGGATACCCGGATTTTAGATACCTCCTTAACCTATACTTTACAACATAACAGTAAGATTACCAAATGTAAAATAGACGAAGTTATTTACAAGATAGATATCAATACCCTAGAAAAACATGCTGCAAATGAGTTTAAGCTAAATGATATTGGCAGGGTAGTGCTAAAAACCGCTGATGCGCTAGCTTTCGACCTGTATGGAGAAAACCGGGCAAATGGTTCGGCAATTTTAATTGATAGTAGAACAAATCTAACGGTGGGTGCCTTGATGTTTAGGGCTAGTGTAGAGTAAATTGAGTCCGAGAGCCTGGAGTCCGAGAGTCCGTTGTTTAATCTACAGTTAACCAAGTAACCAGTTCACACAGTCATCGCCCTAGTTGTCATCCTGAGCCTAGTCGAAGGACAACAGTTAACTCTAACCAATGACCAATGAACTAATGAACTAATGAACCAATGAACCAATGAACAAATGACGATCAACTACCTTGCCTTTGCTATTCCCGCTTTCTTTTTGTTTTTATATCTAGAATTTTTGCTGGCTGTTCGTTTAAAGAAAACCAATGTTTTTAAGTACGAAAGTTCAATCTCTAATGTGAGCATCGGAATAGCAGAGCGTTTGCTTAATCTGTTTATAGCAGCTAGTTTTTATGAACTGTTCGCGTATGTATATAAGCATTATGCGTTATTTCATATTCCCAATGTTTGGTGGGTGTGGATTTTGCTCATTATGGCTACCGACTTTGTCTGGTATTGGTACCATAGATTAGGTCATGAAGTTAATTTCTTTTGGGCAGCGCACATTGTTCATCATCAAAGTGAAGAATTTAATTTAACGGTTTCGGCGCGGATTACCACTTTTCAGGCACTTATCAGAGGATTTTTTTGGTGTATCCTACCCTTTGTAGGATTTGATCCCATTATGGTAGCCGTAATTTTGACCGTCCATGGTGCCTATTCTTTTTTTACCCATACCCAGCTTATCCCAAAGCTCGGATGGCTAGAACATATCCTAATTACGCCCTCTTTGCACGGTGTTCATCATGCCAGCGATGAAAAATATCTCGATAAAAATTATGGAGATGTATTTACCTTTTGGGATAAACTCTTCGGAACCTTCCAGATAGAAGAAGAAAAACCTAACTATGGATTAACACATCCCATTAAAAGCTACAGTTTTTTATGGCAGCATTTTCATTATTACCTCGAAATTATAGAAGCAGCTGGTCGCGAAAAGGGTGTGGTAAATAGACTTAAGATTATTTTTGGACATCCTTCCCTGCTGGATCAAGATATTAGGCCTACGCTTGAAAAACGATACTTACAACATAAATCTACCACTCTATACAGGTTTAAGTTTAGGAAATACCTTAATATACAACTGGTTATAAGCATTATATTGCTCACTTTTATCACAGCTTTCTTTAAGCATTTGTTGCTGGTTGATCATCTTTTTATTGTATGCTTTATTTTGTTAACCCTAATTAACTGTGGGGCGCTAATGGAACAAATGAAATGGATCTATTACCTGGAGTGTTTTAGACTCCTTTCGGTATTTGGTTATGCATTCTATAAGTTCGATCTTTTTGGGTTGATTTTGATCCCAACCATAGTTTTATTTGTTTTGGAGCGCGTATTTACACTTAGCTATTTTTACAAAAAACACGTTCTACGCTACGAAAAAGCATAAATCAAATTATTTTAAAATAAATACTACTAATTCTATAGATTTTATATAAATTTGTTTTGTTGTACTAATTTGTTGAGCGATGATTTTGAATACGATTAAAAAAACTACAGTTGAGCCGAAAATTACATTAGTGGGCGCGGGTCCTGGAGATCCAGATTTGTTGACCTTAAAAGGAGTTAAAGCACTTAAGGAAGCTAATGTTGTGTTATATGATGCTTTGGTAAACGAAGCCTTATTAAATCACGCACCAGAAAATGCAATCAAGGTGTACGTAGGGAGAAGATCTGGGGATGAATCGTTCTCGCAAGAGCTTGTTAACAAGTTAATGATAGACTATGCGTTAAATTACGGACATGTAGTACGTTTAAAAAGTGGGGACCCTTTTGTTTTCGCCCGTGGCTTCGAAGAAATTGATGTTGCCGAATCGTATAGCATCCCTACCGAAATTGTGCCTGGCGTTTCTAGTGCCTTGGGTGTTCCAGGGCTCCAAAAAATCCCGATGGTTTATGGAAATTTAAGTGAGAGTTTCTGGGTGGTAACCGGTACGAATGCTGCCGGGGAGATTTCACCTGATTTATATGTTGCAGCAAAATCTAACGCTACCATTGTGGTATTGATGGGCATCGAAAAGATAGCCGAAATCGCGGCTATTTTTAAAGAAGAAGGTAAAGAAAACCTGCCAGTTGCTGTGATCGAAAATGGATCCTCTACAACAGAAAACGTGGTGGTTGGCATAGTTGATACCATTGAAGAACTGATTGTAGAGAAAAAATTGGCATCGCCCGCACTCTTGGTATTTGGAAACGTAGTTTCACTACACCCTCAATTTAATGCTATTAGAGAATTTTATGCGATTATGGCGCAAGAAGAATAGAGTCATCGGATGACTTTAAGTCATCCGATGACTAGTTTATATTTATTTTTTGTTTGGTTGAAAAAGGCTCCAGGTTCTCTGGGGCTTTTTTTTAGTCATCGGATGACTTAAGTCATCCGATGACTAATTAAAAAATTTTTCCTAATTTGAGTAAATTTTTTTTACAGCCTCAATATGGAGATAATACATTTTAGTGCCGAATGCTATCCAGTAGCAAAAGTTGGAGGTTTGGGCGACGTAGTTGGGGCGCTTCCAAAATACCAGAACAGGCTTGGCCATGTGGCAAAAGTGGTGATGCCGGCCTATAATACTAAGTTTCTCTATCAAAATGAGTTCGAAGTGGTTTATGATGGTTGGGTTAGGTTGGGAGATAGCAATTTACCGGTTCGCATATTTAGAGAAAAAACCAATAAACTGGGTTTTGATCTTTTTTTGGTGCACATTGCGGGACTGTTAGATCGTGAACTCGTATATGGCTATGATGATGATACCGAACGCTTTCTGGCTTTTCAGATTGCCTCTTTAGATTGGATTGCACAATGGGAGCATAAACCAAATGTGATCCATTGCCATGATCACCATACGGGGCTAATTCCATTTATGGTTGGCAATTGCGAAGATTATCGCCATTTAAACTACATTCCCACAGTTTTAACTATTCATAACGCACAATATCAAGGGCAGTTTGGTTGGAATAAATTACATTATTTGCCTACGTACGATTTACGTAATTCGGGCAAATTAGAGTGGAACAGTACCATTAACCCACTAGCTAGCGCTATTAAATGCGCATGGCGAGTAACCACGGTTTCGCCAAGTTATTTAGAAGAGATCAGTTATAAGGCCAATGGACTGGAAACCTTGTTGGCCCAAGAAAGGGGAAAATCTGCCGGAATTTTAAATGGAATTGATAACGAAGTTTGGAATCCGCAAAAAGACTCGATGTTGACCAAAACATTCAATGGGAGAACAATAGAAAGTGGAAAAAAAGCAAACAAAGAAGCGCTTTGTGCTGTTTTTAATCTCGATAAAGATAAACCACTCTTTACTTTTATTGGCCGTTTAGTGGGCGAAAAAGGGGCAGATTTACTACCCGATATTTTTTACAATGCCCTGCAACAGAGTGAGGGTGAGATTAATATTCTGGTATTGGGTTCCGGTGATCCTGAGGTTGAAGCTCGTTTAAATGGCATAACTCATCAGTTTCCAGGAAGATACAATGCTTACATTGGTTATAATGAGGCATTGTCTCATCAGATTTATGCGGGGGCTGATTTTTTATTGATGCCATCGAGAGTTGAGCCTTGCGGACTTAACCAGATGTATGCCTTAAGGTATGGAACAATTCCAATTGTGAGGCGCATTGGCGGATTAAAGGATACAGTAACAGATATTGGTGATGGTGGATTTGGAATTTGTCACGATCAAACAACTATTTGGGATGTGGGACATGCGATAGGAAGAGCTTATGATTTATTTTTAGACCAAAAAAGAGTAAAAGAAATTCGTAAGTTTATCATCACGCTTGATCACTCTTGGGATAGAGCGGCACAACAATACATTGATTTATACCAAATGTAAACTATAAATATATGACCGACAAAGTATTAGGTGTAATTCTTGGCGGTGGCCAGGGATCGAGATTGTCTCCTTTAACGCAAACCCGTTCTAAACCTGCTGTACCTATAGGGGGTAAGTACCGTTTAGTGGATATTCCGATATCGAATTGCATGAATTCTGGCATCCACAGGATGTTTGTGCTTACCCAATTTAACTCGGCATCCCTAAATAAGCACATCAAAAACACATATCACTTTAGTCATTTTTCTAAAGCATTTGTTGATATTTTAGCAGCAGAGCAAACACCAGAAAACCCCACCTGGTTTCAGGGCACAGCCGATGCAGTTAGACAATGCATGCACCATATTGTGAACCACGAATTTGATTATATCCTCATCCTTTCGGGCGATCAGCTTTATCAAATGGATTTTCGCGAGATGTTGCAGGCCCATATTGATAAAAAAGCTGAAATTTCAATTGCAACTATTCCCGTAAGCGCTAGAGATGCTACAGAGTTTGGAATTTTAAAAACAGATGAGGAAAGTTTTATCACTTCGTTTATTGAAAAACCAAAAGCAGACCTCCTGCCAGATTGGACTTCAGAAACGAGCGATGAAATGAAAAGTGTGGGCAGAAATTACTTGGCGTCGATGGGTATCTATATATTTAATCGCGAGTTGCTCATTAAAATGCTAAACGAAAATCCAGATGAAAAGGATTTTGGAAAAGAGATTATTCCCCGTTCGTTATTAAGTAATCACGTTTTAAGCTATCAATACGAAGGCTATTGGACAGATATTGGTAATATATCCTCATTTTTCGACGCCAATTTAGGGCTAACAGACGAACTACCTCTTTTTAACATGTTTGATAGCTCGCACACCATCTTTACGCGTGCTAGGATGTTGCCACCCTCAAAGATTTCTGGAACTACACTCGAAAAAACTATTGTTGCCGAAGGTTGTATTATCCAGGCAAGTAGAGTAGAAAGAGCTGTTTTAGGAATTCGTTCTCGAATTGGGAGGGGCACCACCATAGCCAATTCTTACATTATGGGAAGTGATCACTATCAGACTTTGTCAGAGATACAAGAGGAGTCGGCCGCTGGTCACCCTTTGTTGGGCATTGGCGATAGGTGTTATATTAACAATGCCATTGTGGATAAAAACTGCCGAATCGGAAACGATGTACGAATCAATGGTGGAAACCATTTAAAAGAAGGCGATTATGGACTGTATGTAGTGAGGGATGGGATCGTTGTTGTTAAAAAAGGAGTAACCATTCCGAATGGAACAGTAATTTAGAAAGTCTAACTTACGAAGTCTAACAAACTTCGTAAGTTTAGGTTAGTTTACGCCCAGCGCTTACCTACAATCTATGAGCATTCCCTATCTGTTAATTTTGTTCCGATTTTTGCTAGCACCAATCATCATTATCCTTTCTGTGATGATGAAAGAAAACGCTTCTTATATCGTGTTAACATTAATGTTTTTAGGTCTCTTATCAGATATTTTCGATGGCATTATCGCTCGGAAAATGAAAATCGACACAGAGAAAATGAGAAGGTTGGATAGCCAGACCGACCTGGTGTTTTGGTTAAGCATTTCTATTAGTTGCTATCTCATTTATCCTTCATTAATCGAAGAAAATTCAATTGGCGTAATTGCTCTTTTGGTAATGGAAGGCATGTGCTATGCTACAAGTCTGATTAAGTTTGGAAAGGAAACGTGTACGCATGCTTTTATTTCTAAAATCTGGGCACTTACTTTATTGGCCACATTTACCTGTCTGTTGGGTTTCGCCTACGGCGGATGGATGATGAAAACCTGTATTATCCTAGGACTGATATCTCAACTGGATGTGATTTTGATTATTCTCTTTTTACCCAAGTGGACCCACGATATCCCTAGTTTCTACCATGCCATTTTAATCAGAAAAGGGATTGATTTTAAGAAAAGTAAGTACTTGAATAGCTGAGCGGGAAAAGAGAAAATGGAAGAGGTAAGATGGAAGAGGCAAGATGGAAGAGGTAAGATGGAAGATGGAAGAGGGAATAAGCTTTTACTTCGTCTTCGAGCGCGTTAGACTGACAGCTAAATTAAGTTATTTACGACGCTCCACGCCACGCTCATCGCCCCAAGCTCATCGCTCAGTGCTAAACGTAGTTAAACACCAACGAAAACGTAGTTCGTACGCTTGGTGTTGAGTCTACTTCCAAACTTCCACGGTGCATTTTCATAATATTTCTGGTTATGGTTAAGCCAATTCCTGAACCATTTTTTCGAGTGGTATAAAAAGGAACAAATATTTTATCAATATTGGCGGCTTCAATACCTTTACCGTTATCTATTACATCGATATACACCTTATTGTGAGCTAGGCGATAGGTAACTTCGATAACTGGATGTTCGGACCCTTCCAAGGCATACATGCTGTTAGTGATAAGATTGATCAGCGCTTGTTCTATTAATTTAATGTCGATCTGTAATGAGATTTTTGAAGCCGTTTGAAGTACCTGAAGTTTGATGTGTTTTGCGCTTACCATAGGCTGCATCAATACTTTAACATGTTGTAAGATTTCGCCAATACTATGCTGTTCAACATTTGGTGTAGGAAGTTCGGCAATTAAGCGGTAATCTTTTACAAAATCCAACAATCCCTCCGACCTTCTTTTAATAGTTTGGAGTGCTGGTTTCAAGTCTTCCAGATCTTCAAAGTTTAAGCTTGTTCTATTGCTTATCATTTGGTTCACCGTATCAGATAAGGAGCTGATTGGTGTGATAGAATTTAAAATTTCGTGAGAAATTACACCAATTAACCTGTTCCAAGCTTCTGTTTCTTTTTGTTCAATTTCATCTTTGATATTTTGAAATGAGATGATGATATGATCGTTCCCATACAAATTAAGGGGAATTACTTCTATGGAAAGCTGGATGAATTTGTCTTGGATTTTAAGCTCGAGAAACCTTTTGCCACCCTTATTTATTTTGGCTATTTCTGCTGCAAATACTGGTAAGTGCTGTTCAAAACGGTGCCAATAACTGTATGCGGGTACATTAAGCAAACTACTTGCGGCAAGATTAAAAAAAGAGATCGGTGAGTTTTCTTTGTCTATTTTGCTTTTTTTAACTACAATTACTCCCACAGGAACCTGTTCTAGAATGGTTTTTATCAGTTGAAAAATAGCATCTTGCTCAAGCTGAATATCGCGGTGGATCTGAATGATTTCGTTAAATGATTCGTAAAGTTCTGGGAAACTTCCTTTTGTTGCTTTGTTCTTAAAGTTTAGGGTATGGTCTCTGGTCTTTACAGCAAGGATAAACCGCTTAATATCATCTCTAATTTCATTGATGTAATAATAGAGAGAGACGATGCTTCCCAGAAGAATCAAGCTCACACCCGTTATGGTAAACCACAACTGGGTATTTCGGATAAGATATACCAAAAATATAGCCAACAAGTTGATAAACAACAAGCGGATAATTAAGCGAAAGGTAAATCGTTGGTAGAACATTTTTAATAAGCTAAAAGACTAAAGGTAAAAGCATAAAGCTGATTAACGTTAAAGGGCTACATATTCATTGTTAAAGATATTCTTTTTTCAGCTTTCAGCTCATAGTCCAAACTTTTCAATTCTCCGATACAGTGCGGCCCGTGTTAATCCTAATTCGGTAGCAGCCCTAGAAATATTACCCTTATGTTTTTCTATTGCTTTATTTACCATCATTTTTTCCATTTCATCCAAAGGCATATCTGTTTGTAAAACACTTTGGGCACCAAATTTTTGGGGAGACAAGTGCAGATCCTGTTCTGTGATTTCGAAGCCATCGGTCATGATAATTGCGCGCTCTATTACATGCTGTAGTTCCCTGATGTTTCCCGGCCAATGGTATCCTAGCAACGTTTTTTCGGCCTTAACATTGATTTTCTGAATGGCCTTATGATATTTGGAACTAAAAATCTGTAGAAAATGATAGGCCAGCAAAATAATGTCATTGCCCCTCAAGCGCAAAGGCGGCAACACCAATTCAACAGTATTTATCCGAAAGAGCAGATCTTGTCTAAACGTGTTTTTGACAACCATTTCATTAAGCGGCATATTGGTTGCGCTAATCAAACGGACATCTATTTTACGTTCTTTACTCTCTCCCAAACGGGTAACGGTTCTGTTTTGGAGCACGCTTAATAATTTTGCTTGAAGCGGTAAAGAAAGGTTCCCGATTTCGTCTAAAAATATAGTCCCTCCATCAGCCATTTCAAACCTACCTGGCTTATCTTCCCTTGCATCGGTAAATGCACCTTTGGCATAGCCGAAAAGTTCGCTTTCGAAAAGATTTTCATTGAGCGAACCCAGATCAACATGCATGAAAATTTGCTTTCCCCTTAACGAATTTTTGTGAATTTCGTAAGCAAAAACCTGTTTACCCGTTCCATTTTCGCCTAAGATTAGCACATTTGCGTCTGTAGGAGCAACTTTAATCAGTGTTTTCTGTAAGTGTTGCACACTCTCATCATTACCCACAATATGTTCAAACTTACGGGCCATATCACTTTGGATAGAGGTATGGATCTTTTCCAGTTTTTTAACTTTTTTATTTGATTGCCTTAATTTTACTCCTGCAGATAGTGTGGCAAATAGCTTCTCATTTTCCCATGGTTTAAGAATAAAATCTGTCGCGCCTTTTTTGATCGCCTGTACCGCCAGCTCCACATTTCCAAAAGCGGTCATTAATATTACCACGTAATCTTTATCGATGGACAAGATGTGTTCTAACCAGTATAAGCCTTCGCGACCGTCACTTGCGCCTTTTTGATAGTTCATATCCAACAAAATGATATCTACTTCATTTTTACTGAGTAGCACATTTATTTCACGTGGCGATTTACAAGTTAAGACCTGATTAAAATGTTGCTTTAAAAAAAGTCTGGCACTTAATAAAATGTCGTCATCATCGTCGATTACTAAAATGTTTGCTTCTATCATTATTGTAAATTCTTTTTACCACAAAGGCACGAAGACACAAAGATAAACGCAACTTGTTTTGTGATTAAAATATCCCTTGGTGTCTTTGTGGTTAATTCTTTTTCATATCAAAAATAATCCAAACTGTTCGATGATGTACAGCAACTGTACGATATCGGACATTAAAATTTTAATACAAATCATATCAAATTGATTTACAGTACTTTAAAATTTAATTTAGGATTGGCACAAACTTGGCAAATGGCATTGGCATAACGCAATACATCCAAATGGACAAAGTAATAGAGAAAAAAAGATTTAATAAAAAGACAATCCTAATAATAGTTGGTGCAGTAGTTTTTGTTGCACTTGTAGCCTATGGATATACGTTATCGCTAAATAAAGTGTATCAGGTAGAGGCAGACAAGGTAACGATAAGTAAAGTACAATATGGTGATTTTGAAGATGTGGTTTTACTTAATGCCAGTGTTGTTCCGCTAACATCGGTAATTATAAGTTCTTCAGAAGGAGGTACGGTGGCCCAGATTTTTACAGAAAATGGAGCAACGGTAGCTGCAGGCACCCCTTTGTTAAGAATTGCCAATCCGAATGCCCTATCAAATTACACGGCTAGCGAAACCAGCATTACCGAACAGATAAACCAATTACGTAAACTCAGATTAGATTTGGAGCAAAATCAAAGGGTAATGAGCCAAGATATGATGGATATCGAAAATAGTCTCAGAACCGCTACCCGTAAGTATAAAATGGATAGCACTTTATTTTCGAAGAAAGTAATTACCCAACAAGAGTTTAATACGAGTAGTCAGGATTATGAATATTACCAAGGCCGAAAAGCCCTATTAAAACAAGCTGTTCGCCAGGAAAATCAGAGCAGGGTAATGCAGTTGCAACAGATAGAGCAATCTATTTCGAGGATGAACGAAAGTTTACAGACCATCCGCCAGAACATAGAGAATATGACGATTAAATCACCTGTTTCGGGGCGTTTATCGTCTTATGATCCTGTGATCGGAAAATCTTATGGACCTAATGAAATGCTAGGTAAAATAGATGTATTACAAGGATATAAATTAGAGGCGGGAGTTGATCAATACTATATTAACCGTGTTAAGGAAGGACAAACTGCACAATGCGAATTTAATGGAAAAACGTATTCGCTTACCGTGCAAAAAGTTATCCCAGAGATTACCGCAGGGCAGTTTCAGATAGAATTGGTATTTGAAGGAAAATCTCCCGATGAACTGAGAAGAGGTTTATCTCTACAGGTTAAACTTACCTTATCGGATAACAGTAAATCTCTTCTATTGGCACAGGGCCAGTTTTTCCAAAGTACGGGAGGAAGTTGGGTGTTTGTAATGTCAAATGGAAAGGCAACTAAGAGAAATGTAAAAATCGGACGAAAAAATTACCTGTATTATGAAGTGTTGGAAGGACTGCAAAAAGACGAGGAGGTAATTACCTCATCTTATGATCAGTTTAACCAATACGATGTGATAGAAGTTAGCGGAGCGCGATGAGCGATTTGAGACTTGAAAAATAAAACTTAATTAAAAGATAAAATGAAAAAATTTATAGCCATTGCAGTATGTGTAGTAGCTGCATCATCAGTATTTGCTCAAAGCAAAAATGTTAAGAACGAGACACAACTTAATAGCTCGAACTGGACCGAAACAAAAAACCATCTTACTGTTGGAATGAACGTTAGCGATGTTGCTGTTGAGACTAAAATTGCTGGAAAAAACCTGATCGTTTTCAACATTCAAGGTGATGTTTCTGAAATGGAAAGCATCACTGTTCAAAAGGCTGATTTTAGTGCTAAAGTAGCGCTTACTACCAATCAACAAGAGCTTGTGGTAACACCCGGAAAATTTACCATCAAGCTTAAAAGAAAAGGCTTAGAAGAAAAAATATACGAATTAGAGGTTAAAAATGAAGCGGATAAGCTAGTAACCTTAAAAATTACTTAACTATTTAGGTTGGTTAGCTCCTGATCAGGTGCGTTGATCGGAGCACCAGCTTGAGTTTTGAGTCGGAAGTCGGAATAAGTTACGATAAATCGGTGTAATCATCCGCGAAGCGAAGACATCGGTGAAATCATCCGCAAAGCGAAAAATAACAATACAATAAATAAGAACATTATTATGATCAAAATTGAAAATCTGGAAAAAGTATACAAAACAGAAGAGATCGAAACTACGGCTTTAAATGGCATTAACCTTCATGTTAAGGAGGGCGAATTTGTTTCTATCATGGGGCCTTCTGGCTGCGGCAAATCAACCCTATTAAACGTGATGGGCCTTTTGGATAAGCCCGAAAAAGGAAGTTACAAATTTGTGGATACCGAATTGTTAACCTTAAACGATAGGGAGCGCTCTAATTTCAGAAAAAGAAATATGGGGTTTGTATTCCAGAACTTCAACTTAATAGACGAGCTAACCGTATTTGAAAACATCGAACTCCCTTTAATTTATAATAAAGTAGCTGCGGGCGAAAGAAAGAAATTGGTAAATGAGATTATTGGTCGCATGAACATTGTTAACCGAAGCGGTCACTTCCCCCAACAGCTTTCTGGCGGTCAGCAGCAACGTGTTGCCGTTGCCAGAGCCTTGGTTACTAAGCCTAAGCTAGTACTTGCCGATGAGCCTACCGGAAATTTGGATAGTACGCACGGTAATGAAGTAATGGAATTGCTTTGTGAGTTAAACGAAAGCGGAACAACCATCGTAATGGTTACCCACTCTAGCCACGATGCAAGTTTCTCTAATCGCATCATTAATTTAAAAGACGGTCACGTAATATCTGAAAAAATAAATAAAGGAAAAACGGAAGAGTTGATTTAGATGGAAAATGTAAAAAGCAAAATGGACTAGAGATTTAACTAAAATTAAGTGAAATAAATCTCGAAGCGTAAAATAACCATGTCTCATATCTCACATCTCAAATCTCATAAAGATGTTCAAATTAAACCTAAAAATCGCATTGCGAAACTTGTGGAGGAATAAAACTTCTTCATTTATAAATGTAATAGGTTTGGCCATAGGACTTGCTGCCTGTTTGCTTCTACTAGTTTATGTTTCTTACGAATGGAATTTTGATAAGCAGGGGAAAAACTCAGCCAATTTATATACGGTAATGACCAATGTACCTGGAGATGATGGAAAGATTGCCTCAACCTTTGAAGCTTCTACCACAGCCCTCGGACCATTACTCAAGGCCGAAATACCTGAGATTAAGCATTTGGCTCGAATGAATTACTTAAAGAAATCGTTAATTGCAAACGGCGAAAATGGATTCAAAAAATTGGGGAAATTTGCGGAGCCGGAGATTTTAAATCTATTCGACTTTCAATTTATTGCTGGAAATAAAGCTTCGGCGATGCAAAATCCGAAATCTGTTATTTTAACAGAAAGTACTGCCAAAATTTTATTCGGATCAGCCCAAGCGCTACATAAAGTTGTTCGTTATCAAGACACAGAAGATTTGGTGGTTAGTGCTGTCATAAAAGATATTCCGGATAATTCTTCAGCTACACTTAAGTTTGATTTTTTGATGCCCTGGGCTTTTTACGAAATGGTTGATCGTGATGCAAAAGACCTCAATTGGGGTAATTTTAGCTACGTAACCATGTTCTTGCTCGATCCAAATGTGAATCCTGTTGACGTAAATAAAAAAATAGATAAAGTGGTTAAAGCACGCCTTGGTCAAACCACACAACCTTATTCTATCTTTCCTCTTAGTGAACTCCATCTGTACGGGAAATTTGAAAATGGGGTGAGTATAGGTGGAGATATCGACCAGATTTATCTTTTTGTTGGCCTGGCTTTTGGAATTTTGATGATTGCCTGCATCAATTTTATGAATATGGCTACCGCTAAATCAGAAAAAAGAGCAAAAGAAGTAGGAATTAAAAAAACGATTGGTGCCCATAGAAGCTCTTTGATCATCCAGTTCTTAACAGAATCAATGGTACTTACGTGTATTGCCGTGATTTTATCAATCGCAATCCTAGAAATCTGCCTACCATCTTTTAATCAACTTTTAGAGATCCACATGGATATTGCCTATTTTAGCGGATCAAGTTGGTTAGGCATTTTAGCCATAGTTTTTGTTACTGGATTAATTGCCGGAAGTTATCCCGCATTTTATCTGTCGTCTTTTAACCCTGTCCAAACGCTAAAGAGAAAAATAAAAAGAAGTAACTTTTACTCGGTTAGTTTAAGACAAGTATTGGTAGTTGGTCAATTTTGTTTCGCTATCATCTTAATTATTTCAACTCTAGTAATCTACAACCAAATTCAGTATGTGAAAAATAGACCATTGGGTGTTAACATCAATGCTTTGGTTGAAGTTGCTCAAGATGGAAAGCTTAAAGAAAAATTCGACCTCTATAAAGATCAGTTACTACGTTCAGGAGCAGTTACTGCCATTAATAACTCTTCAAGCAAATTGGCCCATCGTAATTCCAACTTTCTCGACATCCGTTGGAAAGGCATGGTACAGGAAAGAAATCTTACGATGTTTAATAAATTAAATACCGGATATGATTTTATTAAAACGAACGGGATAAAACTAATAGATGGCAGGGATTTTTCTGAAAAATTCGCATCAGATACTGCTGCCGTTTTGATCAGCGCCTCGGCTGCGAAGGTTATGAATCTAAAACATCCGATTGGAGAAAACGTGAAAATTTTAGACGATAATTATACTGTTATCGGCCTTTTTGATGATTACGTGTGGGATAGCCCTTATAAATCGAATAACCCAATGGTGATCATGTTTGGAAAAAACTATACCAACTTTATCACCATGAAACTTAATCGAGCGAATAGCTTAGGCAAGGATATAGAGATCATAACAAAAATTACTAAAGAAATAAATCCATCCTATCCCGTAGAAATTAGTTTTTTGGATGGAGTTTATGCGGATCTATTGAAAAAGGAAAAAACTTTGGGGGTCTTGTCTAATCTTTTTGGAGGACTAGCCATTTTTGTGTCCTGTTTAGGCCTGTTTGGATTGGTAGCCTACAGCGCCGAGCAACGCACCAAAGAGTTTGGTGTGCGTAAAGTTTTAGGGGCCACTGTTGCTAACCTGATGCAATTGCTTTCGGTATCGTTTATTAAAATGATTGTTGTAGCTATTGTCATCGCTGTTCCGATCAGCTATTATGCGATGGGTAAATGGCTCATTAAATTTGAATTCCACACCGAAATTTCTTGGTGGATTATTCCGATTGCCGCCTTAGGAACTTTAATCATGGCCCTATTTACAGTTAGCTTTCAGGCCTATAAATCAGCCAAAGCTAACCCAGTTGAGGCGCTTAAGTATGAATAGCGCTGAGCGCATGGCGTTTTGGAAGCCCGACGCATAAAAAAATAAACCGTTTGGCGTAGTGTGTTTGGCATTTTGAAAGCCCCACGCTCTACGCTAATCGATACAAAATGTAAAATGCCTGCCTGCCGGACAGGCAGGGAAAATGGAAGGTGCAACAATTTAACAATGAAACAATTTAACAATTAAAATTTTACGCCGTGTTCAAATTAAACCTAAAAATCGCCCTGCGTAACCTTTGGAAAAACAAAGGCTTTTCATTGATTAATATCGGTGGCCTAGCTATTGGTTTAGCTAGTTGTTTGATGTTGATGCTGTATGTAAATTACGAATGGAGCTACGATAAACAGTACAAGGGGGTTGATAAAATTTATCAGGCCAAGTTAAATTTATTATTCAATGGTAAATTGGCCACTACTGCAGCAGTCCCGAACAAATTGGCAGCCGCTGTGGTCCAAGAAATTCCAGGCATTAAATTGGCTGCCCGGATCTCTGATCAAAGTGATGGTAAATTAATAAGCCGCGAACAACATAAGTTTAAACTGAAATCCTCGTATGTTGATCCATCCTTTGTTAAAATTTTAGATTTTAAATTTTTAGCAGGCAATGCCGAAACAGCTTTAAATGAACCAAATTCAATTGTTCTAACAGAAACTACGGCCAAGAAACTCTTTGGTAAAGAAGACCCGATTGGTAAAAGCTTAAAGTGGGATAATCTTAAAGACTTAAAAGTTGCTGCTGTTATTGCTGATCTTCCCAAAAATCAATCTATACAGTTTGAAGTATTACAACCTTGGTCGTTTTTTGATCAAATTAATCCTAATGATAAAAATAATGGTTGGGGAAGCATAACCTGCATGACGCTGTTCCAGTTAAGGGACAATGCAAATATAGATGCCATTAACGCTACCCTTAAAAACTTTATTTTGAAGAAAGAGCCTGAACTGAAATCGTATGTATTCGAGCCTTTTCTGTTCCCATTGGGGGATGCACACCTTTATAATGAGTTTGAAAATGGAAAATCATCAGGAGGTAGAATAGACGAAGTAAGGTTATTTGGCTTTCTCGCGTTATGCGTATTACTCATAGCCTGCATTAATTATATGAACCTTTCTACAGCACGGTCAGAAAAAAGAGCAAGGGAAGTAGGAGTAAGAAAAGCACTTGGATCGGCAAGAAGTTCGTTAATGGGGCAATTTATGTTAGAATCGCTATTGATTTCTTTTTTGGCGATGGCTATCGCTTTTGCCCTACTTGAGGTTTCTTTGCCTTATTTTAATAACCTATTAAACATTGTAATTAAGATTAATTACGCTTCTTATCTCTTTTGGACAGTTTTAGTGGTTCTTGTTCTCATCACTGGCTTGTTAGCCGGAAGTTATCCGGCTTTTTATCTTTCGTCATTTATTCCCGTAAAAGTTTTGAAAGGATTTAAGGGCTCGGTAGGTTCTCTATCCATTAGAAGAGTTTTGGTTGTATTTCAGTTTACCCTTTCGATATGCATGATCATTTCTGCAATTTTTGTGTATAAGCAGATACAATTTATGAAGAACAAACCATTAGGATTTGATCAGAATGGCATGGTGCAACTAGATTTAGAAGGTGAACTGAGAAATCCTTCAAAACTGGCTTTGTTTAAAAGTCAGTTAAAAGAGGCTGGAGCGATAGATTTTGCCACTGAATTTGCAGGACCTTTTACACAAAGTGGTTCTATCACAGGTGATGTGAGTTGGCCAGGAAAAGCAGCTAATGATAGATCTATCATCAATTATCGAAGCACAGGATTTGAGTTTGTAAATACAATAGGGGGGCAGCTTGTTGAAGGGAGAGATTTTTCTCCAAAATTTCCTTCAGATACCAATACCTCAGTTTTACTAAACGAAGCTGCAGTAAAACTGATGAGTTTAAAAAACCCAATAGGTACAAAAATTACCTGGGGCGATAATCCTCAGCTCACTGTTGTTGGTGTGGTAAAAGATTATTTCAATGCCAACGTATCAAAAGCTACAACACCTGCAATTTATTATTATAACATTAATCAAAGCAAAGTATTATTGCTACGACTTAACCCCAACCAGTTATTAAGCAAGTCGGTTGCAAGTATCAAAGCGATAAGTGAACAACTTAATCCAGCTTATCCTACACAGATCTCCTACATCAGCGAAGGAATGGAAGAAAAATTACAGAGCGAAAGATTATTAAGTGTGCTTTCTAATTTTTTCGGTGGATTTGCGATCGTTATCTCCTGCTTGGGGTTATTAGGCTTAGCCCTTTACATGGCCGAACAGCGCAATAAGGAAATCAGCATTAGAAAAGTATTGGGGGCCAATATGGGCGATATCCTGATTTTGCTGAATAAAGATTTCCTAAGATTGGTGCTGATCTCCAATATCATCGCTATTCCGCTAGCCTATGTTTTGGTAACGAAGTGGCTCCAGAAATATGATTTTAAAACAGATATAAGCTACTCCCCTTTTTTACTGGCCATTTTTGCTTCATTGCTGATCGCCGTACTAACAGTGAGTTTACAGACCTTTAAAGTAGCAAAGGCGAATGCTGTAGATGCGCTTAAGTATGAATAGCGCTGAGCGCATGGCGGATGGGCGTTTTAATGCTCTACGCTCCACGCTAATGGATGCAAAACGGAAAATGGAAAATGGAAAATGGAAAATGTAAAATGGAAAATGGAAGTGGGAGTATTGCCAACAATTAAACAATGAAGCAATTAACAATTAAAAATTTTACGCCGTGTTCAAATTAAACCTCAAAATCGCCCTGCGGAACCTCTGGAAAAATAGAGGCATCACTTCAATTAATATTGGGGGATTGGCAATCGCTTTGGCAGCATTTATTTTAGTGATGCTGTATGCAACCTACGAAACTACGTATGATAATGACGTTAAGAATTACGATTCTATTTATTTGGTAGGAAGAACATCTCCTGATTTTAAAACCAATTATACGCCCCCACCTTTGGCACAACTAATAAAAGACAATTTTCCTGAAGTAGAGGCGGTTGGGAGAATGAAAGGTGGTTTTTATGAGTTTCCTGTTAATACAATTAAAGGAAGATATTATGCTTCAAACTCGGCACAGATGGATGTTGGGCTGGCAAAAATGTTTAACGTTATCCCTAATGGCGGACTTCAAATTCCGGTAAACAAAGATCTTTATCTCCCTAAAGTAGCCATGCAAACCCTTTTTCCAAATGAGGATCTTAATCAGGAAAAAAAGGTAATTATTGGTCCGAAACAAATGGGCGATGAGCGGACAGTTAAAGGAATGATCGAACGCAATAATGAACATTCAAACATCAAGTTCGATTTGTTGGTTATAGCCAAAGATTTAGGGAAGGACGAAAATTACGGCTATAATAATTATTACACCTATATTCAGGTTAGGCCTGGTACAGACATCGCAAATCTCTCCCAAAAGATAAACAAACGCTATAAGGCAGAACTGGCTAAGGGCGATGAAAATCCTAATTGGACGAGAATAAATTCGGTGAATATCTTTTTAGATCCATTAAAAAACCTACATCTACAGCCCAAAGCGGGTAATGATGCCAATTACAAAGTGCTTCTAGCGCTTTCGGTGCTGGGCTTTTCGATCTTGGTAATCGCTTGTATCAATTTTACAAACCTAAGCATCGCACAAGCTGCAAAAAGAGCCAAAGAAGTAGGCGTTAAAAAAGTTATGGGCGCATATCGCTTCCAGCTTACCATCCAGTTTCTAACAGAGATTTTAATTCAGTGTTGTATTGCCACAGGATTAGGATTGGTTTTAGCAGAGCTTATTTTACCTCAATTTAATCAGCTTTTTTCTGTAAAGCTTTCTATTTGGGAAATCGACAACGCATTAATTTGGCAATTGCCGATCATCTTGGCTTTTATTACGTTTATTGCTGGCACCTATCCAGCGCTGGTGCTTTCTGGTTTTAGGCCTGCCCTAGTGCTAAAAGGTAATTTCCAAACCAGCAGGCAGAGCTATTGGTTAAGAAATAGTTTATTGGTTGTTCAGTTTAGTGTTGCGGTAATTTTTATTACAGGGCTGCTCATCATTAATTCGCAGCTCAACTACATGCGTACGCAAGATGTGGGCTTTAAAACCGAACAAGTGGTTTCGATCAAAAATATGGCCATCTTTAATAAACCCGAAGATTTTGCGCCGATTAGAGACAGGATCATGAAAATTAACGGCGTTAAGTCGGTTACCGTAGCTACTTCTGCGCCCGATGGCTCTAACATGGGTAAAAATACCTACACAATTGATGGTAAACAAGCAACCATTGATTTCTTGGACGTTGATTTTGATTATTTCGAAACACTTAATATTAAGACTAGGGAAGGCAGAACATTCGATTCGAGGTTTGCAACTGATACGTCAAATTCGGCCATTTTAAACGAAACTGCCGTAGCAAAATATGGCCTGATCAATCCTGTTGGCAAAATAGTTAAGGGCAATAGTATGGATTACAAAATTATTGGCGTAGTGAAGGATTTTAAGGCGCAAGGATTTGAAAAAGCAATAGAGCCTACCATTTATGCCATTAAAAATCCTAATGGGAACTATAAAACAAGTATCATGCTCAAAGTAGAAGAGCACAAAATGGCTGAAGTTTTAGCTGCACTTAAATCTCAATGGGCTGCAATAAATAAACTAGACGGTGAGGATTTTCGCTATCAATTCTTAGATGAGCTATATGGTAGGTTGTTCCAAAAGCAGGAGCAGTTGCAATCTGTATTCTTTGCCGCGGCGATGCTCACTATTTTCATTGCCATCTTAGGACTATTTGCATTCGCCAAATACATTACCAATAGTCGGATCAAAGAGATTGCAATCCGTAAAATTCTAGGGGCCAATGATTTTCAGATCCTTAAGCTCCTGAACACGTCATTTTTTGCAATGGTGGTGTTGGCCAACCTAATCTCTTGGCCATTAGCGTACATCCTAACAAAAAAATGGCTTGCTACTTTTGCCTACAGCATTGAGGTTCCTGCTTCACCATTTGTAATCAGCGCAGCAATAACAATACTATTAACCTTGTTTACAGTTAGTATCCAAGCAAATCAAGCTATAAGATCAAATCCTGTAGACGCATTGAAATATGAATAAACTAATTAGCTAATGTGCTAATTAGATAATCAGCTAATTATTATGTTCAAATTAAACCTAAAAATCGCCCTGCGTAACCTTTGGAAGTATAAAGGATATACCGCTATTAATGTATTTGGCTTATCAATAGGCTTGGCCAGCTGTATTCTCATATTCGTTTTTGTGAGGTATCAGATGAGCTTTGATAAGGATTTTACCAATAAAGATCGCATCTATCGTGTAGTATCTTCTTGGAAATATGCCGATGGAAATGATTTTAAATCGCAAGGTGTTCCTCGCCCTTTGGCGCCAGCAATGCGAAACGATTTCGCCCAGCTCGAAAAAGTAGCCTCAGTTCAAAAAACAGGGGGGATTATTAAAATCAGGGCACAGGATGGCAAAGCGGAAATAAAGACTGCCGAAGATGTGTTTTATATTGAGCCTTCTTTCTTCGAAATTTTCAATCATGAATGGCTTTCAGGTAATCCACAACAAGCGCTAAAAGACCCAAACACGGTTGTACTTTCAGAAAAAATAGCCACTAAGTTTTTTGGCGATTGGAAAAAAGCGCTTGGAAAAAGCATCAATTTCGAAAATAAGGTCGACTTTAAGGTTACGGGCATCATCAAGGATAATCCCCAAAATAGCAGTTTTCCTTTTAAAATTATCATCAGCTATGCCACGTACAAGGACAGAAATGAAAAAAGTTGGGGTTCAGTTTCATCCAATACAGAATGTTATGTACTGCTAAAAAAGGGAGTTTCCATCAATCAGTTGGATCAGCCTTTAAAGCAGTTTATCAAAAAATATTATGTAGAAAAGAGTGCGGGTAAAGAAGATCATCATTTTCAGGCTTTAAATGACATTCATCATAATGATGATTATGGTAATTTCGCTAATCGCACTGCGCCGTATAAAGAATTGATTGGTTTATCAATCATTGGCCTATTCCTTTTACTCACTGCCTGTATCAATTTTATAAATCTCGCTACTGCACAGGCTATCAGCAGATCAAAAGAGGTAGGGGTACGCAAAGTAATGGGCAGCATGCGTAAGCAATTAATCTGGCAATTCTTAAGCGAAACTGCGCTCATCACCTTTATTGCCCTCTTATTTGCCTGTGTATTTACCGAATTGGCACTTCCTGCTATGGCCAGCTTATTTGGTGCCGAGATCTCTTTCAGCTTATTTGGGCACCCGATTATATTTTTGTTCTTAAGCGCGCTTTTGCTTGTGGTTAGTTTCTTGGCAGGATTATATCCGGCAATGGTAATGTCTGGCTTCAGTCCGTCATTAGCAATTAAAAACAAAATCAGCAACTCAAGTGCTGGTGGGGTTGGCCTGCGCAAAACGCTCGTTGTTGTACAGTTTGCAATAACCGCTATCTTAATTGTTAGCACATTGATTGTGATGAAACAGATGGATTATATCCGTAATAAATCTCTAGGATACGATACTAAAGCGGTGGCCTTAATGTATGTGCCAACAGATAGTTTAAGCGTGCTAAAATTTAATACCCTAAAAGAGCAGTTATTGGCAAAACCCGGGATCAAGAGTGTGAGCTTTTGCAGTGCCGCGCCAACTGCGGATAGCAATAACGAAACCACTTTTAGCTATAACAGTTCAAAAAATGCCGATTTTCAGGTAAACACCAAACTTGCGGATGCCGATTATTTTAAGACTTTTGGTTTAGAAATGGTTGCGGGCAGAACGTTGGCCCCAAGTGATACGATTAAAGAATTTGTAGTAAATGAGACATTCCTCAAAAAGTTGAATGTTAAAAATCCCACTGATGCACTGGGTAAAATAGTAGGTCTTTGGGGCACTAAAGCACCAATTGTAGGTGTCGTAAAAGATTTTAACAACTATTCTTTGCATGATCAGATTGCACCAATTGCGATCTTTTCCCAAAAAATAAGGCATTATACCTTAGCCCTAAAGTTGGAGAAAAAAGAAATGGTAAGCACGATGAAAGAGGTTGAACGTACGTTTAATGCTACATTCCCTGATTATGTTTATGATGTTAATTTTTTAGACGATCAGATAGAAAATTATTACCATACCGAACAGGTGATGGGAGTGCTCTTTAAGGTTTTTGCAGGAGTGGTAATTTTTATTTCTTTTATAGGCCTGTTCGGACTAATTTCTTTCATTGCCACGCAAAGAACCAAAGAAATTGCTATCCGTAAAGTGCTGGGGGCCTCTAATATGGAACTGATCAAAATGCTGAACAGCAGTTTTCTATGGATGGTTTCTATAGCCAACCTAATCGCATGGCCAATTGCATATATTTTTGTAAATAAATGGCTTTCAACTTTCGAATATAGAATACCCCTAACCGTGTGGCCTTTTATAATTGCGATGCTGATTTCGATGGCAATTACTTTAATCACTGTTACACTGAGGTCGTATAGGGCCGCTAAAGCAAACACAATTGATGCATTGAAATATGAATAGGGCGACGGGCGTAGGGCGAAAAGCTTTTGGCGTTTTGAACGCTGTACGCCCCACGCAAAACAAAAGTATAACGGTGAAGCGTAATGTTTGGCGTTTTTGGACGCTCTAAGCCCTATGCCCCACGCAAAATGGAATTATAACTGTGAAGCATACTGGGTTGGCGTTTTGCACGCCCTACGCCCTCCGCTTCACGCAGAACAACAATTATGATCGAATTAAAAAGCATAGAAAAGTATTACGCCAACAGAGGCGTAAAAAGTTACGTTCTCAGACACGTAAGCACAACCATCAACCAAGGCGAATTTGTATCTATAATGGGGCCTTCTGGCGCTGGGAAATCTACATTGCTTAATATTTTAGGGATGTTAGAGGAACCTACGTACGGCGAATATCATTTTATGGGAGAAGATGTAACCTCGCTAAACGAACGCAAAAGAATAGAACTGTACCGAAACCATATCGGATTTGTATTCCAAGCCTATCACTTAATCGATGAGATGACAGTGGCCGAAAATATCGAAGCTCCATTGCTCTATAAGAAAATACCGGGATCAGAGCGTAAAAGCCGCATCGCGGATGTGTTGGATCGTTTTAACATGGTGGCAAAAAAAGACTTATTCCCCAATCAGCTCAGTGGAGGTCAACAACAGCTTGTGGGCATCGCTAGAGCACTTGTAGCTCAGCCGTCAATCATATTGGCTGATGAGCCGACCGGAAATTTGCAATCTGCACAAGCGGAACAGATTATGGATTTATTTAAAAAATTAAATAAAGAAGAAAACATAACCATTATTCAGGTAACACATTCAGAAAAAAATGCAGAATACGGCAATAGAATTTTAACCATAGAAGATGGGGTGATTAAGGATGATAAGAGAGTAGAAAGTTAATGGAAAATGGAAAAGGGAAAATGGAAGATGGAAGGCAGGTTAATTAAAAATCAGTGTAATTATTTTAATCCCGATAGCTATCGGGACGGTGTAATCATCCGCAACGCGAAACTAAGATAACTTTAAACTAAAGTCTCACATCTCAAATCTATTAAACATGTTCAAACTTAATCTAAAAATCGCGCTGCGCAATCTTTTTAAGAACAAGGTTTATGCAGCTATTAATATTGGAGGGTTAGCTATCGGTTTAACTTCCTGTTTGTTGCTGATGCTGTACGCAACATATGAATGGAGCTATGATAAACAATTTAAAAATGCTTCGCACATTTATTTGGCAATGATCAATTTCTACGATAATGATGGGAACATTACCAGGACAATAGATCAGTCGCAAAATGTACTATCAGGGGCATTAAAAGAAAGTTTTCCAGAAGTATATCTTAGTTGTAGAGCTACCGATGGCTACCAACGACTTGTAAATAATGGCAAGCAAAGTTTAAAATTAAATAACAGATATGTAGATCCTGATTTTTTAAAGGTATTTGATTATGAGTTTATTAGTGGAAATCCAAATAAAGCTTTAAATAACCCGAATTCCATAATTTTAACTGAGGCAGCCGCGAAACGTTTTTTCGGTACCACAGATGTGCTTAATCAAAAATTGAAATTCGAGAATCAAGCTGATTTAATAGTTACTGCGGTAATCAAAAACTTGCCAACCAATGTTACCTATGGATTCGAAGCACTAACTCCATTTGCTTTATACGAAAATTTAAATCATTGGCCCAAAGATCCAAACTGGGGAAGTCATGATTATTTCACCTTGGTAAAATTGAACGAAAATACAGTAGTGAGCTCGTTTAATGCTAAGTTAAAAGGTTTCGTAAAAAATCATTTTTCTAATGCTAAGGAAGATGTTTTCCTGTTTCCTTTAACTGATTTACATTTGCGCGGAAGCTTTATGAACGGAAAAAGTAGCGGCGGAAAAATAGAACAACTACAGCTATTCGTGGGTCTGGCCCTTGGTATACTTCTCATTGCCTGCTTTAATTTTATGAATTTAGCTACAGCAAATGCACAGAGTAGAGCAAAAGAAATTGGTGTTAAGAAAACAATGGGTGCCTCGAGAACCACGTTAATATTGCAATTTATAATTGAGTCGTTCATCCTTAGTTTAGCAAGTGTTTTATTAGGCGTGATTATTCTGGAATTTACTCTCCCATGGTTTAATCATTTGTTAAATATTGAAGTGGTAATCGATTATTTAAATCCAGTTAATTGGATCTTGATCCTAGTTGTACTATTACTAACGGGACTTCTTGCGGGCAGTTACCCAGCTTTCTATTTATCAGGAATAAACGTTATCCAATCACTCAAAAAATCTTTGAACTTTAAAAATCGCAGTACGTTAACCTTTAGACAAGTCTTGGTTATTGTCCAATTCAGTTTTTCAATAGTATTAATTGCAGCTACAATAACTATTTATAAACAAATACAATTCATTAAAAATAGACCATTAGGCTACCAATCTAATGGACTAATAGAAATACCTCATGAAGGTTTGCTCTACGAGAAATTTAACCTTTTAAAAACAAAGTTGATTTCAAGTGGAGCAGTGGTTGGTTTGACCCAATCCTCTGGAAGCATTTCAAAAAAGAACAGTAGCATCAGAGGATTAAGATGGAACGGGATGTCGGAGCAGGACAAATTGATTGATTTTGATCAGATTTTTACAACCTACGATTTTGTTAAAACCACAAACGTAAAATTAATAGCTGGCAGGGATTTTAATGAAAAATTTGCTTCAGATACCGCAGCATTGCTACTAAGCAAAAAAGCCGTTACGTTAATGAATCTAGAAAAGCCAGTAGGTGAAACGATTGTATTTCAGGGAGAAAGGCGTACCGTAATAGGAGTGTTTGATGATATTTCTTGGGGCAATCCGAGGGAGAGAGCTGCTCCGATGGTAATTGCCTTTGCCGATATTAGCGATGTAATTACCATGCGCTTAAATCCTGCTAATAGCATTAGTAACAACATAGCTTTGGTTAACAGACAAGTAAAGGAACTAAATCCAAACTTTCCTGTAGCCATTAAATTTATTGATAGCTTAAATGAAACGAAATTAAACGACGAGAAGGTGCTGGGTACCCTTGCAAATTTATTTGGTTGCTTGGCAATACTGATCTCTTGCTTAGGTTTGATGGGCCTTTCGGCTTTTAGTACCGCACAGCGGATAAAGGAAATCAGCATTCGTAAAATATTAGGCGCTTCAGTGAATGAACTCATGGCCTTACTTTCAATGAGCTTTATAAAATTAATAGTAATATCAATATTAATTTCACTCCCAGTTTCTTATCTAGTGATGGATAACTGGCTCCAACATTATGAAGTTCGTACCACTTTGAGTTGGTGGTTATTTGTGTTAACTGCATTCATCATATTAGCGATTGCTGTACTAACGGTGAGTTGGCAAACCTATAGAGCGGCAAAGACTAACGCTGTTGATTCGTTAAAATATGAGTAAGGCGTGTGGCGTTTGGCGATCAGCGTTGCTCTACGCCCCACGAAAACTATAATTGAAAATAAAAATTGAGGTAATCCGTAGACGTTTTGAACGCTCTACGCCCCTCGCAAAATGCTAAACCATGTTCAAACTTAACTTCAAAATCGCTTGGCGAAATCTTTGGAAAAATAAGAGCTACACTGCCATTAACATCATTGGTTTATCGGCTGGTTTGGCTAGTTTCATGATCATTCTTCTTTACATCAATAAAGAAACGGGCTATGATAAATGGGATCCTAAATTAAAACAGACCTACATTGTAGCGGCAGATTATACCCAGAACGGTGCACAAAATAAGGGTTCTAAAATCAAAGGGCTTTTATCAAAAGTACTAAGGGAAAAAATTAGTGGAGTAGAAACGGTAAGCATTGGAGATATTGGAGGACGTAAAGCTAACGTCAAAGTTGGTGCTGATACCAAAGAAATTAAACTAAAACTGCCTGCGGTAAGTGTCGACAGTAATTTTTTTAAGGTGTATCCCTTGACCGCGATGTACGGGAAGATGACCGACGTATTTTCTGATCCAGATGCAGTTGCCATCAGTTATACGGCAGCCGAAAAATTATTCGGCAAGAAGGATGCCCTTAACCAAACGATGGAACAGTATCGTGGTGTAAATTTTCCGCCAGCAATATTGATTGTAAAGGCGGTTTGGGACGATAGAAAACAGCCCTCAGCATTTGGATTTGACCTTATATTCAGGGAAGATTTGACCAGTTATGGCGATCAGGTATTATCAACTACCTTTAGTACTGTTTTCAGGCTAAAAGACGGAGTTGATAAAGAAAAAACGCTACAACAGATTAACGATGCCTACATTATAGAGTTAGCTAAATTTACTTCAAAAAATAGCGATGCAAATTTTAACCCTGGCAAAACCCAGGCCTTAAAAATTCTGAAAGAAAAAGAAGGAATTACGGCTATTAAATTACTTACTGTACCCTTGTCTGAACTAAATTTAAGCGATTTCTATACTACCAATCCTAAGCAAACTACCATCTATATCCTATGTGCACTGGCCTCATTTCTGATCCTAATTTCTTGTATAAACTATACAAATCTGGCTTTGGTATTGGCCCAAACAAGGGCTAAAGAAGTAGGGGTGAAAAAGGTCTTGGGTGCTTTTAAATGGAGCTTGGTTAAGCAGTTTTTTGCTGAAACGGGAATTCAATGTCTATTCTCGTTTTTATTGGCCATGATTTTTGCCGAATTGCTCCTGCCACAGGTTAATAAAATCCTGGCTGATAATTTAACCCTGTTTCGTTCGGCAGACATTGGGTTGATTTTAAGTCAGGTTGCCCTAATTTTAATAGCGATTACGCTGCTCTCTGGAGTTTATCCGGCATTTGTACTGGCAGGGTTTTTACCTGCTAAAGTACTGAAAGGAAATTTTGCCACTTCAGCAACTATAGGCAGTTTAAGGAAGGTTTTGGTTATTCTCCAGTTTACTGTGGCGATAGCGTTGGTAATCAGTTTTGGTGTAATTTATGCCCAGCTTAATTTTATGCGAGAAAAAGACATCGGACTTAAACCTAATCAGCTGGTAACGGTAAATATTGCCAAATATCAAAACCGGCGACTAGATCCTGCTCACTTTGAAGCTATTAAAAGCCGTTTAATGGCGATAAAAGGAGTAGAGGGGGTAACAAGGGCAACAGAAGAGCCTATTAATGACTCTGGTTTTTCAGATGATATCAGTTTTAAACATACGAAGTTAAGCGTCGAATCGAGGTATGTAGATCCCAATTATTTAAAGGTTATAGGTGCCCACCTTTTAAGTGGAAGGGATTATGACGAACAATTCCTTGCTACAGATTCTACCCAAAGTATTATACTAAACCAAACTGCCTTTAAACAATTAGGCCTTTTGCCTGGCGAAAATCAAATTTCGATCACTAGGGGGGATGAACAGGCTAATGTAAATGTAATAGGCGTGGTTGGTGATATTCAAGCCTACGGATTCGCACAGCCTGTTTCTCCAACAGTTTACCTGGTTAATGATTATTCCTTTCATTGGCGCCAAAATGTAATTATTCGATTAAACACACAGCAGTTACAGCAAACAATGGCCGAGCTAACCAACGAGTGGAAAGAAATAGACCCGGGGGCTGATCCGAGGTTCGTATTTGCAGATGAAGAATTTGCTAAAATGAATGAGAGCTATGAAGTGAGCGGAAAAGTAGTTTTCTCTTTTGGAATGGTTACGTTGCTTGTTTCTATTTTTGGTCTGATCGGATTGGCAGCCTTTAGTGCCAAAATTAGATTAAAGGAAATTGCAATCAGACGGATCTTGGGCGCTTCAACAATTTCGATCCTTAAAATCCTAAATTTTCATTTTGTAAAATTGGTGATTATATCAACGTTGTTGGCAGATGTTTTAGCTTACATTTATATGCGAAAATGGTTCAACGGCTTTGCTTATAGAATAGATATGCCAATGGGGGTGTTTTTGATAGTCAACCTTTTAGTCATTTTGATTACCATTTTAACCGTAAGCTTACAAAGTATAAAAGCAGTTAAGGCTAATCCGGTCAATGCGTTGAAGTACGAGTAGGAACATATAAAATGGAAGATGGAAGATGGAAGATGGAAAATGGGAGATGGGAGATGGAAGCGATAGACTAATCCCTGCCTGCCGGCAGGCAGGAGTGTAATCTTTTAATCTGTGTAATCATTTTCATCGGTGTAATCATCCGCTACGCGAACGGTTAGAAAAAAATCATCCGCCATGCGAAAAAAGGCAAAGTGTGAGGTAATCGGTGTAATCATCTTCATCGGTGTAATCATCCGCCACGCGAAAAAAAGCAAGGTATGATTAACTAATCTGTGTACTCCCCTAATTTGTGTAATCCCCCAATCGGTGTAATCAACCGCGAAGCGAACGGTTAGAAAAAAATCATCCGCTCCGCGAAAAAAGGCAAGGGGATGAGGTAAATGATTATCTTTACTCCATGCAAAAATCCTTCAAAGATCAACTTGGAAGAACAATAACCATCAATTATCCACCTAAGAGGATCGTCTCTATAGTTCCTTCGCAAACAGAATTGTTATTTGATTTAGGACTGGATGAAGAAGTAGTTGGGATTACTAAGTTCTGCATCCATCCGATCGAGAAATTTGCGACAAGGACAAAAGTAGGAGGAACTAAAAAGCTAAAGATTGAACTAATCAGGCAATTGCAACCTGATTTGATTATTGCTAATAAAGAAGAAAATACCCAGGCAGAAATCGAGCTATTAATGGAGGAATTCCCGGTTTGGATCAGTGATATCAGTAATCTTGAAGATGCAACAAAAACCATCACGGAAATAGGGGAGCTGGTAAATCGGGCGCCCGAAGCCGCGTACCTAAACCATTTGATCAATGCGGGTTTTACGGATCTACAAGCTTTGGCCGTTCAGAAAAAGATTAACCTAAGGGTAGCTTATCTTATTTGGAAAAATCCTTTTATGTGTGCTGGGCGAAACACTTTCATCGATGATATATTAAGAAAAATCGGTTTGCAAAACGTAATAGAAGAACCTCGATATCCTGTCTTAAGTCTCTCTCAACTGCAAACTGTAAACTGCCAACTGATCCTGCTTTCAAGCGAACCCTATCCTTTCAAAGATAAACACGTGGAAGAAATCAAATCGGCCTTGCCAGATACAAAGGTGATGCTCGTAGACGGCGAAATGTTTTCGTGGTATGGAAGTAGGCTGGTAAAGGCAATCCAATATTTTTTCGAGTTTCAACAGCAGGTTAATTAATAACTATTAATTTTGAATATGAACATTATCTACAGAACGGGACTTCTATTTTTAGTTACATTCTCTGCTATTACATCTTATGCCCAAAAAAACCCAACTACAACTTGGGAATCGAAGTTAGGTGCCATACCTATTATTTTAAAAATCAAGACAGACAGTATAACTAAGCAGCTAATTGCGGTTTATGACAGTCCGAGCCAGGGTGCATATGGTTTAAAGGTGTCCGAACTTAAGATCACAGACGATAGCTTAACGGCTTTCTCTAAAGTTATTAATGGTGGTTTTAAAGGGAAATTTAATGAGGATAAATCCGAAATTACAGGGAAATGGATCCAAGGTGGGGGAGAATTGTCTGCCACTTTTAAAAAGGTAACCCATGAAATTGAAGCTAAAAGACCTCAAACACCTAAGGCCCCATTTCCATATGATATACAAAATGTGATTTATTACAATAAAGATAAAACTATAAAATATGGTGCTACGCTTACCATGCCAAGATCAGATCATCCAGTTCCGGCAGTGATATTGATTAGTGGATCTGGACAAGAGGATAGGGATGAAACTATTTTCAACCATAAACCTTTTTGGGTTTTAGCGGATTATCTCACTAGAAACGGGATCGCGGTTTTAAGGGTAGATGATAGAGGAATGGGCGAATCAACAGGTGACGTACGAAATGCCACTTCCTTGGATTTTGCTGATGATGTACTGCAAAGCCTAGATTTTCTAAAATCCCAACCCCATATTGATCTTAAACATATCGGTTTAATTGGCCATAGCGAAGGTGGGGTTATTGCGCCATTGGTAGCCATGCAATCAAAAGACATTAGTTTCATCGTAAGTTTAGCAGGAGTGGGTGTTAAGGGTGCAGATATACTAAAAAAACAATGGTATGATGGTTTTGCTAAGATGGGTTTTAATGAAGATGATTTAAAGAGGTCATCCGGTTTGGTAGATCTGATTATAAAATTGGTATTTGACTATAAAAATGATGATCAACTGCGAAGTGATTTTGAGCAACAATTTGAAGAATGGCGGAAAAAACAACCAGACGATTTTTTGGTCAGATCAAAATTAAAGGGACCAGGATCCGACCAACAGATCAGTCAAATGGCTAGCCCATATTTCATGCCGTGGATGCGCTATTTTATAATGTATGATCCTGCCACAACTCTTGGACATTTAAAGATTCCGATATTGGCCTTAAATGGCGGGAAAGATGTTCAGGTAAATGCAACAGCTAATTTGGCAGGCTTTAAACGATACCTTACGCAAGCAGGAAACAAAAATTTTAAGACGGTCTTATTGCCAAAACTCAATCACCTCTTTCAGACTGCTAAAACTGGGGACGTTAGTGAGTATGCGACGATCGAAGAAACCTTTAATCCCGAGGCATTAGCAATTATTACAGCGTGGATTAAGGTCCAGGTTAAATATTAACTATCTGTAAACTGAAAACTGATGGATACAAGCAAACACGATGAGCGTATCGCAAAAATGACATTTGGGTCTGTTTATCCCCACTATGTGAAAAAAGTAGAGACTAAAGGTAGAACGATAAAAGAGTTGCATGAAGTAATGCAATGGCTCACTGGCTTTAATGAGGAGAAATTGCAGGAGCTTATTGGTCAGCGAACCACTTTCGAAGAATTCTTTGATCAGGCTACGCTAAATCCTAATGCACATCTTATCACGGGAGTGATCTGTGGTTATCGAGTAGAAGAAATTGAAAATCCGTTAACCCAAAAATTAAGATACTTGGACAAGTTAATTGACGAATTAGCAAAGGGCCGTAAAATGGAAAAGATTTTGCGCAAGTAGTTTCATTGGTTCGTTGGGCTGGGTTAACGCTTATCGCCAAACGCTCAGCGCAATATTAACCACATAGAAACATAGAACACATTGAACATAAACCATATGAAATATAAGGGTCATAGAGCTTATATGTCTTATATGGTTCATTCGTAAGATATTGGTATAGCCAAACACGTATCGCCAACGCCAGACGCTCAGCGCAATATTAACCACATAGAAACATAGATCACATAGAACATGAGCCATATGAAATATAAGGGTCGTAGAGCTTATAGGTCTTATATGGTTCATTTGTGAGATGTATGTATCACCAAACGCTCAGCGCAATATTAACCACATAGAAACATAGAACACATAGAACATAAACCATATGAAATATAAGGTCATAGAGCTTATATGTCTTATATGGTTCATTCGTAAGATATTGGTATAGCCAAACACGTATCGCCAACGCCAGACGCTCAGCGCCATATTAACCACATAGAAACATAGATCACATAGAACATGAGCCATATGAAATATAAGGGTCGTAGAGCTTATATGTCTTATATGGTTCATTGGTGAGATGTATGCATCGCCAGACGCTCAGCGCAATATTAACCACAGAGAAACATAAAACACATAGAACATAAACCATATGAAATATAAGGTAATAGAGCTTATATGTCTTATATGGTTCATTCGTAAGATATTGGTATAGCCAAACACGTATCGCCAACGCCAAACGCTCAGCGCCAAACACTTAGCAATTGACTATAAAAAATAATTCAATTTCTTTGTAAAAATTACCACGAAACGCTATCTTTGCAATCCAAAATAAATCCTAACTGCGGATGTGGCGTAATTGGTAGCCGCACCAGACTTAGGATCTGGCGCTTCACGGCGTGGGGGTTCGAGTCCCTTCATCCGCACTACTACATGAAGCCGTTCCGATAATTATCGGAACGGTTTTATTTTAAAATGACATTGATTAAGAATTAAATATAAATCGATGTGTGTTTGAGCTTACGCAATTTGTCTCAATCTTCCCAAAGGGATGCCTTTGGCACACATCTCATATCTCAGATCTCATGAACATCACCCAGGAAAACATAGACGATTTAAATGCAGTGGTTAAAATTACCATCGCACCTGAAGATTATACCCCTAGAGTAGAAAAAGCACTTAAAGAGCAAGCAAAAAAAGCCAATCTTCCAGGTTTCCGTAAGGGAATGGTGCCGGTTGCACACCTGAAAAGAATGTACGGCAAAAGTATTTTGGTAGAAGAAATTAACAACCTGTTAAACGATACACTTTCAAAGCACTTAACAGAAAATAAAGTAGAAGTTTTAGGTCAACCTTTGCCCGTAACAGACGATTCAAAAGAATTTAAATGGGATAACACGGATGAATTCGAGTTTAACTATGAGTTAGGTTTGGCACCAAAGGTGGATGTTGATATTACTTCAAAAGATCAATTTACCCAATATAACGTTAAAGCGGATGATGATACCTTGGCCGCAAGGATTAAAAATATCCGCAAAAGCTATGGCAAAATGACAAACCCTGAAGTTTCGGCAGAAGGTGATGTACTTTATGCAGACTTGGTACAGCTTGCCCCAGATGCAACAGTTTTTGAGGGTGGGATTACCAGCACAGGTTCAATCCGTTTGGATCTAGTAACAGATCAGGAAATCTTAAAATCATTAGTTGGTGTAAAGAAAGGTGATATTTTTGAACTTGACATCCAAAAAGCATTCGACAATAACGAAACCGTAATTGCCAAATTGTTAAATATCGAAGAAGAAGATGCGCAAGAACTGAAATCTAAATTCCAGGTAACTATTAAAAATGTAAACCGTTTAGAAGAATCTGATCTTAACCAAGAGTTTTATGATAAAATATTCGGTCTGGGTGTAGTGAGTGATGAAGCCGGTTTTAGGGCAAAAATTACAGAAGAAGTAGAGAGCATGTTTAAACAGGATGCAGATCGTAAACTTCAGAACGATATTTATACCCAACTTACCAGCCAAACCAAGATGCAGTTGCCAGATACCTTCTTACGTAAATGGTTAAAAGCTACAAACGATAAATTAACCAATGAAGAATTGGAACAGGGCTATGCTGATTTCGCGAAAAATTTAAAGTGGACTTTAATCGAGAATAAAATTATTACCGATAACGAAATCAAAATTGAGTACAAGGACGTTTTCGAAACCGCTAAGCAACGTTTAGATGCCCAGTTCAGAATGTACAGCCCACAACCCATGTCTGAAGAACAACTGGCCCAATATACCACTACCTTCTTACAAGAAAAAGAAAATGCAAACCGTATTTTCGACGAGGTGAAAGCTTTGAAAGTGTTTGAATACATCCAAAATACCGCTACAATTATTAGTGAGGATATCGCGTATGATAAGTTTGTTGCTTTAAAGTAGCAAAGAGCTTGGGGCATGGAGAAATTTGCTTTCAAAATTCGTCTATAAGCGAATTAGGTTTTATTTTGTCGCATGGCAAAATTTAGATTTCAAGACCTTTTAATATGGCAAAAAGCTATTTTAACTGGCAATAAATTAATTGATATTTCTGAGAAACTTGAGGAAATTAAAAAATTCAGATTTGCAGAGCAGCTTCGCGGAGCTGCTCTCAGCGTATCAAATAATATAGCCGAAGGTTCTGGCTCTAGTTCAAATGCAGACTTTAAAAGATTTTTAAACTTTGCTCATCGTTCCGTTTTTGAAAATGCCAATATTCTTGTGGTTCTTAATTTAAGAATGCTAGTTTCAACCCAAGATTTGGAAGTTCTTTTAGAAGAATTGGATCTGTTGGCAAGAATGATATCCAGTTTTTCTAATAGTATAAAATAATAGCATGCTAATTTGTCACTAAAATTGTATTGGTATATTCTTTGACTATGAATATTGATAAGCTAATATTTAATTGACATTATAGTGTAATATAAAACTTAAGGTCAATTAATATTTTGATTTTATATTTTGAGGTTATAATTTACGAAGAATTTGGGAGGATGTAGCTCTATGCCCCATGCCCCATCGCTAAAAAAAACATATCATGAACATCGACAAAGACGAATTTAGAAAATACGCAGTTAAACATCATAGAATTAACGGATTAAATGTAGATCGTTATATTGGAGCTACCAATAATTCGCCAAAATCCATGACACCATATATTATAGAAGAACGCCAATTGAATGTTGCTCAAATGGATGTGTTTTCGCGTTTAATGATGGACCGGATCATCTTTTTGGGTGATGCGATTTATGATCAGAATGCAAATATTATCCAAGCACAATTGTTGTTCCTACAATCAACAGATGCAAATCGCGATATTCAGATCTACATCAACTCTCCTGGGGGCTCTGTATATGCGGGCTTGGGGATCTATGATACCATGCAGTACATCACACCTGATGTGGCCACTATCTGTACGGGAATGGCAGCCTCTATGGGCGCTGTATTGCTTGTAGCGGGTGCGAAGGGCAAACGTGCTGCATTAACGCACTCAAGGGTTATGATCCATCAACCGTCTGGTGGCGCACAAGGTGTCGCTTCAGATATGGAGATTAACCTTCGCGAAATGTTGAAACTGAAAAAAGAACTGTACGACATCATTTCTACTCACTCTGGTCAGAACTATGAATGGGTAGAAAAAGCATCAGATAGAGATTACTGGATGAAGGCCGATGAGGCTAAAAGTTTTGGTATGATTGATGAGGTGTTAGGTGGAACGAAATAGTACGAGTTTGGAGTTTGGCGGAAGGCGTATTAGCGCTCAACGCCTAACGCTTAACGCATAACACAAAAAAAATGGCTAAACAAAATAAAGACTCACGTTGCTCCTTCTGTAACTCCCCTAAACAAGAAACATTAATGTTAATTGAGGGGATGGATGCATATATATGTGATAAATGTGTAACGCAGGCCAATGTTCTACTTGCCCAAGAATTAGGCAATAAAAAAAGCAAAGCATTCGACGAATCATTTAGATTGCTCAAACCTGCAGAAATCAAGGCACATATCGATCAATATGTAATTGGACAGGATGACGCAAAAAAAGTACTATCGGTAGCCGTTTATAACCATTATAAAAGACTGAGCCAAAAAATAGATAAAGATGAAGTAGAGATAGAGAAATCTAACATCATGTTGGTAGGCGAAACAGGAACTGGGAAAACACTATTAGCTAAAACCATTGCTAAAATTTTACATGTACCTTTCTGTATTGTTGATGCAACTGTTTTAACAGAAGCAGGTTACGTGGGAGAAGATGTAGAGAGTATCCTAACCCGCTTACTGCAGGCAGCAGATTATGATGTCGCCTCAGCCGAAAGAGGCATTGTGTACATTGATGAAGTGGATAAAGTTGCCCGCAAGAGCGATAACCCTTCAATTACTAGAGATGTTTCTGGCGAAGGGGTACAACAGGCGCTCCTAAAAATTTTAGAAGGTACGGTGGTTAATGTGCCGCCACAAGGTGGAAGAAAGCATCCAGACCAGAAAATGATTCCAGTAGATACCAATAATATTTTATTTATCTGTGGAGGGGCATTTGATGGCATCGAACGTAAAATTGCAAATCGCCTGCGCACGCAAGCGGTTGGATATAAGGTTAAAAAAGATGATACCGAATTGGATCTAAAAAATCTGTACAAGTATATCACTCCACAAGATTTAAAGGCGTTCGGATTAATACCTGAACTCATTGGACGTGTACCTGTGCTTACGCACCTTAATCCATTGGATATACAGGCCTTACGCAATATCTTAACGGTTCCTAAAAACTCGTTGATGAAACAGTATACCAAGCTGTTCGAGTACGAAGATGTGAACCTGATCTTTGAAGAGGATGTATTAGACTTTATCGTAAATAAAGCGATGGAATATAAACTCGGTGCACGAGGATTAAGATCTATTTGCGAGGCTATCATGCTGGATGCCATGTATGAAACACCTTCCGATGAGACGGCAAAGGAACTACATATCACTTTGGATTATGCCATAGAGAAATTTGAAAAGGCAGACTTTAAGAAATTAAAAGCAGCATAAAATTTAATCCTTCCCGATTTCGAAACGATTTTTTGCAATATAAATCTATCCTTTTCGAAATCGGGAGGGATTTTTTTTTATATTGTAATATTAACGCTATGCGCTATTGCGCTATGCACTCAACGCTATGCGCTCAGCGCTATGCCCTAAGCTAATTGTATGAACGAAGAAATGGACGTCAAAAAAGACGTAAAAATTGTGGCAAAGGCCAAAAAAGTAAAAGAAGTAGAAACTCCGGTAAAATCAGGATTAAAATCTAAAGATGATATTGTTAAAAACTGGTTACCGCGATATACCGGCAGACCTTTAGAAGATTTTGGTAAATATATCCTGCTCACTAATTTCAGTAAATACCTGACGATGTTTTCTGAATGGAATGATAATGCCCCAATAATGGGACTGGACAAACCAATGCAAAGCTGTACAGCAAATGGGATTACTATTATCAATTTCGGTATGGGAAGTCCGCTGGCTGCAACAATGATGGACCTATTAACTGCGATTACCCCAAAAGCTGTTTTGTTTTTAGGGAAATGCGGAGGCCTGAAAAAGAAAAACCAACTTGGGGATCTTATTTTACCGATAGCTGCCATTAGGGGCGAAGGTACATCAAATGATTATTTGCCGGCCGAGGTGCCTGCATTGCCCTCATTTGCACTTCAAAAAGCGATATCAACAACCATTAGAGATCACTCCAGAGATTATTGGACAGGGACCTGCTATACAACCAACCGCAGGGTTTGGGAGCATGATAAAGAATTTAAGAAATATTTAAAAAGTTTACGTGCCATGGCGGTAGATATGGAAACAGCAACCATCTTCACCACTGGTTTTGCCAATAAAATCCCCACTGGTGCTTTATTGTTGGTGTCTGATCAGCCCATGATCCCAGAAGGAGTAAAAACAGCTGAAAGCGATAGCTCTGTAACTACTAACTATGTCGAAAGTCACCTTAAGATTGGCATTGAGTCACTTAAACAACTAATTAATGGTGGAGCAACAGTAAAACACTTGAAGTTTTAAGAATTAGCTAATTGGCATATTTGCTAATTAACTATCCCACTTTCCACTTTGTTTCGCGATCTCGATCATTTTCATCCCCTGTGGCTTCATCAGGCCATCCTTGATCATTTGGTTTGCCCTTTCAATGTTTGTTTTGCTCCAGTTGCTTTTCGCTTTGCGGGGTGAGAATCTTAGCCATGAACTTTCTTTGTCGCGTTTTTTGGCCTTACTATCAATCCAACCATAACAAAGTGCGTTTGCCATCGCTTCGGCCATATATATACCCTTTGTATTTTTATGCGCTATGGCAAGCCAAACCGATTGCTCGGTTTCCCCATTTTTTTCTAACCATTCACGCCAATCGTTTACCCCAGTTGGGACAAATGTTTTTTCGCCATCAACTGTTTCCATTACTTCGTTTTCTTCTTTTTTGGTTTCGGTATTTTTCCAATGCGAGGATCATTTTTCTTGATCAGTTCGCAAATTTTGATGGCATGCTCTTCGAAATTATTATCATCAGAAGAAAGGAGTTGCCATCCGGTCTCACCATCGCCTAGCACTGCAATAGAAGTTAATGATGGCAACACTTTTTTTAAACTTTCGTGATGCTCTTTACTTGTGGCCACCCATATTCCGTTAACTTCTGCATGGTTAGTCTATCCCTTAATCCGAGTACAATTTTATCGTTTACATACACTGCTGTTAATCCAAACATTGGATTTAACCTAACTTCTAAAGGATAAAGGTAATCGAGCACAAAATTGAAAGGGATGGGTTTTCTGATCATTAGATAAGGTGCAACTATTCAATAAGCTTATAACTTGTTATCGTTTTTCCGCCAATCATTCGGAAATTGCTCTCAAGTTCGGATGTACCCTCATAATTTATCCATTTTCCTTTTCCAATTGAGAAGTAACCAGTAGCAATGTGATTATATTTCATGAAAATTCTCTCCTCGCCCCCCATTCCTGGCAATGTCATTAGTGCAGAACTAAAACTGCCCATCACAAACTCTTGTATGTTATACTTAACAATAGCTATTTTATCATTATTCTCTTCTATCACCTTTTCAATATAAACTTCATTTACACTCGAAGAGCTATCTGCATAAAAGTTTTGATCCATTTCAATGAAATTTGCATTTAATTGCCATTTTTCGCCTATTTGAACTGGTTTGTTAGGTAAAGCAAATAAGGATGATATCAGATTTTTTTGACTGCTTTTATAGTAGGTGCTCACTACCTCCCCATTAGGTGTAATCCTGCCTCGTAATACCACCATACTCTCTCGTCCGGTTAGACTGGCAAACATGTTCGCAAATGTTAAACTGTCAACTTCTTTGTCGGTATCCGTTTGCTTATTTTTGTTTTTATCTTTTCCGTCTTTTACAAAATTATTCGGTTTGTTTTTAGATGAACCTTTTTGGGAGGTTGGATCAACTACGGTTTTCATTTCGATGTCAATCAGCGTATTATTTTTTGCATTCAGAAAAAGATTGGTCTGATATTTCATGCTTGCATTAACCTTACTCAAAGAATTGAAAAGATTCTTAAAAATACCAGCTAAACTATCAGTCTTAGCGGTGTCTTCGGTAACTAACCGGCGGGAATTCATCACTGTTTGATAGTTGAGGGTATCACCTTTTGCTATCTTCCATTGTAATAGAATACCGGAGCTTTGGCAGAATACTGGCCCTAAAAGTAACAGAACGAAATAAGAGGTGAGGAGAGTTTTCTTTAGTATCATTTTGTAAGTTTATCAATTATCAGGCTTTTTTAAGCAAAGTGGAGGGCATTGTAAATGGAATTGGAATATCTATCATTAAGCCCTTCAATACTAATCTTCCCCACTTTTCGGAAAGTCAAATAATAACACTTTAGCGGTATCAGCACTTACCATTCGCCAATCATCAAAAGGGAATTCTAGCATTACCACACTGCAAGTGGGCATATTTTCGAGGTAACTGTCTAGATAATTAACCAAATCTGTTAACCCCGGGTTATGACCAAATAAGGCAATTCGATTGTACGTATTATCAAACTGGTTGATCAACGCCACCAAGGTTTTGATACTGGCCTCATAAATCGTCGTCTCTTTGACGATTTTTTTGCAAGCAATCTTCCAAGCTTCGGCAAAATATTCAGCGGTAGTAATTGCTCGCAATGCCGGACTGCTCACTATGAGTTCTGGTTTAATTTTTTGTTTAACTAAACGTTCGGCCATTTCTGGAGCATTGGCTTTCCCTCTCTTATTTAAGGGTCTGTCGAAATCGCGTAAATCTGCGTTCCCCCAGTCAGATTTAGCATGCCTAATCAATAATAATTGCTTTACCATTTTTCAGTTATCTTTGGCAGTTGGCAATTGACAGCTGGTAACTGTTAACTGTTAACCGTATTATTTCCAATAATCAGCAACCCAAGGTGCTGGTTTCACATAGCGATACCACTTTCCCCGCCCGCCTTTTATTGCTTTATGTGGGTTAATTTCGCCATGAAAGATGATGATCTTGGCTCCTTTTGGAATCTGGGGAGTTGCCCAAAAAGCAAAGGGAACTTTCGATACACAGTCGTATTTATAACTCGGACACCATTCTTTTGGCCAATAAGCAAGTTTTCCTCGGTCGAATATAGCTTGTGTTAAATATTCTTGCTCATTGCGGTGTATTTGTCTTATCTCATTAAAGTTAGCTAGAAAATCGTCAAATACATAACCATGTTTGCCTATCTCAAATCTGTAAACCGAAGAATTCCCGGTAATCCGCCACTGCTTTTTATAATCTTTTATGATCAAAAATTCTCCTGGGTAATCAAAAAACGGATCTATAGAATTTACAATTACAATATCCAGATCTAGAAATAAGGCCGTTCCTTGCAGGCCATACAGCTCTTCTTTTAAGGTAGCAAGCTTTTTCCACATGCGCTCTGGTAAACCACCAGGCAATTCCATGGCAGGAATAGGGAAGCATTTAACTGCTGGATTAATACCTTTTTCATCATCTGTAAAACACACCATCTTAAAGGGATAGCTCAAATTGCGTTGAACCATCGAAAAAAGTCTATTTACATATTCAGGGCCATACAATGTGCCCCATTTCATACAAAATATATAGTTGTCTGCCATTTAACCCCCAGTTAGTAATATGCTCATCGGATGAGTCATCGGATAACTCATCTGATGAGCAAATAAAGTTATCATTTAAATACTTTTAGCACCATGCTTTCGCTCAAAATAAGCAGTAATTTCTTCTAGGGAGAATGCATTTAAACATTTCTCTGCGGTTAAGGATCCCTTGCGGGCGGTCAATACTCCAAATCTCATATCGTTGAAGCCTTCTTTTCGATGTGCATCTGGATTAATGGAGAGTAAAACTCCTTTTTCTAGCGCATAGCGATGCCAACGCCAATCCAGATCCAGACGCAAAGGATTTGCATTAATTTCGATAACTACATGATTTGCAGCGCAGGCATCGATTACTTTTTTGTAATCAATTTCATAGCCCTTTCTGCTCAAGAGTAATCTCCCGGTAGGGTGCCCTAAAATAGTGGTATATGGATTTTCGATTGCTTTAATTAACCTAGACGTAGCTTTTTCTTCCGTTATGCGTAAATTGCTGTGCACGGAAGCCACTATAAAATCAAAAGTTTTTAAAATTTCGTCGCTATAATCTAAGGCCCCGTCATTTAAGATATCACTTTCAATGCCTTTAAAGATCTTAAAGGGGGCAAGCTTTTGGTTCAGTTCATTAATCTGCTGATGCTGGGCATACACCCGCTGTTCATTAAGTCCTTTGGCGTAAAATGCCGATTTTGAGTGATCGCAGATTCCTAGATACTCTAGGTTTAAAGAATCCTTGCAATATACCGCCATTTCTTCTAAGGTATGAACACCATCGCTCCAGTCTGAGTGATTATGTAAACTCCCTTTCAGATCGGTATATTCGATCAATTTCGGTAGCTCATTTCGCCCCGCTAATCCAATTTCATCCAAGCCCTCCCTCAATTCTGGCTCAACAAATGCTAACTTCGCCTTGGTATAGATTTCATGTTCATCCTTAAATGGACCATTTACAGCTAATCTTAGTACTTCATTAACATGTGCCTCATTACCGGTAAGCTTAAAAAACTGAAGATAAAAATCCGCTTTTTGAACTAATACTAGCCTAACATGTAATCCACTTTCGGTATGTGCAGCAAAGATATCTTCATCTATTTTTTTAAGGTCTAATCCTGTAAAAGATTCAATTTGAGGGGTCAGTTCTGCAATGTTAGTTGTTCCAACTACGATTATAAACTCCTCAATAATTTCACATGCTCTCCTAAAATCTCCAGCAATACCCAATAAAAGTTGTTCCTCAGGCACTTTATTTAACCAAATAGATAGATTAGTAAAAAGATGCTTAACCGTAGCCTCAATGTGTGCGTAAAGGAATTTGCCATTAGCAGCCATTTTAAACTCGATCACTTTTTTGATCTCTTCCTGTGTTTTAAGTCCGAACCCTTTTGCTTCAATTAATCGGTTTTCGTTACAGGCATAGTAAAGCTCTCCTACATTTTCTATTTGCAGCTCACGCCAGATTATACTTATTTTTTTTGGCCCAATCCCTTTGATTCCAAGCATCTCTACAATGCCTGCCGGAGTTTTTAGCAACATATTTTCCAGATCTTGGATGCTGCCCGTGGTTAAGAGTTCAATTATCTTAGCTGCTATACTTTTTCCTATTCCATCAATTTTTTCTATTTCTTCAATAGGTTTTTGGGCTACAGGGAAGGGGAGTTTGTCTATTTTAAAGGCTGCATTTGCAACCGATTTGATTTTGAAAGGGTTCTCTTCATGCAATTCCATCAACTGCGATAATTGCCGTAGAATACGTGATATGGGTTTGTTTTCCATTATCGTAAAATTAGGAAATTATATGTGAACAGCTAAAATTAATTAGCAAACACAATACCGCCCGTCCTATTGTTAATTACGTATGAAAATGAAGTATTTATTTATTGTTGTCTGTGGATTGTTGTTTTCCTGTAATTCGGATTCATCCAAAGTGAAACTCTATCAGAATACCACCAATGTAAACGACATCGAAGCTAAATTGTTAATTGTTCCTGGTAAATCTATCGGGAGATATTTTCTTGGACAAAATATGATCACGGTGGATTCTTTAAAAGGAAAGCCTGATGTGAGCGATGCAGCCATGGGCAAAGCTTGGTCTGTTTGGTATGGAAAAAATAAAACGGGTAATAAAAGAAACGAAATTGCCATTTATTCTACCTATGGGGATAGCACGATGTCTACCAAAGTAGTACAACAAATCAGGGTAATCTCGGGTAAATTTGAAACCGTAGATGGATTGAATAACGGCAACTTACTTTCGACCTTCCAAACCAAATATTCAGATTTTACCCAAGTGTCACGGTATGTTGACACCGCTTTGGGAGATACGATCCAGATATTCGATTCGAAAGCTAACGGAATAGCGGTCGAATTTTTAAGGGATATAAGTCGTGCCATCACTATCCATAAAAAAGGAGAGAAGGTAAATGATACCTATTTGGTACTCCATCCAGAATGGACCAAAATTAATTAGCTAATTAGATAGATTGCTTATTAGCTAATTACCTTATTTTCACCTCGTAATCCATCCTTGCCTGAACACCACTATTTACAATCGCTTTTTGCATTTGTTTATAGATAAAGTAATGTTCGCCCAATTCTTTTTTAGAATAGTAAACACTAATGTTATCTCGTGCATTACCTAGAAAAGCTTTCCATGGGTCAATTTTCTCAGGATATTCTACCACTCTAAAAGATTTCAGTTTTGCTTTTTTTCCTGCCGCGTTAATGGCATCGGTAAAGCTCCCCAATCTATCAGCCAATCCAATTTTAACCGCATCGGTTCCGATCCATACATGTCCACCGCCAATGCTATCAACCTGGGCTTTTGTTTTTTTACGTCCATTGGCTACGCGAGTGATAAAACTGTCGTAAACATGATTTACATCATTTTGAATGATGAAACGCTCTCCTGCGGTTAACGGTCTTGTAACGCTCATGATATCTGCATACTTACCAGTTTTAACCCCATCAAAAGTTATTCCTAACTTATTGTTCAATAAATTCTGAAAGTTTGGAATGATCCCAAACACACCAATTGAGCCTGTAATAGTATTTGGTTGTACAAAGATACTATCTGCGGCGCAACCGATATAGTATCCCCCAGAGGCTGCCACGTCGCCAAATGAGGCGATTACCGGCTTAACTTTTTTGCTCAATACAATTTCTCTCCAGATTACATCAGAAGCGAGTGCACTTCCACCGCCAGAATTAACACGTAAAACGATAGCTTTAACATCCTCATCAAGACGTGCTTTTCTTATTGCCCTAGAAATTCGTTCAGATCCAATCTGTTCATCAGAACCTTCACCGCCAACAATATCGCCATTGGCATAAATTACCGCTACTTTATTGCTAGAGGCCGTATCTTCTGAAGGGAGATTGGCAATATAATCGTTAATACTAACCGTGGTAATGGTGCTTTTTTTACCTTTTCCGGTAATGTTTTTCAACTCGTCTAAAACTTCATCTTTATATTTTAGTCCATCAACTAATTTATAGGCTAAAGCATCTTTTGGTAATTGAATTTTATAATCATTTGCCAATAGAAATAAACTATCCGTAGGGATATTCCTGGTTTGCGAAATCCCCTGTAAAAAGGTTTGGTATAAACCACCAACATAAGCGGTAACCTGTTTACGATTGTAATCGCTCATTTTGGTATTTATAAAGGGTTCAACTGCACTTTTATAATTACCCACCCGAATTATTTGAGCTTCGATACCTAATTTATCGAGGGCACCTTTAAAAAACATCAATTCTGAGCTAAATCCTTTAAATTCCAGTGCACCTTCTGGATTAAGATATACTTTATTTGCTGCAGAAGCCAAATAATAAGCACCTTGAGAATACACTTCACTATAGGCAATTACAGGTTTCTTACATTTTTTAAAATCAATAATCGCATTTCTAACTTCCAACATGGTTGCCATGCCCGCTTGTGGGGCACTCACATTGATAAAAACACATTCTATCTTATCATCTTCCTTAGCCGCTTTTAGAGCTTTGATTACATCATAAAATCCAATACTTTTTTGATCGCTACCACCAATGATGGGGATGCCCTTTAAGGAGTTATCTGGGGTACGTTCGGTAATTACCTGGTCGAGGTCTAAATAAAGTACCGAATTATGGCCAACTGCAACAGTTTTTTCCTCGCCAATCGAACTTATCATTCCAACAATTATAAGAAAGAAAAGCACACATAAAACAACGGTTGAGACAACAATTCCGACTATAGTAGCTAAAACATATTTAAAAAATTCTTTCATGTGCTTGTTAAGTATTTAATTTGCAAATATATAAAAAGCATGGGCATCCTATAGTAATTTATTGCCCCATTTACAAATAAATTAAGAAAGGCTTTAGCCTTAAAATGATCCATACAATATGAAATTAGATACGGTAACTGCTTATTTGTTACTTGGTAGTAATTTAGGGAAAAGAGAATGGTACTTGGATCAGGCGATGGGATTAATAGCCGAAGAGGTTGGAACAATCATGTCTAGCTCATCAGTCTATGAAACAGCCGCTTGGGGAAAGACAGACCAGCCGGGATTTTTAAATCGGGCACTAGAAGTGAGTACCCTTTTAACTCCCATTGAACTGCTGCACCAAGTGTTAGCGATAGAAAAAGTATTGGGAAGAACAAGGGAAGAAAAATGGGGGGCAAGATTAATTGATATTGATGTGATCTTATATGGAAATGAAATCGTTAACAGAGAAGACGAACTACATATCCCTCACCCCGCAATGCAGCATCGAAAATTCGTGATGGAGCCCTTGGTAGAAATTGCGCCTGATTTTATACATCCAGTGTTAGGACTGAGTTTGTCTGAAATTTTGAAAAATTTAAACGACCCGTTAAAGGTAGAAAAGAAATGATTGAATGTTGGCGTATTAGAAGGTTGTTATGAGAGGCATCTCTTTGAGAGAAAGATAGGGAGCTGAGGATGGCAATTAACCTTCATTAACTAGTTAAAATTCGTTTATTATCATTGTGTAAAACCACAATTTTAATTAAGTTTGATTAATGATCGACCAAAACAAAAACAATGAGCCTCTTAATCTATCTTATTTAAGAGAGATGTCTGGAGATAGTGCCGAGTTTATGATTGAGATGCTAGATGTTTTCAAGAAGCAGACCCCCATCTATATGGAAGAACTTGAGCTCGCAATTAAGTCTGAAAACTGGAAATCTACGTCTGAATGTGCACATAAAATAAAACCCACTTTTTATTATGTAGGTCGTGAAGATGTTAGAGACCACATGCAAGCAATAGAAACCAATGCTCGAGAACTTCGTGAAGTTGAACATATCCCACAGGCATTTAATGAAGTTAAGGATTTTGTTGAGACTCTATATAAGCAATTGGATGAAGCGAAAGTTGAATTACAGAAAAACAACTAGGATTAATAGGACTAGGATTAATAAGATTATAGGATTAGACTTGACCTAGCTCCCAACTCCCAACTCCCTACTTCCAACTCAATTATGTTTAATTAGGTTTTCTTCCTAAAATGAAGCACCGAAAATCCAATATACAATACCAAAATAAAGGGTATTGCTGTAAATTTAAGCAGGGCGATCAAAAGAGCCGAGAGAATAACAAACATATATTTGAACTTGCTCTTTGCCCAAGATTTCTCAGTTAGTTTTAATGAAAATAGTTGAAGTTCGCTCACCAATAAAAAACTGGTGATTGCGATAATTGCTACAAGTAGAACGGGAGAGCCAACTAAAGGATAATCTTTAATAATAAAGGGTAAGGAGACTATAAAAAAAGTATTCATTGGTGTGTTCAATCCAATAAATTCCTCCGTTTGTCTTGTGTCTACATTGAATTTAGCCAATCGTAGTGCTGAAAAAACCGTAATTATAAAGCCCAAATAAGGGATCGCTAGAGCAGCTTCTCCTAGATAATAGGCAGGGAGGTTGGAAAAAAGCAACTGATACATTACTACCCCCGGTAAGAACCCAAAGCTTACCATATCCGCCAACGAGTCCAATTCTTTACCAATAGCCGATTTAACGTTAAGCAATCGAGCTACCATTCCGTCAAAGAAATCAAAAACCCCAGACAATACCACAAAATAAGCGGCATATTCTAAATTTCCTTGAAATGCAAAAACAATCCCGATACAACCCGAAAATAGGTTGGCGCAAGTAATGGCGTTTGGGATGTGTCTCTTCATGTTAAGATGTAAAATGTGAGATGTAAGATGGAAGATGGAATGGAAACATCTTCCATTTTACATGTTCCATCTTACATTTTTCTACCCATTCATTCCCATTAAAAATTCTTCGTTGGTTTTAGTGCCTTTGATTTGTGCCTGCACCAGTTCCATTGCCTCCTGACTGTTCATATCGGCCAAATGGTTACGCAATACCCAAATGCGCTGTAGGTTTTCTCTATCCAATAATAGATCGTCTCTACGTGTACTTGATGCAGTAATATCAATGGCAGGGAAAATCCGTTTGTTCGATAGTTTACGGTCTAACTGCAGTTCCATGTTACCGGTACCTTTAAACTCTTCAAAAATTACCTCATCCATTTTAGATCCCGTATCGGTAAGTGCGGTAGCTAAAATAGTTAATGATCCACCTTTTTCAATATTACGGGCGGCTCCAAAGAAACGTTTTGGTTTATGCAAGGCATTGGCGTCTACACCACCTGACAGAATTTTACCCGATGCAGGGGCAGTGGTATTGTAGGCTCTAGCTAAACGGGTGATAGAATCCAATAGGATAACTACGTCATGACCACATTCTACCAAACGTTTCGATTTCTCTAAAACGATATTGGCGATTTTCACATGTCGCTCTGCGGGTTCGTCAAAAGTAGATGCGATTACCTCAGCTCTTACGCTACGGGCCATGTCGGTAACCTCTTCTGGACGCTCATCGATCAATAAAATAATCAGATAAACTTCCGGATGGTTTTTTGCGATCGCGTTAGCTACTTCTTTTAATAAGTTAGTTTTACCGGTTTTCGGCTGTGCTACAATTAATCCACGTTGTCCCTTTCCAATTGGAGTGAAAAGATCCATGATCCGTGTAGAGTAATTATTAGAATCAGTGAAAAGATTTAATTTTTCCGTAGGAAAAAGTGGGGTTAGGTAATCAAATGGAACACGATCGCGCACGTCGGCAGGAATTCGGCCATTAATGCTAATTACTTTAACCAAAGGGAAATATTTTTCGCCTTCTTTTGGCGGGCGGATGCTACCATTAACGGTATCACCGGTTTTTAGTCCAAATAATTTAATCTGCGATTGCGAAACATAAATATCATCAGGAGATGAAAGGTAATTGTAATCTGCTGAACGTAAAAATCCATATCCATCGGGCATAATTTCTAAAACACCTTCGTTGGTAATGGTATTATCAAAATCGAGGGTCGAGTAACTGGTTTCATTCTGTTTATGGGCATTTCCTCCGTTTTGGTTAGGATTTTGTCCTTTTTGCGGACGATTATCTTCCCTAGGTGTTCTTTCTTCGCGTGCAGGTTTTTCTTCGCCCTCTGGGATATTTTTCTGTTTCTTACTGGGATTTTTAGGATTAACAGGATTTTTAGGATTAGCCTGACTGTTAGGATTTTCGGGATTTTTTGCTTTGTTTGCCTGGTTCTGCAATTTCATTGCAATGGTTTCCAAACGCTCCGGATCATCTTCAAAATTTGGTGGAAGTGTAACTACAGGTGGCTCAACTTCTTCAACTTCCTCAATTTCAGCCTCAGGTCTCCGTGTTTGTGGTTCATCAAATAAAGTAACACGATCCCGTTCAGGTTGTTGGGGCTGATTGCCTTTATCGTCTTTAGAAATACGGGCCCTTTTCTTTACCATCGGTTTGTCGGTATTGTTTTCTCTGGAAATTTTAGGCTTAGCCGACCGAACAGTAGTGGCACTTTCTTGAGGCGCTGCACTAGATTCGTTTATCGGGGATTGTTGCTGTAGAATTTGCTCTATGAGGTCGTTTTTACGCAAATCATCAGTATTGGTTATACCGGCTTTTTTTGCCAACTCACGTAATTCAGCAGTAAGCTTTTCAGTTAGTTCTGTTTTATTAAACATTTATGTGTATTTGTCGAGAAATTTTAAATAGGGTTTATCAAAGAATAGTATAGAAAAAAATGCCTTAAAAACATTTATAGAAACAATTTTGGTTGAGATTTTTCTGGGATATTCAGATAAACATTCGGGAATTATGCCACAATTGTATGTATTTACAAATTAATAAGCAACTAAAATATCAAATTGTTTAAAAATATTGCATTTTTTTGTTGTAAACATAACGGGAATTTCACTAAAATCGACATCTTTGCGCATCATTCTCCCACTTCAAATGAACAAGGAACAACTTTTTGAGCAGATCAAAAAAAAGAAATCTTTTTTATGCGTCGGTCTAGATCCAGTATTATCAAAACTTCCAAAACACCTGTTAAAATACGAAGATCCTATCCTTGAATTTAATAAGCAATTAATTGATGCTACCCATGATCTTTGTGTAGCTTATAAACCAAATACTGCTTTTTACGAAAATAGGGGAGCTCGAGGTTGGGAAACCTTAGTTAAAACCTGGCAACATTTTCCGAAAGATATTTTTTCGATCGCGGACGCAAAACGCGGTGATATTGGAAATACTTCTGCCATGTATGCCGAAGCATTTTTCTTAGAAGAAAACACAGGAATGAGCTTTGATTCGATTACCGTTGCACCCTACATGGGGAAGGATTCTGTAGCTCCCTTTATCGCTTATCCAAATAAATGGATGATTCTGTTAGCGCTTACCTCTAATGAAGGAAGCAAAGATTTTCAAACTCAACAGAGGGATGGCACAAAATTGTATGAACAAGTAATCATAGCAGCTCAACAATGGGCAAGTAGCGATCAATTAATGTATGTTGTGGGTGCTACTAAGCCCGAAGAGTTTGAAAATGTAAGACGCTTAGCACCAGATCATTTTCTACTGGTTCCGGGTATCGGAGCACAAGGCGGAAATTTAGCTGCAGTTTGTAACGCTGGCCTAAACAAAAGCTGTGGACTATTGGTAAACTCGGCCCGAAGCATCATTTATGCAAGCGATGGTCTCGATTTTGCCGAAAAAGCCCGTGAAGAGGCCTTAATTATCCAGCAAGAAATGGAGCAGATATTGAAGAATGCCAATCTGTTATGAAAGCAAAAGTTGATTTTAAATTAATTGGAGCTCTTGTTGCCATCGCTTTAGTTTGGGGCACAACCTATTTGGGAATTCGTATTGCTGTGCATACCATCCCGCCATGGTTTGTTACCGCAATGCGACAATTTTTAGCATCCTCCATTCTATTGGTTATACTTTTACGAAAAAACGAACTAAAATGGATCGGCTGGCCTGCATTAAGGCGACAAATTCTGCTCTCTTTACTTATGGTGGTAATCGCAAATGGAATGACCACAGTGGCCGAACAGAGTATCCCCAGTGGGTTAACATCCCTGCTCAATGCCCTTAGCCCAATTGTAGTTTTTATTGGAAGTGTATTAATCGGACTACAGAGGCCAAATTTAAAAGGATTTATAGGAGTAGTTATAGGTTTTTTAGGTGTAGCCTTTATTTTTAGGGATGGAATTGCAGATCTCTTGGATTCTAATTATACCAATGGCGTTGTGTTTTTGGCCATTGCCATTTTAAGCTGGGCAACAGGAACGATATACACCAAAAAATATACTCAACAAAGCTCAAATATCTTTCTTGATCTGTTTTACCAGTTTGCTTTTTCGGCGATTGTTCAATTGATTTTAGCATTTATTTTTTCGAAGGAAATAGAACCTAGTCGTTGGAGTTTGGAAAGTTTAGCAGCAGTAGCTTATTTAGGGATCTTTGGGTCTGTGATCGGATATTTTTGCTACAGTTACGCGTTAAAAAAAGTAACAGCTACAGAAGTAACCATTACCTCTTATTTCAATACCATTATCGCATTATTTTTGGGTTGGCTAATTTTAGATGAAGTGATCACCTATGAGCTGCTTATTGCTACGATATTAATAATTGCTGGAGTATTTATTACTACTTATAAAAAGCAGAATACGAAAGATTAGAAAGTGAAAGGCAGTAGTGCTTGGGATTTTGCAGCCCTGCTCTCCATTACAAGTCCTCTCCCGATGAAGGATCGGGATACGGGCTTTCCATTCCGATCAGGCTTAATAAATAAGGGTGGTGCTGCTATCTTAGGTTGCGGGAGCCCATTTTTATATACGACCCCGCCGGGGTCGAGGAATAACTTGCCCGTTGTCTAAGATATATGAAGCCTATGGCTTCATAAACTGACCTCGGAGAGGTCAAATTTTCAAAGAAATCATCAGCGTTACGACCCCAGCGGGCTCGTATGTAATAATATTAAACATGCTGATCCCAGCCTGCTTTTTTAGGGCGTCAGCTACTCTCTGAGATATGAACGTTAGGTTGCGGGAGCCCATTTTTATATGCGACCCCGCCGGGGTCGAGGGAATAAACTGCCATTTATCTAAGATATATGAAGCCTACGGCTTCACAAGCTGACCTCGGAGAGGTCAAATCTTTTAAGAAATATCCATCACGCATTACGACCCCAGCGGGGTCTTATATAATAATATCAAACATGCTGGTCCCAACCTACCTCAGAGAGGTCAGCTACTCTCTATATAATATGAACGTTCGTTTCTAGACCCCAAGCGGGTCGTATGATAATTATGATAACTTTTAGGAGATTATATAATCCTTAAATAAATCAAGTTTTCCCTCTAATTCAATCCCGATAATCACCAGTTAAATTTTCTAAAAACCTCATTTTTAGCGCTTTGAATACTTATTTTCATGCATGAACTTTCAAGAAGAATTCTTGCATTTTATATGGCAATTTAGATTATATGGTAGCCAAAAACTGTATACAACCAATTACGAACTGATAGACGTGTTACATCCAGGAATGCCAAATAGAAATTCCGGTCCAGATTTTAGCAATGCCAAAATCCAAATTGCAGATACAATCTGGGTTGGTAATGTAGAAATCCATATCAAATCATCCGATTGGATGTTGCATCAGCATCAGTTTGATAGTGCTTACGAAAATGTGGTATTGCATGTAGTTTATGAGGATGACATCCCCATTTATAGAAAAGATGGAAGCTTGTTGCCTGTACTAATTATAAAAGACCTCTATCCCCCTTATCTCCTTAATAATTATGAACAATTGGTTACATCAGCAAATGTATTCCCTTGCGAAAAGCAAATTCATCAGGTTGACACCTTATTAATCGAGAGTTTCTTATCCCGTATTTTGGTTGAGCGGATGGTGCAAAAATCAGTTGAGGTTGAACAGAAACTCGCCGCTTTTAAAGGTGATTGGGATGGAACCTTTTATCATTTTTTGGCGAGGAGCTTTGGTTTTAAAGTAAACGCCCTCCCGATGGAGATATTAGCTCAATCGCTACCTCACCAGTTGTTGTCAAAACATAAAGACAATCCTTTGCAAATCGAAGCTTTAATTTTTGGTCAGGCGGGCTTTCTTAATCAAAAATTTAACCATCCTTACCCTAAACAACTCCGTCATGAATATCTTTTCCTAAGAAAAAAATATAAGCTAAAACCCATAGACATTTCGCTTTGGAAGTTTATGCGCATGCGCCCACAGAATTTCCCGACACTAAGATTGGCACAATTTGCGGCATTAATAGCTCGCTCAAACCATCTTTTTTCGAAGATTTTATATATAAATGAGCTTCAAGATACAGAGCAACTCTTTGAGAATCTTCCGGTTAATCCCTTCTGGGCTACCCATTACCACTTTAATAAACAGGCCGTTGGTGTAAACCTTCAGCTAGGCAAAAGCTCCATTCATCATATTCTGATCAATACAATGAGCATTTTGTTGTTCACTTATGGTAAAACAATGGACCAGTATCAATATGTAAGAAGGGCAATCTCTATGTTGGAAAATTTGCCTCCAGAAGATAATTCCATCCTTAAGCAATATATAGCCGTGGGTGTAGAAGTTAAAAATGCCTTTCATTCTCAAGCACTTCTTCAATTGAAAAAAATGTATTGCAATGAAAAGAGATGCCTGCAATGTGCAATTGGAGTAAAAATATTAAAGAAATCCACTACTAATTAAGCTTATGAATTGTGGTGGGTGGTAATCTATACAGTTCTAACTTCATTTTTTAAACCCTAACAATAGATTAAATTGCAAAACCCAATTTTAAAAGCTAAATTACGTTTAAATGTTATAGCAATCACGATCAATGTTTCAACGTATAGTCACATTTTTTGAACAACAAAGTTTTGGCGTATCTACTTATCTTGCCAATAAATTTAACATGAACACAAACAAGGTGCGCCTGTTCTTTATTTATTCCTCCTTTTTGGCTGTTGGTTTCCCGATCTTATTTTACCTTTTAGCAGCTGTAGTCTTAGACATTCGAAATTATATGAAAAAGGTGAGGTTAAGGGTTTGGGATATTTAATTAGCTAATTTATTAATTTGATAATTAGCCAATGCTTCAACCAAATTCATCAACGCTTTAAATTAACCAAGTCAATAATATTTAAGTTCATTTGACTATGGGTAATTAGCTAATTGATTAATTCACTAATTAGCTAATTAATCATCATCCCTTAATATCTCCGCGATTTCGCTAAATCCCTTTTCAGCAGCCAGATCTGCCGGTAATTTTCCTCCTTCCATGCGCAAAGTTACTTCTGCACCGTGCTCCAATAATAGAATTATCAATTCTATATTTCCCAATTGTGCGGCCGAATGTAAGGGTGCTACACCGCTTTTTTGACAAACATTAGGGTAAGCTCCGGCATCTAACAACATTTTTGTTATAGTGAAATTATTAGCGGCAACGGCCGAATGAATGGGGAATAAATTATAGCCATTATTTGTGGGAACATTAACCTCCGCCCCTTTAAGCACTAAAAAACGGGCAATATCTTCATGTCCAAAATAACTGGCCAGTCCCAACGGAGTAAAACCATCATCCGAAAAAGAATTAACCAATTGTGGGTTTTTAAAGATCAAAAGTGTAACATCATCAAACTTTCCTACGGCACAAGCTTCAAAAATATTCAGTTCTGAAACAAATTCGGCAATAGCATTAGCAATTTCACTTTTTTTATAGTAACAGGCCAACATCAAAGGAGAAATTCGGTGAGATGTTGTTTGTGAGGCCAATTGAGGCTTTTGTTTAAGTAATTCGATTATTTCGGCTAACTGACCGTTCTCAATAAGCGTTTCGAGATGCGTAATATCCATTTTTTAAAAAGGTTAGTCATCGGATGACTTAAGTCATCCGATGACTAATATAAGCAAAAAAAAATCCTGCCCAATATGATCAAGCAGGATTAACCTAAAACAAAACTATATAAAATGATTTTCGCCATTTTAATTTAGACGATAAGAATGGGAAATGGTTTAACTCATCGGATGACTTAAGTCATCCGATGAGGAACGTTCAAAATAATTTCTTCAAATCTTAATTGATTTATATAGCACAAACAACTATATATTTTATATTTGTTGCTTATAACATTTAACTAAATGCCGCTAAAGGGAAATCAATTTAAGTCTAATTCATTTAAGCAGGAAGAACCTACAAAAGCTGGTCAGAAGCAAACAACAAGCAGACCAACGCGAAACAAGGTAGATTTAATGCCAACTTTCGACTTGCAAAATGGAAGATTTATTAAAATTATTGGGCTTTTCTTTATTATCATCTCCATATATTTTTTAGTTGCCTTTACCTCTTATCTATTTACTTGGCAGGAAGATCAGAGCTACGTAATTGATGCCAATGGGGGTTGGAGCAATCTCTTTAAAGGTTTAGATGAACTTAAGAACAGTGGCGTAAATGATCCTATCGTCCAAAATTGGTTGGGTAAAGTGGGTGCATTATTGGCCCATCAATTTATCTACGAGTGGTTTGGTGTAGCATCATTCCTGTTCATTTTCGTGTTTTTTGTAATCGGTTACCGCTTACTTTTTAAGGTACAAATCTTCGCCATCGAAAAGGTATTAGCCTATAGTTTTTTCTTTTTGGTATTCCTATCCCTTGCCTTTGGTTTTGGCCATTCGTTTTTTGCAGATACTCCCCATTTCTTAGAAGGAGAATTTGGTTACTGGAGCAATAAATTATTAGTTGCACAGGTCGGACAGGCTGGCGTTGGTGGTTTATTGGTTTTTTTAGCCTTAACAATTTTAATCATAGCCTATAATATCGATTTCAAACTTCCACAGCGTGAAAAGGAAGTGTATTTAGATAATGAAGTTCCAGATTATGTAAGCGATATAAGGGCAGAAGCAGCACAAAATAGGGATGCAGATCTATCTGAGCCTGTAGAATTTGATGTAAACGATAGGTTCAAAAATCAACCTAAAAAAGAACAGAACATCGTGCTTACCCCAAGCAGATTCGAAAACCAGGATGAAAAAGAGGAGTTAGAAACGATTTTACCCTTAGGTACAAATGTGTTATTAACTCCCACAGCTGCTGCGGCCACACCCTTAGAAGTTGAGCCTGCATTTACCATAGAAAAAACCGAAGAAGAAGCAAAAGCCGAAGGCCTCGTAGAACAGTTTGGCAATTATGATGAAAAATTAGACTTATCGGGCTATCAATACCCACACTTAGACCTATTAGAAAATTATGGTTCTAATAAGATTTCTGTAAATGCCGATGAGCTCGAAGCCAATAAAAATAAAATTGTAGAAACACTTAATCATTACAACATTGAGATTGATAAGATTAAAGCTACAATTGGTCCAACAGTTACTTTGTACGAAATTATCCCGGCTCCAGGTGTTCGTATTTCTAAGATCAAAAACTTAGAAGATGATATCGCCCTGAGTTTAGCCGCTTTAGGAATTAGGATAATTGCGCCAATGCCCGGAAAGGGTACCATTGGGATTGAAGTGCCAAATCAGCATCCAGAAATGGTTTCGATGAGGAGCATTTTAAATACCGAAAAATGGTCGCAAAACACCATGGACCTTCCCATTGCACTTGGGAAAACCATTAGCAATGAAGTTTTTATTGCCGATTTGGCTAAAATGCCCCATTTGTTGGTAGCTGGAGCAACCGGGCAGGGTAAATCTGTTGGGATCAATGCCATCTTAGTTTCACTCTTGTTTAAAAAGCATCCAGCACAGCTGAAATTTGTACTGGTAGATCCAAAAAAAGTAGAACTTACGCTATTTAATAGGATTGAACGCCACTTTTTGGCCAAATTGCCTGGCGAGGCGGACGCAATTATCACCGATACCAAAAAAGTGGTGAATACGTTAAACTCTTTATGTATCGAAATGGATCAGCGTTATGATTTATTGAAAGATGCACAGGTTAGAAATTTAAAGGAATACAACGATAAGTTTATCAAGCGAAAACTTAATCCAAATAACGGTCATAGGTTTTTACCTTTCATTGTTCTAATAGTTGATGAGTTTGCAGATTTGATGATGACTGCCGGGAAAGAAGTGGAGGCACCTATCGCACGTTTGGCACAATTGGCAAGAGCTATTGGGATCCATTTGGTTCTTGCAACGCAACGTCCGTCGGTAAATATCATTACAGGAACGATAAAGGCTAATTTTCCGGCTCGATTGGCTTTTAGGGTGCTTTCGAAAATCGATTCAAGAACAATCTTGGATAGTGGCGGCGCCGACCAGTTAATTGGTAGGGGAGATATGTTATTGTCAACAGGGAGCGACTTAATAAGACTACAGTGTGCATTTGTAGATACACCAGAAGTTGACCGTATTTCTGAGTTTATTGGTAACCAACGTGGCTATCCAGACGCCTATCAACTACCAGAATATATAGATGAGAATGCGGAATCTACCAAAGGTGATTTTGATCCCGACGATAGAGACCCCTTGTTTGAAGAGGCCGCACAGCTGATTGTGACCCATCAACAGGGTTCTACCTCTTTAATTCAGCGAAAGATGAAATTGGGATACAATAGGGCTGGAAGGATAATTGATCAATTGGAAGCTGCGGGTGTAGTTGGCCCGTTCGAAGGAAGTAAAGCTAGAGAAGTTTTATTGCCAGATCAATATGCTTTGGAACAGTTTTTGAATACCCTCAATAACAAATCATAGATGTACGTGCTGTTAACTTGAAAGTGTTTGATGTTAACAGATAAACAAGAAAAAGATGAAAAAGATTATAATAGGATTGATTATTGGCGCATTCGGATTATCAGCAAGCGCACAAACAGACGCGAAAGCCAAAGAAATTCTGGCTGCAGTAAGTAAGAAATATCGTACTTATGATGTGGTGAAAACAGATTTTACCTTTACCTTAAATAACGCACAAGCAAAGGTTAAAGAAACTCAACAAGGAACCTTATACGTTAAAGCAAATGCCAATAAGTATAAAGTTGCCATGACCAATCAAGATTTGATCAGCGATGGAAAAGTGCAATGGACTTATCTTAAAAATGATAAGGAAGTGCAGATTTCTAACGTTGATAATAGTGGAGATGCCATTAATCCTGCTAAGATTTTTACGATTTACGAAAAAGGATTTAAGTACTTGTACACAGGTGAAAGCAAAGTGGGGTCGAAGGTTTATCAAATGATCGATCTTTCTCCAACTGATGCGAAGAAAAACGTGTTTAAAATTCGTTTAAGTATTGATAAAGCTTTAAAACAAATAGCCAATGTGGTTATTTTTGAGAAGAATGGAAATACCTATACTTACAACGTGAAAACGTTTTCGCCAAACGTAAAAGTTCCTGAAACCACATTTGCTTTCGACGCGAAAAAATATCCTGGCGTTGAAGTAGTAGATTTAAGATAATTAATATTCCCGATAACTATCGGGAACATGTTAAAAGGGTTTGAGCGAAAGCTTGAACCTTTTTTATTTTGGCCTATTTTGAGTATAATTGTCTTGGGTTGATGGTGTGAAGTTTACAATCATCCTTTTAATACTGCATTTTGAAAATCACTTTTTTAGGTACGGGCACATCACAGGGCATTCCGGTTATTGGGTGTGGCTGTGCGGTATGCCAATCAGCCGATGCTAAGGATAAAAGATTGCGGGTGTCTGTTCTGGTAGAAACCGATGATAGAACCCTAGTTATAGATAGCGGCCCTGATTTCAGGTTTCAAATGCTGAGAGCAGGCGTAAAAGATCTAGACGCTATTTTATATACTCATGAGCATAAGGACCATGTAGCGGGATTAGATGACATTAGGCCTTTTAATTACTTGTTACACAAGGTGATTGATATCCATGCTACAACACGAGTGCAAGAAGCACTAAGACGGGAATTTGCTTATATTTTTGCAGATACCAAATACCATGGTTTACCGCAGGTTAAACTCCACACTGTTACTAACCAACCTTTCGAAATTGGTTCTACTACCATTGTCCCCATAGAGGTAATGCACCATAAATTACCTGTCTTGGGATATCGATTCAAAGATTTCACCTACATCACGGATGCCAAGACCATATCAGATGAATCATTCGAAAAAATTAAGGGAAGCAAATATTTAGTGATCAACGCACTTCAAAAGCAGGATCATATCTCTCATTTTACCTTCAACGAAGCTATCGCATTTGCAAATAAAGCAGGAGCAGAAACTACCTATTTCACCCATATGAGCCACAATTTAGGCCTGCATGCCGATATCGAAAAAGAATTGCCACCGCATATTAGGTTGGCTTATGATGGACTTAAAATAATTAGCTAATTATCTAATTTGCAAATTAGCTAATTTGTGAAATTCCTCTATATTTGCAGACCAATACCCAGGAGGCGATCCCGATAGCTATGGGGATGGTAGACGCAATGGGGATGGTAGACGCAATGGGCTTAAAAACCGCTTACCCAGGTGGCGATCCCGATAGCTATGGGGATGGTAGACGCAATGGGCTTAAAACCACTTACCCAGGTGGCGAAATTGGTAGACGCACCAGCTTGAGGGGCTGGCGCCCTTACGGGTGTGGGAGTTCGAATCTCCTCTTGGGTACAAATACAATTAGGGTGTGGGAGTTCGTCCCGATTGCTATCGGGACTCCTCTTGGGTACAAATACACTTTAGGGTGTGGGAGTTCGTCCCGATTGCTATCGGGACTCCTCTTGGGTACAAATACACTTTAGGGTGCGGGAGTTCGTCCCGATGGTTATCGGGACTCCTCTTGGGTACAAATACAATTAGGGTGTGGGAGTTCGTCCCGATTGCTATCGGGACTCCTCTTGGGTACAAAATAACCTTATAATGAACAAAAAAGCTCCAGTAGAAACTGGGGCTTTCGTTATTTTGGATCATGGCATCAGTTTACATTTTACACTCCAAAACTTTAGACCGTTTTTACACGGGGAGTTGCTCCGAACTTTCCTTTCGTTTGGAGCAGCATTGTAACAAAGATTTTCGCGGAAGCTTTACAACAAAGGCACAGGATTGGAAGATTTTCCTCGTTATCAATGATCTCGGTTATGAGCAGGCGAGATCAATCGAGACCCATATCAAGAGGATGAAAAGCAAAATTTACATTGAAAATCTTGAAAAATATCCAGAAATGGTGAACAGGTTAATATTGAATTATAAATAGTGGCGACCCCGATAGCTATCGGGGCGGTAGACGCACCAGCTTCTTTATCGGCGGTGTCTCCACAGACCAAGCGAAAAATCATATAAGTTAACTGTTTCGGTCGGTGAGGACACCAACCTATAGCGCAAAGTATATTCATTTTTTTCTTTATTGGTCGGTGTTCCACTGCCCAACGGTAAAACCATTTAGGTTAACTATTTCGGTCGGTGGAGACAACAACCGATAGGGCAACTATATAAATAAACAATGCGGAGCTTGCATAGAGTTATTTAGTTTTTTTGTTCATGGTATTAACACTTACTTTTAATAACCGTATCCCTTATTACTCGATCAAGTTTCCCTGCCGAATACAGTATCCTCTCCATGATTTCATCTACTTGGTCCTTGGCTAGTTCGCCATCATATAATTGCGTGAGTCCCAAAATAGAAGCTAGTGGTGCCCTAACCTCATGGCTTTGAATCCAGGCAATCTGTTGTAGTCTCTCGTTTTGCAGCTGTATTGAGGTAAGATATGCCATCCGTTCGGTCAAATCATTGGATATGGCAAGGGTAGCTGGTATGCCATTGAAAGGAATGGCATTGAAAATAATCTCCACATGGAATACTTCTCCATCTTTTTTAATGTGCCGGGTAAACATAGTCTCGGGGATTCCAGTTCCACTCCTGTTCATGTCGGCCTGCACAGCATCAGGATTCGTATCAAATTTGATATCTATAATTTTCATCTTCAGGAATTCTTCCTGAGTGTACTTATATTTTATCACGGCCGCCTGGTTCACTTGTAAAAATCGTAAGGTCGCATTGTCTAGTACCCACATGGGGGTTGGACTTTGGAAAAACAGACTCATATAATGGCCTTCGGATTCCTTTAATAAACGATTGTTTTCCAGTTGCTCGATATTTATTTTATGCAGATCGGCCTTGAGTGATATTTCCTTTATAATCGTCTTTTCCAGTCCCTGAATGGTTTTTCCTACAATCATCACGATGATAAAACTTAAGAAGATGAGGTTGGTTGAAACGGTGATCCATATGCCCAGAGAATAGTCATTTGCCAACTGGGTATTCCAAAGTCTATAATGAATAATCATAGCACAGGCTATACATACTATAAAATTTAGTGCTACACTCCAATACGCAAGCCTTATTTTACAGGTAATGGTGATAATAACGCTAAGCGTAAGTAGGTAAACGAAACCCGGCCCAACTATACTTAATTTAATGAGCAGAATAATCGACAGGCAATAGAAGATAAGAATTACCGATACCTTTTTCGCATTCTGGCTCAACCCCCGCGACAAGGAAATGGCGGCAGTTAGTACAACTGCCAGTAGATCCGCAACACCAATCAAAATATATCCATGGGCGAAAGACATATAAACACCTGGTACAAGTGCGATAAAACAACTTGGAAGTACATAGGTGATGAAGTTGGTGAAAAGCCGGCTTCTCCAATCTTCCATATTGAAGGGCGCGATTGCCTGTCTATCACTTGTGCGTAGTCGTACAAACGATTTATAAGAATACCATGCTGAGGATAACAAGTTCCGATAACTTTGTTGTTTTCTCATTTTTTGGCAGAAGCGAACAACAAAATTATTGCCAGCCAAAGTTGCAGAAGATAGTCTTTAAATACCGAATTAATGCTCTTTTGTACTTTGCATTAAAAGTTAAATTTGGCTGGTATTTCAGAAGCATCGCTTAGCGTGCGTAAAGCCACTATTTACTTCAACTTGTGATAGAGTTTCTAATTAAATGTTTTGTAATGCTTTTGTTAAACTATCCAACCTGTATTTAAGTCTATCTAGCCTATTTAACTTGTAATATTTTTCAGTTTGTATTTTCTGCTCTTGATAATATTCCCTCATGGGGTCTTTTTGGTCAAAAACAATCCTATTCCCATTGCGATCAAGAAGATAATCGAGGGTAGACAGAATGATGGCTCTGTGCCGATCAAGCTCCGACTGTTTTTCTTCGGCTGTCATTCTGGTCTGTTTTAAATCCATACGCTATTTCAGTTTAGTTATTACATTTCGCTTGCGCAAATACAAATCTTCCCTTTTCATAGTCGATGGGAACCTTGTCATCGAAATGTGCCGAGCCCATAATTAACATAAACTGGCCTACACCCATGGTTAATTTATCCTCTTTTTTTAAAAACGCCACTGGATTACGGTTCCATCGCTCTGCTTTGTTAATTTTAAAATCATAGTGGCCTCTCAAGGTATCGCCATACATTTCGCCTTTGAACTGACCCTCATATTTTTCTTTTTTCTCGGTATAATTAAAGGTAAGTATTCCATTAATAATCTTTTTAGACGTATCAATGGAAAGCCATGCCGTATCCTTTCCAGAAATGGATTGGTAACAAACTGTTTTGCTCTTGTCTATCGGATTTTCTTTAGGCTTTTCTTGTTGACAACCGGAAATTGCAATGCTAAACACGAAGGCAGAAGTTAAAAAGAGATATCGATTTTTCATTAGTTATAAGTTAAGAGATATGATAAGAAGCTAATATAAATCGAAGATGCGCAGTTTACACCCTTTCCACAAAACTAATTTAAAAAGGAATACATTAAGAGGAAAAGTCCTTAAATCTTTGCATAGACATTCTCTTAAGGGTTTTATCCTTCATTGGGCCTATAACTTACAACCCACTGCTTATACTTTACAAGTTTTCTGATCAATTTCAACCAAAAAGATGGTATATTTGAGAAATAGCATATGATTTAATCTTTTTATGCGTTATAATTATTGCCCTAATCGCTCAAATCCTTTCAACACTGCATGGAGCATGTTGTTCGAGGGAATAAATCCAGCACTGCAAGATAATCTAAATAGTTTTTGTAATACAACCTTGTGTTTTACCAAAGAATTTTGGGGCCAGTTAAGTCAATTAAAAGTAGATGATAATGAAGAAAAATAATATAAATTTTAAGGTTAAAGAATATCTTTTCCATTTAAACAATGCCAATAACGAAAATGGGATCAGACCAGCCGAAGGTTGGAAATTTGCAAAGGTAGACCTTGAAGAAAGAAAAGCGATCGAACATGCCTACTATCCTGTAGTAAGTACGGAAATAGGGAATAAGGAAATCGACAGTTTTGCTGATGGAGTGATGCTCGGCTTGAAATCTGACCACCCAGGAATCCATGTATCAGACCAAAATGTTGAAACCGGTGTTGGAGCAGCCCATTTTGTAGCTTTTTGTACTAATAGAGCTAAAAGATAGTAAGTATAAAGGCTCATCCGCAAACCGAAAAATTTTTACTTCAAAGAGTGAAAACCGATTGGATTACCTTCTGTATCCTCACAAATTCCACAGAAACCATATTGGCCTATAGACATCTTTCCACTAACTACCTTGCCGCCCGCTTCAGCTACCCTCGAAATCTCGACAGCACAGTCTTCGCATGTGAAATAGTTAAGTGTGCCACCTGATCCAGGTTTAAACATTGGTGATTTAACCAATGAGCCACTTATTCCTGATGCATCCATTTCACCCGGAAAAAATACCATTTCAAAATATTCATCGCTCCCTGGTTCGGCTTCCATACCTTCGGGCATTGGTGCAGCCTCCATTTTTAGCTGTAGAACGGTTTCGTAGAATTTTTGGGCTCTTGACATATTTTCTACATAGATTTCTGCCCATCCAATAGGATTCCTTTGTGTTGCCATGGTGTAAAAAATTAAGTAATGGTTAATATCTCCCTCCAGCAATGCTGATGCTATTCAAAAATAAGCATAATTAAAAAGGGATAAAAGTGCCAAACAAGATAAAGTAAAGGTACGTTTGAGCCTTTATGTATACTCTTCCATTACAATCGATTAGCTTATTTTTTGGCCCTTGCCTTATATCACAATTAAAAATAATCGCATATTTATTTGTCAAAAACTTGAGGTTTTAGAAAGGAATGTGTGAATATATAATATTTTTGCAGTATGCCACAGTTTGATATTGCAACGTTACTATCAAAAATTATTGCTAAAGAGAGGATAAAATCTAGTTTAATAGACCTAGTGGCTTATGCTTCTGATGCAGGGTTCTATTACCTCAGACCAAAAGCTGTGGTTCTTCCCATCAGTGAGGAAGAAATTATCAATCTCTTCAGTTTTTCCCAAGAACATCAAATTCCACTTGTTTTTAGAACTGCTGGTACAAGTTTATCTGGGCAATCCATTACTGATGGAATTCTGGTAGACCTAAGTAGGCATTGGGAAAAAATTAAAATAGAAAATAACGGAGAACTGGTTAGGATACAACCCGGTGCAATTGGAGCTATTGTAAATGCTTTACTGCACCCCTTTGGAAAAAAAATAGGACCTGATCCAGCAAGTATAAATTCGGCAATGATGGGGGGCATTATTTCCAATAACGCAAGTGGAATGTGCTGTGGCGTAAGTAAAAATTCCTATCACACTGTAAAATACATTAGGTTTATCCTTCCTAATGGTAAAACCTATTCTACCGAAAACGCTAAGGATTACGCAAGATTTGTTTTAGAAAATGCGTGGTTAACCGATCATCTTATTAGAATGCGTGAGGAGATTCTGGGCGACAAAAATTTGCATGAGCGTATTAGGAAAAAATATAGAACAAAAAATACCGTAGGCTACTCGGTTAATGCCTTTATTGATTTTGAAGAGCCCCTAGATATTTTAGCACATCTATTAATTGGGGCTGAGGGTACATTGGCATTTATTGCCGAAGCGGTAATGGTAACCTTACCAGACTACAAAGCAAAATCTACTTCGCTACTTTATTTTCCCGATATCTATTCGGCTTGTAAAGCGATTGTTCCCCTCACCAATTCGGGGGCAGCTGCTGTCGAATTGATGGATAGGGCATCATTAAGGTCGGTTGAGCACATAGAAGGCCTACCGTCAATTATCAGAGAATTGCCCGAATCGGCTGCTGCCTTACTAGTAGAATATCAGGGAGATTCGCATGTGGAAATTGCGGGGCAGATTGCGGATTTTATCAGTATCGCGGCCGAACTTAATTTATTGAACGAAGCACTTTTTACCACCGATCCAATAGAGCAGGCACTTTTTTGGAAGGTAAGGAAGGGAATGTTCCCTGCAGTTGGAGCGGTTAGGGCCAGCGGTACCTCTGTAATTTTAGAAGACATCGCAGTTCCTGTAGATAAGCTGGGCGATGCGATTATTGATCTTCAACAGCTTTTTGTAGATTATCACTATCACAATGCCATTATTTTCGGGCATGCAAAAGATGGTAATATCCACTTTGTGATTAGTCAGGCTTTTGACACCCCTGAAGAAATTGAACGATATGATCGGCTCCTCAAAGATGTGATCAGTTTGGTACTCCAAAAATATGGAGGTGCATTAAAGGCCGAACATGGCACAGGCAGAAACATGGCACCTTTTGTAGAAAAAGAGTGGGGTGGAGAAATCTACGAGATCATGAAAACGATCAAATCAATTGTTGATCCATCGCTTTTGTTAAATCCTGGCGTAATTATCAATAACAACCCTGATGCCCATCTTGCCAATTTAAAGGAACTGCCCAAAGTTGAGATAGAAGTGGATAGATGCATGGAATGTGGATTTTGTGAGCACGTATGCCCTAGCAGAGACATTACGCTTACCCCCCGTAAAAGAATTGTGGTAAGAAGAGAGTTGCTAAATCTTAAAAACAAGGGTAAAAAACAGGATTATAAAACCTTGTTGGATCAGTATCAATATCAGGGACTTGATACTTGTGCAGTAGACGGCTTGTGCGCAACGGCCTGCCCTGTGGATATCAATACCGGAGATTTAGTAAAACGGTTGAGACGAGAAAACCATTCACCATTTGCCAATAAGGTTGCTTTATTGGTAGCCAAAAATTTTAATGGAGTAGCAAAGACCGTGAAATTTGCATTGGCATCTGGGGAACTAATAAATCGGGTTTTTGGCAATAAAACCATGACGATTATCACAGGGGGGATTAAAACCATCATTCCTGCATTTCCCTTATGGTCTGATCAGTTGGCTGCGGCTAAGAAAGTTCCAAAAGTGCTTCAAATTCCAATTCAAGGCCAAGCTATCGTTTATTTTCCTACCTGCATTACCCGATTAATGGGCGACAAAAATAAAGGAGATAAAGATATCATGCAGCATTTTTTGTCGGTTTCGGAAAAAGCACGTGTCCGGGTTATCATCCCTACGCAGTTAAATCAACATTGTTGCGGACAATTGTTTTCATCTAAGGGATTTGCATCGGCTTTTGCCCATGCCGCCAACGATACAATCGAAAAATTGTATGAAACAACGCAAAAGGGGGCGTTCCCCATTGTACTGGATATCAGTTCCTGTACCCAAACGCTTTCCAATTGCCGAAACATGCTTACTTCGGAGAATCAAAAGAAATACGATGAGCTTCAAATCATAGATAGTGTGGCCTATCTTTACGATTATATCTTACCAAAAGTAGGGGTTGCCAAGAAAAAGGAGTCCATCGCTCTGCATCCTGTATGTTCTCTACAGAAAATGTATGGTCTTCCCTATAAATTCAATGCTATTGCCCAGCACTTTTCGAACGAAGTAACGCAACCTTTATTTGCAGGTTGTTGTGGAATGGCAGGTGATCGAGGATTCTTATTCCCGGAGCTCACCCAATCTGCAACGGCTAGGGAAGCAGGAGAAGTAAGGGCCAAGGCACATGACGGCTATTATTCTTCTTCTAAAACATGCGAAATTGCATTGTCAGATGCTGTTGGAAAAAATTATCATTCTATTCTAAAATTAGTTGATGAATGTTGTGTTAAACACGTTGATTTAAACTAATTAGGTTAATACTGCAAGAATCATCCTCTTTTTATAAAATGCAATAATCCACATAACACCTTGGGATGAACATTTCTAGACGGTATATACTAAGTGTTCGTATTTTTACGTTAATGTCGTAGATTTAAACCCGCGACTATGAAAAAGAAAACTCTTCCCATTTTATTGCTCTTTATTATTACTTTATCAATGATGGTACATGGCATTAAAGCAAATGCACAGCAAAAAGACTCTGTGGCAATTGCAATCAACGCCAATAAAATCGGAAATGATAAAATTCGTTAGCTGCTATATTGCATAATTAACCGCTCCAAGGGAGTCCCTTTGGGACAAAGTACGCGGAGAAACGCAACGTTCCATTCAGATATCGAAGTTCAAACTGAGGTGTCTCAGGTGTCTTAGGTGGTTGAGAAATTCAAAAGCTCTAGCAGGGTGAAAAATTAACCGCTCCAAGGGAGTCCCTGTGGGACAAAGGACGTGGAGTACGCAAAGCTGGATTCAGATACGGGGGTTCAAACTGTGGTGTCTAACGTGCTTTAGGTGGTTGAAAAAAGAACAAACTAATTCGTTAATTGCCTGTCTTTCGAAAAATACTTTTGTAACGTTGGCATGAACATGTTTTCGCCTTCAACGCCCTTAATTAATTGGTAGTGGTGTGTTCCGGAGTTAAATTTCTCAATAAAAATACCTTTGTCTACATTAAATTTGAAATAGCCCTCATCAAAAAAGCGTTCTTCAATATCTCTCGAAGAATCGATAGATTTCAGATTTAGTACAGAAACATGATGGTTATCTTTACTGATTTTCAGCCAATATAGTCGCTCATATAAATCTCCAGCGTCAGCTCTTTTTACTTCTAAGAGATAGTGGTCGGTATTTTCAAAAATGTATTTATAGCCAATTGAATCCGTTAAATAGGGTTGTGGCAGGGTTAAAGGTTGTAGATGTAACATGAGCACTGACTTTATATTCTTTCTTTAAACAGATAATTTTTGTAATTGTTTGCTAAACAATTCTTAAAATTGAGTAGCTTACAAACCGCATTTACCTTACTGATCAGGAGTGATGAACGTCTTTCAAAAAACATTGGTACTTGTGCTATGTATTTTTTCCGCATCAGCCCATGCGCAAAAAATAATCCTATTGAAATCACCAGATGGAAATAGTATATTTTCTTTTAAATTAACACCATCAAAACCGCTTTATCAGGTTAGTTATAAAAATAAAATACTGATAGCCGATTCGGAATTAGGATTTACGTTTAAAGAAAGCGGTGCCTTTGGAGGAAATTTAAAAACACCTAAGGCAGTTTTTAGCAAAGCGGATGAATTTTACGAGTTGCCGATTGGGAAAACTAAGCATGTACATAACAACTACCATCAAGTTATCATACCCTTAGTTGAGAATAAGCTTAATGGAAAAACGATCAATCTTGTTGTTAGAGCGTTTAATGATGGAGTAGCATTTAGATATGAGTTTCCGAAGCAAGAAAATTGGTCGTCGTATACCTTAACAGATGAAAATAGTGAGTTTAATGTTGCAGGAAACCCAAAAATAAGGGCCTTACTCTTTGATAATTACAACAGTAGCCATGAAGGGCTGTACCAAAAGATGTCGCTGAGCGATTTTAATTCGACGCAGCTAATGGATCTTCCGGCTTTGTTCGAATATCCAGACCAAACCTACATGGCGATAACGGAAGCAAGTTTAAGAAACTACGCGGGCATGTATCTATCTAAATCAAATGGCATTTTAAAAAGCTTTCTATCGCCCTTGCAAGGTCAAAAAGAAATTAAGGTCAAAGCAATACTCCCACATCAAACGCCATGGAGGGTAATGATTTTTAGTGATCGTGTGGGAGCATTAATAGAATCAAACATTCTTACCAACTTAAATGAACCCTCAAAGATTAAGGACATTTCTTGGCTAAAACCGGGTAAAACATCTTTTCATTGGTGGAACGGCGATGTAGTGCCCGATACTTCATTTGTGCCAGGAGCTAATTTTGAAACTAATAAATATTACATTGATTTTTGCGCCAGAAACCATATAGAATATCATTCGGTGATTGGATATGGGGGTTTTGCCTGGTACCCCAATGATTGGCCAAATTATGGTCACCAAGGAACTTACTCAGACGTCACAAAATCTATTGCTGCGCTTGATATGCAGAAGATATGCGATTATGCTAAAAGCAAAGGAGTTGCCATTCATGTTTGGGTAAATTGGAAAGCCTTATATCCACAACTGGAAGCTGCGTTTACACAATTTGAAAAATGGGGAATTAAAGGAATGATGGTCGATTTTCTAGATAGGGATGATCAAGAAATGGTAAATATCCAAGAAGAGATCCTAGAGAAAGCAGCGGCACATCACTTATTTATTCAATTTCATGGCGCTTATAAACCAACTGGATTAAATAGAACATACCCCAACGAATTTACACGGGAAGGGACCTATAATTACGAGCAGAACAAATGGCGCAAACAAGGAATAACCCCCGAGCATGATTTGGACATTGCTTTTACGAGATTGATAGCTGGCGCAAGTGATTATCATCTGGGCGGTTTTAGGGCCGTGAAGCCCGAAAATTTTAAAACCCATTATATCAGACCGCTTATGGTTAGCACACGTGCGCATATGCTAGCCATGTATGTGGTTTTAGAAAGCTATTTAACGATGGTGGCTGATTATCCCGAAGCCTATGAAGGGCAGCCGGGATTTGATTTTATACAAAACGTACCAACCGTTTGGGATGAAACAAAAGTGCTAAATGCCGAGGTGGGATCCTTTTTAACCGTTGCACGTAGAAAAGGCACAGATTGGTATGTAGGAACAATAAATAATAGTGTACCTAGGACTTTAAAAATTCCATTGGATTTTCTCCCTTTAGGGAATTACCAGGCCGAATTTTATCAAGATGGGGCTACTACTAAAGAAAATCCTAACGCTATTGTAAAAACATCAAAAGTGGTAAGCAAGGCTGATATTGTTAGTGTAGAAATACAGGCTGGAGGCGGACAAGTAATGCACTTGGTGAAGAAATGAGAAATGGGAAGATGTAATCTAAAAATGTCTAGTTTTAAAATTTTCGCTACGTTACTATGTGGTTAAAGATGCAAGATATAATGGATGGATCGTTTAGTTTTAGCTAATCGCTTATCTCACCTGAAACTTCTCTCGGTATTGTGAAGGTGTCATCCCTACGCTTTTTTTAAAAACTTTGCGGAACGCTTTAGGGTCATTATAGCCTGAATTAAAGATGATTTCTGTCATCTGCTGACCGGTTTGTTCCAATAATTTTTTTGCCGCCTCAATTCTGGTCTGCTGAAGATATTCTATTGGAGTAATACCGGTTACCTGCTTAAACCTTCTTACCATATTTCTTCTGCTCGAAGGGATATCCCTAATCAGTTCTTCTATAGTTGTGCTATCATGAAAATTGCTTTCGATTTTTTGTTGGGCCGAAGCTACCAGTTCATCATTGTGGTTTTTTGAGGGCTGAAAGGTACCGAAATAGGATTGACTATCTCGATCCATATCTATCGCGAATACCTTCGCAATCTTAACTGCCATATCCTTTCCGCAAAATTCTTGTACAAAGTGAAGCAATAAATGAAATGAAGAGGTTGCGCCCCCACTTGTATATAATCTGCCGTCTTGCGTTACTGTTTTATCTGCTTTTAGCTTTACTGCTGGAAACGCATTTGCAAAACCCTTGCTTGCATCCACATGCGTAGTAGCTATTTTACCGTTTAATAACCCACTTGCCCCAAGTAAAAATGCACCCGTACAAAAAGTACCTATACTTGCTCCCTGATTATATTGATTAATGATATGGGGAATACAGGCCTGGTTTTCGTGTAAGGTAACTGGCATATTTTCTGATGTGAAGGCAGGAATCAGAATTAAATCAAATATGGGAGCATCTTTTAAAGGTATTAGTGGATAACCGAATACATCGGTATGGGAAGAGTTTTCGCCTGATAACATATGCAACTGAAAGGAATTTTCTTCTCCAGCAATTCGGTTATAGTAATTTACGGTGTCAAATACCTCTAAGATTGCAGCTACACTTAATAGTTTATAGTTTTTGGTTAAAATAACCCCTATTTTTTTCATAAAGTTAGGATTGGTTATACTAAGATAAAAAATTTGGCTCAAATGCCCCCTAATATTGACTTTTATAGCATTCTCTTTACATTAAAAGTTCTGTAATTTAGTATAACCTAAATAATTTAAAATGGAAGCTAAAACTACAAGTACAAGACTGCTCGGCCTAATCGATTTGTACGATATGCACAGCACTTATTTTCACAGCGCTTTGGAAGGCATTTCTGATGAAGATGCAGGGAAGCGATTAAATACCAAAGCAAACCATATTGCTTGGTTAGCAGGAAGCTTGGTTCAGGAAAGATATGAACTGGCTAATCTATTTGGAAAGGAATTAAAATCTGCCGCCAATGATCTCTTTAAAGATCATACAGGTATCCAAAATGGGGTAACCTACCCATCCTTGGCAAGTTATGAAGAGGATTGGGACAAAATCTCTCCAATTTTAAGAGAAGAACTTGTAAAAGCTACAGATGAACAACTGGATAAGGTTTTGACCTTCCCCGATATGAGTTTTTCGGTTTACGAAATGGTGTCCTTTGATATGTACAGAGAAGCGAATTGTATCGGTCAAATCGCCCTATGGCGCAGGTTATTAAATTATGATGGTATTAAATACATGTAAGCATGAACAAAGACGAACTATTAACCACTTTTAATGATACATTTTCTGATTTAGAAAACTCTATTTCCCAATTTGACAATAAATTATTTAACCAGATTCCTTATAAAGATAGCTGGACTGCCGGACAAGTGGTAGAGCACATTAGTTTAGCAGCGGGAAATTTTGCAAAGGTATTGAATGGAGAAGTTGCGCCAACCGAACGACCAGTTGATGAAAAGGTAAAAATTCTTAGGAGTATATTGTTAAATTTCGAATCTAAAATGAAATCCCCAGATTTTATTGATCCTCAAATGAAAGATTATGATAAGGAGCAACTTCTTGCTCAAATCCAGAAAATTAAACATGATATTGCAACAGCGATCCCAGCCTTAGACCTTAACAAAACCTGCCTGTCTTTTGAATTGCCAAAACTTGGACATCTTACCCGGTTAGAAGCCATTTATTTTGTGATCTTCCACACTCAACGACACCTGCACCAATTAAAGAATATCCATCAGTACTTAAAATTGTCGTAGTTTAATCTTAAAAATATTAATTAAACGCTATGAATGTTATCTTAATTATTTTGCTTGTCATCGGAATTTTGATTGTCTTCCTCTTATTCCTTGCCCTTATAACAAAAGGAGCCTATACTATTGAACGAGACGTTATTATTGATCGACCGCTGAATGAAGTTTTCGATTACGTTAAATTGATGAAAAATCAAGAAAAGTATTCGTATTGGGTGATGCAGGATCCTACCAATAAGATAGATTATTTTGGCACAGACGGTACAGTTGGATTTTTAAGCAAATGGGAAGGAAATAAACAGGCCGGTAAGGGCGAACAGGAAATCATGCTAATTGACGAAGGCAAGAGCACACGGGTGGAGGTGAGATTTGAAAAACCCTTTAAGAACGTGGCTCAGATGTACATGTTCACTACTGAGATTGGCGCCAATCAGACGCAAGTTAAATGGCAAATGGTTGGAAGAAATAAATTTCCCATGACACTGTTTAATTTAGTAATAGATAATCTTTTGGGGAAGGATATCAGTAAAAGTTTAACTAACCTGAAACAAATTCTGGAAAATACCTAATGCCAGTTACCAGTTATCAGCTACCAGTTAACCAGTTAAACAATTAACCAGTTAAGCAATTCGCAATTAACCAATTCAACAATTAACCAAATACATCATGGCAACAATCCACACATATTTAAATTTTAATGGTAATACAGAAGAGGCATTTAACTTTTATAAATCTGTTTTCGGCGGCGAATTTTCTACTTTTTCACGTTTTGAAGATAACCCTGGCGCCTGTGAAGGTTTGCCGGCTAACGAACATAAAGGTATTATGCATGTTGCACTTCCTATTGGACCAACAAGTGTTTTAATGGGAACCGATGTGCCTTCGGTGATGCAACAGGTTGTTAACGGAACAAATATTTCTGTTTCCATTGATACTGAAAGTGAAGTAGAAGCAGATCAATTATTTGCTGGATTAGGGGCAGGCGGTCATATTCAAATGCCTTTAGCTAAAATGTTTTGGGGAGCTTATTTTGGAATGTTAACCGATAAATTCGGCATACAATGGATGGTAAATTACGACGAGAAGAAATAATTGGCTTCCACATTGTGTACGTAAACTGAGTAATACATCAATCATGGTTGAAGTTTTTAAAACAAATGTAAGTGATGCTGATCAGGCCAAACAGTTGGTTGCAAAGATTCATAAAAGCTTTGAGAACTACCGTGCAAACTTCGATCTTGAAGATTGCGACCTGATTTTACGTGTTGAAAATGTAAGCGGTCCAATTCAGGCGTTCGCTATTATTTCTTTGATGGAAGAAAATGGATGGAGTGCGGCCGTACTAGAAGATACATTGAGTTTTTTCACCACGTGAGGATAGCCACTGCAAATTGCTGGTTGAAACTGTCTTTGCGTTCTTAGTGGTTAATTTTTTCGACACCTTAGGCAAGCCGGGCACTAAATACATCTTGCCCTAAGACGTCTAAGGTGTCTTAGGTGGTGAATCTCTGCGCCATGCTAACAAATCATATCTTCCGACTTTCTCACTTCTTGCAATTTCCATACTATTGCTTAACTTTAACACATGCTTAGAAAATTTGCTGCTTTAATTGTTTTTTCGTTCTTGGCAACCACTGTGTTAGCCCAGAAGAGGGATGACATTTTGGGCAGATGGATTAACCCATCAGGTGAAGGCCAGGTAGAGATCTATAAAAAATCAGACCGATACTTTGGTAAATTGGTGTGGCTTAAAGAGCCGATTGACGAAAGGGGAAAGCCAAAACAAGATGGTAAAAATCCCACAGAAAGTTTAAGATCAAGACCTCTTTTGGGATTGGAGATCTTAAAGGATTTTGTGTTTGAAGATGAAAAATGGACAGACGGAACTATTTACGAACCCAAAACGGGCAAAACCTATAGTTGTAACCTCTCCATAAAAAATGGCCAATTAAATATTAGAGGCTATATTGGCATTTCACTAATTGGGCGATCAGAAGTCTGGAAAAGAGTGAAATAGACCATTCCTATTTAAATTTATCCCTTTAATAAATATAAAATGAAGAAGATCCTGTATTTCCTAATACTCTGCCCCATCATCAGCTTTGCTCAAAACTATACATTAAAAGAATTAACTGCCGGTACTAAAACCAGCATGCGAGGTTTATCTGTTGTAACAGATTCTGTAGCTTGGGTAAGTGGCAGCGGTGGCTATGTGGGCAAAACATCAGATGGAGGTAAAAATTGGCAATGGACACAGCCAAAAGGGTATGAGAAACTTGATTTTAGAGATATCGAGGCCTTCGATAATCTAAAAGCGATTGTTGTAAATGCCGGATCGCCTGCATATATATTATCTACAATTGACGGTGGCAAAACTTGGCGTGAAGTCTATAAAAATCTAGACTCAGCGATATTTTTAGACGGTATGGCATTTTGGAATGAACAGGAGGGGATTATTTTCGGTGATCCGATCAATAATAAAATGCAGCTTTTGAAAACTACAGATGGCGGTTTAACCTGGCATGATATTTCTAAAAACCTGAAAGAAGACCTTAAGGTAGGAGAGGCTGGTTTTGCAGCAAGTGGCACCACAATTAGAACAACCAAAGATGGTAAAGTTTGGATCGCAAGCGGAGGGTCGGTCTCTAGAATTTTCTACTCAAGCAACTATGGTAATAAATGGAAAGTGTATGATTGTCCGATTATACAGGGTGAAAGTAGTACTGGCCCATTCTCTATCGCATTTTATAATGCCAAAAAAGGAATTGCAGTAGGAGGAAATTACCTAAAAGATAAAGAAAGTATAAATAATGTATTGCTCACTTCAAATGGTGGAAAATCATGGGTTAAACCCATTAGGCCGGTGCTTGGATATCGCTCTGCGGTTGAGTATGTAACTGACAAATTGTGTTTTGCCACGGGATCATCAGGCACTGACTTTTCTACCGATGGCGGCAACAACTGGCAAAATATCTCTACACAAAATTTCAACTCCCTTCAAAAAGCTAAAAATGGGAAACTGGTGCTGCTTACTGGCAATAGAGGACAAATTTATCAATTGATGATGCCTTAGATAGAACCTACTATTGTCTATCGACCATCGTCCATAGACGATAGATTGTTCACCCTTTTGTCATAAATCCGCTACATTTTTGATAGAAATTTTTCTAGCTCGTACATATCTCTACATTTGCATTTAACAAAATTGTTAAACAAAATTGTAAATGGCAACAAAAGATAAGGGAACAGAGCAGTTAATTAAAGATACCGCCAAGCGGATTTTTTTTTCTGAAGGGAAGCTACATGCCACTACACAGGATATTGCTGATGCTGCTGGTGTAAACCGAACATTACTAAATTATTATTTCAGGTCTAGAGATATTCTATTCGAACAAGTGGCCACAGAGGCGCGGGCTGATATGTCGGCTGTTCTTGATTCGGTATTTGTTGCCAATTTAGAATTTAAAGACAAAATACACCAACTGATCACGGTATTTATGGATCAGGCAATTAAATATCCATATCGTGAAATGTACGTCGTAACCGAACTCAATCGAGGCGAAAAGCCTGTTCCGGAGGAAAAAAAGAATAAAATCAAATCTTTTTTAAAAGAAGTGAAGATTGAAATGGATAAAGGAAAAATCAAAAAGATGGATCCTCGCCAGTTTTGTATGAATTTATTTGCGCTAATGGCCTATCCATTAATTACAAACTGTATCAATAAATCGCTTTATAATATCGGCGATGCCGAATACCTAAAATTAATGAAAGAGCGAAAGCAATTAATTTTTGAAATGGTATACCAATAATTGAAATATGACTTACAAGATTAACCCTAACAATATGAAATTTACATTTAAACTCTCGATCTTATTTATTGGTGTTCTTTTAGCCGCCTGTAATGGTGGTAAAGATGAAAAAGCCGCACAAGCAGCGGCAGCGGCGGCGGCCCCACAGGCTTACCCGGTTTTTGCAGTAAGTACGCAATCAACTACACTGCAAACTGATTACCCCGCTACTATCGAAGGAATTCAAGACATTGATATCAGGCCCAAAGTAGATGGATTTATCGAAAGAATTTACGTAGATGAAGGTGCGATTGTAAAAAAAGGGCAGATGCTCTTCAAAATTAACGCGCCACAATATGAGCAAATGGTACGGACTGCCAATGCGGCAATTAGTGCTGCCGAAGCAAATGTGAGCGCAGCGCAATTGCAAGTAAATAAAACCCGACCCCTGGTAGAAAAAGATATCATCAGTAAATACGATCTTGATGCTGCATTGTTAACATTGCAAAGCAGAAGAGCTGCACTTTCACAAGCAAAAGCAGAATTGGCTAATGCAAGAGTAAACTTAGGATACACCAGTATAACTAGTCCGGCGGATGGTATTGTGGGCAGTATTCCCTTTAAAACCGGCAGTTTGGTGAGCGGAAATAGCGCGCAGCCCTTAACTACAGTATCCAATATTTCTAAAGTGTATGCTTATTTCTCCTTAAACGAAAAGCAATTGTTGGATTTTTCTACTACATATAAGGGAAAAACCCTCGCTGCTCAAATGAAAAATATTCCCGCTGTAAGTTTAGTACTAGCTGATGGTAATGTCTACGCCGAAAACGGTAAGATAGAATCCATTAATAGCCAAATCAATACCAACACTGGTTCTGCAAGTTTAAGGGCCACTTTTCCAAATCCAACTTCCTTGTTAAAAAGTGGAGCAAGTGCTTCGGTACGCATCCCTCAACATCTTAATAATGTGATATTAATCCCTCAAAAATCAACTACAGATTTACAAGGAAAGAAATTTGTTTACGTGTTGGGAGATTCTGCCAAAGTTGTAAGTACAGAAATTGAGATCATGGAAATTACCACAGGAAAATTTTATGTAGTTACCAAAGGCCTAAAAGCAGGCGATAAAGTGGTGCTAGAAGGATTTCAATCGTTAAAGGATGGCACAAAAATAAAACCACAAGATTTAAATGCTGATTCGGTGTATGCTGAAGTGAAGAAGCGTTAAGCGCTAAGCGTTTGGCGTTATCGATATCAATACTCCAATCGCTTTAATCACAAATCATATCCTGATAACTATCAGAGCTCCAATCGTACATCGTAAACCAACAATCGTAAATCGAAAATATGTTTAAGAAATTTATAGAGAGACCGGTACTATCGACAGTAATTTCAGTAATTATTGTCATACTTGGAATCTTAGGGCTAATCACCCTCCCTATTTCACAATATCCAGAAATTGCACCTCCCACAGTCCAGGTATCGGCTTCTTATCAGGGCGCTAATGCTGATGTGGTAATGAACAGTGTTGTAGTGCCATTGGAAGAGCAGATAAACGGGGTAGAAAACATGACCTACATGACCTCTTCTGCCAGTAATGATGGTACTGCAACTATTACCGTAAACTTTAAACTGGGTACCAACCCTGATCTGGCTGCAGTAAACGTGCAGAATAGGGTAGCTAGGGCAAGCAGTTTACTTCCTGCCGAAGTAACACGTTCTGGTGTGATAACCGCTAAAAGACAAGCGAGTAATGTACTTATTTTTGGTATTTATAGTGATGATCCATCCTATGATCAGAAGTTTTTGCAAAACTATGCCAACATTAACATCATTCCGCAAATTAAAAGGATTAACGGAGTGGGTGATGCCAGTGCGTTTGGTTTAATGGATTATACGATGCGGATTTGGCTTAAACCAGATGTGATGGCCACTTATGGTTTGGTTCCAAACGATATTAGCGTTGCTCTTGCCGAACAAAATATAGAAGCAGCTCCCGGACAATTTGGAGAGCAGGGTGAGCAGTCATTTCAATACACCTTAAAATATTCTGGAAGATTAAAAGACGAAACCGAATTTAGTAATGTGATTGTTAGAACAGGAAGCAATGGTCAGGTTCTTCGTTTAAAAGATATCGCACGAATAGAACTGGGCGCTCAAAGTTATGCGAGTTCAGTAAAATTTGATGGTAAGCCCGCTCTTGGGATCGCCATCAATCAAACAGCGGGTTCAAATGCAAAAGAAGTAATCGAAAATTCGATCAAAGCATTGGATGAAGCGTCGAAATTTTTCCCCAAAGGTGTACACTATACGGCCTTAATTAACGTAAACGATTTCTTGGACGCATCTATAGAAAAAGTACTGCACACATTAATAGAGGCATTTATTTTGGTATTTATCGTTGTATTTATCTTCCTTCAGGATTTTAGGTCAACTTTAATTCCAGCGATAAGTGTACCAGTGGCTATTATCGGAACATTCTTTTTCTTGAGCCTCTTTGGATTTACCATTAACCTGCTAACCTTATTTGCATTGGTTTTGGCCATTGGAATTGTAGTTGATGACGCCATTGTAGTGGTCGAAGCGGTGCATGCCAAGTTAGACCATGGCTATACCTCGGCAAAAAAAGCTACCGTAGATGCCATGGATGATATTAGTGGAGCCATTATTTCCATTACTTTGGTAATGGCAGCTGTATTTATCCCAGTAAGTTTTATCCAGGGATCATCGGGCGTATTTTACAAACAGTTTGGCTTAACCTTGGCCATCGCCATTATCCTTTCGGCAATTAATGCCTTAACTTTAAGTCCGGCATTATGCGCCCTGTTCCTAAAACCTCATGTTGATCACCTCGGAAAGCGAAAAAACTTTTTACAACGTTTCTATACAGGTTTTAATACCAGCTTTGATTTGATGACCAAGCGTTACAAACGATCAGTAAGCTTTTTATCACATAAAAAATGGATAGCAGGCTTAGGGATTGCGCTTTTTACAGTAGCACTGATCTGGACGATGAATACCACGCCAAAGGGCTTTGTACCTAACGAAGATTTGGGAACCATTATGTCTGATATCTCTTTGCCAGCCGGTACTTCACAAGAGGCAACAGCCTTGGTGTTAGAAAGGATCGATAGTATTGTGCATAAAATACCAGAGGTGAAAAACTCGTTAAGGATTACCGGTCGGAGTATGATCAGTGGTTCTGGAAGTTCTTACGGCATGGTAATTTCGAGGTTGAAACCGTGGGATGAGCGCAAACGGGATGTGAAGGCCATTATTGGCGAACTGTTTGCCAAAACTGCGGGGATAAAAGGAGCGAAGATCATTTTCTTTGCACCCCCAACCATTCAAGGTTTTGGTACCAGCGGAGGTTTCGAATTCCAGCTCCAGGATAAAACTGGGGGAGATATCAGGAAGTTTAATGAAATTGCCCAAGGATTTTTAGCCGCCTTAAGCAAGCGTCCCGAGATTTTGAACGCTTATACCTCATTTAACCCTAATTTCCCACAGTTTCAGATTGATGTTAATGTAGCTAAAATAAAACAGGCAGGTTTATCGGTAACTGATGTGCTGAGCGTTTTACAAGGTTATTACGGCGGTGTTTACGCATCAAACTTTAACAAATTCGGAAAACAGTACCGGGTAATGTATCAGGCAGATGCGCCTTATAGGGCAAATCAGCAAACGCTAAACAGTATTTACGTTCGCAATGCTAGTGGTACAATGGCGCCGATAAACGAATTTATCACCCTAGAAAAAGTATATGGTCCGCAAGCAATTTCTCGTTTTAATCTATACACATCTATTGCAGTTACTGGGGCACCCAAAGCAGGTTTCAGCTCTGGGGATGCTTTAAAAGCAGTTCAGGAAGAGGCGGCGATACATTTACCACAAGGGTATGGTTACGAATTTTCGGGGCTATCACGCGAAGAAATGAGTAGCGGCAGCCAGACTATCTTTATCTTTTTGCTCTGCGTAGTGTTTGTATATTTCTTGCTTTGTGCGCAGTACGAAAGTTATATTCTTCCATTAGCGGTATTGATTTCCTTGCCGATAGGATTGGCGGGCGTATTTATTTTCGATAAGATTTTTAAAGTAGATAATAACATCTATACCCAGATCACATTAATTATGCTGGTTGGTCTGTTGGCCAAGAATGCGATCCTTATTGTAGAATTTGCGGTTAGTAGACGACGTAAAGGAATGAGCATCGTGAATGCGGCCATTGAAGGAGCAACAGCACGATTACGCCCCATCTTAATGACCTCTTTAGCCTTTATTTTAGGGTTGTTACCACTTATGCTTTCATCGGGTGTAGGAGCAGCAGGAAATAAATCAATTGGTACGGGAGCAGTTGGCGGGATGTTGATCGGAACAATTTTCGGGATTTTTGTGATCCCAGCATTGTTTATCATCTTCCAAACCCTTCAAGAAAAAATAAGTAGTAAGTCTCCTTTCGATGAGGGAATTGAAGGCGAACAATCAGAATTGGACTTTCCGTTACCTGAAACCCATTAAATTAAATAGAAAATGAAACTCAATTATAGATACTCTATCACTCTCATCGGCTTTGCCTTACTCTTATTGAGTGCATGCGTAACACAAACGTATACCAGACCCACATTAAAAACAGACAATTTGTACCGTGATAAACAGGGTACAGATACCACCACCATTGCTAATTTGCCTTGGAAGAGTTTGTTTTCAGATCCTATTTTACAAGGTTTGATTGAGAAGGGATTGGCCGAGAACTTAGACCTCAAACAGGCCATCGAAAGGATAAAGATTGCGGAAGCTGGATTATACCAAAGTAGAATGGCCCTATTACCAAGTTTGCAGGGCGATTTATCAGTAACCGATTCAAAACAATCTGCACGCGCTGTTAACTTTCCGGCCGGAACAATTGATCTGGAAACGCAAACCTTTAGAGGACAATTAAGTACCAGTTGGGAAGCCGATATATGGGGCAAATTAAGCAGTGCCAAGAAATCAGCCTATGCCTCCTTATTGCAAAGCGATGCAGCTAAACGTGCAGTGCAAACACAATTGATCGCTAATATTGCGAATGCCTATTACAATCTATTAGCTTTAGACCAGCAATTGGCGATTACCATAAAAACAGTGGAGGCGCGAACAAAAAATGTGTCGACCATGAAGGCCTTAAAGGATGGGGCCGTTGTAAATGGTGCAGCAGTAGTACAAAGTGAGGCTAATTTATATGCCGCAGAGGTAAGTATTCCAGATTTAAAAAGGAGCATAAGAGAAGTTGAAAATTCATTGAGCACTTTATTAGCAGACGCTCCTTTAAGTATAAACCGATCTACATTGGCTAGTCAAGAGGTGTTTACCAATCTGCAAACCGGTGTTTCGGCTCAATTGCTCCAAAATAGACCGGATGTACAAGCAGCAGAGTTTGCGTTTAGAGCAGCTTTTGAAAACAAAAATGTGGCTAAAACATATTTTTATCCTTCTTTAACCCTTACAGCCGCTGGCGGATTATCCAGCTTACAATTAAAGGATTTCTTTAACAATGCTGTCTTTTACAATTTAGTTGGCGGTTTAACACAGCCCCTTTTTGCTAGGGGACAAAATAAAGCAAGGCTTACGACCGCTGAAGCCCAGCAACAAATTGCACTCTACAGCTTTCAGCAATCACTTCTAACGGGTGCTCAAGAGGTTTCTAATGCGCTGTACGCTTACCAAACGGCTGCCGAAAAAGAAACAACAAGAGCAAAACAGATTGCATCACTAACTAAGGCGGTAGATTTTACCCAAGAATTATTGCGTTACAGTTCTGCAACAAATTACACAGATGTATTAACTTCTGAGCAGAGTTTATTAGCAGCACAATTAAGTGGTGTGAATGATAAGCTGCAAAAATTACAAGCTGTAGTAAATTTGTATAGGGCACTTGGCGGAGGTTGGAGGCAATAAGACTAGGACTAGGATTAAAGGATTGAATTTGTTCAATGCTAGAAAAACTCCATAACTTGTCGTGCTGAGCTTGTCGAAGCACAACCTGAGTTTTATAGACAATGAAAACAGAAGATTACTTGAACTTTTTCTAATTGTCATGCTACAAATGCCGGAGCACAACGCGATTTAAACTAACTCCCAACCCTCAACTCCTTACCCCAAACTCCCCGCTCCCAAAATCCCTTCATAATTGAAAATTTTTGAGCAGTTAAAGCACTTTCGATTTGTTTAATTTGTTTTTATTTTCTTTCTTTGAAAGCATAGAATTTAAAATAACGATGCAAAACGAAACATGGGAATATTGCCATGTTTTCATCAATCAGCTTTATTACGTTAATAATAAGCATAATAAAAAAAAATTAATAATCTTTGATAAAAATGATGTCAAAAATTGAAGAAGCTCTAGCTGCAGCAAGTGAAACACGTGCACTGAGAATAGGTGAAGGGCTTTTAACCGAAGTAGCTGATTTATTTTCGGAACAATTCTTTGGCAAAACCGCTGTAATTATTGCGGATACCATAACCTATAAGATTGCAGGTGAAGAAGTAAAACAGATTTTAAATGCAGCAGGTATAAACCAACTGGCCCCATTTATTTATTCAGATCCGCATTTATATGCAGAATATGCTTTTGTTGATGAACTGGTAACATTTTTGCAAACCAATGAGGCTATTCCCATCGCAGTTGGTTCAGGTACGATTAACGATCTTACCAAATTAGCATCCCATTTAACCAACCGCCAATATATGTGTGTTGCTACAGCAGCATCAATGGATGGTTATACCGCATTTGGTGCTTCCATTACTGCAAATGGGGCAAAACAAACCTTCAACTGTCCGGCACCACAGGCTTGTTTAGCCGATATCAGTATTATTTGTAAAGCTCCTTCGGAGATGACCGCTTCGGGTTATGCAGATCTATTTGCAAAGATCACAGCAGGTGCAGATTGGATTTTAGCTGATAGCCTACACGTAGAGCCTATAGATCCTACAGCATGGTCTATTGTTCAGGATGGATTGCATGATGCACTTTCTGACCCAGAGGGGGTGAAAAACGGCGACCCTCAGGCTATAACCCGCTTGGTGGAAGGACTAATGTTAGGTGGCTTTGCGATGCAATGGGCTAAATCTAGTAGGCCGGCATCTGGAGCTGAACACCAATTTAGTCATTTATGGAACATGGAGAACCATCTTAACAATGGCGAACACATTTCTCATGGCTTTCAGGTTAGTATTGGAACCATTGCCATAACCGCACTTTACGAATGTCTATTGGGCACAGCCATTAATAATCTGGATATTGCAACATGTTGTGCCAATTGGCCACTTCCTGCCGAAGCAGAGGCCGCAGCACTGGATATATTTGTTGGAACAGATTTTCCGGAAATAGGCCTTCAAGAAATAAAAGCGAAATACAATACCCGAGAGGAGCTGAAAGCACAGCTAACCCTTTTAAAGAATAATTGGCCAAGCCTTAAAAATAAATTAGCGGCACAGGTTGTACCGTACGAAGAGGCAAAACGCCGATTGGAACTTGTAGGTGCACCAACTGCTCCAGAACAGATCGGTATTGCGCGTGAAAGATTAAGAGAAACTTTTATCAGGGCCCAATTTATTAGAAGAAGGTTTACGATTTTAGACCTGGCCATCAGAACTGGATATTTAGAACAGTGGCTGGAAGAGCTCTTTGGAAAAGGCGGAATTTGGGAAATCGCTGCGGACTAATCCCTCAACAATAACTATTAATTGCTAAACTAGAATTAAATCATACCTAATGAGCACGATTAACCCAGAATATGCATCGATGGATGCACCAACGAAAAAGAGATTCGGCAACTGGCAGGCAAGAACAATAGTAGGCACAATAGTTGGCTATGCCATGTATTATTTTGTTCGGAAAAACATCAGTATTGCGATGCCTTTTATGGAACAGGATTTAGGGATCGGCAAAGTGCAATTAGGTCTTTTCTTAACACTTCACGGATTAATGTATGGAGTATCTAAATTTGCGAACGGCTTTATAGGAGATCGTGTTAATTCGAGGTACTTTATGGTAATCGGGTTAGTGCTTTGTGCTGTTTGTAACATCATTTTTGGATTTGGGAGTACGGTACTTTTATTTGGCATCATGTGGGTGCTTAATGGCTGGTTTCAAGGAATGGGGTTTCCACCATGTGCCAGACTATTATCACACTGGGTACCTCCTACAGAATTGGCGACAAAAATGTCGTGGTGGAATGCTTCCCACTCGATCGGTGCTGGATTAACGCTAGTATTATGTGGATATGTGGTTTCATGGGGCTGGCAATGGTGTTTCTACGTTCCGTCTATTGTTGCCTTATTAGGGGCTATAGCGGTATGGTTTATCATAAGAGATACACCTTCTTCGGTAGGCTTACCAGAACTAGGTGTAGCGCATGTGAAAAATGAAGATAAAAAAGAAAATTCAAAAGAATATAAAGCATTTATAAGCAAAATGGTATTCCGAAACCCTAATATTTGGATTATTTCTGTTGCCAATTTTTTTGTTTATACTCTCCGTTATGCAATGTTAGACTGGGGCCCTAGTATCTTAAAGCAATGGAAGGGGATTGAAATTCCGTCTAAAGCGGCTTGGATGGTAGCTGGTTTTGAAGCTTCAGGAATTGTAGGGATGTTAGTTGCTGGTTACGTTACAGATAAGTATCTAAAAGGGAGAACTATTCGTACCTGCTTGTTTTGTATGATCGGGGCGACGCTTTGTATCTCTGTTTTTTGGCAGATCCAACATCCCTCAACTCTTGTAATTACAGCATTGTTAATGGGTATCGGATTTTTTATCTATGGTCCGCAAGCGTTAATAGGTATTGCAGCAGCAAATTTGGCTACTAGGAGGGCAGCGGCAACAGCAGGGGGCTTTACGGGATTGTTTGGTTATGCAAGTACGATTTTATCTGGTGTTGGAATTGCGCTTTTAGCGGATAACTATGGGTGGGATACCACGTTCGGAATATTAACAGGGCTTGGTGTTGTAGGATGTCTGGTATTTTTATTGGGCTGGAAATCAAGAGCCCATGGATATGAAACTGAAACGAATTAATTAAATGCAGATTACAAACCAATCTTTCGACGGTATAAAAAGCGCTGTCTCGCCAGAAATACTGGAACGACTAAAAAAAATTAAGCATGTAGCCCTTGATATGGATGGAACTATTTACAATGGCAGTACACTGTTTCCGTATACACCCGGGTTTTTAGCAAGTCTTAAAGCAGCAGGAATAGGCTATTCTTTTTTAACCAATAATCCCTCAAAAAGTACAAATGACTATTTAAAGCATTTAGAAAAGATGGGAATTCCTGCTTCGCGTGAAGAAATGTATACTTCGGCCTTGGCAACCATTGATTACCTTAAAAGTCATCTCCCGCTGGTTAAACGTCTCTTTATTTTGGGTACGCCTAGCATGATTGCCGAATTTGAAGGAAACGGTTTTATCTCTACTGCAGATGATGCGAATGATGTACCAGATGCACTTGTTGTAGGTTTTGATAGTTCTCTGGTATACGCTCGCCTATGTCGTGCGGCCTGGTGGGCAAGCCAAAAACTACCTTATATCGCAACAAATCCAGATTGGGTATGCCCAACCGATCAGCCTGTAATTTTAGTTGATTGTGGAGCTATTTGTGCCTGTATAGAAGGAGCTACGAAAAGATGGCCAGATATGGTAATTGGCAAGCCCGATCCACGAATGTTAGATGGGATTTTACATCGTTACCAACTCGAACCCTCAGAAATAGCCATGGTAGGCGATAGGTTATATACAGACGTTAAGATGGCCTTAAATGCCAATGCTTTTGGCGTTTTGGTGCTCTCTGGAGAAGCCACCATGGAAGATGTTGCCTCTTCTGATGTAAAAGCTGATATTATTGCAGATAATGTGAAAAGTTTTGGAGAACTATTGATCGCAAGCCAAGGGAGTTGAGAGTTTAGAGTTTGGAGTTGAGAGATGGGAGCTTGGCGTAAAGCGTGCAGAACGCTTTCCGCTTTCCGCTTATCGCTTATCGCTCAGCGCAAGACTAAAGTAAAACGTTGATCCAGCACCTTCCTTACTATCGATCTCAATAGTGCTTTGATGGTAACGCAATATTTCGGAAACAAAATATAAGCCAATCCCAAACCCTGAAACAGATTTAACCCGATCATCATTTACCCGATAAAACCGATCAAATAATCTTTTTTGATCAGAGGGATGAATGCCCAAACCTTCATCCTTAACAAAGATTTTAACCTCATCTCCATTGATTTCGCTTCCGATAACTATTTTTCCACCCTGTGGCGAATATTTGATGGCATTGCTCAATAGATTGATTAATACTTGACCGATTTTATCCCTATCCGCATGGATTTCAATTCCATCATCTACAGATAATACAATCTCATGCTTATCGCTTTTAAATTGAGAATCCATTGTTATTTCAACGATTAATGGCAATAATTCAAAGTCTGCAAGGTTAATTTGAATTTTACCCTCTTCCATTTTAGCCAGGTTTAAAAAATCCTGGATCATGGCTGCCATTTTTTTGGCCTGTATTTCTGTTCTGGTTAAGATGGTTAAGCTCTGCTCATTATTTTCCCTTTTTGATTGGGAAATTAGCAGCTGTATATAGCCAATAATAGAAGTGAGGGGTGTTTTTAATTCATGACTAACAATAGCCACAAAATCATTTTTACGCTGTTCTTCCTGTTTTCTTTCTGTAATATCCCTGGCAATTTTAGAAACGCCGATAATATTGCCAGTTGGATCTTTAACAGGAGAAACAGTTAGTGAAACATCTAACAAACTACCGTCTTTTCTTAAACGTTTGGTTTCAAAATGCTCTACCCGTTCGCCATTTCTTAAGCGTGATAGGATATGAACTTCTTCTTGTTGTCGATCTAAGGGAATTAATTTTAAAACAGGCTCGCCGATCATTTCCTCGGCCGTATAGCCAAAAGTTCGCTCCGCAGAATTATTCCAACTGGTAATAATTCCTTCTAAGGTTTTACTGATAATGGCGTCATCACTTGATTCGATAATTGCTCCAAGCTTGGCGCTTTTCTCCTGACCTTCTTTAATTTCAGAAATATCCATTGCAATAATCAACCCCAATTCTACCTCCTGTTCTTCGTTTCTTAACGGAATAAAATGTACCATAAAAATGCCCCCAGCTTCGCTCTGCCTTTCTACAGAAAATTTTTCGCCGGCCATTACGCGTTCGTATAAATTTTTTGAAGCTTCGTAGCGCTCAGGAGGTGCTACTTCTGTGGGATGTTTGCCGGTATAGTCTGCGCTGTTAAAGCCCATTTTTTCCATTAAATCACCTTCAATAGTAACGTAGCGGTGATCTTTATCAATCACAATCACCAAAGAATTTGGAATGTTTAAGGCGATGGATTTAAATAACCTTTCGCTCGTAATAATTTTGTCTTGCGTTTGCTTACTGTCGGTAATATCTACTACGGTACCAATAAAACGTTCAGGGTTTTTAAGATCATCAAAATATACTTTACCTTTTACCTTTATCCATCTAATGGTTTGATTATCAAAGCGAATAATTCTATTGGTAATTTCATAAATCCCATCTTTATCTTCAAGGGCATTTTGTATTGCATTTAGCACCCGATCATTATCTTCTGGGTGAATTAATTTTGAGAATAGTTCAAAAGTGGGCTCCTCTTCGAGCGGAAAACCGTAAATCTTTTTGCATTCATCAGACCAAAATAATTGGCCAGTTTTAGGATCCCACTCCCAGGTACCTAAATTGGTAAGTTCAATCGCAAGCTGAAGCTGGGATTCTCTATTCTCTAATGCTATTGATAGTGCTTCTTTCCTGATATCTTCATTTACAACGGGGGTAACGTCTCTGGTAAAGCATCGGGTATGAATAAATTTTCCGTCCCTTCTATACACATTAGAGTTGATGAGAACATGTTTTAATGTTCCATCTTTACATTTTAGAATTGCTCTGTGGTTCTTTAGGGTTTCATTATTTGTTAATCGGGTTAAAATATCGGATATGGAAGATTCTTCTACATGAAAATCTTGAATTGGCTTGCCAATATATTCATCAGCGCTGTAGCCGAGCGTTTCAAGCTCAGCTCGATTAGCCCATATAATTATTCCTTGTTCATTTACCCAATGGAGAGGTATAGAAGCATTTTCTACAAAATCTTTCAGCTCTTCGTTACGCAGCAATAATTCAGCATTTTGCTTTTCGTACTCAGCTATTTTTATTTGTAAAGCGTTAATGTCTTCCATGAGCAGTTATAACACTAAAACGAATTGATTGTTTAAGGTCATTTTGAAAGTAAGGTAATTAATTTTTATAAAAGAAAGAACGGAGAATTATTGAATTATGCAGAATATGCCGAAATTCACCTTTCGAAGATAGTTGAAGTAAATGGTTCAAATGTCAATTAAAGTTATACCTTTATAAGGAATCCCAGAAACCGTATTTATAGTTTCTCTCTTTTTGGATTTCATAAACCGTAGGATGTATGGAGATGGATGTTGTGATGGAACCAAAAAAGAATAGGTACTTAGTTTTCGAATCCTTTTTTCAAAAAAAAGGAGATCATTTCTATTTTTCTTTACGTGTTAACCTTCCCCTAAATCATGCATATTGTTGGGAAGGATTAACAATGTATGAATAAAATAAAATTAGAGAAATTAAATAAGGCAAACCAGCTTTTAGCATTTATTAGTCAGGTAAATCATAACATTGTTAGAATTAAGGATGCGGAGAGCCTCTTCCGTATTTCTTGCCAAGTTGCGCTCCAATTTGGTAAATTCAAAATGGCTTGGATAGGTTTATATCAAAATGAAACCAAAGCGCTTAATCTGGTTGATCAGAGCGGAATACCTTCGCAAGAAATTCCTTTATTTTTAACCATACCTTTCGATCTAGATAGCCTACAGGCAAAGGTGTTGCACACCGGAGTTTCCTATATTTGCAACGATATCGAAAACAACCTTGAACTAACAAGTTTGAAAGCATTTGCTGCAGCAAACGATATTCAATCCTGCATTGTAATCCCGATCAAAAAATCAGATGAGGTTATAGGTGCTTTTACTCTTTATTCGAGTGATCTCCATTTTTTTGGAGAAGAAGAAATCAGGCTATTGGAAGAGGCTACACGCGATATTTCATTCGGGCTAGATCTCTTTGAGAAGCAAAAACGCCAAAAAGAGACTGAAGAATTGATAATTAATAACGAAAAGAAGTTTCGGCACACGCTTGATAATCTGATCGAGGGTGTACAGCTTCATGATTTTCAATGGCGATATTTATATGTAAACGATGCGTCGGTAAAATTTAGCCCCTATTCAAGAGAAGAACTGATAGGGTTTACCTTATTTGAAAAATACCCGGGCATCGAAAAAACAGTACTGTTCAAAAAAATGCAGCGCTGCATGAAACATAGGATATCTCAGCGTTTCGAGACCGAGTTCGTCTTCCCCGATGGGTCAAAGTCTAATTTCGACCTGTGTGTGGATCCCATTCCAGAGGGCATTTCAGTCTTGTCTGTTGATAAAACTGAGCAAAAATTAGCATTGAAATCAGTTAAAGACAACGAAAAGCGTTTTCGTTCCCTTATAGAAAATGGATCTGATATGATTACCCTTTCTACTGCGAAAGGAGAAATGCTTTATGGAAGTCCCTCAATTACTAAGATATTTGGCTATGAGCCCACCGAAATTTCGAATACGATGGCAACCAATTTTATTCACCCTAACGATCTGGAAATTTTCATCAAAAACAGAGTCGAGATACTTAAAAGTCCGGGAGCATCTTACCATCATCAATTACGTTTAAAACATAAAACCGGAAAGTGGATCTGGTGTGAAGCTACGATAACAAACATGCTTGATGAGCCTGGCATTAACGCCATGGTCACTAATTTTCGCGATATCTCTGATCAGAAGCGAGCACTTCAAACACAGATCGAAAGTAATAATCTTGTAAAAACTATTTATGCAGCATCATTGGATGCGGTAATTGTTATCAATAAAATGGGAGTAATTACCAAATGGGATGATAAATCTGAAGCTTTATTCGGATGGAAAGAAACCGAGGTGTTGGGCACACCTTTAGCTGAAACTGTAATCCCAAAAAGATACCGGAAGTTGCATGCGGCTGGCTTTAGTAATCACCTCAAAACTGGAGAAAAAGTTCTGATTGGGAAAGCCACTGAAATCCGAGCGGTAAAGAAAGACGGGAGCGAAATTGATGTTTCGCTAAGTATTAGCTCGTCGCAAATCAACGGTGAAATAGCTTTCATCGGATTTATCCGGGATATTTCGGAAAAGAAACTAAGTGAAAAACAACGCGAGTTTGACAAGAATAATTTAAATGCCCTAATTAATAATACAACCGATCTGATGTGGAGTATCAATTTAGATTGTGAGCTGATTACGTTTAATCAACCTTTTTTCGAAGTGATTAAACTTACCACGAAGAAAGAAATCACCAAAGGTGATGATGTATTATCTTTAGTGTTATCTAAGGAACAATTTGATCGATTTAGAGCCTATTATAAACGTGCACTTGCCGGAGAGGAGTTCTTGGAAATGGAATACATCACCTCACCCATAGAATCCTGGTCGGAAATTTCTTTTTACCCCATTCGTAAAGACCACGAAGTAATTGGCACTGCTTGCCATTCTAGAGATATTACCGCCAGAAAAAAAGCAGAAGAATCTCTAGGGCTGAATGAAAAAAGATTAAATGAGGCTCAGAAAACAGCCCACCTTGGGAGTTGGGTGCTGTCTTTTGAAACGAATATTGCGTTATGGTCTGAAGAAGCGTGTAACATATATGGCCTCTCTCCTACAGATAACAAGCATACATATGCCAATTGGTTGAAATTTATACATCCAGATGATCTTGATGAGATGATTTCGGTAAACAATAGGGCACAACAAACGCGTGGTGAAACCGATATCAATCACCGGATAGTCTTGAGAGATGGAACCATTAAGCATATCCGCTCCAGAAGTAAGTTTGAACTTGACCAAAATGGAAGAGCCATCGGTTTGCATGGGACCTTGCATGATATAACCATAGAGAAAATAGCCGAGAAAAATCTGAAAAAAAGCGAAGAAAAATATAGGCAGATTATTGAAACTTCACAAGAAGGCATTTGGCAGGTAGGCCAGAATAATGACACCGTTTTTGTAAACAAAAGGCTTTGCCAAATTTTTGGCTATACATTCGAAGAAATGATGGGAAAGAATACTTTTGATTTACTGGATGAAGAAGGAAAAGTTAGCATTGAAGAAAAGCTTGAACGAAGAAAAAAGGGAATTTCAGAAGATTTTGAGCAAGTTTACATACATAAAGACGGACAAAGAATATGGGTTAATGTATCAGCTAGTCCGATTATTGATGAGGGGGGGACTTATTTAGGCGCTATCGCTATGTTAACCGATATTACATCCAGAAAAATGGATGAAATAGAAAAGGAGAAAATAACTGCTGATCTGATCCAAAGAAATAAAGATTTAGAGCAGTTTACCTATATCGTTTCACACAACCTTCGCGCCCCTGTTGCTAATATTATCGGAGTAACCGCAATCATGAAAGATGATCTGAATGTTGAAGATAATGCGTATACCCTTATGCAAGGACTTCAAGATTCGGCAACAAAGTTGGATGATGTAGTAAAAGATCTAAACCAAATTTTACAAATAAGGCACCAAATAAATGAGCTGAGAGTAGTGGTTACTTTGTCGGGCCTCGTTAACGACATTCAAAACAGCATCCAAAATTTGATAGAAAAAGAACAGGTAACCATTGCTTGCGATTTTGCAGAGATCGATCATTTAGTAACCGTAAAAAGCTATTTATACAGTATATTTTATAATCTAATTTCCAATAGCATAAAATATCGTCAACAAGGAATTCCCTGTTTGATAGAGGTAAAAAGCAAGCTCATAAAAAATAAGATTCAATTGTTTTTCAGTGACAACGGATTGGGATTTGACCTTCAAAAAAGAGGAGAGCAGGTTTTTGGACTATATAAGCGGTTCCATACGCATGTAGAAGGAAAAGGAATGGGCCTTTACATGGTGAAAACGCAAGTAGAAGCACTTGATGGTAAGATAAGCATTATGAGTAGCGTAAATGAAGGAACGGAGTTTAAAATTGAGTTTCAGCTATAATTACAACCTATCCGGGCATTATTCATAATAGTAGGCCCTTTTTACCCGTTGAGAAATATTGGTCAAAATTTCATAGGGTATGGTACCTATTTCATTGGCCAGGTCAACTATGGTATGCTGCGAATCAAAAACTATTACTTCATCTCCTGTATTAACCGTGAGCCCACTTACATCTAGCATACACATATCCATGCAGATGGATCCGATAGTTGGTACGAGTTTCCCATGTATGCTCATCTTTCCAACTCCATTGCCGAAATTTCGGTTGTACCCGTCTGCATAACCAATTTTTACCGTGGCAATCCTTCCGCCGTTTGGCATAATCCCTTTGCGACTGTAACCCACCGTTTCGCCGGGCTTTAATTCTTTAACCTGAGTAACAGTTGTTTTTAGAATAGCCACAGTTTGCAGCCCATGGTTTTCTTTTAGGGCAGTATCATAGCCATACAATCCAATACCGATCCTCACCATATCAAATTGAGCCTCTGGCCATCTGGTTACGCCCGATGTATTTAGCACATGTTTGAGGGGTTGATAGTCCAGTACATCCGAAATTTCTTCAAATAAGCTTGAAAATTCTGACAACTGATGGCTGGTAAATCCATCATGTTCTGCCTCATCACTGGCCACCAAATGCGTAAAAACAGAGACAATTTTCACGGCTATATTATCCTTTATTACTTCCAACAATGCAGGTAGATCTGCTCTTTCGAACCCTAATCGATGCATCCCCGTATCTAATTTTAAATGGATCGGAAAACCAATCGCTTGAGCGGGCAAAGAATTTATAAAGCTTTTTAAAATACTCGTATTGTATATTTCTGGCTCTAATTTATGGTTAACTATGGCTTCGAAAGCTGAAGGTTCGGGGCTCATTACCATAATGGGCAAGCTAATGCCCGCCTTACGTAGGGCGATGCCTTCGTCGGCATAAGCAACTGCCAAATAATCCACTTTGTGATATTGTAAGAGATTCGCAATTTCGAAACTTCCACTTCCATAAGAAAAGGCCTTAACCATCGCCATTATTTTAACCCTTGGATTGAGTTTGGAGCGATAAAACTGTAAGTTTGACGAAAGGGCATTCAAATCAATTTCTAACACCGTATCATGAATTTTTTGGGTAAGCAATTTGCTGATCCTTCCAAATTCAAATCTTCGTGCACCTTTAATCAAAATTGTTTCATGGGCAAAATGAATGGCCGGTAATTGGTCTATAAAAGCTTGGGTGCTTTCATAAAATTGGCTTTCCAAGTTAAATTTGTCTGCAAAGGATGTGATATGAGGGCCAATTCCAATTAATCGGTTTAGATTTTTTTGCGCCAATAAAGCGGCAATTTCTGCATAAAGGATATCATTTGATTTTCCGGTTTCGTAGATATCAGATAAAATCAATGTTTTTTTTGCGTGCTGGTTCTGTTGATTTAAAAAGTCGAGGGCAATGGCTAAAGAGGAGATATCCGCACTATACGAATCATCTATTACCGAACAGTTTTCAATACCGTTGATCAGTTCGAGGCGCATACTGATAGGGGTAAGTTTTTCTAACCTCAAATCTGCTTCTTCTGGTGTATAACCCATCGCCAGCAAAGTAGCCCAGCAAATAATGCCATTTTCTATCGAGGCTTTATCGCTAAAAGGTATGAGGCATTCGATTTCTTTTTCCTGATAAGTGGCCCTGACGTAGTTTTTGCCATCAATAGGCTCAATAAAGTTGATATGAAGATCGGCAGGGGAGCTTGTACTCCAGCTAAATCTGGTTTTTCCCGGCAATTTTTCAATAGCTATATCCTCTATGTATTCGGGGGCGAAGATAAAAAGATCTACCTCTTCGAACAGTTTGAGTTTTTCGACTAATTTATGGGCCTTACTATCAAAACCTTCTGCATGGGCTTCATTAATATTGGTTAAAATACCAATGTTCGGCATGATTATGTTAGCTAACGGCAACATTTCTTCTTTGGTAGAAATACCCGCCTCAAAAATACCTAGGGTATGTTCCGGTTTAATTTGCCATACCGATAAGGGAACACCTATTTGCGAATTAAAGCTTTTTGGGCTACGGATAATATTAAAATCAGATGCTAATAATTGATAGAGCCACTCTTTTACTATGGTTTTGCCATTACTGCCCGTTATTCCTATTACTTTTAAATCGTTATCCTTTCTATTGTATGCTGCCAAATCCTGTAATGATTTAAGCACGTTATTAACAATTAAAAAGTTGGCCTCAGGATAAGATAATGCATAGGTTGGATCAACAACTACAAAGTTACGAACCCCATTCTCGTAGGCATTGGGTATAAACTGGTGCCCATCTCGTTGTGCCTTAACTGCAAAAAATAATGAACCTTCGGGATCAATTACCGTTCGACTATCTGTTAACAGCTTTCTAATTAAGGATTGGGGCTGCGGTAATTTAGCTTTGGCATTTAAAATTTCGGCAATCTGAGCTATTGAATAGGGCGTGGTACTCATTATATAAATTCTCTCAACTAAGTTAGGCTTTAATCTTCAAAACAAAAATTGCGGGATCAACGCTTCGTTGAGAAAGGGATTTGCTGATTAGATCATAGTTCATGGATTGGGGGGATAGGCAAATACTACTATCAGCTGCCCCGGACAGCAAGATCAGTATTCTCTTGGTATGCAGGATAAATTTTTAGCCACAGATTAAAAATGATTGATTGGACACAGATGCACAGATTTCTTTGCTAACAGAACTCTGCGCATCTGCGGCTGTTTGTGATCTTTCCATGAACCATGATCCATGAACCATGAACTAAGATTCATGAACTAGGAAAACTTCAACCAGCTAGCACGGTCAGCAAGATTAGTATTCTCCTGGTTGTCAGGATAAATTTTTAGCCACAGATTAAAAATGATTGGCCACAGATGCATAGATTTCTCGGCTAACAGAAGTCTGCGCATCTGCGGCTGTTTGTGATCTTTCCATGAACCATGATCCATCAACCATGAACCATGAACCATCACTGCAAAATCCAAAACCTTTAATTATTTAAAACTAAGGGTTGATAGCATTTCACTTTTAGTTAGCTCTTTTGAAGAATAGTAAAGACTGAGCGTATTATTAGGGTGGGTTTTTTCTACCCTGAACACTTCGGTCAAAGGTAAAGACATGCTTAGATCAGAACTTTTGGCATCTGCGAACTGCCATTTCTTTAATACATTTCCCTTTTCATCCTTTAAAGCGATGCTTCTGCTTTTGCCGGCACCTTTGTTCATGCAGTGTACATAATTGATAGATAGGTTATCTTTTTCGGCTGCTTTACCCAATTGCAGTACCCTGGAACTCAAGGGTTGGGTTACCGCTATATCCAACACAAGTTTTTTGTTTAAGTAAATTGCGTACCGGTCTAATCCCCGCATTGGGGTGAAACTAAACAAGATAACAGATAATGTAACCAGAGTAAACATCTTAGTAAACGCTGGATTGAAAATGATTTTTTTCATATTTTTAAATATTAGATAAGTTTATTGTACAAGATTAACCCAATTAGAAATAGCACAGAAAAATAGTAGACCAATAACCCGAATAGTAGACATCGGTCTTTTATCCTTATATTCATCTACTTTTAGTGCTGTTTGTCGATATAATTTTGCAGGTCCATTAGTTTTCGGTTCCTTTAGAAGAAGAATAAAATTAGCCCGATGCTTAGCCATTTAGGAATTAAGAATCTTTAAACCGAGGGCTTTAACGATACTCATACTCATAAAAATGGATTTTCTGGATAAACAATTTAATCTGCCATTTTCAAATAAAGCTGTTTCTGTAAAGTATGCACTGATTCATTGTGCCTATTGGATCCTGATCACAGGATTTTTCATGTACGAGAAAAAGTATCTCATACATAAGGCCAGTATGCCCTATTTTGTGGCCTGCGTTAGCATCAGAATTGCATTACTCATTGTGATTGCTTACCTCAACCTGACTTACTTTTTACCCAAATTTCTGTTAAAGAAAAAATACATCTTCTATTTCGTTTCAGTTATCATTTCTGTAATTGGCTATCTCACCGTTCAAAGCCTATTTGATTTTTACATGTATGGGTTTGTTGTTGGTCCAATGCGCAGTAGCAACTTGATAGAAGCCTTATCTTACAATTTCTTTAGTACGCTATGGTATCTTGCATTAATGCTTTCGCTTAAATTAAGCTTAGATTGGTACGGACAAAACCAGATGCTACAAAAAACAAAGATTGAGAAACTAAAAGCGGAAGTTAATTATCTAAGGGCCCAGGTTAACCCGCATTTTTTGTTCAATGTCTTAAACAGTTTGTACTCGCTTACCATTAAAAAATCTAATCAGGCGCCAGAAGTAGTGCTAAAATTATCAGAGATGATGGAATACATGCTTTATGAAAGCGAGGAGACCTTTGTTCCGTTAGAAAAGGAGCTTCACTATTTAGAAAATTACCTTGAGCTTGAAAAAATGCGACAAGGCAACGATGCCGAAATCATTTTAACAAAAAAAGGTGAGGCTAAGGGTAAACAAATTGCACCTTTTATGTTGCTTCCTACACTAGAGAACGCATTTAAGCATGGGATAAGCAAAATGGTTCAAAATGCCTGGTTGCACATTTTTATTGAAATTAAGGGCAACAAACTTTTCTTCACTATTGAAAATGGGAGGTCAAATTTTCATGGGATCGCGGAACATAAGGGTAGTGGAATAGGACTTTCAAACCTTAAACAACGACTTCAGTTGCTATACTCAGGAAAGCACACGCTTGATATTATAGAAGATCCCAATACGTTTAAACTTATTTTAATTCTTGATTTATGATTAAGTGCGTTATCATAGATGATGAGCCACTTGCTCAGGATGTATTGGAAGAACATATTTCTAACATGCCCGACCTAGTGTTGATAGGCAAATTTAATAATGCTCCTGCTGCCAGGTCGTTTCTGGAAAGGAATACCACCGATATCCTCCTTTTAGATATTGAAATGCCCGAAATTACAGGCATCAATTTTTTGAAAGAATTGGATCAACCTCCGCTTACCATCTTTACCACCGCCTATCGCGACTATGCCTTTGAAGGATTTGAGTTGGGTGTGATTGATTTTTTACTCAAGCCGATCTCATTTTCCAGGTTTTCTGCAGCAATAGAGAAAGTAAACGACTTTCTTTCCCTTAAATCGCAAAACGCGAAATTGGAAGTAGGAGAGAATACACCAGAATTTATCTTTGTGAAAAGTGGAGTTAAAAAAATTAAACTTTACTTTAATCAGGTTACACATATCCAGGGACTAAAAGATTACGCCATTATCCACACCTTCGAAGAAAGAATTGTAATTAAAGGCTCTGTAAAAATGGTTCAGGAAATGTTTCCATCAGTTCTTTTTATCAGGGTGCATAAGTCCTTTTTGGTATCCATCCCCGCAATTAAAAGGATTGAACGAAATAAGATCATAATTGATAATTTTCAGGTACCTATTGGGAGAAATTATAAAGCAGAGGTAGAAAAAATATTGTAGCGAGAACATATAATGCCATTTATAAGTATTCTTTGCTAAGATTATTACGTATTTAATATGATGAAACCAGAATCATTAGTTCCAATTCTGTATTCGAAAAATGTTAGTGAAAGTATTGCTCATTATACAACAGTACTTGGCTTTACAGATCAATGGGAGTGGGGAGATCCGCCTACATTTGGCGGTGTTTTTTGGGGAGAAGATGTGCGCATTTTCTTTTGCCAACAAGCTCAGGGCCACCCAGGTACATGGATTTGTATAAACTTAAATAACGTGGATGAATATTACGATATGATTAAAATTCGTGGAGCCAATGTTATATCACCTCCAGAAGATAAACCTTGGTTTATGAGGGAAATGCTTGTTCAGGATCTAGATGGGCATATGATCAGGTTTGGGCATGGGATTGAGTGTGAATAGATAAAATGCCTGGCTACCAAGGTAGGGAAGATGGAATATGAAATATGGAAGATGTAAAATGGCAATTTACCGTTTTGGCTGTAAGGCATTACCAAGCATTACGATCCATCCAATTATCAAAGGGCTCATCATCGTTATTGCTTTTAAACATGCTACCACATCCTTTCTTGAATTTTCGCCATTCAGATTTACAAATAAATACCATAAAAAGAAAGTTTTGCTTAACTGTGACCCATACTTTTTTTATCATAAAAATTTAACGCAAATTGATTTGTAAAGCTTTGCAGTTTATTTCGCAAATGGTTACGGGTTTCCATACAAGTAACAAATAGTGAAGTTTATAATGTAATATGCCTGCCTGACAGGCATGGAATATCGATCGTATTCTCGCCCAAAATTTTAATAGCTAAAACAACCGCTTTTATCATCTTTATTTCACAAAACCACATATATCCGGATTGCTGCCTCACTCCGTTTCTACCGAGAATTTTGGATCTCCTAGCATCAAGTTGGCATAATAGGCTGGCACAATTTTGTTATTTTCGGATCAAGGTTAAACATTTTTAGGTTTTTTCATGTTACTAATTTTTGGGAAGACAATTTGCCTAATTTGATTAGATATTATGTTTGCGCATAACATTATTCTAACTAGCATGTTTGACTAGAAAATGGGGTTATTTCTTAATATGTTTCTATTTTGGTGCTTGCCCCTGGTAAACGGTCACACAGTAATTAACGCAGAAAAAAAATGAACAAGTTAAAAATAGTGCTCCTAGCTAGCCTAAGCATGCCTTTGTTTACATGGGCGCAATCGTCAAAAATAGATACAATGGCAGTTGTAAAAGGCGTTACAGCCCACCGTGGATATTCAGCTGCTTATCCTGAAAATACCTTGATATCCTTCAAAGCCGCAATTGATATACATGCAGATTGGATAGAGCTGGATATTCATAAAACAAAAGACGGACAAATTGTGGTTTCCCACGACGCCACTACAAAACGCAACGGTGATAAAGACTTAATTATAGCCAACTCTACCTTTGAGGAGTTGAAGCAAATAGATATAGCTATTGGCTTTCGTAATAGAAACAATCTTAGCTTGGCTCAGTGCCCTGCTCAACGCATGCCTTTATTAAGCGAAGCAATCAAACTGATTATGCAACAGAAACGCACACGTTTTTCTATACATCCTAAGGTAGATTGCGTACCCGAGGCAATGGCTATTGTTATAGCTACAAAGGCTGAGAAAATGGTAGGGTTTAACAGTGTGAGTTTACCTAACATGTCTGTTGTTAAAAATCTCGCGCCCGGTATACCTGTTTTTTGGGACCGCCTTGCTACCACTGACATTGATGATGACATTCGGGTCGCTAAAGAAAAGGGTTTTGAAACCCTCGTTCTACATTATGATGGCATTACGGCCGAAAAGATTAGTAAAATTCATGCCGCTAATCTTCAAGCGGGTGCATGGAATGTCTATGATTGGGCTCAGATGGAAGCGCTTGAAAAGATGGGGATAGACCGCATTTATGCAGATGACCCAAAACTGTTGATAATGGTTAAAAAGAAATTGCACAAGTAATCAGCAAATCTCTTCAATTAATCATCGTTCCCGATAACTTTGATATCAAGTTTTAAGCAAAAAAACACGCAAGGTATACCGCTTTGCGTGTTTGTACTCTTAACATTTCAAATACCCAAACGTTTCCGTAAAAATCTTAAGGCATCGTCTACTAGTTGCTTAGAAATGTCTGTTTATCACACATTTTATTTAATAAAATAATTTTTTTTACCTAAACTTGTGTATTAACTCACTAGTACACTAAAATATCGATTGGGAAGTCTATACTTTTTTGTTTAGTTCTTGGCTTGTTTACATACTGGAGCATCCCCTGTAAAGCAAGTCCCAACAATTATTTATTAACCTAACCCATAGCCATCAATGAGCATATTAATTTCCTTAAGATCAGAATTTATCAAGACCAAGCGTTCGCGCTTGTGGACCCTAACCATCATTATGGCTTCTTTTGCACCCATCTTGGTACCCTTGGTGCTTGATCTGGGAGACCCATCTAATGCAAAGCAGATTAAACAAGTCTTACAGGACCCATGGAACCAATTTTTCCATCAGGGCCGGCTAATTATCAGCATTGTGTTTTTACCAATGTTCGTAGTGTTCATGGGCACCCTCTTGCCGCAGATCGAATATCGTTACCATACGTGGAAGCAGGTGTTGGCCTCTCCGCAGACTTTTGCAAGATTGTATTTTTCTAAGTATATTGTTTTTCAGACCTTTATCCTCACTTTTTTGGCGGTTAATATCCTCGTCATGGCCTTCGTATGCATTATTTTTAATGCCCTTTATCCAGAGTTTAAGTTTTTTTCGCATCAACTCGACCTGGAGCAATATGGTACGATGATCATCGAAACTTATATTTCTATTTTGGCCCTTTCAACGCTGCAGTTTTGGCTTGGACTTCGATTCAGGAATTTTTTGGTGCCGATAGGCGTTGGGATAATGTTCAGCATCCTTGGCATGATTAATTTGATTGGATATAAAATAATAGATCCCGATAAGGTTCTTTTCAATTTTCCGGCATTTATCGCATTCAACGGGAATGCTGCGAGAATTCCATTCGTAATGTGGATTTCATGTGCCTATGCGGCGACGTTCTTCGTCTTGGGATTTATAGATTTCAGATACAAGAAATTCGAATAACCTTGTCTATATGGGCGTTGTTCCAAAAGTGGCGACATCTTTCGCTCCAAGATAAAATTGAAAAACCTTTCAGTACTGAAAGGTTTTAGTTCGATTTTAATCTACTCGGAGCGGAAGTATTCTGCTATCTGTTATAATTTAATAATCAATTAGTTATGTGTGTTTTGTTGCAACATTGTTATGACTGTCGCAGCATACTTTTAATCATTGAGTTTATCTATAAAAGATTGGAAAACTCCATAATTTTCGATGTCATACTGTACTATCGAAATAGTGGCAGGCAATATTTTTAAAGAATCATTTACAAAGCAGCAATTGTTTTCATCAGCAACTTCACACAGCGTGGAAAGGAATTGAGTATAATTAGATCTTAAATCTATTCTTGCTGAAATTTCAAATATTTTATCTTTTTCATGGAGGAGTTCCACAAAATCAGAATATTCATTCCCTAATAAAATTATTTCTTTAGACCAAGACTTACCTAAAGGTATTAGGTTAAGCAATGGATCAAATTTATCTAATCCAATTTGTCTATATTTCCACCATTCAACTTCATTTAAAGCCTCTTCTGTAATTGAAAGCGCATTTCCGAAATAAGAAATTACTTCTTCTCTTGGTAAAATAAATAGTTTATACTGCCAAATTGCCATTTCTCAACTCTATGAGAGTACAAGATAATATATTTTCTTAAAAATTTTTAAATACCCAAGAGGAGATTCGAACCCATAAAAAAAGCCTTTCGTTATGAAAGGCTTGGTTTTGATTTTTTATAACAGTCTGATTATCATATAGTTAATGTACTAGGAGCCCCGCTCGGGCGGGGCACGCCTGTTGAGGGCATCCCGACTTTAGGTCGGGACGTGTCTACCAGTTCCACCATCCAAAATAAGGTTCTCTATAAATTTTCTGCTTTTTTTTGATTTGATGTAGAGCTCTCTTCTTACCGCTTGGGCTCTCGTATCAAATTCCTCCTGGAATACCAATGTCCAAGGCCCTTTGTTCCTGGTAGCGGTTACCTGGCCATTATTGTGCTTGTGGAGTCTTCTGATGATGTCTTCTGCATGGCCAATATAGAAACGTCCGCTTTTTTCTGATTGAAGGACATAGGTTGCGAACATGAGTTTCGTTTAGGTTAAACTAACTAGGAGCAAAACAAGAAAAGCTATCATTTCTGATAGCTTCCGTTCGATTTGATTGTACTCGGAGCGGGAATCGAACCCGCACGCCTGTTGAGGGCACAGGATTTTAAGTCCTGCGTGTCTACCAGTTCCACCATCCGAGCTTAAAAGCCATTTAGCTTTTAAAATTAAATGCCTCCTGGTAGGAAGGCATTTAGAGCGAAAGACGAGATTCGAACTCGCGACCCCGACCTTGGCAAGGTCGTGCTCTACCAACTGAGCTACTTTCGCATATTGTAACATCATCCGATGTTTTCCTTAGGATAGCAAGGATGCTTTCCGTTTGGGAATGCAAATATAAACAGATTTATATTCCCGTCAAGAAATATTTTATAAAAATAAATGCTATTGGGTTAAGTTATTGGCTTTCAGTACATCAAAAATCAAATCGCTTTCAAAACCTTTGCCTTGTAGGTAAGTAATCAGCTTATATTTCTTTTTAATTGGATCTTTTTCGTGCAAAACAGCCGATTTCTTCACTAATGTTGCCAATAAATTAGCCAAATATTTATCTTCATCAATGCTTTTTAACGCTTTTTGAATAAGCTTTTCTGGCACTTTCTTAAACTTCAATCCCTGTTTTATTTTTATCCGGCCCCATTTTTTGATATTTACCTTTCCCGAAACGTAAGCCATTGCAAAACGCTCTTCATTTAAAAAATTGGTAACAATCAATTCTGTAACCACTTCTTCCACCTCAGCTTGATGGAGCCCATATTCATACAACTTATCCCTAGCTTCCTGTTGCGAGCGCTCTTGGTAGGCGCACCAACTCTCTGCCTTGATGATAGCTGTTTTCTTATCTAAATTGAGGGGCTTATCTTTAAATGGCTGCATAATTAATTGCTGAAATTCGGGAATAATTTTCAACTATTTAGTTTTTATTTCTATCCTTGTATCTCTCCAAATAGAATAATTACCTAACTTTATAGAAAATTTACCACCATGGAAGATCATCAATCAGCTCAAGGCCTTTGCACCTTAATTACATTAGCTTCAGTTTGTGTACTTATTTTTATCACTGCTTTTGTTTTAACCTTTATCAGAAAAGCAGATACCAGCGACAGCAAACACTAATCGTTGACGATAGTGTAAATTTCCCCTCCAAAAATAATTCATTATAAAATTGTTTTCGAATCTATATCTTCATTGCTGATTAACACACAAATCAACAATGGGTAATTTTAGTATCGATAACCAAACGTTTAAAGACCTCCAGGTTTTCGGAGATCAATCGAATTCAGCCTCGGTTTTCGATCTTTTTAAGGGAACTAGAACCCAAGGCGCTCGAGATCAATTGAGGGAAATGATGCGAAACCCTTCTTCAGATATCGAATTACTGAAGCTGCGGAGTGGTGCGATTGCCTATTTTCATAAGCATCAACTAAACTTAGACTTCAGAAATGAAGAACTAGATCTCATAACTTTCTATCTAAGTTCTGATAAACGGAAATCCAAAAGCAATCTTATAGACTCCCTGTCCGATTACTTTACCAAAAATTCTAGTAACGATTACTACATTATTAAAACAGGAATTAAGTATCTCTTAAAGTTATCAAGATATATTTTCGATTTTGTAAAGGATAATTCTTCAGAAGAAACACCAAGCTATCTGATTAAGCTCTTTGAAGAAATAACAACGATTATTGAAGAAGGTATTTTAAATCGGGCCATTCTATTAGATGAAAATAAACTGAAGTTCTTTCAGATAAACCAACTTGATAGTGCAATTAGGGGTAAAGAAATAGGTAAAATAAATGAATTATTACAGCTCATTTATGAACTTGATGTTTTTGAGAATGTTGCCCTTGTTGCACGCAAATATGATTTAACCTTTCCCGTATACAATGCGGATGAAAAAATACAGGTTAAGTTGCAAGGTCTATTTCATTTTGGACTACAAAATCCTGTTAAAAACGATGTCATCATTGATCATAATAAGAATATCGTATTCTTAACAGGGTCTAATATGGCCGGAAAATCATCCTTACTTAAATCATTGGGTCTCGCTATTTATTTGTCGCACTTAGGTTTTCCTGTTGCCGCCGAGGCGATGAACACCACTGTCTTTAATGGATTAATTACAACAATCAACTTAAACGACAATATAGATCAAGGGCTGAGCCATTATTACAGCGAAGTAAAGCGTGTAAAGGATGTGGCATTACAGTTATCGGAGAACAATAGGATAGTTGTGATTTTTGACGAACTTTTTAGAGGAACTAATGTGAAAGATGCTTCTGAGGCTTCCTTATTGATCATATCGGAACTTGCTTCTGTTAAAAATTCTATATTTATTATTTCGACCCACATTGTAGAAATAGCAGCAGAGCTGAAGAAGTTTGAAAATATTTCATTTAACTATCTTGAAACCTTTTTTAAGGATAAAAAGCCCGTTTTTACCTACAAATTAAAGAATGGTGTTTCTGAAGAAAGACTAGGGATGTATATCGTTCTAAATGAAGGGATCGTGGAGACAATACGCAAAGCGAAGTAATCTAAAAATCGTTATTGCCCTAGACGGGCAGGCATTGGTTCTTTCCTTGCCCACATTTAACATTTAAACAATTAACCAGTTTAAACAATTAACCAGTTTAACAATTAACCAATTAACCACCTAATCAATACCATTCCAACCATTCAACCCAATTTTTTTCGTTAATTTTGGGGCATGAATAGGATAGGAAAAGCACTTTTAAACTACCTCATCAAAGGACTTTTGATCGTTGTGCCAGTTGCCTTAAGCATTTTTATCGTTGTGTGGGCAGTTACTACGGTTGATAGTTGGCTAAATGTGAACAATATTCTTGGCGTTGATCCTATAACTGGTGCCAATAGAAATATTCCGGGATTGGGTTTGGCACTGGTTATTTCCATAATTTTACTCGCTGGAATTTTCGTGACAAACTTCGTAACCGAGCCCATGTACCTCTGGTTTAAGCGGATAATGAACAAATTCCCTCTGCTTAATTTCATCTTTTCCTCAATTAAAGACCTAACCGAAGCATTTGTGGGTGATGAAAAGAAGTTTAATCACCCGGTATTGGTAGATATAGGCAATGGTATTAAGAAAATAGGTTTTTTAACTCAAAATGATCTCAAAAAACTGAATTTGCCCGATGATGTGATCGTATATTTTCCGTTCTCTTACTCTTTTGCCGGTCAGATTTCTGTAGTAAGCAGAGAGAAAGTAAAACCCCTTAATATGAGTGCAGCTGATGCGATGAAATTAGTAGTGAGTGGAGGGGTGAGCCACTTTTAGTTAAGCGAAGGGCGTTTTGCGATAAGCGCCCATAACGCCAAACGCTCCAGGCCCCACGCTGTTTGTTAAAAGTTCGGTTTCAACACATACTTATCATAGAACCTAAAGATGTGTTCTGCTGCATCTTCTGCGGTATCAACTAATCTAAATAGGTTAAGATCTTCTGCGTGGATGTTATGTTCTTTTTCTAACATATGGGTCTTGATCCATTCAACTAATCCTCCCCAATAGGCCGATCCTACCAAAACGATTGGGAAACGGGCAATCTTGCCGGTCTGTATTAAGGTAATGGCTTCAAATAATTCATCCATCGTTCCCATCCCGCCAGGTAATACCACAAAGCCCTGCGAATATTTCATGAACATCACTTTTCGAATAAAAAAGTAATCGAACTCAAGCAACTTATTATGGTCTATATATTTATTGTGGAATTGCTCAAAAGGCAGGTCGATGTTTAAACCTACAGATTTACCTCCATTTTGGTGGGCACCTTTATTACCAGCTTCCATAATGCCGGGTCCGCCGCCGGTAATAACTCCATAACCACGATCGGTTAACAAACGGCCACATTCTACTGCCAGCTGATAATATGGATTGGTTTCTGCAGTACGGGCAGAACCGAAAATACTAACACAGGGCCCTATTTTAGCCAATTTCTCAAATCCATCTACAAACTCTGCCATGATTTTAAAAATCTGCCAACTGTCTGTTACTTTAATTTCTTGCCAATCTTTATTCGCAAAAGCGCTTCTTATCTTTTCTTCACTTGTCATTTTATATATTGGTTAACTGTTTAGTTGGTCAACGATTTAAATTGTCTCCCAACGCCTAGCGCTACGCGCATTGCTCAAAACTTGGTTTGTTGATCTGTTTTCTTGCTGATCAGTAGTAAGCCTACAAAGGTAATCAATCCATTTACTAATATCAGCTCAACACTAAAAACATATCCGCCCAGCAATGCTTTAGAGTTTGTGGCTAGAAAATAGCATAAGATTGGGGATATAATGCAAATAATTGGTACCAACTTGTCGTGGAGTCCACGGTTTTTAACGAATAACCCAAATGAATAAAGGCCTAATAACGGACCATATGTATAAGAGGCTATAAGGAAAATCAAACTAACTACCGAAGAGCTATTTAATGCATTTATAACCAATATCACTAAAAACATCAGTATCGAAAAGCCGATATGTACCATGTGCCTTTTCTTAACCGCATCTGTCTTTTCGAGATTTTCTTTTTTATTCATCCCTAAAAAATCTACACAAAATGAAGTGGTTAGTGCCGTTAACGCACTATCGGTTGTGGCAAAAGTAGCGGCTGTTAAACCTAGCATGAACACAATTGCAGGGATTCTAGTTAAATGATTCAGGGCTATTTCTGGGAATAAAAAATCGGTTCTTGGTTTCCCTGTTATATGATCAAGAGGGATATCTATTCCATTTTTTGTAGCAAAAACATACAGTAATGCGCCCACACTTAAAAAGAAGATATTTAAAATCACGAAAATTCCGGTAAAAGTAAACATGTTCTTTTTTGCCTCACCAATGGTTTTCATGCTCAGGTTTTTTTGCATGAGATCCTGATCTAAACCTGTCATGGCAATGGTTACAAAAATACCGCCGATAAACTGTTTACCGAGATGGAATTTGTTGGCCAAAAAATCATCTAAAAAGAAAATTTTAGAATAGCTACTGGTTTTTATGGTTTCAAAAGCTTGGGGTATGTTCAAATCTAAACTGCTGCATACGAAATAGATGGTTAAGAATACCGATAGTACCAAAAAGAACGTTTGCAACGTATCGGTTATGATTATCGTTTTTAACCCACCCTTAAAGGTATAAGACCAAATTAAGCCTAAAGAAATTAAGACGGTTGCCCAAAATGGAACATGATAGGTATCAAATATAAATCGTTGTAAAACAATTACTACGAGATATAATCTTGTGGCTGATCCTAACGTGCGGCTTAATAAAAAGATAGAGGCAGCCGTTTTGTAGCTGTAATGACCAAGTCTCTTTTCGATATAACCATAAATGGATGTCAAGTTCATCCGGTAATACAAAGGCAATAACACCGTGGCGATGACGATAAAGCCCACTGCATTTCCCAAGACAAACTGGAAATACTGAAATTGGTTTCCTGCGGGCGAACCAACTTCGCCGGGAACTGAAATAAAAGTTACTCCAGAAAGAGCAGTACCAATCATCCCAAAGGCAACTAGATACCACTTAGAATTTTTATTGGCTATGAAAAAAGTCGAATTATCCGACGAATTCTTAGATGTCGCAAAAGCGATGATAATTAATAGAGCAAAGTACCCGATTAAAAAACACAGTAGTATGGTTGGACTCATATTTTATATTTAGCGGTTAAATGTAGGAAAATTTAAATTTATTGCAAGGGTTGAAGTTGAATATAGGGTCGATGGTTGACGGACAATAGACCATGGTCTGGGACCAAAGGTGTCCCGCTGTATTGGCTAGGGGGTTGATAGTTCATGGTTGATAGTTCATAGTCTGGACTGAGGTGTCACCTATACATTTAACTCTAAGCACCTAACTATAGCCATCGACAACCCGACCTCCCTTACACATTTCACCCTATGCACCCAAACTATCAGCAATCGACAATTGTCTATGGACTAAAGAATTTATTCTCTTCAAGATGAATTTTATCTTAAATTTGTATAATGAATTTTTCTTCTCAGCTGCTGGAAGATGCAGTAAACGAATTTGCAAAATTACCTGGTGTTGGGCAAAAAACTGCGCTTCGTTTGGTATTACACCTCTTAAATAAGGAGCAGGAAGAAGTTTCTCTTTTTGGTAATACCTTGATAAAACTAAAAGAAGAAATTAAACATTGTATCATTTGCCATAATATTTCCGATCACCAAACCTGTAGCATTTGTACCGCAGTTAAACGTGAGAGGGAAACCATTTGCGTAGTTGAAGATACGCGAGATGTGATGGCCATAGAGAACACCAATCAATATTTTGGGGTTTACCACGTTCTCGGAGGTTTGATCTCCCCGATGGATGGTATCGGCCCATCGGATCTTTTTATCGATAGCTTAGTGCAACGGGTGGCTACTACGCCCGTTAAAGAAATTATCTTAGCGTTAAGCGCAAATATGGAAGGTGATACCACACTTTTCTATCTACACAAACGACTTAAAGATTTTCAGATCCCAATTACTACCATCGCTAGAGGCATCGCCTTTGGCGGAGAATTGGAATATGCCGATGAGATTACCTTAGGAAGATCAATACTAACCCGAATTCCTTATGAAGGATCTTTCATTAAATAAATTAAGGTAGATGAAAAAAATAATCGGAATAGTTTTATTTTCAATCATTACACTTACCGGCTTCTCACAAAAGGTGTTAATCCATTCGCATAACGATTACGAACAGAAAAACAAATTCCATCTCGCTTATTCCAGCCAAGTTTATCAGATCGAAGCCGATGTTTTTGAAGTGAATGGCGAATTAATAGTTTCCCATAATAAAAAAGGCATCAATCCTAATAACACGTTAGACAAATTATATCTTCAACCGATAGATTCTTTATTTAAACTTTATAAGGGTAGGGTTAGTAAGGATAAAAATTACAGATTCAATCTTATGATTGATTTTAAAACTGAGTGGCAGCCCACTTATCAAGCGCTGCAAAAACTTATTACAAAATACGGTTCAATTTTCGACCTAAGTAAAAACAAACATGCCGTTGGAATAGTAATTAGTGGAAATAGACCAGCAGATTCAACTTTTCACACCTATCCAAGCTGGTTATATTTTGATGGGTTACCTGGTGTTAACTATAATCCTAATGATTTTAAGCGGATCACGATGATCAGTGATGATTTTGCTAGCTACTCCAAATGGAAGGGCGTAGGTGAAATACCTGCAGCTGACCTAGTTAAACTAAAGGCAGTGGTCGATGCAGCAAATCGCACACATAGACATTTCCGCTTTTGGGGTGCGCCCGATACTCCCGATTGCTGGGCCCAACTCAATAACTTAGGGAAAGTAATCATCAATACCGATAAAATAGTAGAGTGCAAAACCTATTTCGCAAACCATAGATAATGGATTTTAAGGATAAAGTAGTCATCATTACCGGCGCCTCATCAGGTATAGGGAAAGCATTGGCAGAAGAATTTGCCAAGCGTGGCGCAACGATCGTTTTAGGCGCCCGTCATTACGTAACGTTATGTGAAATTACCACTGATTTAGAAAACAAATACCAAGTAAAGGCTTTGGCCGTGCAAACCGATGTGAGCAAAGAAGAAGATTGTAAACTATTGGTTCAACAGGCGTTCATCACCTTTGGTAAAATAGATGTGTTAATTAATAATGCAGGCCTCTCGATGAGGGCATTGTTTAGTGATGTAGACCTTTCGGTATTAAAAAACCTGATGGATGTAAATTTTTGGGGATCCGTTTATTGTACAAAATATGCTTTGCCCGAAATTCTAAAATCACAAGGGAGTGTGGTTGGCGTATCCTCAATTGCTGGTTACCGAGGTTTACCAGGCCGTACGGGTTATTCCTCTTCTAAATTTGCAATGAACGGCTTTATGGAGTCGTTAAGAACGGAGTTGCTAAAAACTGGTGTTCATGTAATGGTTGCCTGTCCAGGTTTTACCACATCAAATATACGTGTTGCAGCACTGGCAAAAGATGGGCTTGCACATGGTGAAACTAGCATGGAAGAAGGTAAAATGATGTCGGCCGAAGAAGTTGCCGTACTAATTTGCGATGGAATTGCACAGCGAAAACGAACTTTAATTATGACTGGTCAAGGTAAATTAGCCGTGTGGATGAACAAACTATTTCCAAAATTTACCGATAAAAAGGTTTTTCAGTTGTTTGCTAAGGAGAAAAATCCTTTAATTAGATAATGTAAGATGGAAAATGGAAGAGGTAAGAGTGGGCATGTCTCAATACGCATTTCGCAATACGTTATACTTATGATCTTCGCTTTCCTTGGTCAAATTTTTACTGGATCGGCGCAGATTCGAGTGCTTAAAGACATCAATTATGCTGGCAATACCGATCAGGCTAACACTTTAACCGTTTATCATAAAAAAGACAATCCACAAAATCAGGATGTAATTATTTTTATTCATGGCGGATCTTGGAGTAGCGGAAAAAAAGAAACCTATTGGTGGTTGGGCAGAAATTTAGCCAAGAACAACGTGGTTGCGGCGGTTATTAATTATCCTTTGGCGCCCAATGCTACCTTTAAAGAAATGGCTATGGCAAGCGCTAAAGCTGTAAAATGGGTTAAGGATAGCATTACCTCCTATGGAGGAAACCCGAACAGGATATTTATTATGGGACATTCGGCAGGGGGACACCTGTGCGAGTTGATCAATGCCGATCCGCAGTATTTTAAATCTGTCGGAATTGCCAATCCGATTAAAGGGGTAATCTTAAATGATGCTTTTGGGTTGGATATGGAAGAGTATTTATTAAAGGCGGAAAAAGATCATTATTATACCGATTTCATCAGAACTTTTACTTCCGAAGAAAAAACCTGGCAAATGGGATCTCCCTTATTCTATGTAAAGAATATCACTAATCCACACCTTATTTTCTATGGATCAGCTACCTACGACGCCATTCGCATCCAATCACAACGAATCTATAAGACATTGCAAGAGCAACATATCCCAGTTCAATTAACGGTAATTGAAGGTAAAAAACATGTCCCGATGATAACTCAGATGATTTGGGGAAGAAATAAGCTTTATCCGCAAATAGTTAATTTTTTGAGCGAAACTAAGTAGGGCTGATAGCAGCGTATTCAGGAATGAATATTTGCCCTACTTCAAGGCAATTAATTTGAGACCTCCATCCGCATTACGTGTAAAAACTCCTGACTTAGGGCCGTTTGTTTGTACTACTTGATCGAGTTCATTACATAGCGTTCCACAATCAATTTTAACCTCATTGGCCAAGATAAACCCAGTGTTCAATGTTCCGCTCACAAAACTAGTATAGTGTGTAGCAGGAGAAAACAAGCTAGACGTTTTCAAAGGCATTTCAATCGTTGCGTCAGCAGCAACTTTCTTTTTGGCTAATATTCTTTTTAATTTATAATTAAATGAAGGGGCATCCGCTAGATATGGAACAGGAACTTTGGTTAAAAGAAGTTCATAAACATACCCTGGTTCATACTTAAAACCTGTGATTTCGGTGCCAATGGGGCCCCAATTACCGGTTCCGATACTAGGTCGTTCCTGAACAGAAAGTACCATACCCGAATAACTCGCTTGTTTAAAGAAATTAACTCTTAAAGGGACAGTTCCCAGATTCTCTTCTTTTTCGCAAGATGAAAGTATAAAAATACTCGCAAAAATAATTGTTAAAAGGTTTGGTTTAAGGGATATGTTTTTCATAGATAGTTAGCAAAGCTGATGAATGGCGGGTTATCTCCTCTATACGTTGGCTTGTTTCCAAACGCTACATTGATCTGTAATTAGTTGAGCTTTTAGTTTAATAAACTTTTAAACCCTTCAGTAGATAACTTCCATCCGCATTACGTACAAATATTCCTATGATGTTAGGGGCACTTGATGAAACGGCATTATTAAAATCATTAGATAAGGTTCCAACATCTATTTTAAACTTATCTAAGATCTTAAATCCTGCCGTTGAATTGCCGGTATAAAGGTTTACTTTATTTGATCTTAAGTTAACTTCAAATGTCGTCCCTGCTCCAACAGCCGTTTTTTCATTAATTTTTTTTAATTTATAGGTATATCCGCTATAATCGTTCTGTCCAGTAACGGTGCTTGTAACACCCGATTTGGTAATCACTTCTATCGTATAATAATATCCGGGCTCATAGTCAAAACCTTCTATGGACTGCGAGATATTTGTCCAATTATTGGTACCTATGTCATTAAGAGTTTGGAACATTTGTACGAATCTTGGACTCCCAAAATCGGTGGTTGCCTGCTCAAAATGATTAATACGCATGGTAACTTGCTTATAATATTCATCATATTTCTTGCATGAATTGAACAATCCAAATGCACAACATACAGCTATATATAATTTTATTTTCATTTGAGAGGACTTTGATTAGGTTTTGTGAATATCAGGAAGCAATTTAAAAAAAATAACTTATTTGACCATCCATTCTCTAGCGTGCCGCGATAACGTGTAGTATCCTCTCGGTTTCTATCAGTTCAGGAATTTTGTTAAATCAGCTTATTTTCTCCACTATACTTAATTTCGATAGGTCTAGAGTCGTAACTCCACTTTCGTCTTGCGAAATAAGCGGTGCAAATTTGTGATTATATAAAATGTGATCATCTAAATAAGATGCTCTGCTATGCACATTTTGAGAAAAAGTATCATCAAATGCTTGTAAGAGCACTAAAACCTCCGTTTCTCCCTCTATCATTTCCTCTTGGGTCATTCCAAATAACGGACTATTTTCGTCAATCGGGTGTACAACAGTCCAGCTCAATGTTAACAATCCAATTGTACTTCTTTCTAGTGTTAACGGAATAAACCTTCTTGTTTTTTTGCCTTCTACAAGCTCATTTATGGTAAAAACCAGTTGAACGGTAATTTCTATGAGCTGATTATTTCTTTCATTTGCTAATCTGAACATCAATCCTGTTATTCCTTTGTAGGGGGCCACAACCATGTTTTTGCTATATAAAATCTTAGCTTTTGGTCTCGAAAAACGACCATACAATAATCCAGTTGCTAAGGCAAATGCCAATAGCCCGAGCATTGATTCGAAGGCTGCAACACAACTCGTTAAGAAGCCATTCGGACTAATATGCCCATAGCCGACGGTTGAAATAGTTTGGGCTGAGAAAAAAAATGCATCAAAAAATTGGTCACGCCTTGTAATTCCATCTGCACCATGCAAGTGTGTAATTCCAATGCTTACATAAATAACGGCAAAGAATAAATTAATTATTAAATAGGCGATAACTATAATTGACATGAACTTGCCCCACGACATGGAAATTAACCAATTGTAGGTATCTGAAGACCGAAAAAATGGCAAGCCAATTCGCTTGATGTTAGAGGTTCCATCAGCATTCATCATACGCTGCCCTTTGCCCATGGGCCGGTTTCCATAGCCTAAATCGTCTTCATCATGTGATTTTCGTTTAATAAATGCCATAATTGCAAATAATTTAAAGAAAGATTTTGCAAATAATAAAAACTATTCCATATTTGCTACAGAATGATTTTAACAAGTACAAATAAAAATTGGTGGTGGCATTTCGCAACAGCGTGATGTGATCCTTTATTTGAGCTTATTTTTATAAAATATATGTTAAAGGGTTGCTTGTATAAAGCAACCTTTTTTGTTTTAAACCCATGAAGAAAATACTGAACCACTTATTTGAAAATAAAACCTTTAGTAGGGAAGAAGCGCAAAAAATACTTACTTCTATTGCTTTGGGCGAATTTAATAGCTCGCAGATTGCCGCATTTATTACTGCTTATGGCATGCGTAATATTACGGTTGAGGAATTGCAGGGATTTCGCGATGCAATGCTGGATTTGTGCTTAAAAATAGACCTTTCGGCATATGAACTGGTAGACCTTTGCGGCACTGGAGGGGATGGAAAAGATACCTTCAATATCTCTACTTTAGCCTCTTTTGTAGTAGCTGGAGCAGGATATAAAGTGGCAAAACATGGAAATTATGGGGTTTCTTCGGGTTGTGGGTCCTCAAATGTAATGGAATATTTGGGATATACATTCACCAATAATGAAGATCAATTGAAGCGAAGCCTTGATGCCGCAGGCATCTGCTTTTTACATGCACCCCTATTTAATCCGGCTATGAAAACCGTAGCGCCAATTAGAAAAGAATTGGGAGTAAAGACATTTTTTAACATGCTGGGGCCAATGGTTAACCCCGTTCAGCCTAAGAACCAGATTGTTGGGGTGTTTAGTTTGGAATTGGCGCGCCTATATGCTTATCTATACCAGCAAACGGATAAAAATTACACCATTATTCACGCGGTGGATGGCTTCGACGAAGTTTCTTTAACTTGCGATTTTAAAACGTTCAGTAAAAAAGGGGAGGCCCTAAACAAAGTAGCCGATTTAGGTTTTACCGAAATCACAGAAAAAGAGATCCAAGGCGGAGACACGGTAGAATCATCAGCAAGAATATTTACGGATATTTTAAACGGAAGCGGTACAGATCCTCAAATAAATGTGGTGTTGTGTAATGCCGCCCTAGCAATCCAAACGATTAAGGGAGATGTTGCGTTTTCTGATTGTTATTATGAGGCCGAAGAATCGCTATTAAAGAAGAAAGCATTAAATAGTTTTACTAAGTTGATAAGTTTAAGTTAAAATATGACGAATAAGAAATTAAGTAATAAATAACAATTACTTAATGAACTTAATTTCTTAATGGTAAGAGAATGAAACTAAAATTAAAGATCTGCGGAATGAAACAGGCAACAAATATTGCTACAGTGGCTGATTTGCTACCTGATTATATGGGATTTATCTTTTACGAAAAATCGCCTCGTTTCATTAGCGAAGTTTCATCTGAGTTAATTAAGTATACACCATCATCTATTAAATCAACTGGGGTTTTTGTAAATGAAAGTTTAGACCTAGTTAAAGCTTATATCATAAGGTATAATTTAAAAGCTGTTCAATTGCATGGAAATGAGAGCATAGCGTATTGCAATGAGCTTAAAACTACGGGGACAGAAGTCATCAAAGCTTTTGGGGTTGATGAAAACTTTGATTTTAACCAATTAGAGCCTTATTTAAATATGGTCGACTACTTTTTATTCGACACACAGACCCCTGTTCATGGTGGATCTGGAAAGGTATTTAACTGGGAGTTGTTACGTAATTATAAATTTAATAAGCCTTATTTTTTAAGTGGTGGAATAGATTTAACTCATGTTGAAGCTATAAAATTAATAAATGATGTAAGGTTATATGCCATTGATGTAAATAGCAAATTTGAAGTTGAGCCTGGATTAAAAGATATAGAAAAATTAAGAAAATTTAAAGATAGCTTACTATGACAAAATCCTAAGCACCCTGCATTCGGTTTGTCAAAGTTTATAAATTGATGAACTCCTAAGCACCTCACATTGGGTTTGTCGAAGTTGTTAACGTTGAACTTGCTATAATAAAGTAAAAAAATTATGGAATATTTTGTAAATGAAAAGGGTTATTACGGGGATTTTGGCGGAGCTTATATTCCCGAAATGTTATACCCAAATGTTGAAGAACTAAGACAGCGCTATCTATCTATCATTAATGAAGAAAGCTTTCAGGCAGAGTTTAAAGCCTTACTAAAGGATTATGTAGGCCGGCCCTCTCCCTTGTATCTGGCTAAACGCCTATCTGAAAAATATGGTGCCAATATTTTCTTAAAACGAGAGGATTTAAATCATACTGGGGCGCACAAGATTAACAATACCATTGGCCAGATTCTATTGGCAGAGCGATTGGGCAAAAAGAGAATAATCGCCGAAACAGGTGCCGGACAGCATGGCGTAGCTACAGCCACTGTTTGCGCTTTACGTGGTCTCGAATGTGTAGTTTACATGGGCGAGGTTGATATTAAACGCCAAGCGCCAAATGTAGCCAGGATGAAAATGTTGGGCGCCACTGTTGTACCTGCAACGTCTGGGAGCAAAACACTTAAAGATGCTACAAATGAAGCGATGAGAGATTGGATCAATAATCCAGTTGATACCCACTACATTATAGGCTCTGCGGTTGGCCCACATCCATACCCAGATATGGTGGCTCTTTTTCAATCAGTTATTTCCGAAGAATCTAAAAAACAATTACTGGAGCAAACTGGTAAAGACGAACCTGATTACGTTTTGGCTTGTGTAGGTGGGGGCAGTAATGCCATTGGTATGTTTTATCATTTTATTAATAACGAAAATGTGCAACTGATTGCTGTTGAAGCTGCCGGCAAAGGCGTTGAGAGCGGCTTCTCAGCTGCTACAACAAATTTGGGAAAGGAAGGTGTTTTGCATGGTAGCAGAAGCATTTTAATGCAAACACTTGATGGACAGGTTGTAGAACCGCATTCGGTTTCTGCAGGATTAGACTACCCAGGCATTGGTCCGCAACATGCCCATCTATTTAAAACCGGTCGTGGGAAATATGTATCTATAACAGACGATGAGTCACTAGACGCGGGTTTATTGTTAACTAAGCTCGAAGGCATAATACCGGCAATAGAAAGTGCTCATGCCCTGGCTTATTTAGAATACATGAAATTTAACGGAGGCGAAAACGTAATCGTATGCTTATCTGGACGTGGAGATAAAGATATGGAGACGTATATGAAACATTTTAACCTATAGATGTGAAATATGAGACGTGAGATGTGAGACAATGTAAGTCGGCCATCTCATATCTCAAATCTCATATCTCAAATCTTAAAATATGAATCGATTACAAAATTTATTTACAACAAAAAAGAAAGATCTTCTTTCTATTTATTATACCGCAGGTTATCCTAATTTAACTGACACCTTAAAAATTGCTATTGCTTTAGAAAAAGCGGGTGCAGACTTTATGGAGATTGGTTTTCCATATTCAGATCCAGTAGCCGATGGCCAGGTTATCCAAGGGAGCAGTAAATTAGCCCTAGATTATGGCATGACATTGCCTATCCTTTTTGAGCAACTAAAAGACTTGCGTAAATCAGTGTCCATTCCTATTTTACTGATGGGTTATGTAAATGTGGTCTTGCAATATGGTGTAGAAAATTTTTGTAAGAAGTGTCAGGAAGTAGGGGTTGATGGCTGTATTATTCCGGATTTACCGATGTACGAATACGAAGAATTATATCAACCTACATTCGAGAAATATGGTATCAGCAATATCTTTTTGGTAACTCCACAAACCAGTGAAGAACGGATCCGTAAAATTGATGGATTGAGCAATGCGTTCATCTACCTTTTATCCTCAGCAGCAACTACTGGAAAAAATCTGGATGTTTCTTCTGAGGCTAAAAGTTATTTTGCACGGATCCGCGACATGAAACTCAATAATCCAATCTTGATTGGCTTCGGTATTTCGGATAAAAAAACTTTTGATTCGGCTAATGAATATGCAAATGGGGCTATTATAGGTAGCGCATTTGTGAAAAGTTTAGTTATTGATGATGTAGAGGGAAGCGTAGCAAAGTTTATGGCAGAGTTCAGATAAATAGCTAGAATCACGACTACAGACTACCGACTTTGGACTCTTCTTTCTTCAGCTCCTGTTGCATAACTTTAGCAATCTTGGTACTACCATCATGGCTCCATCCAGGTGGGTTTAAGATATAGCTAACCTTATCTTTAAAACTAGGGGCTTTTTTTATATCATTTTTCAACGCAATAAATTCATGGAAAATGATATTTACCGGTCCGGTATCTTTTGGAGGCGTAGTTAAGCCATATTTGATGGCATCTTCAGGCAATTCTTCTTGAAAGGTGCCAAACCATCTATCCCACAGAATTAACACCATACCCATATTTTTATCCAAATAGCGCACATTACTAGCGTGATGAACGCGGTGATGTGATGGGGTAACAAAGACATATTCAAACCATGGATGCAATTTTCCAACAGTTCTGGTATGCACTAAATTGCCATAGATTTGGGTAACTAGATACGCGAAAAGAATATCAAGTGCCGTAAAACCCATAAAGGCCAAAGGCAAATAGAAAAATACGCGGTACAAAGGCTCAAAAACGGTAGACCTAAAACCAGTAGTGAGGTTAAAATGTTCAGACGAATGGTGGGTTACATGCATGGCCCAAAAGAATCGAACATAATGGCCGATAGTATGTAAAAACCAATATAAAAAATCCTGGGTAAGGATAAGTACTGCCCAATACAACCAAAAATTAGAAATTTGAAAAAGCCTGAACTGATAACAATAATCGAGTAGTTCGAAGGTTGCGTATTTCATGCCAAGATTAATTACAATAGCAGCAACCATTAAATAAACGTTGGTCCAAGTATCACGTTTAGTGTATAACTTACGATCGTGACGATAGCTGAAATACATTTCAACAAAAGTAAGCACGATTACAAAGCCAAATAATGCCCCAACAGAAATATCACCCCCAGTAAACTTCATTATAGATTATTGTAATAAATCAAACTGTCCAAAATGTCATTGGTAGTTACTCTACAGTTAAAAGTACAACTTCCAATCTTTTCTAATAAAGAGAACATAAGCTGTCCATCTTCATTCTTCTTATCGCTCTGCATTAAATTAATTAACTTATCGAAGCTTTTTTCTTTTATCGTGTATTTCGGATATAGACTTGTGATATACGTGGTAATATCCGTTAATTCTTCCTTACTTAAATTACAGTATTTTTCGGATAAAAAAGCTTCGCAAACCATTCCAATGGCAATTGCCTCTCCATGGGTTAATGGTTTTTTCGAATTGGTTAACGCGTAGCTTTCAACCGCATGACCAATGGTATGTCCAAAATTTAGGATTTTACGTAAACCTTTTTCAAGCGGATCCTGGGTTACCACCTCATTTTTGATTTCGATCGAACGGTAAATTTTTTCGGGCTCAAATCCAAAATCATCCTTTAAATAATTGTAATACTCCTTATCAGCTATTAGTCCATGTTTTATCATTTCGGCAAAGCCGGATAGCAGCTCTCTTTTTGGTAAGGTACTTAAAAAAGAATTTTCGATAAATACCGCTTGTGGCATACTAAAAGTACCTACCATATTCTTCACATTATCAATATCTATTCCAGTTTTTCCTCCTACAGAGGCATCAACCTGCGAAAGTAGGGTGGTTGGTATGTTGATAAAATCTATCCCTCTTTTATAAGTTGAAGCTACAAAACCGCCCATATCAGTAATTACACCACCACCTAGATTGATCATTAAACACTTACGGTCTGCACCAAAATCCAATAATGTTTTCCAGATCCCAATACAAAAATCAATGTTCTTATTCTCTTCTCCAGGATCGGTTTCTATGATATCAAAATCGTCTAAATCGTTTAAGAATGCACGGAAAACAGGAAGGCATAGTTCGGCTGTATTGGTATCGGCAAAAACAAATACCTTGCTGTATTTTTGTTGGTCGAGTAGGGTTTGAAGTGGTTTTAAGCCCGTTTCAAAATAGATAGAATGCTGAGCGCTCTTGATGGGTTCCATTAAATTACCTCAATTATTTTGCCCATAAAATCAACTTTATCGCCAATTCGTACCTTTAGACGCTTGCGAAAATCTACAGCGCCATTGTATTTAACCAAGCCCTCTTCTACAACGGCTTGGGCCTCGCCACCACTTTGAACCAAAGATGTAGCCTTGAGCAATGCAATTAGCGGTATAAATTCGCCTTCGAGTTTGAATTTTATCATTATGGTGCAAATTTACAATTATTTATAAAGTGTTTTACCCTAACAACCGTTGTAATTTATATTTTTGCACTTATCTGACTAACCAAATCGGCAAAATGGAAATATCGCCCAGAAAAAAAATCAATTTTGACAATACTGAAATCGCTTTTCGCAATAAATCTAACACCGAACTCACCAAAGCTTACTGGTTATTTAAAATTATTAGCAGCAACTTTTTAACTAAGGTTGGTCCAGCAATTACCAATTTCTTTCTTAACATCGGTTTCCCAATAAAGGGCGCCATAAAGGCTACAATTTTCCAGCAATTTTGTGGAGGCGAAACTATAGAAGAATGCGAGCATACTATAGAACAGTTGCATTTAGGTAAAGTAGGAACCATCTTAGACTATTCTGTGGAGGGAGAGGATGAAGAAGAGGTTTTTGATTTTACTTGCGAAGAAATTATACGAACAATTAATCGCGCTGATGGAGATCCACGGATTCCAATTACTGTATTCAAGATTACTGGCATCGGGCAATTTTCGTTATTAGAAAAATTGGATGCCAAACAAGAACTCACATCCAGCGAAGCTGAAGCCTACGAACGTGTTAAAGCCCGCTGCGAAAGGATTTGTCGTACTGCATTTGATAAACAGGTACCCATAATGATTGATGCCGAAGAAACCTGGATCCAGCATACCATTGATGAATTGGCACTAGCCATGATGACGATGTTTAACAAAGAGAAACTCATTGTTTATAATACCTATCAACTTTACCGCCATGATAAATTGGCCGATCTTAAAGCAGATTACCAGATCGCTAAAGAAACCGGTTTTATCTTGGGGGCTAAAATCGTACGTGGTGCGTATATGGAAAAAGAGCGTAAGAGAGCGCTAGAAATGGGCTATCCTTCGCCAATACAACCTGATAAAGCGAGCACAGATAAGGATTACGACGAAGCATTGCGGTTCTGTGTAAAACATATTGATCAGATTGGTTTTGTATGCGGTACACACAACGAAGAAAGCAGCAAATTGCTCACCGAGTTGATGGACGAAAATAATATCCCACATGAACACCCACACGCTTATTTTGCGCAGTTGGTTGGTATGAGTGATAACTTGAGCTTTAATTTATCCGACGCGGGATATAATGTAGCCAAATATGTGCCATACGGGCCAATTAAAGCGGTTATGCCGTATTTGTTCAGACGTGCTCAGGAAAATACCTCTGTAGCTGGCCAAACTGGTAGAGAGTTAGGACTGATTGCTAGGGAGAAGACGAGGAGGAAGTTGTGAGTTGGGAGTCCAGAAGTCCGAATCCCGATAGCTATCGGGACAGAAAGTCCGAATAACTTAGCCTGTCAAGTTACCAAAAATCGGTGTAATCTTATAAAATCTCTGTAATCATCCGCGAAGCGTAATCTATGTAATCACTTTACCCTGAAAGGTTGTTTACCACTCAATAAATCCCAAAAGAGGATAAAATCACTTGCTAAACTGTATCCGGGGTACTGAAAGGTTGCCGGCTTATTTTTTTCAAAAAAGAAATGTCCAACCCAGGCAAAGCCATACCCGATAAAAGGAATGGCAACCAAAAAACGCCAATCGTGAAAAAGAATTGCAGCAATCAAGGCCAAAATAAGTAGGGCGGTACCTGTGAAATGCAAAACCCTGCTGGTTAGGTTTTGATGTTCAGACAGATAAAAAGGGTAAAATTCTCTAAGAGACGTGAATCTTTTTTCGCTCATAATCTTTATATTTAGCACATAAAAATAACGAAATACTTACACACCATCAATTTTGCATGAAAATAAGACTACTCTTTTTTTTTCTTTTTGCCACGCTTAGCTGTATCGCTCAAACTAAAATAAAAGGAAGGGTTGTTGATCAAAAAACCAATCAGGGGATCCAAGGGGCATCAGTTTATTTAAATAACAGTAGTTGCGGTACCGAAACAGATCAGGATGGGAATTTTACCTTGGCCTGCACAACTGTTGGAAAAGCAGAACTTGTTTTCTCGCACATCCTTTATGAAAAAAAAGTTCAAGTAGTAGAATCCGGCAAGGGAGATTCGCTTGTGGTTGCTCTTAAAGCTCAAGATAATACCCTGAATGAGGTAGTTATCAAAAGCAGAAAATATAGTTTAGTTGATGTAACCAAATGGATCGACCTGTTTACCACCAATTTAATTGGTAGATATGAGCACTCAACTACCCAATGTAAGCTAAAAAACCCTGAAGTCCTGTATTTTGACTATGATAAGTCTAACAATCAGGTTTCTGTTTATGCTAGAGGTCCGCTAGTAATTGAGAACGAGTTTTTGGCCTATACAATCAGGTTAGACTTAGATAAGTTTGACTATAACTTTAATTCGAACGAAGTTACGTATACCTATTCCTGTTTATATGAAAATAAAAAACAAAGTAAACTTTCGGAAAGCCAGATTCAGAAAAACAGGAAACTAGCGTATGAAGGCTCAGCAATGCACTTCATGCGTTCGGTATTTAGGAATAATCTAGAAAGCGAATTTTTTAGTGTTTATAAATATACCGCTATTCGAAACAAAGAACAGGTGCGGGTAAGTGCGATCATTAATAAAAGAATAGCTGAAGCTTACGCTAAAGAAAATAGGCCAGGTACCTCTCTTATTCGTTTTTTTTCTTTAGATACCGTAAAATACTATCAAATGGTAATGCGGCAAAATCCAATTATAAGTTTTAAAACCACGCCAATAAACATTAGAAAGCTTTTTACAAAAGATAAGGCTACGAGAACCGTAAATCTAAATTTTACGGATACGTTATTGGTAAGTTACGACAAGACCAGACTGAATGAGGAAAAAACGGTCGCAGCCTTGATAGGAAAAAATAAGGATAACCCCAAAGTGCCTAAACCCGTATATTTATCATCTTACCTCTATTTTTTTAAGGAAGGTGGAATCAACATCCAACTAAATGGATATTATTCAGAATCCAGTCTTTTCATGTATGGCGATATGGCCGAAAGACGAATAGGAATGTCGCTACCTCTTGATTTTGATGACGACCACCCTTACAATAAATGATGCTGATCTAAGAAGTCTCTCAACTTTTCAGGATGAACATCCATCAATAGGGTTTTTAAACCTGCTTTTTTTGCTCCTTCAATATGTTGTGGACTGTCATCGATAAAAAGTGTTTCGCTAGGATTAAGATTATTTTCTTTAATCACTTGCTCAAAGATGTTGAGATTTGGTTTGCGTAGTTGCATCAAATGAGAAAAATAAGCTTTTTCAAACAAGTGATCATAATTGCTTATGCCATAACCAGTGTGAATATGATCAATGATCCAATCGTAATGTATTTCGTTATTGTTGCTGAGCAAAAAGGTGCGGTACTTTTGCTTAACTTCAAGTAAAACTTCATGATTGTTAGCAGAAACACCAATTAGCAAACTGTTCCATGCATCATCTATCTCTTGGTCTGTTAAGGATGGATTGTTCGCGGCAGTTCTAATGCCAGCTCTGAAATCAGCTGCGCTGATGCCACCAACCTCGAAATTATCGAACAATGAATTATGATTTTTATGGGCGAAAAATGCTTCAATATTTTTGATTCCAAGTTTTGACAGCGCTTCTTGGGTTTTTTTGAAATTGATTTCGAAAATTACATTCCCATAATCGAATATGATGTTTTTTATCTCCATTGGCGCAAAGATACAGAAAGAGCGTGAAATTAGGTTGATGGTTCCTGGATCATGGCTGATGATTCATGCCCCATAATTGCTCTTGTTTACATAAATGATTTACTCTTTGTAATTCTCGATTGTTTCACTAGAACGCATTTTTGCCCTTTCTGGATCCTCACCTGCATCGCGAAATGCTCTACGTTGACGCAGCAGATCCCAATATTGATCTAATTGCGACTTTACGGCATGCATTTCTGCCACGTCTTGATCCGTAAGATCTGTCTTACCATATAAATGCTCTTCTTTTTCGGTGAGTTCTTTGATATGCATCAAAACTGACTGATCTGGCGTATTCTTTTCCATGAGTTGGTGATTTTATTTGTAGAATAATGAGATATGAAGTTGAATTAACTGCATCTCTCCGTTAAAAAGTCGCTAAGATGTTGTTCCAATAGCTCTGTATTGTACTCAGTGCTGTCGCCGTTTTTGGTTAATTCAATTTCATTATCATTTATGGTGATCGTAAAGATTGTTCCTTCCGCTATTTCCGGGAAAGAAACATTAATCACATCGTATACATGCGCATAATTGATGCTAAGACTTGAGTCAAGTCTGGTATTGATCACATCAGTAAATTCCTTCTTTAACAGGTCGAAAAGTTGCTCAGCACTTAAGGGCTGTACGTTTTTGAAAGTTGTCATATTTGATTTGGTGTAAGTAGGGTAAGGCACTTGGCCGATATATCATCCGCCCGAAATAGATTGAAATTATTCGGGCCCGACAGTAGAAAGGAATTACCATTTTATAACAATATTCAAGCCACGTTTTAAATCTGGAGCAAACAGGGGGTTTAATCTCGTAGATATGGGACGTGAAATAAAATCTTTAAAACATTGGGTTTGAAGTGGATTTGGAACATCTTTAAACATTTGTGTTGATTGGACACGTCGCATCACCACTAACTATGGTCCATGACCTATCTGTTATTATTAACAATTATTTATTTTTCCTTTAGAATTACTTCCAAAATTGATTGCAAATATGTAACATTGCACTCGCAAAACTCAAAAGGTTTTCGGCGCCTATAGCTCAGTTGGTTAGAGTAGAAGACTCATAATCTTTTGGTCCCTGGTTCGAGCCCAGGTGGGCGCACTAGCTTCAGATTTCTATCTGAGGCTTTTTTTATGTTTAAATGTTGCTTCAGTGGTTGTTTAAAAGTCTTTTTAGACCTTCCTCGAGCAATCGCTCATTGTTTATAAATATAAACGAGTTTTGTTCTACTAGGTTATTTTGTTTTGATTATGCAGGCTACCACGATACGCAGGTGAGCAAATTGCAAGCAAGGCCCACCTTTTAAAAGGTACAGCGTGGATGAAGTAAAGGTGCAGAGAATTGCGTATGAGGCATGAATTTGTTTGCCACAAACTAAATGACAGATCCGAAGCAAGTGCCAAGAGTATGCACAATTTTATTTGAAGGGGTGTAATATAAAAGCATCGGCAATAAAATGTGCGGAGCATCTGGCATAGCAGTTTGTAAAACTTAAGAATACCGAATACCGATTTTTCTGTCGACTAGCTTTTGATAATACCACAACCTAAACCCAAGCACAAATGCTCGGCACTCACTTTAAGAATAGCGGAGAACAAATTCCACCTTATAAATAAATGACCGATAAAGCCATTCGCGCTCTTAAGCCACCCTTTTTAGTGAATGGGTTTTAAAGGGATTGGATTCTATATGTTGCAGAAGCAGGTTAGCGTTCGATTCCGAAAACAAAGTGTAATCATGCTTCCATGGTATTAGGCAACAAAACTATAACCATTTGGAGTAATTAGGAAGAAATGAATAGACTTCAGGCTTTGGAAGACTGATGTGAGGAAGCTTTGGAGTTAAACGTCGACAGTATAAACAATTGGGAAAACGGTCATAGTAGGATCTTATCCATCTCTATCAGCGTTCATTTCATTTTTGGCATATATGTCATCTCTATAGACAAGGAGGTGGAAAGAGGTAGTAAAATAAAGCCACCCTAGCGGTGGCTTTACTATTATTGCAGAAATATAATCCAAGAAGAAATCAATAGGACAGTGAAAGCTTGGAATTATCTCTTTTGATATAGATTTTCCCGCATGCGGTTTCCTTAGAAATCTTTTGGCTAGCCTTGTCTGGCCCTACGAGGTCGTTAAAATCTAGGGGGTCACGGGGTACAAAAGCATATCTTACGATATTGTCGCCTTGGATGAACAATAGTACGCATCTCCCCTCATCCAATGTCAATTCGGGGAACATTTTTTCTATAGCTTTAGGATTGGCCACGTTTTGTTTTCTTACCGTCTCCGCGCTGCTGTAGGGCGGTAGAATGATGATGCTATCCCATTTGAAGGGTATTTCATTGCAAAATTGGAGCTTGACCGCCTCCGATGACTTGCTTGCCAATAGAACCTTCGCTTTTAAAATGGGATTTACGTCGTATTCATTGACCGCTTGTTCTTTGGTGCAACCTATTTGCGCTACAAAAAAAAGCATAAGCAATAATTTTCCAGTGTTCCTCATGGCTTTATTGATTTGTTGGTGTTTCTATGGGATTTTCGTTTTCAAATGATTTGTCCTTCTTGCAAGAAAGGGAAAACAGTGTTACAAAGGATATCAATAGAAACATCCTTGAGAGGTTGATTTTGTTCATAATAGGGATTTGTTTTAGGTTAAAATATTTAGTTCATGTTTTTCATATAGGGTCTGTCTAAATCGATGCTCGGATAGTATTCATTATTATGAAACTAAATTAATAAATTTATATTTCCAAGTATCTAAGACTTAGGGCATGTCACTAACGTTTGGTAAGGCGATAGCGTCATTATTATAATCGCAATATCTTATATTTTTATCCTTAAATTAAGGGTATTTTTACCTTTTTTGTAGTGAAAATTATCTATTCATGATCCATGCCCATTAGTCAATTACAGCTAAAAGATTGAGGTAAACTTTTTCATACGTCCTATCTTCTTTACGCATTTAAACACCCTTGTAATTAGCTTGTACCGCACAGCATAAACTATCATCTTATGATAGTCAAATGACGTTGCGCGCATATGGAATGTAAGTGACAATGTAACTTGCGTGTGAATTGCGTAGGCATTTTAAGCAAGCGAGTACGCCACTTAGGGAGGTTGAGTTGAACTTGATCATAGGGAGATGATTGTATTTAGGGAATATAATAACAAAATCGATATTCTCATAAAGTTTCTGAAATGATGTGTAAAACAATGTGCAAAATTGGAATGGATTGAAATTTAATTGGGGTTTATGCCAATTTTGTTTTGTTACTGCATTATTTACATCACCTATCCGTGGAGCCCTCGAGGAGACATTCAAATTTTAGAATTGAACGGGAAAAACATTAGCTCGAAAGGAGTCCATTTGGGACCAGACTGCAGCTGCTTAAGGCCCTTGCGATTGGTTTTCATCATAGATGAACGAAAAGCAATTTGGGAATGATCTGCACAGAAGGAAAGGCATGCTTTAGAATTACTGTTTACGCATGGCCCTAAATGATAAATTACTAAACATTCTATGATGATGGGTGTTGTTAAATTTAAACTCCTGCTAGATATCGGGATAACCAATTAACCAGTTAAACAATTAAACAGTTAACCAATTAACCAATTGACCAATTAACCAATTAACCACTTAACCACTTAACCAATTAACCACTTAACCTATAAAACCATGGCACCTATAGAAAACGAACCAAAAGGATGGAATGAAAACCAACAAAATCACGATACTGATTTGAGCGATCAAGAAAATAAAGAGGTAAAAACTCCAGAAATCGATAATTCGGGTAATGATTTATCAGGAAACGCTTCGGGCAATGTACTAGAAGAAGAAGCGGTAACTGATGAAGATGAAATTGCTACTGATAAGGGAAGCAAAGATCCTAAAGGATTTATGGGTGATTTTGCCAAGCCTCAGCATGATGAATAGCGTTTGGCGTTAAGCGTATCGCGTTTGGCGTTGGATTAAATAAATCTTCGAAAAATTTTAAATTTAAAACCTCATTCGTTTATCTTTAAAAACATTTCAAAAAAAACACCTAGATGAAACGTTATTTATTGTTGGCCTTAATAGCAGGCAGTCAGATTTTTGCTGCCTCAGCCCAAGAAAAAGCAAAACATGAAGACACAGAGTTTTATACACCTGTGCCTCCAATAGTTACACCAGGAGCAAATAATGCTGCTGCCCCATCTGATGCAATCATTTTATTTGATGGTAAAAATTTAGACCAATGGGTAAACGTTAAGGATAAAAGTCCGGCTACTTGGTTAGTTAAAAAAGGTATCCTCACCGTTGATAAAAGCGCTGGTAACATCGAGACCAAACAAGCATTTAACAATTATCAATTGCACATCGAATGGCTTATCCCTAAAAATATAACCGGTGAGGGACAATTAAGAGGTAATAGTGGACTTTTCTTGGCTTCCATAGGAGCGGGGGATCTGGGATATGAACTACAAATCTTGGATTCGTACGAAAACAAAACGTATACCAATGGTCAGGCTGCCAGTATTTACAAGGAAACCACACCTTTAGTAAACGCTAACCGTAAGCCAGGAGAGTGGCAAAGCTACGATGTAATCTGGACTGCTCCAGTATTTAACCAAGATGGAACACTAAAGAGCGCAGCAAGGGTAACGGTATTATTTAATGGTGTTCTGGTGCAAAATAACTTCGAATTAACCGGCCCAACACAATACATCGGCAAACCATCGTATGCCAAGGCGCATGGTGCTAGTCCTATAAAATTACAGGCACATGGTGATAAGAGCGAACCCATTAGTTTTCGAAATATATGGATAAGGGAGCTGTAGATTAGTTTTGAGTTGGGAGGTTTGAGTGGTCTGTTAACCCGTTTAACAATTAACCAGTTTAACAATTAACCATTTTCGCACTTAACAGTTCCCCAACATTGGCTATCTTTATAGAGATTATGAAAAAATTGCTGTTTTCGCTGTTGCTTATCTTTATAGGATCCATCACCTTTGCTCAAAAAAAAGGACCAGATACGGTGCGAAGTGGGGTTTATGTTACCAGTATCCACGATATTAATTTTAAGGATAAAGAGTACACGGTTAACTTTTGGCTTTGGCTTAAGTATAAAAATAAAGACTTTAATTTTGTAGATAATTTAGAGATTCCGCAGGCTAAAACGGTCGAAAAGTCTTTTTCTACTATAGATAGTAGCGGTAATGAAATGTATTTGCTGATGAAGTTACAATGTGTGATGAAAGATTCATGGGCAATTGATAATTTCCCGTTCGATCACCAAACATTGAGACTTTCGATAGAAAACTCTCAATATGATTCGAATGCACTGATTTTTGTGCCAGATTCATTAGGAAAGCAGTTCGACCCTCGTTTTACCTTACGGGGCTGGAAAATTGACAGCTTAAAAATGTCGGCTGGCGTTAAGGTTTACGAAACAGCTTTTGGGGATAACAGCATTCCAAAACCTCATACAGAATATAGCAATTTCAAGGTACGTATCGGTATCAGCAGGGATGCAATGGGGTTGTTCTGGAAAATGTTTTTGGGCATGTACGTAGCTTTCTTGATTGCCTATATGTGTTTTTACATTCATATAGACAGCATTGATTCACGATTTGGATTAAGCGTTGGAGCTCTTTTCGCCGTAATTGGAAACAAATATATTATTGATGGCTCACTGCCCGAATCTACTTCATTTACCCTTGTTGATACCTTACACGGGGTAACCTTGGTATTTATTTTGGTCGTAATTATTTCTACAGCCTACTCATTAACCTTGTTTAAGAAGGGTCAAATGGCGAGGGCTATTAAATTTGATCGGATTTTCGCCATAGTTAGTTTGCTAGTGTATATCCTACTGAACGCTTATTTTATTTGGCAAGCTACCATACAAGCATAAGCATAAAGCGACCAGCGTTTGGCGTAAAGCGGCTAGCGTTTAGCGATAGGCGATAAGCGTTTGGCGACCGCCAATAAAGCGTTTGGCCTTCCATCTTACCTCTTCCATTCTATCAAGTCTACTAAAAAACCCTGCTCATCAATTATTTCTTTGTCTTCACCTACTTTATTAAAATACTGTCAATTAACTACCTAAATTCATAGTGTAGAAGTAAGGCATTTATGCTCTCGCTAACAATTATACAAGCCATGCTTGATGAACACTAATTAGGGATGATTAAACAAGTTTGTCGGCATGGCTTTGTGTTTCTAATGGCCTTTAATCGCAGCAATCTTATTGCTCATCTATAAACCCTACAAATTCTTTTAAGGTATTGATGGTAAACTGCGAGAATTCATGCTTGATTTGCGCAAATCCAAAAATCCTTTTCAACGTTGTTTCAGAAATGTTTTTCTTAAGTTCTTTTTGGATCAGAATGGAAATAACAAGGCAATCGGAAGGATTGATGTGCTGTATGTTGAGTTTTACTAAAATTAAACGTTTCAATTCTTGTAGAAGTAACGTATTCATACAGCGTTATGGGTTGTTAGCGCCTTAAGAGCAAAGTTAAACACTTAAAAGAACAGTATATCACACTGATCTTAGTAGCTAAAATCTCCTTTCTCCAAGAAGCAGATATTCAATAAATTATAAAATTGCTGCTTTTGTAGCTAAACAGGTTCCGACCTTAAAATAGTCCTTTCCGTCCTTAAAATATACCTATTGGTATAAGAAATAGCATAAGTTGTTAAACTATTATAATCTTCAATTACTTTAACAAATTAGTTTGGAGAAATCCTCAATTTTGCACATATTTAAGGGTAATAGCAGATTAAAATGTATCGGTGTATAATAATTGATGATGAGCAACATGCAATAGAAGGGTTGAAAAGATACATGGAATCCACCCCTGAGCTAACATTAATTTTTAGTTATACTGATCCATTAGAAGCGCTAAAATCTATTAGGGCTTTAGAACCAGTTGATCTGATATTTTTAGATGTAGATATGCCTAAGATAAATGGTATTGAACTCTCTAGGGAAATCAGAAACAAAACCGATAAATTAGTTTTTACAACTGCGCACAGCAAGTATGCCTATGAAGCTTTTGACGCAAGTGCGGATGCCTATCTTTTGAAACCCTATTCTTTGGGCAAATTTGTGATCACCATTGATAAGCTGTTCCCACAAAAGGAGCAACCTAAAATAGGCGGCAAGGAAGACTTCTTTTTTGTGAAAAGTAAAGAAGAAGATTTAAAGATTGTGAAAATAAGCTATGCAGATATTGTTGCCATAGAGAGTAAGCAAAACTATATCCTTATCCACACACTTTCTAAGAATGTGCTAACCTATATTTCATTAACAGAAATTGCTAAGCTGTTGAAAGATGTGCCTGGGTTTTTTCAATTGCATCGCAGTTTTATCATTAGGCAAGATAAGATTGAAGCGGTTGATGGGAACCAGATTAAAATGGTAAATGGACTAAGAATTACGGTAGGAGAGGCTTATAGGAAGAAGTTCAACAGTTTTATAACTGAAAGATTAATAAGAGCGGGAAAAAGAAATTAATCCCGCCCCCATTACCTATCTAAGGTTTCGGTTGTTAATGCCCGTTGTTCCAGTAAGTACAGTTGAAATAGTAGTTGTTGGCTCAGTTTCAGATCTGCCTAAATTTGATTTTTCTTTTTTGTAAACAAACAAGGTGTTTTCCGTAATTTTTAATGCTTTGCGTTTCATAATTTTATGTTTTTTATGAAACTTAAGGCTGCATTTTTAGGAGTTATAGTAGCTTATACAGACAGGGTTATTTTCTATACACACAGGTATTTATGAAAGGAAAAGCATTAGGATGGCTGATTAAGAATAAAATCCACGTTTTGATCTGGATTTCGTATGTGATGTACGAATCTGTGATCATTGCCATCCTTTTCCATGTGTATGCCCACCCTTTGATTTACATCGTCCACAGTGTTATAATCATCGCCTATTTTTACGGGTATTCCGACTTACTTTTGCCATGGGCGCTCCGCAGTAAGAGGAATGCTTTTTGGCGGGTTCCCTTTATTATCATTGCCCAAATCATTCTATATATTGGTGCTCATCACTTAGCTAATTATTTATTAGCGTTTATTCGTGTAATCCCTTACGAAACCATTAAATTCAATACCAATTTTATCTTTAGGAATTTCTATCGTGCTATTTATTTTATGGCCTTTGCAACTGGCTATTATTTTCTTAAAAATTACCTTAATGAACGAAAGAAAACAGAAGAGTTAGAGCGGGAAAGACTGCACAATATTATTAATAGGCAAAAAATAGAACAAGAGCTATCCATTGCTCAAAATGCCTATTTGAAGGCCCAGATTAGCCCGCACTTTCTTTTTAACACCTTAGATTTTGTATATCACAATGTAAATATGCATTCGGAAGTTGCAGGCGAAACCATTATCCGTTTGGCCGAAATGATGCGCTTTGCAATAGACTCAGATCAAATGGAAGGCACCATAGAATTAATTGATGAGATAGGGCAGATAGACCATCTCCTGTTTTTAAATCAGGTTAGGCGAAACAATAAACTGTACATCGATTTCTCTTATTCCGAATCTGTAAAAAACCTTAAGATTATTCCCCTTGTGCTCCTCACTTTAACGGAAAATATTTTTAAACATGGCGATCTTACCCATTCCACCTCACCTGCTTTGATATCAATTAACGCTGATTTAGAAAAACTGTATATCAATACTACCAATCTGATCAACAGCGAGGAGACTACAATGAAAAGTAAATCTGGACTTTATAATATCGAAAAAAGATTGAAGTATGCCTATGGTGATCAGGCCAGTTTCCATTACGCTATTGATAGTCATCGATTTATAGTAAATATTAACATCGCTATAGCTGTTTTAAAATAGCCTTCTTTGTTTGCAGCATACGCAATAAATAATGGTAAATAATGGTTTCATACATCCGTTGGTCTATAGAAAAAAGCCTATTGATATGCATATGGATCAAATCGGCCAGTAATTTTTCTCGTTCTCCATGGTGATGCGAAGTCTGCATCATCTTTTCTAATAACCTTCGGTAACGATTTAAAAATACAACGGGGATATTAATAGGGTGGTTCTCGGCATCCTCTTTTAACGCATTGAAATTCGAATTGATCTTTTTAAAATGCCTCGGACCAATTACGGTTTCAGCGGCAAAACTTTCGGACATGTGTTTTACAAACAGAACTTGGTCTGCCAAACTGCTTAAGCTATGGTCCAGCCAATCCATCAAGAGCCGTAAGCAACTTAAGATTAAATGATTCTCTGATTTTGATTTTTTTAATAAATGGAGGATGAATTTGCTATCCACAAAGAAGAATTGTTCAACAAGATCAATCCGTTGTATGCCGTATCTGTCGGTTTCCCTAAAATAGGTTTTGATTTTATAGTCGATCAGGGTACCCGTATGCATTTCTGGCTCAATTATCGCCTTTAAGGCTTCCATTGCCATAAACACATATTCCTTATCTATAAGGTGCAAACGTAGTCTGATGTGATTGCTGGGTTCATTATATCGGATGAAAAACCATTTTTTTGTTTGTTTCTTATGGCTTTTTAAAAAGTAGGATACATTTTTAAGTAAGAGATGATTAGTTTTTGCTGGGTGGCAGTACAATTCGAAGTACAGCCAATCTCCTCCAGGAAGCTTAATTCTATCGTGTTTTTGTTGGGCTTTGGTTGGAGTGGCAATAGCTTGATACAATCGATCTTCGTGTTTATAGCTAGCGATATATTGGGGCAGATATATGCCTCCTTTCTCATCTTTGATGCCATCTGAATTCGAAATAAGAGCCTCGGTAATATAAATTTCTTCCTGCTGTTGCTTGCAAAAATTGATAAATGCCCAGATATCTTCAGCCTCATTGGGATCAAAACATAGGGTATGGTCGCTGTATCCAGCTTTATATCTAAAGTTGATGTTGTTTTTTTGCAGCCATTCTTTTAAAAGCGAGCACCCCTGCGTTATACCTATTTTATTGTCGGCATAAATACCTGATGGTACACGCCACATTGCCGGAGAAACAATTATTCCTTTATAGCTCAACCTCGGGTAATAGCTCAATTTTGGAAATAGTTCTTGAAGCTTAAACCCTAAATTGGTAGACAGTCCCTGACTTTGGATATCGCATAAAAAACGATAGGCCGCCAAATCAGATCTGGTATAATTATAAGCAGAAGGGATTCTGGGCACTATCCTCTTCCCCAGCCGTTTTGATTTTAAAATTACTTCGTCTCCCAAAACTGAAACCAAGATATCGTTAAAATCCAGTGGATGGGGTAAATCACTCCATGTTAAAATAGGGAGTTCATTTTGGTACAGTATTTTTCTTCTATTTACATTATCTACTCTTTTTTCTGCTTGGTAGGCAATATCAAAAAATACAACATCCTCATTAACCTTCATCTCAAAAGCGGCAACTTCCTTTCCAAAATCTTCCAGTTCTTGATTGCCCATTGTAAACCTGCCTATCAACGCATTTGCCGTACATCCACCAGCAAAGGCAAGTACGGGCTGAGATTGATAGAGATGAAAGATAATACTGAAGGTATTTGGAAGCTCTGCCTTAGGCTTTATAGCAGTTACAAATTCTTCTAACAAAATGGCTTGGCCCTCCACGATCTTATTTAATAAAAAAGCGTGAAATTCGCCATAGGCGATGGTGTCTTGATGAAGGACGGATTTTGCTTGTTTAATTTCGTTCACCAGTGGATTTGCGCCATGCTGCTGAGCGAGGTTCCCATATCCAACTCCAATTTCTGGATCCATTATTAAGGCTAGACTTACCTCTTGATGTTCAAATCGTTTTGCAAATGCACGCTTAAAATTCCTAAGATCTGCATTATCTGGGGTTCCTAAATGATGGTTTAAAAACATAAACCATTCTGGAACGTGCTTCAGTAAATCGCCATTAAAGGCTCCCCTTAAATGTTTGCGTTTAGCAATGATATAGTCGTTGGGTGTTTTGGGTGCATCAATCTTTAACCTTTCAAAATAATCGGTTCCTGTAATGTTCGGAAAATGTTCGGTAATTAACAATTGCATGTTAACCAATTGTACCAGCAGATCGCTAGTTTCAACCTCGTTCATATCAAATGACACCTCCATTAACTCGTAGATTACAAGGCATGGGATTTTGTGTTTACATTTGTGCAGAATTGCGCTGAGTTCAGGAATGGCGTTTACGGCAGCCAATTCATGAAAATTTTCATTTATCTTGATGTATCTAATTTCCTTTCCTACAAAATAAATAGAAGAGTTGCTCAATAGAAGAGTAGCACCTCCAAGGGCATGTTTTAGATTTTTAAGATGATGTTCCTTATGGCTCCAATCTATAAAATGATCAGTGATCATTTCTTTTTCAATCACTACTGGTTCTTTACTTTTGAAAGCGAGGGGTAGGGTAGTTATTGCCGCGAATGAACCAAATGGTGTTGATCTGTATTTTGCTCGATTGAAATATTTCCATAGGGTAAACCGCGTTTTCTCAGTTAATTGATCTAGCTCGCTCTGGTCTAAGGATGATATAAATTGGTAAAATGCTGGAGAAGATTCCTGGATTTTGACTTTAAGTTCTTCTAATACATCTGCCATTTTATCATTGAGGCAAAAAGCAGGCGTGCGGCAGATCACCTTATCAATTAGTTTAATTTTCATATATGAGGAAGATATTTGGTAAAATTGGACTAAACAAATATGCTTAGTTTAAACGGTACATTCTTAAACGAATAAATTTTTTTGAGGGAATTTATAATCCCAGCTAAATGTTCCTAATGATATTTTTATACGATGTGATTAGCAACCAAACATTTTTTTATCTTCGCGTGTAATAGCTAAATACCAAAATTAAAAGGTTTTTAGATTAAGCGAATCCATGAAACTGTATTGTTTTTTTTCAACTTTCTTGCTCATTTTTGCGTTTGGTTTTTCGAGCATAGCCAATAATGCTGATGTTCCTCAGGCAAAAAATGGGGTTCTTGATTTACGCAGCCAAAATTTTGAGGAGAATATCCCGCTCGGTGGAGAATGGATTTTCTACTGGAAACAACTCATTAATCCAAACGATACTATAATCCCAAAAGGTGAAACTGTAAATTTTCCCAGCATTTGGAACGATCTCACTATCAATGGCAAAAAATTATCTTCATTCGGCTATGCTTCTTATAGGCTAACCATCCTATTACCAAAAACAAAAAACACACTCAGGATTAGCATGCCGGATGTTTACTGTGCTTATCGCTTATTTTTAAATGGGAAGGAAGTAGTGTCGAATGGGAAAGTAAGTGATAACGCCAACGACTTTAGGCCGCACTGGCAATATAAGGCCTTCGACATCCCGGAAGGAACGGACACCGCTAAATTTGTACTACAAATTGCAAATTTTGTGCATAGTAAGGGAGGAATTAAGGAATCCATATTTATTGGGCAAAAAGAAAAAATAGAAAGCGATAGGCAACGGGCTGAGGCGATAGATCTGCTCTTAACGGGTTGTTTAATTATGGGAGGCCTGTTTTTTATCGGACTTTATCTTTTAGGGAGTCGCGATAAGGCTATTTTGTTATTCTCTCTATATTCTATCGTATATAGTTATCGCATCATGGGGATAAATAACTATGTACTCCATACTATCCTTCCCAATTTAAGTTGGGCGGTTACCGTGCGTTTAGAATACATCACTTTGTTTTTAGGTGTTGGTTTGTTCGGCCTATATACCTACTATTTATATCCAAAGGATGTGAATAAAATCGTTGTCAACGTATTCTGTTGCATCTGCTTAATCTTTAGCTTGGCTACTTTGGTGCTGCCGGTCTATTATTTCAGCCAACTGGTCAATCCATTTTTGGTAGTTACGGTATTTTGCATTGTATACACGCTTGCTATTTATGCAATAGCCTACCGGAGGTCCCGGCCGGGTTCAAGATTTGCATTAATGAGCACAGTTGCAATGATGTCAGTATTTGCCATTACTCTTCTCCATTACTGGACAATTATACCCCAGTTGCAGCTACTTAGTTTTTTCGGATACATTGGTTTTTTCTTTCTGCAATCGCTCATTTTATCGCATAGAGTATCTTTTCAGCTTAAAAAGGCGGGCGAACAGGCAGAGCAAGGGCTGATTGCTAAAAGCGAGTTTTTGAGCACCATGAGCCACGAAATTAGAACGCCACTGAACTCTGTAATTGGAATGAGCCACTTGCTCTTGAGAAACAATCCACGACCTGATCAGGCAGAGCAACTGGATATTATGTTGTTTTCGGCCAATAATCTGTTAGGTATTGTAAATGATATCCTAGATTTTAATAAGATTGAAGCCGGAAAAATAGATTTAGAGTTTACAGAAATTGATATCGTTGCCATCGTTAAAAATATCATTGCTGGACTGCAGAATTTTGCACAAGAAAAAAATATCGAGCTAAAATTTACTACTGAGGTGTCTCTCAAACATAAACTATTGGGCGATCCTACAAGAATTTTTCAGGTAATTACCAATTTGGTACACAATGCGGTTAAATTTACCAACGAAGGTAGTGTACAGGTGAGCATCACCGAAATGGCGCAAACTGATACCTATATCACATTAAAAGTACAGGTAAAGGACACGGGGATTGGGATATCTAAAAAAACCCAGGCCATTATTTTTGATCGTTTTACCCAAGCAGATTCATCTACCTCAAGAAGCTTCGGTGGTACCGGGCTCGGCTTGGCCATTTCAAAACGGATTTTAGAGATGCAAGGCTCAGAACTAAAAGTGATGAGCGAAGAAGGTAAAGGTTCTATATTCTATTTTATCCAAACCTTCTCTAAAACAAGCCTTAACCAAGACCAACCAAGTGATGCTAATAATTTTAAGGAAAATGAAAAACCTTTCGAAGGACTTTCTATTTTGTTGGTAGAAGACAATGTACTGAACGTAATGGTGGCCAAAACATTTTTACAAAAATGGGGCGCTCAGGTTGATGTGGCCCATAATGGCGAAGAAGCCTTACATAAATTAGATGTAATTAAGCACAAGCTTATCTTGATGGATTTACATATGCCGATTATGGATGGATACGAAGCATCGAAAAGGATAAGAGCCCAAGGCATAAGTATCCCCATTATTGCGTTAACGGCAAATGTCAAAAAAGATATAGAAGTTAGGGTAAATGAAGTAGGAATAAATGATGTGATCGTTAAACCTTTCCTACCGGATGACCTTTATCAGAAAGTGGCGCTTTTTACCAAGTAAATTGTTAATAGTTTACTGTATTCTCCACCCAACGCTTATCGCTCAGCGCTTAACTCTTCCTCACACACAAGTCAGTCTCCAATACTCTTTTTTCAAATTCTTCCTGGGGATATTTGGCCTCTATTAACTGTAAAAGCATTTGAGTTGCCAATTGTCCAATTTCAAAAGCTGGCTGGCGGACAGAAGTTAAAGAAGGGTTAAACAGATCAAGTACATCAGAATTGCTAAAGCCGGCGATGGCCATATCAGTAGGTACTTTGATTTTTAGGTTTTTAAATACACTCAAGCATCCCGTACTCAGCCTATCACCTGCTACAAATATAGCGTCCGGTTTTTGGGCTAAGGCCATTAATTCTTTAATGGCAGTCTCTGTTTCTTCGTATATCATCCCACCATGTGGGCAATGTTTAATATAGGCGGGCTCTAGCGTAAGGCCATGTGCCTTTAATGCCGCTTCATAGCCCGTTAAACGCTCTTTACTTATGGATAAATAGCTAGAACTGGTTAAATGTGCTATACGTTTGTATCCTGAATTAATTAGATAAGAAGTAGCTTCAAAAGCCCCTTTTTCGTTATTTGCGATTACTTTATGCGTATTGATTTCATCCGCCACGCGATCAAAGAAAACAATGGGTAGGCCTCTCTCGTGCAAGGAGCTGAGATGGCTGATATCTGTAGTTTGGGAAGATAGTGAAACCAGTAATCCATCCACAGATCTCGACGCCAAATGCTGTACGTTTACTACTTCCCTGTCGTACGATTCGTGGGTCTGTGAAATAATAACGTGATAACCTCTATCATACGCAATGGATTCGATGCCGTTAATGGCCTGGGAGAAGTAACTATTTGCTACTTCGCTAACTACCACACCAATAGATTTGCTTCGGCGCTCTTTTAAACTTAAAGCAATCGGATTTGGATGGTAGTTGATTTCTTTGGCATAGGCCAGAACAATTTTTTTTGTAGCTGCACTTATTTCGTGGGTATCCCGTAAAGCTCTAGAAACAGTTGAAGTAGAGAGCCCTAGGGCCTTTGCAATGTCTTTTATGGTTACGGGCTCGAACATCTTTCAGTGCAATAAATGGAAATTTTCCAAAAATAAAAATCAGTTTATAATGATACTATTTTTTTAGATGCCTAAAGATAACTTTTTTGATGGATTTTGGCAACGTTGTCGGGAACGATTGCACAAATTTAGTGTCCTGTACTGTCATGGATTGTAAAAAAAACAATGTAGACTTGTTAATGGAAAACTGCACAAGTGATCCTAAACACCAAATATATTGAATGTATGAAAAAAATTTTACTGTTCTTTTGTGTGCTTGCTATGGGTTTAAATATGGCACACGCACAAACAAGGCAAATATCGGGTAAGGTTACCGAAAAAGGAACCAACACTACGCTACCTGGCGTGGGTGTAACGATAAAGGGAACCAAGATTGCAACGAGTACGGATATCAACGGTACTTATAAACTTGCAATCCCTTCTACGGGCACTGTAGTGCTAGTTTTCAAATCTATAGGTTATAATGAGATTGAAATCGAAGTTGGAACCAAAAACCAAGTAAATGCTATTTTAGAAGAAAGTGCTACCACGCTGAATGAAGTGGTGGTTAATATCGGTTATGCCACAGTTCGGAAAGAAGCGGTAACGGGTTCTGTATCTTCTATAAGCGCAAAAGATCTTGCAGATTTTCCGGTAGGTACCGCGGCTCAGGCACTAGCAGGTAAATTGGCTGGTGTTACGGCTACTACAACCGAGGGCAGTCCCGGTGCTGAGATTCAAATCAGGGTTAGAGGTGGTAGTTCACTTACTGGTGATAACTCTCCACTCTATATTGTTGATGGAATCCAAGTGGATAATGCCTTATCAATTTTATCTCCTAACGAAATCCAGAGTATCGATGTACTTAAAGATGTTGCTTCTACCTCAATCTACGGAAGTCGCGGTGCAAATGGTGTAGTTATTATCACCACCAAAAGTGGAAGGGACGGTAAAACCGCGGTAACCTTTGAAGCTTTTGCTGGCTCAAGACAAATTGTAAATGAATTGCCAGTAATGAATCCGTATGAATATGTAATGTATCAATATGAGTTGTACAATAACAATACCACGGATGTAGTTAAAGGTGATTTTACCAAGAGATATGGTACTTTTGAAGATTTAGAAATTTATAAGAACATTCCAAATATCGATTGGCAGGACAAAGTATTCGGTCGCCAAGCTTTTTCAAATACACAAGTATTGACCTTATCGGGCGGTACTAAAACCACAACCTATAACTTCACGGTAAATAATACTTCTGAGGATGGAATTATGCTCGAATCGGGCTACCGCAGAACCTTTGCAAGTTTCCGTTTTGATCATCGCATTTCTGAGAAGTTCAGAACTGGTGTAAACGTTCGTTACAGCCGTCAGACAGTTGAAGGTGTAGGTACTACGAGTACTGGATCTCAAGGCACAAACCGTTTAAGAAATTCTGTTCGCTATCAACCTTATTCGGGAGGTGGTGATACTGGAGATCTATTCGATGCCGATTTCTTAACTACACAACTATCCAATCCCATTTCTTTGGCAGAACAAGAGCTAAAGGATGATAAACGTAACGATTTGATCAGTAGCGGTTATTTAAGCTTTCAAATACTTAGAAACCTGAATTTTAGATCAACAGTAGGTCTTAATTTTACAGATCGTAAAGTAAACGGTTTTAATGGTCCATTAAGTGGTCTTGCCCGTAACAACGCAGGTCTCCCTGCCATAACGCTGGATAATTCAAGTGCCACTACACTGATCAATACCAACGTGGTTAATTATAAGCCAAATTTGGGCAACGACCATAGTTTAGACATATTGGTTGGAGAAGAACTGAACAAATTCGATATTAAGTCGAACAGTTCTACCATCAAATGGTTCCCAATCAATATTACCGCCGATGAGGCATTTGGAAGTATCCAAAAAGCAGCTCCACCAACCGGTTCTGTACAAGATCCACCAACTTCATTTTTCTCTGGTTCGCGCCAACTTTCATTTTTCTCAAGAGCATCTTACAGCTATAAAGGAAAATACTTAGCAACCTTAAATTATCGTAGAGATGGTTCATCATTCTTTGCTCCAGGTAAAAGATGGGGAGATTTCCCATCGGCTCAGGTGGCATGGCGTGTATCTGAAGAAGATTTCTTGAAAAAGATGGACTTAACTTGGCTAAACGGCTTAAAAATCCGTGCTAGTTATGGTATCGCTGGTAACAATAGAATTGGTCAGGATTTATTCAGAACTTTATTCTCTGCAAGTGCAACAGCTGGAGGTTATGCCGCATCTGATGCTGCTTTAACCACTGGATTAATTACAGGCAATGTGCTAGCAAATCCAAACATCACTTGGGAAAAAAATATCTCTGGTAACTTAGGTTTAGATGTAGATCTATTTAAAAATAGATTGACCCTAGCCTTAGATCTATATAGCAATAGAACAAAAGATCTATTATTGTTGGCAAATATTCCGCCAATTAACGGGTATGGCTCTCAACAACAAAATGTGGGCAAGACCCAAAATAAAGGAATTGAGATTGCACTTAACGGACAGGTTGTAAAATCAAGAGACTTTAGCTACAATGCTGGATTTAACATTTCGTTTAATAAAAACAAAATTTTAGCACTTCAGAACAACGTTCAATCTTATGTGGCTCAATCGGGTTGGGTTAATAGCTTAGCCGATTTCTTAATTGAAGTAGGTAAACCGGTGGGTCAGTTCTATGGTTTTGTGGCCGATGGGCGTTACACAGTTAATGATTTTAACTATGTACAGAACACTACCACGGGAGTTTACACCTATACGTTAAAAGCTGATGTGCCAAATAGTCGTTTGTTGATTGGTAATAAAGATCCACAACCTGGCGACATGAAAGTGAAAAAATTATCGACTTCAACAAGCATGTTGATCGGTGATGATGATAGAACGGTTTTAGGCACTTCTCAACCTAAATTTACTGGTGGTTTTAATAATTCATTTAACTACAAAAACTTCGATTTTACAGTGTTTATGAACTTCTCTGTGGGTAACGAAGTATACAATGCAAATGCGATTGAATTTTCTTCTCAGTATAACGTTAAAGATAACAACCTGTTAGCTACAATGAATGATAGATGGAGAAACTTTGATGCTAATGGTGTTAAGATAACCGATCCAACCCAGTTAACGGCGATGAATGCTAATACTACTTTATGGACGCCAACTCCAGGAAATTATGCCTTATCATCTTATGCAATTGAAGATGGTTCTTTCTTAAGGATCAATAATGTAACTTTAGGTTATACTTTACCTACAAATTTGGTTAAGCGTACAAAATTCATCTCGCGATTAAGAATATATGGAACAGTAAATAACCTTTATACGTTTACTAATTATACGGGATATGATCCCGAAGCGAATACGCGCAGATCAAATCCACTTACTCCAGGTATTGATTATGCGGCTTACCCACGCAGTAGATATTTTCTGGGTGGCTTAAACTTAACTTTTTAATCCATTTAGCTTTAAAAGACAATGAAACAAAAATTTATAAAATCTGCTTTTTTAGTTTTAGCTATAGGAGCGATTACAATCACACCATCGTGTAAAAAATTCTTAGACTACGAATCAGCTTCTACATCATCAGAAGATGTGGTATTTGAAAGTTCTACATCAACAAATACAGCTGTTATTGGTGTTTATAATAAGTTGATTGGCGATAATGGATATGGAAGTAGAATTTCTACCTTATTCGGGTTATCAGCTGATGATTTTAAAACCTCTGGAAGTTATATTTCTTCAGATCGACGGGGAATTAGCATGTATGGAGCGAGCTCCGATAATTCGGATCTAATTAATCCATTTGCACAATTATATGCCGGAATAGAAAGAGCAAACCTTTGCATTAAGTACATTCCAGAATCGAAATTGTATACCTCAGGGTCGGCCTCAGATCAAACGCTTATGAAACGTTATCATGGCGAAGCATTAGCTTTAAGGGCGTTGTTCTATTTAGAACTTATCCGAAATTGGGGCGATGTTCCTTCAAGGTTTGTTCCAGCAGCATTTTCTGAAGATTTATTCCCTAAAAATGCAAATAGAGACGAAACCTATGATCGTTTGATCGAAGATCTAAAACTTGCCGAAGATCTAGTAGGATGGAGATCTGATATTCCTGATTATGGTAGTTACCGATTAACAAAAGGAGCAATTAAAGGTTTAAGAGCAAGAATTGCTTTATACCGTGGGGGATATTCATTAAGATCTGATACCCATGTGATGGAGCGCAGAGCGGATTACCTAAAATATTATCAGATTGCACTTGAAGAGTGTAAAAGTATCATGGACAATCGTGCGCAACATACACTAAATCCAAGTTATGAAAATGTATTTAAAACACTGCACACCTCTACAAGGTTAGATGATGCTCATGAGCTAATGTTTGAAGTTGCCGCATTTGGTGCTAATGCCTCTACTGATAGTAAATTAGGATATTACAATGGTGTTCGTTTTGCTGCGGGTTCTACCTATGGTACAGGTGGCGGAGGTATGAATGCTATCCCAACCTATTTTTATGAATTTGATCAAACGAGAGATTGCCGCAGAGACGTAACCATCGGAACTTGGGAAATCACTGCCAATTCTAAGAAATTGATCAATGTGCTGAACAATTTTACCGATGCTAAATTTAGAAAATCATGGACTGCCTTTAATAATAGTTCATCATCCCAAAATTTTGCCATAAACTGGCCAATTCTTCGCTTTGCCGATATTTTGTTGATGTATGCAGAGGCTGAAAATGAAATCAATGGCCCAACAAGCCTGGCTGTTAATGCGCTACAGGAAGTACAAAAACGTGCTTATTCTGGTTTTGAAGGCCAAATACCTGCAGCTCCAGCTACTAAAGCTGCTTTCTTCGATGCGATTGTTAAAGAACGTTTATTGGAATTTGGTGGCGAAGGAATTAGAAAATACGACCTGATCCGTTGGAATTTAATTAACAGTAAATTTATAGAGACCCGGGCAAAACTGGTACAATTAATTGATGGAACAGGACCATACGTAAATGTTCCAAACTATGTGTACGCAAAAGAATCAACATATAATAACTCAGCGAGTGTTGCAGAAGTACAATCATTAGATTTATATGGTGGAGCTGCCAACGTAGTATTATTTTCTCCAGGTTTAAATTCGGCTACCGCACCAACAGGATACACCACAAAGAATTGGAGAAAACAATTAACGCTTGATAACTCGGTAACAGGTTTGTCTACAGGCTTTGCTACTTATTTCGAACCCAACAAAAAAGAACTCTTCCCATATCCAAAAACGGCTTTAAATGAAAATCCGAATATGGTACAGAATTATGGTTATTAATTTTAAAAAATTAGATATGAAAACTATTTTCCATCACACAAGCAAAAATCTGTTGCTTCTATTCGCAGCAGTTTTGTTGATTACTGCTTGTAAAAAGAATGATGAACCAGTTTTAGACCCACCTCGTTTATTTAAAGCAAGCGATATATCGGTTACTGCTGGTCAAACTTCTGCAAAAATTAAATGGGGCGTTCCATTATTTTCAACTGGTAAACCCTTAACCTATACCGTAGATTTTTCTAAGGATGCGAGTTTTACAACCGTTGCCTATACCAAAGTGGTTGATACCGCTGGTATTACTGTAACCGACGATAATTTGACCATAAGGGTTCCTTATTATACCCGTATTAAAGCTAATGCGTTCGAAGGTCAACCAGAATCTAAATATATCGTAAGCACATCAACATTTACCATTACCGGTACGCAGTTATTCTTGCCTGTTCGTGATTCAGAAATACGAGAAACTTCGGTAACGCTACGTTTCGCAAATGATGCTACATTAACGAGTATTAAACTTACTCCCACAACTGGAGGAACTCCGATAACCGTAACGCTAAGCGCTGCGGATATTACCGCCGGTTTAAAAGCCATTACAGGTTTAACAGGTGGAGTTGCCTATACGGCGCAAATTTATGCAGGTACAAAAGATAAAGGATTAGTTACGTTTACAACATTACCAGTAACCGTTTATTCTACCATAATTAATCCAACAGATAATCTAGCTGCCACAATAACTGCCGCTGCAAATGGAGCCATAATTGGGTTAAACCCGGGAACTTATAACGTAACATCGGTAAATATCTTTGTTACAGGTAAAACCATTACTTTAAAATCAACTTCAGGCTCACCTTTAGATACCAAAGTAAACTTTAAAGAAATTGACATCGAGGGTACAGGTGCAGGTATTACCTTATCAGGGATCGAATTTGATGGCACCACTGCTGCCTCACTCTATTTCCTTAATTTTATTGGTTCTCAAGCCAATAATGCGCTAGCAGCTACATTTACTAACGTTGTGGTTGATAATTGCATTGTACACGGTTCTACAACATCGTTTTTACGTGGTGATAGGGGTTCTGCAATTAGGGATTTCAAAATAGGTAACATTACCGTAAATAATTCGATAGTGTATGATATGGGAGCAAATGGTTCATCGGCATATTATACTTTCCATGTTAATAAAATGGAGTTTACAGCTATTAATGTCACCAAATCAACTTTCTATAATGCGGGCCCAGGATTGGTTACTGCAAGTAATACCATGACAGGAGCTACAGCGGGATCAATAAACATCAGTTATTCTACGTTTAATGGCTTTGGTGGTAATAGTAAGTATGCACTATTAGATGCCAATGCAAATCCAGTTAATTTTACGTTAACAAACAGTATTGTAGCAAATACGCCTAAATCAGGAACGATACAAGCTGCTGCCTTAAGATCAACAGGAGCAGGAGTAACCACTACAATTTCTTATACCGATATGTTTGGTTTATATGGAACGGGTACAACTCCACTTACTTTCCCGGCTACGGTTACATTAACATCTAACTATGCGATTGATTTAGGTTGGACAGCTGCTACCACTACATTCCAATTGCCTGTAGGTTCGCCTTTAAGGACCGCAAGTAATACCAGTATAGCTATTGGAGATCCCCGTTGGGCTTATTAATAGCATAAAAATTCTTAAAAAGATGGGGCTTAAAACCCCGTCTTTTTTTTGCTTAAATTTATAGGATGAAATTAAAGTATCTTCCCTTTCTTTGCTTTTTAACACTCATGTCTTTTACGATGTTAAAAAATCAGCTGATCACAGTTTACATTATAGGAGACTCCACTGCTGCTAACAAACAGCCGAAAGCCTTTCCAGAAACCGGATGGGGTATGGAATTAGCTAATTTTTTTAATCAGGATGTAAAAGTTGATAATCGTGCACTGAATGGTAGAAGTACCAAGTCATTTATTAACGAAAAAAGATGGGACGACATCTTAACCACGTTAAAAGCGGGCGATTATGTGCTAATAGAATTCGGACATAACGATGAAAAAATTGACAATCCAGCCATTGGCACTTCATTAGCAGAATATAAGACCAATCTGATTAAATATATTAAAGAAACCCAAGCCAAAAGCGCTTTCCCGATTTTATTAACCCCAATCGCAAGGCACAGCTTCAAAGATGGGGTTTTTAGGGACACTCATATGGGTTATCCCGATGTGGTTAGGAAATTAGCGGATTCATTGCATATTCCATTAATTGATATGCAGCGTAAAACAGAAAAATTGTTAGTTGGTCTCGGAGATGAAGCATCAACAAAATTCTTTAATTACGTAGATTCAGGTCACGTAAATTATCCTAAAGGAAAAAAAGATAATACCCATTTAAACCCAGAAGGAGCAAAAGTTGTTGCTGGTTTGGTGGTTGAAGGGATTAGGGAAACAAAAATTGGATTAGCAAAACACTTAGTTGTACAATGAAATTACTAAAGATAACCTGCCTATTATTAACCTTAACACTAGTTGCGTTCAAACCAACTAAAAGTCCAACTTGCATCTATTTAGTAGGGGATTCAACAATGGCCGACTATACATTGGATTCTGGCTATATGGAAAAGAAATTTCCTTTAAATGGATGGGGCCAGGTTTTCCAACAATTCTTCAGGAAAGATAGTCTCATAAAAGTTAAAAATCTAATTAAAACCGATAGCGTATTGGTTTTAGATAAAGCCAGAGGCGGAAGAAGCACTCGTACCTTTTTTGAAGAAGGACGCTGGGCAGCCATCTTTAAGGATCTAAAAAAGAATGATATTGTAATGATCCAATTCGGACATAACGATGCTGCGGTTGATAAACCAGAACGATACGTTAATCTAACTGGATACAAAGAATTTTTACGGCTATACGTAAATCAGGCTAGGGAAAAGGGGGCCATACCTATTTTAATTACACCCGTAAACAGAAATTACCCCTGGAAGGATGGAAGATTAAGCAATGTACACGGCGAATACCCCAATGCCGTAAAGGAAGTGGCAAAAGAACTAAATGTTAAATTGATTGACCTTACACAACTTTCTATTGATGAATTTACAACGATAGGTCAAGAACAAGTAACATCTAAGTATTTCATGAACTTTGAAAAAGGATTGTACCCTGGATATCCAGATGGTCAAAAAGACAACACCCATTTCCAAAAGGCAGGTGCTACTGCAGTGGCGCAATTGGTTTTTAATGCCATGCAAAAGTTATAACTATGAAGAAAGCTACATTGTTGATATTGTTTTATTGTTCGATTGTTGGAATGTTGTTTCCTCAAACGCTCAACGCCAAACGCCAATCGCCTTACAACATCATTGTAGCTCAAGATGGCTCTGGTAATTACAAGACCGTACAAGAAGCGTTTAATGCTGTACCTGATTTTAGAAAAGTTACCACCACTATTTTTATAAAAAATGGAACCTATAAAGAGAAATTAAATCTTTCGCACTCTAAATCTTTAGTTAAGATAATAGGTGAAAGCGTTGATAAAACAATTTTGAGTTATGATGATTGGGCCCAGAAGAAAAATGTCTATGGTGAGGATAAAGGTACCTCGGGTTCATCTAGTTGCTACATCTATGGTACTCAATTTATCGCAGAGAATATCACTTTTCAAAATACATCTGGACCAGTTGGACAAGCGGTAGCACTATTTGTAGCTGGCGATAAAGCCAAGTTTATAAACTGCCGGATGTTAGGCTTTCAGGATACGCTATATACTTACGGCTACGCAAGTCGCCAATATTATTATAAATGCTATATCGAAGGAACTGTCGATTTTATCTTTGGCTCATCAACAGCGGTATTTGAAGACTGTGAGATTTTTTGTAAAAAAGGGGGCTATATAACTGCTGCATCAACCCCCGACACCACTAAGTATGGTTATGTGTTTATTAACTGCAAGATAGGGGGAGACGCACCAGAGAATTCATATTTCTTAGGCAGACCATGGCGCCCCTACAGTAAAGCCGTATTTATCAATTGCAACTTAGGTAAGATGATTAAAGCTGCTGGATGGGACAATTGGGGCAAAGAAAGCAATGAAAAAACAGCATATTATGCCGAATATAAAAACGTTGGCCCTGGGGCAAATCCAAATGCACGGGCTAGCTGGTCGCATCAGCTCAGTGATATAACCGTACAAGAATATACCTTGGATAAAATTTTTAAAGACTGGAATCCGAGAGAGGGAATAGAAAATAGAAAATAGGGCGTGAATACTGCTAGCTACTACTTATTTCCCATTCCCACAAACAACTGAAATATGAAATTAATCTTTGCTTTTTTTTTAACCTTCATAACATTTGCTGCTGTTGCACAAGTACAAACTTTTCCAACCTCTTTTACAGTTGCAAAAGATGGAAGCGGGGATTTTAAAACAATTCAAGAAGCGGTAAATGCAGTGAGGGATTGGTCGGAAGTACAGGTGCCTATCTACATTAAAAATGGAGTGTATAAGGAGAAGCTAGTTGTTCCGGCACAAAAATCACGAATTTCTTTAATTGGAGAAGATAAAAACCAAACTATCATCACTTATGATGATTATTCGGGAAAAAACGGAATTAATACCTACACTTCCTATACTGCGCTAATACAGGGAAATGATTTTAGGTCGGAGAATTTAACTTTCGAAAATGCCGCAGGAGCAGTTGGCCAAGCGGTTGCGCTACACGTTACCGCTGATAGGGTGGTGATCAAAAATTGCAGAATAGTAGGTAATCAGGATACTTTATTTCCATCAGCCGATACCAGCCGGCAATATTATGTTGATTGTTACATTGAAGGTACAACCGATTTTATTTTTGGTGCTGCAACCGTAGTCTTTGAACATTGCGTAATTCAAAGTAAAAAGAATTCTTACATTACTGCCGCTTCAACTACGCAGGCACAGCCCTATGGTTTTGTCTTTTTAAACTGTAAGTTAATTGCTGATGCGACCGCTCAAAAAGTATATCTCGGCAGACCATGGAGACCTTATGCCAAAACAGTTTGGATAAATACTGAAATGGGCAGCCATATTTTACCAGAGGGATGGCATGTATGGAACCAGAATGAAAACCATAAAACAACTTTTTATGCAGAATATGGATCAAGGGGCCCAGGTTTTGTAAAAGATAGTAGAGTGGAATGGTCCAAACAATTAACCAAAAAAGAGGCCAAGCAATATACCTTGGAAAATATATTTAGAGGCAACATAAGTTGGATCCCTTCCAAATAATGAATACTAACTCATGAAAATTAAATTCTTCATTTTATTTTTCTTTGCATCAACTGCTGTTTTTGCCCAAGTTTCTGGAGTATGGCAGCCCGATTTAGGCAATGGAAAATACAAAAATCCGGTAATCGATGCCGATTATTCAGATCCTGATGTGATACGGGTTGGAGATGATTTTTACCTCGTTTCTTCAAGTTTTGATGCTGTTCCAGGTTTGCCTATTTTACACTCAAAAGACCTCGTAAATTGGAACATTATCGGCCATGCCTTAAAAAAACAGCCACCATTTGAACATTTTTCCAAAACGCAACACGGAAATGGGGTTTGGGCCCCGGCAATTCGTTTTCATAACAACGAATTTTATATCTATTATCCCGATCCTGATTTCGGAATTTATCTTACCAAAACGAAAAACCCGGCAGGCGATTGGTCTGAACCGATCCTAGTTGAAGCCGGAAAAGGATTGATAGATCCTTGCCCACTATGGGACGACGACGGTAGGGCTTATCTTGTACATGCATATGCAGGAAGTAGAGCAGGAATAAAAAGCGTTATAGTTGTTAAAAAGATGAATCCCGTTGGAGATAAGATTATCGATGAAGGAAAACTGGTATACGATGGACATGAATTGGATCCAACCATAGAAGGACCTAAATTTTATAAACGAAATGGATTTTACTACATTTTCGCACCCGCTGGAGGGGTTTCAACAGGATGGCAACTGGTATTGCGCTCTAAAAACGTGTACGGACCCTACGAAAGGAAAGTAGTAATGGATCAAGGAAAATCTAGCATAAATGGCCCCCATCAGGGCGCATGGGTAAATACTGCTCAGGGCGAAAATTGGTTTTTGCATTTTCAGGATAAGGGTGCATACGGTAGGGTCGTGCATTTACAGCCCATGAAATGGATTAACAATTGGCCAGTTATCGGAGTGGATGCAGATGGGGATGGTACAGGAGAACCAGTTTTAATTTATAAAAAACCACAAGTACCGAAAGCCACAGCCCTTGCATCTCCGGCAGCAGGTGATGAATTTAACAGTAAAATAGTAGGTTTGCAGTGGCAGTGGCAAGCAAATCCAAACGAAACTTGGTCTTTTTTAAACCCCGCAAATGGTACTCTAAGGTTGTACTCAGTAAAAATGCCTGATAGTGCTAAAAATTACTGGGATGTCCCTAATTTATTACTGCAAAAGTTTCCTACGGAGAAATTTAGCGCAACCACTAAGTTAACTTTTACCCCAAATCTAAAATTGGAGAATGAAAAAGCAGGGCTGATTATTGCTGGACTGAGCTATGCAACTATTGCGGTAAAAAGTAAAAAAGATGGCGTTTATATAGCGTATTCAACCTGTAAAAATGCAGATAAAGGCACTAGGGAAAAGGAGGAGTTATTAACGAAAATTTCTCAAAAGGAAATATATTTGCGAGTAACAATTTCAAGTGGGGCGGTTTGTCAGTTTAGTTATAGTTTAGACGGCAATAATTTTATCAATGTTAAGGAAGATTTTGTGGCAGAACCGGGAAAATGGATTGGCGCAAAAGTAGGCATATTCTGTGTAAGGGATCAACAAACAAACGATTCAGGCTACGCAGATTTTGATTGGGTAAGAATAAGATAGGGGATGTAAGAGGTTGTAGGGCGAAATTTTTTACCACAGGTTGAAGAGGATTATACAGGCCCAAAATCATCTTAATCGGTGTTTTCTTTTATAAAAAGTCCAATTGTAAATCTTATCTTGTTCATCCATTCGACTAAACATAAAATGATGAAAAAAATTAGTTTATTTCTCTTGTTATCAATAACCCAACTTATGGTTAAAGCGCAAACAAAAGCCGAAAAAGAGGTATGGGCAGCTGTAGAAAAAATGCGATCAGCGATGATAAGCGGGGATAGAACAGCTTTAGAAAACATTGCCGCTACCAACTTGAGTTATGGGCATAGCAGTGGTAAACTAGAAGATAAAGCAGCTTTTGTAGAATCCATTGCTAGTGGAAAATCAGATTTCGTAACCATTGAACTAAAAAATCAAACCTTAACTATTACAGGGAAAACCGCACTGGTTAGGCACGAACTACATGCCAAAACCAATGATGGAGGCAAACCTGGAGAAGTACATTTAGGGATTTTATTGGTCTGGCAAAAACAAAGTGGAGAGTGGAAATTATTAGGAAGGCAAGCCTATAAATTAGCTAATTAGCATATTAGTTAATTAAAATCTTTCCTATCTTCGTCAAAACAAATTCTTGTATGTTTCCAACCGTTTCGCACTTTCTTGAGTACCTTTTTGGTATCAAAATACCTCTTCCTTTTAATACTTTCGGTGTTTTTGTTGCACTTGCTTTTGTAGCAGCCTATTGGGCATTTACAAAAGAACTAAAGCGCAAAGAGGCACTGGGCCTTCTTCATCCTACCAAAAGAATGATCACCATAGGCGAGCCGATATCAGTATTGGAGTTGGTTTCTAATGCATTTTTCGGTTTTCTTATCGGGTATAAATTGGTGTACGTGGCCCTTAACTACTACGCTTTTGTAGATGATCAACAAGGGGTTTTGCTTTCGTCTAAAGGAAACCTATTTGCAGGGATTATCTTTGCTGCAGGGTTTGCCTATTGGAGCTATTACGATAAGAATAAACAAAAATTACCTAAGCCAAAACAAGTTCAAGTTACTGTTCATCCCTACGAAATCATGAGTAGTTTGGTGGTATGGGCAGCTATTTGGGGCTTTTTAGGGGCTAAGATATTTGATAATCTAGAACATTGGGATACGTTCGTAAAAGATCCTCTAGGGGGTTTATTTGCCTTTACTGGTTTAACTTTTTATGGCGGACTGATTTGTGGGGGTGCTGCTGTGTTATATATCGCCCATAAAAATGGAATTAAGATTTTGCATATGCTAGATGTGGGTGGGCCCGGTATGATGTTAGCCTATAGTGTGGGTAGGATAGGATGTCATCTAGCAGGTGATGGAGATTGGGGAATACCTAATTTAAATCCGAAGCCCTTTACCTGGTTGCCAGATTGGTTGTGGGCTTATACCTATCCTAATAATGTTGCCACTGAGGATGCAGGTAATAGAATTGCAAATTGTGTGGGCAAATATTGCAACGAGTTAAGCCAGCCGGTTTATCCAACCCCTATTTATGAGGTGATCTTGGCCTTCATTCTGTTCTTAGTACTATGGAAAATCCGCAAACGCATAAATATCCCCGGCGTGATGTTCGGGATCTACATGATTTTAAATGGCATAGAACGTTTTTGTATTGAACTGATTAGGGTTAATAGTAAATTGGGTACAATTGGTGGATTTTCCTTTACACAAGCCGAGCTGATTTCGGCAATACTCTTTTTTGGAGGATGGTGTTTGGTGGCCTATTCAATTAAGAACAAGGAAAAATTAGCAAATTACTAGGAGGACTAGGAGCGCTAAGAAGACTAGGATTAAAGGATTCTAAGAATAAAAGATTGTAAGATAAAAGGATTGTAGGATTACTTTTACTATAAGGAAATAAGATAATTGAGATGAATTACGAGTTGTTATGTGCGAAAGTAGTGGCGGTGACCCGATTAACGGGTAATTTTATCCGTAAGGAAGCTATGTCCTTTGAAGTAAAGTCTATAGAATATAAAGGCTTAAATGATCTTGTTTCTTACGTGGATAAAAATGCGGAAAAGCAACTGGTTAAAAATTTATCCAAGTTATTGCCTGAAGCTGGCTTTATTACTGAGGAAGAAACCGAAAATATCTTAGGAAAAACCTATACCTGGATTATCGATCCGTTAGATGGCACTACAAATTTTATTCATGGAATCCCTACCTATTCTGTAAGTATTGCCCTATATGAGGATGATAAACCAGTTATTGGTGTGGTTTACGAAATTAATAGAGGGGAGATGTTTTATACATATAAAGGTGGCGCCGCTTATTTGAACAACAAGGAAATCAAGGTTTCAAAAGCTGTTAATCTGTCCCAAAGTTTACTGGCCACTGGATTTCCTTATTACCAATTCGAAAAACAGCAGCAGTACATCCAACTTTTCACCGAAATGATGCAAAAATGCCATGGCTTAAGAAGAATTGGTTCGGCGGCAGTAGATTTGGCGTATGTGGCCTGCGGCCGATTCGAGGCCTATTTCGAATATAACCTCAACTCATATGATATAGCTGCAGGTGCCTACTTGGTCCAACAGGCCGGAGGAAAAGTAATGAACTTTAGTGGTGGTGATGATTTTATCGAAAAAAGAGAAATCCTGGCAACCAATGGCTTGGTTACCGATGAAATTTTGGATACGATTAAAAAGTATTTTTAGCAACTCATCGGATGACTGAAAGTCATCCGATGAGTTCTAGCTTCAGGTCATCCGATGAGTTCTAGCTTCAGGTCATCCGATGAGTTCTAGCTTCAAGCCATCCGATGAAATATCGCCTACAAAGCTTCAGAAATCACTTCTTTCACCTCTGGTACCATGCGTTGTAATAAGTTTTGGATCCCTGATTTAAGGGTTATTGTAGAAGACGGACAGCCACTACATGAACCTCTTAACTCTACGGTTACTATACCTTCATCAAAAGATTTATAGCTAATCGCACCACCATCTTGCTCAACAGCGGGGCGCACATAATCATGTAAGATCTGTTGGATTTTGATTTCTAGGTCAGAACCTTCGAAAGCTGGAATTTCTTCTGAGGTATTATCTTTAATTTTAAGTTCTGATTCAACCGCACCTTTAACAAACTCCTTTAAAATAGCTTCTATATCAGGCCACTCGGCATCCTCTGTTTTTGTGATGGTTACAAAGTTACTCGCAAAAAATACACCACTTACAAAGTTAAATTTGAACAACTCTTTAGCAAAAGGCGAATTTTCTGCACTTTCCCTTGTTGCAAAATCTTCACTACCGTTAATCAAAAGTTTATTAACCATAAACTTCATGGTAGCAGGATTCGGCGTTTGCTCAGTATATACGTTAATAGTCATGACTTTAATTTTATACTACAAAAATAATTAATTCAAACTTCATCTACCGTCTGATTTAGGTCATATGTTGGAGCGCTTTTTGGAGAGCGCATAGCGTTTTCATACGCTTATCGCCATGCGCCTAGCGCTAAAACACCCCCGTATAATTAAAGGGTGTAATCTGCTTTAATTCTGCTTTAATGGTGTCGTTCACATCGAGTTCATCAATAAATACCGCCATAGTTTGTGCTGTAATTTTTTGATTGGTTCTGGTTAAAGCTTTTAATGCTTCGTATGGATTGGGGTAGGCCTCTCTTCTTAAAACGGTTTGAATAGCTTCGGCAACTACAGCCCAGTTGTTTTCTAAATCAGCAGCGATTGCTTCATTATTTAGGATAATTTTATGCAGACCTTTTAATGTAGAACTAATGCAGATTAGTGTATGTGCCATTGGCACGCCAATATTGCGAAGAACGGTAGAGTCTGTTAAGTCTCTTTGAAGTCGAGATATAGGTAGCTTTGCAGCAAAAAACTCAAATAATGCATTGGCAATTCCCGCGTTTCCTTCTGCATTTTCAAAATCTATTGGATTTACTTTGTGTGGCATGGCCGATGAACCAACCTCTCCCTCTTTAATTTTTTGTTTAAAGTAATTCTTTGAAATATACGACCATATATCCCGGTCAAGGTCTATGATAATAGTGTTAATCCGTTTTAAGGCATCACATTGTGCTGCAAATTGATCGTAATGCTCTATTTGAGTGGTATATTGTGCCCTGCTTAAACCCAATACCTGATTTACAAAGTTGTTTGAAAAATCAACCCAGTTTACACTAGGATAAGCAATATGATGGGCATTGAAATTTCCTGTTGCACCCCCAAATTTTGCGCTGTTAGGAATATTTTTTAAGGTCTGCAACTGAATATTTAACCGCTCAGCAAATACCATGAACTCTTTTCCCAATTTGGTAGGTGAAGCAGGCTGACCATGTGTATGAGCCAACAAAGGAACATCTGCCCATTCTTTTGCTAGGGAATTAATTTTTTCGATTAACTCTTCAATAGCTGGATAGTAACTTTCGGTTAATGCTTGTTTAAATGAAAGTGGTATTGCAGTGTTGTTTATGTCTTGAGATGTTAATCCAAAATGAATGAATTCTTTGTATGGTTGAAGATTAAGTTCGTCAAACTTGGTTTTGATAAAATATTCGACAGCTTTAACGTCATGATTGGTAATACTCTCCGTGTCTTTTACCTGTTGTGCATCCGAATCATTGAAATTTTGATAGATGTTTTTCAATTTTGGGTAGAGATTTTGATCAAAACCCTCTAATCCAGGAATTTTCGCTTCACAAAGGGCAATAAAATATTCGATTTCTATAAATATCCTAAATTTAATCAGTGCAGATTCAGAAAAATAGTCGGCAAGTTTTGAAGTAGTTTTTCTATAGCGACCATCAACTGGGGAAATTGCTTGAAGTGGAGATAAATTCATTAGAATGAAAATGTAAGGTCAGTAAAGTTAGCAATTATCCCCTAAATTTTCAACCTGCTTGCAGTAAGACCTAAATTTATGGCCACAGATTTAAGATTAATTAATCAGCTTTAATCTGTGGCTGATTTATTTTCGTGATTTATTTATGCAACTAAGGTGTATAGTTAAAGATAAATTGCAGGAACCACAGATAAGAGTGATGAACACAGATAGTAGTGTAAGCTATCAGATTAAATTATTTGCAACGTGGTAAAGGCTTTAAAGGGGAATAGAAAATAAATTGAGCCTAAATAGAATAATTATTAAAAACTCTTCCTCATTGTTAAATGTCTCTTACCAAAAGTTGCGCCTGTGGCTTGATGAATGGCGATCATCTTATCATTAAAATCTCCAACCCAAGAAAGCTCTAGTTCTACATACTGGTTTTTTGGAAGCACATATTCTCCCAATTTTATAAATAGGGCAGATTCTAATCCCAGTTTTTGGAACGAAGTTTTAGTTCCCATTACAATAGCGCGCATTCTTTTTACACCAATCCATCGTTTATAGGCGAATTTAAGCTTTTCTATTATCCCTAACTTCCCGTTCAGGCCTTTTATCATTTGGTTTGCATCCGGGATAACAACCACAAATGACGCAGGTTCTCCATTGGCGTAGGCAAATAAAATGAGATTTTCGTCCATGATCACTTCCATTTGCCTGAAACTTTCTTTCAGTGTTTCTTTTTTTATGGGAACAAAATTCTCAAAATCCTGCCATCCGTCATTATAGATCTCCATAAGATCGTTGATGTACTTATCAGCGTTGCTTTTTTTAAAGTGTTCGAAAGTATAATCAGGTTTAGCTGCCACCCAGTTTGCTATCTTTGTAAACCTGGCAGGAAAGGGGATGGTAATGTCAATATGATTAGTTAACTGTTCATAGGCCGTTTCAAAACCATAATCAGTAAATAACTGATGATAATACGGTAGATGGTAGTTCATACCATAAGAGGGAGGGGTAAAACCTTCGACCAACAATCCCCAAAAGGTATCATTTTCTCCGAAGTTAATGGGTCCTTCCATAGCCTTCATTCCTTTAGAAAGTAGCCAGTTCTTGGCGGTATCAAATAATAAAAATGCAGCATCCTTGTTATTAATACATTCGAAAAACCCCATTCCTCCTGTAGGAAGAGCATACGTATAGGCTTTTTTTTCGTTCACAAAGGCAGCTACGCGACCAATGGTTTTCCCGCTATCGTCATTTAATATCCACCTTGTGCATTCGCCATGTTTAAAAAAAGCATTCTTTTCTGGATCAAAAACCTTCTCAATATCCTGATCTAGCGGCCGGATCCAGTTACGATCTCCCGAATAGATGAGTTGTACAACGTTTAAAAAATCTCTTTTGCTTGCTCTGCTTTCAACAGGAAAAATATTCATTTAGGGGATATATTAAAATAAAAAGCACCCTATAAAAGGATGCTTTTTTATATTCATTTGTATGTAATTCGATTAATATCTATCATCTTCATCGTCATCATCGTCATCAAAACTTTCGAAAGTATCTAAGTCATCCAATGGCACATCGAAGTCATCTACTTCGTCCTCGTCTAAGGTTTCTTCGTCTTGGATATCATCGTCTTCATCCTCATCAGATTCTTTTTTTGATAGCGGCTTGCTTACTGGGTTTTTCTGGGTCGGTTTTTTTGGCGATTTCATAACACAAAAATTAATAGTAGGAAAGTTTAAACGATACTCTAAATTACAAAAATTCTTCGAATAGAAAGAACCCGTTATAAAGATTGTTTATTAATACCAAAATTAGAATAAAAAGATTTTTTCTAAAACTTTTTTTTAAAATTTTTACCAAAAAAAAAGCGTCTCAATATTATTGGGACGCTTTTAACACACAAATGAAACCTGAATTGAGATATAGTTTTAGGTTAGGTTAAAAAATATCTTTTGTCAATCCTATAAGAACGTTCTGTCAAACAATAAATGTTTGTTTAATATCTTATAACAAGTTTAATGCTAATGGACTGATGATAGGTATGATATTTAGTAAGTGGTAGTAATAATTGAGTAAACGGTAAAAATTAATTTAAAGGGACTAAAATTGTGACCGTTGTTCCACTATTTCCGTTCTGTTCTACAAACAGTTGTATTGGTTTTGCTTCAATTCTATTCAATAAATTAATCCTTTCTTGCGTAAGATTCATCCCTTTGCTCTGGTGTCCGCTTTTTTTATTGGTTAATGAATTCTTTATCCCTACACCGTTATCAATAATTTTTATCCATAGGTAATCTTCATCTTTTTGAATGATATTGATCTCTAGAATTCCTCCTTCTTCTATCGGCATAATGCCATGCCAGATAGCGTTTTCTATATAAGGTTGTAATAACATCGATGGAATTAGGGTTTCCTCTTTATCTATTTCCTTGTCTATGTGAATGTGATAAATAAATTTTTCTCCAAACCTGTTTTTTTCGAGGTTTAAATAAAGATTAAGGTAATCTATTTCTTCTTCCAAATTAATATAGCTTTTTGTACAGATTTCTAGATTCTTTCTAATCAGCTTTGCGAAACCCGTTAGCACCTTATTGGCCGATGATGTATTTTGTGTATTGATGTAATGCTGTATAGAATTCATTACGTTAAATACAAAATGTGGGTTCATCATCGCCTGTAGAGCCTGTTGTTCTAGCATTAGAATTTTATTTTTAAGCAATAACTGTTCTTGTTCTTTATTTTTTTGCCTTTTAGTAATACGGACAGTAATAATATATAATAGGTAAGCGCCAATAGCCAGCATCATAATTAAAAACCACCAGGTTTGCCAGAAGTGCTTTTCGAGTACAAAATTAATTTTTGCAGGCGTGCTCCATTGGCTGTTCTGACTTTTAGCGCTCACCTCAAAACAATAGCTACCTGGTTCGAGCGATGAAAGCTCAAGCCTTCGATTTTTGGTTTCCGACCAATTTTCGTCGTCTTTTAATCGATACCTATATACTATTTTACGATTTTTAAAATCAATTGCGCTATAGTTAAAGATGATATTCCGTTCGTTGGCTTTGAGGACGAAATTTGATGAACTTAAATCTAAAACCTGTTTATTGCTGATGACCGAAGAAATATAAATTTTGGGGGCTTTAATAGATTGTGATATTTGATTATGCGCAAAATAAACGAGCCCGTTATTGGTTGCAAAATAGGCCGTGTCCTTATCAATGTACAGATCATTTAGGTCATCAGACAAAAGTTCGTTGGCATAATCAAAAGAGTTGATCGTAAACTTATTGTTGGTTGTTTCTATTCTATTAACCCCCGTATTGCTAATGGCCCATAAGTAATTGCCCTTAACAAATAGCCTATTAATAATATTGTTGTTTAGCCCCTGCTTGATGCTGATTTGTTGCACCAGTTTATCTTTGCTGAAAATCAGGATTCCATAACCATCAGTGGCTAGTGCCATTAACCCATTGGGCAATTGCTTTATGTCATTTATCCTTTTGGTTAATAAAGGTGCTTTTTCGTAATGCTTATGGAGCTGGCCATTAACAAACTCGGATAATCCATAAATATTGGCAAGCCAAAGGTTTTGGTTATGATCAAAATAGACACTATAAGACCTATCCTTAAAGTAGCTTTCTTTTTCTTTGTAGTCTAACGAAGAAAACTCAAACTTTTTAACCCTATCATTAATAATCACCACACCTGAAGATAGCGCTAGGGCTAATTTACTACTGGTGTCTATGCTGAAATTCTTTACGACAAAAACAGAATTATTCGCTTCTTTTAGATAGGTGATGCCCGATTGGATGGGGTAATTAGCAGAGAGCGATCCAACCCCATAATCAGATGCAAAATACACACGCTGGTTTTTCCTGTCTAACACCAATTGCTTTATGATATTGTACTTTTTTCTGTCCGGAATTATAACCTCCTTAGTTTTCTTATCGTGTAGGTTAAGAAGATTGATGTTACGATCCAATCCAAGCCAAAGTCTCTCTGATTCATCTTTGACGATACTTTTAACCACATTAGATCCTAGCCCGTTATCCTTGTTAAAAATATATAAGCGCTCTTTGGAATCCGGTAGTCTATAAATGCCATTCTTGGTGGTAAACCAGATATTCTGATTGGTGTCTTTTATAACCTGATTTACATCTATATCCTTTAACAATTGTTTAACTTTCCCGTTAAAATCAATCACATATACGCCGCTATTATTGCTTAACCAAAGCTGATTATTATCTACATAGATATAACCAGGGCTATTGCTCAATAGATCTTTGCTAATTTTCAAAACCAATGTGGTAAAGGCACCAGTTTTGATATTCAGGCCTTCACTGCTTAAGAAATAGGTAGATTTATCTTTCCTATTGATTAAAGTTTTGTACGATAACGGTAAATATTTATCCTCTATTAGAACAAAATTACTTTTGATGTATAAAAATACGGCCGTTGTACTGTAGGCCCAAATGTTACCCTGTTTGTCTTCCTGGATATAGGCATTGGCATATTGCTTTCCAATAATGGGCGAGCTATATTTGATCAATGATTTTCCATCCCAGACCCCAATACTATTCTTATTGGTGCCAAACCATATTCTGCCTTTACTATCTTCAAAGAAGGATACAATTACGGCATTAAAATTAAGTTGCTTTAACTGGCTATCGTTACTTGGATTATAAACTTTGCCATTGTAAAAGTAACTTAACTGCCCATTTAGCGACAGAAACCAAATTCTGCCCTTGCTATCTTCCCTAAGCTGTAATACCTGATTATCTGGCAAACCATCGTCTACAGAAAAGTTTTCGAACATCGTCCCATCAAACCTGCTTACGCCTGCATCTGTAGCAACCCAGATATAGCCTTTTTTATCTTGAAGCGTGTAGTAACAATTGTTGCTTGGCAATCCATTTTTTGTGGTGTAATGGGGTAAATATGCAGTTTGCGCGACACTTTTTAATGCAACCGGTAAAGTTAGGGATGACAACCAAAATAATAGATATAGATAGTTAATTCTCACTTTGTAAATTGGTATAGGTTTTAATCTTTTCGAAAAAATCGCTCGTTCTCCTTCTAGAAACGGTAATTGCCTCTCCATTGTTTAATATTACCTGCAAGCCATTTTTGGAATTGTACTCTTTTACATATTTGAGATTTACGATACTTGATTTATGGATGCGTACAAATCTGTTTTCAGGTAATATTTCTTCATAATCTTTCAAGATTTTAGAAATCGCAATTTTCTCGAGGTTAACTAAATGAAAAACAGAGTAGTTACTATCCGCTTCGATATGGATAATATCGTCAATGTCAACTAAGCGGTATCCTTGTCCACTAGGAAGCGTTATTTTCTTGATCGTAGCTTTATCGTTTAGATCATCAGCTAAATTTTTAAGGCTTTCGTTCCTATTGTTTTTGCTCTTGTTTAATTTAATGTATTTATCGGCTTTATCTACGGCTTCTTTTAGTTCCTCTATATCTATTGGCTTTAAGAGGTAATCAAGTGCATTTGCTTTGATTGCCTTAAGGGCATACTGATCATAAGCTGTTGTAAAAATAATAGTTGCATTGGCAGCTTGCACCTGAGGGATCAGTTCGAAACCATTTTCGCCTGGCATTGCAATATCCAAGAATATCAGATCTACACTGTGTATGCTTAAAAGTGCACGAGCATCGTTCACAGATTTTGCTATACCAATAATGTTTACGTTGTCGCAATTTTCTTGCAAGAGAAAATATAGCGATGAACGGGCAAACTCTTCATCATCAACAATTATTGCGTTTAGCACAGCATAGGATTTTTATGTGGCTCAATTTATCAAAAATTGGAGGTAATAGAAAATTTATTTGGAAACAAAAACCGAAATCGAAATAGCCTCGTAGATGAAGTAACAATACCTTAAACTAACCTTAAATTAAAATCATTTCTTATGGAAAATTTAAACGAACAAAACCAGGATGTGCTTATAGACGAAAGCATTTTGGGAGCGAGATTACAGCGCCGTTCTTTCTTACAATATGCTGGTGCTGGGGCAGCCGTTGTAGCACTAACCGCCGCAGGTTGTAGAAAAGATAGGAGCGCGCCAGCTTTTAATGGTGCAACATTAGATTTTAAAGACGACTTTGGCGTTTTAAATTATGCTTATGCTTTAGAGCAATTAGAAGCTGCGTTTTACCTTAAAGTGGCTAGTGCATTCCCAACAACCTTCACGGCGGGAGAAAAAGCATTCTTTACTGACATTACCTATCATGAGGTTGCCCACCGCGAATTTTTTAAAAATGCATTGGGAACAGCAGCCATAGGAAGTCTCGCGGTAGATTTCTCTTCAATTAATTTTAGTGATCGTACAAGTGTTTTAGCAGCCGCAAAATCTTTTGAAGATTTAGGTGTTGCTGCATACAATGGTGCAGGTGTTCGCTTAAAAACTGATGCTTATATAGTTATCGCGGGTCAGATTGTTTCTGTAGAAGCACGCCACGCGGCCTATATCCGTGATGTGATTTCAAATGGCTCGTTTGCTGATTTAAGCGAGCTTGCTGCTAATGGCCTTGGTGCAAATGCAGCTGCCGGTTTAGATGGAGCTTTAACTCCTGATAAAGTTTTAGCAATGGCTAGCAAATATATAACTACACCAATTAGTGTTATTAATCTTTAATCTTTAAAATTAGAAATCATGAATATCGTAAACATATTAGACGAAATAGAAAAAGTAGACGGTGAGATCTATGAAAGATTAAACCCGAGAAGAGCGGCAATGAAAGACTTTTTTAACATGGGTAAAAAAGTTGCGTTAGCTTCTCTACCATTGGCATTAGGTTCAGTTTTTCAAAAAGCATACGGACAAAGTACTCCAGCAGCTATCACTGATGTATTGAATTTTGCATTATCATTAGAGTTTTTAGAATATAATTTTTATAATAAAGCGCTTAATACAACTGGTTTAATTCCAGCTGGCGCGGCTACAGGAGCAATCGCAACCATTAGGGGACACGAAGCATCACACGTAGCCACGCTAAAGGGTGCTGGTGCAAATAGAACAGATTTAGTTGAGGCTAATTTTGATTTTACCGCTGGAGGCACTTTCGCTGACGTATTCACTAATTACCAAACTTTCTTAAAAGTGGCCTTAGCTTTTGAAGATACCGGCGTAAGAGCCTATAAAGGTCAAGCAACTGTGCTAAAAGGAAATGCGGTATTAACTGCAGCATTGCAGATCCACTCGGTAGAGGGCAGACATGCTTCGCATATACGCCAAATGGTTGCCGCAAACGTAACTGGCGCATCTGGTTTAAAACCATGGATTGCCTATACAGCAAACGGTAATGATACAGGCGTACCCCAAGTTGATGCTTCGTATGTACGCGAAAATACTACCACTCAAGCTACAATAAATGTTGTGGGCATTAATGGCTTTACTAATGTTACCCAAACTATTGCTGCTGAATCTTTTGATGAAGCCTTAACCAAAGCAGAAGTTGTGGCAATCGCCAATCAGTTTATTAAAACAGGTTTTAAATTGTAGTTGAATTTTGATAGTTTAAGTTTGGGGAAGAGGGCTTTATGCTTTCTTCCCTTTTTTATTCATCGGATGACTTAAGTTATCCGATGAATAACTATTCCTGATAAGGAGGATAACCTTTAACATTCGTTACTTTCACCTCACCGAATTTATATTTCGGCAGTGTAGGAGCGAGGCCCCATAAAATCATTGGCACTCATCCGATGACTTAACTGATCGATCGGATGAGTAAATCTAATAGGTGATCACCTGTTCTTCTAATTGGGCAGGTAAATCACGGTAGTTATATTGTTGCCCACGTAATTGTGGTTCAAATCCGGCTTCCCTTATCGCATCTTGGATACCCTTTGCTGTAAAGCGATGGGGAGCACCAGCTGCCGAAACCACGTTTTCTTCGATCATAATTGATCCAAAGTCATTCGCTCCCGCATGTAAGCAGAGTTGTGCTACAGCCTTCCCTACAGTAAGCCAACTTGCCTGAATATTTTTAACATTGGGTAGCATTATTCTGCTCAACGCCAACATTTTCACATACTCATCGCCCGTAACGTTATTGCTAATGCCACGCAATCGTTTTAATAATGTCCCATCATCCTGAAAAGGCCAAGGAATAAACGCCAAGAACCCTTTTGCATGTGTTGGTTTTTCGCTCTGCACCTCCCTAATCCATACTAAATGTTCAAATCGTTCTTCAATGGTCTCTACATGCCCAAACATCATGGTTGCTGAGGTGGTAATATCCAATTGGTGGGCAGCCCGCATAACGTCAAGCCACTCTTGACCCCCGCATTTTCCTTTAGAGATCAATCGGCGTACCCGGTCGTTCAAAATTTCTGCTCCCGCACCTGGTAAAGAATCCATACCATTTGCTTTTAGTTCCCTTAGCACCTCCGTATGCGAAATCCCTTCCAGTTTAGCCACATGGGCAATCTCTGGCGGACCAAGGGCATGGAGTTTTAAATCAGGATATAGTTCTTTAAGTTCTTTAAATAAATTGGCATAAAAGCTCAATCCCAAATCGGGATGATGCCCGCCTTGTAACAAAAGCTGGTCGCCTCCCAAACGAAAAGTTTCTTCTATCTTTATTTTATAGGTTTCGATATCCGTAATGTAGCTTTCATCATGACCAGGTCTACGAAAGAAATTACAGAATTTACAGTTAGCAATGCATACATTGGTGGTATTTACGTTACGGTCTATCTGCCAGGTAACTTTACCACTGGGTACCTGGATCTTACGCAGTTCGTTTGCTACATATGCCAATTCTGATGTCGTGGCATTGTGATATAAAAAAACGCCCTCTTCCTTGGTTAAAAAGTCGAAATTTAAAGCACGTTGTAATAGTTCGGAGGTATCCATACGCAAAGATAAATAAAAATGTATGATGTAAGATGGATGACGGAAAATGGTCGGGCAACAAACATATCATTCATTAATAAATTACAATTATTCGACTTTCCTACGTCCTCAATTTGCATTTTTCATCTTCCATTTTCCATTTTCCATCTTACCTTTTTCTATCTTAGCGGCTCTAAAAAATAACAATGGTAAATTTCAATCGTTTTACGCTCGCTAACGGATTAAGGGTTCTGGTTCATGAAGACCCAACCACACCGATGGCGGTTCTAAATATTTTATATGACGTTGGTGCACGGGATGAGGAGCGCGGAAGAACAGGTTTTGCACATTTATTTGAGCATTTGATGTTTGGAGGCTCAATCAATGTTCCAAATTACGATGAGCCTTTGCAGCGTGTGGGCGGAGAGAATAATGCTTTTACCAGCAACGACATTACCAATTATTATATCACTTTACCGGCAGAGAACATAGAAACCGCATTTTGGTTAGAGAGCGACCGCATGTTAAGCTTGGCCTTTTCTGCAAAAAGCTTAGAAACTCAACGCAATGTGGTTATAGAAGAGTTTAAACAACGTTATCTCAGTCAGCCATATGGCGATGTTTGGTTAAAATTACGCCCATTGGCCTATCAAACGCACCCTTATCAATGGGCCACTATAGGGCAGGATCTATCGCAGATTGAAAATGCGAAAATGGAAGATGTAAAAGCATTTTTTAAAAAGCATTACAATCCATTAAACGCCATTTTGGTAATTGGTGGTAACATTAAAACTGATGAGGTTAAAAAATTGGCCGAAAAATGGTTTGAACCCATTCCATCAGGAGAAAAATATACAAGGAATTTGCCCCAAGAGCTTCCGCAAACAGTGGCCAGACAGCTTACAGTAAATGCTAATGTACCGTTAAATGCCATTTACATCGCTTTTAAAATGCCATCTCGCATGGATCCAACCTATCAAGTTTATGATCTGATGTCAGACATTCTTTCCCAGGGCCAATCATCCCGATTATACAATAGCTTGCTAAAAGAGCAGCAATTGTTTAGCGATATCAATGCCTACCTCTCCAGCAGCATAGACGAAGGCCTATTTATTGTTGAAGGTAAATTGGTTGCAGGAATTGAGATGGCAGCGGCCGAAACTGCTATTTGGAAAGAACTGGATAAAATGTCTCGAACATTGGTGAGTGAGATTGAACTTACTAAAGTGAAACATAAGTCAGAATCAATTATGGTATTTGCCGAAATGAGCTTATTGGATAAAGCCATGAATTTAGCGTACTATGAACTCCTTGGAGATGCACAATTGTTGAATACTGAAATAGATAGCTATCTGCAAATTACCGCTGAGCAGATTATGAATGCTGCTGCTACCACTTTTGTAAAAGAAAAATCATCAACTTTATATTATTTAGCCAATGCTTAATCGATCTATCGCCCCCGAGTTTAGACAGGTGAACCAAATCCATTTTATTGCCCCAAAAGCGCAACATTTAACCAATGGCATTAAGGTTTTTACTGTAAATGCAGGAGAACAGGAATTGGTTCGGATAGAATTCATTTTTGAAAACGTAAACTGGAATGCAAACAAGCAATTACAGGCCATCACGGTAAACAACCTTATAAACAATGGAACCAAAAAACTATCTGCGAAAGAAATTGCCGAGCAGATAGATTATTATGGGGCATTTTTGCAAACAGAATATGCTGCAGATCAAATTACCGTTACGCTGTACAGTTTAAACAAACATTTAGCTTCGGTACTACCTATCGTTTGGTCAATTCTAAATGAAAGTACCTTTCCACAACACGAACTTGATCTTTTTATTCAGAACCAAAAACAGAAACTAAGGGTTAACCTTCAAAAAAATGACTTCCTGGCACGTAAAACCTTTGCTAATTCCATTTTTGGAGATACCGCTTACGGGTCTGATATTTCCCTTGAAGATTATGATCAAATCCAGAGGGATGATTTGGTAACCTATTTTAGTGCGGCTTTTACACCAGCTAACTGTACAATTATTGCAGCAGGTAAATTTGGTGCTAACGAGTTTGATCTGCTGAATCAGTTTTTTGGAAAGAATTGGGAAAACAATGAGGCTGCTACCATTAATCATTTTGATTTTGCTCCAGTTGCAGGAAGTGAACTTTATATCGAAAAAGCCGATGCAGTACAATCAGCATTAAGAATGGGTAATTTAAGCATAACCCGAAAACATCCTGATTTTCCTTCATTACAGATTTTGAATTGTGTTTTAGGAGGGTATTTTGGCTCAAGATTAATGAACAACATTAGGGAAGATAAGGGATATACTTATGGAATTGGCTCGGGCGTGGCATCGCTAAAAGATGCTGGTTATTTTTTTATCGCAACAGAGGTTGGAACAACGGTTTGTAACAGCGCAATGCAAGAAATTGAAAAAGAAATTAATTTGCTTAAAACCACTTTGGTAAGCGAGCAAGAGCTGGATCTGGTACGTAATTATATGCTGGGCTCGCTATTGGGGAGTTTAGAAAATGCTTTCTCACATGCAGATAAATTTAAGAACATCTATTTTGCAGGATTAAGCTATGATTATTATACCACTTATATCAACACTGTTAAAAGCATCAGTCCAGAAGAAATTAAAGGGGCGGCTAATGTTTACCTTAATTGGGATGCCATGACAAAGGTGATTGTGGGAAAGAGGTAGAAGAGTCCATAGTCCATAGTCGATAGTCTATAGTCTGTTTATAAAGGAAAGCCCTAAAACAATAATTTTAGGGCTTTCTTCTGCTTTGTGTTCTATGCTTAGAACCTTAATCCAAACGTTAGGAAAAAATTGTCTTTAACATTTTTTATTGATGCAACTGGCTCGGTTAAATTATTTAAAGTGTACGGACTAGTAGTATTGCTTACCTGTAAATGTTGGTAAGCTAGATCGAAATAATAGTTGCTTACCCTATATCCAATACCGCCACTATAGGTTTTAGTGTCGAAAGTATTATTGGTATCCGTTTTATAAGGACTACCATTGTTTCCATAACCTGCTCTAAGGTTAAGTTTATCAATTTTATACTCTGCGCCTATTCTATAATTTACTGCACCTTGATAATTTGATCTAATAGAGGTATTAGTATTGTTAATGGTTGTTGGATCGGCAAAACCTGCGCTTGCTGTTATCCTAGCATTTGAATAATCGATATAATCAATATCTGCCGAGATAATAGCGGTACCCGCGATAATATAGCTTGCCCCAAATGAACCCTTTAACGGCGTACGCAATTTATAGGTAAAATCATAGGTTTGGTTACCATTTGTTCCTCTAAGGGTTCCAGTATTATCTATTCCTTCAGAATAACTATCATCAATAACGAACCATGTTGGAGTTTGTACAGTTGCCCCTAATCTAAGGTTATCAACAGGTCTGAAAATTATTCCTAACTTGCCATTTACACCCGATCCTCTGGTGGTTTGGTTTTGGTTAAATTTCAGGTTATAATTGATGTTATTTCCTGTTAACACTCCAGCACTAGTATATTCTCTGGCTCTCCCCGTTTCGGTATACTGTGCGTCGCTATTGTATTTAACATCAATTAAGCCAACGCTTAACCCTAAATAAATCTTGTTCGAAATATTGGCAGCACCAGAAAAACTAAATTCAGAGACTGAACCAGACCTTATTTCATTTTTATATTGCTGGTTGGGTGTGGTTGCATCTGCAAAAGTTTCTGGGAAATAATTGCCAGCTACATTATCGTAGCTAATCAAATAATTGTCATAGGCCATTCTCTCCAAACTTCCATCCCCCAAATTATTTGGGGTGCTTTTACCCGCCAATTGAGCAAAATAATCAGCAATGGATGTTTTATTGTTAGTGCCAAAATAATTCGATTCCATGCTATAATCGTTATTGCGGGCATAACCAATTCCAAAAACACCACTAATAAGTCCTTTTTTGGTGTCTTGCCCTTTCTGTTTGTATACAGGAGTAAAAAGCACGGCCCCAATCTGGTTGACGTTTAATTGTCCTTTGGTGGTATTTCCACTCTGTCCCAGATAACTTGCCTGAGAATCATTGTAATCAAATTCTGGAGTTACGCTAAATTCTGATTTGGTAAACAGGCCTAATCCTGCAGGGTTACCGGTTAATGAGCTCATGTCTCCACCTACACCAATTTGAGCGCCTCCCAGACCTTTAAATCGGGCAGTACTTCCATAATTGGTTTGAGAAAAACGAAGGGCATCGCTCGCGTATTGAGCGTAAGTATTGCTAGTGGTAGCTACTATAGCTACCACGAACATTAATATAAGTCTTTTCATCTGTGTGTTGAGTTATTTAGATTATCTGCCACCACCTCTTGTTGGTCTGCCGCCACCGCCGCCACTGCTTCCACCACTGCTGCTGCTACCACCGCTATTGCCGCTACCACTACTACCACTTGAACTTTGTGTTGGTGGGGTATAGGTTGGTCTAGAAGGGGCATCGTTATCACTACGGGTTGGTCTTGATTGACTTGGTGCGTCTGATGATCGGGTTGGTCTGCCTGCTGAACTACCAGATGAACCTGATGTGCTAGATACAGCTCCACCATTTGGATTATAACTTTCAGCTCGGGTTCTGGTTACAGTAGTATTGCCTGTACCGGCTCCTGTTGATCTGGTTGGTATACCAGTAGTTGAACCACCTCCTGTAGGAGTGTATCCTGCACCACTATTTCTATCTACTCCGTTATCGCCACCACGTCTAGGTCTTGCAGCGTAGTTACCATTGTAGGTTCCGTTACCGTAAAAGCCACCGCCATAATAGCCGCTGCCATAACCACCGTAATAGCCGGTTCCATAATAGTTGTAGTTAGAATAGATACCCCAGTAAGGATTATAATACAGACCTCCATAATATGAACGATAATTAGGTAGATACCAGCCGTTACCATATAAGCCTATTGAATAGCCATACGGGTTATAATAGTTGCTATAACCATAATAGTTATAATAAGGATCATAATAGTTTCTCCACGGATTGCCATAGTAAAATCTATCTATACGAGAATAATAATCCATTTCGTACGCAGGATTCGTTTTGCCATAATAATCAGCTGAACTTTCTGTGGTTTGTGCATTTTGCACAGGTGTTGATTGTTTGTACTCTACAGCTTGGGCGGTAGTGTTGTACACGTCGTCCTGAACGGCATTGTTTTTTGCCAATTTAGGAGCTGCGCAGGAGGTAACCAACAAGGCGGTTACTGCGAGCAGACTGGTGAATAAATGGTTAGGTTTCATGTGTGTGTGTTTAATTGTTTTTTAATGGTCACATGGAATTCGCAAGCTCATTTCATGTTATATGTGTTTTGTTTTGTGTGCTAAATTAAATTGTAGCTATAAATTTATAGATTTGTAAACGATTTTACAAGAAATTTAACACAAAAAACGTTCCAAATAGTTATGAGCAAAGGTATTACAAGCAAAAACGATGATTATTCTCAATGGTATAACGATATTGTTATAAAAGCCGACCTTGCCGAACATTCTTCGGTTAAAGGATGTATGGTAATTAAGCCATACGGCTACTCTATTTGGGAAAAGATGCAGGCGGTTTTGGATCAGAAATTTAAGGACACAGGACACAGTAATGCTTATTTTCCCTTGTTTATTCCTAAATCATATTTTTCTAAAGAAGCAGCCCATGTAGAGGGATTTGCAACAGAATGTGCGGTTGTTACCCATTACCGTTTAAAAAATGATGGCAATGGAAATATTGTAGTTGATGAAACAGCTAAGCTCGAAGAAGAACTAATCGTGCGCCCTACTTCCGAAACAATTATTTGGAACACTTACCGCGGTTGGATCGAATCGTACCGCGACCTGCCTTTGCTAATTAACCAATGGGCAAATGTAGTACGCTGGGAAATGCGCACCCGTCTTTTTTTACGCACTACAGAATTTTTATGGCAAGAGGGCCATACTGCCCATGCTACCGCTGAAGAGGCCGTAGAAGAAACGGAAAGAATGTTGGATGTGTATGCAGATTTTGCAGAAAATTGGATGGCAGTTCCTGTGGTGAAAGGTAAAAAAACACCTACAGAGCGTTTTGCCGGTGCGTTGGATACCTATTGCATAGAAGCACTGATGCAGGATGGTAAAGCATTGCAAGCTGGAACCTCACATTTTTTGGGGCAAAATTTTGCCAAGGCTTTTGATGTTAAATTTACAAGCAAGGAAGGTAAATTAGAACATGTTTGGGCAACATCATGGGGAGTTTCAACGCGTTTAATGGGAGCTTTGGTAATGGCACATAGTGATGATGCAGGTCTTGTACTGCCTCCTAAATTGGCACCGATCCAAGTAGTAATTATTCCGATTTACAAAGGCGATGAAGACCTTCAAAAGATCTCGACATTTGTTAGCGAGTTGGTTTTAAAATTAAAAGGATTAGGCGTATCCGTAAAATACGATGATCGCGAGAGCCAACGCCCTGGTTTTAAATTCGCTGAATATGAACTAAAAGGAGTGCCGATCCGATTGGCAATCGGTGGCAGGGATATGGAAAACAGTACCGTAGAATTAGCCCGTAGGGATACCAAAGAAAAATTTACGGTTCCCCAAGAGGGACTGGATCTATACATCGCACAATTGCTTCAGGAGATACAGGAAAATATATACAACAAAGCACATCAATTTAGGGCAGAACACATTACAGAGGCCAATTCTTATGAAGAATTTAAAGCACTGCTAGACGGCAAAACAGGCTTTATTTCTGCGCATTGGGATGGCACTGCGGAAACTGAAAAAAGAATCAAAGAAGAAACAAAAGCAACAATAAGATGCATTCCATTAAACAATAAACTCGAAGATGGTGTTTGTATTTTAACTGGCCAACCTTCGGCGCAACGAGTGCTATTTGCAAGGGCATACTAGAGCGTAGGGCGTAGAGCGCCAACTCTACCCGCCAAACGCTTAACGCCAAGCGCATAACGTCAAACGCTAACCATATGGATAACTACAAAGAAATACTCAGCAAACTCGAAAGCAAAGCCTCTCTAAAGCAGGCCATTTATAGAAGCACAGCTGATGTTTTCGGACTAACAAAAGCCATTCTTTCTAAAATTGCAGCCAAGTTATACCAGGATTACACCATGAAAGATCCTTCTGTAGAGGTTAACTATAAAGAGAATAGTCACTTCGAGGCACAACTCAAATTTTCGGGAGATATGCTGATGTTGTCTATGCATACCAATGTGTTTAACTTTGATAAAGGTCACTCTATTTTTCAGACAGACTATCTCAAAGCAGATGAAAGTTTAAGCTATTGCGGTGTAATCTATATCCATAATTTCTTAGCCGATTCGATAAAATATAATCGCTTATCAGATGAAGGTGATCTGGTAGCACGAATATTAGTGAACAAAGAAAAACACTTTATGGTAGAAGCTGATGGTGCATTAGGTTTTTTATACGAAGATTTTAGTGCAAATATCATTACCGAAGAAAAGTTAACCGACATCTTAGAGCGATCAATTTTACATTGTTTGGAAACAGACCTGATTTTACCTCCATTTGCGCAGGTTAAAGAGGTTACCTTACACCAAAAGCAATCAATGATTGCCGCTAGTGGTTATCCCACTGGGAAAAGATTAGGATATTTATTCAACTCAGAAATACAGCAGAATCAAATTTAAACGCATAGCGGAGAACGCAGAGCTTACATTGCGCTAAACGCATACAAACTACAAATCATGAAATTTGCAACTAAAGCTATCCATGCTGGTCAAGAACCAGACCCAACCACTGGTGCGGTGATGACCCCCATTTATCAAACATCTACCTATTGGCAAAAATCGCCGGGTGAACATAAAGGCTACGAATATTCGAGAGGAACAAATCCAACCCGAAAAGCCTTGGAAGATTGTTTAGCCGCCTTAGAAAATTGTAAGTATGGGTTAGCGTTCAGTAGCGGAATGGGGGCGACGGATTGTGTGTTGAGATTATTAAAGCCTGGCGATGAGGTAATTACTGGAAATGATCTATATGGTGGCTCATACCGCATCTTTACAAAGGTTTACGAGAAATATGGCATTAAATTTCATTTTTTGGATCTTTCAAACCCTGAAAATATTACCCCTTACATCAATGAAAATACTAAACTGGTTTGGATAGAAACACCTACTAATCCAACTATGCGAATTATTGATATTGAAGGGATTGCCAAAATTACAAAGTCCCATAAGGTATGGTTAACCGTAGATAATACTTTTGCTTCCCCTTATTTGCAAAACCCGATTGATCTTGGAGCAGATATCGTAATGCATTCGGTAACCAAATACATCGGGGGCCACTCTGATGTGGTAATGGGCGCGCTATTAACCAATAACGAACAATTGTATAAAGATCTGTTCTTTATTTATAATGCGTGTGGAGCAACACCGGGTCCGCAGGATTCTTTTTTGGTATTACGTGGTATCAAGACCTTGCACCTTCGGATGAAAGCCCATTGCGAAAATGGCGAAAAAGTTGCCCATTACTTAAAGAAACACCCTAAAATTGATAAAATTTATTGGCCAGGATTTGAAGATCATCCAAATCATGATATAGCCAAAAAACAAATGCGTGGTTTTGGTGGGATGGTCTCTATAACCCTAAAGGATGCGGATTTAAAAGAAACTTTTAGGATAGCTTCTAGATTTAAGGTTTTTTCTTTGGCCGAATCGTTGGGCGGAGTAGAGTCGTTAATTAATCACCCTACTACCATGACCCACGGATCTATTCCTAAAGCAGAGCGAGAAAAAGTGGGTGTAACCGATAATTTATTGCGTTTAAGTGTGGGTGTAGAGGATATTGATGATCTTTTAGCAGATTTGGAGCAAGCACTTGGATAGCACTCATCGGATGACTTAAGTCATCCGATGAGTTATTTACATATGGAACTCAAAGAATTTCTAGATTTCAAAGTAGATCAATACAATAGGCCCAGCTTTATTGCCAATGATCCAATTTGCATTCCGCATCAGTATACCATAAAACAAGATATTGAAATTGCTGCTTTTTTTGCGGCAATTTTAGCTTGGGGACAGCGTAAAACTATCATCAACAAATGCAACGAACTGTTTTTAAGGATGGATAACCAACCTTATCAATTTATGCTAAACCATAGTAATGATGATCTCAAGCGATTATTAGGATTCAAGCATCGCACATTTAACGATACCGATCTGTTGTACTTCGTGTCCTTTTTTAAGCAACACTATTCCAGATCCAACAGTTTAGAGACGGCTTTCTTGCCTGGAGAATTTAATGCAGCCTATTTGCTGGGAGGTGGAAACATGGAGGTAGAATTGGCTTCATCAACCTGTATGGTGGGTAGTTTTGATGATAGCTTATTTACAACCGAAAAAGCACTTAATCATTTCAGGGCCTATTTTTTTAGCCTGCCTGATTTTCCGCGTAGAACATTTAAACACATATCATCGCCCATCCAAAAGTCTACTTGTAAGCGGTTGAACATGTTTCTAAGATGGATGGTACGCAAAGATAACCGTGGGGTAGATTTTGGACTTTGGAACAGCATTCCAACAGCAGCTTTGGTATGTCCATGTGATGTACACGTTGACCGGGTAGCCAGAAAACTGGGATTGATAACCCGAAAACAAACCGATTGGTTAACAGCGGTTGAACTTACCGAAAAACTAAAAGAATTTGACCCCAGCGACCCTGTAAAATATGACTTTGCACTATTTGGGATGGGGGTGGAGGAGAAGTTCTAAAGATAAGCGTTAGGCGTTGAGCGGTAAGCGTTGACGGAACAATCTTCCCAAAAGAACTACTGCCTTTGTTAATTAAACCCGATATACGTGGAAATTTTTTATTTCAGTCTATTTGTTGAAGATCAATAAAAAATTGCAACATTAGCGGGGCTGCCTTTGCCATATGCCACTAACGTTCGTTTTCAAGTCCACCATTATTTGAAGCGCAAGGACAGAAGCGTCGATGAAAGTGAGTCCCGCCATTCACTACAATCTTTTTGTGCTTCGACTACGCTCAGCATGACAAAAAGGATTTTCGTTACTGTCGGGGCTATAAAACAAAGCCCGTCAATAAACAGCGGTTGAAAACCATCATCGGTGTAATCTAAATCCCGATAGCTATCGGGACGGTGTAATCATCCGCAAAGCGAAAAGAAATAATCGGGGTAATCATTTGTGTAATCATTTTAATAAATTAGTCCCATGATTAACCTCAAAGCCGAAATAGAAAGATTTGATGTCAATGGCGAAAAAACCGGTTGGAGCTATGTTTTTATTCCTCAGGCGATTGCCGAACAAATAAGGCCCGGTGAGCGCAGAAGTATTCGGGTTAAGGGTAAGATTGATCTGGTTGAAATCAGCGGTGTCGGACTAATGCCCATGGGGAACGGCGATTTTATTATGGCGCTTAATAAGCCTTTAAGAAAACAGCTAAGAAAAGAAGCAGGGGCAGAAGTAGAGCTAAATGTAGAATTTGATGCTGATTTTAAAATTGAAATGCCTGATGATCTTGAAATTTGCCTAGCCGATGAAAGTGAGCTGCTCGAACATTTTTTATCGATGCCCAAATCCCACCAGAATTATTTTATCAATTGGTTAAATATGGCCAAAACAGAGCCTACCCGAACAAAACGTTTGGTAATGATTGTAAATGCCATGGTTAATAAGTGGGATTTTGGAAAGATGCTTAGAGATAAGCGGTAAGCGTATTGCGTTTGGCGTTCTGCACGCTTATCGCCACGCGCTCAACGCTTGTACTTCCTGAACCAACTATTAACTTTCATTTGGATTACCCCCAAAAAAGCTTCTCGAAAAATGCGGGTACTCATTTTAGAGGTGCCTTCGGTGCGATCTGTGAAAATTATAGGTACCTCAACTACATTAAATCCGTATTTAATGGCTGTAAATTTCATCTCAATTTGAAAAGCATAGCCCACAAATTTGATCTTATGCATTGGAATGGTTTCTAAAACCTGCCGTCGGTAGCACTTGAATCCTGCCGTGGCATCCTGAATGTTTATTCCGGTGATCAAGCGGACATACATAGATGCAAAATAGGACATTAAGACCCTTCCCATTGGCCAATTAACTACGTTAACGCCATTTACATACCTAGAACCTATGGCTAAGTCAGCGCCACTTATACATGCGCCCAATAATTTTATTAAGTCTTTTGGATTATGGGAAAAATCTGCATCCATTTCAAAAATATACGAATACCCGCGATCTAAAGACCATTTAAACCCGTGGATATAGGCTGTTCCCAACCCAAGTTTACCTCTTCGTTCCTCGATATGTAAGCGTTCAGAAAATTGAAGCTGTAAGGATTTTACAATAGTAGCAGTACCATCCGGACTTCCATCATCTATGATTAGTATGTCGAAGGCATAATCTAAAGAAAAAACTTTACGAATAATTTTCTCGATGTTTTCTTTCTCGTTGTAGGTAGGGATGATGACTAGGCTATCGGACACTGTTGGATTTACGATTTACATTTACGATTCGGTCGATGGTCATGGTCTATAGTGGATAGCCAGGATGCCTAGAGATAATGCCTATGCAATTTAACTATGATCTATGGACTATGGTCTATTGACCACAAATTAATGAATAGTCAAAACTAAGTATTAAAAACCAAAAGCCCGAAATTTCTTTACGGGCTTTTGGTTAAATGATGTTAAATATGTTAGTGGACACCATGCATCCATTTACGCAATTTCGGAGATAAAGCAAGCATTCCTAAGCCCGCTACAACGGGAATTGCGGTAAAAATTAAAAAGAATGTAGATATAGAATATGTTTCGCTAATTGAAGTAATTAAGCTACCAGACAACCCTGCAAGTAAATTGCCAATAAAGGTGCACACGAACCATACGCCAAACATTAAACCAACTAGCTTTGCTGGAGCCAATTTACTTACATAAGATAATCCTACCGGAGACACACATAATTCGCCAACGGTATGAAAGAAATAAGCGAATACTAGCCAGAACATGCTTACTTGCGCAACCTTGGCACCTGAAGCGATATCCATTCCACCATAAGCTAAGCCAGCAAAACCAACCCCTAAAAAGATTAATCCGATAGCAAATTTTACCGGTCCGCTAGGATTAAACTTACTTTCCCATATTTTAGAAAAGAATGGAGCCAACAAAACAATAAAAAAGGAGTTTAATATCCCAAACCATGAGGCAGGAACTTCAGTTTTTTCGGCAGAGAAAACATTCTGAACTTTCCAGATCCCTAAACACCAAATAATTATAAAACTTAAGGCGGTAAAAAATATAGTTGCAGGATATTTTTTAAAAATCTTTTTACCTAGCGCAATTAGAACAACAGTTACAGCAATTAATGGAAAAATGGTTAAAATAGAATCCACCCATCTAAAGGCTGTGCCCGAAGACCCCGTTAGGTCGCGTAAAGTAAAATTCTTTGCAAAAAGGGTCATAGAGCCCCCAGCTTGTTCGAAAACCATCCAAAAGAAAATGGTGAACACAGAGAAAACACCAATTACCCACAATCTTTGTTTGGTTATGATACTTACTTCTTCCTTTTTATTTGAAAATCCCTCATCATTTGCGACAACTACTACTGCCTTATTAATTTTCTGTCCAAGTACACCAAAGATTTTTTGCGCAAAATAAAATTGAATAGTACCAAAAAGCATAAAAATCCCTGCTAACCCAAATCCCCAATGCCAACCTTGCGTTTCGCCAACATACCCACACATTAATATTCCGAGGAACGCACCAGAATTAATTCCCATGTAGAATATGGCATAGGCTGAATCTTTTTTATCGCTAATAGGTGGATATAGTTGTCCTACAATTGATGAAATATTTGGCTTAAACATTCCGTTTCCTGTAATCAATAGAAACAAGCCCAGATAGAAGAAAATATTAGTAAAACCTTCCATCGCCATGGATGCATGCCCTAAAGTCATGATTAAACCCCCAATAATTACAGCTTTGCGGTAACCAGTTACACGATCCGCGATCAAACCACCAATAATTGGTGTGAAGTATACTAGTCCAGTATACCATCCGTAAAGTCGCAGCGCCTGTGGGTCTGTCCAATGCCAGCCTCCCTTACTAACCTCGCTAACTAAAAAAAGGGTCAATAGTGCCCTCATGCCATAATAACTAAATCTCTCCCACATCTCGGTAAAGAAGAGCACAAATAACCCTACAGGATGATTAAGAATTTTTTGAGTTTCAACACCGTTAGCTTCCAGGTGTAAATCGAGTGCCTGATCTTGGCTTAGGCTGATGTTTTCATTTGCCATAGGTTCGTATAAGATTTTAGTTTCAGTTTTAATTAGCTAACTTACGAAGTCTTTTTGAGACTTCGTAAGTTTAGTTTTTAGACTTTGTAACAATAGTGGATGCCTTTACGGGTTTCCCATAAAACTCGTCGTTTGCCGAAGGCTCGTTTTTGAGTTCAACATCCTCTACCAAGGTTAATTTTCCCCAGGCTAGCTTAAAGCCATCAAAACTTAAGTCGGCGGCATAATATTCATAGTTGCCTGTCATTTTAGGATCGTAGGGTGCCAAATGATCAAAAACAATCATATTTACCTTATTATCCACCGTTAAAGTCATGGAATTAAGTTTATTGTATTCGAACACCACACGATTTTTTAGTCCGCCATTTTTAACCGTTTCGAAAATCGCTTTTCCAAAAACGGGTTCTCCTTTTTCAAAAGAGAGGACTTCAATTACCTTTTTAGTGGTTTTCTGATCATTACCTTTCCATCCTAAGAAAATCCAATAGGGTGGCTTTCCATTTACGATAATCGGAATCAATTGGTAATAACGTGCACCAAGCCAGTTTTTGCTACCAGTTATTGCGTTTATATCGGTTAGATTGTTGCTGTCGTCTGTTAAAGGGAAAAGTTTTAAACTCCCATTTACAGTGCCCATTTGGATGGTGCCATAATATCGATATGTTCCTTCATCAGTTGGAACAAACCAGGTTATGATCCTGAAAGAGTTGTCTGGCGATTTAAGAATCGAAATCCGCTTGAGCGAATCAAAACCATAGTTAAATGAGCCATTTATTTTGAGCGCCGTCACCAGTTTCTTTACGAAAGCTGCGTTTTTCTCAAACCGCGTTGTATTATCTTTTGAGGCAAATGTTTCTTCGCTTAAAACCAATAATGAATCCTGATAGGCATCAAATTTTGGTTTGTTGTTAACGTTAAATGTATGCTGTGCATATACTTTAGGTAACACAAGTGTGCTAAACAGGAGCAAAATGAATAGGCTTCTAACAACTCTTAACATGGAAATATATTGTTGTTTAACGCAAATTTTCTATAACTATTGCACTTGCACCGCCTCCACCATTACAGATCCCGGCTACACCGATCTTTCCTTTGTTTTGTGCTAATACTGATAATAGCGTTACCACGATTCTCGCTCCAGAAGCTCCAAGTGGATGTCCGATAGCTACAGCACCCCCATTTACATTTACCTGATTCTCGTTTAAGCCTAACTCTTTGTTATTTGCTAACGAAACTACAGAGAAAGCTTCATTAATCTCAAAGAAATCTACATCACCTATGGTTAAATTTGCCCTTTTTAATGCAAGTGGAATGGCTTTAGAAGGAGCAGTTGTAAACCATTCTGGTGCCTGTTGGGCATCAGCATAGGCTAAAATTTTAGCTAATGGTGTAATTCCCATTTCTTGGGCTTTGTCTGCACTCATTAACACCAAGGCTGCGGCTCCATCATTTAGGGTTGATGCATTTGCTGCGGTAACCGTTCCATCTTTTTTAAACACGGGTTTTAACCCGGGAATTTTATCAAATTTTACGGTGCTTGGCTCTTCATCGTTGCTGATCAGGGTAATCTCTCCTTTACGGTCTTTTACCTCAACTGGAACAATCTCACTGCTAAATTTACCGTCAGTTTGGGCAGCCTGAGCTCGTTTGTATGATTCTATGGCAAAATTATCTTGGTCTTCCCTGCTAATATTACAGGTTTCGGCGCACAATTCTGCTGCCGAGCCCATGTGATAATCGTTATATACATCCCAAAGGCCATCTTTAATTAAGCCATCGGTAATTTGGCCATGACCTAAGCGATACCCGTTTCTAGCCTTATCAAGATAAAACGGAACATTGCTCATGCTTTCCATACCTCCTGCAACCACGATATCATTTTGTCCTAATGCAATGCTCTGTGCGGCCAGCATAATTGCTTTTGTACCACTTGCGCAAACTTTGTTGATGGAAGTTGAAGGTACATCGGGCAAACCTGCAAATTTTGCCGCCTGAGTGGCAGGGGCCTGACCTAAATTAGCGGAAAGTACATTGCCCATGTAAACTTCCTGAATACTTTCTGGTGCTAAACCCGTGCTTTTTACAGCTGCTTTAATAGCAAAACCACCTAACTGTGTTGCCGAAAATGCGGCTAGCGAACCACCAAAACTACCAACAGGTGTTCTAACAGCCGCTACAATAACTACGTCTCTCATAGGATATTTTTTATTATACTTGGTGGCGCAAAGATAGAATAATTAGCTAATTAGCTAATCAGTTAATTCGCTAATTAACAATCCTCATTCTTTTTACGTTTCTTTTGGCCTTTGATCGCCTCATTTAATAAGTATTCGATTTGCCCATTGGTACTTCGAAATTCATTGGCGGCCCATTGTTCTATTTCTTTCAGCAGTGCGGGATTTATCCGTAATACAAAAGCTTTTTTATCTTTCTCTGACATCTGTTTCTATTGCTCCTATATGATATTGACGCTTTAGGTTGATCAAAAAAAGGCTTAATTCATCGATTTTAGAAATGCTGAAAAGCACTTTTCTATCATTGTGCAATATAACTTGCAATCCCAGGTTTTGATCGTTGAGGATATAAGCCTTATCCTTAAATTTAAACCACAGGCGATTTTTCATTCCCCACCCGCCGTATTCTCCTAATGCATCATATTTTCTGATGTAAATTTTTTCGATCTGTGTCCACGAGATGTTCTTTTTTCGAGCAAAGGGCCAATAATGATAATTAATCCCACACTGATCTATCTTTAGGGTTAACGTATTCTTACAAATCAGGTAAACAAGCAGGTAAGGAAGTAAAATCCCAATAACGGGCAAGAAATAAGCATCCCTTAGGTCTTGGAAGCTCATTCCGCCTTTGTCAAAGAGTAAAATGCACAGCACAACAACGGTTTCAAGCCCTAAAAGAATATAAAGCCACCAAAGGTTTAACTGTTGCTTATCTATAAATTCCATTAATTGTATAATGTACCTGTATTAACTACGGGTTGTACATGCCTATCTCCGCAAAGCACCACTAATAGATTGCTAACCATTGCTGCTTTACGTCTTCATCTAATTCTACAATTCCTTTTTGCGATAATTTTTCCAGCGCCATTTCAACCATCCCAACCGCACCTTCAACAATTAATCGCCTAGCGGCAATAACAGCAGTAGCCTGTTGGCGTTGTAACATGGCACTGGCTATTTCTTGCGCATAGGCCAAATGGGAGATCCTCGCTTCTATCACATCAATACCGGCCCTAGATAAACGCTCATTTAGTTCTTGTTCTAAAAGTACACTTACTTTATCAGCGCCGTCCTTTAAGGTAATCTCGGCACTTTCGTCCTCCATGTTATCATAGGCGAAACTATTTGCCAAATGCCTAACCGCAGCCTCGCTTTGGATATTAACGTATTGAAGATAATTTTCGACTGCAAAAGTTGCCTTAGCAGTTTCATTAACTTGCCATACAATTACGGCGGCGATTTCGATGGGATTGCCCATTTTATCATTCACCTTCAATTGCTGACCATTTAAATTACGTGCACGTAAAGAAAGTTTTTGCTTTGTAGTTAAGGGATTTACCCAGAAAAACCCATCGGATTTAACCGTGCCAACATATTTCCCGAATAAGGTTAAGACCCTTGATTCGTTAGGATTTACAATAATTAATCCCGGTAATACCAAAATAAAGTTCACCACAAATATAGCAGCTCCCGTAATATAGTTTTGCGTGGAAAGAGTATAAATTCCTGCGGCTAATAAAACTAGAAATAAGGTCAAGGTTAAATAACCTGAAGGCGGTTTGATGATTTTTTCTGTATACATAATGATATTAATTTGATATCACAAATGAAAGTATAATAAATGAGATTTCCAAATTAGCTAATTGGCTAATTAGTAAATTAGCTAATTGTAATGAAATAATCTTATTTTTGAATTACTCAAATGTACAATTTTGGCCAAAATCAGAAAAAATCCTAAAGTACTTTACCGTAAATATTCATCAAACATCAAGTATGTAATGATGGTGGTATGCGTACTTACTATCACTTACTTTTTACCTAAGCAACCCAGATTTAGATATGAATTTGAAAAAGGTAAAACTTGGCTTAATAAAGATTTGGTAGCTCCTTTCAGCTTTGCGATTTTAAAGACTACTCCTCAGGTTGCATTGGATAAAAAGGAAGTATTAAATCATATTTTGCCTATTTATAAATACGATGATGCCGTTTTTAAGGAACAGAGTGAAACTTTTTCAAATGAGTTCGATGTAAAATGGAGAGCAAACGCTTTTCCTGATAATGATAAGGAAACAAATAAACAGGCTGCTTTTAAGATGCTACAGGCAGTGTATAAAAAGGGGATTATAGAGCTCACATCGAAACATCAGAATGATGGAAAGCACTATGATTTTTCTTTAGTGGAAAATAATATTTCCTCCCAACGTAATTCGCAGGATGTGTACACTACGGAAAGTGCATTGGATTACTTTAAAAGTAATTTTAAATCTATTAATCTTAGGGTAAAGGATGTGATTATAGACCTGATCGAAAGCCATCTTAAACCCAATATTAGCTTCGATGAAAATTTAACTCTCATTGTTCAAAATAGCACGGTTAATAGCTTGTCTACCACCAAGGGGATGGTACAGAAAGGTGAGCTGATTATAACGAAGGGCAAAATCATAGATGATGAAGCATACCAGAAACTACTCTCCTTTAAAGATGCCTACGAGGCACAAACAAAAACCATAGGCGATTATAAATTGGTTTATTTAGGTCAGATCTTATTGGTTGGATTTGTAATTACGCTGTTGATGGTCTTTCTGTACATTTTCAGAAAAGATATATTCGCTGATAACCGTCAGCTTTCGTTAATATTATTGGTTATTACTTCCATGTTGTTGGCCTTAACCTGGGCTATAAAATTAAATTTGCCCAGCTTATATTACATTCCTTTTTGTATTGTACCCATCATTATCAGGATTCTATTCGACACCAGGTTGGCATTAAATCTGCATTTACTGGTAATTTTGATTGCTGGTTTTTTCGTGCCGAACAGTTTTGAATTTGTATTTTATCAAACTACAGCGGGGATGGTTGCGATCTATAGCATTAAAAACTTGATAAGGAGGGAGCAATTGCTCATTTCGGCATCATTTATTTTAGCCGCTTATTTTGTAACTTTTGTTGGGATTGATCTACTTAGAGAGGGTTCATTTAATGAGATTGATTGGCAGAGCTTTCTACCTTTCATATTCAGTGTTTTACTCTCACTGTTGGCCTATCCATTGATCTATGCATTTGAACGGGTATTTGGTATCACGTCTGATGTAGCGTTGATAGAGCTTACTAATACTAATAATAAACTCTTGAGGGAGCTAGCGTTTAAGGCTCCGGGTACTTTTCAGCATTCGCTACAAGTAGCTAATCTGGCAGAGGCGGCAATTTTTAAGATCGGCGGCAATTCTTTGCTTGTTAGGGCGGGGGCATTGTACCATGATATTGGTAAAATGGAAAATCCACAGTATTTTATAGAAAACCAAAATACGGCTACTAGCCCGCATGATAAATTACCATACGAACAAAGTGCACAGATTATTATCAAACATGTTCATAAAGGGATAGAATTAACGCGGAAGCATAAATTACCAGAAAATGTGATCGATTTCATTAGAACTCACCATGGCAACACCCGGGTGGATTATTTTTATCAGTCTTTTTTGAAGAACTCCCCAGAAAAATTTGTCGACGAAAATATTTTTCGTTATCCAGGCCCCATTCCATTTTCTAAGGAAACCGGTGTTTTGATGTTGGCTGATTCGGTGGAAGCGGCATCCAGAAGTCTTAAAAATCCGGATGCTCAGAACATTAATGCTTTGGTAGAACGGATAATCAATTACAAATTGGAACAAAACCAGCTTGATAACTGTGATCTTACCTTAAAAGATTTAGAAACTATAAAGCTGATATTCAAGACTATGCTTATGAGTATCTATCATGTTCGGATAGATTATCTACAAACAACGTAATTTTTTTTTGCAAACATTAATGAATTGCTATATTTGTCCCGCCTAAGGGATGCCTTTAGCACAACCTCAAAAGGGATATTTTGAGTATAGGAAATTCCTATTAAGAAGTAGTTTTGAGAATTGGAGAGGTGTCCCAAAGGGACTCCTTTGGAGCCTGAGTGGCCGAAAGGAACAGTTTGTCCCGAAGGGACGCCTGCGGCGCTAAACTTACTTATACTGAAGGTAGATGTACTATGTTTATATACTTAAGAGTTTAAAGGATTTTAAATATTATTATGGAAGTTGTGAAAACTTAGACCAACGATTGTTGGTTCACAACGCTGGGAAAGTTAGATCCACTAAAAGTAGAGTGCCATTTGTTTACATTACTTTGAAGAGTTTTCGTCGAGAGGCGACGCCCAAAAGAGAGAGTATTTTTTTAAAACCATTGAAGGATATCGATGGTTGAGGACAAATAATATTACATAGACGGAGAGGTGCCTGAGTGGCCGAAAGGAACAGTTTGCTAAACTGTCGTACTGGCAACGGTACCGCGGGTTCGAATCCCGCCCTCTCCGCTTTCCAGTCCACGAAAAGGGCGAAGGAATAATTCTAAAATAATATTGCAATTTATTGGATTTTTTGTTTTTAAATCCTATCTTTGCAATCCCCTCGCAAGAGGGTTAAAAAAGAAGATACCAGTTCGGGGTGTAGCGTAGCCCGGTATCGCGCCTGCTTTGGGAGCAGGAGGTCGTAGGTTCGAATCCTGCCACCCCGACAAAAACAAGCCTGTTTTGCAAATCGCAAAATAGGCTTTGTTGTTTCAACGAGCGCCAAGCCGCAGGCTTGAAGCGCGAGGAGGAACAACAAAGCCCCGCTTCGACGCAGGAGAAGCGATAGGCTTGAGGTTGTCCCCAAAAACCCTTACAGGATCTGCGTAGCAACATCTTGTATACATTTGGTTCAGCTTGGCTTCGACTGCGCTCAGCCTGACAACTAAACGGAGCCGATCTAGACGCAGGAGAAGCGATAGGCTTGGCTTGTCCCCAAAAACCCCTTACAGGATCTCGCAGCCACATCCTGTGTCTTTTGGTTCAGCTTGGCTTCGACTGCGCTCAGTCTGACAACTAAACGGAGCCGATCTAGACGCAGGAGAAGCGATAGGCTTGGTTGTCCCCAATCCCCTCCTTCCAGGATCTGCGGAGCAACATCCTGTATACATTTGGTTCAGCTTGGCTTCGACTACGCTCAGCCTGACAACGGAGTTGGTACCGATATATAGGCAGGAGAAGTCACGATCTTGGCTTGCTCTTCTTTGGATTTCTTCGCTGCGCTCATCGCAAAGGCGAAGTATTTTGCAACTTTGAGTTCTGCACAGCAATCATTTTTTTTCTTGATTTAATTTTCTGTTTAGAAACTCTGCGATAGCCTCACTTACGAGTACCGCATTAGAAAACTTCATCCAATGATGGGTGTCGTCTGGAATGGCAAGGTATTCGAAGTCAAATTTTTTATTTTCGAAACGTCTGGCCAGATCTACGCTCTGATTAAAAGGGACATTCCTATCGTCGTCTGCATGGATGATCAGCGTGGGTGAAGTCCACGTTTCTAAATAACTAGTTGGCGATGAGATTACCAATCTTTCGGCAGCCAATTTCGCATCAGGGCCATTAGTTTGCCTTTCGGCACCGGTACTCATTAACCTATTATTTACGCCATGAACATCCACACCAACAGCAAAAAGTTTAGAATCTTTTCCTAATGCTAGTGCAACAAGGTATCCGCCATATGAACCTCCATAAATTCCTATCCGATTGGGATCAATATAGGGTTGGTGGGCCAACCATTCGCCGGCAGCTTTGATATCCTGATATTCTGATGCGCCCTGGGTACCTGCATTTAGAGGTTTATGAAATTCGTAGCCATATCCAATTCCCAGCCTATAATTTACCGAGAGCACCACATATCCTAAACTAGCTAGGTATTGATTTAGGGCATAGTCAATCGAATAATAATCCATAAAATGCCATCCTAACAGCATCTGCCTTTGTGGACCGCCATGAACGTATAAAATTGCAGGTTTTTTAGCTTTCTTCTGATTTGGCATAAATAGTTGTCCGTATACGATATTTCCATCTGCTGCTTTAAAAGTAACTTGCGTAGGTGTGATCAATTGTTTTGAAGGAAAATCTTTTGGTAAGAGCTCCGCGGCCAAAATAGTTGTTGTTTTAGCTTTTTCATCTAAAATGGTAGGCAATAGGGGTTGCTGTGCAGTTGAGCTAAGATAGGCCACAACAGATGGATTGCCGGTTACAACAGGGTAGGCTTCTATTCCCGTTCCACTGGTTAGGGCAATCATATCTGCTTTATCAACAGCAACTCTAAATAAGTGCCTGCGATCAATGGCCGCATCCTCCTTTCCGGTGTTGGCGCAAAATACCAATGATTTTAGATCGGGGTTTAACTTCACATGCTCTACCATAAAATGTCCTGGCGTTAACAATAGTTTGTTTGATCCATCCTTATTTATAGCATACAAATGTGGCCATCCATCTTCATAAGACGTGAAAATGATTTTATTTGCCGCCCATAAGAGGTTAGCTCCACCAGAAACAGCAGGTAAGGATCCTTCTGGCGTTTCAACAGCTTTGTAAATTTGTGTGCTCTTTCCCGTAAGGAAATCCGTCTTCCATATAGCCCAGGGCTGATGCTTTCTGGTTAAGATAGAATCAGGATCGCCCCCTGAGCCCGGGCTTCTGATAAATGCAATTTCTTTCCCGTCTGGCGACCATCTTGGCGAGCTATCTTTGGAAAAGGAAGGAAGAAGCCATTGTATAGGAGTATCCTGGTTGGTATAAATCCCAATAAAAGAATGATCGTCTCTTGATGAAACAAATACAAGTTTGGAGCCATCCGGATTCCAGCTCGCTGATCCATTTGTACCTTTGGCATAAAATAGCGGTTTAGCTGGTAACGTACCATCAATTAAGCAAGTCATGATTTGCCCGTTCTTAGTAAAAATAACCTGATCGCTATTGGGCGAAATAACCGGATTATCACCTTCGCCAATCACATTTACTTTTCCACCTACAAAAGGGATGCTAAGAACCTGTACTTTTGGCGCAGTCGGATTTGATGCAGCGTTTACGGGGTTGGTTCCTTCTCTTGATCCATGATCGCCGCCTCTAACAAAAACTATCCATTTCCCATCTGCGGATATAGCTAAGCTGGTCAACTCTTGGCCATCATCAAAATTATAGTCTGTTATTTTTAGTGATTTAAATCCTGGTCCTTCAGCAGTATAGATATTTCTTTTACCCTGCTCGTTCATTGCCCAAGCAATTTTACTGCTTTTATCGTGTGCGGTTAACTCTGAAGGGAATGGATAGCTCAGAACTGATCTTAAGGTGAAATTCTGCGAGAGGAGGTTTGTTGAAATCAGTCCACAACATAAAATGAAGAAGTATTTTTTCATGCTCAAGTATTTTACGATAAAGTATAAAAAAAAGCCCTAACTGCCAATGAGCTAGGGCTTTTAAATCATTTTTTATAAAATTGTTACTGATCCCACCATAATTTGGTTGAACGTGGTGTTGCAGCAGGAACATTTGCATTATTTTCGTTGATTTCGTCTTTTACATAGTCGATTCTGCGAATAAACAAGTTGCCCAATACCGCACCGATAGGTACCGTAAAGTTTTTATAGGCATAATTATAACGACGAGCATCGTTCCATGCTTCTGGGTTTAGATAAGTGGCAACGTATTTTTCTCTAAAAATCAAGTCTTTCGTTACCGGAACAAAGGCCGCTGCCAGATAAGCGGTCCTTTCAGCACCTGCTGGAACCTGTAATTTATCAAAGTTAGCTGTAATACCAGCTTGGTAAGCATTATTAGCTTGGGTAGTTAAGCCAGCGGCAAGTGCAGCTTCTGCTTCGATAAATTTAAGTTCTGCATAGGTTACGATCCAAATTGGAGCAGTATCGCTTGTCCATGGTGAACTTTGAGCAATATAAACCTCATCTTTGGTAGTGTTACCACCTGGAGGGCGGTTACCTTGACCGTTTGTGGTACCAATGAATAAACCATTAGCCGGAGCTGGATCCGTAATTTTCCGAATCCGTGGATCGAATATCCCGTAGCTTACTCCGTTTAAATGATCAACCAATTGTTCTGATAACCATCCTCCCAGCGATTGTGCTGCATTGGAAACCGCTACACCCGCCCAGTTGTTACGGGTGATGAAGTTGTTCATTCCGGCGTCGTCAGCGTTAGAGGTAAACGAATTGGCTACGGCTGTTAAAACTGCTGCTGAATTAAAGCTAGCCGTTTTGCTCACTTTAATCAGAAGGCGAGCTTTTAGGGCATAGGCAAACTTTTTCCAATACACCTTATTTGGAGTACCTGCGGTAGCAACTTTTCCGTAGATCATATCGCTATTGGTAGCGCCAATAGGCAGTGGTGTGCCCGTGGTGGTAGCTGAAAGGTTAGTAATCGCTTCGTCTATCAGTGCCATACTCGAATTATACACGGCCTGGTCTGCATCGTATTTTGGCTGCAATGTACTGGCTACAAATGCTTGTGAAAAAGGTATGCTTCCCCACAAATCATTGGCAAGAATCAGGTTATAGGCAAGCATTACGTCTGCAGCTCCAACGTATTCGTTGGAATTTTCTTTAATGGCCAATTTTTTAAGCTCATTGGCATCAGCCATTGCGTAGTAAAGGGCATTCCATGTTCCACTCTGATCATTGGCATCATAAATATCCGATGCGGCATTAGGCGAAGGGTTGGCTATATACTGCACAAATGGGTTGGTAATAGTGGCCACATTTACATTGTTTTGGCCAATCTTATACGTAGATGTGGCCAATAACGAAGCTAAGGTGGGCGACGTAACCTGATTGGGATTTAAGGTCACATCTTCAAAGTAATCGTCTTTACAACTTTGAAAAGTCATTATTACAGCTATCGCTGAAAATAACGTGTATTTAATTAGTTTTTGCATCATGTCTATATTTAGAGGCCAATGTTAAGTGTGAATAAAAAAGAACGGGCCGCGGGATAGGTGAATCCTGCTGAACCGTCAATATTGCTTCCACTGTTAAATGCACTTGATTCTGGATCGAGGCCGTAATAATTAGTGTGTAATAATATATTGTTAGCGGTAACCGAAATGTTAGCAGAGCGGATCGCATTTTTAGGTAACCAAGCAGATGGCAACGAATAACCTAGGCTAACCGATCTTAATTTAACCCAAGAGGCATCCTGAACAAATGGCTCGGCAAGAAGACGATAAACATCGCGGTAATAACCTTGGGTACTGTAAACAACACCGTCTGGCGCCATACCCTGGCCCATCCATACCGCTTTAGTATTCGGCGTACCGTTAGCTAATACACCTTCAAATACCTTGAACGACCGTCTGTCTTCGGTATATTTAGGTAAACCAAAAGCAGAATAGAAGTCTTCTAGTCCATCATATTTTTCAAATCCCCAACGCGCATCGATCAGTGTCATAAGATTAAATCTTTTGTATCTAAAATTGTTTGTGATACCACCAATCCATTGAGGCTGAGAGTTGCCCAACAATTTAAATGCATTTCCAGAACTTACTGGATAACCGTTTGCGCCGATCAATAGGGGCGCATCTGGATCTTCAGCGCTTGGTCCGTAATGCATGAAATAGCTGCCATAGATATTACCATACGATTGGCCCAACACGATTTTTTGGGTAATCCCACTTCCGTACGAGCGACTGATATCTGTTCCATATACATATTCGGTGATATCACCCGGCATGCGCAATACCTTGTTGCGGTTCAACGAGAAATTGATCAAAGCATCCCATGAGAAATCCTTGGTTTTTACAGGTACGCCTTTTAGCACTAATTCTATACCTCTGTTACGAATATCACCCGCATTTACAGATGTGGTGATATAACCTGTAGTTGAAGAAATCTGTGATTGAACAATCTGATCCTTGCTTAAAGAATAGTAGAAAGTAAAGTCGAAGCCTAAACGATCTTTCAAAAACGACATTTCTAGGCCTGTATCAAACGTATTGGTAAACTCTGGGCGCAGATCTGCGTTGCCCAGGTTAGATGAAATACTTAGGCCGGTAAATCCCGAAGGAAGGGTGTATGTGCCAAAACCATACGATGTTGAATACTCAGTTGCATCCTTTCCAAGTTTTGCATAAGAAAATCTAATTTTAGATTGACCCATCCATTCAGGCAATTTAAACTGATCTGAAAACACATAGGAAACACTTGCAGAAGGATAAAAGAAACTTCTATTAGATTTAGAAAGGGTAGAGGTAATGTCATTACGACCGGTTACCGTTAAGAATAAGTAGTTTTTATAATCAAAGGTGGCTTCACCAAAAAGGCCTTGAAGTCTTTTTTGTACAAGCGATTGGCCTACGGTAATTGTTTTTGCGTTAGACAGGTTATAGAAGTTCCAGATGTTGAAGTTGGTTCCTTCAGTTCTAGCTTCTTTATATCTTCTGTTATAAAGTTCATGTCCGAGGCGTATCGTACCGTTTATATCGTTAGTAATCTTATGAGATAATGTAGCAATAAAGGTAGAGTTTAGAGCTCTGAAATTGGTGTTATACTCGCCCACAAGCCCCGTAGAGTTATCGTAGGTTACCTCCCCAGGAACGCCACGTGCGGCTGGAGAATTAGCTACCCGGTTATCAGAATAGGTGTCAACCCCAAAGCGATAGCTCAGATTAAGCCATGATATCGGTTGGTAACTCAAATTAGCGCCACCTATAAAACGGTTTACATTATCTTTTAACCTATTGTTTTCGGCACCCCAAACCGGGTTGTTGGTTCCCACATAGTTTTGGGTACCATCTGGTTTAATGTAATCTGATACATCAACACGAGGTGCCCAATAGGCTAATGATTCGCCAAAACGGTCAGGGCTGTAACGGAAACCACCTGAATTAGTGAAGTTCATGTTTACGCCTGCTTTTATCTTAGGACTGATAGTAACATCGGTATTCAAACGTGCAGAAAGGTTTTTATAATCTGTTCCTGGCATCATTCCTTTTTGAAACAAGGTTGAAGCAGATGAGAAGAACTTAATACTCTCTGAGCCACCCGCCACCGAAATGCTGGTTTTAGCTTGGGTCCCAGTTTCGTAAGCACGTTCATAGTTATCAAACAATTTATCGGGATGGCTTGGATCTGCAGCTGCAGTGTTACCGAATACTTTAGCACCGGTTTTTGCTTCCTCGATGGTTGGCCCCCATGCTGGTCCGATACCATTGCTTCCATTGTTATAGTTACCTAATACCCCAGAGGTATAGGTTGTTTGTACTTCAGGAATTTTATTAATGTTATCAAGACCGTAGGTGCTTGAAAAATTGATTCTAAAGCCATTTCCTGAGCCTTTTTTAGTGGTGATAACCACCACTCCATTTGCGCCCCTTAATCCGTATAATGCAGTAGCTGCCCCACCTTTAAGGATATTAATGGTTTCTATATCTTCTGGATTAACATCAGAGGCACGGTTACCCACTGATCTTGCCCTAAAGCCCTGTGAGCCATTTTGTGTAGCACCAAATGTAGAAGTGGTATTGTCTACCTGAACTCCATCAATTACATATAAAGGGTCTCCAGATGTGCTCGCATCTATTGAGTTTACACCACGGATACGGAGTGCAGTACCCTGCCCAGGGCCACCACCTACACTTGTAATGGTTGCGCCTGCAATTTTACCTTGTAGGGCATTTAACAAATTTGGTTGATGGTTAAAGTTTAAGTCTTCACCACTAACCGCTTGTGCAGAGTAAGCCAGTGATTTGGCCTGGCGAGTAATGCCTAATCCGGTGTTTACCACTACTTCCTGTAATTGCTTCGTATCTGAAGCTAGTACCACATTTATGGTGGTTTTTGTACCTACCGTAATTTCTTGTGCTTCAAAACCAATATAGCTAAATACAAGCACCGCATTATTATTTGGTACTGCGATAGAATAAGTTCCTTGAACATTGGTTACACTAGAAGTGGTAGTGCCTTTAATTTTAATGCCTACTCCCGGTAATGGCTGGCCATCATCAGCAGCAGTTACTTTCCCGGTTATGGTTCTTACCTGAGCCTGTAATGAAAGACTGAGTAAGAGCATAAAAGAAAGAAAAAGTGATGTAAAAATTTTTCTCATAATTTATTGGTTTAAAGGTTGTTTGTAAATGCAATATAATATTAATATAAATTTAACACAATTTTAACATATGAAATTTGATTATTTCATCTTAAAGCTGTAAGAAAGAGATTAATTTATCGAAAAATGCCAAGGAAGGAGGTCTTTACCCTAATTTTGATGATATATTGAGGCCTAAACTGTAATATCTCTAAGGTAATAATGAAATACCGCTAAAATAGCAGTAAAACAAAGGCATTAATCAAGACATTCATAAGCATAGTTAGTTACAGTAGCGGAAACCGTACCGAGCAAAATAAAAAAGCTCCTAATAAGTTATTAGGAGCTTTAATTTAGGGGTAAGGGTTATTTTTTCAACTACCAATAAATGGTATAAAGGGCAACCAGTATGCCTATGATGATTAAGGCACCCACAGTAAATCCTTTCGTAGTTTTAAACATGCTTGAATCTACTTCAAGTCCTTTTGGAACAACACCTTTTTTGTTTTCAATCAGGCTGATGATGACCATTCCGATTACACAAAATAGAAATACGAAGCCCATTCGGTCTAAAAACGGAATTTCATAAATTCTAGAACCATTCTCCTGCAGTACCAATTTAGAGAAGCCAAAGCTATTTAAGAATTCTAGATTGGCAAACAATGGAAGTTGTTTAAGGAAAACTGAGAGCGAAAACCCTCCAACCGTTGCAAATAATGCGGCATTTGAAGTAGTTTTTTTCCAAAAGAACCCTAAGATGAACATTGCGAAGATACCTGGTGAAAAGAAACCGGTATATTCTTGGATAAACTGAAAGCCCCCTTTTTTGTCGATTCCCAAATGCGGAGCGATGATTACTCCCAACACCATGGCCACTACAATCGTAATCTTTCCAATACTTACCAATGTCTTTTCTGAAGCATCTTTTTTTATTGCCTTTTTATATATATCAAGTGTAAAAATAGTGGCGATACTGTTTGCCTTCCCCGCTAGGGATGCAACAACTGCGGCGGTTAAAGCAGCAAAAGAAAGTCCTTTAAGACCAGATGGCAACAGGTTTAATAATACTGGATAGGCTCTATCTGGATTTACCGAACCGCCTTGCAGCATTTCGGTTTGAAAAGCACCATCCTTATACAGTACATAGGCAGCAATACCTGGCAATACCACTATAATTGGCATCAATAATTTTAAGAATGCCGCAAATAGTATTCCTCCACGAGCGGTTTTTAAATCGGCGCCTAGGGCCCTTTGGGTAATGTATTGGTTGCATCCCCAGTAATTAAGGTTCACGATCCACATTCCGCCAATCAAAACGGTTAGACCAGGAAGGTCGATATAACTTTCGTTTTCAGGTTTCAAAATCATGTGAAAGTGTTCTGAAGCTTTTTGGCTCATCACCTTATAGCCCTCAAATATCCCACTTGTGCCATAATGGTCTGATACCAGATTTAAGGCGAGATAAGTAGTGGCTAATCCTCCCAATATCAAGAAGAATACTTGGATTACATCCGTATAACCAATAACCTTCATTCCGCCCAAGGTAATGATGATTGCAAAAATGGCGATGGCATACATACAGAAATCAATATCAAATCCAGAGATACTGCTTACTGCCAATGCGCCAAGGTATAAAATGGAAGTTAGGTTTACGACCACGTATAATAAGAGCCAAAATATGGCCATTATCATGGCAACCGTACCATTGTACCGCTGATTGAGGAACTGCGGCATTGTTGAAATCTTATTCTTTAAGTAAACAGGAATGAAGAATACGGCTACAACGATCAGTGTGGCAGCAGCCATCCATTCGTAGGTGGCAATAGCAAGACCCATTTTAAAGCCCGAGCCGCTCATGCCAATAAATTGTTCGGCAGAAATATTGGATGCAATGAGCGATGCCCCTATGGCCCACCAGGTAAGTGAACCTTCGGCGAGGAAATAATCTTGGGAGCCCGTGGCATGCGATTTTTTCTTTCTGTAGATGTACAGACCATACCCCGCCACAATTACAAAATATATTGCGAAAACAATATAGTCCTTGATGTTTAGTAAGTTGTTCATTTGTGAGTTTATATTTGGTTAGGTTTTTTGATAGCTTATTAGTTCATTAGTTCATTGGTTCATCCGTTTATTCATAGCCCTCATCTAAGCGTTTGAATTAAATATATCTGTTAATCAAATTTTCCAAGTATTCTTGTCTTCCACTTTTAGTTTCTGGTTCGCCATTATTGGCGGCGTGGTTCCTAAGGTCTTCTAAGGTTAACTTTCCATTTTCAAAATCCGCTCCTTTTCCACTATCAAAAGTGGCGTAACGCTCTTTTCTAACTTGTTTGTAATCTGATTTTTGTAGCACTGCATCTGCAGTAACGAGAGCTCTAGCAAAAATATCCATTGCTCCGATATGGGCGTAGAAAAGATCGCTCTGGTCGGTTGAGTTCCTTCTTATTTTGGCATCGAAATTTACGCCCCCACCATTTAATCCGCCCCCTTCTAAGATGATAATCATGGCTTCTGTTAGTTCATTGATATCATTTGGGAACTGGTCTGTGTCCCATCCATTCTGATAATCGCCACGGTTAGCATCAATTGATCCTAGAAGGCCACTATCTACCGCCACTTGAAGTTCATGTTGGAACGTATGCCCTGCAAGGGTAGCATGGTTTACTTCGAGGTTTAATTTAAAATCGCCCAAAAGATCATATTGTTGTAAAAAGCTTTTTACGGTTGCAGCATCATAATCATATTGATGTTTAGAAGGCTCGCAAGGTTTTGGTTCGATGAAAAAAGTGCCTTTGAAGCCCTGTTTGCGCGCATAATCTTTAGCAGTATGTAAAAATTTGGCCAAATGTTCCTGTTCGCGTTTCATGTTGGTGTTTAACAAACTCATGTATCCTTCGCGACCTCCCCAGAACACATAGTTTTCTCCGCCAAGGGCGATGGTAGCATCAAGTGCTGCTTTAACCTGTGCTGCTCCATGGGCCAGTACATTGAAGTCTGGGTTTGTTGCAGCTCCATTCATGTAGCGTTTGTGGCTAAAAAGATTTGCGGTGCCCCACAGTAGTTTTACCCCACTTTCTTCTTGCTTTTTCTTGGCATAATCTACCATCTGCTGTAGTCTTTTCTCGTTTTCAACCACATTATCGGTATAGTCTACAATATCAACATCGTGAAAACAATAATAGGGCAACTGCATTTTGGTAATAAATTCAAAAGCTGCGTCCATTTTGTCTTTTGCCCTTTCTACGGCATCTGTTTTTTCATCCCATTTAAAAATATGTGTAGGTCCTCCAAAAGGATCTGCCCCATTTCCATTAAAAGAATGCCAATATGCGCAGGCAAATTTAAAGTGCTCGGTCATGGTTTTACCTGCAACCATTTTATTTGCATCATACCATCTAAATGCAAATGGATTATCACTTTGAAGGCCTTCAAATTGGATTTGATCTATACCCTTAAAAAATTCAGTTCCTCCTTTTGTTACTTTACTCATGTTTTCTGTTTATTTGTAGTAATTGCTTAAAAATAGAATATTTAGTAAGCATTTTTTATTGATTTTCTAATGTTCTGTTTAGGTATCCTTTCCATTCCTGATAGAGTTGTTCGCAAACCTTTTCGTTCTTTGGAGTTACAACACGTTGGGGGCTCTGTTTGGAGAATGCATCGTCTGCATTGGTAAATATCGCCGCTCCAATACCTGCGCCTATCGCCGCACCGGTAGCGCCATCACTTTCATATATCTCTACAGGAATACCTGTTACATCAACAAACGATTGGGTAAAAAGATCACTTAAGAAGAGATTGGCATGCCCGGCTCTAATCACTTTTGGTTTCATTCCATTTTCACGCATAATGTCTAATCCGTAGCGAAAGGAATAGGCAATACTTTCTTGTACCGCCCTAAAGATGTCGGCCTGATCATGCAGATTAAGATCTACACCGATCAACTGTGTTCCGGTATACCGATTATTGAGCATTCTTTCTGCGCCATTACCAAAGGGAAGAATTTTCAATCCTTTGCTGCCAATTGGGGATTTAGATGAAATCTGATTGGTTTCTGAGTAGGAGAGGTAAGGGGCGAAATTATTTTTTGCCCATCGGTATAAGCTCCCCGTTCCGTTGATGCAGAGCAGCACACCGGTTCGTTTCTTTTCAGGTGTATAATTGATGTTTGCGAAGGTGTTTATCCTAGAGTTCTGATCGTAGGTTAATTCATCGCTAATGCCATAGATCACACCGGAGGTTCCCGCCGTTGCGGCCACTTCTCCAGGTTTTAAAACGTTTAAAGAAAGTGCGTTATTTGGTTGATCTCCGGACTTATAAGTGATGGGAATGCCTGCAGTTAGCCCTAATTTTTGCGAAATGCCTTCCTTTAAACTCCCGTGTTCGCCAAAAAGCGGTCGGATTTCGGGAATATGACCATAGTCTAACCCGTAATATTCCATTAGTTCTGAAGAAATTTTGTCTGCCTCAAAATCCCAAAAAATGCCTTCGGATAATGCTGAGATAGAGGTTGTGATTTCTCCGCTAAGTTTCATGGCGATGAAATCGCCCGGCAACATAAATTTATAGATCTTATTATAAATTTCTGGTTCATTATTTTTAACCCAGGCTAGTTTTGATGCTGTAAAATTTCCTGGCGAGTTTAACAATTTTTTGAGGCACAGTTCAGGACCGATTGCTTGAAATGCAGCTTCCCCAAGTTCAACCGCCCTGCTATCGCACCATATGATGCTATTGCGCAGCACATTTTGCTCTTGATCTACAATAACAAGCCCATGCATTTGGTAGGCGATACCGATTGCTTTTATTTCTTTAGGATTATAGAGGTCTGAGGCATTGCATTTTAGTATGGCTAGCTGAACATTGTGCCACCACTCCATCGGATCTTGTTCTGCATAACCAGGCTTTTCGGAAATGATAATCGCTTCCTCCTCGGGATACTGAACAGCAGTAATGCATCGCTGTGTATTGGCATCAACTACCGAAACTTTTATCGATGAGGTACCAATATCTATCCCTAATAAATACATTTGGTTAATAAAATTAAATTCATGTTCATGCAAACGGTTGCATAAAGATATATGTTAATTTAACAATGTCAAATAATTCTTTGAAAAAAAATAAGTTTTTATGCAACAAATAAAATACTATGCCAATGTAGTAACAGATTTAGTATTGTCTGTAGATTGTCTTTCTACGAGTGAGGGGGGCAATATGATGTGTGAAATATCACTATAAGGATTTTTCTGTCCAATCATTTTTAAGAACATCTTGGCGCATTCTGTGCCCATTTGATTGGCATGCTGATCAATTGTAGAGAGGTTTGGTGTGATGTATGCAGAAAATGCTTCGTTGGCAAATCCTATAACTCCAATATGGGGAGGGGTTAGGTTCAGCTCTTTTAACTTTTTGATCACGCCAAGTGCTGTAAAGTCATCGCCAGCAATAATGGCGTCTGGCTGATCTGTCTTGCGCATCAGTTTTCCTGCTCCAAATCTCCCATCTTTAATAGACAGCCCCCCAAAAATAATGTGATCTTCCTTAACAGGTAAGTCATTAGCCTGTAGTGCCGCCTTATAGCCCTCGAGGCGATCCGTAAAGACCTTAACTTGGTGACTTGTAGTTACAAATGCAATTCGACGATAGCCCTGATCAATTAAATGTTGGGTAGCGATATAACCGGCCTTGAAATCATCTAGTGTTACTGTAGGCACGTTCAGTTCTTCAGGAACACGGTCAAATAAAATAAGTGGTTTGTTCTGTTTAACGATTTCCTTTAGGTGGGATGTGTTCTGCGTTTCTAGAGAAACAGAGGCCATAATACCGTCAACTTGGGCCTCCATTAGTGTTTTAATCCCATCGATCTCGTTTTGGAGCGATTCGTTAGACTGAAATAGAATAACCCTGTAGCCGCTATCTTTCAGCCCCTCTTCGATGCTATGAATAATTGACGCGAAAAAATGTGCCTGAACGCTGGGCACTATTACTCCGATTATATAAGTTTTGCCCGATTTAAGAGCTGACGCCAATCGATTAGGACTATAGTTTAACCTCTTTGCGGTTTCCATTACTGCCTCACGGGTGGTATCGCTTATGGCCGGAAAGCCGCTAAGGGCCCTCGATACTGTCGAAACAGTAATGTTGAGCTCCTTGGCAATATCGTATATGGTAATTTTTTTTTTCAATGCGTCAATATAAGCTAATAAGTCGGAACTCTATTTTCAAAGTTAATCAAAACAATTTTTTCTGCAACAAATTTGTTTTATAAAATAAAAATGTGCAATCGATTGCAATTTTAGAAAAATAAATATATTTTCGTTGTACCAAATATACGGGTCGTAGGTTTTATCGAGAACCATGCCTTTCGAATAGATCATTATGAAATATAGATTCACTATTTTTCTTGTTGTTATTGGATTGTTTGCCAAAGCCGATGATAATTATCGACTTTGGTTAAAATACGACCTGCTAAACCCAAAAATCGCTGCCCAATATTCAGGTATTTTCAGCTCCCTATTTGTAGCTGGAAATTCTCCAACCTTAACCGTAGCAAGCAATGAAATTTACCGGGGGCTGAATGGCCTTATTGGGAAAAAATTAAGCACTACCACCTCTCCAATCAATGGATCCATTGTACTGGTCAAGTCATCAGATCTTGAAAGATATCACTTAAATGCCACTGTTCCATCAAACCCTGAAGGTTTTGTAATCCTTTCTCAAATCTTAGGAGGAAAAAAAATAACACTCATATCTTCAGCAACTGATGTGGGAATTTTGTACGGGACATTTGCGTTTTTGAGAAAATTACAACTTCAGGAGCCCATTTCAGCATTAAATTTTTCGGACCAGCCTAAGGTAAAGTATAGAATACTAAATCATTGGGATAATTTAGATCGAACAGTGGAAAGGGGATATGCTGGATTTTCGTTATGGAACTGGCAAACTTTGCCAGGGTATATCGATCAGAGATATGTTGATTATGCTCGGGCAAATGCGTCTGTGGGGATTAATGGCACGGTATTAACCAATGTTAATGCCAATGCACTGGTATTAACGCAGGATTGGTTAGTGAAGGTTAAAGCCTTAGCTGATACTTTTCGCCCGTATGGGATAAAGGTATATTTAACTGCTAGGTTTAGTGCTCCTATTGAAATTGGCGGATTGAAAACAGCGGATCCTTTAGATGCAGAGGTTATTAAATGGTGGAAGAAAAAAACAGAAGAAATCTATAAGTTCATTCCTGATTTTGGGGGTTTCTTAGTAAAAGCAAATTCTGAGGGGCAGCCGGGTCCACAAAATTACGAGCGAAACCATGCCGACGGTGCCAATATGCTGGCCAAAGCATTAAAACCCCATCAAGGGATAGTAATGTGGCGGGCATTTGTTTACGATCAGCACGTACCTGAAGATAGGGTTAAACAAGCTTACTCCGAATTTAAACCCCTTGACGGTCAATTTGATAGCAATGTGATTATTCAGGTAAAAAACGGTGCGTTGGATTTTCAGCCCAGAGAACCTTTCCACCCTTTGTTTGACGCGCTCGAAAAAACAAACACCATGATGGAACTTCAGCTTACGCAAGAGTACCTTGGAATGTCGACCAATCTGGTTTATTTGGCTCCGCTCTTTAAAGAAGTACTTGATGCGGATACCTACGTGAGGGGAGCGGGGAGCACTGTTGCAAAAATCATCGATGGGAGCCTTTATCCCTATCAAATTACAGCAATTGCCGGAGTGGCCAATATTGGTAACGACATTAATTGGTGTGGCCACCCTTTTGCACAGGCCAATTGGTTCGCTTTTGGAAGGCTAGCCTGGAATCATCAGCTTACTTCAAATCAGATTGCAAAAGAATGGATCCGTCTTTCGTTTAAAACCGATGACAAAATAACGCAGGTAATCCAGGGACTAATGATGGACAGCCGCGAAGCAGTGGTTAATTATATGACACCTTTAGGATTGGCCCATTTGATGGGATGGAGTCATCATTATGGACCATCACCCTGGATCAAAGATAAAGCTAGAGCCGATTGGACCGCTGTTTACTATCATCAGGCCGATAAAAACGGGATCGGATTTAACAGAACGCAGACAGGAAGCAATGCTACAGCACAGTATGCTAAGCCAATTGCTGATAAATTCAATAATCTAACCACCTGCCCAGAAGAATACCTGTTATGGTTTCATCATCTCCCATGGGATTACAGATTAAAATCTGGAGATATCTTATGGGATGGACTGGTTAAGAAATATAATCAGGGAACGGTACAAGTGGACAATATGATCCTAAAATGGAATGGCCTAGCTGGCAGCATCGATAATGATACTTTCGTTCAAGTAAAGCAGCTTTTGGCTATCCAACAACAAGAAGCTATATGGTGGCGAGATGCTTGCGTGCTTTATTTTCAATCATTTTCAGGAAGACCCATCCCAGATGCATTATTTAAACCAGCACACGATTTAAGCTATTACGAAAATTTAGAATTTAGATATGTACCAGGAATTAAAGACCAAAATTAGGTTGTTGAATAGTTTCTCAGCCTTGCTAGTTACTACACTTCTTCTATCTATCAATTGCAGTGCCCAAAAAATGGATAAAGGACTTAAAGACTACTATTCATCTTATTTTTCGATTGGGGTAGCTGTAGGTCCTAGTAATTTATCGGGCGACGAGGGCACAATGATAAAGCAACAATTTAACAGCATTACAGCTGAGAATGCAATGAAAATGGGGCCTATTCAGCCCAAAGAGGGGGTTTTTAATTGGAAGATTGCAGATAGCATCGTAAATTTTGCCGTTAAGAATGGAATTAAAATCCGGGGACATAACCTGTGTTGGCATCAACAAACGCCCAACTGGATTTTTGTAGGCAAAGATGGAAATGAAGTGAGCAAAGAAGTATTACTCGAGCGTCTAAAAACCCATATCACCACGGTAGTAAACCGATATAAAGGAAAAATTTATGCCTGGGATGTAGTAAACGAAGCAATAGACGACGATTCGACCAAGTATTTTAGGAATTCTAAATGGTACAAAATATGCGGGGATGAATTTATCATAAAAGCGTTTGAATATGCACATGCTGCAGATCCCAACGCAAAATTATATTACAATGACTACAATACCGAACGTCCAGAAAAAAGAGAGCGCGTTTATCGCCTATTAAAAAGCTTAAAGGATAAGGGGATTCCAATTAACGGTGTTGGTCTACAGGGCCATTGGTCTATCTATGAGCCTAGCGAACATGATCTACGTGCCGCAATTGAGCGATATGCGTCGCTAGGGCTCGAAATCCAATTTACCGAAGTAGATCTTTCCATTTATCCCTGGGAGAAAAATAAACGGGCAAGACGTCCAGATGAATCGGATGAATATACCCCAGAACTGGTCCAAAAACAGGCAGATAAGTATGCCATGGTATTTAAAGTGTTTCGGGATTACAAAAAAGTAATTACCAATGTTACTTTTTGGAATGTTTCTGATCGGCACACCTGGTTAGACGAGTATCCGGTTATGGGGAGAAAAAATTATCCATTGCTTTTCGATTCGCAACTGAAACCAAAGCAGGCCTATTATAAAGTGATCAATTTTAACAAATAATATCATGAAAAGTTGCTTCCCTTTGATCTTCTTCGTAGTCCTATCTTCGGCTTGTTTTGCCTCGGGTACTGATCCCTTTGTTAGCAAAACCTACGTGGCAGGAAGTTTTTCGTTAGCAAACAAGGGTAAAACCGCATCATTGGTATTAAGCGCTAACGATTACCCAGGGGTGATGAGAGCAGCTAAAAATCTTCAAGAAGATATTGAACAGGTTACCGGAAAAAAGCCATTACTCTCGATAGACAAAACATCGCCTATGGCAGTTATTATAGGTACTATTGGACACAGCACCGTTATTGATCAATTGATTAGGGAAAATAAAATCAATGTTGCGGGGATTGCCGGAAAATGGGAGAGTACCTTAATTGAAGTGGTTAAAAATCCTATAGCAGGGATAGACAGCGCAATTATTGTTGCTGGGAGCGATAAGCGGGGAACCATTTATGGTATCTATGAAATTTCATATCAAATTGGTGTTTCTCCATGGTATTACTGGGCCGATGTACCTATCAAAAAAAGTGAAAATCTCTTTATTAGAGCAGGGAAACATGTAATCAGCTCTCCCGCAGTAAAGTATCGGGGCATTTTCCTTAACGATGAAGCACCTGCTCTTTCAGGATGGTCTAAAAAGCAGTTTGGAGGATTTAACCATCAATTTTATGAAAAAGTTTTTGAGCTAATTCTAAGATTAAAGGGAAATTATTTATGGCCAGCCATGTGGGGAAATGCATTTACCGACGATGACCCCCTTAATCCGGTGCTGGCGGATGAATACGGAGTGGTGATAGGAACCTCACATCACGAGCCCTTAACACGGGCACACGATGAATGGAGAAGATACAAGGGCGGAAAATGGAACTATGACCAAAACCCACAACAATTGCGAGAATTTTGGGAAAGTGGCCTGAAGCGCGTAGCGGATAAGGAACAGATTATCACCATCGGGATGCGGGGCGACGGAGATGAACCCATGTCTGAAGGCACCGCCACAGCTCTACTAGAGCGGATTGTTAAAGATCAGCGTGAAATTATCGAGAAAGTGACCAAAAAACCTGCATCACAAACGCCGCAAATTTGGGCGCTGTATAAAGAGGTACAAGATTATTACGATCAGGGTATGCGTGTTCCCGATGATGTAACCCTGTTGCTGGCTGATGACAATTGGGGAAACATCAGGAAGCTTCCCAAATTAAATGAAGCTCCTCGAAGCGGTGGCTATGGGATTTACTACCATTTTGATTACGTTGGCGGACCAAGAAATTACAAATGGATAAATACCAATCCTATTCAAAAAATTTGGGAGCAAATGAATCTCGCTTATCAATATCAAGCAAATCAGATTTGGATTGTAAATGTTGGCGATCTTAAACCAATGGAATTTCCGATAGAGTTCTTTTTAGACTATGCCTGGTCACCAGACGCCATCCCTGCCGAACAGCTGAAGGAATACACCATCAAATGGGCATCAAAGCAATTTGGTGATCAATTTGCTCCCCAAATTGCAGAGCTGATCGACTTGGGTAGCAAATACAATGGAAGGGTTAAGCCAGAATTACTTAACAGCAGTACCTATAGCTTGGTAAATTATAACGAATTTAATCGGGTAATAGCAGATTTTGACGCCTTGTTTGACAGAGCGAAATACATTTCGGATCAGCTTGCCAACGATCAAAAGGATGCCTATTATCAATTGGTGCTACATCCGATAGAGGCTAGTAGAAATTTATATCACCTCTATTATGCGGTAGCAAAGAATAAACTATATGCAACCCAGAAAAGAATAAGTACTAATTCATATGCTAAAGCTGCAGATTCGCTGTTTAAAAAAGATGCCGAAATAAGCAATTATTACAATAAGGTAATGGCTGGCGGAAAGTGGGATCACATGATGGACCAGACGCATATCGGTTATACCAATTGGCAGCAGCCAGAAACCAATATCATGCCCAAAACCTTCACCTTAGAGCAAGCCGATCTTTCAACAAATAGGTGGGGAATTGCCTTATCAGGAAATGATTTGGCATGGTATGCGAACCAAAAAGTAAGTACTAACCTTCCATCATTTAATTACTATGGAAATAAATCATCATCCTTTGAAATTTTCAATACACGGAACGAAAAATTTAACTATCAGATCGTAGCCCCATCCTACATCAGCGTTAGCAAGCCAAAGGGTGAGCTACTTGAGGAACAGCGAATCGAAATAACCATTAATTGGGGTAAAGCACCTGCAGGCAAAACAACAACCGAGGTGCAGGTTAATGGGCCCGAGGGTTCAAAGATCAACATTCCGGTAACTATAGATAATAGGAGGTTTGCAGAGCAAAAGATAACTGGATTTGTGGAGCAGGATGGTGTTATTTCTATGGAGGCGCCCAATTATTCGAGGGCAATAAATGCTAGGCCAATTTCTTGGAAAACCATTCCAAATTATGGGAAAACCACTGGTGGAGTTACTACAATGCCCGTTACGGAGGCTCCGCTAAGATTAGAATTAAATGGTCCGCATCTGGAATACGATATTTATCTAAAAGATCCTGGCCATTTTGATCTGTATAGTTACGTTTCGCCAACAATCGATTTTGCGAACAACGGGGGGCTAAAGTTTGCCTTGTCTGTAGATGATGGGCCGATGGAAATAGTGAATATCAGTGCCGATTATAAAACCGATAAACAATGGGAAAAATCTGTAGCCAATAGCATTAAAATTTTTAAAACGGAGCTAAAATTTGATCAAGCGGGTAAACATAAAATCAACTATTGGCTAGTGAGCCCGGGTGTTGTGCTCCAAAAACTAGTACTAAACCTAGGGGGATTAAAACCAAGTTATCTTGGGCCTCCTGAAACATTTGTTAGCAATTGATGCCTTTGCATAGATACATATGAATTAATTTATTAACCAAAATATAATCTCATGAACAAAAACCTAAAATTTTGGGGTGCCTTGCTACTAGTGGCTTTAACAGCGAGCGGTTGTCAACAAAACCCTAAAACCGCAGAAAAAACCACTGCTGATTCGACTAAAAAATCTAAGTTTCTTTCTCCCCCATTAATAAAAGAAATTTATACAGCCGATCCCTCAGCACATGTTTTTGAAGGAAAGATTTACATTTATCCATCCCATGATATTTCTACAGGTACGCCAGAAAATGATATGGGAGACCATTTTGATATGAAAGATTACCATATTCTTAGCATGGACAGCATAGGTGGTAAAGTAACCGATCACGGAGTGGCATTAAGTGTAAAAGACATCCCTTGGGCTGGAAGGCAGCTTTGGGCACCAGATGCGGCTTTTAAAAATGGAACTTACTATCTCTACTTTCCTGTTAAGGATAAAAACGATGTATTTAGGATCGGTGTAGCCACATCCAAAAATCCCGCTGGGCCATTTGTGGCCCAACCACAACCTATTGAAGGAAGTTTTAGTATTGATCCCGCTGTTTTTACAGATACTGATGGTACCAGTTATATGTATTTTGGTGGAATTTGGGGCGGACAACTACAACGATGGAGTAATGGAAAATACAACGCAAACGGTTCTAAAACTGATTTGGGAAAAGGCGATGAACCTGCGATTTCGGCAAGAGTTGCCAAATTAAGCAAAGATATGCTCAGCTTTGATGGTCCGGTGGGTGAGGTGAAAATCATTGATAAAAATGGTAAGGAACTGTTAACCCAAGATCACGACAGACGATTTTTTGAAGGCGCTTACATGCATAAATATAACAACAAGTACTACTTTACCTATTCAACTGGCGATACACATTACTTGGCTTCCGCAATTGGTGATAGTCCGAAAGGGCCATTTACCTATCAAGGAACTTTTATGAATCCCGTACAGGGCTGGACAACCCATCATTCTATTGTAGAAGTAAAAGGAAAATGGTGGATTTTTTATCATGATACAGAACTATCTAATAAAACTCACTTAAGAAATATCAAGGTAACCGCACTTACCCATAATCCGGATGGAACATTGGCATTGATAGAACCGATAGCAAAGTAAAGTCAATCATCTATTAACCACAAAGTCACGACACACTAAGGTTTGGTTAATCAACCGGGCTTGCGGCTTGTGCCTTTGTGGTAAAAAAAAAATAAAGATCAATTTGGTTAGTCGATCTCGTCCTGTTGGTTCAGGGCGGGATTTTTTGCTTAATTAGCTAACGATAGATCAAATCGTTACCCTCGTAATCTAACCATTTAAAGCTTGCCGTATTCATACAAGCTTTACCTGAGGATGTAGCGTATAAAGCGAATAACGAACCAATAAAACCTCCCGCTTCCTGGGTGCTGAGGTATTTCCCCTCGACGTTGTCTTTTAATACATTCCAATTCCCCTCGATTTCGGCATACGCAAAGCAATAACGATCAGTGTTTGCGCTAATTTTAAGATAGATGGACTTGCTAGTGGTCTGAAGTTCTTTTTCGGTTATCAAATCCATGGATTTTGTAGCGCGATTGCCTTTAAAAAGCTGAATTACAGGTTTCCCATTGGAGATTGATCTGCAGATATAATAGAAATTATATTCTCCTTGAAAAATCAACATTCCAGCTTTCTCATTTTCGGCCGTTGCCGAAAAATCTAGAACAGTAGTAGCAGCACACTGTAGGTGCTGTTGGCGTTTCCCTAGAAATGCCGGATTGCCATCGCCCATGCAAGTTTCTGGTTTCAGTTTCATAGTTAGCCCTTTCGAACGATCAAGTTTAAACCAACTGGTATCCATCGTTCTAAGGAAAAGGAGTGAAGGGTCTATTTTTTCTTCAAAGCTTGTTCTATAAGCAAAATTTCCACTTTGTGGGGGGGTGTTTTTTTGTTTAACCTCCTTATAATTGAAAGTGTACTGATATTGGACTTCTTTATAATCTGGATTAATGATTGGCCATCCCTCGGCGGTCCAGGTAACTGGAGCTATAAAAGTTTCCCTTCCCGTGTTGTAATAACTTACGTTGTATGGCCGTACCGCTAAGAAAACGGCATATGTTTTGCCATCAGGACCTTCCACGAGTTCGGCATGCCCAGCCGAAGTTATTGGGTTTTTACGATTGGGATCCAAGTGCCGTTGGGTTAGAATTGGATTTTTTTCATAAGGTATAAATGGCCCTGTTGCTGTTTTGCTCGTTAAAATTACTTGTGAATGGTTAATCGATGTACCTCCTTCAGCGGCGCATAGGTAATACCAGTCTTTCCTTTTGAAAATATGTGGTCCTTCAATCCACACTGGTTTTTTACTCAAATCTACACCTCCATTTACCAATTGGACCTCTGGGCCAACAACTTTTAGATTTACAGGATCAAACTCGAAGGTCCGAATGGTGCGATGCCCATCATATAAGGGCTTATTATCTGGCGCATCGCTGTTATAAACGATATAGGCCTTGTTAGAATCGAAAAATAGCGAAGGGTCAATTCCCTTAACCTCTGGCAACCATGTAGGATCAGACCATGGTCCTGCCGGATTTTTAGCGGTCATTACAAAGTTTCCTTTTCGGTCTATATAAGTGCAAGTGAAGTAGTAGGTGCCCTTAAAGTAGTTGATAGAAGGAGCAAAAAGCCCCCGAGAAGTTCCCGCACCCATAAAATCCATTTGGCTAGGCCGATCAATGATATTGCCAATTTGCTTCCAATTTTTTAAATCCTGGCTCTTAAAGATTGGTATTCCAGGAAAGTAAGAGAACGTTGAATTAACCAGGTAATAATCCTTTCCAACCTTTGTTACGCTCGGATCTGGATAAAAGCCAGACAAAATGGGATTGGTGATTTTAATTTGGGCTGTGCATAAAGTGCTGCTCATCATCAGCGCAAGGAAAAGGAATCGGTTCATAGTCATTTTTTGAAATAATTAGCTGCAAATTGAATAAAAAAAGGCCAATTGGGACCCGCTGTATGCCCTCCGCTATGTTGCCTAAAGGCAATATCTCCTTTGAGAAATGTTTCCATTGGCGGAAATTCCATCGTTCCCAGGTCTTTTTTTCCTAATAATCGATAAACCTCTCCTGCATAGGCAGCGCCCAAAAACATTCCTTTCGCATCAATCCATCTCCCCTCAACCAAGGGGGATCCAGCGCTAATGAATACTGGTCTTGGGGCACAGAGCGCAATAAGTTCGTGGGCATCAACTGGCAGATCATTTGGTGTTAAAGGTCCTGCATACTTTACATAATTACCGGCCATCCAGTGGTACTCTCCGGATGAAGCTACATTTTCTACCTGTTCGCCAAATTTTCTTCTCATTATTTTTGCACCACCCTGACCAGATGAGGCTATAAATCCAATCGCAAAGCGTTCATCGTAGGCCATGGTAACTAGAGCGGCCTTACCATATCTAGAAACACCTTCAATCCCTACCTTCTTAGAATTTACGGCAGGATCGGTATCTAAATAATCCAATAGCCTGCTTGCTCCCCATGCCCAGGCTCTTAAGGCTCCCCAATCATCAGGTTGCCTGATCTCGCCCTTATTGCATAAACCAATAATCCCTTGTGTAAGTCCGGCACCATTATCGGCTTGGATGCTATTGGGTTCTAAGATGGCATATCCCCAACCTTGGTCAATCAATTGTTGTTTCCAATCAGGTTGATCGCTAGTGGGAGGTGGCCTATTGGCGTTAACGGGAAAATTAAAACCAAATTCAATAATTACCGGAACTGAATTAGCTCCTAATGGAACGGTGAGGCTGGCCTTAATTTCTACCTTAATTTTCGGATAAGAGGTATTATCTACATATCCGATCAATTCCTTTTTTACAACAGGAATTCTTCCCTGCATTGCATTAGTGGTATTGGTAATTTTCCAAACCACTTTTGGTGTTATTTTGGGCATCCTTCCGTAAATTTCACGATCAAAGTCTTCTACAATTTCAGGTCTGCGATTTTTAAACCAAGTGGTAGCATTCTTTACAACTTTCCCATTGTTTAACAAAAGTGCATTGGGCAAAGACGTATAGGGACTGGCTTTATCTTCGTCGATATTAGCCGCATTTGGTGCTGTAGGGTTTCCAGAAGGTCCAGGTCTTAATGAATCTATTTTTAAAATCTTTAATAATTTTTTATGATCTTGATAAGAGAGTTTGTTTAAACTGTCTATGCTTGCCCTCGAAAACTGAGCATAACAAGCACTAGCTCCCAAAAGGAAGAATAAAACGATCAGTCCAGATTGAAGAAATTTATAATGGTTCATTATTTGAAGATAAAAATAAATTAATTTAAATGCAACCGATTGCAGTAAGATAATTTTTGATTAAATTAGAGCTTCAAAATATAGCTATGAAGGATAAAAAAATAGTACTCAGCTTTTTGATGTTGGTGGTATCAATGGTTTGTTATGGACAAATCCGATTACCAAAACTGATCAGTAATGGGATGGTGCTTCAACGGGGTATGGAAACTAAAGTATGGGGATGGGCATCAGCCAATGAAAAGATTTCGATTAAATTTAAAAATAAGCTGTATCAAACCACAGCCGATAACGGAGGCAATTGGTTGGTAAAATTACCTGCCCAAATGGCTGGGGGCCCATATCAATTAGTTTTGAAAGGAAACAACGAAATTACCATCGACGATATTTTATTTGGGGATGTGTGGGTATGCAGCGGACAGTCCAACATGGAGCTGCCAATGCAACGGTTGATAGACCAATATCCTAAAGAAATTGCCGAAGCCAATAATGGCAGTATCCGACAATTTTTGGTTCCAGACGAATATGATTTTAACCAAGTGCGTGAAGATTTTTCTAGCGGCGGCTGGGCAAAGGCAGATCCGCAAAATGTGCTTGCTTTTTCTGGAGTAGCGTACTTCTTTGCATTGGATGTGTATGCGAAGAACAAAGTTCCTATTGGGATCATTAATACGGCTTTGGGTGGATCGCCTGCTGAATCGTGGATAAGTGAAGAAGCGATCAAACTATTTCCGGCCTATTATAACGAAGCGCAGAAATTTAAGGATAAAGTGCTGATCCGCGAGATTGAAAAAAAGGATAATGCCGCAGGGAGCAGATGGCAAAATCTACTAAATGCTACCGATATCGGCATTAAGAATAATTGGAGCGCAGAAAATGTAGACGTATCCACCTGGACGACGATGAACATTCCGGGGTATTGGGCAAATGCAGGCTTGGGGCAGGTTAATGGCGCCATCTGGTTTAGAAAAGAAATAACGCTTGCCAAAGAAATGGTTGGAAGGCCAGCTAAATTGTTATTGGGGCGAATTGTAGATGCAGACTCTGTTTTTATAAACGGAAAATTGGTTGGTACTACAAGCTATCAATATCCGCCACGCAGGTACATATTGTCAAATACCGTGTTAAAAGAAGGCAAGAATGTAATTGCGATCAAAGTGATCAACAATTCGGGGAGAGGAGGATTTGTGCTCGATAAACCATATGAATTAATTGTGGGAAATCAAACTGTAGATTTAAAGGGCGCTTGGAGCTACAGCCTTGGGGCGAGGATGGATCCTGCGCCAACTCAAACTTTTATAAGATGGAAACCTGTTGGACTTTACAATGCGATGATCGCTCCATTAACGAATTATGCCATTAAAGGTGCCTTATGGTACCAGGGAGAAGCGAATACCTCAAAACCTGATGAATATAAAGCGCTTATGACCACTTTGATTGCCGATTGGCGACAGCACTGGGCGCAAGGCGATTTCCCTTTTTTGTATGTACAACTCCCGGGATTTATGGATCCCAAAACCCTACCTTCAGAAAGCAACTGGGCTAAGCTTCGTCAGCAACAGTTAAATCTCTCTGATGTGCCCAATACAGCGATGGCCGTGGCAATTGATTTGGGCGAATGGAATGATATCCATCCTTTAAACAAGAAAGACGTGGGGAGGAGATTGGCACTACAGGCCCAGAAGCTAGTGTATGGGGATAAGGGTTTGATTGCATCCGGACCATTGTTTAAATCGGTTAAACTTGCTGATAATCAACTCGAGATTACTTTTTCGGCTTTAGGAGGAGGATTAGTAGCCAAAGGAGGCAGTGGATTGAACTACTTTGCCGTGGCAGGTGCCGATAAGAAATTTGTATGGGCAAAAGCTAAGATAATTGGTGATAAAATAAGGGTTTGGAGTGATGAGGTGGCCGATCCAGTGTATGTGCGTTATGCTTGGGCCGATAATCCTATAGGAGCTAATTTGTACAACAAGGCTGATCTGCCTGCTTCACCTTTTGAGGCAAGTGTGAGAGCTGAACGCTAAGTGTTTGGTGAACAAACCATTGTAGTAAGTAGGTTAAGATTGGCGTATTTCCATCTGAAATGGCAGATACTATAAAATCAGCATCACTCATTGGCGATAAAATCGCCTTTCTCCCGCATCCTCGTTACAAACGAGGACGAGTATAGGGGGAAAACAACCCTCGCAAAGACGAAATGGCAATACCACCGCCTTTCTTCCGCATTTTGATTAAAAACGCGGACGAGTGTTAGGTGGTTCCAAATGAATCCCTTTGGACAATGTCCTTTCAGGTTTTGGTTGTAGCTGCTTTAGATGCGACAAGGCGATTGCTTCGGGTTGTGAAAAACAACCCTCGCAAAGACGATAAAATCGCTTTTCCCTTTCATCCTCGTTACAAACGAGGACGAGTATAGGTGGTTCCAAATGAATCCCTTTGGACAATGTCCTTTCGGTTTTGGTTGTAATTGCTTTAGATGCGGCAAGGCGATTGCTTCGGGTTGTGAAAACAATCCTCGCAAAGACGATGAAATCGCTTTTCCCTTTCATCCTCGTTACAAACGAGGACGAGTATAGGGGGAGCAGCTTCAATAAGTTCCACTCCCCACGCTCCCAGCTCTATGCTCCCCGCTCCCCGCTCTACGCTCTTCGCCCTACGCCAAACGCCCTACGCCCCACGCCCCACGCTCTTCGCCCCATGCCCCTAAATCAAAAAGCCGCCCTAATTAAGGCGGCTTTGAGAACTAAACTTATTTGTATTACTGATGAGGCGTTTTAATTTTGTCCATTGCTTAATAAGCCTTGTTTAAATCCTGCCCAAGCTGGTTTTTTGCTAAAATTTTTGTCGAAAAGCAAAGGATAATCAAGTTTATCTGCCGTAACATTCGCGGAAGTATTTAACCAGCTCGTGGTATCATCAACTCCCCAAACTGTAATTCCACCGCGTTGCGCTTCTGGAACGTATTTTAAGTAGGTAGCAATCACGAACTTGTACATAGCAGCTTGTAATTGCAAATCATAAGCTGATGCTTTATAGCCAATTGCCGGACTAGCACCTCCAGGGTTAATGCGAATATCAAATTCAGAAATCCTCACTTTTAACCCTGTTGACGCCAATTTCTGCATCATATCTATGATGTTAGAATAGGGGGTGGTAAGCAGCATATGCATTTGAGTGCCCACACCCGTAATTCCGGTATTTGCGGCTTTCAACTCTTTTGCTAGGGTAACAAAGGCATTAAGTTTGGTGGCACTACTTTCTAGGTTATAATCATTCATGTATAGATCTGCATTAGGATCGGCGGCTTTAGCGTATTGAAATGCTTTCGCTGCATAATCCCTGCCCAAATAATTCTGCCAAACAAAAATATCGGTGCGGCCGGTAGCTGGTGTATTGGTATTGTTCCTAAGATCTCCAGCGTCGCTAAATGGTTCGTTTATAACGTCCCAAGCTTTGATTTTTCCTGTATAGTGTCCGAGAACAGTTTGAATATGTGTTTTCATCGCATTGTCTACTATGGCAATAATGGCCGGACCAGTGGGAGGGGGCACAACAGAAGCATCCATAATACTTACATCATCAAGGTACAGCGTATTCGCCGTTCCACCCAGGTCAAATGCTAACTGTATGGCAGTTACTCCCGCAGGGATGGCATAATCATAAGTAATCCTTGCATAACTTGTAGTTACCGCTTTTCCTCCCTGATAATTTACTGATCCTGCGGTGGCACCAAGATATGGTCTAATTTCAAATTGAATGTTCTGAGCAGCAGCACCTTTAATAAAATAAGAGATGGTATAGGTTTTACCTGCATCTACCGGGATGTTAGCTTTAGTGATGATTTGGGTGTTGTAGTTTTGACCACCGGCGGGTACATTTACCTGTAGGGCTTTGCCGCCCGAATTGGTATTGGTTGTAGTACTTACAAATTGACCAGAACCGTTCAATACTTGCCATCCATCTGCTGGCTCACCAGGGGTACCAACCGTGGTGTTCTCAAACCCTGGATTTACGCCCAGATTGGCTGCGCCACCGCCACCGCTACCACCACCGATCAAGCCATTGTAATAACTTGCCCGTTGTTGCGAATGCCAAAGTAGCGTATGTCCGAACACATCAATGCCAGCGTTTTTTGCTAGATTATAAAATGCATCTGCAGTTGTAAAATCGTAAGTTCCATCTGCTTTTACAATCGAACTGTTCTTTAGTTCGTTTCCAAAGGTGATCGCACTGGCATCGCCTTTAATGGCATCCCAATACTTTGTATTTGTTGTAGACAGTGGATATTCGGCAGCGATGCCGATTGGAAAAGTAGCGAAACTTTTTAAAGGTCCCGTAAAATCTGTGAAATCGCCATTATTTTCGAAACCTTGATTTTGGCTGTCCTTTTTACAACTTCCCAGCAGGGCAGCTGTAAGTATAGCTAAATAAAATAAGCTATTGATCTTTATCCTGTTTTTCATGTGCTAATAATTAATAACCAGGGTTTTGAGGAAACTGGTCGCGGTTTGTTAATAGATCTAATTGTGATGCAGACGGAATTGGTCTGAGCACATGGTAATCTTTAATATTTGGAGCTGCCAAAGCATTAAATAATTTTGCACGATCTACCAATGTTTTTGTTCTGGTAAGATCAAACCATCTTGTCATTTCGCCGTACATTTCGCGGGTGCGTTCCTCGAGTATATAGTTTAAGGTTACGGTGCCTCCGGTAATTTGTAACGCAGCTGCAGCAGTGGCGTTTTGTGCGCTTGTATTTGTGGTACGAAATGCTGCACGGGTTTTTAGTGCGTTGATCATGGTAGCAGCGTTTGCAGGATTTCCGGCTTTAAACGCGGCTTCTGCAGCGATAAGATAAGTTTCTCCCAAGCGCATAAGTACAATTGGCCTATCAGAAGCATCATTAAAATGAAGCTTTGTTTTGTCCAAATGCTTTGTCAATGTAGGGAACCATTCTGTATCGTACTGCGAAGGTGCAATAATTACCCCTTTAAATGCTTGTCTTTCTGCGGTGGTTACTTCGCGACCTGGCATCCAAATAGCCACATCAACCCCTTTTGTAAGGGTTACGGTTACTCCATTTCTGGTAGGGGTAAAGGTAGGCGTAGTGGTTTGTACATTATTATCACCCACTGATGGTAGGTTCATTATCCATTCTTTTTGGAATGTTCCATCGTACCTTGCATCATTATCTCTATTTGAGAAAGCGCCATAGGTATAATCTGTTGGTCTAAACCTCCTGTATGGTCGGCCATTAACCTGATCACGCGCAACAATTTGGGTAGTTACGTTAGGCGCTCCAGGAATGCCCTCGTTGATGTTTCGGGTTAAGGTATAGAAACAGGTCCAATAGCAGTTTAATCTATTTTCTTTGTTACCTCCAGCAGGAGCTGTTGTGTTATTGTATCCACTTTCTGAATAGGTAGGATCTGTATTTCTATCTGCTACAAATAAAGACTCTTTTCCGTATTCATTTCCTTCTTTAAAGATATCAGCAAAATTGGCCTCTAAATCAACGCCATACGTTGCTTTAGAGTTGATTAGTCCAATCGCTGTATCATACGCTTTGGTAAAGTCTGGAGTACCATCTCCTTCTCTTGCTTGTGGATCCCATCCTTTGGTAAGATATACTTTGGCTAATAAGTGCAGGGCTGCGGCTTTAGATGCACGTCCTTTAGACACGCCTGCCTGGATATTTCCTAATTGAGCAGCTGCTTCAGTAAGATCTTTGATCATGGCAGCGTAAACATCTTTTTTGGGCGCCCTTATATCTTCAGTACTTGGTTTATTGTTGTAAGTAAGCTTTAGGGGCACATCACCAAAGGTTTGAACCAATAAGAAATAGTAAAATGCCCTTAAGAATTTTGCTTCTCCTAAAAGTTGGTTCTTTTTTACACCATCTATATTTGCGTTCGGCCCAAATTCTAACACACCATTTAGGTTATTAATGGGAACATAGCTGTTATCCCAAGTACCTTGGATTGTTCCATTTTGAGGAGTGATGTTGGTGTAGTTATGAAAGTCCAAGCCTCCATCGCCACCTCTCACCACTTCATCGGTACCTGCTACTTGCGAAGAAGTAAAACCTTCACTCCCCCAAAAATACCTGGTTGTAGCGTAAGATGCATTGAGCCCCGCTTGGAGCCCGTCTGCCGTTTGGAAATATTCTGGACCGAGATTGGAGCGGTATTCAGAATCCAATTGTTTCTGACAACTTATTGGCACCATAGCGGCTACTGCCAATGCTATCCAACCAATTTTAATTTTTTTATATGTTTTCATTTTCTAAATATCAAGCTGTGTAATTAAAATTTTGCGTTAAGACCAAATAAGAACTGACGGGTAGATGGAAGGTCTAGCCCAACTGTAATTGCGCGACCATTGGGTATGGCGTTACCAATTGAACCTCCTACACCCGTGCCTTCAGGATCTACTCCTAAGCCCGATTTTACAAATGGCGAGTACAGGATAAAAGGATTGTTAGCAGTGGCATATATTCTCAATCCGGCAAGTCCAAGTTTTGAAGCAATTGCAGATGAAAAACTGTAGCCTAGGTTAATGCTCCTCACTTTAACGAATGATCCATCGCGATAGCCCAATGTGGTAGAGTACGGTAAGTTGGTGGCACCTCCAGTTGGTCTAGGGAATGCATTTGTTGGATTGGTAGGTGTCCAATAATCAACCTTAACCTGGTTAACCCTTCCGTTTAAGAAGGCAAAGTATCCGGTACCACTACCATCGGTGGTAAGGTAAGGGACAACTATCTTATTGCCCAATCTTGAGAATACCACAGTTGATAGGTCAAAACCTTTGTAAGACACACGTTGGGTCATTCCTAAAATTACTTTAGGTTGGAATGTTCCAATAATGCTTCTGTCTGCATCGGTAATCGCCCCGTCAGGTATTCCGTTCGGGCCGCTTAGATCTGCAATTTTGATCTGTCCAGGCAATGCCCCATATTTTGCGGCATCTAAAGCTTCTGATGTTTGCCAAACTCCAAGATTGGTATAATCGTAGATCACGTTGATCGGCCTACCTACAAACCATCCGTTACCTACGTCTTGAAGGGTGCTGGCATCCGCCAATCTTACAATCTTTTCGCGGTTAAGAGAGAAGTTGAAGTCTGTTGACCAAGTAAAACCATTAGGTCTTGAAGAAACAATGTTCTGTGAAGTGATGTTAAATTCCATTCCTTTTCCGCTTGTTGAAGCCGCGTTGGTGTAGAAACTGGTTGCGCCATTACTTCTAGGCAATTGCTTGTTGATAATTAAATCATCAGTATTTTGTTTGTACACCTCTATAGATCCTGTAATCCTGTTGTTCAAGAAGCCATAGTCTAACCCCAGGTTCCATTGTTTGGTGCTTTCCCATCTTAGATCCAGGTTGGCAAGGCTACCAATATAATATCCCTGAACGTTTTCGGAACCGTAGTTATAATTGTTGTTAAGTAATGATCCGCGGGTGGCATCTGTTGGGATGGATGGATTTCCTGTAACCCCATAAGATAACCTCAATTTTAAGTTGGAAACCACCTTCTGGTTTTTCATAAACTCTTCATTACTGATGTTCCAACCGATCGCTGCTGCTGGGTAATTTAGGTAGGGATTGGTAGGAAATACAGATGATCCATCCCTTCTAAACGTAAAAGTGGCAAGATAACGGTCTTTATAGGCATAATTTACCCGACCCATAAATGACATCAGGCCACCTCTAGAGAATCCATTAGCCCCACCATCAACCTGGGTAATGCTTTTCGCCAGGAAGAAATTATAGTATTGTACGGCTTCACTTGGGAAACCTACAGCGTTAAATGCATTGTTAAATCCTCTATCGCGCTGGATACTGAATAGTCCGGTGAAGTCTATCCTATGATCTGTTGCTATAGTTTTATTATAAGTTAACAAGTTTTCTACCAAAAGGGTGTAGGCTTCGCTATTGGCCAAACTTGCTGTAGCTTGGGCTGCACTAGTGGCATCTGGCCTGATAATGGTTTTTGGACCAAAAAACGTTCCCCTGTTTTCTTGCCTAAAATCTAAACCGAGATTAAGTTTATATTTCAACCCTTCTATAATACCTACTTCTCCATAAAGTACATTGTTTGTTCTCAATCTTCTTGTACGGTCCAAAATATTGTCCCTATCAGATAGGGTTAATGGATTTGCGGTTGCGGTTTGATCAACCGTACCATCTTGTGGATACAGGTATAAGCTACCATCTGCATAAAATGGCGGAGCTAAGGGTGTTATACGCATCGTGGCGTAGAGTGGATTTACACCAGCACCATTACCATAGGTAAGTGTATTTCTGGTACTTAATCCTATTTTAATCCTTTTACTTACGTTAGCGTCAATGGTGGTATTTAAGGCGTAACGTTCAAAACTGATCCCGGTAACAACTCCAGTTTCATTAAAGTAGCCCGCAGAAACACCATAATTGATACCTTCGCTTCCGCCAGAAACACCTAATTGCTGGTCAGTAACCTTACCGGTCTGATAAAGGTAATCTTGCCAATTGGTAGAAGTTCCATTTGCTATACCTGCTTGTTCTAAGGGCGAATAACCTGCAGTATAGGCAGGAGAGGCCGCGTTACGGAAGGCTACAAACTCTGGTCCAGTAAACTGATCGTATTGGTCGCGAACCCTACTTACGCCATAATAGGCATTATAAGAGAGTTGTGGCTTACCAATCTTACCTCGTTTGGTAGTGATCAGCACTACCCCGTTTGATCCACGGAAACCATAAATAGCAGTTGATGAGGCATCTTTTAAAATGTCGATACTTGCAACATCATCAGTATTGATCTCGTTTACGCTACCGTTAAATGGTACACCATCTAAAACGATCAATGGATCACTGGTTCCGCTTAAAGAACGGCTACCTCTAATCCTGATCTGGCCCCCAGCGCCCGGACGGGAACTGTTTCTAGATATATCAACACCCGATACTCGACCTTGGAGGGCAGCAATTGGGTTGGCTGCAGGTACTTCGAGTAGGGCTTCCCCTTTTATCCCAGCAACAGCGCCTGTTACATCAGATCGTCGTTGTTGCCCGTACCCTACAACAACTACTTCGTTAAGAATTTTTGAGTCGGGCGTTAAGCTAATGGTATAGCTGCTCTGGCCATCTCCAATTCTTATCTCTTGTGATGGATAGCCAATGTAAGATACAATAAATGCTACCTCATCTGCCGGTGCGCTGATACTAAACTCTCCATTGGCATTGGTGATTGTAGAAGTGCCAGATTTTTTAAGTTTAATACCTGCCCCGGGCAAGGGAATGTTTTTTTCGTCGACTACCTTTCCCCGTAGTGTTTTTTGGGCAAAAAGTAAGGTTGGCGTTAAGCCAATCAAAAGTATTAGCAGGGCCACACTCTTGAAGAATTTTTTTTGTCTAGGTTTTTTCATACAAGGTTTATTTTAATTCGCAATAATTTCACTGCTGTTTAAATAACCTTAAGGCTTATTCACCCGATAGTATTGGAGAATTTTACTTAAGTTATATTTGGTTATGATAAAAGTAAAAATTAAAAATTGAATTTGCAACCGATTGCATAAAAAATTATAAAATATTTTTTCAATGCCCTAATTTGGTCAAAATAAGCGGTTTTATACCATTGTACCGATTGTTTTGTAAATATAAATTTTTGAATTTTATGATTTCGGCGCGCAAGTTGATACTTAGATTGTTTCTTGGCGAGGGCAAATAAGAGAATCTATATTAGTTGACATCTAATGTGGATTTGAGCAAAACTTTCATCATTAAATGTAGAAACGATAGCTCAGGCCTATAAAATGGAATTAAGGGGTGGGTAAACGCAGTGTCGAACGAAGCAACCGATTGCATTGGGAATTTTTTAAGATAAGAATCCTCAGACGATTTAGTATTATTTTCGACACAGCCTCCGCGCCCACCGGATATTTACGAAGATTGTAGACCGACCAATTGGTTCTTCAATAGGCTCAGCCTGCCGGCCTGTAGGGCAGGGTAACAGGTTAACGCTACAGGATCTTCGCGCCAGCCGCCATGCCCCATGCTCCCCACTCGTTGCCCAAGCTATTTAAAAAACTTTTATTCTATTTCGAAACCTTACGAATTTTTTTATTTACTTTTAGTTTACACAAAAAAACTAAAATGAAGCACAGTACAGTAAACGAAAATTCTTTATTTGGGAAGATTGGGATCCCCAAACATTTGGCCTGGGGATATTTAGGTATTTTAATTTTTATGATGGGGGATGGTGTAGAACAAGGATGGTTAAGTCCCTATTTAATAGAAAGGGGAATGAGTATCCAACAATCTGCATCGCTATTTTCTGTGTATGGGTTAACGATCGCTATTTCTTCTTTGTTTTCGGGAGTGTTGGCTGAGGGATTTGGGCCAAAGAAAACTATGTTAGTAGGGATATTACTATATATAATAGGTACTGTTGGTTTTGTAGGCTTCGGGATGGCCGATCTTAATTTTCCAATTATGTTGTTAACCTATGCCATTAGAGGCTTTGGGTATCCACTATTTGCCTATTCTTTTTTGGTATGGATAACGTATAGAAGTCCACAACAAAAACTTGGAACTGCAGTGGGTTGGTTCTGGTTTGTATTTACAGGCGGATTAAATGTGTTTGGTGCTTATTATGCTACTTGGGCCATCAAAAATCTGGGTTACATGGGTACACTATGGAGTTCGATTTTCTGGGTTTCCTTAGGTGCTTTTTTTGCGCTGGTATTAAATAAAGATAAGTTTAACGCAGACAAAGTTGAAAATGGCCCAAACAGATATGAAGTATTAATGAAAGGATTAACCATCGTTTGGGCTGAGCCTAAGGTATTTATTGGTGGGGTGGTTAGAACGATAAATACGACTGCACAATTTGCGTTTCCAGTATTTTTACCTATTTATATGGCTGAACATGGTTTTTCTACCACAGAATGGCTACAAATATGGGGCGCCATTTTTATGGCAAATATAGGCTTTAACTTAATTTTTGGGTTTGTTGGCGACGGATTAGGGTGGAAAAACACGGTAATGTGGTTTGGCGGTATAGGTTGTGCGTTATCAACCCTGTTACTTTTCTATTCTCCAGTTTTGTTTGGCAATAATTTTTGGGCGGTAATGGGCTGCGGAATGTTATGGGGCGCATTGTTGGCCGGATATGTACCGCTTTCTGCTCTGGTGCCGTCATTGGTTAAGGAAGGGAAAGGAGCTGCTATGTCTGTATTAAATTTAGGCGCTGGGTTGGCAGTATTTGTTGGTCCTTTGATAGTTGGTTTATTTATCGGCTCGATTGGCAGTGAAGGTGTGGTATGGATTTTAGCTGGGCTATACTTCTTAAGTGCGCTATTAACCAATTTTATTTCGCTACCTAATAATGCAAAAACTTCAAATTCCTCATCATCCGCTGAAGCGAAATAATATGGCTACAAAACATTATTTGTTAAAACTACTATTATTAGCTGTTTTCACTGCCTTTTCTTGTACAGGTTTTGCCCAAAATAAAAAAGGGTTCAATATTAAAACTGTAAAGCAATTGCAGGATTTCTTCAGCTATGCTCCGGGCCAAAAACCATTAATTTTTGCTCACCGTGGTGGTGCCGCTGTGGGGTTACCAGAAAATTGCATCGCTACGTTCGCGTACACGGTAAATTCGGTTACTCCTTTTTTTGAAATCGATCCACGATTAACCAAAGATAGTGTGATTGTTATCTTACACGATTCAACTTTAGATAGAACCACCAATGGGAAAGGGAATCTAAATGATTACACCTTTGCTGAGATTAAAAAGCTCAGGTTAAAAGACTCAGCTGGAAATTTAACCGATCACCAGATTCCTACACTAGAGGAAACGATAAAATGGGCCAAAGGGAAATGTATTTTAATGTTGGATCACAAAGATGTGCCATTATTGATGATGGCAAATAAGATTAAAGAATGGAACGCAACATCGCAAGTTATCCTTTCGGCATTTGAATTTGATTTAGCACAATATTATTATAGTCAGAATAAAGACCTGATGCTAGAAGTTTACTTCAAAGATAAAGCTCAGGTTGATGAATTTGAGAAATTAGGAATTCCGTGGAAAAATGTCATTGCCTATGTTAGTCAGCCAAAGAAAAAATCATTCTATGACCTCTTACATGCTAAAGGCATTATGGCCATGGTTTACACAGCAACAGTAGTTGAAAAAGAAAAAGATGAAACGATTCGTAAAAAAGCATACGCCGATATTATAAATACAGGGGGAGATATTATCTTAGCAGATAATGTCAAAGAAGTTTCATCCGTAATTTCGGGTATGAAAACCCCTAAAAATTAATATAAAATGAAAAGATTTATCGTATTAAGTGTGGCGATGTTATTGAGCATTTCCGCATTTGCACAAACCGACACATCTAGCACGAAGGTAACCCATACAGAAATACTTCCACAATTTCCAGGAGGTCCTGCAAAATTTGCCCAATTTATCGAAAGGAATCTAAAGTATCCTTCAGATGCATGGAATAACAATATTAAAGGGACTGTTCAGGTACAATTTACAATTGATACTGATGGATCGGTTATTCCCGAATCGGTGAAAGTAGTGCGTAGGCTCTCAGAATCGTGCGATCTCGAAGCCATTAGAGTGATAAAGAAAAGTCCAAAATGGATCCCCGGTTATCAAGATGGAAAGGCTGTTCGTGTAGGATATAGCTTTCCTGTGATATTTAAGCCCTAAACAAAATGTTAAGCATTTAATGATCTGTGTTGATATCAATTTATATGTTGATAATAAAATTTGACCGTGTTTATTAAAAATACAACCTTCGTGGTTCAAACCAGTACAAAATTATGGAAGATCTTAGTGCACTGACACAAGTTGCAGAATTTCACAAAACATTTAAACATCCTATCTTAGAACAGGCCACTATTCCTTCAAAAGAACGATGCCAATTAAGGATTGATTTACTAGCAGAAGAACTAAAAGAACTCCAAGAAGCTGTAAATGATGGAAATATGGTTGAAATAGCGGATGCATTGTGCGATTTGCAATATGTTTTGGCTGGAGCTGTGCTAGAATTCGGACTTGGAAACAAGTTTAAAACCCTGTTTGATGAGGTACATCGCTCCAATATGAGCAAGGCCTGCAAAACAGTTGAAGAAGCCAACGCAACTATCGCACACTACAAAAATAATGGCAATGTGGATGCCTATTATAAAGAAATCGATTCCCTCTTTTTAGTTTATAGGGATGGTGATCACAAAACACTCAAGTCTGTTAATTACTCACCCGCAGATCTGAAGAGGTTAGTCAATAGTCAATAGTCGATAGTCCATAGTCGATAGTCTTGGGAGCATAAGCGTTATGTCCATGAACTATGAACTATGATCGATGAATCTTTGCTCCATGCTCCTTGCCCCATGCTATTCACAAAAAAAAAGATACATTTACAAGATTAACTACCAAATATGATAATAGTAAACAGCTACGCAGAATTTGAAGCTTTTTTAGGGAAAGAAATAGGTATTTCTAATTGGCATGTCATTGGCCAAGACCAGATCAATAAATTTGCCGATGCTACCTTAGATCACCAATGGATCCATACCGATCCAGAAAGGGCCGCTACTGATAGCCCTTTTAAAGCCACCATCGCCCATGGTTACCTTACCTTATCGCTAATTCCTTATCTATGGAAGCAGATCGCAGATATTCGGAATATAAAAATGGAGATCAATTACGGGATTGAAAATTTTAAATTTGGTCAAGCGGTAGTAGTAGATAGCCCAGTTCAATTAAAAGCAAAATTGAAGTCTATCGTTAATTTGAGAGGTATAACCAAAGTTATAATTGAAGCGATATTGGTAATAAAAGATCAACCAAAACCAGCATATACGGGTGATGTGATGTTCCTTTATCACTTTAACGACTAGGACTAGGATTTGTAGGTGGGACTAGGATTTGTAGGATTAAGATTACTGATCCTCTTAGAGCACAGCTATTAAAATATTATCTATCCCCAGGCATGTCATGCTGAGGCTCTCGAAGCACGAGGTAGGCTTTTTGGATCAATGCTTTGTTTACCTATGCCTTCGAGAGCCTCAGGCTGACAGCTATTATAGTTATTCTACCTTAACAATAGGATTTTTGGTATTTACTATCTTATTATTCTCAATCTTATTATCGAAAGGTGCAATATTCTGAAGAACGGGAGAGGGGTACCTTACGGTATCAAATTTTCCTGTCCAATCTATATTTTTGCTATCGCCGATTAGAATTCCGGTGGTAGCATTGGTTATTTCATTTCCCATAAGGATACAATTGCTTGCGGCTATATAAAAACCAATCTCATCTTTTCCTTTTGCCATTCCATACATTAATCTTATCGCGGTTTTAACGCCATTGATCTTATTGTTAATGATTTTATGACCAGTACCGTTGATTCTAATGCCGCCCGTTCCCCCGTTAAAAACATTGCCATCAATCTGGCAATCATGACCTCCCCTCATTACCAATTCTCCATCGTTGTTTTCAAAATAGTTATCAGAATAGGTGTTTTTACTGCTTTTATTACTGATCACTTCACTTTCGCCATTGCAATTGATAAAACGGTTTCTATTTACCACAGTCGCTGCTTCCTTGTTTCCTAAAAGGACAGGATCCTGCCCAATTTGAACGCATTCGCCACCATTGCCATTTTTCCAGCTCACTTTAATTTTGTCTCTGAATAAATTATCGCTAATCATCGTTAACTGTGGACAGCTTTCTTTTGTGATTTTTACTTGAATATCCTGATTATCCCTGTTCCCAATAAAGCTACAGCTGTCGATAGAGTTGCCCAATCCGTTTCCTGAAATAATTGTTAAAGGAGTGAATTGTACTTTAACGGTGTTATTGATAAACTTGCAATTGGTAATTCGTCCTAAAACAGTATTTCTCATTTCGACCAAGACACCGGTTTTCCCATCTGCTTTTATAAGCGTACATTCTTTAAAATAAATACCAGACAATGTGATGTATTTGCCAGAGAATAAAAATATCGGCCTGTTCACTTCCCCAGAGAAAACAACTTTTCCAGCATGCTCTGCCTTAATTAAAATCTCCTTTCCTTTTGTGCCGCTAGCTGGAATTTCTATGTTCCAATTGGTGTAATTGCCATCTGCGATATTTACTTCATCACCAGCAATTAATTTTGGAATAATGTCTTTGAATGCCATCTCCGATTTTACGAAATAAGAGTGTCCAAAAGCGTTAAATGATAAACCTAATAAGATGGGCAGGAGTAATTTTTTCATCAGGGTTGATAGCAGTTGATAACGTGATTACAATTTAATAATTTGTTGATATATTAGCTTCCCAAATAATTAAATCAACATTGTTCTAGTATATTGAAATGATAACGCTTTTAAATATAACTAATCCTACAGCTTATTGGTTCAAAGCGCTGAAGAAAAGCAGCTATCTATTCTTTTTTTTACTTCTTTTATCTGGCTTTACTTCGCTTTATGCCCAAAAAGTTGTTGTTATTGATCCAAAGCTTGCCGAACATATATTTGTTAATAAGGAAATTATCTGCTTAGAAGATACCAGTAATAAGCTCACGTTTGAACAGATTAGTAGTGCGGCCTATGCTCATAAATTTGTACAGAATATAGATTTCTATCCTAAGAATTACAATCGTTCAGCTACTTATTGGTATCGGCTCAGAGTGAGGTTTACCGAAGATCTAAGTAAATCATCAGTAATCGAATTTTTTGACCAGATCACGGATCATATCCAAGCTTATATGCCGGATGGGAAAGGAGGTTACATAGAAAGTAAGACCGGGGCGGATCTTAATTTTACCGATCGCTTATACCAACATAAAAACTTCGAATTTTTAATTAATAGCACCAAAAAAGGGGATCATGACTTTTATTTTAGAGTGCACTCTAAAGATAGGGTAAATGTAATTATCGTTTATAGAACGGTTGATCGGTTTATCGCCTATGCGTTATCAGAGTACATCACCTTTGGGTTCTTTTATGGGATGATTGTCATCTTCAGTTTTCATAACCTGTTGATGTTTATTGCTGTAAAGCGAAGGCAATATCTTTTCTATATCCTTTATATCTTGAGCGTTGGTATGTATGAAATGTCTACCGATGGTATTGCATTTCAATATTTGTGGCCTAATCACCCTGTATTTAATGAATATGCTTATGGCGTTGCACTGTTTTTCTTAAGCAGTTTCGGATTGATTTTTACAAAAGAACTACTCCACGTTAAATTAAAGGCCCCCAATATTAATAAAGTGATCAATGCTTTATTAATAGCACGATTGGCATTCTTTCTGGTGTGTTTATTTTACAACCCAGATTGGTTTAAGTATAAATTTATAGAGTTCTTGCCGCTTTCGGTCTGTTTTTTTGCCGGCATTTACATTTGGTGGAAAAAGCAATATGGGCCCGCCCGTTTCTTTGTACTTGGTTACTTTTTTCTCTATTTAGCCTTCATCATTAAAATCGTTCATATTTTAGGCTGGTCTCGTTATTTTATTGGAAATGTGGTAGGATATTACAGCTTAAGCTTTGGTTTCTTGTTGGAAATGTTGTTTTTATCATTCGCGATAGGGGATCAGGTTAGGATTTTAAAACGGAAGAAAGAAAATGCCAGAAAACAGATTATTAAGCAAATGCAGGTTAACGCAGAGCTGAAGGATAGCATCAATAAAGACCTGGAGATTAAAGTGGAAGAACGTACCCAAGAAGTACAACAGAAATCGAAAGAATTACAGCAGAAAAACATAACCATCGAGAACCAAAATGATGAGCTTTTATCTAAAAACTTTCTACTAGAACAACAGGCCGAAGAAATTTCACGAATGAATATTCTTTTAGAGAAGGATAACATTACCCTAAAAACAAACATAGAAAAAGTTACCGATGCGCGTGTTAATGCCACAGAGCTAGATTTTGATGAGTTTAGCTTAAAGTATCCTGATCGTGATTCCTGCTACAAATTTTTAGCGGATATGAAGTGGGAGCAGGGTTACGCCTGTATTAAATGCGGAAATGCCAGTTATTGCAACGGTAAGGTTCCATTTAACAGACGCTGTACAAAATGTGCCTACGAAGAATCGGTATTGTACCATACGATTTTCGAAAACAATAGAATCCCCATTAATAAAGCTTTTTATTTGGTTTACCTCATGTACAACCATAAAGGCGCTATCTCTTCGCATAAACTTTCAGAAAAATTAGGGATCAGACAAAGTACCTGTTGGACCTACGCTACTAAGATTAAAAAGGTAATGGAAGAGCGGAAAAAAGACCTGAAAGGGGTTGGAAAATCAGGATGGAGTAAATTAGTGCTGGATAAATAGCTTTTTGTTAATGGTTGATAGTTCATGGTTCATGGCTTGGATGTGTAGACACTAATCACCAACTTAAAATCCTTATTCTTGACTGTTCATGCTTAGGATGAACTATAATCCATGAACTATGAACATGAATCCTTAAAACGGCATATCGTCCAAACCCTCTTCTAAAGCTTTACGCAAACGTTTCCGCATTTTTTTTCGAATAAAACGCTGTTTTTTTTCTGCGATTGAACCGTATTAAATAGTTTTTTACTGAATTTGTTAAGTTATCAGATAATCAGTTACTTATAAAATAGATGAATTGAGAATATAACGTATCAAAATGTTTATAACTATTTATGTATCAGTATTTTATACTTTTTTTGCTCTTGATATATAGGTAGTAATACTAATATATTTACCTCACCAAATATTTTGGATTATAACTAACCAAATTTTATCTGTATGAGGAAAATTCTATTCAAACGAATTTTGTGGAAATTATTAATTGCACTGTTATGGTGCTGTTTTCTGCAATTTAGTGCGCAAAAGTGTTACGCCAGTAACATTAGCACAATTACTGATCATTTAAGATCAACAATCATTTTAGATGTTTCAGGCACTGTAAAAGATGTAAATGGGGCGCCCCTGCCAGGAGTTGGCATCAAAATCAAGGGCACAACCAACACTTTCGTAACTGATAATGAAGGCAGATTTCTGCTAAAAAATGTAGACAGGGAGGCAACTTTAGTTTTCACGAGTATCGGGTATAAAACACAAGAAGTTGCCTTGAACGGTCGTACAACTTTACAAATTACGATGGCCGAAGATTCGCAGGGTTTAGGAGAGGTGGTTGTAGTAGGGTATGGTACACAAAAGAAGGTAAATTTAACGGGAGCAGTATCCCAGATCAGTGGAGAAGAGCTGATGAACAAGCCTGTGCCAAACGTTACCGCCTCACTCCAGGGAAAGGTATCTGGTGTAGTAATTACCCGTAACAATGGAAAACCAGGTGCTGAAAATTATGCTATACGCATACGTGGGACAAATTCTATCAATGGATCTGACGCATTAATATTGGTTGATGGGATTGAAATGGATTTGAATTTGATCAATCAAGATGATGTGGAGAGCATTTCCTTTTTGAAAGATGCAGCGGCCTCAGCAATTTATGGCGCAAGAGCGGCAGGAGGGGTGGTTTTAGTTACAACAAAAAGAAGTACATCAGGAAAAACACGCGTAAGCTTTAACTCTTATTATAGTGTGGATGTAACGGCCCGACAACCAGAGCGCCTAAATTCTTGGGACGAGCAAACCTTGATTGATGAATCCCGTTTGAACGCTACGGGCGCAAAAGAGTACAATACGGAAATGGAGCAATGGATCAGAAACCCGAATTTCGACTATCGCCCCAACTTAACAGCCAACCGTTGGGAATATTTTGATAATGCCAATTGGGTTAAAGAAGGATTGGATAAGGTAAATAATGCCCAAAATTATTCGCTCTCCCTAGGAGGAGGCTCAAAAGAATTGAACTATTTAATTTCTGGTGGATTTACCCAGAGGGATGGGGTGCTACGTTATGGCCCCGACGATAATTCAAGATATAACATCAAGTTAAATCTTAATTCTGAATTAAATAAATATGTAAGTGTTGGACTTGTAATGGGCTATATTGGATCGATTGTAAATGAGAACTCTTATTCAACTGGTGATATTGTAAATGCATTATATCGGGTGCGTACCCGTCAACCGGTGTATGTTCCCGCCGAAGATGTGACCGGACAGCCTTTTAATGGCGATTTACAGATTAATCCTATTGATATCGAAAAAAATGCCGGTCTGGCAAGATCTACCTACGAAAGTTTTACCGGGAAGCTCGATGTTACCATCAAGAATTTGGTTAAAGGTTTATCTTTTAATGCAGTTGCATGGAGAAACCAGGATAATTATAACTATGAGCAAGATCGTAGAAGCTTATTCTGGTATGGTAGAAGTAATACAGAAGCTCCACGTTTTCAGGTAAATGTACCCAACGGAATAAGTTTAACTAAGAATCGGGGCTATCATGATAATCTACAAGGAACGATCAATTATGATTATCAGTTGAATAAACATAATTTCAAGATTTTGGGCGGTGGATCTTTTGAACAATATAGAAAAGATCAGTTTAGCGCAGGTGCAACGGTGTTGTATAGCAATGATTCCTTCAGCTTAAACTATTCAGACCCCTTAAACAGAACAAATAGCGACGCGGTAGAAACCTATGCCTTTAGTTCGGTATTCGGTAGGTTTAACTATAATTTTGACGAGAAATATTTAGTTGAGGCCACGGTTCGTTATGATGGAAGTTCGCGTTTGGCGCCATCAAATAGGTGGCAATTATTTCCATCATTCTCGGCAGGATGGAGAATTAGTGAGGAAGATTTCTTTAAGAACAACGTTAAATTTATTTCAAACCTAAAACTTCGTGCTTCTTGGGGCCAAGTAGGTAATGGATCTGTATTAGGGCTATATGATTATATCGCTCTGCTTAACAATGGAAATAACCTAGTATTTAATGGAGCGAAAACCTCTTATTTTTATCAGAGCTCACTTCCGTCGGCCAATAAAACCTGGGAAACAGTACAATCATCAAATATTGGTTTAGATTTCGGGTTTTTAAGGGAACGGTTAAGTGGCACATTTGAGGTTTATGATAATAGAAACAAGAATATGTTGGCTACTTTAAATGTGCCAAGCATTATCGGTGTAGGTATATCGAGCAGCAATGTTGGAGAGTTAAAAAGTTGGGGATGGGAAACAGAGGTGAAATGGAGAGATAAGATCGGAAGTGTAAAGTACAATGTGGGATTAAATTTCTCTGATAACCAAAATAAACTGATCAAGTACGAAGGTAAAAATTCTATAGGAACCGGTGGGGTGGTAAACGCTTTACAAGGATATCCTTTGAACAGTGTTTGGGGTTATAAAACCGATGGGATTTTCCAGTCTGTGGCCGAAGCCACCGCTTACAAAACAAAAGTAAGCTATCCATTTTTTACCGGCTATACCGCAGGTGATATCAAATACCTTGATCTTAACGGTGATGGCACGATTAGCGCTGGGGGCGGCACTCCAGAAAATTCCGGAGATTTAGTGTATCTAGGCAACACGAGTGCAAGATATTCCTATGGTTTTGATATGGGATTGGGCTGGAAAGGAATTGATTTCTCTGTTGCTTTTCAAGGAACACTAAAAAGATCATTCCTAATTGCAACAGAAACCTTAGCGCCGTTTTTCGGAACAGCGAATATGCCATGGACCATTCATATGGATCGTTGGACACCGGATAACCCGGGTGCTTTTTTCCCAAGGATGTACCAAACTAGCGATCATAATTACAAACCTTCTGATAGATGGACACAAAACGGAAGTTATATCCGCTTAAAGAACTTACAACTGGGTTATACCGTTCCGATCAAGAAAAAATTCGTACAAAACATCAGGGTTTATTTCTCAGGGCAGGATTTATGGGAAAGCACAAAAGTATTGAGCGTTTTCGATCCTGAGGTTGCCAATGGGGTAAACTCTCAAACCTATCCATTCTATCGTGCGTATGCATTTGGTTTAAATGTTACTTTATAATTAGAACTATTATGAAAAGAAATAAAATAATACTGATTTCGGCAATTGCCATATCCATACTTGCCTCAAGTTGCGAAAAACTGGATAGGGTGCCCGAAACCAATTTTTCTGATGTTGATTTTTGGAACACAGAAACTGATCTGGTCAACGCATCAAATCGCTTATATCAGGAATTGGTAATGACTACCCCTATAAACACCACCAACATTGTGCTTGGAGGATATGCACCTGATAACCGTGCGGATGACAATACCAATCAGGCTATTAATACCATCAGTACCGGCGCACGAAGTGTACCTAACACAGATGCAAATTGGAGCGGCCCTTACGAAATGATTTTTACGGCTAACAACATTTTAGAAAAAGGGGTAAAAGCCAAAGTTTCTGATGCCGTAAGAAATAGATATTTTGGAGAAGCCCGTTTTTTTAGAGCTTATGCCTATTCTTTACTAATAGAGAAGTTCGGTGATGTGCCCTTAGTGCTTAAAACACTTTCTGTAAGCGATCCTGATTTAAAAATGGGAAGAACTCCAAGAGCAACAGTAGCAAAAGCAATTTATGATGATTTGGATTTTGCCGCAACTTGGTTACCTACGAGGGCAGCCTTACCTGCCATACAGTACGGTCGTGTTACCAAAAGTAGCGCTTGGGCCCTAAAAGCGAGAGTAGGATTAGAAGAAGGTACCCGGGCAAAATTCCATGGACAAACTGGTTGGGAAGATCATTTAACAATTGCTGTTGCAGCAGCCAACTTAGTTATTGGACAGGGCCACACGCTGTTTCCTAACTATTTGGGAGAGTTTACCCATGCGGGTGATGCTACCACAAATTCGGAGAATATCTTTGTAAAATTATATGCATTAACCGTGCTTACCCATAATACTTCTAGGGACCTGGAAAATGGCAGAATTGCACCAACACGTAACTTAATTAGGCAGTTTTTATATACAGATGGACTTCCGGCCTGGAATTCGGATCAAACGCCAACTGCTACAAGATCAGCATTATTTGTTCCAGAGGGAAGTGAAACAAGTTATAATACTGTACTTGACAACCGTGATCCTCGTATTTCAACGCTCGTGTACAGATCAGGAGAAGCCTCATACCAACGTCCTTGGGTGCCCCAAACTTCTTTGGGCTCGAGAACAGCTTATGCCGGCAAAAAAGGTTTTGATGCAGCAGATTGGGCAATCAATAGCAATGCCACCGTGCAGAAAGTGATGATCAGGTATGCCGAAGTGTTGTTGATCTTGGCAGAAGCGAAATTTGAATTGGCTGGGACAATTTCTGATGCAGATCTAAATCTAACGGTTAATGCATTGAGAACGAGGGCAGGATTTGCTCCCAAATTAACCAATGCGTTCGTAACCGCAAACAACCTGAGCATGCGTGAAGAGATCCGTAGGGAAAGAACAGTAGAACTATCACTTGAATATTTTAGATATGGTGATCTTATTCGTTGGAAAACAGCCGAAACTGTACTTCCTAAAGATATATTAGGTGGTAAATTCGTGGCAAGCGAATGGGTGGGTACTAACGAATCAGCCTTAAAACTGAATTCGGATAAGGTATTGATTACTGAAGCTGCATCTACTCGAACATTTAATCCAGCAAGAGATTATTTATACCCAATACCATTACAAGAGATTTCTTTAAGTGATGGAAATGTGAAACAAAATCCAGGATGGTTTTAATTAAATACCTATAAACTGATTAACGAAATGAAAAAGACAACCATATTTTTAGGCCTACTGGCCTTATTTTCAACTACATTTACCTCATGCGAAGACAGGGATTATCCCGCTGGACTAGAGGAATTTGAGCACTATTATTATGCGGGGTTTATTCCGTGGAACAATACAGCAACAGAATCGGTGCTCAGGACCCAAACTACCTTGGTAAAGTTTCCCGTAGAATTCCACTCCGCTTACGTTCGTGATTATAATGCCGATTATAATTTTACCCTGGTTACCACTGGAATTTCCAATCCAGCGGTACTGGGCCAAGATTTTAATTTTGTTGATAAAAGTGGTACCCCACTAGTGGCAATAAATGGCTTATTTACCCGAACTATTCCACAAGCAAAAGCGATGGTAGATACGATCTATGTTAAAGTACTGAATAGCTCGATTGCTGGTACCCGTAAAATCGAAATCGATCTGGTGAAGAAGGAAGCAGGCCAATATACAGTAGGTACCTTTTCTCAAGCATTCAAACGCTTTTTGGAAGTGAAATAAGGACTTATATCTTAAATTAACCCTAATCCAGTTGCAAAATGCAGCTGGATTTTTTTTGTTGCGACAAATGCGCAGATTATCATCTTAGCTATTCTTATGATAAAAACACCGTACTGTCACCCTGAGCCTGTCGAAGGGCAACATGTAGTTTGAATAATCTTTCCTTCGACAAGCTCAGGATTGTATGTGTTTACTATTTAGGTAACAGATTTGGGTGTTTAAGGAGCATTAATTTAGATTTTTTGGACATCGCTATAAGCGCCCAGTATCCCCCGCTGGCGGGGGAATCAAAGGGGTGGATGTGAATTTGCCTTGTCCTATTATAAGTTTACAGTATTCTAATCCTCCCCCTGCCCCCACAATGTCCAACGCGCCCCCCTCCTCCAAAGGAGTCCCTTTGGGACAGCGGGGGACAGCACGACGCATACCCACCCATAATCTTACCCAAACCCTTGCTGAAATTCTGTTACCGAATTATCCAACTTTCACAAGGATGACAATCAAAATAGGAAAAGAAACAAGTTAAAAACTGTGGTTAAACTGCAAAATTTACACCCTAAAAAAGCAAATTTTTCTGCATTGATAATGGCTTTATTGAGGCTCTTACTATCTAAAAACACAGTTTTTAGATCAATAATGAAGATGTTGAAAAGTTATGCGCTTTTTATCAAAAAAATATGAATGTGATTAAAGCGTATTAGTTGATTTTAGTAAATTCATGTAATTAATTAAATATCAGACGATTAGTAATTTTATCTACTGTGAATTAAGCGTATCAAATTATTTATAACGTATTAAATATCAGCATTTTATGATATTTTTTTATTTGCAATTGTAAAAACTATTCATCTATATTTACCTCACCAAATTTTTTGGTTAATTAATAACCCAACCAATTGTAAACTGTATGAGGAAAATTCTATTCAAAAGAATTTTGCAGAAAACTTCAATGGCACTGCTCTGGTGTTTGTTTCTGCAAATTAATGCTTCAGCTTATGCTAGTAATAACAGTGATAAGCTAAATTATCTAATTACATCAAAAAATGAGCTATTGGACCACAAACATTCTTCTGGAACCAAAAAGCTATCTAATTCATTTCTGGATGTTAATGGTGTTGTAAAAGATGTTAGCGGCGAGCCCATCCCCGGTATCGGAGTAAAAGTTAAGGGTACTCAAAATGCCTACTCTACTGATGTTGAGGGCAGATTTACACTTAAAAATGTAGATAAGGATGCGATCCTTGTTTTTACCAGTATCGGCTACAAAACAAAAGAAGTTGCGCTAGAAGGTAGAGCAACATTACAGGTTGTTTTAGAAGAAGATACTAGGGGACTTGATGAAGTAATCGTAGTGGGTTACGGTGCTCAGAAAAAGTCGAGCTTAACTGCGGCGATCTCTCAGATTAGTTCAGAAGAGCTCATGAAATCGCCTACTCCTAACCCAACAAACAGTTTGATTGGTAGGTTACCGGGTTTACAGGCAGTACAAACCAGCGGTCAGCCAGGAGCGGATGCCGCCACACTTAAAATTCGTGGTGTGGCTACTTATGGTGCAAATTCTTCAGCAATTGTGGTGGTAGATGGTATTGAGCGTCCAAGTTTTGCCGATGTTGATCCCAGTGAAATTGAAACGGTTTCGATTTTAAAGGATGCAGCAGCCACAGCAATTTACGGGTTGAAAGGTGCAAATGGAGTAATCGTAATTACGACTAAGGTGGGTAAAGTAGGGAAACCTGTGGTGAGATACACGGGTAACTATGCCGCACAAACCTATACGGGGTTAGCCATTGGTTTGCCAGCCTTTGAAAACGCATCCCTTTTAAACCAATCGTATATTAATGATGGAAAGGCAGCTCCATTTAGTGCGGCGGAGATCCAGAAATTTGCAGATGGTTCTGATCCAATCGGTTATCCTGATGTGCAATGGTTCGATTACTTAACCAGAAAGTACTATTCTCAAACAACCCACAATATTAATATAACAGGTGGAACCAAAATCGCGAAGTATTTTGTATCAGCAGGATATGATTTCCAAGATGGTATTTTCAAAAAATTCGACTCGCCTTATGGGATCAACACTGTTCCAAACTATAACCGCTATAATTTCCGTACCAATGTTGATCTAACCTTAAATAAGGATTTAACGGTTGGTGTTAAATTGGGCGGTCGTTTTGCCACACGCTATCAACCATCAGGACTGCTATCAAGTTCGGCATTTTCGTATGATACCATTGAAGGGATGATTTCTAGGATCCTACAAGTTCCAGCATACGCCTATCCGGTAACATTACCTGATGGCAGGATTACCGCTAACCCAAATGTGGGTACAAACATCTGGAATCCCTATGCAGTTTTAACCAGATTCGGAACCCGAAATGATGATGTTAATACCATCGAAAGTACGTTTGTGGTAGATTATAGGTTGGATTTCGTTACAAAAGGCTTAGCATTTAAAACTAATTTCGGTTATGATTCATATTATAACAATGTTGAGCGAAGGAACGCAAACTGGGCAGCTTATGTTTATAACCCTCTAACTGGCGCAGTAACCCTTTCAACAGATACACGTAACCGTGACGAACCTTTAGGTGCAGTACAAGATGGTGGTATTACCTCTGGAAGTACCAACATGAACATACAATCGGGTTTTACGTATACCCGTGATTTTAGCAAGCATAATTTTGGTGCAACCTTGTTGGGTACCCGTCAACTAATCAAAACAACAGGTAATACTTCTTTTACTGCTCCTCCAAGAGCTGCGCAAGGTATTGCAGCCCGTGCTTCTTATACCTACGACGAAAAATATAGGGTTGAGGTAAATGGAACCTATAACGGTTCAGAAAACTTTGCTCCTGGATTAAGATATGGTTTCTTCCCCTCAGTTTCTGCCGCATGGACCTTAACCAACGAATCTTTTTGGAAGAAAAATAATTTCTTAAGCTACTTTAAGTTAAGGGGAAGTTATGGTTTGGTAGGTAACGATAGGATTTCTGATAATCGTTTTCTTTACTTAACCACTTATTCTGCCAATACAACTGCACCATTCGGAAACCCTTTATCGATTACTAATTTTCCAACGCTGTTTATTGGAGACAGTGCATTAGGAAATGAGGTGGTAACCTGGGAAACAGGTACGAAAAGAAACATTGGTTTCGAAGCCCGTTTATTTAAGGATGCATTAAAATTGAATGTTGATGTATTTAACGAAAATCGTAGGGATATTTTAACGCCTTCTCTAAGTGGTTCACAACTTTACGGCCATACCTATCCTTTACTAAACAAAGGAGAAGTTTACAATCATGGTTATGAAATCGAGCTGGATTATCAAAAACAGGTTGGAAAGTTAATTCTTGGACTGAATGCCCAAGTAGGCTACGCCAAGAATAAGATTATTGAAAATGATGAGCCTGAAGGATTGCCAGATTACCAAGCTAGAAAGGGTAAAAGTGTACAACAATTTATTGGCTATGTGAGCGATGGTTTTTATTCTTCTGCCGCAGATATCGCTGCTTCGGTTAAACAACAAGGGTTTTCGCCCGTTCCCGGCGATCTGAAGTTTAAAGACCTGGATGGAGATGGATTGATTACTACTTTGGATCAAACCTCTATCGGTTATACCCCAAATCCCGAATACATCTACAGTTTTACGCCACGGATTACCATCAGAGGATTTAGCATGTCGGCTATGTTCCAGGGTGCAGCACACGTAAGTTCAAATGTAATTTTGAGCGAGCAGAACAACGGCCAGCAAATGTATCCGTTTATGTTAGACTCTTGGACACCAGCCACTGCATCTACCGCAACATGGCCAACCATCCACTCTAGAGGAACAGCATCCCTGAATTATGCGTTAAACGATTTTACACTTCAGAATGCCGCTTATTTAAAATTAAGGAATGTTGAAGTTTCTTACTCTTTACCTAAGTCATGGTCATCAGCGGTAAAAGTAAGCAATATCAGGGTTTATCTTCAGGGACAGAATCTCTACACATGGACCAAGTTTAAAATGTACGTAGATCCAGAAAACTTAAACGTTGTTAACCAGGCATTCCCGTTAACAGCGCTTTATCCAACTTCTAAGATTTACAATTTTGGCTTAAATATTCAATTCTAGAACTATGAAAAATTATAAAATATATACAGCAGTGTTATTATTAACACTATGTTTTGTTTCTTGTAGTAAGGACTTTCTGGAAAGAACCCCAGGTGTAGCCCTTACAGAAGACGAAATCTTTGCAGATCCGGCCCAAGCGGCAAGATTCGCAGATAATGCCTACAATTATGTGATCACCAAGTATGTGCGTTTTAACGATCACCGTGGTTGTGTAGCCCAAGCTTCTGATGAAGCCGTTTCTGGAAATTCGGAGGGTACGGTTACCTCATTAAATAGGGGGCTATACCACGAACACTCTACCCAGGCATCTTTAAATGACATCGGAAATATATGGACGCTGATGTATAAAGGCATTGCTATCCATAACAAAATGCTACAGAAGCTTCCTTCGGTTCCACCAGCTCCACCGGCAAGCGTGCCTATTTTCGATCCGAAGAGAGTTGAAGGCGAAATGAGATTCTTGCGCGCCATGTCATACTTCGAATTAACCAAAAGATTTGGAGGTGTGCCCATTATTGATAAGGTTTACGAAGGGATAGATTATGATAAAATCAATATTGATATCAATATTCCGCGCAATAGCTTTACAGAAGTAACCGAATTTATTCTTAAAGACCTAGACCTCGCCATTACAAAATTAGGTACCGATGCAGAATATGGCGCAGGTAATTATGGTCGCCCAACAATCGGAGCAGCTTTAGCATTAAAAGCTCGTGTTTTATTATATGCTGCAAGCCCTCTCAATAATCCAACAAACGACAAAACTAAATGGAAAGCTGCTGCAGATGCTGCGGCAGAAGTAATGAAAGGTGCTGCTGGCCTTGCCCGTCAAACCTATGCTTTGCAAGCTACTTATGGTGATATTTTAAATGTAGCCAGTTCATCTGAGTATATCATGATCAGGATTAAAGGAAATACTCCTTTGGCAGGAGAAATGATGCAGGATTTCTCCATGTCTCCAGGATCTGGTGGGGCACAGGGCCAAATGAATCCCACTCAAAACCATGTGGATATGTACGAAATGGCAAATGGTAAAGCCATTACTGATCCAACATCAGGTTACGACCCTACCAAACCTTATGTAGGTAGAGAGCCCCGCTTTTACAACAATATTATCTACAACGACCTGGCTTGGCAAGGACGTAAAATCGAAGTGTGGGCAACCGCCGCTACTCCTGTTGCTTACGGTGTAGATTGGAACCCCGGTAACATCACCTATACGGCAACGCGTTATTATTGCAAAAAATATTGGCCAGAAGTATATAGAACCGTAGGAGGTAGCACAACGCTATTAAATTATATCTATTTCCGCTATGGCGAAATCTTATTGAACTATGCAGAGGCACAGAATGAGTTTCTGAGCGCTCCAGACGCTACAGTTTATAATGCCCTTGTATCACTTCGTGCGAGAGCCGGAATTACCAAAGGCGCTGGCATTTACGGGTATGGATTGAAAGATAACATGACTACCGATGAAATGCGCACCGTAATTAGACACGAACGTGCAATCGAATTGGCTTTTGAAGATCACCGCTGGTATGATATTATGCGTTGGAAAATTGGTGCCACTACTATTGGAGTACCAATGAAAGGGATGGATGTAATTAAAAATACCAATGGAACATTCACCTATAACGTAATCACACTTGGAGCAGGTTTTCAAAAAACGTGGACAGAAAAACAAAACTTGTATCCAATTCCAAGAACCGAGATTTATAAAAGCCAGGGAGTGCTTGTACAAAATCCAGGATGGGAATAGTTGGTTAAATTAATATAACGCTAGATTTTATCAATATGAAATTATCAAAATATATAGTATGCCTCCTGTTCTTGTGGATGGCAGTACTTAACGTTTATGGGCAAACGCCGGATGAACAAATAACTGTAAAAGGAAAAGTTGTTGATCAGGAGAAAAAGCCCTTGCCAGGAGTTTCGGTCTCTATCCAAGAAGACAAAAAGAACAGATCTGTAAATACGGACGCCAATGGAAGTTTTTCATTAGATGCCTCAACAAGCGATGTGCTGGTTTTTAAAATGATCGGTTACGGAACCATCTACAAACCCGCAAGTGAGGTTGGGATAAGCGATGTGATGCTTACTAAAACATTAATTGATGCGGGCGATGATGATGTGGTATATATCCCCTTTGGTACAAGGAAGAAGAGAGAAGTAACAGCAACGATTAGTACCATTACTGCCGAAGATCTTCCACAAATACCTTCTTCATCTTTAACGAATGTATTTACAGGAAGATTAGCCGGATTGGCAACCTATCCGAGCGGCTCTCAACAACCAGGTTATGATGTGTCTAGCTTTTTGGTTCGTGGTCGTTCATCGTACAACAGTAATCAAGAACCTTTGATTTTGGTGGATGGAATTGAACGCGATTTTGCTTCGATGGATCTCGGAGAGATTGAAAGCATCAGTGTTTTAAAAGATGCCGCAACATTAGCTTGGTATGGAATGTACGCCGCTAATGGCGTAATCTATGTTAAGACCAAACGCGGAAGCGCAACCTCAACCAAAGTTACTTTTGATGGTCAGGGAGGTCTGCAAGCACCAATGCACGTTACTAGTCCGCTTGATTCTTACACCTATGCAACCTTGTACAACGAGGCAGCAGTAAACAGTGGAGGTACTGCACTGTACAATTCAACTGCATTGCAGGCCTATCAAACTGGTTCAGATCCGATCAAATATCCAAACAATAATTTTGTAAGGGACTTTACCAAAAGCTTGGCACCAACACAACGTTATGTGGCCACCGTATCTGGAGGTAATGCCTATCTAAAATATTTTACGTTATTAAGTGCCTATCAACAAGGTGGATTTTATGATGGTGGTCATAACGAAACCTACGATGCAAACACCAATTTTAACAGGTATAACCTAAGAACCAACTTAGACCTTCACGTAAACAAAAATTTGGATGTGGCCTTAGATATTGGTGGAAGGATTACCAACCTTCGTTTTCCCAACATCGGCACAGGAACCTTTTTAAATACCGTGTATTCTATACCGGCCAATGCTTTCCCTGTTATAAATCCAAATGGATCGTATGGAGGTACTTCCCTCTATACGGCAAGTAATCCACAGGCGATGCTAGAAGCAAGAGGTGCAAGTACTGATTTGGTTCGTAATATGATTGCCACCATCAGCGCTAAGCAAAAAATGGATGGATTAATCAAAGGATTATCGGCCGAAGTATATTATGCCTATGATATTGCAGGAGCCTATCGCTCAGGATTTACACAAACCTATGCTACTCAAGAGCTCCTATCATCAGGAACCTATGCTACCTATGGTACGGCTGCAAAAGTAGATTACCTCCCAAATGTCTTTTCTGGAAACGTTAAAAAAAGCGAGTTTTGGGCAGGTTTAGATTATGATCGCACTTTTGGAGATCACGACTTTAAATTTAGCAGCCGGGTTTCGAGACAAAACTATTCTTCGTTCGGAAACCTGGATGTAAGACGTGAAGGTATCTCCAATCGGTTAACCTATGGATTTAAACAACGTTATTTTATGGATCTGACCGCTGGATATTCGGGCTCAGAAAATTTTGCAGTGGGCAAACGTTTCGGATTTTTTCCAGCACTATCTGCCGGATGGATTATTTCTGATGAGAGTTTCATGAAAGGAGCAAGCTCATTCCTAGATTTTCTTAAAATTAGAGGATCATATGGTCTAGTAGGCAATGATGCCTTAGGAGGAGCCAGAAGATTTGCGTTTAACGATTATTTCTCAAGAAGTAATACAGGTTATACCTTCGGAACAGGTTTTACAGGTACTACAGGTACAGTACAGCTTGCTTTAGGAAACCCAGATTTAACTTGGGAGAAAGCATACAAAACCAGCGTTGGATTGGATGCCAAAATGTTCAAGCAATCACTGGCTCTTAGTGCCGATTATTTCTACGAAGATAGAAAAGATTTAGCCACAGGATCTCAACTGCCAAGTATACTCGGTCAAGGATTGGTTTATGTTAACGAAGGTGAAGCTTCTTACAAAGGCTATGAAGTTGGGCTTAACTACAATAAGAAAGTAGGGTCGGTTAATTTAGCGGTATTTGGTAATTTCACCCACCAAACCAGTAAGATTATTGCTATTAACGAAGCCGCTAACTTACCTGCTTACCAAAAATCTGTTGGTCACCCAATTACCAGTGTAATTTCTACTGCGGCAACAGCGACAACAACTGCAACCTATACCTCGAGCATGTACATTTCGCAAGGTCTTTTCCAGTCGCAAGCTGAAATTGATGCTGCACCAAAGCAACTGCTATCTAAAGATGTTAAGCCTGGAGATATTAGGTATGTAGATCAGAATAACGACGGACTGATTAACGGTTTGGATATCGTAAAAACAGATTTCAACTTTGTGCCCAAATCAGTATATGGATTCGGTGGAGCGGTTGGCGTTAAAAATTTCGACCTTAATTTCTTGTTCCAAGGAACGATCGGACGTTCTATCACCATCCAACAATTGGTAAATTCGGGAACTTCTAATACTGGTTTCATTAATCAGTTTAGCCAAGACAGATGGACACCAAGTAATCCATCAGCTCCATTCCCTCGTTTATTGATCTCTGATCGTGGTAACAATACCGTTCAATCTGATTTCTGGGTGCGCTCTGGTGATTATATCAGACTAAGAAATGTGGAGTTAGGTTATTCGTTACCTGCCTCATTTGTTAAAAAACTGAAGCTCTCTCAGTTCAGGATTTACGCTGGCGGATTAAACTTATTAACCTTTGATAAACTGGGTAAGCTAGATATTGACCCGGAGTTGCCAGAATCTGGTTTTAACTCCTCATATCCGTATATGAAAATTTATTCATTCGGTATCAATTTGAAATTTTAATTATAATGAAGATGAAAAAAAATATCTGCTATATAATCCTTGCGGTAATGTTAATTACCTCGGGGTGCGAAAAAGATACATTTCTGCAAGACGGATCATTTAGTGGTGGTAATGATGTTACTTCAGCCCAGCTATGGGCAAACCCTGACTACGCACGGAACTTTTTAAACAACGTTTATTCCAATCTATCAGAAAGGTACAATCTAGATGGGGATGGGGCTTTGTTGGCTTCAGGATCAGATGAAGCTGTAAATTCTAACCTTAACTCATCGATTAATACCTTGAATAATGGATCTTGGGGCCCAGTTAGACCTTTTGATGATGTATATGCAGCTATGTACACAGGCATCCGTAAGGCAAATATGTTTATAGAAAATGTGCCTACAAGTCCGATTGTAGTTTTGGATGAAATGTTGCCTGCCAACGTTGCGGCTAACAACACGCTCGAATCGCAAATGAACCGTTTAATAGGACAAGCTTATTTCTTAAGGGCATTTTTCGAATTTGAACTGCTTAAACGCTATGGCAGTTTTGTAATTGTAACCAAAACATTAACGGTTAACGACGAATTGGATCTGCCAAGAAACACCTTTGATGAATGTGTGGCGCAAATTTCAAAAGATTGCGAAGATGCTATTTCGAGGCTGCCCTTATCGCCCACAGAGTGGAATACCACCAACCGCGGTAGAGCAACAGGAACTGCGGCGATGGCAATTAAATCAAGATTGTTGCTGTATGCTGCTAGCCCTCAGTATAACACCACCAATGATTTAACCAAATGGCAGGCCGCCGCAGATGCTGCAAAAAGATTAATGGATACCGGTAAACACAGTTTGTACACCTCTTATCCAAATATCTGGTTATGGAATGTTGGGCAATTTAATGTGGAAACAATTTTTGCCACATCAGCTACTGCTACCGTAGCTATCGAACAAAATAATGCACCAATAAGTTACGATGCGGCAAACGGAAGAACCAATCCAACGCAAGAATTGGTTGATGCCTATGAAATGAAAACCACCGGCAGACCAATAGCTGATGGTGCTTCTGGATATAGTGCTACCAACCCTTATGCTAATCGCGACCCGAGACTCGGCTTTTCAGTGCTGTTTAATACGGCTTCGGTACAACCTCTTATAGCTGCCAATAGTTTTAAGAGTAAACCTGTAGAAACTTTTGTTGGTGGTAAGGATGGATTAAACCTAAACGTAAATGCAACCAAAACTGGATACTACTTACGTAAATACTTGAGTGAAAGCGCTTCTTGGGCAGGAACCCAAACCACTATCCGCAGGCCGTGGATCTATTATCGCTATGCAGAAACATTATTAAATTATGCAGAGGCCTTAAATGAAGCGCAAGGAACATCAGCGATGACCCAAGTGTTGGCCGCGGTTAACCTGATAAGAGCAAGATCTGGTGTGGCTATGCCTGCATTGCAAACTACAAATGCTACAGCAAATGGCTATGTTGCGCCTAATCAGGCCGAAATTCGTAAACGGATCCGTAACGAACGTAGGGTAGAGCTCGCTTTTGAAGAGCATCGTTTTTATGATGTTCGCCGTTGGAAAGAGGGAGAAATTACCTTCAATAAACCGGTAACGGGAATGAAAATCGTAATGGTAACTCCAACAACGTTTACTTATACGCCTTTTACTGTAGAAAACAGATCATTTACCGCCAAAAATTACTTATACCCAATTGCCCAAAACGAACTAAATAAGGCTCCAAAATTGGGTCAAAACCCCGGATATTAATCAACTTCATCAGTTCGCCTTGGTGGTTAAACCCATCACGGCGAATTTTATTTTTCATTAAGCTACATCCCTAATTCAATGCTAAAATTAAACTATAGCGCACTTATAATTTGCCTTATCCTTATTTCAACAAGCTGTTATGCACAAGAAAACGCTATACAAAACATCCAATCCCGCAAAATTTTAAGCTTAAATGGGAAGTGGAACTACATCATAGATCCCTATGAAAACGGATATTATGATTATAGGCACGAACCCTTTGATCAATCTAAATCTGGTTCTGGAGGTTTTTTTGATGATAAGGTTCAAAAAGATAAATCAGAACTGATCGAGTACAATTTCGATTACTCGCCCCAAATGAACGTTCCTGGCGATTGGAACTCCCAATCAGAAAAGCTTGAACTTTATGAGGGAACGGTGTGGCTGAGAAGAAAGTTTACGATAGAACCGACCACTGATAAGCGCTATTTCGTGTATTTTGGAGCAGTAAACTACGAGGCCCACGTGTATTTAAACGGTAAGAAATTGGGCATACACAAAGGTGGATTTACGCCCTTTCAGTTTGAGGTTACGGGAAAATTAAAATCTGGAGAGAATTCTCTAGTGGTAAAGGCCGATAATACTAGAAAACCCGATGAAATCCCCACAATAAATACCGATTGGTGGAACTATGGGGGCATCACACGTGATGTGTTCCTGGCCGAACTGCCTCCCCATTTTATTAGTGATTACAAACTGCAATTAGCGAAAGGCAGCATTAACACAGTAAATTTCACGGTTAAATTAGCTGATGCAACAGCGGGACAAAAAATCACCCTGTCTATTCCAGAATTGAAGATGGAGAAAACGGTTGAAACCGATGCAGAAGGTAAGATCAACCAACCAATTGTATTGAATAAACTCAGTTTATGGTCGCCAGAAAACCCCAAACTGTATGCTGTAACCATTAAGTCTGCTACTGAAAACATTCAGGATAAAATCGGGTTTAGAACTATCGCTGTTCAGGGAACGGATATTTTATTGAACGGGAAATCCATTTTTTTAAGAGGTATTTCTATCCACGACGAAAATCCCTTATTGGCGGGCAGATTAAGATCTGAAGCTGATATGAGAATGATGCTCCAGTGGGCTAAGGATATGAACTGTAACTATGTACGTTTGGCCCATTATCCCCACAATGAAGAAATGGTTCGCCTTGCTGATGAGATGGGTTTGCTGGTATGGGCAGAAGTACCTGTTTATTGGACAATTTCGTGGACAAATCCGGCAACCTATGCCAATGCGAAACAACAATTAACAGACCTTATCGTTCGTGATAAAAATCGCGCCAGCGTAATTGTGTGGTCTATCGGTAATGAAACCCCATTAAGCGAGCCGCGATATCAGTTTATGGGCAATTTGGCTACAGTAGCCAGATCGTTGGATGATACGCGCTTAGTGGCTGCAGCGCTCGAAGTACACAGAGAAGCCAATACGATAATTTTAAATGATCCACTTGGCGAAAAAATAGACCTTGTTAGTTTTAACGAATATGCAGGTTGGTATTGGGGCGGACTGCCCAGCGAAATTACTCGCTATAGTTTCGATATCAAATACAATAAACCAGTGGTGATTACCGAGTTTGGTGGGGATGCACTGGGTGGCTTTCATGGGGATGAAAATACACGGTGGAGCGAAGAATACCAAGAAGCATTGTACAAAAACCAAATTCTTTTACTCCAAAAGATAACTGCTTTAAGGGGGATGACACCATGGATCTTAGCCGATTTTAGATCGCCAAGAAGACAACACCCCATCTATCAAAATTTTTGGAACCGTAAAGGACTAATCTCCGAAACCGGTAAAAAGAAAAAAGCATTTTTTGTACTCAAAGATTTTTACGACCAAATGCAGTTAAAGTATAAATAAAATAGTTGGGTGTAATGCGTTTGGCGTCTTGAACGCTCATCGCCATGCGCTCATCGCCAGACCAATAAGATGTTTAAACTAAATAAATCAATTCTATTTTTCGCTTTTGCCTTTCAGCTTTTTGCTTTTAGCTCCTATGCCCAAGATGCGGTTAGAAAATCCATAAATATCAATCAGAAATGGAGTTTTCAGAAGGGGAATAATGCTATTCCAACAAATTTAGCTATTGCGAAAATGGTATCTATCCCCCACACCTGGAATGCGATTGATGTAATGGATGATGTGCCTGGATATTACCGTGGAATTGGTTGGTACCAAAAGAAACTGGCTTTAAGGCCCGAGTGGAAGAACAAGAAAATTTACCTCTATTTTGAAGGTGCCAATCAAGAAACGACAGTTTATCTGAACGGCAAAAAAGTAGGTGGACATAGTGGTGGATATACCGCATTTCGTATCCCTCTAACCCATTTAAAATTTAATGGAAGTGATGAAATTGCTGTAAAAGTAGACAATAGTTTCAATGAAAATATAGCGCCTTTAACGGCGGATTTTACTTTTTTCGGCGGCATGTACCGTAATGTATCACTTTTAGTAGTAGAACCAATTCACCTCGACGATAAGGAATATGCATCTAGCGGGGTTTTTGTACATGCCGAAAAGGTATCACAAAGCCATGCAGAGGTAAGTGTTGAGGGAAATTTAACCAACAGCAGCGGCAATCCAGTTAATCTCAGAGTGGTTTCTGTACTAACAGACGCAGGAGGAACAAAAATTGATGAGGTAAAAACGGATAGGATTGTTGGAGCAAACCAAACGATACCATTTAAACAGCCCGCAATCGCGGTAAACAATCCACAATTATGGTCGCCGGAAAACCCTACCCTTTATCAAACCACTACTCGAATAATAGCCATTAAGAGCGGTAAGCTGCTTGACGAAATTAAAACTAATGTAGGTTTACGTTATTTTAGCTTCGATGCAGAAAAAGGCTTTTTCTTAAATGGATTGCCCTGTAAGTTGATTGGAACGAGTAGGCACCAGGATTTTGCAGGGATAGGAAATGCGGTACCCGCCAATGTGCAGGTTAAAGACGTTGAACTAATAAAAAACATGGGCGGAAATTTCCTTCGTGTTGCGCATTATCCCCAAGATCAAGCCGTACTGGATGCCTGTGACAGGCTGGGAATTTTAACTTCGGTAGAAATCCCGATCGTTAATGAGATTACCGAAACTGAAGCTTTTTACGCCAATTGTGAAACCATGCAGCTTGAAATGATCAAGCAGAATTATAATCACCCAAGCATTATTATTTGGGCTTATATGAATGAAGTTTTGCTGAAAATGAAGTTTAACAATGACGCAGAAAGGAAGCAAAAATACCTAGCTAACATCGCAAAATTGGCGCAATCTCTTGAAGACCTCACCAGAAAAACCGATCCAAGCCGATATACCATGATGAGCAACCATGGAGATGTAAACGGTTACATCAAAGCCGGATTGGTTAAAATCCCCATGTTGGTGGGCTGGAACCTTTATCAAGGATGGTATGGAGGTAAATCTGAAGATTTTGGGCCGGCTCTGGATAAAATTCATCAGCAAATGCCCGATAAGCCCATTTTGGTAACCGAATTTGGTGCCGATGCCGATCCTCGCATCCACTCTTTCACTCCGATAAGATTTGATAAAAGCCTAGAATATGCCATGCTTTACCACCAGATCTATATCAAAGAGATCTTAAAAAGACCCTTTATAGCGGGTGCTGCGGTTTGGAATTTGGCCGATTTTAATTCAGAAACCCGCGATGAAACCATGCCCCACATTAACAATAAAGGCTTGTTAACTTTAGACAGACAACCTAAAAACACCTACTACCTGTACCAGGCAAATTTTTTAAACCGGCCCTTCTTAAAAATAGGAAATGGAAGCTGGCATTTAAGGGGAGGGGTAGCCAATTCGAACGAAAATTTATTAACCCAAAATTTACAGGTACTAAGTAACACGGATAGTGTTGAACTTTTTTTAAATGGTAAAAGCCTCGGGAAAAAGAAGGTTGTAGAGCGGGTGGCTAATTGGGATGTCCCGTTTGTCAATGGAAAAAATAGATTAAACGCAGTGTCAAAGGTTAATGGATTGCTCTTGGAAGATAGCTGTTCGCTTAGTTTTACTCTCCAACCCCTAAATTTAGCTAATACTAAATCACCCTTTAAAGCAATTAATGTAACCCTAGGTAGTAAGCGGCAGTTTGTAGATGATCAGCTCCAAGAAATTTGGCTGCCCAGTCAAACTTATATACCAGGGGGATGGGGAAGTGTAGGCGGAGAGGCGTTTAAGATAAAAAATAGTGGCCGACAAAGCTACGGAACCGATAAAAACATAAGGGGAACGGCAAACGATCCTATTTATCAAACCCAACTGATCGGTCTAGAAGGCTACCAATTGGACGTGCCAAAAGGAAAATATGAAGTAAGCTTATACTTTGCTGAGCTTATGGGAAATGGAATCCAGTCTATTTTGCCCTATAACTTGGATAGTTTAATCGCGGTAAGCAAAGAAGTGCCACCTCAACGTGTTTTCGATGTTTACTTAAATGATAAATTGATTATCAAGAATTTAAACCTGGCCGCAACTTATGGTATAGCAAATGGTGTGAAAAAGAAGTTTGATTGCCTAATAGCTGATGACAGAGGTATAAGACTAGTATTTAAGAGCAGCCAAGGCAAAGCGGTTTTAAATGCCTTGCAGGTGAAGAGAATTGAGTAGAGATGTAAAGTGGAAGATGGAAGATGGAAGATGGGAGATGGAAGATGTAAAATGGAAGATGGAAGATGGGAGATTGCTTTGGGATAATTAACCTCGAAACAAACCAATAAATAACAATCGGTGAAATCAACATAATCCCTGCCTGCCGGCAGGCAGGGGTGTAATCAATATTTAATGAACCAGTTACCAAAAAGGATCCTATCGATAGATGTCTTAAGGGCAATTACCATGTTCTTGATGATCTTTGTTAATGATGTTTCGGGTGTTGATCACATCCCAAAATGGATTGAACATACGGCTGCGGATTACGATGGAATGGGTTTTTCTGACCTCATTTTTCCTGCTTTTTTGTTCATAGTGGGTTTATCTTTGCCATTTGCGATCAATGCAAGGATAAAAAAGAAAGAGTCTATTCTTGCTATAAGTACTTATATCGCATTACGTGCCTTAGCATTAATTGTGATGGGTTTCTTTCATGTAAACCTAGAAAATTATAACCACGAGCAGGCACTTTTAAGCTATCCCGTGTTTACACTTCTCTTAACCCTAGCTTTCTTTTTGATCTGGTTGGATTATCCTGAAAAATTAACCAAAGGTATAAGATATGCATGCATAACAATGGGAGTGTCACTTCTTGGGGTATTGGCATTGATGTACAAAGGGGGTAATGCTGCTCATCCAGAGGGATTATCGCCTCAATGGTGGGGTATTTTAGGAATTATCGGCTGGGCGTATTTGTTTTCGGCAATTACCTTTTTATTAACCAGAGGGAAATTAAAACTACTGTTGCTTTCGTTTGTAATTTTCGCAGCGATTAATGTTGCTAGCCACGCTAATTTATTGAACCTAGATTTATGGATGATAGGGGATGCTTCTTCAATTACGTTGATCCTAGGTGGCGCAGTAATTTCGACCGCGTATACCTTGCTGATCAAAAATGGAAAAACACAGCAATTGTGGATTATTTTAGCAGAAGCGGGATTGTTGGCCTTAGTATTTGGATTTGTGATCAGGCCTTATAGTGGCGGGATTTCAAAAATCTACTCTACTCCGGCATGGGTGTTCATTTGCATGGGGATCACCATTCTAGTGCTCGAACTCCTAATTTATACGGTTGATTATAAAGGAAAAAAGCAGTGGTTTACTATTATCGCACCTGCGGGAACAAGTACATTAACCTGCTACCTTTTGCCTTATATCTTATATTCACTTTATAGTTTAGTCGGTTTTGATTATCCCCATTACTTAAATTATGGCATTGGAGGGATCTTAAGATCGTTTTTTATAGCTTTTTTAATTATTAGAATAGTAGCGCTTATGGAAATGAGAAGGATACGATTGAGAATATAGGGATGGAAAATGTAAAATGTAATAGGGAAAATGTGCTGAGAAAGACCATTAGATGTCAGTCTGAGCGTAGTCGAAGACATATCGGGCCCTTCGACTACGCTCAGGGTGACAAACTAATGGGTTTAACCTTAAGATGTCAGTCTGAGCGTAGTCGAAGACATATTGAGCCATTCGACTACCCTCAGGGCGACAACCTAATGGGTTTAACCTTAAGATGTCAGTCTGAGCGTAGTCGAAGACATATTGAGCCATTCGACTACCCTCAGGGCGACAACCTAATGGGTTTAACCTTTAGATGTCAGTCTGAGCGTAATAGAAGACCTGTTGGGCCCTTCGACTACGCTCAGGGTGACAACATTAAATAACTAAATAACAAAGCAATATGGTAACAATAATTAACAATAATATTAATAAAACATTCTTTTTACTTCTGTTCGTTGCGTTTTTATCTTCAATGAAAGCAGCAGATAAAAAGCCCGTTGTAATTGGTTATGTAACTGGATATAGCGGTTTAATTAAACAAGATCAGATTGCAGCAGAGCAATTAACGCACATCAACTACGCTTTTGTAAATGTAAAAAATAACCAGGCGTACTTACAGAACTACAAAACAGACTCTATAAATTTTGTGCGCTTAAATTCGCTTAAACTCAAAAATCCAAACTTGCAGATCCTGATTTCTATCGGGGGCTGGTCGTGGAGCGAAAATTTTTCGAACGCCGTTTTAACTGATTCGCTAAGAAAAGTCTTCGCAAAAAGTGCAGTAGATATCATCAGAAAGCATAAACTGGATGGTGTGGATATCGATTGGGAATATCCAGGGATGCAGGGAGAAGAAGGAAATGTGTATCGCCCAGAAGATAAAGAGAACTTTACCTTAATGTTTGAAGCCCTTAGAAAAGAACTGGATGTGTTTGCTAAAGAAACCGGGAAAGCCAAATTGTTAACCACGGCTACTGGCGGATTTGCCTCGTTCTTAGATAAAACTGAAATGGGTAAGGCATCCCAGTATTTAGACTACATCAACCTAATGACCTACGATTATTTTTCATGGAAGCTAGCTGGTCACCACACCAACCTGTATGATTCTAAGCTTTATCCCACTGGAAACTCAGCAGATAAAGCCATTAAAGCCTATATCAATGCTGGTGTGCCCCCTTCAAAAATTGTGATGGGCATCGCCTTTTATGGCAGAAACCTAAAATTAAGTGCAAGTTCACAAAAAGGATTGGGAGATACGATTGCTTCAAACGCAAACAGCTATGGAAAAGGTTATTCCTTCTTGAAAGATAGCTTAATCAATAAAAAAGGATTTGTAGAATTTAGGGATGAAGACGCAAAGGCTCCATACCTATTCAATACCGATACAAAACAATACATTTCTTACGATAATGAATGGTCTGTAGCCAATAAATGCGAATATGTAATTAACAATAAACTTGCTGGCGTAATGTTTTGGGAATACAATTCGGATAATAAGGGGTATTTGCTGAACCAGATAACGAAGAGCTTTAGATAGATATGGAAGAGGTAAAATGGAAGTTGGAAGATGGAAGAAGTTTGGCGCTAAGCGTTTGGCGTATGGTGGGTATGCATCCAGAACGCTCTACGCGCCACGCGCTCCGCTTAGGCGTTAGTTTAGTCTTAGTACTCATTGCAAGCTTCACCTACGCTCAAAAATCAGTACGCTTAAACGCGAATTGGGAGTTTGTAAAAACCGATCTAGGTGGTGTTTGGGAAGCGGTTAGGCCCGTAAAAGCTGGGAACCCCGAAGAGCTTCCATTTTGGCAAAAAGTAAGCTTGCCACACTGCTTCAATGCAACTGATGCCGTAGATCCTGATGTAAACTATTACCAAGGTCCGGGGTGGTACCGCACCAATCTCGAAATAGCAAATCCTTATACCCACGGGAGAACGATTTTACATTTTGAGGGCGCCGGACAAAAAACGAGCGTTTACGTGTACACTAACAAGGTAGCCGAGCACGTTGGAGGATACGATGAGTGGACTGCAGATATTACATCAGCCGTTGCCGAATTTAAGAAAAACCCAATTTTTAAGACCCAGTTTAAGGGAAAAGTTCCTATCATAATTCGCTGCGATAATTCGCGCGACCTAGAAATGATCCCTTCAAGTTTGTCGGATTTTAATGTGTATGGAGGGATTTACCGCTATCTCAATCTAGTTTATCAACCACCGCTTTCAATTAGCCAGTTGTTTGTAAAAGCGAGTGTAACGACGATCAAAAGTGGTAAAATTTCTATAAAAGCACGATTTAACAATCCACATACCATAAAAGATGCAACGGTTAAAATCTCGATATTTGATCCTAATGGCCTATCAATAGCTGGTTTTACTAAAAATATCCACGTACAGAACGGTGACTCTTCTTTATTGGACTACGAGTTGAGGGCGCCCAAACTATGGTCTACAGCTATCCCTCAACTGTATACCGTAAAAGTTGAACTTACCGCTAATGGAGAAACTTCGGTGGCGACAGAAAAAATCGGTTTTAGAACTACTGAATTTCTTAAAAAAGGCCCCTTCATGCTCAATGGGAAACGCCTTTTGTTAAGAGGGACCCATCGCCACGAAGATCATGCAGGTGTTGGCGCAGCGATGACTGAGGAAATGATCAGGACAGAGATGCTGATGATGAAAGAAATGGGTGTAAACTTTATCCGTTTGGGTCACTACCAACAATCTAGGATCGTTCTCAATTTATGTGACAGCCTAGGCATTTTAGTGTGGGAAGAAATTCCTTGGTGCAGAGGGGGTTTAGGTGGAGCAACCTATCAGGCACAAGCCAGACGGATGTTAACCAATATGATAGAGCAGCATTATAACCATCCATCAATTATGATATGGGGTTTGGGAAATGAAAATGATTGGCCTGGCGATTTTAACGAATTTGATCAGGAAAAGATCCGCGCTTTTATGACAGAACTCAATACCCTATCACATCAATTAGATCCTTCAAGAAGTACTGCCATAAGGCGATGTGATTTTTGCAGAGACATTGTTGATGTGTACTCACCTTCTATCTGGGCGGGTTGGTACAGAGGTGATTATACTGAATATAAGGACGTATCCTTGGCAGAATTTAATAAATCTGATCGGTTTTTGCACGTAGAATGGGGAGGGGATAGCCATGCCCGCCGACATTCGGAAAACCCGGATAATGCCCTAAGTAAAATCAAAAAAGGTACTGGTGCAGACGAACGGGCAGGCGATGCTTCTTTATATGGCGGTGCCGCAAGGGTTAGTAAAGATGGAGATTGGAGCGAAAGCTATATCGCAAATCTGATCGATTGGCATTTGAAAGAGCAGGAAACAATGCCATGGCTTAGTGGAACAGCGTATTGGCCTTTCAAAGATTTTTCGACGCCAATTAGACCAGAAAATCCTGTTCCTTATGTAAACCAAAAAGGGGTAATCGAAAGGGATTTTACCAAAAAAGAAGCCTTCTATATTTTTCAATCGTACTGGACTACCCAGCCCATGGTTCATATTTATGGACATACATGGCCCATTAGATGGGGTGCCGAGGGCGAAGAAAAAATGGTAAAGGTCTATTCTAATTGTGATGAAGCAGAACTGTTTGTGAATGGCAAAAGCTATGGTTCTAGAAAAAGGGATAGCCAAGATTTTCCGGCTGCCGGATTGCGTTGGCAAGTGCCGTTAACTAAAGGAACGTATATTTTTAAGGTGGTAGCCAAAAAAGGAAAAGAGATAGTTACCGATGAAATTACACAAAGTTATCAGAAGGATAAATGGGACAAGCCCGCAAAAATGACCTTAGAAAAGATTGATGAAAACAATGGCATAGCAACAATAGAAGTTAAACTATTCGATTCTAAAAATGTATTGTGCCTAGATGCCATCAACCTTGTGGCCTTTAGTTTAGTAGGTGAGGGCCAACTGATTAGAGATCAGGGAACTTCTACAGGCTCTGCGAAAGTACAGTTATACAACGGTAGAGCAATCATTAAAGTAAAAACAAATCATGCTAAGAGTGTGGTTAGCGTTCAGACCAAAGACATTCCAACTGCATTTTTAAACCTATAATTATGAAACTAAAAAACCAGATAATTAACGGGCTACGCTCCATGCTCTCCGCCCTATGCATATTAATTACTTGTTCCTGCTTTGCTCAAGGTACAATCAAGCAAAAAGCAATTTTAACCCTAAAGAAACAGGTGTTAGATGATGCGGCATGGGCGATGAAGCAGCAACCCATTACCATTACTGCCGAAACTTCACCAAGAAGCGCAGGCGGCAAACATGATTTCTTTTCGGAAGCCGATTATTTTTGGCCAAATCCTGCCAATCCGGATGGACCATACATTAACCGCGACGGAGAGTCAAATCCAAACAATTTTGTGGCACACCGCAAGGCGATGATCAGGTTTAGCACCATCATTGGTGCACTTGCTTCCGCTTATCAGCTCACCGGCGATGAAAAATACGTTATACAGGCAGTTGTGCACTTAAAGGCCTGGTTCGTAAATCGAGAAACCCTGATGAACCCGAATTTAGCCTTTGCTCAAGCTGTTAAAGGGGTAACCACCGGAAGAAGCTGGGGCATTATTGATACCATCCATTTTATGGAAGTAGCCCAGGGAACCATCGTTTTCGAAAAATCAAAATCATTAGACAAACAAACATTGGCAACCATCAAAAAGTGGTTCGCAGATTATATCCTTTGGTTAAATACCAGTAAAAATGGGGTTGCCGAAAAGTTGGCTAAAAATAACCACAGCATGTGTTGGGTAATGCAGGTAGCCTCCTTCGCGAAGTTGTGTAAAGATGAAGTTATGCTCGATTCGTTACGTTGGAGATTTAAAAATGTATCCATCCCCAACCAAATGGCAGTTGATGGCAGTTTTCCACTTGAATTGGCCCGTACAAAACCCTACGGCTATTCTATTTTTAACATAGACGCAGCCACCATGATCTGCCAAATCCTATCTACCCCAAAAGATAACCTATGGAAATTTGAAACCTCAGACGGAAAATCAATTTATAAAGGCATTGCCTATTTATATCCCTTTGTTGCCGATAAAAATAAGTGGACATTAAAACCCGATATCATGTATTGGAACAATTGGCCCGTGGCCCAACCCTTTTTGATCTTTGGCGCCAATGCCTACCAAAATCAGGCTTGGTTTGCTACCTGGAAGCAATTAGACCATCAACCTACCGTTGAAGAAGTAATTAGGAATTTACCAGTTAGGCACCCGTTGATATGGTTGTGATGAGGAGTCCGGGAGTCCGGAGTCCGAAGATTGGGGTCCAAGAGCCCATAAGTCCAAAAGTCCAAAAAGTCCATAATTTGAGAGGTTGGAAGGGTTGGAATACTATGAGGGATAAGTAATCGGTGAAATCATCCGCGAAGCGAAAGGTTGGAAGATTGAAAAATGGAAGATGGAAGATGGAAGACGGAAGGAAGATTAACAAAAATGGGTGTAATCATCTTAATCGGTGTAATCATCCGCGAAGCGTAAGGAAGACAAGGAAATCAGTGTAATCCAATAATCGGTGTAATCAACCGCGAAGCGTAAAGGCTGGATGAGATAATAATCGGTGTAATCATCCGCAACGCGAAAAAATAGAAGTAATAACTAAATTATATAGTAATGTTAAACAAAATGAAGATCTCGTGTGCGCTGGTATGTATCAGCACAGTAGCATTAGCACAAAAAGTAGATGTAAAAAGGGCCATGAAATCAGTAACCAAACAAACCGAAGTGCTGGTTAAGAACGTTGATTCGGCTAGGTTGGTTAAGCCTACCTTCGTTTCTCCCAGAACAGTAGAGAAAGGCCAGTTTAAAATGGTCATTTCTAAGGATTGGACCAGTGGGTTTTTTCCCGCAGAACTGTGGTACATCTATCAATATACTAAAGATAAAAAATGGTTAACCTTAGCAAAAAAATATACAGAAGACATCAAAAAGGAACAATTTAACAAGAGTACCCATGATTTGGGTTTCATCATCTATTGCCCTTTCGGTAATGGGTATAAAGTTACAAAAGACACTGCCTACCGGTCGGTGATTATCCAGGCCGCTAAATCTTTATCCACCCGTTTCAATACCACGGCTGGCGTAATTAAGTCATGGGACCACAATGGTGATAAATGGAAATATCCAGTGATTATCGACAATATGATGAATCTGGAATTATTGTTCGAAGCAACTAGGTTTACTCGCGATTCATCATTCTATAAAATTGCGGTAACCCATGCCAATACCACCATGAAAAATCATTTTAGGAGTGATTTTAGTTCATATCATGTGATAGATTACGATACCCTCTCCGGAAATGTACGCCAGAAATTAACGGCGCAGGGATATGCAAACGAATCAGCATGGGCAAGAGGCCAGGCCTGGGGATTGTATGGATACACACTTTGCTATCGTTATACTAAAAATAAAGCCTATTTAGCTCAGGCCGATGCCATTGCAAACTTTATATTAAGCAGTAAAGTTACCCCTTCAGATGGTGTTCCTTTCTGGGACTATAATGATCCTAAGATCCCAAATGCACCAAGAGATGCATCCGCGGCAGCAATTACGGCTTCGGCCTTATACGAATTAGCAACGTATAGCACTAAATCAAAATCCTACAAAATGGCCGCTGATAAAATCTTATCGTCTTTGAGTACACTTTATACCAATCCATACGGCGCAAATTATGGCTTCATTTTAAAGCATAGTACAGGCCACTTGCCAGCCAACTCCGAAATTGATGTGCCAATTAACTATGCCGATTATTATTATATAGAGGCTTTGCTTAGAAGTAAACCCTAATTTAAATGAAAGTCAGATCGATTATGCTTATAACCCCTGTTCGCCTTCTCCTTCCTTTGCGCTATGCCCTCTGCGCCCTGCCCTTTGCTTTTAGCCTTCAGCTTTCAGCCCAGGATAGTCTCGATTATAAACAACTGGTCGAAGCGAGAAAAGTGCTCAATAATTCGAAAGATAATGCATCATTTACGGCGTATAAACCCTATTTAACCAGAACATTATCAAGCTTGTCTAACTTTAAAATTAAGGCAATTCGCACCGATAAGTATGGGGGTAGAATGGACAAAAAAGAAAAGGCAACTGGATTTTACTATACCAAAAAGATTGGCAACAGATGGTGGGCCATAGATCCTAACGGTTATTTATTTATTCATAATGCACTGAATGCGGTTAGCATGGGCTCTTCTGATCGTAACAAAGCTGCATTTACAACTAAATATGGAAGTGACAACGCATGGATTACGGCAACCCAAGAGTTTATGGTAGCCAATGGCTTTAATGGAACTGGAGCGTGGTCTACCACTAAATTGATTTCCAACTCGCCTTTGCAAGCTAAGAAACCGTTGGCATACACCATCAATCTTGATTTTATGAGTGCCTATGGCGATAAACGAGGGGGAACATACATTGTTCCCGGTCATAAAGGTTACCCAAACAACGTCATTTTTGTGTTCGACCCCGCTTTTGAAACTTTTTGTGATGAACAGGCCAAGAAATTAATCGCCACCAAAAATGATCCCAATCTATTCGGATATTTTTCGGATAATGAAATGCCCCTTGGGATCAAAAACCTGGATGGCTATCTTACCCTAAAAAGTCAGGATGACCCTGGATATCTCGTTGCCAAAAAGTGGATCGACGATAGGAAATTAACCCTCGCTCAACTTACCGATAAGGATAGGTTAGATTTTTTAAGGGTTGTTGCCGATCGTTATTTTTCCATCGTTAGCAAAGCAATCAAAAAGTATGATCCTAACCACATGTACTTAGGATGCAGGTTTCATGGCAATCAGGGAAGCCTAGAACCATTATGGCAATCTGCAGGACAATATGTTGATGCCATCTCCATGAACTATTACAATGCCTGGACGCCAGATCAGGCACTTATGGCAAAATGGGCCAGCTGGTCTAACAAACCTTTTCTCATCACCGAATGGTATGTAAAAGCAGACGATTCTGGAATGGAAAACACCGCAGGAGCGGGATGGGTGGTTAAAACACAATTGGATAGGGGCTTATTTTACCAAAACTTTACCTTGGGCTTGATCGAATCAAAGAACTGCGTAGGATGGCACTGGTTTAAATACATGGATAATGATCCCTTACAAAAAGGTGCCGAACCCTCAAACACCAACGCAAATAAGGGGATCATAGATAATAATTACCAATACTATCAGCCATTGGTCGAAAAAATGAAAGAGCTGAATTTTCAGATGTATAAGCTTGCCGACTATTTTGACAGTAAAAAATAACCATCCTTGGTTCAATGCCTTGCCTGGCCGGCAAGGGTAGAGGTAAACAAGGTCTAAAGCCAGGTGCAACCAATAAATGTTGGCTATGTTGTGGTTTTGATGGGGCTACAACGACAAACTAAACCTAATTATACCATTAAATTGCAGCACAAAAAAAGAACAATTATATCATGAATAAAATTTATTGCCTAGTTTTCTCCATCATCATCGGCCTCGCCCCCAGCGTTAATGCCCAGAAAAAATCCATAGACCAGCGTGTTGATTCGTTAATGGCTTTAATGACCATAACCGAAAAGGTTGGACAGCTTAACCAGTACTCGGGAAGAGAAGTTACAGGGCCAACGAGCGATCGTAAAAATTACCTGTTAAATGATATAAAAACCGGCATGGTGGGGTCTATGCTCAATGTAAAAGGCGTAAAGGATACCCGCGAGATTCAGGCAGTTGCTTTACAATCACGTTTAAAGATACCATTGCTTTTTAGTTTGGATGTAATCCATGGGTATAAAACGGTATTTCCCATCCCTCTGGCGGAATCTGCTTCGTGGGACTTAGCCGCCATTAGGCAAACTGCACATGTGGCCGCTGAGGAAGCTGCGGCATCGGGCATACATTGGACATTTGCGCCTATGGTAGATATTGCCCGCGATCCACGTTGGGGCAGGGTAATGGAAGGAGCAGGAGAGGATACGTATTTAGGATCAGCTATTGCTACCGCACGTGTGCTGGGCTTTCAGGGAGAAAAATTAGGAGGTTTGGATGCCATTATGGCCTGCGCCAAGCATTTTGCTGCTTATGGTGCCGCAATTGCGGGAAGGGATTATAACCCTGTAGATATGAGCGAGCAACAGCTTCACGAAATTTATTTGCCCCCTTTTAAAGCAGCTGCTGATGCTAAAGTGGCCACTTTTATGAACTCTTTTAACACCTTAAATGGCATCCCTGCAACGGCCAATAGCTATTTGCAACGCGATATCCTAAAAGGAAAATGGGGCTATAAAGGTTTTGTGGTGAGCGATTGGGGTTCGATCAGAGAATTGTTGCCTTGGGGATTCGCTAAAAACATCAACGAAGCGGCACAATTGGCCATAACTGCCGGAAGCGATATGGATATGGAAAGCGAAGCCTATAAACGCGAGCTTGAAAAATTAATAAAAGATAAAAAAGTTGATATCAAGTATTTAAACGATGCCGTTAGGCGGATTTTATATAAAAAATTTGAACTCGGTCTTTTTGATGATCCTTACCGTTTTTCTGATGCGGCTAGGGAAGCGAGGGTGATGAACGATCCTAAGCATCAGCAAATTGCCAGGTCTGCAGCTCAAAAATCTATAGTTCTGCTAAAAAACAGCAACAATACTTTACCATTGCACAAAAGCATTAAAAACATAGCGTTGATTGGTCCGCTGGTACATGCTAAGAGAGACCAGGCGGGAAGTTGGGTGGTGTACGCGGATACGGCTAACATTACCAGTGTTTACGAAGGGCTAAAGGCTAAATATGGTAACGATACTAAATTCACCTTTGCAGAAGGCGCCTCGGTAAAAGATAGCAGTACGGTGGGTTTTAATGCTGCGGTAACGAATGCCAATAACGCGGATATGGTGGTGATGGTGCTAGGTGAGACATGGGATATGAGTGGCGAATCAAAATCACGTACCAACATTAATTTACCCGGAAAACAAGAAGAATTATTTAAAGCCGTTAAAGCTACGGGTAAGCCGGTTGTTGTGGTAATCATGGCGGGTAGGCCTTTAATTTTTAATCAAATAGCTGCCCAAGCGGATGCGATTGTGTATGCTTGGTTTTTAGGCGATCAGGGTGGTAACGCCATTGCCGACGTTTTAGTGGGCGATTACAATCCGTCTGGGAAACTACCCATGAGTTTTCCTCGAAATGTGGGTCAAGTGCCTATTTTTTATAACCACTATAATACAGGAAGGCCGGTTACAAAACCTACCGATATTACCTATAAATCTGCCTATATCGATTCGCCTAATGACCCTCGCTACGCCTTTGGTTTTGGCTTAAGCTATACTACTTTTGCTTATAGTGATCTTAAATTAGACCGTACTACGTTGAAAAAAGACGAAACTGTTAAAGTGAGTTTCACTATCTCCAATAGCGGTAAGGTAGAGGGCGAAGAAGTCTCACAATTATACCTGCAGGATAGGTTTGCGTCGGTGGTTAGACCGGTGAAAGAACTAAAGGATTTTATAAAGGTAAAACTGAAGCCCGGAGAAAGCAAAGTTATCACCTTTGAGCTCACACCTGCAAAACTCTCTTTTTACAAAGAGAAAGTGGGATGGATAACTGAACCCGGCGATTTTAAAGTGATGATAGGGGGATCTTCGGATGGGATAAAGCTAGAAGGGAGTTTTGAACTTAAGCAGTAGACTTACGAAGTCTTAAGACTTCGTAAGTCTAGCTTACGCTAACGTTTCCGTAAATTTTTTAACCTATAGCCGTCAATCCATTTTATTTTTAAAGTAACTTCGTCGGAATCGGCAAGTTTGGAGAGTCGGATAGTCCGATAATGAAGTAATAAATACATAATCTGTGAAATCATAAATAATCGGTGAAATCATCCGCGAAGCGTTAGGTATAGTTGCTCAAAACGCCAAACGCCTTTCGCCAAACGCAATACGAGATAATAAAACATTGAAAGGTTGGATTTGAAAGGTTCTGCATCCAATCTCAATACTCAATACGCACTACTCAATACTAAAATGAAAAAACTCCTCCAAACCTGGCGCTGGTACGGTCCATCAGACCCTGTAAGCCTTCAAGATGTTAAACAAGCTGGGGCAACCGGCATCGTAACGGCTTTACATCACATCCCCCATGGGGAAGTATGGCCAATTGCCGATATCAAAGAAAGAAAAGAAATAATCGAAGCAACAGGCCTACATTGGGCGGTTGTAGAAAGCGTACCTGTGCATGAGGCCATTAAAACCCGTAGGGCAGATGCAGAGCGATATCTGGAAAACTACAATACCTCGCTAAGAAACCTCGCCGAATGTGGAATTAAAACGGTGTGCTATAATTTTATGCCAGTACTCGATTGGACCCGTACCAAGTTAGACCTTACGATGAGCGATGGTTCTAAAGCCTTGTACTTTAATTGGACTGATCTGGCAGTTTTTGATTTGTATATCTTCAAAAGAGAAGGTGCAGCCGCAGATTATCCGGCTAACATTATCCAAAAAGCAAAGGTAAGGTTCGAAGGTATGTCGCCTTCAGAATTGGATGAACTGCGGATAAATGTATTGATGGGCATCCCGAACGAAAAAGAGATCGAAATCGAGACATTAAGAGCAAGTATCAACGAATATAAGGTAATTGGTACCGCAGGGCTGAAAGCCAACCTCACCTGGTTCTTATCCGGCATAGCCGAAACCTGCACCTCAACAGGCATCAACATGACCATTCACCCTGATGATCCTCCTTATCCGATTCTAGGCCTCCCGCGAATTGCCAGCAATAAAGAAGACCTGGTAGACATTCTAAAAAGTGTAGATCAACCTTTTAACGGCATCTGTTATTGTACCGGATCTTTAGGTGCAGGAATGGAAAACAATCTAGTTGATATTTTCGAAGCAGTTAAAGAACGTGTTTACTTTTTACATCTACGCAATGTAACCAAAGATGAAGAAGGCAATTTTTACGAAGCAGATCATTTAGGTGGCGATGTAAATATGTACGAAGTAATGAAGGTAGTTACGGCCGAAAATGCTAAACGCCAAAACCCAATCCCTTTTCGTCCAGATCACGGGCGCCAAATGCTTGATGATTTGCACAAGGTTACCAACCCGGGTTACTCTGCCATAGGGCGATTGCGTGGACTTGCAGAACTGAGAGGTTTGGAGATGGGAATAACGGGAAATTATTAGCAACGAGCATGGAGCGTTGAGCATGGAGCATGGCGTTTTTAGCGGGATTATTGCTTAATCTAACCCCATGCTCTATGCCCTACGCCTAGGGTGATACTCTTATTTTTTTAAAAAAATTATTAAATTTTCTCCTTCAGAAATCATATCTTTGCTGGCGTTAGCCCAAATGATCATTTATGGTCATTTTTGCTTTACATGCATCCATAGCTCAGCTGGATAGAGCACCGGTTTTCTAAACCGTAGGTCATAGGTTCGAATCCTATTGGGTGTACAAACCAGAAAAAAACTTCCCATACGGGAAGTTTTTTTAGTTTTAATGCTTATAGCCTTTTTTTGGGTTTCCTCCATGTACTTTTCTGCTAGTAAAACTTGTTGCTAGATTCCGTTTAGGCTAAAATCACCCATTAGACGGCTCGAGCTTGATCCCTTCTATAGTTACAAACCTCAAGCCTTGTTTTCCAAAGCCTCGCATGGGCTCTCCTTTAAGCAATTATATAAGTTAAGCCCAAATTTTCTAAATTAAGATGATGTAATATGGGTAGAGATCATCCTGGCTAATGTTTCAACCTGTACAAGATTGGGCAAAGCATATAAGGCGGTGTAACTTCAAGAGTTCCATCGAATAGCATTAAACATTTTAACATTTTCTAATGCATGGTTAACATGACAGTTAAGGATAGTTACTAACTTTATAATCACTAACTTTATTAACCAAATGTAAATATACTTCATTACAAATGCTCCATTGTATAGCTTTAGCTATATATATGAGTTATCGAAATGAGGATTATGCACTGGCTTTATCGTAGTAATTTGATTTTTTGTGGCGAAGCTAAGTGTAACCGGCTAAAAGGTTCTTAACTTACCGTTAACAAGTATGAGGGAGCATAAATTTTTGTCTGATTCTGAACTGGTAAACTCAATCAAGTTGGGTAATCATGATGCATTTACTGAACTCTATAATCGTTATTGGGTAATACTATATCCGTATGCTAAGAAAATTCTTGGTGATGAAGAAGAGGCCCATGATATTTTGCAAGAAGTATTTTCTATGCTATGGTCTAAAAGTGCTGTGCTTACAATAAACGGTTCGGTAAAATTATACTTCTATGCAACTGTTCGTAACAAGATCATCAGTAGTTTCAGGCATAACAAGGTTCACGAAAAATATTTGGATTCATTAACCGAATTCATGGATAAGGGCGAATTGGTTACCGATGAACAGGTGAGGTATAAGGAATTATCGCTCCAAATAGAAAGCGCCGTAAACACCCTTCCAGAAAAGATGCGGGAAATTTTTCAACTGAGCCGGAATGAAGGTCTATCCCATAATCAGATTGCCAGTAAACTTGATATTTCAAACGAAACCGTAAAGAAGCAGGTTTACCGTGCTTTAAAAATACTAAGGCTAAAATTAGACATCTTTCTGGTGCTGGGCCTATCCTTTTTTTACGAACTGCTTAAGTAAAATATTTTTTTTCATTTCATGTACCACTTCGTTTGGAGCTCTGCGTCTTAAATGTAATGCGTCACCAAATGAACTGTTATGAGCAATAAAAAAGCGAAAGCACTTTTAGATAAATATCTAGAAGGTAACTGTACTACAGAAGAAAAAGCCATTGTAGAATCATGGTACAACCAAATAAATAAAGAAGAATCTAAGTTTCAGCTTAAAACAAAGGCTAAAACAAAACAAATATGGCCATGGTTAAGTGCTGCGGCAGCTATTTTAGTTTTCGTTTGGCTAGGTCAGTATATACAGCGCGATAAAACACAAGCCATTTTGCAAAGAGGTCGGGTTGCAACTATTATACCCGGAACAAATAAAGCATATCTGACCCTTGCGGATGGTACAAAAATAGCACTAACGGATTCTACCAACACACAGCTCCCCGTACAAGCTGGAGTAAAGGTAACTAAAATTGCCAACGGACAACTGGTTTATACCATACTTGATCAGCAAAATAATGATAGTAGAGCAGCCATTGCCTATAATACTATCGAAACGCCACGTGGTGGACAATATCGGATAAATTTGCCCGACGGTACCAATGTGTGGCTTAATGCAGCATCGTCTTTAAAATTTCCTGTAAGCTTTAGTTCGTTAAAAGAACGTAAGGTAGAACTTTCTGGTGAGGGTTATTTTGAGGTAGCCCATAACAAGAGCCTTCCTTTTAGGGTTATTGCACGAAACCAATTGGTAGAAGTTTATGGAACTCATTTTAACATCAATTCTTACACCAACGAGGCCCGAATTAAGACCACCTTATTAGAAGGTAGTATTGGTTTATCAACTTCGGAAACAAAAAAGCCTATCCTTTTAAAACCAGGACAACAGGCTTCTTATGTGGTAAACAGCCCAGAAATAAGTATCGAAAGTGTTGACGCCGACTTGGCGGTAGCTTGGAAAGAAGGATATTTTATGTTCGACAATGAAAAACTTGGAGATGTAATGAGAAGACTTGCTCGCTGGTACAATATTGAGGTTGTCTATGAAGATCCAGCCTTGGAAAATGGGGTGTTCTATGGAACCATGAGCCGATATACAAGCATCGATAAAGTTTTGAAAAAATTAGAAAGTGCTACCAACCTAGAATTTAAAACTGAAGGAAATCAGATCAGTATCCTTAAAAAGCGCAAATAACTACACTGAACAACCAAATAAATTGAACCAAATAATTACAAGTATGACAGATGAAAACAAAAGAAATTTGAGCCCCCCGAACTAGCGCAGATAAGAAAAGGAGTGCGGGAACACTCCTTAACTACTGTTCTGCCATTTCCTGTTAAACAGGAACAATCAATTATTAGTGACTTACTTCGAATAGCGATTGTGACAAAGCGCCATTCGGTTAAACAGATGATCAAATGTATATAAATTATACTAGAATTTTATGCGCCATTCCGAATCGGATACGCAAAATGTTATTAATTATGAAATTAACAACTATTATACTCATTACCACACTATTACAGGTTAGTGCTTCCACATTTGCGCAAAAAATAACCTTCCAGGAAAAAGGGATTAAACTGGGGCGGATGTTCAAAGAAATTCGCAAGCAAACAGGTTATGATGTGCTTTTGTATGCAGCAAATGTAAAAAGTAATGTATTAATCGATGCTAATTTTAAGGGTGCCCCGATTGATGAAGTAATGAAGCAGATTCTTTTAAATACAGAGCTTACATACGCCATAGAAGATCGAACCATTATTGTCAGACCAAAGGATGCTAAACCAATAGTGAACGAAGTGATCCAGCGGATAGAAATAAAAGGAAAAGTGGTAGATGATGAAGAACGGGGGCTGCCAGGTGTGTCCATTAGAGTTAAAGGCACAAACACAGGAGTTATTAGTAGTAGTAATGGAGATTTTTCCATTAACGTTAATAAAGGGCAAACGTTGGTTTTTACCTACGTAGGTTTTGAAACAAAGGAAGTGGTAATAGGAGATCAGACTACAATTGATTTAATGCTTAAGCCCCTTCCAAATGCCCTTCAAGAAGTGGTGATAAGTTATGGAACCCAAAGATCAAAAGAGATTACAGGCTCCATTGTAACCGTTAATGTGTCAAGCTTACCGGATATGCCGGTATTGCAGCTCGCCCAAAAATTACAGGGAAAACTTGCCGGTGTAGAAATTACCCAGCCTAGCGGTAGACCGGGTGCCGCCCTGGCTTTCCGTGTGCGTGGAGCTGCTTCTATCAATGCTTCAAATGCTCCTTTATACGTGGTAGACGGCCAATCCATGTCAGATATCAATCACCTTAATCCTGATGAAGTTGAAACGGTTACCGTATTGAAAGATGCTTCAGCAACAGCGTTATATGGTTCGCGTGCTGCAGGAGGAGTTATATTAATTACCACTAAACAAGCCAAGCCGGGAGAACCAAGGATTGATTTTAATGCTTATTACGGCACACAAAAATTGGATCAGTCTAACAGATATCCGGTAATGACTGCACAAGAGCTTGCTACATGGTACAAAGGGTTTTATGAAGATAAAATCAAATACGAAGGTTTTACAGGTGCAATACCTACAGTTTATCAAAATCCAGAACAATATGGAGAGGGAACAAACTGGTTAAATGAAATCATACGTACCGCACCCATTCAGAATTATAGTTTATCCGTTTCGAACGCAAAGGAAAAGTCTTCTACAAATGTGATTGCCGGTTATTTTAATCAGGAAGGTATCTTAAAGAATACTCAATATCAACGTTATACGCTAAGGGTTAATAGTGAATTCAGACCTATTGAAAAGCTGAGATTGGGATTTAACATAGCGCCTTCACTACAGGTTGAACATAATAATCGTTTAAATGATGCAGGACGTAACTATATAGGTGCTGCCATATTATCATCGCCCCTTATCAACGCTGTTAATCCAGACGGGTCAATGCCAACTGCTGCCAGTTCGCCAGGTATGCTGGCTACGCCTAACTGGTACAGGAAGCTGATCGAAACACAAGATGATTATAAAACTAACCGTCTAATTGCCAATGCATTTGCAGAGGTTGATTTGCTTAAAGGCCTTAAATTTAAAACACGGCTTGATGGTGAGATGTTAAACGAAACCTACAAAAATTTTACCCCAGGCACATCAAACGGAGGTTCTAATCAGGTGGTTTCATTAAAGGCTGGTGCAACATATAGTGCATTCAATTATCGGTCGTGGACCAATGAAAATACCCTAAATTATCAAACTAAGATTAAAGATCATTCCATAGAGGCATTAGCAGGTTTCACAGCGCAAAAATACAGAAGCGATGGTATTTCCATGAACGCAACAGATTTTGCCGATGATGTGATATCTAATCTTCAGGCTGCTGCTACTGTAACCAAAGGAACTAATTTAGGAAGTTACTTGGGCGCACAAACCTGGTCATTACTGTCGCTGCTTGGTCGTCTAAATTACAACTATAAAGGCAGATACCTTCTTTCGGGTACACTGCGCCGTGATGGTTCATCTCGTTTTGGAGCAGATAGAAAATGGGGCGTATTCCCATCCGTGTCTGCAGGATGGGTTGCCAGCGAAGAAAACTTCATGCGACATGTGCCCGTAATTAACTACCTAAAGCTGCGTGCCAGCTACGGAGTTGTAGGTAATAATAATATAGGAAATTATCCAGGCATCGCGGTGATAGGTAGTTCTAACTATGTAATAAGTAATACTTTAGCTCTAGGATTATCTCCTAGTAATTTGGGTAATTCCCTTCTTGGCTGGGAAAGGACCAATCAGTTTGATGCCGGATTAGACATTGGGCTCTTTAACAATCGCTTATTGGTTGCTTATGATTATTATCATAAAATAACAGATGGGTTATTATACCAGATCGATCTGCCGCAATCATCAGGGTTTTCTAACATCCAATCTAACCTTGGAAAGTTTGAGTTTTGGGGGCATGAAATTTCTGTTAGCTCCAAGAATCTTGTAGGCGCATTTAAATGGAACACAAATTTTAATATCTCGTTCAATAGCAATATGGTATTGCAATTGGGTAATACTAACACGCCAATAGGTGGTGTTGGCGACTATGATACCTGGAGCACAGCAGTAGGTCATCCGATTGGACAGTATTACGGATGGGTATTCGATGGAGTTTATATGAACCAACAGCAGTTTGATACTCAGGCTAAACACTCAACATCTAAGGTTGGTACGGTTAGAATGAAAGATCTAAACAACGACGGCGTGATTAATAGTCTGGATAAAACTTTCATTGGAGATCCCAATCCTGATTTTCTGCTAGGCTTAACCAATGATTTTAACTATAAAAGATTTGATTTCAACATCGCATTTTCTGGCGCAGTTGGTGCCAAAATGCGTGATGGATGGAAAGGAGATACCGGGAACTTAGATGGCGCATTTAATATGGATCCCATACTTATGGATCGCTGGCGTTCTGAAGCTAATCCTGGAAACGGAATTATACCAAGCACAAGAGCTGGCACTACAGCATTTCAACGTAGTAGCAATACCTATTACCTAGATAAAGGAAACTATTTCCTTACTTGTAAGAATATCTCTTTAGGGTATACATTTAAATTGCCTCAGCTTAAATACATGAAGAGTGCAAGGGTATATACCAGCATTCAACAAGCGTTTATCCTGAGTAATTATGATCTGTTAAACCCCGAAGTAGGTGGATTGAATGGGTTAAGTCAGGGGAACGATTATTTTGCTTATCCGGTTCCAAGAACCATTTCATTTGGTTTGAGTCTGGGGCTATAATAGCTCTGGATAATAAAGGTTAATTAAAAATTACGAACATGAAAAAGAACTTTTTATACCTAACGATATTAATGCTGTGCATAGTTTCCTGCAAAAAGGATTTTATTACACTTAGCTCTGAGAACCAATTGTCTTCCGATACTTTTTACAAAACAAAAGATCAGTTTGATAAAGCAGTTATCGGCACTTATTCTGCTTTACGCGACTGGCAAACTACAACTTCGTCCTGGATAATGGGCGAGATGCGTTCGGATAATACGCACTATGAGTTATATAATTCAGATCGTGGTAATGCCACCACAAATAGAGAAAACGTTGCTGATTTTATAGATGACTCACAAAACGTATATACTGCAGGTAATGGCATTGCTACTACCCAGGCAAAGTATGCCCTTGCTTATAAAGGTATTCAGAGGGCTAACATCATTTTAGATCGCGTTGGATCATCAAGTATGTCTGACGCTGAGAAAAGTTCAGCTACTGGTCATGCAAAATTTCTAAGGGCTTTCTTTTACTTTGATCTGGTACAATATTACGGAGGCGTTCCTCTTTTTTTACATGAGGTTACTAACGAAGTTGAAGCGTATTTGCCACGTGCGACAGCTGATGAGGTTTACAATGCAATTATTGCAGATGCTAAAGATGCTATACAGAAATTGCCTGCACCTACGGCCTTCCCTCAATCTGGACTTGCCACATCTGGTTCTGCCAAAATGTTATTAGCAAATGTCTATATGGTACAAAAGAAGTATGCAGAAGCTGAGGTTTTGTTGAGAGAAATAACCACGATGGGTTATAGTTTGCTGCCTGACTATGCTTCTGTTTATGCCCTTGCTAACAAAAATAGTAGGGAGTCTATCTTTGAGGTGCAATATCAACAGGGAACCCAGGGAGTTAACAGCGCATTTACCTATTCATTTATCCCGCGGATGGCCAGCACAACTGCCATCACCGGCGTAAACTCTAATAGTACGTCAACTGGCGGATGGAATGTACCAACACAAGATTTAATAAGTGCATATGAGTCTGGAGATAAGAGATTAGATGCTTCTATTGCCATAGCAGAAGGTGTAAACGACGCCTCAGGTAACTTTCAAGGCCAGGCGCTTAAAAGTATAATTGGTTATACTACCCCCGCCGGAAAAATTTCTAAACCTTTTATCAGGAAATACCTGCATGCCCATACTATTGTGCTTAACACGGATGATAATTGGCCCGTTTACCGTTACGCCGAAGCCCTACTGTTTTTAGCAGAAGCGCTTAATGAGCTAAATAGGTCATCGGAAGCCTTACCCTATCTAAACCAGGTAAGAACACGTGCAGGTTTAGGTAATGTTTCAACTACCGGCCAGGCGACTTTGCGTGATGTCATTTTGCATGAGCGCCGGATAGAGCTTGCTTTTGAAAATAAGAGATGGTTAGATCTGCTAAGGACTGCTAACGCTATTCCGGTGATGACTGCTTTTGGAGTTAAGCAAAAGCAGCTTTACGGTTATTTGGCATCTAATTCATATCAGGTTACTAGTAACCGGCTATTATTTCCTATCCCAATATGGGAAATACAGCGTAATACTAAAATGGTTCAAAACCCAGGCTATTAACAGGTATTTGTGCGTAATAACCCTAAGAAGCCAACTTCTTAGGGTTAATTTCTCCTATTGTACTAGATGATCGTGTGATAAGATGCTATAATTAAGTATAAACCTACTCAGAATAATTAAAATAAAATAGCATACAAACCGCAACGGCGAGGCGCATCTCACTGATGCGTTAGAAAGATATAATATTTAAGAGCTGACCCAAATAAAAAATAAGTTATGAACCATTATCCAATTTCTAGGGTGTATTTATGCATGTTACTTCTGATAGCTGCACAATCGGCTTTTGCACAGAAGGCGAACGTCTCAGGAAAAAATTCTATCAATGAGTTTTATTACTGGGTATACAGTCATCCTGGTATAAAACAACAAGCTCCAAAAATAGGTTTCGATGCCGTGTCGGCTGTTGAGCGACTGCCTTATTTGTTTCCTTCCGGAACCCAGACCAAACAGTTCATATCCTATGATGCGGCGGGAGCAAACACAGACGGCGATTTTCAGCATGCATTCACCAAATACATTGATAGTAACGGGGAGCATGTGATATTTGACGAATATGGCCCGGGCTCCCTCTACCGTCAACAAATGAATATCTGGTACGATTTTGATCAACACAGAAAGTTATTTCCCGAGGCGGGCAGTGCAAAAATTAGGTATTATTTTGATGATGAAATAAAGCCCCGTATAGATTGCACAATAGATCAACTGTTCAAGTCAGACTCGTCTGTATTTGTAGCGCCGTTTCGCTTTATGGATAAGGCCAGCCGTTTTGCAATAGCATATTATCCCTTAAATTTTAAAAAGCGTTTAAAAATAACGGTAATGCCAGAACTTAGCTGGGCCGACCGGTGGACAACCTGGTACCAGTACACCTATCTTACCTATCCGCAGCAAACACCGGTTCAAAGTTGGAAAGAAAATGCCGCTGTTAGCCATAAGGCGATTGACCAATGGAACAGTAAGGGCAAAGATCCCAAAGATACCGCGGGGATGCTGACGCTTAATTATGATTTGGCTGTTAAGGACGGGGACTCTGTAACCATTAATCTCGACAAAGCCGGGTCAATTTCGTCGCTAAAAATGAAGCTTTTACCTTATAATAGCCAGACACTTAATAACACAAAGCTAAAAATATACTGGGACGACCAAAAGGAAGCTGCAATTGACGTTCCCCTAGGGTATTTTTTTGGTGGTGGCGGGAAGGATTTTCCTTTAAAAAATAAGCCGACTGATAAGGATGTAGATATACCCTCATACAACCTTACAACGCTGCTGTTCGGTTTCAGCGGCAAGGATCACAGCTTTTTTAGCTACTGGCCAATGCCCTTTTGGAAAAAGGCCCGGATTGTGGTGGTGAACAGAACTGGAGCCCCAATAGATTCTTTAAACTGCAGTATTGGTTTTAAACCAAGTCAAGTATATGCTTACCCGCCTCAACAATCTGGTTATTTTCATGCGAAACGCACCTTAGATACTGCCTGGTCTTCAAAACCCTATGCCGTTGCCTTCCAGGAGAAGGGCCGGGGACACGTTGTCGGTCTGATGTTTTACAGTAATAATTATGACATGGACAGCGACGAATTTACCTACATCGATGGTTCACGTACTCCACAAATGCATGGCGACGGTACCGAAGACGATCATAATCAGGGATGGGGTGGAAGTGCCTTCCAGGAACCATTATGGGGCGGACTTATCAACGGCTTTCAGGGCTCTTATCGTATTTATATGAACGATGCCTATATTTTTAACAAGAATATAGATATACGGTATGAATATGAAAAAGTGAGCAGTTTTAAAAATACGAAGACGGATGTAATGATCTATTATTATAAATCTTCATCCTCAGATACCCTTAAACTGACAGACGAGATGGATATCGGCAATGCAAAATCCGAAGCCGCCCATAACTACCATGTCAAGGGACAGGTTTGGAACAAAACGATTACTAACTATTATGATGGTTACACCAAAGCGATAGACTATAACAAGGTAGTGGACAATGGCAGGGCCTTTACAGGAAGCAGTACGTTTGAGGTGACGATAAACCCTGCAAATGACGGAGTACGTTTACGCAGAAGAATTTACCGCACTGATAATGGAGTACAAACGGCATGGGTTTATGTAAACGGGAAGAAGGTAGAAAAGCCATGGCATATCGTAACCAACCCTTCCGCTCCCAAACATCAGATCTATGTGATCGATAAAAAGACGGTAATTAAACCTTCGGATCTTCAAAATCAGGGCTGGTTTGATAGTGATTTTGAGATACCTGCGGCATATACCGCAGGGCAAAAGAAAATTAAGGTAACCATAGTGCCAATACTTAAATAGTATAGATAGCAAGGAAATATTACAACATCAAATTAAAGAATGGAACAAAGCAGAAACTTTCTAAGGTCATTAGGTTATCCCGGCGGTGATCTTTATAATTTGCCAGATTCAGATAAACGGTTTCCGGATGGCGCCCAATACAGGGTAGAATTGCCAAGTGTTGAAGGGCCGAGAGCACTTGAGGCTACATTAGAGGAGATTGACCAACACGGTCTTCTAGTTCACAGGGTCTCACAAGGAAGCGGAATCATGCTGCTTTCTGATGGGGAAATTATGGAAATGACAGCGATGTGCGCCGAAAGGGGAATGGAGTTAAGCTTATTTGTTGGGCCTCGCGGAATGTGGGACATTAGTGCACTTCCTTTTACCCCGGCCGGAAAAGCCTTGGGCCTTCGCCATGAAGGCGCTGATCAATTGGTGTATGCTATGGAAGACCTGAAACGCGGCGTTCAACTTGGGCTAAGAGGAGCTCTTGTTGGAGATGAAGGACTATTGCTGCTAACCAGGGAAATGAAACTGCAGGGACTTTTGCCGAAAGATTTCGTGGTGAAATGCTCTGTTCAGATGATGGCTTCCAATCCCGTGTCTGTTCGTATCATGCAGGATCTTGGTGCCGATACCTACAACGTACCCACGGCTTTAACACTGCCTAAACTTGCAGCCATCCGCCAGGCCATTGATATTCCGATCGATTTGTATGTAGAAGTTCCGGATAATTTCGGCGGGTTTATACGGCTTTACGAAATCGCAGAGTTTATAAGGATTTTATCGCCTGTTTATCTAAAGTTCGGTTTGCGAAATCACCCAGACGTATACCCATCAGGAAAGCAATGGGAAGCTACCAATATTACACTGTGCCGCGAACGTGTGCATCGGGCGATGTTAGGACAGCAAATGATAGAGCGATACTATCCTGATGCAATAACTTCAAAACGAGGGGCAGCTGATCTGGGGGTGCCGGTAATTATAAACGACAGGGGAAGCGAAACAGCTATCATGCATCCATAGATCCATTTATAGGGATTATGTCTTACACAAGGAATTTACATGAACAAAAAATAACCAAAATATTTTATGAGAATAGAAAAAATCAAGGTTGAACATTATTCTGTACCCTCTTCTTTATTTGCAAAAAATGAGGTAAGCGATACTACACATCATATTCCATCGCTTGAAATCATCGTTGCCCGTGTTCAAACAGATACAGGGATCGAGGGAATAGGTTATACCTACACAACCGGACATAACGCACTAACCGTTAAACAGATGATCATTGAAGAGGTTGTACCTGTTTATTTAAACCAGCCTGTGCGTCAATATGAATACCTATGGAACAAGGTTTGGTGGAATACACATTGGGCAGGCCGTGGTGGTGTTTCGGCACTTGCCGTAGCAGCGGTGGATATCGGGGTATGGGATGCGATGGCTAAAGCCGAAGGTCTTCCCTTATATAAATTTATAGGTGAGCACCGTGCCGGTATACAAACCTATGGTAGTGGGGTAAACTTATCATATTCTATTGATGAACTGCTCGAAGAAACGAAAGAGCATATGGAGAGCGGATTTGTGGGCGTTAAAATTAAGGTGGGAATGCCCGATATTGAGGAGGATGTTGAGCGCTTAAGACAAGTGCGAAAGCTAATTGGCAATAAAGTTAAAATCATGGTAGATGCCAATATGGGTTGGCACTTAAATGAGGCAATTATGCGTACAAATGCGTTGCGTGAGATTGGGCTGGCATGGATCGAGGAACCGTTTATACCAGAAGATATTGATTCGCACGCTTTTCTTTCAAAAATGGCCGGTATCCCTATTGCGGCCGGCGAGAACCTTTACTCCAAATATCAGTTTAACGACTATTTCAAAAAGCAGGCTATCCAGGTAGTTCAGGCAGACGTAGTGCGTTGCGGCGGAATTACCGAATGGTTAAAAGTAGCACACCTTGCCGAAGTTTACAACTTACCTATGGCACCTCACTTTATGGTTGATCTGCATGTTAGCCTACTGTGTTCCATTTCTAATGCATACATAGCGGAATACCTGCCATGGTTTCATCCTGTGCAGATTAATCCGATCACCACAACAGACGGAATTTTACGACCCAAAGACCTCCCTGGACATGGGATTGAGTTTGATTGGGAACTTTTGAGTTTATATAAGGTTGCTGATCTCCAATCGGACATTCCCAATCTAAATTCTTTGTGATTCATATGTCAAAAATAAAAATTGGTTTTATTGGCTGCGGTGCCGTAGCAGAACTCCATTATCAGGGATTATTGGCTTGTGAGCAGGCAGAGCTAGCCGGAATATACGATCTGGATGTACAATTAATGCACCGAAGATCGAAAGCTTGGGATGTGTTAACTTTTGAAAGTCTTGAAGGCCTGCTGCAGCATAAAGATATACAGGCAGTCTTTGTCTTAACTCCAGTTGATAGCCATTACGATCATGTAATAGCTGCTTTGAACGCAGGCAAACATGTTCTTGTCGAAAAGCCGCTGGCCAATAAAATAGAAGAAATTGAAGAGATGGCCTCATTGGCTGCAGCTAAAGGATTGCAATGCATGCCGGCTCATAATTATATCTATTCGCCGGATATGTATCGGCTAAAGAAAAATATTGCCGCCGGGAACCTTGGAAGAATTGCTGTTTCGTGGATCTTGTACCATATTCACCACAATGAAGAACTGTGTGCTCGTTATCCAGGGATCATCCGTCAGATTGGTACACATCTGCTTTATACCCATAGGTATTTGTTTGGTGAGCCAATTGCCATGACCGCTCAAACCACCAGATTCTTATATCCAAAGCTCAATCGCGATGACCAGATGATGCTAACGCTGATGATGCCTGATGGTTCAATGAGCAACTTGTTCGCCAGTTTTGCAGTTAGCGATCATTCAACTAATCCATGGTCTTTTGTAGTAAAAGTTCTTGGAACACAGGGCAGTACGCAGCTTTCGTGGCAGGATGTTGTGCTAGACAGGGCCCTAGGCACCTTATCCCGTTCTTACGGCCGGTACGAAGAAACATACGAACATGAAATCCAATATTTTATAAACGAATGTGTAATGAAGGGCAAACCGCCTTTATCGACCCTCGGCGATGCACGAGCTGTGTTAGAAATGGTGATTCAGGCCGAGACGGATTCGCAGGAGAAAAAGTCAACATAAGGAAGGGGAAATGAAAATTAATCGTACCGCACAATACTCACTATACAATAGTGCCCAATGAAAATAGACTCGCATCAACATTTTTGGTCTTTGAAAAGACCTAACGACTACGGTTTTTTGACACCATCAGCAGGTGTGTTATATAAAGATTATCTACCTGAGGATATCAAGCCCAATCTGGAAACAGCGGGTATAAATTATACCATAGTAGTACAGGCAGCTGAAACGGAAGAAGAAACACAGTGGCTTCTGGATCTGGTAAAGGATGTAGAGTATGTAGCAGGTGTGGTGGGATGGATTAATTTTGATACGGATCCCGAAACGTTTAAACAAAGACTAGCCGTGTTTAGGGAATACCCGAAATTTGTCGGAGTACGCCCCATGCTGCAGGATCTTCCCGACGATCAGTTTATCTTAAAGGATCGGGTTTTAGGGAATCTTAAGATAATTGCCTCGCTGGATTTTCCTTTTGAGCTACTTGTCTATCCAAGACATTTACCTCATGTATATAAGATGCTTATGCAAGTACCTGGTCTGCGTGTGGTAATCGATCATTTGGCTAAGCCAGAAATTCGCAATAATCAATTAGAAGTATGGCAATCATGGATGGAGAAAATCAGCAAGCTTCCCAATGTATGGTGCAAACTTTCAGGAATGGTTACAGAAGCAGATCACAAGAACTGGAAGAAAGAAGATTTTGTGCCTTATGTGTGGGGAGCAGTAAAATACTTTGGCAGCGGCCGACTGATGTATGGAAGCGACTGGCCGGTTTGTTTGCAAGCAGCAGATTATAGCCAAACTTACCAATTGCTTCAGGAGGTATTGTCGGATTCTCCTATAAACTTGAACGATATGGCCAAAGCAGCAATATTTGGCAACAATGCAGCGAAATTTTATAAACTGAAGTATATAATTCGCTAGCATAAGAAAATAATGATAAGATATTCTTAATACTACTTAATAAACCATGATATGAAATTGTACCTGATATTAACTTGCCTTGTTGCTGCAGCCGGTGGCTTCCTGTTTGGATTTGACACTTCCGTTATTTCGGGAGCAATAGAATTTATACAATCTCCGAAAGTTTTTAATTTAGACGAACTTGAAAAAGGCTGGACCGTAAGCTGCATCATTATTGGCTGCATGGTGGGATGTGTTTTTGCTGGGCCATTGAGCGATAAATATGGCAGAAAAACGTTGTTAATAGTCACAGCGCTTATATTTCTTCTTTCAGCACTTGGCTGTGCCTTAGCCCAGAGCAACTTTGTGTTTGTTATTAACCGCATTATTGCGGGATTTGCTGTCGGATCAGCCTCCATGTTAGCCCCAATCTATATTGCCGAAATTTCTCCGGCCAAACATCGCGGGAAACTGGTATCGCTAAATCTTTTTGCCATATTTTTAGGACAATCTGCAGCGTTTTTTTCCAATTTTTTACTGCGGGATGTGGGCGGAGAGGATAACTGGAGGTGGATGATCGGAATACAGGTGGTACCATCTGCAATTTTGTTCTTGCTGCTGTTTTTTATTCCCGAAAGTCCCCGTTGGTTGGTTGAAAAGAAAAAGAACGGTGTGGCTCTTGATATACTTACAAAAATTAATGGCGGTGAGTTAGCCGAATACGAACTTGCGAAAATTAATGAATCCGTTCATGCAAATGTTCAGGGAAAACTGGCAGAGCTCTTTAAAGGGAGAATGTTTAAATTGCTGCTGATTGGAATTGCATTGGCTGTTTTTCAGCAGGTAACGGGCATCAATGTAATTATGTACTATGCGCCCTCAATTTTTAAATCGGCTGGTTTTGGATCAGACTCGGCATTATTTCAAACTGCCCTAATGGGTCTGGTAAACCTAACGTTTGCAGTAGTGTCTATGTTTTTTGTCGACAAGCTGGGCCGCAAGCCACTAATGGTCATTGGATCTGCCGGAATGGGAATTTCACTATTGCTCCTTGCTATTACCTTTATCACAAATAATTTCGAAGGTTATTTCGTGCTTTTTTGCATCATGGGTTTCTTGGCTTCCTTTGGATTTTCCCTTGGGCCAGTTGTTTGGGTGCTTATTTCTGAAATATTTCCAAATAACCTCAGAAGTCATGCTGTGGCAGTTTCCGTTTTCCTGCTGTGGCTGGCTAACTTTATTGTGTCGTTTTCCTTCCCTTATTTATTAAAGAACCTGCAGGGATATTCGTTTTTGATATTCTCATTGATGTGTTTTCTATGCTTGTTGTTTGTGATGAAGTTTTTAACCGAAACCAAAGGAAAATCCCTTGAGCAAATAGAAAAAGAACTGGTCGGTAACGAAGAACCTGAATTTCTTCCTTCAAGGGCTAAAACGGATAATTAACAACATACATGGTAAAACTAAAAAAGATTAATAATGAAGTTAACAGGAGCAAACTTTATAGGATTTAAAAAAAGTGCAGGCGGAGATAAAACCTTTCAAGCATTTGCTCCGGCTCAAAATGAATATTTGCCAGAAAAGTTCACCTTGGCCTCCGAGGAAGAGTTTCAAGCTGCAGTTAAGGTAGCAGGTGACGCTTTTCAGGTATTCAGTAAACTGCCTTCAATAGAACGTGCAGCATTCCTCGATGCCATTGCCCAGGAGATCATGCTTCTGGGAGATATTTTGATTGAAAGGTGTGTTGCAGAGTCGGGTCTGCCAGTTGCAAGAATTGTTGGAGAAAGAGGCCGGACATGCAATCAGCTACAGCTATTTGCTAAGCTGTTACGGGACGGATGGTGGGTAGACGCCCGTATTGATAAAGCGCAGCCTGAGCGACAACCTTTGCCCAAACCAGATATCAGAAGAATGCTTATCCCATTAGGTCCCGTTGCTGTATATGGCGCCAGTAACTTTCCTCTCGCATTTTCAACAGCTGGTGGTGATACCGCATCGGCCTTGGCGGCAGGATGCCCAGTTATTGTGAAATCACACCCTTCGCATCCAGGAACAAATGAATTGGTTGCTTCAGCTATTGTCAACGCTGCAAAGCAAACCGCAATGCCTGATGGTGTGTTTTCGTCGCTCTATCTTTCTAACGAGCATTCAGTAAAGCTTGTACAGGAAGCAAGGATAAAGGCCGTTGGCTTTACTGGTTCGCGTGCCGTGGGAATGACACTTTACAATGCAGCAGTGTCCAGGCCAGAACCTATACCCGTATATGCGGAGATGAGCGCCGTAAATCCCGTGATTTTATTGGAAGGGGCATTAGCAACGTCCGCGGAAAAAATTGCAAAAGAACTTGCCGGTTCAGTTACTATAGGCTCAGGGCAATTTTGTACCAATCCGGGCATAATTCTGCTTGTAGAAAGTGAGAGATCGAGAAGTTTCCTAGAGCAATTTGCAGGACATATCCGGGCAGCTATACCAACAACAATGCTGAACAAAAACATCTATTACGCCTATTTAAATGCGGTATATGAGTTACAAAAGGTAGAAGGAATTTCGTTGCTCGCAGCATCACGTAAAGGCAACAACGAAGCGCACCAGGGCGAACCCGTTGTGCATATTGTAAATGCCGCAGACTTTCTGCTAAATAAGAAATTTTCAGATGAGCTGTTTGGACCTGCTACACTAATTGTTAATTGTAAGACTGAGAATGAACTGCATCTGGTTTTACAAGCCATGGAAGGTCAACTAACAGCAAGTGTTCACGCTGCCCCGAAAGATGAAAGAAGTTTGACTACCGTTATCAATATTATAGAGCAAAAAGCAGGACGAATAATTTATGGTGGCTATCCAACAGGTGTTGAAGTTTGTGATGCTATGCAGCATGGCGGGCCTTTTCCATCAACCACCGATTCGAGGTCAACCTCCGTCGGAACCGCTGCAATCTATCGTTTTTTAAGACCTGTAGCCTACCAGGATTTCCCTGATCACCTCCTTCCTGAACCTCTTCGATGCGCCAACCCATTAAATATTATGCGTCTGATGGATGGAAACTGGACAAAAGATCAGGGATAAAAGTAATTATGGATGAAAAGTAATCCTAATTGTTCTAGTGTAAACAGGCTGGTTCGAGAGATGACGGACACCTTTGACAGAAGAACCTAGTTAGGTTTTGGGAGGAGACATAATGGTGATCGAAAGAGGTTATATGTCTATAAAATAATGCTTGATGTAGACGAATAGATGGGAGCGCCATATGCATAAATCTTATCCTCCCACAGGCGCAGGTGCGAAGTGCAACGACACATGTTGAAATCATTATTGTTGAGGAGTAGATACAAAGAATATCTATATCTTTGGCATTAAGACTTGCGCTAGAAAGAGAAGACATTAAGTGTATTTTAGAGGCTGTGTTGTTTCGTCAAATATTGTATTAGAGCAGGATCATCATAAGGCATGTTATGCACACTAAATTCGACGATAACAACCAAATCGGAACAGTCTCTACATTTGAGGAACTTATACATACACGATTTCATGGCGAGATGAACGCTATTTGCTGGCATAGGAACCTAATTGGAGATTTCGAAGAAGTTGTGGAAAAGCTTCAATTAAAAGAGAATGTTACAGCTATTTCAATCGAAGAGCTTTTAGCCCTGTCGCTATCACAGGAAGGGACTATGGCTAGAGATATGATATTAAATGATTTAAGATTATTGTCAAATGTGGGTGCATTGCCATCTCTTAATTTGCTCAAAAGTTACGAACGAGATGAAGAACTAGATTTCATCTCAATCGATGTATATTCTTATCATGTAGATCGTTCGCCTATTGCTACCGACACTTTTTTATGTACCTATTATGGCGCTGCAAGTGATATCTTGCCTAATCATCAGGTTGAAAAAAAGATTTTAATTCCAGAAATCCGTAGAAAGCTTCAGTATTTACACAATGGTCCAGAATCAGAATTTGAGGATTTTTTGAAGGAAAATTTTTTTGATCTGCATTATCATCCTAAACCCAATGCTAATCCTTTTAACTTAGGCCAAGGCCACCTGTGGAAATTGGCAGTAGATCATCCTGACCAACAGGTTCTACCTTGCGTTCATCGGGCGCCTAAGGAAAATGAGGGTGAATACAGACTGCTTTTGATTTGTTAATAGTAATGGCGTGCTTAATTGGTTACGCTGGTATTTCTTCGTGCTTTTTATTAAGTACCTTCGCGAAGCAGATTGCTCATACCATATTAAATTGTTTATTCTTAATATTGCTTCATAATTACGAATAATGGAATCTTCAATACTTATTATCGATGATGAAATCAAGGTCAGAAGCCTGCTCGCAAGGATAATAGAACTTGAAGGATTCTCTGTTTTACAGGCCGCTACAGCTAAAGAAGGGTTAAAATTACTACAAGCACAGGATGTTTTGGTTGTAGTTAGTGATGTAAAGCTACCCGATGCAAATGGCGTTGAATTGGTGAAGCAAATCAAAGCCATTAAATCTTTTGTAGAGGTTATTAACCTCACAGCTTATGGAACAATTGCCGACGGAGTGCTGGCCATAAAGAATGGTGCTTTTGATTACCTCACCAAAGGTGATGATAACGAAAAGATTATTCCACTTGTTTATAAGGCCGTTTCGAAAGCAGAGCTTCAACTCAGGGTATATGAACTCGAAAATAAAATTTCTGGAAGATATAGCTTTTCGACTATTCTTGGCAATTCAAAAGCCATTCAGGAAGCCATCTCACTAGCTAAAAAAGTTGCAGTAACAGATACAACCGTATTGTTGCTGGGAGAAACTGGAACTGGAAAAGAAGTTTTCGCGCAAGCCATCCACTATGAAAGCTCAAGAAAACAAAAGTCATTTGTGGCATTAAATTGCAGTGGATTTAGTCCCGAATTGTTAGAAAGTGAACTATTTGGCTATAAAGCAGGTGCATTTACTGGGGCCGCCAAAGACAAAAAAGGACTTTTAGAAGAAGCAAACGGTGGTACACTTTTCTTGGATGAAATTGGAGAAATGAACCTTGACCTTCAAGCCAAACTTCTTCGGGTGCTAGAAAACCAAACCTTCATCAAAGTGGGTTCAACTACTACAAGCCAGGTTAATGTTAGAATATTGGCAGCTACCAATCGCGATCTGAAAGAACAGGCAGAGTCTGGTCATTTTAGGCTAGATCTCTATTATCGTTTGTCTGTGTTTGAGATTAACCTCCCATCACTAAGAGAGCGGAAAGATGATATAACAATACTTGCAGAACATTATCTTAAGGAGTTCGCAAAAAAGGTAAACCGGCTAAACCTGAAAATGGATGAAAAACTGCTTGCCATTTTTACCAAGCATACCTGGAAAGGCAATGTAAGGGAACTTAAGAACGTAATCGAAAGATTGGTAATCCTGAATGATGGAGAGCTCATAGGCACTTCCCAATTGCCAAACGAGTTTTTGATTGATGTACCAAATGCAAGTGCTTTCGACCTACAAACCATAGAAAAACAGCATATTCAAAAAGTGTTGGCCCATACAAAAGGAAATAAAACAGAAACTGCCCGTTTGTTGAATATAGGGTTAACTACACTTTATAGAAAAATAGAAGAATATCAGCTAACGGAATTATAGATTCATAATTTCCATTTCGATAAAAACCCTTCCATTTTGGAAGGGTTTTTTTGTGCATAAAATTTTAACTTATTATTTAAAATTCTGACAATCAATCTAATGCCGGTTTATTGACTCTGTTGGATTAAGAATTGGTACAGTGAAGAAAAATTAACTCACATGTACACAATTGTTTTATTATTCACCCTGCTCATCATTTGCTGGATTATGTATAGATCCATCGATTGGTTCGAAAACATCTAACCTATGCTAGCCTTATTCATCATTTCAATTGCAGTATTCCTTTATATGGTATACGTGCTGATTAAACCCGAAAAATTTTAATTAGGGCAATAGGAAATAGGAAATAGCGAGCAGGGAATAGGGAATAGAGAAAATCCTTAAGCACCCAATCCATTTCCCATTTCCCATTCTCCACTTCCCAATTCCCAAAAAACATGAATACAGAATTCCTAGGCATTATCGCCACCTTCCTGCTCACCCTTGTAATCGCTATTCCGCTTGGCAAGTACCTGGCAAAGGTATTTGCAGGAGAAAAAGTATGGACAGACTTCTTAAAACCTTTTGAAAGTGGAATCTATAAACTTTCGGGTATCAATCCAAAAGAACAGATGGATTGGAAACAACACTTAAAAATTTTATTGCTCATTAACTCAGTTTGGCTGATCTACGGCTTTTTTGTACTGTTATATCAGGATAAACTGCCATTTAATCCCGATGGAAATCCGGGCATGACACCTGATCTAGCCTTGAATACCATTGTCAGCTTTGTAGCCAATTGTAACCTTCAACATTACTCTGGCGAAAGTGGTGTAAGCTACCTTACCCAACAGTATGTACTGATGTTCCTGCACTTTTTGAGTGCGGGTACCGGGATTGCAGCTGCCGTAGTGCTGTTCAAAGCGTTTAGGGATAAAACGACAACAACGTTGGGCAATTTTTGGGAGTTCTTCGTAAAGGCGATAACCAGATTATTATTGCCACTTTCCATTGTTGTCGCCTTGATATTAACCTTTAACGGAACGCCTGCTAGCTATGATGGCAAAGATCAATTTATTTCCTTACAGGGCGATACGGTTAATGTTTCCCGTGGTCCTGCCGCACAGCTGATTGCCATAAAACATTTAGGAACAAATGGCGGTGGCTACTTTGGAGCAAACTCATCCCATCCTTTCGAAAATCCGAACTACTTAACCAATATGGTAGAAATGATTGCGCAATGTATTATTCCCATTGCCATGGTGATCTGTTTTGGGCATTTCATCCGCAGAAGAAGATTGGGATGGATGATTTTCGGGGTAATGACCATTGGGATGCTATTGTTGATGATCCCTAGTTTAACATCAGAACTGGGAGGGAATCCTGCACTTGAAAAACTAGGAATAGCCCAAGCTACGGGCGCAATGGAAGGTAAAGAAGTAAGGATTGGCCCAGCAGCCACTGCCTATTGGAGTACCTTAACCACCGTTATTTCTACCGGTTCGGTTAACGGAATGCACGATAGTACTATGCCATTAACGGGCCTATGGCAACTATTGGCCATGATGATCAACGGTCTATACGGGGGTTGTGGCGTTGGTATCCTGAACTATTTCATCTATCTGATTATTGCGGTATTTATTTCAGGACTGATGGTTGGACGAACGCCAGAGTTTTTAGGCCACAAAGTGGAAGCACGAGAAGTAAAAATCGCGGCGATCATTACATTGCTAAGTCCATTTTTGATCTTGGCAGGAACTGCACTGGCTTCTTACGTCTTTACAACCCATGGCGATGCCGAGTGGACAGTGCAGCCCAAGAGTTGGCTAAACAACCCAAGCTTCCACGGCTTTTCCGAAATGCTATACGAGGTTACGTCATCCAATGCCAACAACGGCTCAGGCTTTGAAGGCCTAGGCGATAATAATATGTTTTGGAATTTGCTTACGGGAATTATCATTTTTCTAGGGCGCTTCCTCCCAATTATAGGGCCGTTGGCAATTGCAGGATTGCTCTCAAAAAAGAAGTTTATCCCAGAATCAGCAGGTAGCTTGAAAACAGATACGATAACCTTCAGCCTGATGACTTTTGCGGTAATCTTGGTGTTAAATGCACTTTCTTATTTCCCGGCTTTGGCTTTAGGGCCACTCGCGGAATACTTTTCCATGCTCCAGTAGATAAAATCTGTGCAATCTCAATCCCGATAGCTATCGGAACGGTATAATCAACCGCGAAGCGTAAAATAAATTTAATCCAATGAAATCTAACAATAAACTATTCGAGCCGGCACTCGTGCAAAAAGCGCTCAAACAATCGTTCCTCAAACTAGACCCAAGGATGATGATCAAAAACCCTGTAATGTTCACTGTAGAGGTGGGTACTTTGGTAATGGCCTATGTTACCGTTTATTCCATCTTCAACAGCGGTCAAGGCTTTCCAATATATAATTTTTTCATCTTCTTGGTGTTATTGCTCACGGTATTGTTCGCCAATTTCGCTGAAGCAATTGCAGAGGCAAGGGGAAAAGCGCAGGCTGATAGTCTACGTAAAACTAGAGAAGAAACACCTGCTAAAGTTGTTTTGGCAAACGGGAGTCTCGAAATGCGCTCTTCCAATACCTTGAAAAAAGGTGATGTTTTTATCTGTGAAGCGAATGATACGATCCCAACAGACGGAGAAATAATCGAAGGTATCGCTACGATTGATGAATCTGCAATAACGGGAGAGTCTGCACCCGTAATCAGGGAGGCTGGTGGCGATAAGTCATCGGTTACAGGCGGTACAAAAGTATTATCCGACGAAATCAAGGTTACGGTAAGTACGGCACCAGGCGAAAGCTTTTTAGATAAAATGATAGCTTTGGTTGAAGGTGCATCACGCCAAAAAACGCCTAACGAGATCGCTTTGACCATCCTTTTGGCAAGTTTTACACTGGTATTCATCATTGTATGTATCACGCTCAAACCATTTGCCGAATATGCAAGTACGCCCATTACCATTGCTGCACTGATTTCCTTGTTCGTGTGCCTGATCCCCACCACAATTGGCGGACTACTTTCGGCCATTGGCATTGCTGGAATGGACAGGGCTTTACGGGCAAATGTAATTACCAAGTCGGGAAAAGCGGTAGAAACAGCTGGGGATATCGATGTACTATTATTAGATAAAACAGGAACGATCACCATCGGTAACCGTAAGGCCACCAATTTTTATCCAACCGACGGCGTAATCATTAAGCAGTTTATTGACGCCTGTGTACTCAGTTCACTAGCTGATGAAACCCCAGAGGGAAAATCGATCATCGAACTGGCCAAAGGCGATAATAGTGCAGTCTTAGAAACCGCACCTGCTGGGTCAGAATTTATCAAGTTTACCGCCGAAACCCGGTCGAGCGGTTTAAATACGGCCGATGGGAGAAGAATCAGAAAAGGAGCATTTGATTCTATTAGGTATAGTGTAAAACAGGCGGGAAATGTTTTTCCTTCAGATATTGAAGAAAAGGTAAAATCAATTGCTTCTAATGGAGGCACGCCATTGGTAGTTTCAGAAAACGAAAAAGCATTGGGCGTTATCGAATTGCAGGATATCATCAAGCCTGGCATTAGCGAAAGGTTTGAGCGACTACGGAAAATGGGGGTTAAAACGGTAATGGTTACGGGTGATAATCCACTTACAGCCAAATATATTGCCGAAAAAGCTGGAGTTGATGATTTTATCGCAGAAGCAAAGCCAGAAGATAAAATGAACTACATTAAAGATGAACAGGCGCTTGGAAAACTGGTTGCAATGATGGGGGATGGCACAAATGATGCCCCAGCATTGGCCCAGGCCGATGTTGGTGTAGCGATGAACAGCGGAACACAGGCGGCGAAAGAGGCTGGTAATATGGTAGACCTCGACAATGACCCCACAAAACTGATCGAGATTGTAGAAATAGGCAAACAACTCTTGATCACAAGAGGAACATTAACCACCTTTTCTATAGCCAATGACGTGGCCAAATACTTCGCGATTGTTCCCGCTCTGTTTATCGCTTCCATTCCAGCCCTGCAAAGCCTTAATATCATGGGACTGCACACGCCAGAAAGTGCAATCCTATCGGCCGTAATTTTTAATGCCCTCATCATCCCAATCTTAATTCCGTTAGCGCTAAAAGGTGTTGCCTACAAGCCAATCGGTGCAACTGCATTATTGAGAAGAAACCTTTTTATCTATGGAATCGGAGGAATTGTGGCACCTTTTATAGGGATCAAACTCATCGATTTAGCGGTAGGCCTATTTGTTTAAAATTCGTTGTAGTCAATTTAAATCAGTGTAATCACTTAATCATGAAAAAATATATCATTCAATCCATCCGTTTAACACTCGTATTGTTAGTACTGTTATGTGTAATCTACCCCATCAGTATTGCTTTGGCTGCAAAATTCAGTAAAGGGAAAGGTGGAGGAGAAAAAATCACCAAAAATGGGAAAGTAATCGGATATGCCTTGTTGGGCCAATCATTTACCAAACCCGAATATTTTTGGGGAAGACCATCCGCGGTTAATTATAACGCCGCAGGTTCGGCTGGATCTAACAAAGGTCCATCAAATCCCGACTATTTAAGAGACGTTTCTAATCGGATCGATACCTTATTGAAATATAATCCGACAATAAAAAAAGAGAACATTCCAGCCGATATGGTTACCGCCTCCGGAAGTGGGTTAGACCCAAATATCTCTGAGCAAGGGGCCATTATCCAGATCAAAAGAATCGCAGCTTATCGTAAAATCGACGAGAGAAAAATTGCAAGATTGGTTGTCGACAATACGAGTACTCCTTTTCTTGGACTTTTTGGACCAAGTACAGTTAATGTATTGAAACTGAATTTGGCGTTGGATGAACTAAGATAAGTTTACAGTTTACAGTTTTCACAAATCAACCGTAATAAAGCGCCTTAATCGGTGTAATCTTTCGGTGTAATCGTTTTATAACAATGAAAAAAATTATCATCCTAGCGATAGCTTTTACAATAGTATGCTACGCAAAAGCGCAAGAACTCCCAAAAATTAAGGTAACAGGATACCTGGAAACTTATTACGGATATGATTTCAATAAACCCATTGATAATAACCGTCCATCATTTGTTTATTCACATAATAGGCACAATGAGGTTAACCTGAACTTGGGATTTATTAAGGCAAGTTACGAATCTGAAAAAGTTAGGGCCAACGTTGCCATCATGGCGGGAACCTATGCAAATTCAAATCTTTCGGCAGAGCCAGGCGTACTTAAAAATATCTACGAGGCCAATGCAGGATTAAAATTGAGCCAAAAAGCAAACCTATGGATCGATGCAGGGATTTTCTCTTCCCATATTGGATTTGAAAGTGCCATCAGCAAAGATTGTTGGGTTTTAACAAGAGGAATTTCATCAGAAAACACACCGTATTATGAAGCAGGGGCAAAGCTATCTTATGGCACCGCCGATGGAAAATTCATGACAACGGTATTATACCTAAATGGATGGCAAAAAATCAAAAGGCTCGACGGGAACAGCAAACCGGCAGGTGGATTGCAATTAATCTATAAACCGACTGCTACACTTACCTTTAACTATAGTAATTATTTAGGTTCAGAAGGTATGAATGCAGTTCGTGTAAACAGGTTTTACCATAACTTTTATGCCATCGCCCAAATAACAGAAAGCTTCGGGGTAACGGCAGGATTTGATTATGCTACTCAACAAAAAGTGAAAGGCGGGTCGGCTAAAAGTGAGGTTTTCTCGCCTGTACTCATTGCCCAGTATAAATTTGAGCCTAAATGGAGCCTAGCAGGTAGAGCAGAATATTACGAAGATAAGGACGGGATTTTCATCGCCACTGGCACAGCAAACGGCTTTAATACAATGGGCTACTCCTTAAATCTCGACTATTCACCGATCAGCAATGCCGTTGTGAGGTTGGAAGGCAAAGTTTATGATAGCAAGGATAAGATTTTTGTAAGAGATATCAATTTTGTAAACCATAATGCCGCTTTAACAGCAAGTATAGCGGTGGGTTTCTAGGGAATTAGCAAATAGAATAGAGAAATGGGGAATACAGAATAGGGAATAGTAAGTAGACGATAGGCTTACAAAATGGACTATCTGCACACAATCTATTTCCAATTTCCAAACCTCTATTTCCTTCTTCCAACACAAACAAGTTATGCAACAAGTACAAGACTTTCTGAGCCTAGTGCAACAAAACCGACGAGGCAAGCTTAAAATCTACATCGGCATGAGCGCTGGTGTAGGTAAAACCTATCGCATGTTACAGGAGGCCCATGCTTTGCTCCGAAACCATATCGATATTAGGATAGGGTATATAGAAACCCATTTTAGGAAAGAAACACATGAGCTACTGGACGGAATTCCAATGATCTCAAGGAAGAAGATCTTTTATAAAGGGAAAGAATTGGAAGAGATGGATGTGCAGGGTATCATCAATGTCCATCCGGAAATCGTGATTGTGGATGAACTGGCGCACACCAACGTAGAGGGAAGCAAGAACGCAAAGCGATGGCAGGATGTATTTGATATCTTGGATGCCGGGATAAGTGTAATTTCAGCTGTGAATATTCAGCACCTAGAAAGTATAAATGGGGAGATCGAACACATTACTGGTATTCAGGTTACCGAAAGGATCCCCGACAAGATATTGGAGGTAGCAGATGAAATTGTAAATATAGATCTCACCGCTGATGAACTGTTAAATCGTTTGAAAGAAGGTAAAATTTACAAAGCCAATAAAATTGAACAGGCACTAAATAACTTTTTCAAGTCTGAAACGATACTTCAGCTTAGAGAAATGGCGCTCAAAGAAGTGGCGCACCAAGTTGAGCGAAAAGTAAGTATCGAAATACCGAAGCAGATCAAGTTACGGCAGGAACGTTTTTTGGCATGTATATCGTCCAATCAACAAACAGCGAAGGTGGTAATCAGGAAAACCGCCAGACTGGCATCCTATTATCATTCGCCATGGCTGGTTGTGTACGTGCAAAGTAATAATGAAAATGCCGACCGTATACAATTGGATAAACAGCGATATTTATTGAATAATTTAAGATTGGCCACCGAATTGGGTGCAGAAGTTATACGGATCAAAAGCAATGAAATTACAAAAACCATCATCAATTTGGCTGTAGAAAAAGAAATTACAACCATTTGTATTGGCAAACCCCATTTTAACCTCTTTCAGCTCATCTTAAGTACAAGTATATTTAATCAGCTTTTAAAGGCAATGGCAAAAACAGAAACAGATTTGGTTATCTTATCTTAATTTTAAAAAGCCACAGATGCACAGATTTTAGTAAGTTAACCTGTTCATCTGTGGCCAAAAAAATATATTCAAATGAAAATTAAAACAAAACTCAGACTTGGTTTCGGCTTTTTATTCTTGGTAGTAATTAGCTTTGGGGGCATTTCTCTATATCATATCAATGAAATTTCTAAACGCTCAAAGGTAATCCTAAAAGATAACTATAAATCGTTGATCTATGTAAACGAGATGCGTATCGCTCTTGACGATCAATATGGAAATATCAACTCAACTAATGCACCAGCTTTTGATAAAGCATTGAAGCTTGAGGAAAAAAACGTTACCGAAAATGGTGAAAGGAACGCAGTTATCGCACTTCGAGCAGCTTTCGAAAAAATAAGCCTACCAACCAACCAGAGCAGTGATAAAAATGCTGCAATGACGGCAATACGACTGCAATTGCGAAAAATTGATGAACTGAACATGAATGCAATCGTTCGTAAGAATGATCATGCGCAAAAAGCAACTGAAAAAGCTACGATCTATCTTGGGATCACTGCCTTTATTTGCTTTATCATCCTGTTCAGCTTTATTGTCAACTTTCCTGGATTTATTGCCAACCCCTTAAGAGAACTTTTAGACGGAATTAGGGAAATCAGCAAAAAAAACTATCAGCAACGCCTGCATTTTGAAGGAAATGATGAGTTTGGTGAACTTGCATCCGCATTTAACAAAATGGCGCTCGAACTAAGAAATTGGGACAATACCAATGTTGGTCATCTAAAATCTGAAAAGCAACGTATCGAAACGATTATAGAACAGATGCAGGATGCCATTATCGGTATAAATGAAAAGCGGGAAATTCTTTTCCTGAATAGAGTGGCCAGCGAACTGTTAAATTTGAACCCAGAACATGCTATAGGGAAAAATGTTGAAGCGTTGGTTCAAAAGAATGAGCTGTTGAAGCGTGTATTGGCAGATCAGCCGTCTGAAGAACCATTTAAAATTTTCGCCAATGATAAGGAATCCTATTTTTTGCTCGAGAATAGGGAAATTACCATTCCAAATTTCGATGAACAGGATAGTGATACGTTACGAACTGCTGCTAAATCTGCCGGAAAAGTGTATGTCCTAAAAAACATCACGAAGTTCAAAGCGTTGGATGAGGCAAAGACCAATTTTATCGCTACAGTTTCACATGAGCTCAAAACACCACTTTCTTCAATAAAAATGAGTGTAAAGTTATTGAATGATGAGCGTGTCGGATCGATGAACGATGAACAGCACCAACTGGTTTCCCATATTAAGGAAGACACCGAACGCTTACTCAAAATTACTGGCGAATTACTTGATTTGGCACAAGTGGAGACGGGAAACCTACAATTGAACATGGTACTTTCTAACCCGCTAGACATAGTAAATTTTGCTTTGGATGCTGTTCGTTTTCAGGCAAACCAAAAAGAGATACAATTGGAACTATTAACTGCAAATGAACTTCCAAAGGTTAATGCCGACGTTCAAAAAACCGCTTGGGTATTGGTTAACTTCCTTTCAAATGCATTGCGGTACAGTGCAGCCAAATCCAAGATCGTAGTTCAGATTAAGCACGCTGGAAAATTCTTGGAATTCTCTATAAAGGATTATGGAAAGGGAATTGAAGAAAAGTACCAAAAACGTTTATTTGAGCGGTATTATCAGGTTCCAACAGATGGACAGAATAAATCGGGCTCTGGACTTGGATTGGCTATTTCGAAAGATTTTATCGAAGCAGAACACGGCAAGATTTGGGTAGAAAGTGCGATAGGTGAGGGTAGCAGATTCTGTTTTACGCTGCCTGTAAATTCTGATAAGCACTAGTGGTTCGAAAGCTATCTTAATGGCTTTGACCAAAATATAGAATTAAACTATCAAACAAAATAGCCCAACGTAAAATCTTTGGCACTAAGAATAGTGCCAGTTTGAGAGTGCTAAGGCTCGAAACATAAAGATTAATTCGCCGCTAGTAATTCTGTGAGGCGTTGTTTTAATTGATCGCCAAAAAGATTTTTTGCAACAATCTTTCCCCTTGGATCAACCAAAATATTGGTGGGCACGCCCTTAATGGCGTACATTTTTGCCACTGCATTGTCCCAATATAATAGATCAGATACTTGTGCCCAATTTAAACGATCGTCTTTAATGGCTTTTAACCAATTTTCTTTTATCCGATCTAATGAAACGCCTAAGACCGTGAAATTTTTATTTTTAAAAAGGTTATAGGTATTCACCAGATTAGGATTTTCATTTCTGCAGGGAATACACCAACTAGCCCAAAAATCGATTAAAACATATTTGCCTTTGAAATCGGAAAGGCTAACGGGCATGCCATCAGGATTATTTTGCGTAAAAGACATAGCCATATGACCAGGTCTAGTATTTTTAAAGGCATTTATTGTGGTTTGGATATTTTTAGCTAAAGTTGAATTTTTTAACTCCGCAGGAAACTGATCCAAAATGCTTTGGGTAACAGTTTCGTCTGCATCTCTTACCAAAGAATTTGATAAAGCAACTAGACCAATTAAGCTGTTTAAGTTATTTAGCGCATATTTTTCATAGGCTTTACCTGTTGCAATAGAAGAAGCGGGTTTTTCTTGTGCGATATATTCTTTAAGTTTTTGAAATTCGTCATTAAAGGGTGATCCAGTTATCCTACTGTTTTTAACATAGGTTGAAGATGAAATCGTAATCACTTTGTTTTCGAGATAAAAGCCCAGATTATCAGCAACATTGGTAAAACCAGGCGCTGCATAATAGCGTACCTCTATATTTGCACCAACAATTTTTGGCACTTTACCAGTAAAAACAAATGCCCCATTTTTAACGGCCGCAGTGTCAGTTTTTGGCTGGTCATTAATTTTATAGGTTAGATAGGCAAATCCAGCGTTATTATAGCCAACTTTACCGTTAATTGTAAAACTCTCCTGCGCAATTAATAGTGTTGGGAAACTCATTGCAATAATGAAGAATAGTCTTTTCATAGGGGTTAATTATTTATTCAAACATAACAAATTTTTGATCTTTTTGATGGACAACCTTTTAGTTGAAAAAAATCGGCCTTGCAAATGGCCAACGAGAAAAAAAGATGCTGGCTGATTAAATCATACCTCATTCGCCATTCTGGCAAACTTATTTCGGTATTCAATTGGGGTAAGCCCGGTTATCTTCTTAAATATATCCCTAAAGGCTTTGGTGTCCGTATAGCCTACTTCAAACATGATTTCAGAAATGTTTCTTCTCGAAGCTTCAAAAAATTTTTTCGCCGCCTCGATTCTTACCCGTTGCATGTATTCTATAGGTGTATTGTTGGTGGCTTCTTTAAATCTTCTTTCAAAAGTTCTCCTACCGGTGTGGATTAAATTAGCCAATGTATCTATAGTGATTTTATCTTCATAATTTTTTTCGATATAATCCTGAACTTTTTCGATTTCCGAATCGCCGTGATTTCTTTGTCCCTTAAATATAGCGAATTGCGATTGGCTATCCCTCCCAATATCTAAAGCAAAATATTTTGAGATCATCACCGCCGTTTCTTTGTCAGCAAACTTTTCTATCAGGTATAATAGTAAATTCCACAGGCTACTTGCTCCACCACTGCTATAAATATGATCGTGTTCTGTGATGATGGCTCCATCTTCAACCGTAATATTGGGATACCTTTCTCTAAACTCGCTCACATGGGCCCAATGGGTAGAGCATTTTTTGCCATCGAGCAAGCCTGTTTCGGCTAAAAGAAATGCCCCAATACATAAACTGGCTAAACTTGAACCATTTTCGTACAGCTTTTTGAAATAGGGAATGGCTGTTATGTTGGCTTGTATCCCCTTTGCCGTATCCCCAAATGTAGGAGGTATAATCAACAGGTCTGTTTCGGTCACATCTTTAAGCAATCGATCGGTTTTAACCGTATATTCTCCATTGTTGGCCGGCACATACGGGTTTAGGCCGACGTACTCTACCTCGAAAATGGCCTTTTTACCAAATGCGGTTAAAAATTCATTAGCAGTGTTAAAACTCCTAAACGGTGGAGTAATGGCTTCAATTACCCCATACTCGGGTACAAAGACTGAAATTCTCATATCATTTTCAAGATTTAGTACTAAGCTAAATATAGTTTGTCATAATCTACCCCTAATTTGTCATTTTCACAATAGACGGGATTTTGTTAGCCTGTATACCTTTGAATAAATTAAACCTTAAAAAATAACGATGGAACAATTAACAAAAATTACGGTAGAAGCAGAAACCACTGCTCCCGTAGCAAAAGTTTGGGACGCTTGGAATACTCCGGCAGATATTGTAAAATGGAATACGCCCGACCCAAGTTGGCATACGCCCAGTAGCGAGAACGACCTAAGGGAAGGCGGCCAGTTTAAACACAGGATGGAAGCCAAAGATGGTAGTTTTGGTTTCGATTTCGGAGGGGTGTATGACAAAGTAAAACTACATCAAGAAATTTCGTACACCATGGGTGATGGAAGAAAAGTGACCACGATCTTCAGTGAAAAAAACGGCAAAACCCATATAGCCAGCACTTTTGATCCTGAAACAGAGAACGCCCCTGAATTTCAGAAACAAGGATGGCAGTCTATCTTGAACAACTTTATTAACTATGTTGAATCCAATTAATTATCAATTATCATGAAAAGAAATAAAATAATCTTTTGGGTGGCCACCATCATCATCGTACTATGGGAGGGTGTAATGCCGCTTGCTACCATGTTGTTTGCACCGGAATATGTAACCATCGGTACTAAAGCTTTGGGCTATCCCGACTATTTTGCCTATGCGTTGATAATCTGTAAGATACTTGGAGTTCTTGCAATCGCTTATCCTAAAACACCAGCAAAGCTGAGAGAATGGGCCTATGCCGGGCTTTTCTTTAGCCTGATCTTTGCCTTTATTAGCCATGCCTGTGTTGATAAGAACATTGGATATATGCTAATGCCGCTCGTATTTGCAGCCATACTAGCGGTTTCCTATTTGTATCGCAATAAAATCAATCAGTACAACAGTAAATAAATTTTAAATTAAATTTTAATAAAATGAAAAGCAATTCAGTTTCCCTACATCGAGTAATTAAAGCGAGCCCAGAAAAGGTATTTCGGGCATTTGCAGATCCAATAGCCAATTCTGCCTGGTTTCCGCCTTATGGATTTATATGTACCGTACAACACATGGATTTTAAGATAGGAGGCACGTTTAAAATGACCTTTATTAATTTTAGTACCGAAAAAGGCCAGTCCTTCGGTGGCGAATACCTTGAAATCAAACCAAACGAATTTATCAAATACGTAGATCGATTTGATGATCCTAATTTACCAGGAGAAACTACAACCAGTATATCGCTTCGTAAGGTTTTATGTGGCACTGAACTTAAAGTGCATCAAGAAGGAATTCCTGAGGCCATACCTGCAGAAATGTGCTATCTCGGATGGCAAGAATCACTCGAGAAGTTGATCAAATTGGTAGAGCCCGAAATTCCTGATGCTTAAGTAATAAGGCAATGATTGAAAATAGTTATAACCCATTACCTAGTGCCATTTTTATCACTTTCTCTGGAAATTGTAAAAAGGCCCTCACCTTTTACCAAACATGTTTCGGGGGCCGCTTACAATTCGATACTTTTGAAGGCGAGCTAAATGGCTATATCACGCAGCCAGTTGTTAGTGGCTCACTAGTTGCGCAGCAACTCACTATTTATGGTTCAGATCTGGTGCCCAGTGAAGGTAGAAAAGTAGGGAATTTTATGGCTATAGTGTTGCACTGCGAAAATAATACCGCCAGAGAAACCCTTATCAAAAAACTAGTTAACACCAAAAATAATTCTGCATTAAACCTACATAATCAGCAAAAGCTGATTGAAATAGTGGATAATTTTGGGGTAAGATGGATACTTAGCAGCGTAAATTAAATGCAACTTAGAGAGTTGGCTTTTTGGCAGGAGATGTGTCGGCTAAATTAATATTTCGTTATATTTGATCAAATCAAATTGTGATGAAAACACAGACCATCCAAACACTTCATCCCGATCCGTTAAAGACCAATAAGGTAATTGCGGAGGAGAAGTATGAGCAAATAAAGGCTCAGCTATTAGCTATCCTATCTAGAGGCGAACTCACCCACAGCGAACTGATGGAAACACTGCATCAAAATGTAAAGGACAAGTTTGTGGGAGGGGTACAGTGGTATGGCGAAACAGTTAAGCTTGATCTAGAAGCCAGGAAACTGATCGAAAGGACCGAACAAAAGCCTCAGAAATATCGATTGGTCCGCTAAACCTCAAATGCTATAGAATGAAACCGATGATATGCACTTAGAAAGGGCATATCAGGAGTTCGCGGGCCTTCCGCAATGATGCGATATGGGTAAATGTGATTAGCATGGATTTTTTGTTATGAAAACAAAAGCATAAGTCCATACCTTTACTACCATAAAATACATTTATGAAAGCATTTTTAGGAACGGGCCTTTTAGGGGCTAACTTTGTGAAAGCGATGCTCCGTAGGGGCGATCAGGTTCAGGTTTGGAACAGAACGGCATCAAAAGCTAAAGCCCTTGAAGCCGATGGCGCAAAAGCATTTGAAAATATAGTTGATGCAGTAAAAGGGGTAGAAACAATCCACCTAACGTTAAAAGACGATGAAACGGTAAACGAAGTGTTAGCGGCTGCAAGTTCAGGTTTCGAACCTGGCGTGACGATAATTGACCATACAACTACTTCGGCAGAGGGTGCTGCAGAACGAACGCTCAAATGGAAGTCTGAGGGATTTACCTATCTACATGCGCCTGTTTTTATGGGCCCACCAAATGCGCTAGAGGCTAGCGGCAATATGCTGGTGTCTGGTGATCAGCAGGTAATCAAAAGGGTGGAGGGCGAACTGTCTAAGATGACTGGCAAGCTTATCAATTTCGGCGCTGAAGAGGGCAAGGCGGCAGGGATAAAATTGATTGGTAATCTCTTTTTGATAGCAATGACAGCTGGCCTATCTGATGCGCTTGCACTAGCAAAAGCCTTGGACATTGATTCAGCCGAGGTATCGGCACTCTTTAGTTCTTGGAATCCAGGAGCAGGTGCGCCCGCCAGATTGGAAAAAATTAGGACCGGAAATTTTGGAAAACCATCATGGGAATTGGAAATGGCACGTAAGGATGCAGGACTTATGATGAGCGCAGCGAAAAATAAAGGAGTTAAATTAACCGTTTTACCTGCAGTTGCTGCTGAAATGGATAATTGGATAGCAAAAGGAAATGGCGCTGATGATTGGACCATTATCGCGAAAGATAATCTTTAGGTTTTGCAAGAAGGATAAAATCCAATGAAAAAAGCACTTTTATTAGTTGTGGCGATGCTTGCCGGAATGGCGGTAAATGCCCAACATATAGGTAAATCTTATCGCTTAAAGAAAGTGATACCCGTATTGGGGCGGCAGGGAATCGCCATCGATAAAAAGTATTATTACGTTTCAGACACGAAGGCGCTCTACAAATACGATAAGAACGGGAATTTGGTGATGAAAAACCTACAGCCCTTCCAGAACCCAGAAATTGCCAACCACTTCGGGGATATCGATATCTTTAACGGCGAAATCTATTGCGGCATCGAAAAGTTTGAGTACGGTCGCGGTCAGAATATTGCTGTTTCGGTCTATGACGCACAAACATTGCAGTGGAAACGCGATATAAATTGGGAACCAGGTTCAGGTCAGGTGGAAGTTTCGGGCATCGCCATTGATCGGGAAAAAAAAATGGTTTGGATGTCTGATTGGGTAGATAGTCGATATGTGTATGGCTATAGCCTAGAAACCGGCAAGTATTATACGAAAATGCAATGTCGCCCTGCGCCTTATTGGTGCCAGGGTATATTCATTGCTGATGGAAAAATACTTTTTGCCGCCGATGATGGAGAAGCTACCTACAATATTGCTGATAACATTTATATTGCCGATATAAGGAATGTTCCATATACTGGCCTAAAAGATGGCGAACAATTTTCTATCGTAGATAATAAACCGTTAAAAACACCGGGCAAAATTGCTAGCGGAGCGATGGGAGGGCGTTTAACGCTTTTTCGCGAAATGTCTGATTTTAAGCGAGCCGGAGAGATAGAAGGTCTTTCAATCGATCCAACAAATGATGATCTTGTTGTTTTAAACAATCGTGGCACACAGATTCTTCTTGGGATGTCTCAGGGCCCGTTGATAAATGAAGGTTACACCACCGAAATCCACGAGCTATATATTTACGAGAAAGTTAATTAGGGAAAAAGTCTTTCTTACGAATTAACTTCTCCATTGTTCGGTATAAAATACCTAGTAATAGGTATTGTCTACGGTTTTCTCACAGGGTAAATTTGATAAGTTAATAGTGCCTAAAACTTTATACATCTTATCAAAAATTAAATCCCTAAACAATGGACTCTCAACCTACAATCATCAAAAATCCAGTAGCTATATGCTTCATCAAGCTTACTGCATACCTGGTAATCCTTACCTTCATCAGCTGCAAATCTTTCAAGGAAGTAGTGATAAAGGACAAGCAACAATGGAGAGCGGATGGACTGAACTCTACCGCCAGCGTTATTAAACAAGCGAGTTTTCCCACAAATTCTTCCTTGGCTATTTTTGTACCAAAGGAAACGATCAATACAGCAATCAAAAGTATTTCAGGTACCCAAATCCGGTCTGTGAAGAAATTGAATAATTGGACCCTAAAGGTAGATTCGGTAAATACTTCGCCTGAAAATGGAGTTTTCTTTATCACCCTTCATTCCAGTATATTGAATCCTAAAAAGAAAAAAAGGTTTGCGATCGATCTTGAAGCTCAATTAACCATTTCAGGGCTGCGAAAAACCGATACAAGTATTGTGGTTAAATATGAGGTATTACCCGTTTCTATAAATCCAAAGACCAAGATTTTTGCGTTTAATTTACAAATGGGCAAGTACAAGAAAGTATTAGCAGACCTAGCGGCGATATATTTGCATTCGAAAAATCTAACTTCTTTTGAAATCTCCATAAAAGATGGACTAAAAATAGAGCTGGCAAAATTACTGCCGGATAAGGACCAGCACATCGTGATCGACAAAGACGAAAACTGGTTTGTAGACTTAAAGACAAGTTTGGAAAACACAACCATAAGAAAATACTTACATCTAAACCAGCCCGCATTTATAAAATCTGGCATATGGTTATCTTTCCTCTTGTCAGACACGCCAATGACGGCACCACTATCTCGTACGTTGGCATCAAAGGGGGCTAATTTGAGAGCAATAAATGATCAAATGGATAATGACATCACTGGATATGTGAACAGAAACAACCTGGCAAAAACGTCTACTTATTTGTGGATCAATAAACTTTTGATGACCGAGGCTTTAGACAATATAAATGTATTGGATGCGAAAAAAAGGACAGTGCATATCAATTCTCAGAAAATAGGGGGATACTTATCCAAAAAAGTATGGAAAAATTCAATATTAGGTGATGGAGAATTTTCTGCCAGGTTCGAGGATTTGAATGCGGTAAAAACATCAATCTTGTTGGAGGGGCTAAAAAGCAATTGGGATGCAAAAAAAGGGCTAGACTTGTCGCTAAATCTGAAAGTTGATTTAAAAGCCGATGTCCATCTGCATGTTGATCCTTATATTGGTGGAGGTGTTGGAACGAAGGTTGGGATATTGGGATCCATCCGTGAATCATTCAAGACAAATGTAACATTCAAGCTTGATACCGTGATGGGATATCCCGTTGTATTGGCACGGCCCACCATTCCCTGTACAAGCATAGGCATAAAAGCCGTAACGGATGATAAATTCAAATTCGATTACGGGTGGACCAAGATCCCAAGCTTTGGAATTACCGTACCCTTTGAAATCGAAAACAATAAATTATCAGCAGTTAGTGTTTTAAGCTCCGTTCCAAGATCAATATTGCTTAAGAAAGAAACCTATTTGGTTTCGAAATCCGACTCAATGGTGGTTACATTACCTTATCAATACCTCATATATGCAACGGTTCCCAAATCATTTAATCTTACCGAATCTGGTATTGAGACGATGTTTAATACCAATTTTTCATTCACCAATGATAGCACAAAAGTTAATGACCTCATTAAGACGGATTCCCTTCAGCTTCTAGCCATTAGTTTACTAAAAAACACTAAGTTAACCTGCAAGAAAGAACCGATGTTGGTACATGCAGCCGGGGTGGAGTTTGGACCGAACAATGAAATCCTTAAATTTTTAGGTAATTCTTGGAACGATATCATAAAAGGTCCTGGAGATAATAACGAAATTGTTAAAATTATAGATGCCGTAGGCGATATGATCAACGATACCACGCCTCTAGATGATATCACCTATAAATTTTTTGAAACGGTTAGTTCCTATGCAGAAAAAAATCTTGGCGAGTCAAATGAAATCACCAAAGCCCTAAAAAATGTAAGCCACGAAATCGATAAATTCAGAAAAACACCAGGTAAAGCGATAGGTGATATCCCAAAAAACATAATCAATGAAGGAGGGAAAACGCTAAAGAAATTGGCTAAGAAAGCAAAGCGATGCTTTGGTCTATGCTAATTGGAGTATACGATTACGTTTAACAACAAAAGCCACTTAAATGAGTGGCTTTTGTTTGTTATTATTTTTTGGGTGTTTAATTGAAGTCTTCTTTCTCAATCTTCCCCTCACTGGCATATTGTGCCTCCGAAAATCGCTTACTTGCTTAAGTTAAAAATTTCTATTGAGGTAGTAGCTTTCACCGTGATTTTGCTGAGTTCTATTAAATTAGCTGCATTGCTGTAATTAAACTGATAAATACCATCTTCGCCCGTCACTATAAGTGATTTGGGACCAGCAATAACATCAAAACTTTTAATGGTTTTTAGATACTGCAACAGGTTATTATCTATTTTATTTTTGTCTGAAATATTAAACGACTTCAATCCATTGCTACCTTCACACAGAAATAGGTTATCTCCACTAACACTAAGCCCGTGTGGATTAAGCATCGGAAATACCGCTATTTGTTTGGGCTTAGTTGGGTCTTCGATATCCACTACCTCTAATTGATTGATCGATTGTCTGCACATATTTCCAGTACGCAAGGTTACATAAGCATATTTACCTTGCACAAATACTGGATCACAAGCCAAAACATGGCTATAAGTAGATAATTTTACTGGATTTGCTGGATCAGCAGCATTGAAAATATGCATGCCGGTATTGGTACCTATAAATAATTTGTTCTCGTAAGGGAAAATCGTTTCTACGCCCCAACTCAAACTGATTGATTTCACAAAGGTCGGAGTTGATGGTGCTTTTACGTCGAATAGGCTAAGATCCAGCTGACCTACAGTGTAAAGATAATCGTTCAGTAGAGCAAACCTCGCCATAGAACCGCCGGTGCCCGTAGAAGAACTCGTGCTTGCGGTACTAAACGCAACAGCATCATAATATTTAGTAGGACTGGTTTTAACTACTGTATCCTTATAAGTGATTACGAAATTCTGCGCTCCAGTGGATGTATAAAACTGCCTAAAGACATCTGTAAGTCTTTTAACTTGTTTTATGTTCGCTACGTTTGAAACATCAAAAGCCAATAGATCTATGTAACTGTCAGCATATAAAATGTCGTTTTTGATGGCAATGTCAATATTTCCGGGTATTTGCAAAAATCCAATGTTAACAGGTGAATTTGGGTTAGCATTGTTATATATGTGGATGCCTTTATAGGGCTCGTTAATAAACAACAAATCTTTATAGATATATATCTTGCCGCTTTTTCTGGCTTTTTGAGGGGTGGTTATTCCAACTGGCAAATTCCGCATTTGGGCTGCAGACATAAGCTTGGTTATCTGAATAACTTCTAGTTTTTCGCCTTCGTTTTTCTTGCATTGCGTAAATACCAAGAAAGCGAGAAGGATAAGTAGGTTAAATAATAAAAATTTTTTCATAGGGCTATAGTTGTTTTTACCTAATACGCAAAGACTAGTAGAAACGCTACAGCATTATTTTATCTTTTTTAGGAAAATGGATTAATAATGTACAAACATCTTCGGCCTATGCAACCCTAATTATCCCCGAAGGAGGATGTAAATGTTGGTAGCGTCTAAAATTTTTAAATTGATAAGGCAACCAATTCAACACCAGTCCGTAATAGTAGGTATCCACTTAAGATTGAGGCCTAATTAATGAACAATAGTTTACTCAAATTAAAAGATCGTTACGATCATCGTTATATTCCAAGCGAAAGCTATATGGCTTCGGAAGTAACCGGAGTAGTAAATTTAAAATTAATAAGCGGTGTTAATTCTTCACCGTTGTATAAGCTCCAAAATAGAGCAATTAAACGGATAACAGATCTCGCTATTTCTGCCACTGCAGTTTTATTCGTCCTTTCATGGCTCTTGCCTATTTTAGCACTACTCATAAAACTGGATTCTGCTGGACCAGTGTTTTTCGTGCAAAAACGAAATAAAAAAGACGGAAAATTCTTTTACTGCCTCAAACTCAGAACGATGGTAGTAAATGCGCAATCAGATACTTTAACCGCCACAGTAAACGATCAACGGATTACAACGTTGGGCAAATTCTTACGCAGGAGCCACCTTGATGAACTTCCGCAATTAATTAATGTACTGATTGGCGATATGTCTGTGATTGGCCCCCGCCCGCATATGTTTTTCGAAAATCTTAAATATAACTCGATGTATGCCTTTTACCACCAAAGACATTCGGTAAAACCAGGCATTACTGGCCTGGCCCAGTCGTTGGGCTATCACGGACCAGTTTCCAGCCCAAGTGAGGTAGAAAAGAAGATCGAATACGATATCCATTATATTAAAAATTGGTCTTCCTCTCTGGATCTGAAAATTCTTGTGGATACCGTAACCATCGTTTATAAAAAGTTGCTTATCCCCTAATACCTTGAAACGCTTAACCACTGCAATTTTGGCTATTCTTAATACAAAAGAAAGGCTCAAAATGATCAATCTAATCGCATTTGATCTGGTGATAGGAATTTTGGACATTGCTTTTCTGGGGCTTACGCTACTTGTGATTGATTTTTATACAAATAGTAGTGCGCAAAAGAATTTGCTCCACAATTATTATTCGGGCACATCTGATTCTTTAACCCTCATCATCGTATTCTTTCTGTTATTTAGCGCTAAAAACTGGCTCGGTTATTATATCTCCTCATTGCAAAGGCACTTTTTTTTTAGTGTTGCCTCTCGATTGTCAGAACGAAATATCAGACATTACCTCAATGAAGACTACAGCCAATTTGTAGATACTGGTTCTGCTGTGCAGATCAGAAAAATTGGGCAGCAGCCAATTGAATTCAGTAATTATATTTTGGTTAATGTACAACAAATCATTTCTCAAAGTGTGCTGATATTATTCACTATTATCGCTATTCTGTGCTATCATCCCAATTTATTTTTATTGCTGTTTTTAATATTGGTACCACCAATTGCTATCCTAGGTTATTTTATAAAAAAGAAACTCAAGAACATCAGAGGACAAATAAAGTTAACCAGCGAAAAAACACTTCAACATTTGCAAGAATCCCTGTCGGGATTTGTAGAAAGCAATATCTATAGTAGCGCAGATTTTTTTATCAAACGCTATCATGCATACCAAGAAAAATTAAATTCAACTATTGCTGCACAACAGGCATTACAGGGACTGCCTTCAAGAATGATTGAGGTAGTTGCGATCCTAGGTTTCCTAATTCTTTTGGCAATGAACAAGTTTGCCAACCCCTTACTCAAAATTGATCTGCTCGAAATAGGCATTTTTATGGCCGCTTCGTATAAGATTATTCCTGGGATTGTGAAAATTTTAAGTAGCATGGGCCAAATTAAAGCTTATGATTTTACATTGACTGATCTCCTTATTGATGCAAAGCCTACGGAAAAACCTTTAGCAAAAAGCAAGAGTATCAATTCGGTTAAATTTGATCAGGTAAATTTTAACTATGGCAACCAACAGCCATTGTCTAATTTTAGTTTTAATCTTAGTGCCGGAGATTTTGTGGGAATTTCTGGAGAATCTGGAGCGGGTAAAACGACCATTATTAATCTTTTACTTGGGTTTTTAAAACCTAAGCAAGGGGTAATTTCTATCAATTATGCACCAGCGGATGAACTAACAAGGCAACAGTACTGGGATAGGATTTCTTATGTAAAACAACAGTCCTTTATTTTTAACGATACTATCCTTAAAAATATTTGCCTTTCAGATACTGCTGATAAAACCAAGTTAGCTGAAGTAGTTGAGTTTTGTGGATTGGAGAACTTATTGAGCCAATATCCAAAAGGTATTTACCAGAATTTAACTGAGAATGGTAAAAACATAAGTGGGGGGCAATGTCAACGAATTGTTTTGGCCCGTGCACTATATCATGGTTTTGATATGCTGATTTTAGATGAGCCATTTAGTGAGATGGATGAGGTGTCCGAAAATCGCATCCTTAGCAAGTTATCAATGCTTACCAAAGCCGGAAAAATTATTATGCTTATTACCCACGGTAAACTTGGATTAAGTTTTTGCAATAAAATAATCGCTGTTGATAATGAACAAGCCTAAAGCATTGATCGTAATTACCTTAGGATTTCCTAAGGATGAGGATGATACAGCCTGTGTGCCTCCCATACAGGTTGCTTTAAAGGCCTTGAAAAGCGTGGATCCTTTATTAAATGTGATAGTTTTATCGCTTCAATACCCTTTTTTTTATAGAACCTATCAATGGCATGGGATCAGGGTAATATCATTTGGCAGAGAAAATAAAGGGAGATTTTCTAGATGGTTTACTTTTTGCCAAGTGCTGCTAAGGTTTGGGAAGCTACGAAAGGAATTTGATATTGTAGGTTTACTTAGCCTTTGGCTAGATAAAAGTGCATTTTTGGCTACCATTTTGGGTAAAAGATACCAGATTCCACACTTTTGTTGGTTAATGGGCCAGGATGCAAAAAAACAGAACAGGTTTGTAAAGATGATTAAACCAAAAGGAGAATCATTAATTGCACTTTCTGATTTTATTGCTGATGAATTTTATCGGAACTTTCAGATTTTGCCCAAGCATGTCATTCCTATCGGAATAGACCCCAGCATGTTCAATCAGCCAGACCCAACTAAAGACATTGATATTATAGGTGTTGGATCATTGATTCCTCTTAAACAATATGATTTATTGTTAGTCATAACTAAACATTTAAAGCCACTTTTTCCTAGTATAAAGGTGCTAATTTGCGGCGATGGGCCCGAGAGGGAGAAGTTAAACGAATGGATCAGAGAATTCGGCTTAACAGCTAATGTTACTTTAACGGGGGAACTGCCGCATCAAGAGGTATTACGGATTATGGGCAGATCAAAGTTGTTGGTTCATACCTCAAATTATGAAGGCTTAGGCCTCGTAAATCTAGAAGCACTCTATGCAGGAGCAAAAGTAATCAGCTTTGTTAAACCCATGCGCCATGAAATAGAAAACTGGTTTCATGTAGCTAACCCTAAAGACATGCTTTTTTTGATAAAAGAAATCTTAACAAAGGCAGATCATCACTATAAACAAGTAATGCCCTTTGCTGCATCAGCATCTGCTAGAGCGGTTTTGCAGTTGTATGGTTACAAAACGGATGCAATCTCTTGAATTTTATGCGCAATCGCTTCGAAAGAGAGGCGGGTTTTAAAAAAAGCTAAACATTTTTCTCTTTGTTGTACCAAATCCAAATGTTGCGTTTTAGTTAGTATTTCTACTAGTTCATTTGCGTTTCCTGGTTCGTATAGAAAGCCGCATTCACCATCGTTGATTAACATTTTAAAAGATGGAATGGCGGTTACAATGGGCATACATCCAGCCGATAGGGCCTCAGTAATTACCGTTCCACCACCTTCATAATAGGAGCCTGAAATCAAATAATCAGCGGCATTAAACCAATAGAGCAGGTCGTTGTGCTCAATAGCTCCGATTAAGGAGATATTTTTCCCGCTAGGATGATTGCCAATTCTTGTTTGTATTTCTGCTAGGAGTTCTGTTGTTTGATAGCCCATATAGAGTTGGGCATCCGGATTGATAGCTAGATAGCCTAAAAAACCATCGATCACCGTAAGGGGATTTTTATTGCTATTTAACCTTCCAACCCATAAGTAGACTGGATTTCCACTAACCTTAGTGTAGTGTTGCGCAATTATTTTAGCTATTGGGTAAAACCTTGACGATAAACCCACAACCTCATAGAGTTTTTCAACACTTTTTAGGTTGCCCAGTTTCATCCACTCCATGCCCATAGCTTTTGAGCCAAAAAAATAAGCATCAACAAACCTGTCTGCCCATCGCTGAAAGATTTTTTTAAATCCTTTGTAAGGCTTCTCTGCTCTGTGCTGCAGAATGATTTTTACTGTTGAACCTACAATTAAGCGAAGCTGGATCACACGAAGTGGACAGTGCAGGCCCTGCATTATAATTACGTCTGGTTTTAGGTTTTTGAGATCCAGATTTAGCTTTAAAGGAAAAAAACGTAAGGCTAAACCGTTATATTTTTTAAAATGATAGTTAACACTTTCAACCTTGAGAGATCCCTTAAAATTAATCTGCTGGATAGAATGGACCTCATTTTCTTTTGCCAGAGCCGAGAGAAAACCCGTAAAGGTATTGATGCGGTCGAGCCAGATTGCGGGATTGTCAAATTCTTTCGTATATGTATAACTGGCAAAGACAAAACGCATAACTTATGGATTTTTAACAATTTCGACAGGAAACTTAACTTTAGGTTGAAACGATTGGATTTGCTTAATAAGCTCGTGCATAGTTCCAAACACATATTTTAAACTGCCATTAACTGCTATTTTTTGGTAGTTATCCATGTTTAATGCCTGTAGCTGCAGGTTTAAGCTTTCGTCAAAAAGTAGGATTTTCCCCTTGCAGATTACTGCTAAAAGATCACTTGGTTGAATGCTAAAAAAGGCATCAAGTGCTTCGGGATTGTTTTTTCTTTTAGCAACGACTATATCGGCAGCAGCACCTTTTTCTATTTTACCACCCGTTTGCCGCCAAACCTCTGCAGGATTGGTTGTACTGCTATCGTAAAGCTCTTGATCGGTTAATACGTTTAAGTTCCGCGCAAAATTAAGATGATCCCAAATATTCCAGTTAGCCGTTAGTGTTGAGTCGGTTCCAAAAAGAATTGGGCTCGATTTTTTTATTGCGCTGATATTGGCAGTTTCATTTAATAAAAAATAATTGGATAGTGGGCACCATATCAAGGCTTTAAAAGCTGCGGCCTGCTTGGCATCCATTGCTACACCGTGGATGCCTATCAAATTTCGGTTTAACAGGTTCCACTTAATTAAGGTATCAATTTCTTTGCTTGCCAACTGGTCAATGCCCTCTCCAATATGCATAACTACGTTTTTATTGCGCTTAAAAGGATTGTTAAGTTTAATCTTCCACCATTTTTCAAAATGGACTGAATGTAGGCTTTGACCATCTTCAACTACATTGATCAGTTTTTCTGCAAGTTTTAGCTTCGGACCATGATTTACCACGGTAGTAACCCCACAAATCAAATTTTTATATATCCCCCAGTGTTCCCTCAATAAGATTGGGATTTTAAGGATATCCACAATTTGTTGACTATATTTTTGATGGATATGTTTTGCCCATTCGGTATAGTTTTCATACGTCCCATCGCCAAGTTGATCGAAAAGATTGAAATCAAGATGGTCATGAGAATTGATCAAACCTGGAAAAGCAATCGCATCCTCAAATTGTATGTGGATCAAATCATCAGTAGTTGTGTGGGTTAAAACTGCTGAAATCTTGCCCTTTTTAACCTCAATAGTTACTGTTTGATTGTTTGCTACGAGAACCACATTTGCCAGGATCATTGTCTTGTAAAGTATAATCCATATAAAATTGGAAAACCCTCATAAGTCTCATATACCTTAAGTGCCCCTTTGTTTTCATAGTAATGCCTAAAGGTTTCATCAATATGGATCTGTTCTTGCTTGATCAAGGTAAAGCCATGTTGTGCAAGAATGGATATGATATGATCCGTATAATGAACGAAATTTTGAACGGAGATTAATCCATTTTCAGACATAAAAGTTCTTTTACCTCCAGAGGCGAGGGTTTTGGGATGAAAATCTGTAATAATGATTTCGCTTTCGTCTCTTAAGATTCTTGCCCAAGCCTTTAGCGCATCAACAATGTCTTCGATGTGGGCCATGGTTAGGGTAGAAATAATCATGTCGAAACTCTTGTCCGGAATATCCGTGAAAAGGTTATCGGTAATCTGTTTGGTATTCGCTAATGGAAACTTGGCTTTTAGACGATCCAGCATCCCTTCCGAAACATCAAATCCTATAAGGCCAGCCGGTTTTTCTGCTAAAATTTTCGGCCAATGCCTTCCTGTGCCACAGCCTATATCAGCAATTTTTTTACCCGATAAACTGATGTCTTTTAGCAATTTATCTAAAGTCATCTTATCAATATCGAGCATTAGATTACCAGGTTGTGAATCGTAATTTTTCGCCCAAAGATCATAGGCCGCTATGGGATCTTTCTCCCTGATGGGCGAAGTGAAGAACGTATGTTTAAGGTAGTTCTTAAGGGTAGCAATCATTTCTATAGTACGCTGATTGAATGTGGATACGTTCTAGCTACCAAAATGGTTGCCCTAGGCTTAAATTACGCGTTGGCAACCTTTGTACTTCGGATATCGTATTCATTGATAGCCATCAATTATCAGGGTTATTTTGTTTAAGGCCTATGAAAAAAGTTCTCTTGTTTAATCCTAAAAGCGCCGACCATAAACACCGTATTCCAAACTCAATTTTAAGTATCGCAGCTTCGATAGAAGGGAAATACGATTGGGTGGTAGTGGATGGAAATTTTGAAAATAATGCCTTAGCAAAACTCGAGGAGTACCTGAACACCGGAACATATCATTATTTGGGATTTACCGTAATGCCTGGCCCGCAATTGAAACAAGCAATTGCATTTTCAAAGGCCATCAAAACCAAATTTCCCTTTACAAAAATGATCTGGGGCGGTTATTTTCCTTCTAGCCAACCAGAAGCCGTACTGTATTCTGGTTATGTAGATTTTATCATCAACGGTCCTGGCGATTATGCATTTCCTTTGTTGATTGATGCCTTGGCGAGTGATAAACCTTACGAATTTATCAAGAATTTGATCTATAGAGGAGTGGATGGGAAAATCTTTAAAACAGAAAAAGAAGAGTTAATGGAACAGGATACTTTACCACCGCTGCCCTATGATAAATTGGCAACGTTTTATCCATTTCAAAAATTTTTGGGGAAAACCTATCTCGGAGAAAAAACAATGGCCTACCATTCGAGCATAGGTTGCCCATTTACCTGTTCATTTTGCGCGGTAGTGCCCATTTTTGAGGCCCGATGGAAAGCTAAATCCGCACAAACAGTTTACAACGATGTTAAATACATTAAAGATAATTGGGGCGCAGATGCCATAGAATTTCACGACAATAATTTTTTTGTGTCCGAAAAGCGAGCGGTTGAATTTGCGAAACTGATTGCTCCAGAAAAGATGAAGTGGTGGGCAATGGCAAGAATTGATACCATGTCTAAATTTAAGGATTCGTCGTTAGCAGCCATTAGTGAAGCAGGTTGTCAGATCATCTTTTTTGGCGCAGAAAGTGGAAGTGATACCATCCTGGAGCAATTGGATAAAGGAGGAACGCAAACTGGAGCACAGATTATCGAATTTGCCAAAAGACTTAAAAAGTTCAATATCATTCCCGAATATTCTTTTGTGCTGGGCACGCCGGCACCAACGCAATTAGAGGTAGAGGCCCAGATTAACTTTGAGATAGAATTTATCAAGAAAGTTAAACAGGTTAATCCACGTACCGAAATTGTAATCTATACCTATAGCCCAGTTCCAACGCCAGGTTCAGAATTGTTTAAACAGGTATTGGCAACGGGATTTAAATTTCCTGAAACATTAGAAGATTGGATAAGCCCGGCATGGGAGAATTTCGATCTTCGTAAAAATCCTTTAACTCCTTGGCTTACACCCGAGATCATCAATAAAATCAGGAATTTTGAAACCGTATTGAACGGAGTGTACCCAACAGTAACCGATATCAGACTAAATAGGGTAAAAAGGTTGGCGATCAGGCTAATTTCGAGTTTGCGTTACCGAATCAGCTTATACCATTATCCGTACGAAATTAAACTTTTACAAAAGGTTTGGCGCTACCGTCAGCCCGAAATCCAAGGTTTCTGAAATGGAAGTTTCAATAGACATACCACCTCAGCCTACCGCATTTGAGCGTGCCTATCATTCCTTAAGGACAAAGGAGCAGCGCATCTATACCGATGAAGAGTTAAAAAAATTGCCCAACGTACCTCAAACCCATCGATATGTTAAAGAGTGGCTTGTTAGAAAACAATCCTCCCAAAAGCTCATCGCTTATTTGAAAAAAAAAGAAAAACCATTAAAAATCTTGGAAATTGGTTGCGGTAATGCATGGCTGGCCTCAAAACTAGCAACAATTGCACAAACCGAGGTGATTGGAATTGATCCTAATTCCGAAGAAATTAATCAAGGGCAGCGAAATTTTAAAAGAGAAAATTTGAAGTTAAAAGTAGGGGATTTTGAAACAACTGATGTTGTTGATCTAAAATTTGATATCATTTTATTTGCAGCATCTCTTCAGTATTTTGCCTCTGCAAAAGAAATTATTGCCAAAGCCCAGCGCTTGCTCTTGGATGATGGAGAAATCCACCTTTTAGATACCAAATTTTATACCCCATTAGCGGCTAAATTAGCAAAAGAAAGAACCCAAAAGTATTTTGAAACGATGGGATCGCCCGAAATGTGCCCATTTTACTTTCACCATCAACTGGATGAGTTAATCAGTTTTAATTATCACATTAAGTATCATCCCAAATCCTTTTTCAATAGGCTATTTGTTAAAAATCCATTTTATTGGATCCTTATTCGGTCAAACTAATGAAATTGCCATTCGCCCAAACATTTAAACGCTATCACACCTTGCAAACCCACCGAATTTCGGCTTTGCCAATTGTGATTTTGATGCCTCATAGTGCATGTAATTGTAGGTGTGTAATGTGCGATATCTGGAAAGACAATAAGAATTTAAAGCAATTAACCATTTCAGATGTGCAGGGGCTGATCTTGCCCCTGAAAAAATTGGGAACACAACAAGTTGTCATGTCTGGTGGCGAAGCCCTGTTAAACACCAATTTTTTTACCCTTTGCGAAATCCTCAAGAAAGAAGGCATTAAAATTACCTTGCTCTCTACAGGTCTAACCATTAAAAAACATGCGATTGAAATTTTAAAGTGGATAGACGATCTGATAGTTTCTATAGATGGAGATGAATTTTTACATGATGCGATCAGAAATATTCCCGGTGCATTTGATAAATTACGAGAAGGGGTACAGTTTATTCATCACCTTGATCCTAATTTTCGCATTACGGCAAGAACCGTTATCCATCGATTAAATTTTAGAACTTGGAAAGAAATTATTGTTTCTGCAAAGGCGATAGGAATTAACCAGATCAGTTTTTTACCTGCTGATGTGAGCAGTCATGCCTTTAATAGGCAAGCAGCTTGGAGCGAACCAAAACAGCACGAAATCCTGCCAAGTAAAAACGAACTCCCAGAATTAAAATCTATCCTCGATGAGTTGCTCATCGTGCATTCAGCTGATATGAGTACAAAGTTTATCGCGGAGTCTCCCACCAAAATGATGGATATTTACCGTTATTACGCTGCATTTTATGGCCTCAACAATTTTCCCTTCAAGAAATGTAACGCTCCTTGGGTATCAACCGTAGTTGAAGCAGATGGAGAGGTGAGGCCCTGCTTTTTTCATGAGGGCATTGGAAATATTTATCACTCCTCGCTAGATCAAATCTTAAATGGAGAGGCTGCAATGGATTTTAGAAAATCGTTAGCTATAAAAACTAACCCCACCTGCATCAAATGTGTGTGTTCATTAAATCTTTCACCATTAGCTAAAATAGGGCAGGCATGATGGATATCCTATTTACACATTCCTATTTTTCGAGATTCGACCCCAAACAATGGGCTTTGGAGCAACCTTATGCACCCTTGGCCACGCTGCATGCTGCTTCTCTGATGAGAGAAAAAGGATATAAAATTGCTTTATTCGATACGATGTTTGCTGCAAGTGCCTCAGAAATTTTTCCTGAGCTAAAAAAATGGAAACCACGCTTTTTTGTAATCTATGATGATGGATTTAATTACCTCACAAAAATGTGTCTTACCAATATGCGCGAAGCGGCCTTCGAAATGTGCAAACTAGCAAAAGCAGAAGGTTGTACGGTAATTGTTTCTAGCTCCGATTCTACCGATCGCTTTGCCGAATACCTTAACGAAGGGGCTGATTTTGTGATCTTAGGAGAGGCAGAACAGACCTTATTAGAACTCGTAAATGCACTAAAAGACGAAGTTCTAGCTTATCATACCATTAACGGCCTAGCTTTTAAAACGCAAGACGGATGGCAAAAGACCCCGAACAGGGCCGTGCTCAAAGACCTGGATTCGCTGCCCATGCCCGCCTGGGATTTGGTAGACATGAAAAGATATAAGGAAATTTGGACCAAAAGTAAAGGTTACTTTTCAGTTAATATCAGCACAACTAGAGGGTGCCCATTTAAGTGCAATTGGTGCGCAAAGCCGATTTATGGAAATCGCTACAATTCTAGAAGTCCGATGCATGTAGTAGAAGAAATCAAGTACTTACAGCATAATTATCAAATGGATCATATTTGGTTTTGTGATGATATCTTTGGGTTGAAACCGGGTTGGGTGTTAGAGTTTACCACTCTTTTGAAAAAGGAAGGTCTTAAAATTAGGTTTAAGATCCAATCAAGGGCTGATTTGTTAGTGCATGACGAGCTGGTTGCAGCCTTGGGAGTTGCCGGTTGCGAAACCGTGTGGATAGGGGCAGAAAGCGGTTCGCAAAGAATCTTAGACGCCATGGATAAAGGCATTACCGTTGATCAAATTCGCACTGCAACCCTTTTGATGAAGAAAAATCATATAAAACCGGCTTTCTTTATCCAATTTGGTTATCCCGGAGAAAGCAAAGCTGATATTAGGTGTACCATTGAAATGATCAATGAACTGCTGCCTTTCGAAATAGGGATTTCGGTTTCCTATCCGTTGCCTGGAACCTTGTTTTATGAGAGCGTAAAAAATGAACTTAAAAGCAAAACCAATTGGACGGATTCTGATGAAATGGCATTACTATTCAGGAATACTTTTCCTGCATCCTATTATAAACAATTACATACTTATGTACACCAAAACTACCATAAACATTTAGCAAAGAGCAGTGCCTTGGGCTTGCTAAAAAATCCCCTTACTGTTAATCGTTCAAGCTTGAAAAAAGCATGTTCTGTTATTTATTATGGTCCCTTAACCTTTGTGGCCAAATTAAAGCTCGATAGATTAGAATGGAACAGCTGATGGAAAATAGCAATATAAAGAATGAACTTCTTGTGGCATCTGCCTTTACAAAGCAGGCTAACTCGTTTGATGAACTTTATAATTCCAATACCATCATTAACTACAAGCGACAGCGGGTACGGGATCATATCCTCCAATATGTAAAACCTGCAGGAAACCTTTTAGAGCTGAACAGTGGCACCGGAGAGGATGCTCTTTTTTTTGCCCAGAGGGGATTTAATGTTCACGCTACCGATATTTCGGCAGGAATGCAGGTAAAGCTTAGAGAAAAGGTGATTAGCCGAAGACAACAAGCGAATGTAAGTCAAGAGTGCTGTTCTTTTACACAATTGGCGACTTTGAAAAATAAAGGTCCGTTCGACCTCATTTATTCCAATTTTGCCGGACTAAATTGTACAGCAGAGCTGGATGTAGTACTTTTGTCTTTTGCTAAACTTTTAAAAAATGATGGAGTTGTAACCTTGGTTATTTTGCCCAAATTCTGTTTATGGGAAATAGCATTGGTATTTAAAGGCAAATTTTATACGGCATTTCGTAGATTTTTTAGCGACAAGGGAAGGGTTTCGCACATAGAAGGAACGTATTTCAACTGTTGGTATTATTCGCCTTCGTTTGTGAAAGCAGTGCTGAAAGATGATTTTGAAGTATTAAGTGTAGAAGGGCTATGTACAATTGTACCTCCTTCTTACATAGAAAACTTTGCCGAAAAGCACCCAAAGACCTATAAGTTTTTGGTTAAGCTCGAAAATAGCTTAAAACGCAGCTGGCCCTGGAGAAACATTGGCGATTATTATATCATTTCGCTTAAAAAGCGCCCATAGGTTAAACCAGTTTTACCCCGGTTTGTGCCAAGAGGAAGGCTAATTTGGTCTGATATTTTTCAATAAGTTTAAACTGGAAATTCTTAGGATCTGGCTTGGCAAAATGTGGTGCTGCACACATACCCATAATTGTACCCCTTGAGTTTAATTTTTTCAATGCTGTTTTTTTGCTCCATCTCTTTGCCGTTATTCCCATTAATCTTTTGTCTACCCAACTTCCTACAGCATTGTTGAACAAAAATTCTATACTGCTCTTTAGCAGATGGGGGGCTATTGGCTTTGCCGAGGGATTTCGTATGGCGTTATTGGGCAAGAAATTGGTGATCCAGTTGTTGGCCAAAAAGAAATCTGAAAAGGCATCCTCTCCTTGTAAAGGGATCAATGTTGCTACTTCAATGGCGGTATAAAGGTTTTTTTCTACGATCTCGAGTTCTGCATTATCTATATAATAATTCATGCAGTAATAATGTTGCTTGTTCACTAAAAAAGTGAGTTTTTTGAAAAAATGCATGAAGGTTCTGGCGATCCACAACCTATTTTTTTTGGTAATGATAAACAGATCGATGTCGGAATTTTCATCCGCGAAGTTCTTAGAGAGCGATCCCGAAATCCCTACACCCCTTACATAAGGAAATTTGATAAGAAACTGCCCCACATTTTTTGCTTTTTCCAGTAATTCTTTTGCCTTTTTATTGCCATCATATCTTCTGGTAATAATGAAATCCTCATTTCTTAGGGAATAAAATTTATCAAACTGATAGATTAAATTGCATGAAACCAGTGTATTTATTGCTTCCCTCAACTCCGTTTCATCACACTTGCAGTCCAAAAACAAGAAGATTTCGCTGTATGATAGTGGATAATCAAACATATCGAAATAGGCTAGCGTAGCAACAATGTTTTTCTTGAGGTTTAGCAATTCATTTTTTCTGTTAAAACTGTTTAATAAAAATATACAGTTATATAGAGAACGTTTTTTTTGTTAACTGGGTTGCCTTGCGCTTATTTTCACCACCTTAGACACCTAAGAAACCTAAGTCTCATCCTTAGTTGTCAGTCTGAGCGAAGTCTAAGACCATTAACCTTTTCACCATCTTAGAACATCTAAGTTTTACCACCTAAGTTCCATCCCTCTATTGTCAGTCTGAGCGAAGTCGAAGACCATTTGAACCTTTCGTCAAGTTCAGAGTGGCGCCCTTGAAAACCCGGTAACGGCGCACTGACTTTGCGTTCTTTGCGAATACTTTGCGTCCTCCGCGTTAATTTTTTCACCACCTTAGACACCTCAGAAACCTAAGTCTCATCCTTAGTTGTCAGTCTGAGCGAAGTCGAAGACCATTAACCTTTTCACCATCTTAGAGCATCTAAGTTCTACCACCTAAGTTTCCATCCCTCTATTGTCAGTCTGAGCGAAGTCGAAGACCATTTGAACCCTTCGTCAAGTTCAGGGTGGGGCCGTTGAAAACCCGGTAACTGAATACTGCCTTTGCGTCCTCTGCGTTAATTTTTTCACCACCTTAGGCAACCAAGACACCCAAGTCTCATCCTTAGTTTTAAGTCTGAGCCCGTGTTGAAAAATAAAGCAACGAAAAGAAAAAGCTATAAAAAACAATTCCCTTATCCACATCGAGAATATTTTCTGAAAAGGATACTACGATTATCAAAATAAGGAAACCAAAGAACAAAAAATCGTTGTTTGTAATGCTTGTCCTTAAACCAAAAGCTAGGGTAACCAAGTAAACAAGAAGCCCAAAAATGCCGGCTTTTATCCACATACTCAAAAACTCATTATGTGCATTTAACGAAGCCAAATACGAACGGTAAAACTTCTTTTCGAAATAGCGTGTTCTCAAAAGCTCTGTTTCAGAACCCGCTCCGTGGCCAAATAGCGGTGCTGATGAGATCACTTCCATCGCAACCTGCCAACGCATTAAACGTGGTTCTGTTAAATTTTTAGTTGCCGTAGTGCTGAGATCTTTTTTAAACTCTGTTAAGTAGCGCGCATTAAGGCTGGTAGTGTTATTGATCATTATAAAAAGTAGTGCAGTTAAGGTGATGGTAATTCCCATATAAAAAATACGTTTTTTAGAATGAAGCAAAAAATAGGGAATAGCAAAGTTGATGATCACCAATAAGGCAATAAAGATTGATTTGGAACCCAATTGAAGTATGCCAGCAAGTAAGATGCCACAGCAACATATCAATAAGAGTTTAAATTTGCTGATAGGTCCTTTTAAAACGATAGATAGCAAATAGAGCAATGCCAGAGATAACTGCATCGAAAAATAAGTGGCATGAATGGCAAATGGTTCAGAGAAATTGTGACTAGTGAAGGCTGCGGAAAATAAAGCCGATAAAGGCAAGTGATAATGCCAGATAGTTACTACAGCTTGCAGATAAAGGTAAACGACATATAAGCTCGAAGCTATTGAAAACACCAAAAAAAACTGGTGTCTATATTTGTTAAGGTCAATTGGGTTTAAACAGAATAACAAGGGAATCAATAAAATGAAGGCCTGTTTGCCAATTTCATGATAGCCCGTAACTTTATCGTTGCTGTAAATGGTACTGATTGCTGTAACTAAAAAAATAGAGGCAAGTGCCAAGTTTGGCCATGTAATTATAGGTTTGATGTGCTTTTTTTGTACATGGATGAGCGTATGGATCAAAAGACCTATCAAAATCAAATGGCTATAAAATCTGTCGAACGGTAAGCTCGATAACAACAAAAGAATAAGATAATAACTGACCTTATTTGCCGTATGATCGTTAATTTGAAATAGTTCTTTCATTGGTTTACTTAGTTAGGGCGGCTATAATTGTTGGCGAGTAAATAAGACGGACGCTAATGTCATTACAAAACGATCGATTTACAATTCTTAGAATTTCATCTGACGATAACATTCAATGATAAACTTTTCATAGGCATCGATCACTTTCTCCCAATTAAATTGGTATTGGATTTTAAGTAGATTGTTTTGAACCATTTGATGTTCAGAATTCTTTCGTTTCACACTTTCAACCAGTTTACATACATCAACTGCGTTGCTAAAATAAAACGCATCCCTTTCTAGCACCGATTTATTGAACGGATTGTTATGTGCCGCAATCAGCGCTTCGCTGGCCATTGCTTCAAGAAGGGAGGGATTTGTTCCCCCAACACTATGCCCATGAAAATAGAGGTAAGAATTGTGCTGTAATGAACGAACCGTAGCGTTGTTAAAGTTTGAACCTTTAAACTGGATACGATCCTCGTTCCTATATTTATGGGTAAGAAATTTTCCAAACTTATTTCCCGTATCACCCAAAACTTTGAAAACTTTTTCAGAATTGCTACTTGTGAAGCCATCCAAGATGGTTTCGATATTGTTTTCAGGTTCCATTCTGGCCATCAACAAGAAATATTCTTCCCTGCCTATCTCACTTGCGTTGAATTGCTCTTTTTCTTCAAAGGAATAAAGATCTGCACCATACGGAATGTAGCAACTGTTTACTCCATATTTTTCCTTTAAATAGGATTTTATAATTAAGGAATCAGCGATATAAAATTGACTGTGTTTAATAGCCAATTTCTCTGCATGCCGTAAAAATTGTTGAACAGGTTTGCTGTATTTACTTCTTTTCCATTCCAATCCATCCATATTGGTAATAATTACACTTTTTTTAGGATATAGGTGTCCCCATACCGAACTGCTGGTATAACCCATAATCACGATAACATCGAAACTTCGCTTCCTGGCATCCCTCAAACTATTAAAATCATAGATAAATTGGCCAGCTGTTCCGATTAAATGTTCAGGATCATAACAATGGATAAGATTTACACCTTGCCATTCTTTTTCCTGATAAGGATGGTTATGAGAGTTGTATACTGTAACCGAATGGCCCTTTTGCACAAGACCCGCTCCAATATGTGCGGTGATGTGTTCGAAACCACCGTAATGGTTTGGAATTCCACGTGTGCCGAGTATGGCGATATTCAATTTCATGGGGCTGTAGTTAAAAGATTGTAAAATAGGGCTGCACTGGTTTTCCAGTTATATTTCTCTTTAATTTGTTCAGCAACGTTGTTTAGATAAGTAGCACTTGGGGGAGAGGTGAGCATAGAACTCAACTTATGTTCAAATTCTGCTCTATCCAATGGGTTAAAAAAGTACGGTTCGAAAAAGTCGAAATCTTTCAATGCAGTTGCCTTTGAACATAAAACCGGTTGATGAAATCCCGCGGCCTCCAGTGGCGGGATGCCAAAACCTTCGGCCTTTGAAGCATATACAAAAAGCTTAGAGGCTAGATAAAAATCGTTAAGTGTTGTTTGATCAACTTTTTCTATCCAATGGAAGAATTGACGTTGTTCGGGATCGAGACTTGTAACCAATGAATTAAACTTTGAAACCGAAATGGATTCTGATCCTATGAAAACAAGGGAGATCTGTTGCTGATATAATTTAAGCTTTAAATATGTCTCTAACACTAGCGAATGATTTTTTCGTGGCTCGATCCGACATACATAAAGAATGAAATTTTTGATCCCAAATTCTTTTTCAATCCTTTCCACTGCCTTTTGCCTTACATTATCGGTTATGGGCAAATGGCTATCAATCCCATTTGGGATTACATGTAATTGTTGAAGTGGCACCTGATAATGTTGGTGGATTTGTTGCCTTGAATAATTACTTACCGTAGTCTTAATACTGGCATGTTTAATGCAATACCCAAAACATACATTCCGACTTATGCGATAAGCCCAGCTAAAATCGCTTTTGAAATCGTTAAATATAGTATCATGGAGGGTTACAATGTATTTGCAGTCATTTGTTTGTTTAGGACTGATATATTGGAAATGCGCAAAATCGAACCGGTGTTTTTTTAAGTAAAAAGGAATGTCGAAAACAAAGCGTAATAGCCCAAAGGATCTTTTTTGATAGCACAAAATTCGCTCTGCGGGAAAATGGGGAAATTGCTTTTTGAACTTGGCGACGTCTTGAACCCCAAAATAGATTTCGAGTGTGGGATAATCGACCATTAACTGGGTATATAGGCCTCTTAAGAAGGTTTGCGTACCTTGATATTCCTGATCAAAGACATGTCCATCAACAAATATTTTCAGGCGCTTAGGTACCATGGCTATAATTAGTTGAGTTAATGGAAAGGTCGTGCTTTTGATAGCCCAAGTTGGTTTTGAACAAATGGTATCCTTTGTGTAAAATCCCTTCTGGCAAAAAAGATACAAGAAACAGCAAATAGTTTTTTAGATGAAAAGGACTGATCGATAATGTTTTGCGCAGGTTTTCTCTAGCTTTTATAGGTTGGTAATTGTTCCAGAGGTATTTTTTTCCAAGCAGTGCGTAATAGGCACCTTCCTTAATTCTACCCACATATTGTTTTTTACAGATTTCTATTAATTTAAGCCCGTCATGTCTTGAAATGTCGAGTTGGAGAAGTGCCGTATATTTTATTTTTTTAAATAATCTAGTCCGCCATTTTTCGTCTATCGTAATTGAACCTGGATTAAGCCTAACTTTAATAAGGGCCTGACTTAAATTACAAACGTTCTCATTTTTTATAATGTTTGCCCATAACAAATGATCTTCAAACGTGTAGGCATACTCGTTATAGCCGCCATACTTCGTAATCACCTCTTTTTTGTAAAATACACTGGAGTGGATAAACGGACAGATCTTAGGGTGAAGTGCTAGGATTTCAGTGTAAGTAAGTGCGCTGGGTCTATACGTAAAAATATATTCATCAGCTACGCTCACATAATCAACGCCGGTGCCGATGATAGAATAGCTGGGATTGGCTTGCATAAAATCATATTGTACCTGTAACCGATGGGGATAGCAAATGTCATCAGCATCAAAACGAGCAATATATGCGGCGCTTGCTTGGGTTAAACCGTTATTTAAAGCGGCAGCCACACCTTTATTGGACTGTTCTATTAGCCTGATTCTTTGATCGATAAAACCTTTGATTACAGCTACCGAATTGTCTGTTGAGCCATCGTTAACAATCAATAGCTCAAAATCTTCAAATGTTTGATTTAATACCGATTTAATTGCTTTTTCGATAAATTGGCCTGCGTTGTAAACAGGCATGAGGACCGTGATTTTTGGGCTATTCATTTTCCTCTCCTCCCAAAATTTGAAGTGAAGATTCTTTGATGTTCAATAGTAACATCAGCTCAAATAGCACTAACACAGAGAGTTGTTCAAACCAATAATCTATAAATAAGATTCCAACGAGTAAACACAATAAAGGCACACCATACGTTAATTTCCTCAGATGTTTATAGAAATAACCGAGATAGAAAATGACGAAAAGTACTATGCCTATTATCCCATATTCTGCCAACAATTGGTCATACGCCGAAAAGGGGCTGTTGGTAAGGGAATGATATCCGCTTTGCTTGCTAAAAAAGTAGAGGTAAACATCAAGATGGTTCGAAAGGAAATCTGTATTAATGTAGGTGTATTGCTTAGGATAGTTTCCCGTAATGCCCAAATTGGCTACGCGGAAGGCTAATTTTGATGAGAAATTACCCATTCCATCTCCTAATACGACTTTTGAAGGATGATCGTTAAAAAACTCTAAGGTTTGGCGCAGGCCTATCGCTTTTCCGGGTAAAGAGGGAATGGGTATGCGTTTTGAAGAATAGGGCAAAGAACCCCTATGTTTTTCAATAAACAAGATCATGGGTTCTTGTATTTTTAAAGGAACTTTAATACTCTGGAATGTTGCAGAATGGATATTGTCCTGAGGTAAGAGAATCCTCCCATTTTCATCTTGGATTATAGTTTCATTTTTGTTTGCCAGGCTTTGCGGTGTATTAAGATTTTGTAAACTGGTGATGCTGTCTAAATAGTTGATGGCAAATTTATCTCTCCTTTCGCTCTGCGTTAAGGTAGAATCTGCTCTTTCTGCTAAAGGGATGGGCTTATTTTGCGCTGAGCTGAGGTTTTCCTTCCAATCTTTCTCAAATACTCTTTTGAATGTTTCATTTACATATTTATTGTTTTGGGGAGATACCTTTACCATAAATACCACAAGTAGCAGCAGGCATATGATGATCATGGTTTTCTGGTCTTTCGTACTTTTAAAAATGAAAAGTCCGGCAAGAATAACTAAGAGTATAATATTTGAGAAATTGCTTGCTGTAAAAATGAGCACGATCATGCACAGGATCAACATAGGGTATTGTTTCTTCGTTAAAAAGTAGATTACGCCCATCGCATTTAATATAGCATTGGTTGTGGAGGTATCAAAAGTGACCCCTTTGATATAATCTCCAGTTCCCATAAAATATTTTTGATAGAGCCCTTGGTATAGATAGGGGTTAATCGTGCCAATTTCCCAAATGATCTTAACTAGGTTAAGTGCAGAAAATAACGCATTGATGATGAAAAAAACTATTACTGTTTGGTGTATAATCTCCACTGCTTGTTGATCTACCCTTAATTTTAACTGATGGATAGTTAAAATGCAGAGCAGCCAAAATCCCATCCCGGTTAATAGCACTAAAAGGTAGTGGGGGTTGTTGTAGCTTTTATTTACACACATTGCCAGCAGAGCAAGCATGATTACAAAAGGATAAAAAAGGGGTAGTCTTGAGTTTCTAAAACTAAAACCAAAACGAAGGTTGGGCTGTAATAAATAAATCAGGGCAATTGAAGGAACCTTTATTGCCATTTTTACATTTAAAAAAAATAGCAATAAGAAAAGAAGTTTCCAATCTATTAGATTAGTTAACTTTTTGAAATTTCCACTTGTTAAAACAAACATTCATCCTTTTTTAATGAGAATAGGTTTGCTTAAGTCTTTGGATATGGATTGCTTTTCTACTACTCTCTTTGGAGAATACGAGCGGCCTAATGAATTGGTTGCCTTATGTAGTTTTAGGTTTAAGCCCCTTGGATAAATGCTTTCATCTCACTCCATTTAAATTGTTTTGTGATAAGCACCAACGCAATAAATAATGATAAGGATAAAATCAGGTTCACAAGATAGGCCATTTGTAACTGCTTAAATAGGAAACCACAAAAAAGAGCGCATACCAGAAAGATAATCAGATCAGTTCCTATTGGTTTTAATTCTTGCAGCTGATTTTTTGAAAGATAAAATATGCTCTGTACAATAGTGGCACCTAAAAATGCGATGGCAGCCCCTTCGTTTCCGGCATAAGGCACTAAAATGATATTGAGTAACAGGTTAGACAAAAAGGAAATGATAAAACTAATTAAGATCATCCTCATCCTGCCCTGCGCAAAATAGATGGTCCACAAGAAATTGTTTAGGTAAAGAAAAGGAATACAAAGTGAAAGGAAAAAAATGGTATTAACATTGATCGCCCCATATTTGCCATCAGTAACAAAATCAACCACTGGTTGCCACAATATATTTAATGTTAAACAGCTTAACATGGCTATACCTAACTCTATTTTAATCGCGAACCTAAACTTACCCACAGCCTCACGTCCACTATTGAAAGTTTTAATAAGTCTGGGTAACAACAGAGGTGCTATAGCTAGGAGTGGGAGTGTGGCTATTTCGAAAACTTTATAAGCAAAACTATATTCGGCTAATTTTACGGCAGAAAGCATCACCCCAATAAAAATCCAGTCTAAACGCGACATTAATGCCGTTAACATTACCACTCCGGTTTGGGGCATTGATTCTCGCAATAGAGCCAAATAGGTTCTCTTTTCTAGTGATACGCTAATGGGAACTTTTATGTTTCTTTTGAACAGATACATGCACAAGATAAATTCGGCGATATCTCCAAACACAAAAATTAAAATAGCTTCCTGTAAGGTAACGATCTTAACTAATGCTAAAACCAGCAGTCCTGAACTTCTAACAAGATTAGAAATAACCATCATATAGGCCAATAGCTTAAATTTCTCTAGTCCGTTGGCCAATGTTTTAAAAGGTGTAGAAAAATAGATTAAAAGTTTGCCGGCCCCAATAGTAAGTAGGATGGAATAGAGTTCATTTGCTGGGCGCACCAGAAAGCTGCACAAGATCAAAATGGTAAAAAAGAGAAATCCAGTACTTAAAACATGTAGAAAATAGAGGGATACTATTTCTTTAAGCTCATGATTTGAAGCAATTTTGCGGATTAAAATCTGGTCGATCCCAAGAGTAAGCAGATTAAAAGAAACGAGCATAATGGCTAAAACAAAGTTGATCTTGCCAAAGCTTCCCTTATCTAATTGGGTAGAAAGGATATAGAAGATTACCAATCCACAAAGTTGATTAACAATGAGTTGTATAGCATTTGCCGATAAATTCTGAAGCAGCTTGTTTTTCAAATTATTTATATTCCATATCAAGATCTTTTAGGATCTGTGGTGTGGTGCTCTTAAGTTCTGATTTATGCTGAAGGTGCTTTAAATGCGCATATTTTGTCCAGGTATTTTTATAGATGCTTAAAGCAATGTTCCAACCTTCTATCCCGTCCAAAAACCCCAGTCGAATGATATAATTTCTGATAAATCCGTAAGTAGGAGAAACATAAAGTTTAAAATAGAACCTGTGATGATTCATTGAGTACTCTTCGGCACTAAGACCTGCATAATACATTGCTTTTTGATCACATTCTTCTTTGCTCTGTACGGTATAATGGTTGATGTACCCTTTTAACCGTTTGATGCTTACAAAATTTGGAATGAGTAATTTTTCATGAACTCTAGCCGTAGACCATTCTATGTATGTTCTATTAAATAACCGAATCCTATGATCATTTCCCCAATTTCCGTATCGGATCAGCTTCTTTCCAAAAAAAGACCTAAATTTCATGTCGAAAGCAATTGCTGGATCCTGTAACGGTACGCGATGGAGGGACGCAATCAATTCTTCGTCAGGCACTTCATCCGCATCGAGGCTTAGGATCCAATCGTATTTGGCGTACAGGGCCCCTTTGTTTTTATTTGTCCCATAGCCATTCCATTTTTCCTTAAATACCCTGCACCCCCATTTTTCAGCAAGCTCAACGGTGCCATCTGTACTTCCACTGTCAACAACAATAATGTCATCGCCAATGGCATTACATGCTTGGATACATTTTTCGATATTTTCGGCCTCGTTCTTAGTGATGATGATAATAGAAACTGGGATCATTTCATACTTGCTTTTTATAAGCTAATACTTGCATTCTGCGCATATGGTTGCCTTTGTAGCAAATTATTTTAAAAAAGATAGAGCAGTATGGCACCAACCGTCATCCTTAATTTTACATTTCAAGGTTATCAAGTAAATTGAAGGGGGGGCTGCAATGAGGTTGAATATTGCCAGGCGGCGAGAATTCTTTTAAAAAAATTTTGCAAAAAAAAAGCGCCAGGATTTCTGGCGCTTTATCATATTTCAGCTATTCTGCGCTGAGCTTATTGAAGATACCTTCTACTACTTTCGGGATGTCGTTAATGGCCTTTTCTGGATTGTTAATCTCGCCTTCGGCCCAACCTCTCCAGATCACTTTTCCGCTTTTGCGGTCAATTAGGTCGATCATCACGCTTCCTTCTTTAATTTTCGTCTGTCTGATTTCCGAACCTACATACACCGGATAAGGATTAACATACGAGTAATAATAGAAAGCACGGCCTCTCGAGTAAGCTACCCTAGGTACAAGTCTCGATGGAGCATTGTAGTAAACGGGTTCGTTATATTCCTGGGTGCTGGTCTTTACGTCAGCGGTGTATTTAATCAAAAGGTCAGGATTTCTGTTGTCTAGGCGTAGTCCCCTTTCGGTGAGTGCCTTGCTGGTAGCTTCTACGATACGGTCTGTCGCCACGTCGTTGTCGTATACCTTGTTTGCTTTTGATTTTCCTTCGGGTAGCCAGGCGAAGGTTTGGTAATTTTTGGCTACATTTTTATTTGAAACAGCATGGTAGCTGTAGGTAGAGCAGGCGGTCAGTCCAACTGATAGCGCCAGCAGCATCAAGATTTGTTTTCTCATGGTTTCTGTGTGTTATTTGTGTTGGGTATATTTTTAGCATAATCTCCTCCTTTAATACCACTAACGCAAAATGCATCCCTGTGGATGTGTGATTTTGGGTTTAATGGTTCGTATTTACAATGCGGTGACCGATTACAAAGGTTTATTCTTTGGTGGAATATGATTGGGCGAGAAAGAATATTTTCCGGTGCTTAAAAGGTTAATTTGTTATGTTTTGTCACTATCGCAGAGCTTAGGGTAGTGTGAGTTAAAAAAATAAATAGGCCCGATAAGTTATCGGACCTATTATTCTGAGAACTAGCTAAATTTATTTCCCCAGTGCGCTTAAGAATCGCTCCGGATAGCGGGTGCCTGATACTGTCCCTGCGGGCATGATTGATTCAATACTTTGTAAATCCTCTTTGCTAAGTGTAATATTTTCAGAGGCAATGTTCTCCTCCAAGCGCTTGATGTGTTTTGTTCCTGGTATGGTAATGATATCATCACCTTGTGCCAATACCCATGCAATGGCCAGTTGTGAGGGGGTGCAGCCTTTTTCGGTAGCTAACGCGCTAATCTTCTCTACAAGTTCTAGGTTTTTATAGAAATTTTGGCCTTGATAACGGGGCATGTGTACGCGGCTATCTTTAATATCTTCAGGTTTTTTAAACTCCCCGCTTAAAAACCCGCGACTTAAAGGTGCATAGGCCACTAAACTTATACCTAGTTCGCGGATGGTAGGGAGAACCTCTGTTTCGATATCGCGACTCCATAGCGAATATTCTATCTGTAGCGCAGCGATAGGATGAGCAAGTTGGGCTTTCCTGATGGATGACGCCGAAGCTTCCGACAGCCCAATATACCGAATTACGCCTTTTTGAACGAGTTCTGCCAGTGCTCCGATGGTTTCTTCCATAGGTACATTGGGATCTACCCGTGCCGGTGTATATAGGTCTATGTAATCAGTTTGAAGTCGGCGGAGACTATAAAAAACCGCGTTGCGAAGGTAATCGGGATGACCGCTTATAGGCCCAGGACCCATTGATCCGTTTGGTCCCGGAGCATAAAGCTGACCTGTTTTTACCGAGAGAAATGCTTTTTCTCTTTTGTTCTTGATAGCCTTCCCTATGAGCTGCTCATTGTGGCCAGCGAGGTAATAGTCGGCGGTGTCTAAAAAGTTGTGACCAAGGTCTAGGGCTCTTTCTATTGTAGCGATAGAGTGATCATCGTTGCTTTCTCCATATGCACCAGACATCCCCATACAGCCTAAACCTACTGCTGATACCAGTGGTCCGTTTTTTCCAAGTATTCTGTTCATGATTAATGATTTTATTAGAATCAAAGGTCAGGAAAGCCGAAGTAACTAGACTGGACAGAACATATTATTACCCCGACAAATCCTGTATAAACATCCTTGTAGTTTTACCGGTTTCTTTTTTAAAAAGACGTGAGAAATATTCGGGATCATTAAAGCCAAGGTCGTAAGCTAATTCCTTAATCGAGCTCTCTGAGTAATAGAGCCTGCGTTTTGCCTCAAGAATAAGTCGGCTAGTCATGTATGCCTTGGGTGAAAGCCCCGAGTAGTGCTTTACAATGTTGTAAAGGCTATTGGTATTTAATGAAAGTTTCTTTGCGATTTGGGTGATTGGTACCTGACTAGTAAGATTTTCTTCGATGAAAAGTTTAAACCTAATATACTGGGTTAGTTTCTCATCTGCAGGACTCTTATCGACGTCAAAATATGCGGCATTAATTTCAGTTAATAGACTGTTTAAGTGCGCTAAAATCAGTTCTGGCTGAGTGTCCATTTTGCTGAGCAACGCAGTTAATAGTTCAAATATAGATTGTAGTCTTTGGGCTGCAGGTGCATCGAATTGTATCTTGTGCTTGTTATAAGGGTTAACCAGAAAAGGGTATTGTTTTGGGAGTAGTGACAGGCAATCTTCATCAAATCCGATCTTAAAATATGCCGTACCTTTTCCCTCGGTGGGCAACTGATGGATTTGGTGTGGAAGCACAAAAAGAAGCTCATTGTTTTTGAGATCATACGGATGGAGGTCTACAACATGCGTAGTCTTACCTTCAACCATCAAAAGGAAATAGTAAAGTGAGTTTCGATGGATATGATTATATCTTTGGTGGGCTTCCGATGAAAGATGGCCAAAATCAGGGGTTACGATAAGAATGCCAAGCTTATCGTTTTGTTTATAAAGCTTAAGTAAAGACTCGTTATTCTGCATTTAGTAAATGTAAAGAAAATAATAGTTAAGGTTTGACCATCGTGAGAGTTTAGCTGGTGCTTAGTAAGCTACTACATCATGATAGTTTTTCCATAAAAACATCCTATATTTTCGGTAAAGGCGAAACCAAAAAATAATTACCCCCGCACTTGCATTTATAGAAAAATCGCTTTATATTTGCACCTCTTATTTAAAAATACTAGTTAAGATATTATACAGTTATGAAAAGAACATTCCAACCTTCGCAAAGAAAGAGAAGAAACAAACATGGCTTCCGCGAAAGAATGGCTACAGCAAACGGTAGAAGAGTATTAGCTTCTCGTCGTGCAAAAGGAAGAAAAAGATTATCAGTTTCTGACGAGCGTCGTCACAAAGCATAATTTTTGATTGACACTTGTTTTGGGTGTGAGCAGTAATTATGCTGTGGTAATGCCAAAGGCATCCCTTTGGGACAATCAAAAAAAATGAACAAATTTAAAAAAGAAGAACGTTTATGTAGCAAAAAGTCGTTAGACCTGCTATTTAAAAAAGGTTCTTCTTTTTTAGTATATCCCTTTCGTATTACCTACTTAATGGTAGCTGAGCCCCATATATATCCAGTTCAGTTGGTAATAAATGTAGCAAAGAAACGCTTTAAGCATGCGGTAGACCGTAACCTTATCAAGCGGAGAACACGAGAAGCCTATCGTTTACAGAAAGAATCACTACTTTATCCTTCCTTAATCAGTGTTGATGAATTATTGCTCCTATCTATACAATTTATAGGTAAGGAGAAATATGATTATCAGATTTTTGAAAAAAAGCTGGCCTTAAGTCTTAAGAAACTGATTACCCAAATTAATCAGGATGAAAGTAATTAAACTTGTTTTTTCTTGGTTGTTTCTGGGCATTATCCGCTTATATCAACTATTATTGTCGCCCTTGTTAGGGGCAAGCTGCAGATATACCCCTACCTGCTCACAGTACGGCATTGAGGCCATCAAAAAACACGGACCATTTAAAGGTGGTTGGTTAACGCTAAAAAGAATCGCCAGCTGCAACCCATGGGGTGGGCATGGGCATGATCCAGTGCCCTAGTGCAGGGTGTTTGGCGTAAGGCGTTTTGCTCGCCCAACGCTTTTCGCTTAACTATTCTTTCCTTATCTTTACCCTCCATGTCTACAATACTTCAAATCGAAACTGCTACCCCTGTCTGTTCTGTTGCCCTGGCTGTAAATGGCGTAACAATTGCTTTAAAAGAAGAAACAGCGCAAAATATTCATGCCTCCCATATCACTTTGTTTATTGAGGAAGTAATGCAAAGGGCCCAAATTAGTTATGATGCCTTAGATGCCATTGCCGTTAGTAAGGGCCCCGGATCCTATACCGGTTTAAGAATTGGCGTTTCTACTGCCAAAGGTTTATGTTTCGCGCTTGATAAACCACTAATTGCTATTAATACCCTCGAAATGATGGGTAATGGTTTTTTAAGCCAGAATCCTAATTATGACGGCTTGATCTGTCCGATGATCGATGCGCGGAGAATGGAAGTGTTTACCGCTCTTTACACCAATAAATTACAGGAAGTTGAAAATGTGCAAGCGAAAATAGTAGATGACAAGAGTTTCGTAGATGTATTAGACCAACATTACATAACTTTTATAGGGAACGGAGCTGAGAAATGTGAAGCTGTAATCAACCACCAGAATGCACAGTTCTTAACCGCTAATTTTAACTCGGCTACTCATATGAGCAATTTGGCCCAAAATGCATATGTGCAAAAAAACTTTGAAGACGTTGCTTATTTCGAGCCGTTTTATTTAAAGGATTTTGTATTTACTACGCCGAAAGGGAAATAAGACAGTTATTGAAATGAGAGAAGAAATAAACTCAACCTTCTCCCAAAGGGATGCCTCTGGCACAACATTTTACCCCTAACTTGATTTAAAAACTTCTTTTTTAACTATTCCAAACAAACCTATCACAGCATACAGGGCCACAATCCCTACTATTGCCCATTTCATCATCGAAACAGTTACCATTATGGTTAGGCCAAAGGGCGAAAAGCTTCCGTTAAGTACACCGAGCATAAATCCGTTTTCCACTACATCGAGAAGGGCGGCTAAGATGGCGAACCGACTAAATAAGAATCCAAACTTGCCATATTTTGGCAGCTTATGGTAGATCAACTTGCAGATGTTGTACAGCAGCCAACCATAAAAAAAGAGAAATAGGAAATCCCAATAGGTATTGAGTTTAGCGGTTTTGATCAATCCTAAAGTCTCGGTTTGTTTGGGTGCCCAAGCCGTTAAAATAGTATTTACCTTTGTGGGGCTATCCGCAAATTCTAAATCAATTATTCCCCTTGGAGTTGCATTGGTTTTTAATGATTTGCCAGTTGTGTTCATGATAAGCAACATTATCACAAACCCCAAAATAGAAATGAAAAATTTAAGCTTTTGTATCATGATAATTAGTTAATTAGTATGACTTTCGTTGAAAAAAGCTAAACAAACTTCTAAAAAATCCCTTGTACTGCCGCTCTCCATTAACTCCGGGCATTTTGCTAAAATTCATGGGATGTTCTACAACCGGACCAAATTTAATTCCCAAACCCAAATAAACAGAGGCCCCAATGTATCCCGTGCCAATCGAGGCGTCAGCTGCCTTAAGTCCCCTGGCCGTAGATAAGGTTTTTCCAATATTATCGGTGCCTATAAAAAACTCAAAATTAGGACTTTGGTACATTCCCTGTACCCCGAACATAATAAAATCATCAAAATTATATGCCGGGGTTAAGCTTGCAGAAATAGGGCCATATTTAAAGTTGTTTACCAAAGCAATATCTCCGCCCGAATGGAAAAGGTTCTTAGAAATGATCAGGCTTGGCTTGTAGAAATTAAAGGTCCTTGAGATTAAAAAATCCGCTTTGGCATTGGTTGCTGAGTAGAAGCCTTTTTGTTCATCTGCGTCGTTTACAATATCTGTAATCTCTTGGTTAATGTCATTACTTGTATTGGAGGATGCACCAAAAATGCTTTTTATCGTATTAAATTTTACTACATGCGATTTCTTATTCCATTTTATAAATCCAAGGTCTTTAATGTTCCCCATAATGTAAAAACCTGAGATGGAATTATAAGTGGTACCAATGCTAATTGCTAGTCCGGGGTTTTTAAAGGTGGGATAATAATTCAAACTGTCTGCTTCCTTATCATCCAAAAAATTTGCTCTATAACTTCCAGCAATTCCTATATCTAATCTGTCATTAACTATATCGCTATTTAGATAAGAATGATCAAGTTGAAGTTCGTTATAGGCTACTCCACTCAAAAGACTAAGTTTTACACCGAGCGCTAATCTTTTATCCCAGTTTTCTCTCACACTCACACTAAATTGATGGTAGGTTTGCTGGTATCCATGGGTTTTAAATACATCGGTGTAAGGAATTGAAGCAAAGCGTTTGTAGCTATCCAGCACCGCTAACCCCTCGTTGGTGTACTTAATCAAGGCGTCGGACCTGATCTGCCATGCAAAACCAAATTCTTGATTGTATTTATAATGCCTAAAGATCTTAAACGTGGCAACATATATATTTGTGTTTTCAAAGAGCGTATTGGGGATTCCATTATCAATTGCCAAATCCCTGGTGCTAAAAATATGTTCGTTCATGGCCCTTCTCACCACATCTTGGGCATCTCCTTTATTGGCAGCATTCAAATTTAGCGTGGGGAAAAGAAAATTTGAGGCATATTTACGAGAGGTATCAAGTTTAAAAGTTTTTACGGCTGGATTCTCAAAGCCTTCGAACATTGTACCTGTGTTGTACAATCCGTAATGCTGTGCACTCAGCTTGCTTATGGTTAGAAGTAATCCAAGAAATAAAACGTATCTTTTATTCATTACCTGTTAGGGTTATTTAATCTTAAAGTATCAATCTCGTTAATTTTTTCTCCTTTTTTAGCAAGTAACAAATTGCTTAAAAACTTTCCTTTATCACCAGAAAGCTGATAGCAAAAAGCATTAAATATTTTATACCCTTTTGCAGATTGGTATTGTCTATAATAAGGCAGTTTTAAGTTTCTTCCAAATATATCGTTTGAGTTTTTATTGTTTACATAGAATGAAATCGTGGCAGAAGAAGAAAGTTGATTGCTAAAACTGATGTAATCCTCATCATTGATAAGCAATTGATTTGCTCTATAGCTATTTAAAAATACCTGAATGCTACTGGCATTATTCGCTAAAATCAAATAGTTATCTATTATGGTAAAAAATGGGCGCTCAAATTTTTTGAAAGGTTCGCCATAAAACGTAAATGGAATATCGTTTTCCTTAAATATCCTGATATCCGTTGCGTATTCGCTACTTAGATCCAACAACAATTGATTCACCTTTTCACCATTATTTAACGCTACGGCTCCAAATTTTTCTCCGGTATTTAATTGAAAGGTAACGATTTGATTCCTGAAATATTTTGGTAAAACCTCTACTAAATTAAGCCTGTACTTATCGGTGATGGCCTGCATGTTTTTTTCAATTTTTTCATTTTCTTTATTTAATGCAAACCATTGGTCAAGCCCCTTTCGCCATTGCGCATAGTCAGAAATGGCATAAATGGTATAACTAGCAGTTTTTTGCGGCAAAATATTAGCAATGGTAAGCTGCTGGTCTGGGAAGTTGGTAAACAACGTATAAAAATTTTGGGTGTCGTTTACTGTGGTGTTGCCATTGAAGAGCAACTTTTCTTTACTAAAATTGTAATTAAGGGCAGCATAGGTATCCTGTTTGTTGAAGATGTTTAATTCACCCGTTAAATTATTGGCCAAAATAGTTGACAAAAAAGATGGCATCTGCTTAAAATTGAGATAAAGATTGGCCAAATTATTTTTGTTAAAGCGGGAGTTTGTTTTAATATAGGTTACAAATGGGAGATTGTTTTGTTGTTCTTTTAACAACGAAGTAATTTCTGATGCACTATTAGAAACCAATACCAGCCTGTTTTTTATGCCTATAAAAACTGAAGTGCTATCGCTAAACCTGAGTTCGTATGTGGCGCCTGTAGGCTTTATTTGGATGGCTTTTGAATCTAAAGCTCCAACCAGGCCCTCGAGTTTTAGATCAGCTTTCAACTGGGTAGCGATAACAAAGTTGGTCTCATTAACTCCCGCAGAAAAACCGATAAAAGTTTTTTGACCATCTATCTTATTAAAAATACCTGGCCTATCGATAAAGTGTGTTCTTAAATTTTTTAATTGATTTGATTTGGATTCTCCTAAAATATGCTGGAACAGATCTTGCCCGTTTAAAATTTCGTAAAAGCTTTTGTCGTTCTCAAAACTGAAAACCACTGCGCAATTTTTTGTAACGGCATACAGCGACATATCGTCGGCATTTTTGTCTGTATTTAAATTCGAAAAATACAGATAGGCCATCGCTATTGTTCCCAGTAACAAAATCCCTATGGTAACGTATATCTTTTTCATGGTGTGAACTACAAATTTAATTTAATTTTGGGATTACAGAGATTATAAGGGCATTTTCTTAATTTAGCCCTAGATAAAGCCGATCAGATATGAACAAACGATTAATCCTCACCGCTGCCTTTTTTGGAGCCTTAGCAGTTATATTGGGCGCATTTGGGGCCCATCGCCTCAAAGGCCTGGTTGATAGTACGAGCTTAGCGGTTTGGCAAAAGGGTGTCGAATATCAGTTCTATCATGTTTTTGCACTATTATATCTCTCCACATTTGCCCGATATAAGAATAAGCTTATCAACATATCCTTTATTTTCTTTACTGCTGGTATCATCCTGTTTTCTGGCTCATTATATGCCTTAACAATCGCCAAGGTATTTCACCATCCAGATTTCGGAAGCTTTTTAGGTCCATTAACCCCAATTGGAGGTTTGTGTTTACTATTGGGATGGATTTTTCTATTTCTGGCCGCCTTAAAAGATAAGTAATGCAATTTGCGAATTCGTTTGGTTTTGAGGAGCGAGAGACACTTTTTGTTGAAGTGATCTTACCGCTATCATTAAGTATAAACTATACTTATCGGGTTCCTTTTGAACTAAATGAACGCATAGCGATAGGAAAACGCGTGGTGGTTCAGTTTGGTAAACATAAAATATATACCGCACTGATCAAAAGGATTGGTAAACTGCCCCCAGAAGTTTATGAAGCCAAATACCTTATTGATGTTATTGATGATCAGCCTGTAATTACCGAAAAGCAGTTCGAATTTTGGAATTGGATTACCTCTTACTATTTGTGCAATGAAGGCGATGTGATGGCTGCCGCCTTGCCCACTGGTTTGAAATTGGCCAGTGAAACTATTTTGGTATTGAAGGATGAACTCCCTACAACACTTGATTTAACAGAAAAGGAGTCGCTGATTGTTGATGTTTTGCATAAGCAGCCCCGAATTACCTTAGACGATGTAATAGCATTGTTAGGGCAAAAAACGGTTTATCCCATCATTAATTCATTAATTGGTAAAGAAGTAATTTATATTGCCGAAGAAGTAATTGAGAAGTACAGGCCTTTATTAAAATCGTTTGTTACACTAAATCCGTTTTACAGGGAAGAAGAAAATCTTAAACAACTGTTTAATGTGTTAGAAAAAGCACCAAAGCAAATGGATGCGCTACTGGCCTACCTTAAACTCGCCAAAACAGATCCTATAATCCCTAAACAGCGCTTATTGGAAGAAAGTGGGAGCGGTCAAACTGCACTTAAATCTTTAATCGATAAAGAAATATTTAGCTTGGAAAAGCGTCAGGTAAGCAGGCTTAACGATACCCATGAAGAGTTTGAGGTAAATTTTAAACTTAGTGACGCTCAACAGATTGCGTTTAAAGAAATAGATGATCAATTTAAGGAGAAGGATGTGGTATTATTGCATGGAATTACTGCATCCGGGAAGACCCAACTTTATATTAAACTAATCGAAACAGCAATTGAAACAGGAGGGCAAGTGCTATTCCTCTTGCCCGAAATAGCTTTAACCACGCAGATTGTTGAACGGATTAAACATTATTTTGGGGAAAAAATTGGTGTTTACCATTCAAAGTTTAACGATAACGAAAGAGTTGAAATTTGGAATAAAGTGCTTAGTGGCGCTTATCAGGTAGTTCTCGGCGCAAGGTCTGCTGTGTTTTTGCCATTCAATTCATTAAAATTAATTGTTGTTGACGAAGAGCATGAATCCTCATATAAACAACACGAGCCCGCACCGCGGTATCAAGCTAGAGATGCCGCCATATTTTTAGCTCACCTGCACCAGGCAAAAGTGGTGTTAGGCTCGGCCACACCAGCTATCGAAAGTTATTACAATGCAATTAACGGAAAGTATGGACTAGTTTCATTAAACGAAAGATTTGGTGGTGTACAATTGCCCTTACAGGAAGTGGTAAGCATAGCTGAAGAAACTAAGCGAAAAAAAATGACTACCTATTTTACAAGTGTGCTTATTGACGATATGACCAAGGCACTTGAAAATAAAGAACAAATTATCCTATTTCAAAATCGTAGGGGATATGCTACCATTTTAATATGTGCAACCTGTGGATACGCACCTAAATGTGTAAACTGCGATGTGAGCTTAACCTTTCATAAAACTAGTGGTAAGCTACATTGTCACTATTGCGGGTACCATCAAAACAGCATCACTATTTGTCCGGCATGTGGATCAGTCCATATCGAACAAAAAGGATTTGGAACCGAACGAGTGGAAGAAGAATTGAGCATGATCTTTCCCGAGGTTAAAATTGCACGTCTAGACCTCGATAGTACGCGTACCAAAAATGCTATGCAGCAGATTATTTCAGATTTCCAGGACAAGAAAACGCAGATCTTGATTGGTACACAAATGGTAGCCAAAGGGCTCGACTTTGATAATGTGAGCCTAATTGGAGTAATTAATGCAGATACCTTGCTCAACTACCCTGATTTTAGAGCTTTTGAAAGGAGCTATCAATTGCTCGCTCAAGTTGCAGGCAGAGCTGGAAGAAGGGATAAACAAGGCAAAGTGTGCATTCAGGCCTATGATGATGATCATAGAATTATTAAGCAGGTAATCGAAAATAATTATTTGGAAATGTACAATGATGAGATGGATGAAAGGAAACAGTTTAACTATCCTCCATTTACCCGACTTATTTTTATCAATGTAAAGCATAAAGATCCGAATGTGCTGAATGTTGCGGCCCAATATCTCGCCAACGCGCTAAAATTGCAACTAGGTAATCGCATTTTAGGTCCGGAACAACCTTTGATTGCCCGGATTAGAAATTACTACATTAAGCAGATCATCATTAAAACAGAGAAAAGTGCGGCTATACAAAAAGTAAAAATGGTGGTAAAAGAAACCATCAAAGATTTTAATGCACAAAAAGACTTTAAAAGCGTAATTACTCAAATAGACGTAGACCCTTATTAGTTTTTGTTTACCAATTGTACTTGAACACCAATAGAAATTGGATTGAGTAAATACTCCCATTTGTTGTACTTTACAAAGGAGCGGGTATTAAAAGCATCTTGTTGGATAGTTTCCTGCCTTTCATAAGAATAGTAAAAATCTATACTGGTTTCTGCAAACAAAGAAACTTGTTTAATAGGAGAATACTTAATTCCAAGTATTGGAGCCAGCACTAACCCATTTTTTTCCGTATCCACATTATATGGAGCCGCTGTAGTTTTGGGATTTACATTCCTCACCTCTCCACCAAAACTCGCGTTTCTAAATCCAAAATCAGCACCAAAATAGGGCTGGATCTGGGTGTAGTTGAAGTTCTTTTCGAAGCCTACGGTAAACGAATAATCCTTAACTTTTCCTTCTGCAATCTCACAAGCAGCACATTGATTAGCGAATGACATGTTTTTCCTATAATAACTGCCCTTCAATCGGTAGCTTATTTGATTATCGTTAAATTTTATCAACAAACTATTTAAATAGGAATTGGTATAATCCCGACTATCGGTTTGATTTAAAATTTTTGGCAGCTGAAACATGCTATATGCTTTCATTCCGATGCTATAATTATAGTTTCCATCCAATTGAGCAAAAGCAGAATAAGAGATTAATAAACAAAAAGTGAGTAATAACACTAGTTTTTTCATGCAGATGAGATAGTTGTCAATTCCAAAAATAGAAATTAATTATCACTTACTTGTAAATAAGCGCAATAATAGTATAATTACTAGCTATCTTGATTTTTATGAAAAATATGATTCTTTAAGATTGATTGTGTGCCGATTAGATTTTAGAAGCGTTTAATATTGATAGATTTTAGGTAGATTAAGATTGAAAAAGTATTTTTGGGGCTAAATGGCGTATAAATTTATTGACAATTACAGGGAACAAGGGGCAAGAAAAAAATTGGTATCCTTGCTTAGAGATAGAGGCATAGCCGATGAACGTGTTTTAAAGGCAATTGGAAAAGTGCCCCGCCATTTTTTCTTCGACGAAACTTTTTGGAACCAGGCCTACAAAGACATTGCTTTCCCAATAGGGGATGGACAAACCATTTCCCAGCCCTATACCGTAGCCTATCAAACCGAGTTGTTGCATATCCAAAAAAATGATAAGGTCTTAGAAATTGGTACTGGATCCGGTTATCAGACATGCATTTTAATGGAACTTGGGGCAAAAGTTTTTACCATTGAAAGACAAGAGAACATTTATAACCATACCCTCAAAGTTTTGCCGGGGATGGGATATAAGGCGCACTTCTTTTTGGGCGATGGCTCTAAAGGAATTGCAGAACATGCCCCTTACCATAAAATTATTGTAACTGCAGGAGCTCCATTTGTGCCAGAAATATTGTTGAAACAACTTAAAATTGGAGGGGTGTTGGTAATCCCAGTGGGGGATGAGAAATCGCAAAAAATGATTACCGTTATTCGTGTAACCGAAAACGATTATGATAAAATAGAGCTCGATACCTTCAGGTTCGTGCCCTTAGTGGGCGATCAGGCGTGGTAAATTAGTTCATTAGTTCACTTGTTCATGAGTTCACTAGAGTAGATATCATCACTAATGAACTAATGATACCAATGAACCAATTAAACTTTCATCGCCCTATCCATTTCCCTCTTGCTTTCCCTATCCTTGATGCTATCTCGCTTATCGAATTCTTTTTTTCCTTGAGCTATTGCGATTTCGATTTTTGCAAAACCTCTTTCATTGGTGAAAATTCTTAAGGGAACAATGGTAAATCCTTTTTCTTCGCCCTTAACCTTTAGTTTTTTCAATTCTTTTTTATGCAGCAGCAAAACCCGGTCTCTTTTAATATCATGATGGTGAAATGAGCTATGGCTATATTCTGAGATATGCAGATTTCTAACATAAAGTACATCACCGATAAACATGCAAAAAGCATCGGTCATGTTCGCTTTACCCTGTCTAATTGCTTTAATTTCAGTGCCTAACAAAGCTAACCCAGCAACATAACTATCTAAAATGTGGTAATCGAAATAGGCTCTTTTATTCTTTATCTGGATCTCGTTCTTCATAATAATTGCTAATATCTGAAAGAAAAGCCGATAAAATATACTTTATCTGTGTTTTTGGTAAGGCCCAGATTAAAACCAACATCAAATTTTACGTTTGGCGTTACCGAATAACCAAATCCCCCGTTAACTGAAACCTGAGCTTTTTTTTCTTCAAAATCATACTCATAGAAACTTTCGGCAAAAGTTTCTAATTTATCGGTTAATTCCTTCCCAATTACCAAGGATTGAAGTATACTCCCATGATAACCTGATCTTGTGGTCGATTTAAGCAGATCAAATTGCACTTGGGTACCCAGGTTAAATTTATTCCCTAATTCTAAACTAAAAGGAAAAACAATTCCTCCTTCAGTGTAATCTTTATCTTTACTTGTTGGAAAATCTACATAGGGCATTATGGCGAATGCCGTTTTGCCCCCATCATTTCCCCACAGATTATACTTTAATCTTAAAGTTAAATCGCCAAAACCAGTCGTTTCATCAAATTTATTCCCGTCAACATCTTTATCATATTGGTTTACATAGCTTCCAACAACTAATTGGACGTCTACATTTTTAGCTAATCCCAATTTTAAATTAGCGAGGTTAAAATTGTTTTCAACTGTGGTAATGCCATTGCTTTTATTGCTTGAAGTTTTAAATAGGTCTGTTTCTAGTTGGAAATGCCCGGCATCTACAGAGTTTGGACTTTCAGTTATATCAGGCCTATCCGTACTCATATCCCTCATTTTTTCTCTGGGTACAGGATTAAATAAGTTATATTTCTTCTCGGTTTGGGCAAAAACTTCACTCTGTATAACTATAATTAATAGGGTAAAACATATTATTTTTCTCATGTTATCTTACAATTAAAACCGGGATGGTTACTTTATGTCTTACTGAATCAACTGTGGTGCCAAACACCAAGTCTTTTATGCCTTTATGACCGTGAGCACCCATCACCAAAAGTTCAATATCATTTTGTTTGGTGATATCCGCTATAGCTTTTGCGGTACCGCCAAATCCTATATGAGCTGATGATTCGTAGCCTAGATCCAATAGATTGAATTTATATTTTTCAAGATTTTCAGTGTCTGTTTGCGTCTCATGGTCCATTGCCGTTTTGCCATGGTAACGAGCTACAGCAGTTTCTACCACATGGATCAGGTAATAGTGGGCTTCTTTTCCTCCCTGTATCAGGGCATGGCGGATCGTATTGCGATCGTTCTTAGAGAAGTCTACAGTTATGCCAATTTTCTTGTAATTGATTTTTTCTACGTTTTCTATGGCTAGCGCATTTCCATGGGGTACATTTCCAACACGTTGTTTCCTGTTTATTAAAGGATAAACAAAGATGTACAACAATAATAGAGCGACTAAAATCGCCAAAGGGATAGCAATTACATAAATATACCAGCCATTTGAGGTAGCCATCCAACCTGTAATTTCTTCCACTACCAATTTGATATTTAAGCTTATTATAACTACCGCACTCATCCATGCTAATACCTTTACCCATGTTTTAATGGTGAAATCTTTCATCTCTTTTTTATCAGAGGTAAGATGGATTAAGGGAATGATGGCAAACCCAAGCTGTAAACTTAACACCACCTGACTTAATATCAGTAAACCTCCTAGAGCGCCTTCGCCCCCAAAAAACAAAATGGTACAAAATGCAGGAATTATTGCGAGCAAACGCGTAAGTAACCGTCGTAGCCATGGCTGGATCCTTAAATTTAAATGCCCCTCCATAATGATCTGTCCGGCTAATGTGCCGGTTACCGTAGAACTTTGTCCGGCAGCAATCAGCGCTATTGCAAATAGTTTTGGTGCAATATCTCCGAAAATGTTAGTGAGTAGCCGGTAAGCATCCTGTATTTCGGCAACTTCATGAAATCCATTTTTAAAAAATGCAGCAGCAGCGAGTATTAATATAGCTGCATTAACAAAGAAGGCAAGGTTTAGTGCCACTGCAGTATCGATAAAGTTAAATTTAATAGCTTCAAGAATCCCTTTTTTATCCCGATCAAATTTTCTGGTCTGCACTAAAGACGAGTGGAGGTAAAGGTTATGCGGCATCACGGTAGCCCCGATAATACCAATAGCAATATACAGTGCCTCTCCAGATAACATGGAAGGTTCAAAACCCCTGATTACTTCATGAAATACGGGTTGCACGATAAACATTTCGGCCAAAAAAGCTATTCCAACAATAAACACCATCGAAACAATAAATGCCTCCATTTTGCGCATCCCTTTATTAAGCAGGAACAAAAGCAATACGGTATCAAATATGGTAATTGAAATTCCCCAGATCAATGGCAATCCAAATAGCAGATTTAAACCAATCGCCATTCCGATAATTTCGGCCAGATCGCAAGCAACGATAGCTGTTTGCGCCAAAATAAATAACGGAAAATTTACCCATTTTGGATATGCATTTCTAGATGCTTGTGCCAGATCAAGACCTCTAACAATACCTAATCGGGCACTTAGCGATTGCAATAAAAGCGCAATGAGGTTCGACATTAATAAAATCCAGATCAGCTGATATCCAAATTTACTTCCCCCGGCAATATCCGTAGCCCAGTTTCCTGGATCCATGTAACCCACACTTACCAAATAAGCAGGGCCGATAAAGGCTAAGATTCTTTTCCAACCCTTTCGTTTATCTGTTGCAATGCTTTTATGAACCTCACTAAGTGATTGTTTTTCCATGTTTTACTTGCTTATTAAAATGTGTGTGGCAACTTCTCTACTAATATTTACTCTTTTTTCGTCGATTAATAATTCGACCGAACCATCAAAATCGATGATTTCTGCTATGATTATTTTTTTGCCCAATGTTAGACCCAATCGCTCCAAGTGCTTTAAAAAGGGAGAGGAGTGCTCGCTAACCCCTGTAATCGTTCCTTTATCCTTAACCTTAAGCTTACTTAGCTTCACAAAAGAGAGGTTAGCAAAATTTCCATATTGGTCGGGAATAAGATCTCCGTGAGGATCAACCTTTGGGAAGTCTAAAAACTCGTCCAGTCGCTCAACCAAAAGAGTTGATTTTATATGCTCCAACTCCTCCGCTACATCATGCACCTCATCCCATTTGAAATTGAGTTTTTCTACCAAAAAAACTTCCCATAAACGATGCTTCCTAACAATATTAATTGCTGATAGTTTTCCTTTTTCTGTTAAAGTAACCCCTTGATACTTTACATAATCAACAAGTTCTTTGTCTGAAAGCTTTTTTAGCATATCAGTTACCGAAGCCGCTTTGGTTTGAATGCGCTCTGCAATTGCGTTAGTTTGAACGGGATTGCTTACTTCAGATAAATGATAAATTATTTTTAGGTAATTCTCCTCTGTATAAGATTGCATTTTTGTTGGTCTAATTTTAAATTTAGACAAATCTAAAAATTATTTTGTAAAATAAAAAGTATTTTTAGTTCTATTTTGTAGAATTATATTTGGCAAAGAGCACTCAGTATGCTACCTTTGGGAACAATCATCAACACTATGGCTGCAGAACTAGATAAAATTGATTTTAAAATTCTCAAACTATTACAAGAAAATGGTAGGATAACCAACTTGCTTTTATCCCAGGAGATTGGCTTATCGCCCGCCCCAACCTTAGAGAGGGTACGTAAATTGGAGATGTCTGGTTACATTAAAAGTTACCATGCCTTGGTTGATGAGGAGAAGTTGGGTTTAGGAATAAAGACATTTATTCAGGTTCAATTAGACTTTCATAAAAACAATACTATTCAGATCTTTTTGGACGAAGTGAACCAGATCAAAGAAATCACCGAGTGCCATCATGTAACTGGCCAGGCCGACTTTCTATTAAAAGTTTACGTAAATGACATCAAATCTTACGAGCGTTTAATCATGGATAAGATCAGCAAGATTTCTGTGGTTAAAACATTTCAAACGATGATGATTATGTCTACTACGAAGAAAGAGCCTATTGTGCCGTTAGCGTATTAATTGATTCACCACCTTAGGATGCTTAGAAACCTTAGAATAAGCTAAAGTTATTTTAGAAGATAGAAGAATTCATTCACTAAGGGTTTTTTCCCATGTTGAACGATATTCGTGCAATTAAAGTTTATCAATAAACCTTTAGGTGCATTCAACATTTTCATATAAGTTAATACTTGAGCCTCATGAACAGGAAGCAAACATTCTACTGCTTTAATTTCTAGAATAATGCAATTTTCCACATAAAAATCTGCTCTTAAATCGCTGTTTAAAATAATTCCCTTATAATTTAGAGGAATTATCTTTTCGGCAACAAAATTTATTCCTCGTATTTCAAGTTCTTTCTTCAAGCATTTTTGGTATGTACTCTCTAACAACCCAGGCCCTAATTTTTTATGGACTTCTATACATGCTCCGGTGATTTGATATTCTAATTATCAATAAAACTTTTGTTGATCATTTTTAAATTTAGCACTACACCTCTTCAAAAACGAATTTGTGATAATTTGTACTTTATACGAATAAAATGTTCAGTAAAAGCGATATTTTGACCGTTTAGAAGGATTAAAATTTTTTTAGATGGGGAATATTATCTGTCTGCTTTAACTTTTAGCTTAGGTTTCTTAGCTTTCTCAGGTGGTGAAAACACTGAGCTTACCCCGGGATTTGCCAATCAATCTTCCCCAACCCTTCTTTCTCCAAGATTTCATTCGTTTTTTTAAAGTGGTTGCTTCCAAAGAAACCATTATAGGCCGAAAAGGGTGAGGGGTGGGCTGCTTTTAGCACGAAATGTTTGTTTGTATCGATTAAACTTTCTTTCTGCTGTGCGTATCTGCCCCAAAGTAGAAATACTATTCCTTTTTTCTTTTCAGACAGGGTAGCGATTACATGATCAGTAAATTGCTCCCAGCCTTTGTTTTGGTGAGAGCCTGCCTCATGCGCACGCACCGTAAGAGTAGCATTTAATAACAGTACACCTTGATCTGCCCAAGAAGTTAGGTTACCATGTGAGGGCATTTTAAAATCGGTAAATTCTTCGGCTAATTCTTTGTACATGTTTTTTAAAGAGGGGGGGATAGTGATCCCTTTTTGCACCGAAAACGAAAGTCCGTGGGCCTGACCTTGACCGTGGTAAGGATCCTGACCTAGAATAACCACTTTAACCTCATCAAAAGGGGTGTGATTGAATGCGTTAAAGATCTCTGCGTTTTTGGGATAAACAGTAAATCCTTTCTGCTTCTCTTCGAGCAAAAAGGATTTCAGTTCTTTCATATAAGGTTTTTCGAGCTCACTGCCCAATACCGTTAACCAGCCTGGTTCTAGTGCCGCCATCTTATTTGCTTTTGCTCAACGATGTTGCCGTTAATAGCTTAAGCATATCTTTTTCAAGTGTTTCTGTAGGATGTTCAGTTATTCTGGCTACTTCAGTTCCATTTTTATCATTGAAGATAAAGGTGGGTACATTCGTGATTTTAAGGTTATCAATCAGCCCGTTCTCGGCATGTTTTGTGCCATCAACCGCAATAATCTTAATTTTATTCTCTTCGATTTTCAGGGCATCCATTATTTTTAAAAAGTGTGGAACCTGAAATTTACTGTCACCGCACCAAGTACCAAGTACGATTGTAATCTGTTTCCCTTTTAAAGCTTTGGATAAACTTTTAAGTAAGGTCGAATCAGGAACATAGGAAGCATAATTAGGGTCGTAACTTTCTTTGAATTCGGCAAAAGAAGTAATCCCTTCTCTAGAGCATACATTAATCATTACTTGTTTGTGCCTGTTCGGATCCTCAATTTTTTTGTCTAGCTCTTGTGCGCCTGCGTTCATGGCAAATAATAGAATAATAAAGGTTAATATATTTCTCATTTAGGTAAATTGTTTAGGTTAAGACTAATAAGAGCATCAATGGTTTAAAAACATTTGCCTTGCCATTATTTAGTACGATTTTTTGTTAAAACGATAGGGTTTAACTTATCAATTCAACATGAAGTATCATAAATTAATTAGATAAAATTATAAATTTTAAATCTATTTTTTGGTATTTAAAACCGATATTTGCACAAATATTATATTTCTATGCCAAATTTTATACGTCTCATTATAGGTTTTGCTTTTGTGGGTGCGGCAGTTGCACTTTTTATTTTCGGTTTTTGGGGATGGGGGATACTGCTCGTGTTTTTGAGTATTTTCGTCTTCATTACTTTTTTCTACAATGAGAATATGCTTATTACCCAGTGGTTTTTACGCAAGGATAATATGCCTAAGGCCGAACAATTTATTGGCAGGATCAAAAACTACGAAAAAGAGTTAAATCGCGTTCAACACGGCTATTATAATTTGCTTATTGGTTTAATCGAATCAAGAAAAGCTCCTATGAAATCAGAAAAATATTTCAAAGCAGCGTTAAATTTAGGCCTGCATATGGACCATAATGTTGCATTAGCAAAATTAAGCTTAGCCGGAATTGCGATGGGCAAACGGAACAAAAGAGAAGCCCAAATGTACCTAACCGAAGCTAAAAAAGCGGATAAAAATAAATTGCTGGCTGATCAGATCAAACAAATGAAAGATCAAATGGTAATGATGGATAAGCAGCAGGTAAGGTATTCTCGCTAGAGGGAAATTTATCTAAGAGTCCGAAAGTCGGAGGTTTATATAGTATCAATAATTAACGCCAGATTTGCGGATAATGTATCTTCAATCTTCGGACTCTCGGACTTTCCGACTCCCGGACTCCGAGATTACTTATCCCCCAAACAATCGAAATTTTCCTCGTATTCTGAGGAAGTTCTGCTTGCAAAATCTTCATCACAATTTTCGTTCTTCCGGTTAAAAAACAACTCTTCTGCTTGGATACGCTTTATCAATTGGTGAACCAGTGATAGCTTGAATACATCTTTGCTCAGTTTGATGCAGTATTCTTTTTCGGTGATTTCTAAACTCGTACTATTCATAATTGGTAATCGGATGACTTTTAGTCGCCCGATCACTAAATTAAAAAAGGCCAACCGTATTTGTGTACGATTGGCCTTTATGGTTATGTTATCTTTTTGTTAAGTGCTAAGCATAGCGATCGGCGCTAAGCGTTTGGCAAGTCATCCGATGACTTAAACCACGCCGTTACCTCTTCCTTGCTCGGCATAGTTAATTCTAACTTCAATTTTTTCCTCATCCCACCCAAATCATTAAATACCTTGTTGGGGTTTCCTGCCTTCAGGTCTTCAACCGTATTGAAACCCATCTTGCGGATTACCTGAACCCATTCTTCGGCAACGCCTGCATTTACAAAATCCTGATCCGTAGTTATCTTTTGTTTTTTCTCGGCACGCATCTGCGGGAAGAACAATACCTCTTGGATAGTTGATTGGTTAGTCATTAACATTACCAAACGATCTATCCCAATGCCTAAACCAGAAGTTGGCGGCATTCCATATTCTAAGGCACGTACAAAATCATCATCCATGGCCATTGCCTCTTCATCCCCTCTGTCTGCCAACTTCAATTGATCTTCGAAACGTTCTTTCTGATCAATAGGATCATTTAATTCTGAATAGGCATTCGCGATTTCTTTACCATTCACAAATAGTTCGAAACGCTCTACCAAACCTTCTTTACTGCGATGTTTTTTGGCTAACGGGGTCATCTCCAGTGGATAATCGGTAATATAAGTAGGTTGGATCAGGTTAGCTTCTACTTTTTCGCTAAATAATTCATCGATCAGTTTGCCGCGACCCATGGAGTCATCAATCTCTATGTTTAAACTTTTACATGTGTTTTTGATCTCCTCTTCGCTCATGGCAGAAACATCAATTCCAGTGTATTTTTGGATTGATTCGTACATCGTTAATTTCTCGTACGGACCAGCAAAATTAATTTCATGTTCTCCAACTTTAACTAGTGGAGTACTATGGATGGTTACTGCAATTTTTTCCAGGCATTCTTCTACCATGCCCATCATCCAAATGTAGTCTTTATAGGCTACATAGATTTCCATTGCCGTAAATTCTGGATTATGGGTACGGTCCATTCCTTCGTTCCTGAACATTTTACCAAATTCGTAAACCCCATCAAAACCAGCTACAATTAATCTTTTTAGATATAGCTCATTCGCAATGCGAAGAAACAAGGGCATATCTAAGGTATTGTGATGCGTTGCAAACGGACGGGCAGCCGCGCCACCGTGAACCGCTTGTAAGATCGGTGTTTCAACTTCCATCCAGCCCTGACTATCGAAGTAGTTCCGCATGGTATTAATTACCTTAGATCTATTAATAAAAATCTGCTTGTAATCAGGATTAACCGTTAAATCTACATAGCGCATGCGGTAACGGAGCTCCGGATTCGTAAAACCGTCGTAAACATTACCCTCATCATCACGTTTTACGATAGGTAAGGGGCGCAAAGATTTGCTCAACACAGTGAACTTGGTTACATGAATGGAGATTTCTCCAGTTTGGGTAGTAAATACATAGCCTTCAATACCAATAAAATCGCCGATATCCAATAATTTTTTGAATACGGTGTTGTATAAGGTCTTATCTTCTCCAGGGCAAAGCTCATCACGTTTCAAATAGATTTGGATGCGGCCCGTTGCGTCTTGTAGCTCGGCAAATGAAGCAGCTCCCATAATATTACGGCCCATTATCCTTCCAGCAATGCTGATGGTTTTGTAGGCCGTCTTATCTTTTTCGTAATTAGCTAAAATGTCTGCTGCATTAGCATTAATTTCATATGCTTCTGCAGGATAGGGATTGATGCCTAGCGCACGCAATTGTTTTAATGAATCGCGACGTAAAATTTCCTGTTCTGATAATCCTGTACTCATTTATAGTATTTTTTGCAAAAGTAATGAATTTTCACCACCTAAGACACCTGAGTTCTCCTTAGTTTAAAATCTTTTAGAAATTAAATGTTTTGTCTATTCTCCTGCTAAGTACGTTGAAGTTCTTAGCTTTCTAAGCATCCTTAGGTGGTTAAGGCATAAGAACCTACTCCGCCTCAACCCCATCCAAATACATCGCATCAATCGCGTCCGCGTATTTCTTTTCTACTACCCGGCGTTTAACCTTAAGGGTAGGGGTAATTTCGCCATCATCGATGCTAAACGGATTGCGCTTGATCTTGAAGTTTTTAATCCGCTCGAACTTGGCCAGTTCATTTGATATTTTTTTGATGTCTTTTTCAAACCAGTCTTTAATCTCCTGATTTTCTATAAAATTATCGCCTTCTTGAAAGAAAGATTCCTTAAGGTTGAATGTTTCTTGTAGAGTTTCTTTGTTAGGAATAATAATCGCCGTGATATACTCTCGTTTATCGCCAATTAAAAACAACTGGTCGATCTTTGGACTTTTCAAATAGATGTTTTCTACTGGGGTGGGGTATACGTTTTTGCCGTACGCATTCACGATCATGTTTTTTAAACGATCGGTAATTTGCAGGTTGCCTTTGTAAAAACGACCAATATCACCAGTATGGAACCATCTATCCCGATCTATGGCTTCAGCGGTTTCGGCGGGCTTGTTAAAATAGCCTTTCATTACGCAATGCCCACGTACGATCACTTCGCCTTCGGCACATTCAAAATCTTCGTTAAATGTATCGTGGGTCTGAATGTTGATCATCTCCTTGGTTTCTACATCTTGGATCCCGACCTCGATACCCGGTATAACCCTCCCCACGGTACCATAAACCTGACGGTGATATTCAGTTACCGACATCACGGGCGAAGTTTCTGTTAGGCCAAAACCCTCAAGGACTTTAATGCCGAGGTCCCCAAAAAACTCGCCCACATTGCGTGGAAGCGCGGCTCCGCCCGAAAGCATGAATTTTAACCTTCCCCCGGTTTTTTCTTTAATTTTACTAAACACTAATTTTTCGGCCACTGCCTTTTTTCCCGCCAGGATCAAACCAGGATTTTTACCTGCTTCTTTCGCATGGCGATAATTTTTACCCGTTTCTACTGCCCAGGTAAATATTTTCGCTTTTAATCCGCCCTCCGCTGTTCCAGATTTGATCGCTTTGTCGTGGATCCGTTCTAACAACCTCGGTACGCAAGACATTACCGTAGGCCTAACTTCGCCCATATTTTTGGCCAATAATTCTAAGCTCTGTGCAAAGGCCATTTTACAACCTTGTGCACAGCAAACATGATAGGTTGCGGTACGTTCAAAAACATGTGATAAGGGTAAAAATGAAAGAAAAGTTTCAGTTTCATCAATCACAGGGATCTGTTGTAAACATACTTCTACATTTTTAACAAAGTTATTATGCGTTAATACCACTCCTTTGGGCGTTCCCGTGGTGCCGGAGGTATAAATTAAGGAGGAAATATCACTTGGTAAAACTTCTCTCCGGCGCTGATTAATGGCATGTTGTTCCTCAGCACTTACCGTTTTTTCTAACAAAGTTGAAAAAGGAATAATTTCAATAGCCAAACCCGCAGGAACAGCAACTTTTTCGTAACCCTCAAATGCTGGGATGATATATTTCAGTTCTTGACAACCGGCTGCGATCTTTAAGATTTTCTTTAGGAGAAAGGGATTGCCTACCAGTAAAGCTTTAATGCCCGAATCGTTGATGATATATTCAACTTCATGTTCTGAAAGGGTAGGGTAGATGGAAGTGTTGATTACGCCAATCTGCTGGATACCCTGATCGAAATACACATATTCTGGAGAATTTTCGATCATTAATCCCAATCTATCGCCCTTGGCAATTCCTTTTTCCAGAAAGAAGGCCGATATCGAATCAGCCTTTAGCAAGGTAGCCGCAAAGGAAATTTCCTCCCAAGTGGATCCTTTTTTATGAATTAAGAATGTTTCTTCTGGTTTATGGATGTTTTCTACTACGTTGCGCAATAAACTCGGGACTGTAGAAAATTCATTAAATGATACCATGAGCTAATATTTGGTGTTTTGATTGCAAGGTACAAAAATAAGAAAAATTTCACCACGTAGATTCATTTGAATTTTCACCACCTTAGGCGGCTTAGAAACCTAAGGGCATGGCATATATTTTTTTTCACCATCTTAGACATCTAAGTTACATCTTAGCGTATCTAAATCTTAGATGTTTCTAAGATGCCTTAGATGGTAAAATTATGCGCCGCGCTCCAAAAAATACCAACTAGGGTTTTTTCTAAGGTATTGTCTTAGCTTTCTTAGCAACCTTAGGTGGTTTAACAAAAAAAGTCCCGCATATTGCGAGACTTCTTGTTGGTCGGGATTTAAATACAGACCGGTAAAATTAAACAGAAAAACTTTCGCCACAGCCACAAGAGCGACTGGCGTTTGGATTATTAAAAGCAAAACCTTTGCCATTTAGGCCATCGGTAAAATCTAGTTCAGTGCCCGCTAGGTAAAGGAAAGATTTCATATCTAGGGCTATTTTAATGCCACGATCTTCGAAAAACTGATCCCCTTTTTTCTCCTCGTTATCAAAATCTAAATTATATGATAAACCAGAGCAACCTCCACCTTTTACAGAAACCCGTAAAAAATAGTCAGAACCCAGTTGCGAATCCTGCATCAGGTGATCTATTTTGCTTTTTGCTTTGTCGGTAATAGTTATCATAGTCGTAATTTGTTAGGCGTTTGGCGTTTGGCGTTTTGCTCGCTTAACGCTTATCGCCCTCCGCTTATCGTTTAGTGGTGCGATTTCGCCAATTCGAATGCCTCTAAACCATTTTTAACTCTATAATCGTTAATAGCTGATTTAATTGCATCTTCTGCTAATACAGAACAGTGGATTTTAACCGGCGGTAAGGCCAGCTCTTCAACAATGTCCATATTATCAATGGTTAAGGCCTCATCAATTGATTTTCCTTTTAGCCATTCTGTAGCTAAAGATGAAGAAGCAATTGCCGAACCGCAACCAAATGTTTTAAATTTAGCATCAGTAATAATATTTTGATCGTTTACTTCAATCTGCAAACGCATCACATCGCCACACTCAGGCGCACCAACTAAACCTGTACCAACAGATTTGCTGTCTTTATTTAATGTACCAACATTACGAGGGTTGGTATAGTGTTCCATTACTTTTTCTGAATATGCCATTTCTTTGTTTATTTAAATCTCCTAAGGAGATGAATTCATTTAATTTGTTTCGCGTCTGGCGTTAAGTGTTTGGCGATCTGAACGCCTATCGCAAAACGCCTTACGCTTAGCGCCTAGTGCTCTGCCCACTCAATCTTACTCAAATCGATACCATCCTTAAACATTTCCCAAAGGGGAGATAGGTCTCTTAAATGGTTAACCGCTTTTTTGGTATTTTCTATTGCATAATCTACTTCTTCTTCGGTAGTAAATCTTCCTAATCCAAAGCGGATCGAAGAGTGTGCCAAATCATCAGATAGACCTAAACTTTTTAACACATAACTTGGTTCTAGCGAAGCTGATGTACAAGCTGATCCAGAAGATACGGCCAAATCTTTCATCGCCATCATCAATCCCTCACCTTCTACATATTTGAAAGAAATATTGGCTACATGTGGTAAGCGGTGTTCGCGGTTACCATTTACATAACTTTCTTCCATGGTAGTTAAGGCAGCTTCCAATTTATCACGCAATGCGGATAAACGAATAGCTTCTTCATCCATCTCTAAACGACATAGTTCGCAAGCTTTACCTAAACCTACAATTCCTGGTACGTTTAAGGTGCCAGAGCGCATGCCACGTTCGTGACCGCCGCCATCCATTTGCGAAGTAACTTTAACCCTAGGGTTTTTTCTACGAACGTAAAGAGCACCAACGCCTTTCGGACCATACATTTTGTGTGCACTAAAAGCCATTAGATCAATTCCATCAGCATTTACATCAACAGGAATTTTACCAACTGCCTGTGTAGCATCTGTCATAAACAATGCACCATGAGCGTGCGCAAGTGCAGCAATTTCTTTGACAGGCTGTACTACGCCAATCTCGTTGTTGCCATACATGATACAAACCAAGATGGTTTGGGGAGTAAGCGCAGCTTTAAGCTCAGCAAGATCTATCAGACCATCTTCTTTAACCTTTAGATAAGTAACTTTTGCTCCCTGTTTTTCTAAGTGCTTGCAGGTATCTAAAACGGCTTTATGTTCTGTAGTGGCTGTTATAATGTGATTACCTTTTTCTGCATACATTTCATAAACGCCTTTAATTCCTAAATTATCAGCTTCTGTAGCGCCAGAGGTAAAAATGATTTCTTTTTCTGTACAACCAATTAATTTCGCCACTTGCTCACGGGCGTAGTCTACACCTTCTTCAGCTACCCATCCAAAAGCATGATTTCGGCTCGCTGCATTACCAAATTTGCTGGTAAAATACGGCAACATAGCTTCTAACACTCGAGGATCAAGTGGTGTGGTGGCATTATTATCTAAGTAAATTGGAAGTTCCATTACGATAGTTACTTTTTATAATCTCCTGCGGAGACTGGTTAACTTTTTGTTTGGCGTGATGCGTTTGGCGTTCTGCACGCTTACCGCTCCACGCCCTGCGCTCTACGCTTTCACAAAGATAAGAAAAAAAATCCCTAACAATTATAGATAATACCTATGAACCTACAGATAAAACACGCATTTTTACATTACTATAACCTTTTACCCCATGAATAAGATAGAACATATTGGCATTGCCGTAAAAAATCTCAACAACTCGATAGATATTTATCAACGCTTGCTCAATACGGATTGTTATAAAACCGAGCAAGTAGCCTCAGAATATGTTTCAACAGCTTTTTTTAAGACTGGCGAAAACAAAGTTGAATTGCTTGAAGCCACTTCACCAGACAGTCCGATCGCGAAATTTATAGAGCGAAAAGGAGAGGGGATCCACCACATTGCTTTCTTGGTGGATGACATTATCGAAGAAATGGAACGTTTGCACAAAGAAGGGTTTGTACTCCTCAGCGAATCGCCTAAAAAAGGGGCGGATAATAAGATGGTTTGTTTTGTGCACCCGAAGGATACGAATGGGGTGCTTATTGAACTTTGTCAGGAGATTAAATGGGTTTAATTATTTTTCACCACCTCAGAAACCTAAGTATGCTAAGAATGAGCTAAGTTTATTTCTTAGGTTTCTAAGCATCCTTAGGTGGTTAAACATTTTTTCACCACCTCAGAAACCTAAGTATGCTAAGAATAAGCTATTTTATTTCTTAGGTTTCTAAGCACCCTTAGGTGGTTAAAAAACTAAAAATTCTACTAAAATGTTCGTACATATCTAAGATGGTGTAAAAATGAAAATTGTTTCCGCTATTTCGTATGTTAGCTATCACATCCTTTATTAATGCCTAAGATTATTAAACGTATCTCGCTTCTTATTTTATTTCAGCTACTGGCGTTATGGGCTAGTGCTAGTGTTTTTACAGTAACCACCAATGCGGATGCTGGAACAGGAACTTTACGTGAAGCACTAACATTAGCTGCTGCAAACGGTACTACGGATGCAGATGTTATCAATTTTAATTTACCTGATTTGAGTGAAGCCGGTAGGACAATTACCTTGCTAAGTCAGCTCCCAGATGTAACCTCAAATATAACCATCGATGCCTCTACCCAGCCAGGAACTGTGTTTGGGCTAAGTACGGCACGTGTTCAATTGCTTCCCAATTTTGATGCCCAACCTACATTTTATGGGTTAGCTTTGGTGCAGGTACAAGATGTGGCCATTTTTGGGCTTTACATCAAGAATATAAGGCCCTATCCCGGCAATGCCAATAGCAATTATTGGCAGGGCATTGCAATAAGGAGCAGTAAAAACATCACCATTGGTGCTGCAGGAAAAGGAAACGTAATCAGTGGATTTAATTATGATATTGGGATTAACGTTCATTTAACTGGAGGACAAATTCAATACTACGGAGAAAACCTAACCCTAAAAGGGAATTTTGTGGGTATTGAAGCCGATGGAATTACTCTTTCTGCCCTCGTGGCAAGAGAAACAGGAATCGCATTTACCTACGGACAAGTAAATATCGGTGGCAATTTAAATGAAGGCAATTTGTTTCCAAAAGGATTGTCGATTTACCAGGCTAACACCTTAACTAATAACAATCCTAACGATAATATATACACGCTTCCTGCTACAATTAAGATAAGGTACAATAAAATCGGGACCAACCTGGCGGGAACCCAGAAAATTGCCGGCTCAACTGGTCTAAACATGTCTACAGTTAACCCTGGCGGGAAAAATCTGGTCGACATTGAAGATAATGTGATAACAAGCAATGGCTATGGAATTAATATTTTAAATAATGGCTATCAAGTAAATATTAAACGCAATTATGTTGGAACAGACAGGACGTTGAATATAAAATTGCCCCTGCCTACGGGAATTTTTGTGTATTGGGCAGATAATGTATTAATTGGAGGAGCCACCGAAGACGCCAATTACATCGCCAATTGCAAACCAGTGCAAATTTGGCCCTTTTCTAAGGCTATAGTCAGTAAAAATAGTTTTTTTTGTACGGTCGGGGCCTACCCCATGATATTTGACACCTTTGGTACACGACCTTACCCCTTTGTAAAAATCTCAGGCTTCTCAACAACATTTATTAAGGGGACGTCAACGCCGAACGCTACGATCGAGCTGTTTTATAGCGATGCGTGTGGTACTTGCTCGCCAGAAACTTACTTTGGAAGTACCACTAGTGATGCCGCAGGTAATTGGCAATACGATGGGCCCATTAATCCGAGAACAGTAATTGCTTCTGCCACACTAGATAATTTTACTTCCGAGTTTACTCGTGTATTGATTGATGTAAGCAATATTAAAATTTCCTATACATGCACAAATACCGGCTCTATAACAGGGGCGGTACCTTCAAACGCTTCCAATGTGCAATGGTTTGATGAGCAAGGTAATGTGGTTGGTAATACTGCCGACTTGCTTAACGTTCCTCCAGGAAAATATAAATTAAAGGCTTATGGGGGCGACTGCAATACAGAAACTTCCTTTTTTGAGGTACGCAAAAGCTTTACATTAAATGCTGCAAATGTAGTCAGAGTAAATCCATCTTGCGGAAATCCAAGTGGTTCAATTAAAGGAATAACCACTGTAAGCAATGTTGGTGTGCTTAAGTATAGTTGGACAGACGCTGGAAGTAATGAAGTTGGCCAAAGTTTAGATCTGGTTAACATCAAAGCAGGAAGCTATACGCTTTCGGTTAGCAGTGCCAATAATAGCTGTGTAGAAACCTATGGCCCCGTGGTTTTACAGAACACTTCCGGGCCGAACTTAAATGAAAGTGGCTTAGTGGTAACGGCATCAAGTTGTAAAAACAATACAGGAGCCATTACGGGCATAACGGCTACAGGAACAGGAAATTTAGTATACAAATGGAAGAACGCACAAGGTGTGCAGGTGGGCAACACGATAAACTTAACCAATCAACCTGCAGGTAGCTATACACTAGAAGTGAGCGATAACTCGACATGTGGATCGATAAGCACACCGGCCATTACCATCGCAGAAATTAATGGAATTGTGCTCAATGATATCGGATCAGTAAAACCAGCTACATGTGGCAATAAAAATGGAGGAATTACGGGCGTCACGGTTACTGGAGCAACTACTTACGATTGGTTTGATATTTCGAACAACTTGGTTGCCACAACAACTACCGCAGTGCTGGATAATGTAGCTGCCGGAAGCTATTATTTGGTGGCCTATAACGCCTCTTGCGATAAGAAAAGCAAAATATACGTAATTCCAGATGTGCAGAATACTACCGATTATGGTACTCCACAAAATCAGGTGGTTAATGCCAGTTGTAACCTAAACAATGGCTCAATTACGCTAACTTTTAATGGGCAACTTCCAATTACTTATCGTTGGCTTAGCTTAAGCTCAGGCCAAACCGTTGGTACAAATGGTAATAGCTTAACCAACCTAAGTGAAGGAACCTATCAGCTGTACGGAGCGGATGCCAATCAATGTGAGAAACTGATAGGAACTTACAGCGTAGCCAGGGAGCCCGAATTGGCATTGGACGATGCAGGTGTTCAAGTTATTCCAGATCATTGTAACGTAGGCGAGGGAAAGATAACGGGTCTCTTGGTTACAGGTAAGACGCCATTTGGCTATCAATGGACTAACAGCGTGGGAACAGTTATGGGCACAAATTTAGAACTAACAGGGCTAACCGCAAGCACTTACCAACTATCGATTACGGATGGGGTAAACTGCCATACCACTGCTAGTTACACGGTTGCCAACCAGGATCGCGCCATTGCAGAACCATCCATAAAAAATTTAGAAATCTGTGGGCCGGGAAATATTGTGCTCAATGTTGCGAATGTTACCCCACAATATGGATACAGACTATACGACACACCCAATAGTCAGGTTCCAATAGACGAACAAGCATTGGGCAGGTTTGCTGTAAATGTGAACGGGGATAGAAGTTATTTTGTAACTCAATATGTTGGCAATTGCGAAAGCACCAGGAAAGAGGTGAAAATAACGGTTGGTTATAGTTCGGTTCAAATTCCTAATTCGTTTACGCCCAATGGGGATGGGGTAAACGATAACTGGGTAATTAGCGGTGCCGAGGCCTATCCAAAAATGAGCGTCACTTTATTTAATCGGAACGGGGCAAAAGTTTATGAATCTGTTAATTATAAAAATGATTTTAATGGGATGGCAAATGGACATCGACTAGCCATTGGAACCTATTACTATATGTTAAGCATTAATAATGGTTGTAAAGCAATTTCTGGCAGTTTAACGATTTTTCGCTAGAGGTACTAGGAACGCTAAAAGAAGAAAGCGATGGTTAAAAACGATGCTTTCCAAAACAGTATGTAAGTTGAAATTGATTACTTTTGCAAGAACGCGAACCAATGGTGTTATCCCCTTATCTGTTCCAACATGACCGATTCTGCCTCACTCCTTAAACTGGTTTCTAAACACTTTGATGTTCCTGAATCGCTAACCGAATCGCAACTCCGTGAGGCACTGGTGAATGTCTTTGCCTACATGATTGACGACGATTTCCCCAAACTGCTCCAGATTTTATATCGTGCCGATGTAGATCAATACAAACTCAAAGAACTGCTAGAAAACACCGAAGGCAAAAGTTCTGCAGAGGTAATTGCAGATGCGTATATGGAAAGGCAGAAGGCAAAGGTGGAAACTTGGGAGAGGTATAGTGGAGGTTGAAAGGTTGGAATGTTTAAAGGTCGGAAAGTCGGGAAGTCGGGCGCCATAAATTCACCACCTAAGACGCCTTAGAAACCCCAGTGTACGTCCCGTTCTAAGGCACCTTAGGTATCTAAGGTGGTTAATTATAAATTATACCCGTTTAGAGCTTTTAAAAAAACCAGTACTCCACAGGGCCCAAATAACCAGTACAGGCTGAAAGAACAGCCGTGCCAATCGCTTGCCATCAGTATCCAAACCAAAAGCGTCACGATGCTCCCTATATTGCGCAATGTTACCCGGGAAAACCAGTAGAAAAAAGACGGCCAATGCAATACCCATGGCTCTTCGTTGTTTGATCCAAAAAATAAGTGCCAAGCCTAAAGCTATTTCTAAAATTCCCGAACTGATTACAATAAAATCCTTACTAAAAGGAACCCAATCTGGCACCTGCGACTGAAACTCCACCCGTTGTAAGGTGAGATGACCAATGCCAGCAAAGATCATAAATAGGCCAAGGATGATGCGGAAGGTTTTTTGAAGGTGAGAGGTTGGGGTGGTTTGCATGGAAGGATAACAGTTGGTGGGATGGGTTGTTTGGGGAAGGTTGATGATGAGCTTGCTTATGAATGAAAAGTTTTAAAAACTGAGGGAAATCTGCTGTTTTAAAATCAGCATACTTTTGGAGGGTTGCTAAAGAGGATGGGTATTGATGATGGGCAATGAGGTAACCCATAGAAAGATATAATTATTTTGATATTTCATGCAAACTTACATGTTAAATGTGGCCAAATTTCGAAATCAACTAGCAAGAATCCTCAATTATGGTTTCACGTAAAAATTAAGAGAGAGGGGGTTTTATCTTAGTGATTAAAATAGTTAACTATTGAATATTCATAATCTCTAAATTTTAGGAATGATGGATACTTTAAGTTAAATTTAAAAGAAATTGCTCTATAAAAATTAACTCTCATGACAAAGACAAGAAAAGTTTCGTTCAATACGGTCCATAAAAGAAAATGGTTAGATGGGGAAATAACTATTTTTTCTGAGATTTCAGATATTATAACTTATATTCAGAAGTTGAATAAAAAGGCAAAGCATTTTGAAATGAAAGAAGACAAATTTTGCCTATTGCAATCTGCTAAAATAGAAAAGGATAATGAAGGGAATACAACCTTATCAGGTTTATTTAAAAGCGCTAGACATACCTTTAGGCCAAACCTAATAGATAGAGATACTGGGGACGAAAGACCAAGTCCTAAAAAACTATCTGAAGGTGATGTTGAGAAAACGCACTTTGCATTTAAGTTAACAAAAAATGACTTGTTTCTTATAGTTGAAACAAACGGCAATGGGGTTTCGGTTAATCAAATTATTGAATATATAAATGTTTTCACTAAGAAATTTTTGATAGCAAAGGGTAAAAAGAAAGGTTTTACAGTTGAATTTTTTAAAATTGGAAGAAAAGATTTCTTGCTTCAAATAAATTCTATGGAGCGCATAAAGGTTGCTAAGGTATATTTTGATAAAAAATTACTAGGGAGCGCCTGTTTAAATTTTGCTAATAGAACATCTAATCTTCAGCGAGATTTGGAGTTGACAGTTAAAGCAAAGCAAAGTGAAAATATAAAGGAGACTGCAATTGATTTCTGGAACGCATTTTCAGCTAAAAAGAACGATACCATATCAAAAGTAAAGAATTGAAGGTAAAGACAAAAATGGTACAGAAGTCGCTTTAGACACCTCGTTTATGGAATTGACTGATAGTATTGATGTAAATATTAATCCTTTAACAGGAGAAGTTCAAACAATAGAAATGATCAGTGCATTAAAAGCATTTACTAAAGAATTGGAATAATATGTGGTTATTGGTTTTTCTAGATTATTTTAAAACATCCAGTAGCAGGTCATGGATAATAAATTCTTTATTATCAATATTTGTCTGTGCGGGTGTTTTTTGTATTCCTGATAAATTGTCATTCATAGATCTAATAAAACAATTTATAAATAATTCTGTCAGTGTTTTAAGTCTGCTTGTAGGATTTACTGTAGCAATGTTTACTTTGTTAATCACAGTTTCCAACCCTAATGTCGAAGAAATAAAAAGAGTTGATACAGATTATGTATTAAATGGGAGGCCTGTAAGTATTTTTAAAATGCTTCTAATTAGAACAGTTTACATTATCCTAATTGAGAGCATTTTATTAATTTTTAATTTGTTCTATCCATTCTTTTTTGAAATAGGTTCTATCCTGGGAAAGATTTTTTTTGGATTAGATACTTTTCTACTAACCTATATCATTTTAACTAACATTAATAACACAGTTGATTTATACTTTGTATTAACGAAAAAAGAATAATTTATTTCTTATAATCCAATTTTGACCCAAATTAGATCTAGATAATTTACTAAGCTAACAATATGGTTTTCTTGACTTCTGTTAGGGAAGTTAGATCACAGGTATTGGCAAGCCTTAGTCTTAGGGATTCCCATTTCAAGTTGTAAGACTCTTTCCCCTTTAATTTTTTAAATCTAAATGTGAGCAGGGGCAATATATAGTCTTTCGCTGATACAATTGTAATCAATGTCTTGACGTTAGAGGGCCACTTTTGTCGTTTGTTATATAACGATTCGTTGTATAGGTCTTCCCCGATTGACGCTATTATTTCAGATCTCAATTCTTGAATTTTAAACTCTACCTTTTCTAAATCCAAAACACTTATTGATTTCGATTGCTTACAAAATGACCCAACAGAATTTGAAACTGTTTTAGTTCCTAATTTATATTCATGTGTGATAGAGTAATGAAAGAATAATTCAATTAGAACATGAGAAATGCTCTTAAGCCAATTTTCCAGGCCCAATTGCTTTTTGATAACCTCTTTATTTAAAACAACATTATCATAAAGGGTATCGATTATACCTTGTTCATCTATTAAAAAATTTTCAATACAATATCTCTCTAAAACATACAAGAATTTCAAATCCTTTCTATTGTTGTCAAATAACAGATCTAAATCACCATCAGTTATATATATTCTCTTGCGCTTTCTATCCGTTTGATCATTTTCGCAAGCTATTATTAATTCTGTTTTACATTTACAGCTGATTATTTTATTTATTCTTTTACCATCAAGTAATCTTTGAAAAAGAGTTTTATAAAATTCTTCGTCATTGGAGTCTTCGATGAAAATATCTACATCACTTTTGGACCTAAAGAATAATGATACAGTGGGCAACACAAAGTCTTTATATCTAATCATTTCCATTATTTGATGTAAGATCCACACAGTAGATTTCATTTTCTATTCTTCCAATTATGCTTGGCGAGTGTGTCGCGAGAATAAATTGTGTTTGCGGACTTGCCTCTTTAATGGTGTCGGTAAATATTTCCTGCCAACCTAAATGTAGGCTCAATTCTGGTTCGTCAATTATGAATATCTGTCTTCTTTTGCCAAATATTAATTGAGCAAGCATAACGATTATTTGTTTTTCACCAGATGATAGCTTAAAGATGCTTGTTGGCCCAGTATTAGGAAGTTCGATTTCTATATCACCATTTTTTTTAATTTTTAATCTTTTATTATTATCTTTAAAATATCTATTTGTTAGAATTTCAAATTTAAAAAATGCTTGAAATTCTTTAACGATCTCATTTTGAGCGTCCTCATATAATGAAATAATTTTGTCAATTCTTTGTAGTTGAGGACTATTTATAAACCATTGTTGCATGGTTCTCATTTCTTCCTCTTTTTGAAGTTTTGTTTGCCTAATTGAACTTTTTTTCAAAATATCTTCTATCCTTTTAAGTTCCTCAAAATAATTCAGTATTTTTTCCTCGAGGTCGGGTATATCAAAGTTTCTTGATGCTTCAATTATACGTTGCTTTCTAGTTTCGAGATTTTTATTCGTTTGATTTAAAAATCCAATGTGAGAGTCGTTAGTTTTGATAACATCAAAAGAAGAATAAATAATATTATTTTTCAATGTGTTGCCAATTTTTGTTTGTTTTTCTGAATATTCTAAAAAACTATTTTTTATAAGATTTTCTACCTCAATAAGACTTTCATATAGATTCCCTTTTATGTCATCAGTATAGTCTCTTTCCTTCATGAAAGAGTCCATGCTAATTAAATCAATCTCGGAACCTTCATGTATTCTGCGATCTAAACCAAGAAAAACAGGGGAATTCAAATCTCTAATGGCCTTTACGACTTCCAAATCAATAAAATGCGCTTCAAATCTGGCATATCTATTAATTAGGCTTCTCATCTCAAACCTATTAATTTCATTTGACTGAGCCAAAGAGATATCTTGAGATTTAACTAGACTTGAGAGAGATTTCTTTATATTATCTTTATAAGTTAGGCTAAGTTTAATTTTATCAGTTTCAGTTCTTTCTGCTCTTATAGTAAAATTATCATTGTTAAATTTACACTCTACTTCGGCATACACATATTTAATTTGTGTTAAATTAATCCAACTCGGACTTAATAAACCTAAAATTAGTTTTATCGCCGTTGTTTTTCCCGAGCCATTAATTCCAATTAGGAAAGTAATAGATTCATTAAAATATATATTAAAGTCAAGGTAGCCGTTAACAGCTTTAGCTTCAAATCTCGTTATGTTCATAAGTAACTAATTAAATAACGCGGCTACTTATAAAAGCATTTGAGAGCTCACTATTATTTTAATTGTAATTTACAATTTTTAATTAGTAACTAGTTAATTTTTGAAGAGAATTCTTTATGAGACAGTACATTTACCTATATTCATAATTTGATTCCTAAATATCCAACAACTCTCCAACCCCCACATTCAGCGCTTTCGCAATCAAGACTAAATTATAAGCGGTTGGGTTTGCTCCATTGATTTCATAGTTGTTTACAATCTGCTTATCCTTAAAACCAATCTTTAGCGCAAGTTCTGCTTGGGTAAGCTTCTCCTTGATTCTCAGCTCTCTAATGCGTTTAGCTAGTTTAAGTTTAAATGCCGCAGTTGTCATTTTTTCCATATAGCAAACTGGTAATATTATTCGTATAAAAAGTAAATATATATGTTGACTTTTTAATTTTAGTTTACTATGTTTGAGTAAGTAAAAAATATGACTCCATAATATAGATTTAACATGGCTTCGACTACGCTCAGCCTGACAACTTTAACTACATAAAACACCTACCTATGAAAACTCTCCTAGAAACCCTCAACTATCAACCCAACCACCTTACCGAAGAAGAATTGGAAAGTCCAGATTGTTCTATTGCCCATTTTTTTGATAACCACCCATTGTATGCCGCACGCGAAAAGTTGGCGAGGCTTTACCAAGGTTGGTTGTACCATCATGCGCTAGATCCCGATCCGGTAGACCTTACCGATATGACGTACTTTTTTACCTGTTTAACAGAGATGATTAACTTGAGTTATGTGGTGGCACATCGATATGATGATTCACCACCCTGCCTGCCGGCAGGCAGGTAAGACGCCTTAGACACCTAAGAATATCCCAAGTTGTTAGTGTGAAGCTCTCGAAGAGCGACTTGAACCCATTCTGTGCTTCGACAGGCTCAGCATGACATTCTTTGTGGAACCCCCAAGTTGTCAGTCTCAGGTTCTCGAAGACCGACTTGAGCTCTTTTCGTGCTTCGACTACGCTCAGCATGACAGTCTTTTACAGATCCAAGTTATTAGTCTTAGGCTCGCAAGCCCTTTACAATTCAATCCTCCCCATATAAACACTATCTGCTGCGCGTTCCCTATCATTGGAGAGCATGGTAAAATACACGTCAGCAAATTGGCATGAAGGAGGGTAGTTAAGCTCAATATTGCAACCTTTATGTTGGCGATAGGCTGCCGTTAACTCTGATTGGTAGAGGTTTTTAGGGTGATACGCTATCAGCACTTTGGCAAGATCAATGTTACGGGCTTTACTTTCCCCTGTCTCGTTCCAGCTAAAGCGAAGCGTATTACCTTCATGAACCATAGCGAGTTCCTTTGGTAATGGTAGCTCTCCTTTACTGATTACAATTAACGCTGGGTCTATCGATAGGTTAGGGTATTCGCCCGTTACGATATGGCTATTGAAACGATGGGCAGCATTCTGCGCAGAGCGATCTGCAGTTTGGTTCTTAAAGGTAATGGCGAAAAAATCGGTAAGCCTAGACCGCCATTCCTGGATGATCTTAAATCGCTCTCGATGGACCAACTGCTTTACTGATGGTTTCTTTGTTGATTTCTTTGGCAAAGCCCTAATCACATCCGTGTTACGAAGCCGATAGCCAATAACGGGACCAATCTTCCCAGAAAAGCCCCCTGCAATTCCTTGTTTAATACGTGCCATATAATTGATTTTTTTCAAAAGCAATATCCATCTATCAACTTAACAAAGCAATTAGGTTTTCTTAAAAACGTACTTAAAACTTAATTAGTTTTTCTTAAGATTAAGATCGGAGGTTTATCGCAGTTTGATTGGATATTGTCGAAGAAGCTCCGAATAAACTCCGAAGAAACACCGTGGAAGGTCAGCGCATTTAACCACCTCAGATGCCTTAGAAACCTAAGAACACCCCCCTAAGTTGTCAGTCTAAGGCGCTCGAAGACCGACTTAAGTTCTTTTTGTGCTTCGACAGGCTCAGCATGACATTCTTTTTGGGAACCCCTAAGTTGTCAGTCTGAGGTTCTCGAAGACCGACTTGAGCTCTTTTCGTGCTTCGACAGGCTCAGCATGACATTCTTTTTGGGAACCCCTAAGTTGTCAGTCTGGGGCTCTCGAAGAGCGACTTGAGTTCTTTTTGTGCTTCGACTACGCTCAGCATGACAACGTGGGGATTTACGCAAAACGTTATCTAAAAAGTTCTTAGTCTGAGCTCTCGAAGACCAACTTAAGCTCTTTTCGTGCTTCGACAAGCTCAGCATGACATTCTTTGTGGAACCCCCAAGTTGTCAGTCTGAGCCCTCGAAGAACAACTTCGGTTCATTTTGTGCCGCGACAAGCTCAGTACGACATTCATGAAATTATCGGTGAAATCACTCATAATCGGTGAAATCACCTCTAATCTGTGTAATCATCTTCATCGGTGTAATCATCCGCAACGCGTATCATACTCCACTAGAAAAATTACTATTCTTCAAAAACTTCGGTGCTGCCCTATGTTTTGTAGCCTGCTCATAGGCGTAGGCAAAAGCGAGTACTACAGGTTCTTGGTAAGCTGCGGCCATGAAGGATAATCCTACAGGCAATTCATTTATTCGTCCCATCGGAACCGTAATGTGCGGAAAACCAGCCATCGCCGCGGGCGAGGCGAAATAAAAACCACCGCTATAATCTCCATTAAACAGATCAATTAATGAGGGAATGCCAAAACTGGTGCCTACAATCGCATCTAATTGGTTTTTCTCCATCAAATCAGTGATGATCTTTTTAGAAGAATTTACTTTCGCGAGGGCTTCTTTGTAGGTTGGATGATCTAGATCCACAGCTTTCTCGCTTGCTTCTAAGGTTTCTTGTTTGAAATAGGGCATCGCGGTAGCTTCGTTGGCTTTGTTAAAGGCAATTACATCACTCAGCGTTTTTACCTTGGCATTGGCTTTGGCCAGATAGGCATTTACTCCCGCTTTAAATTCGGGTTGTAAAACACTGGCGTTGATTGTCCGCATTTCCTTTTGTAGTTCGATTTCAACAACCTGGGCACCCAATTCTTTTAATTTTTCAATAGCAGCCTTATATAAACCAACCACCCCTTCGTGACCAGTTAAAAACGACTTTTCGATCCCGATTTTTTTTCCTTTGAGTGCATCTGCTTTTAAAAATTGCGTATAATCTGGATAGGATTTTCCCTCACTGGTTTTGGTAATGGCGTCATCTGGATCTATTCCGGTTAAAGCTGATAACAGGATGGCAGCATCGGCTACGGTTCGCGCCATCGGTCCAGGAGTATCTTGGGTAGCAGAAATCGGGATAATACCGCTACGGCTCAACAGTCCAACAGTTGGTTTAAGACCTACTAATCCATTGTAGGAGGAAGGGGCGATGATAGAACCATTTGTTTCGGTACCAATAGCTACTACGCACAGATTTGCCGATGTGGCTGCGCCAGAGCCAGAACTCGAGCCACTAGGGCTACGATCTAAAATATAAGGGTTTTTCGTTTGTCCACCGCGACTGCTCCAACCGCTAGTAGACCTGGTCGACCTAAAATTTGCCCATTCGCTCAAATTTGTTTTTCCTAGGATTACTGCACCTGCGCTCCGCAATTTTTTAACGATAAAAGCATCTTCGCTGGCCCTATTTCCTACCAAAGCGAGCGCACCGGCGGTGGTTTGCATTTGATCTCCAGTGTTGATGTTATCTTTAATCAGCACCGGGATACCATGTAAGGAACCTCTAATTTTGCCATTTTTTCGCTCTGCGTCCATTTCTGCTGCGATAGCTAACGCATCTGGATTAAGTTCGATGATTGCGTTTAATTTTGGTCCGCTCTTATCCATTTTCTCTATCCTCTTCAAATACATTTTGGTAATGGTTTTTGAAGATAATTTTCCATTTTCCATCGCTGTTTGAAACATGGTGATGGTAACTTCATTGAGGCCAAAATCATCCTTAAAGTCTGATTTACTCTCATCAAAATTTTCAGACAGTATGGCTGATGCAGGAATACTCAATGTAGTAGCTACGCTAACTGTAGCTGTATTTTTAAGAAAATTTCTTCTGTTCATAGAGGGTGGGATTTGAGAATTAAAGATAATAAGATTTTATTATTTTGAGTGACGGATAATCCTTGGGATAATCTTATTTCTCGCGTCTTTGCGAGGTGCTATCCTTCACAGCCCGAAGCTCCAAAGGAGTGCCTTTGGTACAATCTCCTTTCAGGTTCACAAAATTCCCTCAGCAGGGAGATTGCTTCGTCGTGCCTCCTCGCAAAGGCGACTTCTTCTCGCGTCTTTGCGAGGTGCTGTTGAGGTTATCACCGTGCCGAGTTAATCACAGACCGAAGCTCCAAAGGAGTGCCTTTGGTACAATCTCCTTTCAGGTTCACAAACTCTCTCGGCAAGGAGATTGCTTCGTCGTGCCTCCTTGCAAAGGCGAGCATGATCTTCTATTGGATGAATGCATGGATTTTTTAGCCACAGATTTCAAGATGATTTTGCCGAAGATGCACAGATTGCAGAACGATGGGTTATGAATCATGCTACAGGCCTGCAAACCGTTAAATAAAGTTGTTTTACACCTCACAATTATATTGATAATTATTTCACATACTCTTGTATAATAAAAATAATATTCCGATATTTGTGCCTCGAAAAAGGGCACTCCTTTGGAGCATCCTTTAAAATAAGGCAATAACAAAACGATATATAACATGAAACAAGATTTGCATCCATCAAACTACAGATTTGTAGTATTTAAAGATATGTCTAACGAATATGCATTTTTAACTAAATCTTGCGTAGAGACAAAAGAAACTGTGAAATGGGAAGATGGAAATGAGTATCCACTATATAAATTAGAGATTTCTCATACTTCGCACCCTTTTTATACTGGTAAAATGAAATTGGTTGATACTGCAGGTCGTATCGATAAATTTAAAACCCGTTACGCTAAAAAATAATTTTATAGCACCGTAGTAAAATAATATTACGGCATATTAAATTTATTTTTACTACGGTGTTAAATATTTTGGAAGTCCCGATGCATTGCTCGGGACTTTTTTTATTTTTGTTGCTTATGACGATCAATCTTTTTGATGATGCCTCTTGGCTTTCTCTCAGGCCACTTACGTTTACCAGACCTGTAGCCGATTTGCGCCTTGGTATTTTAACCATTGCCGAAAAATGGGGAAAATATTTGGATGCCGAATTTGGCTATCAAACCCAAGATTATTTAACAGTTAAATTCCCCGCCCTTAAAGCTAATTTATTTATCAACGGAGCAGTTTGTCCAGATAACGCTTTACTAGAAACGATCACTGCTTTAAATGATGGTGAAGTTTTGGTTAAGGGGGAGTTGGTTATTGCCTACTCGCAAACCTTGGGGACATTAAGTTTTGAAGAGGCCTTTGACCAACTAAAAAGGATTTCGCACAGCGCAGATTTTACTTACATCCGATATCCAGAAGATATTTTTAAAAATAATCATACAGAATTAGTTAAAGATTTTGCCTTGTTAACTAAAGGGAAAACTTCGGCTAAATTAAGCAGTACCAATACCATTTTAGGAGACGATATCTTTGTAGAGGAAGGCGCAACGGCTGAATGCTCTACGTTTAATTCCCTGCATGGCCCGATTTATTTAGGCAAAAATTCGCAGGTTTGGGAAGGTTGCCATATTAGGGGTTCTTTCGCTCTATGCGAAGACTCATCGGTTAAGATGGGGGCTAAAATATACGGGCAAACAACCGTTGGTCCGCACAGTAGGGTAGGTGGCGAAATTAACAATGCGGTAATCTGGGGATATTCTTCTAAAGGGCACGAGGGCTACCTGGGCAATGCAGTAATGGGGCAATGGTGCAATATCGGCGCGGATAGCAACAATTCGAACTTAAAGAATAACTATGCAGAGGTGCGATTGTGGGATTATGAAAAGGAAAGTTTCCGTAAAACGGGCCTGCAGTTTTGTGGACTGATTATGGCCGATCATGCGAAATGTGGAATTAATACCATGTTTAATACGGGGACGGTTGCAGGAGTAAGCGCTAATATTTTTGGTGCCGGATTTCCGCGCAATTTTATTCCTGATTTTGCCTGGGGAGGTGCGCATGGTTTTGAGGTGTACGGACTCAACAAAATGCTCGAAACGGCAGTTAAAGTTTTTGAACGACGACATATGGTGTTGGATCAAGTAGAAAGAGATATGTTAACGAACATCTTTGAAGAAACGAAGAAGTATAGGCATTTTTAGGAGAGAGTCCGGAAGTCCGAGAGTCGGTAAGTATGGTCCAAAAGCCCAAAAGCCCAAAAGTCGAAAAGTCCAGGAATGCGGGGTCTAAAATCGAGGATTTCGAATATATATAGCGTGTTAGTTTGGGCGTAGCTAAGACAAACGGAATTTTTGAAGGTAAGAATAATAATAGCCCTTCGACTACGCTCAGGGTGACAAATTGAAAAAGAAACCACAATCGGTGTAATCTTCATCCCGATAGCTATCGGGACGGTGTAATCAACCGCAACGCGAAAAGTAGATAATCAAGTGTAATCAAAATAATATGAGAAAGAAAATAGTTGCTGGCAACTGGAAAATGAATTTAGACTACAGCGAAGGAGTTTCGTTGTTTTCGGAAATTGTAAATATGGTTAGAGATGAGAAAAAAGGTGATCAAACCGTAGTAATTTGTGCTCCATATATCCATTTAAACAGTTTGGCACAATTGAGTGCTGGTGCTGGAGTGGTTAAGATCGGTGCACAAAACTCACATCAAAATGAAAGTGGTGCCTATACGGGTGAAATTTCTGCAAAGATGATCAAGTCTACAGGCGCTGAATATGTATTGGTTGGGCACTCCGAACGTCGCCAATATTTCGCAGAATCTGATCAGCTTCTCGCTACAAAAACTGTCATCGCTCTGCAAAATGGTTTAATCCCTATCTTTTGTATTGGAGAAACCCTAGATGAGAGAAATAATGGCAGCTATTATAAAGTATTGGAAACTCAATTAACTGAGGGTTTATTTAACTTGAGCGCTGAAGATTTTGGTAAAGTGGTGTTAGCTTACGAACCTGTTTGGGCAATTGGTACGGGATTAACCGCCTCGCCAGAGCAGGCACAGGACATCCATGCTTTTATCCGCTCAAAAATTGATGCCAAATATGGGATGACCGTTGCTGATGATGCAACTATTTTATATGGTGGAAGCTGTAATCCTAAAAATGCGGTTGAATTATTTGCCCAGAAAGATATTGATGGCGGGCTGATTGGCGGTGCTTCTTTAAAATCTCGTGATTTTACTGATATCGTTAAAACTTTTAATTCGTAATGGATTATAAAAAGGTAATTTTTAGCTTTAACGATATTCAGGAGTACCAAAAAGATATTCTCATTTCCGAATTGGCTGATATTGGTTTCGATACTTTTGAAGATACCCAACAGGGTTTCGACGCATTTATAATAGCCGGTCAATTTAACGAGAAGGCATTTGAGGAGGTGATGTGGAAATTGGATGAAGATCTTCTCGACTATCAATATACCATCCAAGACATCGAGCCAGAAAACTGGAACGAAGAATGGGAGAAAAATTTTACTCCGCTGGTTGTTAGCGAAAATTGCTATGTAAGGGCAACATTTCACTTGTCTCAGCCACAATACGAATACGAAATCGTGATCGATCCGAAAATGGCATTTGGTACCGGACATCATCAAACCACAACTATGATGATGCAGTATGTTTTAGAGGCCGATGTTAAGGATAAAACCATTTTAGACATGGGTGCTGGCACGGGCATCTTGGGTATCTTAGCTGCTAAAAGAGGAGCTAAATCTATTGTTGCTATTGATAACGACGAAGTGTGTTACCGCAGTGCGATAGAAAATGCTGCGTTAAATACCATCGATAATCTTAGCTCACTCTGTGGAAGTAAAGAGACTATCCCAGCCGTAGAATTTGATGTGATTTTGGCCAATATCAATAGGAATATATTGTTGGATCAGATAGAAAGTTATGCTGCGGCCTTAAAACCGGGTGGAATAATTTTTTTTAGCGGTTTTTATGAACATCCCGATCTGGATATGATTAAAGATCATGGTGTAAAATTTGGACTGAATTACATCAACCATAAAAAAATGGAAGATTGGGTGGCGGCAAAGTTTGAGAAGAGGTAACATGGAACATGGAAGATGGAAGATGGAAGATTGAAGATTAAGGTGGAAGGTGATGTGATTTGCAAATTTAAATTAAACAGCGCCTCTTGTGAAGGAGAGGTGGGAATGAGGTTATGAAAATACATTTTATAGCAATAGGTGGAAGTGCAATGCACAACTTAGCCATTGCGCTACATAAAAAAGGATATCAGGTTACAGGTTCTGATGATGTGATTTTTGAACCTTCTACTACAAGATTGGCCGGTTATGGCTTGTTGCCTACTCAATTTGGCTGGTTTGAAGAGAAAATAACTGCAGATCTTGATGCCGTAATTCTAGGGATGCATGCCAAATTGGATAATCCCGAACTGTTAAAGGCACAACAACTCGGATTAAAAATATATTCTTATCCCGAGTATATCTACGAACAATCTAAAGATAAATTGAGAGTGGTTATTGGCGGAAGTCATGGTAAAACTACCATTACTTCGATGATCCTTCATGTGCTAAATTATTACCATAAGGATTTTGATTACCTGGTGGGAGCGCAATTAGCGGGATTCGACACCATGGTTAAGCTTACCAATGCACCTGTAATTATTATAGAAGGGGATGAGTACCTTGCTTCGCCCATAGATCGCCGACCGAAATTCCATTTATACCATGCTAATGTGGGTGTAATTAGTGGGATTGCATGGGATCATATCAACGTTTTTCCAACATTTGAGGATTATATTGCCCAATTCGATAAATTTATAGATACGATTTTACCCGGTGGAAAATTAATTTATAGCGAGAATGATAGAGAATTAGCTAAGGTTGTTGAACATAACACAGCTGACATAGAGCGTTTTCCCTACCAGATTCCGCCCCACAGGGTGGTAGATGGTATAACATATCTTTTACCAGAAAACACCCCATTGAAGGTCTTTGGCGATCATAACCTGATGAACCTTAATGCAGCAAAATTGGTGTGCCAACAGCTAAATATCAGTGATGTAGATTTTGATCAAGCCATTGCATCGTTTACAGGTGCTGCCAAACGCTTAGAGCTGTTAAGCAGTAGAAAGGCAACCAATGTATACAAGGATTTTGCGCACTCTCCTTCCAAATTGAAAGCTACAATTGATGCCGTGAAAGCGCAGTTTGAAAAACGGAAATTGGTAGCATGTATCGAGCTTCATACGTTTAGTAGTTTGAATAAAGATTTTCTGCTTCACTATAAAGATACCATGAATGAAGCGGATCTGGCCATTGTTTATATTGACGAGAAGACGTTTAAACATAAGAATATGGAGCCACTTAGCAAAGAGGATGTTCAAACATCTTTCAATGATAAAGAAATTGTATTCTTTAGTGATGCGGCTAATTTGGAGGCCTATTTAAGAGGCTTAGATCTGAGCAACACAAACTTATTATTAATGAGCTCTGGCAATTTTGGCGGAATGGATCTGGTTAATTTGGCACTCGGGTTGAATGTCTAAAGGTAATAAACAGACTCTCTTACCTAAAAATGATCAGATGAACATCATTGGAAAAAACATTAGACAGCTGCGTCAAAAACATGGCTGGAGCCAAAACGAAGTAGCAAAACGTTTACAAATTTCTATTCCGGCATTCTCAAAAATTGAAACTGGCATTACAGACATCAACATTTCGAGACTGGATCAGATTGCCAGGTTATTTGAGGTCTCTACATTGGAAATTATTTCAAATGAAGGGGATATCAACTTGTTGGGTAATCTCACAGAAATTACGTTGTTAAAAGATAAACTTGCCCTAAAAGAAGAGGAAATCATCAAACTTCAAAAAAAGATTATCGAATTGTATGAAGAGATTAGGAGGAGGTGAGTTTGGCATGGAGCATGGAGCATTGAGCTTGGAGTTCCCCATGCCCCATGCCCTCTGCCCCATGCTCACTGCATTTATTTTTAATTTTTTAAAACAATTCAGATTTCGTTGCGTTTATATATCGAGAGCGTTAATTTAGATAAGCGGGAAGGGCCTTTGGTCTTTCCCGCTTTCTTTTTTTGGTCCTTCTTAAAAGAAAAGTTCGTTCTCTCCAAGGTGTTGTCTGATCAACCTTAAAATCTGCTCGCCATACTCTGCTGTTTTTCCTTCCCCTACATTTTTGATCTTCGATAACTGGGTTAGCGTTCTTGGCAGTTTTGTCGAGATATCTATCACCGTTTGATCGGAAATAATATGGTATCCAAGTAATTTTTTAATTTCGGCAGTTTGCTTTCTCCAGTTGATCAGCTCTGCGTAAAGCGCTGGATTTTCGATTGGGGTTTCTGCCGCTGTTGGCTTTTGTTTCCAGCTATCGAGCGGTTTATAGTTGATGGCTGTATCCTTCATCACCTTTGGTATGTCTGCTATATTTTTAATGCGGGGTAGCATGCTGAAGAGTTCAATCTTTGTTTTTAACTGTTCAAGGAGTAGATTTAGTGTAGGGAAGTAGTCGGTATGGAACGGGGCTCCAATAAGGAGTTGATGTAAAGAGAGGATGTGCCCCTGCATTTCGATAAGGTATGGCGAAAAATATCCGGATGCTTTTGTTAAACGGGAAGTAAAACGTTCTAGCGTTGAGTGATGAGCGTTTGGCGATCCTACCCTGTCAATTGCAGCCTTGCCTTTGGTTAATTTAAGTTCGAGGCGGATGAAGCGTTCTCCTATTGGAAAGATCTTATCGGTAAGCAGCTTTTCGGTTTCATTTATTTTTTCGTTGAGCAGGTTTTCTGTAGGCAGTAGCTCTAGCAGAACAGATTTTAGGTAGACCCAAGCTGAATGGATTGGCGAGAAATCAAAGGCTTCTATTAACGTTTCCATTTCCATGGCTGTTATCGACCCGGTTAGCGTGCCAAAATCAGGTATTTGGGTTTGCGCCAATTTCATAAACCCTGCTACAGATGGATCGGTTATGATGTTTTTGGAAGTTACCTTTTCCTGTAAGATCAGCCCATCAAGCGTGCGGCAGCGGCTCAGTGCTACATAGGTTTGTCCATGCGCAAATGCAGCACCAACATCGATAACAGCTTTATCAAACGTTAGCCCCTGACTTTTGTGAATGGTAATAGCCCATGCAAGGCGAAGTGGAAATTGTGTAAAAGAACCTGCGCTGGTTTGCGTAACCTTCTGGTTGGATTCTGATAATGAATATTTAGTGTTTTCCCAGGTTTCCTGCGTGGCTTCGAAAGATGAGCCGTCATCAAGAAAGATAAGGTTAATAAGATCTCCCCGAATGCTCTCCACTTTCGCTGTTCTACCGTTATAGAATTGCTTCTTTCCTGAACTATCATTTTTGATAAACATCACCATAGCTCCTGCTTTCAATACGAGTTCTTCTTCGGTAGGGTAGGCTTCTTTTGGAAATTCGCCAGTTACTTTAGCCATAAACCGATGCGTCTCACCTTCAAGCCGAGCAAGCCTTTCTTCATTAATCTTTTTTACAAGGGGATTATGGGTGGTAAGGGTAACATGGTCTGCGAGTTCATCATTTTTTGGCTTCGCTTTATAATGTGCGTTTAACCTTGAAAGTAGCGTTTCGCTGATCGATCCGTTCCTTATTTCGTTCAGTATTTCGATAAAAAGTGGGTCGCTCTGTCGGTGTACCTTCTCCAGCTCGAACGTGAGCAAAGGATATTCCCTAAAGATTAAACTATCAAAAAAATAAGGACCTTTATAGAACTTTCCGAGCAAATGCCAATCGTTCTGAAAAACTGGGGGCAACTGGTAGAGATCTCCGATCATCAAAAGCTGCACTCCACCAAAAGGTTGGCTGTTTCCTTTTACGAAGCGTAATGCCCTGTCTACGTAATCTAGCGTATCACATCTTACCATACTGATCTCATCGATAATGAGCAGATCGAGGCATTTAATCAGCTTTGCTTTTTCTGTACCAAAGCTTTTGCCCGAAAATTCTGAGAAGGCATTTGATGTTGTTATGGGTGCTACAGGGCCGAAAGGAACCTGGAAAAAGGAGTGGATGGTTACCCCGCCCGCGTTTATAGCCGCCACGGCTGTTGGCGCCACCACAGCAAGGTTTTTGTGCGTATAATCCCGGATAAAGCGAAGAAAAGTTGTCTTTCCCGTGCCCGCTTTTCCAGTCATGAAGATCGGTCTATTGGTTTTTTCGATAAACTCTAAGATCAGCTCATGCAGAGGCTCTAACTTCATTTAAATTAAGGTAAATATTGTTTGTAGGATAGATTATCTGTGCATCTGTGGGCACCATTATGAAAAGTTGGCCACAGATAAATCAAGATAATTGCCGTGATTTCGCATGACAAATTTAAGGGCTAAAGGATTTACTCTCAGGTTTACTTTTCCACAAAAATCTAAAATAACAGTGCTATATTTTTTATATCTTTAATAGCTATTTATTTGCATCATGCTACTCCCTCCATTCTTGGGAGGGTAGGGCTGGCTGATGCAACGTTTTTAATCGCTTCATCGTCTTATGTAAACAAGTTTACATTAATCTCTTAATTAACATGAAAATAAAACTACTTATCCTAGCTTTTTTTGTTTTTGTGGGCCAAACCTTTGCCCAGAAGAAGCTACCGATCGTCAGGGCTACTTCCACCCATGTGGATATCAAAGAAGATAATTCGCCACTCAGAAAAGGGGCATGGACGATAGAGCCTAAAGTAAAACTGGATGTATACGAAACTAAATCAAAAAAAGTAACATTTTACACGGATAAAGAATCCATTTCCTTTAACGTAGATCCTAAGATTGGGGAATATAATTTTATCATTGTGGTTAATGGCAGCGATACTGCAAGAACCCAGGTTAAATACGATCCGAAGGCACCCAATAGGAACCCACCTTCTTATCTGGATACACTAAGAAATGCAGAAAAGTACAATTTTGCAGATCAACGCCCGATCCCGCAGTTCACCTATCAAGAGCTGGGCGATCCTAACCTGGTTCGGATTAGGAAAGATCTGAACCTTGATTCGGTTGCTGGCAATGGAAATGAGCTTTCAAAGGTATTTAACCTTTTACACTGGGTGCATAACCTTATTCGCCATGATGGCAACAGCAATAACCCGACCCTTAAAAATGCAATAGACCTGATTAAGGTATGCAAGGCAGAAAATCGGGGAGTGAATTGTAGGATGCTGGCTACTATCCTTAACGAATGTTACCTATCTATGGGTATCACTTCTAGGTACATCACCTGCATGCCCAAAGAAACCAATTTCGATGATTGCCATGTCATTAATATGGTGTATAGCAAAGATCTGCAGAAGTGGATCTGGATAGATCCTACATTTGATGCCTACGTAATGGATGAAAAAGGATCTTTATTGGGTCTACAGGAAGTAAGGGAAAGACTGATTAAGGGCCTTCCACTAGTGCTCAATGCAGATGCGAACTGGAACAGATCAGCTCTACAAACAAAAGAATATTACCTGCAAACCTATATGGCAAAAAATCTTTATCGGCTGGAAACTCCATTGGTGAGCCAGTACGATTCGGAGACCTGGACCAGGGGAAAGGAAGTGGCATACGTAGAGCTTCTGCCGCTTGATGGGATTGTAAAGCTACCGCAGAAAAAGGAATCGACCAATGAAAAAACCGGCGTTAAGTTCACCTATTACAAAACAAATAATCCGAACCTCTTCTGGACTGTTCCAAAATAAAACTGCTTTTCTCTATAGTAGTGAATATTTCTTTCCTTTTTAAGATTGGAATTGGGTTTGTGCAGAGCTATTGTTAAATCAAAATCGTACTCTCTTTTGGTGATTGAGGGATAACTATTGTTGCTTTACGTGGGAAATAGGCTAAATTGGGTTTTTTACAACTGCCCATGAATCTGCAAGACAACGCCCAACTTAAAACCATTGTAGATAGTGCACCTATTGGGATATGTATCCTCGATGCAAAAAGCTTGGTTGCCGAAATGGTAAACGAAAAGTTTCTCCACATCGCCGGAAAACCACGGGAGGCAATTATGGGCAAGTGGTACTGGGAGCCCTTTGCTGAAGCTAAAGCCTATTATGAAGATGCGCTCTCGAGCGTGGTTACTTCGGGAGATTCTTATCATGCCGATGAGGTGAAACTGATGCTGATCAGACATGGAAAAGAAGAATTTATCTTTGTGACGTTTGTCTATGCACCCGTGAGGGATGAAAAAGGTGAAGTAAGCAAGGTGGCAGTTTGGGTATTGGAGAATACTTCGCAGGTGCTTGAAAGGGAAATAGTGGCAGCTGCCAAAGAGGCCGAACAGGCTAATGGTAATCTAGAGCAAATCCTTAATATGCTTCCTGCTTCTGTGGTAGTGATCCGTGGTGAAGACCTGGTGGTGGAAATGATAAATGAAACCAATCTGAAGTATTGGAAAAAGACCAAAGAAGAAGTAATAGGTAGACCTTTTTTAGAGATTTTGCCCGACCTTGCCGATCAACCCTTTGCTGGTCAGTTGAGAAGGGTGATAAAAACTGGCGAGATGATTGATGTGAAGGAAAGTGCGGTGTCTTTTATCAATTCGGATGGAACTGTTAGAGAAACCTATGTAGACTATACTTACCAAGCACTTTCAGAAGGTAACCGTACCGGGGTACTAGTGATGTCGTTTGAGATTACTGATAGGGTAAATTCGAGGAAGCTTTTGGAAAAGTACACTTCTGAGCTTTCCTCTTCAAATGATCAACTTTCTATAGCTAATAACAAACTCGCAAAAAGTGAGGCACGTTTCAAATTTTTGATCCAAGAGGCTCCGGTAGCAATCGGAGTGTTGCACGGAAGGGAGCTGATAGTGGAGACTGCTAATGCAAAGCTGCTCGAGGTTTGGGGAAAGAACGGGTCGGTAATCGGACTTCCTCTTGGAAAAGCGCTCCCAGAAATAAAGGGACAACCGTTTCTTGGGATACTCGACAATGTGATCACTTCCGGCCAATCATTCTATGCCAATGAGATCTGTGCCATGCTTGAGCATAATAGTGAGCTAAAAGAACTGTATTTTAATTTGGTTTACCAGCCCGTATCTGGTCTGGATGGAACTATTTCGGATATTCTTGTTGTAGCGGTTGACGTAACCCAACAAGTAAATTCTCGCAAGCTGGTAGAGCAGAGCGAAGAGCACTTTAGAAAACTGGCCGATCTTGTGCCAGCCAAAATCTCCAATGCACTCCCTAGCGGTGAAGTCACCTTTTTTAATCAGGCATGGTTGGACTTTGCGGGGATGGGTTTTGAGGATTTACGTGATTTTGGGTATCATGAAATGATGCACCCCGATGAGATCCCGGCCTTTTTGTTAGGGCTTGCTAAAGCGGCTGAAAATGGGGTTCCACACTTGTCGGAAATGCGTTTCAAGAATACAGAAGGAGAATATATTTGGCACCTTAACGTAGCTTCGCCCGTACTAGATGAGCAGGGTAGGATTACGATGTGGGTGGGCTCAAGTACTGATATCCAATCGTTAAAAGAAGAAGAACAGCGGAAAAGTGATTTTGTAAGCATGCTGAGCCATGAGCTTAAAACCCCGGTAACTTCAATAAAAGGTCATGTACAGTTACTGTTACGGCTCTTATCTAGAGAAGTTGCAACGCCTCTTTCAGCAAAACTTAGTTCATCACTTTCTAGAATAGACGTACTTTTAGTTCAGCTTACCTGGTTAATCGGGGATATGTTAGATCTTAGCCGCATCGACGCTGGACGGATGGACCTGAGAAAGGAAACCTTCCCAATTAATAACTTGGTTTCTGAAGTGGTTGAAGATTTCCGTTTAAGCCATCAACAACACATTTTTCATCTTGATTCTGGAGCCGACGTAGAGTTAACTGCCGATAGGGACAGGATTAGTCAGGTACTGATCAATCTGATTGCCAATGCCATAAAATATTCTCCAGATAGTGATGTAGTAGATATTTCGGTAAGAATTCTAGGGGCCGAAGTATTAATTAGTATCAAAGATTATGGCATAGGTATAGACCAAAAGGACCAATTAAAGGTATTTGAACGTTTTTTCCGTGTGGAGGGACAAAACGAGAAATATTATAGTGGTTTTGGAATCGGACTTTTCTTAGCACACAACATTGTAACCCGTCATGGAGGAAAAATATCACTAGAAAGTGAGAGAGGAAAAGGATCAATCTTTACGGTGTCACTTCCCACTTAAGGTAAAAAGCTATATGGAATTACTCGAGTAATATCGCCACGCGGCGGAGGAGCTGGCTAATATCAAAAGGTTTTTCGAGAAAGTCGTCAGCTTTGCAACATTCCATCATTTTTGCCTTTTGTAAGTGAGCCGACATCATGATGATGGGGATATGTGCGGATTTGGGGTCGTTTTTTAGCAGTTCACATACTTGCATTCCATTCCCGTCGGGCAACTGGATATCAAGCAAGAAAAGATGGGATATTTTATGCTGTGCTGAAAAAGAGGCCACATTCTCAAAACCCTGAACGCTATACCCTTCTTCTGCAAGCAGATAGGTACAGATTTCACGGATATCCCGATCATCTTCAAGAATGGTGATCAATTTTTTCATTTGTTTTATGTGTGTGTTCTTGTACAACGCAAAACTCCTATCATTAGTTTGCTAGTTTAGAATTTAGGTGTTTACCCTATCTTGGTTTGCTATGGCTAAATTTGATTCTTTTAGTCGGGATTGGGGATGAACCTACGTAAGGTCATATACAAATGCGCCAGATCGAACGGTTTTTCGATATAACCGTCAAAGCCAAGCTCGGGAGCAACGGTATTGATATTATGGTTGCAGCTCAGCGCAATCAAGGGGAGGTGCGGATAGACCGCCTTAATTTTTCCAAAGATTTCTAAACATCGCTTTCCGTCTAATTTGTAATCCAACATTACTACATGAGGACGGGTTTTTTCAATGAGTTCAATGAAATTTTCCTCGCAATCATTCATCGCGTAAACTTTATAATTTTCTTCGACGAGCGCCTCTTTGAGTACGTCGAGTACATCTTGATCGGTTTCTTGAATAAGAATGGTAGCCATAGCTTTCTTTTTGTTTTGTCCAAAAAAAGAATGCAAATTGGCACGAGGCCACGATTCTTGGAAGGTATTAATGTAGTGAATTATTTTATGATCTGCACTATTTGTCGGCTTTGTTCAAATAACAAAAGTGCTACAATGGTAGCAATTTTAGAAACAAAAAAACCGGATCGGGGTTAGTATTAAGTTTACTTACGCAATTACACCTAACCACAATCTTAAACCATGGAAAACAACAATCAACAGAACAATGCTCCTCAGAATAGGACTTCTGAAGGATCCAACACACCTAAAAGTGAAGCGCAAAATGAAAGGCAGGAAGTAAAAGAAGGAGATCCATCTCAAGCTAGACCAGCATATGGATCAGATGCAGGCCCAAATACTTCTAGCCGTGAAGATCAATTACCCTCGCTTAATGATGGAGCAAATGCAGGCGCTGATGCGAGCAGAGAAGAGGATACCGATGATCTGGAAGAACAGCAAAAGGGTAGTGATGCAGATGAGGACCAAGGTGGAGAGAGCAGTTTCTAAGTGAAATTGCACACTATCAGCGCTCGCAAGGTCAACTACCAGCGACCTTGCGAGGCTTCCTTCAAGCCGAAGCAATCCCCTTGCCGTTAGACACGTGTAGGCAGAAAGGAGATTGCCCTCAAGGGGCTCTGCGGAGCTTCGCTTTGTGCCTCGCTCGCAAAGGCGAAAGCGGGGTGATTGACCTCTGAATCACACTTTAAGCTGTCTAAGATGGTGAAAAATTTAAACGCAAAGAACGCAAAGGATTCGCAAAGAACGCAAAGTCAAAAGCCTATGGGTAACTAATACTCTGCATGACATTCTTACCTGTCTAAGCTGTCTAAGGTGGTGAAAAATTTAAACGCAAAGAACGCAAAGGATTCGCAAAGAACGCAAAGTCAAAAGCCTATGGGTAATTAATACTCTGCATGACATTCTTACCTGTCTAAGCTGTCTAAGGTGGTGAAGATTTTAAACGCAAAGAACGCAAGGGATTCGCAAAGAACGCAAAGTCAAAAGCCTATGGGTAACTAATACTCTGCATGACATTCTTAGCTGTTCTTAGATGTCTGAGATGGTGAAAAAAATATATTTCGGCAAGGAGATTGCTTCGCTTGGTGCCTCGCTCGCAAAGCCGAAAATGGGTTAGGCTTGTGGCCAAATCTTGGCTGCCTAAGGTTTATAGGTGGTGAAAAAATACATCGTGCCGCTGTGCATCACACTCTTAGCTGGTCTTAGATGTCTTAGATGGTGAAAAAGTATATTACGGCAAGGAGATTGCTTCGCTTCGTGCCTCGCTCGCAAGGCGAAAGCGGGCTCCACCACATTCTTAGCTGCCTAAGGTGTCTCAGGTGGTGAAATAATAATCGTGCCTCGGAACGCCAACAAACACAATCAGTTTTCTAGGTAAGTTTTTACCCTCTTCACAAAGTCGGAAACGTCAAAGGGTTTAGCGATAAAGTCTGCTGCCCCGCATGTACTTGAGATATCCTTTCCATCCATATGTGCCGACATTAGAATAACCGGAATATGGGCTGTATCGGGATTTGATATCATCATATTGCACACATCTACTCCATTTCCATCAGGTAATTGAATGTCTAGTATAAATATATTAGGCAATTCTTTAGCGATTCCTGCATTGAAGCTCTCTACATTTGGGAACGAGGTAACCTGCAGGTCTTCGTCTTGCAAGAAATAACTGATCAGTTCTCGCAGGTCGTCATTGTCCTCTAATAAGAATACGGATTTTTCCATGGGTGGCGGATTTGGACAATAGGGAAACCTCGATTGGATGCAAATAGTTTTAAAATTATGAAGTGTAAAAGAGTATTTTTATTTCTTAACAGTTTTGGGAATATAAATCAAAACTCCAAAACTTTTTTCTAACTTCCATCACTGCTGTACTTTTTTTGGCAGGGAAATCCGATGCAGAACAAAAGCCAGCAGATCAGTGCGCTAATTGAACTTAACGACGAACTGGAAAACTATTTCCGAAATACCATTATACCCCAACTGTTTGTAGATGCCAATCTGGTGCTGCGTAAGTTTACTCCGCCTGCAATGACGCAGTTTAAACTGGATTTGGATGATGTGGGAAAGCCCATAGCAGATATCAAAGATAATTTCAGGTTTCCGAGCATTATCGAGAACATCCAGCAGGTGATAGGTACAGGAGAGGTATTGGAAAAAGAAATCCAGACCACTGATATGCGCTGGTACCAAATGAATATTTTGCCCTATTTGGTTGCCAAGGAAAAGAAAAGCAATGGCGTGATCATCACCTTTGTAGAGATTACTATGCGCATCCACGACCTCAAGGAGCAGGAAAAGCTGATAGCGGAACATGAGCTGTTGCTGGATACGATTTCGCATGACATTAAGACCCCGCTTACCAGTTTGGGAATGACTATTGAATTGCTGAAAAAAGTCCCTGAAAAAGGTATGGAGAGGTTTCCCTTTTTATTGGAGAAGTTAGAGAACAGTCTTGTTAAAATGCAGGAGATTGTTCGCGAGTTGACCAACTCCCGTCAGGCAGAGCATCGATACCAAGGGGTGAAAGAATTGCTAACCTTTGAACAGATTATCGAAGATGTAAGATTAACATTAGCTCCCCAAATCTTTGATTCTCGTGCTGAAATTGAAACCGATATATGCCATTCTGAAATCATGTTTGTTCGTAGGAAACTGCGCAGCATTATGTATAACTTGGTTAACAATTCTATTAAATATAGATCCCCAGATAGAGTTCCGAAAATCAGGATTACTACAGTTTGCGATGAGGGGCAGCTGATCATCACCGTAACAGACAACGGCATCGGCATGGCGGCAAAAGACTTGAAAAGGATCTTCACCAAATACCAACGGGTAGAAGGTTCGGTTGAAGGAACAGGAGTGGGGCTCTTTTTAGTGCGTGAAATTGTTAACCTTGGGGGCGGAAGGATTACTGTTGAGAGCAAGCTCCGCGAAGGGTCGGTTTTTATGGTGTCTCTGCCGCTCGGCTGCTAATTCTACTAATAACCATATAAGAAATATAAGAACATCTAAGATTGTAAATCCACATATATGTGCATTGATTAGAAAGGAGATATGCACATCCAGTCCCGCCGTCACCATATATTATTCTGTATTTGTTTTTATAATTTTATTAATAACCATATAAGAAATATAAGAACATCTAAGCTTGTAAATCCACATATATGTGCATTGATTAGAAAGGAGATATGCACATCCAGTCCCGCCGTCACCATATATTATTCTGTATTTGTTTTTATAATTAAAACAATATGAGCCCAATATGCTTCTTATAGAGATTAAATGTGCCGTGGATGTTATTAACGAGACAATGAAAACAAAAATAGAACTTACTAAGGGTAAAACCTTGGATAGGGTGGTGGTAATCGGAGCATCAGCGGGAGGTCTTAATGCCATTTCAACCCTAATTGCCCAGCTACCAGCAGATTTTCCAGTCCCAATATTAGTTGTAATGCATATCTCTCCAGATGCTACAGGTGATGTGTTGTTAAATGCCTTGAACGAGATGGGCAAGTTAAAATGTGCCCATGCTATTAACGGAACCAAAGCCTTAGCAGGACATGTTTATCTAGCACCATCTGATCATCATTTAATGATTGAGAAAGGTGGACTTCTTAGGGTAACCAAAGGGGCAAAAGAAAACCGCTATCGCCCAGGAATAGATCCACTCTTTCGCTCTGCGGCCGTAGCTTTTGGAAATAAAACTATAGGAATTGTTTTAACGGGATATCTTGACGACGGCACCTCGGGATTAACCGCTATTAAAAGATGCGGTGGACTGTGCATAGTGCAAGACCCTGCCGATGCAGACTATCCGGATATGCCTAACAATGCACTTGCGCAGGTAAAAGCTGATTATCAGGTAGCAGTTACACAAATGGGAGGACTATTAACCAAATTACTTTTGGATAAAGAGCCTAAGGCGGTTGAGATTCCCAAAGATATTGTAAGAGAAGCAAAAATAGCAGAACGGGTGCTTAGCGACCTTGCCTCGGTAAATTCACTGGGTGATCAGGTTCCGTTTAACTGTCCTGGTTGTGGAGGTGTACTTTGGCAGATCGATAAAGGACCGCTTCTTCGTTTTCGCTGTCACACAGGGCATGCCTATACAGCTAAGTCACTACTAGCAGAACAAACCAAAAAAATTGAAGAAACCATGTGGACGGCGCTAAGAATGTTCGAAGAACGAAGAAATCTGCTAACCCATTTTTCAAAAAAACAAAAAGGTGCTGCCGCTAAGTCAAGTTTAGAAAGAGCAGCCGCTTCTCAAGTGCATATAGATCGGATCCGTAAGATCCTGACCGCCGACGACCAGGAACTTATGGAAGACATTCCTGCCTAATTTTCTTGATCTTTAATATAGATGGTAAATTTACTTCCTTTTCCCAGTTCGCTTTCTACAATAAGATTGCCCCCAGCGGCGTTTATGATTTTCTTTGTTAAATAAAGCCCAATTCCATGACCTTCAATATGCTGGTTTAGCCTGCCGTAAAGATCGAAAATCTTATGGAAGTCGCTTTTTCTAATACCTTTCCCGTTATCTTGAACTGATAGTGCAATATATCCCTCTTCTTTCTTCGCCAAAATATGAACTTCTGGAATCTGATCATTATGAAATTTGATCCCATTAGATATTAGGTTATAGAGGATACTCCTGAGATTCTTTTTCGAAAAAATAATGCGTGAAACTTTAAGATCCATTGTAATTTTTGCGTTTAAAGCATTCATTTTGGATTCAAGGCTCCATAAGATATCATCAAGCAGCTTTTTTAAATCCACTTCTTCACGGTCAATATCGCTCTCGGTCTCGGCTATAACAGCGATGTCTTTAATCAGCGCACTAAATTTAGTAATCGAATTATTGATGATGTTAATGCAATTTAACAACTTCGTATCGTTTACCGTAATGCGGTTCATAGCCGCAATGCTGAGCTCAATATTAGTTAATGGAGCCAACAGGTCATGAGAAGCAGCATGTATAAAATGATCGAGATCTGCATTTATCCTTTCTAGCGCTTTATTCTTAACGTCGAGTTCAATTTTAGCGATTTTCAGCTCCGTTACATCATTAAAAGTAATAATGGCCCCCGTTTGTTGGCGGGTTAATTCGCGCATATAAGGCATTGTTATTACTTGGTACCACTTATCATCGTTGGTTTGGATCTCACGTCTTATTATGGTTCCCTTCTCCAATACTTCTTCGATATCAGCAATGATGGTATGGATTTTAATGTTTGTAGTAAGATCACTTAATGGCCGCCCAATATCACTTTCCCGTAAATTGATCAGCATAAATGCGCCCGGAGAAAATTTAACCAATTGCATATTAAGATTTACGAAAAGCTGAGCAGTAATGTTACTTTTAAAGTAATTGTTTAGGTCGTCGTTGAGTTCTACCAGCTCCCGATTCTTTGCTTGATAATCGCTGTTTATGGTCTGCAGTTCCTCATTGATCGATTGCATTTCCTCATTTGTGCTTTGCATCTCCTCATTGGCAGAAAGGAGCTCTTCATTAAATGATTGCATGTTTTCATTGGTAACTTCCAATCGCTCTTGTGCTGCATACAGCTGGCCACGATGGTCGCGAAGTTCTTCTTCAAGGTTTAGAATATACTGATCATGATAAAAGGTTTCATCAAATACTTTACTTTGTATGGCTAAATTTGATGTTGAATTATCACTTATGCAAACCATAAAAAATGTTCCATCCGCTGTTTTATACGACAGTGGGCTTACAGAAATATTTACGTGATGGTCATCACTGCTTTTTTCAGTAGCGAGATTTAGTCCAATGATGGACGCTCTTTCGCCTGTTTTTTCTGCTTGGAGCAATAAACTGTTAAACACAATAGCTAATGGCCTAGGCAACAGTTCGGTAAGATTAAGCGTAAAGTTTTTTTGGATGAGGTATTTTCCCGTATCACCGTAGGTTTTTACTACATTTTGCAGCTGATCAATGCAAATGGTAAGACAGCCTAGCCCATCACTCAATTCTTCACTTACAGCTTCGGCTAGATTATTAACCGAAGGTTTGGAGGGGAGGATGGGAGGTAGCACTTGTAGTGCATGGCGCGCATCGAGTATTTCGGGCATCGTGAACGATTCGAAACGGGGATGCCGGTCTACCTGGATATTTTTGTATATTTTATATTTCTTATTCGCAACTTCTAGCTTGTCCATGATCGGCGTAGGACTTTCACTCGAACCTAAAAAGAGATAACCATTTAACCTAAGTCCGAAATGGAGCATGTTAAATACCTTTTTTTGCAAGGTTGGCGTCATGTAGATCAGCAGATTGCGGCACGAAATGAGTTGAAGATTACAATAGGGCGGGTTACGTGTAAGGTCGTGCTGGGCAAAGATTACCATTCTTCTGATTTCGGGTTTAATCTGGATGGTTGACCCTTCAGTAATGAAAAACCGCTCTAGCCTTTCTGCCGAAAGATTTTTAGCGAGTGCAATATCATACATACCCTTTGTTGCATGTTGAAGAGCAGGTTGGTCTATATCTGTTGCAAATATTTTTGCTGTTATATTTTTATAAGGACCGGTAAGCTGTTCGCAAACCAGCATGGCCATAGAATAGGCTTCTTCGCCGGTGGCACATCCCGCTACCCAGATCTTAAGCTGTCCATCAGATGGAAGATTAGATAGTAGCTCGGAAATTACTTTTGTTTCTAGGTAGTCGTAAGCATCCTTATCCCTAAAAAATGCGGTGACACTGATCAGCAAGTCTTGGGCTAAGGCCTTAACTTCTTCTGGAGAGGTGCGCAGATGATTCACATATTTTTCCATAGAAGGGAAACTGCCAGAAGCTATTCGCTTGCTAATTCGCCTAGCAATGGTACTTTGCTTATATTCAGAAAAATCTAAAGGAAGCTGCATATGGATCATTTTTAGGATATCCGAAATTACTTCCTGGTCTTCTCCCTTCATAGTTAAAGCTGTTATGCTTTTCTCCACATGTTGTGCGATTGCTGTTGGCATTTGTTCTGGCTCAAGCACAGAATCCACCAGACCGGTCTCAATTGCACTAGTGGGCATGCTCCCAAACTCAGATCCTAATGGATTTCTTGCTATAACCATTCCTCCGGCTTTCTTTATGGCCTTTATACCCAAGGTACCATCAGAACCTAATCCAGATAAAATAATAGCAATCGCTTTTTTGCCGGCATCTTTTGCCAGAGAGATAAGAAAAGCATTGATGGTAAGGTGGGGCCGACCCGAAGAAACTTTTTCCTTGAGTTTAAGTTTGCCGCCACTTATGGTCATGAATTTATCACTAGGCACCAAATAGACATAGTTTGGCCTTACCTTCGAGCCCTCTTGTGCTTCTAAAACGGTTAAGCTGCTATGATGGGCAAGCAATTCGGCCATTCTGCTCTTAAAATCCTTTGAAAGGTGCTGTATAATAATATAGCATACCCCATCCATAGGAGTGTTATCGAAAAATAGGTTCAGTTCTTCTATTCCGCCTGCAGACGCACCAATTGCAACGATGTGATGGGGCTCCTCTAGCGCGGTATTTTGTGTAACCTTTGCCATAATTTTAGCAGATAGCGTCTAAGAACTCGAGATCAAAATCTTTTGTAATGATGTCTTTCACAGAATGATAAGGTTTAATCAGTTCACGGTAGACCGGATTTACACTTCCGGTAATCACATAAATCTTAATTATTTTATCCAAGCTCGCTTCAATCATTTCAAATTCATCAAGAAATTCCCAAGCATCCATCAGGGGCATGTTAACGTCTAAGAAAATATAGTCAGGCAAAAGGGCGGTCTGATTTTTATGTTTAAACAAAAAGGCTAATGCTTCAGGACCATTGTTGATATGCGTAGAATCAGAAAATGTTTTTGAGTGTACAAATAATTCCTTTGCTAGTGTTTGGAACAACGGATCGTCATCTATAATAAAGCATTTTAGTGTTTTTTCGTGATGCAGGGCATAATTGATTTGACGACTCATCTGAAGTAGAGGTGCCGATACCAATTGTTGACTACACTTTTCACATACTGTTCCCTTAGTGGTAACTTCCACAAATGATCTTTTTATCACTATGCAAGTAACAGGGTAGAAAATTGAATTTTTGCAATTGGGGTTAAAGCAATAGCAGTTTATCTGATAGTCGTATTTCATTTTCACGCTGGTAACAGCCTTTTAGGGTTGATTTATATCGGTAGTCGTTGAACTTAATTCCCTGATGAGTTGGCAATGGCGTCTAAAGAGATAAGGGGTATAACATCAAGTGTTGGTATTTATTTTTCTCTTGTTTATGATATGCAACTTAAGAAAAAAACGGCCCATTTCCAATTAATTCTGATTAGTTAATGAATTATTTGGTGTCGTTTTTAGAAATGAAATAAAGTGACCATAGAACTCATTGCCTATTGATTGGGAGAATAAGTGCTTTAGTTATGTATTCCCGATAGTTGTACCCCTTATAATAGAATTTAAATCGCCTCCTTTTAATTTTCTTTGTTTGAAATAAAATATTCTTAAAGTAGAATAATTATTTTTAATTGAAAATATTGTGGTACATTCCGTGAAATAAACTACCCTATGCGTATTTACCGTTGTGCTCCATGCATTATTAAGTACTTAGCAAGGCTATTGGAACGCTTGGAATAGGTTCTTAAAAAGTTGAATAATAGCACTAGATATGAAAAGAATATTGATTGTAGATGACAGCCCGGATAATCTAGATGTACTAGGCCTGCTTTTTGAAAGTGAGGGTTTCGAGGTATGTATGCTTAATGAACCCAGTAAAATTAGTAGGGCAATAACCGACTTCCAGCCTGATGTGATGCTGATGGATGTGATGCTTGGGCAGGAAAACGGACTAACTATTTGCACAGAAATGAAACGATCTTCTCTAACAGAGAACCTTCCCATCGTTTTAATGAGTGCATCTACAATCTTTGATGGGCCTGCCGTGGCCACCAATTTTTTAGCAGATGCGATTTTAAGTAAGCCTTTTGATGTAAATAAACTATTTAATACAATTAATAATTTAATTGAAGGCCGCCAACCTAATTAATTCTAAGACATTAGGTACTTCTTGTTAATTTTTAGAACTATTGGTATTTGAAATGTTCTTTGTGGGATGCATCATTTCGTAAAGAGAAATGATATATTCTTGGAGAGCTATGATTTTAGTATACTGCTGTTCTATAATCTCATTAGACTTTTTCAATTGGTCTTGATAATTAAACCCTTGTTGTTCAGGTTCTAAAATAAGTTCTTGCAAAGAAATATTAAATAGTTCCGCCAATTGTTCTATCCTCGAAATGCTGATATCGGTAATGTTCTTTTCTATTTTCGAAAAAGCGGAAACCGAGATGCCGATCTTTGCAGCAACATCTCCCTGAGACCAGCCCTTAGCTTGTCTTAATAACCTGATTTTTTTTCCTAATTCTAGCATCCCGTATGAATTATTCTAATGTAAACTCAAATATAAAAAAATACAGGCTCAAATAATAAATTAAGGAAATTAAATATCATAAAAGTAGAATAATTGGATTTAAAATATAGTTGTTGCATCTTTCTCCGCTCTCCGCTCCATGCCCTATGCCCAAAATAGAAAGGCTCCTAAAGAAAATCCCCAGGAGCCAATCGTCTATGAAAACAATCTTTGTTATTCTTCTACCGCTTGTGCGTTTACCAAGCCTTCGGCAATAGTGGTTAACGCCACATCCGTTGCCTTTTCATTCTCTAAAGTCTGAGCTAATAGTTCAGCTACATCATCGCGTCCCATTGTTCTCGCAAATACCGCAAGCGTTCCGTAGGTAGCAATTTCGTAGTGTTCTACTTTTTGTGCAGCTAGAATTAATCCCGCATCGCGGATCATTGTGCCGGCGTCGGTATCTTCTATAATGCCGTCTGCTTCTTCAAGTAATCCTGCCATGGCATCGCATTTTTTTGCAGCTGCTTTCTCATCTAACAATCCAAATACCTGTTCTAGGATCTGGATATGAACTTGGGTTTCTTGGGCGTGCTTTTCAAAGGCTGCGGCCAATTCTGGACTAGTAGCCGCTTTCTTCATTTTGGGAAGAGCTTTTACCAAATGTTTTTCAGCCCAATAGATGTCTTTAAGTTCGTCTACAAAGAACTCTTGGAATTCGTTTTCTTCTGGCTTAGCAGAAGAGTTTGTGCCCTTAGCAGGGTTTTTTTTTGCTGCGGTACTTGCCGCTTTTTTAGTGGTTGCCATATTATTATTTTTTTTTGAACTATTATTTCTTTATAATTTTAGTGTGAGGGGGAAGCATCAAGAACGCTGTTTATGCTTCTTTTTCAGGAATTGCATAATCGCTCCATTGAGCTACTCCTTCAGGCTCTGAGCTGATTACCTCATCGCTTTTCATTTCGCTCATCTGCTGATCTAGTTTTTTAGTTTCAGCCATTTCTTCTTCTTTGTTATCTGGCAATTCGGTAAGCCCAACAGTTTGCTGTACATGGCTGATCGGATCTGCGATGAATTCCCAGTTTTTGCCCATATCTGGTATTTCGCCTTCGTTCCAAGGTCCTTTAAAGGCATCGCCATTAGAAAGGTTAAAATACTGCTGGGTAAATCTTGGATCTGCCTGAAGTACTGCCGGTGGAAAGTTAGGTTGGATGGTAGACAAAGCGGCCTCAAACATTTTGTAATGGGCAACTTCTCTTGTCATTAAAAATGATAGTGTTTCTTTCACATATGGATCATCGGTAAACTTCATCAGATGCTCGTATACCAATTTTGCTCTAGATTCTGAAGCCAAGTTACTTCTCAAATCAACCGTAAGGTCGCCATTAGAATGGATATATGATCCACACCATGGAATACCTTGGCTATTCGTTAATCTTGGACCTCCTGTAGCGAGGATATCGAACTGAGGATTGGCCGAAAGTGCTTTATGAATGATAGATTCACGTTTTTCGCTTCCTTCCATCACTTGCATAATTTCTTCGCTGTCTGCGGCGTATTTTAATTCGCCGTTTACTCCTTTTAACAGCATCTGGATAGTTGCACCAACTATTTCTAGGTGACTAAATTCCTCGGTAGCGATATCCATTAACATATCATACTTATCGGGGTGTGGCATCTTTGCGCCGAAAGCTTGGGTAAAGTACTGCATTGCAGCTGCTAATTCGCCGTTTTCTCCTCCAAACTGTTCAAGAAGGATGTTAGCAAATCTTGGGTCTGGACGCGATACTCTTGCGTTAAATTGAAGGTCTTTTACATGGTAGAACATAATATATAATTTAGGTAAATGAAATGTTTGTAGTCTGGTTTTAATTCCTTTAGGAAGTTGCACCGTGGTTACGCCCTTATAAGAAGATTTCGCTAATATTGTTTTAGCTATTTTCGGATTGGGGATAATTATTTGTTTTAACGTAGTTATACGGTGGAGTAATACTGTAAGAGATGGGCGTTTAGCGATGAGACCAATATAAGTTGTCAGTCTGGGCCTGTCGAAGACCTAGTTAAGTCTTTTTTGTGCTTCGAGAAGCTCACATGGCACTTTTGGTGATAATTCTAATGTATAGTTGTCAGTATGAGCCGGTCGAAGACCTAGTTAAGTCTTTTAGTGCTTCGACAAGCTCAGCATGACATTGTTTGGGAAGACTTACTTGAGCTCATTTTGTGCTTCGACAGGCTCAGCATGACACCGTTGGGAAGATTTACGTTAGCTGATTTTATGTTTCGACAGGCTCAGCATGACACTTTTGGGAAGACCTAATTGAGGTTCTTTTGTGCCTCGACAAGCTCAGCATGACACCGTTGGGAAGACTTACTTTAGCTCATTTTGTGCTTCGACAGTTCAGCATGACTTTTGGTAAGACCTACTTAAGTTTTATACTTCCAACAGCTCATCATCGCACGTTAAGCCCCAAATAAATCAAACAATTACATCTTGGGGCTGTTTAATCGCCAAACCTAAGCTGCTATGGACATTAAAACAATTGTTGGCATCAGTGCTGGAATACTAACTGCAGTGTCTTCGCTTCCGCAGATTTTTAAAGTGATCAAGGAGAAAAAAGCGCAGGCCGTTTCTCCTTTGATGTTTATTGTTCTGTTGGCCGGAAACGGAATGTGGTTTTGGTATGGGATGCTTCTTGGCGAAATGCCGATCATGGTTACCAATGCGTTTTCTTTTTTATGCGCAGGGGTGATGATTTATTTAAACTATCGCTACTCTGGGAAGTAGTTCAGGGAAATAGTGAAAATATTCATCAAGGCCTTTTTCTAACGTGGGCATCAGCACTCCTTTGCTGCTCTCAAGGCTACTATTTTTTGGGCGTTTCGCTAATAGATTTGATTCATACTGTGATATCCGTTGGATAGTATTTGCATCATATCCCGCTTTTTGAGCAATATCTACTGCCAGTTCATACCAACTTACTTTACCGCTATTGCTTAAGTGCCAAATTCCAGATTGCTGATCAATTAACAGATCCAGCGAGGCATGTACCAGGTGAGGGACGTAAGTAGCAGTGATATATACATCATCCATTGCACTAAAACGGTTGGATTTTTTTAGGCTTTCCAATACTATAGCTACAAAATTATATTTATCCCAAGGACCGAAAAAGGCACTAGTACGAACAATTAGCGTATCGGGGTAATGGCTCATTAGCTGGCGCTCTGCCTCAGCTTTGCTAAGACCATAGATGTTTAGCGGGTGGACGGAATCATTTTCTATATAGGGAGCCGTTTTGGTCCCATCAAAAACAAGGTCTGATGAGAAGCTCAACAGCTGAACAGCATAGGTCTTACAAATTTCAGCAAGATTTAACGGTCCAATGGTATTGGCCAAGAAGCAAGCTTCCACTTCTTGTTCTGCTGCCTCTACATTCACAAATCCGGCGGCATTAATAATCGCCCAGGGCTGGTGTTCCTCAATTATGCTGCTAATTTGTTCAGGCTTGGAAATATCAAGTTTCTTTCGTGTGGGAGCGATAAAGGAAATATTTCGTTCTATACAGATTTTGGCAAAGGCAGATCCGAGTGTGCCCGAACCGCCTAAGATGAGTACTGGCCTAATATTTTTAGCAGTTGTACTTTCTCGCTGCCACCAACCCCGGCCATCAATTACAGGACTAGAGTACAACTGGTTGGAGGCTAAAATTTCAATCAGCTTAGCAATGGCCGTAGGCCTCGCATTCCCCGAGCTAACATCAAAAGCGCCGGATTCGTAGGTCCCCTTTTCTTCGGTGAGCAATTTATCCCAGCCGTAAGCACCAAAGAGCGACCAAAAGGTAACCGCGATCACTTTTATCCCTTGAGTGTTAAGCGTAGAGCAGGCATCCCAAATAGATTTTAACCATCTCAGCTGATCTTCCCGTCCACAGCATAAATGCGCTTCGGTGATGGCCATTGGTAGGTTATACCTTTCCCATGCTTCACGTAAAAGGTTAGCTATTCCCGCAATAGCGGCATCTGGATGTCTAACAGCTTCAATATCGGCATAGCTGATTATTCCGTTTCCACCATGTGAGACGGGCGGATGGCCGTCGAGATTGTGATCAAGGTAACGTTCGGAGGTAACATAATAATTAAAGCCAAGCACATCTGGAGGCATGGGATTATCGGTAAAAAAGCGGAGCTGTACTTCACTAATTTCTTGCTGCATGAGGTATTCCCATAGGGGATGCCCATTTTTTACCTTGCCACAGAGCAGGTCGATGCTAAGCCATCTACGGTCGTTCTCAAAATCAGTTTGGCTTTTCAGTTCTGTTGTTCCATGAATCTTGGTCAGATCTTCGGTAAAAACAAGTCTCGCGTTAGGGTTTACTTCTCGTATGGCCCTCATTGCAAGAATAGTAGCTTTACATTCATTGATCAAAATCTTCAAGAAAACCCTGCTATCCTTAGCATGCGGATACCACAACCCGTACAGGCCGCAGAACCGTGCAGTGGTTAACGGCTCGTTGATGGGCGTATAATCATCAATCCATGGAAATTTAAGGGCCACCTTTTTGGCATACTCGGCAAGCTTTTCTGCAAAGCCGTCGCTCTGGATTTCTGCATAGCGCGGCCCCGAGCCATGGTGTACCAACCCGGCAATAATGTTGATCTTATTTTCTCTCAGCAGTTTTAACTGGTCTTCAATTGCCCAGTTGGGAGGCGTATTTTCGTCTTCCCAATTTTTTTCCCAAAGTATCGGGAACCTTAATGTTTTTATTCCAAGCCCAAAAATGGTATTCAAAAGTTCGGGTTTTTGGTAAAGGCCATTAGCTATAAATTGGTCAAAATAGTTGTCCCCAACTCGATTTATGCTACATTCAATTCCGCCCCAGGCTTCCATTTTCTATTTTTTCTGTAACTGTAGTCAGGTTTTCTTCCAGCTGGATTTTTTTAAAAGTGCTGAGTGCCTGAGCAACCACTTGGTCCATGTTGTAGTATTTATAGGTGGCTAGCCTCCCCACAAAATAAGTGTGTTCAAGTTTTCCCGCCAATTCACGGTATTTTTCGTAGAGGGCTGTGTTGCTCGGTTTTGGAATCGGATAATAAGGATCGCCTTCTGCTTTAGGAAACTCATAAACTATAGAGGTGCGCTTGTGTTGCTGTCCCGAAAGGTATTTGAACTCGGTAATGCGGGTAAAGGCATAGTCGTTCGGATAGTTTACCGTTCCGGTTGATTGGAAGGTCTCCTGATCTAGCGTCTCGAATTTGAACTCGATTGAGCGGTAGGGCAGTTTGCCGTACTGGTAATCAAAATATTCATCGATCGGTCCGGTAAAGATGAGTTTTTTATAGCTCACCTCGCCAATAACATCCTTGTAATCGGTATTAAGCATCAGGTGGATGTTAGGATGGTCGAGCATCTTTTCGAACATTTTAGTATAGCCATCTATCGGCATTGCCTGATAGGTATCGGTAAAATAGCGATCATCTTTATTGGTACGGGTAGGTACACGGGCTGTTACCGAAGCATTAAGCTCTGATGGATCCATATCCCACTGTTTTTTGGTGTATCCCTTAAAGAATTTTTCATATAGTTCCCTTCCCACCACGCTCACAACAACATCTTCGGAAGTTTCGATATGGCTCTTTTTTTCAGCTTTCGATTCAAAGAAGGCAGTAAGCTCATCACTTGAAAGGTTAAGGCCATAGAGCGTGTTTATCGTGGTTAGATTAATCGGCATTGGCACAAGTTGTCCATCTAAACTAGCCAACACTCTATGCTGGTAGTTACGCCATTCAGTGAAATTGGAGAGATATGAAAATACCTCTTTAGAATTGGTGTGGAAAATGTGTGGGCCATACTTATGGACCAATATTCCGGCTTTGTCGTAATGGTCGTAGGCGTTACCCGCAATATGGTTGCGCTTATCAATCAATAATACTTTTTTATTCTGAACGGTCGCCAATCGTTCTGCAAGCACGCTGCCTGCAAAACCGGCTCCAACAATAAGGTAGTCGTACATCTAGCTTGCTATAGATATGGTCTGTTTATTGGCTATAGTTTGGCAAATCTGTTCTGCCATATCAGATTGCGTTTTGTCCCATGAAATATCGGCAAGGAAATTTGTTACCTGGATTTCCCAATCGCTCCTATCTTTCAATTGTAGTTCTGCGTCGATAGCGTCTGCAAAGCTTTTACTGGATGTGCAAATGTGTACCAACTCCAGATTTCCATAGGGGTTTATCACATCTTGGATAGGTGTAGATACTACGGGTATATTTGCCGCCAAGTATTCGGGCGTCTTCGTTGGACTAATAAAACGTGTTGATTCGTTAAGGAGAAAGGGAAGCATGGCCACGTCCCAACCGGCCAAATAGCTTGGTAGATCTTTGTAAGATTTCTGTCCGAGATAATGTATGTTTGCGTTTTGAGGAAGCGTAGCTGGATCGATTTTTACCACGGGACCAATCAGAATGATATTCCAGTCGGGCCTCTCTGCGGCAAGTTCGGCAATCAGGTTGCTATCAAATCGCTCATCGATCACTCCAAAGAAACCGATCTTTGGCCCTTGGATATGCATTTGGTCTGGTGCCTCATCACAGGTTCTGGCCTGGGCAAAATGTTCTTTCTCTATGCTGCTCGGAAAAGGATGGATATTGTTGTGGTACTGCTTTTTTGCATTATATAACGAATGACCGCCAGTAAATACAACATCGGCCAATGCCATAAGCCTCCGCTCGTACTTGCCAATTTCACTATGAGCGAATTTAAAGCCAGCAAGTTCGTCCATACAATCGTAGATTATAGCTTTTGGACTGTGTTTTTCGGTAAACGTTAGAGCCATTGGGGTATAGTACCAGAATACCGTTTCTTCAAGATCAAATCCTGAAATGAATTGATCAAATAGTGCGGTAACTGCATTGGCAATCTGTTCTTCGCTCAAGCCATTTTGCAGATGTGGCACCACCACGTTCAGGTTATGTCCTCGTTGCGAAATAGAGAGGAAAGCCTCCTCACTGCCGTCAAATATAGGTTCTTCATAGAAATATACCACGGTCTGTTTTGCAAAACGGGTTAATAGGTGCTGCGGTCGTTGGTATACAAAGTCCCATCGCAAGTGAGACAAACAGATAAGATTGTTGGGTAATGATAATTCTTCTTTCATGGTGATGTTTTATTATAGATAAAGGATGATGTTTAATAAATGTGATGTTAGCTATGGTATGCCTTTTCCATGCTAGCAACATTTCCGTAGTCTAGCTAAATGTTCTTAATTTGTTTAGCAGGTTAACAGAAGGGGATATTGCATCTTAAACCACTTCTAGGCAAAAGAGTTTTAAGTATTTGCACAGATGTGGATATTATGACTATTTTGCATGAATGTCCAGGTGCTGATCACCGAAGTATTCCATTCCATCGGTTTCTGGCGTTGTAAAATGCCTAGTGTAGCTTCCGGCAAAATCCTTCACAAACTTTAGTAACACCACACTGTCAGAACAGAAAAGGCAACGGTAGTTCTCCAGTCCATTGCGTTCATAATAAGCATTCCAGGTTTCGTTTGACATTTGTAGAAGGCTTCCATAGCGCTTGCAAATGCTAGGCATAAGTTCTTGTTCAAATTGTATTTTTTTTTCATGGTCCAAAGAAAAGCTGATCCATTCCATTGTCTGTGGGTAGTTTTATGGGGGTTTAGAAAAATAAGAAAATGAATAATCGTTACTATACTGCCCTTGCCGCCGAGCAGGCTGCCTGGGTATATGCTCCGCCAGGTATCAGCTGGACTGGCCGGAAGGGTTAGAGGATAGTTGTTTACGTATCCTATCGCCCGTGTTAAGCGAATTGCTGAAGATTTGATTGCCAATCGATTTTGTTTTGTGTGCTGTCCGTGCATCACTGGCGGATGGCGCTGATGCTGCCCGCCTTAGTGAAATCCCATTCATATTTCAAAAATTATTGGTAAAACGTAGCAAAAACAATGTTTTTATGTGATTGTTTAAAATATTTTATTTTTTTCTATAGGTTTTTTTCAAACAGAATTTTGCCTAAACTTTTTTGACGCTCCACTGTTTACCCCTTGCTAAAAGAGATGATAATGAGCAAGGATAAAAAGACATATCGTACCGATGAACTGATTGATATAAATAGGGCATACGAACTTTGGGATTGGGCAGCAGAGCTGAAAGTAAGCGCAGAAACGTTAAAAACAGCTGTGCTTGCCGTTGGCGGTTCGCCAGAAAAGGTTCAGCAATTCCTTAAAAAATAAATATTATGGGACTAGATAAATACAACGAGAAACGAGATTTTTCTAAGACTGCCGAACCAAAAGCGGGCAGGAGCATGGACAAAGATAAGTTGATGTTCGTTATTCAGAAGCATGATGCTTCCCGGCTTCATTATGATTTTAGGCTCGAAATGGAAGGGGTGTTGAAGAGTTGGGCGGTGCCAAAAGGACCAACCTTAGACCCTAAGGTTAAGCGTTTAGCTATGATGGTAGAGGATCATCCTTTTGATTATAGAAACTTTGAAGGCCTCATTCCAAAAGGAGAGTATGGCGGCGGAACGGTAATTGTGTGGGACCAAGGCTGGTATGAAACTATTGAGCCTATCAAAGGCAAAAAGGCGCAGGAGAAATACCTACTTTCTGAACTTAAAAAAGGTTCGGTAAAGATGAAACTGCATGGGGAGAAGCTAAATGGCGAATTTGCCCTGGTACGTACCAATGGGATGGGAGAAAATTCTTGGCTGTTGATTAAACATGACGACGATTTCTCTTCCAAAAAAGATATAACAAAACAGGATGCTTCAGTGCTTTCTGGCAAAACGATCGAAGTGATGGAAAAAGATAGTGATGCCGTTTGGCATTCTAACCGATCAGAACCCGTTGAAGCTAAGCAGCCTAAGGCAAAAAAGAGCGATGGAAAAAAAACCACAGCAAAGGCTGATGTTGCTGAGGTAGCCATGGATTCGGCTGCGCTGGATGCTAAATCGATCCTAAAATCTGCACCAAAAGGAAATCTCCCAAAAGGAGTAAAGCCCATGCTTGCTACTTTGGTAGACGGGCCTTTTGATGATCCAAACTGGCAGTATGAAGTTAAATGGGACGGGTATCGGGCATTGGCCTTTGTTAATAAAGGAAAAGTAGAGCTGCTCTCCCGCAATAATAAATCCTTTGATGATAAGTTTTATCCCATTCATAAAATTCTTTCTTCTTGGAGTATCAATGCCGTTTTTGATGGCGAAATTCTTGTGCTGAATGAACGTGGTGTGTCTGATTTTGGAGCCCTTCAAAACTGGAGGAGCGAGGCCGATGGAGAACTGGTTTTCTATGTATTTGATATTTTATGGTACGAAGGAAAAGATTTAACTGAACTTACCTTGGTTGAAAGACAAGCGGTTTTAAACGAAGTGCTGCCTGTTGATGATGATAGAATTCGCCTTTCGCGAGTTTTTGATGCAAGTGGGATCGATTTTTTTGCTGCGGCAGAGCGGATGGGACTGGAAGGTATCATGGCAAAGCGCAAATCTTCGACCTATGTCTTATCCAACCGCTCTAAGGAGTGGCTTAAGATTAAGGTTTCAAGAAGGCAGGAAGTGATTATTGCAGGCTTTACGCGTAATGAAGATACCTCCAAACTTTTTAGCTCGCTCATTTTAGCGGTTTGGGAGAAAAAGGTATTAACTTATGTTGGCAAGGTTGGGACAGGCTTTTCAGATTCAGATCAGAAAAAGATGATGAAGCAATTTGAGCCATATATCACAGATAAAAGTCCGTTTACGGTTGTACCTGATATTAATAAATTGTCGCGGTTTCAGCACAAGCAGCTAAATGCGAAAGCAACATGGATGAAACCCGAACTGGTATGTGAAGTGGCTTTTACCGAAATTACAGACGAAGGTATTTTTAGACATCCATCTTTTCAGGGGATGCGTATAGACAAAAATGCGAAGGATGTAGTACGTGAAACCGCGGCGGATACCGAACAGGTTGTAGAAGAAGTTGAAGCAGAACTAGCGAATACCGAAACCCATAGTAATGAAAATAAGGCAAAAAAACCTAAAGATGCTAAAAAGGCGATAGCAGTAGAGGACAAGCACGCCGCTGCTATTCGTCCTCCCAAGGTTACTATCCCAAAAACGTTATTAAATCCAAAGGATGAAAGCCAAGTAAGAAAGGTAGAAGGAAAAGAACTTAAATTTAATAATCTTTCTAAAGTTTATTGGCCAGAAGATGGAGTAACCAAGCGGGATATGTTCAATTATTATTATCAAGTAGCCGATTTTATATTACCTTATTTAAAAGATCGTCCCTTGTCGTTGAACCGATTCCCTGGGGGGATCCACGGGCAAAGCTTTTACCAAAAAGATGTAAAAGGGAAGGCGCCAGAGTGGGCAAAAACTTTCCCTTATTCTACAAGCGACGGCGAGCCGAAAGAGTACCTGGTTGGCGATGATGTAGCTACACTGCTCTGGATGAATACGTTGGGCTGTATTGAGATCAATCCTTGGTTTTCTCGTGTGCAGTCTCCAGATAATCCCGATTATTGTGTTATCGATTTAGATCCGGATAAACATCATTTCGATAAGGTAATCGAAGCCGCCTTGGTGGTTAAATCTGTTTTAGATGCGATTGATGTACCAAGCTATCCAAAAACCTCGGGTTCAACAGGTATCCATATCTATATCCCAATGGGCGGAAAATACACCTATGATCAAACACAGCTTTTTGCTAGAATTATTGTAGGCATTGTTAATGAGCAAATCCCTGATTTTACTTCGTTAGAGCGTATGATCGCAGCGCGGAAAGGAAAAATGTATCTAGACTTTTTGCAAAACAGACCCGGTGCTACTATTGCTGGCCCGTACTCACTTAGACCGAAACCTGGCGCAACCGTTTCGATGCCATTAGAATGGGATGAAGTTAAGCCAGGTCTAAAAATGAAAGATTTTACCATATTTAATGCGATAGAAAGGCTTAAGGTAAAAGGAGATATTTTTAAGGGCGTGCTAGGAAAGGGGATTGATCTGGAACTAGCGATCAAAAAAGCAAAGGAAACTTATCCTTAATCGGAAGTTTTAATTAGTTCCATAAAAAATCCCCTAACTGTGTAGTCAGGGGATTAACATCTTTACCCTCAATCAGGGGATTAACATCTTTACCCTCAATTAGAAGGTCGTTTCAGGTAGGATTAACTATTGTTTATCTTTCGTAATCTTTAAAGATCTATCGCCTTTATCGCCCTTGATACTATGGATCATTTTCTGCACGCTGAGCGCATGGGTGCGATGTAATTTTAGTATGGGCAGCTTACTGGCGGCAAATGCCTGCAATTCTCCAGTTTCTGTTTTGCTTGCTTGCTCAAATAGTGCCACAGCTTCGTTATGTTCTTTAACCATAAGATCCGCGTAGAATTCGTTCTTTTCATCTTCTTTTAACGCATTCATTTGAGCTAGTATAACACTTTTTTCCTTTGGAAGAACCGTTGGCAGTTGCAATTTCATTCTTCTTGCTATTAAGGTAAGCTCGGTATTTGCAGCCCCATGATCTTTAATCATCATTGTTGCTAAAGTCTGGATGTCGGGATTTTCGGTGCTTTTGATCATCCTTAGACTGGTTTCAACTTCCATCATTCCGCCCACCGCTGCTTTGGTTGCAAACGCATTTTGAGTGGTTACGAGGGTTGAATCAGCTTTTCTGGTACTGTCTTTCTCAGAGGCAATTTCTGCCGTTTGACTAGAATCTTTTGGATTTTTTTCCGACGCCGTAGTTCCGCTGTTGCAGGCGTATGCCATAGTAATGGCGGCCAATGTTAAGGATAGAAAGGTTTTTTTCATCATTTCAAAATATTGATATTTTGCATAACCAAGTTCTGGACGAATTGTTTCGTGTTTTTATATTGTTTCTTGTAGACAGTTCCAACTGCTCATTCCCTGGAATGCGTATCAAACCTTCATTTTAATTCTGGTTGAGACGTACCACAAGTAACCTTTTTAAGTACATACGAAAGAAAGAAAGCAAAAGCTACGTAACCAACAAAGATGATATATCCTGGCTGTAGCGAGGTATAATTGATTGTAGTAGTGGTTAGGAACTCATTTTTGATGTTCAAATCTGTAAGTTGATTTTTTAAAATCCCGTTTAACCCGATATAGGTCATTAAAATACCAACCACCATCACATCGGCCATATCCCATTTTCCCGATTCAAAAGCAAGGTACCTCGTAATATTATTCTCCGCAATGAGCGGCCTGCACAGCATGTGAAGTCCCCTTGCTGTCATCCGCAAGATAGGCAAGGCAATAACGAACAGCATGATCAGTATGCCCACGGTAATCGAATCGGGCTTTGGCTGTTTAATCAATACTTCGGCCACGCCAAGGATACTTTTGCTCTGGAAAAACAGGACTTGGTTATGGAAGGTGAGCTTTTCGCCCATTAAGAAAATGTCTAGAGATTTTAGCCTCGCATCTACTTCGATAATCGATACGGTTACGCCTACAACAAGAGCAACTAGCGCAAAAAGCAGCGACATCACAAATAACGTACTGTGCATGTGTACCTTTTTTCTCAATAACACCCATAAAATCACGGCGGCAAAAATGCATGCTAGCATAGCATATGCATAGTTGTAGGTAACCTTTCGGATACCATCTAATCTGGCTTCCAAATGAGTATTGAAGGCAGCAGCATCAGCTACCGCATATTTTTTAAACAAGACGCTGGTCATCTTAGCATTTGCAGTGGCGGTGCTATCGTAGGTCTGATCGGCCAATTCCGCAAATTTGCTAGTGGCGATATTCTTTAGTTTTTTGGTAGCTCTAGGGCTGTTGATACGATCAATAATCGTCTTTGCGAACGATGGTACTTGATCGTGCAGTTCTTTTGGATCAACAAACTTTTTAAAAGCGAAATTTTTAAGCTTTCCCGAAAGACTCTTCTGCGGTTTGTTAAATTCTTTCACCACCTCATCTACCATACCATGAAGCTGTTTTTCAACCTGCTCCTTCATCATTTTTTTCTGTTCGTCGGTAACCTTGAACCCTTTTATCTTCTGGGTTACCAACGATGAAATCTTATCTCGCCACAGGTCTACAGAGAATACCCCAAAGGTGATGTTGTTAACCATGGAATAGTCTTCCTTGATCTGCTCCTGTTCTTCCGAAAGCGAATGGAGCCGGTAGCCAAAATAGCACTCGCCCGATAAAAATATTCCCAGTCCCAAAATCAATAGAATGTGGGGAAGGATAGATCTTTTTACTTTTGCGGTAGGTTGGCTCGTTGTCAAGGTGTTGGCTTATTTAAGTATTTTTATGAAGTTATTTTGGTTGTAATGAGTTTAATGTGAATCATGCGGCGTAATGAACTTGAGGATCGTAGAAAGCACAAGGCCAAACAGCACAAATGCAATAAATATGATAAAGCCCGGCTGCAGTGCAGTGTTATGGGTAGAGATGAGTGTAAGCGACGTTGCAGGAATTTTAAGATTTTGAAGTTGATCTTCCAAAAGGCCATTAAGCCCAATGTATGCCATTAAGATTGCGATCACAATTACATCAGCCATGCTCCATTTGCCCGATTGGAACGCGAAGTATTTGATCACCCTGTTTTCTGCCAGCTTCTTTTTGCCCAAAAGGTGGATGCCTGTTGAGCTCAGCTTCATGATAGGAAAAAGTATACTGAAGATTAATATTAATACGCCTACTGCAATAGAATCAATTGCGTTTCCGCTGATCAGGATCTTAACCACATCTAAAATGCTTTTGCTTTGGAAGAAAAGCACTTGGTCTGTAAAGGTAATGTGCTGACCAAGGAGTACAAATTCTAGCGAACTGATCCGGGCATCAACTTCTATCATCGATGCGGTAAGTCCAACACCTAATAATATAAATGCGAATAATAACGACATCACGAACAATGTGGCGTGCAGAGGTTTGCGTTTCCTGAATACCCACCATGCCAACAGGAACACCACAATACCACCCAGCATAGCTATACAATAGGTATAAGTAATATTCTTTATCTCTTTTAGTCCGGCTTTAATTTTGCCGTTAAAGTTATCCCGGTTAGAAACGTGGTATCTTGCATATACCTTGCCCACTTTGCTGGCGTTCGCCTTTAAGGTACTGTCAATAAATGCGATATCATCAATCTGGTCTAGCTTTTGAAGTGCCATAGAACCCAGTTGCTTTTTTGTTGTCGGGTTATCAACCTTGTTCATAATGGTTCTGGCAATGCCTGGCACCTGTTTTTTGATCGTGTCTATTTTTACAAAGTTTTTAACCGCAAATTTAACCAGTTTACCCCTGAATGATTTTTTCTCAGGTTTAGTAACCAGTGCTTCAGCTTTATCAATCAGCGCGATGATCACTCCTTCAATTTCCTTTTGTAGTTCCTTTTTTTGTTGGGGCGAAATGTCAAGATTTTTTGCTTGGTGAGAAATGATGCTTTCTATTTTTCCCTGCCATTGCTCTATAGAAAAAAGGCCCAGCATAATGTTGTTCATGTCGGCATAGTCTTTTTTCAACTGTTCCTGCCTTTCGGAAAGCTCGTGCAGGCGGTAGCCAAAATAACCTTCGCCAATAAGCAGTATGCCAAGGCCCAAGATCAGTATCATCTTCGCTACGTTAAATCCTTTCTTGAGGTGTTGTTTTTCTGTTGCGGCCAATTGCGTTAATTTAAGAGTTGGATTTGGCTATAACGTAAATTAGGAGCTAATTGTTTGGAGCATTAACGTTAGTCTAAATGGAACGCTTCTGTAATCTTCTATAGAAACCGTCAATATTTAATCACTTTAGGAGAAAAAAGTATAACTAATTAGTGCTCAATTTAAAGGGTAAATTGTTTGATAATGATAGTCTTAGGGCTTATCATATTTTCGTAAATGTGGTTTTTAGATTAATTTAAGTTAAAATAATATTACAAATGCGATGAGCATTGCAGTTAAATTTGAATAACAAAAAACCTAAATATAAACAGTATGAATACAACTTTACGAACAATAGTTCTGTTTGTGGTGTGTATGGGCTCTCTAACCCTCGCTTTGGCACAAAATTCGTCCAAGGTAATCACCGGAACAGTTTATGATGAAAAAGGAACCGCGTTGCCAGGCGCAGGTGTTTTGGTGAAAGGCACAACCATCGCTACCAAGACAAATGTTGATGGTAAATATTCAATCACTGTTCCCTCAACCGCAACCACATTAGTTTACAGTTTCATTGGCTCTTTAAATCAAGAGGTAATTATTGGAACACGGTCTGAAATTAATGTAACGTTAAGATCTGCCACTACGGTTCTAGCAGATGTGGTGGTAATTGGTTATGGTTCTCAGAAGCGTCAGGATGTAAATGGCTCGGTGTCTTCTGTAATGGCCAAAGATATTGCCAATGTGCCGCAATCAAGTATCGATCAACTTATCCAAGGTAAGGCTGCGGGTGTTACTATTACACAGAACTCTGGTGGCCCGGGCAGTGCCACTTCTGTACGCATTAGAGGCGTTACTTCATTTGGTGGTAGCGAACCGCTGTATGTAATTGATGGTGTGCCTATTCAAGGTGATGCCATGAACAAAAGCGGCAATGGCAAATCGGCACAGTTAACTCGTACCGGAGGTGGTCAAGAAGAAACCGGTGTAAGTCCGCTTTCTAGGCTTAATCCAAATGATATAGAATCAATAGATATTTTAAAAGATGCCTCTGCAACCGCAATCTATGGTAGTCGCGGAGCCAATGGAGTAGTAATCGTAACCACTAAACGGGGCAAAAACGGAACCGCCAGAGTTAGCTACGATGGATATTCAGGTTTCCAGAAGCAGGGACATTTTTTGGAGATGATGAATTTGAAACAGTTCGCTAACCTCCAAAATGCATTGGCAGATAAGTTTAATGTACAACGTAGGGTAGAATTTGCTGATCCAAGTATCTTAGGATCGGGTACCAACTGGCAGGAAGCCATTTTCCAATCTGCTCCTATGCAGAGCCATCAATTGGCTATTTCTGGCGCTAGGGAAGGGATAGATTACTATGTGTCTGGAGGTTACCTTAAACAGGAAGGAACGATTATAGGAAGTGATTTTAAACGCTACTCTTTTAGAACAAATATAAATGGACAGGTAAAAGAATGGTTAAAGGTAGGTACTGCAGTAGGTGCAGGTAGAACAAATCAGGACGTGGGTCTGGGAAGTAATACCGGAATTGTATACAATGCCTTGTTAAGTGCTCCAGATAACCCGATCTATAATGCGGATGGATCTTTTGCGGGTCCGTCTTTAGATGCTGGGGGTTTGGCGCAAGGTACGATCAACCCCATAGCTCAGGCATTAAATTTAACCAATACCTTATTAAGTAATAATATTAATGGAAGCGCCTATGCTGATCTGCGCTTTTATAAAGATCTTACCTTAAGGTCTGAACTTAATGGCGATTTTAACTGGTCTGAGGCACAAACATTTAAACCAACCTACTCATGGGGAGCATTTAAAAACCAAACTGCCAGGTTAGACCAATATAATTCTAACAGCACCTATTGGGGATGGAAAGAATATTTTAACTATAACCACACTTTCGGTACCAAGCATAACCTAACTGCGCTTGCAGGTTACGAAGTTTGGCAGGCAAGTTGGGGTGGAGTAAATAATAAAATAGAGAATTTCGCCTCTGGTAATACCATACAAACGCTTGGATTTGGTGATCAGACTACTGCATTGATTGATCAGAACAAAGGTACCCAAGTAATGGAATCCTTTTTAGGAAGAGCAATTTATACCTACAATAATAAATACAGCATCACAGCAAGCATTCGTTCAGATAAATCCTCTAAATTTTCTGAGGGCCACAAAGTGGGATATTTTCCTGCAGCAGCTGTCTCATGGCGCTTATCTGAAGAGCCTTTTATGCAAGGCCTCAAATCTATAGTAGATAATCTTAAAATAAGGTTAAATTATGGAGAAACCGGAAATCAAAATATACCAAATTACTTATATGGATCATCTATAAAAGCGGTTGCTACCGGCTTGGGTACAGGATTTGTAACCAACAATGTGGCCAACCTTGAGTTAACTTGGGAAACGGCCATCCAAAAAGGAGCCGGTTTAGATTTTGGTTTATTTAAAGGACGAATAGAAGGTAGTTTTGATTACTTTATTAAAAACTCTAATAATTTTCTATTCCAAAAACCTTTGCCAGCATTTTTATTAGGTGGCGTGGCCGAATACTCAGATGTGGCCGCCATCAGATCTCCGTATTATAATGCGGGTGAAATTGAAAATAAAGGCTTCGAATTTTCGATCAATAGTAGAAACGTAGCAAGCCAAAACTTTAAATGGAATACCACTCTAATTTTCTCTAAATATAAAAACAAGGTGGTATCGCTTGATGGCTCTCCGGCATTGATCGGAAGCATCAATAGTAGCTTTATCAGTTTGCCGGTTACTAAAACCGTAGAGGGTGGTCCGGTAGGACAATTCTTTGGCTACAAAGTAAAGGGCGTAATTAAAACAACTGCAGATCTGCAATTTATCGCCTCGCATCCACAGAATGTAACTGGCGGTACCTCACCAGCGGTGATTACGAATGATCCTTCGATTGCAAACTCCATCTATCTTGGTGATCTGATGTATCAAGATGTAAATGGCGATGGGAAAGTAGATGCCAATGATCAAACCGCATTGGGCAATCCAAATCCTGATTTCACCTATAGCATTACCAACAATTTCACCTATAAAAACTTTGATCTTTCTGTGTTTTTAAATGGATCGCAAGGTGGCAAGATCTTAAACGCATTAAAGTATCAGGTCGCAGGTCTTTCGGGCTTATATTCAAACCAGTTGGCATCATCTGCCGATTTTTGGTCGCCCAACAATTCAAACTCAGACATTCCTACTCCAAAAGCGGGGATAGCCAACAACAATTTGGTGATGTCTGATCGCTTTTTGGAGAGTGCCTCTTTCTTAAGGGTACAGAACGTAAGATTGGGCTACACCTTACCAGACAAGTGGATCAAATATGCAAAGCTTAGTCGGTTAAATATTTATGCTAGTGCACAAAACTTGTATGTATTTACTAAATATTCGGGCCTGGATCCAGAAATCGGATCATTGAACCAAAATCCGATCTATAGCAATATTGATATGGGAAGGTATCCTATACCTCGAACCATCACCTTTGGTATTAACGCACAGTTTTAATTTAACAGAAAATCAAGATGAAGCTTTATATAAAACAGATAGTAATAGTTGCAGTATTGGTAGTAGTTTCTACCACAGGCTGTAAGAAAGACTTTTTTAACCGTCCGCCAGAAGATCAGTACACTGTTGGCGGTTATTACACCACGGCCGCCCAGGTACAATCGAGTACCAACGCCCTGTATGCTGCGCCGTGGTTTGGTTGGAATACCAAAGTAAGTTGGGCAATTACCGAGTTGGCCAGTGGTAATGGTAGAAGCGGCTCTGACGACGTGAAAGCCTTTGGAACCTTCTCTGTATCTAACGGTAACTTTGAACTGAGCGCCGCATGGAACTCATTATTTACCGTAGTGGCGCAATCTAATGCAGTAATCTATAATTTGCCTACCGTGCCGCCCTCTATTCCAGCTAATGTAGTTAACAATGCGATTGGCGAGGCTAGGGTAATGCGGGCACTGGCTTATTTCCATTTGGTCAGGATTTTTGGCAACGTGCCGATCATCGAAAATCCATTGGATTTCGTAGGCAGTCCATCAACCATCCGTTCCAATCCGGTTCCAGATGTATACAAGTTTATCATAAATGACCTTAAGTTTGGGGAAGCCAATTGTACGCCAAATGTGGCCGGTACAGGGCATGTTTCTAGTGGCTCGGCATCTGCATTAATGGCCAAAGTTTATCTTTACATGCAAGATTATGCGAACGCCCGTATTCAGGCAGAAAAAGTAATCGCCAGCAATGAATTTGGATTATTTGGGATTGATATCGCAGGAAAAACCTATGCCGATTTGTTCAAGATTGCCAATAACAACAACAAAGAGTCTATTATCGCTCTGCAATGGCTCTCTAATGGTGGTTATGGTTTTGGCAATGGTATGCAGGCATCTTTAGCCTACAGCAGCGAAATTACACAAACGGGTGATGGATATGGGGTATTGGCACCAACATTCGATCTGATTGATGCTTACACCGTAAATGATCAGCGAAGAAAACCCACCATCATGTTACCTGGCGATAAATATCCTGAAATTAACCAGGCGGGAGGCGGCTATACTGTTCCGCTAAATGCAAGCTCGCAAGGCACGCACGCCCAGATTAAAAAATATGTAGTCGGATCTCCAGCAGATAATGGCGGTAAAAGCGCCTTTCAATCAACCGGAATGAATACCTACATGTTGCGCCTGGCTGATGTGTACCTCATCGCCGCAGAGGCCATCCTTGGTCAATCAGTAGGAAGCAGTGCTACAGGTCTACCGCTAACTGCAAGTACAACCAATGCTACAGCATTAAATTATGTGAATACCATTAGGAGAAGAGCGGGCTTAAATAACCTGAGTACCTTAACTTTCTTAGACATTATCAAAGAGCGCAGGCTTGAGTTTGCCATCGAAGGCGATTATTGGTTTGATTTAGGACGTATAGATGGGTTTAACGTTACCTCACATCCTAAGGCAATAGCGATAATTAAAGCGCAAGACCGCGGTGATTCGAGCAACGATACGCCACCAATTAGATATGGAAATGGATTTTACACCCCTAATAACGCTGATTTTAGATTTCCTTATCCAGCTACAGAAGTTGCTAATGATCCGGCCTTAACGATGGATCCAGTTCCTTATACCTTCAAATAGTTTATTTACCTCATAAAAAAAATATGAAAACATTTATTAAACCAACAGGCCGCTTGCTTTATTTGCTTTTCGCGATAGCAGTGGTGTCTTTTTCTGCCTGTAAAAAAGAAGAGGACGGCGGCAAAGGTAACCCAACAATTAGCAGGGTACGTACCATTAGTAAAACGATGATCAATAGCTCATTGGTAACCACCATAACCACTTACGACGCGAGCGGCAAGGCAACTTCGACAAGTTATTCGAATACCACTCCGCAGGTTGTGGCCATGGACTCGACCACCACAGACGGAAAGCTGCAGAATATGTATGCCATTATCGGTACAAATCTGGCTAGTGTAACAGATGTATCGTTCAATAACGTTTCGGTATACTTTAATAAGGCGCTTGGCTCTGATACTACCATTTTGGTGAGCATCCCTAAAACTACACCAGCTGGCCCAACTCAAGTAAATAAACTTACCGTTACTACTCTTTATGGACAGGTTGATTATAAGTTTAGTATCCTATTACCTCCGCCAACCGTTACCGAGGTTTCTAATTATAATTTCTCTAATGGTTCTGAAATTACATTAACCGGAATAGGTTTAGGATCGGTAACCGATGTGCAATTGGGAGCAACTACGGCAAAAGCAAGCATTGTGAGCAAAAGCGATACACAGCTTACTATTAAGATGCCAAATTCGACATTGGTTTCTACCACTTTAGTTCTAACTTATCCTTCGGGTGTAGTAGGACCTACTCAGGTTTTTGTTAATCTTGATCAGGCCTATGCCTTTTTTAAAGATGATTATGGTACCGATTGGTCGGGCAATTTCTGGGGAAGTGGAGAAGTTTCTGGTGCGGCGTTCAAATCTGGAACAAAATCGCTGAAATTAAACTATTCAAAAGGCAATTGGAGTGCAAATGGTGTAGCTAATTGGTGGCCGGGCATGGCTTTTTCACCAGATTATAAATACCTATCTTTTTACATGAAAGGCGGCTCGCAAGACTATACACTATACATTACCGGCGACAAACGTGCAGGAGGTTATGGAAATTCAGACCAATCTGCACCAATCGTAGTGCCAGCAAACGTATGGACCTATTATAAAATTCCGCTTTCTACTTTAGGCCTATGGAGCACTGGATCAACGTTTAATACGATTGGCTTTTGGATCAAAGGACCTGATCCACAAAACGAAAGCTTTTATCTAGATGATTTCATTCTCGTAAAATAATCCAATAATTTGAACCCGATTCTTCGTTTCTATAATGTCGAATCGGGTTTTTCATGTCTAATAAATTGATGATGCAGCTCAGGGGTAGAATAGTGTGTTTTTTGTTTTCGCTAGCTTTAATGGGTGCCTTTTTCAGCTCCAAAGCCCAGCACGCAGGTTTTGTTAAAGTCAAAAATCATCAGTTTTTAATCGATAACAAACCTTACTACTACATTGGAACCAATTATTGGTATGGCGGTTTGTTGGCCTTAACTAAAGACCAGGCCCGCGGAAAACAAAGGCTGATCAAAGAACTGGATTTTTTAGTATCCAAAGGCATCAATAACCTGCGGGTGATGGTAGGGGCAGAAGGAACAGGAAGGATCAATGGAGTTGATCGGGTTAAGCCCGCCGTACAGCCTACACAAGGAAACTTTGATCCGCAGATTTTAGTGGGATTGGATTTTCTTTTGTCAGAAATGAACAAACGCCATATGAAAGCAGTGCTCTATCTAAGCAACAATTGGGAATGGAGCGGCGGATTTTTGCAATATGTAAACTGGAACGGGCTGCTCGATAACGAAACCCTAAAACGAAAATTAACTTGGGATGAGCAACGCGATTATACGAGTAAATTCTACGATTGCGAGCCCTGCAAAAAAGACTATCTTAAACAATTAGACTTAGTTCTTTTGCGCAAAAACACCCTTACAAGTATCAAATACACCCATGATCCCGCAATTATGGCATGGGAACTGGCTAACGAACCACGGCCGATGAGGCCATCAGCGGTAACAGCCTACAAAGATTGGATCATCGCTACCGCAAAACATATCAAGGCCATAGACCCTCAACATTTGGTTACCATCGGGTCGGAAGGGCAGATGGGAACAGAAGAAAATATAACCTTATTTAAGGAAATCCATTCGTACCCAACCATTGATTATCTCACCATTCACATCTGGCCAAAAAACTGGGGCTGGTTTAAGGATAGTCCAACGGCTGAGGCCATGCCAACCGTATCCAGCAAAACAGTAGATTATATCAAACAGCACGAAACAATTGCCCAAGAATTAAACAAGCCTCTTGTAATAGAAGAATTTGGGCTGCCGCGAAACAATCATAGCTTCGATCCCGCGGTGGCCACAACGTTAAGAGATGGCTATTTTAAAGAGATCTTTTCGGTATGGCAAAGCAGCAAGGTTACGAACGGAGCTATCGCAGGATGTAATTTTTGGGCCTTCGGTGGAACTTCAAGGCCCGTAAAAGATCAGTTGTTTTGGAAAGATGGAGACGATTTTTCTGGCGATCCACCACAGGAAGAACAGGGATTAAATGCCGTGTTTGATAGCGATCGATCTACCTGGCAAATAATCAAATTATTTTTGAATCGATAAACCTTACACTAAGCACAATCCATAAAAATGAGAACATATCTGTTAGTTGCCTTTTTCGCATCGTTGATGTTTACCGCAAATGCGCAGAAAGCGGATGTTAACCAGCAAAAAGTAAACGCCCTATTGTCTAAAATGACCTTAGAGGAGAAAATAGGCCAGATGACGCAGATCAGTTTGGAGGCTTTTCTTAAATCTAAAAATGGGGTGGCTTTAGAACCTCATCAGTTGGATTTAGAAAAATTGGGTACTGCCATAAAGAAGTACAAAATTGGATCGGTGCTCAACGTTGGTGGTGATGCACAAACAGTAGAAAATTGGAGGCAAACCCTTACCCAAATCCAAAACCTAGCCATGCAGGAAGGCGCCAAGATCCCGGTTTTATATGGCATAGATGCCATTCATGGCAATAATTATACGCTTAATTCAGTACTGTTCCCTCAACAGATTGCCCAGGCTGCTTCGTTTAATTTGGCCATGGTTAAAAAAGCTGCGGAAGTTTCAGCCTACGAAACAAGAGCCTCATTTATTCCCTGGAACTTTAGTCCGGTTTTAGATCTGGGCAGGCAGCCTGTATGGCCACGCATTTGGGAAACTTTTGGCGAAGATCCCTTATTGGTAGCAGAAATGGGAAAAGCGAGCATAGCAGGGCTACAGGGCAACAATCTTTCCGATCGCTATCATGTAGCAGCCTGTCTTAAACATTATATGGGCTATAGCATGCCGCTGAGTGGTCATGATCGTACGCCTGCTTGGATCCCAGAGAGAGAATTACGCGAATACTTTCTTCCCCAGTTTGCCGCTGCGGTAAAAGCAGGAGCAAGAACAGTAATGATTAATAGCGGCGAAATTAATGGATTGCCCGTACATGCCAATCACCATATCCTAACCGATATTTTGAAAGGTGAACTAGGCTTTAGTGGCTTTGCCGTTAGCGACTGGCAAGATATCGAATACCTTTATCAGCGCCATCGCATTGCAAAAGACAATAAAGAGGCAGTAATGATAGCAATAAATGCAGGAATAGACATGAGTATGGTGCCCACAGATTTTACGTTCTGTGATGCTCTTCTTGCTTTGGTTAAAGAGGGGAAGGTGCCCATGTCGCGTATCAATGATGCCGTTTCGAGGATCTTGAAAGTTAAGATGGAACTCGGCCTGTTTGCCAATCCGATAGGGAATGCAACTGATTATCAAGAATTTAATAGTGCTGCGCACAATACCATCAACTATCAGGTTGCGTCTGAGTGCATTACGCTCCTAAAAAATACCAGTGCCACCTTACCGCTCGCAGTAGGAAAAAAAATTCTGGTTGCCGGCCCTTCTGCCAATAGCATGAGAAGCCTAAATGGGGGCTGGGCACGCAACTGGCAAGGCACCAATAGCAACGAAACAGAAAAAGACAAGAATACCATTCTAGAAGCCCTACAAAATGTGTTTGGACAAAACAACGTAAGCTATGGTGAGGGAGTGTCTTTTGATGGAAAAGAAAATATCTCCGAAACCGTTTCCAAAGCAGAAAAGGCGGATGTAATTGTTCTTTGCATAGGCGAAAATAGTTATACTGAAACCCCCGGAAATATTAATGATCTAACCATCGATGCCGCCCAAATCTCGCTTGCTACTGCGCTTGCTAAAATAGGTAAGCCCGTTATTTTTGTATTAACCGAGGGCCGACCACGGATAATTTCCCCAATCGAGCCAATGGCGATGGCAATTTTACAAACTTATTGGTTAGGTAACGAAGGAGGAAATGTGGTGGCCGACGTATTGGCTGGAAAAATCAATCCCAGTGGGAAATTGCCCTACACCTACCCTAGAAGTACCAACGGATTAATTAATTACTACCATAAATATACCGAAACCTTAGAGTTTGATCCTACTGGAGGCTATGATCCCCAATGGCCTTTTGGCTTTGGCTTAAGTTATACCACCTTCAAATACAGTAATTTAAAAATCAATACTTCAACTCTAACTCCCACAACTAAAATAGAGATAGCCGTTGATGTAACCAATACCGGAAAGGTAAGCGGCAAAGAAACCGTGTTGCTGTATGTGAGTGATCTTGTAGCTTCGGTTACACCAGAGGTGAAGCGCCTTAGATCTTTCGAAAAAATAGATCTTGCCAGTGGCGAAACTAAAACCGTACGTTTTTATCTCGATAAAGAGAAGCTTTCATTTATCAATCACCAACTGAAGAGGGTAACAGAGCCGGGCGAATTTTTATTGTCTGTAGCCGATTTATCCCTAAAGTTCCAATTTACATCGCCATGAAACGCACTGGGGCTATCCTTTCATTTATTTTAACCTTAAGCTCATTCCAAGTTAAGGCGCAACAAAACCTGATCAATAATGGGGGATTCGAAGAAGGATTAAACGGATGGGGTGCTGGAAATGCTAAAATCTCCAGTTTCATCCAAAATTCAGGGAAATCAAGCTTGGCGTTGGTTGCTTATGTGCCAGGCAAATGGGAAGGGATTGATCAGAAGGTCAAACTTCCAAAAAACACAAAAGCTTTGGCACTTAGTGGCGCCTATAAACTCGATGAAGTTGAGCAGGGCAAAAATGCATGGAATGTAGCTGTTGTGATTATAGAATTCACTAAAGTAGACCAGAAAATTGGAGAAAGCATAGTTTTGATAGAAAAGAAGGGCTCAATAGAATGGACCAACTTTAGAAAATTAATACGGGTTCCAGACGATGCTACAGGATTTAGGTTAATGGTAGCCTTAAGTGAAGCTTCGGGAACATTTTTCGTAGACGATCTTAGCGCCAAAGCGATGTCCCTCACAGATTTTGAAAAAGAAAGTGCCAACACAGAAAATATACCCAGCAATTAAATTATGAAACCATTTAACAATCCGATCCGACCACAAATTTTTAGGGTAATTTTACTGTCTTTACTGGTAAGCGGCCTGTTTTCCTGTAAAAAAGGAAGTAAAGATGTTATACCAGAACCCGTAGTGCCCATAGTTCCCATCCCCGAGAAAACGCCAACTTTGGCCGAAGTAAAAGGATGGTTGGTTACCAAAAATGCCACTGATGAAACAGCCGCTTTATTTTATAACCTTAAACAAATTGCCAAAACGAATGTGCTTTTTGGCCATCAAGACGATACCAAAAGAGGAGTTACCAATGCCAGCACTCAGTGGGCCAACGAGCAGCAGTTTTCTGGCGTTTCAAATACGCAGAGCGACGTTAAAACGGTTACAGGATCCTATCCGGCCGTATATGGGCACGATTTTATCCACATGACCAATTTTGCTTCGGGAAACTGGTTCGACTATGAAAAATCGATAGCACGAACCTTAACCATAGAAGCCTACAACCGTGGAGGAATAAATACCTATTGTTGGCATTATGCGAACCCTGTAAGCAAAGGTGGCTTTTATTGGACAGACTCGCCGGTGCCTGCGGCTAGCCAAACCATCCCTGGAGGAACAGCAAATGAAACCTTCAAAGCTTCTCTAAAAATAATAGCCGACTATGCAAAAACCCTTGTGGGTAGTGATGGCAAGCTCATTCCGATTATTTTTAGGCCCTTTCATGAGATGGATGGAAGCTGGTTTTGGTGGGGAAGTGGTCATGCCTCTGCATCAGAGTATATTGCTATGTACCGCTATACCGTTACCTATCTGAGGGACGATCTCGCAGTGAAGAACTTTCTTTTTGCCTGGTCGCCAGATCGAAACTTTAATTCTGAAGCACAATACCTAAATTACTATCCCGGAGATGAATATGTAGATCTGGTAGGTACAGATAATTATGAAGACATGAAAGCCAACGTTTCGCCCTCGATTGCGGCAGCCAAGTTTAAAATCGTTTCTGATTATGCCAAAGCACACAATAAATTGGCCGCTTTAACAGAAACAGGACTGCAAAATCTTACGCGATCAGATTGGTATACCCAACAATTACTAAAATCGCTCAAAAATCAAAACCTCGAATTTGCTTATGCGCTGGTGTGGGCGAATACCAAAGATGCGTATTGGACGCCCTATGCCGGTCATGCCGCGGCAACAGATTTTGTTAATTTTAAAAACGATGGTTTTGTGCTATTTTCCGATAAAATGCCATCCATGTACCAGATCAAATAATCATTCTATGAAAAAGCGATCAGCTCTGTGTTTGTTTTTGTTGGTATGCTGCACCATTACCTTTGCGCAAAAATTAACCCCAGTGCAAAAACATGGTGCGCTAAAGGTGGTTGATGGTAAGATACTGGACAAGTTTAACATTGAACCACAGCTTCGTGGGATCAGTTTGTCGTGGAGCATTTGGGCAGGCCGAAAATATTATAACAGGGATGTGGTGAACTGGCTCGATGCCGATTTTAACATCAGTTTGCTGCGTATTTCTATGGCCATTGAGCCAGAGGGAGGTTATCTGCAAGATCAAATAGGTCAAGAAAAACTAATTACCGAAACCGTTGATGCAGCTCTCGAAAAAGGGTTGTACGTATTGCTAGATTGGCACGATCATCATGCAGAGGAACACCAGTCCCAAGCGGTAGCATTTTTTGGCAAGATGGCCAAACGTTACGCTGGGGTTCCAAATGTGATTTATGAAATTTACAATGAACCTGAACGTGCATCTTGGGGGGTGGTAAAAACCTATGCCCAAACGGTGATCACAGCCATCAGAAAGCAAGATCAAAACTCACTTATCGTTGTGGGCAGCCCGCACTGGGATCAAGATATTGATACGGTAGCCAAAGATCCGCTTAAAGATGTGGAAAATATTGCCTACTCATTTCATTTTTATGCATCAGAACCTCACCATCAAGAAGCATTAATGGCACGTGCCGATGAAGCTATTGCAGCAGGCCTTCCCGTTTTTGTAACCGAATGGGGTGTAGGAGAGGCTAATGGCGATGGTAAATTTGACCAGGAAAAAACCGATAAATGGTTTGCATGGATGGAAAGACATAAGTTAAGTTGGGCCAATTGGAATATAACAGATAAAAAAGAAACTACTGCGCTGCTTATGCCGGGCGCTAAGGTTACCGGTAATTGGCCCATCGAGATGCTTACACCCGCAGGGAAGTACATTAGAACGCAACTACGAAATTTAAACCAATAAAATGAAGATTAGTATTTTCTTAAGCTGTTTATTTATCTCCTTTACGGCTTTTGGCCAGGGAGAAAAATATGTTCAAAATTACAAGAAGTTTGATGGCCTGGCATTAACCCCGCCGATGGGATGGAACAGCTGGAATAAATTTGCTTGTAATGTAGACGAGAAATTGATCCGCGAAACTGCTGATGCTATGGTTAGTTCTGGGATGAAGGATGCGGGCTATTCCTATATCAATATCGACGATTGCTGGCACGGCGATAGAGATAGCTTAGGTTTTATTCATCCTGATCCGAAGCGTTTCCCCTCTGGGATGAAAGCCTTGGCAGATTACATTCACAGCAAAGGATTGAAATTAGGCCTATATTCTGATGCGGGCTCGCAAACCTGTGGGGGCCGGCCGGGGAGTAGGGGCTTCGAATTTCAGGACGCACTAAGCTATGCTAATTGGGGAGTAGATTACCTAAAATATGATTGGTGTAATACCGAAGGCCTTAAAGCTGAGGGTGCTTATAAAACCATAACAGCAGCATTGCGCAGGGCGGGAAGACCAATGGTGCTGAGTATCTGCGAATGGGGAACAGACCAGCCATGGGTTTGGGGTCCTGCGGTTGGGCATTTATGGCGCACAAGTGGAGATATTTTTAATTGTTTTGATTGCATCGAAGATCATGGGAGCTGGAAATCATGGGGCGTGATGCAGATTTTAGATAAACAAGAAGGATTAAGGAAATACGCAGGTCCGGGCCACTGGAATGATCCCGATATGCTAGAAATCGGAAACGGTAAACTTACCGAGGGAGAAGATCGGGCACATTTCGCCATGTGGGCGATGCTGGCAGCGCCACTTATTGCCGGTAATGATTTACGAAGTATGAACAAGGAAACGTTGGATGTATTAACCAATAAGGCAGTGATTTCAGTTAATCAGGATTCGCTGGGTATCCAAGGTTTTAGATATGCTGTTGCAGATGGAATGGAAACCTGGTTTAAGCCATTGAAAAATGGGAATTGGGCCGTGTGGTTCCTGAATCGTTCTACAACAGATAAGGAGATCACTTTTAGTTGGCAATCGGAACTTGTAAAGGACGAGTTGTTTAACAGGGAAATAAACGCGAAGCAGATACTATATCAACTTAAAAACGCTTGGACAGGAAAATCATTAGGTACTACAAAAACGAATTTGAAGGCCACCATTCCCGCTCATGATGTGCTGATGTTAATTCTGGAAAAGGTTAATCTTTAACCTAAGCCCACGCTTACCGCCTAACGCTACTCTCCGCCCAACGCATAGCGATGCGCCTAATCTAACGTAGAGGTCGCAAAGTATTACGCAAAGAACGCTGAGATTATTGTTGCATAAATCTTAGCTGTTCTTGGATGTCTTACCTGCCTGCCGGCAGGCAGGGATGGTGAAAAAAAATAGAGTGCATGCTTTGTTTACTAAAAGCTAAGGCTCCTTAGGTATCTAAAGTGTTGAAAAATTGGTGAACCTATTGAAGAATAACTCATCAACTAGCTTTCTCTAAACTTCTTTGCATTTTAAAATATTTGCTACGCCAAACGATCCATGCTCAAAGCCCCATGCCCCATGCCCCATGCTATATAAAAACCCTCGTTCCCGAGAAATTCTCTCTAAACTCTTTCGGGGTGCAGTGTTTCTTTTTCTTGAATAGCCGATTAAAATTGGAAATATTATTAAATCCGCAGTTGTAAGAGATTTCGGCAACCGAATGTGTGGTTTCTATCAACATCCGTGTGGCATGGCCTAACCTTATTTCATTTAAGCTATCGATAAAGGTGTTACCGGTACGTTTTTTTATAAACCGACTAAAAGAAACCTCCGTCATGCTAACAAGCTTTGCCAAATCTTTTAGGGTAATCAGCTTATCAAAATTGGCATTCATAAATTCGAAAGCCTTGTCTATTCTCCGGCTGTTGTAGTTAAGCACCTGATCGTTGTTAAACGTAGCATCTGATAAAATACGCATGCTCTTAGAGGTAGAAAGGTCGTGCAGGATACTCATCAGTTCCAATACCGAGTCGAATCCCTGAAGCTGATTAATGGCTAAAATACGTTGGTGAACCTTTTCAATGGTTTCCCTCGGAAAAAGAATTCCCCTTACCGAACGTTCAAACATTTTTCTGATCAGGCTCAGTTGATTTCTTCTCAACATCTTATCATCAAAGAGGTCTTTATGCCACTGAATGGTAACTTCTGTAATTTCTTCGCTCTGGCAGAGATGCGTTGTCCACACGTGTGAAAGATTTGGTCCAACCAAAACCAGCTCCATGTCTGTAATTTCTTCTATATTGTCTCCTACAATCCGCTTTGCTCTTGGAGCATTTAAAATAAAATTTAACTCAAATTCCTCATGGAAATGCAAGGGAAAATCGAAATCTTTCTTAACCCTAGAGAAAATAGTAAAACAATCATTCTGGGTAAGCGGCGTAATTTCTTTAATGATGTTATGCATAGTTAAGTTAGAAAAAAATAACTTTAAGATAAAAGAACATTGATGCAATTTAACAAAATATATTTTGTTTAATGTGTAATTAAAGCATAATTATATTTTAAATAATGGATTTAATATTTGAATTGGTTAAAATAGTATTATCCGTTAAGTTAAATTCATCCCTATTTTAGTTAACTATTAGATTGGCCAATTTCTAATGATACCAAAGATTAAATGAACAAAAAGATCCTATTCTTCTTATTAGTAGTTGTCTCCTTTCAAGCTACTGCTTTAGCTCAGCTTATTGATACAAAGGCTACCCCAAACACTAGAAAATTGTTTGCTAAACTACAGCAGCTTGCGGGTAAAGAAGTGCTTTTTGGGCATCAGGATGATATGGCCTATGGGGTGGGCTGGAAATATGAATCGGGAAGGAGCGACATCAAGGACCTTACAGGACACTATCCGGCAGTATTTGGTTGGGAACTAGCGGGACTGGAGAAAAAAGAAAAGTTAAATATTGATGGTGTGCCCTTTGCTAACATGCGGCAATACATCCGAAAAGCATATGATCTAGGTGCCATCAATACCTTAAGCTGGCATATGGATAACCCCTTAAATCTAAAATCGGCATGGGACACTACCAGTAATGCGGTTAGTGTAATTCTCCCGAAAGGCGCAAAACATCAGCTCTATAAAACATGGCTCGATCAATTTGCCATTTTTGCCCAGTCCTTAAAAGGAACCGATGGGAACGCAATCCCCATTCTTTTCAGACCTTTCCACGAACACAGTGGTGGATGGTTCTGGTGGGGCGCAAAAAGCTGCAGTCCTAAACAATACCAAGAACTTTGGAGGTTTACTGTACAGTATCTGCGTGACGTGAAGCAGCTCCACAACCTCATCTATGTATTTAATCCCTGCGATTTCAATACCGAAGAACAATATCTGCAACGTTATCCCGGCGATTCTTTTGTTGATGTGCTCAGTTTTGATGCATATCAGCATGGAACCCAACAAGCAGAATCCTTTAAAAATGACATTATAAAAAAATTAGCCATCCAAGATCGCTTAGCCAAACGCAAGAAAAAGCTAAACGCCATTGCCGAAATAGGCTTCGTTGAAATCCCTATGTCCAATTGGTGGTCGACCATTTTTGCAAAAGCCATTGCGCAAACACCCCCATCTTACGCCCTGTTTTGGCGCAATGCAGGCTATCGCGAAAAAGAAAAAGACAATCATTACTATGCACCCTATCCGGGACAAACATCTGCCAATGATTTTATAGGGATTTGGAAGTCGGGCAAGATTTTGCTGCAGGATGGGTTAAAAAAATATTCTATTTATCGATAAGCAATGAGGAAATATAGTTATTTAATTACCTTATTGCTGGTTAACCTTGCCCAACTTGGCCTAGCACAAAATCGAAAGTACATTTTGGTTGATCCTAAAGCTACATCTGCTACACAAGCTTTGTTCGCCAATCTAATGTCGCTTAGTGGCAAAGGAGTGTTATTTGGCCAACAAGATGCACTACTGTATGGCATTGGATGGAAGAATGAATACGACAAGAGCGATGTGAAAATGGTAACCGGAAGTCACCCTGCCGTTTTTGGTTGGGATTTACAAAGCATTGCCACCAATGATACCGCCAAAAGTGCAAGAGAATATGGATTAAACCTAAAACGTTATTGCCAACAGGTGGTTGAAATGGGGGGGGTAAACACCTTGAGCTGGCATATGCAAAACTTTGTAACGGGCAAAAATTTTTACGATACTACCAAATGTGTCTCCGCCATTTTACCTGGTGGTAGCAAGCACCAAGAGTTTGTAAAGGCACTAGATCAGGTAGCGGCGTTTGTCAAATCCTTAAAAACATCAAAAGGAGTGGCTATCCCTGTTATTTTTCGCCCATTTCATGAACATACCGGAAACTGGTTTTGGTGGGGCAGACCCTTCTGTACCATTGCCGAGTACAAGGCCTTATGGCAATTTACGGTAGCTTATCTTCGAGATAATAAACAGCTGCATAACATTCTTTATGCCTATTCGCCCGACCGGATTGAAGGCGATTTTAGTCGCTATTTGGAACGTTACCCGGGAGACAACTATGTAGATGTGCTTGGCTTTGATGATTATTTTGAGTTTAAAGATATTAATGATGAAGCCTCGGTGGCCCTAGCGGTAAGCTCGCTCAGCCAAATTTGTAGGTATGCCCAAGCTAAGAACAAACTTGCTGCTTTAACCGAAACAGGGCAGGAAAAAATTGTACAGCCAACTTGGTTTACTACCATTTTTAATCGAATCATGGCAGATGAATATGCCTCGAGGATAGCATATATGTTGGTTTGGCGAAACGCACACACCGGACATTTTTATGCCCCATACCCCGGACACACGAGTGAAAAAGATTTTAAACAGTTTTACGACCATCCAAAGACACTTTTCCTAAACGATATGAGAACAAATTTATACCAAACTAATTAATCAGTTACCAGTGAGCAGTTTACAATTAACAGTTACCAGTTAACCTCCCGATAGCTATCGGGATAACCAATTACCAATTATCAGTAAATAAATTACCAGCTATTCAACTAACTACATGAAGCTTCAACTCATAGATATTTCGATTATTATCCTCTACCTCGCCTCCATGGTGTTCCTTGGATTTTGGTACCGTAAAAAAGCCAAGCAAAACAAGGAAAGCTACCTATTGGGAGGCAAATCCTTACCCTGGTATAAGCTTGGTTTAAGTGATGCTTCGGATATGTTCGATATCAGTGGTACCATGTGGATGGTAGCTTTATGTTTTGTATATGGTTTAAAAAGCATTTGGATCCCTTGGCTTTGGCCGGTATTTAACCAAGTGTTTATGATGATGTTCTTGAGCAAATGGTTGCGCAGAAGTAATGCGAATACTGGTGCCGAATGGTTGCAAACACGATTTGGACTAACCGGAAAGGGTGTAAGGGCATCTCATATTGTAGTTATTGCTTTCGCTCTGCTGAGTTGTTTTGGCTTCCTCGCCTATGGCTTTATTGGATTGGGCAAGTTTGTAGAAATCTTTATCCCATGGGATATGGTGAGCGGTTACATCCCCTTTGATATTGCTCCAAAGTATATTCCGCACTTTTATGGAATAGTATTTACGCTTTTTGCCATGTTCTATTCCATTTTAGGGGGGATGCACAGTATTGTGCAGGGCGATATAATCAAGTATGCGATCATGACCGTCGCCTGTGTGGCTATTGCTGTTATCGCAATAACACATTTAAACGGACAAACGTTAAATGTGCCAAAGGGTTGGGATGACCCATTTTTTGGTTGGAAACTAGATCTAGATTGGTCTAAGATTGCGGCAGAAGCCAATCAGAAAATAGCCGATGATGGTTTTAGTCTGTTCAGCTTATTCTTTGGGATGATGTTAATGAAAGGAGTTTTTGCATCGTTGGCCGGCCCGGCACCTAATTACGATATGCAAAAAGTATTGAGCACCAGAAGCCCTAAAGATGCGAGTAAAATGACAGGTTTTGTAAGTATCATCCTGTTACCTATTCGCTATTCGATGGTAATCGGATTAACCGTTTTAGCGCTGCTGTACTATAATCAATTGTATTTAAAAGGTCCAGATGGGATTACAGATTTTGAGCGGATTTTGCCCGCAACGATAAATAATTTCTTGCCAGTAGGAATCCTTGGATTGGTACTAACAGGCCTTTTAGGTGCTTTTATGGGCACTTTTAGCGGAACGCTGAATGCGGCTCAGGCCTATATCGTAAATGATATTTACCTTAAATATTTTAATCCAAAGGCAAGTACAACAAAAATCATCAGGATGAACTATATCGTAGGCATTCTGGTGGTGGTTATTGGAGTAGTGCTAGGCTTCTTTGCCAAAAATGTGAATGATGTACTGCAATGGATAGTGGGTGGCCTCTACGGTGGATATGTTGCCGCTAATTGTTTAAAATGGTATTGGTGGCGTTTCAATGCTAATGGATTTTTTTATGGAATGGCCGTAGGTATTATCGCTGCATTACTTATGCCCTATGTTACTTCAGGATTACCGCTGTATTGGTGGCCACTGCTTTTTGTGCTATCTTTAATTGGATGTATTATAGGTACTTATGCTGCTGAACCTACACCTGTTGAAACCTTAAAATCATTTTATAGAACCGTAAGGCCTTGGGGTTTTTGGAAACCCATCCACGATTTGGTAGTTGCAGAAGAGCCTGATTTTAAAGGCAACGATAGGTTTAAACTAGATATGTTTAATGTTGTGCTGGGCATCATCGCACAGTTGTGCCTAACCATTTTGCCCATGTATTTAATCCTGAATATGCAAGCACCATTATGGATTACGATAGCCATTCTTTTTGTAATCATAATGATTTTAAAAAGAACCTGGTGGAACAAATTAGAAGATTAAAAAGAAAGTTTTTATGATAGATTTCGAAGAAAGAAGGCAACAATTAGAAGACAGTTACAAAAAGCTAATTACCCTTAACAATAAAAAGGTAACTACGGGTAATGGTATTTTCGAACGCTATGAAAATCCTGTGCTTACCGCTAAACATGTGCCATTAAGTTGGAAATACGATTTTAATCCACAAACTAATCCCTATCTCTTAGAACGGATTAGTATCAATGCGACATTTAACTCTGGCGCGATTAAGTTTAACGATAAATATGTACTTATAGTTAGGGTGGAAGGCGTAGATCGTAAATCTTTCTTCGCAGTGGCAGAGAGCGGCAATGGAATAGATAATTTTACTTTTTGGGATGAGCCGATAACCTTACCAGAAACAAGTGTGCCCGATACCAACGTTTATGATATGCGCATTGTCCAACATGAAGATGGTTGGATGTATGGACTCTTTTGTACCGAAAGAAAAGATCCGGCTGCACCATCACATGATCAATCCATGGCCATAGCCCAGTGCGGAATAGTGAGAACCAGAGATCTTAAGACCTGGCATCGCCTGGCCGACTTAAAAACACCCTCTCCGCAACAACGGAATGTGGTTTTACATCCTGAATTTGTAGACGGGAAATATGCTTTTTTTACGCGCCCACAAGATGGGTTTATTGAAAGTGGTACGGGCGGCGGAATAGGATTTGGACTAAGTAAATCTATCGAAAATGCCATAATTGAGAAAGAAACAATTGTTGATAACAAGAAATACCATACCGTATATGAAGCTAAAAATGGAATGGGACCAGAACCCATTAAAACCAAATTTGGCTGGTTGTTTCTTGCCCATGGGGTACGAAATACCGCCGCTGGATTACGCTATGTACTGTATATGTTCATGACCGATCTCCAGGATATCACCAATGTAATTTATAAGCCCGCCGGTTATTTTTTGGCTCCAGAGGGAGAAGAGAGGATTGGAGATGTTTCTAATGTGGTTTTTAGCAATGGGTGGATCTTAGATGAAGATGGGAGCATATTTATTTATTATGCCTCTTCTGATACCAGAATGCATGTAGCAACAAGTACGCTCCCTGTTTTGTTAGATTATGTAATGAATACACCACCAGATGGTTTGCGTTCGGCAAGTACGGTTAACGCAATTTTAAGTAACATTGAAAAAAATAATGTAAGTGACACCGTTTAATTCCCCTAGAGAAGACTTACAAACTTATTGCAAAGAACTTAATGATGAGTTAAAAAACATTCTTCAATATTGGATGGATCATACGCTCGATCTTACCAATGGAGGATTTGTTGGGCGCATTACGAATTCTAATAAAATTGAGGCAAATGCTGCGAAGGGCAGCGTATTAAATGCAAGGATTTTATGGTCTTTTGCCGCGGGTTATAACTTAACCGGAAATCCGGTTTATCTCCCTATCGCAGATCGCGCATTCGAGTATATGAGCACCTATTTTGTTGATCACGAGTTTGGTGGAGTATATTGGTTATTGGATGCAAAGGGTAATCCACTAGATCCAAAAAAACAAGTTTATGCCATCGCATTTGCTATTTATGCTTTTAGCGAATACCACTCGGCCACCCAAAACCCTAAAGCAAAAGTACTTGCCGTTAAACTATATAACGATTTAATTAAACATACTTTCGATAATATTAAAGGCGGTTATTTCGAAGCCTTTAGCAGAGAATGGCAACCTATTGCAGATTTGCGCCTCAGTGATAAAGATGCTAACGAGCAAAAAACAATGAACACGCACCTGCATGTGCTGGAAGCATTTACCAACCTTTACCGAATTTGGCCAGATGAAACCCTTAAACTGGAAATTAGTTCATTGATCGGTAATTTTACCCAACATATCATTGATCAGAGAACGGGGCATCTCATTTTATTTTTTAATGAAAGCTGGGAAGCTAAATCAGCTACCATTTCTTACGGACACGACATTGAAGCCGCTTGGCTGTTGTTAGAAGCCGCCGAAACCATTAACGATGAAACACTAATTGCACAATTAAAAGGGTTAGGCGTACAAATGGCTAAGGCTAGCAAAGAAGGTCTTGACACAGATGGTGGTTTAGCATACGAGTTTGAAACAAACCAAAATCATCTCGTTAAAGAAAAACATTGGTGGGTACAGGCCGAGGCCATGATCGGTTTCTACAATGCTTGGGAAATCTCGAATAACGAAGATTTTTTAAAACTTAGCCTAACTACATGGGAGTTTGTGAAAGCTAACATCATTGATCATCAAAAAGGAGAATGGTTTTGGGGGGTGGATGAAAATGGAAAACCCACGGATGAAGACAAGGTTGGTGTGTGGAAGTGTCCGTATCACAATAGTAGGGCATGTATGGAGCTCATAAGAAGGATGAGCGTTAGGCGATAAGCGTGCGCAGATAGTTTTAATATGTCTCAACAACCTAACAGTGGCAACTTTTAATGATCAATTAGAGTCTTTTAATCGTGTCACCCTGAGCGTAGTCGAAGGGCATAACTAGTCTTTGACAAGCTCAGGGTGATCATTGAGGAAAATAACTTAGGTTTTTAAAGTGGTAAAAAGATAACCACAAAGAAGCAAAGACCGCATAAGCAATCAACTTCAAAAATACACGATGGGGAGATATATCTGCGGCTAGTTATACTCCAGCTAGGCAACCTATATTTCTTATATGTTTAAATTTAAGACTTCTAAAGTATTGAACTCAGAGGTTATAACGGAAGCCTACCTCTTCCCTGTACTCCATCCTTTCCAATTATCCGTTCTAAATGGCAATAGCGGTAAACCTTTGGCATTGATCACATTTGCAGCTGCGGGATTGTCTTCCCAAGCATACCTTACGGCAATTGGATTACTTACTTTTTCGCTGCTAACCAACAAGGTTTGGTTTACAATTTTGGCTTTGGCCCAATACCAAAGGTGATCAGCGCCTGCGATCTGGAAATTACCTGGTTCACCAGCGGTAGTTTTAATAGTGCCATAGGTGTTTTTTAAGTTGATCTGAATAGCGTTTTCCTTAATCTCAAAGCTTTTAAAAGCTGGACTTAACGAATCTACGGCCAATCCATAGACCATTTTTTCTGCCAAAAGTGCCAACCTACGTCCTACTTCCTGCTTGTTTTTGGGGTGGATATTGGCCGCATCACCTACATCGATTGCAGTTACCATGCCTGTGTTTTTTACTTTTTGTGTAAGGTCTTGCGCTTCCCGTACTTCGGCCCAGTAAGAATCGCCCGGATCATTCATTTTTTGATGATAGTTGGCCAATTGTACATATAAAAAGGGAAGGTCAGGGTCATTAAATTGGGTTCTCCAATCAGCAATCATTCTCGGGAACAAGGTTTGGTACTGCTCACCACGCTCCCAATTACTTTCGCCCTGATACCATAGGATGCCTTTAACGGCCAAGCCTGTAATCGGACTAATCATATTATTGTACATCAGGGTAGGGAGGGTGTTCGGACTAATTTCTTTTTCAGGTCGGTTATATGTTGACAGTTTATAACCAATCTGGTACTGCCATGTTCCTTGTAAAGGGAGATTATGGCCAGAGGTGCTAAGAAAAAACTGATTGGCCCCACTCATGAAACCCCCATCGCCTCCATAGTTTTCAATGCGGACAGTGATGGTGTTGATCCCCGTTTTCAGGAGACTACGAGAAATGGGATAGGATCTGTTTTTACCCCACACATCGGCTGTTTGCCCAATTAATGTTCCATTAAAAAAGGCTTGATCCGCATTTAAGATCACGCCTAAATTTAATTTCGCTTCTCCTTTTAAATCTGCTTCAGTTAGCTCAATCTGTTTTTTAAACCATACCACGCCGTCCAGCTCCCAGAGGTCGGGCAATTTTGTAAATTCCCATGCGCTGGGCAACTCTATTGGCTTCCCATCAGCAAATTCACCTTGTGCCCAATTAAAAGTGCCGTTAACTGAGCCCAAATCCTGATCGTTAAAATTCTTTACCCAACGGTTGTTCAGTTCCCGCTGTTTGTTGTTGTAGGCTAAGGTGTCAAATTTGGCAACAGTTTGTGCTTTTTCTCCAAAGGTAGCTTCCCCTATAAGGCCGGGGGCGCTAATCCAGCTTTCGATCACTGTACCTCCCCAACTTGCATTAATAAGACCGATGGGTACTTTCAGATCGGTATGGATTCTCTTTCCGAAAAAGTAACCAATGGCAGGGAAGTACTTTGCATTTTCAGGTGTGCAATAACTCCAATTTCCTTTACTATCCGATTTGGGCTGCAACGAAATCTGCTTATCGATATGGTAAAGCCTAATATTTGGGTACTGGGCTGATTTGATTTCACGCTCAGCATTTAACACATCCTGAAGGTTAAACTCCATGTTAGATTGCCCGCTGCAGATCCACACATCGCCCACTAAAACATTGGTTAAGATAATTCTATTTTCGCCCTGCAGTACCATAGTAAATGGTCCGCCAGCCGGCATTTTAGGTAGTTGAGCAAACCATTTTCCATCCTTGCCCACGATAGTACTTGTTTTTATTTTAGCAAAAGAGATGCTCACGTTTTCTCCCTCCTTGCCGTATCCCCAAATTCTGATAGGTTTATCGCGTTGCAGAACCATATTATTTCCTACCAAACTAGGTAGTGTGATAGCTCCTTTTGATCCTATGGCAGAGAATAACAAACAGAAAATTAACAGCATTTTGTTCATGGTATAATTTACGATAATTAATGCGGGATTAACGCCCTAATTTTAACTGATTATAATATTTATTTATCTAATTGGTAATGTGATGAATGCAGCGCTGATATTAACCGCGATATGAAAGATAAACCCAGGTGCCCTCTAAATTATAGTTGCATATGTTTTTAAATGGCTGATAATCTGTGTTCATCTGTGCCATCCGTGGTTGTAAAAATATTAAACGCGATATGAAAGATAAACACAAATGCCCTCTAAATTTAGCTGCATAACGTTTTAAATGGCTTGATGATCTGTGTTCATCTGTGCCATCTGCGGAAAAATATTAGTGGTAAAACTACACACTTGCTTTTCCTTTATTGTCCCAATGGTCTTTTATGGTTTTGCCTTCGCTATCAAAAACCAATCTTCTTGCGTACCGTTCTCCCTTAATTTTCCCATTGGCGTCCTTTTTGCCCATAAACAAAAGAATAGGACGACCTTGATCGTCGGTGCGAAAGGCCAGGTCGTAACGCCCAAATCGTTGCTCAATAAGCGTAGAGGGCTCATACATTTTGTTTAGGATTTTCAATACAGGTTCTTTTAGCTTTTCCATCCGCTCTTGCGTTTCTATCTATGTTATGTTACAGAATTTGTACATATGATGTTAATAATCAAAACCGCTTTAACTTGATATTGTTTTTTCGCTATGGCACAGATCAACATTTTAAAGGAAGAGACCCTATCAGATAAGGAATTCCTGCTTAAATTATATGAATTCGAAAAAGAGGGTTCAGATGGCAAACAGACTGCCCAAAAGAACGAAATTTATTATAGGCCTGATGGAGTAACTGCACTTCTGGTTGATGAGGAAGAGCAGGTATTTCTTTTTACCCGACAGGTTCGTTTGGCAACCTACCTAAACGGTAATGGGAGCGGATATTTGGTAGAAACCTGTGCAGGTGGACTGGAAGACAATGAAAGTCCTGAAGAAGCGATAATACGAGAAGTTAGGGAAGAGACTGGTTATGAAATTTCTGGATTGAAAAAGGTGATGCAGGGTTATCCATCTCCCGGGGGAAATACCGAAATTATCTATTTTTTTATTGCGGCTTATGATAGTAAGGGCTCACACGGCGAGGGTGGCGGAGTTGAAGGTGAGGGCGAAGATATTGACCTGGTTACTATGAAAATTGCAGAGGCAAAAGAAAAATTGTTAAGCGGTTGGTTCATAGATGTAAAGACCATCTTATTATTACAACATTATTTTCTCTCAAAGGGATAATGGGTTAGTGGCGCCTTCTTGCAAATAAAATGATGATGAAACATTCGTCCTTTTGTGCTGTTACCATTAGGGATGTTATTTTCGCCTAATAAATGCCTATGAAGATCTTATGGAAATACTTGCGTCCACATTGGGTGCTTATCGCTTTGGCGCTCTTGTTGGCCGCCGCTGCGCAGGTGCTTACTTTGCTAGACCCCATGATTTTCGGAACGATTATCGACAAGTATGCAACCAATCGGGACAATCTCCCAGAAAACGAGCTTGTGAGAGGAATTGTGTACTGGTTGTTATTGGCGTTGGGAATTGCAGTGGGTGCCCGGCTGTGCAAAGCATTACAGGATTTTGTAGCCAGAAAGGCAGTGGCCAAATTTGGGATGCATATCTTTAATGATGGCCTTAAACAAACCTTAAGGTTATCATTTCAAGAGTTTGAAGATTCGAGAAGTGGCGCTACCTTGTCTGTATTGCAAAAAGTAAAAACCGATACCGAACGGTTTACCAATTCCTTTATCAATGTACTGTTCTCGGCAATGGTTGGAGTGGGCTTTTTGATCTGGTACAGTTTGGAGAAGAACTGGTTGCTTGTTCCCGTGTTTTTTGTGGGGGTGTTATTATTAGGATCATTAACGGGCCTCGTTTCTAAGCGGATCAAAGGTATACAGCGCTCAATTAATCGGCAAACCGACAGCCAAGCAGGAGTGATTACCGAAAGCCTGCGCAATATCGAACTGGTTAAAAGTTTAGGGCTTACCTTTTCTGAAATCAGGCGATTGAACAGCCAGACCCTTAAAATATTTGATCTGGAAATGCTCAAAGCCCGCAAAGTGGCGATGTTGACTTTTTTACAGGGGAATTTACTTAGTCTTTTAAAGCAATCCATTCTTTTTATTTTGTTGTGGCTTATTTTTCGGAAAGTGCTCACTACTGGAGAATTGATCGCGATGCAGTTTATTTCTACAGCTATCTTTAATCCGCTTCAAGATTTGGGGAATATGATCATTCTATATCGCGAAGCGGATGCTTCACTTCGGACTTTTGACAAACTGATGAACAGGCCTATAGAACAGCGTCCAGAAAATTCTGTAGAAGTAGAGCAATTGAACCGCTTGGAGTTTGATCACGTTGTGTTTCGTCATAAGACCGCAAGCTATAATGCAATTGATGACCTATCTTTTTCTGTAAAAACCGGGCAAACAATCGCTTTTGTTGGACCTTCAGGATCGGGAAAATCTACCTTGGTAAAATTGTTGGTTGGATTGTATATACCAGTGGGAGGAAAGATTTCTTTTAACGATGTTTCTTCTACCTTAGTGCAGTATAATCCGCTGAGGAGGCAGATCGGATTTGTAACACAGGATACCCAGCTCTATGCCGGAACGATAAAAGATAATCTTCTTTTCGTAAAGCCTGATGCCACAGATCTTGAAATTGAAGTAGCTCTAGCCAAGGCATCAGCTACCAAATTGATTGCCAAAGCCTCACATGGTATTAATACCATGCTAGGCGAAAACGGAATGAAACTTTCGGGAGGAGAAAAGCAGCGACTTTCTATAGCCAGGGCCTTGCTTCGTAATCCACGACTTTTGATTTTTGACGAGGCCACTTCGGCATTGGATTCATTAACCGAAGAGCAGATCACAAACACCATCCGAGAGATCTCTTCTTCCAGAAACCAAATGACAATCCTGATCGCTCACCGACTTTCAACGATCATGCATGCGGATATCATCTACGTTTTAGAAAAGGGAAGGATTTCTGAATTTGGCTCGCATAACGAATTACTTGAGGATAAAGGATTATATTATTCCATGTGGCGCCAACAGATTGGGGAGAGGAGGGAATAAGTGCTTCATATCACTCGCCCTATTTTTTCACCATCCCTGCCTGCCGGCAGGCGGGTTAGCCATCTAAGAACAACTAAGTCACCCCCCTTTAATTGCCAGTCTGAGCGTAGTCGAAGACAAGTTAAGCCCTTCGACAAGCTTAGGGTGACCATAGAACTTTGGAGATTTGCTAACTGCTAAGTGTTAACTGCTAACTGAAAACTGAAAACTGTCTCCGCCCTTCGACAGGCTCAGGGTGACACACTTGGAGGTTTGTATGCATAAAAAACACCTCAGTTTCATCCCTAAATTGTCAGTCTGAGCTTGTCGAAGACCAGGTTAAGCCCTTCGACAAGTTCAGGGTGACAAACTCGAGTTGTGCCAACTGCCAACTGCCAACTCCCAACTGAAAACCGTCTTATTCCAATTCAAATTCCTCATGGTATGCCGGGATGGCAATGTTCATGAATCCTTTTTCCTTTAATCTATCGGCAAATGCCTGTTGGGTGGCATATTCTCCATGGACGAGGAAGACTTGTTTGTTCAATTTTGGATCTTGGCAGGACACGAAATGCAAAAGGTCTTCATAGTCACCATGTGCACTCATAGACTTAATTACTTTTACGTCGGCATGAACATGGAAATGATCCTTGAAAATCTGTACCAAGCGTTCGCCTGCGACGAGCTTCCCTCCAAGAGAATGCGGGTCGCAGTAGCCTACAATAAGAATGGTGTTCTTCTGGTTGGAAATCGTGTTTCTTATATGGTGACGGATCCTTCCTCCTTCGGCCATTCCCGATGAGGCAATAATTACGCATGGTCTGGTATCAGCGTTCAGGTTCCTTGATTCTGCCGGACTTTCTACATAACGCAAGCCTTTAAAACTGAAGACATCCTCATCGACCTTTAAAATCTGTTTTACTCCATTGTTAAATACCTCAGGATGGTTTTTAAGTACTTGTGTGGCCTGTGTAGCCAGTGGACTATCAACAAAGTAGGGTACATCTGGGAGTTTGCCTTTCAGTTCCAAGCTATTAAGTGCAAAAAGAAGCTCCTGGGTACGCCCAACGCTAAAAGCCGGGATGATTACTTTACCCTTCTTGATTAGGCATGTTTCGTTAATTATTTCCAGTAGAAGATCTTCAATAGGTACCTGATCTTTGTGCAGCGAATTCCCATAGGTCGATTCCAATAGGATATAATCGGCCTGATCAAAAACCTGAGGGCTACGGAGCAACAGATCAGAATATCGGCCAATATCACCGCTAAAAGTTAACCTGGTTTCCTTACCATTTTCTAATATGGTTAAATGTACTGCAGCACTGCCAACTACATGGCCCGCATCGGTAAACTTTAAAGTTATACGTGGGTTAATTTCAAAATCTTCACCGTAATCAATCACCTTAAATTGCCCCATGGTCTTGATCACGTCTTCTTCTGTAAATAATGGAAGCTCTTCTGGCTGATCGATGTTGAGATTGCTGTTGGCAAACTCCGCATCCTGTTCGTGGATCTTAGCCGAATCAAGAAGAAGGATCCGAGCTAGGTCCATTGTAGCAGGAGTAGAATAGATGGTGCCTTCAAATCCCTCTGCAACCAGGCGTGGCAATAACCCGCAATGGTCTATATGGGCATGGGAGAGGATCATAAAAGTAACATCCGAAGGCTTAAAACCAAAATAACCGTTTAGCTTATCGGTAATCTCGCCCATGCCTTGAAACATCCCACAATCGAGCAAAATGTTGGTGCCATTATCCATTTTGATGAGGTGCTTGCTACCCGTTACGGCACGAGCTGCGCCGTGAAATGCTATTTTCATAAATCTTAGAGTTTTTTTTGTAATGCTTCTGCTGCCAAAAGTTTGGTAAGAACACGTTTTGAGAAAGAAAGTTTTAAGAATTATGATCAGATTTAAGTATTAAATGTTGGCTCATAAGCTTTAAAGAGAGAATTGTGCCTTTTGTTGCGAATTACAGAAAATTAATGTATCTTTGCAACTTATTAATTTACAATATAATGCAACAAGGAACAGTAAAATTTTTCAATGAGACAAAAGGTTTTGGATTTATCACACCTTCAAACGGTGATGCCGAAATATTTGTACATGTATCAGGCCTAATCGATCAAATTCGTGAGAATGATGCGGTAAGTTATGATATCGAACAAGGCAAAAAAGGCCTGAACGCAGTTAATGTTAAGATAGACTAAGAGTTTTTCCTTCATAAATTGAGAAGCATCCGCCTTTTGGCGGATGTTTTTTTTTGTTCCAAAATTGGCTTTCGTGACCCTAATCAGTTGGATGACTTATTAGAAGGCCAAATTTTTAAACGCAAAGCTTCAAAAACAAATTCTTTGGGGAGGAGCGGACCGACCTCTTATATTCCTTATATATCTTCCGATAGCTCCAAAGGAGTGCCTGTGGCACTATCGGGATGGTTCATTTATTCCACCACATAGAAACATAGGGCCATAGAACTTTCCTCTTTCCATATCCCAATTTAAACATATAAGACATATAAGGCATATAAGCTTTGCGATTGTCTGAATGCCCTATTTCTTAAGGGTTTACCTTTATTATTTCACCACATAGAAACATAGGGCACATATTTGTTAAACATATAAGACATATAAGACATATAAGATATATAAGGTTGGGTTTGTCCGAGTAACCTTAATATCTTAATGGTAAATTTATTCACACATAGAAACATGGGCACATAGGTGATCCTCTTCCATCTCCCGACTGTTAAACTTCCCGATAGCTATCGGGAAGACATATAAGGCTGCAACCTCTTATATTCCTTATATGTCTTATATGGTTCATTTATTATACCACATAGAAACATAGGGCACATATTTGTTAAACATATAAGACATATAAGATATATAAGGTTGGGTTTGTCCGAGTAACCTTAATATCTTAATGGTAAATTTATTCACTACATAGAAACATAGGGCAGATACAACTATCTTTTTTGGTCTCCCAAACCGGCCTTGCGCCCAAGATTTTTAGATTATCCAAACATTTAGTCCAACTACGCGTATTAGAGTGTAAACAAGCTCATATGAATTCTGACCATCCAAATTATGGCTTATCAAAAGCCAAAGAAGAAACTTCTAATCAACAAATTGTATTAAATCCCCTCCCTAGGGCTGTAATTAGGCCTAATACGTTTATCATTTTAGATGGACAATGGCAATTTGATATAGACAACGATGATTTGGGACTGCAAAGTGGATGGCACCTTGGGCACAATTATACTAACGTGGCAAATTGGCCCGGCACTATCGAAACCCACATTGAAAATGCAAGGGGGCTAAAAGAAGGGAGATCTTGGCAAGATAAGATCGTGGTATGGTACGAGAGAACGTTTCCGATACCGGTGATACCAGAAGATGAAAAGCAGGATCTGTTGCAGCTAACTTTTGGCGCCTGCGGTTATGCCACTCGAGTATGGCTTAATGGTATCCCTTTAAAAACGATTGAAGGTGAGGAAATCCATACGGGAGGCTATACTTCTTTTTCTTATGAATTGAATGAAAAAAGTTTGCGCAAAGAAAACCGGCTCACCGTTAGGATAGAAGACACAATGGATGCGGATGTGCCCAGAGGGAAGCAAGAATCATATGTGTATAAACGAGGTGGTATCTGGTACCAAACCTATACTGGCGCTGTTAGAAGCGTTTGGCTCGAAACGGTTGAACGCAACAGATTACGCTCGCGCTTAGGTGTGGTAAGCATTGTTGAAGATAATTTAGTAAGATTTAACCTAACCACCCGTATCCATGATCCTGGAACGTATACCATAAAATTAAAAATCTATCATCGCAAGCAAGAAGGCGAGGAGCCGATAACTACGGATAGCTTTACTTTAAAGTTAGATGCCGGACAGAAATCTCAACGTTTGGTTATAGAAATACCTGGTGCAGAACTCTGGTCGCCAGAAAACCCACACCTTTATACCCTTGTTGCTGAGTTGATAGATGAAAAAAATAACGTTGCCCAAATTGAAACAAATTTTGGTTTACGTAAGATCGAGGCCAGGGGGAAGCATATTTACCTGAACAATAAATCAATTTATTTGGATGGAATTCTGTATCAACCAGGAAATGCTAGCTATGAAGAAATTAAGCGGCATATGTATGCCATGAAAGAATTGGGCTGCAATTTAGTACGCATACATATTGCAGGGGTAGACCCTCGGATCTATAACCTGGCCGATAAATTAGGATTGTTGCTCTGGGTTGAAGTGCCCAGTCCACATAATTCAAGCGAGAAAAGTAGGATCAACCATCAGGCCGAATTGTTGCGTATGCTTGCTCTGATCGCCACTCATCCCTCAGTTGTAATCTGGAGTCTATATAATGAAGACTGGGGCGCTCAGGATATTGCCACCAATCAGGTAACCCGAACCTACATTATGGGCCTGTATCATTTTATGCAGATTGCTTACCCCCAGTTTTTGGTTGTTGATAATGATGGCTGGCAACATGTAAGCTTCGAAGGGAGACTAAAATCTGATTTGTTAACCGTGCACATCTATACCGCAGAGCTAGAACGTTGGGCTAACCTACTTAGCGAATTGGAGAATGGCCAGATGGAAGGTGTGGCCGCTTTTCCGCTCACCGTTGGCGATCCGTTCTTCTTTCGCAAACAAGTTCCAATTATCATTAGCGAATGGGGAGGCTTCGGCTTTGCAAACTATGGCGGGCCAAATGATGGGCAAGAGCGTGCATCACAAATCTCATTATTTAAGCAAGAACTGAGAAAACATGCCATTGCAGGCGATGTATATACGCAGGCCACCAATATAGAGGACGAAAAGAATGGTATTATTGATTTTGCCACTGGAGAATTAAATGTGCCCAAAGGATTGCTGGGAAGTTCGTTTATTCAGCCTTCAAAACCTCCTCAATCTTCTTAAGCTCATCTTCACTAAATTCAAAATTGTTTAACGTTTTTATCGAATCTGTTAACTGGGCCGAACTGCTCGCTCCAACCAAAACTGAAGTTACACATTTCTGTCTTAATACCCAGGCCAATGCCATCTGTGCAAGCGATTGGTTTCGGCTGATCGCGAGTTGGTTTAATAGGTTAATCTGAGCAACCTTCGCTGCGGTTATGGCTTCGGTTTGTAAAAATCCCGTGGCTTTGGCAGCGCGTGATGTTGCTGGAATTCCTTTAAGGTATTTGTTGGTTAACATCCCTTGTGCCAGGGGCGAAAAAGGGATACAGCCTACTTTTTCATCTTCTAGAACGCTAAATAACCCTTTCTCTGGAGTTCGTTCAAACATTGAGTATTTGGGTTGGTGGATAAGGCATGGCGTACCTAACTGGTTTAAGATATCAATTGCGTCACGCGTTTCGTTCGGATTATAATTGGAGAGGCCCACATATAATGCCTTCCCCTGTCGCACAATAAGGTCTAAGGCGGTCATCGTTTCTTCTAATGGCGTTGCCGGATCTGGTCTATGGTGATAAAATATATCCACATAAGGAATTCCCATTCGTTTTAAACTTTGGTCTAAGCTCGAAACCAAATATTTTTTGGAGCCCCAATCGCCATAGGGCCCATCCCACATGGTATAGCCCGCTTTAGTTGAAATTATCATCTCATCTCTGTGATGTTTAAAGTCTGAGGCCATAATCTTTCCAAAATTTTCTTCTGCAGAGCCAGGAGGCGGACCATAGTTATTGGCTAAATCAAAGTGGGTAATGCCGTTATCAAAGGCATGTAAAAGAATTTCCCTAAAGTTTTTTGGATCATCTACATTCCCGAAATTATGCCATAAACCTAAAGAGATTGCCGGCAATTTTATGCCGCTGTGGCCACATCTGTTGTATTGCATGTGCTGATACCTGGTGGCTGAAGGAGTATAATTCATGTCATTAAATTAGATGCCCAATATAGGAATAATCGAGTAGAGAGTTTTCAGTTATCAGTTTAGAGTTAGCAAATGTCCAAAGTTTGTCCTAATGAAGTTATTGAAGAACTTAATTAGTCTTCGACTTCGCTCAGACTGACATTTTGGGGATAAAAACTTAGCTATTAAAACTAAGATGCGCTGGATGTCTTATCTGTCTGCCAGCAGGCAGGGATGGTAAAAAAATTAAATTCAGTTTATTTTTATTACAATCTCATGTTTTTTATAAGTCCTAAAATTGCACGCCCTAAGTCTATCTTTGTGGCCTTAACCCGGTCCTTTGAATACTAAATTATTACGGCCCGAAAATCGACGCATGGCAACGATTTTGGCCTTTGCGCTTATTCCATTATCAGGTTTTGCCACTGATATCTATATTCCTTCTCTCCCTACCATGGCCGAAACGCTGAACGTAAGCAGTATGCAGGTGCAGTTAACCTTAGGGATGTTCTTGATCAGCTATGGTATTTCGCAACTGTTTGTGGGAAGTTTGCTGGATAGTTTCGGTAGATACCGTATCAATCTTGTTAGTCTAGTAATTTTTGCCATAGCAAGTATTCTTATTGCCAATACATCCAATATTTATTTTATTTATGTGCTTAGAATTGTGCATGGTATTACCGTGGGCGCTATTGTTGTTTCAAAGCGGGCCTATTTTGTAGATGTGTTTTCTGGCGATCAGCTAAAGCATTACCTCAGTCTATTTTCGATTATTTGGGCAACCGCGCCAATTATTGCGCCATTTGCTGGCGGATATCTTCAAAGCTACTTTGGCTGGCAATCTAATTTTTATTTCTTGGCTGTGTTTGCGGTGATCATCCTTGTGCTCGAATTAATCTTTAGCGGAGAAACGATAAAGCAACGCATGGAGTTTAGTTTCAAGAAGATTGCAACTGTATATGCCGATATGATTAAAACTACAAGTTTTACATTGGGTATAGTAATGTTAGGGCTATCCTACGGGATGGTAATGATCTATAACATGACCGGACCTTTTATTATTGAACACCAACTTAGGCTAACCCCCATTGTAGCTGGATATTCGTCGTTGATATTAGGAGCCGCAGTAATGGTGGGGGGATTAACGAGTAAAACCACACTTCATAGGCCCTTTGCCACCAAACTCTCTATCAATTTAGCGATCCAGGCTTTAAGCTGTTTGGCCATGTTCTTAAGCCTTAATTTTGTGGCTAATATTTATTCGTTGGTATTTTTTGCCTTTCTGATCCACGCTTGCTCGGGTTTTTCGTTCAATACCTTTTTTACGTTCTGTTTAAGCCGATTCCCCAAAAACGCTGGGATTGCAGGCGGTTTAACAGGCGGAATTAATTACGTAATTGTTTCAATTCTAAGTTACGGTGTAATCTCCGTCATTCCGCCAAAAGACGAACTGAACCTGACTTACAGCTACGCGATACTCATCGCATTATCGCTGATAACTTTTTATGTTATCTATAAGGTCTTTAAGAGGAATATAGCAAAGACATAAGATGTAAAAGGTAAGATGGAAGGAGTTTGCCATCTTCCATTTTCTATATTACCTCTTACATCAATATTTCAATTGCTATACCGATTCGCGAATCAGTACATTTTAATCGTTTGAATATTAATAGAATAGAATATTTTTTATTTATTGTGTATAAACTATTGTTTTTTTTCCTATGTTTAGAAAAAGAATAATAGTGTTGGTATCCCTGACAGCATTGTTACCTTTTATCACCTAAACAAAATCATCCCGATCTTGTGACGGATGAATTTCTTGCTTAAATTAAGGTTTACAAAATAAGGGAAGAACTTAATTATGGAAAACTTACACATCCCAGTACCCTCAAGAAACTATCTGAAAAGTATTTCGCTTGCTTTCTTTATTATTATCGGAATTATCTTCGCTGGCAATGCGTCCGCCCAAATGAGATATAAAGCGGATGGTGATATTAAGATTTCGGGAGGCAACCAATACAGTAGCACTTTAGCATCCAGTTTATTAGAGGCCAAAGGCGATTTTACCTTTTACAATGGTGTGCTAGATGAAATTAATACGCTAAAATTCGGTTTGCCATCTTCAAGTAACTCATCTCTAAATAGTGATCCCAATCAGATCAGATTGGAGATTACCCATACTATGGTGCTACCCATTATGAAAAAGGTATTTATTTGCGCTGTTTTAGACAACGGCACCGATAGTTATAAAGTAAGCATGGATTTTGATATAACTACGAATAAAGATCAGAGCATAACGTTTAACGGTACAAAAACCATTAAATCAGCAAGTTTCTTTAATTTTTACCAACAACCCAATGTAAGATTTGCCATGGTTTCAAAGCCAGAAGAGGTACAACTAAACATCAACTTGGTTTTTAGGGAAATAATGGAACCAGTTATGGCGATAACAGTTGTTAAAGAATCTATCAATTCTCCCCGTACAACTAGATAATAATCAGGCCCCTGAGGAGCACAATGTTTAATTAAGTAATAGTTGAACCATCCCGATAGTGCCACAGGCACTCCTTTGGAGCTATCGGGAAGACATTTAAGAAAATATAAGATATTGCGTTAACTTAAATGACCTTATATTTCTTATATGGTTCAAATGCATTATACACTGTCGGTTTTAAAGTAAACCGCAGATGTCCAACGTGCGTTTATCTTCGCTACCGTCAAAAAATTTATTTAATACTTGTCTAAATACAGGATCAGCACTAGGGACGTAAGAAAAAAGTGTCATACACGATTTAAGCTTAAGATCATCAGGAGTTCCAAAGATTATATAGGTATCATTACTTTCGAGTTCAAGTAAAGCGGTGCTAATCTCGATTAATCTCTTCCCAAGAATAGGGTGGCTTAAATAATTTTCAGCTTCTTGCATATTATTAATACCATAATAATTGGCTGTATCACTCTGTGCAAGACCTTTTATCTGCGGGAAGATATACCACATCCAATGGCTACGTTTTTTACCACTCTTAATTTCTGCAAGTGCTGTGGCATAATTTTGAGCCTGAGCGGCAATAAATCTTTCTAAAACATCATTCATTGTAAGGATAACATTTTTTAATACTTTAGGTTTGAAAAGCTTTTGGTTTTATGCCGATAAGGATTTAATTTTCTTTTTGCAATTAAGAATGTTCAAAATCTGATCATTAAACGCAGACAGGCCCAATAGTGCAGAAAAGGAAATAGTCAAGATTGTAAATCTTCCTTTCGCAAGGAGGCATGGGGTAGTTAAATTCGACCTTTTATTTCCATCCCACATTTTATTTTGTATATTTAAGTCCCTACTTAAATCAAATCCCTATAACTATGTATGGTCATGACGCACGTTGCATGCCCAATTTCCTCGAATTTAATTTCGTGTTTGGTCAATTACACTTAAATCTGGTAAGATGGTGCCGGATATAATTATTATCATTTTTGCGCTCATGCTAGTAATGTTCTTGTATGTGCTCCATCGACTAAAACGGCTAAGGAGTAGGTATCAAACCCTTCTTGAAAATGCCGGTGATGCGGTAGTCATCATTAATAAAAAAGGAAAATTAGTGCATGTTTCAACCTCTATACACAAGGTGCTTGGCTATACTGTTAAGGAGGCCTTAAATTTGGATATTTTATCTATTGCCCATCCTGATGATATTGGAGCCCTCCAACTCGTAATGGAACGTGTAATGGTCCAGCCCGGAGTTCCGGTTATCGGGCACAAAGGTAGAATGCTGCACGGCGATGGTACATGGCACTGGTATGAAGCAGTGGTTACCAATATGCTCCATGATCCTAATATTAAAGGAATAGTGGATAATTTTAGGGATGTAACAACCAGTGTGCTTGCCGAAGAAAAAATAAACAATGCGAATAGACTTTATGCATTTACGAGCCAAATTAACCAGGTGATTGTGCAAACCCGTACCGATCGGGAAGTATTTATAGAAACATGCAGAATAGCTACCGAATATGGGCAGTTCAAAATGGCTTGGGTGGGATTGTTCAATGCCGATAAATCTATGGTTACACTTTCAGAAAGCAAGGGAATAGGAAAGGAATACTTAGCAAGTTTTAAAAATGCTGAGGTAAATGAGAAGGGTCCAATGTACCAAGTTGTAAAAACAGGAAGACCATTTGTATGCAATGATATCGATGAATTAAAACTTCCAAGTTGGAGAATCTTTGCGGATGTTAATGCAATCAAATCCTTTATGATCCTACCAATCACTAGAAGTGGAGAACTAATTGGTACATTAAACCTCTATTCATCACAGCCCAATCTGTTCGACGAAAAAGAATACAGGCTTTTAAAAGAGGTTGCTGATAATATCTCTTTTGCATTGGATATCTTCGAAAAGGAACGTTTAAGGGAAGTGGCCGAAAAAAAGCACCGACACTCAGAACTGCGGCTTAAACAGGCCCAATCAATTGCTCATGTAGGAAGCTTTGAAATTGATTTTACAACAGGTGTTTCGACTTGGTCTGAAGAGCTGTGTAAGATTTATGGTCTTGATTTATGCGATAATAACCATCCCTATGACGGTTGGCTCGAGATGGTTCACCCTGATGATTTGCCCAATGTAATGTCTACAATCAACGAAGTAAAGGCTTCATTTGAAAGCTCAGCCATCTACCATAGGATAATTAGAAAGGATGGAAAAATCAGGCATGTCTATTCGCAAGGAGAATACGAATTTGATGCACAAGGTAAGGTTACCGGCCTCCATGGCGTAGCACACGATATTACTGAAATTAAGGAATCGGAAGGGGCAAGAACTCAGTCTGAAAAAAATCTCCAACTTATAATGGATCTCATTCCACAAGGGATCTTTGTAAAGGATATGCAGGGAAAATTCCTCTTTGTAAACAATAGTTTTGCGAAGCTTTCTGGAGAATCGCCTGAGCAGTTTCTCCAAAACCCTAAGCATCAAGGGGTAGAACACAACAAAAACAGGCATAAATTCCTAGAGGAGGATCAACACGTAATTACCACTGGGATAAGCTTAACCATTCCCGAACTTAAATTGGTAGATGAAGATGGAAGCACAAAGTATTTTCAAACGTTAAAAGTTCCTTATACACTTTCTGGCGATACCGCAAGGAGCATGCTGGGCATTTACCTCGATATCACTGATCAAAAAAATGCTGAAACAGAACGGATTAACATAATTGCCGACCTAATGGATCGCAATAAAGATCTGGAACAGTTTTCTTATGTGGTTTCTCATAATGTGAGAGCTCCACTTGCCAATATCATGTCGCTTATTTCACTCCTCAATCCAGAAACTACCGGAAAAGATGGATCAGACATACTATCTGCACTTACCATTTCGACAAGTAAACTTGATGCGGTAATAAGCGACCTCAATTTTATCTTAAACATAAAAAATGGGAGCACCGAAGCAAAACAACAGGTTAACCTTAACGAACTTTTTGCAGATATAAAAATCGGTATCACCAACCTAATTGTAGATTGCAATGTAACTTTGACAAGTGATTTCTCTAAGTTGGATCATATATATTGCTTTAAAACTTATTTGCATAGTATCTTTCATAACTTGATATTAAACAGTATCAAATATCGAAAAACAAATGTAGCTACAGTTATAAAGGTTAGCAGTAGGGCGGAGAAGGGGAAACTAATCCTAGAGTTTGAAGATAATGGAATGGGCATAGACCTCGAAAGGTACCATGAAGAATTGTTCGGACTTTATAAACGCTTCCACTTGCATATTGAAGGAAAAGGTATGGGACTGTATATGGTTAAAATGCAGGTTGAACAGCTAAAAGGAAATATAACTGTTAACAGTAAACTTGATGTGGGAACAAAGTTTACCATAGAATTTAAAGCATAAAACATCCAAAGGATCCAATAGGGACTAACTTTGAGCAATCAAAATTCAATTTAAAACTAGCAATCAATTTAAACGCAAACGATTTGCTTAAAGATAAAATAAATTCTATTTTAGAACATTCTTCGGCATCTAAACAAAAGGATTTGAACATCAAAGCATATATAGAAAGTGGGATTTTAGAGCTTTTTGCAATGGGCCAGTTAGGCGAAGCAGAAAGAGCTGAAGTAACCCATTATCTAGCAATTTATCCGGAACTTGCCAATGAGCTAGAACAGATTGAGCTCGCTTTTGAACAGTATGCTGATAAAAACGCTATCGAACCATCTCCAAGACTAAAACGGCAGCTTTTAGATTCGATAGATAATCTACAAAAGGAAAAAGAGATGGATCCTGCTAATCTACCGCTCATCAATCCCTATTCAAACTACAAAGATTGGCTTAAACTGCTTTCTCGTTTTGGGGAAATGCCACTAGATGAAGGAAGACACATTCGTGTATTGCGCCATGACGAAGAAGTGATGCAAGTATTGATAGTGTCTACAACTGATATTGAACAAGAAGTGCACCTGGTAGAACACGAAAGCTTTTTGATACTCGAAGGCGAATGTAAATGTACCATTGGCGAGCAGGTTAGACTAATGTCTGCAGGGGATTTTATGCAGATCCCTTTGTTCGAAAATCATGATGTGCAGCTTTTATCACCAAAAGTTACTGCTATTTTACAGCGAGTAAAGATTTAGGGTGTAGTTCTTAGTCTATAGTTCATAGTACTTGCTGTTGCCAATCTCAGGCTCTCGAAGACCCAAATAAATAATAACTTATTATTAGTGCTTGCTTTTTACTAAAAATATTAGTTTTTATTTACCTTTTAGTTAAATTTATCAGTCAAATACTATAATTTTGTGTAGTCATAATTACGGGATTTAAATGATGGAGCAACTTAGTTTTTTTAAGGAGTGTGGACAGACCCATGGGCTTCCTACGTCGGTATTAGATTATAGGGCAAATTTTATAAATGAGGAGTGGGGAGCCAAGCTGATGGAAAAGTTTATCAGAGAAACACCTTGGGTACAAAAAGTAGTGAATATGTATGATAAACAAGTAGTTACACCATGGCTTTCGGCATGGTTTGCCGATGCAGCTACCTATGATTATTCTTCATTGCGCAAATCAGCACCCAATCCTTGGACACCTGATCTCCTAGAAATTAAAAATTTGATTGAGCCTATTGCCGGTCTAACCTTTAATAGCGTACTGTTAAATTATTATCGTGATGGCCAGGATTCGGTAGCATGGCACAGCGATAATGAAAAAGCGCTTGGTACCCACCCCACAATTGCATCTGTAACCTTTGGACAAGTACGTTCTTTTGATATTCGCAACAAACAGAACCACGCCGAAAAATTTTCGGTTCGTTTAGAACATGGGTCGCTATTGCTGATGAAAGGCGATCTGCAATCAAAATGGGACCATCGCATCGCAAAATCTACTAAACCCATGAAACCTAGGCTTAATCTAACCTTTAGGGTGGTGATATAAAATCTCAAGAGATGAGCGAGATCCAACCTATTCACTTATCAGCCCCTGCGAAGTTGCCGAATTATTTTGGTGAAACGGCCTGGCATAGGGACTGGAAAAACGCGTTTCCCTGTAACTTTAGGGAAAGAACTTTTTTAGATCCTGTTCTAGGTCAGTTGCACAGGGCGGATGTACATACAGCATGTGGCACCACAATCGAATTCCAAAACTCCCCAATCACCCTTCATGAGCTAAGCAGCCGAGAATCCTTTTACCCCAAACTCGTTTGGATCCTTAACGGTAAAAAATTTAAAGGATTTAGAGTACTAAAAGCCTTACCAGATATAGCTGATCCGTTGATATCGGACTTTGAATTTAGCCATACCGCAAATCTCACCATGGTAAGAAAAAGTGAAGTGATAGCCAAGTTAACGAAACCAAAGACACTTACATTTCACCATCCCGAATTAAGAAACATTCCCCTCACTTCTCATTATTACTCTTTTTGCTGGAGACATCCCCATAGGGTTTGGTTTGAGGCCAAATGCCCCATTATTATTGATTTCGGCGGCTATTTTTTGTACCAGCTAAAGCATAGGAAACAGCTTTCGGGAGATTACGCTTATTTACATATGGTTTCTAGGAAGGCGTTTATAGAAGGGTATACCTTCTAAACGTTATCCTACGTAGCCGATATAATCATCAACTGTTTATATACGGTACTTACACTTAATGTTGGGGAGGTAGGTTTTTTTTCTTAACATTTTTCTTTCCTTTTTTAAATGGCTTGAACTGATAACCTACACCTAGTTGAAATGCTTGAAATGAGGTACTGTAACTGCCTAGAGGGGATGTAACCTGATAGCTTTTGAAATTGTTTACATACATTGCGGTTAATTTAAATCCTCGATATTCGTAGCCAACTCCAAGATGTAAGCCTAGATTAGCATGTAGAAACTGAGTTTGTTGCAGGCTTCTGTTCACAAAAAGACTTTGGTTTAGCGTATCACGTTTATCAGGCATGGTGCTAATTTTAGTGGTAGCTCCATATTGCTTTTGCAGGATATTAAATGCCAGGCCAGCATTAACGCTCAGTGAGTTGGTAGCTTTTACTTGAATAGTTAAGGGGAGGGAGAGGACATCTATTTTTCGAGTATCGCTGATAGAAAATGGCGCAATAGAATCCGGTTTATAATAACTTGGATGAATAATGTTCCCAGAAATTTGCCGGTTCTGATGTAAAACAAGACCGGGATTGATCCGGATGTGATTGTTAATTTTTAATGATGCATCAGCCCCTAAAAACTGATTAGGTATACGCCCTAAGCTTGTGCCAGCACTTAGTCCCAAACTGAGAAAAGGCTGTGGCTCTCTACTCTTACTAGACTTTTGCTTTACTATTTTCTGTTTTGTTATCCGAGCTTCTTTTTTTGAAGCGGGGGTCGAAATAAATGCTGACGTTTGTGTGGCTTCTGATGCTTCGACTAAACTGTTTGAATAGTAAGTGTGTACATTAATGCTGCTTGGTAAAATGTCGGCTGAATTGGCTTTGGGCTGAGTAGTGGGAAGAGTTAAATTATCAAATTTCTTTTTTACCGTGTCTTTACCATTTTGCTCATTTTCAATGGGGACAGATACCATTGATTTCACCTCTGATTCTTGGTCTAATTCCTTTGTAGTATGCATTGTTACCAATTGGCTATTGTTACCTGCTGAGCGAGTGATTACCAGTGCCTTTTCGCTTTCGCCTATTAATTTTTTTGTCGATTTGCTAGCTGCAAATTTTCTTTTTAAACCCGGATTTACCCCTGTGCTCGAAGAGGATGTATTCTCCGATGATGGAATAACAAGGATTTTAGAAACATAGCGCATAGATGCGGTATCCAATATTTCAGCACTGTTTTTGATTTCCTTTTTTATAGAATGTTGTAAATTTGATAGTGAATGATTGTTTTTGGGCGTATTTAGATTACGAATAGGGGTTGATGTTGAATGGTAAACTATTGCAACAAAAACAGCAATTATGGCTATGATAACGGCAATAATGAAAAATAAGTTCGCTTTATTAATTCTTGAGGGTTTTGCCCACGGAGTGTTAATTCCCTCGGGCAAGTTTTCGTCAAGTAGTTGCTTCATGTCTTGCCATGTGGTATCAGCCTCCTCTGTTAAGCGAAGTTGATCAAGTTTTTCTGACCAAAGTTTATGATCCCATGCTGAATTTTTCATTTGTTCTTGTTTTCAGTTTGTTCATCATTATCTAAGCCCTTAGGTGTTAAGAGCACCCTCAGTTGTTTTTTTGCTTCTGATAGGTGCCACCTTGAGGTACTTTGTGTCATTTTTAATTTCTCGCTTATCTCCTTGTGCGAATAACCGTCAATTACAGCCAAATTGAAAACCAATTGGGTAACCGTAGGTAGCTGTCTGATGTAGTACAGTATTTCTTCTGCGTATAATTTGTGTAAAATGATAGGCTCTTCGAAAATATATTCATTGGTTATTGCCTGATCAGTAAGGGCGGTAAATTTTTCTTCTTTTCTTGCCAAATCAATGCAGGTTCTTACCATGATTGTATGGATCCATGCACCCAATTCGCCTTTGCTGGTCTGATAGGAGTGAATATGCTGATAAACCTTTAAGAAACCCCCATTCAATGCTTCTTTGGCAAGCTCGTTGGTCTTCAAATATCTGCAACATAAACGCATCATTTGCGCATAATAGAGTTTATATAGACCTTCCTGCGCTGAGCGTTCGTTGGCTATACAACCTTTTACCAATAATGTGATCTGCTCTAAAGGAGGGGTCATTAATGCGCTTTGGGGTCAACTAATTTAGCGTTCCTAAATTATATTACGTATCAAAATTGCCAAATGCTGGGTAAATTAAAATATTTTTTTTAAGAAGCTTTTTTCCCAGCGTTTGTTCCTTCGCTAACGTAATTAACATACGAAACCAAAAAAACATGATCGATGGTAATAGCATTAATCGCCAAATTATTAAACATATTTGCCATTAAACGCGGAATGAGAAAAACCACATCTTCAAATGAAGCATGGCCTGACCATCTACAATGGAGTGGGGGAAGATATTTGAACCGAAAGGAAATTGAGGTGCTAGATGCGAAACATTCTACATTAATAGAGCACCCTCTCTTATAATGTCCTTAAAACTTGCTGCTACAACTGTAAACTACTACAAAGCCCCATGATAAAATCACAGGGCTTAGGTTTCATTGGTAGATGTGTGGGTATTATCTTTTATAAGGTTTAAGTTGTTTTTTAAGGATTAATCTTGCCATATGAATCCGTGTTTTAACTGTACCGATCGGAATATCCATTTCATCTGCAATCTCATGATATTTATACCCTTCAAAATAGCGCATAAATGGATCATAATAGCATTTTGGAAGTTTCGAGAGGGTACGTTGTATATCGGCCATCGCAAATTTTCCTTCGGCTGCATTAATAGAAGAACTTCTCATAAGATGGGCAGATGATAGTTCTTCTTCCTGAGTGATCAATGCGTTTTTACGTACATCACGTCTGTAATCATTAATAAAAGTATTGCGCATGATGGTAAATAACCAGCCTTTGATGTTTGTACCTTCTTTAAATTGATCATAATACCTAATGGCTTTAAGCATTGTATCTTGATAAAGATCATCAGCCACTGCAGAATCATGAGTAAATTTGAAGGCAAAGTTTCTTAAAATAGGAGTGTGCTCCTCAAGCAATGAATTAAAAGATAGAGATGTAGGCATATGATTTAATTTTATATTTCTTAAAATACAATAGTTGTTCCCAAAAAATAGTTTTTATCCAAACTGCATCATTTCCCGTATTTATTTGCGTACAAATACGGAGCTTTCGCCCCAAATTTTTAAGATTTTAATCTTCAGTTCTATATTAATCAAAGAAAAACAACACATTCTTTAAGAAAAATGTATAGTTAATCAGACTAAGGAATCAGTGAAAAAATAGTTAAGAAATAAATTTTCTTTAGCTACAATTTATGATAATTTTGAGGCTAAGAACGGGTTTTTGCACCTACGGTGGAGAGCGGCAACTTATTTTTTCTTGCTGAATAAATAAGGCTAATCGAAAAGCAGCTGTTTACCTACTTTTATAGTTTTGCATAAACAAACTTATTGGGATTGCTGATGTTTTATATAAGTAATCTATTTTTACTATCCTCAAAATTATGAACGAATTGAACAATCAGTTGTTTTGCCAAATGGGCGAAATATCAAATGATGGTTATTTTATTTTTAGTACTTCAACTTCTACATTTATTTACCTAAATGGATCTTTTTCGAAGATATTCGCAATCACTAGGGAGAGCATACAGCATGATCCGGAACAATTGATAGCAGCTATCCACCCCGAAGACCGAGACCACGTACGCTCTTGCTATGAGGAGTGCCTAGAAGATTTGGTAGCCAAAAAATATGAGATCAGATTAATGGTAAATGGTGAGGAGAAATATTTACTCGGTTCTATCTTTCCGCTTAATAATGGAGACGATATTACGATATCGGGCATTATTGAAGATATTACCGTAGCTAAACATAATAAAATACATATTGAGCAAATCAATGCCCGTAAAAACGCCACACTTGAAGTCTTGTCGCACGATTTAAAGGAACCTCTAGGTATGATGCGTCTTACGGCAAGTGCCATGGAAAAAGAACTCCTTCCACTTGGAAATAATGAGATAATGGATTCGCTTTCCTTTATTAAGGAGATGTGCGAGCGCAATATGAAGTTAATTAGAAGTATGGTTAACCATGAGTTTCTAAAATCTTCGGTAATTGAATTAAAGAAAGAACGTGCCGATCTGGTATGGGAAATCGAGGATGTAGTTCGTTTTTATAAAAAATCGCACCTGCGCGAGCTAAAAGATTTCAGATTCAGTAGCTCTGATGATAAAGTCTATCTCTTTTTAGACAGCATGAAGTTTCTTCAGGTGATAAATAATCTGATTTCCAATTCCATTAAATTCACCGGTTTTGGTGGTATTATCGATATTAAGATCCAAAATAAACAAGACACCGTATTGGTAAGCGTAACGGATAATGGCATCGGGATACCACAAACTTTGCAAGAAGGATTATTTGATAGGGGCGAGAAAGCCTTGAAGTCTGGCCTAGATGGTGAAGAATCTGGCGGATTGGGAATGAGCATTATTAAATCAATCGTTACCCTCCATGGCGGTAAAGTATGGTTTGAAAGTGAAGAAGGAACAGGAACAATCTTTTATATAGAACTGCCGAAGGAGTGATCGGTTCCAGTTAACCAGTTTTCAGTTTACAGTTAACATTGACCTCCCGATAGCTATCGGGATAAACAATTAACCAGTTAACAGCTGACCAATAACCCATAAAAACCATTTTAACCATAAATGATCAAAATAATAATTGTAGACGACCATAAATTACTGCTGTCTTCGTTATCAGCCTTGCTTGATATAAGTGATAACATTCAAATTGTTGCCGAAGCTAACAGTGCAAAAAACCTATTGTCTTTGTTAGAGAGTAATCCAAACGTAGATGTTATACTTTCCGATTTCTTGATGCCAGAGATGGACGGAATCGAAATGATAGGAGAAATGAGAAAAAGAGGAATAAGCACACCTGTTATACTGCTTTCTATGGTTGAAGATGAGAAATACTCATCAACAGCGTTCTTAGCAGGTGCTAATGGGTATCTTTCAAAGAACGTAGATATTGATGAGCTTTTGTTTGCAATAAATACTATAATCAAAGGAAGACGCTATTTTTCTGCCGAACTTGGAATTCGTCTTTTAGAGCGCTATCATAAGCAGTTGGTTAACTATATAGACCAAACATCTAAAAAAATAGCATTCTCTGAACGAGAGCTTAATGTGTTGGAACTGATAGCAGAGGGCAGGACCAATCAGCAGATGGCCGATCAGCTTTTTTTGAGCAGGCGAACTATTGAGGGAATCAGACAATCCATTTTAGACAAAACTGCCTCAAAAAATACAGCAGCCCTTATTAAATATGCTATTTTGAATGGCTATTTAGGAACCTAAACCGAAAACTGTGCCAAAGGCATCCCTTCGGGAAAAAGCCCCACGCTTTCATGGGGCTTTATTTATTCAACTTATCCCATCTTTTTTAGCCATTCTTCTCCGCTGCTCGTATCTTCCTTATTGATCTTCCCAATCTTAATTGCTTTTTGCATGGTTGTAATGGCCAGTTTCTTATTGCCTAACCTTGATAATAACCTAGCATAAGTATCTAATCTGGCAAAATTAGGTTCTTTCTCGGTTAATTTTTTTATCCAATATGCGCACTTTTTTAATACTTGTAGATCATTACATTTTTCGTAGGCAGACCAACAGAAATTTGCTGTGACTTCTGGATCATAGTCGGGCTGATTCATCCGTTGCTCTAGTATTTTTGCCGCATCTGCCCATCGGTTTTCTATAGTAAGCATGCGCTGTTCTATCGCACGGATATAGGCCGAAGTATCTTTTGCCAGCATATTGGCTTTGGCGATATCAACTGCTTCATTAAACAATTTTCTATCCTTTGCATCGTAGGCTGCATATACTTTTTTAGAAATGACCAACGAATTGACAAATTTTACATCTAAATCCCCGTACAATTCTTCATATTTATTCTTGTTCTTATAAAAATAATTTACCATTTCATCTGTACCACAGTCAAAATAGCACATTAAGGTAAACGTGATTTCGTCCAAATGATTAGGATGGCTTTCCCAATATTTCATTAGATTTTCAGTTACATTTTTGGTGTTAGTCCGATTCACGTATTCTTCATAAAATTTGGGATATGCGAGGTTGGTAACATTAGAAATACCCTTAATGTAACGTCCACTTGCATTATTTTCTATCGATTTAGTTAAAAAGGAACTATAATTTTTTACCAAGTCCTTTTCTGGTCCACCTGTGCCATATAGTCTGTTAACCACAAACTGCTGTTCATTTAAAATAACAGTTGATGGATATAACATGATGTGAAATTTTAAAGTCAGTCTGTGTACGCTATCCTTCTCTGCATCATACTTGAGTACCACAAAGTGTTTAGCCATTTCTTCACTAATCTTGGCATCTTTAAATATAGCTTCATCAAGATATTTACAGGGAACGCACCATGTGGTGTAAAAATCGATCAGTATCATTTTATGCTGCTTTTTGGATTCGAGTTTAGCCAATTCGTAATCTTGGTTTATGATAGTTAGTTTGGTACTGGTTTGAGCAATGCTGATTTGGGTATAACATACTATTCCCACTACTATCATTACGGTTAATAAAAGATTGATTTTTAAAGTGTTTGGTTTCATGTTGATAATTTTAAAAGGTTTAAATTTTAGGCAATAGATTTCCATCCGGCCGAAAGCCGTTTTTTAATAATGGTAAAGGTGTTTGGATAGACAAGGCGCCTTTGTCTATAAAAGGAACTATAATTTTACCATTTATCCATAGGCATTATTGATTTGGATAGGTTTCTTTTATAGGTGGATAGTTTAACTGGTCATAGTGTTTTATCACTTGATCATATTTTTCTAAGTCCTTTTTGTACTGGGCGATGTCCTTATCGTATTGTATTAATGATGCGGCATAACGGATCAGTATGCTTTCTCTTCTTTCTAGTTCGGGGCTAGTAGCTGAAATAGCAGTTGATGTTTGAGTGAGAGGAGCTTCAACGAGTGGAAGTTCTTGGGCGAGTGTTGCTCTGTCAAGTGATTTGTAATTTCTTTTCCTGGGCTTTTTATCAGTCTTGATTGGTACGATTTCAACGGCTGGTAGGGAAGAAAGTGGCCTCTCAAAAGTTGCCTGCTTACTTATTTTGTTGAGTTGGGTAGTTAAACTATCGGATTGATAAGTAGTTAGGCTTAACATACCAATAAGAATAAAAAAAGAAACCAATAAAAAAACCCGATCAGTTAGAGATGGCTTTTTATAGGTTTTTCCTAAAATACGGCTTACACGGGTTAACAGTTCATTTCTGTGACTTACAAATGCAGGAATAGGGTTGGCTAAAACCGCGTATTCCTTAAAGCTGATCAATGCCGTTAGATATGCCCTGGTATTGGATGTATGGCTCAAGGCAATATCATCACAGCAATATTCCCGATGCTCCCTTAGCCACGTTGATAACAATAATAACCCAGGATTAAAGAAAAATACGGCTTCAACACAATTTTGTAAGAGGTTCACCAAATAATCATACCTGCGTACATGTGCAAGTTCATGTAGCAATATGGCTTCTACCTGTTCCATTGGCAAGTTGCTTAGTGCACCAATAGGAAATAGGATAAGGGGTTTAAGATGACCAACCACTACAGGAATTTTCACTAAAGTTGATTCAAATAGCCTTACAGTATTTTTAATGCCTAGGATTTTCGTCAATTCCGTGGTTTTTTCTACCCATAAGAGGGGAGGTGGCATCATTTTAGAATGATGGATAACATCAAAATAAAATAGATTAACCATTATTTTAAGAGAATGAAAACTAAAACATATCAACCACAATAAAAATATAAAGTGTGAATTTGCATCGATAAAACTCCTGCAGTTTTGAATAAACAAATGCGCCGCATCAGTTGAAAATTGCACATTTAGAGGTGTATCTACCAATAAGACCCGCTGATAATATGACCAAAAAGTAAACCCACACAGGCCAACGAAAACAATAAATAGCACCACTAATATGCTGTATTTTAATCTCGGGCCGTTCCTGCTAAGAAATAAAAACGGACTAGCTAAAACTACTAGTAACAACCCTTGCCATAACGAATGTAATAACATCATGCAAAATGCGGTGATAAAATGAGGCATATTGGTATCTACGAGTAAAAAAATCATGCTAGCTTTCAATGTTATTTAATAAGTCTTTAATCTGTTTCAGTTCTTCTGCAGATGTTTTATCGGTGCCCAAGAGAGATACCATCATCTTACTTGGAGAGCCATTATAAAGATGGTCTACAAAACGGATGAGTAAATTCCCTTTCACTTTATCTTCAAGTAGGATCGCTTTATAAACATGTTTCATTTTACTTTCATCTCTGGCTAATGCACCTTTCTCTTTCATAACCTGCATTAACTTTAAGGTAGAAGTATAGATAACGGCCTCTTTCTTTTCATTAAGTTTGTCGTGAACAAAACGTACCGTTGATGGTCCGAATTGCCATAAAACTTGTAGCACATCTAATTCTGTTTTAGTTGGAACAAAGATCGATTGTTCTTCTTTTTCAGGTTTCATAAATTAAAGGTATGTATTAAAAACGTACGTTGCAATAGTTGATGTAATTTTTTTATAAAAAAATTAAATTATTATTATTTGCAATATTTTGAAAGGGCAGTATGCAACCATGGACCATGGACCATGGACTATGGACTATGGACCATGGACTACGGACCATGGCCATAAACTATAATCCAACCAACAAATTCCTATTTTTTACAATAATCCTTCGTAATTTAAACCCATGAAAAAGATCAGCTCCTTCTGCCTATTCATTTCTCTTCTCCTTTTCTCGAGCCAATTTGCTGTTGCGACAGTTAAAATGCCTGCTTTTTTTACGGATAATATGGTTTTCCAGCAGCAGACTAAAACCGCCATTTGGGGCTGGGCAACGCCTGGGAAAAAAATTGAGATCACAACTAGCTGGAATAAAAAAAGGTATACAACACCAGTTAAAGAAGATGGAAAATGGAAAATTACGATCACTACGCCAACCTATGGCGGGCCTTATCAAGTAGATATCAATGATGGAGATCTGGTAGTACTAAAAAATGTACTTATCGGCGAAGTTTGGTTTTGTTCAGGTCAATCTAATATGGAAATGCCCTTGGCAGGGTGGGGTAAGATCAATAACTATCAGGAAGAAATTAAAAATGCTGATTTTCCTAATATCAGATTGTTGCAGGTAATCCACGAGGCAGGAAAGCTGCCAGCAAATGATGTTAAGGTTACCCGCAATGGATGGACATCCTGTAGTCCAACCACAATAGGCGATTTTTCTGCAACCGCGTATTTTTTTGCTAGGGAAGTTTACCAGAAAACAGGCATCCCGATAGGTTTGATACACAGCTCATGGGGCGGTACCGTTGCAGAAGCCTGGATCAGCGAAAATACCTTAAAAAATGATGCCGATTTTTCGGCCGAAGTGGAGAGGATCAAACAGTCTGGGTTGGCAGAAGTGGGTTTAAGCGATTCCGAAAAGTTAGCAAATTGGCAGAAATCAATCCTAAAGAATGATCTTGGCTACCAAAATGGGAAGTTTGTGTTTCTTTCAAAATCATTCGATGACTCTACGTGGGGGAATATAACGATGCCAAGCTTGTGGGAAAAATCGGTATTGCCTGATTTTGATGGAGTGGTATACCTTAGAAGAAAAATAATGATCCCAGAATCATGGGCCGGAAAACCATTGAAACTAAGTCTTGGTGCCATTGACGATCAGGATATCACTTATTTCGACGATGAAAAAATTGGTGAAACGCTAACTGCCAATACCAACAGAATGTATCAAATCAGTGCGGATAGGGTCACGGGTGGCGAGCATACCATCTCCATTAGAATATACGATAGCGGTGGTTCGGGCGGCTCGGCAAGTGAAGCTAAATTAATGAACCTAAGTTTGGATAAAGATCAGGTAATCTCCCTTGCCGGAGATTGGAAGTATAAAATGGCGATGAACCTCAAAGATATTGGTCCATCACCTATGGTTAATTCAAATGTAAATAGACCCACATTATTGTACAATACAATGGTTAACCCATTTATCCAGTTTGCTATAAAAGGCGTAATCTGGTATCAGGGCGAGTCGAATGCACCAAGAGCGCATCAATATCGCACCCTATTTCCTTCTTTAATTAAAGATTGGCGCATCCGATGGAATAGAGGTGATTTTCCTTTCTATTTCGTTCAACTTGCAAATTTTAAAGCTAAAGAAAACCAGCCATTGGATTCTGATTGGGCAGAACTAAGGGATGCACAACAAGGCACATTACAGTTGCCCAATACGGGGATGGCTGTAATCATAGACATTGGTAATGAAAAAGATATTCATCCCAAAAATAAACAGGATGTAGGTAAACGACTAGCCTTAATAGCTTTGGCTAAAACCTATCATCAAGATGTGGTGTACGAGGGCCCAACTTTTGATAAGGTAAGATTTGTGGGTAAGCAAATTGAGATTAACTTCAAAAATACAGCAGGGGGATTAGTAGCTAAAAATGGTTCACTCAAAGGTTTTGAAATCGCAGGATTGGATAAGCAATTTTATTGGGCCGATGCCAGAATAGAAGGTGATAAGGTAATTCTTAGCAGTGAAAAAGTTTTAAATCCAGTTACTGTAAGATACGCTTGGGCAACTAATCCCGAAGCTACTTTATATAATGATGCCGGTTTACCTGCGAGGCCATTTAAGTTGGATCATTGGAAAGATTCTACGGAGAAGTAGGGCGGAGTTCAGTATAGCGTTTGTGCCTTAACCGGTGCAATCATCTTCATCCCGATAGCTATCGGGACGGTGAAATCCCACAAAAAAGAAACGGGGATCAATCATTACGACCAATCCCCGCATCTAAATTAACGCTCTCATATATATAGACGACTAAATAATCGATTTATTATATATCTGGTTATTTATTTTAGTTTTTTTCTTTTTTAGGTTTTGCCGGCACGTCAGCATCTGTTTTAGGCTCTTTCTTAGCTGCTTTTATAACAGGTATTTTGTCTGCTTTAGCTTCAACTCCTTCGGCCTTCTTCTTAGCTGGTGCTCGCACAGGCTTTGTTTCGGCAATGGGCACTTTAATCTTAACCACTTTTTCTTTAACAGGCGCATCCGCTTCGGATTGCTTAGGCTCTTTTTTAATTGTTTTGGTTACGGGCTTTTTATCAGCTTTAGCTTCTAACACTATGTCCTTTTTCTTAGCGGCTTCTTTTATAGGTTTCACTTTCGCCACTGGCGTGGTTTCTTTAAGTGGTTTCTCTTCTTCTACAGGTTGAGTGATCGCATTTTGCTTTAAGTAAATATCAAGCACTTGTTTAAGGTACAAATCCGGTTTTGGCATATTGATTACCGTTCCGGGCTCCTTGTCTTGGGCTTGTTTATTATATGCTGATTTTATTTTGCCCCAATCTTTAGAGTAAAGCTTGATAAACATGGCAACGAACTCCTCTTGGGTGTATGTTTTGGGTAATCTGCCCAGTACCGCCTGTATTTTTTCTTCTTTTTTATGTAGAACTGCCATTTTTTTAGTTTCTACAAAGATACTGAAAACATTAGCTAATATGTAAATGTGATAATTAGCTAATTAAGAGCAACATCAACGGTAGAACGACATTAGCTAATTTGATAATTTGATAATTGCTAATCAGTGTGGCGCATAATGTTCAACCCTATTTATAAAATCATTAAGGTCGAACGGTTTGTTGATAAAATCTTCGGCTGCACATTTACTTTTAACATTGGATAAATAATTATTACCAGACATCATCATTACAGGAATATCATGAGTTTTGACATTGCTTTTAAGTTTAGCACAAATATCGAGACCATTGCCATCAGGTAACATTACATCAAGTACAATCAAATCCGGCCGGTGTAAATTCATCTCTTTCCAAAAAGTAGCCTGATTAGGATAGGCCTTTACTTCATACTGTTCTTCAACCAATAAATACTCTATAATTTCTCTGATATTGGCGTTGTCCTCTACTACATAAATACACTTTTCCATGGGATAAATTTTTATAGTTGTTGTAATAACGCCTGTGAACATCAGATGTTTAGGGTAATTATCCACAAGAGCAGGGTTATTAACGTTAGAGAAATAAATGGAAAATGCCTGCCTAACAGACGGGGAGAGAAGATGTAAAATGGACGAGGGAAGATGACTCCGTGCCAAAGAGCTAGGGAAGATGTACCGAAGGCGCATTTGCTTACGAATCGATTACGAAATAATACATGTTTGAACATTTAGTTTCATTGTTTACAAAGAAATGTTGCGAATAGGTTTTGCATTATTTATATTTACATGAACCATTCAAAATAAAAACAAAGTGAAATTCACATTCAAGAAAGCCGTAACTGAAGAACCCAAGAAAATCTTAATTGTAGAAGACGAACCAATGAGCGTGATGGTATTGGAGCAAATTTTAAAGCCTTACCAGTTTAAGTTAATCGTTGCAGTGAACGGTTTAGATGCAGTAGAAAAATTTAAAAAAGATCCTGTAGATTTGGTAATAATGGATTTATATATGCCAGAAATGGATGGGTTTGAGGCATCCAAACAGATTAAGGCTGCCTCTCCAGATACTCCAATTATAGTATTTTCTACTACCGATATCGACGAAGACACACTAAAAAAAGATATTGGAATTGATTATTTGTTAAAAAAGCCTTTAAATATTAAGAAATTTCAAGACTTCATCCATATGTTGCTATTAGCATAATTTAAACAGACTTAAGACTATCGACTTCAGACTTAAGACTAAAATATTCACCTTAATTGTTAATTAAATGAAAAAGTCTTATCTATTTATTGCTGCTGGGATAGCCGGAGTGCTATTGTTTGCTGGCATAAACCGCGAATCAGTTTTGCCTTATGGTATGACAATGGGAACACCAGAAATTAAATCCATTACTGCCTTAACCTTTGGTCCGACGGGAATTTTGTTTATTGGCGATTCTAAAAATGCCACAATTGTAGCGGTTGATACCAAAGATGTTAAAGCCACTAAAACCGCCAAAGCCTTTGATCTGAAAGATATTGACACTAAAATTGCTGCTGCCTTAGGCACTACTAAAGAAAATGTTAGCATTACCGATATAGCCGTTAACCCAATTTCAAAGAAATTATACCTGGCAGTCAAGAGCGCTGATGGCACTCCATTGTTATTAACGTTAAATGCAGATAATGTATTTGAGCCAGTTTCTTTAAAAGACATTAGTTTCTCTACGGTAGCGTTAAACAATGCCCCTGCTGTTGATGCAAAGGATAATCGCGGTAGATCCCTCCGCATCTCTTCAATCTCTGATTTGGGTTTTGCGAATGGAAAATTGCTGGTAAGTGGTTTAAGCAATAAAGAGTTTAGTTCTACTTTTAGAAGCTTGAACTTTCCTTTTACTGATAATCAGGATGAGGGATCGACCTTAGAAATGTACCATACGTCACATGGTAGATATGAAACTACCTCTCCTGTGCGTACATTTAGCACTACCACCATTGCAGGAAAAGACTATGTGGTGGCCAGCTATACCTGTACTCCGCTCGTGCTTTTTGCCATGGATGAACTTAAACCTGGTGCAACAGTAAAAGGAAGAACAATTGCCGAAATGGGAAATCAAAACACCCCATCAGATATGATCTGGTTAAAAACCAGTGGTGAAAATTATTTGGTTATGGCCAACGATAATCGCCCAGCAGCAAAAGTAAGCTATAATGAAATCAAAAAATTTGAAGGCTCCTTGACCGAAAGAGTGGCAACAACTGCAGGAGTAAACTTTACGGCGTTGCCCTATCAAAAAGTTACGCAGATGGACAAGTTAGACGAAAGCAGAGCCGTTGTAATACAACGATCAGCTACTGGAGAATTAGATTTGTGGACAACCGATGGGAAAACCATATAAATTAATAACTAGTACAAATGCCATGTTATATGTAAAATATAGCATGGCATTTTTTTTAGTGGTTGTTTTTTTAGGATGCAAAACAAAGCCAAAGCAACTCTCTCTAAGCTATAAAAATGGACTAGCAGTTTCGATTATTATTCCCAAATCATTAGTACTTAATCAAAATGAACATAAGCGGATACAGATTTACAGGGGTGGGGTAAAGCCCTTGACGGCCATCCTTGGCAATTTCGACGTCAAGGCGGATGAAATTGAGTTTACGCCCTTAATTCCGCTTACTTACGGAATTATCTACGAAGTTTGGGAGAATAACAAATTGATTGGGAGTATCGACGTCCCTCTGCCGAAAGGCGAGAAGACCCCCGTGCTAAGGGCCATTTATCCACAGAGAGATACTGTGCCCGAAAATTTGCTTAAATTCTATTTCTGTTTTTCAAAGCCTATGCAAACCGGCAGATCACTAGATTTTATTTGTTTATTGGACAAAAATGGAGATACCATGCGCAACGTATTTCTAAATCTACAGCCAGAATTATGGGATACCAGCGGAAAAGTGTTAACTATTTGGATCGACCCGGGCCGCATAAAGCGTGATTTGGTACTGAACCGTAAATATGGAAATCCATTGACCAAAAATTCAACCTACAGATTAATGGTCTCACAGCAGTGGAAGGATAGTCATGGGTTAAATTTGGGCCAAAATTACACTAAAACTTTTACCGCCAAGGATATGGATCACACCATGCCTATTATAGATTCCTGGAAGATCAATGTTCCAAAAGCGAACACTCAATTGCCCTTAATCATTGATGCTCTTGAAGGAATGGATGCTATGTTACTAAAGGAATCGTTAACCGTTCTTGATGTTAATGCGCAGGTAATAGATGGGAGAAGTGAAGTAAGCAAAGATCAGATCTGGAAATTCTTTCCTCTAAAAGGTTGGAAAGCTGGCATTTATCAAATAAGGGTTAATAGTAGACTTGAAGATTTAGCGGCTAATAACTTTAACCGTGTTTTTGATCGGGATGTGAAAAAGGAAAAAAGTAACGATGGGGTGTTTGTGACAAGAAAATTTAAGATTGATTAATAAATCATTCTTTACAAATCCATGATAAAATTCCAATAATTTTAGTTAGTTTTGCTAAAAATAATAGCATTACTTTATGACCGTTACTGTCCTTGCCATCTTTGATGAGTTTAATCCCCATGCTCCATTAGCTAAAGTGCTAAAGGAGAGGTTGATCAGATTAGCTATGGAACTGCAGGACGTTCATTTAAGGCCTTTAACTCAAATGCCACCCATGGATGATGATGTGGTGGTTTATTTAAGTTATAATTTAAAATACAGTATTCGCTGGCGAATTGCCAATGATGTGCCCAGCTTTATAGAGAAAGAGGTTTCGCAAATTTGTGCTTTGCAGGGTTATAACGTATGGAAAACACCAACGGTTAATGTCTTTAAAGGAAATAATTAACTATTGGTCAATTAGCATTGGATCCTTCATCCTATATTCCTGTCTATTTTCGAGCAGCCCTTCGGCATTAAGCTTAATATGAGTTCTTACATCTCCAATTAGACTTCCCAATTTTGCATGTGCTTTGGCGGGTGTATTTCCTGTAAGATTATTGATTAAATCACCGGCATAACCTATTAAATTCTTTTTCAATTCTTTTCCCTTTTCAGTGCTAAATAATGCACCTATGGCTACACCAATAGTTAGGCCTGCGATGATGGCCACTGTGGTTTGTGTGTTAAGTTCCCGACTTTTTAGTGCGTTAATGAGGTTCTTTTTACTTTTCATTCATGAAGATTTAATTTATAATTAACCCTTAAAATGAAAAAATGTTTTGAGGGTAAGCAAAGCAGCTCTAAGCTGTTGAAATTAGAGCCTACCTATAAGATTGTCACCCTGAGCATGTCGAAGGGGCTTAATTTGGTCTTCGACTACGCTCAGACTGACAATTTTTGGGAACACTAAAAGGGTGTCACCCTGAGCATGCCGAAGGGGCTTAATTTGGTCTTCGACTACGCTCAGACTGACAATTTTTGGGAACACTAAAAGGGTGTCACCCTGAGCATGTCGAAGGGGCTTAATTTGGTCTTCGACTACGCTCAGACTGACAATTTTTGGGAACACTAAAAGGGTGTCACCCTGAGCTTGTCGAAGGGGTTTAATTTGGTCTTCGACTACCTGCCCGAAAAGCAGGCGGGCGCTCAGACTGACAATTTGGGACACAACAAAAGGGTAAGCGTATGGCGTGAAGCGCTTGACACTTGGATTAACTTAGGTCTCTGAGCTTCCTAAGGTGGTAAAAATAAGATCTTATATCTCTGGATAGATACTATTTAACAATCCGGCCAACCGAATTCCCGCTTGCTGAATTCTTTTCTCTACAATAGGTAAGTGTTTCTGGTAGTATTCATCATCAACAACCTGTTTTCCCATGGCGTCTACTTCTGCATAAAGCTGACTACTAATCTGATAACTTTCCCAAATCCAAGTAATCATCGGATCTTGTTGCCATTGGTTAATATCGGTAAGTGAAATGGTATCGTATTTAGTAGCTAATTCGGTAAATGTTAAGCCTTGGTGCTCCAACATTTTAGTATCCCAAAGGCTGTGGAGGTTGGTTCCTTTGCCTTCATAATTAAGTTGAATGGTATTGCCACCTTTATCTTCAGCTCTGCTGATATGCATTGGTTGATGGAGATCGCCCACAAAATGCATTAAAAACTTTAACGAGTTAATTTGCTGTTGTTTTGTACTACTGTTGTCCTTTAATATTTTCTCTGCATTAAGTAATGCGCTATACACATTGTCTTTCTTAGTGGTATCTATAAATTGTTTAAAATCGTTGAAACTTAAACCTAATGGCAAATTTAAAAAGTGCCAATTGCCCGTTTCCTTAAATTGAGGATCTTTCCTGGCATCATCAGCCCATGTACACGCATCAGCTATGCTGGTATCTCCAAGTAAATTTTTAATTGCGGCTTTTGCTCTTGGGTTAAGGTGATTTTCGGCAATTAGTCCAATTGTCTTATGACCCGTGTAACCCCAAGAAATTAAAAAAAGACTAAACACTACGATAGCGGCAGGGAAAAAAAGTTTGAGTTTCATGTAAATATATTTCTGCAAAGTTAATTTGATTTTCAATAGTTCTCAAATTGTCTTAAAGCCGTTACTTAAGGATTATAAAATAACGTGATTCATGGTTTTTCCTCTTGTTTTCATTAGTTCTATATTTTATATTTGAAAAAAACAATCGGGACCATGAAAAAAATAATTTGCTTAATGGCTTTAGCTCTTGGAGTAGTTGCTTTTCAAGCTAATGCGCAAACCACTAAGAAAACTACAGCCCCAGTTATGGCTGCACAAGTATCTGAAGAACCAGAGTTTAAATTTGATGAAGAAACACATGATTTTGGCAAAATTCCACAAGGGAAACCAGTAACAGTTGAAATGACTTTCACCAATATTGGCAAACTACCATTGATTATTTCATCAGTTGAGCCAACTTGCGGTTGTACAGTTGCTAAATTTACCGCTACACCGGTTAAACGGGGCGAAAAAGGTTCGATTGTATTAACCTATAACGCCGCTGCAACAGGCCAGTTTACTAAAGCTACCACCATAAAATCGAATGCTAAAACTCCGGTTCTAGTAATATATTTTAAAGGCGAAGTTGTTCCATCTCCAACCTCAACTGCTGCAACAAACGGTAAATAAACTCCCCAAAAAAACAGGAGGCTTATCAAATCGGAAGGTTAGGTAAGCCTTTTTTGTTGGTAGGAGGATATTGGAAGTTGGGAGGTTGGAAGGATTGGTTACGTTTAAAGCATTTAGAAACATTATGATAATGATAGATGTAGTTCCTCTTCTTCAGCATATGGGGGAATCTCAGTGTATCTCCTTCAATCCCTGTACTCATCCGCCATGCGAAAAAGGAATGGTTTAGCTTATGTAAAAAATTCGTTAACTCTTATAACTAATCCTTTTCTGATTTATTAAGTCGATACCTTTAGAAAATCGAAAAATAGCCTAAATGAATAAGAAAGATAATCTAGATAACGTGTTTAAGGAAGAAATTAAAAAACCTTCCGATTTTAAATTTGGAGCAACGGTAGCAAATGCGTTCGATGACATGGTTGAACGCTCCGTGCCATTTTACAACGAAATTCAACGTATGATCATAGAATTGGCGGCAGAACACGCCTTGCCAAATACCAATGTGATAGATCTAGGCTGTTCTACGGGCACAACGATGATAGGGCTAAATCCGTATGTAGCAGATGATATTACCTTTGTAGGGATTGATGACTCGGCAGAAATGTTAAAAAAATGCGATATAAAGCTAAAAGAGGCAGAATTTAAAAGAACCTATCAATTGGTTAATGCTGATCTGCACGGAGAAATTAAGATAGAGAACGCTTCAGTTGTTATACTTTGCCTAACCTTACAATTTGTACGGCCTATTTTCAGAGAACGTTTATTGAAAAGAATTTACGATGGACTAGTTCCGGGAGGAGTATTAATCATCTCCGAAAAAATATTGGCTGAAGACAGTTTATTCAATAGAAATTTTATTAAATACTACTACGATTACAAGCGCAGAAACCACTACAGTGAAATGGAGATTTCACAAAAAAGAGAAGCGTTAGAAAACGTACTGATTCCTTATAAGTTGAGCGAAAACGTGAAGATGCTTATGGAAGCCGGCTTTCAACATACCGAAACGTTTTTTAAATGGTATAATTTTTCAGGTTTTATCGCAGTTAAAAATTAATATGATAGCTATAGGAAACTTCTTTTTCAAATACAGAAACTTCTTGTTTATTTTCTTGTACCTCGCATTGTTTATCCCATCGCCAAAAATTTTTACTGAAGATGTATTTGGGCAATCCTATTACCTTTATCCCTTGATAATTGGCCTATTTATTACCGTTTTTGGTCAGTTAATAAGAGGTGTAGCCATTTCTTTGGCCTATATAGTGCGTGGCGGACTAAACAAAAAAGTGCATGCCGATGATCTGGTAACCGAAGGGTTTTTTAACCATGGCCGAAATCCGCTGTATGTGGGCAATATTTTAATGCTGGTAGGTGTAGGAATTTTAATGAATTCGATGATCTTTATGCTAATTTTCATTCCATTATTCCTGTTCATATATCAGGCAATTGTACTGGCCGAAGAGAAATTTTTGAGGGGGAAATTTGGCGCCCAGTTTGATGCGTATTGTGCCAGGGTAAATCGCTGGTGGATAAATTTTAACGGTCTGGGTAAAACCATTAACAGCATGGCATTTAATGGCAAACGCTGGTTAATTAAAGAATACAATACACAAACGGTTTGGTTGTTGGGCATTGCTGTAATCCTCCTTTATTATTATCCACAATTAACCCATAACGATGTGGTTTTAAGGGATAAAATCGGGATAACTGTGCTGATTGTCTTAGCATTCTATTATGCAACTATCCGATATATGAAGAAAAGTGGAAAGTGGAAAGCGTAGCCCGTTGGCAGTTTGCAATTATCAAATGCCAGTTTTCGGTTAACGATTTGAGTTAGCAAGATGAAATTGATCAATATATGTTTTGTGATGGTATTTTTAGCAGTATACGCTAATGCGCAAATACCTATCAAACCCTTGTTTAATCAGGACTCGCTAACCCTTATATCTTCTCAGTTTAAATTTACCGAAGGACCATCGGTAAATTCCAAAGGCGATGTTTTCTTTACCGATCAACCGAACAATACAATTTGGATGTACAGTACAGACGGCCAGCTTTCACTTTATTCGGATAAAGCAGGCAGGGCCAATGGTACTTATGTGGATAAAGCGGGAAATTTGATTGTTTGTGCAGATGAGCAAAATGAACTGTGGATTTTTAGCACGGATAAGAAACCCAAATTGTTGTATAAAAACCCAACAGATAAAGCCTTAAATGGTCCTAACGATTTATGGATAGATCGTAAAGGTGGAATTTATTTTACCGATCCCTATTATCAACGCGACTATTGGACCCGAAAATCGCCAGCCCTACCTGGCGAAAAAGTGTACTATTTGCCCAAAGGAAAAAGCGAAATAGTTACCGTTGAAGATCGTTTGCTGCGCCCTAATGGAATTGTTGGCACTCCTGATGGCAAATACTTATACGTTGCCGATGCTAAAGACGGTAAAACCTACAAGTATGAAATCGAGAAAAATGGAGCTTTAAAAAATAGGCAGCTCTTTATTAATAGGGGTTCTGATGGAATGACATTAGACCAATATGGAAACCTCTATCTCACTGGTAAAGGAATAGATGTATTTAATACGCAGGGCGAAAAAATAGCACATATTAATGTCCCCGAAAATCATACCGCAAATTTGTGTTTTAGCGGCAAAAAAAGAAATATTTTATTCATTACTGCTTCAAAATCTATCTATATCTTGCCGATGAATGTGCAAGGAGTAGAATGAGAATTGGTTAATCGGTTAATTGTATAAATTGTTTAATCGAGGCCTCTAATAAACTTAATCAATCAAAAAATTTAATCAACAGTTAACCAATTAACCAATTAACCAGTTAACCAATACTTACCAGTTAAAAAAAACAAATCATTAGCATGCAAAAAATAGGATTTATTGGTTTAGGGAAGATGGGAGTCCCAATGGCACAGAATTTAATTAAAGCTGGGTATGCATTAATCGTTTTTAACCGAAATGCCGAAAAGGCTGCACCTTTGATTAGTGAAGGAGCAGTTCTTGTCGCAAATCCAGCAGTATTAATCACCTTATGTGAAGTGGTAATCTTAATGGTTTCGGATGATGCGGCCGTTGAGGAAATTGTTATGAGTGAAGAGGGGCTATTCGCTTCAAATATTCATCAAAAAGTGATCATAAACATGAGTACCGTTTCTCCTTCCATTAGTAAGAGAATGGCGCTCTTATCTCTTGAAAAGGGCTGCACCTATATTGATGCTCCTGTTTCTGGCAGTTTAAAACAAGCGCAGGAAGGCTCGCTGGTGGTTATGGTGGGAGGTGATAAAGATGTATTTAACATTGTTAAGCCTATTTTTGATTGTTTAGGTAAATTAACACTTCATGTTGGAGATACAGGTGCTGGTAATATTGCTAAGTTGGCTATTAACTCGTTATTGAGTTTTCATGCCCAAGGATTGGCAGAAGCGGTGGCTTTTGCAAAAGATAAAGGAATTGAACTAAAAGACCTGTTAGAATTGATCAATAATAGTGCACTGGGAAATATATTCATGAAAATAAAGGGCGATGCGATATTACAGGAAAATTATAGTCCAGTATTTGCACTCAAACATATTGCGAAAGATCTGCGCCTGGCAAAGGATGAAGGATTAAATTCGCCACTCGCCAGTGCCGCTCATGATAGCTTTAATAAAGCACAGCTGAGGCGGGGCGAAGAAGATATTATCGCTATAATCAAAGAAATCAACTAATAAGCGAATTTTTTGATTTAATAACAAACAAATTTACTCTTAAGGTGTTTAATTATTTTAACATTAACACCTTGCATAGTGAATAAAAATCCTAACCCAACCTCACCACAAAGCACTTCAAATCAGCTAGAATGGGAAAGCACTTCAAATCAGCTAGAATGGGGCAACCACAATCCTAGATTAACAGACGACAATTTCATTGATAGGGCTCCAAAGACGATTAGTGATCAAAAAGAGATCCCTTCCACTATTGAATCAACAGATTTATCTAAAGAAGAACCTGATCGTAATAGACAAGGAGTGAAAGAGGGGCATAGTAAATAAGTTCTCAATTAACAGTTAACAGTCGGTTGTCTTTAGTTTGAACAGGCTTAGAAAACTTCGGACTTCCTACTCATGACTCATCTACAGGTTCCTGCGTTTTACGCATATTATTAGCTACTACACTATCAGGGATGATATTGCTCACGGCAACCTGTACTTTATTTTTAAATCCAGATATTACCATATCTTTTCCTTCCATCAATGCGTCATAGCCGTCTTTCGCAACCTCCGCGGCATCGCCTAAATTACCTTCTTGCACAATTTTTGATTCCAGCATATCTGCTTTTCTAAAAAAGTCGGTATCTGTTGCGCCAGGTAAAAGAGAGGTTAATGTAACTTCAGTATCTTTAATTTCATTGCGCACCGCCTCATTAAAGGAATGAACAAACGCTTTTGTTCCATGATACACGGCTTGATAAGGTCCAGGTACTTTGCCAGCGATCGACGCTACATTTAAAATTTTGCCCGAATTTCTTTTAACCATATCCTTCAAAAACAATTTGGTTAACACTACCGTAGCTCCAATATTTAGTTGGATAATGTTCATTTCACGTTGTAGATCCGTTTCTATAAACTTACCGTAAACTCCTTGTCCGGCGTCATTTACAAGCACCTTAACGGTAATTCCCATTCCTTTGATCTCGTTATAAAGATCAAAGGCTGCGCCTGATAAAAAGAAATCTTTGCTAATGGTAATTACCTTAACGCCTTCCTTTTTCAGTTCTGCTGCTGCATTATCAAGTTCATCCTGATTTCTGGCAACAATAATCAAATCGTATTTATCTTTGGCAAATAGTTTCGCCAATTCAAATCCGATCCCACTTGTGCCTCCTGTTATTAGTGCATAATTGTTATTTAAGTTTTCCATAGGTAAATGGTTCTATTGTTTTTTACGATTGCTCAATTTTAAAGGGTCATCACCCTGATTAGCTTTAAGCGCTTTTAATGCGGTATCAATTTTTAAGGTATGTTGGTAATGATGGTTTAGGGTTGGCAATAGGGAAGAGGCAAACTTAGAGATGGTGGTATCGTGTGATCTGCTACCTGCTGAAAATACATCAATGGCATTTTTATGTTCGGCTATCATCAATTGGACATAATATTCGTCCCTTCCTTCTTCTTTATAGGTATCCATCTTTTTGATCATGGTTTGCTTACTCTCAGGAATTAGGGCTGGTAAAATATAACCTTTAGCAGCAGCTATAGCTTTTAATTTTGCATTAGCCTGCGTATGATCTTTAACCATCATCTCTGCAAAAGCTTTTACTGCGGCATCTTTCGATTCTTGAACTATTTTATTGCTGCTTTCAACTTCAACCATGCCACCATATGCTGCATTTTGAAAAAAGGATACATCAGTGGTATCCAAATCTTGTGCGTTGCTGGTTTTACTAATAATGGTATCAGCTTTTTTGCTCGTAGTATCGGTAGCTGTTTCCGAAGTTGTGTTCGAATTGTTGCACGCACTTAAAATGCCTAAGGTTAAGAAAATGAGGTAAGATGAATACTTTTGCATAATTTTTTATTTGCTGTTTAACAACAATGTATCATTTATGTTTTGGAGATTTTCTAAATAAAAAGCTAATTTTAATTTAAAATAAGTTAATCGTTAACTATCCAAACAAATGATATAGCTTGTTGGTTTCTATTTAAGTTGTTCAGATGAATATTAATTGATATGAGTTATGATAAAAATTGATTATTTGTGCGAATTATTTGAAAATCAACTCCCCCTCCTTTACACCCTGTTACAGGTAGATGTTAACGATGTTTTTTATATCTGTATTAACGATCATTTAGTTGGGACTATCAACAAAGTAACAGATGGCTGGGAGCAAATAGGAGGTCAGAAACTATCGGAAGAATTTATTGAAGACATTGGCGGCTTTATTGAAAAGCAGTTCGCATCACCCCAATATGCAAACAGTTAGTGTTATTGTAGAAACTCCACAAGGCAGCCCACTTAAGTACGATTTTGATCCAAAAACTGGATACATCAAGTTAAATAAAATAATGCCCCAAGGCATGGTTTTTCCATTTGATTTTGGTTTTGTTGAAGGTACCATTGGTGAGGATGGTGATCCATTGGATGCCATCGTAATTTCTGAAATTAAAACTTTTCCCGGATGTGCTATGGACTGCCGGATAATTGGAGCAATTAAAGCTGATCAACATGAGTTGGATGGCAAGAAAACCCGTAATGATCGTTATATCGTAATTCCGCAAGTTTCAAACCTTTATGCAAACGTAAAAGAGCTAAAAGATTTCCCTAAACAGCTTATAGATGAATTGATAAATTTCTTTACCAATTATAATGCTCAAGCAGGAAAGGTATTTAATGTAATTGAACGGGTAAACTCCAAAAAGGCTATTTCTATGCTTGCCAATGAGAAGAATAAAGATACCACAAAGACTAAGCTGATCCAATTGTTTTTGCCAATTGAAAATGAAGAGGGAAAACCCTATCCAACTAAATATTTCGATAATGTTAAAAAAACATTAATCAACAAATTCGAAGGATTATCCATGTATAACAGAGCTCCACTAGGTGGAAGGTGGGAAGATTCCCAGAATAATATCATAAAGGATAAATTAGTTATTTATGAAGTAATGACAGATCAGGTAGATATCTCTTATTGGGAAAAATATAAAAAAACTTTACAAGATAAATTTAAACAAGACAATATACTTGTTCGTTGCTTAGCTATAAACTTGATCGACTAATCAATTATCAGTTTACAGTTGCCAGTTAACCAGTTAATATTATTACACTTATAAAACTAACCACAATGGACGAACTAATAGAACAATTACAGAACAAATACTACGATATGATTTCTGATATCAAGGTTACTGGTAAAGCAGAAATTACACTTACAGTTGAGGGTGGAACAGGGGCAGCTCATTTTTCACAGGAATTACAAGATCATGTAGTTGGAATTATTGACGAGCTAACGATTATTAAGATAAACATCGTTGATCGTCAGGGCGCGCTTATAGATAGTTTTGCAACGAACCAATAACTGCACTCTTATAAATGGATTTTTAAGACCAGCTTAACACCCCAATCCCCCAACTCTAAACTTACTTTGTAGTGATATCAATTTCTGAAGCTTTCATATCCTTCAAAATGGTTTCCTGTAAAGCAAGTTTTGTATCTTGAAATCCATGTGCATTTACCCAAACATTAATACTCACCTTAAATCCCTCTGGCTCAAAACTGGCAATCCCAATTCTCCTATCCGGTTTTGCTAAAATGTTTTTGGATTTATCAATTGCTGCATTTATTAATGATTTCACAGTTTCAAAATCGACCGCATATTTGAACTTCATTTCTATGTCTAAACGTCTACTTCCTTCTCTGCTGATGTTGATGATTACTTCATTTGAGAGTTTACTATTGGGTACAATCACCGATCGATTGTCAAAAGTGGTGATAAAAGTATAGAATATCTGAATAGACGTAACCGTTCCTTCCAACCCTTCGGTAATGATATTATCACCCACTACAAAAGGTTTAATTAATAAGATAATTACGCCACTTGCAAAATTTTGAAGTGTTCCAGATAATGCTAAACCTGCAGCTACACCGAAAGAAGCTACTAATGCTGTAAAAATGGTCATTTCGATGCCCAAGATCTGCATTACTCCTAAGAAAAGTAAGATCCTTAAAATAACCCCAATTAAACTTAACAAAAATGGCTTTGCCGTAGAATCCACTTCACGCTTATGCATGCTTTTATGGATCCATTTAATTAAAAGATTAACTACCCATAAACCAATAAGTAATGCCGCAATACCTAAAATTAAACGTGGACCAAAAATGATAATCCAATCGTATGCCTTGTTATAAAACTTGTCTAAATTCATGGAGAGGTAACAAATGAAGTGGAGATTGGTTTTTTGAGATTCTTGTGGATAGCCCATCGCCCATTGCTAATAGTTCATGGTTCATGACTCATAGCTTGGATGCAGAGTGCATAATGCTGAGGTATAACTTACTCTCTACCCCTCAACCATCAACTATGGAATATCAACCATGAACCATGATCTATGAACCATCAACCATAAATTTATTAACGGTTAAACCCAAGGTTCCCAGTCTATGAACCATGATCTATGAACCATTAATTTCTATTAACGGTTACACCTAGGCTCCCAGTGCATGAACCATGATCTATGAACTATAATCCATGAACCATCAACCCTTAGGTTCTATTACACGTAAAACCCAAAACTCAACTTTTTTTCATTTATAAAAACAATTCTTAGGTTAAACCTATTTATTAAAAGAGTTGACATAGTCAGCCTTAACATTTCTAACCTAAAAGAAAAAAGATGAAGATGAAATTTTTAATAGTCCTTGCAGTTGCTGGTATGGCAATAGCAGGATGTAGCTCGAGCAAAAACGGTAATGGTACGATGGACTCGTCAGCAGTTGATAGTACAAAAGTTGATACAACAATGATTGATACAGGAACGGTGGATACCACTAAGAAAATGCCTGATACTACTAAGCAAATGTAATTGCTACCGACTAATAATTAATTAGTGTTAATATGCCGGCCATGAAAATGGTCGGCATTTTTTTTAGATAAACTCCCATTCTAGCGAGGGGTGAGGTGTTGGCTATAGGCCATTTTAATATCCTATAATCTTGTAATCTTACTAATCTATTCTATCATCCTAGTCTATAATCCCAGTCTATATTTCCTCGTTCAGCTTCAATAAAAAATCTTTCAGCTTCTCTAATGATGCGATCACTTTTTGATTTTCCTTAACTTCGCTATTGTTATGTTTAAGATGATCTTTAGCACCTTTTAACGTAAAGCCTTTATCATCTACCAAATGGAAAATAATTTTTAAATTATCGATATCCTCTGGGGTAAAAAGTCGGTTGCCCTTTTTGTTTTTCTTAGGCTGAAGCACATCAAACTCTTTTTCATAAAACCTGATTTGAGAGGCATTTACGCCAAACATTTCGGTTACTTCGCCCATGGTATAATACATTTTATTAATTTCTCTCTCCTTGTATGGCATGTTCCAAGCTGATTATGAATTGTTTGTAGCTTTTACTTAAAGTATTCAAATGTAATGGGATTTTAGTAGAATACCGCAATAAAATTTTAATTTTGTTCTCCTTAATTTTCTAAGAGATGACAGCGAAAGAAATACGACAGACCTATTTAGATTTTTTCAGAAGCAAACAACATCACATTGTGTCTTCAGCGCCAATTGTTGTAAAAAACGACCCAACATTGATGTTTACCAATGCTGGAATGAACCAATTTAAGGATTTGTTTTTGGGAGAGGCTGCCATTAAATATTCTCGTGTTGCCGATACGCAACGCTGTTTACGGGTATCTGGTAAACATAACGATCTTGAGGAAGTGGGAATAGATACCTATCACCATACCATGTTCGAAATGCTAGGCAATTGGAGTTTTGGCGACTACTTTAAAAAGGAAGCTATTGCCTGGAGCTGGGAACTGCTTACTGAGGTTTACAAAATCCCAAAAGATCAATTGTATGTTTCTATTTTTGAAGGTGATGAGAGAGAAGGATTGCCCCGTGATACCGAGGCTTTTGAATTGTGGAAGGAGTTTGTACCGGAAGATCGCATCATTTTAGGAAATAAAAAAGATAATTTTTGGGAAATGGGTGACACCGGTCCTTGTGGCCCCTGTTCTGAGATCCATGTTGATTGTAGATCTAGCGCCGAACGCATGTTAACAAGCGGAAAGGATCTTGTAAATGCAGATCATCCTCAGGTAATCGAAATTTGGAACAATGTATTCATGCAGTTTAATCGCTTAAAGGATGGATCATTGAAATCCCTACCCGCACAGCATGTCGATACTGGAATGGGGTTCGAACGTTTGGTGCGTGTGCTACAGGGAAAAACCAGTAACTACGACAGTGATGTATTCCAACCCCTGATCCAATTTATTTCTGAAAAATCTGGTTTTGAATATTTAGGTAATTCAGAGCCGGGAAACAAGGGCTGGAACGAGGCTGTAGCGATGCGTGTAATGGCCGATCATATTAGAGCCATCTCTTTTGTAATTGCTGATGGACAATTGCCCTCAAATAATAAAGCAGGATATGTAATCCGCCGGATTTTGCGCCGGGCCGTTCGTTATGCCTATACCTTCCTAAACCTTAAAGAACCTTTTCTTAATCAGTTGGTCCCGGTTTTAGCCGCGCAATTTAAAGGGATTTTTGATGAGCTGTACTTGCAAAAAGACTTTGTTCAAAAAGTTGTTTTAGAGGAAGAAGTATCATTTTTAAGAACCTTAGCGACAGGGATTCAACGCTTTGAAAAATATGAAACCCATACAGAAATTGATGGAAATTTTGCGTTCGAACTATACGATACGTTCGGCTTTCCAATAGATCTAACAGAGTTGATGGCAAGAGAGAAGGGATTAACGGTTGATATGGAAGGGTTTAACAAAGCTTTAACTGCCCAAAAAGATCGTTCTCGTGCCGCAACAGTGGTTGATACCGGTGATTGGGTAACGGTTAATCCAGGAAATGATACCGAATTTATTGGTTACGACTTTACGGAAATTGAAACCGAAATCTTAAAATATCGCAAAGTTAGCGCAAAAGGGAAAGACCAATACCAGATTGTTCTGCGCAAAACCCCATTTTATGCCGAAAGTGGTGGTCAAGTAGGAGATACTGGACGATTAGAAGATCACAGTAGACAGTTTTGGGTAGAAATTACGGATACCAAAAAAGAAAATGGCATAATTGTTCACTATACCGATGATTTGCCAGCAGATGTAGAAGGAAAATTTTGGGCAGTAATAGACGAGGATAAACGGATCTTAACCGAGGATAACCACTCGGCAACACATTTGCTTCATGCTGCGTTAAAAAAGGTGCTAGGCTCTCATGTAAACCAAAAGGGAAGTTTAGTAAATGCAGATAACCTTCGATTTGATTTTTCGCACTTCGCAAAAATTAGTGATGAAGATCTTGCAGCGGTAGAACGTATCGTTAACCAAAAAATAAGGGCCAATATTCGCATAAAAGAACAACGTAATGTGCCTTATAACGAGGCAATCAATTCGGGTGTTACTGCCTTATTTGGAGAAAAATATGGAGATAGAGTTCGCGTAATTACGTTTGATGACCATTTCTCGAAAGAATTATGTGGGGGTACGCACGTAAAAGCTACCGGACAGATTGGTTATTTTAAAATAATATCAGAAAGTGCAGTAGCTGCAGGAGTACGCAGAATTGAAGCCATAACAGCCGACAAGGCCGAACAGTTTATCGTAGCTCAAAGCAATGAGCTAAACCAGCTTAAAGGATTATTGAAAGGTAACCAACATATCAGCTCTGCTGTGCAAAGTTTACTGGAAGAGAACGCCCGCCTAAAGAAAGAGGTAGAAAAGGGGATTTTAGCAAAGGCTGGAGATATGAAACAGTCTATCGCCGATCAAGCAGAAAATATAAACGGTATCAATTTTATTGCTGCACATGTTGATTTGCCCAATGCAGAAGCTGTTAAAAATTTAGCTTTTGAGGTTAAAGCGCTTTTGCAAAATGTATATCTTGTTTTTACAACCTTAATAGAAAATAAACCTGGTATTACCGTAATGATCTCGGAGAATATAGTTAGCGAAACCCTTAACGCGGCTAAGATTGTACGCGAATTAGGCAAGGAAATTCAAGGCGGTGGAGGCGGACGGGCTTTTTACGCTACTGCAGGAGGAAAAAATCCATCAGGTTTAACAAATGTCTTGCTAAAAGCGAAAGATTTTATAAATTAGTAAAATCTAAATCTCTCCTATGATAAAATGCCTCCTCTCCGGGTTATTATTAACCTCGGTGTTTTTTGCTCAAGCTCAAACGAAAAATGATTCATTATCTACTAGCTTACAAGGTAATAATGAGATTAAACTAAACGTTTTGTACACCGTTCTAGGATCTCCCGAACTTACCTACGAACGAATTCTCAGTGATCATACTGCAATCGGAATTTCAGCTTTTATCCGCTTAACCACAATTGTAAAGATGGATTTTAAGTCTGGGATAAATCCGTATTTTAGGTATTACTTCGGCAGCAGAAAGGCAAGCGGTTTCTTTTTGGAGGGCCATGGTGCTTTGCTAGCATTTGATGGTGCTAGTGTTGACAAGCCTGATTATTACATCGATAGTTTCGGTAACAGTGTTTTTTTTCAACCCATTAAAGAAACATATTACGGGTTCGGTGCTGCCGCCGGAGGGAAGTTTTTAACAAGGAAAGGATTTACCTTCGATATTTATTTGGGTGGATCACAAACCTTTGCTAAATCTGGAAACTATTTTTTACCAAGAGGCGGATTAACGTTAGGAAAAAGGTTTTAAACACAAATTACCACATATAAATGAAAAAGATAATAGTAACGTGTATTTTAATGGCTTCGTTTATTTTAGCGAAGGCCCAAAATAAAACGGATAGTATTTCTAAAGCTATTCAAAAAAATGCCGAAGCTATTGGTCAAGGCGGCAATAACGAAATCAAGCTTAATTTGTTAAATGCGGTATTAGGAATCCCCGAAATAAGCTATGAAAGAATTATCGGCGACAATATGGGGCTAGGGTTATCAGTTTTGGCCGGACTAGGTGATGATTTAGATTATTACAAATTTGGAGCGATCCCCCATTTTAGGATTTATTTTGGCTCTAAAAAAGCGAGCGGATTCTTTGTAGAGGCTAATACAGCCATTTTCAGGGTAAGCGAAAGGGATTATCTTTTTTATACTAACTCCTCTTACAGCCCCAGTCATAGAGAAGTTCACACTAATCTTGGTGTGGGCGCTGCCGCTGGGGCAAAATTTTTGACCAGAAATGGATTTTTGGGTGAAGCTTACCTAGGTTTAGGAAGATTTTTCGGTGATTACGTAGTCGTTGATGCTTATCCAAGGGTTGGCATTACCATAGGCAAAAGATTTTGATGCAAAACACATAAATTAAACTATAAAACACATGAAAAAACTACTATTAACAGGTGCACTATTTTGCTCTTTTATTATTGCAAATGCACAGAAAACAGCGGATAGCGTTTCGAAAGCTATTCAGAAAAATGCCGAAGCTATTGGGCAGGGAGGCAATAACGAACTAAAATTAAATCTTTTGTATGCCATTGTAGGTATTCCAGAAATAACTTACGAACGTTTGCTAAAAGATAACATGGGAATAGGTTTATCCGTTTTTGTGGGAATTGATGATCAACAAGAGTATGATTTTGCTGCCATTCCCCATTTCAGGGTATATTTTGGTGGTAAAAAAGCAGCTGGATTTTTTGTAGAAGCAAATGCAGCCGTGGTATCATCAACAGTTGAGGTAGATTATTTCTTTGGCAGCGCTAGTTCGAATTACTCAGGTCCACCTATAAAAGAAACCAATTTCGGACTAGGAGCAGCAGCAGGGGCAAAATTCTTGACCAGAAACGGATTTACAGGAGAAGTTTATTTAGGGCTCGGAAGAATTTTTGGTAACGACGCCATCGGCGGATATCCACGATCTGGCATAACTATAGGTAAACGGTTTTAACAAAAAAAGGGATCCAAATTTGGATCCCTTTTTTTGTTTGAAAACTAATGTTTTCCTTTGCTACCTTTATTTCCTTTGCCATTGCTACTTCCAATATTGCTTTTTAAATTGGAGTTTCCTTTCCCTTTGGTACCGCTAATTTTTTTAGCCTGTCCGGGAGGCATGCCATGGGGATGACCTTTCACTACATAGTATTTCTTGTCGTTACTATTTTTGATCACATTTTGTTTGCCGCCCCAATTTTTGTATTTGGCATATTGAACCTTGTCTGCATTAAAATTTGCATAGGGTTTATCGCCATTTACCACTACCTTATACCCATTATAAACATTGTAATTAGCATATTTTGCGGGCAAGGTGTTGGTATATATCCAATTTCCGCCATTCTGGATAATGTATTGATGCCTTGGAACGCTATAGTAGGTTTCTATATCAGGCAGATAATAATTGTCTACATGATCATATCCTGTTGGTCCCCATAATGGTTGTTGGGCAATGTTAACATTTAAGTTAATCTGCGCTTTTGATTCTTTGTGCACCAATAATGCAACTGCGAGCACTATTAATGCGATTGATTTTTTCATGACTGTAATTTAAGTGATAGGTTAATGTCGGCCTTTATGGTGTCCCTTTGAATGTCCTCTTTCGTGTTTATTAAAATTTTGTCGATAATTTCTAACGGTATTATACCGGTTTGCTGGGCTTGAATAATAACTGCGATAAACCGTCGTAGGGACATACACAGGTCTCTTCACTATTACAGTTCGTGGTGAGTAAACCCTTTGAGGTACTACGTAATAATGATTTGGGCTGTAATAATTGGGTTCGTAATAGGGGCGCGAGCCGATATTAATATTTAAGCTTACTTGAGCTTTTACAGGTTGGTAGGCAACCACAGCTACGGCAATTGATGCCAATAGAACTAACTTTTTCATAATGTTTCATTTTTGTGTATTCCAACTAAAACCAATACTGTGCCACGTCGATTAAATTGCCCTCTATACAATAGAATTGCTAGATATTTAGCTATCTTTGAGGGGTTGTTAATGACCATTTTAATAGTTTATTGCCCATTAATGAGTACACAAAATCCCACCTCAAGTGCAACATTCGAACTGGTTTCTGGTTTAGAAATTCATGTTCAATTAAATACTCAATCAAAAATATTTTCTTCGGATAGTGCCTCTTTTGGCGCCAAACCAAACGAACATATTTCTGCAGTATCATTGGCGCTTCCGGGGGCATTGCCCAAATTAAATAGGGAGGTGGTAGCCAAAGCCATTAGAATCGGACTTGCATTAAACTGCACCATTAACCAACATAACTTCTTCGATCGCAAAAATTATTTTTACGCCGATTTGCCTAAAGGCTACCAGATTACACAAGACAACAGCCCGATTTGTAAAAATGGATATATAAACGTCTTATTGGCCAACGGCGATGAAAAAAGGATCGGTATAAATAGAATCCATCTAGAGGAAGATGCGGGTAAGAGTTTGCATGATCAGGACGCGAAATTCTCTTATGTTGATCTAAATCGGGCGGGGGTACCCTTAATAGAAATTGTTACCGAACCAGATATTCGGAGTGCCGAAGAAGCATCAGCCTTGCTTACAGAAATTAGGCAATTGGTTCGACATTTGAATGTGAGTGATGGCAATATGGAAGAAGGATCACTTCGTTGTGATGCTAATATTTCGATCCGGCCAACTGGAGGGACAGCATTTGGGACACGCTGTGAAGTTAAAAACCTAAACTCTATCCGTAACGTACGTAGAGCAATGGAGTTTGAATTTAACAGACAGGTTGGAGTAGTTAACCAAGGAGGACAGATCGTACAAAGTACCTTAAACTTCGATGCAGATAAAGGAAGCACTTCGCCTATGCGCAGTAAAGAAGAAGCGAATGACTATCGTTATTTTCCAGATCCCGACCTACCGCCCATCGAAGTATCCAACGAATGGCTTGCCCAAATCAAAGCCGCCATGCCTATGCTTCCTAAGCAATTGGCAAAGCAATTGGTTAACGATCTTGCCATCAGCAATGCCGAAGCAAATTTGCTTGCAGAGGACACGGCTCTATATGCCTATTTTAATGAAGCTAAGGTTAAAGTAGATCAAGTTAAAAACCTGGTTAATTGGTTATTGGGGTCTGTTAGAGCCCTACTAAGCGAAGAAGGAAAAAGTATTGCTTCCTTTAATGTTAGTCCTTCGCAACTGGCTCAAACTATCAATTTGGTTGATGCTAAGAAGATCGGTCAGGCGGTTGCCCTGCAGCAATTAATCCCCGTGATTACAAAAGATGATGATGTAGAAGATATAGCCACGAGATTAAACTTGTTGATTGTGGAGGATCAGGATTCAATGGATGCATATATTGCCACAGTACTCGAAAAATATAAACCTCAAGTAGAAGCATATAGAAATGGCAAAAAAGGCGTTTTAGGTTTGTTTGTTGGCGAGGTGATGAAATTAGCCAAAGGTAAGGCAGATGCTAAAAAAGTAAGTGATTTAATTACAGAGAAATTAAAATAAGAATGAAAAGAATAGTATATATTTTAGGTCTAATCGCTGTGTTAGCAGCTTGTAAAGACAAAACGAAATTTAAGATCGAAGGTAAATTTGAGAACTTCGGAACTGAAAAAAAGGTGCTTTTGTACGGTATGAAGAGCCAGAACATGAGTGTCTTGGATTCGACCGTGCTATCTGAAAAAGGAGAGTTTATGTTTACAGGGGTGGCTCCTGAACAAGACTTTTACCGGGTTAACATTGGCGCCCATGAATTTATGGTAATTGCCAAAAACGGCGATGTGATAAGTTTAACCGCTGATCTCGCTAACAAAACTGGAGAATACCAAATTACTGGTGCAGATGAGGCCGATAAACTTACAGAATTTAACAAGCTTAAAAATTCGTATACGACTAAAGTTGAGGCTATAAAAAATGATTTCGAGCAAAAAGTAGCTTCAAACCCCGAAAAAAGAGAAGAACTTGTTCAGCAAATGTCGCCTGCGTACATGAAAACTATTTCGGATCTAAATGCCGCAATCGTAAAATTTGCAAATGAAAATACAAGCTCTCTAGTAAGTTTTTATGCTATTAGTTTGGTAAATCCATCAGGCAACGAAGCCGCTATGGTTACCTATGCAGAAAAGGTAAGTGACGAACTGAAGAAAAACACCGCAGTAAGAGATTTTGTGACGAGAGTAAATAAATTGAAAGCAGTTCAGGTTGGACAGCCCGCGCCTAATTTTAATATAAATACAATCGATGGGAAAACTATTGGTTTGGCAGATTTTAAAGGTAAATATGTACTTATCGATTTCTGGGCCTCATGGTGCGCACCTTGCAGAAATGAAAATCCAAATGTAGTAAAAGCCTACACTAAATATAAGGATCGGAACTTCACCATTTTAGGTATTTCACTGGATAAGGATAAAGCTGCTTGGCAACAGGCCATTAAGCAGGATGGCCTAACTTGGACTCATGCTGGTGAATTAGCTGATTTTGAAGGCACAACGGTAAGGCTTTATCAGGTTGAAGCCATACCAGCATCCTTTTTAATAGACCCTAATGGAAAGATCATAGCCAGAAATCTTCGTGGTGAAGAGCTTGATGCATTTTTAAATAAGACGTTACCTTAATGTAACTCTACTATTAAAATATCAATAGGTTTAACAATTTGTTAACTTTGGTTTAACCCAATAATGCAATTCTATCCTTACTTTCGTATAAATAAAAACAAGCGATGAGTACAGCTAAACAAAAAATACTAATTGTTGATGACGAACCGGATATTTTAGAGCTGATAGAGTACAACCTCAAAAAAGAAGGTTATCATGTATTTTTAGCAAGTAACGGACAAGATGGAATTGCCGTGGCAAAGCGGGTTCATCCAGATCTAATTATTTTGGATATCATGATGCCCAAGATGGATGGTATTGAGGCCTGTAGACTAATGCGTGCAATTCCTGAATTTAAAAATACATTTATGGTATTTTTAACTGCACGGAGTGAAGAGTATTCTGAAATTGCGGGTTTTAATGTAGGCGCTGATGATTATATTGCTAAACCCATCAAACCTAGGGCACTTGTAAGTAGGATTAATGCTATTCTTAGGAGAAATTCAAGCAGTGATGAAATTTCTGATAACAAAGTTGAAATTGGTGATCTGATCATTGATCGTGAAGCATATCTCGTTTTTCAGAATGGAAATAAGGTAGTGTTGGCCAAAAAAGAATTTGAACTTTTATACCTGCTCGCTTCTAAACCTGGGAAGGTGTACACCCGAGAATCCATTCTTAAAAACATTTGGGAAGATTCGGTAGTGGTAACCAATCGTACCATCGATGTACATATTCGTAAGCTACGCGAAAAACTGGGCGAAAATTATGTGGCTACCGTAAAAGGGGTGGGGTATAAGTTCGAACTAAGTTAGAAAAGAGTCCGAAAGTCGGAGAGTCCGGGGTCCGAAGAGTTAAGACATTAAAGATTAACGGAGTAAATTAGGTACAGTTATACGGACTTAATCCTTCCTAAAATCTGTGGCTTTCTAATTTATGCCCCTTTCCTAGTCATATTCCCTGCCTGTCCGGCAGGCAGGCATCTTACCTCTTCCATCTTAACATCATTTATTTTCGTACTTTTGCGGGGTGAAATACCCAAACTTTAAAGACCTCATCCTATTTGAAAGCAATGATTATATTGTTGTAAACAAGCCACCATTCGTAGCTTCATTGGATGAACGCGGCGCAGCTGGCGAAGTAAATATCCTTCGATTAGCGAAACAATATAGCGAAGATGCACAAGTTTGCCACCGACTAGATAAAGAGACCTCAGGAGCTATTGTGATAGCCAAAAACCCAGAAGCTTACCGTCATCTTGCCATGCAATTTGAGCGGAGGAAGGTAAAAAAAATCTACCATGCTGTGGTTGATGGCCAATATCAATTTGATAACCTTTTTGTTGATCTCCCAATTTTAAATGATGGCAATAAGAATGTAACGATAGATAGGCAGGAGGGGAAGCGTGCAGAAACCTATTTTAATTCTTTAAAATATTATAAGCACTATACACTGGTAGAGTGTAAGCCAGTTACCGGTCGTATGCACCAAATCAGGATCCACCTTGCTACGCAACGGGCCGCCATATGTGGCGATCATATGTATAAAGGTAAGCCTGTATTTCTATCAGCACTTAAAAAAGGATACCGTATAGCCAAAGATGCTGAAGAACAGCCAATCATGAAAAGATTTGCGCTACATGCCAAAGCCATTGTTTTTAAAGGGCTTGATGAACAGGATATCAGCATCGAGGCACCTTATCCTAAAGATTTTACTACCTTATTAAAGCTACTCGATAAGTTCGATTCTTAACTGTGAGCACACCTTACTAATCAATAGCAAACATTCCTTCTATCATGTCGATTAAATTAAATAAGGTTAGGCAATTTCTAAAATCAAGATTTGATTCGCTTCCAGACAATAAGTTTAAGTCAAATATTTTAAATGCACTTCCTTATTGGATTGGTGCCTTTATCGCAGGAATAGTTGCTGTGGTGTATGCCAAGTTATTTTCTTGGGCAGAGGAGGGCACACATTTGCTCTACCTTCATGCACGTTACCTCTTTTTTATAGTTACCCCCTTGGGATTTTGCTTAGCCGCTTGGATTGTAATAAAATTCGCTCCCTTTGCACGGGGAAGCGGAATTCCACAGGTAAGCGCAGCCATTGAATTATCTAACCCTAAGCATAATTACAAGGTAAACTCCCTTTTAAGTTTAAGGGTAATTTATGTTAAAGTAATTTCTAGCCTGATCATGGTTTTTAGTGGAGGTATAATCGGGCGGGAGGGACCAACCATTCAGCTCTCTGCTGCAATTTTCAAAAAGATAAATGATAGCTTACCAGCTTGGTATCCAAAGATTTCGAAAAGAAACATGATCGTTACCGGAGCCGCTGCAGGATTAGCAGCCGCTTTTAATACTCCATTGGGCGGGATAGTTTTTGCGATTGAAGAGCTCACGAAAACCCATTTCAGTTTTTTCAAATCCGCTTTATTAACCGGTGTGATTATAGCTGGGCTTACGGCATTAAATTTCTTGGGCCCTTATCTTTATTTGGGATATCCCCAGCTAGGCAAAACCTCTATTGGAATTATTTTAATCGTTATCCCATTGGCGGTAGTTGTAGGGGCTATTGGAAGTTGGATGTGTAAAGCCATCCTTTTTATATTTAAGCTTAAGAATGCCTTTCCAAAAAATTACCATAAATATGTTTACATCATTGTTTGTGGACTAATCATTGCCAGTTCGGCAATTTTTATTGATGTGAGAACATTTGGATCTGGTAAAGAAATTATGGTAGCAACCTTGTTTAGCAACGATAAACATGTGGAGTGGTATATTCCTTTGCTTAAAATATTCGGCTCTATACTTTCATTTACAACAGGTGGTGCTGGAGGGGTTTTTGCGCCATCCCTAACTGCTGGAGCTAGTATAGGAGCACTAATTGCAGGTTGGCTACATTTAACAGCCACCTCAACAAATTTGATTATTTTATGTGGTATGACCGCCTTTTTAACGAGTGTTACCAGAAGTCCCTTCACCTCGTCTATTTTAGTATTGGAAATGACCGATACACATGATGTGATTTTTTACATTATGCTAACGGCCTTATTCGCCAATTTAATAGCTAATCTTATCAGTAGGCATTCTTTTTATGACCAGCTAAAAAACCAATACCTTCACGAAGTTCATCATAAAGAAAGCCAAATGGTAACTCTTAAGTCTGAAGTCGATAGTCCTGAGTTGGAACAGACTAAAGACTAGGGACTGAGGACTTCGGACTACTACTCGGCTCTCTTAAGTCCAAACTTCTCAATCTTGCTGTATAAATGACTTCGTTGAATTTCGATATCGTCGGCGGTTTTTGATACGTTCCAGTTGTTCTTTTCAAGTTTAAATTTGATGAATTCTTTTTCGGCGTGATCTTTATAATCCTGAAAATTAGAAAACTTGTCGTAATTTAAAGCTGGACCACTTTGTGTACTCGACTGCCCGTTTCCTGCCCCTATATTGGTGCCACCTGTTGGATTTGCGAAAGCAATAACATCATTTTCTGTGATAGCTTTATCACTCAAAATGATCAATCTTTCTATCATATTATGTAGCTCACGTACATTTCCTGTCCATGGTAATGCTTTAAGGGCTTCCATTGCTCCATCACTTATTTTTTTAACGGGCATCCCATAATCTCCACAGATTTCTTCTAAAAACTGTTGTGCTATTACAGGAATATCATCAGTTCTTTCGGTAAGATGGGGCACGTGGATGTTGATTACGTTTAACCTGTGGTATAAATCCATTCTGAAATTACCAGCTTCTATTTCTTTTAGGAGATCTTTATTGGTTGCTGCGAGCACTCTTACGTTTACTTCTTGTTCCTTTTCTCCACCCACACGTGTAATTTTATGTTCTTGCAGGGCACGAAGTACCTTTGCTTGTGCAGAAAGGCTCATGTCGCCAATCTCATCAAGAAATAGAGTGCCCCCATTGGCGAGCTCGAATTTACCGATCCGTTGCTTTACAGCAGAGGTGAACGATCCTTTTTCGTGACCAAATAATTCGCTTTCAATAAGCTCTGAAGGGATGGCAGCACAATTTACTTCAATTAGAGCGCTTTCTGCCCGGTTAGATTTTTCGTGGATCCACCTGGCAACTAATTCCTTACCACTTCCGTTCGCACCGGTAATTAAAACACGGGCTTCGGTTGGCGCTACTCTCTCAATGGTTTCTTTAATTTTTGTAATACTATCCGATTCTCCTAAAATGTGACGCGTTTTGCTTACTCTTCTCTTTAAAACCTTGGTTTCTGTAACCAAGTTGCCACGATCTAGGGCATTACGAACCGTAATTAAAAGACGATTTAGATCAGGTGGTTTGGAAACAAAATCAAATGCTCCTTTTTTACTGGCCTCAATGGCGGTTTCTACGGTTCCGTGACCGGAGATCATGATAAAGGGAAGGTCTGGTTTAATGATCTGTGCATTTTCTAGCACTTCCATCCCGTCCATTTTGTTCATTTTGATATCACACAATACCAGATCGTAAGTATTTTTTTTAATGAGTTCTAACCCATCGATACCATTGTCAATGTCGTCGACATCATAACTTTCGTATTCTAAAATTTCGCGTAACGTGCTTCTTATTGCGCGTTCATCATCAATTATCAGCAGTTTTGCCATGTTGGATAAGTATAGGCCACTAATATAGTGTATAGTTTTTAATACAACGGAAAAAGAGAACAAAAGTTTGACGAATTGGGTTGGGCTTTCTGAACGCTTTGCGCTTAACGCTTAACGCTTAACGTTTTAAAAAAAATGCAAGCCGATAAGCCGGGTTCTGTATACCAATTGCTCGGTATTTCTATCATTAATCTACTATAAACGTTGCCGCTTATCTCTAACGACCTACCCACTAACATCTGGCGAGCAACCATTTATCCGCCAACCGGCGGATGTTAGCCTATTTGGTCTTTCAACTCCCGGGGTTTACCAAAACACTAATCACTTAGCGAGTTCGTGAGCTCTTACCTCACGTTTTCACCCTTTCCCTTTAGTAACACAATTTTACTATAGAATAGAAAATATGTGTATTACGAGGTGGTTTATTTTCTGTGGCACTTTCCGTCGTTCAGGTCTTCAATCCCAAATGCCTTCCCGTTAGGAAGCGAGATGCTCTATGTTGCCCGGACTTTCCTCTCCGTAGCATGTGCAGCGGAGCGATAGAATGGCTTGCATTTTTTACAAAGATACTAAGATTTACTAGGAAAACTAGGATTAATAGGATTACAGGATTGCAGGATCGAAAAGGACTAGGATACAGGATTATAGGGTTAAATAGGATGTTAGGGTTGATAGGGCATAATTTAATTTCATTTATCTAAGCTCAGTATCTGTGCTTTATATGTTTCGGGTAGCAAAAGATTTCTAAATACTTTACGTAGATTAAATACACCACTTAGCTTATATAACTTTAAAACTGGAGAAATGAGTTTGCCTTTGCCCAGCTTCAACAGTTTATTAACCTCATAGGGCACTAATAGCGTTTGTATTTTTATTACCAAGATATATCTTACATAACCTAGCTGTTTGCGGTATTGAATAAAAAGATCTTCCGAGAAATTACTGTAGGCCAAATCCTGTTGTAGCTGTACTTGATGCATTATTTGCCATGCGGCGAAATTTGAGGGGAGACCATTTATCCCCATTCTTTGTCCAACACGATAAAAAGTGTCAAAAATTTCTTCTTTTTCTTCGAAAGAAAGTTTTCTTTCCAACAACTCAAAAGATCGGATGGAGTAACCAATAAGCATAAATAATACATCTCTATACGCCCAATCAGGAATTTTTGCCTCCCTAGCCACCTCAACATGCCTATGCACTGCAGTAATCTGGTCAATTGCCGAATGGGCTTCATCCTCAGTAGAAAATACAATTTTCTGTGCGTAGGCCACCGTAGAAAATAATCTTCCCAATGGATCTTTAGGGAGTTTGCCCGTAAAGTACAGCCAATCTACAGCCTTATTTAAACTGAATTCGGCGGCTGCTCCAGCAAATATGAATAGGATCACATCTGCGTTTCCCCAAATTTTTCGAACTATCGAACTTTTCTCTACAAAATCTCTCATCTTTTTCTTTAGTATTAACTCTGTATCTGTATTTTTTGTTGCTTCTCTTCTAGTTTTTTGATGTTTAAGCGGCATAAAACCAATGGGATGATCCCGATTACGCCAAATGAGCAATCGATTAAACGCCAGAAAAAGGGAATTTCACGACTGCTTCCTGCTATTAGGGCAAGAGGGATAACCAGGATACAACAAATAATGCCAAATTCAATTACCCACTTATTTTTGATTGGATCTTTAAGTGGACCAATAAAAAGAATCGCCAACATTACATGTGCAAAAGCAAGCCAATCTGTACCATAACTTAAAAAAGAATATGTTAAATTGGTATCTTTTATGGCATTGAAAACGGTTAATAACCAAGTTTGCATCGGGGCCGGCCAACTATCCGATTTTACCAAAAAAGAAAGCTCTGTTTCCATGGGGAAGGCTGTGATCCCGCTCACCGCCAATCCTATGATAATTATCCAAACATATATTTTCGTGCGTAATCTTATATCTTCGGCAAATGTTTCCATTTTTATAAAGTACTTTGTAATTCAAAGTAACTACATTAATTCGAACATTCCAAATGTTTCATGAGAATTTTTAGTTTTTTGCCCGAGGGTGATGATCTGGTCCATGGTTGATAGTCCATAGACGATGGTCTGGGTGCAGAGGGGACTATTGCCAGAGCGCGGTTATACTGGCCCATGTTATGGTTCATAGACTACGTCTGGATGCATCTAGCTTATCGCTAGAGATATTTATTATTAGATTTTCTATGCATCCAATCTATGGACTATCGACTATGGACTAAAACCTATTTCCCAGTAAATTCCCCAAAATGCCATAAGATCCCTGATGGATCGTGTAAGTAGCACTCTTTTCCCCACGAAAAAGTTTTTGGGGCTTTTAGGCTGGCGAATTGATAGGAAGCCGGAAGGTTTAAGGCTAGTAGTTCTTTATAATAGCGATCTACATCATCCACTTCCATAAAGAGCATCGTATTGTCTATCCAGTCTTTAACATAGGCGTCTTGTAAATAAAACCCTAAACCTCCTGTTTTAAAGAGCGACATGTTATGAAATAAAACTACTTCTTCGAAACCTAAATCACGATAAAAGTTACGAGAGGTTTCAAAATTCTTAGCTCCGATAAATGGTCTTATTGATATGCCTTTGTGTTCCATTTGTATGATTAATAAAAGTTTCGAAATAAAGGTAATAAATATGTGGTGCAATAAAATGTTTAATGATTCTATAGGTTGAAGGCTAAGCGATTCGCAATTCTTTCCTGAATGTTAATTATATAAACAGCTTATCCAACCTGCAGTGGCACTCTATTCTTTAGTGTTGTGTGATTTATTTTGCCACCTCAAACTGTTTAATTATTAAGCTGTTAAACTAAAGAGCAATCAATTTTGAATCTTTTAGATTGCAAACATAAAATAAATACAATGAAAGAATTAGACATTAAAAAAGCAGTGGACTTGCCCGACATGGAAAGCGAGTTACTTTCGGCGAGATTAGCTCGTCGCTCTTTTCTTAAGTATGCCGGAGCTGGAGCAGCAGGTGTTGCGCTTGTTGGTATCGGTTGTACCGTTAGAAAGGTAAGTTCAACTGGAGTAGACCTTGGAAAAGGTGATTTCGGTATTCTTAACTATGCGTATGCATTAGAACAGCTCGAAGCTGCTTTTTATACCAAGGTTGTGGAAAATTTTTATTCGGGCGTTACTCCTATAGAAAAAGAATTTTTAACGGATATCAGTAATGATGAAGTTGCACATAGAGAATGGTTTAAAAAAGTATTATTCTTAAATAAGATACAGGATCTATCCTTAGAATTTGACTTCACTTCAATAAATTTCTCCAATAGAAACAGTGTACTTAAAGCAGCTAAAACCTTTGAAGATACTGGAGTTTCTGCCTATAACGGTGCTGGAAATCTGTTGAAATTTGCTCCCTTTTTGGCTCAGGCAGGAAAAATTGTTTCTGTTGAGGCTAGGCATGCTGCGGTAATCCGCGACCTGATCAGTTATGGGGATTTTGCTGGCGCTGATGTGGTAAGCAACATCGGTGGATTGGACGTGTCGAGAAGTCCACAAGAAGTGTTGGCCATGACCGCCAAGTTCTTCAAAACCCGGATAAACGGAGATAATTTACCCACTTTAGAATCTTAAAGCAATGAACTTAATTAATATTATAGACGAAATTGAAAAAGTGGATGAATCGATCGCCGATCGGATGAGTCCTAGAAGAAAAGCAATGAAAGATTTTTTTGCTTTCGGTTCAAAGATTGCAGTTTCTGCATTGCCTTTGGCCTTAGGAAGTATGTTTACTAAGGCATACGGACAAAGTAAAATTCCCGACGACGTAATTGAGGTGCTTAATTTTGCCCTTTCTTTAGAGCATTTGGAATATAATTTTTATAGTACGGCCCTGTCAAAACCCAATTTGCTCATAGCCAAGGATAACATTAAGGCCATACAAGCGCATGAACGCGAACATGTTAAATTCTTAACGGATACCATCAGCGCATCAGGCGGGACACCGGTTTCGGCTGCAAAGTATGACTTTACGGCCAAAGGAACATTTCCCGATGTTTTTAAAAGCTATAAAACGTTCCTTACAGTGGCCCAAGGTTTTGAAGATACAGGCGTAAGAGCATATAAAGGACAAGCGGGGAATATCAAAAAATCGGATGCAATCCTTAAAGCTGCCCTACAAATCCATTCTGTAGAAGCACGACATGCGGCACATATCCGTTTTGCGAGAAGACTCAATGGTTTCGACTCTATAGTAAAACCATGGATTGTTGAAGACGACAATACCAAAGGGACACCATTAGAAGCGATATATAAAGGTGAGGATCAAAAAACTCAGGTTATTTTTAACCTCAACAACATCAATGGTTTTGATGTTGGGAACGCAGTAACCTCTAGCTTTGATGAGCCATTGGATAGGGCAGACGTAGAAAAGATAGTTGCGCCTTTTATGGCTTAACAAGCAAAAAATGAATGGATTTAAAGTTCGGTGATTAATTATCATCGGACTTTTTTAGTTTAAAATACCCCGACTTCACACTTCAGACTATCGACTAGAGACTACACATATGTACAAACAAACTTTTTAATTCTCATACATAATTACTATTTTGGTATATGATTTCATTACAGATCAACCAATTGTAAAGAATTAATCGCATTGCTTTAAGCTTTGCAAAACCTGTTTTTATGGAAAATGAATTAAATCCTCTGAAAGGACTGGATCAATGGGAAGACGATTTATTAGTGCGTTATCCGGCCCCAGCGCATAGTGCCGAAAGTAAAGAGGCGAAGGAATATCGCCAATATGATGATCCCGCCAGGGATACGGTAAAAGAATTCTATCGATTAAACCATACTTTTCAGACCTATGATTTTGTGCAAACAAAGCGGAATGATTACTTAAGGTTCAATCGCAAGGAAATGACGGTTTGGGATGCGTTTGAATTTTTAAACCAATTGGTTGATGATTCGGATCCAGATACTGATCTGAGCCAATTTCAGCATCTGCTGCAAACCGCTGAAGCGATAAGGCATGACGGTCACCCAGATTGGATGGTACTAACCGGATTGATGCACGATATGGGGAAAGTACTTTGTCTATTTGATGAACCTCAATGGGCTGTGGTAGGGGATACGTTTCCGGTAGGCTGTGCCTATTCTAATAAAATAGTTTATCCAGAGTTTTTTAATGCAAATCCTGATTTTAATAATCCTAACTACAATACCCGTTTTGGTGTATATGCAGAAGGCTGCGGACTGCGCAATGTAACCATGTCTTGGGGCCATGATGAGTACGTTTACCATATGCTAAAAGATTACCTGCCAGAACCCGCACTTTACATGTTGCGCTATCATTCTTTTTACTCGTGGCATAGGGAAGGGGAGTACGGTTACCTTTTGGATGATCACGATAGGGAGATGCTTAAATGGGTTAACCTTTTCAATCCTTATGATCTATATTCTAAAAATCCAGTGGCCCCAGACTGGGATAAGCTCAAAGATTACTACCAAGAACTCGTAAAAAAATATTTGCCAACTAATATTAAGTTTTAATTTATATAATTCGATTTAACTATTTGAAAATTAATCTTATAATTATACTAAATTCACAATTTGTGAATGATATTTAACCTTTAAATTACTGCTTTCAAACCAAATATTGATTGATGAATTCATTACAAACTGCTGATTACATTGTATTCGTTATCTACTTCTTTATTATTGTGGGATATGGATATTACATTTATCAGAAGAAGAAAAAAACAGATACCTCCCGTGATTTTTTCTTGGCAGAGGGCTCGCTAACTTGGTGGGCTATTGGGGCTTCGTTAATTGCATCAAACATTTCAGCAGAGCATTTTATAGGGATGTCTGGTTCTGGTTTTGCTATCGGCCTTGCCATAGCTAGCTACGAATGGATGGCCGCCGGAACGCTTATTTTGGTAGCTTGGTTTATCATCCCCCTATATCTTAAAAATAAGATTTATACGATGCCCCAATTTTTGGCGCAACGTTATAGTCCGGCTGTGAGCACAGTTATGGCTATCATCTGGCTGTTTGTGTATGTGTTTATCAATCTTACTTCCATTATTTATTTAGGTGCACTTGCTATTTCGTCTATATCGGGTATAAATTTTGATTGGGCGGTTGTTGGATTAGCTCTTTTTGCTATTGTAGTTACCCTGGGCGGGATGAAGGTAATCGGTTATACAGATGTAATCCAAGTACTTATATTGATTATTGGAGGATTAGTGACCACCTATCTGGCACTTTCTTTATTGGCCCAAGAGTTTGGTTTTGGTAATGATATTTTAAGAGGACTTTCGGTCTTAAAAACTGAGGCTTCGGATCATTTACATATGATATTGGATCGTTCTAGTCCACATTACAAGGAACTGCCTGGAATTTCAGTGCTAATAGGTGGGATGCTGATCAATAATCTTGCATATTGGGGCTGTAACCAATATATTGTTCAACGTGCTTTAGGAGCCGACCTTAAAACTGCCCGGAGTGGGATTCTATTTGCAGCTTTTTTGAAATTGCTAATTCCTATTATTGCCGTTTTACCTGGTATGGTAATGTATGTATTGCATAAAAAAGGATTGTTCCAATCAGAAATGATGGGATCTTTAGGTACCGTAAAACCAGATCACGCGTATCCTACACTAATGAATTTATTGCCAGCCGGATTAAAAGGAGTGGCCTTTGCTGCGTTAACTGCGGCAATTGTGGCTTCGCTCGCGGGAAAGGCCAATAGCATTTCAACCATTTTTTCGTTAGATATTTACCATAAATACTTTAACAAAAAGGCTTCGGAGCAGAAAATTGTAAAGGTGGGAAGATGGGCAGTAATTGTATCGATGTTTTTGGGCGCAATCGTAGCTCGTAAATTAGGTTTTCTAGATCAGGCCTATCAATTTATCCAAGAGTATGTAGGGTTTATCACCCCTGGTGTGGTAGTAATATTTATGTTAGGTTTGTTCTGGAAACGCACTTCTAGTGCTGCGGCTCTTTCTGCGGCTATTGCCACTTTTATCATTTCTATCCTATTAAAACTGCTCCCAACTTATACAAATGGATGGTTTCCCGATCTACCATTTTTTAACCGCATGGAGATCACATTTGTAATTGTTTTATTATTAACTATCGGAATTAGCCTGGCCAAACCGCAAGAAGATACATCAACTATTATTGTGCCCGATAAAGAAGATTTTAAGGTTAGCACTTCATTTTTGATCCTTTCTGTAATTATTGTTGGTATTTTAGCTGCGATATATACGGTTTATTGGTAAATCAGTTTCCAGTTAACCAATTAAATTCTATTCCACTTTGACAAACTCCTCATCCCCCTGGTACAAAATTAATGCTATAGAGCAGTTGGACACCCCAGTATTAGTGGTTTATGTAGATCGTGTTAAAGAAAATATTCAGTTACTGCTAAAAAGCGTTGATGATGTAGACCGGTTAAGACCCCATGTAAAAACGCACAAGACCAGGGAGGTTACGCAATTAATGCTCGATGCAGGGATTACCAAATTTAAGTGTGCTACTATTGCAGAGGCCGAAATGCTCGGGATGTGCGGATGCGAAGATGTATTGTTGGCCTATCAACCCGTTGGACCTAAACTGGAACGTTTTATCCAACTTATCCAAAAATATCCTGCCACTTCATTTTCATGTCTCATCGATAATTTAGAATCCGCTTTTCAAATCAATTTATCGGCAAAAAGCCATCAACTAGAGATAGCTGTGTTTCTGGATATAAATGTAGGGATGAATAGAACAGGTATCCAACCCTCAATAAAGGCGGAAAACTTAGCGATGGAGGTTCATAAGTTTCCAAATGTTAAACTTAAGGGCTTGCATGCCTATGATGGACAAACACAAGATTTTGCCATAGCAGAACGAACAGCGATTTGTTGGTCCATTTATGAAGATACCAACCGTTTAAAGCAGACCCTAAAGGAAAAGGGAATTAATGGATTACGATTGGTAATGGGCGGTTCTCCCTCATTTCCCATATATGCAAAGCTGAAAGATGTAGAATGTAGCCCCGGTACTTTTGTGTTTTGGGACCAGAGTTATCTAGAAAAATTACCCGAGCAAAACTTTATTCCTGCTGCTTTGGTAGTGGGAAGAGTGGTTTCTATGCCTACAAAAGATAGAATCTGCTTAGATATTGGTCATAAATCTATTGCGTCTGAAAATGGTTTGGCTGATAGAATTAAATTTTTAAATGCCCCCGAGGTAAAGGTAATAGGGCACAGTGAAGAACATATGATGCTGGCCGTTAGAGAAGATCACAATTATAACATAGGGGATGTGTTTTATGGCCTACCGTTTCATATTTGTCCAACATGTGCCTTATTTGAAAGTGCTACTGTGATAGAAAACGGTAATGTTACCGAATCTTGGGATATTTTTGCGAGGTCAAGAAAATTGACGATCTAGTAATCACCTCTGGGGCTATGAACTCCGGTAGATAAGTTCATAGTTCATAGATTCATGGTTCATGGTTCATAGATTGGTGCATAGGCATTACAAGCGAGGTAGTAGTTATTCCTACAGTCAATAGCCCTCTCTAGCGGTAGCCTTTTTGAATCTTGGCTACGCCCCATGCTCTACGCTCCAAGCTCCCTGCTCCATGCCCCATGCCCCCTGCTCCAGCCCCACTTCTTATTCTCGCAAGGAATACTTTTCCAGAAAACATTTTTTATCATGACTTGTAGTAATTAAAAACTACATTATGAAAGGCACCATTGTATTGATACACGGAATGTTCCAAAACCCAAAAAGTTGGAAAAACTGGATCGAATTTTTTGAAGCTAAAGGATATGAGGTTTTGGCTCCAGCATGGCCATTGCACGAAGGTGAGCCTGCTGAGCTTAGGAGCAATCCTCCCGAAGGGCTGGGCGACTTGGATTTGGATGCGATTATTACATCAGTAGAAACATTAATCTATAGTTTACCCGAAAAACCCATTGTAATAGGTCATTCTGTTGGTGGATTAATTACTCAGATTTTGATAAACAGAGGAATTGCAAAGATTGGCGTTGCCATAAGTTCAGTTGCTCCAAATGCAATGATCGATTTTGATTGGTCATTCTTTAAAAATGCGGTAACAATTGCGAATCCGCTAAAAGGAAATGCCTACGTTCCTATGGATCTAGAAATATTCCATGGCGCTTTTGCTAATACATTAAGCGAGGCTGAAGCTGCAATCGCTTTTGAAAGCACGGCTACCCATGATAGTAGGAACGTATTTAGGGATTGTATGGGTGCTACTGCACATTTTGATGTAACACAGCCTCATGCACCTCTCTTATTTATCGCGGGGGCGGAAGATAAGATCTGTCCTGCTGACTTAAATGATAAGAACTTTAAAGCATATACGGATGAAAATAGCGTAACCTCTATTAGGGAATTCCCCAATCGAAGTCATTTTATCTGCAATGAACCTGATTGGGAAGAAGTGGTAGATGCGATAGAGAACTGGTTGGCTACACAAAGTAATATCGATATTGATGAGGCAAACCCTTATTATACTCAAGTGGTTAGATAGAAGGAGATGTAAGATGTAAGATGTAAGAGGGAAGATAAAATATAACTTCATAAACTTATGATCAGCTACAGATTAGAAAGATTTAATCCTCTTAAAATCTTTGGCTTTTTAAATTTACCTTAGTTCCCACCTTCCAACCCCCTACATTAATATAGGTTCAGATCAAAAAGATTTAATCCTCTTAAAATCTGTGGCTTTCTAAATTTACCCTACTTCCAACCTCAACCTTCAACCCAACCCCCTTACAACTATTACGATTATCATTTATCTGCATCTATACAATATTTAAGTGCAATTTTCGTCTCTATAACAAGGGTTAAGTAAATAAGCGGGGGCAAACGGATGTGTTGCTTCCGCTTTTTTTATGGCGTGCATTCGATCATTCGATTATTCTTTCCTTTTGTCATTCCACCATTTCTAAATATCTAAAACCTTAATTATAGTATGCTGTTCTGTTAGGGTATTTACCTAAAATATTACCTATGAAAGCAGCAGTATTCCACAAACCAGGCGACATCAGCGTTGATAATGTTCCAGATCCAAAGATTTTAGATGCAAGAGATGTTATTTTAAAAGTAACTTCTACAGCAATATGCGGTTCAGATCTGCATATCTTGAGTGGGGCAGTACCCCAAAAAGACCCTATGATTATGGGCCACGAATTTATGGGAATCGTAGAAGAAGTAGGTTCGGCCATCACCAACCTCAAAAAGGGCGATCGGGTTGTTGTTCCATTTCCAATTTCTTGTGGTAAATGTTTTTTTTGTAATCATGAAGCAAGTCCGGCTTGCGAAAACTCAAATTTTAAAACCTATGGTCCTGCTGGTAACATGTTGGATCAGAAAGGGGCTGCCTTATTTGGGTATACCGATTTATATGGGGGTTATTCTGGTGGACAAGCACAATACGTTCGCGTTCCCTATGCGGATATTAGTCCGAGGATTGTTCCCGAAAACCTAACGGATGAACAAGCGCTCTTTCTAACTGATATTTTTCCTACGGGATGGTCGGCAATAGATTGGGCTCAATTAAAAGGTGGCGAAGTAGTAGCCATTTTTGGTTCCGGGCCGGTAGGGCTAATGGCTCAAAAAGCGGCATGGATTAATGGTGCCAGCAGGGTTATCGCCATCGATCCATTAGAGTATCGTTTAGAAAAAGCAAGAGCTGTAAATAAAGTTGAGACCTTAAATCCGCACAAAGTGGACGTGGTTGAAGCCATAAGAGAGATGACAGGTGGCCGTGGAGCTGATGTTTGCGTTGATGCGGTTGGTTTTGAGCCCGAAAGAACATTTATGGATAAAGTTAAGGCTACGGTTAATTTCGAAAAGGGCTCAATGAAAGTGCTAGACATGTGCTTTGAGGCCGTTAGGAGGATGGGAACAGTATCAATTATGGGGGTTTATGGTTCTCCTTATGATAATTTCCCGTTATTTAGGATATTTGATAAGGGTATAACCATTAAACAAGGACAGGCTCCAGTTTTAAATTATATAGACAAGCTGATAGAATTGGTTAGGGAAGAAAAAGTGGTGCTTGATGATATCATTACCCATACATTACCTTTGGAAGAAGCCACCCACGCCTATAAAATTTTTGACGAGAAAAAAGAAGATTGCGTAAAAGTAGTACTTAAACCTTAATTAGCTAATCATCACACTAGCTAATTGCTAATTATCTCACCATGCAAATAGAACAAGAACTGATTTTTCATGCTGCCAGAACAGGAGATGTACAAGTGTTACAAGAACTGATCAAAGGCGAAGCCAATTTGAATATTTACGACGATAAAGGTCATACCCCTTTAATCTTAGCGTGTTATAACAATAGATATGATGCGGCTAAACTACTGGTTCAAAATAATGCCGACGTAAATGCTCGAGATAATGGGGGCAATACAGCGCTAATGGGCGTAGCCTTTAAAGGATACCTCGATATTGCCGAACTGTTAATCGAAAATGGGGCCGACTTAAATCTACAACATAGTAACGGGGCAACTGCTTTAATGTTTGCCGCCATGTATGGGAGAAACGATCTCGTTAAACTTTTATTAGTTCAAGGTGCCGATAGTACGATTTGTGATGGAAAAGGTCTTAGAGCGGCTGATTTCGCTGCACAGCAAGGAAATGAAGAGGCGCTTGAAATGCTAAATTAAAACCCTCAATATTCGCGCCTGCTTTCGTATTCCATACGTCCTTTATTCCTCCCATCATCAACTTCAGTTTTGCTACAGAATTAGATTTTAATTTTAGCTATTAGTATATTCGTGTACCGTAAGTTATTCGTAGCCAAATATTAAAACTACAAATCATGAAAAAATTTATACCCTCATTTATTGTTGTAGCATTATTATTATCTAGCTGTGCAAAAGACGCAGATACAGCTACTACTGAATTAAGTTATAGTTTTAGCGCAATTAACATGAACGCTTCCTTAAATGTAAACGCATCATTAAGTGGCGTTCCAGTTGCTGTAGCTACCAATAGCAGTATCAATTGGACGAGTGTTAGTTTAAATGTAGCAAAGGTAGAATTTAGCGCTAAACGTGCCGGCAGTTCTATCAGCTTAGAATCTAAAAATTTATACAGTGTAAATGCACTTAAACCCGATTCGCTTGCAGGAACTATTCCATTAACTGCAGGTGTTTATGAGGATATCCATTTTAAGCTAACTATGAACGATTCATCCACTCAGGCTCCCTTAATTTTAAATGGTACCTATATAGAACAATCGGGCACTAAGATCCCTGTAGTGGTACAATTAAATGCCGCACAGCTTCTCAACTTTGATATGTCTCGTTATGAGATTGTTAAAGGAAAATACATAGCTAAAGTCTCCTTAGAACTTAACGCTCTTGCTAAAGGTTTAACACCAAATGATTTCGGACAAACCACCAGGACTGGTACTAATAACACCATTGTGGTTACGAGTACCCAAAACAGAGCGCTCTATGAAAAATTGGTAGCCAGAATTCCCAGTGTTGCCTCAATTAGTATAGTGAAGCCTTAACTCAACTTAATATAAATGTAAAAGGGATTGTTAAACAATCCCTTTTTTTTGGTCGGTAAGATAGTGCAATGGTAATTTTCAAAACTTAACGATGATAAAATTGTTGATGTCTGTAAAAAAAAGAATTAACATGAAAACTCAAGATCAAAATACCCCCAAATTAACTTCAGAACAAAAGGGCCAAACCCCCTTGGACGAAAGTAAACCAGTAGGATATGGAAGTTCCATTCAATCGGATGGACATGGAAATAGATCTCGGCCTAAAAATCCCGAAGATGCCAATCCAACAACTCAACAAGATCATCTGCAAGAAATAAAAGATGGGGATACTGAAGATTCGACAGATGGATCTACTCCTAAAACAGAAGGCACAGGCAGTAATAATCCAGTATCAATTGGTGGTTCTTTAATTATTAATAAAGATTAGCATCTTATAAGAAAATATTATTACATCGCTTTGGACGCAATGACCTAATCTTAATCATCCTATAATCCTGGAAATCTTAGTAAGTAACGCTCTACAATGATATCAACACATCAACACGTCGCCATTTTAGGTGGTGGTCCTAGCGGATTGTTCATGTATAAAAGATTGATAGAATCTGAAAATCAAAAATTCGAGATCTCTATCTTTGAAAGAAAGCATCAATTAGGTGCTGGCATGCCTTACAGTAAAGATGGCGCAAATAAGGAACACATCACAAATGTTTCTGATAATGAAATCCCCAAAATTGTAACTTCGATAGAAGAATGGGTTGAAGTTGCTCCAAAAGAACTACTGGATGCCTACAGCATCACCCCCTCTAATTTTAATGAGTATAAAGTTTTACCGCGATTGTTTTTTGGACACTACTTAGCTGCGCAGTTTGAGCTTCTACAGGAAATGGCTATCAAAAAAGGGATTACCACACATTTACATCTTGGTAGTAATGTGATTGATATTATCGATCAACCAGACTTCAATAACGTTATTGTAGAGACTGAAGGTAAGGGGAGATTAAAATTCGATCGTGTAATTGTCTGTACGGGACACAATTGGCCCATTAAACATGAAGGTAAGGTTGAAGGATATTTCGATTCTCCCTATCCACCTACTAAAATAGCATTGAAACTCAATCACCCTGTGGCCATTAAAGGTTCTTCTTTAACCGCGATAGATGCCATAAGAACTTTGGCGAGGAAAAATGGATGTTATTTACAGGATGATGAAGGCAAGTTGACCTATAAATTAAATGCCGAAAGTGATGGATTTAAGATGGTTATGCATTCTAGAAGCGGATTATTGCCAGCGGTAAGATTCCATTTGGAAGATTCTCATCTCACAAATGACAATCTCCTAACCCATGAAGAACTTGCAAAGCATAAGGAATCGAATAACGGCTTTCTCTCATTGGATTATTTATTCGAAAAGAACTTTAAAGAAATGTTTTGGGATAAAAACTCGGATTTTTACCAGCGGATTAAACCATTAAACATTGAGCAATTTGTTGCATTGATGATGGATTTAAGAGAGCGGATTGCTCCTTTTCAATTATTGAAAGCCGAATCTATAGAGGCAGAGCAGTCTATTAAAAGAAGAGAATCCGTATACTGGAAAGAAATGTTGGCTGTGCTGAGCTTCGCGATGAATTACCCTGCCAAGTATTTATCAGCAGAAGATATGCTGCGGATGCAAAAAGTATTAATGCCCCTAATCTCCATTGTAATCGCTTTTGTGCCCCAAAGTTCTTGTAACGAATTACTGGCCCTGCACGATGCGGGAGTAATAGAAATTATTGCAGTAGGAGACGATAGTAGTGTAGAACCCCAAGAAGATGGCGGAATAATTTATCATTTTACAGACGAAGACAATAAGAGTAACGCCGTACGTTATAAAACATTTGTTGATTGTGTTGGTCAACCCCATTTATCTTATTCGGATTTTCCTTTTAAAAGCTTACTTAAAGATCAGGTTATCAGCAAGGCTTATTTGAAATTTAAGGAAAGGGAACAGGGAGCGGCCGAAAAGGAAAAGGGCAATAAAGCAGTGGTACAAACCGATAACGGCGATTATTTTCTTCAAGTACCCGGTATTAGCATCAATGATAATTTTCAGGTATTGGATCAATATGGAGCGCTCAATGCGAGGATTTACATGATGGCGGTGCCCTATATTGGGGGCTTCAATCCCGACTATTCTGGACTGGACTTCTGCGAGGCATCCTCAGCCCAAATTATAGATAGTTTGCTTAATAGTTAATTGGTCCGGATACGTAGTTAAAGACAAGATCTTCCATTAAAAGCAAAAGCCACAAGCATCCACCTGTGGCTTTAACTTAAACCTAATATGTAATCATATCCCTATATGATAGTACCAAAGGTGAAAGTTTTTAAACACATGAAAGTTAAGTGTCGATAAATGCACAAAACATATCGATAAATATAGTTCTGGCCCAAAAAAAAAGCCAATCAACGCGATTGGCTTTTTTAGGTAGATGATATTCTTACTTCATGCTATCCTGCATTTTTTGGATCATGTCTAAATGCATTTTAACAACTGGTGCGGTTTTGGAAGCAAAAGCTTTTAAATCAGCATCCATGCCGTCTTTAGCTTCTTTTTCCATTAGGTCTAATGTTTTTTTATGGCCATCAACCATCATGTCAACGTATTTTTTGTCAAAATCTCTTCCGGTCATTGCCTTTAGATCGCTCGCCATCTTCATGTGGTTTTCATCTAAAGCTGTTGGTAATGTAACGTTTTTCATTGCTGCAACCGCTTTCAGTTCTTCATTGGCTTTTCCATGATCGTTAACCATCATGTTTGCAAACTCTTTTACTTTGGCATTGGTTGATTTTGATAAAGCAATTTTTCCTAATTCTACTTCTGCCATTCCACCAACGGCTGCTTCTGTAGCAAATTTAGCGTCGTCTTCCGCAACGGCTACACCACCCGTAGCAGCAGCGTTAGTTGTAGTATCTTTGGTTTCATTTAAACTGTCGGCAGTTTCTTTCGAATCTTTTGCCTCATTATTACAGCTTTGGAATGCAAATGCTGAAATAACAATCAGACTTAGGTAAGCTAATTTTTTCATGATTTTATTTTTTGTTTGTGCTTATAACAAAAAACAAAGGTTAATGTTTATTTAGCCTTAAACACTGTGGTTGTAGGAAATAAAGTGAGGATAGCAACAACTAAATGCTTTTCCATTTGTTTTTGATGAAATAATTCGATTATTATGGAAAATATAAACCTTGATCAAGACGCAGTGAATAAAGATTTTGATGGAAACGCTTCTCTAACTCCTGTCCGTGATGCAGAATCCGACATTATCGGTGGAGCTAGGCAAACGGATCAATTAGACAAGCTCAGAGAAAATGCCGGTAACGATAGGAGCGATGGTCAAACATCTGTAGCGCCCTTGGATGTAAATGATGGGTCTAAATTTAATGCTTCCATAGACAGTTCGACCCAACCAAAAGTAGCATATCCAAAAAGCGAAGAGGAAAATTAGAATCGAAATTTAGCTAAATTGCTACACCTATTTAAGGCCAATCATTTCTTTTAAAGTAATGGCATTAAATGCAGCATAACCCGCTTGATCGTTATCAAAATAGAGATAAACATCTCTGCCATTTTCTTGTTGCTCCTTAATAAAGTTGGCCCATATTGTTAAATTTTCGATGCTATAACTCCCTTGATATTTGTCTCCAGGGCCATGTAACCTAATATAAACAAAATCTGCCGTGATGCTAAGAGGCGACAAATGCCCTGCCAGTTCGTAGATACAAAATGCGCAATTGAACTTTTTAAGTAAATCAAAAACTTCCTGAGTATACCAGGAATGGTCTCTAAATTCGAACGTATAGCGGTAATTTCGAGGAAGACGTTCAAGAAACTGTGTTAGCCTGGCGATATTGATTTGCCATCTTGGAGGTAACTGAAATAAAATTGGACCTAATCTATTGTCAAGATGTGATGCGTTATCCAAAAATGGCAACAATTCGGCTTCATTTACATTTAACTTTTTTAGGTGTGTAAAGAATCTATTTCCTTTAACAGCAAAAATAAAACCTTCTGGTACACTATTTTTCCATGTCTCGAAATTACTGGCCGATGGTTGCCGATAAAATGAGTTATTTAATTCTACAGTATTAAAAATGCTGTAATAATAATTAAGTTGGTCTGCCTTTTTTAGGTCTCCAGGATAGAATACATTATCCCAATGCTTATATTTCCAGCCAGATGTTCCTATATAGATTTTTCCCGTTTGTTTCATTTGCGGTAAACAACCCACCTCGTTTCGGGTTTTAGAAAATTTTACATAAGTATAATTACACTTTCTCCTGTGGTTTATACGTGATTTTATTTTTCTAAAAACAAAATTAACCGATTTTCATTTTATGCTTATGGCACAAATGCCTAACGTAGGGGAGTTTAGCATAATAAAAATAAAATTAAGATATCAGCCTTAAGCGCAAATATTAACCAATTATTTATATACTAAATCTATTACTATGAATTACCAAGATCAAAACGAAGAGCAAAGAGATCAGAATGCTCAAAGCTCTAATCAATCTGGCATGGGCGAAAACCAGTCAAAAAATCAAAACACCTCTAACCAAGAGGGCGTCGATTGGCAAAACCAACAAAATCAAGGTGGACAACAATCCCAAGGAAGCGATTGGCAAAACCAGCAAGGCCAGCAAAATCAACAAAATCAAGGTGGACAACAATCTCAAGGAAGCGATTGGCAGAACCAACAAGATAGCCAGGCTTCACAGGGTCAACAGTCTAACTCTCAACAGAGCGGCAGCCAATTTGGCCAACAAGGTAATAACTCAAGTGAATCCGGAGTAGGAAACAATCAGGATAGGGGGTTCACTAACGAGAATGGTCAAATGAGCGGAAGCAATGCTGATTCTGCTTCAAATTATGGTCAATCGTCAAACTTCGATCAAGAAGATGAACTTTCTGAAGATGATGAAACAAGCCAATTTGATGACGACGAAGATGGCCTAGACCAAGACGAGAAAACTGGTGGATCGGCTTTTTAGTTTAAGGTAGATAAATCGAATCCCATAGTAATCGCTATGGGATTTTTTGTTTATGCCAAGATACTATTCCAGATGTTCCCACTATAAACCTCATAAAAGATAAAACCTTTTAGCATAGAAACTATTTAATACCTAAAAGAAACTAAATTATATACTTAATCCAAAAAGAATGAAAATTAAATTATTAACTATCCTCGCCATTGCAGGTTTTGCTTTTGCAGGATGTGGGTCCAATAAAAATGATGACGGAACTACTGATTCTGCTATGGTTGACACTACGATAACAACCTCATCTACGGTCGACACCAATGTTGTAGATACCTCATCTACTACCGTTCCTGTAGACAGCACCAGACAATAAGATGAAAGCAAAAAGACTAAAGCTAAAAGCAGATAAAACTTTGCTTAATCAATGCTTTAGTCTTTTTGCCTTGTATCCTCCGCTAGGGCTCAAAATTCATTTTCCATTTCCGTACTTACCGCCGTCAAGGCCATTAAATGTACAATTTGTAGGCACGTTTTAATTGTTCGAATAATTTTTGATGTTACTCTTTTAATCGCGACATTTAATGATTGCCATAAATCAGGGCTATTTTATGTCTTCATGTGTACATTCAATAAATTCCAATGCATAATTTAAACACTTTTAAGTCAGGACTAATCCTATTATTCCTTTTTTCTATTTCCTTAAGTTGCTTTGCGCAAGCCGAAAAGGCAGAAGCCGAAATCCAAGAAATAATGAAACTGCGCAGTGTTGTTGGATTAGCTGTTGCAGTGGTTAAGGAAGGAAAAATAGTATATACTCATTCGTTTGGATTAAAAAACATAGAAACCAACACACCACTTACCGATGAAACGCTATTTAGAATTGCTTCTATTTCAAAATCATTTTCTTCAACCTCAATAATGCAATTGGTAGAAGCCAAAAAGCTATCGTTAAGTGATGATTTCAGTAACTTGGTAGGCTTTAAAGTACGTAACCCTAAATTTCCGGATGCGATAATCACCCTAAAAATGGTACTCTCCCATACATCGAGCATTAACGATAGCGAAGGATATTTTTACCTAGATGTAATTAACCCTGATAAAAACCCAAATTGGGCCAAATGTTATAATGATTATGCCCCAGGTGCGGGATACCAATATTGTAATCTAAATTTTAACATGGTGGGGACGATTATAGAAAAGATCTCTGGCGAACGTTTTGATCAGTATGTTAAGCACCATATTTTAGATCCATTAGGACTCTACGCGGGATATTGCGTTGATTCCTTAGACAAAAACCGCTTTGCAACCTTGTATGAATATGATGCCAAGACACAAAATTTTACCGCCGCGCTTGCTGCCTATAATCCACGTTCTGAAGAAATAAAAAATTATACCATGGGTTACAGCACACCTATTTTTTCGCCAACCGGCGGAATGAAAATTTCTGCTACAGATTTAGCCAAGTATATGACCATGCATATGAATTACGGAAAGTATGAAAAGGGAAGGATCATTTCTAAAAAAAGCTCAAAAACGATGCAGACCAAACTTTCTGATGAAGAAAATTATGGCTTGGCCCTTAGGATCTCCGACCAGCTCATTCCAGGTAAAACCATGGTTGGGCATACTGGTTCAGCTTATGGCCTATACAGCGTAATGTTCTTCGATCCTAAAGAAAAATTCGGATTCGTTGTAATCACAAATGGTTGTAATCCCGTTTATAAAGATACTTTTTGTGCGGCCTTAAAGGAATCCGCAAATTCCTTGTATAACGCTTTTATAAAGTAATATCTATTGGTAGTGGTAACTTTTAGTTAATCCGACTACCGACTTAGGACTTACCGTTTAGCTCTTCTTCTTCTTTTTTGGCAGTGATTTTAAGTTTTTTAAGATCAATTCTGATCAGATTATACAAACTCATGTAAACATTGGCTATCCAAACTATAGAAAATCCAGCTAAGATGTAACCTCGCCAACCGGGATAGATCAAGGTGTATTTGGTCATTAATAAGATCAGAACGGTTACGTAATGACTGAAACAGTATTCGCAGGTAAATAGGTAAAAGAACTTCCGTTCATAGATTTTTTTGCAGTTAACAGATTTGCCAATGCAAAATTCTCGGATCTCTTTAAAAACTTCTTCCTTGGTAATTGTCCAAGCAATACATGCTACAGGAACAGCTAAAATGAAAATCATCTCCATATCAACTAAACCGTATTGATATCTATAATGTTTGCAGACCGTTAAATTTTTTAAAACCTTTTTGCTTAAACTCTCCTTATAGTTATAAATTCTATATCATGGTAAATAAAAATAATAACCCAGAGGGGGATGAGATCAATCCTGTGTCGAGAAAAACCAACGAAGAAATTGATACAGACGATAATAGCAACCTAATTATCGATGGAAAGTATGCTGCTAAAGATCAATCTTTGCCTTCTGATGGTCCCTTTAGTGAAGACATCCCGAAAGGAAGAAATAGTTTGATTGAGGGAAAAGAAGATTAAGATTAATATGTAAAATGGAAGATGGAAGATGGAAGATGCCTGCCTGCCGGACAGGCAGGGAAGATGGAGGTGGAAGGTGAATGATTTGAAACATACCAGTTAACTTAAAATCCCTGCCTGCCGGTAGGCGTGGGTGTAATCATCAAATCTGTGTAATCATCCGCGAAGCGAAAATCTTTGTACTCATTTTCTGTCTATCTTTGAGGCATGAAAATTCCATATTCTGTATTAGATTTAGCTACAGTAATTCAAGATAAAACCCCAGCAGATACCTTTAAAAATAGTGTTGCACTTGCGCAGCATGCAGAGGCATTAGGGTACGAACGCTATTGGTTGGCAGAGCACCATAACATGATTAGTGTGGCCAGCTCGGCAACATCTGTCCTGATTGGGCATATCGCTGGGCATACTCAAACCATACGCGTAGGTTCTGGAGGTATAATGCTGCCAAATCATTCTCCTTTAATTGTAGCAGAACAATTTGGAACCTTGGCAACCCTATACCCAAATCGGATCGATTTAGGGTTGGGCAGAGCACCTGGGACAGACCAGTTAACTGCGATGGAAATTAGAGGGGAACGGTTTTCAGCGCCACACAACTTTCCACAAGATGTGCTCAAACTGCAACGATACTTATCCCATGCCAATAGCGAGAGCAAAGTAAGGGCCATTCCAGGCGAAGGAACAGAGGTGCCCATATGGATTTTGGGTTCAAGCACAGACAGCGCACATTTGGCTGCTTCTTACGGATTGCCTTATGCTTTCGCCAGTCACTTCGCGCCGACCTATTTCATGGAGGCAATTCAAATTTATCGACAAAATTTTCGCCCATCAGCAACCCTTGCAAAGCCGTATGTAATGGCATGCGTTAACGTTGTTGCTGCAGATACAGATAAAGAAGCCGAACAATTAGCAACATCTCTTAAGCAATTATTTATGGGTATTGTTACCGGCAAACGTAGATTATTGCAGCCACCAATCCCAAGTATGGATCAAATTTGGGATAGGATGGAGGAAGAGGCAGTTAACCAAATGCTGGCCATCGCTTTTATCGGAGGACGGGCAAAATTAAAAGATCAGCTTAGTTCGTTTATCGATCAAACGCAAATTAATGAGATTATGGCAACCTCACATATTTATGATCATGACGCAAGGTTGCATTCTTATCGATTGTTTTCAGAAATTATGCAATAAGCAAGGCCTATCCGCAAATACTTGAAGGGCTTCCCACAGCTGTCACCCCGAGGGTATTCAAAGGCATAACAAGTCTTCGACTAGGCTCAGACCAACAAATTTAGAATGCTCATTAGATGAAATTTATCAGGTGAAAATTACAACCCTACTCTCTACGTTTTTTGATTTTAAGCAAACAAAGGAGTAATCATTTTGTTATGATATAACCCTAAAACCTAAAACCATGTTGAACGATTATTTAGACCTCCAATTTGATGTTAAAGGAAAGACCTTTAACGGGTTCTGTATGCGAATTCACGATGAATTTCATTTAACCTACGCCGTAATATTAGAAGATTGCCATTCGTTCTGCATCTGGTTAGATGATAAGTCTGAAAAATGGTACTCATCAAAATTTACAAATTTAGATCCCACGGTTTTAGATCAGATTATCGGCAAAATAGCTGTTCCACAGGAAGCAAATTACGCTTGAGTCGGGAGTTTAGAGTTGGGAGTTGCTTAATTTCGCTTAACAATATATATAATTTTTCTTTAGAAGGATTTACATTTGCGCCATTCGAAAGCTTGGCTCCAAAATCTGTGTAATCTTTAATAATCTGTGTAATCATTTATATCTGTGCAATCCTTTTACCCAAAGAATAGGTAAGCCAAACCAATAGCAGTACACACACCTACCAAATCGGCCAACAGCATGGCGCCAATAGCATATCTGGTATTTTTTACGCTTACAGAGCCAAAATAAACTGCAATAACGTAAAAAGTAGTATCAGCTGCCCCTTGGAAGACACCTGATAGTTTACTGGCAAAAGAATCAGGACCATAGGTTGTCATCGCGTCTACCATCATCCCACGTGCGGCGCCTCCACTTAAAGGCCTCACTAATGCAGTAGGCAATGCATCTACAAAACGGGTATCGGCACCCAGCATCACAAAGAATTGCTTGATTCCCATAATTACTACGTCAAATGTTCCGCTTGTACGTAACATGCTAATGGCAACAAGCATCCCAACTAAATATGGGATAATTTTAACAGCCGTTTCGAACCCATTTTTAGCTCCTTCTACAAAGGCATCAAAAATGTCTATTTTTTTATAAATGCCTCCTAAAACTATTAATAGAATCACCAATAATATCAATCCATTACTTAACTGACCTGAGAATAATTTAATTCCATCAGTATTTAATGAAGTAATATACACCACCAAGAGTGCTATTATTATTGATATACCTAAAATCCAGCCCAAAATAACAGGTTGGAGCAGATTAATCTTTTGTTTAAATGAAACAATTAGCATCGCCGCAATCGTACCAACAAACGTCACGATTAGGCATGGAATAAACACATCAGTTGGATCTGTAGCATTTGCTGTTGCTCTAATTGCGATCACACTTACCGGAATAAGATTTAACCCAGCTGCATGAAGACATAAAAACATAATCTGCGAATTACTTGCAGTTTCTTTGTTGGGGTTTAGTTCTTGTAAACTCTCCATTGCTTTTAGTCCGAATGGTGTTGCAGCATTATCTAGTCCCAATAAATTGGCAGAAAAATTCATGATCATATGGCCCATAGAAGGATGTCCCTTTGGAATTTCAGGAAAAAGTTTAGAGAAAAATGGACCAACAATGCGAGAGAGTAGCCTAATTCCTCCAGCTTTTTCGGCGATACTCATTAACCCAATAAATAGGGCCAAAACCCCAATCAGTTTTAAGCAAAGATCAACTGCGTTCCAACAGGTTGCTATAACCCCATCACTACCTTGTTCATGATAAGAAATGTATTCGTTTTTTGAATTTTTGGCGTAACTAATTTCACTTGATTTATATATTTTATTTTTTGAAATGGCAGTAATTATAGTGGGGGCCAGTTTAGTACTGTCGATTATTGTGGTATGAGAAGTATCACCTTGTTTGCCTACAACCATGCGGCTGTACATGCCTTTACCATTATCTGAAACTAACATTTGATAGGTAGCCACCAAAATAGCGACGATTATAAATGCACTCCAAATCCTACTTAATGCCATTTTCTTTTATTTTTTATTTGAATGTAGTATTTTTTTAAAGTAATTCTCCATTGTTAAATGATAAAATCAACTTTCCATCTATCTCCAACTCGAAATGCGCATTTTTAAAAACCACGATTTCTCCTGTGAGCAGGGCAGAGGTGGCATCATATTTATCATATGCCTCACAGAAACTCAGATCGCCAACATCTTCGATATGGTACGTTTTAAATGTGCCTGTTCCATCAGTCAATGGAAATTCATCATAATTTATACCAACGCTTACTGTAATCCCATTTAACAATAGGTTATCAATCAGAATATGAAAGATCTGCTTGCTATTCTGAGGAATTTTAAAATATTGCGTTAAGTCTTGTTCATTATAGGTTTTAGTTGCTATTGAAATTAAACCTGATAACATTGCTCCAAAATATAGCTTTCTAATCTCCTGTTTTTCAAAATCATTCGAGTATCCTCCTGCTTCGATTAAAATAGTTGATGTTCCGGCAGCCTGAAAATTATCGCCAAATGCCCTGGGTTCATATTCATCTTTGAACAATCCGATATGGTGGGGCAAAATTTTATCCATCTGCTTAAACATATCAGCAATTACCAACATCGCTTTTTTTCGGGTTTCGGTAATGCTCAGTTTTTCATCGGCCGAAGGCGCTAAGAAAGATAAAGTAGCAGGTTTTAAGCTTCCGGTAACACTCCATAAGGTAATTTGGTCATGAAGGTTAAATCCAAAGTCTGGATTGATATCCTCTCTGCATTGCTTTAAAATTCGTGCTTCTGGGGTTGCCAATTGAAGATAATCTCTATTAATATCAATCTGTTGACTATTTCTTCTAGTAAATACGGCTGCTCCATCAGGATTTACCATGGGGATGATAAACAGTTGACAGTTGTCAGTTAACAGTTTTACAGTTGAGTTTTCACTTTGCAAAAAATTAAACAAATCGAAGAGTGCCATGGTTCCAGTGGCCTCATCCCCGTGCATTTGGCTCCAAAGAAATACTTTGGTTTTGCCTTTGCCCCATTTTATCAGGTTAATGCTAAGACCATTTACAGAACTCCCAATTTCCTTGATCTCAAAATCCGCTGATAAACCTTTTAAAAGGGAGAGGATATCCTGATGTTTAAAAAAGCGGTCTTTCAACCGGCTCTCTTTAAAATTATGGTGATCTTGGAGCAAACTTTCGAAGTTTCTTAAACCTAGAAAGTCTTTTTTAAGGTTTCTCATCCGTTAATTCAAATCCCCATGTCCTTCCTTTTTCGGTTGCTGGAATACCACCAACCATCCAAACCGGTGCTTTTGCCCCTTTTAGATAATAGTCAAAAAACTGTTGTTCACGAATTTGAATGTCTTTTTTATTCTGACGGAGCACTAAATTATGCGCCTCGTTATTGTAGTTTAACAGCCAAACCGGTTTGCCCAATCGTTTTAGCCCAGTAAACATTTCAATTCCTTGGTACCATGGCACCGCTCCATCTGCATCATTACTCATGATTACTACGGGCGTAGTTACTTTTGGCAGGTTAAATAATGGCGAGTTTTCGATATACAACTCTGGTTTTTCCCATAAGGTAGCACCAATTCTGCTTTGTGTCTTTTCATATTGAAACTGTCTGTTCATTCCACTTTCCCAACGAATTCCACCATAGGCAGAGGTCATATTTACTACCGGAGCACCCGCCCAAGCTGCAGCATACATGTTTGTTGCCGTAATAAGATGTGCAACTTGATAACCTCCCCAACTTTGTCCCTGGATTCCGATTTTTGTTCCATCAACCCATGCATTTTTCTTTAAGTTTTCGACACCAGAATTGATAAACTCTTCTGCAGATTTACCGGGGTGACCGGTTTCGTAGCTAATATCAGGTGCGAAAACCAAATATCCATTGCTCACAAAAAATGGAATATTTAAACGTGATGGTGTAGGAGCAGGGGCGTTATAGCTGTAAAGTCCTTCTGATAATTTCTCGTAGAAATAAACTATCATTGGGTATTTTTTGGTAGGATCAAAATTCTCTGGTTTGTACAAAATACCGTCGGATTTGTATCCTTTTGGCGTAGTCCATTTCACCAATTCTGCGGTCCCCCAGTTGTAATTAGCTTGTTGGGGATTGGTACTACTTAATTTTGTAGCAATTTTCAAGTCTTTCGAGATATAAACATCTGGAGAATTTACATAATTGCCTTTATCAAAGATATAATCCTCTGTATTTTTGGCTTTGATTAAATTCGAATATTTAAACGGAGCCATTACCACTAATTCTGGGGCTTTGTTATCGTTAATCGCTTTACGATAAAATCCAGTTTCTTTCGTGTTATTGTTAAACGCATCTAACCAGAGTACATCTTTTTTGGTAAAAAATCTAAAATCGGGATTGGTGCGTTCTACCCGGAACGTAATACCGTTAGTCCTTCCAAATCCATTTGTAAGGTTTTTTGGTGCCGATTTTCCATCTGGAGAAAATTGCCAAATATCATAGCGATCATATAACAGTACTGCTTTATCCTCTTCGGTCCACCCGCCAAAGCCATAGCTATTTGGTTCGTCAGGCACATCATTTTCTTCATCGTAGAATTTAACGGTCATGCCGGTATTTAAAACCGTGATTTTTCCGGTAGCAACCTGATAAGTTTTCCAAACCATGGTTTTCTTATCGTAATATAAAATGTAAGTGCCATCGGGCGATGCAGAAGCATTACCATCTAAACTTTCTATAATTTTCTTACGTGTTCCATTTTTTACATCAACCAAATAATAATCGCGAATAGCGCCCCCCGTCCATTGGGATGGGATACGGTTACCATAATCTGTTGAAGCTAATACATATCCTGCATTTCCTTCATTTACGATACTCGCTTCAGGCAGTTTTAAGTCTGTTAAGGGCACAATTTTAGGGTCTGCGCTATAGATATCAATGGTGGTTAAATAGCTTCTCTTAAGTTCACGATCAGCATTTTTCAACTGCATTGGCTGCAAATAATCGTCTTTATACCCCCAAATGTCAAGTTTTGCATTTTCGAAATCTACCAAGGTGGTATCTTTAGGTTTTTTGATCGGGGCAATGCCGAAAAATAATCGGCTTCCATCTTTACTAAATGAAACCCTGCCGTCGCCACTAACACTAAATTTTTCGGGCATGCCTATCATATCTTTGTCTACCAAAACCTGTGCGGTATCTAAAGTTATAGAGTTATAATAAAGATTAAAGTCTTTAATTTCTTGTTTTTCAGGACTTGTTTCGCCCAAAAATGCCAAGCGTTCGCTATCTTCTGCGAAAGTGAAACCCTTGAAATTTCCTCTGCCTTTAACCAGGGTTTTAAGTACAGCGGTTTCAGTATTTAACAGGAACACGCCCTGTGGAGCTGACTTTTCTTTTTTTGAGCCCGTACACGCAAACACGAGTTGTTTGCCGTCTTTGCTAAACGCATAGTCGATCACATATTTATAGGTACGTTCTACGCCTGTTGCTAAATTCTTCACAACAAGATCTGACCCTTCTTTTGATGCACTTCCAGGAAGGTCGTCGTCTGCTAAATAATCACCATCATTTTTATTTTCTGTACCAGGAGCACCGGGCCTTATCCTTTTACTTGTATCAGGGGCCTTCTCTAGATTATATGCTAAAATTGGCATCCCAGTTTCTGGAAATTTAAAAGACTTTACTCTTGGAATTTTAGTAATGGCTAAAGTTGTTAAATTAGCTATCCCCAATGAATCCTTTGGCATTTCTTCTGGTTTTTTCTTCTTAATTTTTGCTAATCTGGTGTCTTTAAACCATGGTTTAATGGCGAAGACGGCAAATTTAGAATCGGCACTAAACAGAAACATTCCGTTTGCCCCAGATAATGGCCCAGTTATAGGCGATCCCCTTGAGATCTTAATTTTCTGAGCCGTGACACTATTTTGGAAGTATAAATTTGCATCACCTTCTTGCTGGTTTACTTGGTAAGCTGCCCAAAGGCCATCATTTGATAGTTGTTTTGCTCCTACAGCTTCCCAAGTGTCATAAACAGTATGATCCAACGGTTTTTTTTGAGCGTATGCTACAGTTGCAAATAATAAAAAAAGAAAGGTTAATTTTTTTTTCATCAGAATATATAGATTGATTTAAAAATAGTTTTTGAGCTTTGGCGGTATCGAGGCCTAAAAATTGTAAAATTTATGGACAATTCAATGATGTGTATTAAAATTGTTGTATTGGCTGATTGGCCCAAAGGGCTCTCTTAGAGATTAAATTGTATGGCGAGGTTCATTAGCCATACCACAATCATACAATATCACATTAAAAAAGCCGCAGTTTGCAGTTAATCTGCACATCCGCGGCTTTCTTGTATAACGCTTAACGCTTATCGCCAAACGCTCTACTTACCTTTCTTTTCTTGCGTTTTAGCCTGAGCTTGTGTACGCATGTAATCGTCTAAACGTGATTGAAACTTCGATTTTTTCTTTTCACTAGCAGGTTTTGCCTTGTTTTCTTGCAAAATAGCATGAATCTTATCATCATTAACCATTCTCCTAATCAAATACTGTTGCAAGAAAGTTAACATGTTAGCCAAGAAATAATAATAATTTAATCCTGCCGGATAACTATTTAATACTCCTAAGAAAATGATGGGCATTATGTATCCTATGTATTTCATTTGCCCAGTAGCTCCTGAAATCTGATTATTAAAATAGGTATAGATTAATGTCGATATGGTCATTAGTATACACATCAAACTTAAGTGATCACCTATCATTGGAATGGTGAACCCAAACTTAATGAAATCATCATACGTAGAAAGATCTCTCATCCACAGGAAACTCTCGCCTCTTAGTTCGAATAGGTTAGGGAAGAAGAAGAAGAACGCCATTACAAAAGGTAACTGCAATAGCATGGGCAAACATCCCCCGAGTGGGTTTACCCCAACCTGTTTATAGAGTTTTAAATATTCTTGTTGCAAAAGTTGTTGGTTATCATCACCTACCTTCGCCTTAATCTCATCCATTTCGGGTTTCAAGATTCTCATCTTGGCCATAGAGATATAAGATTTATAGGTTAGTGGCGACATGGCAACTTTTAACAAAATCGTTAATACCAAGATGATTAATCCGTATCCCCAACCAAATCCTTCCAAGAACTGGAATACCGGTAACACAATAAAACGGTTGATGTATTTTAACGGGAAATAACCCATATCAACCTGTTTCTCTATTCCTTGACCTTGTGCTTTTAAGTTATCGAATTTGTTGTTGCCGAAATAAAATTTCATGGCATAGCTTTGCGCAGCAAGTTGGTTATAGGGTAGTTGCATATTTGCACCGTACCATTTTACTTTTCCAGTATCCGTTAAGACCTTAACTTCTAGATTACCTTTCTCAAAAGGGATCTGAGGAACGAGTACTGCTGAGAAAAATTGTTGTTTAAATGAAAACCATTCTACTTTCCCATCTTTTAGGTCTTCTTTTTTATCACCTCCCATGCCTAAATGGTCGGGATTTTTTTCTACGTATTTATAGTAGGGTGCGGCATGTTCTTGCTCTTTTTTGGCCGTTTTTTCGTGCTGTAACAAGGTGGTTTCCCAATTTAAGGTAATGGTGTTTCCTTGTACAACCTGATTTAAACCATTTAGGTTAATATTAAATCCAACATTATTTCCTGTTGGTTGAAGGTCGTAAACAAACTCGATGTATTTGTCAGCACTATAATTTGCACGCATAGATAGCCTAGATGCGGTTTGTGTGGCCGTAAAATAAAGCGTATTGGTATTTATGGTTCTTCCATCAATAATTAGATTTAGGCCAAATTTATTGTCATACCCATCAAATAAGATCACTGGCTTTCCATAGTAGGTATGTTCTTTTTTGACTTGAACCGATAAAATTCTACCTCCAAGATTAGTGAATGTTAATTTTAGGTTATCATTTTCTAACACTGATGTTGTAGCTGTTCCATTGATATTGCCTCCAAACGGGCCTTGTAATGCAATAGAATCAGGTTGTTTTGGAGTATTTACTGTGGTTGATTGCGCTGTAGTTACAGGTTTTCCAGCGTTTGCTTTCTTTAGAGAGTCGGCGGTAATTAAGGCCTGCTGCTTTTTCATTTCGGCCGGATCTGGCTTAGGCATAAAAAAGAATGCCGCTCCTAATATTACCATGATCAGGAACAGACCTGTGAAAGTATTTCTATCCATTATATTATTTTAAACTTTGTATTAATTTCATCTATCATTATGTTGTTTTAGCGGCTGGTGGTGCCACTGTAATCAAAAAGGGTGATTTGCTTTTGTTAAACAAGTTGTTTCTTTTTGGCACGCTCCATTGCAGCGGCGACAAATTTAACAAAAAGTGGGTGAGGATTTGCAACTGTTGACTTTAATTCTGGGTGAAATTGTCCACCAACGAAAAAAGGATGGTTTTTTAGCTCAATAATCTCTACTAAATTACTCTCTGGATTAATACCTGATGCGATCATCCCAGCATCTTCAAATTGCTTTAAATAACTGTTATTAAATTCGTAGCGGTGTCTATGTCTTTCGGTAATGTGCTGTTTTCCGTAAGCAGCGAAGGCTTTTGTTCCTTTTTTAATATCACAAGGATAGGCTCCCAAGCGCATAGTTCCACCTTTAAGGGTGATATTCTTTTGCTCTTCCATCATATTTATTACTTGATGTTCGGCATTTTCATCTATTTCTGAAGTATTTGCATTTTTAAGTCCCAATACATTTCTTCCATATTCGATTACTGCACATTGCATTCCTAAGCAGATACCAAAAAAGGGAATTTCTTGCGTTCTTACATATTTTATGGCTTCAATTTTTCCTTCAATTCCTCTGCTTCCAAACCCTGGAGCAACCAAAACTCCCTGTAAATGACCCAATTTTTCTTTTACATTGTCTGGATAAATACTTTCTGAGGGAATATATTCTACTCTAACTTTACACTCATTTTTTGCACCCGCATGAATAAATGCTTCTGTTATTGATTTATAAGCATCGGGAAGTTCTACATACTTGCCCACTAATCCGATTTTAACATCGGCAGTTGGGTTTTTTAATCGTCCCAAGAAATCTTTCCAGCTTTCCATATCGGGCTCATTCTTAGAAGGTAATTTTAGTTTGCTCAGTACGGTTTTGTCCAATTGCTCCTTCATCATTAACAATGGCACGCTATAGATTGATGAAGCATCAATGGATTCGATTACTGCATTTACATTTACATTACAGAACAAGGCAATTTTCTTACGGATATCCATACTAATGTGATGCTCAGTTCTACAAACCAAAATATCAGGCTGGATGCCATATTCTAATAACGCTTTTACCGAATGCTGTGTAGGTTTGGTTTTTAGCTCGCCAGCTGCCGCAAGAAACGGAATAAGTGTTAAGTGGATAACAATAGCATTGGTTGGGCCTTCTTCCCATTTAAACTGACGAACAGCTTCGATAAAAGGTAAAGATTCAATATCGCCTACAGTTCCACCTAGTTCGGTAATTACGATATCATAGTTACCAGAATCACCCAAAATACGCATGTTGCGCTTAATTTCGTCGGTAATGTGTGGTACCACCTGAACGGTTTTACCTAGATAATCGCCTTGTCGCTCTTTATTTATTACGTTTTGATAAATACGACCAGTGGTGATGTTATTGGCTTGAGAAGTAGGGGTATTAAGAAAACGCTCGTAGTGACCTAGGTCTAAATCGGTTTCGGCGCCGTCTTCTGTAACGTAGCATTCGCCGTGCTCATACGGATTTAAAGTCCCCGGATCAATATTGATATAAGGATCAAATTTTTGGATGGTTACCCGATATCCTCTTGATTGTAAAAGTTTGGCTAATGAAGCGGAAATGATGCCCTTACCTAGTGAGGAAGTAACACCGCCCGTAACAAAAATATACTTAGTCATGTTTGTGAGTTTGTGAAATTAAATAGGTTTATGCCTTTTTAATTGCTTTTGTACGGGGTACAAAGCTACACAAAAATCTCATGTATGAACGTAAATTTATAAATTATTAGACCATGGTCGATAGACGATAGACGATAGATGTGATGCATAGGGTGTTACGGAAAATAAGGAATTGAAGGAGACAGATGCCAAAAAAAGTTTAACATATCGTTATGGCTTTTATTAATAGAGCGAGGTCTTATGGAAAAGGAGGAACTTAACTATTTCAACGAGTTCTTTAATTTTGAGATCATCTTACAGAGATGCTCATAAGAATTGTACAATTCTCTAAATCTCAAATCAGAAATATACACTCTATCTAAAGCCATAAATAAACAGCTTACAACCTCCAAACCAGAACGCCCTGCATAAATTAAAAACCTAGAAAATTCTGCATTTGATTGTCCCATACATCCCTCAGCTATATTGAGATTAACTGAATCTGCAGCTTTTTTAATTTGAGTTGTCAAACTAAACAACTCAATTTTTGGAAATCCCTTTGCTAATAAATCAATCTCATTGGATAGTTTTAACGAGATTTTCCAAACTTCTAACTTTTCAAATTTAAATGCCATTACATATTTTTCAAAGAATATAGCAATGAGATTTTCAGTTTTAGCATCCCTGTTGAAAATTAACCGCAATTTTGATTGCTTTAAATTTCTAGTTAAATAATGACTATGACAACGATATTTTATGTGATATTCACTATGAATCCAAGCACTTGACTATGGACCATTGACCATGACCAAGAGCTAAACTTACAGGCATGAAATTAGGATATCATCCGCTAAGCGAAAAAAATGCCCCAGCACTGCCAGGGCATTAAAGGGTTAATTTAAGGTTAGTTGACTTTATATTACTTATTTTTCGATCATTTTATAATATCTCACATAATCGACTTCCATCTTCTGAGGGAAAATAGTATCATCAATTCCTTGTGCACCACCCCAATCGCCGCCAACGGCCAAATTAAGCAATAAATGAAACCGTTTATCAAATGGCCAAACTTTGTATCCGTTACCTTCGTTAGCAAATTCAAATACGAGTACATCGTCATAATATCCCCTCACAGCGTAGGGTGTCCAATCCATGCGGTACTTGTGGAAAGCAGTACTTGCATCTGGGATCATTTTGGTACTTGTTTTTTGGGTATTGATCTTAAAATAATAAGCTTCGGTATGGGTTGTAAAGTGCACATTATTCTGATCGTAGCCTACATGTTCCATAATATCTATTTCACCAGATTTTGGCCAATCTCCATAGGCACGGTCTGTTGGTAACATCCAAATTGCAGGCCAAGTACCTTTACCTGTGGGTAATTTGGCATTTATTTCGATTCTGCCGTACAGGAAGTCGAGCTTATTACGAGTTACCAAACGGGCCGATGTATAGGCCATACCACCCATGCTCTCTTTTTTTGCGGTGATGGCTAATTTTCCATCAGCTACGCTGGCATTCGCAAGTACATTGGTGTAATATTGTTTTTCGTTATTGCCCCATCCTGATCCTCCTAGATCATAGTCCCATTTTGAACTTAAGGGTAAACCCGTATAATCAAATTCTTCGGCCCAAGTGGGTGTACTTTCAAAACTCCAATGTTTGTCTTCAACCACAACTGGTGCTGGAGGAGTAATGATAGGTTCTTCCTGTTTTTTTGAGGAGCAGGACTGGCACGATAAGATAGAACCAACTGAGATCGCAATTAGAAAGTATCCTTTTTTAATTTTTTTAAATATCATGGGAATTAAATTTAATACTGCCTGGCAATTAACCAGGCAGTAATTGCATTTTATTTGAATTCGAAATCGTCAATATAGAAAATACCGGGGTTTGGATGGCCTTCTCCGCCTAACTGAACCACAATTTTGTCATATAAAGTTTGTGTAGACCAGCCTGAAAAGTCAAATTCTAACTGTACCCATTTATCATATTGGGCTACAGTAATTGGCTTGATCACTTCAAGTTGAGTGGTCCAGGCGTTTCCTCCAAGTAAAGAGTTTTGCAACTTCACAGAAACCTGTGCAGCTACTTTAGTAAAGTCGTTTGCTCCAGGGAAAAATACTTTTAACCTAACCTTGTTTTTAGTGGTCAGGTCAAAACGATAAGGCATGGTTACATTTAAGTTTCCATACTGCCCATCAGAGCCCGTTCTTTTTTCGTAGTATCCTACCTTTGCCGAAGTATTGATAGGGAATTTTGAAGGATTATCATAAGACCTGATATAATCCATGTTTTCGGCTGTCCACGTAACTGTTGCGGTACTTTGGAAATCGTCTGTAATATTAGCTGCTTGAATAGGTTTTAATGTTGGTGGAACCACTGGTCTAACATATCCTTTCCTGATCAGCTTAAGGTACCATGCATTCCCCGCATTTGATTTATCACCAGATCTTAGCCACATTTCGTCTGCTGTTAAATTCAAGATCTCGTACTGCGAAACGCCTAAGTAATACGAAATAAATCCATTATTACCTATGTTTAGGTACTTTTTGCCTCCAGTACTAGAAACTACCCAGGTTAAATTTGTGGGAGGGGTGTAATTAACTGTTGGGTCATTACTTCCCACTGGGCCCCCAATTCCAGGAGCGTTTGATGCATTGGCAAATGTAGTTCCATTATTGGCATAGGTATATTTTAAACCAGTTGAACTCATTTGAAAGGTCATCTCATCATCATAGAAACCAGTTCCATTTTTTTCATTGGGCCCGGCTTGGTACCAATCTGGTCCACCAGAGGTGATAGGTCCCACGCCCAAATGTCCCGGCTGGGTTTGATCGATCACCCAGGTTTTACCCGCAGGCACGGTTAGTCCGCCAGAAAGTAGGGTATAGGCAGGATCGCTCAGCATTGAGGTATTGGTATTTGCAATAGTGATCGTTTTAGTGGTGGATACCGATCCACCTGCAGCCAAAACGGTTAATTTAACGGTATAGGTGCCCGCTAAAGGATAGCCAGATTGGGCTTCATTTCCGTTTGCGGTAGTACCGTTTCCAAAATCCCAATTGGCATTAATACCATTATATAAACTTTTAAAATCTATGATGTTCGGATTTGCAGCAGTAGGGGTAGCTACGATAACCAGTTCACTGGCGTTAGGAGGGGTTCCCAATTCCCCTGTAGTTTCGCTCTTTTTACAAGAACCCAGTAGAAATACTACCGAACACAACCCAATCCAGGTTAATGTTTTCATGCTATTTTTAATTGTTTTCATTTTTTTAATGATTAATTATAACCTGGATTTTGTGAAATACCTCCTTTAGTAACATCAATTTCTGATTGTGGTATAGGCAGATACTCACTTTTTCCTGTTTTAAATCCAACAGGACCTAAAACTGCTGAAGCTCTACCTGTTCTTACCAAATCAAAGAAACGATGACCTTCAGTAGCCAGTTCCAATCTTCGCTCAGCATAAATATTATCCAACGTTGCTGGGATAGAGGCCAGTCCAACCCGCGCTCTTACTGCATCCAATAACTCTTTAGCTCTAGTAGGATTGGATCCCGCTTTAACCAAGGCTTCCGCCTGCATGAGATAGGTATCGGCCAGTCTTATCTCAATTTCATCAATTGGCCAATTTTGTTCGGCAACACCACTCGCTGAGCGAAATGCTTTTAATGGCGCGTATTTCTTAATAAAATAATCGGTGTTCTGATAACGAGCATTATAAGTTGCGCCTAAAGCTTTTAGTGCCGCACCATCAATTACAGACGCCGCAAAACGTGGATCAGTTTTTAATACGTTTACCAGATCCAAGGTAACTGGGCAAAAGCCCCATCCGCTCGAATAGGTGTCACCATTGTAGCTATCCATACCAATAAACTGGGTACCAACGTTTCCTTCGCCACCATTAATCCAGCCCCAATCAGACCATGCAGCATTATTAGAATGTGGAATTTCCAAAATTGCTTCTGCGTTAAATTTGTTTGCTGGACTAAATATATCAGCATAATTAGGAAGTAAAGCATATCCATAAGCATTACCAACCTTATTCACGTCTTCAAACAAGGTGATTGCTTCTGCCAATTTTGCATTGTCATTTTGATAGAGCAATACTTTAGCCAATTGGGCTTTTGCAGCACCCATAGAAATCCTACCCTTTTCGCCAGCGGCAATGGTAGGTGGCAATCCAGGATAAGCCTCCCTTAGGTCTTTTTCTATCTGTGCGTAAATTGCTGCTGGGGTTGCTTGTGTTTGCGTGTATAGCTCACTCGTGGCCAATACTTTAGTGATTAACGGTACGCGTCCGAAGAAACGAACCAGATCAAAGTAAAAATAAGCCCTTAAGAATTTTGCTTCTGCGGTAACCCTAGTTTTAAAAGGGGCACTTAAGGTTGTTGATTTTTCTATCTTATCTAAGATTAAATTTGCTCGGTTTATGCCGGTAAAGTTCTTAGACCATAGGCCAGACTGTGGGCCAACCCTCGAATCCATGTTAAAATTATCGAAGGCAACCCATCCAGGTTGATCCTGAGCATTACTACCGCCTGCCCAGCAATCGTCTGAAGCAGCACTTAACAAAGGCATTTTCATGGTATACCCACCCGTTGTGCCCCATTGCATTACATCGTAAACAGCAATCACGCCCTGCATTACCTCAGTTTCATTTTTATAGAAATTATCTTCTAATGCAGTACCTTTTGGCGTTAGCTCCAGATAGTCCTTTTTACAGGATACAAAAGCTTGCATCATCGCAACTATTGCGATCGTACATAGTATATATTTATATTTCATCATGCTATTTTTTAAAAACCAATATTTAAACCTGCAAAATAGGTTCTTGCCTGCGGATAAAACCCACGGTCGACACCATAACTTCCACCACCTATTTCTGGGTCGTAGCCCTTGTATTTAGTTAAGGTTAATAAATTATTTGCCATCAAGTAAAATCTTACCTTGTTTAAGCCGGCTCTATTAACCCATTTTAAAGGAAGTGTATAACCAATTTGTAGCACTTTTACCCTGAAGTATGAACCATCTTCCAAGAACATACTCGATACTCTGCTATAATTATTATTGGTATCGTCTAATGTTAATCTTGGTATAGTATTACTTGTTCCGGCGCCGGTCCACCTGTTTAAGATGTCGGTAGTGTAATTTGCACTAGGTAGATCAAACCTTCTTAAGGCATTAAAAATCTGATTTCCTGCAATTCCCTGACCCAATAATACCATGTCAAATCCTTTGTAACCTGCATTTAAAGTAAAACCATAGGTGAAGTCTGGGGTAGGATCGCCGATAATTTCTCTATCATCCTGACTAATTACTCCATCCCCATTTAAATCCAAGAATTTAATGTCGCCCGGTTTAGCAGCAGGTTGGATAGGATTGCCACTTGCATTTTTATAATTATTGATATCGGCTTGGGTTTGAAATAAACCATCGCTTCTAAATCCATAGAATGAACCTATGGCATGCCCAATCATGGTGCGGGTTACTTCAAGTGCCTGTGGCGTAACGGTTTGGCCTCCTAAGAATTGTTTGTCTTCTCCTAAAAAGTCGATATTGTTCTTAACAAACGACCCATTGGCAGCTACCCTGAAAGAGAAGTTGCCAATTCTTTTGTTGTAACCTAGTTCAAGTTCGAAACCGGTATTGCTCAGATCTGCAATATTTCCGATCGGACCAGTATTGCCCACATAACTTGGTACTGCGATCTGTAATAGCATTCCTTTGGTCTTTTTCTTATACCAATCCGCGGTTAGGGTTAGGTTATTAAAAAAGGTAACATCCATTCCTATGTCTGTAGAAGATGTTTCTTCCCATCTCAGATCTGGATTTGACAACGCATCAGGACTAACACCGTTGTTTAATCCCGCTGATGTGCCCAACGTATAGTTTCTTCCGCCACTAACAGTAGATAAATACCTGAAATCCCCAATGTTATCGTTACCCGTTACTCCATAAGATCCTCTAAACTTTAAGAAAGTAACTACTTTATTTTGAGGGAAGAAATCTTCTCTACTGGCAATCCATCCTGCAGATCCCGATGGGAAGTACCCATATTTGTTGTTTGGTCCGAAGCGAGATGAACCATCACGTCTTACAATTCCTGTAAATAGATATTTTTCATTGTAATTATAGGTTAAGCGGGCAAATAATGAGTTTAGGGTATTCAGGTATTCGCCACCATAAAACACATCATTAATTCGTGCAACTGGAAACTGTAGGGATGCATCTTTTAGATTCGTAACAGGAATACCATCTTTTGATCCTCCTTGCGTTTGACCTCTATTTTTCTGAGCAGAATAACCCAATAATACAGTTAAATTGTGTTTTTGAATAGCTTTATTGTAGCTAACCGTATTTTCGACCGACCAAAATAGCCCTCGGTTCGAGTTTCTATTATAAGAAGTGATCGTGGTTTGGTTAATTGAGTTTAGAAAATAGATAGGAGTAAACCCTTCGCTTCCCCAAAAAGCTAAATCAACTCCTCCTTGAGATCTGATCTTAAGTCCTTTGATAATCTCCGCCTCAATGTATGCATTCCCAACAACTTTGTCAGACCAGCCATTTCCCTGTGCAACTGCTAAAGCAGCAATTGGATTTAGGATTTCTGATTGTGCATATTGAGAGATTCCATAGGGCAGTCCTGACGCATTTCTCACCACGGGATTAGTGCTATAAGGGGCTGCGTTGTATTTTAATGGATCGGTTTCAACTATTGGAGTGATTGGATCAATGTTTATGGCTCTTCCCAATGGTGATCCGAACTCTGAGTTGGTACCCACGCCAACAGAATTTGTACGTGTATAGCCAATGGTTTGGCCAAATTTAATTGCACGTGCCAATTGATGTTCAGAATTGAAACGGGCAGTAAATCTTTTATATTTCGAATTGTCTGTAGCAACGATACCATCCTGATCAAAGTAGCCAAAAGAACTGTAATAAGTAGATTTATCGTTACCTCCATTCAAGCTAAGCTCATGGTTTTGGATGTTTGCACTGTTGTTAAAAACGGCTGATTGCCAATCTGTTCCAACTCCATATTGAGAAGGGTTTGGAAACCGTGGTGTAGTTAATGTGGGTGTTTTAGCAAACTCTGCTTCATTATAAAGTGTAGCATATTGTGTAGCATTTAAAAGATCTAGCTTTCTGGATGGCTCTTGGCTACCTAGGTATATATTGTAATTTACATTTAGTTTACCATTTCTGGTACCTTTTTTAGTAGTTACGATTATAACACCATTGGCTGCCCGAGCACCGTAGATAGCAGCAGAGGCTGCATCTTTCAGTACCTCTATAGATTCGATATCAGCTTGGTTTAAGTAATCGATCCCACCTCCAACCTGAACCCCATCAACAATATATAAGGCTTCGCTATTATTGATAGATGTGGTACCTCGAATGCGAAGGGTTGCTCCATCGCCAGGTTGTCCAGAGCTTGTGGTAATGGTTAAGCCGGCAGTTCTGCCCTGTAACGATTGTTCGATACGTGTTACGGGCATGTTTTCTAAATCTGCAGCCTTAACCTGTGAAATGGCTCCGGTAACCACACTTTTCTTTTGTGTACCATATCCCACTACAACAACTTGTTCTAAATCGCTTCTATCATCAACAAGTGATACATTGATTGGGTCGGTACTGTTAACCGCAACAGTTAAGGTGGTCATTCCAATTTGGGAAAAAACCAGAATGGAGCCTAGTTTAGGAATGCGTATCCTAAAATCTCCCGTAGCAGTGGTAGCTACCGTGGTAGTTGTCCCTTGAACTTTTACCGTTACCCCAGGTAAGGGCAGGCCATCGCTTTTGGATGTTACCTTTCCCGAAACATCAATTTCCTGAGCCATAACACTCAGCGAAAAAAATAGGGAAAACAGCAAAATAACGAACGTAAATTTTCCTTTCATAACAAATAAATTAAGTTTATATTTTGGTTAATTCTGTTTGTAAGTTTTTAGGCTTTGCCAGGGATAATCACAAACATGTTACAACAAATATAATTGGGTGATAGGGTAATAATGAAAAATCTACCCACTACAATACCCATACAAGAACAACTTTTTTCTTCAAAATCAACTTGAATACGCAATATTGTACTACAACATTGATAAATTTGTTATCTTCAATAAACAATATTTGTTAATTACGCTAACCAATTATATTATACTGTCTTGAACAAGATGAGATCATTGATATTGCTCTTATTGCTTTCGCTTTTGCATGGCTTTTTACTCAAAGCCCAGGATCCAATTGGTTTGCCGCAGGTGAGTAGCTACACCAGTTTAGATTACAAGGGCGGAACACAAAATTGGGGCATTGCACAAGACAACAATGGAATTTTATACTTCGCTAATAACGAAGGTTTATTAACATTTAATGGAACCTATTGGAAACTCTACCCAACTCCCAATAAAACAATAGTTCGATCTGTTAAAATAGACCGTATTGGAAGGATATTTATTGGTGGGCAAGACGAGATTGGTTATTTCTATCCAGATCAGAATGGGGTGTTAATTTATCATTCACTTAAAGGTAGTATTCCAAAAAATGAAAAGCAGTTTCCGGATGTTTGGGATATAGCCATCCAAGGCAATGAAGTTTATTTTAGAACTGTAAATAAGATCTTTAGGTTAAAAAATAATCGGATGGAAGTATATCCTAGTGTGTTATCTTGGGTATACCTAGGCTTTGTAAACCAGGAAGTTCTTGCCCAAGAATTTAATATGGGAATTAAAGTTTTAAGGAATAACCAATGGGTGATAAAGTGTAAGGATAAAAGAATCCAAAATTTGGTGATTACTTCCATTCTTCCCTATAGTGCTGATACGTTACTAATTACGACATTAAGAGATGGTCTGTTCCTTTTGCATGGCGAAAAATTAATTGAGAAAAAGACAATTAACGACCGGATATTCTGCAACGAAAGAATTAATGGGGCCATTCAGATCAATGCACATCTGTATGCTTTTGGCACCACCTCTTCTGCATTGTTAATCGTAGATAAAAAAGGGAATATTGTAAGGCAATTTTCTTATGCAGAGGGTCTGAATAATAGTAACATTAGAAGCGTTTTACTAGATCAGCATCAAAATTTGTGGCTCGGCCTAGATGATGGGATTGGATTTATCGCTTTTAATAGTGCAATCAAACACATCTATCCCGACAGGAATAAGCAGGTGTCTAGCTATGCCAGCTGGATTTTTGGAAATAAGTTATACGTTGGAACTTCTAATGGTGTTTTTGCAGCACCATTACAAATTACCCAAGACGACCTGAGTAACTCTCCAGGGAAATTTACAGAAGTAAGCAATTCTAAAGGACAAACCTGGGGCCTGTCTGAAATTAATAAGCATTTGCTTTTGGCCAATGAAGACGGTGCTTCTGTAATTGACAACTTTACAGCAAAACCATTGTATACGGGATTAGGGACCTGGCTTTATGCTGGACTGGCCCGCGATAGCCTGCCTAACAACATCGTAGCTGGCACATATACGGGGCTACAGTTGATTAACTATAAGGATAATGTATTTAAGGCCAAGGGAGTTTTATCTGCATTAAATGAGCCATTGCGGTTTATTGTTGTAGACCAAAAGCTAAATTGTGTGTGGGCATCGCACCCTTATCGTGGGATCTATAAATTAGACCTATCGCCCGATCGACTTAAAATAATTAGAACCACCCTGCTAACCAAGGCAGACGGACTACCTTTAACCTTATACAACTACATCTTTTCGGTTAAAAATAGAATTGTTGCAGCAACCTACAATGGGATATATGAGTATAATAATGCTAAAAAGAAATTTTATCCAAGTAGTTTTTTTAAGCCGATTTTTAAACAACTCTCTATTCAGTACCTTAATCAAGACCAGCAAGGTAACATTTGGTTTGTAGCAAATAAAAAAGTTGGGGTAGTTGATTTTAAAAAGAAATCAGGAAAAGATGATTTTTCTATCGTTGAGCTGCCAGAATTAACCTCAAAAATTGTAGCAGGTTTTGAGAATATTTATCCCTACAACGACCGTAATATATTTATTGGGGCCAATAAAGGCCTCATTCATATCGATTATAAAAAATATGCGGCCAATATCTATCAGCCCAATGTGCTGTTAGGGCAAATTAGATTATCAGGTAAAAAAGATAGTATTTTGTTCGGTGGTTATTTCTCCAAGAGCAACAATAACCCGGTGAAACTTTCGTACGAATACAATTCCTTGCATTTTGAATATGCATCAACCCTGTTTGAACAAAGGGAGAACATAGAATTTAGTTACCAGCTAAAAGGTTATGATGAAGATTGGTCTGATTGGAACAGTAAGAGTGAAAAAGATTATACCAATTTGGCCCAGGGAAACTATACGTTCAGGGTAAAAGCGAGGAATAATCTGGGCAATGAATCTAAGCCTATCAGTTATAGTTTTACCATTAAACCTGCATGGTACAGGAGTAATTTGGCCATTTTCATCTATTTTATCTTTTTTGCTTTTCTGATTTATCAATTGATCAAGTTCCAGGATAAGGAGCACAAAAAGCAACAGACAAAATTAAGGCAGAAGCACCAATTAGAGATCGAACGTAATGAGCAACAGATCATCAAACTAGAAAAGAAGCAATTAGAGGCAGATGTAGAATTTAAGAACAAAGAATTGGCCACGGCAACCATGCACCTGGTGCAAAGAGGGAAATTACTTTCAAAGATTGGGGATGAACTTTTACCTTTGGTGCAACAAACTTCCAGTAAGGACACTGCAGACGATTTAAAAAAAGTAATCCGATTATTAAACGAAGCTAAGAAGCTGGATAATGATTGGGACCAATTTGCCATTCATTTTGACCATGTGCATGCTAACTTTCTCAGTCATCTCAAAATTAAATACCCAAATTTAAGTCCGAGCGACCTGAAGCTTTGTGCCTATTTAAAACTGAACCTGTCGTCTAAAGAAATTGCACAGCTGTTAAATATAACCCCTCGTGCCGTAGAAGTAAGCCGCTATCGCCTCCGCAAAAAATTAAGATTAAACCCGGATGTAAATTTATTTGATTTTTTATTAAGCAATGGTTAACAGCACTTGTAATAAACCTTAACCTTTTGCTCTTTGATAGACCAGGCGATATAAATTTGGGTGTCCTTACCTAAGCTATACGAAAAACCGTTCAATTGGTTTTGCTTTAATTCTTCATAGAAACCTTTATCAGGGGTATTTTTATCAGGTTTTTCTTCTGCTGTTATTGCAGGAACTAAAAAATGCTCTTCTTCAAAAAAGAAATTAATTTCGTCGTTTAAAAATTTGATCTTGTCGTTTTCCTTTTTCAAATCCTCGCTTGCCAGATAACTCTTAAGCAATTTTTCTGCCCTTATTTCCTCTTTGTAAATTTGTTGACCTTTGTAATTATGAATAGTGAATAACAAGCTCATGTCTTTCGAATCTTTCCCCTTCAAAACGACTTTAAAAGTATCTAAATGCAACGTATCCGTAAAAGAATGGGTGATTGTTTTCTCAGGTAGTGGTGCAACTTTATTGCTTGATGAGTTACAAGCAACGAAAACCGAAAGAGCAAAGAGTAATAGGAGATGGCGAAGTTTCATTTAGGATTTATTTACCTCGAAGATAAAAAAATATCCTAAAAAATAATTTTCTTTAAATCTTCTGGGGTATCGATGGCGATGGTTTCCAATCCGGTTACTTTTGTTTGAATTTGATACCCGTTTTCTAACCAACGGAGCTGTTCCAAACTTTCGGCAAGCTCTAAGGATGACGGGGATAGGGTGGTTATTTCTAACAAGGTTTCGCGGGTGTACCCATAAATGCCAATATGCTTATAAAATTGATGCATGCTTACCCATTCTTCTTGTTTTTGCGCATTGCGGATGTAGGGGATGGGGTGCCTGCTAAAATAAATGGCTTGTTGATTACTATTAATTACCACCTTGGGAATATTTGTATTAAACAATTCATCGTCTGTGTTAATTTCTTTAATCAGTGTAGCCAATCTGATGCTTTTATCGGTAAAGCATGATTTTACCAGCGAAATCTGCTGAGGATCTATAAAAGGCTCATCACCCTGTATATTTATAACGATTTCGTAATCAGGCAATGCCGATGCTACTTCAGCACAGCGATCTGTACCACTTTGGTGTTTGGTATCGGTCATCACCACTTCGCCACCAAAACTTCGTACCACCCTAGCAATCCTTTCATCATCAGTGGCTACTACCACATGATCTAAATCACACTTTTTTGCCTGCTCATAAACCCGTTGAATCATTGTTTTACCCGCAATATCAACTAATGGCTTAGCCGGAAAGCGGGTAGAAGCGTAGCGAGCGGGAATAATGCCAAGGCTTTTCATTGAGAATTTTATAAAATTATTGTCATCCTGAGCGTAGTCGAAGGATAGTTCACCACTTATTGATGTCTTCGACTACGCTCAGACTGACATGTTAAGTAATTTAATGTCTTTAGTTTTGGAGATCCACCGCTTTTCGCTAAACGCCTATCGCTTGACTAGAACAAGCCATTAATCTCAGCTTCAATCGACTGGATTACTGCGCCCAAATCTTCGGGATTATTCGTAAAATCTAATCTATCCTTATCTAAAATTAACAATTTACCCAAATTATAGCCTTTAATCCATGCCTCATATTTTTCGTTCAGCTTTGATAAATAATCAATTCTAATACTGGCTTCGTACTCGCGACCCCGACGTTGGATGTTATTAACCAAAGTGGGTACAGAAGCTCTTAGATAGACCAATAAATCTGGTGGTTTAATAAACGAGGTGATATTCCCAAATATTGCTTTATAGTTATCATGATCCCTAGAAGTCATCAAGCCCATTTCGTGCAGGTTTTCTGCAAAGATATGTGCATCTTCATAAATGGTACGATCTTGGATCACATTACGTTTATGACTATCAATTTCTACTATTTGTTGGAAACGACTATTTAGAAAGTAGATCTGTAGGTTAAAACTCCAGCGCTTCATGTCGCTATAAAAGTCTTCGAGATAAGGATTATTGTCAACCGCTTCATATAAAGCTTCCCATCCGTAATTTTTTGCCAGTAAACCTGTTAAAGTAGTTTTTCCTGCGCCTATATTTCCAACTATTGCTATGTGCATATTTTGTGAGTTCTGCGTCTTGCGTTAGGCGTTAGGCGTTAGGGTAACGCTCGACGCTAATCGCCTAACGCAATGTAATTAAAAACTTTTAAATCCTATCAATTCTCTTACTTCACGAATTGTTTTTTGTGCGCTTTCCCTTGCTTTAAGTGCGCCATGTTTCGCCACCTGGCGAAGATAGGAGGTGTCGGCCGCAATTTCATTGATCCGCTCACGCATTGGAGCTGTGGTAATGATCATATCTTCGGCCAATTGCTTTTTGAAATCGCCGTAACGAATGTTCATAGTATTGTACTGATGTTCAAAATGAGCTAAAGTATCAGCTGAAGATACAATTCTCATCAACTCAAATAAATTCTGTATCGCCTCTGGCTTTGCCTGATTTTCTTCGCTTGGCCCGCTGTCGGTAACCGCTCTCGACACTTTTTTGCGAATAATTTCTGGGGTATCCGACAAGTAAACCGCATTTCCTTCTCCTTCAGATTTTCCCATTTTCCCTTTTCCATCCAATCCCGGAACCTTAACTAAATTTTTATCATAGGTAAAAGCAAAAGGCTCAGGAAAATAATCATTATCATAAAGCCGATTGAACCTATTGCCAAACGTACGTGCCATTTCTAAATGTTGTTCCTGATCTTTCCCTACCGGAACCTTAACCGCTTTATGGATCAAGATGTCTGCAGCCATTAATACAGGGTAGGTCAATAACCCGGCATTCACATTATCGGGATTGCTCCTCACTTTATCTTTAAATGAAGTGCTGCGTTCCAACTCGCCCTTGTAGGCATTCATATTTAAGTACAAATAGAGTTCCGCAATTTCTGGTACATCAGATTGGATATAAATGGTAGTTTCTTCTGGATCGATGCCGCATGCCAAATACTCAACCAATACCTGTTTCACATGGCCATGTAAATCTGCCGGAGTAGGATGTGTGGTAAGAGAATGCAGATCGGCTATAAAAAAATAACAATTGTATTCGTGCTGCATCTGCACAAAGCTCTTTACCGCGCCATAATAATTTCCAATGTGTAGGTTTCCTGTAGAGCGGATTCCGCTTACAACCGTTTCTTTGATCATGGGTCGAAATTATGAAAAAAAACAATTAGCTAATTAGCTAATTTGATAATTAGCTAATTATTGTTCCTTTCTATAGAATATTGTATTTTTACGATGATGATTAAACTGCTCAAGAAGATCCATTTCGTCTATTGCCTATTTTGTATCCTGTTTTTCTTCATTCTATTTTGGCCATTCTATTACTTCGCTAGCAAAAATCCCCGATCTTATTTATTCTTAAATAGAATGAGGGCTATTCACTCGTTTTTAGCTAGTGCTTTAGTGGGTATCTTCTTTAGTTTTAAATTCGAGAAGAAGTTGGATCCTAAACAAACCTTTATCTATTGTGCAAATCATACCTCTAATCTGGATATTATTATTTTTTGTCTTTTAGCGAAAGGGCGATATCATTTTATGGGAAAGGAAGAATTGATGAAAAATCCAGTATTGGGGATCTTTTTTAGAACGATAGATATTGCGGTATCCCGTGAAAGTAAAATCTCTGCCTTTAGGGCATTTAAAAAAGCTGGTGAAAATTTAGAAAAGGGGATGAGCTTGATTATCTTTCCAGAAGGAAGAATTGATGAAAGCTATCCACCCGTTTTACAAGAGTTTAAAAATGGGCCATTTCGCTTAGCGATTGAGAAAAATATTCCGATTGTTCCGGTTAGTATCATCAATGCTTGGAAGTTGATGTGGGATAATGGCATGAAATATGGTACCAGACCAGGTGTTGGAGATATTTTTGTGCACGAACCGATTTCTACTTTAACTTTGGGCGAAGATAGCGCTGATACATTAAAGGAAGAAGTATTTAAGAAAATTAATAGTAAGTTACATCCACAGTGACCAGGCAGGCCGATTGAATAGCCTGAATGCATAGATGTTGAGCGAAAAAATACAAAAGATGAAAATTGACAAACAAACAGTACATAAAGTTGCCGATTTGGCGAGGATAGCCATACATGATAACGAAGTTGATGCATTGACTGTAGAGATGAATAAGATTCTTACTTTTATGGAAAAACTTAATGAGCTCGATACAACAGGTGTAAAGCCTTTGGTTTACATGAATGAAGAAGTAAATGTGTGGCGAGAAGATAGCGTTAAGCAGGAGATTAGTGTTGCTGACGGATTAAAAAATGCGGCTCTACATAACGAAAGTTTCTTCTTAGTGCCCAAAATTATAGAAACTGCCATGGCTGCGCCCACAGAAAAAAATAGTGATAAAACCAATCGGCTTGATAACTGATAAATAGGTATGAAAAATTGAAATTAACTTACGGTGTAACAATAATTAGGTAAGATAGGTCTAAAAAAGAAAAAACAATGAAGCAATCACTCATTAGCATTAAAGATATTGGTCGTAAATATGTAATTGGAACAGAAGTAATCCACGCCTTAAAATCTGTTAGCCTAACCATTAATAAAGGAGAGTTTGTTGCTTTAATGGGCCCTTCGGGTTCAGGAAAATCTACATTAATGAATATCCTAGGCTGTTTAGATACACCGAGTAAAGGCGATTATATCCTAAATGGCACAGATGTTAGTCACATGTCTGAAAACGAACTAGCCGAAGTCCGTAACAAGGAGATCGGCTTTGTTTTCCAAACTTTTAACCTTTTACCACGTTCAACTTCGCTAGATAATGTGGCTTTACCCTTAATTTATGCCGGCGCCGGAAAAAGAGAACGTTCTGAACGTGCTACCAAAGCGTTAGAAAATGTAGGATTAGGCAATCGTATTACCCACAAACCGAACGAACTTTCTGGTGGTCAGCGCCAACGTGTGGCAGTGGCTAGAGCATTGATCAATAATCCTTCTATTATATTGGCTGATGAGCCTACAGGAAATTTGGATACCAAAACTTCAATTGAGATAATGGGACTTCTAGAAGAAATCCATAGCAAAGGAAATACGATTATTTTGGTAACACACGAAGAGGATATAGCTCAGCATGCACATAGAATTGTGAGAATGCGAGATGGCTTAATCGAAAAAGATTATGCTAACGAAGATATCAAGACAGTTTCTCCTAAGTTAACTGATTTAGAAAACAAGGAAGCATAGCGCATGGCGATAAGCGGCAACGTTAAACTAACGCTCCCCGCCAAACGCTCTACGCTCCCCGCCCCAGGCTATGAAAATATACACAAAAACCGGCGATCAAGGTCAGACCTCACTAATTGGAGGTACGCGTGTACCGAAATATCATCTACGCATTGAGGCTTACGGCACTGTTGATGAGCTAAATTCTTATATAGGTCTGATCATGTGCCAGGATATTGATGGGTATAATCAGCAGGTACTAAAAGAAATTCAAGATAGGTTATTCACAATTGGGTCATCATTAGCTGCTGACCCTGAACGTTTTAAAATGAAAATCCCCGATCTTTTGGCTAGTGATATTACTCTTTTAGAAAATGAAATGGATACTATGAATGAAGTTTTACCAACTTTAAAACACTTCATCCTTCCTGGTGGAAATACCACAGTATCTTACTGTCATTTAGCACGTTGTGTCTGTAGAAGGGCCGAAAGATTAACAGTTCAACTGGCGGCTGAGAGTTTTGTTGACAGCAATATTACAATTTATTTGAACAGGTTAAGCGATTATTTATTTGTTTTGGCAAGGAAACTGAATGTTGATGCGAAAACGCAAGAAAACATTTGGATCCCCCGAATTTAAATGGTGGAAAAAAATATTTGTTTTGCTCATTTTTTTTAACATACTTTTGCGCTTTCAGAATTTAGAATAATTAATAATAAGAATATGTATTGGACATTAGAACTCGCATCGCATTTGGAAGACGCTCCATGGCCTGCTACAAAAGACGAATTAATAGATTACGGTATTCGTTCTGGTGCACCCGTTGAGGTGATTGAAAATTTACAAGCTTTAGAAGATGATGGTGAACCTTATGAAACCATTGAAGAAATTTGGCCTGATTACCCAACTAAAGATGATTTCTTCTTCAACGAAGATGAATATTAGATCAGAAAAGTTTTAAAAGCCCCAATGAAGATTGAGGCTTTTTTATTTACTGTGCTCATCGGATGAGTGATCGGATGAGCAGTTTAAATTGGCTTTTTGGATTTTTTACACCTGTCTTTTTATTTTTCAGAACAATTTTAGGATTATAGTTGTTAAGTTATCGAAATCAAAATTCATAACAAAAAATAAACTTAACCTAAAATTCAAAGTCATGGGAAATCTACTTTATGTAATCGCAGTTATTCTAGTAATCATTTGGGCAATTAGCTTCCTCGGTGGTTATTACACAGGAGGCGTTATTCACGTATTATTAGTAATTGCAATTGTTGCTGTTCTATTAAGAGTTATCAGGGGAGCAGCCTAGAAAATAACTTAACCTTATAAGAGCCTTGTTCAAGTTGAACGAGGCTCTTTAATTTATTTGCTAATTATCTAATTAGCAAATTAGCTAATTCTAGGTCTTCAGGAAATGTTATTTTTAGATTATTTCTTTCTCCTTCAACTAAATTGATTTTAAATCCAGCTTTCTCTACCACGCTTGCATCATCCGTAAATTTCGGTTTGTAATGTTGTTGGTAGGCCGTTCTTAACTGACTAATTTCGAAGGTCTGTGGGGTTTGGATCAATACCAATTTGTCTCTGTTAACAATCTTGCTCTTGTTATTTTTAACCTTTCTGATCGAATCGCTAGGTTTGATACATGCTATTGCATTTCCATTTTCTTCGGCAAATTCATAGGTTTTAGCGATCAATGCTGCACTTACCAGCGGCCTAACCGCATCATGAATAGCTACAATTCCTTCTCCTTTAATGGCCATTAATCCGTTTCGCACAGAGTGAAACCTTTGTTCGCCGCCATTGGTGAGCACATGAGGAACAGTATAATCGTATTTAAGGCATAATTCTTCCCAATACCGATGGAGATCGGGATGCAGCACTAAAATAATTTCAGGCTTAAAGGGAGAAGTGTAAAATGCCGATAGGGTGTGCATCAGCACGGGCTTGTTTTTTAGCAATAAAAATTGTTTGGCAATCGCATTCTGCATTCTTTTACCAGAGCCACCACCAACAATTATTGCGTAATACTTCATAAGGTCTTGCGTTTAGCGTTTGGCGTTTAGCGGCGCTTATCGCCAAACGCTAAACGCGTAACTATATTATCAGCATTGCATCGCCATAGCTATAAAAGCGATACTTTTCTTTTAATGCAACTTGATACGCATTCATTACATTTTCGTAACCACCAAATGCACTTACCATCATTAACAAAGTTGATTCTGGGGTATGGAAATTAGTAATCATGCAATTGGCTATACTAAAATCATAAGGAGGGAAAATGAATTTACTTGTCCAATCGTTCGCAGGTTTTAATTTTTTGCCAGATGAAACCGCTGATTCGATCGCACGCATGGAAGTAGTACCCACGGCACAGATTTTTCTTTTATCTTCGAGAGCCTTATTTACCGTATCAACAGCTGGCTGCTCGATAATAAATTGCTCCGAATCCATTTTATGCTTGGTTAAATCCTCTACTTCAACTGGTCTAAAGGTACCTAAACCCACATGTAAAGTAACTTCGGCAAATTCAACACCTTTTAGTTCCAATCTTTTCATCAACTCTCTGCTAAAGTGCAAACCGGCAGTTGGGGCTGCAACCGCACCTTCATGCTTTGCGAAAATAGTTTGATACCGTTCTTTATCCTGAGCGGTAGCTTTACGTTTGATATATTTTGGAAGGGGTGTTTCTCCTAGAATTTCTACGTTTTTTCTAAATTCTTCGTCGGTACCATCAAAAAGGAAACGAATGGTGCGTCCACGAGATGTAGTATTATCAACTACTTCTGCAACTAAAAGATCATCATCTCCAAAATATAATTTGTTTCCAACGCGGATTTTACGGGCTGGATCAACCAAAACATCCCATAGGCGCAATTCTTTGTTAAGTTCACGAAGTAAAAATACTTCAATGGTTGCGCCTGTTTTTTCTTTGTTACCGTATAAACGAGCAGGGAAAACTTTCGTATTGTTTAGGATCATTACATCCTTATCATCAAAATAACCTAGAACGTCCTTAAAAATTTTGTGCTCAATCTTGCCACTATCTTTGTGCAAAACCATTAAACGGGCTTCGTCTCTGTTTTCGGCAGGAGTATTCGCTAGGAGCGATTCAGGTAAATTAAACTTAAATTGAGATAACTTCATGTTTTTTGATGTAGTAAATTAGGGCGCAAATTTACGAAATTTAATTCTGTTTATTATAATTACTTTAAGCTTAAATTGAACTGAAAGATAAAAGCGTAAAGTCTAAAGTCTTGTTATCGATAAAAAGAAAGAAATTCCGCTTATCGCTCTACGCTTGTCGATCTACGCTTGTCGCTCTACGCTTATCGCTTAACGCTCATCGCTCTACGCTCATCGCTCTACGCTCATCGCTCTACGCTCATCGCTCTACGCTCATCGCTCTACGCTCATCGCTCTACGCTCATTGCTCTACGCTTATCGCTCTACGCTTAACGCATGTTCATATTTTTTTACACAATTTAACCCTACCTGTAACCTTTTTGGCTATTTTTGGTCTAAACGTTATGATGATGATTTTTAGACTAATAGGCGAAAGCTTCAGATTTGCTTGGGACGCACTACGCCAAAATAAATTAAGGACGGCACTTTCCCTATTGGGCATTACCATTGGTATTTTTATCATCATTGCTGTGTTTACCGGCGTTGATACGATGCGCAGCAAGATCCAGAGCAGCGTTGACAAACTGGGATCCAATACATTATTTGTACAAAAATGGCCATGGATCTTTAGTGATAATTTTCCTTGGTGGAAATATGTGAATAGACCTGAACCTTCTATTAGAGATTATGATGCGCTAAAAGACCGCATGGATATGGCTGTTGGTGTGTGTTATCAAGTAGGGGCTAACGGAAGAACCATAAAATATAGGAGCAATAGTGTAGAAGGCATTAGCTTAAATGCTGCCACCTTCGAATATGATAAAACCTGGGACCTCGAATTTCAGGAAGGAAGATATTTTACCGAAAGTGAAAGCAGGTCGGGCGCACCGATTTGTATATTAGGCGCGGCAGTGAGCGAAGGTTTATTTGATGGCGAAGATCCAATCGGTAAACAAATTAAAGTAATGGGCAGAAGGATGACGGTTGTTGGAGTGTTTAAAAAAGAAGGAGATGACATGATGGGCATGTCGCAAGATAAAAATGTGCTCATTCCGCTTAATCTGGCGAAAAGTATTTTCGATATCAATAGTGAAAGGTACGATCCATTTGTTACAGTAAGAGGTAAAGAAAACATCAGTTTGGAAGAGGTTGAAGCGGAGTTAAAGGGCCAGATGCGGTCTATCCGTAGATTAAGACCCGGACAGGAAGATGATTTTTCGTTAAATAAAACTACTATGCTGTCTAATCAGCTTGACATTATGTTCCAGGCGGTAAAAATTGCAGGTTGGATCCTGGGAGGGTTTTCAATTTTGGTAGGTGGATTTGGAACAGCAAACATCATGTTTGTTTCTGTAAATGAAAGGACTAATATTATTGGGATACAAAAATCATTGGGTGCCAAAAATTATTTTATCCTTTTCCAGTTTATTTTCGAATCGATTGTTTTATGCTTGTTGGGAGGCTTGTTAGGACTAGGATTGGTCTATATTGGCACACTGGTCGTCTCCTTGGCGGCAGATGTGGATATAGTGCTCAATTTTAGCAATATCCTTCTGGGAATTAGCGTGTCTGTTATTATCGGCGTAATTGCTGGCTTCTGGCCTGCTTATAAAGCTTCACGATTAGATCCGGTAGAGGCGATAAGGAGTTGAGTTGGGAGTTTGAAGTCGGAAGTCGGAAGTCGGAAGTCGGAAGTCGGAAGTCGGAAGTCGGAAGTCGGAAGTCGGAAGTCGGAAAAATTTGAGCATCTAAAGTTAGTGAACTTTACTCAGCGCATTGTATAAGACTTATATTTTACTATTTATAACCAAACAAAAAAGAGGACCACTGATCCTCTTTTTTGTTTTGCGAGCCAACTCCCATGTGAAAACTCCCAACTGAAAACTGTGCCAAAGGAATCCCTGCAAGACTAATTGGTTAACTTAGCAAGGGCCTCCTTAATTCTTCTTAACGCTTCCACTAAATTTTCATCTGAGGCTGCATAAGAAAGGCGGATATAATTGTTATTGCCAAATGAATCGCCTCCTACGGTCGCAACATGACCAACGTTTAATAGATACAACGCTAAGTCGGAAGAATCTTTTATTACATTTCCCTCCGCATCTTTCTTACCAAAGAATGAACTTATTTCTGGGAAGAAGTAAAACGCACCATCAGGTAAATTGGTTTTCACCCCTGGGATATCATTTAATAAATCGTAAACCAATAATCGGCGCCTAGCAAAGGCTTTTTTCATTTCGAGTACCGTTTCTAAACCTTGTTCATAAGCCACAATTCCGGCACGTTGGGCAATAGAACAAGTTCCAGAGGTGGTTTGCCCTTGCATTTTGTCATTTGCGGCTGCGATTTCTTTGCTTGCAGCAATGTATCCCAATCTCCATCCTGTCATTGCAAATGCTTTAGAGAAACCATTTACAATAATTACACGGTCTTTAATGCTCTCAAATTGGGCGATAGACTCATGTTTATCAATAAAATTGATATGCTCATAAATTTCATCCGATAAGATGAAGATGTTCGGATACCTTTCGAAAACTTTTACAAGAGCGGCCAGTTCTTCTTTGCTATATACTGATCCAGTAGGATTACAAGGAGAAGAGAACATAAAAAGCTTTGATTTTGGCGTAATAGCTGCTTCTAACTGCTCGGGTGTAATTTTAAAGTTGCTTGCTAAATCGGTATCGATAAACACAGATTTTCCTTCGGCAAGAACAACCATTTCTGAATAAGAAACCCAATATGGAGTAGGGATGATCACCTCTTCCCCAGGATTGATCAAAGTAAGAATTACGTTAGACAAAGATTGTTTCGCACCCGTAGAAACAACGATCTGCGAAATATCATAATCAAGATTATTTTCGGTCTTTAACTTATTGCTGATGGCTTTGCGCAGTTCTGGATAGCCCGGAACTGGCGAATAATGGGTATAATTTTCGTCTAATGCCTTTTTGGCCGCATCTTTTACGTGTTCAGGAGTATTAAAATCTGGTTCTCCAATGCTTAAACTGATTATGTTAACACCTTTTGCTGCTAATTCTCTACCAAGCTTAGTCATTTTAAGAGTCGCAGATTCAGACAAGCTATTAATTCTTCGGGATAAAAACGTCATAAATTTTATGTGAATGCGCAAATATAAAAATCATAGACGATTAGCTACTAAAAAAAGATAATTTTCGTATAATTTCATGTCGAAACTGTACTTTTGCCAATCAAAATATCAAAATTTGCAACCTACAAAAAAAGCTATTCTTATCTCACTCTGTGTAAGCGTCATTTTGATGCTGGCAAAGTTTGCAGCTTATTTTTTAACCAATTCTAATGCTATCTTAACCGATGCTGCCGAGAGTATAGTAAATGTTTTGGCCAGTTCATTTGCTTTTTATAGTATTTACTTATCAACCTTGCCAAAAGATGAGAACCATCCGTACGGGCACGGAAAAGTGGAATTTTTTTCGGCGTTTGTAGAAGGTGTGCTGATTGGAATTGCAGGCATCATTATTATTTTAAAAGCGGGATACGACCTGGTTTACCCCAAAGAAATTAAACAGTTATATGATGGTGCCATCATTATTGGAGCTACCGGACTGGTTAATCTATTGGTGGGATTTTATTTGATCAATACCGGGAAAAAGAATCGTTCCTTAACATTGGAAGCGGATGGAAAGCATTTATTAACGGATGCTGTGAGTAGTGGGGGCCTAGTGATAGGAATTATTTTAATTCAGCTTACCCAGATTTTGTGGCTTGATACGGCAATCTCTATCGCCCTTGGCATCTATATAATCTATAACGGCTATAAGTTAACCAGAAAATCAGTGGGTGGATTAATGGACGAGAGTAACATCGAACTAGTGTATGATATTGTTCGGATCCTACAAGAAAACAGAGCGCCTAGCTGGATAGATGTACATAATTTAAGGGCCCAACAATATGGCACCGAACTCCATATCGATTGTCATGTAACCTTGCCCTACTATTTCGATTTAACAACGGTGCATCAGGAAATCTCAAATATCGATCATCTCATAAACGGAGCAAGTGCTTATCGCACAGAACTCTTTATCCATGCCGATCCCTGCTTGCCCGCATGTTGTAACTATTGTAAAATGCCAAATTGCCCGGTTAGGCAAGAAGATTTTAAAGGCGAGATCAGATGGACGATGGAAAATGCTACCAAAAATCAAAAACACTTTAGCCAATGAGTTACTTTAACGTGAGAGTTTACGGTTTGTTGATAAATGCACAGAATGAAGTGTTGTTAAGCGATGAATATGAGTATGAGCAGAACTTTACAAAATTTCCTGGGGGTGGACTAGAATTGGGCGAAGGTTTGATCGACGCACTTAAAAGGGAGTTTATGGAAGAATGTGATGCCGAAGTTGAAGTAACCGGACATTTCTACACCACCGATTTTTATGAAAAATCTTCCTTTAACGAAAGTCAGGTGATTAGCATCTACTACTTGGTTAAAGCAGTAAATACACTGCAATTACCATTTAAAACAAGGGTCTTTGATTTTGATCCTAATTCTAACCAGTCGTTTAGATGGGTTAAGATAAACGAGCTATCAGAAACGGATGTTACTTTTAAAACAGATCAAACCGTGGTTAGACTTCTAAAAAATTCCATTTAATATCATGTTAAAGAAATTGCTCTTTTATTCAATGCCATTTCTTAAGGTATTGTTATTTATCATTTTTCTCCTTTTATGCGCTATTCCATTCGGATTATTAACAGAGCTTGGTGTAATTAATGAAAGCAAACTCCATCCTCTAGCTTTCGACATCCTTTCAGAAGCCATTGTAGTATTAATTGTTCTAAGCGCGTTGTTGATGATTTTTAGGGTTTTTAAGCAGTATGATTTTGAAACCGTTTTTATCGTTAGAAAAAAAATACTTTCAGCATTTGGAAAAGGTACGTTGATCGGGGCAGCGATTATGTTGTTGTGTGGAGGAATAGCTCTTCTTGCTGGAAATGTGTCTTTTACTTGGGGGCACAGCAATATAATGTTGGTTTTGGGATACCTATTGTTCTACATTTTAGTTGCTGTCTTTGAAGAATTTACTTTTCGTTCATTTCCCTTAATGGTATTCGGAGAAAGGTATCCCACGTTTGCGGCAATAGTACTAACGAGTGTGCTCTTTGGCGCTGCACATATGGCAAATCCTGGGTTTACATGGGTAGCAATGATAAATATTGCGTTGGCAGGGGCACTCTTCTCGATGCTCATTTTACTTAAAAGAAACATTTATTGGGCGGTCGGGATCCATTTTGGATGGAATTTTACACAGGGTGTGTTGTTGGGATATAAGGTAAGCGGAACAGATCCACCTGGTATTTTGGTTGCCCATCCTCTCGGTAATACCTATCTTTCAGGAGGTAATTTTGGGATTGAAAGTTCTATTTATTGCACAATTGCGCTTTTGATTTTAATCCTGTTTTTATTAATTCGTTATCAAATAAAACCTGTTGTTGTGGCTGAACCAATGGGTGGAGAGGAAGAAAAGGCACTAGTATGAGTTTAATTAAGCGCGATAAACAAGTAATCTGGCATCCTTATACTCAGATGAAAAATGCCCAAAATCCAATCCCAATAGTTAGAGGCGAGGGCGTGTATTTATTTGATGAGGATAATAAAAAATATATTGATGCAGTGTCTTCGTGGTGGGTAAATATTCACGGACATGCACATCCACATATTGCCCAACAGGTTGCCCAACAATTAAAAACTCTTGAACACGTAATTTTTGCCGGGTTTACGCACGAACCTGCGGTAACTTTAGCAGAGCGATTATTGCCCTTACTGCCAGGAAAACAAGAAAAGATTTTTTTCAGCGATAATGGATCTACAGCGGTAGAAGTGGCTTTAAAAATGTGCCTCCAATATTGGAACAATAGTGGTAGCACCAGTAAAAAAAAGGTGTTAGCATTTAAGGATGCCTACCATGGTGATACTTTTGGAGCCATGTCTGTGAGTGGGAGAAGTATTTTTACCAATCCATTCACCGAAATGCTATTTGATGTAGAGTTTATCGATTTGCCTATTGCAGATAATATCTCACATCTCATATCTCACATCTCAGATCTCCAAGCCAGCCTCGCTTGTTTTATTTTCGAACCTCTCATATTAGGTGCTGGAGGGATGCAAATGTATGAGGCTAAATACTTGGATCAATTGCTATCCTGTTGTGCTGAAAATAATATTTTAACCATTGCTGATGAGGTAATGACGGGTTTCGGTCGTACGGGAACGTATTTTGCTTGCGAACAGTTAAGCTACCATCCAGATATCTTTTGTTTAAGCAAAGGACTTACAGGGGGCACCATGCCACTTGGAGTTACGAGCTGTAATGATCAGATTTTTAATGCTTTTTTGAGCGATGATAAATTAAAGACACTTTATCATGGACATTCCTTCACGGCAAATCCAGTGGCATGTGCAGCTTCATTGGCTAGTTTAGATCTATTATTGGATGAGGGAACCCTTAAAAATATTAAGAGGATTGAAAAAAAACATGCCCAATTTTTCGAGCAGATTAAAAATCATCCAAAGGTTAAAACAGTACGACAAACGGGTACCATTATCGCGATAGAGTGGCAAACAGATAATGAAACCTCTTATTTAAATGGCTTGAGGGATGAGCTTTATAATTATTTTTTAGATAAAGGAATTGTGCTCAGACCATTAGGCAATATCGTTTATATCTTACCTCCATATGTAATTTCAGATGAAGATTTGATGTACATTTACGCAACTATCAAACAGGCTTTAGACGAAATATAATGCAATTAGCTCCCATTCTAGAAAAAATAATTAGCGATAATGCCTTGCATTCCAAATGGTTAAATACGCTTTCTTTTATGGAAAATGCAGGCGCCCGAAAAATTTCGGCATCCGAGCATAAGGAAGAAGTTACGTTGTTAATTTTAAAGCATGCTGCAGAAGAACATCGTCATGCCTACTACCTTAAAAAACAATTGGCAAAGCTTGATGAAAATGTATGTAAAACGTATACAAATGAAGAGCTCTTAGTGCCAAGTCATACCCGTTTTTATTTAAATACGCTAGATGTAAGGGTGTGCAGATACTTAAAAGATCACTTTAATTTAGGAGGGTCCGGGCTTAAATTTGCAGCATATCTATTTGTAACCTATGCCATAGAAGTAAGAGCTGATGAACTTTATCCTGTCTATCAAGATGTACTGAGCGCATTAGGAAGTAAAGTAACAGTAAAATCAATTATTTTAGAAGAGGAAGGACATTTAGAAGAAATGTTAAATCAGCTCCGCGAGTTTGATGCTGATTGGGAAAAACATGCGATAGAGATTGTAAAGATAGAGGAGGCGATGTTTAATGATTGGATGTTAAGCTTACAAGAAGAATTAGCGAAGCGCAGATTAGCTAATTAGCTAATTTTCAAACTTCACATAAAGTTTATTGTTTTTAAGTTAAACTCAGTACAATGTCAAAATTCTCAGAACTTATAAATAGTGACAAACCTGTTTTGGTTGATTTTTTCGCCGAATGGTGCGGACCATGTAAGATGATGATGCCAATCTTAGATCAGGTGAAAAGCCAGATAGGAGAAAAAGCGGCAATCATTAAAGTTGATATTGATAAAAACAGGAATGCAGCCACAGCCTACAACATTCAAGGTGTTCCTACGCTCATTTTATTTAAAAATGGAAAGCAGATCTGGCGCCAGAGTGGGGTGGTACAGGCAGCACAACTTAAACAAGTTATAGAAAGCAATAGTTAAACCTTAATTACTTTGCTGGGTGTAACTGCGTAAACCTGTTCTTGTGTTTTAGGTTTCACCATAAATAATCCTGTAAATACACTAAAGGCGGGCATTACAGCATAGTCTTTCCCAAAGTAAAAACATGGAAATTTTAAGCTTTGCTTCGCTTTACCAACTATGGTAATTCCGGGATGTACATGCCCACTAATAGGATAAAGGTTTTCTTCTGTGCATTTAACGGTATCGTGAATAAAGCAGAATTGAGGGGTGCAATAACTGGGTTCGTGAATTTCGATACCCAATTTTTGGTATTGCGCAATGGCCAATTTATCATGATTTCCTTTCACCAGCACCAACTTTAAATTCGGGTATTGTTTTTTCCAATTTTCAAAGTCATCTACATCTGTATTTACATCATGGTGAAACATATCGCCATTGATAAGCAAGGTTTTAGGTTGATATCTTTCCACTAGAAAGGTTAATCGCTGCAAATCACTTTGTGCTAATGTAGACGGCACTTGTAATCCAGCTTTGCGGAAATGCGCCGATTTACCTAAATGTAGGTCGCTAATGGCCAAAAGCTGTTGTTGCGGTAAATATATTGCCCTTTCTTTGTCTAAAACTAATTCTTCGCCTCTAATCGTGATCGTCATTTTCTATTTGTAGCTGTTTGGGAGGTGGTTAATTGTTGAACTGTTGAACCGGTTATTGTTAAATTGTTGATCTGGTTAATTGTTGAATTAGTAAATTGTCTCAACTCCCAACTCCCAGCTCCAAACTCTCTACTACTTAAACACCTCCACTTTCATCCGTTCTATCCGTTGTTCTAGTTCTTCGGAACTCATGTTTGCCCTTAAACTATCCACTTTTATAGGAAAGGATAGCGGTGTAAATCTTTTAGGGTGTGTAATTACGATCGTACTTTGTTGAATTCGTTGTAGCGCAGCAGCTAATCTAGGTTCTTCCAGTTGATGGTAAAAAACTTCATCGTATGCTTGGCGCAAAAGTAGATTATGTTTATCAAAATCGCTAAAAACGTTGAAAAATAATCCAGCTGAAGATTGCAGATGTTTATTAGCAACATATTTTCCAGGGTAACCCTGAAAAACTAATCCGGAGATACAGGCAATATCCCTAAACTTTCTTCTTGCCATTTCGGTCGAATTGATGCTCAGTTTAATGTCTGCGGTTAAATTTTCGGGAGAGAAGACTTCATAGGCAATGGCATCATCCATTGGGATTTCGATATCACTAAGCAGTTCGAAGCCATAATCGTTCATGGCCAGAGAAAAAGTTATGGGTACCAATTTACTTAGCCGATAGGCGATGAGAGCAGCTAAAATCTCGTGGACCAATCTCCCCTCGAAGGGATAGGCAAAAAGATGAAAGCCCTCTTTATTATTAATCATTTCTATTAGCAATTCGTCATTTCGAGGTACATGCGAACGCTCTTGCTGCACCAAAAATAAGGGATACACCACATCCAGTTCTTCTTCTTGATGCGTTTTGTTGAGCACCTCATTGTATTTTTTTCTCAGCACGGCACCCAGGTTTGAAGATAGCGGCAATCTTCCGCCCAGCCAACTAGGAGACACTGCTCTTTTTTGTTTGCTTTTTCTTACAATAACCGTCATATCTTTAATGTGCACAAACTCTAAAATTCTTCCCGCGAGCGTGAAGCTATCTCCGGCATTTAGTTTAGATACAAAGTATTCTTCAATCATTCCAATATATCCGCCGGTAAGAAATTTTACTTTTAGCATGGCATCACTCACTATTGTACCGATATGCAGACGATGTCTCATGGCAATTTGCCTGTTTTTTACTTTCCACAGCCCGTCTTCTTCGTCTTTAGCTACTTTTTTAAATTCTTGATAGGCGCTTAAACTATCCCCTCCAGAAGTAATAAATTGCATCATCCATTGCCATTCTTCGGGCAGTAACAGCTTAAATGCGTGGGTCTGCTTCACTTCATTATAAATCATCTCATCGTCGAACCCATCTCCTATGGCAAGGGTTACGAGGTATTGGACCAACGTATCAAAAACCATGATCACTGGCTCTCTACTTTCTATATTATTGTCTTTTGCGGCCTCTTTAATGGCAGCTGCCTCCACCAGTTCGAGCGCATGTGTAGGGAGGAAGTATATTTTGGATGTTTCACCTGGGGAGTGGCCAGATCTTCCGGCGCGTTGTAAAAAACGTGCAACCCCTTTCGGCGATCCAACCTGTACCACGGTATCTACGGGTTTAAAATCTACGCCAAGATCCAAAGATGAAGTAGCGATAACTGCTTTTAACAATCCCGTATGGAGTGCGTCCTCAATCCAATTACGAAGCTCGAAATCTATTGACCCGTGGTGAATTGCGATTCTTCCTGCTAAGCTGGGCTCCAGATTAAGCAAATGCTGATACCACATTTCGGATTGGCCTCGAGTATTGATAAAAATCAGGGTGGTTTTGCTCTTTTCTATGATGGGCAATAGTTTGTAGGCCAATTTTAAACCTAAATGACCGGCCCAAGGCAATGTTTCAATGCCATCGGGTAAGATAGATTTTATTTGTATTTTCTTATTGAGTTTGGCCTTGATGATAATTCTTTTGGCATTTAAATCGGGTTCAATTACATCCAGTGCTTCTTCAATATTGCCAATTGTTGCAGAGATGCCCCAAACCCTAAGGTGTTGCTGCTGTGCTATTTTTTGGAGGCCCTTTATCCTTGAGATTGCCAATTCTACCAGCACTCCCCGTTTGCTGCCCAACAGTTCGTGCCATTCATCAGCAACGATGCATTTTAGGCTCTTGAACAGTGTTGATGACCCTTTTTGTGCTAATAGAAGATGCATGCTTTCGGGAGTAATCAATAATATCTCGGGCATTGATTTTTTTTGTTGCAGTTTTTCTGCCTGCGAGGTATCTCCATTCCGAACTGCCACATGCCAATCGAGCTCTAATTCTGTTAGTACCTCTCGCATAGCCCTGGCAATATCTTTGGCAAGTGAGCGCAGTGGGGTAATCCAGATCAACTGAAGGCGATCTTGAGCCTTTTTCTTATCTTTTATTTCTGCTAAATTGATCCCTTCGATTACCACAGCCAAAAACAAAGAAAAGGTTTTCCCAAATCCAGTGGGTGCATTAACCAATCCACTATAGCCATTGGCATAATATTGCCAGGCTTCTTCCTGAAACTTAAAAGGTTTTTTTTGATCTTTTTTTAGCCATTCGATCACTTTTTGATAGCCCTTGCTTTTGGTGAGAGTAATCATGTAGAATGCAGCAATTGTTTAAGATCATCTAACGTATTAATTTCATCGGCTTTCTTATCCTTTCGCCATCGGGCGATACGTGGAAACCGTAGGGCTAATCCTGCTTTGTGCCTTTTGCTTTCGGCGATGCCCTCAAATGCAATTTCGAAAACCAATTCTGGTTTTACGGTACGTACGGGCCCAAATTTTTCGATCGCATTTTTATTCACGAATGAATTTACTTCTTTTATTTCTTTATCTGTTAAACCCGAATACGCTTTTGCGATCGTTATTAATTGATCACCATCTCTAACCGCAAAAGTATAATCGGTATAGAAATTTGCTCTTCGGCCACTTCCTTTTTGCGCATAAATCATCACGGTATCTACGGTGTAAGGATTGATTTTCCATTTCCACCAATCGCCACGTTTACGCCCAGTATGAAAAATAGAATCCAATTTTTTGAGCATTATACCTTCACTATTTAGTTCTCTAGCGCTTTGTCTTAGTGTAGCCAATTCCTCCCAGCTTTGGAACTGGATTACAGGAGAGAGCAATACGATTTCTTTGGTGCTTAATTTATCGATGAGGTTAACCAAAATTTTCCTTCTGTTTTCAAGTGGTTCTTGTCTTATATCAACGCCATTATGTTCCAATACATCATAGGTAAAGAAACCAATAGGAGCATCATTTAACTGTGCTTTATTAATTGTTTTTCTGTTCAGTCTTTGTTGTAAGGTACTAAATGATTGAACTTTACCATCTTTAACCGAAAGTATTTCTCCATCCAAAACAGTTCCATCCGGCAGTTCATCTTTCAAAAAATGAAGTTCCGGAAATTGGTCGGTTACCAATTCTTCGCCCCGCGACCAGATAAACAGTTCGCTATTTCGTTTTACAATCTGTCCGCGTATTCCATCCCATTTCCACTCGGCCTGCCATGTAGTTGTTTCTCCTAGGCTTTCGGGTTCAGTATCAAGGGCATACGCTAGGCAAAAGGGGTATGGCCAAGAGTTATCGGTGTTTACGTGCGCACCTGCAATAAGCTGTTGATAAGTGATTTCATTAGGCATCCATTTACCCATGATACTATGCATGATCTTACTACTATCTTCATCACCTTGTTTGGCAATGGCATTGACCAGCATTTTATTAGAAACACCAATTCTGAAATTACCCGAGATGAGCTTGTTAAAGATAAAGCGTTCTTGGGTATTAAGGCTGTTCCATGCATTTAAAATATAGGCTTTTTTAACCTCATCTGTTTCGCCATGTAATTGAGATAATTCTGTAATCCATTGGTGCAGCGGTTTATCAACAGCATGTTCGGCGGGGGGTAAGACCAGAGCTATGGTTTCGCTCAAATCGCCAACGCTATGGTAGCTTTCGGAAAAAAGCCATTCGGGGATCCCGCTCAACTCTATTGCCCATTGTTTTATTAAAGCTGTATTTACAGGTCTTTTTGGTCGTTTGCCAGTAAACATTGCAATTACATAGGGTTTGTCAAGATCATCAGCTTCTGTAAGATAAGCTACCAATGCGGCAATTTTGTCGTTGGTTTTATTGCTGAGCTCAAGCTCTTGGATCAATTGCGAAAAACGTTTCAAGAGGCTTGTTCTGGTTTGGTTAAGGTTTCGTCATCGTCTTCGGCGCCATATTTAGTGGTTACTTCTTCGGCCGCGATTCCGATTTCATTTAAATATTTAGAAAACACTGCCGTAGAACCATGCGTTACATATACTTTTTCGGCACTTGTATCTTTAATGGCTGATAATAATCCAGGCCAATCAGCATGGTCACTCAACGCGAAGCCCGCATCCGCACTGCGCCATCTTCTTCCTGCTCTTACCATCATCCAGCCCGAGCAAACTCCTACAGCGGGCTGTTGAAGGCTTTTTACCCATCTTCCATCGGCCAATGCTGGAGGGATAATTACTATTCCCTTTTGAAGTTCATCCTTCTTAGTTTCTGGAGTAATTCTTATGGTATCGGGGAGGTTTACTCCAGCTTTGATAAAAGCCTCGTTGAGGTTGGCGATAGAATTGTGTACATAAATTGGTGCTGCTCCTTCAAGGTTTTTAATCAATCGTTGGGCCTTTCCTAAGCTATAGGCCACTAAAATGCTTGTTTTTTGTTTACTGTGATTGTCAGCTACCCAATTTTTGATCTGATCGAAAATAAGTTCCTGAGGCTGCCAATTGTAGATGGGTAGGCCAAAGGTACTCTCTGAGACAAACGTATGGCATTTGATGGGTTCAAAAGCTGTGCTGATCCCATCATACTCTATTTTATAATCGCCAGATACAACGCAGATTTCTCCTTTGTATTCTAATCTGATCTGTGAGGAACCGATTACATGCCCTGCGGGAAATAAACTTAATTTAACCCCATTTATATCGATTTGCTTGTTGTAGGGAAGTGTTTCTACATTTTGGTCCAAATCATAGCGTTGTTTTAGGATGGGTTTGGTTAATTCATGGCATAAATAATGTTTATTGCCCCATTTCACGTGGTCTGCATGCCCATGGGTGGTTACAGCATAATCTACTGGATGCCAGGGATCAATATAGAAGTTGCCCTGCTTGCAATAAATACCCTTATTTGTGAATTTGATGAGTGCCATGCGATAATAACCAATAAAGGATAAATAAGTTTTTAAATTATTATCGGGTAAATAGCCGATAAATTAAAATATCGGGTAAATAGCCGATAATTGGAAATATCGGGTAAATAGCCGATATTAGTAAAATGATAGCTGTAATTACAGGAGATATAATCAACTCCAGAACCTTGCCAGACGATTGGATCAATACGCTTAAAGGCGCATTAGAGTCTTTATTCGGCAAAAAAACGAAATGGGAAATTTTCCGTGGCGATAGTTTTCAAATTGAATTAAGCGCCCAAAACGCCTTGATACATGCCATTTATATTAAAGCCTGTATTAAAACCATAAAGAAAGCTGATGTTCGGATTGGTATTGGGATAGGGAAGAAAAGTATCGAATCAGAACGGGTAACAGAAGCAAATGGCGAAGCATTTATCAATTCTGGCGCTGCTTTTGATACCTTAAAAGTAAACAAAGTGAATATGGCGATCAAAACGCCATGGCCAAAGTTTGATGATGATATTAATTTATCTATTCGATTAGCTTTAATTGCGATGGACAGTTGGGGGCAAATTTCAGCAGAAATGGTTAAATATGCCATCGAAAACCAAGATACCAAGCAAAATAAAATAGCCAAAATATCTGGAAGAAGTCAATCATCCGTAAGTGAAGCCTTAAAAAGAGCCCATTTCAACGAAATATTGGAGCTTGAAAATAAATATAGAATTCAAATCATGAAATTAACCAAGAGCAATGGAAATCGTACTGCTTAAACTTTTATTAGCCCATATGTTAGGGGATTTTTTTCTTCAACCTAATGCCTGGGTAGTAGACAAGGAAAAAAAGAAATTAAGATCGGGGAAATTATACCTCCATATTACACTCCACATCGCCTTAATTTTCTTGGTGTTCTTTTCATTTGAGGTGTGGAGAATCGCTTTGCTTGTGGGTTTATTACATGGGGTAATCGATGCCATTAAGTTGATCTTTCAAAGAGAAAAAACAAAAAGGATTTGGTTTTTTGTAGATCAATTTTTACACCTTATCGTAATTGTAGCCTGTTGGAATTATTATTATCGGATAGCCTTTAATTTCGATTTCCTGCAAATGAGCAGATTTTGGCTCCTTTTTGTGGGCGCCTTAGTAGTAACCTCGCCGGCTGCAGTGTTTATAAGAATAATCATTACCAAGTGGATACCCCAAGAAAAAGGAGGCTCAAAGATTACACATTCCCTCCAAGATGCTGGTAAATTTATTGGGATTCTAGAAAGGTTGCTCATCTATCTTTTTATCTGTACCCATCATTTTGAAGCTGTAGGGTTCTTGCTGGCCGCGAAATCTATTTTTAGGTTTGGAGATTTAAAAGAAGCACATGATCTTAAACTAACCGAATATGTACTTATCGGAACCTTGCTGAGTTTTGGTGTGGCGTTAATTGTATCCTTAGGTGTGATGAGCTTGGTTTAGCTAAGGGTGGTTGCACAAAAAAGGTTGGCTATACTGCCAACCTTAAGAACTTTAAACTAAACTTACGAAGTTTGCTAAGCTTAGAGCGATAGAAACTTCGTAAGTTTAATCATCTGCTAATTACCTTGCACCTGGCGGGCAATTTTCTTTTAAAAATTTAGTAAAGGTTAATGAGAGGTGCTGGCTGGTACCTTCGCCTTCGAAAATGCCATGTGTACGGTTGGGATAGCTCATTAACTGAAATACTTTCCTGTTTTTAACCAATTCATTGATTAACATTTCGGCATTTTGATAATGGACATTATCGTCGCCAGTGCCATGTATATACAATAAATTACCTTGAAGATTTTTTGCATAGGTAATAGGAGAGCCCTTAACGTAAGCTTCTGTGCTAGGAAAAGGAGTGCCCATGTACCGTTCCTGGTAAATATTGTCGTACGTTAACTGATTGGCTACTGCTGCAACCGCTATACCTGTTTTATAGATTTCTGGATATTGAAACAAAAGGTTTAATGTAGAAGAGCCTCCTCCGCTCCAACCATGTACCGCCACGCGATCTTTATCCATAAAAGAATAAGTGGCCAATAGCTTTTTAGTAGCCATTGCCTGATCCCTGATGTTAATAATACCTATGTTCTTATAAATGGCTTTTCTCCATGCTGCGCCCTTTGGTACTGGTGCGCCACGGTTATCCATTGAAATGTAGATATAACCATCTTTAGCCATGTCGCCGGCATAAAGACCATTTCTACCCGCACCCCACACATCAGCAGCGGTTTGTGAAGCTGGTTCGCCATATACATAAAATACAACCGGATATTTTTTACTAGGATCGAAATTGTCTGGTTTTTTCATCCACCCATCCATTTCTATGCCATCTTCGGTAGTTACCTTAAAAAACTCCACTTTATTTTTAATAGGGGGTTGTTTAGCTATCTGACTGGTTATACTACCCTCCATGGTTAATGGATTATTGGTAGTAAAATTCATCCATTCTGTTACTGGAGCTATTACAGCGCTGTTGTAACTATGACGTGCAAACAAGCCATTGGGCGAGATGGAATAACTGTGTGTGCCCGGTAAAATAGAAGGTGTAACCATTTCCAGTTTCCCTTTTCCATCTAGCTTGGTTTTATACAAATATTTTTGAGTGGCATTATTGGGAGAAGCCATGAAATAAACCATGTTGTTTTTCTCGTCGATAAGATTAACGCTTATCACATCATAATTGCCTTTTGTAATTAATGTTTCTTTTTTGCCATCTCTGCTAATGCGATATAAATGAGTATAGCCATCTTTTTCTGTTTGCCAAACAAATTCTTTATTGCCATTTAACCAAACCCAACCATCAGTGGCATCGATCCAAGCTTTATCGTTTTCTTTATAGATTTCGGTGATGCTTCCCGTTCCGGCATTGGCAATAAACACTTTGCTTTCGTTTTGCTCGCGATTTAATTGCTGCAAAATAACCTCATTACTATTCGGAATCCATTCCATTCGGGGAATATAATGTTGCACATTATCGCCAGGAACAGCTAACCAATTCGTTTTAGCCGTTTCTACAGATACAATACCTAATTTGCAAGCAGAAGGATCTTGACCAACTTTAGGATATTCGACCAATACATTAAAAGAATAGATTGAATCAGTATTGTTCATCATTAAAAAATTCTTGATTTTAGTAGCATCAATTTGCCAATAGGCGATGGATTGTCCATCAGGACTCCATCTAAAACCATCTAAACAGTTAAATTCTTCCTCATATACCCAATCAAAAGTTCCATTGATCATTCTGGCAGTACCATTGGTAGTTAATGCTTTGATCGCACCGCTTGCCAAATCTTCTACGTATATATTGTGTTCGCTTACATAGGCAACTTTAGATCCATCAGGAGAAAATTTAGCAAACATGAGTGATGAAGCTGGCTTGCCCTTTCCGATCTGTGTTAATTTATTGTTGGTGATATCAGCAACCCAATAATCTCCCCGGCTATCCTGGCGCCAAACCCTTTTGGTATTGGTATAGATTAATGCCTTTGTGCCATCATCTGTTAATTGAAAGCTCCGAACTGCTATCGGACTTGAAGAATTAGCTGGGGTAAGCAGGTCCCTTCCAATAACGGTTTTGCGTTCGCTCTTTGGCAAAGTAATCGTAACAATTTCTCCGCCAACGTTTTGGTAATAACTGTTTCCGTCTTTGGTCCAGTTGATACCGCCTCTTCCTTGTGCATTAACGTTTGTACTACCAAGTAGGAGTACACTGGCTAATGTGATAAATAAATTGGTGATTTTCATTAAGGTTTATTATAGTTTTATAAATGTTTGATAAGCAGTTTGAAGGTAAGATTGGCCCAAGTTCAAGTTAATATTTGTTAGAACACTATCTTTTGGATTGCTATTGTACAAAATATTTTTGCCAATATTATCAAATGTAACACAATGTTTATCATTGATAAAGCCCAACCCATTATCCCAAGTAAAAAAAGCAAAGTGATTAATGGTGGGATTAAGCAAATTTTTGCTCCAAACGAAATCTTTGCAGGGAATCTTCAATTGCGTTAATAAGGTAGCCGCAACATCTTGCTGACTTCCAGTTTGATTAAATTTAACACCTTTATATTCATCTTTAATCACGTCACCATAAAAAAGCAGCGGAATATGATAGCGTTGGGGCTGAAATATCTCATTTTTATTTTTTGGATAGAGATGCCCGTGGTCTGCGACAAAAACAAAAAGTGTATTTTTATACCAAGATTGCTTTCTTGCATCGGTTAAATAGGCCTTAATGCAAGAATCGGTATAGTAGGCCGTACTTTTAAATTTCTGAATGATATCTGCATTTCCAAATTTAGGTTGTGTAGGTAATTCAAAAGGCTCATGATTGGTTAAAGATAATATCGTTGAGAAAAATGGCTGTTTAGTTTGATTAAGGTCATCAAGCTGTTTATTAAAAACCAGCCCATCATATGCCCCCCATTTAGAGTTCATGTCCTTTTTTTCAAAATTGTTCTTATCCACTAATTTTTGGTACCCGTGGCTCAAAATAAAAGCCTTATAATTATCAAACTCTGATTCGCCCCCATAAAAAAATGAAGTTCGATACCCTTGTTGAGCGAATTTTTGACTGATTCCTGGGAGCTTTTGCATTTTTTCTGGCCATTTTACGAGACTTCCTGTTCCTAGGGTAGGGAAGCCGGTTAAGACGGCAATCAATCCCTTATCGGTTCTATTTCCTGCAGCATAGATCTGATCAAAAAGTACTCCATCGTTAATTAGGCTATCAAAACCAGGAGTGATCCCATCTTCATTTCCTAATGTTTTGGTTAGATCAGCAGTAAAACTCTCCAATATAAAAATAACCACATTTGGGCGTTGCGTTTTTAAAATGGAAAGCGTGGTGTCTGTCTTATTTTTAAAAAGAGTTGAAATTTTTTCTGCAGCATCTTTATCTTCGAAATACAGATATGGATTTTTATTGGTTTTTGATGCTGCCAAAATACTGGACACGAAATTCCACTCTGTATTTAATGATGCTTGGTTAAGTAATTGGTTTTTTGAAAAATAAGCCATGCTTTGGCTATTTGGGGCAACATCTAAACCGCCTCTAATGCCCAGAAAATTAACAACGATCAATAGGGAGGCGACAGTTGCTTTTAACCAAAATGGAGTTTTAACAAATTCTACATTTCTTTTAGCTATTAAAAATTCCAGGTAAAATCCAATTGCGATTAAAATAACGAATACCGAAAAAGACAGAAAAAGTGGAGATGAGGCACTTGATGCCAACGCTTCTCCAGGAGCTTCAACTAAAAAATCGAGCACTTTAACACTAACTTTATTGCCCCACTCCCGATAGGTGTTAAAATTGATAATGGCGAGCAGGCTGAATAGCACCACCAGAACTTTCGAATAAATGGAGACCCATTTAAAACTAACTACGGATTTTTTCGAAAAGAAATAATGATAAATAAAGATGAACAAAGGGATTACCGCAAGGTAGGCCGCCATCGACACATCCAATCGCAAGGAATGATAAAAGGTAAGAATTTTCTCGCCAGTTGGAATTCCCCTTAGTTTTTTATGGAAAATGAAAAGAAAGATAAACCGGTCTATGGCAAAGAATAGAAGCCAAAATAAAAAAAAGCGGACAAAAAAAATCAGGCTTTTAAACATGGCGCAATTTAATAAAAAGCCACGAATAAAAGCCTGTTTAAGTGAAGTGCTGAGCGTTACTACTCGCCTCCGCCCGGACGCATTGCCTGAATTTCTTCCATAGTTTTATATTCATAACCTTTAGGAAGATCAGTTGTTAGCTCTCCAACTTTAGATTCGCTAACAGATTTTAAGGTGGATACCGTTTTTACACCATTGATAAAATGAGTATACACTAAAAGGGTTCCTTTAACATCTTTAAATTGTTCGCCATAATATCCAGCAGGTAACTCTACGTCGGTAGTTGTCCAAAGTTCATAGGCGTTTCCTTTATCATCTTTGTACGTATATTTTTCTGCATTGTAATCGCCAATCATTTTTTTCTCACCAGTAGCTTTAAAATCGCTAAACTTTGGAGAGCTTGCCTTTGCTTTTTCAACATCTTCTTTTGTTTGTTTAATTGCATACTGCCATTGGGCGATAGGCACATCTAATAGCATTACGCCGGTTTCGGTATGGTAGTTCATGATAAAAGTAAGTGTAGCTGGCCCATTTTGCATTGTAAACTTACTAAGTTCTGAATTAAAACTTGCTTTTGCTTCGGTAGGTAGCATGGCAGCGGTTTGCTCTTGCCCAGCGTCAGGACTATAAACCATCTTATAAGTGATTATTCCTTCAGCTATTTTCTTTTGTGCTTGGGCGATAATAGCGGTACTGATTAAAATTGCGGCTATTACACCAGTTTTGATTGATTTAAACATAATTATAGATATTAGTATAGTTTACCATTTAGTTTTTTCCTTGTTAAGAAATGAAGAAACTCCTTTTTTGAAATCCTCACTTTCTCTTACTCTTGCATTGATCTGAACCGCCATATCCAAACTTTTTTCTAACCATGGATAGGTGGTCTGATTAATAAGTTGTTTTGTTACCATTAACGCATTTGCGGAAGTGTTGTTGCACAAATCTATAGCAAATTCATTTACCCTTTGAGCAATTTCCTCCTTATTTGTTACAAAAGTAATCATGTTATATTTTAGAGCCTCAGTAGCCGAAAATAATTCTCCTGTTAATAAAACTCTTTTAGCAATAGTTTCACTCGTTTTACGCATTAAAAAACACGATACCAATGCTGGTACAAACCCTAGCTTAACTTCCGTATAGCCAAAATTTGATTCTGGAGTAGCAAAAATAATATCACATACCGTTGCTAAACCACAACCACCAGCGATAGCGTGCCCCTCTACTTGAGCAATTACAACCTTTGGCAAATAGCAGATAGTTGTAAAAAGTTTCTTTAATTGATTTGAATCGGCTAAATTCTCTTCGTACGAGTTTTGCTGCAATTGTTGCAAATAGGCCAAATCTGCGCCTGCACTAAAAACACTGCCATTTGCCTTCAAAACTACTACCTTCACGGCATCATCTTCTTCTGCCTTCAGCAAATTAGCAATGAGCTGGGCAACCAAGTCAGGGTTCAAGGCATTACGTTTATCTACCCGATTTAGGGTAATTGTGGCAATTCTGTCTGCAACTGTATATAAAACCAGATCCTGTGCCATATCATTTAATTAAGGTCCACCAAATATGCCTTATTTTTCTTTAAAGTGTAATATTTTAGCCCAATTTTATTTGCTTCATCCTCATATTTCGTAATTCGATAATCTTTGCTAGCGGCATCAATCAATAACGTTGGAAACAAAAGTTGCTCTTTTAGTTCCTTAATGTGCTGTCGTGGATTTTGATGCAGCCAAACCAGGTTAAATTTCGGGCGCATTGCAATTTTTTTATAATTAAAAGATTGGTCCAAAAGTAAAATCTGAACCTTATAAAAGCATATTTGATGCTCGGTTTTAATAAATGACTTAGACATAGTATCCGTTTTCCAATCTATAAACTCAATTTTCCTGATTTGTAACTGGTCTAAGGCAGGCTTAACAAAAAACTCATAATTTTTATCAGTATCTCTTAAGTCGGTTACTAAAATGGAGTGTAGTCCATCAATAAACGCAACCGCATAATTCTTCTGTAAACTAAAACAGATTATTTTTCTTTGGTTAAACATTATTATTTTATGGTATCCTGCGTAGGCTTGATAAACTGTTAGTATAATAATCGCTGTAATTAAAAATCTTTTTTTATAGTTTATAAGTGCTAAAACCAAGGTTACAAGAAATAAGCTGAGTAAAACGAGTTGCCATTTGTCTATCCAGATGGTATCAATTCCAGAAAAGGGGAGATTGGCGATCCATTTCAACCCCTTGTTAGTAAAAGTGATAATCCATTCGAAGATCGGCGCCAAAAAATAAAGTCTAAGCAGGAGGATGCCAATTCCTAAATACATCATTGCAGTTAATGGAAGAAGGATAAATAAATTGCTGAAAATGAAATACAGCGGAAACTGATGAAAATAATAGATGCTAAGTGGAAAGGTAGTGAGCTGTGCAGCTAAACTCAACGCAATAGTTGCCCATAATTTATCCATTACTTTGTTTTTGAAATAAAACCAATGGTAGATTTTGGGCTGAAGATAGATGAGTCCAAAAACTGCTAAAAAAGACAACTGGAAACCGACATCCCATGCTAAAAATGGATTATAAACCAAAAGACAAAATGCGGTAAAGGCTAAAATATTATAACTATTGCTCGTTCTGTTAAATGATTTTGCTAAAATATAAACAGTAAGCATTACGGCTGATCGGAGCACCGAAGGCGAGAAGCCTGTAAGTAAAGAATAATACCATATCAATGCCGAAATCACAAAGAGCTTTATAATTTTCAATACCGTATTGCTGTTCAAAAAAAATAAAGCCCAGTTTAAAAAGATATAAATGATACCAACATGCATTCCCGAAACTGAGAGCGCATGTATTGTTCCTGTTTTGCTATAAGCGGATAAGGTTTCTTTGCTCAGATCTGCTCTATAACCCAATACTAAGGTACTTGCCACCGCAAACGCTTCATCATTATGGATTAGTTGTCTGTAGATTTCTACCTGCCTTTTTCTCACAGCTAATGCATATTTAATTATCGGATTTCCCTGATGGGTATTTAAGAGTATCAGCTGATCCTGATCGATGAAAGCCTGATGGTAGATGTTTTTAGTGGCGAGCCAAGCCTTAAAATCAAATTCCGCAGGGTTATACACGGGTTCAATTGGAGAATACCTGGCTATAATAATGAGTTCATCCCCATAATTTAATTTAAGTGGATTTGAAGAGTCTAATTTTAATGAAATTAAAAGTTTCCCTGTTGCCTTTTCTGGTTTATGAGGTGTAAACGCAGTGATCACGCTTGCTTCAAATCTTAATATACCATGGTTCAATTGTGGCTCATTGCTAATCCAGATCTTTAAACAGGTGGGGGATTTCTTTGCATAATATGCTGTGCCAAATAGTTGGATGTTGATGAGGCATATTAAACTACCAAATGAGCACCAACAAGCAAAGCACAAAGGGCCTGTAATCTCCTTAAAATTGTATGCCTTTAAATTTTTATAACAGACATTTATAATTAATAAGCTACAAAAAAGGGCTATAGTAATGAGCAAAAAAAAGCTAATAAAGCTCGGTCTTTGAAAAACATAAGCCACATAAATGCCTATGAGTAACGGCACTAAAATTCTCACGAAAACAAGCTCAGACTTATAATTCATCCTTTAAAATTGATACCGAAACTGTAATTTAACATCATTCTTATTAGTGCCTTCAATTTCATCTAATCCAGTACCAACCGTCGCAGTTTTTGGATAATAAGACACTGCATACCTTGCCCATACATCCAAATGTTTAGCAAGTTTATATTTAAGATTTAAGTATGACCTTAACCCCTTACCATTGTACATCCCTAAACTGAAGTTGTACAACACATCGTCTTCATAGGCGTAAATTCTACTTTCGAAAGAGGGAATATTGAAATAAGCAATCCGGAAATTAGCGCTAATTTTGGAGAATGGAGGCGAATATCCAATATCTTGATAACATAGATAGCCCAATTCGGGTGTTACCTCTCCCTTTTTAAATTGACACAATTCTAATCTATTTTGAAAGCTAAAAGAGGTGTTTAGCTGCCAGCTTATTTCTGCCCTATAGATTTCTTTTTTAACAGTTTCTAAATAATTGATAGGAGTTGGTAGACCTGTGTTCTGTTGTTTTAGCCCTGACTTATACCTTATAAATGCTTTTAAAGTTTTAGAAGGAGTATAGGTTAATTGTCCCAATAATTCGGATCCGTTTGAGGGCGCATCAATCCTGAATTTTAACCAAGGGAATTTAAAATAATCAGCGTACATGGAAAGAGAAAGCTTTTTTAATAGATTTATGTTAAGCCCAGCGTGAAAACCGTTTTCATTCACGGCCTCACTTGCTTCTGCAATTGCCTGATTATAGAAATTGTGGTAATTTTTCTGATAGTTTCGGTGTAACAATAGGGCAGAAACGCTAGGAGATAAACTAATTAATGCCCCATTTAAGTAAGCAATTCCGCCATGAAAACTTTTGCCGACTTCTCCAAAAACGAACACATTCTTATAGGTATGGTTATAAAATATACCCATGTTTGTTAACTCTTTGCCAACAAAGTAATAAGCTCTGTATACTTCTGGGCCCGTTATAAATGCTTTACTGAAACCGCTATGGAAGGCAATAGCGCCAATATTCGAGCTATTGTTTTGATAAGTTAAAACGCCACCAAATAAGTGGTGCGCTACGCTGTTTTTGTTTTTGATCTCTGTTGCAGTCCGGTGAAGCCCCGTTTCATTGATGGTTGTTAGCACCTCATCTCCGGTAGGGTTAACGCTTAAACTTGCATCCAATTTCCTGAATGAAACAAATGGAGTTAAATCAATATTTTTTATAAGATTAATTGTTGCGGCACCTCCTCTAAAAAACGAATATTCATTAGCAGATGTGTAGGCTTTTAATCCTACATCCTTTTTTACACTACTCGCAACCTCAGGAGCTTTACCAAATGCGAAACCAGACCATAATGTTAATCCCTGACCAAATTGCAGGGTATAATCGCCAATAAGTAATTTTTTAAGTCTTCCCGTATTATAAAGGGCAAGGTGGATAGATTGAAAATCAACGATAAATTGTTTAGTACCTCCGACGGGTTTCTCGCCCGCATCCTTTTCAAAAATAAGCGATGCTGAGATTCGGTTCGAAAAATTGTATTTATATCTAAACAACAATCGTTCTTCTGTACCTAGGTATTTGCTTCCTGATAGATTTTCAAAACCCTTTTGCTTTTCTAGAACTCTTCCAAAACGAACTACGATATCATTGTTTCCTAAACTGGATAAATTGCGATAGGTAATCTGATCTACTAAATCACTTTGATTTATGGTTACAAAAGGTAAAATTTTTTGGATCGTTTCAAGGTCAAAATCAGCTATGCTTTGTAGTTCCAAAATGTCGATTAGCTTGCCATTTTCTCTTAAATGGGTGAGTAAATGGTTAATTTGAATTGGTGAAAGCAACAATAAGTTTTTTAATTCTTCTGCATTGGTATGATTTAGATTTATGGGATGCGTACTCAGAAAGATAAATTTATCCTCCAATTCTGAAAGATCATAATCTTCCGGTAAATTTTCAGCTAGGCCTTCTATCAGATCTTTAATGAAATTTGCTGGATAGGTCTGCGATTTAGCTGTAAGATGAAACAGCAAAATCAAAAATAAACAACTAAAACGCATATGAAATTCCTATTTGGGGTTTATAGGCGATAAATTGGTCGCTCTCTACCGCCACGTCCACAAAAAGATTTTGATAATTGATCCCGAATCCAGCATAGTGCTTAAATGGCTTTACTGTTAAACCCGACCTTAAGCTGAGGACTTGGACGGGTTTATACTCTATTCCAAGCCCCATATCAACTGAAAATCCAATGCACTTGCTTATAGTGGTGGCGATTAAAACTTTGTTGCTTATCAGATAGGACATACCTACATAAATAGCCGTAGGAATGGAGTTTTGCACGAGCTTGCTGCCATATTGCTCCAGTGTGGGATTGGTAAAATATAGGCCGACGGTTAATTGTTGATTTAACAAATAAACTGTCCCTGCATCAACAGAAAAACCCGTAGTAGCGCCATAATTACTTATTTTTATTTGGTGATAATTTATTTTAAGTGCTAAACTAAATCCATCCCCAAATTTTTTGGCTAACGCCATACCGGTGTTAATCTCATTGTATTGAGTAGTCCCATGTCGAGTAAAATAAATACCAAAGGTATTATGGCCAACAGGAATAGTAAATGCTCCGGCTTGGTTGCTCAGGTCATCTACAGCTAGGTACTTTTGGTAGCTTAGCGATAATGTGGGCAATTTGATGGAAGTTATTCCTGCCGGATTTCCCGTGAGACTCCACTGATCTGTTACTGCAGCACTGTTCATGCCCATTGCGGTTAATCTTGGGCCAAAATGCTGGCCAAGACAGACAGTGATGCTGAACTGGAGCACCACTGTCATCATTATTTGTTTTTTCATAGACTTAGGTAAGCCAATATAAAAACAAAATATTATATAATAAAACTAATTTTATACAGAACTAAATTTTATAATTGGAAAAAATACAGACAATTATTCTTAATAGTTAATATTGTTAAATGGGGTATTAATCCTCTATCGTCAAAAGAATTTTCCTATCAGACAACTATCTTATCTTTAATTCGTATTTAATTAAATACCCTACATTTTTTTTATATTTATTAATCATTTAATCGCTTTGCATACTCAAAACCATTCGGCTCATAATCAACGTATTTGGCTTAATATTTGATGCTTATTCTTGTCCACTAAACTAAAACACATGAAAACATTTAACAAAAGATTGTCGATTATAATTGCCATGCTATGTATTGGATCGATATTATTCTCATCATGCAAAAAAAATGATGAAGAGCCAATCGTTCTTGGTAATGCAAATATTCGGATTGTAAACGCGGTGTCGGGGTCTATTGCCCAAGATCTTTACCAGGGCGAAACAAAAAAAACGACTTCATCTGTGGCTTATGGCTTATATAGTGGTTATTTAACGGTTGATGCAGGGAACACGATCATTTCACTCAAAAATACAGGTTCAACAACAGTTACTGCTTCATCAAATGTTGGCCTTATTACGAATGCTTCTTATACGGCTTTTTATTTTCCTACTGGATCTGGTGGTAACGGTCAGATTACCGGTTTCCAGGACGATACCACCGTTCCGGCAAGTGGCAAAATCAGAATCAGGTTCGTAAACTTGGGTGCTGCCTTAAATAACACCGTCAATGCTTCGGTAAGTGCTACGTCAACCGCTATAACTACAGGTTTAGCGTATGGATATGTTTCGGCCTATAATACAGTAGATGCAAACCAGGATATAGCAGTTACCGTAACCGGATCGGCTGTAGTTGGGATAATTCCCGGAGTTCAACTGCAAGCTGGAAAAATATATACCGTTTGGTTTGATGCCGCAAGTACTAGTAGTGTTAATATTCACGTGGTTCAGCAAAACTAATTAGGAAAGAACCATTACCAGCTTATCATAATCCATACCAAGGCATTCCAACTAAAGGAATGCCTTTTTACGTGGGATTAATTACTCAATTATTTTCAAGATACAACAAATCCTAAATTCCTGCCAATCGTTGTAATCTTAGTCGTAAATTGCACAAAATTAAAATAATGAGCGAGCCAAGAACCATTCCCGAATTCAAAGACTTCAAAACTTTTTATAAAAAAGCTGTAGAACCATTAAAAAAGGCCAATATTGGTCAGATCAGATTGGATGGAAAATTAAAAGGAGGTACCAGAAACGTGTTTGCTTATTTCTGGTATCAGGATAAAAAGTGGAAAGTAAATGCTGATACACACATAGATCGCCTCAAAATTGCCTTTGATGAACTTTCCAAATCAGACGAACCTTTTATAATTAAACCTACTAGAGATTTTAAAGGTGAGAGCTTATCGATTAAAGGTCAACCCATTCGGGATGCTAAGTTTTATGTTTACTCGGTTTAGGTTTTAACCAACTCATTTAGTGTTTAAAACATCCCGATAGCTATCGGGAAGAAGTTGCGTTAATTTTTTCACCACCTAAGGGCACCCAAGTAAAAACTTCCCTTGCGTTCTTTGCGAATCCTTTGCGCTCTCTGCGTTAACGTTTTCACCACCTAAGAGCACCTCAGAAACCTAAGTTATAAACTGCCTTTGCGTCGTTGTCCAAAGGGAATCCATTGGAGCGTTAATTTTTTTACCATCCCTGCCTGCCGGCAGGCAGGTACGACATCTAAGAACAGCTAAGCTTTTTCACTACCCAATAAAAACTTCCTTTGCGGTTTTTTTTAACAGCTACGCTTTTTCTCAGGCTAACACAATATAATAATTGAAACCTGTAAGTTGTTAACTCCAAACTGAAAACTAATTCAGCTCAATCTCTTCACCTTTTTGCGGAATAGTTACGTTATATCCTTCAGCGGTGAGTCCATCGGCCAATGCCAACATGGATTTTATTTCTCCATGTACTAAAAACACGGCCTTAAGGCGCTTAACATCTTGCTGCTTAACGGTTTCGAGGAGATCATTATGGTCTCCGTGCCCACTTAATAGGTCGGTTTTTTGGATAGCAGCATACACCATTAAATCGCGGTTACGTAAACGGATAATCGGATCGCCACGCAAAAGTCTATCTCCCAATGTTCCTTTAGCACAATATCCAATAAATAAAATGGTGCAATAGTAATTTTGAATGTTATAATAAAGGTGGTCTTGTATCCTGCCGCCTTCCAACATTCCTGCTGATGAGATGATAATGCAAGGCTCTAGATAATTGCTTACCGCCAGACTCTCTTTGCGATCGTGAACATACGCCAGGTTTTCGAACTCAAATTCATCGCCCTTGGCCCGATAAAAATCTTTAGCCTCATCACTCACCAACTCATGGTGCTTGCGGTAGGCTGCTGTTGCGTAATTAGCGAGTGGACTGTCTACAAAGATCTGCACGGGTGGAAGCAGGCCGGTACTAAAAATCTGATTTAAGGTAAATACAAGGGATTGGGTTCTACCAATGCTAAATGCAGGGATGATTAGTCGCCCAGGACTTTTAATGCACGTTGCGGTAATGGCTTCGATTAATTTTTCTTGGATCGTGGTTCCCGTACTATGAAGCCTTCCACCATAAGTTGATTCGCAAACCAAATAATCTACTTGGGGCAAAGGTTGAGGATCAGTAAGTACAGGGTAGTTTTTCCTTCCAATATCACCAGTAAATGCAATTTTTTTGTTGTTCCCATCTTCAGAAATGCTCAACACCACAGCTGCCGCTCCTAATAAGTGCCCTACGGGAATAAACAGGAGTTCGATATTTCCATTAATCCGAAAGGGTTTATTAAATCCTATGGTTACGAAGCGATCAACAGTTTCCATCACATGCTTTTGCAAATAAAGGGGTTGCGGTCCGCTGTGGCCGCGTTTGCCTTTTCGACTTTTATTTTGCTTACTAAGAAAAATATTTACAGAATCGAGTAATAGGAGTTCAGTAAGATCGGCAGTAGCAGCAGTACACAAAATCTGACCTTCGAAACCCATCCGTACCAAAGTTGGCAGATTTCCCGAATGATCTATATGGGCATGGGTTAGAATAACCAGATCAATGCTGGCTGGATTAAACGGAAAGTATTGGTTTTCTTCTTGGTAAGTTCCTTTTTCGTAATCCAGACCGCAATCTATCAGAATGGAATAGTTGTTTGTTTGTAGTAAGTGCATGCTGCCAGTAACTTGTTGAGCAGCTCCCCAGATCGTTAGTTTCATGTATAGATTATTCCTTCGCTATTTAGGGCAAGATATAAAAAGTATAGCGTTTGGCGAAAAGCGATAGGCGATTGGATAGCCACAGATGCTTAGATTACTTGTTGAAATTTATTTATCAGAAGCGCCAAGGCAGTAGGAGGATGGGGAGACAATCCCGCTCTGCGCTGCAATCTTTTAACTTAACCCACATCTATGTGATAAAAGATTTCCGCTTCGATCGGGGCTAATTTACCCAGGGCAGTGGTACTATGTGAAGTTGCGATTTGCATAAGAAAGCCGCAGATGCTCAGATTAATTGAATAAACAAAATCTGCGCATCTGCGGCCAAATAGTTAATTAGCTAATTATTTCTTTTCTGGAGGTGTAGAAACAATCTCTCCAAATTCGTTAACGTAAGCCATCATGCTTTCCAAATCTCCACCTGTAGAGTTTTGTTGACGTTCTTGCTTGCGTTCTAGTTTATCTTCCTTCTTTTTTTGTCTATTTTTTTCTAACTGTTTTTTCATGAAGGTAGCTTGCGATTTTGCCATAGTAAATTATATTAATTAAAAACTGCTATTCCCTAGTTTACCTTTTGTTGATCTCTAACTTAAGAATGGTTAGATCAAGACGTTATATTTATCCTACACGGTTACGGTGCCTGTTATGGATTGGATGCTAAAAAATCGAATTTTTTAGTAGGTATCCTTAAAGAGAAAAGTATATTGATATCCGTTGTGCAAAGATACAGAATGTTAAGCGAAAAACTAAATCCCTTTATAGTTGTTATGTCATTAGTAGAAATAACCAAAGGGATCAATTAAATTTTTTTTCAACATTTATTAATCTTGGCATCATTTTTACAATATACTAGATATAATTAAATTAAAATTAACAGAAATGAAAAAGATATTCGCAATAGTTGCATTAGCTACAGTGTTAGCTTCATGTAGCAACGGTGCCAAAGAAGATACATTGGCAAAACAACAAGCAGTAGCTGCTGTTAAAGACAGTTTAAAATTAGACAGTTTCAAAAGAGCAGAAGTGGTAAGACAACAACAACTAGTAGAACAAAAACATCAGGCAGAATTAGCTGCAGTTAGACGCAGTTCTTCATCAACGTATTCTTCTAGTGGTTCTTCAACCAGTTCATCTGGTGGTACAACTACCGCAGCAAAGAAAAAAGGATGGAGTAGTGCAGCAAAAGGTACTGCTATCGGTGCTGGTGTTGGTGCATTAGGTGGCGTACTTATCGATAAAAAAGACGGTAGAGGCGCAATTATCGGTGGCTTAGCAGGTGCTGGTGCCGGATATGTAATTGGTAGGGACAGGGATAAAAAAAGTGGAAGAGTTCAACCAAAAAATTAATCCCATCTATATATAATAAAAACGCCTAGACTTTAGTTAGTCTGGGCGTTTTTTTTATGCTTTTCGTTATACACTTCAAATTCACTAATCTGCGGAGGCTTGGTATATCCTAAAATAGAAATCCTAACTTTCTCTCCTATAACTTGCGGAAAACGGTGGATTTTAATCTTGTCCTTGTTATTACCATTAAATAGTGGCCTCCAACTTCCATTGCTAAAAAATTCTAACCTATAAGTATTGATAGTTGCTAATTTCTGGGCAATAACAATCATATTAAAAGAAGTGGGCTTCTTAAAGGTAATTTCATACCAAGGATTTTTCACAGTCGCATTAGAAACCCATGATGTGCTAAAATTATCATCATTTGCAAAGTCCATAATATCCATATCATCGCTCCAACTCGAATTACTGACCTGTTTTTTAGCCAGATTACTGGAAATAATCGGAGCATCGGTAGCCGATAATTTGTCTAAAGGGCCTGCGTTTCTCCATAATCTCCCAATTTCCTTTAACGAAGCAAGCGCATTCTCATCAATTAGTCCATCTCGGTTAGGTGCTACATTTAATATAAAATTACATAATGCTTTGTTCATGGGGATGAGGTTGTCATAAACTAACTTCTCTGCATTTTTTAATGTTTCATTTGGCGAATAGGTTTTCCAAAACCAGGTTGCCTGTAAGGGTAAGCACGATAAAGCAGGTAATTTATTTTGATCTTTTGCAATATGTTGACCTGCATTTTGCTCATAAGATTTAATATCTGTATAATACAATGCTTCTGATGGATATTTTGCTGCATTTAAATCCATCAATAAACAATTAGGCTGCAAAGATTTAACCAACAAATAAATATCTTCAAATGGGATATCATCATAAGAAATTCTTGACCATGGCGCATCCCAACCATCGATAATCAATGCATCAATCTCACCGTAATTGCTTAGTAGTTCAGTAATTTGAGCTTTAACCATTTTGATATGATTAGGCGTAATGCTATTTGGCCTTAGTTTATGGTGTGTATCCAAAATAGAATAATAGAGCATCACTTTTAGTCCTTTTGCCCTAAAAGCATCGGTATATTCTTTTACTACATCCCTTTTCAAAGGGCTGTTCATTACATTGTAACTGGTTGTTTTGGTATTCCAAATGGCGAAACCACTATGATGCTTGGTAGTTAAACACCCGTAGCTCATATTTGCTGATAGTGCAGCATCAGCCCACTGTTTACAATCCAATTTTTTTGGGTTAAATAATGCGGGACTGGCCTCAGGGTCTGCCCAATCCTGATCCATATAGGTTGGGATGTTGTAATGAATAAACATGCCAAAACGCAGATCTATAAAATCTTGTTGCCTTTGCTGAAGCGTTTTAACTGCGCTTTTTTGTTGTGCATTTACACCTATTTCACCAAAAAAGTTAAACACGCATAAGACAATGAGTAATTTCCTTACCATAATCAATTGTAAACTAATTAAGCGCTTGATCTAAATCGGCGATCAAATCGTCTATATGCTCCAATCCAACAGAGATCCGGATTAAATTTTGAGGGGTTTTAGTGTCAGGACCTTCAACAGATGCGCGGTGCTCTATCAAGCTTTCAACACCACCCAAACTCGTTGCTTGCGTAAAGATTTTAACTGAGTTCACCACTTTTCTCGCTTCTGTAGCGCTCCCTTTTATTAGTACAGATAGCATACCACCAAAATTTTTCATTTGTTTCTTGGCAATTTCATGCTGTGGATGTGATGGTAGTCCCGGGAAGAAAACGGCTTCAACCTGAGGGTGTTCTACTAGATATTGCGCTAATTTCAGGGCATTATCACAATGCCCGCGCATCCGGTAAGCCAAAGTTTTTATACTTCTCAGTAATAAAAAACAATCAAATGGCGAGGGTACTGCTCCTCCGGTCTGTTGTACATTTTTTATCCTTTCCCAAAAGTCGCTTAATTTTGCCGTAGTTAGTGATCCTCCCAGCACATCGCTATGGCCTCCGATATATTTTGTACTAGAATGCATTACAATATCTGCCCCTAGTAAGATCGGATTTTGCAATACAGGCGAGGCAAATGTACTATCAACTACTAATAGGAGTTGATGTTTCTTGCTGATTTTGGCTAATTCTTCAATATCGGTAACTTTTAATAAAGGATTTGAAGGGGTTTCTGCCCAGATTAACACAGTGGAAGCATTAACATAACTTTCTATCGATGCGAGATTAGTTAAATCAATGAAGTCGAAAGTTAGAATGCCATCAAAAATAGTTAATAATTGTTTCTTTAAACCCCAATACATATCATCTGGTGCAATAATGTGATCACCCGGTTTTAATGCCTGAAAAACAGACATACCAGCGGTATTTCCAGAAGAGAACACACAGGTTTCTACGCCGAATTCGAGTTTTGTGATCACATTTTCAAGCGCAGCACGGTTTGGATTGCTTACCCTGCTATACATATGCCCGCCGGGATAACCACCATCTTCGGCCCTTAAAAACGTTGTGGATAGGCTAATCGGCATCGTAACATCCCCAGTTGCGCTTTTTACAAGATTTTGGGCATGGATAGCAGTAGTTTCTGGTTTCATCTGTGGCTCGAGAATTAGATTAATTTTTATACACAAATCTATATTTAATCTATCTAAAAAATAAGTTTTGGCAAGATTTATGTAATTAGATATCAAAAAACAAATATATGAAAAGAATATTTTTTATAGTAGCGTTAATCTGTAGTGCACTTATAGTGTTACAAAGCTGCTCGCCTAAAACTACTTCATCTGGTGCTGTAGCAGCAAAAAGAGGTGATGTATCAGGAAACTGGACACTAACTGATGTAACTTTCGAAGGTATCCCAGATATATCCGTAAAATCATTCTTGGGAGAAAGTTCTTATAAGTGTTTCGTAAATAGTACATGGAGTTTAACAAATAGTGGCAATGGAAGTTATAGCTTGCCAGGGAGTGATCTATGTGCAGCAAAAACTCAAAATATTTTTTGGTCGGTAAATTCAACCAATGGTACTTTCCAGTTTAAGAAATTGTTCGAAGGCGAAAAAGCTAAAAGTGTAACCGAAGGTTATGTTTTAGAATTAGCATCGAGCGATGGAAGTACGATGGTAATTAAATCGCCTGTGGCATTTGGTGGTAAGACTGCTTATGTAGTGCTTAATTTCACGAAAGCTGGTAAATAATTAGCTAATTAGCTAATTAGTGAATTGGCTAATTGTAGAAAGCTCCTTTTTAAGAGGGGCTTTTCTAGTTTTTACAAGAAAATGATTTTCAATAAGGGCATTATTGTACTTTTGCTAAATATTAAAAAAATTGCCGTGCAGTCTTTAGCTATTTTACTTCATAATCCTAATCTTTCAAATCCATTAAAAGTTATTGCCCAAAAAGTTCAGGACAATGAAAGGATCACTTTTGAGGAAGGAGTATATTTATATGAGCATGCAGAATTAGGCTATTTAGGCGTTTTAGCTAATCATATTAGGGAAAGGAAACATGGAGACCTCACTTATTTTAACAGAAACTTCCATCTAGAGCCTACTAATTTATGTGTTTACGATTGTAAATTCTGTTCTTATTCGCGCCTTATCAAACAAAAAGAAGAAGGTTGGGCATTAACTATGGACGAAATGTTGTCTATTGTTAAAAAATATGACGATGAGCCTGTTACCGAAGTTCACATCGTAGGTGGTGTATTGCCACAATATGATGTTGCCTTTTATGCTGCTTTATTTACTGCCATTAAACTTCACCGCCCAGGGCTGCATGTAAAAGCATTAACTCCGGTAGAATATCATTATATCTTTAAGAAGGCAAAAATTGATTATCCAACAGGGATGAAACTGATGAAAGAAGCTGGGTTAGAATCCATCCCGGGAGGAGGGGCTGAAATTTTTCATCCTGAAATACGCGAAATTATTGCAAAAGATAAGTGTACTGCAGATCAATGGTTGGCAATACACGAAGAATGGCATAAACTAGGCATGAGATCTAACGCTACCATGTTATATGGACATATCGAAAAATTTGAGCATAGGATTGATCATATGGAACGTTTACGTCAACTCCAAGATAAAACAGGAGGATTTCAAACGTTTATCCCGCTTAAATTTAGAAACCAGCATAATCAAATGAGCGCTGTTCCCGAAGTTTCGGTAATCGAAGACTTGAGGAATTATGCGATTTCAAGGATTTATCTGGATAACTTTGACCATATTAAGGCATATTGGGCAATGATTAGCAGGGAAACCGCGCAGATGTCGTTAAATTTTGGAGTAGATGATATTGATGGAACTTTAGACGATACCACAAAAATTTATTCAATGGCAGGGGCCGAAGAGCAGAATCCAGCTATGAGTACTAAAGAACTGGTAAATCTGATCAAACATGTTGGCAGAAAACCTATAGAAAGAGATACCTTATATCACGTGGTAACAGATTATACAGACGTTGTTTTTGAGGAGGATGTAAAACCACAATATTATAAATTGCCTGTAATCAATTAGGAGAGTCGGAAAGTCCGAGAGTCCGTAATTCAACCCATCTCAATACGCAATACGCCCTACGCTATACTAAATTATGAAAGAAATCTACCTCATCCGCCACGGCGAAACAGAACTAAATCGCTTGGGAATTGTGCAAGGACGCGGTATAAATAGTGATCTTAACGACACGGGTAGGGCTCAAGCCTTGGCATTTTATAATCACTATAAAACTATTAAATTCGACAAGGTTTATACTTCAACGTTAAAACGCACGCATCAAACCGTACAACAATTTATCGATGATGGTTTGCCTTGGGAACAGCTCGAAGGCTTAGACGAGCTAGCGTGGGGGATTTGGGAAGGGAAACCTAACACCGAAGAAGCAAGAACTGCCTTCAAGGAGGTCGTTGAAAAATGGCAAGAAGGTAATTACGAAGCTAAATTTGAGGGGGGTGAAAGCCCCAATGATGTAATGTTCAGGTTACAAGAAGCCCTTCACATCATTAAAGGTAATACGAATGAAAAATGTATTTTAATATGCATGCACGGAAGAGCTATGCGTTTATTATTGTGTTTGTTGATAAAAAAACCACTCTCAGAGATGGTCGACTTTCCGCACCAAAATACTACACTTTATAAAATGAATTTAGATGATGATGGTCAGTTTAGCATCATCGATTTTAACCATACTGACCACTTAAAAGACCTGAAATAATGTAAGATGGAAAATGGCAGATGGAATTTGACCTCCCATCTTCCGTCTTCCCTTTTATATCTTACCTATATACCGTGAACAAGATTAAGATTGCCGCCGTTTCCTATACCAATACCAAACCGTTTATTTACGGAATCGAAAATAATGATGTTAGAGATAAGATTGATTTAAGCTTAGCTATTCCTTCAGCATGCGCTAATGAATTAATTAATAATCAAATAGATATTGGTTTAATTCCCGTGGCGGCGATTCCACTGGTTCCGAATGCCAATATCATTGGTTCTTATTGCATCGGATCTGTTGGCGCCGTTAATTCGGTCTTTATTTTTAGCAATGTCCCGGCTGATAAAATCAAGACAGTGAAACTCGACCCTCAATCCAGGACATCAAATAACCTGGCCAAAGTATTGCTCAAATTCCATTTTAAGGTGGAAGTAGAATTTCTAACTGACCCTGATGACGAAGGAGATGCTATGGTACTAATCGGAGATCGTACTTTTGGCCGCAAAGCTGATTTTGCCTATGCTTACGATATGGGTACAGAGTGGATGAAATTTACAGGATTACCTTTTGTTTATGCAGCATGGGTAGCCAATAAAGCCATTTCTCAATCATTTATCGCCGAGTTCGACGCAGCGCTGAAGTTTGGTCTTGATCATAGAAAAGAGCTGCTAAAAACCTTACCGCGCCATCCGCATTTCGATTTGGAAGATTACTTGTTGAATAAGCTGGATTTCGAGCTAACAGATGATAAGAGGAGGGCGTTAACGTTGTTTTTAGGCTATATCGATAAACTTTAGCTTTATTTAATTCACCACCTAAGACACCAGACACCTGAGTTACCCAAAGATTGTTAGTCTGAGCGTAGTCGAAGACAGGTTAAGCCTTTCGACAGGTTCAGTTGGAGAAGCTTTCGGCCTTTACCAACTGCAAACTTCACCACCTAAGACACCTTAGTTGTCCCAATTTGTCAGTCTGAGCGTAGTCGAAGATAGGTTAAGCCCTTCGACAAGCTTAGGGCGATAAGCTTTCGGCCTTGCCAACTGCAAACTTCACCACCTAAGACACCTTAGTTGTCCCAATTTGTCAGTCTGAGCGTAGTCGAAGACCGGTTAAACCCTTGGACAAGCTTGGGGCGACAAGCTTTCGGCCATACGAACTGAGAACTGTAAACTGCCAACTGTAAACTCACAACTCCCTATCCATCAACCTTCCCCTTTCCCAAAGGTCGGTTCCGTCTAATGGGAAAACGTTGTTTTTATTGGCCCAATTGGTCCAATCGGCTGCCATTAATTTCACTTTAGCTGGGAATTTTGACGCTAGATTTACGGTTTCAGAACGATCATTATTGAGATTGTACAACTCCCAAACTCCGGCAAAAGGTGCTTTGTTATTACTTTTTGAAACCAGTTTCCATCCATCAGGTGTTAAGATTGCGCAATTGGCCTCATGCTCCCAATACAAGGTACGTTTGGCAATGGTTTTTCCGGTGAGGAGGGGCATAATGTTTACACCCTGCATCGCGTGGATTGATTTACCATGATACGATTTTGGATAAACCGCACCAGCCAGCTGCACAAATGTGGGCATCAGATCGATAATATGAGCAGGAGTTTTAACCATGGTACCGTTGGGTGCTAATTTTCCAGGCCACGATGCGATAAATGGAGCAGAAATACCACCTTCATGTACCCTACATTTGTACAGTTTAAAAGGTGTGTTGCTTAAATTAGCCCAATTGGTACGATAACTTTCATAGCTTTCTACCGTGCCCAATTTTTCGATGGTTTTATCGGTGTTGCTAATGGTTTCGGCACAGCCACCATTGTCTGACATAAAAATTACCAAGGTATTTTTGATCAGATCATTCTTTTCAAGTGCAACTATAATCCTTCCAATTCCTTGGTCCATGCAATCTATTTGAGCTGCATAAATAGCCATTCGTTTTATCCATAATGCCTTTTCTGATGGTGGTACATCTTTCCAGGCAGGTACAGTATCCGTTCGCTTAGTTAATTTGGTTGTAGGGGCTAAAATTCCCATTTTGAGCATTCTGTTATAGCGCTCTACACGTAATTGGTCCCAACCTTTCTCGTACATCTTCATATATTTTTGAATGTCGGCGGGCTTGGCATGTAGGGGCCAGTGGGGTGCGGTATACGCTACATACATGAAAAACGGATCTTTTTTTGATTTTAACTGATGTTCATTGATGTATTTTGAGGCCGAATCTGAGATTGCATCGGTTAAGTAAAAATTCTCAGGTGCCTTAATTATCGTATTTCCCGCCGCTAAGCCTTTCGGTGTAAAGAAGCTTCCAGATCCTGGGATGGTCCCAAAATATCGATCAAATCCCCGCTGTAAAGGCCAGTTGTTTTTCGGTCCGTTGTTTTTGGTATTTATACTCACGTGCCATTTTCCGGCCATATAAGATTTATAGCCCGCTGTTTTTAGAACTTCGGGAATAGTTACACAATTGGTGCTTATCTCTCCTTGGTAACCCGGCGCCTTTTGATTGAAGCCGGTCATGTAACCTAAACCCGTATTGTGCGGGTACAGTCCTGTGAGCAAGGATGCCCGCGTTGGACAACACCTCGCTGTATTATAAAACTGATTAAATTTTACACCTTTCTTGGCCAACTTATCTATGTTTGGAGTCGAGATTTCGGAACCATAGGCACCAATATCTGAATAACCCATGTCATCGGCCATAATGAACACAATATTAGGCTTTACTTGGGCCATCGAGGCCACGCTGTATCCGATTAAGGCGATTAAGAGTGTAATTTGCCTTAAATAAAATGATTGTTTGTTTTGCATCATGGGTTAAAATCGATCTTGAAAAATAAATTTATAAAAAAGAATTGAGAGTCTTAGGTTTGGCGTTTTTTCGCTAAACTCTAGACGCTTATCGTTGAGCGCGGCAATTTTATCTTCACGATTAAAAATCCTAAAAAACCTCTCCACAATCTTTTTAATTTTCAACAAAAACTTCGAACAAGCCCATCAAGATACTATATTTACACCTTAGTAATTTAAAAAATTTTGGCCAAAGCTGCAGCAAAAGAAACTCCATTAATGACCCAGTATAATACCATTAAGGCGAAATATCCTGGTGCGTTGTTGTTGTTTAGGGTAGGTGATTTTTACGAAACTTTTGGCGAAGACGCAATAAAAACAGCTCAGATTTTAGGGATTGTTTTAACCCGAAGGGGTACTGGACCGAATGGAGCCTTAGAATTGGCCGGTTTTCCACATCATTCTCTAGAAAATTATCTCTCGAAATTGGTACGTGCCGGACAACGAGTGGCCATTTGCGATCAGTTAGAAGACCCTAAATTAACCAAGAATATTGTAAAAAGGGGTGTTACCGAATTGGTTACGCCAGGAGTTGCTTATAACGATAATATTTTAAACCAGAAATCGAACAATTATTTAGCTGCCGTTTTTTTTGATAAACAGAATTTAGGTGTGGCTTTCTGCGATATTTCTACCGGTGAATTTTTATTAGCTCAAGGAAATCCTGAATATATTGATAAACTTTTACAAGGTTTTAGACCCACTGAAGTTGTTTTTCAAAAAAGTAAACGACATGAATTCCTCTCGCTCTTTGGCGATAAATTTTATACCTATCCGCTTGATGATTGGGCATTTACAAGTGATTACGCCGATGAAATATTAACCAAGCACTTTGAGGTAAACTCGCTCAAAGGTTTTGGTGTGGATAAACTAACAACAGGTATCGTAGCTGCTGGAGTAGTTCTCTATTATTTGGGCGAAACCGAACACCGCAATTTGCAGCATATTTCCTCCATATCGCGTCTAGAAGAAGATCGTTTTATGTGGCTGGATCGATTTACCATTCGTAACCTCGAACTGGTAAGTACTGCAAATGACAATGGGGTAACCCTTTTTGATGTGTTGGATGAAACCAGCACGCCCATGGGGGCAAGGATGCTGCACAAATGGATCATCATGCCTCTCAAAGAGCTTAAACCTATTCAGGAACGCTTGGGCATGGTAGAATACCTGGTGGCTCACGATGAACTTGTAAGAGAATTTTTAACACACATAAAGCCAATAGGCGATTTAGAGAGGCTTATTTCGAAGGTTGGTTTACAAAAAGCTGGTCCAAGAGAACTGCTTCAACTGAAAAGGGCACTAATCCATATCGAAGAAGTTAAAAGGTTGGCAGAAGCCACACAAAATCCATTTTTAACGGCGCTGGCTTCGCGATTAGATCCATGCCAAAGCATTAAAGATAAACTAGAACGAGAACTGCAACCTGATCCGCCCGCGTTATTGGTTAAAGGAAATGTAATTGCCGATGGGATAGATGAAGAATTGGATCGCCTACGTAAAATCGCCTTTGGCGGGAAAGAATATTTGGTCGAAATTCAGAAAAGAGAGGCCTTAAATACCGGTATTCCTTCGCTAAGGATCTCATTTAATAACGTTTTTGGCTATTATCTTGAAGTTACGCACACCCATAAAGATAAGGTGCCCGAAAGCTGGATCAGAAAACAAACACTGGTAAACGCAGAGCGATACATTACGCCTGAACTGAAAGAATACGAAGAACAGATTTTGGGCGCCGAAGAAAAAATACATGCCATCGAAGTGCGGTTGTACAATGAATTGATGCATCAAGTATCGCATTTTATCAAGCCTATCCAACTCAATGCTTTTTTAATAGCTCAGTTAGATGTGTTGTTATGTTTTGCACAACTGGCCGTTAAAAATCACTATGTAAAACCGATTTTGAACAATAAAAAGGAATTGGATATCAAAGGGGGGCGCCATCCTGTAATTGAGAAGAAATTGCCCATTGGTCAGGAATACATTACAAACGATGTATTTTTGGATAACGATACCCAACAGATCATTATCATTACTGGACCCAACATGTCGGGTAAATCTGCAATCTTAAGACAAACCGCTTTAATTGTATTGATGGCGCAAATGGGTTGCTTCGTTCCTGCTAAGGAGGTAAATATTGGTATAATCGATAAAATTTTTACCCGGGTAGGAGCGTCTGATAATTTGTCGTCTGGCGAAAGTACATTCATGGTAGAAATGAATGAAACCGCCAGTATCCTAAATAATATTTCTGATCGAAGCTTAATTTTATTGGATGAAATTGGTAGGGGAACCAGCACTTACGATGGTATCTCTATTGCCTGGTCTATTGCCGAATTTTTGCACGAACACCCTACGGCCAGACCTAAGACATTATTTGCTACGCATTACCATGAGTTAAATGAATTGGAAAATACTATGGTAAGAATTAAAAACTTCAATGTTACAATTAAAGAAATGTCGAATAAGGTAATTTTCTTGCGTAAACTGGTGCCTGGGGGAAGCGAACATAGTTTTGGGATCCATGTAGCAAAAATGGCGGGTATGCCCTCTAAACTGATCAATAGGGCAAATGAGATCCTAAAAAGACTAGAGATAGACAGAACGGAAGGACAAAGCATTAAGGATAGCATTAAAAAAGTACAGAATCAGGCATATCAGCTCCAGATGTTTGCTGTTGATGATCCTGTTTTGGTGAAGATTAGGGATACATTAAATAACTTAGATGTAAATGTATTAACTCCCGTAGAGGCTTTGCTTAAGTTAGATGAAATACAACGGTTGATAAAGACCTAGGCGTAAAGCGACAAGCATTTGGCGCTAATCGGGAAGCGTAGAGTTTGGTGTAATGCGTTGATTGAAGCTCTGAAGGCTAACTCGAAGATAATCCTTCGGCCATAATAACAATTTAATGATACAACAATTTAACAATACTTCAAAATAACCAATAGATCAATGAAATTCAGATCCCTCTTATTGCTACTTTTAGCTGTATTGATGCTCGTTTCTTGCGGTACAAGAAAATATCCTGTTAAGGCGGATACGAAAGCGGCTAGAGCGGCTGATGCGATGGCGGCATTAAAAAGCAGGGATCTTTATAAGTTTATCGCAGATTGGACAGGGGTGAAGTATAAACTGGGAGGTTTGGATAAAAGCGGGATTGATTGCTCAGGGTTTGCGCTTTTGTTAGAAAAAAATATTTACGGGTTTACCTTGCCCAGACGATCAAAAGATCAGGCTGAAGCCGTTAAAAAGAAGAATATAAATAATTTAGAGGAGGGAGATCTTATATTTTTCTCTTTTGGAGGCAATGAAGTAGACCATGTTGGCGTTTACTTGAATAACGATTTTTTTGTACACGCATCAACCACACGAGGAGTTGTAGTTGACGACCTAAAATTACCTGTTTATCAACAAGCAATTGTAAAAACAGGAACCCTAAAATAATATGATACGTAAACTAATTTTTTTTCTTGTAGTTGGTGTTTGTTTGAACGGAGCAGCTTATGCGCAGATCAAGGCCCTTGAAGTTGGTCAGGTTATGCCAAGTCTTTCCTTATTAAGCACATCGGGCACCATGTATGATCTGAACGCCCAAAAAGGAGCAAAGGGTTTTATTCTAGTATTTATGACCCCCACTTGCGATCATTGTATTGCGTACGAACCGCGGATTGTTGCTTTAAATCAAAAATATAAGAATAAAGGCTTTCCTCTGGTTGCCATCGGGCCTTATGGTGATGACCCGGTTAAATATCCGCTGGATGCGTTGCCAGAAATGAAAAAATTAGCGAAGGCGAAAAATTTCCAGTTTCCCTATCTTTCTGATGATCATTTCAAATACACATGGTTGTTGGGCATCAAAACTACACCAACTGCAGTGGTTTTACAAAAAAAATCAAATGGTTACCTTATTAAATATGTAGGGAGGATTGACGATGAGCAAGATTATAAGAAAGTGCCTAAACGGAAATTTGTGGAGGAAATAGTGAACAAATTGATATGAGTTAACTATTTGCCTTTGGTTAACTGTTTAATTGTACAATTGGTTAACTGTTTAATTGGTTAATTGTTTAACTGGTTAATTGTGAGAACTAACTCCAAACCCCCAACTCAATACCCTGAACTCAAACATGAAATACCTGCTCACGTCACTCTTAATTGTTACATTTTTTTGTGCACAGGCTCAAGTTAAATCACTAACTTTAAGTGAGTTAACAAATAGGATGTTAAAAGGCAAGGATACCACGTATGTTGTTAATTTTTGGGCAACGTGGTGTGGGCCGTGTGTAGCAGAACTTCCAAATTTTGAGAAATTGGGTCAGGCACAGTTAGCCCATCCCGTAAAGGTACTATTGATAAGCCTTGATTTTAAATCAAAATTACAGACAGCGGTTATTCCGTTTGTTAAAAAGAATAAAATTAAAAGCGAAGTATTTGTGATTAACGAGACGGATCAACAAGCGTTTATAGAAAAGGTGGACAAAAGTTGGTCGGGTGCCATTCCAGCCACGCTTTTTATTAATACGAATAAAAATATCCGAACATTTTACGAAAAGGAATTTACCTATAAAGAACTTATAAGAACAATAGAAACACTAATTAATTGATCATGAAAAATTTTTTATTCGCTTGCTTCTTGATGCTAGGCATCATGGCAAAAGCACAAACTGGATATCAAGTTGGAGATATAGTTGGCGATTTCAGTCTAAAGAATGTAAATGGAGCTACTGTATCGCTTGCTGATTATAAGGATGCGAAAGGATATATCGTGGTTTTTACCTGCAATACCTGTCCTGTCGCTCAGGCCTATCAGGATAGAATCGAGAGGTTAAACCAAAGTTATTCATCTAAAGGATATCCGGTTGTTGCCATTAATACCAATGATCCTGTCGCTTCCCCTGGCGATAGTTATGCAAAAATGCAATCTTATGCCAAAAATGAAAAATTTAGTTATGCTTATCTTGAAGATCCGGATCAAGTATATACCAAAAAATATGGTGCCACTAAAACACCTACTACTTTTGTGATCCAGAAAACTGCTAAGGGAAATGAAATTGCCTACATAGGGGCAATAGATAATGATCAAGAAGAAAGTGGAACGGATACAACGCCATATGTAGTTAATGCTGTTGATTTATTGCTCCAAGGAAAAAGACCTAGCATTACTAATGTGAAAGCCATTGGCTGTAGTGTGAAATGGAAAAAAGAGGGAACTAAATAATTAGTTCATTAGCTCATTAGTCATTAGGCAGGATACATAGCGATCGCCACAAATGAACCAATGATACTAATGAACCATTGCTAATATGTATGCTTAATCAAAAGAACTCGTCCTTTTGGACCAAATACAAACGCTTTGCATCTACAGAAATACTGATGTATCTGATTATGATTATTGGAATTGCATTGGGTATTATTTTTTTAAGCTAAGCACAACCTTAAAATGATCTGACGTATTTACCTGAGCGATAAATTGCGAAAATGTGGCATAGCTTGAGGCTGGAAAGGTTCCTTCATTCAGAATGAGTTTTCTCACATAAATTAACTGTTGGTTTATAAACTTGATTTTAGATTCGTATTCGCCAAACTCATTACTAAAGTGTTTATCGCTTATTTCTGTTAATGGGATTGCGTTTTCTGGCAATTGATATACAATGGTATCTACGTCTTTATATCCACGGTTGATATATACAGGCATCATTCTATTTTTCACCTCCGGTATAGTTTCTTTAATGTTAAACGCATTTACCAGCAGAAACAAGCGATCGTTATTTATGGAGCCATAATTTCTTATAGTAATCGCTAAATTTTCTGTCAATTCAGGCTTTTCACTTTTCTTTTGAAGATATGATATCTGATCAAAGTTAATGTTATCAATATCATAAGTAGCTTTTAACAGTCGTTGCTGCTCTGTAAGAGGTTTAGCAACCATTCTTTCATTGTTATCATATTGAGCTCCTTTAAAAACCGTATTTACCGTTCCGGTAATATTTCCATCTTTTGACAAGGTAAGCACTGCATTTCTTACCTGTAAATTTTCTTGAGCGCTTAGTTTGGGTGTTTTTAGGAGTTTACCCCCAGTAGAAGTACAAGCTAATACATAACGATCATCTGTAAAGTCGCCCAAAAAACCAAAGGGAATAGTCTGACTTGTACATTCTACCCAGGTGGTGTCGCCCTTTAACGGAAGACATAATATGATGTGGTTACCTTGGTTCATACTTGCGTAACTAGGGTCGAGGCTTACCTTTTCTAATCCGGCCTCTACCACACAATAATAGGATTCGATGCCCACACAATTTAGGAGGCTTTGCATGTAGTTTACCAAAGCCTTGCAATCGCCATAGCCAAGTCGGTCTACATCTGCCGCAGCAACAGGCTGAAAACCTCCAATTCCTATTTGCACACTAATGTATCTGGTTTTATCCTGAAGATAAGTGTAGATCTTTTTTGCCTTTTCCTTGTCGGTAGGCTCATTCTTAACCAAATCTTTCATCATTTGTACTGTTGCCGGAGAGACCGTATTTCTTCCCTTTAACAGATTGTCGTACGTCCATTTGCCCAATTCCTCCCAGTTGGTATAACTTCCTTTGTAATTAAAATAGCTGAAATTTTTGGGTGCAACTTTAATGTTAGTTAAATAAGTTTCCTGATTCGGACTAAATGGTTCAGGCTTAATACCAGTTAAATTATTCACTTTCCAAAACAAAATTTTCTGTTTTTCATTAGAATTATCTTTCGGACCTCCCAGATAGTTCTTTGCATTGATCCTAAACTCGTCGGTTGGCTTACAAATGAAGATGTAACTGCTCTTTTCAACAGAAACATCGCTTGCTGGTTTAGGGGTCCAGTCTGGAATAATAAGATTTTGCTTAAATTTTATTTCGTAATGGTAAACAACCGTATAAGGAAAGGTATTTGCTGCAGGAAAATAATGTTTTACCCTGCTATCTTCAAACAAAGAAAATCCTTGAACAGCACTTTCATCCCTAAAATCACTTTGTGAAAACTTACCCGTCAGTTTTCCAAATTCGTTATAAATCTCACCTTTAATACCTTTTATAATGGTATTTTTATCATAAAATAAAACTAAACCGGCACTGCTTTCGCCGTTCTTATTTAAAATTGTAATGGCTTTATTTACTGTATAGTTAACTTCGTTGGGCGCTTGCATATCAACAATCGTTTCCTCATTTCTGATGGTAGCATTGGCCCGGCTAAGCAGGGGGGATGGAATTAGGCTCGCATCATAGTTGTCTTGGGCAAAACCCGCTAGCGCACTTAAAAAGAAAATTGAAAATAGTAGTGGATATTTCATTTTTAATCAGCCTTTTTTAGTAGGACATCGGTTTTTTGATTTTGAATAATCTTACTATAAAATTCTTTAAGACTTAGATATTCATCGGCTGGATATATAGCTTTGTTAAGCTGCAAAATCTGACTTACGGAAATTACGTTTTCGTTAACATTGGTTTGCAGCAAATAGCGCCCGCCATTGCCTGGTAAAGCCATCGCCATATCTTTCGGTTTTTCTTTTAGCGTATATGTATTGGGTAAGCTAATGTTAATGACGATTCGTTCATCTAATGTTGCGCCTAAATCTATGGGATAAGTTCTATCGTTCAAATTAAAAGGATTTTTTGTAATTCGATTTACAAAAAATGGATTAATAAATAATTGCTCTTTATCTGTTGCGGTATCATAACCTTCAAATTCTATATCATATATCTCGATCAGTGGCTTGTCTACACTATCAACATTTAAGATCTGCTGTTTAGAAATGCTAATTTTAGGCATTTGTTCGTCCAGCTTTTCTACATACTCTTCTGCACTGGAATATTTTTTAATATCTTTTCTCTTATTAAAAGCTGCATAACCGAGTGTAGTGGTGCTAATTGTGCCTTTTATTTTACCATCAGTAGTTAAGGTTCCGTTAAGTACATAACTGGTTACGCTTTTTTGCGCGGCTTTTAGATCAATCCAGTAAGAGGGTTTCTTTAGGTTTAGCACCCTTCCTTGATCGTTGATACACCTTAGAGGTAAAAGCCCAAATGGTAGTAAGGGATCGGTTGCGTCTAATAGATAACTTTTATCGCCAATGTTAACTTTAGCAACAATGTAATTAAATTCTGTAATCACAGGATAAATCTTATTTACAATACCATTTTCTCGGGTTGAGATCAGTACAGCTTCAACATCCAGCTCTGCTGCAGACAAAGCCGCAATCAGATTAAGATTGATATCTGCTACATTACCTGTTCTTGCTTCTAATATTGTTTTCAGGTTATCATCGGTCCTAAATCCGTAATAATTATTCCATTTTAATTGTTTATTAATGTAATTATAAACCGCTTTCGCCTTACTTAACTCGTCGGTAGTTCCTTCCAATATAGTGGGTATAAGTGCTTTAAATACATCTTTTCGTTTCATTTGTCCGCCTATACCTTTATTGGAAATCAATTCGAAATCAACATCTTTCCATGATTTTGTATATGCTTGTTTGCTTCCGTTTAGTAATTGAACATCAGAAAGTTCGAAATAAATGGCCGATTTAAAATTACTTGGTGCTGTCATGAAGCTTTCCTCAACAAAGGCAGGAATATTTTTCATGATATAGGTCATTTTAGAACAATCGATAGGCACACCGGATAATCTTATACACTCTTTATCTAATTCTGATTTTTGATCGCTTAACTTATAAAAGCCTCTTAGAATTACATTGTAATTGTAGTTTCCAGGAATGAAAGCAACAAATTCGCTATTTACTTTTGGGATATCATCTTGAAATTCCCAAGTTTTAAAGTTGAAAATCAGCGGGGAGGTTAAATGGTAACTGTATTCTATTACTGATCCCTCTTTTATATTTGGAAGGGTAAATTTGGTGAGGTAGGTATTTTTAGATCTATTTTCTTTAAATAGGGCCTTTTTGTCCATGGGAGTTTCCACTACTTTACCATCAACCAAATTAAAGGTCGAAGCACGGACATCATCTATAAATTCTTCCATATCTTCATCCTTATAGGTTGGGATTACAATGTTTGCATTTTTAAAGCCGTCTTTATTGTAGATCTTAATTTTTACATGATAATCAAAAATCACTACCAATCTGCCAATCGCTTCATCCAGTTGCAATCTTGCTGTACCAAATTCTTTTAAAACCACTGCGTTTGCACTGCTATCTATATTTTTTCTGTCGAAATAATAATCACTATTTGTAATTTCACCAAAGGTAAAATTCTGGGCATAAGTGCATAACGCGATAAAGTGAAGTATAAACACTAAAAGGATTTTCTTCATGAGGGCTGATTTGGTTTTCTTCAGCAATTTAATCGTACATATTTAGATTTCGAAATAAATTGCAATTAAAATTTTATCCAATTCTATATCACAAATGAAACCTTTTTAGCACATTTGACTAGGATTATAAGATTTTAGGATTTCATTGCTTGATTAGAAAAAGATTTATCTTAAAAATAGATTTTTTGAGATAAATGACTAACAGTAGTAAAATTCTATAATTTAAAAAATCATCCTAAATCTTAAAATCTTACTATGAAATTAAACTTAAAACGTCCTCTGGCTTTCTTCGATCTTGAGGCTACCGGAATCAATGTTGGTGCAGATAGAATTGTAGAAATAGCCATTTTAAAGGCAATGCCCGATGGAACTGAGCAGATTTTAGCCAAAAGAATAAACCCAGAAATCCCCATTCCTTTGGTTACTTCCTTAATTCATGGGATTTATGATTCTGACGTAAAGGATGAGCAGACCTTTAAGATGGCCGCCAAAGAAATAGCCGAATTTATTGGAGATGCTGATTTGGCAGGATACAATTCTAACAAATTTGATATTCCGATGCTTCTGGAAGAATTTTTAAGAGTTGGGATAGATTTTGATATGAGCGACAGAAAGTTTGTTGATGTACAGAATATCTTCCACCAAATGGAGCAGCGCACGTTGAAGGCGGCCTATAAATTTTATTGCGAAAAAGACATTATCAACGCCCACTCAGCAGAAGCTGATATTAGGGCAACGTATGAAGTATTTCTTTCGCAATTAGATAAGTACAAAGACACCGAATTTGAAGATAAACAAGGAAATAGATCTAAGCCTGTGCAAAATGATATTGAACTACTCCATCAATTTACCAATATGAATAGGGTGGTAGATTTTGCAGGACGAATGGTGTATAACGAAGATGGCGAGGAAGTAATTAATTTCGGAAAGCATAAAGGGAGGACTGTTGAGCAGGTTTTTGATGCCGAGCCAAGTTATTACTCGTGGATGAAGCAGGGTGATTTTCCGTTGTACACCAAGAAAAAATTAGACGAAATTTGGGCTCGATGGAGCAAAAAGAAAGAAGATCAAAAATTGGCAAGACAACAAAGCCAACCGCCCAAACAAGATCATGCACCTCAAAAACCTCAAGACCAAAAACCTGCTACTCCTATTAACCAAGATATGCTAGAGCAGTTGAAGATGAAGTTTGGGAAGTAGCTCCACAGAAAAAGAAGTTACCACAGATAAAAAGGATGAACACAGATCTGACGATAAGAATGGTACTTGAAGAACTAAATTTAATTACCGAGAAAATTATTGGCGCCGCCTACATAGTTTCAAATACTCTTGGATCTGGATTTTTGGAGAAAGTATACGAAAATGCCTTGTTTTTAGAACTTGTTAAGCATGATTTATTAGTAATGAAGCAACAACCTCTGTTCGTATTTTATGATGAACAAATTGTTGGCGAATACTTTGTTGATCTGATGGTTGAAAATACAGTAATAGTGGAGGTAAAAGCTGTAAAACAACTTAACGAGATACACCAAGCACAGTTAATGAATTACCTGGTTGCCTGCAATAAAAGATGTGGGTTGTTAATTAACTTCGGAAACCCAAGGGTTGAAATTAAAAGAATATTGAATGGGTACTAGTCTTGCCCATATCTGCTCATGTGCGTATACATGTTGTTAAAAAGGTAATATTGGGCGAAAGTATCTGTGTTCATCTGTGTGTATCTGTGGTTAGAAAGGTAATAAAGGAGTCAAAGTATCTGTGTTCATCTGGGGTTAAAATCTTATGATAGTTAAAGAAATATTAGTGTGTATCCGTAGTTAAATTAGTTATAAATAAAAAAATGTTGATGGTAATTAAATTTTTTAAAAAAGTTAGGGGCATTCATCTGTGCGTTTCTGTGGCTCTACTCTCAATTGCATTTGATGGAATTGCTCAACTTCCTGTAGAACCGGTTTTCCAACAAGCGTATCAAAAGGGAACTCGAAATGTGAATGGGGAGCCTGGGGCGAAGTATTGGCAAAATACTGCAGACTATGACCTGAAATTAAGTTTTAATCCTACCACTCGAGAAGTGCAGGGAACGGTTCAAATAGATTATGAAAATAATAGTCCGGATACATTAAAAGAGATCTGGTTTAAATTATATCCTAATCTTTATCAAAAAGGAAATAAAACGGTTAAAGCTAGGATAAAAGAAGCTGATCAGGGAGATGGTTTACAGATTACTTCCGCTTTGCTAAATAATAACCAGATTGGTGTAAATCACTTAGAAGTTGAGGGGACGAACATGCACATAACTATTCCTCTTTTGGCTCCCGGTAAATCGATCAAGTTTAAATTTACATATCACTATATTTTAAATAAGGGTTCACACAGGCGCACTGGCGAAGTAGACGAAGGCGCTCATTTTATTGCTTATTCTTTCCCCAGAATCGCAGTTTATGATGACATAGATGGATGGAATAAATTACCATATGATGGAATAGGTGAATTCTATAATGATTTTTGCAATTTCAAAGCTGCGATAACCGTTCCTAAAAATTATTGCGTTTGGGCCACGGGCGATTTATTGAACGGATCTGAGGTACTGAACAAGGAAGTGTACAAAAAATTGCAATTAGCGAATAATAACGATGAAATTATTGACGTAATTGATAGCGTAACCCTAGCTCAAAATAGTGTTACTGCTCAAAAAGCATTCAATACCTTTAAATTTGAAGCAAAAAATGTGGTTGATTTTACCTTTGCCACGAGCAATCACTACCTGTGGAAATCATCAAGTTTGGTGGTCGACTCACTTACCAAAAGAAGAACCAGAGTAGATGCCGTTTTTAATTCAAAGCATAAAGATTTTTATGAGGTAATTGATTTTGCTCGTCAGACCGTTTATTATATGAGCTATGTTTTTCCTAAATGGCCCTTCCCGTATAGCCACGAAACGGTTTTTGATGGTTTAGATCAGATGGAGTACCCGATGATGGTAAATGATAATCCTACAAGTACGAAATTTGATTCCATTACGCTTACTGATCATGAGATTTTCCATACCATGTTTCCTTTTTATATGGGTATTAACGAAACAAAATACAGTTGGATGGATGAGGGATGGGCAACGATAGGTGAGTGGTTGATTTCTCCGATGATAGATCCTAGCATAGTTGATGATTATGGTGTTGCCCCTACAGAACGTTCTTCGGGCACCAAAGATGATACCCCAATTGTAACCTTAACCTATGCATTAACAGGTTCTGGAGCGTTTACTAATGCATATCCTAAGCCTGGATTTGGATATCTATTTGTAAAAGATTATTTAGGTGATGAACTGTTTAACAAGGCATTACATAATTATATCACCCTGTGGAATGGTAAACATCCGATGCCTTATGATTTCTTTTATAGCATGAATACTGGCGCCGGCAAAAACATGGATTGGTTTTGGAAACGTTGGTTTTTTGAGGAAGGTGTAACGGATATGGCTATAAAAGCAGTGGATAAAATTGATGGGGGATATACCATTCAAATAGAAAACAAAAGCAATAAACCCATGCCAATTGATTTGACCGTTACGTATAACGATGGTTCAACAGAAAAGGTTCATCATACTATAGGCGCTTGGGAAAGTGGAGAAAGACTCTTTACTTCAACACTTAAAACCACTAAACAAATAAGCAAGGTGGTAATGGGAAGTAGCCATGTGCCTGATAAGAATAAGAGTGATAATACATTTATAGTTAAATAAATCAAATAGCCGGCAGCAAATAGATTTAGTTGGATAATTGATACCCCGTTATTGGGTAAAACGGTTTTTCAATCATTCCTTCATCACTTAAAATGGAGCTATAAATTTCACTTTGTAACGTTTTCTTTAACGTTGTTTTCTTACCATTGATGTAGATTTTTTGTTGTACCAACCTTATCCCATGACTATAATCTGCCCACAAATTAGTGTGTTTGTTGTAAACCGGTTGGATAGCTTTTCCGTCTATCTTATGCCATCCATAGATTACAACCTTTGAAGTTTTTTCGGTATAGATCTTATTACTAATGATAATGTCTTTTTTGTTCCCGGCAGTAAGTGCGCCATGAAGGTGTTCAAGCCTATATGGGAGCAACTGTATGTTTACGGAATCGCTATGGGCTAGGAAAATGGGAACGGTGATCATGGCTTTTGTTGGTGGGATAGGTTTTGGTTGCAGTTTGATCGTGGCATTTAGGTAGATCATATCCACCATTTTCTTTGTAGGTAAGCTAGATTTGGTTAATTCAGCCACTCTTTGCGCCAATATCGGTGTCATGGGCACATAAAAGAAATCAGTATCGCCGCCAATGCAAAAATAATCTGGCAATACATAAAAGCTAACTGTTAGTGTGTCAGCATTGCGAATAGAAGTTTGTTTAACTTCCTTTAGCTTTCTTAAAAAACCTGGAACATTACCACTTTTAATTTCTTTAAAAATAATATTTTCTCTTTCTTCTAAAGTTAAGCTGCTATCGATGATGCTCTGAGCAAATGCTCTACCGCCTAAAGCATCGGCTTTACGAGATTTTAGTTTTAACTCTTGTGCAAAACAACTTTCTCTACCTAAGATTCCTATGATGAGGATAAACACCAACAAGTTTATAATCTTCTCCCAGCGGGATGCCTTTGGCACAACTTCTCCCAAAGGGATACCTTTGGCACAACTTTTCAAGCTTCCAACCTTCCTTCCTTTAAAAATTCCACATTTCTCTTCAATCCGTTAAACTTGGTTCGTTTTACTGCAGACCCTTTAAAAACCTGTTTAAAGACTTCGTCGGTCATTTCAGTTATTTCTTTATGGTTTAATTGCAGCAATAAATCAGCAGGGTTAAATGCCGGCTCTTGATGTGGTGTGGCAAAACGGTTCCAGGGGCAAACATCCTGACAAATGTCACATCCAAACATCCAATTTTCCATCCTCCCTTTAAATTCATTAGGAATTTCGTTCTTAAGCTCTATGGTAAGGTAGGAGATGCATTTGCTGCCATCCACTACATAGGGTGTCATGATCGCATTTGTTGGGCAAGCATCGATGCAACGGGTACACGAACCACAATGATCGGCAGCAAAAGGAAGGTCATATTGGAGTTCAAGATCTATAATCAGCTCTGCCAAAAAGAAAAAAGAGCCTGCTTCTTTGCTGATCAGGTTTGAATTTTTACCACGCCATCCCAAGCCAGATTTTTGGGCCCAAGCTTTATCCATAACTGGTGCAGAATCTACAAAACATCGCCCCGCCACTTCGCCGATTTCATCGCTAATAAACGCTAGCAAGGCTTTTAACTTCTCTTTAATTACAGAATGATAGTCCATCCCATAGGCATATTTAGAGATTTTTGGGGCATTTTGATCCACCTGTTTATCGTCGGTAAAATAGTTTAAGGTTAAAGAAACTACAGATTTAGCATCATCTACTAATAAGCGAGGATCAAGACGTTTGTCAAAATGATTTTCCATATAGGCCATTTCGCCATGATGGTTATTTTTAAGCCAATTTTCTAATCTAGGAGCCTCTTCTGATAAAAATTCTGCCTTTGCAATCCCACAAGCCATAAAACCGAGACGCATAGCTTCGGCCTTAATGAGTTGACTGTATTTGGCGGCATTGTTGATCATTGAAGCAAAGATAGGCTTTTGTTTAAAAACCTTTTAATGCATTATTTGTTACTACAGAAACATTAATTAATCCTCAACACCATGGCAAGTAACGATCCAAATCATATTGAAGACCCCAATAAACCTACACCACCTGTAGAAAAAAATTATGAAGCACATGCTGATAATCCGGGTCCGGCACCAACCGTAAATGAACCGGATAATAAGGGAGCAGGGCAAGCGCTGAAATGGATAATCCCAATTTTGGTTATTATTTTATTGATTGTTTACTTTGTTTACTTTAGAAATAATACATCAACGCATTAATTATTAAGCAGCGTTTTAACTTTCTCTTCAACACGAGAGAAGTCAACATTGGCGAGTATAATTTTATTGTACTTATCTAAAAGGAATATAGAGGGTATGCCACTTATATTAAACTTGGCAGAAATTTCTTTATAGTCTCCTGGTAGATTTGATAAATTAGGCCAAGGCATTTTTTCTTGTGTTAATGCTTTTTTCCAATCGTTGATATTATGATCTATTGAAATGCTCACTATATTAATTCCCTTCGCGTGATATTTGGTGTATAAATTTTTAAGATCAGGAATTTCTTCACGACAGGGGACACACCAGCTCGCCCAAAAAACCACAATTGTTCCTTTTGCCCCTTTGATATTGGTTAATTCTATTTTCTTTTGGAGGCGATTATTATAACTAAAGTATGGAAAAGGTTGAGTGGGTAAGATTAATTTGCTTTGTTGGATGTAGTTAAGCATGTTTTTACCGTATCCGGTTTTTAACAATTTAGGGTCAAACAGCTTAACAAGTTCTTCCAGTTCTGTAGGTGTAAATACTTTACTATTCTGGTATAGATTTATTAAACCAAGATGAATGGAAGGGTTTTCGATAATAATTCTTCTAAAATTAGCTTTAAATTTAACAGCTTGCTCTGTTTTATTTTTTATGGCCTCGTTTAATGCGATTGTATTATGGGCTTTTTTTAACGAATCGATTTTCGGATTTAATTCATGGATATAGGTAGGGGATATAAGACCATACCTGAATAAAAAGTCAGTTTCTTTAGATCCGGTTATTGATAGTCCTCTTTTGTTATTTACATCACCTTCTATTAAAGTTTCCGTGTTTTCTAAAATAAAATCGAGATGTTGTTTGCCAGTAACTGGATTGAAAAATTTTAACCCCGTTGCTTTATGACTAATCGTGTCAATGTATGAAATATTTGAAGACCAGGCTGGATCAAGAAGGGTAGTATCTTTATGTAAAATAAATTTGCCATCAATAACCTTCGCCGAATCAATCTTTGGCCAATAAGGATGGTTATCTTTAGGGTCTCGTTTTCCAATCCGCATAAAGACCCATTTTGCCGACAAATTTTTAATATTTCCTGTAATCGTATAACCTTTTGATTGGGGCGGTTTGGAATCGCCACCCAAGGATATGCAGAATAAAAGAAGAATCGAGAGGACTTTCATCGCCAGAGGTTTAAAGTCATAACTAAGTAGTTAGTTTGAATTTAAAACAATTTTCCGGTTTGTCCTAATTTTATTCTATTTAAATGTTTATAGGCTGCTTCGGTAACTTCCCTGCCACGTGCTGTACGCATAAGATAACCTTCTTGGATTAGAAAAGGCTCATAAACTTCTTCAATGGTACCGTCGTCTTCTCCCACGGCAGTAGCAATGGTTTTTAATCCTACAGGCCCACCTTTAAATTTATCAATAATGGCCAATAGTATTTTATTATCCATTTCGTCCAATCCGTGTTCGTCTACATTTAAGGCCGTTAATGCGTAACGGGCAATCTCGGTATCGATATTTCCGGTTCCCTTAATCTGCGCAAAATCCCTTGTGCGGCGTAAAAGAGCATTGGCTATCCGGGGTGTCCCACGGCTTCTGCGTGCAATTTCGTAGGCTCCTTCATCGCTTATGGGAGTTTTTAAAATTTCTGATGAACGTAGAACGATGGTGGTTAAAATTTTCGCATCGTAATAGGCTAAACGAGAATTGATCCCAAAACGTGCCCTTAAAGGAGCGGTCAATAATCCCGATCGGGTAGTAGCGCCAACTAAGGTAAAAGGGTTGAGGCTAATTTGCACTGAACGGGCATTTGGACCACTTTCGAGCATAATATCAATCTTAAAATCTTCCATAGCCGAGTAGAGATATTCTTCTACAAGTGGACTTAAGCGATGGATTTCGTCGATAAAAAGAATATCTCCAGTCTCTAAGTTGGTTAATAAGCCGGCTAAATCGCCAGGTTTGTCCAATACCGGGCCAGAAGTAACCTTAATATTAACGCCCATTTCATTAGCAATAATATAGGAAAGAGTGGTTTTACCTAATCCCGGCGGTCCATGCAGTAAAACATGATCTAATGCTTCACCCCGAAGTTTTGCGGCCTTAACAAAGATCTTTAGATTCTCAAGGATTTTATCCTGACCAGTAAAATCTTCAAATTCTTGTGGACGTAAAACCTTTTCGATATCACGTTCGGTAGAATTTAGGTTATCAGAAGATGGGTCTAGGTTTTCGTTCATGCTTGGGCGTTTGGCGAATAGTGCTACGCATATAGCGTTGGGCAATTCAAAAATAAGTTTAAAAGTTAACACATTAAACTAAAGTATTCAACAATTAATCTAGCCACAGATTTTAGAGGATTGGCAGGTCCACGATCATTTTAGCCTGTAGCTATCTTTTTTGTTGGTGCAGGATTAGTTTTAACGGCAAGGATAGACAATTAATTGGCAGATTTTAAGAGGATTAGTTGACATCAACCATTTTTAATCTGTGGGTACTATTTGTTAAAGAAGTTAACTTATGAACTTTGCAGCCACCGGAGCATCCTTCGTGCCGTTAGTGTAATTGTAAAACCCTTCACCCGTTTTTATACCATTTTTACCTGCCATTACCATATTTACCAGTAAAGGACAAGGTGCGTATTTTGGATTTCCAAATCCCTGATATAGAACATTTAAAATCGCCAAGCAAACATCTAGACCGATAAAATCTGCCAATTGTAAGGGTCCCATAGGGTGTGCCATTCCAAATTTCATTACCGTGTCAATCTCATTTACACCCGCTACGCCTTCAAAAAGAGTATAGATTGCCTCATTTATCATGGGCATCAAAATTCTATTGGCTACAAAACCCGGATAGTCGTTCACTTCTACTGGTAATTTTCCAAGCTTTTTGGAAAGATCCATGATCAGCGCTGTAGTCTTATCGCTTGTAGCATATCCTCTTATTACCTCTACCAATTTCATTATTGGTACCGGATTCATAAAATGCATTCCTATTACTTGCGATCCACGGTTAGTTACTGATGCTATTTGTGTAATGGAGATTGAAGAGGTGTTACTGGCCAAGATTGCATCAGGCTTTGCAAATTGGTCTAGGTCTTTGAATATCTTCAGTTTAAGCGCGATATTTTCTGTGGCTGCTTCTACAATCAAATCTGCCTCTGCAACACCCGTCTCCAAATTGGTTAATGTGGTAATATTAGCTAAGGTCTGTTGTTTTTCTTCTTCAGTTAGGGCGCCTTTGGTAATCTGCCTATCTAAATTCTTGGTGATCACCGCAATGGCCCTTCCAAGTGCATCGAGATTTACATCAATTAGATTTACTTGATAACCAAATTGGGCAAATGTATGTGCTATACCATTTCCCATTGTTCCCGAACCAATAATTGCTATGTTTTTCATTTGATAAACTTACGAAGTTAACTTACGAAGTTTAAAAAACTTCGTAAGTTTTATTTAATTAAGGCGCCAATCTACTAGTTTGCCACTTTCCGTTAATTAAATCGTATTTAATGCGGTCGTGCAGACGATCTGGTCGGCCTTGCCAAAATTCTATAGATGTAGGTTTAACAATATATCCGCCCCAATGTGCTGGTTTAGGAATGGTTTTATCTTGATATGTGAGCGCTAACTCTTCCGCTTTGATAGCTAATGTTGATCTATCTGCTATCACTTGGCTTTGAGGAGATACAATGGCACTAATTTGGCTTCCTTTTGGCCTTGAATGGAAGTATTGCTCTGAGTTTTCCTTATCCAATTTTTCTACTTTTCCCTCAATTCTCACTTGTCGCTCTAATTCTGCCCAAAATAAAACCAAACAGGCTTGCGGGTTTTTCTTTAGTTCCTTACCTTTCTGACTTAAATAATTGGTATAAAAGCTAAATCCATTTTCATCAAAACCTTTTAAAAGAACTATTCGGGCATTGGGTTTGCCACTTCTATCCGCTGTAGCCAAAGTCATTACGTTTGGTTCGTAGAGTTGGGCTTCAACAGCATCTCCAAACCATTTTTCGAATTGCTTAATTGGATTTTTAACGATATCATTATCGTCTAATTGCGCAGAACGATAATCTTGTCGCAAACTTTGTAGCATTTCTTTTGTTAATTCCATCACACAAAAATAGTGTAAAGTAGTTGAAAGGTTGTAAAGTTTAATGTTTAAATGTTAGCTTAACTTTCTAACTTGTAACTTCTCCCAAAGGGATGCCTTGGGCACAACTTTTAATTAAATTTTGCAAAAATGTTAAATAAAATTGCCCCTTCTGCAGGAAATCTACTCATATCGGAACCTTTTTTAAGTGATCCTAACTTTAGGCGTTCGGTTGTTCTCATGGCCGAGCATGGTGAAGAGGGGACATTGGGGTTTATTTTAAATCAGCCCAGCCAGTTTTTGCTCAAAGATTTGGTTCCAGATCTCTGGGAAGCGAATTATCCAATATTTATTGGTGGCCCTGTAGAAGTAGACACTATTCATTTCATCCACCGCTGTTACGATAGGTTAAATAGCGGGGAGGAAATTGCAAATGGGATTTATTGGGGAGGTAATTTCGAAACGCTCAAGCTTTTGGTAAACAACAATAGCATTGCAGAAGATGAAGTAAAATTCTTTTTAGGTTATTCTGGTTGGGGAGAAGAGCAATTAACTGAAGAAATTAATGCAAATACCTGGATTGTTTCTAATAAATACCAACAGGATATCGTTTTTTCTCATGATGAGGAGGAACTATGGAGAGCAGTGATTATTAACCTTGGTCCGAAATATGCGCATGTGAGTAATTTCCCGAGCGATCCGAGTCTCAATTAGTTTGGAGTTTGGGGGCTCGAGCTTGGGTTACTCCCAACTCCCCACTCTCAACTCATCACTTCCGATTCATCTCCTCTGCACTTTCATCAACTTTCTTACGTAGCTCATCTTTATAGGCCTGCATCTTTTGCACTAGAGCCTCATCGGCCGTTGCCAAGATCTGGACGGCTAGCAAGCCCGCATTTTTTGCTGCGTTTAAGGCTACAGTAGCTACCGGGATGCCATTTGGCATTTGCAGGATGGATAAAATCGAATCCCATCCATCTATTGAATTTGAGGATTTAACCGGAACGCCTATTACGGGGAGTGTGGTAATGGATGCCACCATTCCAGGTAAATGTGCAGCGCCGCCAGCCCCGGCTATAATTACCTTCAATCCTCTTTGCGCCGCATCTTTGGCATAGCTGAACATTCTTTCGGGCGTACGATGAGCAGAAACCACAGTCATTTCGAATTGAATATTAAATTCTTTTAACACTTCAGCAGCATCATTCATGATCGTTAAATCAGATTTGCTGCCCATGATGATACCTACTTTAATTGAACTCATTTGATCTGTATCTTAAAATTCGCTTTGCTGATGATTACACCGATTATGATGATTTCACCAATTTATGGTTAATTTGTTTAACTGGTTAATCGTTGGTTTTCGTTAAGCAATGGACTCTCGCACTTCGGACTCCCACTCAACTCACCACTCTCAATTCTCGTTGTATAAATCTGGCCTTTTCAATGGCATGGTCTCTATTTTGATCTACGATGGTGATATGTCCCATCTTACGGAAGGGCTTGGTATATTTTTTACCGTATAAATGTACGTAAACCCCATCAATAGCCATTATTTTTTCTAGCCCATCATATTTAGCTAAACCGTCATGCCCTTTTTCTCCCAATAAATTGATCATCACAGCATTGGTAATTGAACGTGTATCGCCTAATGGCAAATTAAAAATAGAGCGTAAATGTTGGTCGAACTGAGATACATAGTTACCTTCTATGGTTTGGTGCCCGCTATTATGCGGGCGAGGAGCTAGCTCATTTACCAAAATCTCCCCGTTTTTTGTTACGAACATCTCTACGGCTAAAATTCCCGTAATATTTAAGGCTGAGGCTATTTTTAGGGCAATCTCTTCAGCTTTTTTCTGGACATCTTCAGGGTAGGTTGAAGGTGAAATCAAAAATTCAACAAGATTTGCTTCAGCGTTAAATTCCATTTCAACCATTGGGAAAGTTTTACTATCGCCATTTGAATTTCTCGAAACTATAACCGCAATTTCTTTATCAAAATTTATTAATTCCTCAATTAAAGAGGGACTAGAAAATGCATTTGAGATATCAGCGTGGCTATTTATTTTCATTACTCCCTTACCATCGTACCCATCTTTTCGTTGTTTTAAAATATAGGGAAAAGCAAATTGACCATTGCTCAAATCTGAAGCATGATTAACCAATTGGAAAGGTGCAGTTGGGATATCATTTTCCTTAAAAAACTGCTTTTGGATTCCCTTATCCTGAATTAAACGGATAACCCGCGATTGTGGGAATACCATTTTACCTTCTTTTTCTAACTGTTCTAATGCCTCAACATTAACTTTTTCTATCTCTATGGTGATGATATCAGCTTTTTTGCCAAAGTTATAAACCGTATCAAAATCTGTAATAGAACCGCATTCGAATTTATTAGCAATGTTTTTACAAGGCGCATCCGGATCTGGATCTAAAACATAGGTGATTAGGTTATAGTTGATTGCTTCTTGAATAAGCATTCTGCCGAGCTGTCCCCCACCTAAAATCCCTAATTTTAACTCGCTGATTTGTTTTGCCATTATCGAATATAAATTTATGCTTATTTTGCACAAAAATAATAATATAAACCAATTTGATGGAGGTTGATGCGATAATTATTGGAGGTGGAGCATGTGGACTGATGTGTGCAGTGCAGGCAGGGTTTCTAGGAAAAAGGGTTGTCGTACTCGAAAAAAATACCAAGCCCGGCGCAAAAATATTGATTTCTGGCGGCGGAAGATGCAATTTTACCAATGAGTTAACTACCGAGGATCAATTTATCTCTGCCAATCCGCATTTTCTAAAATCAGCTTTTACGCAGTGGACCGTTGAGGATACAATTAATTTTTTCGAAACGTACGGGATAGTTGGAAAGGAAAAAACCTTGGGACAGCTCTTCCCTGAAACGAAAAGTGCAAAGGATGTAGTAGAAGTATTCGTTTCACTCTGTGCAGAGATGGGTCAAGAAATTAGATGCAATGCAGAGGTAACAACTGTTAACCTTAACGAAAAAGGTTTTACTGTCGTTTACACCAATGGCGAAAAAGTAAAAGATATTACCGCCCCGAAATTGGTTGTTGCAAGTGGTGGATTACCCATCCCTAAGATGGGCGCAACTGATTTTGCCCTTCGATTTGCCAGGAACAACCAACTCAGCATCATAGAAACAGCCCCCGCATTGGTGCCACTAACCATTACAGGAAAGGATGAGGAATGGTATGCCCAACTTTCTGGAAACTCGGTATTTTGTGAAGTAAGCAATGCCGAAATTTCTTTTGAAGAAAATATTCTCTTCACCCATTGGGGATTGAGCGGTCCTGCAATCCTTCAAATTTCATCCTATTGGAGAAGAGGAGAAGTTATAAATATCAATCTGTTACCCAATGATAACATCGTAAGTTTGATCAATGATGAACGTCTAACTAATGGGAAATTACTATTATCAACTTTATTGAACCGGTATTATGCCAAGAAATTTACAGATGCTCTAGGGAAATTTTTGCCTTTAACTAAAACTGTAGCCGATTTAAGCAAAGCTGATATGGAAGTAATCAATCAGACGATACATCAGTTTAAAGTTAAACCAGCAGGTGATAAAGGGTATGATAAAGCCGAAGTAATGCGGGGAGGGATAGACACCAATGAAGTTTCTTCAAAAACCTTGGAATGTAAAAAAATTCAAGGTCTGTATTTTGGCGGCGAATGCATGGACGTTACGGGCTGGCTTGGTGGTTATAATTTTCAATGGGCATGGGCAAGTGGGTTTGTTATTGCACAGAACATCTAGAGGGTAACTTTTTTACCACCTTAGAACCTTAAAGCACTTTCGAAGTTGACAGTTTGAGGCTCTCGAAAACCTACAGCACACGCAAGTTAAATCTACCTAACGCCTAACACCCTATTTTTTCACCATCTTAGACATCTAAGGGCAGCTAAATTGCTATAAATTGCTTACATAATAGGTTGAGCCCCTAACTCGTCCTCGTTTGTAACGAGGATGAACGAGAGCGGCGATTGTATCGCCAAGGGAGAGATTTGTTTCACTAGCCTGTCGAAGACCAAATTACGCCCTTTAACAAGCCCCAGCTTGACAAACCTACAGGGGCTAACTAAAAACTGCTAACTAAAATTTGTTAACTAATGATCTCTCTCAAATCTCACATCTTCCAACTCACTTTCCTCTTTTATCACTCTGTTTCTCTCCGTTAACAAATCTGTCATGTATTTTTTGAGGATAAGTTTATCAAAGCACTTCCCTATAATTCCGTAGGGTACTCCATATTCAAAAATATCCTTCATGAAAGTTAGGCCATCTCGTTCTTCAAAATAATGGTCGTGTTTTATAAAGGTAAAAGCACCTTTGATCATGCAATCCTGAAAATGAAAGGGTGCTTTAAATTTGGTGATCCTGGAACTTAATTCTTGATAAATACCAAAATGTTTAGCTCTCCATGTCACCTCATCACCTAGTTCGCAAAGGCCACTCATTCTTCCGGCAATTGCTTTCTCATTAGTATTTGCAGTGGATAACTGATGGATATCAATGCTTCGGGCACAATCGAACACCAAGGTGATGGGAGCGTTTATTTGGGTTTGAAGAGTTATTTTAGTCATTTCATTTGAATATCTTAACTCGTCCTCGTTTGTAACGAGGATGCATGAGAGCGGCGATTGCATCGCCAAGGGAGATTTTGCGCACTAGCCTGTCGAAGACCAAATTACGCCCTTCGACAAGCCCCAGCTTGACAAACCTAAACAATGGCTAACTAAAAACTGTTAACTGTTAACTAATGATCTGTCTCCCATCTCAAATCTCTCTAATCACAATTCGGTACCGTAAAAATCCATGTTTCAGAAGCCTTGTAAGGAATAGAATAAGCTGATCCTTTATCGAGCTCGAACCATAGTTTTGATCTCACTTTTTCCCTGCTTCCTGTTTCGTTCATCGTTAAGCTATCGTATAACCTTCCGTTTACCATCACATATTTGATTTTTTCCGAATTTCTGATATCCTCTAAAGGATTGGCATCCATTACTACTAAATCGGCTAGTTTTCCAACTTCTAAAGAACCAATCTCTTTATCCATCCCTAAATACGACGCTCCATTAATGGTAGCATATCTAATGGCCTGCATCGGGGTTGCGCCGCCCTGAACAAACATCCATAATTCCCAATGTGCGCCTAAACCTTGGATCTGACCGTGTGCACCCAGGTTAATTTTTGTTCCTCCATCTGCAATCTGCTTTACCGATTTCGAGACATCGATATGGTTATAGTCTCCGTACTCAGAAGTAGTTCTTCTCCTCGAGCGCCCATCTATAATAGATCTAGGTGTAAAGCTCATCAATCGTTCATTTTCCCAAACATTGGTACGGTCATACCAGTAATTTTCGCCCCATTGGCCACCATAAGCTACGATAAGGGTAGGAGTATAGCCTACCTGGGTATTGCTCCAAAGGGAAACCACATCTTTGTAAACAGGAGTTACGGGAATGCTATGTTCAATTCCGGTATGCCCATCAGTTACCATGTTCATGTTAGTAAAAAATGTTGATCCACCTTCGGGTACAACTTCCATTTTTAATAACCTGGCCGCCTCCAATATTTGTTGTCGCTGCTCCCTACGTGGTTGATTGTAAGATTTTACAGAAAATGCACCCACCGCTTTTAAGCGCTTCAAATTGGCTATCGCATCCTCCAAACTATTAATCACTACTTTAAAATCGCCATCAGCACCATATAATATCGAACCTGTAGAATATACACGTGGACCGATCATTCTGCCTGCCTTTAACATTTCGCTCTGACTAAAAACCATTTCAGTGTTACTGGATGGATCATGAGAGGTAGTAACTCCAAAGGATAAATTAGCAAGGTACGACCAATCTTGTTGCGGACTAATGCCATCCGGACTTGTCCGTAAATGAGCATGCACATCAACCATTCCCGGCATAATGGTTTTTCCATTTACCTCAATAATTTTTGCATTTGCCGGAATAGCCACGTCCGCCACTTTGCCAATGGCAACAATTTTATTGTTTTCTAATAGGATAGTCCCTTCTTCAATTACTTCATCACCCTTCATGGTAATTATTCGGGCTCCTTTTAGGGCTAAAATACCAGTTGGTACGTCAGTTTTTAGTTTTAAACCTATCGCGATTCCGGCGGTATCGAGCTCTGGTAAAGTGGCTGGTGCCCCTTCAATAAAATTAAATGTATTTTTAATTTCTCTGTTATAATATTGCTCTCCCAGTGTCCATAATAGTTTTTTACTATCTACGCTCCAGTGTAAAAATGTTCCGGCATCTTTCGTAACTCGTGCTAAGGGAATAGATTTATTGGTTGCCGAAAGATCTAGAGCGCTTCCGGTGGTAACCATTGGGGTGATGTAGGCGTTAAAAAGTTCGGTAAATGCCATCCATTTTCCATCTGGGCTGGGCGCAAACTGGGTGGCATATTGTGAGGTATATAGTGTACGCTCATTGCCGCCATTTAGATCTATGCTCTTGAACGCTTTTTTCCCAGAATCGAAACCCTGGAAATAGATCAATTTATCATCTGGACTAAAAATTGGCTTAATACCATTTTCGCTCACCAAGTTCTTTGCTCCTCCATTGGCAGATATGATGAAAATGCCAGTGTTTTTACCGTAGGTTAAGCCCAGTGTTTCATTGCCACTGCCTTTTCTGAATGCAATTTTATCTCCTTTATTTGAGTAGGATGGTGAATAGTAAAAACCTTTCTCATCAGTTAACGTAATGGTTTTGCCTGTTTTTAGCTCTGTTCGTTTAATTGCCCCTTTAAATTCATCACTCCACGTGGTATAAACTATAAACTTACCGTCGGGACTAAATTTAGGCTCAAATTCAAAATCGATACCATTGGTTACCCGTTCAGGAACCCCGTTAGGCATTTCCTTTTTATACAAATAGCCGGCCGCATTAAATACTACCATTTTGCCATCCGGCGATGTGGTGAGCTGCCTAATCATTTTGACGGTAAATTCTGGATTAAAAACTTCGTTTTCGAAGTGGAGAGCTTGTTGAACAGTTTGCTGGCTGTTTACCTCAAAAGGTATTTCACTTACATTTTGGCTTCCTAGATCTATTTGTTTGATTTTACCTTTTGCATAAAAAATGATTTTTTTCGAATCAGGGGTCCATGCAAAATTGGGATAAACCCCAAAGATTGCCCATGTTTCTTGTTGATCGTGAGAGAGATCGTCATATAAAGGCCACTCTTCTCCAGTTTTTATGTTTTGGATAAACAATGTTGATTTTAGTCGAACCCGCTTTACAAAAGCCATTAACTTCCCATCTGGAGATATCTGTGGTCGTGCCGCACCCCCTTGCTCTGCAATTAAATTGGTTAACCTTCCTGTTGTAAGATCCAATTGCCTAATCGCATAGATCATTCCATTTGGATCTTTGCTGTATTCGAAATTCGGACCAGGAGAAACGTCTTCACTGAAATATAAAAATTTTCCATCTGGAGAAACATTAGGCTCACCCGCATCTTGTTGATCATTTTTCCTCTTGGTTAATTGAACTCCATCACCACCATAAATACTATACATCCACATTTCGCCTGCACCTAAAGACCGAGAACCTGTAAAATGTTTTCTTGCAACTAGGTATTCACTATTTGGCATCCAAACGGCATTGTTTAGCAAGCGAAAAGATTCTTTCGTTATCTGCTTTTTGTTATTTCCATCCCGGTCCATGATCCAGATATTGTCGCCCCCGCTTTTATCGCTTGTATAAGAAATATACTTTCCATTTGGACTAAACCTTGGCTGAACATCCCATGCATTACCTCCGGTTAATAGTTTAGCCTGACCACCGGTAATTGGCATTTTATAGATATCGCCCAAAAGATCAAATACAATTTCAGTGCCATCTGCACTTACATCTAAATCCATCCAAGTACCTTCATTAGTAGTGATGGTAAAGGTTTTGGTCTGGCCTCTATATTTTTCTACATCCCACTTTGTGGCCTCTTTTTTATCTTGCGCCCCTGCAGAAAGTAGCAGAAATAAAGAGCTAATAATCAAAGAAAATTTCTTCATCTTTTTGGTTGAGAATAATTAGCTGGCAATTTAATAATATCAGTCCGTTTTTATAGTTTTGACAGACATCTTTTTATGACGGAAACGGAGATATTAAAAAAATACTGGGGTTTTGACAACTTTCGACCATTACAGGACGAGATTATCCAATCTGTTATAAACGGAAATGATACATTGGCTTTGTTGCCAACCGGCGGAGGGAAATCCATTTGTTTTCAGGTTCCTGCAATGGCCAGGGAAGGCATTTGCATTGTGGTTTCTCCGCTAATTGCCCTGATGAAAGATCAGGTAGAAAATTTAAAAGCAAAAGGGATTGAGGCGGTTGCTATTTATGCGGGGATGGGCAAGCGAGAAATAGACATACTTTTAGACAACTGCATTTACGGCAACATTAAATTCCTTTATTTATCACCTGAAAGATTATTGTCTGAAATTGTTAGGGAACGTATTTCGTACATGAATGTAAATCTCATCGCAATAGACGAAGCACATTGTATTTCGCAATGGGGTTATGATTTTAGGCCACCCTATCTAAAGATCAAAGAACTAAGATTAATTCTTCCAAAGGTGAACATATTGGCCTTAACTGCTACAGCCACACCCTTTGTAAGGGAAGATATTTTACAAAAATTGGAGCTTAAGAACCCACAGGTATTTGTAAAAAGTTTCGCCAGAAAAAATTTAAGCTACGTTGTCTTTGACTTGGAAGATAAGCTCAAAAAGCTGTTGGAAGTAGCTAAAAACGTTAATGGGTGTGGATTGGTGTATGTAAGAAATAGGAGGGAAACTGCAGAAGTGGCCCATTTTTTACAACGAAATGGTATTGCCGCCGACTTTTATCACGCGGGCATAGAAAAAGATTTACGTTTTAAGAAACAGGAGGATTGGAAAAACGATCTCATCCGAATCATGGTGGCTACCAATGCTTTTGGAATGGGAATCGATAAGCCCAATGTACGTTTTGTAATCCATTTAGATCTTCCTGAAAGTTTAGAGGCGTACTACCAGGAAGCGGGCAGGGCGGGTAGGGATGAAAAACGGGCCTTTGGGATCCTTTTAGCGAATAAATCAGATCAATTGATCTTGAATGCGAAGTATGCCGAAAGCTATCCAACGCTTTCCGAAATAAAAAAAACATACCATTATTTAGGCAGCTATTTTCAATTGGCATTTGGCGCGGGAGAAGGTTTAAGCTTTGCGTTCGACTTGGCAGATTTTTGCAAGAAATTTAATATGGGCGTAGTTAAAACACTTGCCGCACTTAAATTTCTGGAACATGATGGATATATTGCTTTATCAGAAAATGTTTTTCTTCAATCGCGGCTCATGTTTGTCGCAGATCACGAGGAAGTGTACCGTTTCCAAATAGAAAACTCTGCCTATGATCCTATCATAAAAACAATTCAACGTTCTTATGGAGGTGCATTTGATGGATATATCAAGATTAAGGAATCAGATCTTTCCAATAGGTTAAAGGTTTCTTACACCACAGTAGTTGATTATTTAAATCGTTTACAACAGCTAGAAATCTTATCTTACCTTCCACAGAGTGATGAGCCGCAACTACAGTTTATTTTACCAAGGGCACATCAAACACATTTAGACATAGATGCTAAATATATCAAGTTACGCCAGCAAATCCAGATAGATCAAGTAAAAGCAGTGCTGTCCTATGCATCAACACCACTGTGCAGAAGCAAGCAACTATTGCACTATTTTGGAGAAATTAATGCAGATAAATGTGGCTTTTGTGATATATGCCTCGCTGAAAGAAAATTAGAAGACAAAGCACAGCTGAAGGATAAGATAGATTTTGAAATTGTTACCATACTCCAAAGCCAACCTCATCCGCTAAATGAATTAATGGCCAAAATAAATTCAGGCACTGAGAACGAAAAAATAGATCGAATCCGTGAACTATTAGATGCACTTAAGATTAAAACAGATGGAAAGAAATACTACTTAAGCTGAGCGCTAAGCGATAAGCGTGCAGTACGCCTAACATAAGACGCCCAACTATCCATAAAGATATTCCCTCTTAAGCTAGGCGACAAGCGTTTTGCGATTAGCGTGCATTGCGCCTAACGCAACACGCTTAACTATTCATAAAAATATTATCTTTAACAAAATTAACCATTTCAATCATCAATCTGTGTAATCCCTTGCAATCTGTGTAATCACCTTAAAATCTGTGTAATCATCTATGAAAAACGATAAAAAAATTATCAGGTCTTGGGCCTTTTTTGATTGGGCTAATTCGGTATATAATTTAGTAATCACCTCGACCATCTTTCCTGCTTATTATACCATTATTACATCTGATAAAGATGATTCCACAACAGATTATGTGATTTTCTTTGGGCGCAAATTTGTGAATTCGGCACTATATAGCTATGCAATGGCAGTTGCATTTTTGGTGATCGCCTTTTTATCGCCAATACTTTCGGCCATTGCGGATACCCGTGGAAATAAGAAAATTTTCATGAAAATGTTCACCTATATTGGTTCGTTAGCCTGTTGTGCACTTTATTTTTTCAAGAAAGATCCGGTAACTGATGTTGCAAATATCAACCTGGGCGTTCCAATTTTCATTATAGCGGCCATTGGTTTTTGGGGAAGTTTGGTTTTTTATAATTCTTACTTGCCCGAAATTGCTACCGTAGATCAGCAAGATAAAGTAAGTGCAAAAGGCTTTACCTATGGTTATATAGGTAGCATTATCCTGCAGTTGTTATGTTTCGTTGTTGTATTTAAACCAGAATGGTTCGGTATTACAGACGGTTATACCCCCGCAAAAATCTCCTTTGTAATGGTTGGTGTATGGTGGATCGTTTTTGCACAAATTCCATTTAAATACCTACCAAAAGGAAGTCCGAATTTTAAAGGTGGCGATAAGAACGTGCTAACAAGCGGGTTTAGAGAACTTAATAAGGTTTGGCTCCAAGTTAAAGAAGCGGCCTATCTTAAGCGTTTTCTTTTTGCTTTTTTCTTCTACTCAATGGGTGTGCAGACGGTAATGTTAATGGCCACTATTTTCGGAGAAAAAGAATTGCATCTGCCTACCTCTAAATTAATTGCTACGATATTGATTTTACAGTTGGTTGCCATTCCTGGAGCAATGCTGATGTCTTATCTGTCTTCTAAAAAGTATGGAAACGTAAATGTGTTGATCGGAGTAGTGATCATTTGGATCGGTTCATGCATTGCAGCTTATTTTATCCATACCGAATATGAATTTTATGCGCTTGCTGCAGTTATAGGATTGATAATGGGAGGAATCCAATCGCTCTCACGCTCTACCTATTCTAAATTTTTACCCCAAGAAAGCCCTGATCATACATCCTTTTTTAGTTTTTACGATGTGGCAGAGAAAGTTGCGCTCGTTTTCGGAATGTTTACCTTCGGATTTATTGATGAAAAATTAGGAATGAGAAATTCTGTAATCGCTTTAACGCTATTTTTTGTTGTAGGATTACTATTTTTGCTGTCCATCAAAAAAGTGCAGCCTAAATCAGTTGCAGTAACGAAGTAATAAGGGATGGCGTAACGAGATAATCGGTTAAACGCTTTCACTAACTAAACACCCATTAATGAAAATAGAATTATTTGTTCCCTGTTTTGTAGATCAATTATATCCTGAAACTGCCTTTAATACCATAAAACTACTCGAAAAAGCCGGCTGTGAAGTAAGTTATAACACCAAACAAACCTGCTGTGGCCAACCAGCCTACAATGCGGGGTATTGGGAACAAGCAAAAGAAATCGGTAATAAATTCCTGAATGATTTTTCAGATAGCGATTATATTGTAGCCCCATCCGCTTCTTGCGTTGGAATGGTAAAAAATGGGTTTAACGATCTGTTTACCAATACCATTGTACATAATAAATGTAGAACAATGCAGGGGAGCATTTTTGAGCTTTCCGATTTTCTGATCAATATCTTAAAGAAGGACTATTTTGGTGCAGAGCTAGAAGGAAAGGCAGTTTACCATGATTCTTGTAGTGGATTACGTGAATGTAAAATCAAGGAAGAACCACGATTATTATTAGCTAAAGTGCATGGACTGGAGATGGTTGAAATGAAAGATACTGATATGTGCTGTGGGTTTGGGGGTACATTTGCCGTTAAATTTGATGCGATTTCATCAGCGATGGCCGAACAAAAAGTAAATAATGCGCTTGAAATGGAAGCAGATTACATTATTTCTACCGATTTATCCTGCCTAATGCATTTAGATGGTTATATCCAAAAAAACCAGATTCCAATTAAAACCATGCATATTGCTGATGTGCTGGCAAATGGATGGCTGGATTACTAGTCAATAGTCCATAGTCGATAGTCCATGGTCCATGGTCTATAGCTATTGTCTATGGACCAGATCTAATCTCTATCTAGAGAAAAAGTTACAAAGAAATTAACCTTTTTTAACACTTCATGTTAAAAAACTACAATAAATTTGCAGCATTAATTATAACTTATCCTAATGAAAAGAATTCTTATTGCCTTTGTTGGTTTAATCTCGTTAAGCTTAACTACTCAGGCTCAAAAAAAATCCGGAGCAATCCAATTTGAAACCACATTAGATTTTGTAGCAATGGCATCTGCCAATGGTATGCAGCTTACTGATGAAATGAAAGCACGTTTGCCTAAAGCAATAAAATCCAATTTCGAGCTTTTGTTTAATGCTACCAATGCAAGTTATATGCCTGTAGAAGAAGCTGAAGATAGTAACGGCGGCGGAGGCGGTGGAGGTATGAACCGTATGATGCGTATGATGGGCGGAATGGGCGGACAAAAAGAGTATTATTATACGTTTGCCGACCAGAAATTATCAGAAGTGTTTGATTTAATGGATACCACTTATATCATCCCTCGTAAATTAGATGTAACCCCTCCTGTAAATTTTAATTTGGGTAACAGACAGGGCGGTAATAATAATGGAGCAACTACAACTACCCAAGGTGGTACAACAACAACTACTGTAAGTGCGGTGGTATTTTCTCCAGATCCTCCAACAATGGAAGTGGTTAAAACCGATGAAACCAAAAAAATATTGAACTTTACGTGTAATAAAGCAATTATAAAATTGATCCGAAAAGCAAAAGTTTTAGGAGAAGATAAAAATATTGTGGATGAAACAGCAGTTTGGTACACCAATGAATTAGGGTTTAACTTTTCTCCTACGCCAAATATGTGGACAGAAGGAACGGTTTTAGCACTCGAAAATAAAGGTAGCACCACGACGGCTAAGAGTATCGAATATAGAAATGTAAGCGCTAAGGACGTAATCGCACCTAAAAAAGCACTTCCTATAACTCCAGAACAATTAAAAGTTAAAATGGATGCTATGGCGAAAAGATTCCAAGGCGGCGGCAGACAACAAGGTGGTGCTCCAACTAGGGTAATCATTAACTAGTTTTCTTCGCTAAATAATTATAAAAAGTTCTGATGAAAATCGGAACTTTTTTTTTGGGTTTACGAATTCTTAAGACTTCGTAAGTCTAGAAAAAATCCTATCTTTGCATTCCAAGATCACTTTGTATGTGATCGACTATTCTAATTTTTCAATTTTTAAATCATAGTTGTAGATGATTAACATTACTTTACCTGACGGGTCTGTTCGTCAGTACGAACAGGGCACAACTGCCTATCAAATTGCCTTATCTATTTCTGAGGGCCTAGCAAGAAACATTTTAGCAGCAGAAATCAATGGAGAAATCTGGGATTCTGCAAGACCAATCGAAACCGATTCGACCTTAAAATTATTAACCTGGAATGATACTGCTGGTAAAGCAACATTCTGGCACTCATCAGCCCACTTGATGGCCGAAGCGCTTGAATCACTTTATCCAGGTACAAAATTTGGCATCGGCCCTGCCATTGAAACCGGATTTTATTACGATGTGGATTTTGGGGATAGGGAGTTTTCTTCTGATGATTTCAAGGCGATCGAAACTAAAATGCTCGAACTTGCAAAACAAAAAGAGGTTTTTGGAAGAAAAAGCGTTTCTAAAGCCGATGCGATTACCTACTTTACCGAAAAAGGGGATGAGTATAAACTTGATCTCTTAGAAGGTTTGGAGGATGGTAAGATTACCTTTTATACCCAGGGTGGATTTACGGATCTATGCCGCGGTCCCCATATTCCGCATACCGGTTTTGTGAAAGCAGTAAAACTGATGAATGTAGCGGGGGCTTATTGGAGAGGGGATGAGACCAAAAAACAGCTGACCCGTATTTATGGGGTAACTTTTCCGAAAGCAAGCGAACTAACAGAGTACCTATTAATGATTGAGGAAGCAAAGAAACGCGACCACAGGAAATTGGGGAAGGAATTGGAATTGTTTATGTTTTCTGATAAAGTTGGTGCAGGCTTACCGATGTGGTTGCCTAAGGGCACTGCTTTGAGAGAACGTCTTGTGCAGTTTTTAACTAAAGCTCAGGTTAAATCTGGCTATGAGCAGGTGATTACTCCTCATATTGGAAGCAAGAATTTATATGTAACCTCTGGTCACTACGAAAAATATGGAAAAGACAGTTTCCAGCCTATAAAAACGCCTCAAGAGGGAGAGGAGTTTTTCCTAAAACCGATGAACTGTCCCCATCATTGTGAAATGTATAAGTTCAAACCTCGATCATATAAAGACCTACCAGTTCGCTTTGCGGAGTTTGGTACGGTTTATCGCTACGAACAAAGTGGCGAACTACATGGATTAACCCGTGTTCGAGGCTTTACTCAAGATGATGCGCATTTATTTTGTAGGCCAGATCAGGTGAAAGAGGAATTTAAAAAGGTGATCGAACTGGTGCTGTATGTCTTTAAATCTTTGGGTTTTGACCAGTACATTGCTCAGATTTCACTCCGTGATCCAGAAAATAAAGCAAAATATATCGGATCCGACGAAAATTGGAAGCTAGCAGAATCCGCAATCATTGAAGCTGCCGAAGAGATGGGCTTGCCCACAGTTGTTGAGTTGGGAGAAGCGGCTTTTTATGGTCCGAAGCTTGATTTTATGGTAAAAGATGCCCTTGGAAGGAAATGGCAATTGGGAACCATCCAGGTTGATTATAACTTGCCCGAACGTTTTGAATTGGAATATACCGGAAGCGATAATTTAAAGCATCGTCCGGTGATGATCCATCGTGCCCCATTTGGTTCTTTAGAGCGTTTTGTAGCGGTGCTGATTGAACATTGCGCTGGTAACTTCCCATTATGGCTTTCGCCCGAGCAATATATTATTCTTCCAATCTCAGAAAAGTATGAAGAATATGCAAAAAAAGTTTCAGATGAACTAAATAATTCCGATATTCGCGGGCTGATAGACTTTCGGGATGAGAAGATTGGGAGGAAAATCAGAGATGCCGAGGTTAAAAAACTACCTTATATGCTCATTATCGGTGAAAAAGAAGCGGAAGAAGCCAAGGTTTCAGTTCGCAAACACGGTGAAGGAGATTTAGGAACAATGACATTAGCAGAATTTAGTGCATTAATAATTAAAGAAATAACAGTTTAAACAGAAATTACATTTGGCATTAGGAAGACCAGGATTTAATAGGGGACCACGTCCTCCTTTTAAGAAAAAAGAAGCAGAACATAATATTAATCAGTATATCAGAGCCCAAGAAGTGAGATTAGCTGGCGATAATGTTGAACCTGGGATTTATCCTTTGGCTAAAGCTTTGGCACTTGCTGATGAACTGGAGTTAGATTTAGTAGAAATTTCTCCAAATGCAGTTCCTCCTGTTTGTAGGATCATTGATTACAGCAAATTTGTTTACGAACAAAAGAAAAAGCAAAAAGAGATCAAGGCCAATGCAAAACAGACCGTTATTAAAGAAATTCGTTTCGGACCAAATACCAACGATCACGATTTTCAGTTTAAGTTAAAGCATGCTGTTAGTTTCCTTGAAAATGGGGAAAAGGTGAGAGCCTATGTACACTTTAAAGGTAGGGCCATAGTTTACAAAGAACAGGGTGAAATCTTACTCTTAAAGTTCGCTCAGGCATTAGAGGATATAGGGAAGGTAGAATTGTTGCCTAAATTAGAGGGTAAGCGTATGTTCTTAACCCTAGCACCAAAAGTAGCAAAGAAGTAATAAATTATATAAATTAAAACAGGGTTATGCCAAAAATGAAAACCAATTCCAGTGCTAAAAAGCGTTTTTCGCTTACTGGAACAGGTAAAATCTCAAGAAAGAACGCATACAAAAGCCACATTTTAACAAAAATGAGCACAAAACGTAAGCGTAACTTAGGCCAGACTAGTCTGGTAAGTGCAGCTGATATGGGCAACGTTAAACGTATGCTTGCAATCGGTAAATAATTAAATTTTTAACCAGGTACTCGGTTTCAAGATTGCTAACGCAACACCGCTTATCAAAAACAACACACTATGCCACGTTCGGTAAACGCAGTAGCTGCTAGACGCAGAAGGAAAAAAGTCCTAAATATGGCCAAAGGCTATTGGGGATCAAGAAGCAAGGTTTTTACCATTGCTAAAAACACGGTTGAAAAAGGTTTGCAATATGCTTACCGCGATCGTAAAGTTAAGAAAAGAGAATTCCGCGGTTTGTGGATCCAACGTATCAACGCAGGAGCACGTGAACACGGTGTATCTTACTCTCAATTAATTGGTAAATTAGCAGCAAAAAATATCGGTTTAAACCGTAAAGTTTTAGCAGATTTAGCTATGAACCATAAAGATGCTTTCAAAGCAATTATTGATGCAGTAAAATAAAATATCCTAGTCATCCGATGACTTAAGTCATCGGATGACTACGAAAAAAGGGGAAGCAGTAATGTTTCCCCTTTTTTGTTTCAAAGCCTGCTCATCCGATGACTCATCGGATGAGCAGATTTTGTCCGGCCTCTTTAATCGTTTGCTTGTTGATTTCTGCAATCAAAGGTATTTTCCCCAGACAGGCGATTTGTGTATAATTTAGAATAAAATCTTCACTTGCCTTGTTAGCCAGCCCACTAAAAATTATTCCTTTAATAGGTATAGAATGATGTTTGAGTGTATTAATCGTTAATAACGTATGATTAATACTTCCTAAATAGTTTTGAGACACAATAATTACAGGGATACCCAAGAATTTGATCAGATCCAACACCAGTTGGGTGTCATTAATCGGGACCATTAATCCGCCAGCCCCCTCAACAATTAGCGTATTGGTTGTTTGTGGCAACTTCAAACTTTCGAGATCTATCTCAACTCCATCCATTTTTGCAGAAAGGTGAGGAGAAAGGGGATGGGTTAATCGATAAGTTTCAGGATGGATTTTTGATGCAGTGTTGCTAATCAGATTGGTTACTTTCAAACTATCACTGTTGGTTAAATCCCCAGCTTGGATGGGTTTCCAATAATCTGCATTTAACTTCTCAGTTAATATGGCGCTCACCATGGTTTTTCCAATATCAGTACCAATTCCTGTAATAAAATACATTTCTTGCATTATATGATAGTTTTTAGATGATCAACTAAATCTGTAATTTCTTTATCACTGTTGTAAGCATGTAAACAAATTCTTAATCGCTCCTTACCAAGGGGCACTGTTGGACTTAAAATAGCCCTAACGTCAAATCCATGGTGCTGAAGTTTCGCCGAAGCTTGTTTGGCGCCTTCATTACTGTTAAATAAAATAGTTTGAATCGCACTGATACTGGTAATTGTGGGTAATGTTAGTTCTTTCACCAATTGATTATACAACCTAATCTTGTTGCTAAGCTGCTGTATTTCATCGCCTTTGGCCAATAATTGATAGCTACAATTAACCGCCACAATGTCGTGCAAAGGTGCGGCAGTGGTATAAATAAAAGAACGCGCAAAATTAATAAGGTAAGTTCTCAAAGTTTCGCTCCCAAGAACAATTGCACCCTGTACACCAATGGCCTTTCCAAAGGTTACAACTCTTGCGAAAACCTCATTTTGTAAGTCGAGATCTACCACTAACCCTTTTCCATTGGCTCCAAGAACTCCGGTTGCATGTGCTTCATCCACTATTAGATTCGCTCCATACAACTTACATAAATGAGAAATTGCAGTTAAGGGTGCTAGGTCTCCATCCATAGAGTACACACTTTCTACGACTACATATATTAAACCTTTAGCTAATTTTAATTTATTTTCTAGATCAGTTAAATCGTTATGCTTAAACTTGTATCGCTCTGCATAACTTAACCGCGCACCATCAATTAAACTGGCATGAATAAGTTCGTCTGTAATTATGGTATCGCCACGCTGAGGGATGGAAGATAGCAATCCAATATTCGCGTCGTAACCCGAATTAAATATCAATCCAGCCTGTGCTTCATGGAAATTGGCGATAAAATGTTCTGTTGCTAAGGTATAAGGGTGGTTCCCAGTTAAAAGTCTAGAACCTGTTGAACCAGTTTTGAAATCTGCGACTTGTGCTAATTGCTCGTTAAGCAATTCTTTTAAGACCGAGGATCTGGCATAACCCAAATAATCATTTGAGCAAAAATCGAAAGGAAAAGCGGAAGAAGTTAATTTTCTTACTAATCCATTTTCGGTTCTTAGGGATAGCTGGTGTTGAAGAAAATGCGCTGCCTTATTCATCTGCCCAAAAATAAAGAATGCCTCCCGAGTATCCTAACTTGGACAACCTTAACTTTGACAATCTTTTAAAGATTGTCAAAGTTTATCTTAGGGTGATCAAACTTATTTTGTGCTAAAGGCCACAAATTTAAGTGCTGCAAGGGGAGATCATTAGTAACAAACCTCGTAACAACCTCGTAGGTTCTACAGAACCTACGAGGTTAAATAGCATTTGTGTAAACCAGGTAGGTTATTTTAACCTTATAGGTTCCCAAATTGTCCGTATTCTAACCGAGGGCCCATTAATGCTTACCTGAACGAGAAATTTAGTATGAGTTATTTTGCGCTCAGTGCCAAAAATAAGAGTGCTGCAAGAGAAGATCCAATTAGCGGTCCAACGATGGGTACCCAAGCATAATCCCAATTACTGCTTCCTTTTCCTTTCATAGGGATTAGGAAGTGGACAACCCTTGGTCCAAAATCTCTCGCTGGATTGATGGCATAACCCGTAGTTCCGCCTAAGGCCAAGCCAATAACCCATACCAGAAATGCAACTGGTATAGCTCCGAGCGAGCCCAATCCCATTGGGGTGGGTTCTTCTTTTGTGCCCATACTTGCATCAGTAAAATGGAAAATAACGAATATTAAAACAAAAGTGCCAATAATTTCTGAGAGCAAGTTCGACAAGTTGTTCCGAATTGCAGGAGCTGTAGCAAAAGGTGCTGCCTTTAGACCTTGATCATCAGTTGCATCAAAATGGTCTTTATAGATCAGCCAAACCAAAAAAGAACCTGTCATTGCACCTGCAATCTGACTGGCTGCATAACCCGGTATTAATGCCCAATCAAATTTATGAGCAATTGCTAGTCCTATGCTAACAATAGGGTTTAGGTGCGCACCACTATACGGACCGGCTACCACAACGCCAACAAATACGGCCAAGGCCCATGCTGTTGTTATCACTATCCAGCCGCTATTATTTCCTTTGGTGCCTTTAAGTACTACATTTGCAACAACACCATTTCCTAGTAAGATCATTAGTGCTGTGCCAATAAATTCTGCTAAATAAGCATTCATATGTTAAGAGGTTAATTTGGTTAATTGTTTAATTGTTGAAATGTTGAATTGTTGAAATGCTCCAAATTCCAAACTGCCAACTGCCAACTGAAAACTGATTATTGCTCAGCGTTCACTCTAGCTGCTTTCACTGCTCTATTCCAGCCTTTAACGCGCTCGGTATTGTCTATGTCTGCTGCTGCTACAAAAGTTTTATTCACTTTCCATTGAGATCTGATCTGTTCTATGCTATCCCAAAATCCAGTGGCTAGTCCGGCTAAATAGGCGGCCCCAATGGCCGTAACTTCGGTTACTTCAGGTCTGATAACTTTACACTTTAATACATCTGCCTGAAACTGCATCAGCAAATTGTTGGCCGTTGCCCCACCATCTACTCTTAATTCGGCTATGCCAACTCCGGCATCTGCTTCCATAGCTTTTAGCACATCCATGGTTTGATAGGCAATGCTTTCTAAAGCTGCTCTTGCAATATGTGATTTATTCGTTCCTCTGGTGAGGCCTGTAATTGTGCCACGGGCGTGTTGATCCCAATGGGGGGCCCCCAATCCTGCAAATGCAGGAACAATATATACACCTTGTGTATCGCTTACTTTCGCTGCAAGTGTTTCTACGTCGGCCGATTTAGAAATCATACCCAGTTCGTCTCTTAGCCATTGCACCACTGCTCCGCCGATAAAGATGCTTCCCTCTAGCGCATAGTTAACCTCCCCGTTAATTTTCCATGCAATGGTGGTTAACAAGTTGTTAGCAGATATTTTAGGTATTTTACCAATGTTCATTAGCATGAAACAGCCCGTACCGTAAGTATTTTTAACCATACCGGGTTCGGTACACATCTGACCAAATAAAGCAGATTGTTGATCTCCTGCAATCCCTGCAATTGGAATTTTAGCAGCTAAAATATTGCCTGCTGTTTCTCCATAAACTTCGCTAGATGATTTCACTTCTGGCAACATATTTTTAGGAATGCCAAAAAGAGTTAACAATTCTTCATCCCAAGATAAGGTGTGGATATTGTACATCATGGTCCTTGACGCATTGCTCACATCGGTAACGTGGGTTGCACCATTTGTTAATTTCCAGATTAACCAGGAATCTATTGTTCCAAATGCCAATTTTCCCGCCGCTGCTTTTTCTTTAGCACCTTCAACGTTTTCTAAAATCCATTTTGCTTTGGTAGCCGAGAAATAGGCATCGATGATCAAACCTGTTTTGTCTTGGATATTTTTTGATAATCCCTGGTTCCTGATCTCATCGCAATAGCTGGATGTTCTTCTATCTTGCCAAACAATGGCATTATAGATTGGATTTCCGGTTTCCCTATCCCAAACTACAGTGGTTTCTCGCTGATTGGTGATGCCGATCGCCTTGATATCAATTGCTGTGAGGCCAGCTTTTACAATAGCTTCTGTTGCAACTGCAAGTTGTGTAGACCAAATTTCTAGAGGTTCATGCTCAACCCAGCCTGCATTTGGATAAATTTGGGTAAATTCTTTTTGGGCAATGGCAACGATTTCGCCATCATGGTTAAAAACGATAGCTCTCGAACTTGTGGTTCCCTGATCGAGCGCTAAAATAAATTTGCTCATACTGAATTAGCTAATTAGACGGATTTATAGTTGGTTTAGGGTACAATTAAAAATTGCTGTATTGTTATATTGTTGTATTGTTGACTTGGATGAGGTTAACCTTCAACTATTGTTGTATTGTTATTTGAATTACCGTAACCTTCACATAGTGTTGCATTGTTGTATTGTCGGTTTGAATTATGCAAACAATCTAACAATCTAACAATTCACCAGCAAAGTTTCTCTTTAGGACAATTATCAACTTACCAGCACTTCTTCTCTCACTTTTCTTTTTTCCGGCTGATAGATGTATCCTGTTGCTAATGTATTAAATATTTCGATCTGATTTTCTTCCCAATCTTTATCCGCACCTAATTCTTTTGCCAACACAGCGGCTACTTTAGCACTCATTTCTATCGCAGCCTTTGCATCGATAAATAATATGCGCAGCCTTCTGCTTAACACATCTTCTACGGTTTCTACCATCTCATTTCTGGTACACCATACTACTTCGGCAAGTGTGTATGGAAAATTAGGATGTAATCTCTCTTTTAATGAGGGATCCTGTTTTTGTAAGGCTTCTATGTTTTTTCTATCAGAGCCATAAGTGTTTAGATAGCTGTCGTCTAGTGATGTTGTACATCCATGAATTCGAAGGTCTTTGGTTACACATGGGCCTGGAGGCAATCCCCCGTGGCTAATAGCCAAATCAACGGTTTCTTCCGCCATCCTTCGATAGGTTGTCCATTTACCACCCGTAATGGTAATCAGTCCTTTAGCAGAAACGATTAATTTATGGTCGCGGCTAATTTCTTTTGTACTGCTGCCATCAGAATCGGTAGGGGCGGCCAGTGGGCGTAGTCCAGAAAATACACTTAAAATATCCTTCTCTGTAGGCGCCACTTTAAAATATGATTTTGCTGTAGCCAAAATAAAATCGGTTTCTTCTTTCAAAGCCCTTGGCTCTAAACTGTGTTCGTTTAAAGGCGTATCAGTTGTTCCAACTAATAAATGATCATGCCATGGCACGGCAAAGAGTACACGTCCATCATCGGTCTTAGGGATCATTAATGCTGAGCTACTGTTTAAGAATTCTTTCTTTAAGATTACATGCACTCCTTGACTAGGCCGAACCATTTTCTTTGCATTGGGATTGCTCATTTTTAAAATTTCATCCACAAATACACCGGTAGCATTAATTACCACTTTCGCGTTAAGCTTATATTTCTGTAAGGTAATGGCATCCTCGCATTCTATGCCCACGATGTTATCGCCTGTTTTGAGCAGGTTGGTTACCTTCATGTAATTAATTAATGTTGCACCTTTTTCTATAGCGGTTTGCGCGATGTTGATAGCCAAACGAGCATCATCAAACTTTCCATCAAAATAACGAATAGAGCCTTTTAACCCTTTTTCTTTGATCCCTGGCATCAAGGCGAGTGTTTCATTTTTAGAGAAATATTTAGATTTCCCAAAACTAAATTTCCCAGCAAGCCAATCGTATAACGTCAATCCAGTTAGGTATTTTGCTACCGAAAACCAATCATAACAAGGAATGATAAATTCTTCTTTACGCACTAAATGGGAGGCATTAAGCTCTAAGAGGCCCCTTTCTTGTAGGGCATGTTTAACGAGGGCAATATCACCCTGTGCCATATAACGAACCCCTCCATGTACCAATTTAGTACTTCTGCTTGATGTTCCCTTAGCAAAATCAGCTTGTTCAACCAATAAAGTCTTCAGCCCTCTACTTGCCGCATCTAAGGCGGTACCCAAGCCTGTAGCCCCACCACCAATGATGATTATATCCCAATTTGATTGGTCTGTGATGTTATAACTATGTATTCTGCGCATTTAGTTAAAAATAATAAAACGAAACAATAAGCAAGTATAAGAAATGATAATCGAAATAATAAAAATCGTTTCAAAAATATTTTAATTTGACAGAAATCAAATCAATTTTCTTTTAATTTATTATTTTGCGTTCTATGACCAAAGATAACATGATGAATTTGGCCGAAAGGCATCAATTTATACTCAACAGGATCCAGCAAGATCAATATATCAATGTTGTTGAGCTTTGTAAAGAATTAAAAGTCTCCTCTGTAACGATCAGGAAAGACCTTAAATTGCTTGAAGATAAGAACCTCCTTTTTAGAACCCATGGTGGTGCCACCGTAAATAATCCTTATACAGTAGATAGACCGGTAAATGAAAAGGAAAAAATCCAATCTACAGAAAAGAATAAAATTGGTATTGCTGCCGCTACCTTGTTAAAGGAGAACGATTCGATTGTGGTGGCTTCGGGTACAACATTGTTATATTTTGTAAGGAATATCCCCTCTGGATTAACATTAACTGTAGTTACTTCGGCGCTTAATATTGCGCTCGAATTGATGAGGGAACCCGCCGTAGAGGTGATCCAGTTAGGTGGACTATTGCGGAAAAGTTCCTCTTCTGTGATGGGGGCTTATGCCGAACAGGTATTACAGGATTTCTATTTCAATACGCTTTTTTTAGGGGTTGATGGAATTGATCTTGATTATGGATTAACCACTACCAATGCGATGGAAGCCCATTTAAATAGAAAAATGATTAGTGTAGCTCAAAAAACCATCGTCCTGGCTGATTCAACCAAGTTTGGGAAGCGAGGCTTTGGGAAAATTTGTGGCCTTGAAGACGTAGATCATATTATCACAGACAAAGGCATTTCTCAGCAGATTGTTAATCATTTAGAGGGATTAGGGGTAACAGTAACCATTGTGTAATAAAAATGTTACATCATTTCGCCCTCTTGGGATGGGGCTTGTCATTTCTGAATAAAAAACAATTTCTCTTTAAATAAATCCATTAAGACAGCATTTTAGTATAAAGGTTTAATTGGTTTTTTGTTGCTAAATAACCATTTAGAGCTATACTCTCTTTTTCAAAAATAAAATTTATTAGTAGTTTCAATTTGTTTTTATATTTTTATATCGAAATATTTTAAAACAAAAAATTAAATAAATCGTAATGACTTAGCTTTGATATTAATATATAGTTAATATTAAATTAACGGTAGCCACCTAGTTTTGTGGCTTTCCGGAGCTAAAAATAAATGCAATAAACTAACCGGATATAATAATTATGAATCAAACATTTACTCAACATGTTGTAATGCCTTGGCATACTTTGCGTAGTGAAAGTAAAGACGCAGAGAAACATCACAAAAAACAACGTACTTCCAGTCTCATTGATGGCGCAATCTTTTGCTGCAAAGTCCTTTTATTCGCAATTTTAATCCAAGGATTTGCTGTTCAACACGTTTTAGCTCAAACAAACGTGGTAGTAAAAGGAACTGTAGTTGATGACAACGATGGAATGGGAATTCCAGGTATCACGATTTCGGACAATACCAAAAGGGTTTATGGTACCACTAACGACAAGGGAGCTTTTTCTATCACTGCAGCAAAAGGAACGACCTTAAATTTTACGATGATAGGGTATACTACTGCAACAAGAATTGCCGCCGATAACCAAAATAATTTGGTAATTCGGATGAAAGAAAGTTCTAATTTATTGAACGAAGTTGTTGTAACTACTGCATTGGGAATCAAACGTTCTGAAAGAGCTTTGGGATACGCAACAACTACATTAGATAGTACGTCCTTTACAAATGCTGTATCAAGTAACTGGACAGATGCATTATCCGGAAAAGTGGCAGGCTTGAACCTTGTACGTAACAGTGGTCCTTCTGGATCAAATAAGATTATTCTACGTGGAGAAAATAACTTAACAGGTGATAACGAAGCATTAATTGTAATTGATGGTGTTGTTGCAAGTAGTAGTTCTAAACGAACTGGTTCTTCAAGTGCAGGTGCATATAATACTGCAGGAGATATTTTGCCAACAGATTATGGTAGTGCTCTTAATGATTTAAATCCAGATGATATCGAAACTGTTACGGTGTTGAAAGGTCCGGCAGCATCAGCACTGTATGGACAAAGAGGTGCTAATGGAGCGGTTGTAATCACGACTAAATCTTCAAATAAAAATAAGAAAAGATTAAGTGTCACTTTTACTTCAAATACTGCATGGGAGCAAATCAATAACAATACCCCAGATATCCAAAGCGAGTACGGGCAGGGTGTTGATGGTGCTGCTTTCTTCTCCTGGAATGCTTCTGCAGATGGAGCTAGTACAAGAAGCACAAGTTCTACTTGGGGCCCTAAAATTGATCCGAACAGTTCATTTTTTCAATTCGATCCAACGATTAAAGGTCAGTCTGCTACCCGTACCCCATGGGTTGCTTATGCAAATCCGATAAATGGATTTTTTAAAACGGGCCTCGAAACTTCTAATTCAATTAGTTTAGATGGTACGGTAAAGAATATAGGCTTACGTTTTTCTGCAAGTCATGCAAATAACGACTGGATTGCACCAAATACGGGTTTAGAACGTACTTCAGCTTCTTTATCAGCTACCACTAGCCTTACAAAGAAATTAAACTTGGTACTTAAGGCTAGTTATAATAATAGAAACAGTGATAATTTACCAGCAACAGGTTATGGTAACCAGTCTCTAATGTATTGGTTCATGTTTTCGCACCCTAATGTTAACATTGATTGGTATAGAGATTACTGGGCTCCTGGGCAAGAGCAACGTAAATTTGTGGATATTACTTCTACAAATCCAGAAAGCCCTTATGCTATTTCTGAGCAATATATAAATGGTCAGAAAAGAAACGGTATTTTGGGAAGTGTGCAGGCAAATTATAAGTTCACAAAAGAATTAAACTTATTGGTACGTTCTTCAATAGATTATAATCATGATTTCCGTGATACACGTCGCCCATGGGATGCTGCCGGCCTTAAATTTGCACAGGGATCATATCGTGAGCAAAACATTAATTCTTATGAACTAAATGCAGACTTCCTATTAACTTACAAAAAAGATCTTACAAGTAACCTGAACCTTTCTGCATCAGTAGGAGGTAGCCAATTAAGAAATAGATATTATAAATCTGAATTTCGTGCTGATGGTTTACTTGTTCCCGGAGTATTCCGTTTAGATAATAATGCAAATCCATTAATTTCTGTCCCAGATACCGCTAGATACAATATCAATAGTATATATGGTATGGCTACGCTATCGTTTAAAAATTATTTATATTTAGATTTAACCGGACGTCAGGATTGGAACAGTACACTGGCCTCTCCATTACGTACGAGTAATGTTGGTTTCTTCTATCCATCTGCAAGTTTATCATTTATAGCTTCAGATTTTTGGAAAATGCCAAAGGCGATTAATTATTTCAAATTAAGGGGATCAATTGCACAAGTTGGTAGTGGAGGTACTACACCTTATCGTACTGCTTATAATTACATATTGGCATCTAATGGTATTTATCCTGGTGATGCAATGACTAATCCAAGCGTACTTCCTAACAATGACTTAAAACCTCTAAAAACAACAACAGTTGAAGTTGGTGCAGAGTTGAAATTATTCAAAAGCAGAGTGAATTTAGATTTTGCTGCATATATGGGTAATACAAAAAATCAAATCTTGACCCGTTCTATTGATCGCGCAAGTGGTTTTGCTACAGCTATCTTTAATGCTGGTCGTGTTGATAATAAGGGTATAGAAATGTCTATAAATGCTACTCCATTACAGACTAAATCTTTCAAATGGACAGTAAATGGGACATTTTCGGCCAATAGAAATACCATTAAAGAATTAGCCGATAGTGCTGTAGTTTTACGCTTAGCCGGTTTATCTAGCACTGGTGCTCAAATTGTAGCAAATGTGGGAGGAAGCTTAGGTGATATCTATGGTTTTGGGGTATTGCGCGCTCCTGATGGTCAAGTGATCTATAATAAGAATACGGGATTGGCATTTAACGATGGTACTACACTTAAATATTTGGGAAATACAACACCTAAATTCAGGTTTAGTTTTGGCTCGGGTGTAACCATTAAGAAGTTTAGTGTAAACGTATTGTTTGATGCACAACTTGGTGCAGTAGGGCACTCATTAACATTTACTAGAATGGCTTCTCTTGGTAAACTTAAACTTACTCTTCCAGGAAGATATGGTGGCATGGTGGGTGAAGGTTGGATGAAAGATCCAGATCCTCTTGCAGCAGATAAGAATTTATATCCAAATACTGCTGTAGCGAATGACGTAGATGGATTTTATGATGCACTCTATGGTTCACTTAATGCAGAAGGTAGCATCTTTAGAACGGATTACCTTAAATTTAGAGAGGCAAACTTAAACTTTGCATTTTCACCAAAATTGGTTTCAAGATTGGGCTTGAGCAGACTTTCTCTAGGAGTTTACGGTCGTAACCTATTTGTTTGGACCCCATGGCCGGCATTTGATCCAGAATTTGGTACTTTGGCAGGAAATGATATCGTTCAAGGCTTTGAAACAGGGCAGTTACCTGCAACCAGAACTTATGGGCTGCGTTTAGTAGTAGGTATTAATTAATTTTGATAATTTTATAACTCTGGAAAAAAATATATAATGAAAAAGATTAGAAATATAACCGTTTACTCACTTTTGATAACAATTGGGATGTCGGTATTCTCTTGTAAAAAGGATTTCGATGAAATTAACACCGATCCAATCGGTGTAAGTGCAGTAACAGCAGACAAATTATTAGCGCCTGCATTAACAAACGTGCTAAGTCAGAATTTAATTCGTAACCGTAGTATCAATAATGAATTGATGCAGGTTTTAATCCATACACTAGACGATGGTTTAGACGGTAAGGTTTTCAGATATGATATCAGAAGGTCTTTAGCTGATCCAATGTGGAATACGTGGTATGGGGAATTAACCAATTTTAGAGATATTTACCGCATTTCTAGCGAATCAGGTTCTGTTAATAAATCGTATCAAGGTATTGCCCTAATTGCAGAAGCTTGGACTATGCAACTATTAACAGATACGTATGGTGATGTGCCATATTTTGACGCCGCTAAAGGTAAAGATGGCCTTATAGAACCAGCATTTGATAAACAGAAAGATATTTATTTATCATTGTTCAATAAATTGGAAGAAGCAAATACTTCGCTTACAAGTGGCGATCCAATTACCGCAGTAAGTGATCCAGTATTTGGAGGTGATGTTACTAAGTGGCGTAGATTTGGAAATTCCTTATATTTAAGATTGTTGCTTCGCGTTTCTGGCAAAGCAGAAGTAAGTGCGCAGGTAAGAGCTAAGATGAAGGAGATTGTTGATACTAATCCAACGAAATACCCGATTATGCAAAACAATACCCATACTGCAAAAATCTTATGGAATGGTACCAATAGTAGTACTGCTGTGTATTCATCACCATTTATGGTTAATATTCGTGCTACTGATTTCAGAGGATCTGCGATCGTTGATTTTTTCATGAGTAATCTAACTACATGGAATGATCCAAGATTGAGCAATACAACGTATGCGAAAAATGGTGTGAACAGATGGGGTATATCACAAGGACCTGCGGGGTTTGTTGGTGTACCAAGTGGTTTTGCTACAGGAACTAATCCTGTGAAACAAGCTTACTTTTTTGCAGAGGGAACAAATACTGGATATACCCTTCAAACAGATGCTATGACAGGTATCATTATGAACGTGGCAGAGCTTGACTTTATACTAGCGGAAGCTGCTGCTAGAGGTTTTATTTCTACAACGGGAGAGAATTACTATTATAAAGGCGTAGCAGATCAGCTTAACTACTGGATACCAGCACTTTATCCAAATGGTAACGATGCTGCAGTTAGAGCTTATGCTACTGTTGGAGATTTTGATTGGGATGACGCCTTCCCGTTGAATAATACTACACCAGGATCCCAAAGTAAACTACAATTGATTCAACTTCAAAAATATTATGCTTTGTTTTTGGTAGATTTCCAACAATGGTTTGAGTATAGAAGAACAGGTCATCCTTTCTTACCAGCTGGTACAAGTTTGTTGAATGGTGGAAAGATGCCGGCAAGAATACCTTATACTGTATTGAGCCAATCTACAAATCCAACAAGTTACAAGAACGTAATCGCCTCACAAGGGCCTGATGATGTAAACACCTTAGTTTGGTGGCAAAAACCATAAATAAATCAACAAAGATGAAAAAGACATTAAAATATTTTCTGGTACTGACAGCCCTTGTTGGTATCTTCACTGGGTGTAAACGTGATGATGATTATCATTTTAGTTACTCTACAAGTGGGTTCATTACTAATTTTGATCTAAAAAGACTATTCAAGGAATCGGATCTCAACCTTAATTCTGAAGTACTATCTGGTGCAAGCATGGTTAAAGGTATTGTAATCTCAGATTTCAGATCAAACAATTCTCCACAAGGATTATTGGTAATACAAAATAGCAGACAGGCAGGTACGGGCATAGATTCTTTAAGAGGTATGTCATTTAATATTGGTGCAAGTGCCGCTACCTATGTACCAGGTGATTCTGTGCATATCAACATAGATGGTGGTGTTTTAAAACGAGTAAATGGAATTTTGCAGGTTGCTGGTCTTTCAGCTACTTCTGTAAGCAAGCTAGCTTCAAACAGAACAATAAAAATGCAAGCTGTGAGCACAGGCGCTATTTTAACAAATCCTGATAGATATGAAAGCACTTTAGTTACACTTACTAATGCGGCCTATGAGCCAGAACTCGCCTTGGGAACTACATTTTCTGGCGATCACGTGATTAACGATGGTTTTGGGGTTGCAACTATACATACAGAAGCAAATGCATCATTCGCAGGTATCGTAGCTTTACCATCAGGTAATTTTAGCGGAATTCCGTTCGTGAAGGGTACAGGTACCTCTAAACAGATCCAGTTTTGGATGCGTATTGTAGATGATTTCTTCTATGTGCCCAAAGCTAAACTATCGCCAGCAGTAATTGCAGGTTATATGGTGGATCCAAATGGTGGTGATGGGAATTATGAATACATACAATTTTTGGCAACCAAAGATATTAATTTCGCAACAACACCAATGTCAGTATACACTACAAATAATGCGGGTGCTACTACCTTTCCAACTTTGGGATGGAATACAGGAGCAGCCAGAACATATAAAATTAACCTGACATCAGGAACGGTGTCAAAAGGCCAATTTTTCTATGTAGGTGGAACTGGTAAAAAAATTAATGGATCAGCCTCAACTAGTATGTCGACATCAATTTGGATAGGAAGTAAAGATTATTCGACAACTACAGGCGCAGATGGTATAGGTACAGCTACCGCTAATTTATTAGCGAACAGTGGTAACGTAGCCGGTATAGCTATTTTTGAAGGAACAAATGTTACACCAAGTACAGCGCCGTTAGACGTAATTTTCTTCGGAGGCGCTGGAGGTAATTTCTATTCGGCGGGCCCGCCAGAAGTTGGTTACAGAATTACTATTACAGATTATTATGGTACTGTAAATCCTGCTACGAGATTAAGTCAAGATTTCTATGGGGCAGGTACGAATACAAGGAGATTAGGTTTCCCATCTGCTGCTACTGCATTCTCTAAATTAGGAGGTGTTTATAACTCCCTAAAAGGAGGTTGGGTAACCGGAAGACTTTTAACCACTGTTCCTTTGGTTAATAGTTCTGTACTCTCAGAAATCGAAACTGGAGGAGTTACCACACTTTCGAACTAATTAATTGAAAGGCCAATTAGAAATAATTGGCCTTTTTTATTTTCGATAATTGCATAATTATACCGTTAACAAATTTATTAAGGCCCTTCAACTAAACCTACCCTTGTCAAAATGCATTTGACATTGATCCAGCAACCTATTTTAATTTCGCTAATTAGATATAGTCCACGTAGTGATACCAATTTTATTCTCATTGGCGAAACCTACGAATTGATGACGTGGAATGGCCAGCCGTGGGTTTCTCTAGGAAAAAATTAGCTACAGATCAATTCTTAAACTATAAAAACATACCAGCAAATCCACTACTGCTATTACACAATCTAACAAGAGGAAACGAAGAAAGACCTTTTACCTATGAAAATGGAAAGCAAATTTGGTGGTAACCAGTAAATTGAAACAATTAATAATTATAACTATAACTAATATCAATGAAACGATTTAAAGTTTTAATGGTGATGCTGGTTTTCACCGCCACCTCATCCTTTGCTCAAAAAGCATTATATGCAAACTTCCCAGAAACTTTTGATAGCCCAGATACCTCGGCAAAAGCACATTACAAAAAGGCTTCAGTAACACTTAAAAGCGGAGAATGGAATTTTGATTATGCAATTTTAGGCGCACTCGAAGGTCATGACCATTTTAATGGCAAACAAAGTGTCCGAATGCAACAAAATAGAAGTAAATCAGAATTTATCGAAATGAATTTCGACCTTACAGAAGGTGCTTCAAAAGTTACCGTTGCCTATGCGACATATTACAAAGATGCATCGAGTGTTTGGAAATTAGAATATTCTACAGACAGTGGTGCCTCATGGCAACAAACGGGGAAAGATATTTCTGCTATTTCACCCACATTAAGCATTGCCGAGTTTCCTTTAGATATTAAAGGTAAGGTGAGGTTCAGAATTAATAAAGTCGGACTTGGAGATGGTAAAACAGATCCCTCAATTAAGAATGGAAGATTAAGTATTGATGATATCACGATTTACAAAAACTAAAAATGGATAGAAGGTCTTTCATTCAGAAAACAAGTTTATTAACCACTACTTTATTCGTAAGCTTAAAAGCTCACTCGTTTTCGATATTTGACCTTGATAATCAAGTCTCTGGTAGGGTGAGCAGTAAGGGTAAAGGTATTGCTGGAGTAATTATTTCTGATGGCTTTTCGGTAGTACAAACTGATAACGATGGTAACTACACTATCCTAACCGATAAATTAGCCAAATTTGTGTGGTTAAGCACTCCTTCAGGTTATGAATTTAAAACCGAAAGTTATTTGGCAAAACACTATGAGCCTGCTACTTCACCAAAACTAAATTTTGAGTTAAAAGCTTTGAAACAGAGTGATGATCGGCATAATTTCATTATATGGGCCGACCCTCAGGTTAAAAACAAAATTGACGTTGAAAAAATGATGACTGAATCAGTACCTGATGTTAAAAATCTACTCAAATCGATGCGTAATGTGCCTGTTCATGGAATCACAGTTGGAGATATTGTATGGGATAACCATGATCTTTTTGCCACCTATAACAATGCCGTAGATCAAATGGGCATTCCATTTTTTCAGGCATTAGGTAATCACGACCAAGATTATAGGCTAGGAGGGGATGAAACTTCAGATGCTACTTTTAGTTCACATTATGGGCCCACCTATTACTCATTTAATAGGGGAAAAGCTCACTATGTGGTTTTGGATGATGTAAGGTATCTAGGTATCGAGAGAACCTACGATGGATTTATTTCTCAACCGCAGTTAGATTGGCTTGCAAAGGACCTGAAATTTGTAGCTAAAGACGCACTGGTAATTATTTGTCTCCACATTCCCGTTCACAACTCTGTTAAAAATAATACGGATCTATATGACCTATTAAAAGATTTCAAAAACGTTCACATCATGTCTGGTCATACCCATTTTAATACCAATGTGATCACAGATAACGTTTATGAGCATAATCATGGTACCGTGTGCGGAGCTTGGTGGACAGGCCCAATCTGCGAGGATGGAACGCCTTGTGGTTATGGAGTGTACGAAGTAAATGGAACGAACCTGAAGTGGTATTATCAACCTATCGGATTGGATCGAAAAGAGCAGATCCATCTCTACGTGGATGAATTAACTGATCAGAAAAGATTGATAGCAAATGTTTGGAATTGGGACCCATCTTGGAAAATCGAATATTATCTGGATGAAAAACCAATGGGTATTTTATCACAGGAGAAGGGATATGATCCATTATCTGTAAAATTGTTCAAAGGTGATAAGCTTCCCATGGGTAGAACTTTTGCCGAACCAAAAAAGACCGAACATATCTTTTTGGCACATTTCGAACCCTCTGTTAAGAAAATTAAAGTAGTTGCCACAGATAGATTTGGCGAACAATTTATAGCTGAAGCATAATTTTATTGTATGAAAAAATATTTAGTTTTGGCAGTTGCTGCTGTAGTATCATTATTAGGATGTAACTCTGTTAAACAAAATATGGAGCTTAAATTTCCGAGTTTCAGTGCAGAAGCACATCGTGGTGGGAGAGGGCTAATGCCCGAAAATACCATTGTAGCCATGAAAAATGCAATGTCATTGCCTCAAATCACCACATTGGAAATGGATACCCATATCACTAAAGATCATCAGGTAATTGTTGCCCATGATGATTATTTAAATCCAAATTTCGCACTTACACCAGAGGGAAAGGAAATCCCGAAAGCTGATGCCAAAAAGTATGTGATTTACGGACTCGACTATGACGTGCTCAAAACCTTTGATGTAGGTTCAAAAAATTATACCAACTTCCCCCAACAAAAGAAAATTAAAACTTACATGCCCTTATTGGCTGATTTGATTGATAGCGTACAAAAGGAAATCAAACTAAAAAATAAAAAGCAGTACTTCTACAACATAGAAACTAAATGCGATGAGGAAGGAGACAACATCACCAACCCAACTCCAGATATTTTTGTTAAATTATTGATGGATGTAATTGAAAAGAAAAAAATTACCCCATATGTTGTTATTCAGTCCTTTGATAAAAGAACTATCCAGATCATCAATAAAAAATATCCACATGTTAAAACTTCATTTTTAGTGGATAATAAAAAATCTTACGAAGCAAATATCACGGATCTAGGTTACAAGCCCTTTATAATAAGTCCGAATTATAAAATGGTTGATGCCAATTTTGTAAATAAAGCACATGCTGATGGAGTAAAGGTTATTCCTTGGACCGTCAATACAACCGAAGAAATTAACAGATTTAAATCACTCCGTGTGGATGGACTTATTTCTGATTACCCTAATCTTTTATAATTGTTCAAAATGAAAAAAATCCTTTGGCTACTTGGTATCTTTTTCCAAATCAGCGCATTTGCCCAAGATAATGGAACGATAAAAATTTCTGCAAAAGACAGCGAACTTATATTTAAAATCGGTAACAATAAACGCTTGTACCAGAGCTATTTCGGTGCTAAATCAACCGATGGAAATTATACAGATAAGCGCTTTGAGGCTTATCCCGGTGGAGGTTTAGACTTCGAATTTGAACCAGCAATTCGGGTTGTACATGCTGATGGGAATCCATCTCTTGAGCTTAAATACGTTAAACATGCGGTGCTCAAAACTACAGAAGGGGCTATACAAACAGATATCATATTAAAAGATGGAGTTTATGATACCGAAGTTACCCTACACTTTTTAAGCTATCCTGAGCAGAATGTCATCAAGAATTGGGTAAGTATTAAAAATGCGGAAAAGAGCGATATCATGCTTACCAATTACGCATCCTCAATGCTTCATTTTGGTGCCGACCATTATTGGCTTACACAATTTCATGGCGATTGGGCCAAAGAAATGAATATGCAGGAGCATGAATTAACCAGTGGGATTAAAATAATCGACAGTAAGTTAGGCACCAGAGCTGGAAAATACCAAGCTCAGCATTTCTTCTTAACCATTGGAAGCAACGCTTCTACAGAAGACAGTGGCGAGCTGATTGCTGGAACATTAGCATGGACGGGTAATTTTAAGTTTTCTTTTGAAATTGATAACCGAAATATGCTCCATGTGGCCACTGGAATAAACAATTACGCCTCAGAGTACCATTTAAAACCAAACGAAACCTTTACCACACCTGCATTTATTTTTACCTATAGCAACAAAGGAAAAGGATTAGCAAGTAGAAATTTGCACGACTGGGCCCGTAAATTTGGCGTTTTAGATGGAGAAAAGGGACGACTAACCCTATTAAATAATTGGGAAGCTACCGGATTTAATTTTAATCAGCAAAAATTGGTAAGCCTATTCGATAATGCTAAAACCTTGGGTGTGGATATGTTCCTTCTAGACGATGGGTGGTTTGGCGAGAAATACCCACGGGATAATGATAAGACTAGCTTGGGCGATTGGGTGGTAGATAAGAAAAAATTACCTGATGGTGTTAGCTATTTGGTAAAGTCTGCAACAGAAAAAGGCATAAAGTTTGGTATCTGGATCGAACCTGAGATGGTTAATCCGAAAAGTGATTTGTATGAAAAGCACCCAGAGTGGGTTCTTAAGCTTCCCAATCGTGCAGAAGTTTATCAGCGCAATCAATTGGTGCTAGATTTAATTAATCCTAAGGTCCAAGATCATGTTTTTAAAGTGGTTGATGATCTGCTTACACAAAATCCAAACCTAGCTTATCTTAAATGGGACTGCAACCGAACCATTACCAATGGTTATTCGCCCTACTTAGGTCATGATCAATCGCATATGTACATCGAATATACCAGAGCTCTATATTCGGTTCTAGATCGGGTTAGGCAAAAATATCCACATATTCCCATCATGCTTTGCTCTGGCGGTGGCGGCAGGGCCGATTATGGTGCTATGAAATATTTCACAGAATTTTGGCCTAGTGATGATACTGATGGTGTAGAACGAATTTTCATTCAATGGGGCTATTCTTATTTTTTCCCCGCAAATACGATCTCTAACCATATCACCAGTTGGGGCAAACAATCGCTCAAATTTAGAACAGACGTGGCGATGATGGGTAAACTAGGCTATGATATTGATATTTCCCATTTTACTGCAGACGAACTCACATTTAGTCAACAGGCCGTTGCTAATTATAAACGATTTAGTCCAATAGTTTACCAAGGAAATATTTACCGGTTGGCCTCTCCTTACGAAGGAAATAGGGCGGTTGTAATGTTTAGCGACCAAAGTAAAAAGAATGCTATACTCTTCGCTTACAATTTGAGTTCTCGATATAGAGAAGTATTTTCGCCGGTACGTTTACAGGGGCTGGATCCTTCAAAACAATACAAGATCAAAGAAATCAATTTAATGCCAAACGTAAAATCGGCTATTGCCAGTAATGATAAAACCTTTTCTGGGGAGTATCTGATGAATATTGGAATTGAAGTGAGCAAAACAAATCAAGAAGCATTAACAAGTGTGGTACTAGAAATTACCGCAACCAACTAAAAAGAACAAAACATGGGATTTAGACTATTTCCACCACCTGCAGCGCATAAACCATTATTACCAAAAGAGAAAGTTAAGTCTATATACAGTATAGAACGAATCAAGGTTTTCGTAGGGATATTCGTGGGTTACGCTGCGTATTACTTTGTGCGTAAAAATTTTTCTTTTGCTATTCCTGATCTAAAGAACCAAGGCTATGATACAGGTCAACTTGGGCTTATTGCGTCGGCACTTTCTATTGCCTATGGTTTTAGTAAATTTCTGATGGGGAACGTTTCAGATAGAAGCAATGCAAGGTATTTTCTGTCAATTGGGTTGGTGCTATCAGCTTTTACAATGATTTTTATGGGATTAATTCCATTTGCAACATCATCGGTTGCTATTATGTTCATATTGTTGTTCATTAACGGATGGTTTCAAGGTATGGGCTGGCCCGCCTGTGGTCGTGTTGTAGCCCATTGGTATTCCGTTCGCGAACGAGGAACAATTATGTCGATTTGGAATTTGGCACATAATGCCGGAGGTTTTTTTGCGGGCCCTTTAACTATTTTAGCAATAGAGTTATTTTCAAATTGGCATGCGAAACTATATTTCCCTGGCTTGGTTTCCATTTTATTCGCTTTAATTGCGCTACTTCTAGTAAGAGATACTCCACAATCAGTTGGTTTACCGCCTATTGAAGAATATAACAATGATTATCCTAAAAGTTACGATGCCAAAACACAAGAAAAAGAATTTTCTGCAAAAGACATTTTCTTTAAATATGTACTCAATAATCGTTTGTTATGGTATATAGCCATTGCAAATGCATTTGTGTATATAGTTAGGAATGGTATTGTTAGTTGGGCACCTTTATTTTTACAGGAAACAAAGGGGTATACACCAGATCAATCTGTTTGGGCATCTTCTTTTTATGAGCTGGCCGCTATTCCTGGTACAATTCTTTGTGGTGTAATTAGCGATAAATTATTTCAAGGTAGAAGAGCTCCAGTAACTATCATTTATATGGCAATGACATTGATTGCTGTGTTGGTTTATTGGAAAAATCCAGGCGAAAACCACACCATACAAAATGTTTCACTCTGGGCAATTGGATTCTTTATTTATGGACCAGTAATGCTAATTGGTGTACAGGCAATTGATTTGGTGCCCAAAAAAGCTGCCGGCACAGCTGCTGGCCTAACTGGTTTATTTGGCTACTTTATCGGAGATCAACTAGCCAATACCGGCGTTGGATATTTGGTTAAATATACAGGGTGGGATTATGCCTTAATATTTATCAGCTGCTCTTGCCTTTTTGCCATTTTCTTCACTGCGTTTACGTGGAATAGAGAAAAATTAAATCTGGTTAGAACCCCGTTATCACATTAATTTTGCAATATGAAAACTTTCTTAAATAAATCTTTATTAGCGCTCGGCTTAATTATTGCCTTAAGCTTTAGTAATGCAATTGCCCAAACCGTAAGTTGGGATAGTTTATACCGCCCTGGCAAGTACAAAGAGATTGTAACTAAATGGAAAACCGAGCCAATAACCAAGGTAAATTATGTCTTTTTGGGCAATAGCATTACCGCTGGAACCGATTGGGCAAAGCTTTTAAATTTGCCACAGGCGATAAATAGAGGTATTTCTGGAGATATTACTTTTGGAGTTTTAGAGCGATTGCAGGATATTATTGATGGTAAACCTAAAAAGATATTCATCTTGATTGGGATCAATGATGTGTCAAGAAATATTCCTGATAGTGTAATCATTGGAAATTATAAAAAGATGATCAGCAGGATTAGAAAGGGCTCTAAAAAAACGGAGATTTATTTTAATACCCTGTTGCCAGTAAATTCATCGTTCGAAAAATTTAAAAACCACTATGGTAAGGATAGTCATATTATTTATATAAATGACGAGATTAGAAAACTAGGTGCTAAAAAGGTGACTATTATCGATTTATACAACCAGTTTACCGATAACGACAAACATTTACGCGCCGAGTTAACCAAGGACGGATTGCATTTAATCCCAGAAGGTTACAAAGTTTGGGCTGATTTTTTGAATTCCACCGGATATCTGAAGTAGTTGGGCTAGTGGTACCGATAGCTATCGGGATAGGAGTTTCATTTAACCTAAGCTCATTGAAAAAATAAAAACCCTTAGTTAAATTAAACTAAGGGTTTTTTGTTAACCGAAAACAGTTAACTGAAAACTAGTTATTAGCAGGAGGAGGTGGGGGTGATTTTTCACCTTTTGGTCCTTTGTGGCCTTTTTCACCTTTTGGACCTCTTCCTCTGCCATCTTTCATTTTATCTTTCATCTCTTTACGGGCAGCTTCCATTTTGGTCTTTTGTTCGGCAGTTAAAATCGCATCCATTTTATCTTTGCTGGCTTTCATATAGGCTTTGCGTTCGTCCATCTTACCTTTCATATCGCCTTGATCACTTTTACGCCATTCTTCACTTTTCTTAATGCGTTCTAACTCTAGTGCCTGCACCTTTTCTTTCTGATCAGCAGTTAAGCTAAGTTTAGTTTGCAAAGCAGTGGCCATTTTTTCTGCCCTTTGCTCAGGAGTTTCATTAGATCTGCGTGGACCCCCTCTTTCTTGTGCATAGCTAGCAGTAATTCCCATTACTACTAATGCTACGGTGTAAATTAATTTTTTCATGTGTTATACTTTTAAAATTGGTTGATTACTTATTTAATAGGATAGATGAAAAAATCATAAAAGAGTTTAATCAACACATGTTAAAATATGTTAATTCTTATTGAGCTGTGAAATGGACTTTTGCATTTGGGCCATCATACTTGATAAGGTTTCTATGGTTGGTTCTGGGGTAGGATCGGGTAAGGTAGTTGAAATATAAGCCTTTGCCCTCCATATCTCTAAAATATCATCCGCATCAATAGAATAGGGATCATACACTTTATTATCAGATATGAGTTTCAGTTCTTTATTTTCTTTAAAACGATTACCTGCTCTCTTATATACTACACCTTCGTTTTTACTAATTACTACATAGGTTTCGCCTGTTTTCACCTCTGCCCAGTTCTCCAGGTATTCTCCAATAATTACGCTTCCAGGTTGGATAGGCAACATGGAATCGCCCATAATTTCAAATGCCCTGAAAGTTCCCTGCCTAAGAGCGGGTAGGGGAAGCTGAAATTTAGGAAGATCTTGGATATATTGAGGATCAGAAAAACCGTTCAGGTAACCGGCACTAGCTTTTACGGGTACCAATTCTATATTCTCCTTATCATTATGATCAACCGATATACTTAATACCCTTAAATTAGAACCTTGGCTTTTGGGTTTAGGTTTCCAACTGTCATTTATAGTTTCATTGATAAACTCGTCAATTGTTAAATCAAAAAATTCTGCTATTTTTTTTAGCAAATCATATTTAGGCTCTGCTCTATCTTCTTCATAGGCTCCTATTAATGATCGCTTAATTTCCATAGCATCAGCGAATTGCTGCTGCGTTTGCCCTTTTTTCTTTCTCAAGTACTTGAGGTTCGATGAAATGTTTGACATAAAAATAATTTTAAAATAAATTTGTTTTTACTAAAATTGTTAGTATTATTGTGCCAATAAAGTTAGTAATATTTATTTGAAGTGCAAGTAATAATCTAATTAATTTAGTTTTAATTTAAAAGCCGAGAAATCATGAAAAAATTTGTTTACATCGTAACCGACAGAAATCGCACCAGTTTACACGTAGGAATGAGCGCTGATTTGATTAAAACGTTAGATTTTTATAAGCAGATGCCAAACCTATTCTTTGATAGTGGCCAGCAATTAACCCGTCTGGTTTACTTTGAAGAGTTTAAAACCGAAGCTCAGGCGCTAGGCCGCTTTAAATTGGTAAGCAGGTTTACCAGGTTGCAAAAAGAAAGAATTGTACGTTCTTGTAATCCGGATTGGATTGATTTAACTATCGGTTTAGATTTTGAGAATATTCTATCAACTCGCAAGTTAAATACACAGGTAGCATTGCCTCTAGGGATAATGTCTTAACAAAAAGAATTGTTATATTGTTATATTGCTAAATTGTTGGTCAACCATTAAGGAGGTTTTAATCAAAACTCTAAAGAGAGCTTTCTATAAATTTAGAATTATTTAATTTACTCCAAGATCTTTAGTGAATGAACTCTCTAAGAAAATCTCAAATGGATCTATTCCTATTTTGTCTATGGTTATGCCCATCACTGCAATCATTACTTCATATTTGTTTCTGATTTGTGTTCCATTAATTAATTTTTGATAATTAACGGCACATACCAAATCAACAAAACGATCAACTGTTGTGTCATTGATATTATCTTTTTGAGGAAAGATACGATCAAAGAATTTCGAGATTTTCTCATTTAATAAGGGAGAGAAGTCATATCCTGTTTCATTGGCTGTTAAATTCCATGTTGCATTATGCTCCAAAGGGATAATTTTAACAATGTGTTGATTTAAATCGTTATTTGTTATTGGGAGATGCACTGATAATTCTTTTAAAACTTTCTCCTTAATCGAGTAGCCGTTATTGAAATAGGTAACTTGGCATGAAATATAGTCAACAGCCATCTGAACAGTAATCATCTTTTCAGCCTCATTGTCAGGAATATTAATTTTGAAGAATTTTTCCCATTCCATAACCAGCTCAACGCTATCTAATCCCATTTTTCTTATAGTTAGATTGGGTTCCTTTAATTAATAAAAATCCTCCAAAAATTGATGCAGGCGCAAATACAAAAATCGCTAAAATTTGGGTGTAATGATTACCATCGGATTTAAAAAAAGAAAATGTAGCGAAACCCGCAATGATAAGGGCAAGTATATAATTTACTTTTAGATTTTTTGTATTCGCAATTAATTGGGTCACTAATCCTGCAATAACTGAGGTAACTACACCATAAACTGCTGTAACCATCATAAACCTATAGGTTGGGTCTCCATGTGCATCATGCCCTGTAAGTTTAAAAAATGCAAGTGCAGTGGCTACAAAAATGATATATCCGATGATAATGCTTATAATTTTTCTTGTCATAGTTGTTTTATTATTTTTCTTTACGCATTCGTACTTTTTTTAACTTAAAACAATAGGTTAACCCCACCATACTTCGTGCTATGCTTTTAAAAGAACTGTTGGTAAGTGGACAATTGTAACCCACCGTTAATTTAAAGTTGCCCGCCCCCAAACCAATCTCAGGTCTAAATACAAGAGAACCCTGTTCAAAATCAGAATAATAAATGGCATTTACTCCCAGGGCTAATGCAGACATACCGCCGCCGATCCATGCGCCAATCTTTGGACCGATTACTAATTTGTGGTTAACTAAGTGAAATTCGTTTGCAATGAAATAGGCTGAAGACATGGGATGAGGTCCAACAGTTCCATTCGTGTTAATAGCTATCCCCAAATCCACAAATGCGCGGTTATTATAAAATAAACCTGTTAATAAACTTAAGTTTTTTTGGATAGGCTTGTGATACACAGAATCTGTTACTTGACAATAAACTTCGCTAAATGAAAATAACAAAAAAATGGTAAGGATCATTTTCTGCATTTTATTTTACTTTATACAGTCTTTGCCTTTCACTACACTCATTCCTCCACTCATGTTAATGATGTGATTAAAACCATTTTGCGTCAACAGATAAGAAGCTTGCGGACTTCTATGACTATGTGAACAATAGACGATCACTTCCTGATTTTTATACTTGTCGATTTCTGCGATCCTGCTTTTTAATTCCTGAATGGGGATATTAATCGCATTTTTTAATGTTCCAAAATTAGGTTCCGCTTTTCCCTCAAACTCTTCTTTGGTACGAACGTCTAATAGAACAGTTCGAGGATGTGATTTAATATAATTACAAATTGAAGCAGGAGAGAGGCTTTTAAAAGTAACTGTCGAAGATTTCACTAAATCCATATGGCATTTTGAGCATTTCCCAGATCCATCTAAAATGATCTTGTCGCACTCTAGTCCACAAGGCATGCACTGGTATTTTTCAACATGCTTTTCGCTTACCGAAAAAAAGGAAAAACTGATCACTACAACTAATAAAAATTTGAAATTTTTCATATTCAAATATATCGAGTTTACGGTATTATGCAAATTGTTCCATCCACTGTGTTCATTGCAACGAAAAATACTTACTACCCCATGCATGCTGCTGCAAGAGTTGCATTTGTGACTGAAATTAACGTAAATCAACAAAAAGGCCGCAGATGCGCAGATTGTTGTAATCTGCGCATCTGCGGCCAAATTTGATTATCATAACTATCTTACCATCCAGGAGCAAATGTTAGTCCGAATACGCCAACATTTACATCCTTACGTTGGAAAGGAATAGCATAATAAGGCTCTATTATAAAATAACCAAATACATTAACCCTTAACGAAATACCCGCACTTACCGCAGGTACTCTTTCTGCTGGTGTTCCATTTGGTAATATCGCAGCGCTTGGCTGACTCTTCCATGCTACTTTCGAATCTTCTGTCCAGGCTAAACCTGCATCAAAGAACAGGTTCAAGTCTGAAAATAGGAATCTCGACGGAATTTGAGCCAATTTTTTTGGCCCAGTGAAAGGCAACCTTACCTCAAAGTTAAATACGGCGATTTTACTTCCAGATAGTTGATTAATATTGAAAGTTCCTGTATTTACTCTCTTACTATTATAAAATGAATTTGCTTCGTAACCTCTAATGTAATATGGATATCCAACATATAAAGGATATAAACTTTCGCCATCTCTACCCAATCTCATATAATTTAAGGCCCTAACTGCAAAAGTAACGGGTTTTGCTCTCCAGTATTTCCTTAGGTCTGCAGTAATGGCAGTGAAATTATAATCTCCGAAATATTGCTCTGCCCCAATTCGATACCTAAATCCATCTAACGGCGAGGTAACCCCCGAGATCGAATTATCTCCAATAAATGAAGCATTTGCTTGCCAAATAGAGAAAGGATCTAAAGGAATTCCCAAGGTAGAGGTTGCTTTAGCTGTTGAAACCTTTTCCCTATCAGAGCCAAGATAATACAATGGATATCCATTTTGATCCTGATAATAAGTATTAAATCGATCTAAACGATAACTGTAATAAGAAAACGCACCACCTGCCTCAAACCTGTGCACTTTGCTAAAAGGATAGGAACCAAATACTTCTAACTTATCTTCAAAGGTTCTTAAGATATTGGTACTAATGGTATCAATAGGTTGAGCACCTGAGTTAGGTCGATAAGCACCAAACGTTCTAAAACCCGTAGTGTAAGGGATATGGGATAATCCTACACCCCAATTAATTCTGCTTTCTTGGTTTACATAACCTACCAGCCCACCAAAATCATAGATTTCTCCATTAATTGATATATTACCAACAATTTGGTTTCTTCCTAAGATGTCGCTAAACATTGCAATAACACCACCTTGTACACCAGTTCCAAATCTACTCGTAGCCACACCTACGCCACTATTCGCTAAATAGTCTAACTTAAATTTAGGTTTGTAGGCAACTGATTTTAAAGAATCAGGGATGGTTTTCTCGAAACGATCAAAATTGCTGAGATTAGAGTTAACGATATTTACCCCAACATTTTCCATCGGTGGTAAAATAGCCGCATCAAAGTTTACCTCTTTAGGATCAACTTTTTTGGCTTTAAAATTACTTAAGGCAGAGTTATATAAAGTATAGCGTTGATAACGGTAATAGCTATAAACAATATCATCGTTTCTTGATACACTAATGGCGGGAGAGAATTCGGTAATCCCGCTAATACCTGTGAAATAATCGGTTAATTGATTAACCGATTGATCCGTAAGATTATATTCATATAGGTTCCTAAAACCATCACGATTTGATAAGAAGAAAATTCTTTTGCTATCTCCAGAGAACTGTGCATTTAAATTGTTGGCTCCAGGAAATACATTGATATCAGAAACGGTTTTGCTCGCAATATCATACACACTAAGATTGATGGGGTAAACGGCATTAACACTACCTGCTGCAATTGCTGCCCTATCAGATGAGAACACTATTTTTTGTCCGTCAGGAGAAAAGTTGGGAGCATAATCAGAAAATTCATCATTTGTGATTTGGGTTAGAACCTTAGTGCTGAGATTATAAGAGAAAATATCACTCTGCCCCTCAACCATTCCGGAAAATGCAACCTCCTTGCCGTCTGGCGACCAGGTTAAATTTCCAAATTGTTCAACTCTACCCATTGGTGTCTGAGAAATGGTATTCCCGTTAGACACATCAATAATAAGCATCTGGTTTTTACCGGAGCTAAAAATGCTAAAAGCAAAGTATCTACTGTCTGGCGACCAAGCACCCGCTGATTCGATGAAATTATAATCATCTATATGAGAATTGGAGACTTGGCTGCTCAGTTTTCTTAATATTTTTCCTGACTTCGCATCTGCAAGAAATAGATCAATGCCAAATAGATCTTTTTCAGAAAGGAAGGAAAGATATTTTCCATCTGGACTAATAGCAGGGGCAACGTTCATATTACCTGCATTTTTATTATCGATAATTTTTGTTCCCGAAATTTTGATCTGTGAGCTATCTGCCTTTAACAATGGACGATAATGCTGTTCGATTGAATTTTTCCATAATCCCGATAACGTCCGATCATCATATCCAAATGTATATCTAATCCCCGCTTCATATCCAAAACGAGCAGTGGATTTAAACAAAGGAACAATGGTAGTATCGCCATAAAGCGAGCCGATAAAAGTCCAAAAAGCTTGTCCATAACGATATGGAAAGTATTTGTTCGAATTAGTAAGATCTTTTAAAGAAGGAATATCTCTATTTAATAAGGCATCCCGCATCCACATTGATGTAAATGCATCCTTTTTGCCTACAGAAAGGTATTCCGCCATCCCTTCAACCATCCATAAAGGAGTATTGCCAATATTTTCTAAACTGATAGAATCGCGTTCTAATAAAGTATGATATTGAAAAGCATGGACCAATTCGTGACCAAGAACGTGTCTGGTTTGACTACGGATATCCAGTACAGGCATAATCACCCTGTTTTTGAGTGCTTCTGTTACACCACCTGTTCCAATGCCAATTTCACCGTTTAAGGCCGACGTTTGTTGAAAATCGGGATGATTGCTATATAAAATAATCGGATTTTTCTTTAGAAAAGTATCGCGAAAAACTTCTTGGTGCATTTTGTACCAAGTTTCTGCATCTTGTGCAAATTTGTTTAAGAGCTTATCGTTCTTAATATAATAATAGATTTCGAAGTGTGGTGTTTGTAACACTTTAAAATCTTCATTTTTATATCTAACCTTATTTTGTCCAAAATACTGGGCTTGTACTGAAATAACTGATACCAAAATGAGTAATAAAATCGGAAGCGATTTTTTAAGTGAGGTAGTTCTATTCATGGGTGTATTTTTACTAAACAAATGATTCTATAATTATACGAAAAAAGAAGTGCATTGGATTTATATACAAACAATTAGCCTCCTTCGTTTTTTTTCTTTTCTTTTTCTTCTTGTCGTTGTTTCCTTTTTAGTTCTCTTTCTTCTTTTTTAGATAATGGAATAGTGGGTGCAACAGGTGTTGCTTGCTTTATAGGAACCTCTGTAGTCTTCTTTTCTTCAACCTTTTGCCCCTCCGTTTCAGGAATTGGGACAAGCTGTTGTTCTTCAGTGGATGGTGCGGCCATATCCAACGAATCAACCAGGTTACTATCTATAGACGTAGTATCAATCTGTTGACGAGGGGTAGGGCAGTTATAATTTACAGAGATGGTACCTTTGTATTTGGGAAATGGTCCATACGTATAGCCACTGCTGGGATCATGGTAAACCTTTTCCATAAATTTAGCGAAAATAGGCAATGCAGTATGGGAACCTTCTCCTTGTTCACCATTTTGGAAATGTGCTGTACGTTCATCACAGCCTACCCAAACACCAGTAACCAAATCTTTGGTAATACCCATATACCATGCATCAACATAATCGGATGATGTTCCGGTTTTGCCTCCAATCTGATTATTTTTCTGGAAAAGATCCCATTCCCATAAGGCTTGAGACGTACCTCCGGGCTCTTCCATACCACCTCTGAACATATAGAGCATTAACCAAGCAATTTCATCCGTTAGTACACGTTTGGTCTTAGCGGTAAACTCTTCGATAATATTATCGTTCTGATCCAGAATCTTTTCTACCAATATAGGATCTGTTCTTACACCTTCGTTTAGAAAAGTACCATATGCTCTTACCATTTCATAAACCGACACATCGTTCGGTCCTAAGCTTACGGATGGAACCGACTGAAGGTTGCTTTCTATACCACATTCGTGTGCCCACTTAACCACATTATCCCATCCTACTGCCTCTGTAACCTGTGCAGTTATGGTATTTACAGATTTTGCCATTGCCCAACGTAATGACATTGATTGATAAGTATTGCTCCAATCGGCATTTTTAGGTTCCCAATATTCTGTTCTGCCATGGTTTTGATAAGGAATCTTTACGGGTTTATCCACAAAGGTGGTGCATGGGCTCATGCCTTTTTCAAGCGCAGCTAAATAAGCGAAAGGTTTAAAAGTGGAGCCCGCTTGCCTCTTAGACTGGTTTACATGGTCGTATTTAAAAAATTTATGATCAATCCCACCAACCCAAACCTTAATTTTCCCGGTTTTAGGCTCCATAGTCATCATTCCAGTGTTTAAAATCTTTCCGTAATAACGAATCGAATCGATGGTCGAAAACAACGTGTCCTTTTCTCCTTTATAAGAAAAGATCCTCATTTTTTTCTTTTTGTTAAAATAGGCATCAATCGAATCAGTGTTGTTCTTAAATTTCTTTTGCAACATGGCATAAATAGGCAGATTACGTTTAGCGCGATCAGGATAGTCGACCTTTTTACGTTCTGAATCCTCCCAGGGATCTTCATTTCCCCAAACATTATAAAAACGACGCTGCAAAACCCGCATTTGATCTTTTACTGCTTCCTCTGCATAACCTTGAAGCTTAGAATCAATGGTCGTATAAATTTTCAGTCCATCTTCATATAAATTCATGCCATTTTCTTCGCACCATTTTTCTAAATATTTATCTACCGCTGCCCTTAGGTACGAATCGCCATCACTGCCATCAGCTATTTTACCTTCTTTTAATTGCATAGGCTGCTTAACGAGTAGATTTAAACTGTCCTTGCTCAGGTAATTGTACTTATTCATCTGGTTTAATACCACATTTCTCCTCTCCAGTGTTCTTTCAGGGTATTTTAGTGGATTATAAAAGGATGTCCCTTTGAGCATCCCAACCAATAAAGCCCCCTCTGTAGTAGAAAGTTCTTTAGCATCTTTATCAAAATAAACCCGGGAGGCCGTTTTGATGCCATAAGCATTATTACCAAAGGATACCGTATTAAGGTACATCGTGATGATGTCGTTTTTACTATAGTTAGATTCCAGTTTTAACGCAGTCATCCATTCTTTTAACTTGGGAATTATTTTATTAACTATCGGGATACGAGCAGTTAGTCCCGATGCCTTAACGTACCTCGTACGATAAAGGTTTTTCGCTAACTGTTGCGTAATTGTACTTGCACCTCCATCTTTACCCATACCTACAATTGCTCTTCCAACTGCTTGTATATCGATGCCAGAGTGCTTATAAAAGCGGATATCTTCTGTTGCTACCAAGGCATTAATTAGACTTGGCGAAATTTCGTTATAATTTATAGGAGTTCTATTCTCCTTAAAATAACGACCAATTAACACCCCATCTGATGTGTAGAGCTCAGACCCAACCCGTTGGGCAGGTTTTTTAATGTCCGCGTACGATGGAGAATAACCAAATAACCATAAAAAGTTAAGTTGAAGAGCGCAGAAGAAAATAATGATAAAATATATAAAAAGCGTGAAATAGCGAACGTACCTATTTTTTATTTCTTTAAACATGTTATAAAGATGGAAAAACCGTGAATTATTAAAGTTAAATTGTATTAAATGTAGAGCTACAAATTAACGTAATTAATTTACTTAAATTTTAGTCAATACTAAAATAAATATACTCATTTAGAGCTTATAAAATGAATCGATGAACAGGCTTTTTCTGTCGATATAATTGTAATACTTATGTTGGTACATTATCATGAAGCTACGATTTGAATTGTTGCTGAGCGGGTTTTTCTCATAATTCAGGTGATTTTCTCAAACAATTTTAATAAATTTTCGTCTATATAAATAAACAAATCCCCAACATGTCCAGTATCAAAAAATATGTAGTAAAAGCAAACAGTAAATTCTCATTAAATAAATTCGACACGAGTTATGATGGGGATCTGGATAAAGCAACTGGAATAAAGGAGCTAGAAAAGGTTAAGCTCGAGCTTGTAGAGTTACAAAAAAAACTGTATGCCTCAGGCAAGCACGCCGTATTAATTATTTTTCAGGCTATGGATGCTGCTGGTAAAGATAGTACCATCGCCCATGTGATGTCGGGGATAAACCCACAGGGATGTGAGGTGAACAGCTTTAAAGGGCCTACCGAAAATGAATATCGGCATGATTTTTTATGGCGTCATTATGCTGCACTTCCAGAAAAAGGAAAAATTGGTATCCACAACCGATCTCATTACGAAAATGTGCTTGTATGCAAAGTTCATCCAGAATATGTGCTAAACGAAAATCTTCCGGGAATTGAGCATGTAAAACAATTGGATAAAAATTTTTGGCAAAACCGTTATGAAAACATCAGGAATTTCGAAAAACAATTAACTGATAGTGGTACAATGGTTATTAAATTTTTCCTCCACCTCTCAAGGGATGAGCAGAAAGAACGTTTTATAGCTCGGATTACAGATCCGACCAAAAACTGGAAATTTGCCATTGGAGATTTAAAGGAACGGGAATTGTGGAAAGAGTACATGAAAGCCTATGAAACTGCCATCCGAGAAACCTCCACTGAAAATGCACCTTGGTACGTTATCCCCGCTGATAAAAAATGGTACACGAGATTGGTTGTAAGCCAAATTATTGAGGATAGTTTAGCTCAGCTCGACTTAAAATTTCCTGTATTAAAGGAAGATATCCAAGAATTAATGAAAATTAAACAGCAGCTATTAACCGAGAATCAATCCTAATTCGTATTTCATCTTTCCTTTCCGTCTTTTTATTTAGATTTGCATCGCTTTGTGGTTCCCGAATTTAAAATCGGGATTAAAAGGGAATACAGTGTAATTCTGTAACTGTCCCGCAGCTGTAAGCTCTATAACGGTTTTCAATCCGATAGCTATCGGATCTAAAGTCACTGTTCGCATTGCGGATGGGAAGACAGGAAATCGGGAGCAAGTCAGAAGACCTGCCTAGAAGTTTAATATTCATAGCTTTCGCGGATTGAAGCTAGGGATGAGCATTTAATTTTGCATTTTAGAACTAGCGAAGAGATGGTAAGCCAGTATTCGTTTCTCCTTCATTCTATCATTCGAAATTACCCATCTCATTTCTATTCTGATTCTGTTGCTGTGTGTGAAAAACTCACAACAATGAACAAAAAAACAAGATTAATTGTGGTAGGTCTAGGATTTGCGCAATTGGCCCTTTTAGGGAGCAAAACATTGGCTCAAGAAAGCCAAAATCTAAATGAAGTAGTAATTTCTGCTACAAAAAATGAACAAAAACAGTCTCAAACAGGTAAAGTTGTTACTGTAATTGGTAGCGATGAACTTGCTCGCAGTGGCGGAAAAACCCTAGCACAATTGCTTAATCAACAGGCAGGGATTACCGTTGTTGGAGCAGGAAGTAATGCAGGAAAGGATAAGAGTCTATTTTTTAGAGGAGCTGGAAGTGCATACGCTGTAATCTTATTGGATGGGATTTTAGTAACAGATCCTTCAGGAACAGGAGGGGCCTTTGATCTTCGCATGTTTGCCATAGATCAAATAGACCGCATCGAAATCCTTAGGGGAGGACAATCTACCCTATATGGTTCTGATGCCGTAGCGGGTGTGATAAATATCATCACTAAAAAATCGGCAGTTAATGGGAATAACTTTTACGGTGTGGCAAGTGCGGGAAGTTATGGAACCTATAAAGGCACAATTGGCTTAAGCAGCAAAATCGACGCTTTTACCTATAATTTGAGCTATTCGCATTTGAAGACCCATGGTATTTCTGAAGCGAGCAATCCGGTAGGTAGTACTACGGTATTTGATCTAGATGGTTTAAAACAAGATGCCCTGAATGCTAATTTTGGGATTCAGCTAAATAAGAATTTTACCATAAACCCCTTTGTGAGGTATTTTGCGGGTAAATTTGCCTATGATGACGATGCATTTACAGACGCCTCAAACCAGTCTACAGTTAAGCATTTTAATGGCGGGTTAAATTCGGTCTATTTATTGCCTAAAGGTAAAATAACCGTTAATTATAGCTACGAAAAAACAAATAGGGATTATATCAGTATGTTCAGCGGGAACTATGAGGGTAAAATGAATTTCTTAGATTTATTTTACAACCAAAACCTAGGTGAAAAAGCTAATATTCTTGTTGGAGTAGATGATAGACAAACGAGTGTTACGCATTTTAATTCCTCAGCAGAAAGGGAACCATCAACCCATCTATATAGTGCTTACGGATCAATCTTTCTGCATGATTTGAATATTTTTAACCTAGAGTTGGGCGGACGATACAATAAACACAATAAGTATGGAGAAAATTTCACCTATAATTTAACTCCAAGTTTAAACCTTACACAAGATATAAAAGTTTTTGGTACCATTTCTTCGGCCTTTAGGGCACCAACGCTAGAAATGTTATTTGGTCAGTACGGAGCAAATCTATATCTTAAGCCAGAAAAGGCAATCAATTATGAAGTCGGGGCTAACCTTGGTTTTTTCAACAATAAGTTAAGTCTCAGGATTGTTGGTTTTAAGCGCAATATGAAAGATGCTATAATCTACGGTAATTTAGGCTATACCAATCAAGACCAACAAAATGATAAAGGATTTGAAATCGAGCCGGCATTGAAACTTGGTAAGCTTTCTCTAGCAGGTTATTATGCTTACGTTGAGGGAAAGCAGGTAAGCGGGGCAACGGTTTCTGATCTTCTTTTACGTAGGCCAAAAAACACATATAGTGTGAATGTGGGTATTAATGCTACAGAAAAATTATATCTCGGCGCAAACTATAAATTTACTGGCGAAAGAACAGACAGTGATTTTAGTACCTATCCTTCTGTAAATGTAAGGCTAGATTCTTATCAAGTAGTAGATTTTTATGCACAATACGCACTAACCAAAAACCGGCTGAAAATCTTTGCGGATCTTAAAAACTTAACCAATGAGAAATATACAGAGATTATTGGTTACAATACTATGGGATTTAATATGAATGCTGGGGTGAGCTTTAACTTTAAATAATTAATTATTAGCCACAGATTTAAAAAAAGATGAATTCGTTTTAATCCGGGGCTATAAAACTTCTTAATTGCAAACTGATTATATAGCCACAGATTTTAAGAATGATTAATCCATTTAATCTGTGGCTATAAATTCTTTGCTTTTTGATGGAAATAGCTAGGCTGAAATTACTTGCTACTATAATCCATCCTAAATTTACTTAAATCTGGTAAATGCTTTTTCTTTCTAGTTAATTCATATTCATAAATAGTTCTACCCAGATTTTTCATGAAGGGGTAACATACCGTTTCATATTCGTATTTGCTATCGTTGTAGATCCCATCCTCATTGCTTTGGACCACTGCGGTTAAAAAATACTCGATCTTATTTTTAAAATCTACGAAATATGAATTGTCGATGATAAACCCATAGCTGTCGCCATATTTATTGAAGATTCGAATATCAGGATCTAGAATAGCCGTTTTTTCTCTACCGTAATAAAGCATTTTTGCATAGGTGGGCCAAAATTCTTTGGGATCATATTTAGGATAATCGCTTTCGGTAGGAAGTTTGCTCATGAACGTATAGATAAGATTGTAATCTGCAGGAGTGAGGTTAAACCTTTCCTTTTCGGCAAAAGCTTCGGGCATGATTAATCTTTTCATCAATGCCTGCTGATCAGCCACGGTGAAAACATTCTTATTGGCAAAACTGTATGGCTCGTTCACTAATTTTTCTTTGCTGTCAATATACCCTTTCCCAACAATTAAATTTGTTAGCTCTAATGGGTAGTCTTTTTCATCAAACTGCTCCGCCTGGTGATAAATTAGTTTATCTCCATCATAAAAATCGATAGGATTGGTATGCCTTGCCATTTCACCACCATCGCCAATGGCCAATCGGTTTAAGATTCTGCTCTCCGTTAAGTTGTATTTTTTCAGCTTTGCGTTAATTTCTGCGCGGCCGATAAATTCATAAAGTCGATTAAACGCATCATTATCGCTTGTTAGCAGTACTTTTTTTATATAATGTTCGATACTAGGCTTTCCATTGGCCGCGCTCTCATCCTTCAGAACTTTAGTTTGGCCCTTGAAACTGCTATCGGTTATCATAGTCAGGTTAGAGGTTAGTCCTTTGCTTCTTAGTTCATTTATTTTTTCTAAAGCGAAAATGACCCCAGCTAACTTAACTGTACTGGCAGGATAGAAGTATCTTTTAGCATTTAGGTTATAACTAAAAGTTTTAAAACTTGGCTTATTGTTCTTATCCCTAATCACTTGGGTATACATAACCTGAACCTCATTCTTGGTGGGGTGATTTAGAATCCCGGTAAATAAATCAGGCTTACCTTCCATTAATTTTTTCAAAAAGGAGGTGTCGGTTTTCTGTGCCATCGATTGGATGCTGATTAGAGAGATTAAAAAGAATATTAATTTACGCATATGTTATGTTTATTTAGAGAAGAGCACTTGGTGGTGAGCAATGCTCCCACATGTCGTTAAAAGCCAACGTTTTTTTTCCTCTTGTTTGAATTTTAAAGATATGATTCTAAATTTTTTATTCAGCACATAAAACCTTATTTTTGCGTACAATAGATTTAAAAATGGAGAAAATAAATTATAGAATACTCGTTTTAGTCCTTCTTATGCTGATTATTATTAGTATTCGAGTTATCGCACCACTCTCACCTGATTTTAAAATGATAGCCAATTTTTCTGGAATAGGTGCGGTGGCATTATTTGGTGGTGCTTATGTTAAAAACAGGTTAATGGGATTCTTACTTCCTATTTTTGTACTATTTTTAAGTGATGTTGGACTTGTAATTGCTATGGGCAAGGATTATGGCTTTTATGAAGGTTGGTATTATACTTATATCTCCTTTATTTTAATGGTTATGGTTGGCAGATTGTTCATTCAGAGAGTAAGTGTTCCAACTGTTTTAGGCGCCGGCTTATTAGGTGTGTTTATCCACTGGATTATTTCAGATTATGGGGTTTGGTTGGGTTCAACGTTTTATCCACAAACACTAAGTGGCTTTTGGGCATGTTTAGTTGCTGCCATTCCATATGAGCTTAATTTCTTATACGGTACTATCGCTTATTCGGCTATTATGTTTGCTGTTTTTGAAGGATTGACCCTTAAATTCCCAACATTAACCAAGGTTAGAGTAAAATAACTCATCGTATACTCATCGGATGACTTTAAGTCATCCGATGAGTATATACAAAAAAAACCCTTCCGAAAATAACATCGGAAGGGTTTTTTAGGTAAATTCGGGCATGAAGAAAAGACTGGTGGTATTAACAGGTGCGGGGATGAGTGCCGAAAGCGGGTTAAAAACCTTTCGGGATGCAGACGGGCTTTGGGAAGGTTATAACATTATGGATGTGGCCACTCCGGAGGCGTGGGACAAAGACCCTGATCTTGTACAAGCATTTTATAATGACAGAAGAAAACAAGTGCTAGCAGCCTTGCCAAACGCGGCACACCACTGTTTAGCCGCTTTGGAAAATGACTTTGATGTCCATATTATTACGCAAAATATAGATGATCTCCATGAAAGGGCAGGATCAAGCCAAATAACACATTTGCATGGTATCATAACTTTTGCTCAATCGAGTGCCAACTCTTCCCTAATCTATGCAATTAACGGCGATGAAATTAAGATGAACGAGGTTTGCGAACTTGGGTCGCCGCTTCGTCCGCATGTTGTTTGGTTTGGAGAAGCTGTACCCATGATTGAAATTGCCGCAGAAATTTGTGCAGCAGCAGATCTATTTCTCTTGGTTGGAACATCCTTGGCTGTTTATCCAGCCGCTAGCCTAATAGATTTTGTACCTGCCCAGGTTCCAAAATTTATTGTCGACCCTAAAATCCCCTCTGTAGGGCACTACAAAAATGTGATTAAGATAGAAGCAACTGCAACAATGGGTTTAAGTGAAGTAGCTGCCCAATTAAAAAAATATGTCTGATTTAATTCCGGCCGTAATGAACTGGAGCGGGGGGAAAGATTGCGCCTTGGCCCTTCATTATGTAGTAGAACAACACAAAATTAATATCCGTTATTTGCTAACCACCGTGAACGATTCCTTTAGCCGAGTTGCAATGCATGGCATAAGGGAAGAGTTATTGCTTAACCAGGTAAATCAACTTGGGATCAAATTGCTTCGTGTAGGGCTTCCAGAAATGCCCGATATGCCAATTTACGAAAGAATAATGAGCGAACAGTTTACGAAGTTGAAAATAGAAGGTGTTTCTCATTCAATTTATGGAGATATTTTTTTGGAAGACTTAAGAATGTATCGTGAGGCCCAACTGGCCAAACACAAAATGACGGCTATATTTCCACTATGGAAAAAAGATACCACAGAACTAGTTAACGAGTTTATCGATTTAGGTTACCAAACCATCGTGGTTTGTGCGAAAGAGGGTCTGCAAGATTTTTGCGGGCAGGTTATAGATAAGCACTTTTTAAAAGAGCTGCCAAAAGGAATTGATCCTTGTGGAGAAAATGGAGAATTCCACACTTTCGTATTTGATGGCCCGCTATTTAATGGGCCGGTAAATTTTGTACTGGGAGAGAAGGAGTATAGAAGTTTTCCAAGTCCAAATTCAGCGACCAAAAAAGATGGATTTTGGTACATCGATCTCCTCCCAACATCAAACTAGTTCAAGCTATCGTAAAACTTAAAATGGCTCAAACCTCCCATATATTTGGCATTATTATAGGAGCATATATTATTTTGTGAGTATATTTAAAATATTATATATCAATATTTTACCTGTATTTATATCTAGTTTTAAATTATATATGAACAACGCCACTGCCCAAAAATCACTAATAAAACAAAATATTATTTTGATTTGAATTTTAAGATATTATATTACAGTTAGTTACGTTTTTTATTTAAACGATTACTGTTGACGGATATAGGCCGCATTAAAATCGGCTCTCATCATAGAAAACCGGGCAACCACTGTAGCTAAAAATTCTTCATCAAGTAGTTGAAAAATTTCATTCGCCCCCCCTCCGGTGAGATCGAGTTCTGATAATTTATAGCTCTGTTCTAACTGCCCCTGCTCAAATTTTACGATGTACTTTTGGTTCATGTTAAACAAGGTTATTTTACAATCTGGATGGGGGAGTTCTGCAATAATTCTCATTTTTTGGTTAATTGTTTAAATTGGTTAATTGGTTAATTGTGCCCATCATATTATAGTATCTCAGTTAACCAGTTTATAGGTTAACCGATTAACCGTTATTTTATTCCCATCTCGTTTAGTAATGCATCTGCATGATCGATCTTTGAAGCTACCCATAGTACGTAACGGATATCCACGCCAATTGAACGGCTATAGCTCTCGTTCCATGCATAATCATTAATGGTTGCTTCGTAAGCCCTATCGAAGTTAACTCCTATCAGTTCGCCATATGCATTCAATATGGGAGATCCAGAATTTCCTCCTGTAGTATCCATATTATACAAAAAAGCTACGGGTACATCATTAAGTTCTTTTTTAGAGAACATTCCGAAGTCCTTCGCGTCCCATAAGGTTTTAATGATGGCTGGATAGGCATAATCTGGATTACCGGTAGCTCCTTTTTGAATGATGCCCACTATGCTAGTGTATGGAGCCATGTAGCTGGCATCAACAGGAGAATAGCCCCGAACATGTCCATAGGTTAATCGTAAAGTACTATTAGCGTCTGGTATAAAGCCTTTTTTCATAAACTTTTCCTTTACGTTTACATAATCGCCCATTAATTTGTTAAGTGTTCCATCCCTTCGGTCTTTCTCAGGTTTAATTTCAGCGATCTGTTTGGCAATATCACTTTCAAATAGCAACAAGGCATCATTATAATTGGCAAGGGTTTGATACGACCTTAGCAAGGTATTGATTACGTAATCTTTATCCTTCAATTTGCTCAGACCAAAAGAATCATTAATAAAATCATCTATCATAGTTTCCTTGTTGGAGCCTCTGCCTGTTATTTTATCAACGGTAGTAACACGTTGGTTTGAACTAAAGGCGGCAGCATCACTAAGCATCTTCTTGAATATTCTACGATCCACATCGATTTCGTAACTATCATAAGCTGTAGTTAAGTTCTGTTTCAGCTGTGCTATGTTTGCGTTAAAGTAGGCTTCTTTTTGGCTGCCAGGTTGGTTATCTATGGCTGTTTTAAATGTATTGAGCTGTTTAGCGATATTAACTAAACTCGTTGAAGAGTAAATTTGGGTAAGCCATAAATCCCTTAAGGCATCACCATTAATCTGTTGGTACAGCTGGTCGATATCTTTCATCAATGTTCCATACTTTGCTTTTACATCAACATTGTTGTTAATAAATTGTGCCAGCGCTGCGTCTTCCTGTTGTTTTTGCCCAACTAGATCAATTCCTTTGATGCCTTTTAGCTTTCCTCTGTAATTTTTCATCACATTGGCATTTCTCTTAATCCTGGTGGCTAACTTCAACTCCGTAGTCTTATCTCTTTTGCCAATACTCTCCATGGTAGCGTTTTGGAAATCGTAAAGTTCTGAAACATATGGCAGCAGGTATTTTTGCTGATAATCAATAAATTGCGCAGGGCGATGACGGAATGTTTTGCCGGGATAACCCAGGATGAATACGAAATCTTCCTCACTCGTGCCCTTTGGATTAACCTTTAAAAACTTTTTAGGTTTATAGGGCACATTGTCTTTAGCATATTTGGCCGGTGATCCATCTTTCGCCACATATGCTCGCATAAACGAATAGTCGCCCGTATGGCGTGGCCAAACCCAGTTATCGGTTTCTCCACCATATTCGCCTATCTTTCTATTTGGAATATATACTATTCTTACATCTTGAATGGTTTTATATCTAAAAAGCACATAGCTCTTTCCAATAAACATTTCCGATACCTCAGCCTTAATGGTAGGGTCTTTTTTCTCCGCTTCAAGAGCTAGGTTTTTCATCACATTATTGATAATCTGTAAACGTGATGCTGGATCGTTAATTTGCGCCACTGCTCCTAAAACACGATCAGATACATCTTCATAACTATCAGTAATACGACAAGTTAAGCCCTTACCTTCAAGTTCTTCTTCATGTGTTTTAGCTACAAATCCATCGTTCAAATAATCATGTTCCGGAGTACTTGCCAATTGTACTGCGCCAAAAGCACAGTGATGGTTAGTGATGATCAATCCTTCATCAGAAACAAAAGACCCTGTACAGCCACCAACATTAACCAATGCATCCACCAAACTAATTCCATTTGGATTATAGACGTCCTTTTGATCAATTTTTAAACCGGCTTTCTGCAGGTCCAATAAGTGGATCTCACTTAATGGAAACATTCCTTCTTCGGGCCTGTGCCCGGCTAACTGCACTAAACCAATAATTGATAATAAAGTAATGATTAAGGTTTTCTTGGTCATGATATTGGAGATGTGATGAATGGTAAAGTTAAAATAATAAACTATCCTGACAGCTATCGGCAACCAAATAGTTATATTTGTGGTTTAAGTTTATTTATGGCCGAAGACCTTACAATTTCAAAAACAGGTACAAAAGAAGAGCAATATCTTGCACTAATTCCTCAGATCCAAGGATTGCTTTACGGCGAAACCGATCAGATTGCAAATCTTGCAAACGTTTGTGCAGCATTAAAGGAACAATTCAGTTGGTTTTGGGTAGGGTTTTATCTTATTAAGAACGATGAACTTGTGCTGGGTCCATTCCAAGGTCCGGTAGCCTGTACCAGAATAAAAAAGGGTAGAGGTGTTTGTGGTGCTTCATGGGAAAGGGCTGAAACGTTAATCGTGCCAAATGTAGATGAATTTCCAGGTCATATTGCCTGTGCATCTGCCTCTAGATCTGAGATTGTCCTTCCTTTTTATAAAGGCAAAAACATTATTGGAGTATTGGATGTTGATAGCGAACACCTTGCTCATTTCGATGAAATAGACCAAAAATACCTCAATCAGATACTCGTTTTATTAGATGCCTAAACTACCTTATTCTTTTTACGAGCAGGAAGATGTGATCGATTTAGCTGTTCAGCTCTTGGGAAAGCAGCTATTTACTTGTGTTAATGGTGAACTAACAGGTGGAACAATTGTTGAAACCGAAGCTTACAACGGAGTGATAGATAAGGCTTCCCATGCTTACAATGGACGGTTTACGCCGCGTACTTCAACCATGTACGAAAACGGTGGCATTTCTTATGTTTATCTTTGCTATGGGATCCATCATTTATTTAATGTGGTTACTTCAAGCAAAAACAACCCTCATGCTGTATTAATTCGTGGTTTAGAACCTGTTATAGGTCTACCAATAATGTTGGAAAGAAGAAAAATGCAAGCTCTGGCGCCTAGAATTACAGCCGGCCCCGGAGCTCTAGCGGCAGCACTAGGCATTGATAAAAATCTAAATTCGAAAGATTTATTAGGTGATGAAATCTGGATTGAAGACAACGGAATTAACTTCAAATCAGAAGACATTGTTTCATCGCCCCGCGTTGGGGTCGACTATGCTGAAGATCACGCCCTATTACCCTGGAGATTCTATATACGGGGAAATAAGTATGTGAGCAAACCGAATAAGGGTTAGGGTAATTAAACTGGTTAATTGTTTGAATTGGTTAGCTGCTAAACTGGTTAATTGTTTGTAGGTTAACTCTTTAATCATTAGAATTGTTGATTGTTACAGATTAAAAGTTTGACTGGCATTGTGAGTGAAGTATCTACTATTGACTTCAGATCGCTAACCGATTAAACAATTATACAATTAACCGATTTATAAAACCATCTCTACCCATTTCCCGTTTATTAATGCAAAAACCTAATCATGAAAAACGAGAAAAATATAGCCATATTAAAAGAATTGGCCGAGAAAGTAAGGATTTGCATGTTCACCACGCTAAGCGCAGAAGGCGAATTAAGTAGCAGACCAATGGGTACCGCGCACATTGAAGATGACGGCAGCATCTGGTTTTTTACCAATGAATATTCGCCAAAATCCAAAGAGATTTCTAAGGAGAACGAAGTTAATCTGGCCTACAGCGACCCTTCTAGCAACACCTATCTTTCGGTAAATGGCAAAGCGGAGCTAGTTGACGATCAAGCCCGCAAGAAGGACTATTTTAACCCCGCGGTTAAGGCTTGGTTCCCTGACGGTTTAGCCGATCCTGCCTTAATTTTGATTAAGGTTAGCCCAAGTTCTGCTGAGTATTGGGATAGCAATGCGAGCAAAATGGTGGTCGCTTTTAAAATGCTGAAAGCTATTGTTACCGGTGAAACCCCGGATTTAGGAAAAAACGAAACTATAAAGTTTTAGAACCCGTTCTTAAAGATATTATAAGCCAGTGATGGCCGGTGGAGGCGCCGACCGATAGACATCACACATCTTTTGTGTCTTTGTAGTTTAAAAATTCGGTGTCCTGATTTAAGCTTAGCCATGTGGTTAAGCTTTTTTTTGTTAATATTGACCCATGAATTTTGAGAACACCCTTGCGTTTGCCAGAACGCTTGATCTACATGATCCTTTAAAAGAAATGCGTACTGAGTACCTGTTTCCAGAACATAATGGCAAACCCTTTATTTACTTGTGTGGTAATTCTTTAGGACTCCAACCTAAAGTGGCAAAAGAGGTGCTCCAAGTGCAATTGACCAATTGGCAAAACCATGCTGTTGAAGGTTGGTTTGAAGGTGATACTCCATGGATGTTTTACCATAAAGAACTAAAAAAACTAATGGCACCCATAGTGGGTGCAAAAACAACAGAGGTATGCCCGATGAATACCTTAACGGTTAATCTCCATCTATTGATGGTTAGTTTTTATCAACCTAAAGGTAAACGCTTTAAAATTATAATGGAAGCTGGAGCTTTTCCCTCTGATCAGTATGCAATAGAAAGCCAAGTTCGTTTTCATGGTTACGATCCAAAGGAAGCAATTGTAGAAGTTAAGCCTAAAGATGGGGAGTATACGTTAACAACTGAGGGCATTGTAGAGGCAATAGCCGAGCATGCTGATGATTTGGCGCTGGTTTTATTTGGTGGCATTAATTACTTTACTGGACAATGGTTTGATATGCCTGCCATTACAAATGCGGGCCATAAAGCAGGTGCAATAGTAGGATTTGATCTCGCACATGCGGCAGGGAATGTGCCGTTATCTCTTCATAACTGGGAAGTAGATTTTGCATGTTGGTGTTCATATAAATATCAAAATGCAGGGCCTGGCGGAATAAGTGGGATTTTTGTTCACGAAAAACACTTTGATGACGCGTCTTTAAATCGCTTTGCCGGATGGTGGGGCTATCAAGAAGCACAACGTTTTAAAATGGAAAAGGGTTTTGTTCCTGAATTAGGGGCAGATGGTTGGCAGGTGAGCTGTACCCAGGTAATGCCAATGGCACTGTACCATGCTTCCCTATTGTTGTTTGAAAAAGCAGGGTTTATTGAGCCTCTAAGAATGAAAAGTGAAACTTTAACCAGTTATTTGTTTTACCTTATAAATGAGGTAAATAAGAAAATAGGCGAAGAGCAATTTAAGATCATAACTCCCTTAGCTGTTAATGAGCGTGGCGCTCAGGTTTCTATTATCGCTGAGCAAAATGGGAAGCAAATATTTGATCATTTGGTAGCTAATCGCGTATTAGGCGATTGGCGCGAACCGAATGTTATTCGGTTAAGTCCGGTACCCATGTATAATAGCTTTGAAGATGTATTTCACACTGGAGAAATTTTATTAGCTGCCTGTAAAAAAATATGACAAGAAGATCTTTGTTATTGGATATTGTTTATTAAAATTTGTTATACGCTGATTATTAAAACGCGCACCTCAGATGTTGCTGAGATAAGCCTTAACAATTTAATCCCTTTTCACCATTATAGCTTGTAGAAATGTTTAAAGTAGCTTATCATCCTTTATATGCACATCCCTTGCCCGAAGGGCATCGTTTCCCGATGTTGAAATATGAGTTGATACCCGAACAGCTTTTACATGAAGGAACAATCCAGCCAAATGATTTATTCGCTCCAGATATATTAAATGAAGAAAATCTCTTGACCACACATGATCTTGAGTACTGGCTTCAGCTCGAAAATCTAACCTTATCGCCCAAAGAACAGCGAAAAATCGGTTTCCCATTAACTGCACAATTGGTAGAAAGAGAACTTAGGATAGCTCAAGGTACTATAGATGGGGCCCTTTACGCCCAAAAAAATCATATCGCTTTTAATGTAGCTGGAGGAACGCATCATGCAGGACGAAATTGGGGCGAAGGCTTCTGTTTATTAAACGATCAGGCAATTGCTGCCAACTATCTATTGAACCATAAGTTGGCCCATCGGATCTTAATTATTGATTTAGACGTTCACCAAGGAAACGGTACCGCAGCTATTTTTAAGGATGATCCTCGGGTATTTACGTTTTCCGTGCACGGCGATAAAAACTTTCCGTTTAAAAAAGAACGGTCAGATTTTGATCTTGCTTTAGCTGATGGTACAACTGATGAAGTTTATTTGTCGAAACTAATGGCTGCATTAGAATTAATTTTTAAGCAACACCAGCCTGATTTTGTGTTTTATTTATCTGGAGTTGATGTACTTGAAAGCGATAAATTAGGAAAGTTGTCATTAACCCCTGCAGCTTGTAAAAAAAGAGATCAACTCGTTTTAGAAGCCTGTAAGTTGCAGCATCTTCCTGTACAAGTTAGCATGGGAGGGGGTTATTCTGCAGACCTTAAGATTATTGTTGAGGCCCATTGTAACACATTTCGCATAGCGAAAGACCTGTTTTATTAGTTGAGCTATAAGCGACTGGCATTAAGCGACGAAAACCTTAGCGCCCAACTTTTACCCCTATACGCTTATCGCTCAAGGCCTTCCGCCCAACGCTTATCGCTTATCGCCCAACGCTCAACGCCTTCCGCCAGCTTATCACCCAACTTTCCTTATCTTTGCTAAATGCTAGAAATTGTTTACCAAGACGAACATTTGATTGCTATTAACAAACCTCATGGTTTGTTGGTACACAGATCTAAAATAGCCAACGATGCTACAGAATTTGCTTTACAGCTGTTACGGGATCAGATAGGCAGACACGTAAGTCCGGTGCACCGTTTAGATCGAAAAACCGGTGGGCTTTTACTGTTTGCATTCGAAAAAGACGTTGAGATTGCGCTTCATAAGCAATTTCAGGAGGGAATGGTAATAAAAAAATACTTGGCTATCTTACGCGGATTTTCGCCCGAAAAACTGGATATCGATTATCCCTTAGCCAAAGAAAATGGCACTATGCAAGAAGCATTTACCACTTTTAGAACCCTACAACATGCCGAGATTGATGTTGCATTTGGAAAACATACAACCTCTAGATATTCTCTTGTAGAGGCTTCCCCTACCACAGGAAGGATGCACCAATTACGCAGACACTTTGCCCATATATTTCATCCCATAATTGGGGATAGAAAACACGGTTGCAACAAGCAGAACAGATTTTTTAAAGAGCAATTTAACATGACTACCATGTTATTGCATGCCTCACAATTAGTTTTTAATCATCCCGTTACAGGAAAGGAAATTTCTTTAAACGCAAACATGCAGGATGAATTTAGGCGCGTAGCAGAACTCATGAAATTTGATTTTGCCACACAGTAGATAATCGTAAATTTGTTTACATGAGGTGGTACTTGTTAATTTTATGCTGTTTTGGTTTTGCTGCTTTAAATGCCCAGAAAAATTTTGATCTGCGCTTTAAAAGCCTTCAACAACTTAAATTAGACAGCGGGGTTACGCTAACTTTTGATGAGCCACATCAAATCATAGCAACAAAACCTACTAAGATTATCATTTTTGCCCTGCCAAATGGAAATACCACTGCACAAACCTTTGGTAAAAAATTGTCGCAGGGCGATGACTGGCATTACGACATACAACACATAGGAGCTCAAACGGAATTTATCAGAAATGCCGATCAAAAAACCAATTACATAGTGGTTTACGTGGAGAATGAGTTGAAAAGCTGGCCCGCTTGGCGGAAGAAAGCAAATAGCGATATTCAGATTGCTGGGATGGTTAAACTAATTGAAGATAAATACCTTGCCTATCATCCTAAGCTAACTTTAACAGCACATAGTGGAGGAGGGAGCTTTATTTTTGGATTCATAAATAGTAACATCCAAATCCCCAACTATATCGAAAGAATAGGTTTTTTGGATGCAACCTATGGATATGAGACTGAAAAGCATCGTGAGAAGCTTAATAAATGGTTAACTAACAAGAGAAATTCCCTGCAAGTAATTGCGTATAACGATAGTGTGGTGATCTTTAACGGCAAGCCACTGGTATCGCCAACAGGCGGAACATGGTACCGAAGTAAACTGATAGCAAAGGACCTTCATAATCCTTTTAAATTATTTAGTAAAGAACAAGATGATCGTTTAGAAATGTATGATTATCGGCATCGGATAAGTATAAAACTCATTAAAAATCCCGAAGCAAAGATTTATCACACTGTACTGGTAGATAAAAATGGATTTATCGATCTTGTTTTTAATGGAACCAAGTATCAGGGTAAAAATTATACATTTTGGGGTGAGAGGGCATATCAAAGCTATGTTTTGCAATAGACCATGGAAAATGAGCGTACTCAACCTGTCCGTAAGATAATCCACATTGATATGGATGCTTTCTATGCATCAGTAGAACAACGTGATTTTCCAGCATATAGAGGAAAGCCATTAGTAGTTGGTGGCTCGCCAGATGGACGGGGAGGAGTAGTAGCAACGGCCAGTTATGAGGCCCGTAAATTTGGGATACGTTCGGCAATGACCTCAAAAAAAGCCCAGCAACTTTGCCCATATGCGATATTTGTGAGACCAAGATTTGCAGCATACAAAGAAGTGTCGCAAAAAATAAGAGAAATCTTTAGCCGTTATACCGACTTGATTGAGCCGCTCTCTCTTGATGAGGCCTATTTGGATGTAACCGAAGACAAGTTGGGAATAGGGTCAGCCATCGCGATTGCCGAGCAGATCAAACAGGCCATTAAAGATGAGCTACAACTCACTGCATCCGCAGGAGTTTCAATTAATAAGTTTGCCGCTAAAATAGCCTCAGACATGAACAAACCGGATGGCTTAACCTTTATTGGTCCTTCCAAAATGATTAGGTTCATGGAAAAATTACCCGTCGAAAAATTTTTTGGTGTGGGAAAGGTAACCGCCGAAAAGATGAAACGTCAAGGCTTACATACAGGGGCCGACCTAAAAAAGCTCACTGAGGAAAGATTAGTTCAACTTTTTGGTAAGACAGGCAAATTCTTTTATAAAATTGTTCGGGGCATCGATCATCGTGAAGTGCAGCCACATCAAGATACAAAATCAATTAGCGCCGAGGATACCTTTTCCTATGATCTGGGGAGGGGCGAAGAGCTGGATGATTGGTTGGTTCAAATTGCTAAAACCGCTTTCAAACGCCTACAACATTACAATATTTACGGTAGAACCCTTACGCTTAAAGTTAAATTCGAAGATTTTAAACAAGTTACCCGAAGCATTTCTTTTCCTGCTCCACTAACCGAGCTAGATCAAATTTTAGAAAATGCCCAGCTATTATTAAAAAATCTGGAGTTTAACGAAAAGAAAATTAGATTGATCGGCGTAGGGTTTTCAAATTTCGGCGAGAATAAACCCAGGGAAAGGATGAATGGTAATCAACAGACTCTATTTTCTTAGGTAATAAAATTAACGACAACTTAATTTTAACACAACAATTAACCATTATTTTTAACTTATAATTAAAACTATTGACTAGAAGTAATTTTTATTACCATGAAAATAAATGTGATAATTATTGCGATTGTAATCGTCGCTGTTTTGGCTTTCTTCTATTTTATCATTAAACGTAATAGAAAAGATCGGAAAGAAATGGAGAAAGGGTTAAACCAAAAGGAAATAAAACCATATGCGCGTACGGATGAACATGTTTAAAGGACCGAACTTAACTCCAAACTCCCATCCAGACAGCTATCGGGACGCAACTCCCTAAGCTCCTAACGAAATCAAGGCATTGGTTTCATTAAAATATTTCCTTAATGTAATGATTGCCTGCCGGATTTTAGTTTTAACCGTACCTAGAGGAATATTTAGGATTTCGGCAACTTCAACATGGGTATACCCTTCAAAATAAAAGAGATCGATTATTATCTTTTGATCTGGCTTGAGGTTGCACATCAGTTGTTTTAAACCAACCGTATCAGAATTTAACTGGAAATTATTTTTTTTGTCTAGATAATCTACTTGAAGGTCTTCTAAGGTATCTGTTTTTACCGAGTTGATGTAGTATTTGCTTCTAATCTGATCGATGGCCGTGTTTTTGGCCAGATTTGCCATCCATGTAAATAAGCGTCCTTTAGACGAATCGTATTGCCCAATTGATTTCCAAATTTTAATAAAAGTCTCTTGAAGGATATCTTCGGCAATTTCATCAAATTTTACGATCCTACTGATAATACCCATCAACGAAGAAGAGTACATTTTATACAGTTGTTCTATAGATGCTTTGTTTCCAGCTCTAATTCCCCTCACAAGTGTTTCTTCAACCGATGTGATAGGGCTGATGTAGCGTTCTTTTGCTTTGGAATGATTTAACGGAAGTGCGAAAGAAACCATCTATTTTGTTATTAATTAAATATTTAACAACAAATAGGTTTTAATGTTCGTGGTATTCTTAAAAGCTATTGGATTTAACCTGCTGACTAATAATAAAATAGTATTAACTAGCGCTTCTTAGTTGCTCGTGTAGAACTTCCAACAATCCATCAATGTCAAAAGGCTTTGAAATAACATCATCAGCACATATTTCTTTAACTTTTTCAATTTTAGAATGAGTAGAAAGTGCAATCACGGGAATATGGGAAGTGCTTTCTGTATTTTTAATCTTCTGGCAAAGTTCGGTACCCTCTAACGTAGGTTGAAGAATATCTAGAATTACCGCATCCGGATGAAAATCCATAATAAGTTTAAATAAATTGCTTACATTACGATATGGACGGGTTTCATAGCCCGCTTCTTCCAATACCATAGTAATTACTTCGAGAATGCTTTGATCATTCTCCACAACTAGGATGCGTTTTTTCATTAGATCAACTATCAAAAAAAGATTCCTGTAACAGCTCAATTAACTGATAATTGAATCTCGGTATTAAATATAAATAATTTTCCTTTAAGAAAAAAACAAATTTAGCAAATTTTTTAATGTTATTATCATGGGAATAAGACACGTCGTTTAGCTTTTCGATGCTAGCATCCTAGTGCGGTGCTGAAACCTAAAAAATAATAAAATAGATGCAGTTAGCAGACCTACGGTAAGGCCATACCAAATGCCTTTAACACCTATACCTAAATAAATCCCTAAAAAATAGCCCAGAGGTATTCCGATAATCCAATAAGATAAAAAGGTGATGAGTGTTGGTATATTCACATCGCCAATTCCTCGTAAAATACCCAACCCAACAACTTGTGTACCATCAAATAACTGAAACAGACCCGCAATGACGAGTAATTGGGCAGCTATCGCGATTACTGTAGGATCACTGATAAAAATATGAGGAAGTAAATTGCTTGCGAAAACAAACAACAGCGCAGTAGACAACATAAACACAACAACCACGTGATAACTTGCTATTGCAGAGCGACGTAGATCGGTGAATGAGCTGCTCCCAAAATTATTTCCAGTTTTAATCGTAGCTGCAGATGCAACCCCGCTAGCAATCATATACGTTGTGGCAGCCAATGTGATTGCAATTTGATGTGCCGCTTGTTCGGCAATGCCTATAATCCCAATTAAAATAACCGCCCCACTAAAGGCACTGATCTCAAAAAAGTATTGCATGGCAACAGGAGCACCAATTTTAATAAGCTGTATGCTCCTAATTTTATCAATAGCTAAAAGGCTAAATTTTTCGAGATACTTTTTAAAATTTTGCGATCGCAATACATAGTACATCATTATCAAAGCCATTAAACTCCGATCGATTAAGGTGCTGATCCCAACACCCTTAACCCCCATAGGGGAGAAACCAAACATTCCTTTCACTAGGATAATTCCGATGATGATGTTTAAAATATTCCCGAAAATGGAAATCAACATGGCTTGCAGCGTAAATCCCAAGCCTTCGGCAAATTGTTTAAAAGTTTGGAAGATCATTAAAGGAATAATAGAGACCGATAAAAAGACCAGGTATGGTTTTGCATAAGCAACAACTACAGGAGATTGTCCCAAATGATCAATCAATGAAAGCGTACCAAAATGAAGAAAGCAATATAAAAATATACCAGTAATGATGTTAATCACTAAGCTATTGGATAGAAGTTTCCCGCACTCGGTATAATCTCTGCCTCCATTTTGCTTGGCAATTAATGGTGTTAATCCATAAGTAATACCTAATCCCACCACCATTACAATGGTAAACAAACTATTTACCAATGATACCGCAGCCAATTGTGTTTTACCAGCAAATTGGCCCACAATTGCGCTGTCGGCAAAATGAACAGCCATGTGTCCAATTTGGGAAACTACAATTGGTGCAGCTAAAATCAGATTTTCTTTATAGTAGGGCTTATATTTGGTAAAAAAGTCTTGAAGCATTTGACCACAAAAATCGCATTTTTATCCATAATGCAAGCAAATTATTATTTGAAGTGGGCAGCAGTAAAATACTCTTCTTTTTCTGAAGTGTGGGGCAGGATAACGCCAGTAAGAATTAGGCCTACAATAATCTTCTGCGCCTTTTTATAGGCACTTCGTGTAAGCTTACTATATTCCTTCAAGGTAATCCTACCATGTTCCTCTAGGTAGGTCAGTAATTTCTTTTCGTATTCAGAATAGGAAATTAACTGCCCGTTTTCGTGATTTTCTTCCTTAAGCACATCTACTATTATCTTACTGGCCAGTATACTCTTATCCTTAACCCTAAAATAAACCCACCATTTATTGGCCTCATCTAGGGCATAATGGGGCTTTAGATCACTTTTCGGAATATCCACCACTAGAACTACCTTATCATCAACATATACTTCTTCAAATTTCGGCTCAATGGCAGGCCTGCAAAATACATGGGCTGCCTTTGTGATCATGAACTTTTCTTCATCCTCAGATTTAACACCTTTAATTGTGCCATCATCGGCCACGCCAATTAATAATTTCCCGCCTCGGTTATTAGCAAATGCAACTAAGGTTTTGGCTATTTTCTGGGTGCTGCTAATCGTTTTTTTAAAGTCTACGTTAACATTTTCGCCTTCTAAAATTAATCTTTTGATATTCATAGCTTAGCTCTTAAATCGCCACTCTTTGTTTTTCCCCGGCAAACTTGGTGCGCACATAAATTTCATTCATTACCGTAGCGCATAGCTCGCCCTGTACATTAAACAACTCCATCGGGTAAGATTTAACAAACTTTCCTGTGGCCGTTAATGAGGCTTCCGCTTCTGTTATCATTTCATCAGAAACGATAATGGTAAAAAATAAATTGGTTAATCCGGGTTTTAGATAATTGATAGATGCACTTTTAAGCCAAACCCGCACCTTAAAACCTCTCCTTTGCATTAATTGATCAAATAATATCGCATAAAAGGGATCAGTTGCTGCATATATCGATCCTCCAAAAATAGAACCATTATAGTTCCTGTTCAAAAAGCTATTACTGATCTTAACATCAACCCCTTTAAACTCGGGATGGAATTTCTTAACCCAAATACGCTGAAATAACAAAGGAGGGTACAAACATAGGGCCCATTTAAGGGTGCGCTCAGAAACTATCATGGTGGTTAAATATCATAAGAAATTAGCTAATTATCAAATTTGCAAATGAGCTAATTCATCGCACCCGCTGATGCCCTGCGCTTATCGCTATTTACCTAAAATTGATTAAATTTAAACCATGTTTATATATGATACACTTACCGAGGCTGTAAAAGATCTCGAAAAAAGAGGCTATGAATATGATTTTAACCTAGCTCAGGACTGCATCGAATGCAAATCACTCGATCTTCAGCTGATGCCTGAAGAATTTGAAATTGATGAGTTTTATCGTTTCGAAGGAATGACTGACCCTGGGGATAGTGCGGTTATCTATGCTATCTCATCCCCCGTGGGGAATTTAAAAGGAGTATTGATTGATGCTTATGGCGCTTATGCCGAGAATATTTCGCCAGAATTATTGGATAAACTAAAAGTTCATCATGATAATTAGCTAATTAACTAATTTGCAAATAAGCTAATTAACCAGTAGTTTAAGGACTTTAAAGAAAAGTCAATGAAAGCAAAAATTTTAATAGTAATCCTGTTTTCCTTTTTATCAAATTATATATTTGCTCAACAAGGGTCAAGAAATCCTCCTAAAGCTGCGCCCGGACAGTTTATTGATAATCCAAAAAGAGTTCTTAAAAGTAAAGAAGCAGATACAACTGTAGAGCTGGGTGGCAAAATTATGTATCCGTCAAAAAGCATCTTCAAAAATCTCTATGGTTCTGCTTACCATACCACATTCTTAGAGGTAATCACATTAGCTGGATTAAAGGATACATTAGATGTTATGGGTCCGATAACGGTTTTTGCTCCAAACAACGCAGCTTTTACCGTTGAATCTGAAGCTATTATAAATATCCTTACCAAAAATCCAGAGAATGCTGAGGCGATTAAAATTCTTAAAAACCACATTGTAAAAGGAATTATAAAATCTAAAGATTTAAAACCAGGCAAAACCTTAACAACCCTAAGCGGGGCTAAACTTAAAATAAGCATGTTGGATGGTATGTTAATGATTAACGATGCAGAACTGATTACATCGAATATTCTTTCTAAGAATGGGATTATTCAGGCCATTAATGGGGTATTAATTTCTAGATAAAATTTTATATTATACAATCTTTTGTAGCTTAATCCTTTCACCAATCAAATATGAATACTATTGCCAGCCAAAAAAATATTGCCCTTATAGTAATTGTTGCCGCCTTAGGCTACTTTGTTGATATTTACGACCTTATTCTTTTTTCAATTGTAAGGGTAAATAGTCTTACAGATATTGGTGTTGCAAGTGGCGATTTACTTGATGTTGGACTTAAAATTCTCAACAGTCAGATGATCGGTATGCTGCTGGGGGGAATTCTTTGGGGAATTTTAGGTGATAAAAAAGGACGTTTAAGTGTGCTCTTTGGCTCGATCATATTGTATTCGCTGGCCAATATAGCTAATGGATTTGCAACCACCGTAACCCAGTACACCCTAATAAGGTTTGTTGCTGGTGTTGGTTTAGCGGGAGAATTAGGTGCTGGCATTACTTTGGTGTCAGAAACCATGAGCAAAGAAAAAAGGGGGTATGGAACCATGATCGTAGCAGGGATTGGCCTGCTTGGCGCTGTAGCCGCGGCATTGATCGGGGGAAGTTTGCCCTGGCAAACCAGTTATTTTATCGGTGGCGGAATGGGGCTCTTACTGTTAATGTTACGTGTTGGACTGGCCGAATCCGGAATGTTCAAAGAAATTAAAGAAACAACTGTTAAACGCGGCAATATTTGGATGCTATTTAATAACCGTAAACGCTTTAAGAAATACATTTGTTGTATCTTGATTGGGCTGCCGCTTTGGTTCGTAGTTGGTATTCTGATTACTTTTTGTAAAGAATTTGGGATTGCGCTTGGAGCAACAGACACCTTAAATGCTGTTCAAGGCATTATGTACTGTTATATTGGAATATCTTTAGGGGATATTGTTGCTGGTTTTTTATGCCAACAATTAAAATCAAGGAAAAAAGTAATGCTCATCTTTTTAGTGATGACCGCTGTTTCCATCGTTGTTTATTTGTATGCTAAAGGATTAACCCCATTAACTTTTATTTGGCTGAGTTTGTTTTTGGGCTTTGCATCTGGTTATTGGGCTACTTTTGTAACCATTGCCTCAGAGCAGTTCGGCACAAATCTAAGAGCAACGGTTACTACAACTGTACCTAATTTTATTCGTGGTTCTTTGGTAGCGATTACTTATTTCTTTAAAATGTTAAAGCCGCAGATAGGTATCTTACAAAGTGCTATGATTGTTGGTTTTGTATGTATCGTCATTTCACTGGTTGCCTTAAGTCAGCTTAAAGAAACCTTTACCAAAGATCTGGATTACGTTGAGGAGTAGAGCGCATGGCGCTTAGCGCTAAGCGAGACAAAACCGACACCGCTAACGCTATACGCACAACGCCTAACGCGTTTCGGTCATCAAAATGTACTTTCTACCCATTCATACACCTTAAATCTTTGCTTAGCCTTACCTTTATGGGGTAAACTAATCCCGATAGCTATCGGGCTAACTCCACTCCAATGTTCAAAGACGAAGTAGCCAAAGCATATCAGTACATTCAGGATAGCATTTGTAAGGGTTTAGCCGAGGCGGATGGTAAAGCTTCTTTTGTGGAAGAACTTTGGCAGCGTGATGGTGGTGGAGGGGGCAGAACGCGGGTGATGCAGCATGGAAACGTGATCGAAAAAGGAGGGGTAAACTTTTCTGCCGTACATGGTAAGTTGCCAGAGGCGATTAAAAAAGCATTTAAAGTAGAAAGTGACGAGTTTTTTGCTACCGGTGTTTCAATCGTAATGCACCCAGAGAATCCTTTTGTGCCCATTGTTCATATGAATATCAGGTATTTCGAAATGGACGAACAAACCCGGTGGTTTGGCGGGGGCATTGATTTAACGCCACATTATGTAATCCCAACCGATGCTAGGTTTTTTCATCATTGCCTAAAGCAAACCTGCGATAAATTTGACCCTTCTTTTTATCTCAAGTTTAAGGCAAATGCCGATGATTACTTTTTTATCAAGCACCGGGACGAAACTAGGGGTGTAGGCGGTATATTTTATGATCGTTTAAAACCAGAAAATGCAGGATTAACTTTTGACCAGATTCTGGATTTCTCGCTTGCAGTTGGTAATACCTTTCTTCCTGCCTACACCGAATTGATCGATCGTAATCGTGATCAATCCTACACCGATCAGCATAAAGAATGGCAAAATTTGCGCCGTAGCCGATATGCTGAGTTTAACCTCGTATATGATGCTGGTACTAAATTCGGCCTAGAAACCAACGGACGAATTGAAAGTATTCTGATGAGTTTGCCTCCTACAGCAAAATGGAGCTATAATCCACAAATCCTGCCCAATAGTGAAGAAGAAACTACACAAAAACTCCTAAAAAAAGGGGTAGAGTGGGCTTAATTACCAGTTTACAGTTAGCAGCTGGCCTTTTACAGTTTGCAATCTTTACGCATTTAACTTTTAAAATACAACAATCCAACACTATACCATTCCAAGATCCCCTCAACTCGTCCTCGTTTGCAACGAGGATGCCCGAGAACCGCGATTGCATCGCCAAAAAGCTACCAGTTTGCGGTTTACAGTTAACAGTTTGGGGATCTACTACGTATCTTAACAATACACCAATACAACAATTCAACAATACAACAATTCAACAATTCAACAATCTCAGGTTCATAAATTTTACTAACATCTTTAGTTTAATTTCTTGATAACTTATTTATAATTACTAATAATATTAGTATTATATTTGCTTATCAATTTATGGAGTTAACCAACAAACATATCATACATATGGATCAGGATGCTTTTTTTGTATCTGTAGAGATTCAAAAAGATCCTTCTTTAGCGGGCAAGCCGGTAATAATTGGTGGTATGAGCGATAGGGGGGTGGTGGCATCCTGTAGTTATGAGGCCCGTAAATATGGGATTCATTCGGCCATGCCGAGCAGAATGGCCCGTCAGCTTTGTCCGCATGCCGTTTTCGTAAAAGGCAGCATGGAAGACTATAGCAAAAAATCACTTGAAATAACTGAGCTTTTGCAAGAAAAGGTCCCTGTATTGGAGAAGGCTAGTATAGATGAACATTATATAGATATGACGGGGATGGATAAGTTTTTTGGTTGCATGAAGTTTGCTCATGAGTTGCGCAAATCCGTTTTAGACCAGATTGGTTTACCGATTTCCTTTGGTCTTTCGATCAATAAAACGGTGTCTAAAATGGTAACCAACGAGTGTAAGCCCGATGGTGAAATGCAAATAGAGAGGTTCCAGGTACAACCATTTTTGGATCCGCTTTCTATTAAAAAAATTCCCGGACTTGGCGATTCCACTTTTATTAAACTCAGTGAAATGGGAGTAAGGAAGATCCACACACTCACCCAAATTCCACAAGAGCTCATGTTTAAGATCTTGGGACAAAACGGATTAAGTTTATGGCAAAAGGCCAATGGGATAGACCATTCGCCCGTAGTGCCTTATCGGGAGCAGAAATCTATTGGTAAACAAAGCACTTTTGATAGCGATAGCATGGATATTGCTGGGATGAAAATTATCATTACTGATATGATCACCAAATTGGCTTTTGAGCTGCGGCAGAAACATAAGCTTACGGCCTGTATTACGGTAACCATCCGCTATGCCAATTTCGAAACCGTTACCCAACAAGCAAAAATTCCTTATACTTCTTTAGATTCGACGCTCATTGCCAAAGCAAAGGATTTATTTGATAGGGTGTACCAAAAACGGATGCTACTAAGATTAGTAGGGGTAAAATTATCGCATTTGGTTAGTGGTCATGAGCAGATTGGTTTATACGGTCCTTCCGAAAAAATCTATAATCTATACCAAAGTATGGATAAGATGCGCTCCCGATATGGCGTGGATACAATCAGATTGGCCGCAGTTATGCCCCCGAGAGATAAATTGGTCCATTAGTTCTTTGTTTTTTAACCACAGATGGAAACCGATTTTTCCAATATATATTGGTCGATGCCCATGCTCCATGCCCCGTGCTCACTCACCACCTTATATTTTCTTAATTTCTTATATGGTTGTTTTTTAATTCCGATCCGTGTTCATCCTTCCTATCTGTGGTTAGTTGCCCTGGTTCACTGGTTTTTAACCACAGATGGACACAGATTTTTAAATTGGTTCGATACTCCGGCTCCATGCCCCATGCTCACTCACCACCTTATATTTTCTTAAATTTCTTATATGGTTGTTTTTAATTCCAATCCATGTTCATCCTTCTTATCTGTGGTTAAATACTCGCCCCACGCTTAACACCTACGCTTAACGCCCACGCCAACCACCTAACACTCACAGCCTATCATGTTTCTCAACGTTCACTCCCAATACAGTCTCCGTTATGGCACTATGGATATCAAAACCATTATCGCACAGGCCCGTGCAATGGGCGTGAGGCAATTAGTGCTTACCGACATCAATAATTCTACCGGCTGTATGGAATTTATCAGACTTTGTAGAGCAGAGGGGGTAGACCAAATAGATGATGATGGCAATATCATTAAGACAGCCTATTACATTAAACCTATCATCGGAATAGAATTTAGAAGAAATAATCAACTCTTATACGTCGGCATTGCCCGAAATAAGGAGGGAATGAAAGAACTAAATGATTTTTTAACCTTCCATAATCTAAATGCACAGCCCTTGCCAGACGAACCCCCATTGCTTAGCAACGCTTTTATACTATATCCCTACGTAAGCAAACGGGTGTTAAGGGAAAATGAATATTTAGGAATTCGTGCCGATGAATTGAACACAATTGCTGGAAAATCATTAACAGCAATTAAAGAGAAGCTATTAGTTTGGCATCCTGTAACGGTTAAAGATAAACTTTCACACCGCTTTCATAAATACCTAAGGGCTATCGGATTAAGTACATTATTGGGCAAACTCACCGATGAGGATTATTGTAAAGAGAATGAGGTCTTGATTTCAGAAAAAGAGTTAAAGGAAAAATTTAAAACCCATGGGTTTATCGTTTCAAATACCGAAATACTATTGGACGGCTGTTGTATGGACGAGTACACCTTTGGTAAAAAGAACAAACGGTATTTTACAGGCAATGCCGCAGATGATCTTTTATTATTAACAAAACTAGCAGAAGGAGGGGCCACTTATCGCTACGGAAAAAACAATAAAGAAGCTCTGTTAAGAATAAAAAAAGAGCTCAAAGTGATTGCAGAACTTGATTTCTGTGCTTATTTCTTAATTACTTGGGACGTGATTAGTTATGCCATGCGCAAAGGTTACTATCACGTAGGTAGAGGATCCGGCGCAAATAGCATCGTTGCTTATTGCTTAAAAATAACCGATGTAGACCCCATTGATCTAGATTTGTACTTCGAGCGTTTTTTGAACCATAAACGCAGTTCTCCACCAGACTTCGACATTGATTTTAGTTGGGATGAACGGGAAGATGTACAGGATTACATATTTAAACGGTATCAAAGCGGAAATACGGCGTTGTTAGGTACCATGAGTACATTTAAAGATAGGGCAGTAATTAGGGAAATCGGCAAGGTGATGGGTTTGCCCAAAAGTGAGATTGATGATTTTACGGATCCCGCTAAAGATCATGTTCATAAAAATAATCCCACTTTTACCAAAATAATGGCTATCAATGATATCATGAGAGGAATGCCAAATCAGCGTTCTATACATGCTGGTGGTATTTTAATTAGCGAGGAGCCCTTAACCTATTATACCGCTTTAGATCTCCCTCCCAAAGGGATGCCCACCGTACAATGGGATATGTATGAAGCTGAATTGATTGGGCTGGATAAATATGATATTCTAAGTCAGCGTGGAATTGGGCATATCAGAGAGGCTGTCCAGTTGGTGCTATCCAATAAAAACGAGCGGGTAGATATCCATGATTTTAAATCATTTAAAGATGACCCCAAGCTAAATTCCCAACTAAGAGCGGGCACACCAATTGGCTGTTTTTATATCGAATCGCCAGCCATGCGCCAATTACTTAAAAAACTAAAATGCGAAAACTACCTCACTTTGGTTGCGGCAAGCTCGATCATACGCCCAGGTGTGGCAAGTTCAGGGATGATGAAAATGTACATCCAAAGTTACCATAATACAAAAGATGTTAAATATTTACATCCCGTAATGAAAGAACAACTTGAAGAAACATTTGGTATAATGGTGTATCAAGAAGATGTGATTAAAATCTGCCATCATTATGCTGATTTAGATATGGCAGATGCTGACATCCTTCGAAGAGGAATGAGTGGAAAATACCGGGCAAAAATAGAGTTTGATAAGTTGGTACAACGTTTTTTCGATCGTGCCAAAGCTATGGGAAGGGATGAAACGGTTACCAAAGAAGTATGGCGACAGGTTTCGAGCTTTGCGGGATATAGTTTCTCAAAAGCCCATTCGGCAAGTTTTGCCGTAGAAAGCTATCAGAGTTTGTTTCTAAAAACATACTACCCTATGGAATTTATGGTAGCGGTACTCAATAATTATGGCGGTTTTTACCAAAGATGGGTGTATGTACATGCTTTGCAGCAAACTGGTGCAAAAGTGCAGCTACCTTGTGTAAATAACAGTAATGACGTAGTTACTATTGAAGATGATCAGGTTTATTTAGGACTAATTGGCATCCAGGGACTTGAAAACAGACTAATCGATTCTATCCCTAAGGAACGTAAACAGAATGGAAATTATATCGACCTCGAAGATTTAATTAAACGTACCTATCTTTCACTACAACAAGCAATTATCCTGATCAAAATAAATGCATTGCGCTTTACTGGTAAAAGCAAAAAAGAATTATTATGGGACGTGCACAACTACCTCGGCATCAAGACCAAAATCATAGCAGATAAGGAATTGTTCCATATCCCAACAAAACCTTACCAGCTTCCGGATTTGGAAAATCATCTAGTGGAGGATGCCTATCAGGAACTAGAACTATTAGGTTTTCCCTTGAGTTTGAGCATGTTCGATCTGCTTAAGACCACATATCGAGGAGATGTTTTAGCAAAAGACCTCGAACAACTGGAGGGTCAAACCGTAAAAATGCTAGGTAATTTTGTTTGTGATAAAACCGTGCGCACCATTAAAAACACGCAAATGTGGTTCGGCACATTTATAGATCGTGAAGGCCACTTTTTTGATACTACCCATTTTCCACTAATTTCGCCCATCTATCCTTTTCGCGGTAAGGGTTGTTACCTCATTTTGGGCAAAGTAGTTCTCGACTTTGGCGTACCTAGCATTGAGGTGGTTAAATTTGCGAAATTACCAATTATTGACAACCCTGTTTTGGTTTAGCAGGATAGTTCATAGTTCATGGTTCATAGTTCGTGGTTCATGGGTTGGATGCATAGACACATTGGCCATCAAAATCAACCATGTGCATCAGCCCCAAAACAGCATTCTTGATGACATGCCTAAACACCTTATCTATCAACCATCAACCATGAACCATGAACTCTAGAACAGGCTCTTTCCTAAGATTAATCCCCATTCTCCCCAAGCGTAAAACTTTTCCACATTAAGGTGTATATTAGTGCACATTTTACTAAATTCGCAAGGTTATAGTAAAACCTATTTATCATGCGCTAAGCGCTCAGCGGATGGCGTTTAAAACGCACAAAGCAGAACGCTCTACGCAGAACACAAACATTTATGGCAGAAGATTTAGAAAATCAAGAGAACGACAAAATCATTTCAATAAACATAGACGAGCAGATGAAATCTGCTTACATCGATTATTCGATGTCCGTTATTGTAAGTAGGGCATTGCCTGATGTACGTGATGGATTAAAACCAGTGCATCGCCGGGTTTTGTACGGCATGTTAGACCTAGGATTAGGAAGTGGAAAACCGTATAAAAAATCTGCCCGTATCGTGGGAGAGGTGCTCGGTAAGTATCACCCACATGGTGATTCGTCTGTATATATGACCATGGTACGTATGGCCCAAGAATGGAGCTTACGTTACCTTATGGTAGAAGGACAAGGTAATTACGGATCAATTGACGGAGATTCTCCAGCAGCAATGCGTTATACAGAGGCTCGTTTCCAGAAAATTGCTGAAGACATGTTGGCTGATATCAATAAAGATACAGTTGATTTCCAACTGAATTTTGATGATTCATTGCAAGAACCTACAGTTCTTCCTGCCAAGGTGCCAAATCTATTGATCAACGGTTCATCTGGTATTGCCGTAGGTATGGCAACCAATATGGCACCGCACAATATCACGGAAGTTATAAATGCTACGGTTGCGTATATCGATAATACCGAAATTACCATCCCAGAGCTAATGAAGTATGTAAAAGGTCCTGATTTTCCAACAGGAGCGATTATTTATGGATATGCGGGTGTGCAGGAAGCATTTGAAACCGGTAGGGGTAGGATTGTAATGCGTGCCAAGGCCGAAATCGAAACAGTTAAAGATCGTGAGACAATTATCGTTACCGAAATACCTTACCAGGTTAACAAAGCGATGATGATCGAACGTACTGCCGAACTGGTAGGCGAGAAAAAACTGGAAGGTATTTCTAACATCAAAGACGAATCAAATAAAGACGGTATCCGTATTGTATATGAAATTAAACGAGACGCTAATGCAAGTATCGTTTTAAATAATCTATATAAGCAAACTGCCCTACAAACCTCTTTTAGCGTAAATAATATTGCATTGGTGCACGGACGCCCGCAAATGTTAAACCTGAAAGACCTCATTCGTCACTTTGTAGACCACAGACATGATGTAGTTGTTCGTAGAACTAAATTTGAACTTTCTGAAGCAGAAAAACGGGCACATATCCTCGAAGGCCTACTCATCGCTCTAGATCATATCGAAGAAGTAATTAAATTAATCCGCGCTTCAAATACCCCAGAAGAAGCTAGAGTTGGATTAATGGAGCAATTTGGTCTAAGCGATATCCAAGCTCGAGCAATTTTAGACATGACCTTACGTAGATTAACAGGTCTTGAGCGTGATAAAATTAAAGACGAATTTGCCGAGCTAATGAAAACCATCGAATACCTGAAATCTATTTTAGACGACGAAGGTTTACGTATGCAGATTATCAAAGATGAACTGGCTGACATGCTTGAAAAATATGGCGATGAACGTAGAACAACTATTGTTCACTCGGCCGAAGATATGAGCATGGAAGATTTTATTGAAGACGAAGAAGTTGTAATTACCATCTCCCATGAAGGATACATTAAACGTACCCCAGCTTCAGAATACAGAACACAGGGAAGAGGCGGAAAAGGTTCAAAAGGAAGCGATTCTAGAAACGAAGACTTTATAGAACACCTGCTCATTGCTTCAAACCATAACTATATGTTGTTCTTTACCGAAGCAGGAAGATGTTTCTGGTTAAGGGTATATGAAATCCCTGAAGGAAGTAGATTGAGTAAAGGAAGAGCCTTACAAAACATTATCAATATACCTAAAGAAGAAAAAGTTAAAGCTTATATTAAAGTAGTAAACCTAAAAGATCAGGATTATCTTCAAAATAACTTTATCATTATGTGTACCAAAAAGGGTACCATTAAAAAAACATCTTTAGAAGCTTATTCTCGCCCCCGGGTTAATGGTATCAATGCAATTAACATCAACGAAGGAGATCAACTATTAGAAGCAAGTTTAACTACTGGTAACAGTGAAATTGTAATGGCACTCCGTTCTGGAAGAGCTATTCGTTTCAATGAAAGTACCGTTAGGCCAATGGGAAGAACCGCAACAGGAGTGAGGGGAGTAACCTTAGCGCATGATAAAGATGAAGTTGTGGGTATGATTGCTGTTAACGATAGTGATGCAACAATATTGGTGGTTTCTGAAAAAGGTTATGGCAAACGTACTGATATAGATGATTATCGCGTTACTAATAGAGGTGGCAAAGGTGTTAAGACTATTAATGTTACCGATAAGACTGGGGCATTAGTTGCGATTAAAAATGTAACAGACGCTGATGATTTAATGATCATTAATAAATCTGGTATTGTAATTAGAATTGTAGTGAGCGAGTTGAGGGTGATGGGAAGAGCAACTCAAGGCGTTCGTTTAATCACTTTAAAAGGGAATGACGAGATTGCCTCAGTGGCCAAAATTGAGCATGAAGATGAAGAAGAAGCAGAATTAGAAGATCAAACGTCAGAAGAAACTGTTGAAGGGTCAATACCAACTGATGAAGATTCTAAAGAAGAGAATCCCGCAAAAGACGAATCTTCTCAAGAAGATAACAATTCTGATACCGAAGAAGAAACTAACTAGAATTATATAATTTCGAAAAAAACAATAAATATGAAAAAAGTACTTTTAAGTATACTATTTGTGGGTATAGCCACACTTGCAAATGCTCAAAAGAGTGAACTTGCAGAAGCAAAAAGATTATGGGGTATTTTTCAGTTCTCGATGATGGTAGATCCGAACGCCCCAAAAACTGGATCTTTTCCTAAAAAGAAAGTGAATACTGGTCCAGCTTCAACCGGTGGATTAGGAGCTGATGGTAAAGGATCCGTAAGAAAAGGTGATCTAACTAAAGATTTTGATGGAGATAGAGCATCTGATATGCCCGCAAGAACAGCGCCTGAACCCAGCAAATCGAAAAGTGCGCCTACAGGTACATTTATCGAACGCCAAATCGCTAGTTTAAAAGATGCTATGGTGCATGCTGATAATGCCATAGCGAACGAAAAAACAAAAGGATTGGTAGAGCCCTATATGTATAAAGCCCTGTTTACCTCAACCATTGCATTGGTAGATACATTAAACATGGATAATTCTATTCAAAACCAGCAATTAGCGTTAGATGCTATTGCCAAGGCAGAGAGTATAGGGCCAAAAGGCGATGAGATTGAAAACATTAAAACTGCTAAAATAAATATCCGTAACGCCATTAATGGTAGAGCAGTGAGAGCTTACAATAGGCAAGATTATACCGCTGCAATGAAAGGATTTAACGAACTCATCGTGATCAATCCGTTGGATACACCGATGTATATTAACCTGGGTGTAACCTCTAAACTATTAAAACAATACCCCGATGCCGTTAAATACTTTAGAAAGGTAATCAGCTTTAATTTGCCAGAAACAAAAAGCTTTTACCAAGAAACTGTAGCTATTGCTTTAAACGATTTAAAAGATACAACCGTTACCTTAGATCTTATCAAAGAAGCATCCTTAAAATTCCCAGATGATCCTTATTTTACAGGTATAGAAACAGATATTTATATTACTAGAGGTGATGTTGCAAAATCTCAGGAGCTATTAACCAAATTGATCGCAAAAGATCCAAGTAAAGCCGTTTATCATTATTTGTTGGGCGATACCTATTATAAACAAGCTTTTGCCCTACAAGCGGTTAGAGATAAAATTGATTCGAAAAAAGTAAAAGAATATGATGCGGTTGGCGCAAAAATGATGGCACTAATTGATCAATCTATTCCGTTTTATAAAAAAGCACTGGAAGTTGATCCCAAACTGGCGCCTGCTTTAGATACCATGGCAAGGATCTATGCTTTTAAGGGAGATACAAAAATGTATGAAGAGTATAAGAAAAAGCTAGAAGCTGTACAAGCTAATCCATAACCAATTTTTAAGCTAGTGAAGAGGGATAAAGCGATTTATCCCTCTTTTTTTGTATTTTTGGCAAAGATTATAATCACATGAAGTTTAAATATCTGCTGCTTTTCGTCTTTATTCTAAATTTAAAAGCAAGTGCCCAAAAATCTCAAGTACAGCTTGCACAAAATAGTGTAGGCAAACTCCAGGCAAGTATTGCCAATAAAGATGAGGTAAAAAAGCAGTTTACTATCATAGGGGAGGGCATTAAAGCTATCGAAGCGGCACAGAGTGATAAAAGAACTAAAAATTGGCCCGAAACCTGGGCTACAAAAGCATACCTAAGTTCTTATGTTTCCATAATTGATAACGGCGAAAATTCAGATCGATATTATGGACTTGCTGTGGAAGCTTTAGAAAAGGCAATTAATCTTGATAAATTCCAAGCTAATTCGGATCTGATCAAAGCTGCGAGCTATAACATTAACATTAAAAAACTGCAAGAGGGCAATTTATCCTATCAACAAAATGATTTTGTAAATGCCTACACTTTATTGAAACAGGTAAGCGATTATTTGCCAAAAGATACCACAATAGCGTTAAATGTAGCAATCTGTGCTCAAAATATACAACATTACGACGAAGCGCTTACATATTTTAAACGCGCCAAAGATAGTGGAGTTAAAAATCCCTATGTGTTTCAAAGCACTGCAAGTATCTATGCCTCAAAATTCGAAAGTGAATTAGCCATTAAAACACTTCAAGAAGGACTAAAATTAAACCCATATAATCCGTTATTAACAAACGATTACATTAATTTATTATTAGATAACGAAAAGTACGAGGAGGCCTTAAAAATTATTGAAGGGTCGATTGCTACTGAAAAAAGAAATAAATTGCTTTTGTTCCTTTATGGATACCTGCAACAAACGTCTCAGCATAATAATACTGCCTCAGAATTGGCCTATAAAAAAGCATTGGATCTAGATCAGAACTATTTTGATGCACTTTATCAGTTAGGTTTGGTTTATCTTGATAATGCAAATGACGCTTTAAAAGCAAAAAGCACACAGAAATTTAGCTCATCTATTAATAGAGCCGAATTAATTTTACTGCGTGCCCACGAGATCAATCAGAACGATAAAAATACCGTTCAATTGCTCATCGAAATCTACACGAGGAAAAATAGGCTCGATAAAGTCCAAGAGCTTAAAAGAAAATTAAACGAATTTTAGTTCAATTGCAGAGGAAGATAGAGGGATTTCAATTTACTACTTAACATAATGTTAATTATAGGACAAATTAATTCATGCGATTTTTATGGTTCAATATCTCAACTGCATAGGTATCGCTACACCAAGAAATATTAAATACTAAGAAATTAAGATCATTAAGTCGTAATTATCTTAATTTCCTTGATGAAGTGATGTAGGCAATCAGCTAATATCAAATCTCCAAATTAGCTAAGCAAATTTAATGGTAAACTGATGTGAGCAATAAGCTAATCAAATTCCAATTATTTAATTATTTTAGGTTAAAAATTATATGCGCATCTTTATTATGAAAAACTACTCTCGATTACTAATTTCTGCACTGTTTTTTGCTTCAATCTCGTTCTCTTGTACAAATAACCCAAGCGTTCATCCTTCAGCATCCCAAAGTCCAAATCTGGATTCGATCAAGAACGACGAACTTAATTATCCAATAATCCATAAACATTTAGTTTTAGCGCAGAGAGCTGTAATCAGACCTGTTTACAAAGAGGTTGAGAAAAACGTTAAAGCCGAACATCAAGGCTATCTCATTAACATTGCATTAAAAAATGACGCAAAAGCAGCTACTTATCATGATATCAAAATAGAAATTACCTATTTTTCGCCTGAAGAAAAAGAAATAAATAAAGAAGAAATTACCATCAAAAAAGAAATTAAACCCACTCAGATTCTAAAAGTTTCATCTAAAGTAAAACGGTATAAAAATACCAATTATAAAGTAAAGCTTATTTCGGCCAAGAGTAAAGTTTTATAAGGCAAAAGGAAAAAAGGACAGGACATATCCATTTTTCTTATGCCCCTGCCCTATGCCCCATGCCCCTTGCTCCCCCGCTAAAATTATAAGAATTTTCTTGCATATCTCCTCTTTATTACTAATTTTGTTAGTATTATGAAAAGAGCTGGCTACGCAGATTTACCTTTACACTATGGCCACGTCCCGCTTTGGCTCGCCGAAAGAATGGGTAAACTAGGCTTAGCAATTACGCAGGAAATCATAGCTAATAAGGGTAAGGATGACTTTTTACGACGTATGAGCGATCCTTTTTGGTTTCAGAGCCTAGGAGCAGTAATGGGTATGGATTGGCATTCTTCAGGCATTACCACCTCGGTAATGGGCGCTCTTAAAAGAAGTATAAATCCCCATGCTAAAGAACTTGGAATTTATATTTGTGGTGGTAAAGGTAAGCTTTCACGGCAAACCCCGCTTGAGCTTTCTAAGTTTGCTGATCATAACGGTTTGGATTCATTTAATTTGGTAAAGTGTAGTAAACTTAGCGCAAAAGTTGACAATACTGCTATTCAAGATGGTTTTCAGCTCTATCAACATAATTTTATTGTTAGTAATGAAGGAAATTGGACGGTTGTTCAACAAGGTATGAGCAATGCAAATGCTACCGCTAGAAGGTATCATTGGCACTCCTCAGCTTTGAAATCCTTTACAGAAGAACCACACACATTTATCTATGGTCAAAACCAAGGTCAGATTTTAAATCTTACCGATAAAAATGCAAGCCCTCTAAAAAAATCAATGCTCAGTATTACCTCAGAATCTCCTGATCGTATGATCGCAGAGATAAAAAAATTGGTAATGCCATCACATCATGATGTAAGGTCCGAAAATATTGATATGAAACGTTTGGGCGCAATATTGTGGCTGGCGCAAGAAAAAAATATAAATAATTTCGATGAATTGCTATTATTAGAAGGCCTTGGTCCACGCACTTTACAGTCATTGGCATTAGTTAGCGAAGTAATTTACGGCAGCCCGGCACGATTTAAAGATCCTGCTCGCTTTTCTTTCGCCCATGGCGGAAAAGATGGTCACCCATTCCCTGTGCCTTTAAAAGTATATGATGAAACCTTAGAAACCTTACAAAACGCTATTCAACGATCTAAATTAGGTAGTGGTGATAAAAGTCAGGCCATTAAACAGTTGAGTAAAATTGCCGCTAATATGGAGAATGATTTTATTCCCAATGGAAACTTTGATGAACTTATAGCTAAAGAAAGAGCAGATTCGTGGAAATATGGAGGTAAAACTGTATTTGGAGATGCTAAACCTCTGTCAAGCAAACAACTGAAATTATTTTAATTTGAATAAATCATTTTAGAATCCCTATTTTAAAACTATACTTGTTGCAAATAAACGCTCAAAATGGATAAGAAAAAATCAACCCTAGGCTTCATATTTATTACTGTATTAATAGATTGTATTGGTTTTGGAATTATAATCCCCGTACTGCCAAACTTAATTAAGGAAATTTCGGGGAAATCACTTTCTGTGGCTTCAGAATATGGTGGATTATTATTGGTTGCCTATGCAGCAGCACAATTTATATTTTCGCCCGTGGTAGGCGGCTTAAGTGATAAATATGGCCGACGTCCGATTTTATTGATATCGTTGTTTGGTTTAGGGATCGATTACATTTTCCTTTCATTTGCTCCAACAATTGGTTGGTTATTTGTTGGGCGTGTTATTGCAGGCATCACCGGAGCGAGCTTTACAACAGCCATGGCTTATATTGCGGATATTAGTACTCCAGAAAAGAAGGCCCAAAATTTCGGAATGGTTGGGGTAGCCTTTGGAATTGGTTTTATCGTTGGACCATTATTAGGTGCGTTTGCTAGTAAGTTTGGCATAAGGGCCCCATTTATGTTGGCAGCTGCTTTAGCGCTTATTAATTGGCTATATGGGTATTTTATTTTACCAGAATCATTAGCAAAGGCCAAGAGAAGAGCATTTTCTTGGAAAAGAGCAAATCCAGTGGGTTCGCTTATCAGTGTTTCTAAATATCCAGCAATTATTGGGTTAGTTGTTGCCTTATTGTTATTGTGTATTGCCAGTCACTCTGTGCAATCCAATTGGGGATATTATGTGATAGAAAAATTTAATTGGGACCCATCTATGATTGGCTATTCTTTAAGTGTAGTTGGAGTGGCTGTTGCCCTTGTTCAAGGTGGTTTAATTAGGATAGTAATTCCAAAAATAGGAAATAAAAATGCCATCATTCTTGGCTTAACGCTTTACATTGTTGGATTTACCTGCTTTGCTTTTGCGCCAAACGGATTAATGATGATGATCTTTATTGTTCCTTATTGCTTGGCAGGAATTGGGAATCCCGCTATGCAAACCATTATCTCCAATCAGGTTCCAGACAATTCCCAAGGCGAAATCCAGGGGATTGTTACGAGTATGCAAAGTCTTGGAGCTATACTAGGTCCATTTGCAATGGCTTTTATATTTGCGCATTTTATCCGAAAAGATACGGAGATTTATTTTCCGGGAGCACCCTTTATCTTTAGTGTTTTGCTTACGATCATTGCTTTATTTATCGCCCTTAAAGCGTTAAGAAAACATCACTAAAGCAGTTCGATTGCTAAATTTGCCAGTTCGCTTCGTTCCCCTTTTTGTAAGGTAATGTGTGCATAAAGTTGGTTTTTCTTCGCATTTTCGATCAGGTAAGATAATCCATTACTTTCAGAATCTAGATATGGAGTATCAATCTGATAAATATCACCTGTAAAAACAATCTTGGTGTGCTCCCCTGCTCTCGAAATGATAGTTTTAATTTCGTGTGGGGTAAGATTTTGTGCTTCGTCAACAATAAAGAAGATCTTTGTAATGGTTCTACCTCTGATAAATGCTAAAGGAGCGATTTCTATCTTTTCAGTCCTGATCAGTTCATCTATCTTAAAGAGCATTTTATCATCATTTACAAACTGCTCGCGAATAAATTTGAGGTTATCCCATATCGGTGCCATGTAAGGATCTATTTTTGCATTAATATCCCCAGGTAAAAAACCGATTTCCTTATTGCTTAACGGTACTATTGGTCTGGTGATATAAATTTGCCTAAAATCCTTACGCTGCTCTAATGAGCTTGCTAAGGCCAGTAAAGTCTTGCCTGTGCCCGCATTTCCCTGAATAGTTACCAATTTAATCGCCGGATTTAATAAGGCATCTATGGCAAAAGACTGCTCGGCATTGCGTGGTGAAATTTTGAAAATTTCTTCTTGATTAATTAATCGAAGTGTTTTATCCACCTTAAAATAAAACGCAATGGCACTTTTCTTTTTATTTTTTAAAATATAAAAATGATTTGAATCGGTATATGGTAAATCTAAAGCTGAAGCATCCACTGTTCCATTATTTTTTAGATCATCGATTATGTTTGGATCAAAATCGATTAATTCGGTTTTACCGGTATAGAGCTCATCAGCATTTTTAATTTTACCAGTTTCATAATCTTCGGCATACAGATCCAAAGCTTTGGCTTTTAACCTTAGGCAAATATCTTTAGAAACAAGAATTACTTTTCTTTTAGGATTTTCTTCTTTTAGCGCCAGAGCAGCATTGAGGATACGATTATCGAACTTCCCTTCTCCAAAAAGCTTTTCTGCATTAATTTTCTTAGGGTTTTCATCCAAAACAACCTTGAATTTACCTAAGCTGCTCTTTTTTAAGGTAAACCATTTATTGATCAAATGATTTTTCGATGCCTGATCTATTAAGCGAATGAAATTTCTTGCTTCGAAATTCCTGGTATCATTACCACTTTTAAAATTATCAAGCTCTTCTAAAACTAAAATCGGCACTGCCACATCATGCTCCTGGAAATTATTCACGGCATCATGATCATACAGAATAACGGAAGTATCTAAAACGAATATTTTTTTAACCTGATGATCTTCCAATTGTGATTTCTTAGCCATGACGCCATAAAATTAGCATTTAGCAATTAAAGATTATAGTTTATTTGATAATTACTCTAAATCTCAATCTCGCAATCCGATAATCCTAGTAAAAAGAAAAACGGAGACCTCTTCTTGCGATTTGGTGCTCCGTTTTAACCTTAATTATAACCGTAGTTAAAATTATGGCATCAATGGAATATACTTAACCTCGTTCGTAGTAGCGGTCATCTTGCGAATTCCGAAACCCGTAATAAATTATTACCGTTATTGCCTCACTCCGTAAAATGCTGCAATTAGCAATAATGTCTGATATGTTAAATAAACTAATATAGGTTTTGAAACCTGTGGCTCTTTTAAATCCTATACACTCTTGCGAGCAATTGGGCTAAATGGCTATTCTTTACATGCTAACCGTAATATCACTCCTGAATGCGACGATTTTGCATTTTGCAATGCGCATCGAATTTGATTTTAGTCATAGATCTTGGTTTTTCAACCGCTAAGCTCCTCACATCGGTCTACTCTTGCGAATAATTTGATGATCGTTCTTGATCTTAAATTAATCAGCCTTGCGGCCTCTTAATTTGCCGATTTGCATTTTGCAATGCGCCTCGAATTTCTTTTAGTCAAATAGATCATTAGGTCTTGCGACCTGTTAGTTACCGTAAACCTATCTGCTCTTGCGAGTGATCAGGCAATAATTACTTAATCCCAACATCAGTAGTTCTAAAACTTCTTAATGTAAACCGATTTTGCATCTTGCGACGCTAATCGAATTTGATTTTAACTTGGATATTCCCAAAGATTGCTGTCTTGCGACTTAATTTTTGTTTTGGATTATCCTACCAGACTGTCAAAGTACTTCGTTATTGATATCATCTAAATTAGCGTCTGAAGTAACATATGTCAAGAAAAATCTTTTTTTCTTTTTAACAAGTTATACACCATCAAATGTGAGTTGTTAACATAGGTAAAATTAAGAATTTGCGCCTTGGATGAAGTTTAGATACCATATGGCAAAAAAATGAACACAGTTATTAACAATCTCAGCGATTTTCTTATTCACATTAAGCAACAAATAGAACATTTTTTTACCTCTTGATTCTGCTTAATTTTGTTGCTTATAATTTTTTTTAAGAATTTTTATCTTAAAAAATGGGCATATTTTGAGGTTCAAAAAATGTAAATTTGCACCATGCTCCACCGGCCAATTCGAAATATCCAAGATTTTTTGCTCAGTACTTACTTTGCCGATGGGTTGCGGATTACAATAGGTGTGCTTTGCCCCTCTCTTATTTTAGCTCAATTTGGAATGCTCCAATATGGGATGACACTTTCATTAGGTGCTCTTTGCATAAGTGTAGTTGATTCTCCAGGACCGATTACCCATCGCAGAAATGCCATGTTAATTACCACGGTATTAATTTCCCTGACTTCTCTTATCGTTGGCATAACTAACCAGAGTATTTATTTCACGGGCCTGCTCTTGGTGGTCTTTAGCTTTATTTTCTCCATGTTTTTTCTGTATGGAAACAGAGCTGCTGCTGTTGGAACCTCTGTTTTATTAATCATGGTGTTAAGTATAGACGACATAAGGCCATGGAAAGAGGTTCTTCTCTATACACTGCTAATTTTAGCCGGGAGTATTTGGTATACCTTATTGAGCTACTTTTTTTATCGGTTGCGTCCGTACCGATTGGTACAACAAATCTTAAGTGATTCCATTTTAGAAGTAAGTACTTTTTTAAGGGCAAAAGCTAAATTCTATCGTGAGAAAACAGATTATGATAAAAATTACGCAGAATTACTTCAATTACAGGTCCTTGTACACGGAAAACAGGATGAAGTAAGAGACGTACTCTTTAGAACCAGGGAAATTGTAAGCGAATCCACTCCTGAAGGTAGGTTTCTCTTATTGGTTTTTGTAGATATGGTTGATCTTTTTGAACAGGTGATGTCTACTTATTATAACTATAAGCAATTGCACGAACAGTTTGATTCTGTTGGTATCTTACCTCAATATGAAGACGTAATAAATAAAATAGCCTTAGCGCTTGATGAAATTGCTTTCGCCCTTAAAAGCGGTGGCACTCCTACCTTCTCTCCTTCACTGATTAAAGATGTAGTTAAATTAAAAGAAGAAATAACCGCATTAGAAACCAATGGCTACGAGAAATACAGTACACTTGGGTTAATTGCTTTAAAAAATATTGAAGTTAATATCGAAAATATTGTTGGGAGAGTAAAAACAATCAATAGTTATTTTAATAAGAAGGAAAAGAAAAATCTAAAAAGCAGAGATATTGATGTTGAAAAATTTGTAACCAAGCAGAATATGGATGTTAAGTTATTATTAGATAATTTAACATTTAGTTCATCCACTTTTAGACACTCCATTCGGGTGGCCATTGTAATGCTAATCGGTTTTATTGTGGCCAAGAGTTTAGATTTTGCACACAGTTATTGGATTCTTTTAACCATTCTGGTGATTTCTAAGCCAGGTTTTAGTTTAACAAAAGAAAGAAACTACCAAAGATTGATCGGTACCATTGTGGGTGCGTTTATTGGCATGGGTATTTTAATGTATATCCATGATAAACATTCGCTTTTTGTAATTTTATTGATCTGCATGATCGGGAGTTATAGCTTCCAACGAAAGAACTATGTGGTAAGTGTTTTATTTATGACCCCTTACATCTTGGTTCTTTTTGATTTTTTGGGCATGGGAGGTTTCTCGGTGGCCAGAGAAAGGATTTACGATACCCTAATTGGGTCTGGTATCGCTCTGCTTGCCAGTTATTCTTTATTTCCAAATTGGGAGCATGAAAAACTGAAGGAAGCGATGGTGGATATCATTACCGCAAATCGCAACTATTTTAAACAGGTAACCCTACTCTACTTTGAAAAAACCCATAATTTAACCAATTATAAGGTAGCCAGAAAAGAAGTATTTGTAAATACTTCTAATTTAGCATCGCTGTTTCAGCGAATGTTTTCTGAACCAAAAAGCAAACAACTACACATTAAAGAGCTGCATCAATTTACGGTACTCAATCATTTGTTATCCTCGTACATTGCTACTTTATCCTTATATAATAAAGAACATGATTTTGTTTATCACAATTTCGAAGAGCTGAAACCAGTTTCGGATAACACCATTTACTTGTTAAATGAGGCTGCCGACCATTTAAATAAGCATAATGATGAAGTTAATAATGTGCCCTTAATCCGCAGAAAGAACTTGGAACTGGACGCTGAGAATGAGAACATGATCATCGCCGAACAATTTGACCTGATCCAAAAAGTAGCATATGATATTTACAAACTTGCTGAGAAGTTAAAGATTTAGTTCTTGGATAGGTATTCTTTAAACAGGCAACCGTTGAGCGGGAGTTCAATGGTCACATTATTATCCATGGTAAAAACTATAGTACAATCACAAGGCAACTTAAAGATCTTTTCCAGATTAACTGAAACAGCTAGTTTATTCAGCGTTTCATCATCATCCCCTAAATCAAGGGTGATTTTTTTAAAGGGTACCTTAACTGTATTTTTCTCCGATTTAATGTGAATTGATTTTAATCCGGTTAAATTATAAGATGATACAATGGCTAAATCAGCGGTATTTGCTTCTGTTCCGACATATGCTGTATAGGCATGATAATTATCATCAATCCTTTTATATTGATAATCAATTCTTTTTCTACTTTCCTGGGCAACACAGATAGTTGTTAATGAAGTGAAAACAGCGAGAAATAAAATAACCTTTTGCATATTAAAATTTACAAGTGTTTTTAAATTTAGTGAAATTTCTATCCCTCAATATTAATGAAAGCTCAAATGTACGAGGTTTATATCCGGCAATACTTTTTGTAACCAACGAATAATTTATCCCCACGGAAGCGTTTGAGAACTCGAATCCTACATAGGGAAAATATGATTGCTCATTGGTTTTGTACCATAAACCTGCGTTTATCTTCATGTTCGACTCGAAGTTAGGTTTAAAACCCATCACCCCGCCAAAAATTAAATCAGAACTTGAACCCTCTGTCATATAATGGGTACTGAGATTAAAATCTACCAAATCATTAGACATATACCTAAAACTTGCATTGTAGGTGTTTCTATAAGGAAGTTTCAGGTTAACATCATTAAATAAAGAGCCTTGTGGCCGGGTTAAATGGAAGATAGCATAACCTACCGAAGCAGAGATCTGATCTAATGTTAACGCTAAATTTGCACCTACATTGAAGTCGAAATAAGTTAACTTATCATTATCTAAGCCAAGATTGTTAGGGATAGATAAATCGAAGCCCCCGTTGTTAAACTGAGAGGCAACAGTTAAGGCATCATAATCTAACTTTTTAGAAATGTATGATACTTGTGGCGCTAAAGCCAACTTAAAATTGTGGTCTGGATCTAAAAACTTATAATAAGACATACTAATACTATAGGTGTTAGACTTTAAGATTTTATTAAACGATTCGTCGTAAAGCCCACTAAGTCCAATACTAAAGATATCATTGTAATAATATTCGTCCTGAAATTTAAATTCTCCTGAAGCGCTATAAGTATTGTAGGCTTCCCCCACATTGGCCCATTGTTGTCGGGTATTGATCGCAACCCTATATCTGCCATCAAAATATCCGGTTAATGCCGGGTTAAGCGTGAGAGGCGAAGCAAAATACTGCGAAAACTTCGGATCTTGAGCTTTTGCCAAAGATTGAAGGCATACTAAAAAAATAACCAATGCCCTTTTCATTACGGAATGAGTATCGTTTTTCCCTTGGTCGTATAGATTTCATCCAATAAATTTACGCCCTCAGCAAACCACGAATAGGTTTCTAAGGGTTGAATGGAATTACGGAAAGTACCGTTCCACCCTTTTGCAGGATCCATACTATTGGTTTCGAATACCAGGTTTCCCCATTTATTGTATATCTTAAAACTATTGAGTTTCTTAATGCCTTCGTAGAATGGATATAAAATATTATTGGTAGATTTTAATGGTGTAAACGCTGTTGGAACCATAATTTTTGGCCACTCTACTGTGATTACTTCAACCATGGCAACTTGGGTACAGCCATTGGTATTGGTGAGCGAAATATAGTACTGACCTGATTTAGTAACCTGTTTTGGATTATCAAGTGGAAGAGTCATCTGTGCATCATACCAGTAATTGGCAAAACTGTAACCCGAACTTCCTTTAATAACATCAGCTTTAGTAATATCAACACTTTGCGTTAAGAATACTTTTTTGGGCTGATTGATTACCAAAACAGGCTGAGGGTAAATTACCACTTCAATTGTTTTAGAAACCTTACACCCATTTGCATTCTGAATGGTTACAATATAGGTTCCACTTTGGGAAATACTTTGAGGATTGCTAACTACCGCACTCTTATCATCTGTATAGGTAAAGGTAACACCAGCCGTTGTTCCCACGTATAAATCAGTATTAGTAATGTCTATTGTTTTTGGAAAACAAACTGGGGTGGGTTTTGTAATCGTCAGAACTGGTAGTGAATAAATTTCAACATGTACCTTTCCAGAACTTACACAGCCTTTTGAGCTAACTGCTTTAACGTAATAATCTCCAGTTGCCGCAATGGTTTTGGAATTACTTACTGCTAGGGTTAAGGCGGCATCTTTATAATACGTATACGTTATATCTGGATCGCTCCCTACAGTAATTGCAGCATTGGTAAGGTCTACTGTAGCTGGAGAACAGATGGGAGCCGGATCAGTTAATTTCAATATGGGAAGAGGAAAGATCTCTACGTTAACCTTTTTAGAAATAGTACAAAATATAGATTGATACTTGATGTAATAATCGCCATTTACGGTAATAGTTGTTGGATCAGGAAGGGGAACGGTTAACGCTGCATCGCTAAAATAACTTACTGTGAGTCCTAATTGCACACTTTTTTGTACTAATTTTGAAGTAAGGTCTATAACGGTCCCTGCACAACCTTTAACCTCAGTTGTTACATCAACAGCTATTTCATTAAAGATAACCTGAATTGATTTGGCTGTGGTACAGCCTATGGGCGATATGGCCTTAACGTAATAAGTTCCACTCGTGGTAATACTTTTAATGTCTATTGGTATTTTGAGTTGTGCATCGGTATAGCACTTATAGATAACCTGTGGATGCTTGTTAAGAATATAGGAACTGGACGACAGATCGAGTACCTCGCCTTTACAGGCATTGATCAAAGGTGTAACGTTCAGTTCAAACTCGCCCTGCACTATTGTGGTAGACACCGTATTCACACATCCGAAACCACTGAATGGGATGAGATCCAATACTACAACATCACCGACTCTTAATTGTGGACTAATGGCTATATTTTCACCCTCTCCATAAAAAATACTTCTATCAGCATTATACCATTTATAGGTTTCATAGCCACTTGGTCCTTTCAAATTAGTTTCAATCGAACCAACGCAGGATGAATTTCCTTGAATAATGTTGTTGCAATTTTCATTCACATCTACATATGCATATCCAAAATGTCCTGAGCGGGTACAATCTGCAGTGTTAAACTCTAACAACAACTGTTTTCCTTGGTAACCACTTAGGTTAATTGTAACTGGGGTCCAGTTTTTGTACAGTACCCCTCCTGAGCGTGATGATGCTTTAAAGCCGGGTAAATTGGAAGTAGAAATATATTCAAATGAAGCGCAGTTTATGTAGGTATTTGTACTTATATCAAGCACTTTAGCCGTAAATCGTGGTTGTTCAGCTGCAGTATGACCGGGATCCTGGAAAACAACGGCATATTGATAAGTAATTACAAATGATGGCCTATCAGCTGGAACAGTTATGAGATATGAAATACCTTCGGCACCCCGCTGTGTACCCTCATTCCCTAATTTAACTGAAAAATCACTCCCATTTGGCGCCAGAACAGGAAATAGCCCCCATGGATCCACAGCAGTTTTCGAAGTCATTATGGTATGTTGGTTGGGTGTAGGCGCTGAAGGATTTAATGTAATTACATTTTGACCACTGCTACTAAATGCAACGGAACCAACAAAGGTTTTCCAATTGGTAAAACCGCCGGTCTCAAAACCAATATTAGCCGGACATTCCTGTGCGTGTGCAATGTTGTTTCCTATTAAAAAACAACCGATTAAGAATGTTATTAATTTATTTTTCAAAATAGATAGGTAACCTACAACAACAAATTTAATAAATTATTATATAATTATAAATAAGTTATTATTCCTAATTAGTTTAATCGAACAGGTTATTAAATATCTTCGTATCAGGTAGTTGATTATTCAAATATTCGATATAAATTCTAAGAGACGTTTGGATCGGGCGATATAAAAAACAATAGGCTCGCTATACTGTTAGTTAAGAATGGAAAAATTATATACAGCCAATGTTAACAGTATTGGTGGTAGAGATGGGCATGCGAAATCAACTGATGGAATTTTAGATTTCGAATTGAAAAGGCCTAAAGAAATGGGTGGCCAAGGTGGTGCTACAAATCCTGAACAATTATTTGCCGCCGCTTGGGGAGCTTGTTATTTAGGCGCATTAGGCAGCATAGCTGAGCATGAAGGTGTTGAAGCAAGTGGAGCAACTGTAAATGTGTTGGTCTCTTTTAATAAAGATGGAAAATCGTTTTCGCTATCTGCAGACCTGGATGTTCATATTCCTGGTTTATCCAACGATGAAACCCAACGATTGGCAGACTTGGCGCATAAAACCTGCCCTTATTCTAAAGCTACCAAAGGTAATATTGAAGTAAGAGTTACCGCAATTTAATTTAAAGCCCTATAAATTTTTTACGCAATTTATAGGGCTTTTTTATGCTTATTTTAAGGCAATCTTGCTAAAAATATGGTATTCTCCAGGAAGTAAGGTGCTAGAATAAGTGCTTGAGCTTAAATTCATACTAGCTCCCACAGCATCTACCCATGTACCAGTAGTTCCAAAATCAATAGCTGCAGTTTGGTTCGTTACGTCAAAATTTCCTACTACAACAACTGTATTGCTCCCTTCTACCAACTTGATATATTTTATTGCTCCAGTTAAATTATAAACCACATTAGTAGAATTAAAAATACTGTTATTGGTTTTCAATTTGATGAATTTAGCATAGGCATCATATAATGTTTTACGATTTGGATCGGTATAGTATTCCCATTTAATAGGCTTATCACCTGTTCTTCCATTAAAATCTATAGAAATATCATAACCAAGTTCCCCAAATTGCCATACCATTTTCGGGCCTGGGATGCTAAACAAAAATGCAGCAGCCATTTCTTCTCTTTTTAAGGAAGTAACTAAATTATTCTTTATCGCATAACTGCCCGCTACATTTCCGAAGGATATATTTTTATAATTTAACCTCTCCTCATCATGGCTTTCTCCGAAGCTTACCAAATTTTCAGACTTTGCAAAACCATGTTTCGTATAAAATCCCCACGAAAAATCAGAAGTAGGGATCCAACCCATCGTGGCTTCGTTCATGTTATAGTTTAGGTTTGCCCATAACATCATTCCATCATCAGAAAGGATTTTTTCTTCGGCAGCATCAGCAAAATGTTCTAAAATCACATAAAAATTATTGGGGTCTACACCTTTAATGAAACTATTATATTCTTTCCAGATGGCAACCCTGCTCGGATCCAAGGCGCTCATTGTGGCATCGTTACTCGATTGGTTTTGCGTAAATCCTTTAGAAAGATCAAATCTAAAGCCATCAATCTTATATTGCTGCATCCAAAATTTGATTACGTTCTTAGAAAAATATTTAGTGGCCGCACTTTCATGATTAAAATCATAGCCTACATTGTAAGGATGTTTTGGATCTACGTTAAACCATGGACTATTTGCTGTAGGCTTATTGCCATCAAAATACAGTTGTACCATGGGTGATTGGCCAAATGAATGGTTTAAAACCATATCCAGTATTACAGCAATCCCTTTTCCATGACATTCGTCGATAAAATTTTGTAGTGCAGTTTTAGTGCCATAATATTTATCTGGAGCAAAATAGAACGATGGATTATAGCCCCAACTGAGATTACCCTCAAATTCGTTTACGGGCATCAACTCTATGGCATTTATACCCAAACCAGTAAGGTAACTTAGCTTTTGCAAAGTCGATGCATAACTATGTTCTGCTGTAAAATCCCTGATCAGTAATTCATAAATAACCAGATTATTTTTATCAGGTCTTACAAACGAATTGTTTTTCCAAGCATAGGTTGGCTGGTTAGCCTGCATTACACTAACAATCCCAGTAGTTTTTCCCGTTGGATAAGTTATCAAATTGGGGTAAGTGGTTGGATTAATATACTTATCATTTGCCTCATCTAATATTTTTTCACAGTAGGGATCGGCAACTTTTAAATTTCCATCTACCAAAAACTGATAGGTATATTCTGTGTTGGGGTTTAAATTGTCAATCTGTATCCACCAGGTACTCCCATCATTTGCTTTTTTCATCGGCGATGCCGAGGCCGACCAGGCATTAAAATCGCCAATAAGTGAAATAGTGCTTTTTCCTGGTGCAAACAAGGTTACAATTGCAGAAGTTCCATTGTTAATGAAAGCAACCCCATCTTTCGCACCTGCGGGAAGGTCGGTAGCAGTAGCGGGTTTTGGTTCCTCTTTAGGTTCTACAACTGGGCCACTCGGACTCTTTTTGCATGCTACAAAAGAGAGCGTAACCAATAGTAATACGTATGTTATTTTTTTCATGATTAAATTTTTTAATTCCGTTAAACCGATCTATTTTCTTCTACTTCAAGTTGAGCCGTTAATACCTCATCGGTGTTTTTAGATTCTCTAATAAATAGGAAACAGATAATAGCTGCTAGTATCATTAGTCCGCCACCCAATTGTACGGCCAACAAACGATCATTGTGTAGCACATTCCTCATCAGCCACCCAAATCCCAAAGAGGCAATAATCTCTGGTAGCACAATAAAGAAATTAAAAATTCCCATGTAAATGCCAATTTTATGCCTTGGTAGCGAACCGCTTAACATGGCGTAAGGCATAGAAAGAATGCTGGCCCAAGCAATTCCCACGCCAGTCATACATAGATAAAGCATGTGCTTATCGTGTACCCAGGCCACGCTGATCAATCCTATTGCTCCGCATATCAAGCAGAGCGCATGCGTATTTTTTCTCCCTAAGAAATCAGCTATTTTTGGTAGAACCAGGGCAAATAAAAAGGTGACCACGCTATAATACGCTAATGTCAAACTCCCAAAATCAGCTCCCTGTGCATAAATAGGGTCACTGGCATCTTTACCACCAAATACATTTACGGCTACTGCGGTGGTATAATAAAACCACATCAGGAACAGGCCGGGCCAGGTAAAAAACTGAACCAGGGAAACAATTTTCATCCTTTTGGGCATGTTGGCCAGGGCATTAAATATCTCTCTTGCACCACCACCAAAGCCTTTATTGCTTTCTAGCACCTTCTCTTTAAAATTTACGTCAGAAGGTGGGTATTCCTGAGTAGTAAAAACCGTATAGAGTACGGCAGCAAAGAAGAAAAATGCACCAATATAAAAAGAGAATTTTACGTTCTCGGGAATATGACCCAGTTCTGCGGTATTGCTAAGATGAAAAACGTTTTTCATCAACCAGGGCAATGAAGAAGCCACGCTCCCGCCTAATCCAATCATCATACTTTGCATAATGAAACCTCTGTTAACCTGGCTATCTGGAAGCTTATCGGTTACGAAGGCTCTAAATGGTTCCATAGCAATATTTCCGAAAACATCCAAAACCCACAATAATCCTGCGGCCATCCATAAGGTACTGCTATGTGGCATAAAAAGAAGCGCAATACTGCTTACAATAGCCCCAATCATAAAATAGGGCCTTCTTCTCCCCCATTTCGGATGCCAGGTTCGATCACTGAGATAGCCCACAATCGGCTGAACCAATAGCCCTGTTAGCGGTGCCGCCAAGAACAATAATGGAACCTGATCCGCATTGGCCCCAAGGTTTTCGTAGATGCGGCCCATATTTGCCCGTTGCAAATCCCAGCCAAACTGGATTCCGAAAAAACCAACACTCATATTGATAATTTGAGCGAGGGTTAATCTTGGGTTTTCAACTATTGCTTTTAAATTCATTGGTTAGGGTTTAAAATTGGATGATTTTAGCTGTAGAAGGTGGTAAATTTATGGGTATAAATCGACCCATTTTAGTGGTAATTTGTTGATTTGCCAATAAATCGGTAACTGTTAGTGGCAACTTGTCTGTAGTAATTTGTTCTGGGATTTTAAGATCCGTTATCAGCGTTTTTTCGCTATCAAAATTGGTTATGACCAATAATCGTTGCTTATCCGTATAACGAATAAAAGCATACATTTTCTTATTTGCAGCTGCAATTTCTTTTACTTCAAAGATGTTTCCATTATAAACAGCATCACTTTGTGTAGCTATCTTCATCAATTTCTGGTAGAAATTTCTTAGCTTTTTTTGAGATGGACTTAATTTATTTCCGTCAAATAGTCCATTATTCATCCATTTTTGATGGTTTGGCACTCCCCAATATTCGAATATGGTAGTTCTGGCATTTTGATTGTCATCTCCCATAAACCCTTCAGAGACACCTGCACTCTCTCCTACTTCTTGCCCAAAATATAACATCACCGGGCCACCGCCTAATAGTGTCGAAACCACCATTGCAGGGATACCAAGTTCGGCTTTGCCAGCAAACGCGTTTGAGGCAATCCGTTCTTCATCATGATTTTCTAAAAAACGAAGCATATGCTTACTGAATTTTGCACTTTCTTCTTTCCACACGTGTGTGATATCATTCACATCCGCAGTAGGTTCGTCTTTTATCAATCTCTTTAACCCGTCATATAGACCAACTTTATCATATAGAAAATCGAATTTTCCTTGAGTTAAATATTTTTCATAAGATTTTGGATTGTAGGCTTCAGCGATAAAGATCATTCCTGGGCGGTAGGCCTTAACCTGTGGGATTACCCATTCCCAAAATTCTACAGGCACCATTTCGGCTACATCACATCTAAAACCGTCTACTCCTTTTTTGGTCCAATACACTAAGATATCCCGCATTTTTGTCCACACTGGTGGGATGGGGCTAAAATGATTGATTTCTTTTCCATCTTTATATTCGATACCATAATTCAGTTTCACGGTTTCGTACCAATCTGAAGGGTTTGGATTTGCAGAAAAAACAGTATTTCCAGTGGCTTTTGCAGGAAATTCGTCAAATTTTCCATCCATCATCCGTTTTAAAGGGCTATTTGCCTCGGCAAGGTTTATGGGCACTTGAAAATGTTGGCCAGGGATATAGTAAAAATCATTTCTTTGACTAAAAGGTATTGACGTATCATCATTGGCCCCAAAATCAACCACGTTTTTTGGTTTGGCATTTGAGTGATATCCTCTGGCCACATGATTGGGCACAAAATCCATCAGAACTTTAATATTTTTTGTATGCGTACGTTTTATTAATGCCTCAAATTCGGCCATTCTGTTGGATACATTCACAGCAAGATCTGGGTCAACGTCATAGTAATCTCTAATGGCATAGGGCGAACCTGCTCTACCCTTAACCACATCTGCATCATCTGTTTTGATCTTATATGGAGAATAATCAGTTAAGCTGGCATGAGCAATTACTCCAGTATACCAAATATAATTTACATGCAGTTCTTTTAACCCATCAAGCGCTTTTTCGGTGATATCGTTAAATTTACCACTCCCGTTTTGTGCAATGGTTCCGTATGGGATATTAGTAGTTTTTTTGTTTCCAAAATAACGGGGTAATAACTGATAGATCACTATTTTCTCAGGAGTTTTAGTCATATTTCTTTCTTGGGCAAATGCTTGAGTATAGCCACATAAAATGCCAATTAAAAATAGCAGAACCCTTATTCTTTTGATGATTGCAATCATACCAATTCTACGTTTTCCTTATAAATTTCTGTGTTTCCCTCTAATTGGTAAGGTTGACCAGAAATTACTACTTCAAGATCTACCTTGCTCTGATTTTTTATGAGGATTCGATTTTCGGAAATTTTAATTTTCAAATTGGCACCTCTAAAACCGATGGTAAACGCAAACGAACTCCATTTGCTTGGTAAAAAGGGATTAAAATTTAATTTTCCATCCTTAATTCTCATTCCAGCAAAGCCTTCAACAATACTCATCCAAGTACCTGCCATAGAAGTGATGTGCAAGCCATCTTCTGTATCATTATTATAATCGTCTAGATCTAGGCGGGCAGTACGCAGATAAAATTCGTATGCTCTGCTTTCGTCATTCAGCTTTGATGCTAAAATACTGTGTACACAAGGTGATAAGGAACTTTCATGAACGGTTCTTGGCTCGTAAAAATCAAAATTTCTTTTCAACGTATCTATGTCGTATTCGTCTTCAAAGAAATAAAGACCCTGCAAAACATCGGCCTGTTTAATAAAACAAGACCTTAATATTCGATCCCAACTCCATTTCTGATTAATTGGCCTATCGCTAGAGGGTAAATCTTTAACCAGAATTTGTTCTTTGTCGAGATATCCGTCTTGTTGTAAGAAAATTCCCTTTTCAGCATCGGCTGGATAATACATTTTTTCTACAATCTCAGCCCAAATTTTTAGTTCCTTTGGATCGAAGTTTACCGCTTTTAAAAGATCTTGAAGTTTTCGTGGTTCTTGATGCTTTAACAATTCTATAGTTTCAGCGGTATATTTTAAACACCATGAAGCCAATACATTCGTATACCAATTGTTGTTTACATTGTTTTCGTATTCATTTGGCCCAGTAACGCCTAACATCACATATTGTTTTTTTTCTTCGCTCCAATTTACACGCTGTTTCCAGAACCTGGCAATGCCGATAAGCACTTCCAACCCGTAATCTGCTAAATACCTTTGATCATTGGTATAACGAACATAATTGTAGATGGCATACGCTATCGCACCATTACGGTGTATTTCTTCGAAAGTAATTTCCCATTCGTTATGGCACTCTTCACCATTCATGGTTACCATGGGATATAAGGCCGCTCCGCCAGAAAAACCTAACTTTTTGGCATTTTCAATGGCTTTATCCAATTGCTTGTAACGATAAATCAACAAATTTTTACTTACTTCCTGTGGTGCGGTTGCAAGGTAAAAAGGAACGCAATAAGCTTCTGTATCCCAGTACGTAGAACCACCGTATTTTTCTCCGGTAAAGCCTTTTGGTCCAATATTTAATCGATCATCTTTTCCTGTATAGGTTTGAAATAATTGAAAAATATTAAAACGAATGCCCTGTTGTGCGGCAACATCACCTGCGATAATAATGTCGCTTTCCTCCCATTTAAGTGCCCAGGCCCTTGACTGTTCAGCTAATAAATTTTTAAAACCTTTACCCAGCGCATAAGAAATAGTCGACCTACATCGAGAAATGAGCTCATTTTTGGGATGGTTTTGCGATGATAGGTTCGCAACGATTTTGATTAGGCTAATTTCTTTATTTGCTTTACCTTCTATTGTAAATTGTTGGCCAACAAATTTATCTTTCCGAATAGCTGTGGTTTTAACAGGAACAGGGTGGTTGCCTTGATATACTTCGATCACACTTCCTGTACATACTTCAAAATTGGTTTTTTTGGTTCTTAAGGTAAGATAGGCTTCGGTGTGAGTGATATCATCGGCTACGAGCTCCCAGAATTTTTCGTCGTAGTTACTATCCTGATTTTTAATATCGCCATCTATAAATGGTGTAAATGTAATTTTCCCATCAAAATTGATTGGTGTAATCTGGTATTTAATGGCTCCGATTTCGTCATCAACTATACTACAGAAACGAGTTGAAGTCACTTTTACGATATTGTTATTTTTGAGTTTTGCGGTAAAACTACGTTCTAAGTAGCCCGCACGCATATTTAATACGCGCTTAAAATCACTCACTTCGGCAGTAGCCAGATCTAAAATTTCGTCTTCTATTTTAATTTCAATACCAATCCAATTAGCGGCATTCAATACTTTGGCAAAATAATCTGGATAACCGTTTTTCCACCATCCAACGCGTGTTTTATCGGGATAATATACTCCCGCAACATAATTACCGCTTAGCGTTTCGCCGGTATATGTTTCTTCAAAGTTGGCACGATGACCCATTCGGCCATTGCCCAAGCTAAATATGCTTTCAGAAATTTTATTCAAATGCGGATCAAAGCCATCTTCAATTATATTCCACTCATCTGCTTTAATGTAATTCTTCATATTATTAAGTATATCGTATTTAGTATCAGGTATAAGAGCTGATACTATAAACTTTCTAAATCCTTTACTGTTAATTTGTCTAGCCCGCTCACCACTAAATCAGCTTGGGTTAGCACCGATTTTTCTCCAATACCAATCGCTTTCATCCCACCGGCCTTAGCAGCCTCTATTCCAGCTAATGCATCTTCAAAAACTACACAATGATTGGGCTCAACTCCCAGTAATTCAGCTCCTTTTAAGAATACCTCCGGATCGGGTTTTGATTTTGAAACCTTATTTCCGTCTACTATCTGCTCAAAAAAATGCGCCAAATTTGTTCTCTCCAATATTATGGACGTATTCTTACTTGCCGACCCAAGCGCCACCCTATAACCTTCTTTTTGAATTGCTGTTAAGAATTTAACCGTACCTGGCAACACTTCTGCAGGGGTCATTTTCGTAATTAGCTCTACATACCAGCTATTTTTAAGCGAAGCCAGCTCTTCTTTCTCCGCATCCGTTTTTGTTACTTTCCCCCATCCTAATATTTTATTTAAACTATCTATCCTACTGATACCTTTTAATTCTTCATTTTGCGCTTCGGTAAAGTCGAAATTCATGGTATTCGCCAAGCGTTTCCAAGCCTTATAATGGTAAACTGCAGTATCCACGAGTACGCCATCCAAATCAAAAAGACAGGCTTTAATCTTGTTTTCGGCTATTGGGCCTAGCATATGATTTCGATCCTGCATTTTATTGTAGTTCTAATATTAATGTAGTGGTTGCCGGAACTTTAATTTCCTCAATGTTATTAATCAATTGTCCCGATGCAATATCTTTAGCGCTTTTTGCAGTTAAGATTCTTTCTTTGAAACGCTCGGTATTAAGCAGTTTTTCTGTTGCATTGCTGTTCATGATCATCATTACTGTTTTTAGGTTGTTATACCTGAAATACACATATATCCCATCTTCAGGAACAAATTGCATCATTTTGCCAGTTTGTAGAACGCTATTATTTTTTCTATAATTTGCTAAGGTTCTTACATAATTAAACGCCTCATTTTCGGCTGTGCTTCTATCGGCCGCACCGTATTTATTCTTTTTGTCGCCATCCCATCCCCCAGGAAAATCATCTCTTACCAAACCATCGGGATTTGCGAAGTTTTTCATCAGGATTTCAGTACCATAATAAAGCTGAGGAATTCCCCTTGTAGTTAATAACCAAGCGATTCCAGATTTGTATTTATTAAAATCCTCGCCAACTACCGAATAAAATCTACTTAGATCATGGTTGTCTAAAAAAACCACGTTTCGGGTCGGATCCTCATATAGAAAATCATTGGCGAAGGTATTATATAGCTTAACCACCCCATCCATCCAACCGAATTTTCCATTTAATGCTTCGTTGATTCCCCAAAGCGCCTGAAAATCGGTTACGGCTTGAAGTTGGGTATCAAATCCCTGATTAATTTTATTTCCTTGTGTGAAATAGGCTTGATTAGGAACGCCGTGTACCCAAGTTTCTCCAAAAAAAGTAAACTTTGGGTATTCTCGTTTAATGGCTTTGGCCCACTCTGCCATATATCCCAAATCATTGTAAGCATACGTATCCAAACGAAAACCATCCAATCCGGCATATTCAATCCACCAAATATGACTTTGGGTAATGTAATTGCGCACATAGGGATTTGACTGGTTCATGTCTGGCATATGATTATCAAACCATCCATTTACCATTAAGTCTTTATCTTTTTTAGAAGCATAGGGATCCATGTGAACTTGCTCCCGATACGTTGTTTTAGTAAAGCTTGGCCATTGGTGTACCCAATCTTTCATAGGCATGTCCTTAACGGTAAAATGCTCTGTACCTACATGGTTGTGCACCAAATCTTTAATCATTTTCATCCCACGTTTGTGGCATTCTTCGACTAATTGTTTATAAAGTTCGTTCGTGCCAAAACGCGGGTCTATTTTATAATTTTCAGTATTTGCATAGCCATGATAAGAGGTTCTGGGCTGATTATTTTCGAGCACAGGATTAAGCCACAGTGTAGTTACGCCTAAATCTTTCAAATAATCCAAATGATTGATAACTCCTTTGATATCGCCTCCATGACGATAATACATGCTATCACGGTTTAAGGTATTCTCTTGCATGCCAGGTACGACGTCGTTAGTTTTATCGCCATTGGCAAAACGATCTGGCATGATAAGATAGATTAAATCTGCATTGGTTACCCCTTGATACCGGTTTGGACGCTTATCTCTTGCTTTTAACTCGTAGGTATAAACTATTTTTCGGCCGTTAAAGGCAAAGCTGATGTTGAATTTTCCGGGCTTAACAGTTTTCGCGATAGTTAAATCCAAAAAAAGGTAATTTGGATTTTCGACCTTGTTTACTTTTACTAGTCTTACTCCAGGATAACTTAAGCTTACGGAGGTAGATCCAATCTGATCTCCGTGCACCAACAGCTGCAATTTAGGATTTTGCATTTGTGCAAACCAAAACATAGGTTCAATGCGTTCCAGTTTTTGCGCCAAAAGATGGATTGAAATAAATAATAAAAAGGATAGAATGAATATTCTTTTCATGTTAATTTTTGTCGCTTAGGTTAATAGTGTATTTCTATTTTATTTGGAGAATTTGAAATTACTACACTTTTTACTTTGTATCCTTCCATTGCATTTGTAGAGCCTTGTGGATCAAATTTTGAAACTGGAATTAAGAACGAAGCCCAGTCATCCTCCAAAGATCCACCTGCATTAATTTGATCGCTAGCTAAGAATCCGTGAAAAATTAATTTTAACTTATTGAATTTTGATTTAAAGTTCCCATCCACTTTGTTAATCGTAATCAATTTTTTTAGTGCATCATAAGTAATTAGACGTTTATAAAATTCACCTTTTTCATAATTATAACTTTCTCCATCATCTTCATAATATAGAAAACTGTTATTGATCAATCCTTTGTAAATATGGATGGAGAGTGTATCGGTTGGCTTTTCAGCTGTGCTTTGTACTAAAGACTGCATGGGCACAATGCTGCTTTCCTTAATATAAACCGGCAATTTTTGTAAATTTAAACGAACAATTTTTTCGGTATTTCCTTGTTCAATTATACCAGTGTACAAATTGTACCATTGTCCTTTTGGAAAATAAATGTTGCCATAATCTTTGGTGCTTTCAAACGGGGCGATCAAAAAAGAGGAACCGAAAAAATATTCATTCTGGAATTGCGGATCATAGATCTTAGGGTCAAATGTATTTTCTATCGCTAAACTTCGCACTACGGGTAAACCATTTTGTGCCGATTCGTTAAATGTAGAATAGAGATACGGCAATAATTTGTAGCGTAGGCTGATGTAGTTTCTCGCTATTTCAGTTACTTCCTCTCCAAAACTCCAAGGTTCTGAAGATTTGGTATTTACTGCGGTATGGTTTCTAAAATATGGATTAAATGCACCAATCTGAATCCAGCGGGCATATAAATTTGCAGATGGATTACCTGTAAAGCCACCAATATCCATACCAGTAAAAGAAACACCGCTTAACCCCAAACTACTCAATAATCTAACTCCGAGTAGCATGTGATCGTCTTCAGAACGGTTATCACCTGTCCATATTGCTGTATAACGTTGTAACCCGGCATAGCCTGCCCTCGTTAGGTTAAATGGCCTTTTATTGGTGGCCTCGATCATGCCTTCAAAGCTTGATCTTGCCATTTGCATGCCATATACATTATGGGCCTGTTTATGACTTGCCATCGCGCCATCATAGTTAAACAAAATATTAGAGGGCATTTTCTGGCCCCAACTAGCAATTTCATTCATATCGTTCCATATTCCTGAAACCCCGGTTGAAGAAAAGAACTTAACTTTTTCTTTCCACCAATTTCTTCCCTTTGGACTCGTAAAATCCGGAAAGTGGCACCAGCCCGGCCAAACCTGAGCGGTATAATTGGTACTGTCCATGTATTTCACGAAGATATCTTCCTTTAATCCGTCTTCGTAGGCGTCATATCCTTTTTCTACTTTGATTCCTGGGTCTACAATAACAGTGGTTTTGAAACCCATAGCCCCTAATTTTTTATTCATTTCCTGAGGATCAGGAAAACGCGACTTATCCCAAGTAAAAAGTTTATACTGATCCATGTAGTGGATATCAAGCGTAATGCCATCTGCCGGGATCTTTTTTTCTCTCAGGGTTTGGGCTATCCGCAATACTTCAGTTTCAGGGTAATAGCTATAGCGGTTCTGTTGATAGCCTAAGCTCCACAATGGAGGTAATTTCATTCTTCCTGTTAATGCAGTGTAAGAAGTTATGATATCCGCGAGTTTCTTGTGATAGATCAAGTAATAGTTCATTTCGCCTCCTTGTGCCGCAAACGAGGAGAACCGATTATTACTTGCTCCAAAATTAAAATCAGTCTGAAACGTATTATCTAAGAAAATGCCATAATTGATTTCATCGTGGATGCCGATATAAAAAGGGATGGACGAATAAATGGGATCGCGATTGGTGGCATATCCATAGGCATCATAGTTCCAGTTGGTGTAACCCTCTCCTCTTCTATCCAGATTTCCCGTTTTTTCTCCTAAACCAATAAAACGCTCTCCCGGCTGCATGTGCTTGTAAGACGTAACCTCTTCTCCCACCCAACTGTGCTGTAAACCTTTTTCGTCTTGATTAATTACACGACCATCATTTGAATAAAAAGCAACAGTGAAAGGGCTTTTGCTCACAATAACCTTTAAAGAATCGGTGCGGATTTCTATCTCCTTATCATTTTGAGTGATCGTAGTTTTGGTGGGCTTAGGCGTAGCAATCACCGCATAAGAAAAGTCTGCGTTTAATTTCTTTTTGTCTAATCTAACGCGAACTATGTTGGGACTGTAAATATTAATTTCGCCAAAGGCAGAGGGAGTAGTGAACGTAATTTTCTGTTGTTCGATAGTAACACTCGTAATGTTACCAGCGGCAAGTACCGGATTATTTTGAGCATCAGCTAAAAAGGGAAATACGATAAGTAAGAACGCTATAAAAGGGAATCTGACCATGCTAAAAAATCAATCTTCTAGAAAACCCCGTAGTTCCTTTAGGGAAACCACGGGGATTGAGATACACTAGTTTTTAACTAATGTGTATTTATTTGTTGTCGGATTTAACGTGATGGTATAGTTACCAGCGGCAGTTATCGGAATGTTTGCACCACCAGCTGTTAAATTACCTCCGCTACCACCTAGGTTTACAGCCCAATCATGATCTTGTCTGAATTTCATTTCACCAACCACTAAATTGGCGGTTATTTTCCATGCGCCATTGCCATCATTGATGTATTTCATATCAGTATCTGCAGACCAATTGCCAGGTGTTGCATCGCCAATTATGGCCCAAACTTTAGCAACATCAATAGTGTAAACATTGGCATTAAGATCCACAGTAAGGGTTTTCAATCCCGCAGACACAGAACTGATGTCGCCACCAGATGTGCTTAAGTTACCTCCACCTGTAGTTCCATAGGCGATATCCCATTTTTTTGCAGGGGTTATCTTAAAATTGCTTCCATCAAACTTAATGATCCCTACATATACCCCGTTTCCGGTTAAAGAAACCAAGCTATCAGCAGACGCTGGATCCCAACCTTGATAGTTGCCAGGAACATATACCCATGAGGTTAGCGGGAAGGGCTTGGCGCTCATGGTTACCACGTTGCTATAAGTTGCAGGTACGTTAGCTGAGATGGTTGATTTAATTCTTATCTCTACATCAGAATTAGCCGTTGTTGGTAAGTTCAATGAAAGTAATAAGTTATTGAAATCGAAACCATTGTAGCTTTTAATTGTGGTATTAGCATCTAAAATAGCTTCCTTGGTTTTTGCAGGAGCGAACGCCTGACCTTTCGGTGAGATTTGTAAAGTATTGGTTACGGCTGCCTGATATCCAAAGTTAGGATTGGTTAAGGTAAACGTAACCACATTGGTTGTTAGCATTGATTTATCCAGTACTACCGAAGTAGCAGAAGATTTTAACGTGCCAGGTGTACCGTCTGTTGCGGTAGCTTCAATGCCATCCTTTTTACACGACCATAGCGATAAAGCAATGAAACTTAAGGCTAATGATTTTAAAACAATTGATCTCATGTTCTTATAAATAAACTTAATTAATAACCTGTGTTTTGTACCAAATTCGGATTTGCAGTTAAATCTGCCGATGGAATTGGATAAAGATTACGGAATGTTGCCACTCCAGTCCCTGCTTTTACACCACCTTTAAATGGCCATAAATAAGACGAGCCTGTAAATTTGGCGTAACGTACTAAATCTGTACGGCGATGACCTTCCCAATATAATTCCCTGCCTCTTTCGTCTAAGAAAAAGTCGGTTGTTAAGGTGGTTACCGCACCGCTTGCATTTCCATAAGCACGTAAGCGCAAATTATTTACATAAATTAAGGCCTGTGCTGTGCTACCTCCAGCGCCACCACGCATAACGGCTTCACCATAAATTAGATATTGTTCTGCCAACCTGAACAATGGAAAGTCTAATGAACTGAATGTTCCATTTAACGATGCTGGTGTCGTGCCTGTTGAGGTAACATTTTTAAATTTAGTTACTCTTAGCCCATCATTAAATACCGCAATATCATCTACAGTGTTTTTTGTTCCGAAGAAAATACCTCTTTTATCTAGTGTTCCATTTGGATCTGGGAAAAGATTTGGAAGGTTCTGGCGGGTTCTGTTACCACCCCATCCCCCATTTGGTACTCCGTAACTTGTAGGATTCATATCCCCGTTAATACCTGCATTGATCAAGAAAGTTGTACCTCCATAATTAGTGCCTTTGGAGCCATCATAGTTAATGGTTAAAATGGTCTCGAGATTATTAAGGTTGTTATCAGCCAAGAACAAATCTTTGTAGTTAGATTTTAATGCATAGCCAGCAGCAATTACTTTCGAAGAATAGGTAATCGCCTCGGTATATTTTGCGGTTCCAGTATAAATCTGTGCATTAAGATATAGGCGGGCAAGCAAGGCCCACTCTGCACCTTTATCCGCACGACCATATTCATTGGTACGCGGATCTGCCAAATCAGGTTCGATTGCTTTTAACTCAGACTCTACATAGGCAAATATGGCGGCTCTAGTAGTTTGTTTTGGTGCATCCTTACCAATATTATCATTTTCTGTGATGAACGGCGGGTTACCAAAACCATCAAGCAGTACCCAGTAATGGTATGCTCTTATAAAACGGGCTTCGGCACGATATTTAGCAATTGTTGCTGCATCTGTACCGGTAATGTTGCGACTTGCCAATTTTTCTGGTGTACTTTCGCGAATAAATTCATTGGCTACAGTAATCACGTATAAACTCCTGGTGTACAATCCTCTTAGAAATTGATTGTCGGCATTCCAGGTAGAATTATCCAATTCTGGGATACCGGTATCATTCCAAGCGCAAATTGCTTCATCTGTAGTTAATTCCTGAGAAGTCCAGTATAATCTGAAAAAATCCGAAAACCCGGAGTTAATACCTCCTAGATCACTGTTATCAGAACCGGTAGAGCTGGTTAAAGCGTAACTTGCGTACAATTTTACCAAACCGCTTTTGTATCCTGCAGCATCGGCATAGACCTTGTCTGCTGTTACATCATTGGTTGGTTTTAAATTTAATGCGTCTTTTTTACACGCATTTAATGACATCAGAAAGATGCTGGATGTCAAAATGATTTTATATGAATGTTTCATCATTATTTATTTAATTCTTAATTAAAATCCAACGTTTACTCCCAAAGTGAATGTCCTTGGTCTTGGATATAGATTATAATCTATTCCAGAGGTTAATTCAGGATCCAACCCTTTGTATTTAGAGATTACAAATACATTCTGTACGTTGGCCGATAACCTTAAGTTGGCTTTACTGTTTTGCGAAAACCTTCCGAAATTATATCCTAAGCCCAAATTGTCCATTTTAACAAAAGAGGCATTTCTCATATAGTAATCGCTTAAGTATTGGTTATTCCCAAAGTTTGTATTATAAATATCTCTAGAAGCATTATTAATAATGCTCTGTGTACTTAGGATGTTAGATTTTACGCCAAAGTTTGAAGAAACGTTGTCGTAAACGTAGTTTCCAATGTTAGATCTGATTACGGTATTAACAGACCATTTTTTATAGGTAAACGAACTACTAAAGCCAATCGTTACTTTAGGATCAGGTGAGTGATAGAAATATTGGTCGCTGCTGTTAATAACGCCATCTCCGTTTAAATCCGCATAAACTCCCTCAAGAGGTGCGCCAGCAGTATTGTAAACCTGTTTGTATACATAGAATGATCCAGGAGTGTATCCTACAGAATTGTATTTCAAGTGTATTCCTGTACCTCCGGTTAAATCTCCAGCATCCAAAGAAGCACCTGGATTTGGATTTAAAGTTAGGTTGGTTACTTTTCTCTTATTGTAGGCGAAGTTGAAACCGAAATCCCAATTGGTATTGGTGTTATTGATTGCGTTATAGTTTATGCTCGCCTCAAAACCCCTTACTTCCATGTTTCCAACATTGGTAGTTAATTTATTGCTAAAGTTTGTACCTACCGGGATATCAACTGAACTTAACAGATCCTTAGTTTTTTTATAGTAAAAATCAAGTGCACCTGTAATTTTACCTTTTAAGAAACCATAATCTAATCCAGCATTATAGGTGGTTGTGCTTTCCCATCTCAAATCTGGATCGTATGCTGCTGGACTATAGTAGTTGTAGAATGTACTTCCTACTTGATATTGGCCCGTAGTGCTGTTGGCATAGTATTTTGATAGGTATTCATAATTTCCGATACCGTCTTTATTCCCTGTTTCACCATAACTTAGACGTAATTTAAGGTCAGACAAAACTTTGCTGTCTTTCATAAAGTCTTCGCTAATTACTCTCCAAGTAAAACCTAGAGATGGGAAATATCCCCAACGGTTATCTTCCGAGAATTTTGATGAAGCATCAGCACGCATTGTTGCAGATAAGATGTATTTTTCATCCAATGTATAGATCAATCTTCCGTAATACGATAGAAGTTTATTTTGTTGCACGGCGAAAGGGAAAGTAGTTGCTACTAAAAGCCCACCTGCAGCATTATATGAATTATAAAAATAATCAGTGTTCTTAATATCATAATAACCATAACCAGCAGTTACATCAAAACGGCTATTAATGCTAGCCACGGTGTGTGCGTAGTTAAGATAAAACTCTGATGTTTTACTGAATTCTCGGTTTAAACGATCTTGAAAGAATCCTTTTGTTGAGTTGCTTTGTGCAGCTATATCAGGAACCGTAGTTGATCCCGATCCTCTTGATACATCATAGCCTAAGTTAAAATTGGCATGTAGTTCTGGTAGGAAATGGAAAGAATAATCGAGTTTAAGATTACCAAAGCTTCTTCTTGCATTACCGATATCAGCTTTTTGCTCAATTAAAGCAAGTGGATTTCTCGGTGCATTTGGATTAGGAACGCCTGCTTGGATCCATTCGAAATAGTTACCAAATACATTGGTTGCGTAGATTGGCTGGGTTTGATCGAATTGGATAGCGCTGCCAATTGCGCCACTGTTGGCAAAGTTAGACTTGCTTATAGCTGCTTTAACGTTCAATTCTAGCTTTAGGTGATCGGCAAAAAATCGAGGAGCTAAATTTAATGCAGCGGTTCCTCTTTGCAACTTATCGGTAAGCAATAAACCTTGTTGATCCAAGTAACCCAAAGATAAGCGATAAGGCATTTTTTTGTACGTGCCTGAAATACCCAAATTATTATCACTTGTAAAAGCATTTTGGTAAATCACATCTTGCCAATCGGTGCTTGCGGTACCTAAATAAGCTTTTTGAGCGGCTGTACCATTTGTATTCACATAGGCACGGATCTCATCTGCGCTAAGCACATCTACTTTTTTGGCCACATTGGCTATCGAATTATTTGTACTAAAACTGAAAGCAGCTTTTCCCGCTGTTCCTTTTTTAGTGGTGATTAAGATTACTCCATTAGAAGCCCTTGAACCATAAATTGCAGTAGCATTTGCATCTTTTAATACGGTATAGGTTTCAATGTCGTTAGGATTTAGCAATGATAATGGGCTTGGCGCATTGCCGATGCTATTTCCGCTGAAGGGAACCCCATCAATTACTATCAAAGGATCGTTGCTCGCATTTAGCGAAGCTCCACCCCTGATTCTTATTTGGCTTCCACCACCGGGTTGACCGCTGTTTTGGGTAATGTTCACACCTGCAACTTTACCTTGAATAAGTTGTTCGGGGGTAATGATCGTCCCCTTTTGGAAATCTTTTGAACTTACGGTAGTAATAGAGCCGGTTAATTCTTTACGCTGTACGGTACCATATCCGATAACTACAACTTCGTTAAGATCTTTTGGATCAACTGCAAGTTTAAAATTTAGGGTGGTGTTACCTGATACCGTTACGGTTTGTTCTTGTGTAATGTAACCTATAAAACTTGAAGTTAATGTTACACTGCCACTTAGGCCATTGATTGCATAATTACCAGCTGCATCTGTAGAGGTAATTTTTGTTGTTCCTTTAATTGCTACAGAGGCGCCGGGTAAAGGTAATCCCTTTTCATCGAGCACTTTTCCAGACACTGTTCCGGTTTGTGCTTTTACGATTATTGCAGAAAAAATTAACAGCAATAAAAGCCCCTGTTTTAACAGGTAAAATACTTTCATGTTCAACGCTTTTTTAAGTCTATAAATTTGGTTAGATATTATGGTGTTTTACACACTTGTCTAATTTACACCTGTTAATTATAAATCAAAATAAATTTGAAATTATTTTTTTTCAACGATTTTTAGCACTAGAAAATTGCAGAATTTGTGTCTATTTTTTCGAAAAAAGTTTGTTGTATTTAACAAAATAAAATTTATAAATAATTATTAATCAAGCAGTTAAAAATTAAAAATTCAAATATAGAGTGTTACTTTTACACTAAGTATATTTTACCCCTATTTTCGGGAACGTTCCCGAGTTTTCAACATAAAAAGTCGATGAATTTTCGGGAACGTTCCCGAAAATGACTCGAAATTCGGCGTATTTTACACTAAGTGACTAAATTTTTTGAATTTTTAAGGACTTGAAAATACCCTAATTATACGCCTATATTTGGCCTCTTGAAGTTGAATTTCTAGGTATGATTTTAGAGTTCAAAACGAGCTGATTTGGTTCGTTTTTACTGACTTTTCCCGAAAGGATTTTGAACAATAAACGGGCTGCCTCCTCACCTATCGCGGTGGCTGGCTGGGTGATGGTAGTTAAAGATGGATTGAGTAATGGTGCAATTTCCAGACTAGAAAAACTAATGATTTTTAGTTGACTAGGAATCTTGATATCCAATTCATAACAAACATAATAGGTTGCAAAGGCCAAACGTTCAACGGAAGTAAAAATTCCATCAAATTTTAATCTGGTAACCGCTTCTTTTATAATTATCCTGTTTTCATCATAACTGTTGCTGCAGTCTACAATCAAACTCTCATCAAATGCGATATTGTGCTTTGCCAGGGCGTCTGTATATCCTTGCATCCTGGTTTTTCCGATGGATAGTGCTTTATTGATTACGAAGTATCCAATTCGCTTACATCCCTGATCTATAAGGTGTTCTGTAGCCAAAAAACTGCTATCGTAATCATTTGTTATTACCCTAGGGGTAGAAATGTCCTCGTAGATTCTATCAAAAAATACCAGCGGCAAGCGTTTTGATCCAAATTTATTTAGATAACCGTGGTCGTTGGCTTCTCCAGAAACAGACATGATAATCCCATCGGCCCTGCCATTGTGTAAATGGGAAATAAAGCTCACTTCTCTGGTAAAATCATCATCGGTAACATAAATAAGAATGTGATATCCATTTTCCCTCGCTATGCGCTCGATACCATGGATAACCTGCGAGAAGTAATTATTGGCCAATTCAGGAATAATAACTGCAATGGTCTTACTTTTTTGCTCTCTTAGATTACTAGCGTAATGATTTGGCTGGTAGTTAAGCTCTTTTGCTTTTGCTAAAATTAATGCTTTAGTAGCCGCCTTAATATCACTATTATCTCTAAAAGCCCTAGAGATAGTTGATGTAGAGAGATTTAAGGCTTGCGCTAATTTCTTAATGTTTATGCTATCCATGCCTTTTTTTGCGCTAATTGAAAATATTTGGTTTATACCCTCATTTGATAAATGCCAATCAGATTTGTTACGCTAACATTTCTTGGTCTTTAGTTATAGGAGCTGGCCGACCGTTTTTAAATGCAGCCCTTGTTTTTAGTCCTAAGAGTTCAAACATAGCCATATCATCCACAAATGCTGGATTTGGTGTTGTTAACAATTTATCGCCAGCAAAAATAGAGTTTGCACCTGCCATAAAGCAAAAAGCCTGTTCGAGGGTACTCATTTCATTTCTTCCTGCTGAGAGGCGAACTACAGATTTGGGCATTATAATTCTTGCGGTGGCAATCATTCGCACCATATCCCAAATTTCAATTCGGGGCTGATTAGCTAAAGGAGTTCCTTTAACGGGTACCAATGCATTAATTGGCACAGATTCTGGGTGTTTTTCCATATTCGCCAAGGTTTGCAGCATAGAAACCCTATCGGCCACAGTTTCTCCTAAACCGACGATACCACCACTACAAACGGTTAATTTCGCTTTGCGCACATTTTTTATGGTATTTAAACGGTCATCATAAGTTCTTGTAGAAATAATCCGTTTATAATCCTCTTCTGAGGTATCTAAATTATGGTTATAGGCATATAAACCCGCATCTGCCAAGCGTTGCGCCTGATTTTCGGTTAACATGCCCAAGGTACAGCAAACCTCCATATCCAGTTCGTTTACGGCCTTAACCATATCGATAACGCGATCAAAATCCCTATTGTCTCTCACTTCTCTCCAAGCCGCGCCCATGCACAAACGAGAAGCACCTCCAGCTTTGGCTGATTTTGCCGCATCAATTACCTGATCAACTTTCATCAGTGCTTGTACATCCAAATCGGTCTGATACCGTGCTGCCTGAGGGCAATAGGCACAGTCTTCGGCACAACCGCCTGTTTTTATCGAGATTAAGGAGCTGATCTGTACCTCCGAATAATCGTCATTTTCACGATGGATGCTCGCCGCCTCGTATATCAAATCCAAAAAAGGCTTGTTATAAATAGAGGTAATCTCTTCAGTGGTCCAATCGTGTCTCAATTCTTGCATAAAATGATAAAAAATTTAGTTTAGAGTAATAACTTGCTTGCTAGTCCTAATAAAAGTAAAAATCCAAAGACATCAGTAAATGTCGTGATAATGATCGATGATGCAATAGCGGGATCAATGCCAACTCTTTTTAGTACCAGGGGAATACTTGAGCCTGCAATTCCTGCAATCACCAAATTTCCTGTCATGGCCAAAAATATCACTAATCCCAACATGGGCTTTGAATCAAAGAAATAGGCAAAAACGAATACGATTAATCCGGTAACTGCTCCATTAATTAATCCTACGGTAAATTCTTTCAATACCGCTCTATAGGCTTGATTATCGGTTAAGTCGTATAACGAAATACGTCTTACCGTAACCGCTAATGCTTGGGTTGCGGCATTTCCCCCCATTCCTGCAATAATTACCATGTATGCAGCGAGTACCGGCAGCGAACTTGTCAAATATTCATAATGCCTGATAACCGCAGAGGCCAAAAATGCGGTTCCTAAATTAATAATGAGCCATGGAAGTCGAGATTTTACCGCTTCGATCCAGTTACCACTAAGTTCTTCATCCTCAGAAACCCCAGAGATCTTTAGAAAATCTTCGGTATTCTCATCTTCCAGTACATCGATCACATCATCAAAGGTAACGCGTCCTAGAAGCCGCATTTCATCATCAACTACTGGGATACTGGTTAAATTATACTGCGAAATAAGTTTTGCCACTTCTTCCTGATCCGTATCAGCCTTTACATACACCACATCGGCATTTACCATATCGGTGATCTTGGCATTACCTTTGGCTTTAATTATATCTTTTAAAGATACGATGCCTTTAAAAATATTGTTGTCATCAACTACGTTAACGGTATAAAATTCTTCGATTTCTTCGCTTTGGCGGATAATTTCGTCAATCGCATCCTTTTTGGTAAGGTTTAGGTTGATCCGGATTACCTCGGTATTCATTAAACCGCCCGCAGTCTCTTCGTCGTAACTTAATAGATTACGGATACTTGATGCGTTATCTTCACTTAGATCCTCAAGAATTTCTTTCTGTTCGTGCTCTTCGAGTTGCGAGATAATATCTGTTGCATCATCAAAATCGAGTTCTTCAACAATTTCTGCACGCTTATCAGGATGCAGTTGCAAGAGCAGTTCTTCCGGATGCGCTTCCTCGTGCATTTCAGAAATGATTTCTGAAGCAGTCTCTACATCCAACAAATTAATGATCCGCTGACGATCTTCTTTTGTGATGCTCTCAAATAAGATGGCAATTTCTGAGGCATGGTACTCCCCTAGCGTAGCTTTAAGCAGCTCATTATCACCACTTATTGCCTGCTTTAGTTTAGAAACGTCTGTTTTGTCTAAATCAAATGATTGCATCTGTTGCTAAGATAGAAATAATTTATTTTTGAACAGTTAAGAAACGCCATTTCATTAACTAAATGGGTAATTTTTATCCTAAAGATACGAAGGATAGCGTGCGAAAAAGAGAGGTATTAATCTTTGGCTAAAACGGTACTTTTTTCGGTTACGCTGGGGCATATCGCTCATTAACTCCTTTGTTAAACTAAGTCCATTTATAAGAGTCTAAACAATGTCAGGCTGGGCTCTCGAAGGCATCAGGATTAGCTTTTTTGTACTTCAATGTAGGCGCCCAGTGTCCCCCGCTGGCGTGCGAATCAAAAGGGGGTGGATGTAAATTGTACCGCCTAAAAAAATTTACAGTATTCTAATCCTCCCTTCACATTGCCCGACGTTCCTCCCTCCAGAATGGGATAGCATGATGCCTACCCACCCACAATCTACCGAATAATTGATGGAATTTTTTTACGGAATTATCTGACATCTCCCCAACTCCACTCGTAACTCCAATCTTCCAAACTCCTATCTACTTAAACCACCCTTTTCGCCAGAAGTAAAGAACTTGCACCACTGCAATTAAGCCCATTATAAACATGGTGTATTCATAACCGTGTTCTTGGTACAGTTCCGGCATATTTTCTGGCATTATTTTACCGGTAACAGGGTCTTCCCTACTAAAGTTCATGCCGTAAATACCAGCTATAAAGGTTAACGGAATAAAGATCGACGAAATAATGGTCAGTACTTTCATAATTTCATTCATCCTGTTACTGATAATGGATAGGTACATGTCGATATTACTTGCCGAAATTTCTTTAAGTGACTCGACCATATCTATAATCTGGATGCAATGATCATAGGCATCACGAATGTAAACTTTAGCCTGTTCATCTATTAGTGGACTGTCTGTTCTTAGAATATCGTTCATTTTATCCCTTTCAGGCCAGGCAATGCGCCTTACAGTGATCAGGTTACGTTTGATCAACTGGGTATCGTACATAATAGATTTGTCGGGTTTGTCGAACAGGCGATCTTCGATCTTATCCAAATCATCGCCCCATTTGCCTAAGACAGCAAAATATTCATCAACAATTAGATCCATTAAAGCATACATTAAATAACTGGTGCCGCCTATCCGTATGTTACCTTTCCCACTAGCTAAACGTTCTCTAATGGGATTCAGGCAATCCCCGTATTGATCTTGAAAAGTAAATAATATAGTTTTAGTTAATATGAAAGAGAGTTGTTCATTTTCTAAGTTATTTTCCTGATCTAAGTAAAGCATTCTGCTAACGGCGAAATCGTAGTTACCATATTCTTCATATTTTGGCCGTTGGTATGTTCTGGTAATATCTTCTAAGATTAATTTATTGATGTTCCAATCCACACTTAAGGTTTCGAACATATCTTCAGAGTTAAAACCTTTCACCTCAACCCAGTAGGTAAAATTGGTATCACTTGTTTGCCCAGCAAGATTATGGAGATTATCCAACGTATTTACTTGGTAACTTTGGGCATTAAAAGCATGGAGGTTGATAACAGGTTTTAGGGAATTCTCATCTATATATACCATTCCAGGACTTGTACCTGGTAAGGGCAGTGAATAATTTTTTTTATGTTTATGCCGATTTTTTCCCATTAGAGATAGGTTTTTGTTTGAGGACCTTGGTTAAATAACAAATCTAAAATACTAAGGTTAGGAATAAATGAATTTCGGTCACTAAACACTTGAAAGTATTCTTTTGCTTCGATTAAATGAATTTCTTTCTTGTTAAATTTTGTCCTGAAATCTAATTCTCCAGGAATGTCCTTCGTATATTCTGAAGTAAATTTAAGTTCTTGTTGCCACTTTAATTGTTTTAGGATCCAAGTGTAGAGTTCTAAGTTAAAGTCGAACAGGAAATCAAATTTTTTTTGATAAAACGGTGCGAGGCCATCTTCATAAAATTCAAAATAGGCAGAACTTCGGTAGCAGGTTTGTAAACTTAACCAATGTAATCGCTGCCATTTTAAATCGTAGCTAATTTTAACATCTTTAACTGGGGTATGTACTTTAGCTCCTTTCACAACGGGAACGATAAGGTCTAATATTCCATCGGGTGAGGCGATGCTGGCTCTATTACGGTAGGTCTGCTTTGGAAAGTGCTCGTGATGTTCAAACAAAAAATCTAAATTATGGCTTTTTAAACTAGAAAAATACGCTACGGGAGGAAGATAAAAAAGTGGAAAAATAGCTAAACTTTGCATCTGATATTTTATGTTTGCATTCTAGTTGTCCAAATTAATGATTAAAAAAGGCTTTTCGCACATAGGTATATTTTTTTTATATCTTTTATCGCTCTTGCCATTACCTATACTGCACATTTTCGCTCAAATTCTGTATTACCCACTCTACTATATCATTTGCTACCGTAGAAAAGTAGTAAGGGATAATCTCCTGAAATCCTTTCCAAAAAAGTCTTTGGCTCAAATTATTGCTATAGAAAAAACCTTTTTTAAATACCTTGCAGACCTGATTTTCGAAATCATTAAAATGTCGACTATTTCGAGGTCGCAGTTAAAGAAACGTGTAAAATTTAATAATCTCGACCGTATCGAAGCCTATTTTAACAAGGGCGAAAGTGTTTTAGCCTGCACAGGCCATTATGGTAACTGGGAACTCTGTATGTTGGGACTGGGCATAAATGCAAGCGCTACAGAATACGTAATTTATAAGCCTCTAGCAGATGAAGTGTTCGAAAAGTGGTTCCATAAAATAAGAACACGTTATGGCAATGTATTTGTTGCAATGCGCCAAACACTGAGAACGGTAGTAGCCACAAAGGATATCCCAACTATGTTCTGTTTTGCTAGTGATCAAACCCCGGTTAGAGAGGAAACTCAATATACCTTGAATTTTTTTAATCAGCCTACTGCGGTACTGTTAGGATTAGAAAAAATAGCGCTACAAACCAATAGACCAGTTTTTTACTTTGATGTAACCAGTGTTAAGCCCGGTTATTATGTAGTGGATTGTTTACCATTGTGCTTGGATCCAAAGAGCACCAAAGATCATCAAATCACCGATCGATTTTTTGAGATGCTAACAAAAACCATAAATAGAGATCCAGCTTTCTGGTTATGGAGCCATAGGAGGTGGAAACTAAATGGCTAATAAGCATATACCCAGCGTAGCAGTGGTAATCTTAAATTGGAACGGTAAAAGCTTACTCGAGCAGTTTTTACCAAGCGTTGTCCAATCCGAATACCCAAATCTTCGGATAATTATTGGAGATAACGCTTCAACGGATGATTCTGTTCCTTTTTTAGCAACGCATTATCCAGAAATTCAAGTCATTATAAACGATCAGAATTATGGTTTTGCTGGCGGATATAATCATATTCTTGAAAAAGTAGACGCTGATTATTTCGTTCTGTTAAATTCTGATGTAGAAGTGCCAAGAAATTGGATAGCCCCGGTGATCAACTTAATGGAGAGCGATGAGATGATTGCCGTTGCGCAGCCAAAGATAAAATGGCAGCTGCATCCAGAAAAATTTGAGTATGCTGGGGCTGCTGGCGGTTACATGGATCGGTATGGCTTTCCGTTTTGCAGAGGCAGAATTTTCGACCACCTTGAAATGGATAATGGCCAATACGATAAAGATGAAGATATTTTTTGGGCTAGTGGCGCGGCACTATTCATTAAGCGCAGCAGATGGAACGAGGTTAAGGGTTTCGATGCCGACCTATTTGCGCACATGGAAGAAATTGACCTTTGCTGGCGCTTAAAAAATTGTGGATATAGGATTGTGTGTTGCACCTCCTCAGAGGTCTTCCATGTTGGCGGAGGTACGTTAAATGCAACTAATCCTTACAAAACTTACCTTAATTTCAGGAATAACCTGATGATTATGCAGAAGAATTTGCCTAAAAATGAGGCTTATTTAAAAATACTGGCAAGAATATGGTTCGATTTTGCGGCCTGGCTCCAATTTCTACTTAGTGGAAAGGGAAAATTTGCGATGGCAATCACCAAGGCGCACTTTCATTTTTTTAGAGAGTTAACGAAGACTGGATCAAAAAGAACAGGGGAGCAAATTCCTTTAAAAAATTTATCGGGTGTATATAACAGTAGTATAGTTTGGAGCTATTTTGTTAAAAAGCTAAAAAAATACAGCGACTTGAAATGGTAATTAATGTGGTTAATTAACGCAAAGAGCGCAAAGGGTTTCGCAGAGAACGCAAAGACACAGGTTGGTGAAAAATTTCTAACGCAAAGGCAATTCAGTTAGCTAATTTTAAAGTTTGTCACCCTGAGCTTGTCGAAGGTCTTCGACAGGCTCAGGGTGACAACTCGAGTGAGGGACTAAGCTGTTCTAAGATGTCTAAGATGGTGAAAAATTTTTACGCAGAGAACGCAAAGGCTGAAGTTGCTGAAACTTAGCTGCTTTCACATGGTGAAAATATTAACTGAAGGAGAAAATCTGTGCATCTGTGGCGATGGTAAACCGCAAAGGACGCCAAGAACGCAAAGGCTGAAGTTGCTGAAACTTAGCTGCTCTCGCATGTCGGAAATATTAACTTAAGAGAAAATCTGTGCATCTGTGGCAATCGCTCTTAGGCGTCTGAGGTACCTTAGGTGGTGAAAAATTGATCAAACTTAGCTGTTCTAAGATGTCTAAGATGGTGAAAAATTTTTACGCAAAGGGCGCCAAGAACGCAAAGGCTGAAGTTCCTGAAACTTAGCTGCTCTCGCATTGTGGAAATGTTAACTGAAGGAGAAAATCTGTGCATCTGTGGCAATGGCGCTTAGGCGTCTGAGGTACCTTAGGTGGTGAAAAATTGGGTTAACTTAGCTGTTCTCGGAATCTAAATCAAAAAACTTTCGATTGCCAATCGGTATCCATCTAAACCAAATCCGGTTAGTACCCCTTTACAGTTTTTTCCGGTTAAAGAAATATGGCGATATTCTTCTCTGGCATAGATATTAGAAATATGAACTTCAACAACAGGCGTTTTAATAGCTGCAATGGCATCGGCTAAAGCCACTGAAGTATGGGTAAATCCGCCCCCATTTAATACGATTCCATCATAGGAAAAGCCTACTTCATGTAGCTTATTGATCAGCTCGCCTTCAACATTACTTTGGTAATAATCTATTTCTAGGATGCTAAATAATTCTTTTAATTTAGAAATATAAGAATCAAAGCCCTCAGCCCCATAAATACTTGGTTCACGCAAGCCTAAAAGGTTTAAATTTGGACCATTAATTATTTGTATTTTCATTCGCGGTTTGAGTGCTTTAATATTACCTTATAGTAGCCCTAGTAGATAACGATACAATGTTATAAAAAAAACTGAATAAAAGAATGAATACCCTATCTTATCTTAAAGGTTTTAAGGATTATTTAAAATTAGAACGTTCATTGTCTGAGCATTCTATTCAGGCTTATCTTACAGATGTAGATAAATTGATCCAGTATTATCTAGCCGTAGATAAAGATTTAATTTTAAATAAAGTTGTTTTGGCTGATTTACGCGCCTTTGTGAGTTGGTTAAATGAAATAGGAATGCAAGCCAATACCCAGGCCAGGGTAATTTCTGGAATTAAATCCTTTTTCACCTACCTGATGCAGGAAAATATCATTGTAGAAGATCCAACTTCACTACTTGAGGCGCCAAAATTGAGCAGAAAATTGCCCGACACGCTTAATATTCACGAGATTGATCAACTTATAGCTGCAATTGATGCTTCAAAGCCTGAAGGGATGAGAAACAAGGCAATTATTGAAATGCTGTATGGTTGTGGCCTACGTGTTACTGAACTGGTTGAACTTAGGATTTCGAATATTTATGCCGAAACAGAATTTATAAAAGTGGTTGGAAAAGGAAATAAAGAGCGATTAGTGCCAATTGGGAGTGTGGCCCTTAAATTATTAGAAATCTATGTAAGTCAGATTAGAGTTCATTTGACCATTAAGAAAGGTCACGAAGATTATATTTTCTTGAATAGGTCGGGTAGCCGATTGTCGCGAATTTCTGTCTTTACACTTATAAAGTCGCTCGCAGAAAGGGCTGGCATCCATAAAAACATCAGCCCACACACCCTGCGGCACTCTTTTGCCACCCATTTAATAGAAGGCGGTGCCGATTTGCGCGCTGTGCAAGAAATGCTTGGTCATGCCAGTATTACCACTACAGAAATATATACCCATCTAGAGCGGGATTATTTGAAAGAGGTAATCACCACTTTTCATCCTAGAGCTTAGAGAGATTTGAGATATGAGATGGGAGATGTGAGATGGATGGCGGAAGCTAATTTGATGCGTTCTACGAAAAGATTAGATACCCAAGAATGAATAAACATATTAAGAGATGAACCACATAGCCAAACTTTGGCTTCCATATGCGTATTATTCCTGCAATTAGCAATGGAATTAAATAATAAAACTTATAATCACCAAAAAATTTAAGTTTGGGATAATTAAAAACAAAAAAATATCCTATAACTAAAGTTAATATAATAGACATCGCCCAGCTTAAATTTTCTAGGACAGATTCTTTATATATGTTCGCTAAATTTTTTTTCATCTATTAAATGTATGGATTACTTTTTACAGCAAATCATCCTATCCTTCTCCTGCATATCTTTTCTTAACTCTATGTTTCTAAATTGCTTATCCTTAAGCATATCTACGGTTTCCTTACCTAAATATTCATTAATTTCGAAAAATAGCAATCCATTTGGTTCAAGATTTTTTAAGGCAAAATCTGCAATTGCTTTATAAAAAAGCAAAGGATTATCATCGCTTACAAATAAAGCATGATGCGGTTCGTTAGCCAACACATTTTGGTGAATCTGTGCTTTTTCTTCTTCTTTTATGTAAGGTGGATTGCTAACGATAACCGTGTATGGCGCATAGCGATTAGCGATTTGGATATCGAAAATATCCTGTTCTATAAATTCAACTTCAACATCATTGAGGATTGCATTTTCTTTCGCTGTCGCAATGCTTGCTGATGAAATATCCAATGCAGAAACGGATGCTTGAGGAAGATTTTTCTTGAGCGAAATAGCGATGCATCCACTGCCGGTGCCAATGTCGAGAATGGTGGAGCGTTGGGCGCTGAGCGATAAGCGTTCATGGATTCCCATCCCGATAGCTATCGGGACCCACCTCTTAACCTTCTCTAGCACCCAATCTACAAGCTCTTCAGTTTCCGGACGGGGAATAAGAACGCTTGGATTTACCTTTAAATTTAGGCCATAAAATTGGGTTTCGCCTAAAATATATTGAATTGGTTCACCGGTCAGAAGTCTATTGAGCAAGTGTTCTAACTTGATAACCCCATCCTCCGAAACCTTATCTTCTTTCTTTAATTGATACGCATTTCTATTTAAATTCAAGTGATATTCAACTGCAATCAAAAACAACGAAAAACTTTCTTCATCGCCATAAATTGAGCTTAAATCCCTTTTAAATTTTGATGCTACATCTCTTAATGTCATTGGTGTAAAAATAGAGAAACTTATTTTATCATAATACAAATATTTAAACCTGTGTAGTGATAATTAAATTACTTTTGCTTAATGACGAATGAACTTTACATGCAGCGTTGTTTAGAGCTGGCCGCATTGGGAATGGGAAATGTAAGTCCAAATCCAATGGTAGGTTGTGTAATTGTAAATGAAGGTTTAATTATTGGGGAAGGCTATCATCAAAAATTTGGAGAGGCCCATGCCGAAGTAAATGCCATCCATGATGTAGTTGCCAAATTCGGAGACCTTGCTCCATCCTTGCTAAAAGATGCGGTTGTTTACGTAAATTTAGAACCATGTGCCCATTTCGGGAAAACTCCGCCCTGTGCAGATCTGCTCATTAAACATCGAATTAAAGAAGTAGTTATCGGCAATACCGATCCTTTTGCTGACGTGAACGGGAAAGGCATTGAAAAGCTAAAAGCCGCGGGAATAAGTGTAACAACAGGTATTTTGGAAAAAGAATGTAGCTTCTTAAACAGAAGATTCTTTACGAGAGTCAACTCTCAACGTCCATTTATAATCTTAAAATGGGCACAAACTACTGACGGCTTTTTTGCTCCACTAAATCCCTCACAGAAATGGATTACGGGTGAAGAAGCGAAACAATTCTCGCAACACTGGCGAGGTGAAGAAGATGCCATATTGGTTGGTAAACGAACAGCTTTAATTGATAACCCTCGGTTAACTAACCGCACCACGAGTGGAAAAAATCCCACCCGGATAGTGATAGATCGTAACCTGGACGTCCCAAATACATATCATATTTTTAATGATGAAGCTAAAACCATTATCTTTAATGAAATAAAAACAGAGGTAAATGGTACTGTTCATTTTGTGCAAATGGAAGATATGAATTACTATCTTGCACAAAAATTATCTTTTCAGTTATATTTGATGGATATCCAGTCTGTAATAATTGAAGGGGGCACACAAATTCTAAATCAATTTATTACTGCCAAACTATGGGATGAAGCGAGGGTCTTTACGGCTAAAGCATCATGGAATGAAGGCATTAAAGCCCCAGAATTAACTGGAACTATAGCGAGCCAATTACAATTAGGCGAGGATAAACTAACGGTGTTTACGCCACTCTCAAAATCATGATCTATTTAGTATTAAGTATTATTAGCAGTGTAATTGTTGGTGTTTTGTTAAAATTAGCAAAGCGCTATCAGATTAATGTAATGCAAGCAGTTACATGGAATTACCTATTCGCTATTATATTGAGCATTTTCTTTCTTAAACCTGATTTTTCTTCAATCGCCGCTGGTAATTTCTTATTTGTTTTTATAGCACTCGGTATTTTGCTCCCTTTTATTTTTTTAATGCAAAGTAAAGCGGTTCAACAATCAGGACTTGCGAGAACAGATGTTGCCCAACGTCTATCGCTATTTATTTCGCTCTGCGCCGCTTATTTTCTGTTTAATGAGCATTTTGATCGGTTAAAATATGTGGGATTAATTTTTGGATTTGTAGCCATTGTATGTACGCTTTATCGAAAAAGTGAAAATCTATCCTCTAAAAATAGTTGGCTTTATTTACTCATGGTATTTATAGGTTTTGGTGTAATCGATGTGCTATTTAAATTTGTAAGCCAAATAACAACGGTATCGTACACTACCTCACTATTTCTAATATTTTGTTTGGCTTTTCTACTATCCCTAGCCTATATTTTATATCTCGCTGTTATAAAAAAAACCAAGCTGCAACTTGTAAATTTCTTTTGTGGTGGGGTGCTCGGCTTTTTTAATTTTTGTAACATTTTGTTCTACCTAAAGGCCCACCGAGAAATGGCTGATCAACCCTTTATTGTGTTCGCTACAATGAACATCGGAGTAATTATTTTGGGAAGCATAATCGGAATTTTTGCTTTTAAAGAACGACTAACCAAGCTCAACTATTTTGGTTTGTTATTAGCTCTAGTAGCTATAACCTTAATCACCTTGTCTAAATTACATGCTGTTCGATGATACCTATCAAACCATAAAAACAGTTTCAGAAGGTGTTTTTAGGGATAGAGGCAGTAAATTTATAGGTTACTCTTACCCCATAAAAACGGAAGCCGAGATTAAAAATCTTATAGCAGACCTAAAAGCACAACATCCAAAAGCCAGACATTTTTGTTGGGCTTTGCGGCTTAGTCCAGATCGAACCATATTTAAGTTAAATGATGATGGAGAACCTTCGGGCACTGCAGGGAGACCTATTCTAAATACACTTTTATCATTAGAAATTACAAATGTGTTAGTTGTTGTTGTCCGCTACTTTGGTGGAACACTTCTCGGTGTGCCCGGATTAATTAATGCCTATAAAATGGCTACGGTTGAAGCAATCCGTGCAAATGAGATCATCAGCAAAACCGTTAACGATGTGTATGAACTAAAGTTTGATTATGAAGCGATGAACGCCGTAATGAGCATTGTAAAAACCGAACAGTTAACGGTAATGGAGCAAGATTTTAATAACCATTGCTCATTGAAACTTGAAATTAGAAAGGCAAATCTAAACCAAGTTATAGGGAAACTTGAAAAAATTGAAGGAATAACCATTAACTATTTGTTTACAATTTGATATATTACAGACAATAGACGATAGTCCATAGACCATGGTCCATGGACTACCCCACTTAACTTTAATATTATGAAACTATCAGAAGCTGATTTGATCATTAATCCAGACGGAAGCATATACCACTTAAATTTATTGCCCGAAGATATTGCAGATACAGTGATTACGGTAGGCGATTTAGACAGGGTAAGCGAAGTAAGTAAATATTTCGATTCCATAGAATTAAAGAAAGGTAAAAGAGAATTTATTACACATACCGGTTATATTGGTAAAAAACGTATTACCGTTCTCTCTACGGGTATTGGCACCGATAATATCGATATCGTTTTAAATGAGCTGGACGCTTTGGTTAATATCGATTTTAAAACAAGGGTCATTAAAGATGAATTAAAATCATTGAATATTATCCGTATCGGTACTTCTGGGGCAGTACAACCCGACATCCCTATGGGCACAATTCTGGCCTCTTCATTTGGTTTGGGGTTTGATGCCCTGATGAACTATTATATCCACCAGATCTCTGGCGATGAACATAGTTTGCTTGACAGTATTAAATCGCATTTCTCTCATATTAAAGGAATTAATCCTTATTTAACTGCTGCAGACGATAAATTGCTCCAAACTATCGGCGCTGGTATGGAACAGGGAATCACCATTACGGCTCCTGGATTTTATGCTCCACAAGGAAGGCAGGTACGTGCTAAAAATGCAGTTCCTAATTTTATCGGTCAGTTAAATAGTTTTAAGCAGGGAAAATATAGAATTACTAATCTCGAAATGGAAACTGCAGGAATTTATGCATTGGCCAAGACCTTAGGACATAAAGCACTGTCGATCAATGCTATTTTGGCGAGTAGAGTAAATTTCGAGTTTAGCAGTAACCCTAATGAAATTGTAGAAAAAGCAATCCAAACGGTATTGGAAAGATTAACGTAATCGAAATGAGAGTTAAAAATGCATTGTTAACGTTCATCGACTTCTTTTACCCGCCATTTAGAAAGTACATTGGATTACAAACTTTTAGATATGCGGTTTGTGGAGGAAGTAATGCACTGTTGAACCTACTTGTTTTTCATCTTAGCTACCACTTCTTATTTGACCGTTACACCATCGGTATTTTTGGATTTACCATTACGCAATATATTTCTGCTTATATGGTTGCCCTTTCTATTAGTTTTCCGGTAGGGTTTTGTTTAAACAAATTCGTTGTATTTCAGGAATCTAATCTTCAGGGCAAAACCCAGTTCGTTAGGTATGCCTCACTAGCCATAACCAATGTATTTTTAGATTATTCTTTATTGCACTTGCTAATTGGCTATCTTAAGTTTTGGCCTACCCTATCACAGGCATTTATCATTATCTTCTTATCACTGATTAGTTATTTTTATCAGACGTATTTCTCCTTTAAGACGGTGAAGTGAACGGTTGCGTTAAGCGTAAAGCGATAAGCGTTTGGCGTTAAGTGCTTTCCAAATTTTTAACAAACTCATAAATAGTGCAATTGGGGTAACCTTTTTTATTAAGCCACGAGAGAAACAGATCCATTCTTTCAATCATTTTATGGCCCGAATTTCTGCTCACATAACTCGGAAAGCCAAAACGTTGTTTATCCTTTAGATCGGTAAATTCCCATGGATGAAAATAAATATTTAAATAGCCATCTTTTTTAATGCTTTTGCCCACTAAATATTTATAAAACCACAACGGAAAATTATGAAATGAGAGCCAAAACAAGGGAATCCTTAGCGATGGGCTAACTGATGCGGGTAATTGAAGCACTCCTTCATTCTTAAAGTACGTACGGGAAATATTCAGATTGTTATACCTTCCGGGAAGGAAAGTTGGATTGATAGAACTATTGTACACATATCCCGCGGTAGCGATTTCCCTCTCGTCAACGGGCATCATTCTTGGCATTCGGAAGCCATAAATTGGCGCATTAAAGATTTCTTCGAGCCTTTGCTTTGAACCTATAAGATCTTTAATTTCGAATTGTGAATGAAAATAACTGTGTGAAGCTAATTCATGACCTTCGGTTTTGATCCTTTGCATCACCTCCGGGGCATTTTCTGCAAAGATTACCGTCGAAAAAAATGTAGCCTTAAACCGGTGTTTCTTTAAAAGATCTAAAATTGCGTGTGTTCCGGTAACGGAGATATTGATCTGATCTTCGAACCTAATCGTTTTACCATACTCAAATGGCATATCAAATTCCTCAATATCAAAACTTAATAAAATCACTGAATGATACCTGGAATATTGGATGATCGGATGATATAATTAGGTCTGTTCTTAGTTTGCATAAACATTTTTCCAATATAGATACCAATAATTCCCAAAATAATTAATTGTAATCCGCCGAAAAAGGCAACCGTCATTATCAAAGATGCCCAACCACTAACCTCTTGTCCGATATAAATTGAATAGAACACATAAGGTACGTAAAACAAAGAGGTAAAAGAGAAAAAGAAGCCGAGATAAACTGCGGTATGCAATGGTTTAACACTTAATGAAGTTACACCTTGGATAGCCAGACGCCTCATTTTAGAAACATTATATTTACTGGCACCAGCGAATCTTTTCTCAGGAACGTAATCTATTGCATATTGTTTAAACCCAAGCCACTTAACCAATCCCCTAATAAAGAGATCATTTTCTTTAAAGTTTTTAAAAATATTTACGGCATTTCTATCGATTAACCTAAAATCAGCGGTTCCGGGTTCAATCTCAATGTCAGATAGAGAATTAAGCAGCTTATAGAAATAATAGGATGATTTTCTTTTCTTTAGAGATAATGATTTATCCTCTTTTCTACGGGTATAAACAATTTCGTAACCCTCCTCCCATTTCTCTAGCATTTGTTTAAAAAGCTCTGGTGGATGTTGTAGATCCGCGTCTAATGAGATTACACAATCGCCCTGGGCAAAATCTAGGCCGGCTTTTAGCGCTGGTTGATGGCCAAAATTTCTGGAGAACTCGATATAATAAAAATTACTTTTTGTTCTAGCTAATTCCTCAATTACCGCAAGGGTTTTGTCTGTTCCACCGTCATCAACTACTAAAATATCATAATCATAAGTTAAAGTTTGAAACACCTTATCGATCCTATCTACAATAACGATAATATTTTCTTCCTCATTATGGGCCGGAATTACTATGGATACTAGTTTCTTCATTTAAAATCTATTAAAACACTATATCTGCCTGTATGCATGGTTAAATCTTTTATAATTTTAAGGTCTATTTTCATTTCCTCAGCTATCTGGATAAAATAGGATTCTTCAACTTGTAAAAAACCATTTTTCTTAATATTCCTGTACTCTGAAAACATCGCATAAGCTAAAAATCGAATAAATTTTAAGGTATATCCATTCTTAATGGCATGTTTAACAATACTAAAGATATCCCCAAATGTTGAATGTTTGGTTGGAATGATATCTGCCAACAAACAACTAAAGGGCTGTTGCTCTGCAGCTTTCTTTAAACTCTCTATCAATTTCTTAATTTCTTCTTTACAGGAATAATATTGAAGAATACTTAAAAAAATTACCCTGTTTATGTGTTCATCTACTATGAGGGTATGATATTGACTATAATCATAAACCTTGCTTAAACTAAACTTCGTGTTTTTATAAGGCGCAAAAGCCTTTTCACATATTTCTATATATTTTTCGGAAATATCTGTTCCATGAACAAACTCGCACTTGTCTTTTAAATAATCAATCAAAAATCCCGGTCCACAGCCAATATCCAAAAAGCGATCAGTATCCTTTATTGGATAAACCTCATTTAACTTTTTCGCAAAGAACAAAGTTGATTGTGCCATAGTAGAATTAAATCCAGTTGGATTTTTCTTCCAAAATGCTTCCCAAGTGGTATTTTTTTGCCCAGTATTATGCATTTGTGGGTTCCAGTTCTTGTCTTTCTTTAAACTTAATGAATAATAACCTATAGGTGATATCAAACCAAATTAGGATACATGGTACTGCTTTTAGCGCATAGGGAATAACATAGGTTTGCCTTATGAACTTTGGAAAAAGATCGGATGGGGAAAAACTCGTTAGAATGATGGCGAAGATCAATAAAAAGTAGGTGTAAGCTGATTTTTCTACGAGGGTAAACCATATGGCTAAACCTAAAAATCCAATAATGTAAGTTGGCGACTCTACGTTTGTATTAAAGAGCACCAAACACAAGAGCACATAACTTAAAATTAATAGACGATAGGTTTTAAATTGATACATTTTAGTACGCATTAGTACTATTAATAAGAGTAAGCCTGCAAATGCACAACCATATAAAACGTGGATGTGTAATCCAAAGGTTTTCCTCACAAAGCCTAGAAACGAGATATCTGCCATGAGATTAACTTCATTATCCAAATTTTTTGCAGTGAGCGAAAGGAACCAGTCGTGATAACTCTTGATAATAAAAGAATGGCTTGAAATCAACATCGGTAAACAGAAGAGTACAATCAATGTTACTGGCAGCCAAACCATAAAATTGAGTTTCTTTTTGTAAAATAGGAAAAAAGCAAGGGCAACAACGCCATATAATTTTACCAAAAAACCGACTGCAATTACAAAAGCCGCTTTAATAGTTTTTTGTTTCTCCATGTAAGCAAACGACAAGAGAATTAGGCCCGTTATCCCTACATTAAACTGAAACGAAAATAGAGAGGTTAAACATTCATGCGCACAGATCCATGCGATCAATTTAAGGTACTTATTGGGTAAGGGCAGCGAAAAAATTCCTATCAATAAAACCACAGTATTTGCTATATTCCATAGCAGTGTACCTAGCCAATCGGGCAAAATAGCAAAGGGCGCAATTATAATCGAAAAAAAAGGACCATAATGGTTCATGTCCAAGTATTCGGTATCCAAATTATAAAGTGGTTTTTGCTCCCATGTATGCCAAAAGACATATTTAAAAATCAAGTAATTGTTGTACGATCCGTGCAAATACTGTTTAAGTGTAGAAACAATTGCCAACAGGATGTAAACACAAATGATAGTGCGTTTATGGAATAAAAAGTTAATGATATTATTGAATATAGATTTTGAGCGCATTTATTCTCTGTTGATCTAATGAAGTAATTCATCAAGAAATTAGATTCATCCCAATTTGAACAAAAAATATTATTTATCCAACATATTTGTTACAATTATTCTCTGTAGGGGAATATTTTCTTTCAACACCTCATTTCCGGCAGCATCCAGATAAGTAACTGTCATTGCGTTGAGATCGGTAATCCATTTTTCGACCCCTGAAGAGGCGGCTTCTCTGCAAAAAGTCTGAAAATCTGTTTCGCCTTGTTGGTTGGCTTTTAAGGCATCCTTAAATTCTTGCACGGAAACTGTTGGTTCGATCAATAAACTTTCGTAGACCGGGTGGCCTTCAACGGTTTCATCGCCTTGACCAAAATAAATAGCCATGCCATTTATAACATAGGTATCTGATCTGGTTACGCCCATTGCCTTCAGCTCAGCAGCAAATTTGGGGAAATCTGCACCAGAGTTCATGCGTTGTTTTGCTAGTTGGATTTCTTCGATGGTGAACATAACTTTTTAAATTTAAGTTAAACAAACAAAGACACTTATACTACAACTTTATAAATTGTAGTTTGAGTATAAATTTCGCCAGGTCTTAATATCGTATTTGGAAAGTGAGGAATGTTTATTGCATTGGGATGATGTTGGGTTTCTACGCAAAAGGCCTCAAATGGATGGTAATGTTTACCTTGTTTTCCGTTTTCAACATCTAAATATTTCGCTGTATAGAAATGTGCAACGGGTTCGGTGCTGTATACCAATAAAGTAAGTCGGGTTTTAGGTTCTATGGTTTTACTTGCCAAAGTTAATGCCCCATACTCCTTATCTAATACATAGGATTGATCATACCCTAATTCCTCATCCCAGCCCTCGCCTATTGCTTTTCCCTCTCTAAAATCGTGATGCGTATGATCTACCGGTATCAGGTTTCCCGTTGCTGCCGAATCAGAATTCTGTTCTAAATAATGGGAGGCATTCATATAGTGGATATGGTTAGTGATCTTTCCGCCGCTTTCAGACAAATTGAAGTAACTATGGTGAGTTAAATTTACTGCAGTGGCCTCATCGGTATCTGCTGTGTAGCTTAGGATTAGCTCATCGAAATTTGTTAACTCAAAAGAAAGCTGGATGCCTAAATCTCCAGGAAAATTTTCTTCTCCATCTAAACTTAAATACTGAAATGTAACCTTTGCCCGAGGTTCATTAACTTCAATAATGTCCCATATTTTACTATCAAAACCAGAGTTTCCTCCATGTAAACAATTGTTGCCATTATTTTTAGCTACCTGATAGTCGTTTGAGTTAATGCTAAACTTTGCATTCGCTATCCTATTGGCGTAGCGGCCAATTATTGCACCTAAATAAGGATAGTTCGATTTGTACGCAGGGCTGATATATGATTCGAATTCATCGAATCCCAGTACAATATCCTGTGTTTTTCCTTCGGCGTTTTTAATTATAAAGTGGCTAATGATAGTACCGTAATTAAATATTTTAACATAGCTACCCTTATCATTCGTTAGTTCTACTGCAATTACCTCTTTTTCTTCAATAAAAATCCCTGTATTTATTTGCTTTACTTTCATCTATGGTTTATTTTGGTCGGAATGGCAATTACTTATTCCATCTATTTTTTTTATAACAATTTAATCATGTCGGGATCATAAATTGTATCTTAGGCCATCGGCTAAATTTACAATTTTAACTTTCAATCTGCCAATATTTTTTATGGAGAACCAATTAATTGAGACATTTTTAGAGAAATATAAACAGCAACCAGCGGCAACTTATTTTGCTCCTGGCAGAGTAAACCTAATCGGAGAACATATCGACTATAATGGTGGTTTGGTAATGCCTTGCGCTATTACCGCCGGGACATGGTTATTGATGGCACCCAATAATGACCAGGTTATTAGGTTTAGTAGTGTTAATTTTGAAGAAGAGCAATCATTTCCAATTCAACAAAACTATACCAAGACAGGGAACGACTGGTTTAATTATCCGCTGGGAGTTTTTCATGAACTACATCAGTTTGATTGGCTATCTGGTGGGATGGATTTATTGTACTACGGCAATATTCCAATAGGTGCGGGTTTATCTTCATCAGCTTCTATTGAGGTTTTAACTGCCTATGCATTAAATGATTATTATCACCTTGGTCATGATAAACTGGAGTTAGTTAAGCTCTCCAAAAGAGTTGAAAATAACTTTATAGGACTAAATTCTGGCATTATGGACCAATTCGCAGTAGCATTTGGCGAAGCTAACAAAGCCTTGGTTCTAAATTGTGATACGTTAAAATATAAAGTGGTAGATTGTGAACTAGGCGATTATGTGTTGGCTATCATCAATACCAATAAAAGCAGAAAATTAGAAGAATCAAAGTATAATGAGAGGTTCGAACAATGCGGGGTAGCTTTAAAAGCACTCCAACAAGAAATTAATATCAATAATTTATGTGAGCTTACCGCCGAAAAATTCGCGCTGCACAGTTACCTGATTAAAGATGAAGTGATCTTAAAAAGAGCTACCCATGTTGTTAAAGAAAATGATAGGGTAAATTTGGCAGCTAAAGCGCTTAATTCGGGCCATTTGGACGAATTTGGCAGGTTAATGTACGCCTCTCATCAATCGCTGAGAGAACTGTATGAAGTGTCAGGAGTAGAACTTGATACGATTGTTGATTTTTGTAAGGATTACGAAAATGTAATTGGCGCAAGGATGACAGGCGCAGGATTTGGTGGTTGTGCTATAGCCTTGCTTAAAAAAGGCACCGAAGAGGATTTTGCAAAGAAACTAACCGATTATTATGTGGAGAGGATTGGCTATCCTACTACAATTTATATCCATCAGATTGGAAATGGAGTTCAACGAATTAGCTAAAAAGTGATGAAAAAGCTGAAACTAGACGAACTTAATCGGGTAAATGTCGAAGAATTTAAGGAACAGGAAAAATTGCCGGTTGTAGTGGTGCTAGACAATGTAAGGAGTATGCACAATGTTGGATCGGTATTTCGCACTGCGGATGGATTTGCAATCGAAAAAGTAGTGCTTTGTGGAATAACAGCGCAGCCTCCACATCGTGAAATAGAGAAAACCGCTTTAGGGGCTACTCTTGCTGTAGATTGGGAATATGTTGATGATACCTTAAAGGCCATTGATTCATTAAAGCAAGACGGTTATGTAATCATTGCTATAGAACAGGCTCAAAATAGTACCATGCTTAATTTATTTACCCCATCTTCTGATCAAAAATATGCCCTTATATTTGGTAATGAGGTAAATGGGGTAAGTGATGAGGCAATGCAACAAATAGATCATTGTATAGAAATACCCCAGTTTGGAACCAAACATTCATTTAATATCGTAATCTCCGCAGGTATTGTTTTATGGGACTTTTTCGCGAAATTGAAGCTGAATTAGATATGAGATATGAGACAAGAGATATGAGAATATTTTAATGATGGGTAATAACTTACTCTAACGCTTAACCCCTAACGCTTATCGCTTAACGCCTAACGCTTATCCCTTATGGAAAACTTACTTTTAAAGAAACTTCACATCAAGTCAGGCTTCTGGGTTAACATCATCAACTCCCCAGCTAATTTTACTGAAATTTTCGGATCAGTACCTGGGGATATTGGGTTTTCTTTTGATGAATCAACAAACATGAATGCCCTTCTTGTTTTTGCAATAAACAAACAGGATATGGTTGATGCCCTGACGGCAGAAATAAATTTAATTGATGAAAAATTGATTTGCTGGATTTTATACCCAAAAGCAAAATCTAAATTGGCTGGCGATTTAAATCTAATGCAAAGCTGGGACGAATTAAAAGCATTGAACCTCACTCCTTGTGCATCAGCAGCAATTAATGAAACATGGACCGCCATAAGGATAAAACCAGAAAGCGCTACAAAACGCTCCGGCCAGGGTAATGCCCAGATCACACAAAGTGATTTTGGAAATTATATCGACGTTACCAACAAAACCGTAATCTTACCTGAAGATCTAAAATTGGCTCTTACAACAAATCCGCTTGCATTAAACTTTTACGAACAGCTTTCCTACTCTAACCGCAAAGAATACGTACTATGGGTTTTAACTGCAAAACAGGAAAAGACTAGATTAGATCGTATCGAAAAAACCGTGGAAAAATTAGCGATAGGAAAGAAAAACCCTAGTGAAAAGTAGTTTGTAGGGGAGTCAGAAAGTCCGGAAGTCCAGAAGCCCAAGAGTCGAATGGTAACCTACAAACTTAGATGCCCTTAGATGTCTGAGATGGGGAAAAAGTTTACAGTTAACAATTTCCAGTATTCAGTTATTCGATAAACTCAGACCGACAGCTTGGGGAAGTAAACTTAGATGCCCTTAGATGTCTGAGATGGTGAAAAAGTTTACAGTTAACAATTTCCAGTATTCAGTTATTCGACAAACTCAGACCGACAGCTTGGGGAAGAAACTTAGATGCCCTTAGATGTCTGAGATGGTGAAAAAGTTTACAGTTAACAATTTCCAGTATTCAGTTATTCGACAAACTCAGACCGACAGCTCGGGGAAGTAAACTTAGATGCCCTTAGGTGCCTGAGGTGGTGAAAAATAATGAATTGCAACTTAAACTAAGCCAACAAAACCTTGTCTGGCGTAATCGGTAGGCTCCTAATTCTTTTACCGCTGGCATTAAAGACACCATTGGCCACTGCTGCTGCAAAACCGATCAAGGCTATTTCTCCCATTCCTTTTGCGCCCATAGGATTTACGATTAGATCGGGCTTATCAATAAAAATCACATCAATATCAGGTACATCGGCATTTACGGGAACATGGTAGTCGGCAAAATTGTTGTTTGCATATCTTCCATACCTGTTATCCAGAATCGCTTCTTCTGTTAGTGCCATACCAATTCCGCCAACTGCGCCGCCAATCATTTGACTCCGGGCAGTTTTCGGACTAACTATTTTACCGGAATCGCCAACAGATACAATTTTACTCACTTTAACTACACCCGTTAATTGGTGTACTCTTACCTGCACAAAATGGATTGAAAACGAATACATGGCATAGTTTTTCCCTTCTGTATTGGCCTGAGATTGTTTTGTAACCTCAATCATTGGTAAATTATTCTTTTTAAGCACATCCACAAAGTTGGATGTTGCATCCATATTGGAGTTAGCAGCCAATTCTGTTATAGTAGCCTTTAAAGCCATACAAACGTCACTTACTGCTGTACCAACCGTAGAAAGTGTAGCCGATCCACCTTGACTAGGCGCTGGTGGTAGTGAAGAATCGCCCAACTCGAAGTTGATTTTGTTTACTGGAATATTCATTAATTTACTTGCAATTAAGGTCATTCCTGTTCCTGTTCCCGGACCAATATCTGTTACCGCACTTTGAAGTACCAACGTTCCATCCGCTTTTAAGATCCCTTTAACGCTTGCCCTGCCTCGCCCTGCATTAAAAACTCCGATACTAACACCATAACCTACCTGCCATTGCCCATCAATAGTGCTTCCAGGTTTATTTTTTCTATTTTTCCAACCAATTTTTTCTGCACCCAGTTCATATGCTTCTTTAATATACTTGCTTGAAAAGGGCCTATTTTGTGACTGATCTTTTTCAGGATCATTTTTTATACGAAAGGTTAATGGATCCATATCCAAAGCATGCGCCATTTCATCTATAGCACTTTCTAGGGCAAAAGCACCCGTAGCTTCACCAGGACCACGCATCCAAATTGGAACGCTAGTATCTAATGGAACAACATAATAATTAGTATTCACATTATCAGATTGGTACATAAATTTACTCATATTAACCACTCCCTCTGTGAAGGTTTCGTATGTTGACGATTGACCGAAAGCAGTATGGGTAATGCCCGTAATTTTCCCATCTTTTGTTGCACCCAAGCCAATGGTTTGATGTGCGGCTGGTCTATTCCCTACCATAGTGAACATCTGATCCCGCGTAATCACTAATTTAACCGGTCGTTTTAGATGTTTAGAAGCCATTACGGTTGCTATTTCCAATGGCCATGTTTTAAGTGCCATCCCAAATCCTCCGCCAACAAATTCAGCATTCACCTGAATGTTTTCTTTTGGAATGTTAAATACCCTGGCAATTGTAGATTGGGTTGAAACCACCCCTTGGGTTTTAGCATACACGGTAACCTGATCGTTTGCTCGCCAATCGGCAATCATACCATGCAATTCCATCGGATTATGCGTTTCTATGGGCATGGTATAGGTTTGCTCTAATTTAACTTCTGCGGTTTTGTAAGCATCGGCTATGCCCCTAACATAGGGTGGATTGCCTTGAAGCTTCTTTGCACCCGTATCCATCACACTTTTTTCGAAGTTGGTGTTAAATTCGGCCTTTTGATAAGCAACCTTAACTAACGATGCTGCATAGGTAGCCCGTTCGAAGGTGTCGGCCACAACCATCGCAATAGGCTGACCATTAAAAAAGATTTCGTCTGTGTAAAATATTTTAAATGGCGAACCGGTAGTTTGCTCGTAAGCCGGAGCCGCAGGTTTATTAAGGTGCGATAATACTCCTAGAACACCAGGTGCATTAGATGCGGCCTTACTATCGATGCTGGTAATTTTCCCTTTGGTAATGCTGCTTGTAACCAACACACCATAGGTTAAGCCTGGTACTTGATACTCGGCAAAATATTTCGCCTTTCCGGTTACCTTTTCGATGCCATCAACACGATCATTTTCGTCTCTAAATAAATCTCTCATTACGCTTTAGTTTTAGCAACAGTTAATGCTTCTACGATGGAATTTGGTGCTAATTTTAGCTTAAAATTATTTTCTCCGAATCCTTTAGCCCCAATCATCGCCAATCTAGCTGCTTCTTCAAAATTAGCCTGATTAGCTGTTTTTCCTTTTAAGAAATTCTCGGATTCGGTCAGCCGCCAAGGCTTATGTGCCACACCACCCATTGCCAATCTGGCATTAACTATGGTATTATCTTTTAACTCGAGTGCTGCCGCGACCGAAACTAAGGCAAAAGCATAGGATGAACGGTCTCTTACTTTTAAATAATGATAATTCTTATTGAAATTATTAACCGGAATTTCTAATCTAACAATCAATTCTCCTTTTTGTAAATTATTATCTTTTTCAGGCATGGCCCCAGGCAAGCGATGAAAGTCGGTGAAATTGATTTTTCTTTCGCCCTTGGCAGATGCTATTACGATCTGTGCATTTAAAGCCGCTAAACCTACGCACATGTCACTTGGATGCACCGCGATGCACGATTTTTCTAAAGAAGATCTTTCTGGAGCTGTGCCGAAGATAGCATGCATCCTGTTGTAACCATCAAGCGCAGCGCAACCACTGCCGGGCTGTCGTTTATTACAGGGCATCGTGGTATCGTAAAAATAGCCGCATCGGGTACGTTGCATTACGTTTCCCCCTACGGTAGCCATGTTTCGCAACTGTGCCGAAGCACCCGATTGTAGTGCTAACATTAACAAAGGGAATTTTTCTTTTACCAGCGCATTTTCAGCAAGATCTGAATTGGTAGTTAACGCTCCGATATGCAAAATAGAGTTGATGAGCTCGATTTTCTTTAAAGGCAAATTATTGATATCAATCAGTTTTTCTGGGGCAGTTACCCCTCTTTTCATAAGATCAACGAGGTTTGTGCCGCCAGCTATGAATGCTGATTTTGGGTCTTTGGCCATTAAACCTATAGCCGTTTTAACTACCGCAGTTCTGAGGTATTGGAAGTTGATCATAGTTGCGCTCCCTTCTCTTTAACTTCAACAATAGCATCAACTATGTTTGGATAAGCTCCACACCTACAGATATTTCCACTCATATATTCCCTGATTTCTTCTTTCGAATTGGCATGCCCTTCTCGTACACAAGCTACAGCGCTCATAATTTGCCCTGGTGTGCAATATCCACATTGAAAACCATCATGCTTAATAAATGCGGCCTGCATAGGATGAAGTTCTTCACCATTTGCTAACCCTTCGATGGTAGTGATATTTTTTCCCTCATTCATTACCGCAAGACTTAAGCAAGAGTTAATCCTTTTGCCATCAACATGTACGGTACAGGCTCCACATTGTCCGTGGTCGCAGCCTTTTTTCGTTCCCGTTAAATGCAGCTCTTCTCTTAACAAATCCAATAACGTAACCCTTGGTTCAATTTTTAACGCATAGGATTTATGGTTTACTTTAAGGTTTAAAGGGATTTTCTCGAAAAGTTCAGCGAACCTTTCATCAACTTTGTTATCCGCTGCTTTTAATACCGTTAGTGGTGTTAAAGATAAGGCTGTAAATAACGAGGTTTTCTTTAGGAAATCTCGGCGTGTATCCCCAGAGTGTGGATTGTCGATTTTAGGCATAATCAAACAGGTATAAGGTTATTGCTCTAATATCGGGATTAAGAATTGAGTTTAAAACGGAATGAGTAATTTAGAAGGAGTCTAGGGTGGGCGCTTGGAGTTGAGCATTTTAATGCAGATGGCATGATGCCTTAGGGTTGACTTTGATAGAAGCTAAGAAAATCAAGCCCTGGGCTTTTTCGCTTAAAACAGTCCTTCTTTTCATTCCAAGCTTTTTGGGTTGCCTTCTAACCCAAACGCCAAAAAGGCTTTCCATTTCAATAAGGTTTATAATGCAAAGACAGTGGTGCTTGGGAAGGACAGTTTCCCCTCAGCAATACTGTGAGGATTGCATCTCGATAGTTATCGGGACCGCAGTTCATAGGTCGGATTTCAAATCTAGACCAACGCTCACAGATTAGATTAACCAGATCTGCTCATCTGCGGCCAAACTCAAATACCGCTTTACCCCCAACGCGTATCGCTTAACGCCAAACACGTATCGCCCTACGCATACGCAACCGCATCTTTTGATGGCAGTTTGCTGTAACCCATTAGATATTCATCCACTTTACGTGCAGTTTCTCTTCCTTCTGAGATCGCCCAAACTACCAGTGACTGTCCGCGGCGCATATCACCAGCAGCAAAAACTTTAGGAATATTGGTTTGATAGTTTCCTTCTATGGCTTTTACGTTTCCTCTTTCATCAAGTTCAACACCTAATTTCTCTAATAAACCCTGCTTTTGGGGGTGCAAGAAGCCCATTGCCAATAATACCAACTCGCAAGGGTACTCTTTTTCTGTGCCGGGCACTTCTTTAAATCCTAGAGCCCTCCCATTTGCGTCGATCTCCCACTGTACTTCAATTACACTTAATGATTTTAGATTTCCATTTTCATCAGCGTTAAATCTTTGCGTATTTACGGCCCAATTGCGATGAGCACCTTCCTCATGTGAGGAGGTTACCTTTAATAGCATTGGATATTGAGGCCATGGCATGTGCTCTGTCCTACTTATCGGTGGCATCGGCATAATCTCAAACTGCGTTACCGATCTTGCTCCCTGTCTGTTCGAAGTTCCGATGCAATCAGAACCTGTATCACCACCACCAATTACAATAACGTTTTTACCTGTTGCTTTTAGCTCTTTCTCTAGTATTTCCCTATTCCCAACACGTTTATTTTGCTGCTTTAAAAAATCCATGGCGAAATGAATCCCATTAGCTGATCTGCCCTGTAACGTATTCAGATCACGTGGAATGGTAGAGCCGCCGGCTAGAACCAAAGCGTGATAATCTCTCAAAAGCGTACTTAGTTCAATGTTTTCTCCAACATTTGCATTGCATTTAAACACAATCCCCTCTTCCTCCATTAAGTTAATTCTGCGTGTTACCACATCCTTTTGTAGCTTAAAATCAGGAATTCCATAACGTAATAATCCCCCTGGAACATCGTCGCGTTCAAAAACAACTACCTCATGACCAGCCTTGTTCAATTGTGCTGCCGCAGCTAAGCCTGCCGGACCTGAACCAATTATAGCTACTTTTTTGCCCGTTCTAATTAATGGTGCATTTGGTTTGATATATCCTTTATCGAACGCAATTTCGATAATATGTTTTTCAATCTCTTCGATAGAAACTGGTGATCTGTTAATCCCTAACACACATGCGCTTTCGCAGGGCGCTGGGCAAATCCTACCTGTAAATTCTGGAAAATTATTGGTACTAAGCAGAATTTCTGCAGCATTAAGCCAATCTCCTTTATAAACAGCGTCGTTAAATTCTGGAATTACATTGCCTAACGGACAGCCTGATTGGCAAAAAGGCACTCCACAATCCATGCATCGGGCAGCTTGCTTGTTCAGTTGTTCTGCTGGGAGCGGGTCTAAAAACTCATTGTAATGCTGTACGCGTATGGTGGGCTCTTCTTTCGAAGGCGAAACTCTTTCGAATTCAATAAATCCTGTCACTTTTCCCATCTTAATTGATTTTAACTTGTTGACGTTGTAAGAGAACTGCTTTATATTCTTTAGGAAATACTTTTACAAAGTGAGAAGATTGTGTTTCCCAATCACTTAATATAAACTCTGCAACCCTACTGTTAGTTAATCGGATATGGTTTTTTAGTAAAACCGCAATGCGTTCTTCATCTTCTGCCTGAAGGGGATCAAGATCAACCATTTCTGGATTGCATTTTTTCGCAAAGGTTTTGGTTACATCATAGATCCATGCTATTCCTCCGCTCATTCCTGCTGCGAAATTACTGCCGGTTTCTCCAATTACCAGCACTTCGCCACCGGTCATGTATTCGCAACCATGATCGCCAACCCCTTCTACAACAGTTGTTGCGCCCGAGTTTCGTACCGCAAATCGCTCCCCTGCCTTTCCTCTTACATATAATTCGCCAGAAGTTGCGCCATATAGCGCCACATTTCCAATTATGATATTCTGTTCGGGTACATAATTGATATTCCCGAAAGGATAGATTACTAGTTTGGCCCCTGAAAGCCCTTTGCCTACATAATCATTACCCTCACCCTCTAGTGATAAAGTTAAACCCTTCGCTGCAAAAGCACCAAAACTTTGTCCGGCAGAGCCATGAAATTTGAAATTGATGGTATCTTGCGGTAGCCCTGCTCCTTTGTGTACTTTAGAGACTTCATTGGATAACATCGTTCCCAAGGCTCTGTCAGTGTTTTTCACTTCAAAATTGGCAAATACAGGCTCATTATTTAAAATAGCTGGTTGTGCTTTTTCAATCAACTGATGATCTAAAACAGCATCCAATCCATGGTCCTGGAATTCTGTTTGATATAATGGCAAGCCATGATCTGGTTCTTTATATAAAATGGGTGCTAAATCAACGTATTTTAACTTCCAATCCGCATCATTTATTGTTCGTGTTTGGAGCATTTGCGACTGACCAATCATTTCATTAACGGTTTTAAAACCTAATTCGGCCATTATTTCACGAAGTTCTTCGGCCAAGAAATAAAACAGATTAACTACATGATCCGCATCGCCGGTAAATAGTTTTCTCAATGCGGGATCCTGTGTTGCCACTCCAACCGGGCAGGTATTGAGGTGGCACTTACGCATCATGATACATCCAGATGTTACCAATGCCGCTGTGGCTACTCCCCATTCTTCTGCACCCAATAACGCAGCGATAGCGATATCACGACCAGTTTTAAGCTGACCATCGGTTTGCACCACTACTCTATTTCTTAATCTATTTTTTACTAAGGTTTGATGGGCTTCGGCAAGGCCTAATTCCCATGGTAAACCTGCATGTTGTATAGATGTTAGTGGGGATGCACCCGTTCCCCCATCGTAACCAGAAACCAAGATTACATCAGCGTGGGCTTTGGCAACACCCGCGGCAATGGTACCTACTCCTGCCTTAGAAACGAGCTTAACGTTAATTCTGGCAGCTCTGTTGGCATTTTTAAGATCAAATATCAGCTGTGCTAAATCTTCGATAGAATAAATATCGTGGTGTGGTGGAGGCGATATTAGTCCTACCCCTGGTGTGGCGTGCCGAACTTTAGCAATCCAATCATCCACTTTGTGCCCTGGTAGTTGCCCGCCTTCACCTGGTTTCGCCCCTTGTGCCATTTTGATCTGAAGCTCATCGGCATTGGTTAGGTAATAACTGGTAACTCCAAAACGTGCCGAAGCAATCTGTTTAATAGCAGAGCGCATCGAGTCGCCATTTTCTAGCAGTTGATAGCGCATTTCATCTTCACCTCCTTCGCCAGTATTACTTTTTCCGCCTATGCGGTTCATGGCAATTGCCAAGGTAGAATGGGCTTCGTGAGAAATTGATCCAAATGACATGGCGCCAGTTGCAAATCTTTTTAGGATCGATTCGGTTGATTCTACTTCTTCCAATCTTATGGCTTGTCTACTATAATTAAACTCAAGCAATCCTCGAATGGTGTAGGCCTGCTGTGTTTGCTCATTAATTAATTTCGAATACCGCTTAAAGGTTGCGTAATCATTTTTTCTGGTGGCACTCTGTAATAAATGGATCGTCTCTGGGTTAAACAAGTGTTTTTCTCCCCTTCTACGCCATTTATATGTTCCACCTGCTGTTAAAATAGGTTCCGCCTGCGTTTTTGGTCCGAAGCTACGGCGATGTTTGATTAATGTTTCCTGTGCAATTTCATCCAGTCCTAGTCCGCCTATGCGGGAAACCGCTCCGGTGAAATGTGTGTTAACCACCTGTTCATTGATGCCTAATATTTCAAATATCTGTGCTCCGTGATAAGATTGAAGGGTTGAAATTCCCATTTTAGAGAAAATCTTTAACAATCCATTATTAACCGCATAGATGTAATTGGCGATGAGTTTTTCTGGGGCTATTCCGTTTTCTGCATCAAACCTGCGAATGGTTTCTAAGGCCAGATAAGGATTTACTGCAGTGGCACCAAAGCCGATTAAAGTAGCAAAATGGTGGACTTCCCACACGTCGCCAGCCTCAACTACGATTCCAACGGCGCCGCGATATCCTTTTCTGATCAGGTGGTGATGTACCGAAGAAACGGCCAGAAGCGATGGTATTGCGGCATGTTCCGAGTCTATTGCGCGATCGGATAGTACAATTACCTGAAAACCGTCTTCAACCGCATCAACCGCATAACGGCATAGGCGATCTAGCGCTTTTTGCATGGCGCCAGGGTTTCCGTTCGCCCTAAAATACATCTGTAGGGTTTTAGATTGAAATAGACCCGTATCGATGCTTCGGAGTTTCTCTAGTTCGAGATTGGTTAAAATGGGATGTTTAATGCCTACACAATGGCATTGCATCTGGTTTTCTTCTAGTAAGTTACCATTGTTTCCCATAAAACCGGCCAAACTCATCACTACTTTTTCGCGAATAGGATCAATAGGCGGATTAGTTACCTGTGCAAACAACTGTTTAAAGTAATTTGATAGATGTTGTGGCTGCTTTGATAGTATGGCTAAGGGTGTATCTGTTCCCATCGAACCTATTGCCTCTTTTGCCTCTATCGCCATAGGTTTTAAGAGCATATCAATATCTTCCCGGCTATAGCCAAAAACCTGTTGGTATTTAAAAATCGAGTCCTCGGCCAAATTGGTAAACATTACCCTTGGCTCTGGCAATTCTTCTAATTTAATCTGATATTGATTAATCCAGTCGGCATATGGCCTGCGACCACAAACCTGTTGTTTAATTTCCTGATCACTGATAATGCGGCCCTGTTGCATATCTACAACAAACATTTTGCCTGGAGTAAGCCTTCCTTTCTCAATCACCGTACTCTGATCGATAGCCAATGCTCCAGATTCTGAAGCCATAATTACCCGGTCGTCGCTGGTTAAAACATAACGAGATGGACGAAGACCGTTGCGATCTAATGTGGCACCGATTAAACGTCCATCTGTGAACGCAATAGCAGCAGGCCCATCCCATGGTTCCATTAACGAAGCGTGGAATTGATAGAATGCTTTTTTGATCGGATCCATATCATCATTTCCATCCCAGGCTTCTGGAATAAGCATCATAAGCACATGAGGCAAAGAACGTCCGGCATGGAGTAATAATTCAACTACGTTGTCTAAACATCCAGAATCTGATTGTGTCTCATCTATAACGGGAAGAATCATGTTCAATTCTTCGGGTGTAAAATACGGTGAGGCGAAAGACTTAACGCTGGATCTAAACCAGTTCAAATTTCCTTGAAGGGTATTGATTTCGCCATTATGGGCTATAAAACGAAAAGGTTGTGCTAAACGCCACGATGGAAAAGTATTGGTTGCAAAACGCGAATGGATCAGTCCAAATGCGGAAACCATGCGTTTATCACTCAATTCTGTAAAATAGGTTCTAACTTGTAAAGATGTAAGTTGTCCTTTATATATAATCGTCCGTGAAGAAAAGGAAACGATATAAAAATCTTCCTTACTTCCCGCCACCGTATTATAGATGGTTTTAGTGAGATAAGTTTTAAGTACAAAAAGTTTACGTTCAAAATCCGCTCCTTCGGCGATATGATAGGGTCTTGCTACAAACACCTGTTCTATTTCTGGTTCTACGGAGAGCGCCATATCACCGATATCAGTAGTGTCGATTTGTACTTTTCTAAATCCTAATACCTCAAGTCCTAATTTTTCTGCAGTGCGATAGATAATTTCCCTACATTCTTCTCTAGCTCTAATTTCTTTTGGCAAAAAAAGTTGCCCTACACCATAGTCTCCATACGGAGGCAAGCTGAAACCTGTTCTTAAACATTCATCAAAAAGAAACTCATGGGGAACTTGGATCATAATTCCCGCGCCGTCTCCGGTATTTGTTTCGGCGCCACAGGCACCACGGTGGTCGAGGTTTTCGAGAATGGTGATGGCGTCTGAAATAATCTGATGCGATTTTCGCCCTTTTACGTGCGCTACGAAGCCAATGCCGCAGGCATCATGTTCGAAACTTTTACGGTATAGTCCTTGGTGTTCATTCAAGCTTTCCATCTGTGTTCTCTCTGGTTTAGTAGTTAGTGTATAGGAAACACTAAGATAATCAAATTTAATTGCAAATTACGTTATCGGTAATATTTTTGAGATATAATCATATTTTGTATCATATCGTACTAGATATTTGTCATTTTGTTAAATGAAATCGATGTCAATTATAAATTTGATAAAATGGAATAATACTATTTATGCATAGTAATTAGCGTGGGGCATGGGACCTGGAGCTCAGTTATCGCAAAACCTTTCTTTTTTAGAATGGAATACCTTGATTTAAGCTACATTTCTGATACCTCTTGCTCCATGCTCCATGCCAATCATCTATAAATCAATTCAATAAGAATTGATTTAAAATTTACCACATTTCTTTTCGTAAAACGCTTGCTTTTTCTACCTTTGTGCCGGGCAAGTCTTTTACGATCAGCTCCCTTTGAACTCCCCCAGGGTGGGAACACAGCAAGGGTAGAAGGTTGTAGCGGTGCGATAAAAGTTGCTTGCCCATTTTTTTCCCCTTACCCCCTGAAGGGGCGACGTAATAATCAGGGATTCTTCTCACATTAACTATTTCCTAAGGGAATTTAAGGGATTATGAAATTTTTTATTGATACAGCAAATCTAGATCAGATTAAAGAAGCACAAGATTTAGGCATTTTGGATGGTGTTACCACTAATCCGAGTTTAATGGCTAAAGAAGGGATTTCTGGTGAAGAAAAAGTAATAGCACACTACAAAACCATTTGTGATATCGTTGACGATAAAGTTAGTGCTGAAGTGATTGCCACTGATTTTGATGGTATCATAAAAGAAGGTGAAGCTTTAGCTGCATTGAACCCTAAGATTGTTGTTAAGGTACCGATGATAAAAGACGGCATTAAGGCAATTAAATACTTTTCAGAAAAAGGAATAAGAACTAACTGTACGTTAATATTTTCGGCCGGACAGGCTTTATTGGCAGCAAAAGCCGGTGCTACGTATGTATCACCTTTTTTAGGTCGCCTAGATGATATTTCTACTGATGGACTTCAATTAATTGAGGATATCCGTTTGATATTTGATAATTATGGCTATCCAACAGAGATTTTAGCAGCCTCAATCCGTGGTCCATTACATATTGTTGCCTGTGCTAAATTAGGTGCTGATGTGATTACTGCCCCGTTATCTGCAATAACCGCCCTATTAAAACATCCTTTAACGGACAGTGGTTTAGCTACATTTTTAGCTGATCATGCAAAAGGAGCTGGAAAGTAATTAATGAGTTCCCGGAGGCTTGTTAAGTCCTCGTATAGATATTTAAAGCCTCGGATAAATTCCGGGGCTTTTTTATAATAGATATATCCATCTTAGCACAGCTGGTATTTCACCACCTGAGACGCCTTAGACACCTAAGTGTACGCCCTTAGTTGTAATGCGGAAAAATGCATTGCCAACTGAATACTGTTAAGTATTAGCTGTTAAACGAAAATCAATTTAAACCGGCTTTTAAACAAATTTCTTTACTTATAGATTCCTCTGGAGCATAATTTTTATCATAAAATTTATAATAATATTTCTCTATAAGTGCTTTCTTTTCTCCTAAGATATCAGCTGTTCCATTAGATTTTAAATCCAGTAAATGTTTAACATGTTGTTTAAATGTGTCATAATTACTGGCATGAAATGTTAATCCGTCTTTGATGAACCCCACATCCCCATATTCATTAAGAAGGTCGAGCGAGACTACCGGAGTGCCAATTAATAAGGCATCGAGAACAGAGGTACTTGCACCTGTAATTACAATTGACGCTTGGGCTAATAAACCATAAAAAGATATGTTTTGGTCTATCAGATCATCATTGGTTAAAATAAGAGTCTTTTTGGGATCAAAGCCTACGTAATTACTTTTATCATCTTTTGCATGCAGCTTAATACACATATTTAGATTAAGTTCCTGTTGCAACTTTTTTAGGTTTTCGATGATTAAAAAATGATGTTCTTTACTGACGCTATGGCCATGACCACTAAAGGTTGTAACTACAAAATCTTTAAAAAATGAAAAAGGACTTTCGTCATTTTGGTTGATCTGCTGGCCTTTTTGGGGCCATCCGGATATTATTATCTTCGAAGTAGGAATACCTAGATGCTCTAGCTCTAACGAAGCTTTTTGGCCGTAAACGAAGATTTGATCAACGAGAATACGACCATTTAAAGGATTTATTCTATCTAATGCCCCATGTTGGATCATACCAGTAGGAATATGATGGTTCTTTGCAAGACTGGCAAAGAGCCTCCCTTCGAAAGTATTGTCGTTGCCGATTAAGACATAGTTTGGGCGCTTTGCCAAAAATAGTTTAGTTATATATTTCTCCAGAAATCTAACCTGGGGAAGATAATATTGGATAGTAGCCAAAGGTCCATCTTTTGAAACGTTCGGTTTTAACCATTCAGATATTTTATAAGAAAAACCTTTAATTAATCCTGCACTAATTCCCGAACCGATAAGCTTATTTACCAATTTTGGCTTGGTAGATAGGACAACAACTTTAATATGCTGCTTTTCTAGATCTAGCACTACAGGGTAGATGTTATTCCACTGGGAGGTCTCATTCACAAAAACGAGCATATAGTTATCCGGCAATTTCTCTTTAAAAGAAAGTGCATACCTATCTTTCTTGGATTTAATTACATTTTTAACTTTAAAGAATAATCCTGGACCGTCTTTTTTCTTATTCAATTGATTTGCCATGATTTCGGCAACTAGCAGATCTCCAACGTTTAAACCCTTGTACCAAACAGCATCCTGTTGTTTAAGGGTCTCAAGCGTCTCCATGGTTTTCTTAAATAAAGAAGATAGTTTGGTCATTATAAAGATCTTGACGGTATTTGCTTGGAAAAATAGGCTTTGAAAAAAAATTAGAAATTCCCTGCTAATCGTTTAGATTTTCTGCGCGGAACTACAATTGATTGATCATTTTCAGCCACTTCAAAAATACAACTATAAGAAATGTTTCAGTATCTAATTGTTTGGTTGCCATAAATTGGTCGGCTTTTTCTTGAATAGCATTTCTATTAAAGTATTCGCTACTTTCTTTTTCATTTAGAATTGAAATTATCTCTGAATCTAAAGCTTTGGCAACCCAATCATACACAGGTAACTGAAAACCTTGTTTAGGTTGATCAAGGTAACCTGCTGGTAATTCTGATCGGTAGGCTTCGATCAAAATACGTTTATTGCCCGTAGTTTCATAACTTTGAGAGCTTGTACTGTGATTTACCTTATTGCTTTTTCTGAACTTAAACTCAGATGGCAAAGAGAATAGTAGTTCTACTATCTTATGGTCTATTAAAGGAAATCTTACCTCTATTGATTGGGACATTGAAACGGTATCCATATCTCTCAACAACTGACTTAGCATATATGACCTTATCTCATAATAGGAAAGTTTATTGCTCAGCGACATTGAATTACCATTATCAAATTTGAAAAAATCTTTGATTAGATTGGGTTCGGTTAATTCATAATCATTATTTAATAATTTTGAAACCCGATGGGGCGAAATGATAAAGCGGTGTCCCAAATATTGAAATTTTTCGTTTTTGCTCCCCCCTATTAAATTATTAATATGGTTTAAAAATTTAGTGTTTTTATCGTGGAACAATCTGTTTCTTAAGAGCGAATCCCCAAATATATTGGTGGTTGATTTTCTGGAAAGGAAATTGTACGCATTGAGATTTCTGGGATAACCCATCATTAGTTCATCTCCACCTAGTCCGCTCAAGGCCACGGTTAGGTAATCCTTGCTAGCTTTAGAAACAAAATATGTGTTCAACCCATCCACTGAGGGTTGATCCAGTGCAAAAATAAATTTGTCGAAATCTTTTTTCACATCCTCATACCCTATCAATACGGCATCATTTTCATAGCCAAAGTGAGTAGAAAGTTCTTTTGCTTTTTTTATTTCACTAAAAAATCTTTTGTGTTTATCTTCAAATCCGATGGTACAGGTTCGTATATTATCGATATTTTGTGACCTCAAGTTGGCTAACATAGAAACACTGTCTATGCCACTACTTAAAAAAATACCCACCTTTCGGTCAGAAATCATTCTTAATTTTACAGACTCTTCGTATAAGCTTTTGAATTTTTCTATGGCTTCTTCAAAGGAAATGGATGTGTTGATGGTAGTAGGAAATTCCCAATATGGGACTATAGTTAATTTATTGTTTTTATATATAAAATAATTTCCAGGCGCTAGAGATATCACATCAGTTATCATGGTATCAGGCCATTGAACCGCACCATATAAAAAGAGATCAGCAAGTCCTTTTTTATTGATCTCTTTTTTGACCCATCCAGAAGAGAGAATCGCCTTAAGCTCTGAGGCAAAGACAAAAAGACCGTCTTTTTTGTAATATAAAAAGGGTTTTATTCCCATTCTATCTCTGGCACCGAACAGTTCTTTTGTTTCTTTATCCCATATTGTGAAAGCAAACATCCCCCTCAAATGCTGAAGTAAATCTTTGCCCATCTTTGCATAAAGTTTTAAAAGAACTTCAGTATCCGAATTGGACTTAAATTGTTCGCCTGATAAAAACTCTTTTTTAAGAATGTGATAGTTGTAAATTTCTCCATTAAATACGATCACATATCTCCCATCGTCTGAAATCATGGGTTGATGGCCTGCCATGCTAAGATCCTGAATAGATAATCTTGCCATCCCAAGTTGCACTCCTTCTTCTCCCCAAACCCCATCATCGTCGGGGCCCCGATGTTGCATGGCACATACCATCCTACCAAGCTGTTCGCTCGTTCCCTTACCTACAATCCCGGAAATACCGCACATTTGAAATAATTATTTGTTTGATGAAGCACAGATTTATAAAAAGCATCTCGAATGTACAAATAGAAAAAATCGAATACCTAATTTTTTTTAAAAAAAAATTAAGTTTTCGCTAAAAAGAGTTTGTCGTTTAACACTTGTCTGATTTGTACCTCATTTAATTGCTCGTCAGGTTGGATTAAAATCCCTTTCACACCCGCTTTTTCGGCCGCGAGAAGATCTCGTGGCTTATCTCCGATCATTAAGGATAAAGATGGATCTATATTATAGGCATGAATGGCCTCCAAAAGCATTCCAGGTAAAGGTTTTCTGCACAAACAGACCGAAACCGATGGGTGGTGTGGACAATGATAGGCAGCAGTAATAATTACTCCCTTAGCTTCAAAAGCGCTAAATAGAATTTGATGCATTTTTGCTAATGTTTCTTCAGTATAACGGTTCAACGCTATTCCGCCTTGGTTAGTAATCACGATTAGTATATAACCCTCATCATAAAAACGCTTGAGTACGGGAATTTGATAGTGCAACACTTCAAAGTCTTCAACTTTACAGATGTAATCGTAAATTTCATGGTTCAACACACCGTCTCTATCTAAAAATATGGCCTTGTTTTTCATTGTGGCGAAGATACTTATTTAAGCTTAAAAGACTAAATCCGAAAAACGAGTAAAATGGCTACTTTTCACACTTTATGTACATAAAACAAACTTTAGCATTTGCATCTACTTTTCGCTTTCTGCTTATTTTTAGTAAGTTTATCTTAACTAAACTAATCATACATGAGTAAGGAAGAATTTAAGCCATTTGTACCCGCTGAAAGCAATATGGCAGAATTTACCATAAAATCTATTTTATTAGGTTCAATTGCGGGTATCATCTTCGGAGCGGCAACAGTTTATTTAGCACTAAAAGCGGGACTAAGTGTTTCGGCCTCTATTCCGATTGCCGTTTTAGCTATTACATTGGGCAAAAAATTTTTCAAAACAACTATTCTAGAAAACAATATTATTCAAACCACTGGATCTGCTGGTGAATCGATCGCATCCGGTGTAGTTTTTACCCTACCCGGTTTCTTATTTTTAAGTGCAGGTTCAAATGGGGTGAGTTCTGGCGAAGTATATTTTAATTACATGGCCATCTTGATCCTAGCTATCCTTGGCGGGATTTTGGGAACGCTAATGATGATCCCATTGCGCAGGTCGTTAATCGTAAAAGAGCACGAGAACCTTCCTTATCCAGAGGGAACCGCCTGTGCGTCGGTATTACAGGCTGGCGAGAAAGGCGGCAGTTTTGCTCGAACCGCATTCTGGGGCTTAGGGTTTTCTTTAACCTATGCGCTGCTACAAAAGGTATTCCATGTAATTGCCGAAGTACCCACATGGGCATCGAAACAAACTAGCAAATACTTGCCATCTGCCCAGGTTAGCGGCGAAATTACTCCTGAATATATGGGTATTGGCTATATTATCGGGCCAAAAATTTCGGGCATATTGGTTGCTGGTGGGGTATTGGCCTGGTTAGCCTTAATTCCACTATTGTCTACCTTAATAGATCCGTTAACTGCTGCCAAACAATTATACAAATTAGGATTGCTGGCAGATCTAACCAAACCTGGAGGGGCAGGAAATTGGGATCCAATAACACAAACCTTTGCTGATTACCCCCGGGCAATCTATCAGGCATTTGTAAAACAGATTGGAGCGGGCGCAGTGGCGGCTGGTGGATTTATAACCTTGATTAAAACCATCCCCACCATTATTTCATCATTTAAAGAGAGTTTGCTTTCTATTAAGGAGGTGAAAGCAGGAAAGGTTGCCAAACGAACCGATAGAGACTTGTCGCTAAAAGTAGTGGCCATTGGAAGTCTGATGTTGATTATTTTAATGGCAGTTTTGCCGCAGATACCTGGTGATAGCATCCTCAACAAATTGATCATTGGCGTACTTGTGATCGTGTTCGGAGCATTTTTTGTAACAGTCTCAAGTCGGATTGTTGGCTTGATTGGCAATAGTAACAATCCCATTTCGGGAATGACCATTGCTACAATTATGGGCACGTGTTTAGTGTTTATTGCCGTTGGGTGGACCGGTAAGTTATACGAACCTATGGCTTTGGTAGTTGGTGGAATGATCTGTATCGCAGCTGCAAATGCCGGCGCTACTTCTCAAGATCTAAAAACAGGATATTTGGTTGGGGCTACTCCAAAATATCAACAGATAGCCCTATTTATTGGTGCTATTGTATCTTCGATAGTAATTGGTTTTACGGTAAAAATATTAGATACACCAACAGCTCAAATGCTTAGTCAGGGCATACATCACGCGATTGGAACAGAAGCCTTTTCGGCCCCACAGGCAACCTTAATGGCCACATTAGTTAAAGGGATTTTAGGGAATGAACCTGAATGGCAATTATTGTTAATCGGTGCTTTTATAGCCATTACGATAGAACTTTGCGGCATTAATGCCCTTTCATTCGCGGTGGGTGCTTACTTGCCCCTATCTACTACGCTACCGATTTTTGCTGGCGGTGCAATTAAAAGTTTAGTAAACTGGCGTGAAAAGAAAAAAAATAAAGCAGATGAAGATGACGATATAGCTCCAGGAAATTTATTTGCCACGGGGCTGGTTGCTGGGGGTGCTATTGCAGGTGTAATTGTAGCTGTTCTGATGGTTATTCCGGCGGTGCGCGATAATTTGAGCAAAATAGACATTGGTCCTGATTCTATAAGGTGGTTTGGAGAGGGTGGTTATCAGATTTTAGGGGTGATGTTCTTTCTCTTTATGGGATTTGCGCTGTACAATATTGGGATGAAAAAGCGGGAAGAAGTGTAGCGCGCATCCGTATTCAAACACATAAAACATAGAACACATAGAGGCTTTGATAGCTCTGGCCTCTACGTAATGAATACCTTATTCAGATCTTAATCGGTTATTTTAACTCAAAACTCCCAATTAAGCTCGCTTTAGCTGATGAAGGGCCTATTAAGAGGTGTACCTTGCCTGATTGTGTAAGCATCTCATCTTTGCTAGCATTATAATGCTGGATATCAGCAGGAGTTAATTTGAATGAAACACGTTGTTTTTCATTCTTTTTTAAATAGATCCGTTTAAAGCCCTTCAGTTCTTTAAGTGGCATATCTTTACCCACTTGTTTGATGTAAAGCTGTACCACTTCATCGCCATTGTAATTGCCTATATTGGTTAAGTTAAAGTTAATCTCCAAAGGTTTCTTGGCAGTAAGTATAGGCGTCGAAAGAGTTAAATCGCTATACTTAAATTGCGTATAACTTAATCCGTAGCCAAATGGATAAAGTACGGGTTTGTTAACATATCGGTATGTTTTGCCTTCCATACTATAATTTTCGAAAGCGGGGATATCATTAATGGATTTATAAAAGGTAATGGGCAACCTCCCAGCGGGATTGTATTTACCTGTAAGCACATCTGCTAATGCTTCGCCACCCCTCTCGCCTCCGTACCAAGTTTCTACAATGGCATCCATGTTCTCCTGCTCCCAATTAATGGATAGTGCGCTTCCATTAAGCAATACCAAAACAATGGGCTTACCTAACTTTTTAAGCTCTTGGAGTAATTTGTTTTGGATGGCTGGCAGATTAAGGTCGGTTTTATCTCCTCCCAAAAAACCAGGTACTTTTAGTTTGAGTTCCTCGCCCTCTAGTCGAGGTGAAATTCCTCCCACAAAAACAATAACTTCCGCATTTGCTGCAGCAGAGATCGCATCAGCGAAATCTTTCTGATACTTATAATTTGGTGTATCAATTACATTGCATCCCTTCGCATAACGTATAGTAGTAGTTTTAAAAGCATTTTTGATCCCTTCTAGGGGTGTAACGATGTGTTTAGGAGTACCATTATAATTGCCCAACAAAATTTGTGCATCATTGGCATTGGGCCCAATCACGGCCAAGCTTTTTAGGTTGGTTTTAAGTGGAAGTAAATTGGTTGAATTTTTAAGCAACACTATCGATTCTCTGGCCATTTGAAGTGCCTGTAACTGATGAGCTTCATTATTAACCACCGAGTAAGGAATTTTCGAATAAGGATTAGAATCCTCAGAATCAAAAACCCCAAGTTTAAATTTTGCACGCAATAAACGGGCGACAGCGGTATCGAGTTCGCTTTCTCTTAATAAACCCTGTTTAATGGCAGGGATTACGGAGCTTCCATAACCCCAGCATTGGTTATCTGAACCCGCTCTAATGGCCTGAGCTACCGCTTCTACGCTATCTTTTGCCGTTTTGTGGAACATGAAGAAATCGTATACTGCACCGCAATCGGTAGCTACGAAACCTTTAAAGCCCCATTTATTGCGCAAAATATCATTCAATAAAAAGGCGTTGCTACAACAAGGTTTGCCATAAACGCTATTGTAGGCACACATAAAAGAATACACATGGCCTTCTTGGGTTAGCATTTTAAAGGCTGGCAGATAGGTTTCCCAGAGGTCTCGTTTACTTGGTTCAACATCAAATTCGTGCCTAAGCGGCTCTGGTCCGCTATGCACTGCAAAATGCTTTGCTGTTGTAATGGTCTTGAAATATCTGGGATTATCGCCCTGCATACTTTGTACAAAGGCAACCCCGAGCTTACCGGTAAGGTAAGGGTCTTCGCCAAAGGTTTCGTGGCCCCGTCCCCATCGTGGATCTCTAAAAATGTTAATATTGGGCGAATAGAAAGTTAAACCTGTATAGATTTTTCGGTTTCCTTCTCTTACAAATTGGTGGTGTTTTGCACGAGCTTCATCGCTCACCATTGTTCCCATGGTAAACATTCCTTTTTCATTAAAAGTTGCGGCCAAACCAATAGCCTGAGGGAATGAAGTAGCTAATCCTGCTCTTGCTACCCCATGTAAGGCTTCGTTCCACCAGTTATATGCCGGAACCTTTAGCCTGTCTATTGCCGGCGCATTATTATTCATCTGTAACGCCTTTTCTTCTAACGTCATTCTTTTGAGCAGATCTTTGACCCTTGTTTCTAGCGGCAATTGCTGATTTAAATACGGTTCATTTTGCGCAAAGCAACAAGGAGATCCAAATAGGAGAGCGAAAAAAAGAAGATAGCGAAACATGGGATTTGAATTAATGTGAACAATTAAAGCGTATCAATTTACAATTTTCTATAGTTTAAAAAGCGCGTATATCTACATTCAAACTTGAATCTACAATTAATACCCTTATAAATCAATAGACTACGCTAATAGCCTAAAAAAAAATTGCATGGCAACTCGCATACTCCTATATTTGCACCACTTTAAGGCAAACGAAACATTTTAATTTAAAGTAGATTCCGTAGCTCAGCTGGTAGAGCATTACACTTTTAATGTAGTGGTCCTGGGTTCGAATCCCAGCGGGATCACCAGATTCAATATCAAAACTACACAAAACCCTGCAAATCAAATGATTGCAGGTTTTTGGTTTTAGGGAAAACACTAAAACATGCACCAATTCCCCTATAAATGGTGAGCGATTCGGTGAGTAGTTTTAGAAAAGTTCGCGAGTCACCGAATAAGTTATAACTAATTGTATTACAACTAGTTCAGTAACTGTACATCTTGTAAACGTCATCCTGCAAAGCTAATTTTACGTGAAGAAAATTAACATATAAACATGATTTAATTGAACTCTATGTTTTGATATTTATTTAAATAAATCAATTCAATTTGTCTGGATTGTATTTAACTTACTAAGAGTCTTTGGACTTGATGGGAATTCGTAAAATAGTCAACTATTTATCAATAACTTATAGCCAAATCCCCTTAGATTAATGATTTCGATGGAGCGATCTGTTTGTAAATGTCTCCTAATCTTAGTTATAAAAACATCCATTGTTCTGGCATTATATGGATTATCCTCTCCCCATAGCTTCTTCAAAACTATTTTCCTATCTAATAACTGGTTTTTGTATTGAACCAGTAGATATAAAAGTTCACTTTCTTTGTGAGACAGCTTTATAACATTTTGGTTACCGTCAATTAGTTCCTGTCGTGCGACGAAAAAAGAAAAACTATTAATGGTCAGAGGTTGTGTTGTTTCTGGTTCGTTGTCGCTATTGCGGCGCAGCAATTCTTTGATACGCAAGACCAATTCTTCCAAGCTGAAAGGTTTTTTTAGGTAATCATTCCCGCCCATATGATAACCTTCTATAACATCTTTATCCTGTGAACGAGCCGTTAGGAACAAGACTGGAATATATTTTTCGGTCTTCCGGAGTTCCTTTACAAAAGTAAAACCGTCCATAAATGGCATCATCACGTCTACGACACAAAGATCAAAAGTAGATTGAAAGATGATCTCCAAACCGATACGGCCGTTCTCTGCATGCATGACTGAAAAACCATGATGTTGCAAAGTTTCGCTTACAATCTTGGCGAGTTGCATCTCATCTTCAAGCAATAATATTCGGGCTGTTCTCATCTTGCTAATGGGAGTTGAATAGTAAATGTAGTTCTAGCAAACTGGCTATTGACCGTGATGCTACCACCGTGTTGGCTGATGATGTCCCTTACGTAGCTTAAACCAAGTCCGTAGCCTTTGACATCATGGATGTTCCCCATCGGTACACGAAAAAAACGTTCAAAAATTCTATTTTGGTATTTTTCGGGAATGCACGGGCCAGTATTAGTGATTTTTAAAACAGCTTGCTGCTGTTTACTATACAATTGAACCTGAATTACCTGATTTTGCTCGCCATACTTTATAGCGTTATCTAAAAGATTTGCGATGACATTTGCTAAATGAGCTGCATCTGCTTTGACCAAAATAAATTTTTCTCTCACATCTAAGTTTATAGATACATTGGCCGCTTTCAATTGTGGCTGATATTGCTCGATACAAGTGTTTAAAACATCCCATAATGAAATAACTACACGGTTAAGGTGGATCATCGTTTGTTCACTAAGCATGCTTTTTAATATCTGATTAATGAGGTTGGTCAGGTTTCTTGCCTGATAGCGAATGATACTTAAATATTCTTCTGTTGATACCCTACTCAGCTTAAGATCCTGCATCGCCTCTGCTGCGATGCTGATAGTTGCTACCGGTGTTTTCAATTCATGGGTCATGTTGTTTACAAAATCATCTTTCAGCTCTGTTAATTTCCTTTGAGACAGCAAGGTTTTAACCGTATGGGTGAAACTGGCTATCGTCATACCGATCAAAATCATGGAACTAAGAAGTACCCATTTCATTTTTTCTAAAAAAATGAGGTTCGGATCAGGGAAAATAGCTTTCACTGCCCAGAAAGGCGTGCTAAAGCCATACTTAAACATTTGAGTTGAATAAGTCCCTTCCTGTCGGACATTATTACTAGTGGCAAAACCATTAGACTCATATGTTGTCAATTCTATATTGAATTCATTATTGATATCTATGTGGTTAAGTTCACGGTTGTAAAGCTTTATCAGTTGGGCGACGTTGATCTTGTCCGTTCGAAATGCCCTTGCTAAAGAATCACCCAATCTTTCTGTATAAAAATATGCTGAACCAGATTTAAGGTCACGTTGAAGAAGTGTTTTGGTAAAATGATCTATGAAATACATTTTTGCTGCAGGTGTAATCTGTTTCAGGTGCTGGTTAAAATCTTCCAGGCCTATTGGAAACGGCGGCCTGTTTTTATAGGGGGGATGTTTATCTTTAATATAGAAAACGGTCGATTGAGCCGTGTCGTTGTAATGGCAGGATATTTCAATCAAGCTGGTATCGCTAAGCCATTTTTTATACCTTTCCGTGAAATCAGCACGGCGGAGGTCCATTAGTCCAACAACCGCTTTTTCCAGTGAGCTGTTGATATTGCTTTTAAAGACCCTGCTATCGCTTTTATAGGATTGGTAGTTCCAATGTAATTGCAGACCTACTAAAAAAAGCGTGCAAAATGCCATTAACAGGATGGTCAGATTTATTTTGTTTCGCATCTCCCTGCAAATTACGAACTGTCCCGGTCAATCTATACTAGTTAACACTAATTAACACTGCTTAACGCCGATTAGTACTTACTTATCTCGCTGGCAGATAATTTTGTACCATGATAGTTTATAAATATATAGCCAGTTTGTTATGCTTGCTCATTAGCAGCGGCACGTTTGCACAAAGTGTCAATAATATTACCATAAAAAACGGTAAAATGGCCTATTTGCAGAGTGATTCATTGTTTATTGAAAACATGACCATACCCCAAAAACGCCTCTACATCGATAAAGGTCTGAATGACAATGGCAACCAGCGGTTCTTAAACTGGACACCGGATGGAAAGTTTTTGATCTTCGAAAAAAACTCGGAGCTATTTGTTTTCAGCGTGCAAACGCGGGTGTTGAAGAAGATAAAGCACCGCTTACAAGATTCCTTGATCCTGTTTACCAACTACCAAATAGAGCAAGCTGCTATCAATGATAGGCAACAACTATATTTCTCTGCCGAGCAAAAAGATGGCGGTGCCAAAACCCTGCAGTTGTTCAGGATAGATATTTTAGCTCAGACCATTGCAGCACTTACCAGTGATACCGCCAGCGTTGGAAATGTAGGCATAAGCCATAATGGCCATTTCCTGGCCTATTCAAGTTATCGTTATCTAAACAAAAGTGCCCGATCTGTGTTGCATGTCACGAATCAAAACGGCTCTGCAATCATCCCACCGATCAGTTTTGAAGATACGTTCTTTAGGAAGCTAGTCTGGTCGAGGAACGGTCGTTTTCTGTTGGCGGTGGCTGAAGGTAACAAAGCAATGCTATTCCGCATGGATGCGCTGAATAAAACCTTGACCAGGGTTACCATCAAACTCGATGATGGCGAAACGGCGACAGGTTTTTATGATGATAGCAGTATCGTTTTCACAAAGATCGTGAAAGGGGTCAAACAGACAGGGATACTCAAACTATCAAGCAATCGCAAAACTATTGTCCTGTCACAGAATGAAACCTACCTGGGCAATCAGGTTGACAAATTCAAAGAGGACATGCTTTACTTTAGGGAATCAAGAACCCAACCTAAAGCTATCTGGCGAAAAGAGCTTCGGTCGAAAAAAAGTACGCTCGTAAAAAGCTTTGCCCAAAGTAACCCACTGGGCAGCTATAATTATGTCACCAAATTGTATAAGGATGGTGATGGGGGAATGTCATCTGCCTATATCTATATGCCTTCAAACTACAATGAAGACCGGACCCTGCATCCGGTAATAGTTATTCCTTATGGTAATTACAGAGATGAGTATCCCAAGTTGGAGTACTTCTTATATGAGCACTTGTTTGAATACCTGGCAAAGGGCTATATCATTATATTTCCAAATACAAGGGGCATCAGTTCCCAGGTTCAAAAAGATGAATATGGAAAAGTTCAATTGAAGGATACCGAGCTATTGATAGACCAGGCGGAAAATGAATTCAGGATAGACAAAAGCAGATTATGGGTAATGGGGCATAGCCACGGTGCGACAATGGCCTACTATTATTTAACGCATTCAAATACTTTCGCCGGCGGAATAGCGATCAATGGTGCCGCAGATTGGATCAAGCAGGCTGAATTAAAAAGAATGTCTGGCTTACCTGCTGGGATGGGGGGAGATCCAGCACAACTCCATGATAAATATCTTGATTATTCTCCCATCGAAAATATAAAAAACTTAACTAAACCATTCCTGATCGTTGCTGGTAAAACAGATACACAGATTCCATATGATATTAATGCAAAGGCTTTCTATGAAGCTGCAGCGAAGAAAAATACACTTTGTAAGATTTTGTTGTTTGAAAACGAGGGACATTTGATAGAAGATGTCAAAAACAGGCAGTTGCTTTGGCAGGCAATCAATAAATTATTAAGTGAGAATTAAATCTCATGTAAATAAACCTAGTTATTATAATAATTGTCGAGCCATAACATTGCTTAAAAATTAGTGAAAAAATATTTTGGGTGATCTTTGTAATTTTTCTTAACTTTAATCTATAGCATTTGCAGCTAAAACGTATAATAAAAAGGTGAGTGATTCGGTGAGTACTAAATCCAAAACCTCCCAGATATTGAATAAACGCTAAAAATTCGACTAGGTTCGAATCCCCGCGGGATCACAAGCACCTCTTTATGCAAATGAAAGGGTGTTTTTGTTTAAAGGGCTTTCCCCTCAAATTGCCCGCCGTATTTTCGCGCTTAGATAATGCTATTGAGCGGTGTACCAATTAGAAGCATGAATATGCATCTTAACCCTAAACCACATTATCGGTAGGTTAACTCTTGGTAATATTCAAATACTGCACAAAACCATACATCTACTATTTCAACCACCGCCTTTACTATTTTATGGTTTTAGTTTCGCTATTATTACTACAAGTTTGATAAAAATTAAACTTCACATTATGAAAAAGATAATCCTCATATTTCTCAGCCTCATTACAGCGCTATCTACAGTAAATGCGCAAAAAGGCATTAATTTTTCTCACATTTACGCTGCTGGCGGGAAACTTGTCATGTGTGTAGACAGTTCGGCCAAAAATGTATTCTATTCAAATAAGTTCCCAAATCAGCCCCGTACATCCTTTAATTATTTACCAGATGTAACTAATTTAAGTATCCAGATTTATTTAAGAAAGACAAACAATGTACAGCACTATAGATACACCATTTTAATCGATAATAAGCCGATAGTGGTAAACAAGGCTATCGATAAAGCACAACTAAAAGATGTTGACATGCCAGACGAAGTATTCAGCTCTACAACACTTGGTACTTTTCCTATACGTGGCAAAATCATTACAACTTTAATCTACAGCATCGAAAAGCCTCTCGATATCGACAAATCTGTCTTTTACGGAAAGCCTATTCCAAAAGCCGAAATCAAAGGTTTTTCAAAGCGTTTCGAAACTGATAAAGGCGTTGATTACAATTGGATTACGGACCCAAAGCACAGAACAGACCTTATTCTTACCAAAAAAGATGATGAATTAACAATTGTTAAAAACCGATCAGATATTGATTATCTTTATTATACCTCAATAATAGATAAGCAAACCAATAAAACAATTTTCCAATCAACTGCTTGGGAATATGGCGGCTACGTTGATGAAGAACATGAGTTTTCACCTTATGTAAAAATCGACAGAAACATTTTCAAAAAATCAGGAGAGTATGAAATTATCATTCAGCCATTTATTAAAGGAAATACTTCGGCAAGAGATATAGAAAAATATTCTACCCGATATACGCTCTTTATCACGTTAGATGAAGAAAATTATACAAAAAGAGAACTTTTGATATGGACGCTTGTCGCGGCATTTGCCATCGGACTAGCCTTTCTTGTTATGCTTTACTTCATCAAAAAAAGAAACAAAAAAAAGTTGGCAGAAAAAGAGCAGCAAAAAAATACGGCAAAACTTCAACTAAACGCTATTCGTTCGCAGTTAAACCCACACTTTCTGTTTAATGCACTCTCTGGAATTCAGAATTTAATGAACAAAAACGAAATAGACAATGCCAATAAATACCTTTCTAAATTTGCTCGGCTAACACGCAACGTATTGGATGATAAAGAACTGATAAGTTTATCGCAGGAAAAAAAATTATTAGACGACTATCTACAAATGGAGCAGTTGCGATTTGGCTTCACGTACGAAATTAATCACTCCGAAAACTTAGGTTTGGAAAACATAGAGATACCCAGCATGCTGCTGCAACCTTTTGTAGAAAACGCGGTAAAGCACGGCATATCGAAAAAAGCTTCAGATGGAAAAATTGTGATTACATGTATTAAGCAAATAAATGACCTGGTGTTAACCGTTACTGATAATGGAAATGGATTCGACACCGACAAAAATAGCAATGGTTTGGGCTTTCCATTAAGCGATAGTAGAATAGAACTCCTAAATAGTATTTATAAAGAAAATCGCTTTACTTTAGATATACAATCCACCACTAATGGCACTGAAATAAGGTTAACATTAACCGATTGGCTATAATATAATGAAGGCAATTTTAATAGATGACGAAATTTCCAACTTAGAAAACCTACAGGCTCTACTGGAAAAGCATTGTCCGCAGGTAGCTATAGTGGCAACCGCGCAAAATGTAAATGATGCGGTGGATGGTATTGGAAAATATTTCCCCCATTTAGTGTTTCTGGATATTCAAATGGGCGAGCAGACCGGCTTTGATGTGCTCAAACTGCTTCCGGAGCGTAATTTCGAAGTTATCTTTGTTACTGCCTATGACCAATATGGCATACAAGCTGTAAAGTTTGCGGCCTTAGATTATCTTTTAAAACCAATTGATATTGAAGAATTGATAATTGCGGTAAATAAAGCCGAGTATAAACTTGCAACACAAAGACAGACTTCCCAGCTCGATTTTTTACTGCAACAACTAAAAAAGCCAGAAACGAACCTTAATAAAATAGCCCTACAGATGCAGAGCGAAATAAGGTATGTTATTTTATCGGAAATTATACGTTGCGAAGCAGACAATAGTTATACGTATTTTTTTCTGGCGAATAGCGAGAAAATATTGGTTTCTAAATCGTTGAAGGAATATGCGGATTTACTACGTCCCAACGGATTTTTAAGAACTCATCAAAGCCATCTGGTAAATCCAAAATATGTAAAAAGCTGGTTAAAGGAAGACGGCGGTATTCTACTCTTAACGTCCGGAGAAAAAATCCCTGTCTCTAAACCAAACAAGGAAACGGTTAAACAAGCGTTGCAACGTCTATAGTAATATAGTAGTTTTATTTAGCATTTGGAATTGCCCGAGCTCCAGTAGAGATGGTTTTCTGCTTTTGGATAATTGTGATCCTTTTACTATCGATGGCAATGACATCTACCCATGTTTTTTTCTCTTGAATTAATTTAAACAACCTCTAAAAATAAGCGAAGTCCAACTGCCCGCCTTTATGGTAAGAAATTCTACCTGAGGGAAATTTGTGGGTAGAACCGATGAGAGGCTATTTTCCTATCAATGTCAGTGCTTTTTCTAATTGGGGATCATGCCCGGCATTAATTGCTTTAGGATCAAACGGCACAAGATAATCAGGCGTGATACCCCAGATCGGCTGTTCGCCATTTGGCATTTTAAATGCGCTTGTAGACATGCCAATGGTCATAAAATCACCCAAGTCTGTCTTGATTGTGGTAAAGCCTTTACCGTTCAAATTAGCTAATAGCCTACTTCCTGTTATCCCTCCACCAGTAGCTGTACCCACGGTAATTGCTCCAGGCAAAGCGTGAAGTGCGGCAGTAACCACCTCCCCTGCGCTAAATGTTAGAATATCCGTAAGAATAATAATTGGAACCCTAATGGTTTTTGCCCCTTCCACTGGATTAATATAGGTGTTATTCCAAGGTGTGTAGTCAAGTCTACCGGTTCCGTTTTTATAACGCACCTGACCTATCAACAGTGGTTTTTCGATCATTATAGAGGCTAAGAGATTGGCATCTGTACCATAACCGCCTCCGTTTCCTCTCATATCAATAATCACGCCCTTGAGCTGGGTATCATTCTTCAAAGCATTGCTGAATGAATTGAATGCAGTTTTAAATGCATTTGGAGCAGGATCTGTCAGTGCCGAGCTAAACACTTCTCCATTGAAGCCTAAATATAAGATATGTTGGTTAATTGTTCCTCCAAGCACCTGCAACTCTCCTAGAACCTTATCGCTGTATATTCCTGAGGTACTACCGGCATCAAGATAATTTGCAGCATCCAATCCATAATAAGTGAAACTAAAATATTCGGGAGTACGCTGTGATTCACCAATCAATACGTTAGGATTTCGCAAACTGATGTCCTGCTCATACCTTGGGTCTACACTTTCATTTGCTATCGCAGTAGCATTAAAACTGATAAATAAATGTCCATCAACATTATTGGTAAGCATTTCATTGAAGTACTGGACAGATTTTCGCTGATCATCTTCGTTATGGATATCCAATTTTGCAAAAAGGGGCTGGTAATGTGCGTACACACCATCCCAATCGGTTGGATCACTGTCCCAAAACTGGTAATTAGAATTTAGGGTATTCCAAAAACGATCAAAAACATCGCTAAAGGAACTAGCGTAGCCGGATTCTGGATCCCTCACCACGGGCATTTCTTTTCTACAACCAAGGGTGCAGGCTGCGATAGACAAAAGCACTGTCAAAGTTATTGGGATCAATTTTTGGGAACGCATAGTTTGAAAGGTAAAAATTTAATGAAACACTAATTAGCGAAAGTTATACAAGCAACCCACTGTGATAGCAGTAGTGATATTATATTTTGGGATCTGGTTCAACATGTAATTTTTTTGCTGATCGGTTAGGTCCCCATAGTAACGATACTCGCTTAGCACAGTCAGTTTGGTATTCAATTTGTAAGTCAATCCGCCGCCAGCGAGCCAGCCAAACTGTAGTCGTCTGTCTCTTGTGCTATTAAATTCATACTTTCCATCCACTTCTTGGATAGAATAAACGGGAACTTGATAGTCTGCCTGATTATATGTATCAGCAAGGGAACCTTTGATTTTTCCAGACAACCAATAGGAAACATAGCCGCCTAGAGATACAAAACCTCTCAGTTTACTGCCCCCAAAACTAAATTGTGCCATCACCGGAAGTTGTACGTAATTATAACGGCTGGTGAGTTTGGTAGGTTGAGTTGTTTGAAGAGTTTGCCCTAGCGAAAAACTCTTTTGTATGAGACCCGGTTCTGCTTGTAAAGCAAACCAGTCGTTAATTGCGAATTGCAGGGGTGCGGAAACTATATAGCTACCTTCCTTTTTATAATAATTGTTAAAATATTGCCCAATATTGGTGTAAAACTCATTGTGCGTATACCCTGTATTTAACCCTAAAGAAAGCTGGGATTTCGCGCTTATAGAAAATAAAGAACCGAGAAGAATTAAGATAAATTTTCTAGTCGTTTTAAACTGGAAATCATAGTTTATTTTAGTCACAATGGATTTTGGATTGGTTAAATACAAAAGTAAATCGCTCTGTATGAATTCGCAATCCCCCAAATTGCGGTATTTTTCCGCATTTAGAATATGGCTAACTTAATTGGCTTTTGTAAAATTAACTCCATTAGCTGTTGTTTATCTCCTGTGGTATAACAACATTTCTCTCCTTTTCAAGAATTTTCATTTTTTGCTCCTACTGGGAGAGGGCAATCCCCAACTAAAACAACAACTTCTCTATGCTATCGCGATAAGTTCTGCCCACTGGAACCGCCAAGCCATTAACTTCGAGCATTTCGGAAGTAAAAGCAGTTATTTTTTCGATAGCCACAATAAAAGAGCGATGAACACGCACAAATAGAGGAGATGGCAACAGGACTTCTATCTCTTGAGTACCCATCTTTACCTGATAGGTTTGCTTAGTGGTAACGATCTTTACATACTCTCTCTGACTTTCAATATAAAGGATATCTGCAAAGCAGATTTTTACTTTTTTGTGCTGAACGTTTAGGAACAGAAATTCCTTTGTTTGCTCAAGAGGATCTTTGATCCGGTTAACTGCTTGCAGAAAACGTTCAAACGCAAAAGGTTTCATTAGGTAATCGGTTACTTTTAGTTCGAAACTGTCAACGGCATATTGATGATAGGCCGTAGTAACAATTACAGCTGGCGGATGCGCTAACGCCCGCAAAAAAGTAATGCCTTTTAATTTAGGCAAATGAATATCCAGAAACATCAAATCTGTTTGGTTATGCTTAAGATAGGTGGCTGCAAGGAGCGCATCTTTGAAAGTGCCCATCAGCCGCAGAAATGGCAATTGTGCCACATATTCTGTAAGCACCTTTGCCGCAAGTGGCTCATCCTCTACAATAATGCATTTGATTTCAGACATGGCTTGCCAAATTAATTTTTAAGGTAGCAGCAAATTCTGTAGGTTCTTGCTTAAGCATAAGGCTGTAATCGCTGTATTGCAGCTCCAATTGACGCCGAAGGTTAGATAGGCCTATGTTTTCGCGAACAGCGGCCTCAACTTCAGTAGGTTCGGTTGAGTTCTTGACTACAAAAACAAGTTGTCTTTTGCCCACAGAAAGATGAATAGTAGCAAAAGGATTCTCTCTTGTTTCAGAAACGCCATGCTTAAAGGCGTTTTCTACCAGGGGTATGAGCAACAATGGCGGGATGGCTTGTTTCATATCCTCAATATCGTAATTAAAGTTGATCCGAAGCGTATCATCGTAACGCAGTTTTTCCAGTTCCAAATATTCACTAATAATTTTTATTTCGTTTTCGATGGCAATAAAATCACCAGCGGTTTCATAGAGCATAAAGCGCAGCATGCCAGAGAGACGCAGGATGGATTGAGGCGCCAAATCGCTTTTATCGCGGGCAAGCACATAAATATTGTTGAGCGTATTGAACAGAAAATGAGGGTTGGTCTGCGCTCGTAAATAGTTCAGCTCGGCTTCCCTTTTTTCGAGTTGTAATTGCTGTGCCGATAATTTTAGCTGTTGGTGATTATAACGATACTTCAACATTCCGAAAAAGAAAACGGATAAGAGGCCGTGCGGCACAATATAGCCGGTACCTTGCTTTATGGATTTGAACTCTATCAATGCCGTGTAGATGTGCAGCTCTATTCCGAAAAAACGCCAAGCGTAAAGACCAAAAGAGAACAGCAACAATAAACAACAACATATAAATAGCCACCAAAGTGCCCTTGAAAAAGCATGGCGTTTTTGTCTTAAAAACGATAGAACGTGTTCAAAAAACAGAAAATTAATTACGGCGATATAAAGACTTAACCACAAATTGTTAAACAGTCTTGGCCACATTGAACCTGGCCCATTGGTAGTATCAATAACTAGCCAAAGAAGCAAATATGCTAAGGTGGTTTGTACATAAAACCTGAATAGTGATTTGTTGATCCCGATCTGCATAAGTTGAAATGTAAAATTAGGTATTTCCGCTCAAATGCAGTTGACGCATTTCTGTTGTTCATAGACCAATTTCTGCTGTCTGTTGACCAGCGAATCATCCAATGGTTTAAATCATTAACCTTGTCTCAAATAGCAAATCAAAAGCATGGATCTATCTTTAAAATCTTCTAGCCGTATTGCTGGATTTCTCTATCTGGTAATTATTGTCGCTGGTATGTTCAGTGTGTTGTTTGTTCGCGATCGGCTAATCGTACCTGGAGATCCGGCATCAACAGCACTTCAATTGATCACTCATGAGAGCTTATGGCGAGCGGGGATGGCCAGCGATCTGGTGATGCACCTTTGCGATATTCCCGTTATGCTCTTTGTTTTTGTGTTGTTGCGACCAACCCATTTCCGTACTGCTCTGTTGGCACTACTTTTTAATCTCGTCCAAACTGCGGTATTGGTAGCAAATAAGCTAAACCTTGTAGCGGCATTATTGCCTTTATTGGGCAATGGTTATCTAAAGACTGTCAATCCACAATATTTATACACCCAAAGTTACTTAGCTATCCGTTTGCACGACATTGGTTTTGGCATTGGTCTCTTATTTTTCGGCGTTACCTGTATCCTTAACGGTTTCCTCATCCAACGCTCAGGTTATCTCCCAAAAACCATTGGCATCCTGCTGCAACTGGCAGGATTTTGCTATCTAACCAGCAATTTTATGTTATTGTTGTTGCCTTCTGTGGCCTCGCAGATAGGACTTTGGCTAATGGTACCTTGTTTCTTCGCAGAACTATCCTTCGCCTTTTGGCTGCTATTTAAGGGTGTAAATGTTGAAAAATGGAAACTTAAACAATCTTGAAATGGAAAAAATAATTCAATTCGGCGAAAAGGTCGAAGGCTTTGATATCCCAGTCCTCAATGAACGGGAAATTCGCGCAGCAGCAGGGATTTTATTTTTGGTAATCTTTACTGCTTATTTGCTAATTATACTTAATGGCGATTTTGTGCTTGCCAAATATGCAATCACGCTGTTCTTCACAGACTTCGTGATCCGTGTTTTTGTGAGTCCTCGTTTCTCACCAGCGCTAATCATAGGTAGGCTGATTGTGCGCAACCAAGTACCCGAATATGTTGGTGCTAAGCAAAAAAGATTTGCCTGGATCATTGGGGTAATCCTCTCTTTAACGATGCTTATTTTTATGGTTATCGTTAACTCATTTAGTCCAATTACAGGAATAGTATGCTTGCTATGCATGGTTTTTCTGTTTTTCGAATCTGCTTTCGGGATTTGTTTGGCCTGTAAAATTTATGCAGCAGTTTATAAAACAAAAGTGCAATATTGTCCAGGTGAAGTATGTACAATAAAAGATAGACAAGACATCCAGAAGACTTCGATTACACAACTCTTTATTGTTGCACTATTTATCGGTTACATCTTTTTAATCGTTTACTTTTTTAATGCCAATTTTAGGCAAAAGCCCTATGACATGTTTGGAATGTTCGGACCTACAAACAGAGAAATCAAAAACAAATGACTCTGGAAGCATACTTTTCCGTTTTCAGGGATCAGATCATTGGCAGGGAACAGACCTTTCATTCACCGTATGGTGAAAAAAAGATTTTGTATGCAGATTGGACCGCCAGTGGGCGTGCCTACGGACCGATAGAAAATTTTCTTCAAACCAATATCTTGCCTTATGCCGCCAATACTCATACCAGTTTAACCTATACTAGCAATGTAATTTCTTCGGCTTATGAAGAAGCGAAGTTGACGATAAAGGCACACGTTAATGCAAACAAAAGTGATGCGCTCATTTTTTGCGGAAGCGGCATGACTGCAGCAGTTAATAAATTGCAAAGAATCCTTGGCATCCGCATTTCAGAACGATTAAACGAATACATGAAGGCGGGCACGATGCTCGCCGAGATCGATGAAGTTTTGCGGCCAGTAGTTTTTGTTTCTGATATGGAACACCATAGCAACCATACGAGTTGGTTAGAAACTATCGCTACTGTAGAAATAATAGGTAGTGATCCCCGTGGTAATATAGATTTGGCGCATTTAAGTCAACTTTTAGGGCGATATCAGCACCGTCTCCATAAAATAGCCGCAATAACAGCATGTTCAAATGTAACGGGAATTGAAACGCCTTACCATAAGATCGCAAAGATGATCCACAGAGAAGGTGGTTGGTGCTTTGTAGACTTTGCCTGTTCAGCGCCGTATGTAGACATTAATATGCATCCCGCTCGGAAGGAGGAGCAACTTGACGCGATATATTTTTCTATGCATAAGTTCCTTGGTGGACCTGGCACTCCTGGTGTACTAATCTTCAACCGCGAGCTTTACACCAATAAAGTGCCCGATCAACCAGGTGGTGGAACAATCGCGTACAGTAATCCTTGGAACACTCACCATTATGTGCAAGACATAGAAATGCGTGAAGATGGGGGCACACCGCCCATATTGCAAGGAATTAAAGCTGCACTATGTATTAAATTGAAAGAAGCCATGGGTACATGTCGTATCCGTCAAAGAGAAAAAGAATTATTGGCCATCTGTTTTAACCGTTTTAAACAGATACAAAACGTGGTTGTGCTTGCATTAGGCATAACCAACAGATTGAGTATAGTTTCATTTTTGATCAAAGATGCCCATTATAACCTGATCGTTAAATTACTAAACGATCGTTTTGGTATTCAAACACGTGGTGGATGTTCCTGTGCCAGTACTTATGGTCATCGGCTCTTAAAAGTATCAGAAAGAAAGTCGAATGCAATATGGAGATCAATCAGTTTGGGTAATCTATCAGCCAAGCCGGGATGGATTAGACTCTCATTTCATCCAACGATGACTGATGCGGAGGTTAACTTTATTATGGATGCGATTGAGGAAACTGCAATCCATTTTAGCGAATGGGCCAAAGATTATCGGTACGATCCTTCTAGCAACGAATTTTATTTCGGCAGTGCCGAAGAAGTCTTCATTAATTAGCTATAATTTTAAATTCAGTTCGTCTATTTTGCTCGTGTTGTGCTTCTATGCAATTAACTCCATCTTTGCAGCCATTGAGCAACCTTGTTTCACCATATCCCCTAGGGATTAACCTATTGCCACTAATACCCTGTTTTTGAAGATAATTAACTACTTCCTGTGCCCGGCGTTGACTTAGCAATAGATTTTTTGCCGCATCACCCCTACTATCAGAATGTGATAAGATTTCTATTCTAAGGCTTGGATTATCCATTAAAAATAATACCAATTTATCCAGATCAGACGAAGCTTCACCATTAAGGGTTATACTGCCTGTATGGTAATAGATATTAGGTAAAGCGATAATAGTGTTTTCCTTGGCTTCATCAACCCCCAATAAAAGTTTTATAGATAAGGTGGTAGATCTGTTCAATCCTTTGGTACTTAATGCATTAATATCAGAGATGTAATTGTTCTTTTTGGCAGAAATAATATAGTCGCTTCCACCACTTAACTGGATGTTAAAAGTACCATCTGGGTTGTTTTGATAGGCATCTTTAGTTCCAGTTGTTTGATTTAAAACTTGAATAAACGCACTTGCAGTAGGCTTATGTGTACTTTTTTCTTCAACGATACCCACCAAGGTAAATCTAGGGTCGTTATGGGTAAGCAGTACTACTAACGCTGGGTCGCTACCCTCAAAATTGCTACTTTGAACAGAGCTGGTGTTGGTAGAAATAGTATTTAAGGTTCCTTTAATTTCATAGTTATCTGCAGGTACGTCTTTAAAAACTATAGTTCCAGTGGCATCAGAAACTGATTTAAATTCGCCATTAGCACCTTTTACTACAACAGTTGCACCCGTTAGTGCCAATCCTGTTTGCTCATCCACGACCTTGATCAGAAGGTCCTTTTTTCTCACCGTGGCCTCAACCGTTGCAATCACTACAGGCGTTTGTTTACGTTCGGTTATTATCGGCGCCGCCTTGCTTTTCTTTCCGATACTAAGCCCAATGCCAACAGTATAATAGAAATGATCATTTACTTGGTCTGTAGCGGCTACCCGATATTGCATATTGGTAAGTAAGAATGCTTCGTTAAATAGATGAAATTGTACACCTAAACCGATAGGCAGATAAATCCCGTTTTTTTTGGTGTATCGAGAAAACCCGACGCCACCAAAAATATAGGGTGCAACAGGTTTCTCATCATTAAATAGCTTCGCGTTTATCCCTGCATTAAGATCCAACAAAAACTTACTGCTTCCGTTTGTAGTTCCATCGTTAAAAAGATAGTCTACCCCACTCCCATCCACTGTGGCAACAAAGTCGATGGTTTTGGATACACCTCTTAAATAATTAATGCCTAAGCCTAATTGCATGTTCCGAAAACTACTCCAATTACCATTTTTTAATACGCTATTTAACGAGGTGGCCTTAATTTGCTGTGCGGTTTTAAAATCGTAATAGAATAAATGGAAGGCCAATGATGATGGCTTTTTAAGGTTATTTTCCTGAGCGCCGAGGCTTAAGAACGAAATACAAAAATATCCGAATAAAATAATCTTCTTCATTAGGTTTAATTTTCGGTAGCGTGAAGTTGTTTGCCTGGTGTTTTTGTCCTTATGATATTGAATATGGCAGGCTCACTTCTGCCCTGTACGGTTTGGTCCAATCCCGGTATTGGCATCCCATTTTTATCTATGGTTTGTATGGTCCATATAAACCGTTTGTTGGCTGTACTATCAAGCATTGGCAGGTTCGGACGCCATATATACTGGGTCATGCCTTTTGTTACAACATCGTTTAATAGGGGTCTATTGCCCCTAAAAGCTTGCAAAGGTGTTTGTCCGGGCAAGATTTCAAAGACCTGTACCCTATAGATGGGTAATTCTGGTGTGCCCGGAACCAAAGATGTCCATCTAAAAACAATGGTATTCTGCGCAATTCTAGCATCCAGGTTAGCTTCATTTTGCGGTGATGTTAACAGGGGCAACTGATAAGAAGTGATAAAGAAAGGTTTGGTTTGTTTGGCTCGAACTACATCACCTGCGGTATTCAGTACCTCCACTGTTAATTGATACTGGCCGGCTGCAAGTCTTCCTGTTCGCTCTAACAGCGTTTTTGCACTTCCAAATAGGGCTAGGTTTTCCAGTTGTAATACATCAGCTATGCTAAATTGGTTTGCGCCATCCCTTAACCTATAAATTCTAGCCGAACTCGTGTTTGAAATGGCCAATATCGTCCCACTTTCATCAATTAATGTAGTTCTAAGTTTAATGTTCGGGTCAGCAGCTATCGGGCCTTGCATAAAACTAATGATCAATTGACCATTAATTGGATTTGCCCACTCGCTTGGCCAGGGTTGGGGTCTATTGGACAAGGCTAGGTTTACGTTAATTTGTGCGCTTGCGGTTAATACCGTCGAAATTAGTACAAGCATGATCAACTGTTTTTTCATTTTATCTTTCAATTAAAATCTATACTGTAAACCTGTTCTTAGCGTACTTTCTAAATAAGTGGGATAACCTGCTATTGCTGGTGTTACTGAACTTCCTGGTAATTCGGTACCGTACTGATATAAATTAGCTGTAAAAGAAAATTGCCAGGTTAATTTTTTATAAAGTTCCCAATCAAACCCTGTAGTGGCCAATAAATTTCTGTTTGCCGAAAAAGGTGATAAAGTACTGAGGCTATATTGTAACTGACCCTTTAAGCTAAATTTATCTTTTGGTTTATAGGTCATTCCGGCGGTAGCGCTCAATAGCGTAAGCTCTAAAGAAGGGGCTTTGTTACTGAACCACATTAAACTAAAATCTGGACTGATCTTCTTTTCAAAAAATGTAGGCACATATAGAATCAGCGCAGTTTGGGTATTGTTATGTGAAGTGGTTAGGGGTGGTAACAGTACGGTTTCATCGTACTTGCTTTGGGTATAGGTTGCACTAATCAAATGACTCATTTTTGCATTATTCCATGTATAGGATGGATTAATGCTCAACTCGTTGCTTACACTTTTATATCCTGAAATACTTGCCGCACTAAATCCGAAGTTGTTGAAACTCGTATTAAGACTAAACCTATCCGTAAATTGCGTAAGTACATTTACATTGGCAATCAGCTGCTTTGTAGTGTTAGGGCCCGACACTTTACTCAAATTGCCAAAACGTTGCCCTAAACTTGCCACTACGTTGATTTTCTTTTTCCAAGCATTAAACCTTGTATTGGCGAGATATTCTACCTTATCATTATTCATATATGGATAGCCCGCAGTATAATATCCTGCGCCGTAATAATTAAGTTTAGCCCCAACCTCCCAATCTGATCCCTTTTTTGTCAAGCCAAGCATAACTGCATTGTCTTTGTTAGAAGAAGTACGCGCATTAGCAAAAGGTTTAAAGTCGGCTATCAAGAGATTAGAATAAGGTGTATTTAAATTTCTGGTAAAGAAACTTTGACCTAATTCTACGTGATACTTCCATCCATTCGTTGTTTCTACTTTAGCCAAAAAACTAACCACTACATTTTCTTGGGGATCTATAGGCGTTAGTGGCGGGGAGGCAACAGAGGTTCTTGAATCTGATGATTTGACGAAATTGAAACCCACAAAATACTTTCCCTCGCTTTCTAAACCCAGTTGTGCCATCCACTGATTGCGTTTATAGGCCCCAATAATGCCATTAGGCGGAGAAAGTATGGCCGACATGTAATCTATCGGTCGTTGTGAAGCACCGCTGAATAGTTTAAGTCTAAATTTACCTGGAGACAGATTTACTCCAAGCCCAAATATCCCTATATCGCCGGTGCTGAGGTCGCTATATTGAAGTGTTTGTGTTCCCAATAAAATCTCGGTGCTGCCTACCTTTGGCCTAATGCCAAAATTATTGGCTGGATTGGTTATAAATTGCCAGATATCCTGTTTGCCGCCTGTAGTTGGAGTGGTGAAATTAGTTGCCATAGCGCTAAAATTAAAGTTTAGGGGTATGCTCCATTTGCCGACCGAAAATGTGGGATTAAAAGAGTATCTCACCAAATTCCAAGGCCTACGTGATGCATAAAAATCCGGAATCGGCTGATTTGGGTTTTTGTCTAATCCATAGCCTTCGTACCAAATGCCCAAATCACCACTTAATTTGATTCGCGTGGAAACTTGTTGGGCATTTACATTTAGTGCAACTAACAAAAACAGAACAGTACTAACTTTGAGCAGGTTTTTCATTTACGTTTTATACTTTTTGACCGGTAATACCTATTGAATAAGAATAGGAGCGTTTATTTTCTGCAATCACTTATATCGATAGTGTATATGCAGGGTGAACATTTCTGATCGCCGCATGTGGCATTCAATGTAACCGTGTATTGTCCGTTTTCTAAAGGCGTAAACGTATCAGTAATTGTACTGCCTCCACTTCCTCGTTTAATTATCTTTCCATTTTTACTGATTTCCCAACTGGTTTTTGCCCTACAGTTTTCGTTAGAGCCCACACATTGGAAATTACCGGTAAACTGAAAGGGTTTGTGACAATTCCAATTAATCCTAGATCCACACTCATAGGCTGTTCTCGATATAACTAGGGGTTTCCATGTGCCACAGCTGCATCTATTTGAAGTTCCAACAAAGGTTGAAACTTTACTGCTTACCGTATTTCCCCATTTGTCAAATATTGAAACCACCCATGCATATTTTTGTCCATTTTTAAAAGCAGGAGCTGATGGTGGATAGTTGAATTCTAAGGTGCTGTCTCTTTCAAAAATGGGCTTATTGGTACGGATATATGGAGTATCTCTCTCAAAAATAGGTTTATTTGTCCGAAATGCATTTTCTGGTGATTCGTTTCCCTTTAATTCAACAATTGTAAGTTTGTAAACAACAGATTCTGGAGAGCTAGTTCCAGATGTTGTCCATTTAAATTTCGGACTTTCTCCATCCCCAAACGTTCCTCCATATGTAGGGCTAACAGCGGACAGCTTGGGAACCTCGTTTTTTGCGGTTTTAAAATTAAAACTAAAGGTATCACTGGTTCCATTGTTACCACCAATGGGCTTTCCTTCCCTATTAATCATTTGTACGTTCCATGCATATTTTTTGCCTGTAACGAACGGTTTGGTAGCGATTATCCAATTTCCACTGTCTTTTTCGAAAATGGGTTTATTTGTTCGGAGCAAACAGCAACTATCTTTTTCAAAAATGGGCTTGTTGCCACGGAATGCCTGTTCTGGAGATTGATCGCCAATGATTTCAACAATTTTTAGCCTATATCCTACTGGTACATCACCTTGTGGGTTTCCCGTGGTCCACGAAAAACGCTGAGTTTGGGTTCCCGTTATGGTATTGCCATTAGATGGAGATAAAAGTTTTAAGGTCCCGTTATTTACGGTTGTGGCACCCTGATATCTGAAGCCAAAGGTTTCGCTAGTTCCATTATTTTCGCCAATGGGTTTCCCCTCTCTGTTCAGTGCTTGTACGTTCCACACAAAATCGCATAAATATGGTGGCTTGCATGGTCCGGTAAGGATGCCAGTTACCATGGCCTGGCTGAGGTTGTCTACATCTTTGGTAATGATAGGTTGGTTTACCGATCGTGCTTGGGTACCATTTTGTCCTTGCATAAGTTGCCAAACCCTTAAACGGTAGGTTACAGGCTCTTGAGGACGAGGGATGAGTGGTGTCCAGCGAAAAGTAATTGGTTTAACTACATCTGTTTCTCCAAATACATGGCTTGCTAATGGCAAAATGAGTTGAGGCGACTGATAGGTTTGTTGCTCATTTCCTCGAATGGTAAATGCCCTTACTTTTTCTTCACTAAAAGCGATGGTTTTGCCGTTGCTATAGCCAAAAAACTGTACACTCAATTCATAATCGCCCGGTGGCAAAATACAACCTTGACCCAGCAAGGCCACGGCATTAGTACCGCTCCAAACTTTCACAATGGTGTTAAAATTAGATGCAGGAGCAGAACTTGAAGTATAAGAACCACATATTTTAGCACCTCCTTTTTTAATGATCACCAGTATTTTGCTTTCCTGTACAAAGCCCTCTACCCTTCCGTTCACGGCTTTGGTATTGGCAGAAATATTTAATAACGCTGTACCACTCCCCCAATTTGCAGTGTTGGCATCGGGATTAGATGGCAAAGAAATAGTGATGCTAGTAATTGGGTTGGTTTGTGCAGCAGCCTGCAGGCCTACTATAACCAAAAAGAACATGATGAATTTTCTCATTACATTGCTGATTTAGAACCGTTAATTGTCTGAATTAAAATGAATTACTTACGTTAAAATAAGTTCAGTTAAATAAAGAGACAACCCACAGCGTGTAACCATGCCGTACAATTGTGTGTTAACGTCCAATGGATTAGTTTACGGTAAAACTTTAGGAATGTTTTGCCATGCGCCAAGCATCGTGCAATGCCATAGGTATGAGGAGGGTAATTTTATTTCCTGGATTTTTTTTGCTTTTAAATGCGGGCTCCATGGTAATGATGAGTGGTTGTGAACCAAATCCACAAAGGGCCTGGATCCGTTTTTTTATCAACTCCATCCCCCTGCTTTTATGGGTGCTGCCCCCTTTTAGGGCATTGCTATTAATTAATCCGATACCATTATCGATAATTACAATTAATAAACTTTCATCCTTGCGCTTAAAATTAAGCGTTATTTTGCCGCCAATAGGCGATGGCATTATCCCGTGGAGCAAAGCATTTTCTAAAAGTGGCTGTAAGATCATGGTAGGGATCATCCAGTCTTCTACATCCACGTCTTTATCTATTTTTACCTGGAAGTTAAACCGATCATCGAAGCGCATTTGCTCAAGATTGAGGTATAATTTTATGTTTTCTATTTCTTCTTCCAAAGGAATAAAAGATTGCTGTGAGGCTTCGAAATTCTTTCTGATCAGCGAGGCAAAATCACTCAGGTAACGATTGGCATTTTGTCTATCCTGAACATTTATGTAATGCTGGATGCTATTTAACGCATTAAAAATGAAATGGGGATTCATTAAAGAGGTAAAGGCCTGCTGTTCTAAAGCGGCCGTTTGTACTGCGACCAGTTTTTTGGATAACCGGGCTTCTTTCAACTTTTTTTGTCGCTTGTTAATCAAATAAATAAGCAAAAGCTGAAGGATTAATCCACATCCACACCAAAACCAGACGGTTTTCCAGAATGGCGTGGCAACATTAAATTTGATATTGAGGATAAGCTTACTTATGTTTCCGCTCACATCAACCGCCCTGATCTGAAGCAGGTGTTGGCCGCTATTGAGCTGAACAGTAAGCGTGTTTTCGTCTAAATTAATCCAGTTCTTATTTTTATCCAACGTATATTGAAAGTTTTTGAAATGACCTGTAAGATCTATGCCCGCAAATTTCATTTGCACATTTTGCTGGTAGTATTTTAGGTCGTAATACTTGGATAAAATAGTATCCCGCTGGTTAACGCTCATGTGAACCAAATGGGTAGGAATATCAAACTTAGGCAAGACAAAATTCCCAGGAATGATAGAAATACCATTACTTGTGGCTGCATATATATGATTGTCTTGATAGATCATTTCCTGGATATCGTTACTTGCCAGGCCATCATTTGTAGTTAGGTTACTGGTGGTATAACGCAACTTGGTATCTTTTAATTGATAGTTAAGTACGTTAATTCCCTGAGGTGTTGCTGCCCATAATTGTCCTTTTCTTGGGGAGATGAGATTTCGGTATTCGCCATTATAAATATTGCTGTTTATGTTTACCAATGGCAATATTTTATCCTCCTTTAGGGCCATAATGCCGTTGCCCGACATACTTACCCATAATATATTGTCTTCCGTGAAGCAAAGCGCGGTTATCTTGTCGTTAAGTGCATCATTTATATATCCTAACGATTTGTAGGTATCCTTTACCATATCATATTTATAGAGGCCGTTGAGCGAGCCGAAATACACAAAACGCTTATCTTTTTTAACAAGTGCTGTAATACGAATCCTCTTTGGATTTAGGAATTTGACATGCTTTGTTCTTGTATTAATGGCATCCAGTCCGTAATGCGTACCCACTAAAATTAAACTGTCATTGAATAGGATCGCTGTCTTGGATCTATGCGGTCTGTGGTCTGGCCGGATAACCCTATTTTTATAATTATAGAATGTTCCATCTTCTGAAAAAGTAAAGATATCGTTACCCGCCAAAAGTATTTTTCTCACCTTAGAGGTTACCATATTGGTGATAAGGTGGGATCTTGATCTCCCGTTTTTTGTTTCCAGCACTTCGCCGTAATAGTTGCCAGCCAGTATTGATCCGTCTTTTTTTCTGGCGATGCTTAAAAAATTGCTTCGCAGATAGTTTACAGGCATGCTTAGCGTTTGTAATGGCTTCTTTTTATACAACACCAATCCTCTATCGATAGTGGATATCCATTTATTTCCCTTGCTATCATCAAAGTACGAATTGGGCAGATAGTCGCCACTTAATATATCAGTTTGCTTAAGCGTATGTTTGTTATAAACATAGATTTTACCAGATACCCCTACAAAATACAAGCTTGTAGGAGTAAACAATAAAATTTTATAGGCTTCGGGAACGGTTAGGGAATCTGTTTTATATCGTATGGGTGTGGTTTTAAGATCAGAATATATTATACATTTGTTGAAGAGGTCAACTGTATAGAGCTTATCCTCATCGGTTGCCAGATACGAGAATTTGATCACTTTTTTTTTCAAGATGATACTACTATCAAGTATCTTCTTGTTTTTGATCTGATATATACCAAATGAGATGATGTTTTTCTTATCGTCTACTCTAGATCCCCACCTCAGTTCGGTTCCATCTTTATTTTTTCTGATGAATAAGGGTTCAAAACCTTTAGTTATAGCACCGTAAACGGTCATTTTCTTATCAACAAAAACGTAACTCCCGGCATTGTTAACATACATTATGCCCCCGTCGTTTAGGGAATATAAATACATATTCAGGGTACTTGTAATGCTTTTGAGGCTCTTTTTGTCTAATACCTCCACAAACCTATTTTGCACTTCATCAAAATAGGCGGGCTCTTGCTTAAAACAGTTTACCCAGATCCTGCCATTTTTTTCCATCGATATAGAAAGTACCTCATCTTCTGGGAGGCCATGTATTTTAGTATATACCTGAAAGCGCTTTCCATCGAACCGTGCCAGACCGGCATTGGTAGCCACCCATAAAAAGCCGTGATTGTCTTCTAAAGTTCTGTAAACATAATTGCTGGGCAAACCATCTTTAATGGTTAGTGAAGTATATTGTTGTTGGGAGTACCCTTTATCCCATAGTAATAGGAACAACAGAAGAACTAAGAACCACTTATTTGCTATTTTAAAAGGCAACATCCATCTGATTTGTTTACTTGTTTTTTCCGAACATAACCGTGGCAATTTTCATCTTTTCTAAAAACAGATCCAATTGTCTTCTGCTGATGCTCCATTGATTGCCATCGCTCATTTTTACTACCCCGCCGTCTATAGTGCTGTATTCTTTAATGTAACTGAGATTTACAATATAAGATTTATGGATCCTGGCAAATTGATTCTCGTCTAACAATTCTTCGAAATCTTTCAGCGTTTTGCTGATTACCAATTTTTGCATGTCTTTTAAATGGATAATTGTATAGTTACTATCTGCCTGTAAAGACACAATTTCATCAAGATCTATAAATCTGATACTTCCCAATTGGGGGACGGCTATTTTTTTCAGCGGAATCTTTTTGTCTACTGAGGCCAAAAGGTGTTTAATCAATAATTGGTTCTGCTCTGTTGCAAGTGGATTATCTAAAGACAATTGTAATTTTATGATCGCTTTTTGCAACTCACTGATATGCACTGGTTTGAGAATATAATCCACAGCACTAGCCTTAATAGCCTGGAGCGCATATTCATTATGGGCAGTAACAAAAATAACCTTGATGTTTTTTGAAGCTATACGTTCTAAAAACTGAAAGCCATCTTCACCAGGCATGGATATATCGAGAAAGATTACATCTGCACTATGGGATTTTAACCACTCTCTTGCCAACTTGGCACTGCGTGCTTTATACATAACTTCTACCCCATCGCAATCATTATGCAATAAAAACTCTAAACTCGCTAGATTTTTAACCTCATCATCAACAAGCAATGCTTTTAGCATATCGGAATATTATACTTAAATGTACACAATGTATTAACTATTCCATAGGGCTTTGCGTAACCGATGTTATTTGCTTATTGTAGGATAAAATGACTGAGTAAACGGTTAGATCTAACAGTGCATTTATTTTAGAGCCACACCGCTATCGCAATGCGGCTTTTTGCGTGAATTGAAATTATCCTTATGGATTTTTAATGTCTCAAATAATAATCATACAAATTTTGTAGATTAATTATTTATAATCATATTAGTAAAACCTCACAAACCTGCAAAAATGCTCAAAATAAAGCATAGTAAATTAATTGCTTTTATTCTACTGGTTCATTTAGTTGTCCCGATAAATTTTGCGTTGGCCCAGGTTAAAATAGCTATTCAAGGAAAAATTGTTAACGATAATAAGAATGGCCTTGCTGAAGCAACGGTACTGCTGCTAGATGAAAAAGAATCTCAGCTCGCAATGACCTTAAGCAATAATGAGGGGCAGTTTCAATTTTCTATAGCCGTGAAAGTTAAATATAAGTTAAAGGTTACGCATACTGGATTCAAGACCTATATCTCTGCCCTATTTGATCCCATTGTTAAAGATTTTGGTACAATTACCTTATTAAACGATACCAAGAATTTAAATGAAGTTGTGGTCGAGTCGAAACAAAATCCAGTTACCCTGGATGGCAATACCTTAGTTTTTAACGTATCCAAAACCATCAGTGCACAAGGTTCAAATGCGTTGGATGTACTTAAGAAAGCCCCCGGAGTATTCGTTGATAACAATGAATCTATCTCACTAAACGGAAAATCTGGTGCCATGATTTTATTGGATGGAAAGCAAACCTACCTGTCGAGTAAAGAAATTGCCGATCTCTTAAGATCGATGCCGTCTTCGCAAATAAAATCTATAGAAATTGTAACCAGTCCTTCAGCAAAATATGATGCTGCCGGAACTGCAGGCCTCATCAATATAAAGACCTCGAAATCAACCATAAAAGGCTTTAATGGAAATCTAACCACTGGATTAACCTATGGAGAATTAATTAAGCAAAATCAGGATTTGTCCTTTAATTATCGCAAAGATAAGGTGAATGTTTTTGGCAGTTACAATCATTTTATCGGAAATTATAAATATCTCTATGGGTCAGATCGGATGCAAGGTGGCTCCAATTATATCAGCGATACCGATGATACCGATAAAAGAAAGAAAATGGGGAGTAGATTGGGAATGGATTATAGCTTGGATGGTAAAAATACCCTCGGAATCCTACTTTCGGGCAATTTTATTTTTGGTGGCGGACTTACGGATACCCATACGCAACTCACGAACCTCCAACAAAATCTCGATGCCATAAACGATTATTATTATCAAAAGACCCAGCGCTACAATGCGAACGTAAATTATAAATATGAAGATACATTAGGGCATGTTTTTAACATTGATGCAGATTATGGTTATTATCAAAAAGACAATAAAAACCTTCAAAACAACCGCTATACCAATGTTCAACAACAACTATTAAACGAAAACATTTACCGCACCATTAATGGCGCAAGCATTGATCTAAATGCAATCAAAGTGGATTATGCCGCTAATTTATGGAAGGGAAAACTGGAAACTGGTGCTAAATACTCTTCGATCGCCACATTTAATGATTCGAAATTTTACCATGTACTCTCCACTTTAGAATCATTGGATGAACGAAAATCTAACCAATTTAACTTTAAAGAAGAAATTGCTTCGGCTTATACCAATTACAAAAAACCTATTGGAAATTGGGTAGTACAAGCTGGTTTAAGATTAGAGAATACGACGTCTAATGGCGCCTTATCTTATCAACTAAGCGGAGCTGAAAAGTCAGAAAATATTAAAAGAAGCTATATCAATCTTTTTCCTTCTGCAAGCGTATCTGTTAAATGGAATAAAAACCATAACCTATCCTTTGGTTATTCACGACGAATAGACCGTCCGGCTTACCAAGATCTCAATCCTTTTGTTTATTTACTGGACGAACTTTCTTTTTGGTCTGGCAATCCATTTTTAAAGCCTCAGTTAAGCCATCGTGTAAATCTGTTGTATGTGCATAAAAGCACTACCATCATTGGTCTTAATTACGCCTATACGACTAATTTTAAGGCTAATATCACAGATACGATCGATGTAAATAAAATTGTGCTTATTCCAAAGAACGTGGGCAGGCAACAAAATTATTCCTTAACGCTGACACAGCTCATAACACCCACAAAATGGTGGGATATTACATTAAACGGTACGCTTTACCGACTGCAGAACCAGATTGTATTTGATCAATATCGGAATTTTAACTTAACCCAAAACGCGGGTAGAATTAGCCTCCAACAAACATTTAAGCTCCCTTTTAAAGTTACGGGCGAGTTGTTTAACACCTATAATTCTAAGCGTTTAATTGGTGCAAATGAAGTAATGGATGCTACGCACACTCTTGATTTGGGATTACAGCGCAGCCTTCTAAGCAAAAGGGCTACATTGCGCTTAATTTATAGCGACATCTATAAGGGAAGCAAATCGAGTTCGCAACAAAATTTTGAAGGCTTTTACATGCGTAATTATGCCTATTATGAAACGAGACAGATCCGTTTAAATTTCTCTTATAAATTTGCGGATGCAACGGTAAAAGGGCCTCGTGCCAGAAATTCGGCCCTGGAAAATGAAAATGGAAGGATTAAATAGCTAGTATTTAGTTTGGAGTTTGTAGTATTCAGTTTTCAGTTGACTAATCTTCTAAGGTTTTAACCTGGTCTTCGAGAGCATCTGAATGACGAACTGGGGGTAAAACTGGGGCGTCTGAGATCTCTTAGGTGGTTAATTCAAGTTTGTGCAACATAAAAAAGAGGTCACTTTTGGCGACCTCTTTTTCGTTTTACAACTTATATTCTAATATTCTCCGTCTACGGCATTGAATTTATTCTCAAGATCTCTTTTGTATCCTTTAGCCTGATCAATCCATTCAGGAGCTTTTTCAACAAGATCATCTACAATAGATCTGCCTGTTAGTTCGTCTTTCTTAGTAATATATTTAATGGCTCCGTATACTGCGGCTCCAATTAACGCTGATTTTATAAATCCCATAGTTGATGTGTTTAATTTTTTAATTGAACAGCTAATGGTATAAAATGTTTTTATTAATTTAAAATTAACCTAACGTTTTGATATCGATTACAAAGCGATACCTTACATCACCTTTGATCATTCGAGCATAGGCTTCGGTAATGTCTTTAATATCGATCATTTCAATATCAGAAACAATATTGTTCTCTGCACAGAAATCAAGCATTTCCTGAGTTTCGGCTATGCCTCCAATACCAGATCCTGCTACGCTTTTTCTTCCTCCGATTAATGAAAATGGGTGGATGGCATATTGCTCTGAGGGTACACCTACGCAAATATGAACTCCGTTTGTTTTAAGGAGTGATAAATACATATTCATATCATGCTCTGCAGAAACAGTATCAAGAATAAAATCGAAGGTATTTGCCACTGCTTTAACCTGCTCTGCATCGGTAGTTACCACAAAGTGATGGGCTCCTAAGTCTTTAGCGGCTTGTTCTTTCGATGCTGAGGTGCTCAATACGGTTACATCAGCGCCAAACGCAACGCCAAACTTAACTGCCATGTGCCCTAATCCGCCTAGCCCTAAAACCGCTAGTTTATGGCCTTTGCCTACTTTCCAGTGTCTTAATGGCGAATAGGTAGTAATTCCAGCACATAATAGTGGAGCTGTTGCGGCAAGCGATAATTTTTCTGAAATGTGCAATACAAATTCTTCACGAACTACAATGGTATTTGAATAGCCTCCGTAAGTTGGAACTCCGTCTCTTCCTTTGTCATTGTAGGTTTGGGTATTTCCTTCGAAGCAATATTGTTCTAAATCCTCAACGCAATTATCACAAACCTGGCATGAATCAACCATACATCCAACGCCTGCGATATCATCTACTTTAAAATTTTTAACATGACCGCCCACTTTTATAATCTTTCCTACAATTTCGTGGCCTGGTACCATCGGAAATATGCCAGGAAACCAATCGTTTTTAATTTGGTGGAGATCACTGTGGCAAACTCCACAATATAATATTTCAATCTGAACATCGTGTGGGCCTACTTCTCTGCGTTCGAATTGCCAAGGCGCTAAATCTGTTTCAGGGCTTTGTGCAGCATATCCTTTAGTTTCTATCATCGTTTTTAGTTTTGTAAGGTAAAGTTATCATAACCTTATCAATTGAAAAGGCTAGTACAAAAGTATTGCACGTTAATTACAAATATCAAAGCTTATTAGCCATTAGTTTAATAGTGTATAAGGATTGATCAGCCTAAAAAACATTGTCACAACTTTTTTCATAAAAAATTCAGCAAATACATTTTAATTTCTATATTTGCACCTCCTTAAACAAAAGGAATGATTCCGTAGCTCAGCTGGTAGAGCATTACACTTTTAATGTAGTGGTCCTGGGTTCGAATCCCAGCGGGATCACAAGCACCTCTTTATGCAAATGAAGAGGTGTTTTTGTTTTAACCCGGTGATGAGAGGTTTATCCTGAGGGCCATCCCTATTCGTCAGGCGGGCAGTTGAGGGAAATTCCATCGGCACCACGACGTTTAACATCACATTTTTTTGGTAGCTTATGATACTTGTAGAGGTTGAGCTATCTTCTAAATTAATTATCTTAATAAAGACGGAGATAGATTTTTAAAAAAAATTAGTGCATTAAAAGATTTTGGCGGAGCGGAAATAAGCAACCTGTCACCTGTCAATCCTATATTGTTTAATTTAATATCGCCCATACTTTGAAGGTCTTCATCAAATACTAAACCCTCACTTATATTAAATTTGTTATTAAGGATATAGGATAGTGTTTTAGGGTTGCTCTGAAATGTTTTAACGCTAAAGTTATGTGGTTTTGAAAATATGTTTACATCAGCAGACACAGAGAAATCTGTTAGTATGATATAATATTTCTCACCATACCTATCTCTTAAATAATTGCCCAACATTTTAGCATTCCATTGTGCAGCACTAAAGCCCGAATTGCTAACATGTAAGTTATGGGCATGTATAATGGCTTTTTTATTTTTTATTTGCATAATATTTTCACTCATCAGACTATCACGCAGCCTGATCATGGAGATGTTATTATTCTCGCCATTTTTAATATATTTAAAATATTCCATATAATTTCTGACATCCATTTCAAGTAAGTGGAAAGATTTTTCATTTAGACTATCTTTAAACTTTTGTTTTTCTAGTTGATACCAATTGCTAATGACATCCTTAGACTCATCTAGGGTAAGGTCACGTCTGCCGTAAACATCACGAATACTTTTCTTAGAACTTTCGTTCATCCAGCCGTTCCAAAAAGTGCCCCATTCTACTGAAATATCCATACCTCTAAAAGAAACCATGTCTTGCGGATGGTTTAGATTATAACCCTTTAACCAAATAAACAGCTCTCTAAAATCTGTATTGTTTAATGTAGACCTTTGCCCACTAGATGAAAACGTTTTATTATAAAGCGAATCCAGACTCTTCGGGTCATTTCTTGAATTATCAGAAAGATAGTTATCCAAAACGCGCAATTGTGGATCTGCATATTCTAAAATCAACATCCGAAATCCCTTTTTCTCTATAAGATATTGTATTAGTTTATTTTTAATGCGGAAAGTTTCCATTGTGCCATGCGTAACTTCTCCAAGACCAATAATTTCGGTATTATTTAGTTTATCTCCTAAGATATTTAACCAATCTGACGATTCGTTTTGTAGATATGAAAATTGGAATGGATAAACGGTTATTGGCTTATTCTGACCTTGCACGCATATACTAAAAAGGCAAAAAGAAAGTAAACTGAGGAAGAATATGGATTTCATCGTAAAATTTTGGATTATAAAGCTACTGTTAAAGTAGCCGCTATCAAAATGTTGAAAAAACTTTTGTCTTTAACCCGCTGAGTGAGTTAAGACCCTTATGTTAAATGCGAATGTCTACTTAACATAAACATAATATAAACATAATGGAGTAATAACATAGCTTTGGAAAAAATTTAAGCTCATGAAAAAGAAGAAACAGAAAGAAATTAGAAAAGAAGCAAGAAAATTAGCAAAAGTAGAACTTACCACCAAAATCATCAGCGCTTTAGAACCGATAGCGGTTAATTTTGTTGAAAATAAAAAAGTAGCAAAGCTGATCAAAAAAAATGCTGGGCAACTTTCTAAAAAGCTCTCAAAAATGGCGTCAAAACCAGTTGATCCATCATTAACGACTACCGCACTAAACAATCAGTCTGCTAAGGAAGTACACACAAAAGCTTAGCGGAATTCATTATTCTACCTGAAACCCACTAGCAAGTTGCTGCAGTTCTTCTTTCGAAATTTGTTTTGGATCATAATACTGCTTTTCGAGCAAGCCTAAAGTAATCTTGATTTTGCCACTGGTAGTTCTTATTAGGCACTCACCGTTCTCAATGGTACTGGAGATGTACCTACCGATGCCTCGATTGATATCCGAAAATCTAAGCACCAATTCATGGAAAATAAATACGGGATAATTCATACCATGAATGTATGGACTTCATGTTAACCCAATATTACGTTATCATTAAGTTTTGTTAACATTGAGTTAACATACCTTTAAATTTTACCTGGGCTAGCCACTTTGTGCTTAACTAACTAAGACAATACCCCTAGAGAAGAACCGATTAACTTTAACTTTTCTATGGTTTGACTATCGTTTAGTCCACTTTCATCACGTTCTTTTTGAAATTGCAGAAAGGAAGGTACGTTTAGAATTTCTTGTTGTACCTTTTCATTTTCATACATGGCCATATGTAAAAAAGTAACCCCATCTTCTTGTAAGTACACATTGTATAAAAAATTTAATGAAGTTAGTTTCTTAAAGTCTGCTAAAAAAGCGCTGATATTTACGCAATTTCGATTTACAAATTCGGGTCTAACCGTATAGTTTACCTTTACTGAGATCATTTTTATCTGCCATTAGTATTATGTGCTAAATGTACAAAAATTTGCTAAAATCCAAGGGATGAGCGAAGCGTTCAGCGTTGAGAGCTAAGCGTAAAGCGTAGGGCTGCTCCAAAAAAAAAGACCTGCCTAAGCAAGTCTCTTTTAATCTTTAGCTCAAAAGCCTATTTACCCGAATTTTTCTTAGTGGTTACTTCAGTACGGATATCTTGTGCCAAACCTTTAAGGTCTTGCATTGCTTTACGTACTCTTGTACCTGCTGCTGCATTGCCACCATTATAAAATTTTTCTGCATCTGCTTCAATCGCAGCAATTACTTCTTTAACTTTTGAGAATTTTTCCATGTTTTTAGTTTTAATTTGATTTCAAATATATCATTTAAACCCAATAAACAAGTAGATTTAAAATATTTATAATTGCTTTTTCAAGTACATAAAGCCACTTTTTTGCTAAAAAGCCTGAATCGCAATTTGTTAGCGAAAAACGGTTTAATTAAAAATAGCGTGGAAAAACATGGTTAAAACCTATTTAATCATGGTTAATAGGCAAATACTATCACTTAATGCCTCGGCCTTAAACGATAATAGTTGGTGAAGAGTAATCAATTCCCCATCATTTAACGAAACCTCATTACCTAAACTTTCGAAAAATAAATTACCACTTATTACCTGTAAACTCATCTGGGCTTCCTCTTTATCATTTCCAGGTCTAATGCTTTCTCCCTGTTTAAGGGCTACGATGGTAATGGTTACGGTTTCAGATTTATAAACAGTAATCGCATTTTTCCCGTTTTTGCCGTAGGCTTCTTCTTGTTTAATCTGCGCTATATACTTTGGAATATTAATCGGGATAATTCCTGCATCTAATATCCGTGCGCCTTCTGGACGTTGTGGTGTAGCATTATTGTGTTTGAATTCCATAAGTCTAATTTAACTAAAAAAACAGAAATAAGGGAAAGTTGTTTCAACTATAGGTTAATTGCTTAATTGGTTAATTGTGTAACTGGTTGATAGGTTAATTAAGGGGTTTAATCTTCATCTACCTAGTTAAACAGTTAACCACATAATGTTTATAAGTAATATTGAGGAGATATTATAAAATCAGTTCCTTTGTATTTAATGGCACTATTTATCACTTCATTAAATACAGGCAGTAATGGCAATTGTTTTTACATTGGTAATGATGATGAAGCTATTTTAGTTGATGTTGGATTATCATGCAAAGAAACGGAAACGCGTTTACAGCGACTTTCGTTAAGTATGGACAAGGTAAAGGCTATTTTTATATCCCATGAGCACAGCGACCATATTCGCGGCTTACCCGTACTTGCTAAAAAATACCAAGTTCCGGTTTACATCACGCATCATACTTTAATAGGAGGAAAACAACAGCTTCCATACCACCTTATCAACTCATTTACTGCATATACGCCAATACTCCTCGGAAATTTAAAAATTATTGCCTTTCCTAAAAAACATGACGCTGCAGAGCCCCATAGTTTTATCGTATGCTGTAAAGGCGTTACTGTTGGTGTATTTACAGACATAGGCGATCATTGTACCCACGTGATTAATAATTTTAAATTGTGCAATGCGGCATTCTTGGAAGCTAACTATGATGATGAAATGCTAGAAAAGGGCCGATATCCCTATTTTTTAAAAAATCGAATCAGGAGTGGTAACGGCCATTTATCAAACAAACAAGCACTAGCTTTATTCATGATGCATAAGTCGAGCAAGATGAGCCACCTCTTTTTATCCCATTTAAGCAAAGATAACAACTGCCCAGACCTGGTAAGTGAACTATTTAACACGCATGCCGATGGAACCGAAATCATCGTGGCGTCAAGGCTTCAAGAAACACCGGTTTATTTTATAGAGGAGAGCGTGAGCCGTGGAGCGTTTGGCGTGGATGAAAACACCAACCATTGGTGCAACTAAGAAAGTCAAGCTTTAATTCCTTTAAATTCACTTTTGGCTTCGACTACGCTCAGCCTGACAGACTACCTATTCGTAATGTTAATCTTTGAATCCAACAGCGCTTAACGCCAAACGCTATTCGCTACGCCTCTTCAAGCTTTGTCCCCCCTGCTCCCACTTCAAGCCTATGCTTAACCCCACATTTAAGTGCGAAATTTGCTTTTTGGTGGCCTACGGGGAAATCAAAGCAAATGGGATAAGCATATTCTCTGGTTACATCAAGTACAATATCCACCAAGGTTCTTCCAAAACTGCCATCCTCATCTGATTTAAGCTTAAATCCCCCAATAATTAATCCTTTTAGCCTCTTTAATTTGCCACTTCTTTTCAGATTATAAAACATACGGTCTACACTGTACAATTCCTCCCCCGTATCTTCTACAAATAATATTTTTCCTTCCGTCTCTATCTCCGATCTGCTTCCTGCCATGTTTTCGATACAACGTAAATTGCCTCCTATTAGCTCTGCCGTTACCGTACCTAGTTTGTTTCTCTCATGGGATGGAGCCCGATAGCTCATTGGTTCTCCTTTCAGCGCCTGCTGGATCGAATTAATGGTTTCTACCTGAATGGGCTCGGCCATTGACCAATTGGACGGAAAACTATTACACATTTTAGAATGGAGGGTGGCAATATGATAATTGGTATTGATATGGCAATGAAAAATGGTAATGTCACTAAAACCAATCAGCCATTTAGGCGATGTGATAAACTTACCGAAATTTAGTTGATCGATAATTCTAACTGCTCCATAGCCCCCTCTTGCACACATGATTGCCTTAATGGTTGGATCATCCAACATCTGCTGCATATCTGTTAAGCGTTCTAAATCTGTGCCGCCGAAAGTAAAATCTTTTGCTCCTACAGTTTTACCAACAATTACATTAAATCCCCAACTTTTCATTTGGATTACCGAGGGCTCAATTTCTTCTTGGGTGATGTACCCTGCCGGACAGGTAATACCAATGGTGTCTCCCGGTAAAAGGTAAGGAGGGATTTTAGCGCGCTTCGGACTTTCTGTGAGAAGATTAACAGCAGCCGAACTTTTAAGCGGGTTTATAAGCAGAGAAGCAGGAATAAGGGAAAGAAAATATTTGCGGTTCATGTCACACGGTTAACTTTGACGGGCTCTTGCTAGTGCATAAACCTAATCAAAGGTTTGCTCAGCATAATCCAAGGCTAAGATAATAATAACCACAAAGAAACATAGTACACCTATTGGCTAAAAAAGTACAAAGCGATGTTAGTTTAGGCTCTTTCGCGACCTATCCCTTAGCGCTTGGTCTAATTCACTTGCACTTAAATCAAGCATTTGAACAATATTGGTCAATTCTAAGCTCAAAGGCATTGTTTTTATCACATCTATCAATCCCATTAAGTTGGCGATTGGTTTTCTGATAACGTGCGATTTCATATGTTCTAATTGAGAGAGAGCCGCCGCATTCTTCATAAATTCAGTAATATCATACCCGATACAAAATATTCCCAGAGGTTCTGAATTGTTATCAAACATGGCTTTATAATCCCATTGGGTGGCTATGTACCCGCCTTCCCCGTTGTGCTTCCTGATAGTGGCTGGAAAAATCTGATCGGGATGTTTAAAGCATTCTTCAGCAACTATACCACAAATTCCTATATCTTCTTCATGGATAGTAATTGAATAATGCTTCCCGAGCAGCTCTACGTGGCAGTTTTTAAATGCATTTGCATAGTGATCATTAAGGTAAGCATAGTTGCTATCCATGTTTACAGCTATTAAGTAAAAAGTTTTTGAATTAGCGAATAGCGCTTTTATGCTTTCAAAATCATCACTACCTATCATCGTACAAGCAATTAAAATTAAAAATGGAACCTAGGTGACTTGTATGTAGGTAACCAAGTTTACGGCGCTTTGTTTGAAATGATTATGATTCCTAATTAGCTATCCTAATACTGCGGTATCGAGTTGTTTAGATAGCCCTACTCCTGCCACTAACAATTCTTGTGTGATCGTTTTGGTATAATCGGCAATTTCTGCTTTAAAATCGGCTACCGAGGCTCCTGAACGAATTTCTTCTAGCCGTTTTTCCCATTGACCAGTTAATTCTGCTTGGGCAATCTTTTTATCTTTCACCACCTCATAAACGGCAAGTCCCTTGTGGGTTGGAACCAGGTTACGTTTATCACGTATAATGTATTCACGCGTTAATAGGGTTTCTATAATGGCTGCACGAGTTGCAGGCGTACCTAATCCACTATCTTTCATTGCATAGCGGAGTTCCTCATCTTCAATTTCTTTACCTGAGGTTTCTAGCGCCTTAAGCAACGATGCTTCATTGTACAAAGGTTTAGGTTTCGTTTGCTTTTCGAGCAAGATTTTTTCTGTGATCGGCAGCATTTCTCCAACAGCTACCTTGGGCAGCGAGGGGTTATCCTCATCTTTTTTATCTTCATCAGCTTCATTAAATACGGATCTCCATCCCGCAGAACGGATAACAGTGCCGTTTGCGATGAATAGCGAACCCGATTTTATGGTGATTTTAGTTATTTCTTTTAGACATTCCTGGTGAAACGCTTCTAACATCCTTCCAGCAACCATATCATATACGGCTTGATGGTCTTTGCTTAAATTGTAAGGTTTTTCGCCCGTTGGCAAAATAGCATGGTGATCTGTTACCTTCTTTGCATTTACACTTCTTTTATTGAGCACAGCAGATTGCAAAAAAAAAGCCTGTTTAGCAAACTCTGGATGATCGATAAATGTAGAGATCAATTTCGGCACGTTTGCAAACACATCATCGCCAATATATCGGCTGCTGGTACGGGGATAGGAAACTAGTTTGCTTTCGTATAGATTTTGCAATAAATTTAGTGTCTGATCAGCCGTAAATCCATTTTTTTTATTCGCTTCTTGTTGCAGACTGCTTAGATCATGCAGCAATGGTGGCGGTTCTTTTCTAGGTTTCGCTTCTACTGCGTTAACTTGGGCGCCCATTGCAAATCCCGACGCAACATCTTCCACTTTATCGAAAACTTCTTGTGCCTCAAACTGTGTTTTAAAATTAGTGATTGAGATTGCCTTGAACAATTGTCCGGCTTTATCTAACTGGATACTAATTTGATAATAGGTTTGGGGAACAAAATTTTTACTTTCTAGAAACCTGGCACAAATCATTGCTAAGGTGGGCGTTTGGACCCTGCCTAAAGAAAGTACACTTTTTGATCCTGCCGAAATACTTAAAGCTTGCGTTGCATTCATGCCAACCAACCAATCAGATTCTGACCTACAATGTGCCGAATTAAATAAGGTATCGTAATCTGTTCCAGGTTTTAGATTCCTGAATCCGTCCTTAATTGCTTCATCGGTTTGTGATGAAATCCACAGTCTTTTGAAAGGTTTTTTGCATTTAAGAAAGTAATAGATATACCTAAAAATAAGCTCCCCCTCTCGTCCGGCATCTGTAGCAACAATAATTTCTGTGGCCTCATCAAAGAGTTTTTTAATAACATCCAATTGTTTTCTTACCCCTGGATCCTCAATAAAACCATCCTTGCTTTTAATTTTTCGAATAGAAAGTTTAAATTTTGCCGGCAACATTGGTAAATGCTGTCTACGCCAACCAATAAAACCATATTCCTGCGGAGGTGCAAGTTGTAACAGATGTCCAAAAGCCCATGTAAACGAATAGTCCTTCCCTTCAATATACCCATCTTTTCTAGTGGTAGCACCAAATACTTTGGCCAATTCACGTCCAACAGAAGGTTTCTCGGCAATTATAATTTTCATCTTTGAGGCTAGATTTTTAGAACGCTAAATAACCTAAAAAGATTGATACCAGGGGAAAGAAGATATCAACACCACGCTTCTCGGATGATTACATAGATTGATTTAATAACGCTTCGCGGATGATTACACCGTCCTTCGACTACGCTCAGGATGACAATTGTGGGCGTTGAAACTGAAAACTGAAAACTCCAAACTCCTACTGCTGCTGTTGCTGTTGTTGCATTTCGATAAATTTCTGATAAGAATTGGTTAGGACAATGGGTTCAACGGTTTCCTGAACATATACTGGAGCTTGTTGCATCGCCAATTCTTCTTCGGCTTTAATTTTTTCGTTCGTAATCACCACAGCTACGGTTAATGTATGCGCGAAAGAACCTTTATAAGTTCCCTTCACTGGAGTACAATCGTTAAAATTTCGGCCAAAAGCAATGCGGATGTGTCTATCACTAACCAAGCAATTATTGGTGGGATCTATCCCCATCCACCCATAATCTGGAATGTAGGCCTCAACCCACGCATGTGTAGCTCCAATTCCTCTCAGTTCATTTCCCATCGGACAGATGTAACCACTTACATACCTTGCGGGAATGGCTGATATCCTTAACATTTCTAACAGCAGGTGGGCAAAATCCTGGCAAACGCCTGCTTTCAATTCCCAAATCGTATCTATATCTGTTTCAACATCTGTTACCCCTTGTTGATAAGTAATCTGATCAAAAACATAAGATGAAAGTGCCTTCACTGATTCTAAAACCGTTTTTTCCCTATTGGCAATAGTAGAAATCGCACTTTTAATGGCTGATAGCGACTGATAGTTGCCGAACTTTACAAAATCCAAATAGTCTACTTCCAGACTAATTTTATCAATGCTTTCCCATTGGCTTTTTGCCGACCAAAAGTCTGACGGGATAGGTACGGGTTTGGTCTCTACTTCGGCCTCAACGGTGATCACGAGATCAGTATGAGGTTCAACTATACTAAAAACCCCTACTTTGTTCCCAAAATAATCAAAATAACTATCTACAATGCCCGTTGGCCTTATTTTAATCTCGTGTTTAATGATGTCTTGATAATTATCCGATGGCGGACTTAAGATAATCTGGTTTGCACTATCGATTACCGCTGAGGAATAAATGTATTTAGTGGTGTGTTTAACGTGGTATGTAGGCATTTGGATTGGGTTATATGGTTATCCCGATAGCTATCGGAAGGTTAATGGGTGAACTGAAAACTGCCATCCTTATAGTTATCGGGAGAAATTGATTAGCTTGATATGCCAAAATAATACTGATTTAAGGACTGAACGATATTCATTATATTATCTTCTATAGAATTTAATAGCACAAGTTGGGCATCGGTATCTGATCCCGGGCTATTGTACTTTAGGATTGCGGCTGCCTTACCAATAGCAAATTCTATTTTATTGAAGCTTTCTTCCAGACTATCTTGTTTTAATCGCTGTGAATACCGGTTCAATTGCTTTAGGCCATAGGCAATAGAATGTGGGAAATCCCTTTCATAAAGTACCTGTTTAAAAATTAGATCAGCCTTTACCGCCCCAGAATTTGCCTTCAAATAATACTCATATCCAGATATAGATACCAAAAAATAGCGCCAACTTACAATATCTAAACTGTCTGATATCAAACCATTTGTGCGACTTATCTGCATTTTTAGTGCAGTTATACACTGTAATAACCTTTCGATAAATTTACCGATGTTTAAATAATTGAAGCCTTCGCTCCTAAACATCGAAACATCAACTACACCGTAATACAACATGCACTGTCTGATCAGTTGATCGAAAATGGTAACCGGATCTCCTTTAAAAACCTGCTTTTGTAAGCCCGTATCCCTGATCAAGTGATAATAATCGTTTAAGCATTGCCACAGTTCTTTTGTGATGTGATCTTGGGCGCTTCGAGCATTTTCTCGTGCCCTAAAAATATTGTTTACTACAGAGCTATCGTTTTCTTTATCAAACAAGATAAATTGAAGCACTTCATTAGCACTCATGGTTTGCTCTGGCGCTTTTCCATGGTTATAATAACTAAATACATCATCCCATTTAACAAACGGAACACCATCTTGCGAAGCAATATAATACGTCCTTAAAATTCTTAATTGTACATTGGTACGCTCCATGTAACGGCTCATCCAAAATATGTTCTCTGCAACTCTACTCAGCATATTCGTTGTTCTTTTGTTTGTTAGGCGCTAAGCGTTGAGAGTTTGGCGTTCTAATCGCCTAACCCCAAACGTGTATCGCAATTCTCTAGTCTACCACCCAAGTATCTTTACTCCCTCCACCTTGTGATGAATTTACCACTATAGACCCTTCTTTTAGTGCAACACGCGTTAATCCGCCAGGTACAATTTCAATTCCATCTGGTCCACTCAGTGCGAAGGGCCTTAAATCAACCCTCCTTGGCTGTAATTTTCCATCAATATAGCATGGGGCTGAGGAAAGGCTAATGATTGGCTGAGCAATAAATTGTCTGGGTGATTTTACAATTTCTTCACTAAATTCTTTCAATTCCTGATCACTCGCGATGTTTCCGATCAGCATACCGTAACCACCACTTTCATTGGTGCGTTTAACCACCATGTTATTGAGATTTTTTAACGTATATTCTCGCTCGTCAACATTCTCCATCCGATAGGTGGGCACATTTTTAAGGATGGGTTCTTCGTTTAAGTAATATTTGATCATGTCAGGTACATAGGCGTAAATTGCCTTATCATCGGCCACGCCATTTCCCATTGCGTTAACAATAGCTACATTTCCTTTTCTATAGGCATGATAAATACCAGGTACTCCTAGCATGCTATCAGGCCTAAATATTAAAGGGTCTAAAAATTCATCATCTACTCTACGGTATATGACATCCACTTTTTTATAGCCTTTTGTTGTGCGCATATATACTTTGTGGTTGTCAACAACGAGATCTCTTCCCTCTACCAGTTCAATGCCCATTAATCTGGCCAAGGTGGTATGTTCAAAGTAAGCAGAATTATAAATCCCGGGCGTTAACAACACCACCGTGGGCCTACTGGTATGTCTGTTTCCCAAGCCTAACAGATTTTTCATTAACAGGTCAGGATAATCGTTAACCGGCCTTACTTTATTGGCGGGGATAAGATTGGGGAACAAACGATAGCTGATGTTTCTGTTTTCTAACATGTAGCTTACGCCAGATGGGGTTCGAAGATTATCTTCTAATACATAGTAAGAGCCATCATGATCACGGATAAGATCGATGCCGCTGATATGGGTATAGATATCGAAAGGAACATCTACATTCATCATTTCTCGAAGGTAGTTAGGACTTGAATAAATCAGCGCCGCAGGAATAATTCCATCTTTAATGATAAATTGCTGATGGTAGACGTCTTTTAAGAAAATATTTAAGGCTTTTAAACGCTGCTTGATGCCGCGTTCTATAAAATCCCACTCTGTGGCCTGAATAATTCTAGGATAGATATCAAAAGGAAAAATTTTCTCGATCCCTTCTCCACTACTATATACAGTAAATGTTATACCCTGAGTTAAAAAAAGTTTCTTCGCCAGCTCATCTTTGAGGGTCATTTCTGCAGCATCAATATTTTGAAAAGCAGCCATGAAGGAATCATAGTGTTTTCTAACCTCTTGGGCCACTTTCATCTCATCAAAAACCCCATCTATTGTTTGATATTTCTTAAAATATTCTATATTCTCCATATCTCTGATTAAAATACAAACAAAAACTCTAATTTTTTATAATAATAACACTATTTAAAAGAAATTACTCATAAAATAGGATAAAAAATAGGGAATATCAGAAAATTCTATCGGCCGAATTGGGAAATGATGAACTATTTTAGCTCTTTGTAGGACTTATAGAAGATAAAGCTAGTTAAACTGTTATTTTTCTAAAATTCCCGGCAGATCTCACCATCTTTAAAAAAATATAAAGCTGTAAAATACTTAGTATTATGCAAAACACGATTGACGAATAAAGCAGTTGATTTAACTTCCCTACTGCATGTTCAACTCGTTGAGGTATTGCCGATAGTGGTGGATAAAGGATCTCTCCTTTATAACTGTTTAGAAATAATATCATATCGATTAAAAAAATTAATATGATTAAGTTAACTATAGAAAAGATCAAATTAGCTATTAAATTCTGGTAATTTTCTTGTATGATTTTTAAAAGATAGATGATAAAAAAAAGGATAATAGTTATATGCGGAAAAAAGGTAAGTGTATAAAAATTGGCCATCAAATCTTTATAATTTGCGGCCTCATTTGTGCCAAAATAGGTTTGTACGTTAATCAGCCCATAAATAAGTAGGGCTAGTAAAAAAATACTTAGCACCCAAACCAATTCCTTTTTCAGTTGATCACGTAGCATTTTATCACTTTTTAGGCTTAGAACTCATGTAAAAGGTTAATTTTCCTCCATTAGTAATATCTTCATGATTAATGAAGGGCTTAGATAACACAACGCCGTTCAATAACACTTTCTCTACATATACATTTTTGTCGCTTTGGTTGATTGCTTCAACTGTAAATGTCTTTCCATTTTCAAGAACTATACTGGCTTTATCAACAGAGGGCGATCCTAAGGCATAGGTTAAGCCCCCAGGAGAAACGGGGTAAAAACCCAAAGAAGAGAACATATACCATGCACTCATTTGACCACAATCGTCATTACCTCCCAAACCATCTGGTGTTGGCTTATATTGCATCTTAAGGATATGCCTCACCTGCGCCTGGGTTTTATAGGCTTGGTCTGCCCAGTTATAAAAATAAACAACATGGTGTGCGGGTTCGTTTCCGTGTACGTATCCTCCTATAATGCCGTCACGTGTAATATCTTCGGTTTCTGCAAAAAATTCATCTGGCAAATGCATGGTAAACAGGGTGTCCAATCGTAGGGCAAATCTTTTTTTGCCACCCATTAACTCCATCAGCCCTGCAGGATCTTGTGGAACGAAGAAGCTATAGTTCCAGCTATTTCCCTCAATAAAACCTTGTCCGTTAGTACTTAAGGGGTCAAATCCTTTCTTAAAGGTTCCATCTGCCAATTTAGGTTGCATAAAACCAGAGGCATTATTATAATTATTTTTCCAGTTGTTAGATCGTTTCATAAATTGATCGTAAACGTCCATTCTGTTCAGCTTTTTAGCCATTTGGGCGATGGACCAATCGTCGTACGCGTATTCCAAGGTATTTGAAACCGATACTCCACTTCGTTCTGAAGGAATATAGCCCATATCCATGTAATACCCAATGCCTTCATAATTTCTATGACTTGCCGTAACCACACAGGCATCAAGCGCTTTGTTTGCATCACCGGTATAGGTTCCTTTAACCACGGCGTCTGCTATTACAGAAACACTATGGTAACCGCTCATGCACCAATTGTCGTTTGCATAGTGCGACCATATGGGTAGCATTTGTAAACTACTCTGCTCATAATGCGCCAACATAGATTTTACCATGTCGTTATTGCGTGAAGGCTGAACAATGTTAAAAAAAGGATGCAGGGCCCTGTAGGTATCCCATAAAGAGAAAGTAGTATAATTGGTAAAACCCACTGCGGTATGCACATCCTGATCTAGCCCTTTGTACTGTCCGTTCACATCTGTATAGGTGGTTGGATTAATAAAGGCATGATACATAGCCGTGTAAAAATTAGTTTTATCATCGTTCGACGCAGAAATTTCGATTTTGTTTAGCTCTCTGTTCCAACTTGCCTGTGCTTGCGCCTTCACTTTGTCAAAATCCCATCCTGTAATTTCCGAACGCATATTTTCTAGAGCATTTGCCTGACTTACAGGCGATAATGCAAATTTTATTTTAACTTTTTCACCCTCGTTGGTATCAAAATCAAAGTACATTCTTAACTTCTTTCCTGCAATTTCGGGAAAATTCTTGCTCTGGTTAAATTTGCCCCAAAAACCACGATAAGGCTGTGCAACGTCATAATTCTTCTGGCCATAGCTTTTAAAAGGTTTCGAGAAACTCATCGAAAAATAAACCGTCCTGGTACGGGCCCAGCCGTTAGTTTGGCGGTAGCCCGTAATTAAAGTATCGTTAACTACACGAACATAGGTCCAAACTGTTTTATCATCGTAATTATAAATCCCCGCCATCAGATCTAGGATGATATGGCTCTGATCAGATTTTTGAAAAGTGTACTGATGCATCCCCACACGTGTGGTAGAAGTCATTTCTGCGGTAATGTTATCATCGTCTAATTTTACTTTGTAATACCCTGCCTCTGCTGTTTCATTGGCATGTGAAAATGCAGAGCGAAAACCGCTTTTTGTATCGTTGGCCGTACCTGGATTTAACTGAAGCTTACCTTGTGTTGGCATAATTAAAAAATCGCCAAGATCAGCGTGGCCCGTTCCGCTAAAATGGGTATGACTAAATCCTACAATCGTTTTGTCTTCATATTTATACCCAGCGCAATATTTATATACATCACCATTGTATTTTCCATTAACGGCGTAGGGAATAGTATCTGTTTCTGGACTTAGCTGTACTGCGCCAAAAGGTACGGTTGCTCCGGGATAAGTGTGCCCCATTTTTTCGGTACCAATTAAAGGTTTCACATATTTTACCAGGTTTTGTTGAGCACTAACCGAAACAGAAATGAAGACCAGGTAATAAAAAAGTGTACGTTTCATAATTAATTATGCGAATAGATTAGGAGAGCTAAGGTATAAATATGATTTCACAGATTGAAGATGATTTCGCCGATTGCGGATGATTTCACCGATTTTTAGGTAACTTGATATGTTAAATCATGAACTATGAACTATGGACTATGAACTATGAACTATGAACTATGAACTATGGACTATGGACTACCCATCTCCATTCTATTTCGCCGATCCTACAAATGTTTAACTTAAAATATAATAATCCTTAATATATTTGAATACCAATATATATGAATCACACCATTACTCTTCGCGATATTGCCAAAGCTCTAAATTTATCGGTTTCTACGGTATCTAGGGCATTAACTGATAGTTATCAAATTGGTGATGAAACCAAATTAAGAGTATTAACTTATGCCAAAGAGCATCATTATGTGCCAAATCGTATGGCGAGAAGCTTAAAAGAAGGCAAGAGTAGGTCTATTGGTGTTGTGGTTTGTGCTATCGACAATAATTTCGTAGCGCAAATGCTGGATGGTATCGATCAACACTGTACTGATAATAATTATCAGTTAATAATTATGCAGAGCAAGGAGTCTTTAGAGCAAGAAAAAACCTGTGTAGATCTGTTGTATGCGGGCGGCATTGATGGGCTTTTAATCTCCCCATCCTATCAAACCACCAATTTTGATCATTTAATTAGCTTGCAACAAGCAGGGATGCCAGTAGTGTTGTTTGATAGGTTGAGCAAGCAGATCAACACCCATAAGGTTGGTGCCGACAACTTTAAAGGGGCTTACGAAGCTACTGCTCATCTGATTAAGAGCGGTTATGAATCAATTGCCCATATCAATAGCAATACGAAATTGAATATAGCTACCGAGCGATTTGAGGGCTATAAAAAAGCGTTAGGTGATCATGGAATTACCTATAGGGAAGAATTAGTTAAGTTTTGTGATACCATTACCCCCGATCAGTTAAATAACAATGTAAGATTGGCAATAACAGAACTGATGTCGCTAACCAATAGGCCAGACGCCTTATTTACTGCTACTGATCAACTAAGTACCAAATGCCTGTCGTTACTAAACCAACTTAACTATAAAATCCCTAAAGATATCGCGCTGATAGGTTTTAGCAATTCAGATCTGGCCGATGTCTTACACCCACCCTTAAGTACTATCCATCAACCCGCATTCGAAATTGGTCGTTTAGCGGCAAAACAGTTACTGTCTCTAGTAAATGGAAAAAATAATGATACGTTCGAGACTATCATTTTAGACACCCAGATCCAGGTTAGAGCATCGACTAAGAGGGACTAGGATTAGCAAGATTATAGGTTTAAGATTAAAGTAATATTTAATATGAATTGTTAAATTGCTTAATTGTTGCATGTTTCCAATACAGCCTATAATTCGTTAGGATGCTTAATTGTTAAATTGTTCCTTGTCGCCACCCTACAATATAGCAATATAACAATCCAGCAATTCTAAATTTCAAAGTCTATTCATTTTAGTATCATAATAATCCTTAATTCTTGTAATCCTATTAATCTTAGTGTATTTTTGCAATTATGCAGAGAGCATAGAGCATGGAGCATGGAGCTTAGAGCGCCTTGCCCCATGCTCTATGCTTAATTTAATATTTTAGTAATGAGCAAACACGGTAGAATTCTGGTGGCAATGAGTGGCGGGGTGGATAGTTCTGTTGCAGCAGTGATGTTGCACGAGCAGGGATATGAGGTAATTGGCCTAACCATGAAGACCTGGGATTATGCAACTTCGGGAGGAAGCAGCAAAGAAACGGGTTGCTGTAGCTTAGATAGTATAAACGATGCGCGTACTTTAGCTGTCAACTACGGCTTTCCTCATTACATTCTGGATATTCGGGATGAGTTTGGAGATTTTGTAATCGATAATTTTGTTGATGAATATCTTGCTGGACGTACCCCAAACCCCTGTGTTTTGTGCAATACCCACATCAAGTGGGAAGCATTATTAAAACGTGCCAATAAATTAAATTGCGAGTTTATCGCCACCGGGCACTATGCAAACATCCGTAAACAGGATAGTGGCAGATATGTGATTTCCAAAGGTTTGGATGAGAATAAAGATCAATCTTACGTGCTTTGGGGTGTTTCGCAAGAAAACCTTTCCCGTACCAAATTTCCATTAGGCAGTTTTGCTAAAGCGGATATCCGCCAGATGGCGATGGATATGGGTCAGGAAGAATTAGCGAAGAAAAGTGAGAGCTATGAAATCTGTTTTGTTCCAGATAATGATTATCGAGCATTTTTAAAGCACAAGGTGGAAGATTTGGAAGACAGAGTGGCGGGCGGTAATTTTGTTAACGGTAATGGAATGATTATCGGTCAGCATAAAGGTTACCCATTTTATACCATAGGCCAACGCAAGGGTTTAGGTGTTGCATTTGGCGAACCCATGTTTGTTACCCAAATTTTACCAGAAAGCAACACCGTTGTATTGGGCAGGGCCGATGAATTGGAACGTCGCGAGGCGATGGTGAGAAATATAAACCTGGTGAAATATGAAAACATTAACGAACCAATGGATAATGTAATTACCAAGATCCGCTATAAAGATGCGGGAATGTTAAGTACCATTGTTCAAGAAAAAGATCAGATGCGTGTGGTCTTTGATCATCACGTTTCGGCCATTGCACCGGGACAATCAGCTGTTTTTTATGAAGGAAACGATTTGTTGGGGGGTGGTTTTTTGGTTTAACCAAACAAAGTCATCCGATGACTCTCAGTCATCGAATGACTTGGTGACTACCAGTCATCGGATAACTTGTTAATCAAATAAGGAGTCCCCACCTTCATCTTTTTACTTTTATAGGGCTCAAAGTAATAATCTACTCTTCCAAGATTTATCCCTGCAAAGCCCACCTGGTTTATGGTGGTGATCTTTCCGTCCAAGTTTTTTACATCTTCTGGTACTTCCATAAAGGTATGCGTGTGACCGCCAATAATCAGATCAATATTTCTTGTGCTGGCTGCTAATACCTTATCAGAAACCATGGCACTGCGGTACGAGTAGCCTAAATGAGATAGGCAGATCACAAGATCACATTTGTAATCGTTCTTTAAAATAGCTGCGGTTTCATTGGCTTTTGCAATAGGGTCCAGGTATTTTGTTTCACCATAATTTTTTGGATCCACTAGTCCCTTAAGCTGAATTCCCAACCCAAAAACTCCGATGCTTAGGCCTGCTTTTTTAAAGATTTTATAAGGTTGTGTAGATTTGGAGAGTACTGTATTGGTAAGATCGTAATTAGCAATTAAAATGGGGAAATTAGCATGGGGCAACTGCTTATAAAAGCCCTCTACCCCATTATCAAAATCATGGTTACCTAATGTTGAGGCATCATACTGCATCATGCTCATTAACTTCATTTCTAGTTCTCCGCCAAATTTGTTGAAGTATGGAGTTCCCTGAAATATGTCTCCAGCATCTAATAAAAGTACATTTTCTTGCTCAGCTCGTATCTTCTTAATCAACGCTGCTCTTCTGGCCGTTCCGCCTAAACCTTGGTTTTTTGAACCATCCATAGGGAAAGGTTCTATCCTACTGTGCACATCATTGGTATGTAAAATGGTTAATTTTTGTAACCTTCCGTTAGCAAAAGTATCCAGAGAATTTAAGTTGAGAGCAACTGCAGCACCAACTATACCGCCAGCCCTAATAAAGTTACGACGATTAATTTTTAGTAATTCTTCCATCTAATTTTGCATTAATCTTTTTACCTGTTCGTTGTATATCTTCAACCTCGTTTAAGAGTGCTGTTCTAACCAATAAATCAAGGTTTTTTCTAGAAATTGGATTTGTAAAGCCTTGCGCATCATCGCCACCGCTAGCAATATAATCTGATGCCACCACTTTATAGGTTCGGCTTACATCAAATGGTTTCCCATTAACCAAGATATTTTCAGGTAGTTTATCTTTTATGTTCATCTTTAACCCAGCAACTGGCTGACCGTTAGTAGCAGCAATAAATTTAATCAGGCTTAATGCATCATTGCCACTCAATTCAAATAATACCAATTGGTTTTCGAAAGGCATCAATTCGAAAATATTAGCTACGGTTATTGGTCCTTGGGCAATATCATTACGCAAACCTCCTTTGGTGGTGCCGATTGAAAAGTCAATAGTTGGATCAATCATTTTTACCTGGTGCATTACTGCATCTGCAAAGAAATTACCGAGTACAGATTCTGGAACGGTTGAACTTTTGGTTAGCGCTACATCTGTCCACCCAATAACTTTGCTCATCTCCGCATCAACCTGAACTTTATAGGGCAGATAAGTTTTGATTATTGTACTGTCAACAGCAACTTTACCATTGATATGGTACTCTTCCCGATTTGATTTAACAACCTGATAATGGGTATTACAGGCACTAAGAATAACAGCGATTAGGACAAAAAGGTAAATTCTCGTTTTTAGAAACATACTGATGGAGATGTAAAACGAAGATAGAGAATTGAACTATAAAATAAGAATGTCACGCTGAGCATAGTCGAAGTATTAAGGTACATCCTAATAGTTAAACACGTCTTCGACTTAAGTTTATACTGAGCCTGACGAAGGGCTCAGTATGACAACTAATGGGCTATTATCTAAACTCTAGCTCTTCGCTAAATCCTGGCCAAAAATAGCACTCATTTGCTCATAAAGCTCAGGATGCTTTTCTTTTAACGATTCTGGAAGTTCGAAAAAATATTCGGCTGCTACAGCAAAAAACTCGGCCTGGTTGGTTAGGGCGTAGGGATTGATATCAGATTTATTTTTCTCGATCTGTTCCATCTCTTCGTGCATCATTTTTAACCAGGGAACAGTATATTCATGAGCAATTAAATGCTCTGGAATGCCGTCTGTAGCCCCATCAGCACTATCTATTAGATGTACAAACTCATGGATAGCCGTATTTTCCTTCCCTGCACTTTTAGAAAAGCCATGGTAAAGTGCCGATCGAGATAAAGCCATCTGACCGTTCATAAAGCCGCTACCCACCATACCTAATACATTTCTTTCACCTTCATCAGTTATAAAGTCTCTATTAAATGTGTTCGGATATAAAACCACGCTGCTGAGGTTTTTGTAGGTCCACTCTCCAAATCCAAAAATTGGGATTACCGCACTAGCAGCAATTAAAATCCTATCTAATGGTGTGATGTCTATACCTACACCTTCAATTTTAACTGAGCCCAAAAATACACCAACTTTTTGCTCAAACAATCGTTTTTTATTATCATCCAATTGCTGGTAAAACTTAACATTTTCGGTTAACAAGGCCTTTTCTTGGTTAGAAATGATCACTGGATCAACTTTCTTTTTGCGAAATATAAAATATGCGGCAACGCAAACTAGAGCGACTAAAAAGATAATGGGATATAAATTCATAGTTTATTAACAGGATAACAGAACTATAGTTTAACATATTATAAAAAAATCCCAAAACAGTTAAGTTTTGGGATTTAGATGTTCTTAGTAATTAGCTAATTGGATAATTCGCTAATCAACCAATTACAGATTTGCCGTTATCGTTGGGTCTAAAGGCTTTACTGGGGAGCGGTAGCGATGAACCAACTGACCTTTCTCGTTAATTAAAAACTTTTCGAAGTTCCATTTGATATCCCCTTTAAAATCTGGGTTATCCTGTGAAATTAAATAGGCAAACAAAGGGTTTATATCATCACCTTTTACGCTTATCTTCTCACTCATCAAAAAAGTTACGCCATACTTTTCAGTACAGAAGGCTTTAATTTCAGCACTTGATCCTAATTCTTGTTCTTTGAAATTCCCCGCCGGAAAACCGATGAGTACCACATTTTTCCCATATTGTTTGTGCAATTTTTCTAGGTCTTCATATTGTGGCGTATAACCACACTTCGATGCGGTGTTAACGATTAAAATCTTCTTGCCTTTAAATTTCGACAATTTGACTTCTTTACCATCCAATGTTTTGATCTTAAAATCATAAACTGATTTTGGCGGATTGGGTGCAATCCATAAATTAAGTAATAGTAATAAGGTATTGATCATTGTTTTAAGTTTAATTGTTGTAAAGTTGATCCCGATAACTATCGGGAGTTATAAAGTTAACTCGGTCCGCCAAACGCCCTCCACTAAACGCTCCGCGCTTTGCGCTCAGCGCTTCTACTTACGAAGATAACTACAAAACGGTTGTCGCTATATAATTTTAACGTAAAGATGTTGATATTTTTAAAAATTAATAAAAGTGATTTGAATGGATGTTAAGTAAAGTAAAAGGGCAAATTAAACTTCATCATCCTATGTCTTTTTAAAAATAATTGCCATACCAATTTTGATTTTAGACTTATTTATAGTTTTATTTGCAGAAAAACGTTCTGAATGGCAAAAAATTTACTAATAGTCGAGTCACCTGCAAAAGCTAAAACAATAGAGGGGTATTTAGGAAAAGATTTTTTGGTTAAGTCTAGTTATGGTCATATCCGCGATTTAGTAAAAGGAGATATGGGAATTGATACAGCGAATAATTTTTCCCAAACTTACGAAGTCCCATCTGATAAGAAACAAGTTGTTGCCGAACTTAAAAAGCTTGCTAAGGAAGCCGAAATGGTATGGTTAGCGTCCGATGAGGACCGTGAGGGAGAAGCCATTTCTTGGCATCTGTACGAAACTTTAGGCCTGAAAGAAGGCAATACCAAACGTATCGTTTTTCATGAAATTACCAAACCTGCGATTTTAAAAGCAATTGAAAACCCACGTACAATCGATTACAATCTAGTGTATGCCCAACAGGCCCGTCGTGTTTTAGATCGATTGGTGGGTTTTGAACTTTCGCCAGTGCTGTGGAAAAAAGTTAAACCTTCCCTATCTGCCGGACGTGTTCAATCTGTTGCCGTTCGGTTAATTGTTGATAGGGAACGTGAGGTGAATAAATTTAACGCATCCGCCGCCTTCAAAATTACAGCCCAGTTTACTACAGGAAAAGGCCGCGAAATAGTAAGGGCCGAGCTTCCCCATCGTTTTGAGCAGGCTGGCGAAGCCGAAAAATTCTTGGAAGATTGTGTTTCGGCAAATTTTGAAGTTAATGGTTTGGAGGTTAAGCCCGCAAAGCGAAATCCTGCCGCACCGTTTACAACTTCAACCTTACAGCAGGAAGCATCTCGTAAACTTGGCTATTCGGTGGCCAGAACCATGCAAGTAGCCCAGCGTTTGTATGAAAGCGGTAAAATAACTTACATGCGTACTGATTCGGTAAACCTATCAGAAACTGCTATCGCCGCTGCATCCGCTGAGATTAGATCGGCCTGGGGCGATAAATACCATCAGCCTAGGGTGTATAAAACCAAATCCGCTGGTGCCCAAGAAGCCCACGAAGCCATCAGGCCCACCTATTTCAATCAGCACAGTGTGGAGGGCGATAATGCCGAAAAGCGCCTGTATGAACTTATTTGGAAACGGGCCATTGCCTCTCAGATGAGTGAGGCCCTATTTGAAAAAACAACGGCAACTATCAAAATCAATACCCGAAAAGAAGAATTAATAGCCGAAGGTGAAGTTTTAAAGTTTGATGGTTTCTTAAAAGTTTATCTCGAATCAACCGATGAGGAAGATGAAGAAAACGATAATGATAGCCTTCTTCCGCCTTTGGCAAAAGGACAAGAGCTGTTTTTGAAAGAATTAGCGGCCACAGAACGATTTTCTCGTCCGCCAGCACGGTATACCGAAGCTAGCTTGGTTAAAAAATTGGAAGAATTGGGCATTGGCCGACCGTCAACCTATGCGCCAACTATTTCGACCATACAAAATCGTGGATACGTGGTAAAAGAAGATAAGGAAGGACGGAAACGTGATTTCTTAAGCCTGGTTTTGGCAAATGGAAAGATCACTAAACTTACCAAATCTGAAATTACTGGGGCCGAAAAATCTAAGCTCTTCCCTACCGATATCGGTGAAGTGGTAAACGATTTTTTGGTTGAACACTTTAAAGGAATTGTAGACTTTAATTTTACCGCAAAAGTTGAAAAACAGTTTGACGAAATTGCTCAGGGCCTGCAAGAGTGGACTAAAATGTTGCATTCATTCTATACCCCCTTCCATAGTGAAGTAGAAACTACGCTAGAAAATGCGGATCGGGCCAATGGCGAAAGGTTATTAGGCGTTGATCCAGGATCTGGTAAAAATGTATATGTTAAAGTAGGCAGGTATGGGCCATTGGTACAAATAGGAGAAATTAGTGATGACGAAAATGATAAGCCTCGCTATGCAAGTTTAGCCAAAAGCCAATCGGTAGGAACAGTTTCGCTTGAGGAAGCGCTAGATCAATTTAAGTTGCCGTTTCAGCTAGAAGATTACCAAGGTAAGGAAGTTACCGTTGGTGTTGGAAGATTTGGTCCGTATGTTAAATGGGGCGAAGCGTTTATCTCTATTCCGAAAAATGAGGATCCATTAACCGTTGATATAGACAGGGCCATTGAAATTATTGGCGAAAAAGTATCTGCAGATGCACCTGTAGCTGAATATGAAAGTTTACCTGTGACTAAAGGAACCGGAAGATTTGGTCCTTTTATTAAATGGAACAATTTATTTATTAATGTTCCAAAAGCATACAATTTCGAAGAATTATCCAAAAAAGATATCGAAGAATTGATTGGTAAGAAAATTGAGAAAGAGAGTAACCGCTATATCCAACAGTGGGATGAAGACAAAATCGCAATTGAGAACGGACGTTGGGGACCATTCATCCGTTTCGGAAAAGAAATGCTTAAATTGAGAAACAACCCTACTAGCAAACAGAAATATACCGCCGAAGAACTCGCGGAAATTTCTTTGGAAGAGGTTAAAAAATTAATAGTAGCGCAAATGCCAAAAGCCTTTGAGCCTAAAAAGAAAAAAGCACCAGCTAAGAAGAAAGCGGCTGCGAAGAAGAAATAGTTGTTAATCAATTAGTTAATTTGCATTTTGAAAAAAGATCTTCCAGAAAATATAGTCGAAGATGTAGGCATTGCCGTAGCATTAATTAGCGAAACGCCCGAAATAAAAAACTGGACCGTTTATATTGTTAATTTTAAGGAAGAGCCGATTACAAACGTACTCATTACTTCTAAAGGCTATGGAGAAAAGGATGGAAAACAGGTTAAAACATCGCTATTAAGGCATTTTATCGGCGATTTGGCTGCAAATGCGTACGCTGGAGTTGAAGCTATAGATCCTGCCGTTTTTGGTCTAACCAACGAATATTGGTTAAGCTACTATATAGGAAAAGAGATTTATGATAAAAAGTTTATTTTCTTGCCAGAAAGTATTGTAGACAGTAACCTGATTCGAATCCCTATCCTAAATAAACCAGGGGTGATGATTAAATAGTTAGGCGTTGAGCGATTAGCGTTAAGCGATGTTAAACGCCCACCAAAAACAAAAAATAATTTCTTTTTCTGATTTGTTTTTTCGCTAAATTTCATACAGCATTTACGCTTGCAAATTGTATGAATAACGCCTCTAAATTTTCGCTCAAAAAAAACAATAGATTTATTGTATTTGGCATCCTAGCCATTGTTTTAGCTTTAGCTGTAATCTTTATAGTTAAGAAAAAAAGACATAAAGATCCCAATGCTTTTGCGAAGTATATTGAATCTTATACCTCTGGAACGATCTCTAAAAAAAGTTACATTAGAATACACTTAGCAAATGCCGTTAAGAATATGGTCGACCTAGGCAAGGCCGATGAACGTAAACTTTTCGAATTTTCGCCATCTATTAAAGGAAAAACATATTGGATAGATGCACAAACGGTAGAATTTAGGCCAGATGAACAGCTTAAACCAGATCAAACTTACGAAGCAACATTAAATCTCGAGCAAATTACCACGCCTGAGAAAGGCTTCGAAGAATTTGATTTCGATTTTAAAATAATTAAACCAGGTTTAAGTATAGCACAAAATGGATTGGTTTCCCAAAACAATACCGCGCTAACCTATATGAAATTAATTGGTGAAATTAATACTGCTGATTATGAAGAACAACAAAATATTGAGAAAACACTAAGTCTCCACTTTAATCAACCCCTTAAAATAAAATGGCAGCACCAGCCAGAAAAAAACCATTCGACTTTTGTAATCGATAGCATAAAAAAAACAGCTGGCGAACAGCTGCTAACTGTAAAATGGAATGGTTCATCTATTAATTCTAGTGATAAAGGAGAAGAAAAGATTACTGTTCCCGCTAAAACGATTTTCAAAGTATTAGATATAAAAGCCGTTCAAGGTACAGAGGATTATGCTCTAATTCAATGCGCTGAGCCTTTAAATGTTGGACAAGACCTGAACGGACTAATTACATTCGGCGATTTTAAAGACCTCAGATTTACGATAGATGGCAGTCAGATTAAAGTATACGCCCCACAAGATCTTCAGGGAAATTATACGGTAACGGTGAGTGCTGCCGTTACCAATCTCGAAAATAAAAATCTCGAAAGTGGCAAAACCGCTACGATAACATTCGAAGATAAACTTCCATCGGTTGTCATTGCTGGTACGGGCACCATTTTGCCAACATCCGGAAAATTGGTCTTGCCCTTTGACGCCATCAACCTAAAAGCAGTGGATGTTACGGTAATCAAAATTTATGAAAATAATATCCCTCAATTTTTTCAGACAAACAACTATGATGGTGGGTACGAGTTACGTCGGGTTGCCAAGCCTGTAGTTCAAAAAACAATCCGTTTGGATGCCGACAAAACTATTAATCTACATAAGAAAACACGCTTTACCTTAGATTTAGATAAATTGATGCGTACAGAACCAGGCGCCATGTACCGGGTTACCATCGGCTTTAGGCATGCTTATACCACCTACAATTGTGTGGAAACTACCACACCAGACGTGAGTAAGGACGAGGAAGACGTATATGATAGTTACTCCGAACAAATAGATGAAGATGATGAATTTTGGGAAAGATATAGCTCCTACTACCCTAACCATTACAGCTGGAATGATAAGGATAATCCTTGTACGCCATCCTATTATACCAATGAGCGATGGGCAAGCCGAAACCTTTTGGCTTCCAATATTGGCCTTGTAGCAAAGCGAGGGAACGACAATAGCATGCTCGTTGTAGCAACCGATCTACTCACGGCCAAACCCTTAAGCGGCGTAATGGTAAATCTTTTAAACTACCAGCAACAAATCCTTACCGCCAAAAAAACCGATGGTAATGGTCTAGTAAGTTTCGACCTTAAGAAAAAGCCTTTCCTATTGGTTGCAAAATACAAAAATGAGCGAGGATACCTTAAACTCGATGATGGAAATTCATTACCCTTAAGCAGGTTCGATGTAAGTGGCGACATCGTTCAAAACGGTATTAAAGGTTTTATTTATGGCGAACGTGGGGTTTGGCGCCCCGGAGATACCGTTTACCTTTCATTTTTACTGGAAGATAAACTAAAGAAACTTCCAGCTAATTATCCAGTAACGTTAGAGTTTTTTAATCCAAAAGGCCAATTGGCAAAAAGACTGATAAGCACACAGGCACTAAACGGATTTTATACCTTTAAAACAAACACAGAAAATACCGACCCTACAGGCAATTGGTTAGCCAAAGTAAAAGTTGGTGGCGCAACATTTACCAAAACCATTAAGGTAGAAACCATCATGCCCAACCGCTTAAAAATAAGCTTTGATCTTGGCCAAAAAACCTACTTGGGAAATGGAGCAACATCAGCTACTCTCCTATCTGCAAAATGGCTTTTTGGAACGCCTGCACAATTCTTAAAGGCTAAGGTTGATGTAAATCTGAACACTATGCAAACCAAGTTCAAAGGTTTTGACGAATATACTTTTGATAACCCAACACTCATCTTCGAATCACAGAACAAAACTATTTTTGAGGGCTCGCTAAACACTGCAGGAACAGCGCTTGTAAATACAAATCTAAACGAGACTAATACAGCACCCGGTGTATTAAAAGCAAATTTCACGATAAAAGTATTCGAACCTGGGGGTAATTTTAGTATCGATAATTTTAGCATTCCATATCATGTATATCAAAGTTACTTGGGATTAAAAACACCTGCCGGCGATAAGTTTAGTGGGATGATCTTAACAGACAAAAACCACAAAATTGAGGTTGTAAGTGTAAATAATGAGGGCAAATTGACCAGTGGAAGCAAACAAGTGCAAATAGAAGTGTACAAGGTACAGTGGCGTTGGTGGTGGGAACAAGACAACCAAGAAAATTATGCCAATTTTACACAGAACGAATACAATAAATTGGTTTCCAAACAATCAATTACTTTAAATAATGGAAAAGGGTCGTTTAACTTCAGGATTAATGAGCCAGAATGGGGAAGATATCTCATATTAGCCAGAGACGAAAATGGTGGCCATACTACAGGTAAATCTATCTATGTTGATTGGCCGGGCTGGGCACAGAGAGAGCAGTCTAGCAATCCAACAGAAGCATCCATGCTATCTTTTACAGCAAATAAGCAGAAATTTAGTGTAGGCGAAGATATTACGCTAACCATCCCTACAGGTGAAAATGGAAAGGCCCTTGTTTCGATAGAAAATGGAAGCAGGGTACTTAGGACGTTTTGGGTTGATACCAAAAAAGGACAAACTCAGTTTACCTTTAAGGCAGAACCCAATATGGCCCCAAATGTATTTGCCAATATCACTTTGTTGCAACCACATGCACAAACATCAAATGACCTGCCTATTCGGATGTATGGAGCTATTCCGCTAATTATAGAAGACCCACAAACCATGTTAAGGCCAGTGATAAAAATGGCAAACAGCATAAGACCAGAGGTAGAAAGTAGTATAAATGTAGCGGAGCAAAATGGAAAAGCAATGACCTATACCATCGCTTTGGTTGATGAAGGACTGTTAGACCTTACCCGATTTAAAACTCCAGACCCGCATGCGACATTTTATGCCAAAGAAGGTTTGGGGGTAAAAACTTGGGACCTATTTGATCAGGTCTTAGGAGCTTGGGGTGGCAATTTAGAAAGAATTTTAAGCATTGGCGGCGATGGTTCGATAAATAGAAACTTAAATCCCTCTAAGTCGAACAGGTTTAAACCCGTAGTTAAATTTATGGGACCTTTTTATTTGGCCAAGGGCGAAAATAAAACACATCAGTTCAAACTCCCTCCCTACATTGGATCGGTAAGAGCTATGGTAATTGCTGGTCAGGATGGAGCTTATGGCTTTGCCGAAAAAGCGGTTGAAGTTAAAAAACCACTCATGGTATTGGCAACTTTACCTCGGGTTATTGGACCTGGAGAAAGCTTCATTCTACCTATTACTGTTTTTGCAACTGATGCCAATCTAAAAATAGTAACTATAAAACTGCAGACTTCAAATCTTACGGTTGATGGCAATGCAAATCAACAGGTAACTTTTAAACAACCAGGAGAGGAAATGGCCTATTTTAAAGTTACCCCCTCAAATTTGATCGGAGTTGGAAAAGCTAAGGTAACTGTACAAAGTGGTGCAGAAAAAGCAATATATGATGTCGAAATAGACATCCGTAACCCAAATCCATTTATCACTAATGTAGTTTCGGCTACCATCCAGCCTAAACAAAGTTGGAACATCAAGTATCTTCCCATTGGCGTGGAAGGAACAAATACAGGAACCGTTGAAATATCCTCTATCCCTCCTATTAATTTAAATAAACGTTTGTCCTACCTGATCAGCTATCCACATGGCTGTGTAGAACAAACTACCTCGAGTATCTTTCCGCAATTGGTGTTAGAAAGATTAACACCTTTAACCCCTCAAAGAAAAGCAGAAATTGAAAGAAATGTTAGGGTAGGAATAAATCGTCTGAAAGGTTTCCAGACAGTAGAGGGGGGATTAAGTTATTGGCCAGGTGAAAGTAGTAGTGATGAATGGGGAACAAATTATGCTGCACATTTCCTAATCGAAGCTCAAAATCTTGGCTACACCATTCCACCCGGTATGATGGACCAATTAATCCACTTCCAAAAAACAAAAGCGAATAACTGGGTACCAAACAGCTCAAATTTTTACGGAGGTGATCTAAGTCAGGCCTATCGCCTATATGTTCTGGCCTTGGCCAAAAAACCTGAACTAGGCGCAATGAATAGGCTAAAAGCATTTCAATACCTCTCTGTAAGTGCAAAATGGCGATTAGCAGCTGCCTACCAGCTGGCCGGTCAAACTGCAGCAGCAAATAGTTTAATCAGCGGTTTAACGCAAACGATTAAACCCTACAATCAATTGGGAGGCACCTATGGCTCCGAACTTAGGGATGAAGCGATGATTATGGAAACCTTAACTTTAATGGGTCAAAAAGCTAGAGCAGCACAGCTCTTGTTAACCGTTGCCAACCATTTGGGCAAAGATACCTGGTACAGCACGCAAACTACTGCATATAGCTTGCTAGCTATCGCTAAATTCTGTGGTCAAAACAGTTCATCAACATTGTTGCAGTACAGTTATGCGCTGAACGGTAAAAATGGTAACGTAAGCAGTAACCAATACCTTAATACCGTGCCAATAAACTTTAAAAACAATGTAGCCAGCGTTACAAATAATGGTAGTGGCGTCTTATTTGCTCGATTAATTTTGCAGGGCCAGCCAGCGGCGGGTCAAAATAACTTTCTGCCTAATAATCCTAATGCTTTGATAATGAATGTAAATTACAAAACCCTTAAAGGGCGGGTTTTAGATCCAACTTCATTAAAGCAGGGAACGGATTTCTATGCAGAAGTAACCATTAAGAATCCAGGTAAATTAGGTTTTTACGAGCAAATGGCATTAACACAGATTTTTCCATCAGGATGGGAAATTATCAATACCAGATTAAATGATAATGAAGGCATCTTGGCCAGTGCTCCGTTTACCTATCAAGACATAAGGGACGATCGGGTGTTTACCTATTTTAACATTCGAGAAAATCAAACTTTAAGCTACAAAGTTTTATTAAATGCGTCTTATATCGGTAAATATTATCTTTCAGCAGTACAATGCGAAGCCATGTATAATAACAATATTAGCGCTACCCTGCCTGGTAGATGGGTTCAGGTGGTGAAGTGAGTTTGGAGTGGAGAGCTGGGAGTTGGGAGTAAGTTAAATAATTAGCTCTAACCCCAAACTCCCAACTCAAAACTCAAAAACGTGGCCAAACAGTTAAAACTAAAAAGCGGACAAATCCAGCTGAAAATTTTAAGAACGTAATTAATCTTTCCATAGAAATTAATTTTGCCTATATATCAATTTATGTTGAACAATGTTACCATTCTAAGATAAAATGAAGGTAAAATCTATATTAATTTCCGATGGTATTTGCATTTTTTGGTTTCTATTATTTTTATTTTCATTGCCGCAACATTTATTTGTATCTCCTACATCTTATGTAATTGAAGCAAGTAATGGCGACTTATTGAGCGCGTCAATTGCAAGTGATGGGCAATGGCGCTTCCCCCTATCTGATACCATCCCGGATAAATTTGTAAAATGCATTACCGTTTATGAAGACCAACGGTTTTTCATGCATTTTGGAGTGGATCCTGTGGCAATGGGCAGAGCGATGAGACAGAATTTTAGGGCCAATAGCATTGTAAGTGGAGGCAGTACACTAACCATGCAGGTAATTCGTTTGTCGAGAAAAAGAGATAGAAATTTGTGGCAAAAATTAGTTGAAATTTTCCTTGCGATAAGATTAGAGCTTTCCTATTCCAAAAAAGAAATTATCAACTTATACGCTGCAAACGCACCATTCGGAAGTAATGTAGTAGGTTTAGAAGCAGCAAGTTGGCGTTATTATGGCCGCAAAGCCGAGAATTTGTCGTGGGGCGAAATGGCAACATTAGCCGTGTTACCAAACAGCCCGTCCTTAGTTCATCCCGGTAAGAATGCTGAACAATTGATAAAAAAAAGAAACGATCTTTTAGACAAATTGGCTAAGGTTGGGGTAATTGATCAAGCTACAGCAACCTTATCTAAATTTGAACCTATTCCTAGCAAGCCTCTCCCATTACCTCAAAATGCACCGCACTTGCTGAACCGCTTTAAACTTGAACGAAAAAAGCTCAACATACAGAGTACAAGGTTAACCTCAACAATAGATATTGATCTTCAATTAAAAATTAATCAATTGCTTAAACGATATAACAATCGCTATAAAGCAAATGACATCAATAATATAGCCGCCATCATACTGGATGTGAAAACAGGAACGGTAAAAAGTTATGTAGGTAACTTTTACCAACCAGAAAATGCCTCAGTTGAAAGTTATGTAGATATGATCAGTGCGCCAAGAAGTCCGGGAAGTACATTAAAGCCTTTGTTGTATGCCAGTATGCTCAACGATGGATTGTTGTTGCCTCATACCTTGATTGCCGATGTTCCTACACAAATTGCAGGCTACACACCGCAAAACTATGATCTTGGTTACGATGGAGCTATCCCTGCGGATAAGGCATTAAGCCGATCGTTAAATATCCCCGCGGTCAAAATGTTGCAACAATATAGATATGGAAGATTTTACGATAAGTTAAAGCAACTAGGCTTTAGTACCCTAAACCAGCCAGCAGATCATTACGGACTATCTTTGATTTTGGGCGGTTGTGAAGTTACGATGTGGGATTTAGCAACAAGTTACATGGGGATGGCTCGAACATTAAATCACTTCAACGATTATCAGGGAAAGTACAATCCTTTTGATTATGAGGCGCCAACCTATGTTAAATCAGGAAAGAAACCATTTCATAAATCCGAAATAGCCAATAGCGGTATTTTTGATCAGGGTTCCATTTGGGCTACTTTTAACGCAATGGAAGAAGTAATGAGGCCGGGAGACGAGGGTCTTTGGGAACAGTTCTCTTCCGCTCAACGAGTGGCTTGGAAAACCGGGACCAGTTTCGGTTTCAGGGATGCGTGGGCAATTGGTTTAACCCCAGATTATGTGGTATGTGTATGGGTAGGCAATGCCGATGGTGAAGGGCGACCTGGGCTAATCGGAATTGAAACCGCAGCCCCCGTGCTGTTTGATATTTTTAGGGAACTTCCCGCTTCCAACTGGTTTAAAATTCCTAAAACTAAGTTAAAAACAATTATGGTATGCAAAAAAAGCGGCTTCAAAGCAGGTGAATTCTGTACGGATAAAGTTGCAGAATTGGCGCCCCCTTTAGGAGACCGGACTGGACTTTGCCCATACCACAAACTCATTCATCTCGATGCTTCTGCCAGATACCGTGTTACCGATCAATGTGAAAGTCCTAACAGCATGAAACACCAGAGCTGGTTTGTTTTGCCCGCTACGATGGAATATTATTACAAGGTAAAAAATATGGATTACAAGCCCCTCCCGCCATTTAAAAAGGGATGTAATGCCGTTGGAACTATTAGTGTGATGGACATGATCTATCCAAAAAACAATGCCACCATTTATATTCCATTAGAATTGGATGGTACCAGAGGGAAAGTAATTTTAAACGCCGCTCATCGCAACCCACATGCAAAAATCTTCTGGCATATAGATGATAATTACATTGGTACTACCACCTCCTTCCATCAATTTGCCATAAGTCCTCTCCCCGGCAAACATGTACTCACATTGGTTGATGACACAGGAGAGCGATTAGTGCAAGTTTTTACTGTTCTCGAAAAGGAAAAACAATAGCATTCGCGTTTTAAATTCTAGTTAGGGTAAACTGGTTAATTGATTATCCCGATAGCTATCGGGAGGTTAACTGTATTAACAACTGAAAACTGACAACGGAACTAAAGTTCCCTTTCTATCTCAATTATCGAATGTTTTTTTAGTTTCCTCAATATCGCTCCTATTGTAATCAGGTACTGAGCTGCAGTGTAGGTTACCAAAACTAAAATCCCTACAAGCCTAATTGGGCTAACAAATTTATTATAGGCCAAAAACGAATCAGAGGTCACAAACAAAAGTGCGCCGTAAAAAATGAAATTGAAACTAATGCTATTTACACGTCCTTTTCTATTAACGGCCATAATTGCCATTATTGAAATTACAAAAGCGTAAATCATAACAGGAACCTTTAATGATCCCAACTTAGGTCCAATTGTCCAGAAAAAGCAAACCAAAAATAGCGTAAAGAAGCCTATAGCTATTAATGTCGCCTTTTTATTGATTGACACCTGCCACTTATAATCGATATAAAATGCGGTAATGTAGGCTATATGACCCAGTAAAAAAGCTATCAGTCCGCCTAAAAAGAAGGTTTCATGAACATCGGTAAACATTAATAAGCTATCTCCAATTAAGCCAAAGATTAAGCCCGTAAAAATCCGTTTAGAAAACCTACCTTTTAATTGTGTATGATAGGTAAGGTAAACCATTAATGAAATGGTGATCAAGGGCTTAAAGGCATATTGAAAATGTCCGAGAACCGCTATGGTAGTTCTTGGATCCGCTGCCATTATAAGCTGCGCGATTAAAAGTATGGCAAAAGCAAGGCTAAACTGTAGATGTTTCTGTATCATTAGACGTAGAATTTTGAAGATAGTAGAACCAGATAATGGAGCACAACTGAATGGTTACCAAACCTATTGTAAGTATTTTGAAAACTGGTAGAGTAACAAAAGCGAGTAATCCAATCATACTCAATGTTAATCTTAGGAATTCAAAATGTCTTACCCATGGCTTGTTTTCAAGTAATGCTCCGCAAGATAACAAAGTGAAAATAGTAAAGGTAGCGGCTAAAACTATCTGTAAAAATTCCAATTTATAGTAAAGAAATAATAAGGATGAGCCCGATGTCAAGGCCACTAAAAATTGAAAGAAAACATATAAAATCAAGTTTCTTCCATACTTAGAATCGTATTTTTTATAGTTGGCCACATCGATTTCAGGAGCTGGTTTAAATCCGCCTAACTGCGCTGGAAACCAACCCGGAGGTTTTAAGAATACTTTAACTTTATCCGTTAAATGATCGGTTTTTTTTGCCGTATGCCACAATTCGGACCAATAGTGTACGTTTGCCCAAACTGGGTTCCAGCTTTCCAAAGGAGTGGTAATGCCGTAATAAACCTCTTCTTCCTCCTTTTGGAAAGTGCCGAATAGTTTGTCCCAGATGATTAAAGCGCCCGCATGGTTTTTATCTATATATTTTGGATTTGAACCATGATGAACACGGTGGTGTGATGGGGTATTTAAAATATGCTCTAAAAATCCCATGCTCTTTATCGTTCTGGTATGGATCCAAAACTGATATAAGGTATTAAATGCACTAAGCGTTACAAACATGAGCGGATCAAATCCAATCCATGCCAAAGGCAGATAAAAAACCCAAGCAAACCAACTTTGGAACCACGATTGACGAAGCGCTACAGTAAGGTTATATTCTTCAGATTGATGATGGACAATATGGGCGGCCCATAAGGCATTAATCTCATGGCTCATTCTATGAAACCAATAATAACAGAAATCAACCCCCAGAAAGAGGACAATCCAAACCCAAACAGCATCAGGGAGATCTAATAAACGCCAATGTTCAAAGATATATTTATAGCCAAAAAAAAGGGCTGTTTTCATAAACAGGCCTGTAATTTGAGAGCCAATCCCTTGACTTAAATTTGAAATAGAATCATTAAAACGAAAATAGTTGAGTTTTTTATAAAAAGCATATCCCAACTCTATTCCGATAAGAAGGAAGAAAACGGGTACAGATAAAGCAATATAGTCTACTTTCATGTGTTAGTTTGGCGTTCTGCGTTGGCAATGTTCTGCAAACGCTTACTGCATTACGTTACAAAATACATTTTTTTATGGAATTAGTCCACGATTGAAATAGATTACTTACAAAAAGCTTGAAAATCAAGCAAAAAAAATTGCGGACAAAATCCACAATCATTTTTATAGGTACGTAATTTATTTGGCTCTCAGTCCTGTAGAATAAATCCCGTGTAGAATAGTAATCATAAAGCTCCCTAAGGCTTTGCCAAAGGGACATAACAATTAGAAACTACGCTCTCTGCTGTTGTTACGTTTAAAACCACCGCCGGCAGTGTTACCGCCTGTATTTGGTTTCTCTTGTGCTTCAGCAACTTTAATTCTGTTACCGTTGTAATCTCCACCGTTCATCCTTTTGATGGCTTCTCTTGCTTCATCATCATTAGGCATTTCAACAAAGCCAAAGCCCCGGCTCTGATTTGTTTCACGGTCTTTAATAATTCTAAGTGATTTTACTTGACCGAAATCACCAAATACGGCTGTTAGTTCATCTTCCCCTACTTCTAAAGGAAGGCCTGTAATAAATATCTTCATTAATGTTTAAAAATTTGCACAAAGATACAAAAAAATATGGGTAATTTGCTATCTGAGTGTCAGTTAATCTAATAAATATGGTGATGATTTCTGTTAATTAATAAATTATCCAGACATAACCATTTAGATAACAGCCGATAGCTCTAATTGTGTTGAAATTGTTTAAGTTCTTCCACGGTTATCTCACAACGGGGAAAATTGAATCTGGTTAACGTTTAACTGTTAAATTGTTTAACTGTTTAAACTGACCATTGCTAACTGAGAACTGTTTGGCTTTAATCAATCAGCTCCACACTCAACCTACCCTCTTCCAGCCATTTTTATCATTCTATGGGCTAGATCTCTTCCCAGATATCTATCTATTAGGCCATGAACCAAGTATAAAATAGGTGTCATTGCTAAGGCTACAATAAATTTATAGACATAACCCACAAACCCGATGGCAGCAACCATTTGCCAGCTCCAGTGGTAGTTAGGGTTTAAATAAAAGGCGATAAATATTACCACATAACTATCCACCAGTTGCGAAACCAAGGTTGATCCAGTAGCTCTAAACCATAACGCTTTTTCGCCAGTAAATTTTTTGATGCGATGAAAAATCAATACATCAACCATCTGACCTATTAAAAAAGCGGTTATTGATCCTATGATAATCCACATTCCCTGGCCAAAAATTGCGTCAAAAGCAACAAACATATTAATCCGCTGCCCATCTACATTTTGCATTATCCAAAAATCAGAGGGCTGAAGTTTCATTGCCAACCATACCACAAAAAAAGCAAAACCAATCAGCACACTTGTTAAAACAGAAAGGAAACGAACCTGTTTGATCCCGAAATACTCATTAATGATATCTGTCATTATAAAAATAATAGGCCAGGTTAATACCCCGGCCGACATGTTAAATGATAGATTAGGAACACCAAATAAATTAATAGCAAACTTTTTAAATCCTAAGGTTTCTTCTACCGAAAAAATCTTAACACCGATAAATTCAGAGAGTATTGCATTGGCAACAAAAAATGCACCTAGAACAAGTAGCAATCGGCTTTCTTTGGTTTTAAAAGTCATGGTAGCTAAAATACAATTATTTTAATATAATCAAAATGATATGAATGGTTTTGAATTAATAATCACGTTAATTTTTACAAAGAACCGACTGCCAAGAAGCTGTAATTGTACATCTTTGCGCAAATTAATCGTTCATGGCAAAGCAGAAACCTTTTTTCATTATTTTGTTGTTAGGCTCGTTGGCAGCCTTGGGCCCTTTCTCTATCGATATGTATTTACCGGGGTTTAAGGCCATAGCCCAAGATTTGCACACTGATGTACCAAAGGTATCTTTATCCTTAGCCTCATTTTTCGTAGGTATTTCTGCCGGCCAATTACTTTATGGCCCTTTGTTGGATAAATTCGGACGAAAGAAACCATTATTTTTCGGATTAGCCCTCTACATTATTTCTTCATTAAGCTGCTTGTTGGTGAGCTCTATAGATCAACTGATTATTTTAAGATTTATCCAGGCCATTGGAAGTTGTGCAGCTGCTGTTGCATCAATAGCAATGGTTAGAGATTTGTTTTCGGTAAAAGAAAGTCCGAAGGTTTTTGCATCTCTATTATTGGTTATCGCTTTATCCCCAATGTTAGCCCCAACTGCTGGCGGGTACCTTATCACCGCTTTCGGTTGGCAATCCGTTTTTATTTTTCTAAGTGGGATGGCATTACTTATGGTGCTGGCTACGATCTGGTGGTTACCAGAAAGCTTTACACCCGATCCAAGCTATTCGTTAAAGCCCAAGCCAATCCTAACTAACTTTCTGTTAGTGCTAAAACAGCCCAGTTTTTACACCTATGCCACGGTTAGCGCCGTCACTTTTAGTGGTTTATTTGCTTATGTTTCTTCATCACCTATCGTTTTCATGGATCTATACAAAGTAAGCCCAACTGGATATGGATGGATTTTCGCCCTACTATCAGTGTTTTTTATTGGTTTTAGCCAGGTAAACAGTTTTATTTTACGGTGGTTTACCAGTAAAAAAATTGTGTTATGGGCATTAATTCTCCAATGCGTTTTCAGCCTCTTGTTTCTAATCGCGGCGTTGAACAATTTATTGGATCTATACCTTACAATCGGTTTTATCGCTTTATTTTTAGGATGCTTAGGTTTCATCAATCCAAATGCTTCGGCACTTTCTTTAGCACCATTTAAAAAGAATGCCGGCAGTGCATCAGCCTTAATGGGGGCATTACAAATGGGTTTGGGAGCATTAGCTTCTGCGGTTATTAGCTTATTTGCTACCAATGTAACCTGGCCAATGCCTGCAGTAATGACAGGTGCGGCCTTTATCGGATTGGCTTTTCTCTTAGTTGGGCAAGGTAAGATAAGGCCCGTTTTGGATGAAGGATTATGAGGTGTTTGTTGGTTAATAGTCCATGGTTCATAGCCTGCGCGTATGGAGTTTAGCTCAAGAGAGAGTCATAATTTGGTTCATGGTCGATAGTCAATGGTCTGGACGCATAAGGTTTAACTCGAGTGAGGGTTTATTAATTCCATCACACATCAGCCCCACACTAAATTCTATTTAAAGTTAAACCCTCTTGCATCTTGTTCATCATCCATGATCCATGAACCATCAACCTTACATTAAATTCTATTTAAAGTTTGCCCAGCTGCATTCTGTCCATCATCCATGATCCATTAACCTTACATTAAATTCTATTTAAGGTTAACACCCAGCGTCCTTCAAATTTCTTTCTTGAGCAAATCTTTCCTATTTTCGTAAGGCATGATATTGATCAATTCGAAACTACCAGCCGTTGGCACTACCATATTTTCGGTAATGTCTAAATTAGCCCAAGAACATAATGCGATAAACCTTTCACAAGGATTTCCTGATTATGCTACTAATGATAAATTAATCAAATTTGTAGCCGATGCCATGAGGGATGGACATAATCAATACGCCCCTATGCCAGGCCTACTCGAGCTACGTGAGTTTGTTGTAGAAAAAGTTGAAGCGCTGCATGGCGCCCAATACCATCCTGATACAGAAGTAACTATTACTGCGGGCGGAACTCAGGCCATTTTTACGGCTCTAGCATCAGTAATCAACCCGGGTGATGAGGTGATTATCTTCGAGCCCGCCTATGATTCGTATGCACCCACAATCAAGTTGTTCGGAGGTCTTGTTAAACCCTTCGAGTTACATGCTCCCGATTATGCAATTGATTGGGAAATGGTAAAGAAACTCTTTACTGCGAACACTAAAATGATCATTATTAATAGCCCCCAGAACCCCTCTGGGAGTATTCTAGAAAAAAAAGATATAGATGCCTTAATAAAATTAACCAAAAATACAGACATTCTAATTTTAAGTGATGAAGTTTACGAGCACTTAATCTATGATAATGTCCAACATCATAGTGTATCGAAATATCCAGAATTGAGGGAAAGAAGCTTTGTGATCGCCTCTTTTGGTAAATTGCTTCATGCCACAGGCTGGAAATTGGGCTATTGCCTTGCTCCAGCCAAATTAATGGCTGAATTTAGGAAGGTTCATCAATTCAATGTGTTCAGTGTAAATACACCGATGCAGATGGGGATTGCCAACTTTCTTAAAAGTGAAAATGCTTATCAAGACCTTGCCGGTTTTTTTCAGCAAAAGAGAGATTTGTTCCGCTCACTTTTAAGCGAGACCAAATTTAAATTATTACCTTGTAGAGGTTCTTATTTTCAATGTGTAAGCTATGAAGACCTCAGCACAGAAAAAGATACAGAAATGGCACTAAGATTGGTCGAAGAGGTTGGAGTGGCATGTATTCCCGTTTCGGCTTTTTATACCAAAAAAATGGATGAAAAGATTTTAAGATTTTGTTTTGCTAAAGAACAAGATACTTTAGAGAAAGCCGTTGAAAGATTAATGAAAATATAAATTCGACTCCTAACAATAATAAAATGGAAAGTCCACAATATTTGAACATTCAAAACTTAAAGATTACCGTCTTTCAGGCTTACCTATTCTGGGAAAATACCGATAAAAACTTACAAAATATAACCTTGCGCTTATCTGGGGGCGTTAGAGAAAAAACCGACCTTATTGTATTGCCCGAAATGTTTAACACCGGATTTTCTATGAACGCCGAGCTATTGGCCGAAGAAATGACAGGTAAAACCATGTTGTGGCTTAAAAAAACCGCGTCAAATTATGATTGTGTGGTTACAGGAAGCCTGATGATAAAAGAAGGTGAAAAATTCTATAATAGAATGATCTGGATGCTACCAAACGGCGACTATCAATACTATGATAAACACCATTTGTTTGGAATGGGCGATGAAGACGAAAAATTTACTGCCGGACAAAAACCAGTAATTGTAGAACTAAAAGGATGGAAAATAAGGCTTGCCGTATGCTACGACCTTCGTTTCCCTGTTTGGCTGCGCAATAAAAATACAGAATACGATATCTTACTCTTGATAGCCAGTTGGCCAGACAAACGCTCTTCGCACTGGAGAACATTAATTCATGCCCGTGCAATTGAAAACCAAAGCTATGTTGTGGCGGTTAACCGCGTTGGGCATGATGGAAATCAAGTGTATCACAGTGGCCATTCGATGTGCATAGACCCACACGGCAATACTGTTTATTATAAACCAGAGGATGAAGATCTTTATACCTTTAGTATCAATTATCCTGATCTCGAGAAAATCAGAAGACAATTCCCTTTTTTACAAGATGCTGATAAGTTTAACCTAACTGATAATAAAAGTTGAGAGTTGGAACGGTTTTCGGAAGCTACTCTCAACGTTCAAACAATAACATAACAAAAGCTGGGAGTTAGTCCGACAATTCAACAATTCAACAATTAACCAGTTAACCAATTCAACAATTAACCCATTCAACAAATAACCAACTACCCTTTTCATGCTCAATAGAAGAAAATTCATCAAGTCCACTGCCCTATCCACGGCGTTAATAGCGGTAAGCAAACAAGGTATGGCCGAGATAATTCCGACAAAAACGCAGAGGTTAAATCAGCCAATAGTAATTTCGACCTGGGATTTTGGGGTAGCTGCAAATGCTGGGGCATGGAAAGTACTAAATACAAATGGAAGGGCATTAGATGCGGTAGAGCAAGGTGTACGCATTACAGAGGCTGAGGGAACAAATCAATCTGTTGGTTTGGGCGGATTGCCTGATCGGGATGGGATCGTTTCCCTTGATGCCTGTATTATGGATGATCTAGGTAACTGTGGAGCGGTTTTAGCTCTCGAGCAAATCTTACATCCCATTTCGGTGGCCAGAAAAGTAATGGAAAAAACGCCACATGTGATGCTTGCTGGAAGTGGAGCCCTTCAATTTGCCTTAGAACAAGGATTTAAAAAACAAAGCTTATTAACGCCAGCAAGTGTAAAAGCATGGAAAGAATGGTTAAAAACTGCAAAATATCAGCCTACAGTTAATATTGAAAATAAACTTTACAATAAAGCTGCGCCTGATAAATTGCCAGGAAATAAATACAACCATGATACCATTGGCATGATTGCGTTAGATGCCCATGGAAACCTATCAGGAGCGTGTACCACGAGTGGGATGGCCTATAAGCTTCACGGCCGTGTAGGTGATAGCCCCATTATTGGCGCCGGACTATACATCGACAACGAAATTGGGGGAGCAACCTCAACAGGTGTTGGCGAAGAGGTGGTAAGAAATGTAGGCTCATTTTTGGTGGTAGAACTGATGCGGCAAGGCTATTCTCCAGAAGATGCCTGCAAAGAGGCAGTGATGAGGATCATCAAAAGGAAACCAGAAACCGCAAAGAATATTCAGGTAGGGTTTTTAGCGATGAACAAAAAGGGCGAATACGGTGCATATGCCATTCAAAAGGGCTTCACCTATGCAGTTTGCAACACCGAAAAACAAGATTTAGTAATTAAAGGGAAAAGTTATTATTAGGTTTGGGGTTAAGCGGAAAGCGTTTGGCGTTCGCAAAATCCTTCCCGCCCATTAGGTGTAAATATGCGATGTTAATATGACGATCATTTTGGAGGTTTGTGCCAATTCATACATGTCCGGAAAAGAAGCTGAACTTGGAGGTGCCTTTCGTATAGAACTCTGCGAAAACATGGCAGAGGGGGGTACCACACCAAGTTATGGTCAAATCAGATTATGCAAAGAAAGATTAAATCTTGAAGTGTGGCCAATCATTAGACCTCGTGGTGGCGATTTTTTATATAACGATGATGAATTTGAAATCATGAAGGCCGACATCACCCTGTGTAAAAATTTAAATTGTGATGGTGTTGTTACTGGAATTTTATTAGCCAATGGCGAAATAGATCAGCTTAGATGTGCGGAACTCATAAAATTAGCTTCTCCAATGCCCATCGCTTTTCATAGAGCGTTTGATATGTGTAACAACATGGAAATCGCCCTTGAAAAACTAATCGAATTAGGCTTTGTAAGGGTGCTCACATCCGGCGGAGCCGAAAATGCCTTTCTAGGAATGGAAAAAATAACACGTCTTGTTAAACAAGCAGCTAGTAGGATCGAAATTATGCCTGGTGCTGGAATAAATCCGGCCAATATTAAAACTATTCAAAACCACACCGGTGCTAAGGTATTTCATTCATCAGCTCGTATAAAAGTGCAGAGTAAAATGTATTATAAAGGTTCTAAAAGCACACTGGGTAGCGTTACTGAAGAATATGAGTACGAACAAACTTCATCAAAGTTGGTTAGTCAGTTAATCCAGGCCATAACATAACATGAAAAAAATTAGCTTAATTCTTGGACTAATCTGCAGTTTTGCCTTAGTAAAGGCACAAAACCCTAAAATGGGTGCTCCAACTTTTACCTTGGGTAATTTTACAGACGACTACAAGATCGCCTATACCATTAACGATACCCTTTGGATCCAACATCCAAACATCAAATACCATATCATTAAATGGAATCCAGAAAAGCAGTATTTAGTAGCTAAAAATGACTCGGGCAATCCCACAGATAAAAATAAATATACCCGCATAGATTATATGACATTTAGCGGCATGGAACCTTTTCTTTGGGGCTTCTGTTTAACAGCCTACGATGCAGAAACCGATAAGATTGCAGAAGAAACCGCTTATGCAGATAGGCAAAACCCTAAAACAGGGTGCAACGGTTACCCCTTCTCCAGAATGAAAAAAAACGATTCTACACCCACTACAAATTAGATTAATGAAGTTTTTAAAAATATCAATAGGGCTTATTTTCCTTGTAAATTTTGCATTTGCGCAAAACAAAAAAGAGTATACCCAATATGTAAATCCATTTATCGGCACTGGTGGTCATGGACATACTTATCCTGGGCCCGCACTCCCCTTTGGCATGATCCAGCCCGGTCCTGATACACGCTTAAACGGTTGGGATGGGTGTTCCGGTTATCATTATACCGATTCGCTGTTGTATGGCTTTTCTCAAACCCATTTAAGCGGAACCGGCATAGAAGACTATTGCGATTTTCTATTGATGCCAACTACGGGAAAACCTCAATTTAACAACAAACAGTATGCTTCGTCATTTCAGAAAAAGAATGAAAAAGCAAGTCCAGGGTATTACAGGGTATTTTTAGATAAGTATCAAATCAAGGCAGAAGTTACGGCTACACGAAGAGCTGGCTTATATCGTTTTACCTATCCTAAATCAAATGAGGCAAATATTGTAGTTGATCTTAGTCACCGAGATAAAACATTAGCGAGTTGGATAGAAGTTGTTGGTGATAAAGAAATCAGAGGTTATCGTAAATCGAGCGCGTGGGCAAAAGGGCAGGAACTTTATTTTTGTTTGCGTTTTAATAAACCTTTCAAATCATGGAGGAGTGAAAACGAAAATATTTTTAATGCTCGTGTAAAGAAATTTGAGAGTAATGGTGGGGTTAAACTCATTCTTCAATTTGAAACTTCGGCCGAAGAAGAAATTTTAGCTCAGGTAGCCATTTCTCCGGTGGATGGTGAAGGTGCAGTCAAAAACCTAGATGCAGAAAAACTGGGCTTCGACTTCTCTAAAACATGGGCAGCAGCCAAAAGTAGTTGGAACAATGAATTAGCTAAAATTGATGTAGAAAGCAGTAACAAAAACCAGTTAACAACTTACTATACTGCGCTCTATCATAGTTTACTTAATCCAAATTTGTATATGGATGTAGACGGTAGATATCGTGGTCTGGACAATAAAATCCATACCGCCAAGGACTTTGAATATTATAGCGTTTTTTCCTTATGGGATACCTATCGCACCGAAAATCCATTGTTAACCTTAATTAATCCGAAAAGAGCCTTAGACTTCATCAAGACCTTTTTAGCCATGGATAAAGAAGGAGGATTACTCCCTATTTGGCCACTTGCCAATGAAGAAACCTATTGTATGATTGGCAATCATTCTATTCCCGTAATTACGGATGCCTACGCTAAAGGAATTCGAGGTTTTGATACAAAGTTGGCCTTGGCCGCGATGAAACATGCGGTAAATAGAAATCAGTTTGGCATTAATGATTATGCAAGGTATGGTGCAGTAATGGCTGACATGGAGCATGAAAGCGCTTCTAAAACAGTTGAGTATGCTTATGATGATTGGTGTATTGCACAGTTTGCAAAGATGATTGGCGAAGAAGCCGATTATCAGGTTTATAGTAAAAGAGCCCAAAACTGGAAAAACGTCTTTGATCCTAGCACGCTTCATATAAGAGCAAGGAATAATGGTGGATGGTGGAAACCATTTAATCCAACAGAGGTAAACAACAATTATACCGAAGGTAATTCATGGCATTACAGTTTTAGTACACAGCAAGACATAAATAGCCACATGGAGTTTATGGGCGGCGAAAAAATATATCAGCAAAAGCTGGATGAATTGTTTACTACGAAACTCGGTTTAACCGGACGAGACCAGAGTGATATCACAGGATTAATTGGTCAATATGCACATGGAAACGAGCCAAGTCATCATATGGCCTATTTATTTGCCTATACCAATCACCCAGAGAAAACACAGTATTACATCAATAAGATCATGAACGAGCAGTACCAGAATGCTCCCGATGGTTTGGCGGGCAATGAAGACTGCGGACAAATGAGCGCATGGTTGGTAATGAGTGCTATGGGGTTTTATCCAGTTTCTCCCGGAAATAATATGTACACTTTTGGTACCCCTTGGTTTAAAAAGATGACTATTAGTCTAGAGAATGGGAAAAAGATCTTTATAAAGGCACCACCTAGAAATAACGACAACTTTTATATAAATGGCATTTCGCTAAATGAAAAATCCTATAAAAAATTATACCTGAACTTTGATGATATAAAAAATGGGGCAAATTTAACCTTTGCCTTATCAGCAAAACCAAATCTGAAATATCTAAACAGCTTGCAGAAACCAATAGTTAAGATCAGCACCAACCTGATTGTTCCTAATCCGATAATCGATGGTCCGCAAGAAACATTTAAGAATGAAGCAACGATTCGCCTCACTTCTGCCCTCCCTGGCGCAACCATTTATTATACATTAGATGGAAAACTACCAACAGATGAATCATTAAGATATAGTGCTCCCTTCGCCATTGATAAAAGTACAACCATAAAATCAATTGCTTATAAAACAGGCTTCAAAGCAAGTTATGTTAGTACAGCGATCTACAAACAAATCTCAACTAATTATACCATCAAAATTGACAGTGAAATTAATAAAAGCTTTACTGGTGGCGGTAATGATGCCTTAATAGATGGGGTTCGAGGAACCGTCAACTGGCGTGTTGGTAACCGTTGGCAAGGCTTCTGGGGCAAGGATTTTGAGGCTATTTTAGATTTAGGAAAAAACCAAACAGTTAATGAGGTAAGCATTGGTGCCTTGCAGGATACCAATGCCTGGATTGTTTTCCCACCCGAAACCGAGTTCTATGTTGCGGGAACAGATTTAAACTTTAAGTTAATTGCCACAGTTAAAGCACCGACTGATGCTAAAGATTATACGATCCAGATCAAGGAATTGGCCACAAAGGTAAATGCCGATTGTAGATATATTAAAATAGTGGCGAAAAACTACGGTACCCTTCCTTCGTGGCACGAAGGCGCTGGTGGAAAAGCACATACGTTTTTTGATGAGATAACGGTAAAGTAGTTCGGAGTTTTCAGTTGAGAGTTTTCAGTTGGGAGCTAGCTTAACGCCAAGACCTAGCTGCGCTAAACCAAATCATTACCAAGCACGTAAATAATTATAATTACCTAAATTAGAGAAAGAAACCTCTCCATACCTATGAAAGATTCAGCAACTACCAAATCAAAACCAATAGAAAATTCTAAGCTCACCGGACATAAAAAGCGTAGGGATGGTGTTTCTTTATTTATTACTAACACTTTTGGCTCTATTGTATTCTTACTAGCATTTGCGATTTTTGTAATAGCCTGGGTCTGTATTAATTTGGGCTTTTTTGACCAGATTACCCCTTTCGATCCATTCCCTTTCCAAGAACTACAAATGGTTGTATCTGTATTCGCCATCGTGCTCACCATATCCGTATTAATTAGCCAGAAAAGACAGGCAAGGTTGGAAAAAATTGGTCAAGAAGTAGAATTTGAGGTTAATATAAAGTCTGAAATGAAAATTACCAAGGTTTTGGAAATGCTTCATAGTATCCAAAAGGAAATGGGAATCGCAGATAAAGATAAAGAACTAGAACAGCTCAAAGAACATACCGATATAGAACAGTTGCATAAGGAGGCTGAGGAGTAACCGTGACATTTTCTTTCCTTTTCAGGTCACAGTTATCATTTTTCAGTTGACCGTTTACAGTTAATTACCTAATTCGATAAATAGCTAATTAGCTAATTGACATTTTTGCTATCTTTGCACAAAGATGAAGCACATACGTAATTTTTGCATAATTGCACATATCGACCACGGTAAAAGCACTTTAGCCGATAGGTTGTTAGAATATACCAACACCATTAGTCAACGCGAATCTCAGGCACAATTGCTTGATAATATGGATTTAGAGCGCGAGCGCGGCATAACCATTAAAAGTCATGCCATACAGATGAACTTTAAGATTGACGGCCAGGAATACAATTTTAACCTCATCGATACCCCTGGTCACGTAGATTTTTCTTACGAAGTATCCCGTTCTATTGCCGCATGCGAAGGCGCATTGTTAATTGTAGACGCATCACAGGGCATTCAGGCACAAACCATCTCCAATCTTTATCTCGCGCTGGAGCACGATTTAGAGATTATCCCCATCTTAAATAAAATGGATTTGCCGGGGGCGATGCCCGAAGAGGTAAAAGACCAGATTATCGACCTTATCGGCTGTAAAAGAGAAGAAATTATTCCGGCTTCCGGAAAAACAGGTATGGGTATTCCAGAGATCTTACAAGCTATTGTAGATCGCGTCCCTGCCCCGGTTGGCGATCCGAAGGCACCCTTGCAAGCGCTGATCTTTGATAGTGTTTTTAATTCCTTTAGAGGGATCATTGCCTACTATAAAGTAGTTAACGGAGAGATTAAAAAAGGAGATAAAGTTAAATTTATTAATACAGGCAAACAATATCTGGCTGATGAAGTTGGGATCCTAAAACTCGACATGTCGCCCCGTAGTGTAGTTAAAACAGGTGATGTAGGTTATATTATTTCGGGGATTAAAGAAGCACGGGAAGTAAAAGTTGGAGATACCATTACTACCGTAGAAAATGGTTCAGCGGATGGGATCCAAGGTTTTGAAGAAGTAAAGCCTATGGTATTTGCCGGAATTTATCCGGTTGATACGGATGAGTTCGAAGAATTGAGAGAAGCCATGCACAAATTGCAGCTCAATGATGCATCCATTGTTTTTGAACCAGAAAGTTCGGCAGCATTGGGTTTTGGTTTCCGTTGCGGTTTCTTGGGTATGTTGCACATGGAAATTATCCAGGAACGCCTGGAACGCGAGTTCGATATGACGGTAATTACCACTGTGCCCAACGTATCCTACATTGCATATACCACCAAGGGCGATGAAATTATCGTTAATAATCCCTCCGACCTACCAGATCCAAGTAAATTGGATTCGGTTGAAGAACCCTATATCAAAGCAAACATTATTACCAAAGCAGATTTTGTTGGTCCAATCATGTCGCTGTGCATTCAAAAAAGAGGAACGATCACTCATCAATCTTACCTTACTTCTGATCGTGTAGAACTTGTTTTTGAGATGCCAATGGGCGAAATTGTATTCGATTTTTACGATAAGTTAAAAACGCTTTCAAGAGGCTACGCCTCATTCGATTACCATCAAATTGGATACAGAAAATCTGATTTGGTGCGCTTAGATTTATTATTGAACGAGGAGCCGGTTGATGCACTTTCATCGTTAATACATCGAAGTAATGCGTATGATTTTGGTAAAAAGATCTGCGAGAAATTAAGAGAACTTATTCCTCGCCAACAATTTGAAATTAAAATCCAAGCTTCTATTGGCGCTAAGGTAATTGCCCGCGAAACATTGAGTGCCTTACGTAAAGACGTTACCGCTAAATGTTATGGGGGTGATATTTCACGTAAGCGTAAACTTCTTGAAAAACAGAAAAAAGGTAAAAAACGCATGCGCCAGGTAGGGAATGTAGAAATTCCACAAACGGCATTTATGGCTGTGCTTAAATTAGATTAGCGTTAAGCGCTGAGCGATAAGCGTTTAGTTAACGCCTACACTCTACGCCCAACGCCCAACGCAATACTACATGTTACTACTCGACGGAAAATTCGCTTCAGAAAAAATAAAGAATGAAATAGCTGATGAAGCGGCAGCATTTTTAGCGCAGAGCGGACGTAAGCCACACTTAATTGCCATATTAATAGGCAATGATGGTGGAAGTGAGACCTATGTAGCTAGCAAAATGAAAAACTGCGAAAAGGTAGGTTTTCAATCCTCGTTGATTAGATATGATAATACAGTTAGCGAAGCAGAGCTCCTAGCCAAGATCCAAGAAATAAATCAGGATAAAGGAGTTGATGGTTTAATTGTGCAATTGCCCTTGCCCAAACATATCGATCCCGAAAAAGTTACCGAAAAAATCGATTATCGGAAAGATGTAGACGGATTTCACCCCATTAACTTAGGCAGGATGATGCGTAATCTGCCTTGCTTTATTCCGGCCACTCCATATGGAATTTTGCTTATGCTCAAAGCCTACAATATTGATACTACCGGGAAACATTGTGTAGTTGTTGGGAGAAGCAATATCGTTGGTAGTCCGATGAGTGTGTTAATGGCACGTAACGCCAATCCGGGGAACTGCACGGTAACGTTAACCCATAGCAAAACCCATAACCTTAAAGAAATGATCTTGCAGGGCGATATCATAGTTGCCGCTATCGGTAAAAAGAATTTTGTAACCGCTGATATGGTTAAACCAGGAGCAATTATAATCGATGTTGGGATCAATCGAGAAACATCAACCGAAACTAAATCTGGTTACAAATTATTCGGTGATGTAGATTTTGAAAATGTAGCCCCAAAAGCTTCGTGGATTACACCTGTACCTGGTGGCGTCGGATTAATGACTATTGTGGGCTTATTGAAAAACACCTTAGCATCTGCTAAGAAAGAAATTTATTAATAGATTAATATGATTTCCGCTTCGCGGATGATTACACAGATATAGCCCAAATTAAAAGAGAAATCTTTAACTTTAGTTACGTATAAAAATATTTTTTAATACGTGTAATTTGTATTATCTTTGATTATTCATTTTATTGCGTCGCCATGGATACCAAATTAACCTTAAGCTTTAACCAGGAGGTGGTTACAAAAGCTAAAAAATATGCCGCGGATAATAACATTAGTTTATCTAGGTTAATAGAGCACCTGCTTACTCAAGTTACGGCAAAGCAATACAAATCCTTAGAAGATTTTCCGATTTCGGATTGGGTAAGCATGGTATCTGAAGGAGAAATCGAGTACAAAACATCAGATAAGGCTCATACTCGCAAAGAAAGTAAAAGTGAATATTTCTCTTCAAAAAAATAAGCAAAGGTTGTTTTTAGATGCTAATGTATTAGTATCCGTATTGAACAAGGAATATCCCTTATTTACATTTTCTTCGCGGATACTAAGTTTAGCTGCTCATCCCCAGTTTGAAGTCTATACCTCTCCCCTGTGTTTGGCTATTGCTTTTTACTTTGCGGAAAAAAAAAGTCACACATCGTTAGCTAAAAAGAAGATTGCTTTACTTTGTCAACATATTCAAGTCGCGGAGAATTCTAGTGCAGGCGTTTCCGCCACGATAAATAACCCTCAAATCAATGATTTTGAAGATGGATTGGAGTATTATGCAGCCATGGAAAGCAAATGCAACTATATCATCACCGAAGACAAAGCGGATTTTTATTTCGCAGAAGTGAAAGTATTAAGCTGTAAGGAGTTTTTTGAGCAGCAGTATCGATGAACAATTAATTTTCCCTTCTATCAACCCATCTCGTCCTCGTTTGTAACGACGCGTGAACAGTGCGATTGTATCGCACAAATCTAAGACAGCTATTTTATTTTACCAAAGATTATCAAGCTGCACGGAGTTTTTTGAGCAGCAGTTATCGATGAACAATTAATTTTCCATTCTCTCTGCCCCATCTCGTCCTCGTTTGTAACGAGGATGCGTGAACAGTGCGATTGTATCGCACAAATATAAAGACCACTATTTTATTTTACCAAAGATTATCAAGCTGCACGGAGTTTTTTGAGCAGCAGTTATCGATGAACAATTGATTATTTTCCCATCTCTCAACCCAATCTCGTCCTCGTTTGTAACGAGGATGCGTGAACAGTGCGATTGTATCGCACAAATATAAAGACCGCTATTTTATTTTACCAAAGATTATCAAGCTGTACGGAGTTTTTTGAGCAGCATTTATCGGTGAACAATTGATTATTTTCCCATCTCTCAACCCAATCTCGTCCTCGTTTGTAACGAGGATGCGTGAACAGTGCGATTGTATCGCACAAATATAAAGACCACTATTTTATTTTACCAAAGATTATTAAGCTGTACGGAGTTTTTTGAGCAGCAGTTATCGATGAACAGTTAATTTTCCATTCTCTCTGCCCCATGCTCCCCATCTCGTCCTCGTTTGTAACGAGGATGCGTGAACAGTGCGATTGTATCGCACAAATCTAAAGACCGCTATTTTATTTTACCAAAGATTATCAAGCTGTACGGAGTTTTTTGAGCAGCAGTTATCGATGAACAATTAATTTTCCATTCTCTCTGCCCCATGCTCTCTGCTCTCTACCTAAACATCCTTTTCCACAAACTCTCCCTAAATCCAACATAAAGTCCATCTTCCCGTATTTCTATAGGATAAATAGTAATGTAATCGCCTTGCCCCTCCGCTCCTCTTCCAGTAGTTAAATTGTATTCGTACCGATGGATAGGGCAAACGATATTACCTTGTTTACACCATCCTCCACTCAAGATACCACCGGCATGGGGGCAGGTATTTTGAACGATATGGATTTTCTGGTCGTATTTAATGAGGCAAAGTTTTTTGCCGTTTACTTTAACCTGCGTTACAACATCATTATCGGGTAGGTTAATATCAACTTTTACCCAGTTCATCGTTAATAATTGACCTTAAAATTTAACATTTCAGGATGTAACATTGCTTCTATCATGTCTATTTCAAGCTTGAACTGTTTTCTATCAGGCGATAAAGTAGCTTTCTCATTATCTACTGATATTGCTGCTCGAGGCAAGTTAATGATAATTTTACTTGTCATTTTCATATCCATCATCTTCAATACCTTAAACGCTTTTTCATTCTTTTCCTTTTGTGCTGCAATTAGCTCAGGCCGCACTTTTCGTTCAAAAGAATTGGAGGTAATAACGAAATCATATTCTTCATTCTTAAATGGCAGATCCGACTCCTTGTCTTGATATGGCGATTCTGTTGACTTCCCTTTCGAAATTTTAGCGCCTGGTGGCGGAGACATGATCATTTCAACGGTCTTTCTCTTTTTTATAGTCGAACTAAAATTCGACAAAAAATATTTCAGTTCTTCAATCGAGTTTCCTTTGCTATTGAAACTGATTTTGAAAAGTCCGTTAGGCATATCCATTTGGGTTCTCACTACGGTACGGTCAAGCAAATTTCGTTCTTGATCCGTTAGATTTTCATTGGCGTTGTTTGCTGTTGCCCCTAAGTTAATTAGCGTATCCTTTACCAGCATACTTTTAGCCATTGATGCTGCTGAATCCGGATTCAGCATGGCGGCAATCCCCATCAATTTGCTTAGATCAATCCCATAATTCACTTCGTAAGCACCATCATCTTTTAAATTATAGGTCTCCTCTAACTCAAAACATGAGCTTAAGAAAAGGCATAAAAAAGGAAGTAGCAGTAAGATTTTGTTTTTCATGAGCGTAAATATTGCTTTGACAAGATACACATATTCATAATAATCCGCTACATTTTCTTACTTTTGCACCTTAATTTATGGCACATCAAATACCAGAGGACGGCACATTACTTCCATTAATGGAAGAATTTTATACCATACAGGGCGAAGGATTCAATACGGGAAAAGCAGCTTATTTTATTCGCTTAGGAGGTTGTGATGTAGGCTGTCATTGGTGTGATGTTAAAGAGAGCTGGGATGCAGAGGTCCACCCTTTAACCTTAGCGGACGATATTGCCGCTAAAGCAGATACATTTCCGGGCAAAGCTGTAGTTGTTACCGGAGGCGAACCGCTGATATATAATTTGGACTACCTTACCCAAAAGCTTCAAGAAAGAGGAATTTTAACTTTTATTGAAACCTCAGGTGCTTATCCACTTTCGGGATCATGGGATTGGATCTGTTTATCTCCGAAAAAATTTAAGGCCCCACGGCCAGACATCACTCCTTTTGCCCACGAGCTAAAAGTGATCGTGTTTAATAAAAGTGATTTCGAATGGGCCGAAAAGTATGCAGCAACGGTTTCACCAACCTGTAAATTATACCTTCAGCCCGAATGGTCTAAAGCGAAAGAGATTACGCCCTTAATTGTTGCTTATGTAATGGCAAATCCAAGATGGGAAATCTCACTTCAAACGCATAAATTCCTTAATATTCCTTAACATATCCAATAATTTCAGTACATTAGCTATTACCAGAATGGCTCATGAACAACTACTTATTCTTCTTTCTTTGCTTCTTTGCTTTATCTGTTAGTGCCCAAAATTCAACTGTAAAAAAAGCACAGGAAAGTTTTGAGGATGCACAACAATATTTACGGCAGAACATCTATGATGAGGGCATTAAATTTTTGGATGAAGCCGTGAAAGCGGATCCAAAATTCCAGCTGGCCTATATCCAGCTGGGTGATGTGTATAGAAGATTGAAAGATTATCCGAGGGCAAAGAGCAATTATCAAAAGGCGGTCAATGCTGCACCTAATGTAGAAACCCGAATTTATTATGTATTAGCTGAAAGTGAACTTTTATCTGGTGATTATACGAATGCCAAAACTAACTTCTTGGTATTCCAACAAAAGTACATAGGAACCGATCAGGAGTTTATTAAAAAAACGAAAAAATATCTGCTGGATTGTGATTTTGCCATTACCGCTATAAAATCACCTAGCAAATATGAACCCATCAACATGGGGTTTTATATCAATAGTGCAAATAAAGAGTATTTTCCTACGTTAACTGCCGATGGTGAAACTATTATTTTTACCCGAGTTGTAAACGGTAATGAAGATTTTTATATCTCCAAAAAAGGTGCTACTGATTGGCTAAGGGCAAAACCATTAAGTCCTGCGATTAATACACCTCAATATAATGAAGGTGCCCAATCCATCTCCCCAGATGGGAAATATTTATTTTTCACGGGCTGTAATCGCCCTGATGGCATGGGCCGATGTGATATTTATGTTTCAAAAAAAGAAGGCAACGACTGGGGTAAAGCCCTAAATTTAGGTAGAACCATCAATTCTGAATATTGGGAATCGCAACCTTCTATCAGTCCGGATGGAAGTACACTGTATTTTCTGAGCAATAGGCCAGGTGGGATCGGCGGATACGACATTTGGAAAAGCATGTTAACAGACGAAGGCCGCTGGACAGACCCTGTAAACCTGGGGCCGAATGTTAACACCCCATTTGATGAAAGCACCCCATTTATCCACGCAGATGGTAAGACGCTCTACTTTTCGTCTAATGGCTGGCCAGGTTTTGGCGATAAAGATATTTTCTTTTCACGCATAGGCGATGATGGACAGTTTTCGATACCCATAAATCTCGGCTATCCAATTAATACTTTTAACGAAGAAATAGGGCTAACAGTAAGCGCAGATGGTACAGAGGGCCTGTTCTCCTCTAACATTCAGGGCGGAGGATTCGGCGAACTGGATATTTACCATTTTAAGTTGCCAGAAAAAGCCAAGCCACTGCCGGTTACGTATATCAAGGGCGTGGTTAAGGATCGAGAAACCAAAGCCCTTTTACAAGCTAATGTTTTAATTATAGATTTGAAGACCAATAACGCCATTTTTAACGATTTTACCTCTATTGAAACTGGTGATTTTCTAGCTGTAATGCCATTGGGAAGCGATTATTACGTGAATGTTGATGCTGATGGGTATCTATTCAACTCTCAACACTTTGCGTTAAAAGAAAACAAAACCAATAAACCTTATGAATTGGAGATTTTATTGGATAAAATTAAAGTAGGCAGTTATGTGACCCTTCAAAATATATTTTTCGACACCAACAAATACGAACTATTGCCCCCATCTATGGCCGAATTAAACATTTTAATGGATCTGCTTAAAAATAATCCCAACCTTCAGATCGAGATCCAGGGATACACGGATAACGTGGGCGACCTTAAATTAAACGCAAAACTTTCTGAAAATAGGGCGAAATCGGTTTATGATTTCTTGGTCAACCAGGGTATAGCATCAACTAGACTAAGTTATAGAGGTTATGGAGATAGCAAACCAAGAGCCGATAATGCTACCGAAGAAGGCAGAAAACAAAACAGAAGAACAGAATTTATAGTAACAAAAATTTAACCCATATATGACACCTCAAAACTATCAGAATCACGTCCGGTTTAACCTACCCTATCATTTTATTGCCATTCCTTTAATGGTATTGGGAGAAGGTTATGCCCTTTATAATTTTTACCATTGGCCCGATTCGGTAAATGGCCTATTGGTCTTGGCCTTTGCACTGATCTGCACTGTAGCCATGTTCTCTCGTTGGTTCGGTTTAAGAAACCAGGATCGCGCGGCAAGGGCCGATGAAAGATTACGTTATTACATTTTAACCCAAAAAATGCTCCCTGCTAATTTAGGTTTAGGCCAGATTTTGGCATTGAGATTTGCAAGCGATGAAGAGCTGGTAGCTTTGGTTGAAAGAACAGTGAAAGAAAACCTTTCGTCAAAGGAAATTAAACAGGCAATTAAAAATTGGCGGGGAGATTATCATCGGATTTGATTTGGGTTTACTCATCGGATGAGTTGTAGTCATCCGATGAGTGGTTCAAATTATAGCTTCCCGTACTCTTACTAATTTCACCAGCAAATCTTCCAATAAAGCCAAATTTAACATGTTTGCTCCGTCTGATTTTGCATTGGCCGGATCAGGATGTGTTTCAATAAACAAGCCATCAGCCCCCACGGCAATTGCAGCTTTTGCTATTGTAGCAATTAGTTCGGGCTTGCCACCCGTTACGCCGCTAGTTTGGTTGGGCTGTTGCAAAGAGTGGGTACAATCCATTACTACGGGAACCCCGAAACTTCTCATTTCGGGAATGCCCCGGTAATCAACAATAAGATCTTGATAACCAAACGTATTGCCCCTATCAGTTAAAATAACTCTATTATTTCCCGAATCGATAATTTTATCTACCGCAAACTTCATAGACCCTGCTGAAAGGAATTGCCCTTTCTTAACGTTAACCACTTTACCGGTTTGAGCTGCTGCAATAAGCAGATCCGTCTGTCGGCATAAAAAGGCGGGAATCTGGAGAACATCTACGTAAGCAGCGGCCATTGCTGCCTCTCCACTTTCGTGGATATCGGTTACCGTGGGCACATCAAATGTATGGCCTATTTTTTCGAGAATCTTTAGTGCTTTTTCATCACCAATACCTGTAAAAGAACTGCCTTTACTTCTGTTCGCTTTTCGGTATGAACCTTTAAAAATAAAGGGTATCCTTAGCTTATCCGTAAGTTCTACAATTTTTTCAGCTATTTTAAGCGCCATTTCTTCGCTTTCTATTGCACAGGGACCAGCCATTAAAAAGAAGTTATTGGATTGGGTATGCTTAAGTTTATCTATTTCAAACATTCGTTATTATGTAAAATGGAAGATGGAAGGGAGATGGAGTGTTGGGTTTTCACCTTTTCCATCATACATCTTACATCTTACATTGCGTTCAATTTCCTAGTTCACTCATGAACTTAATTCTCATCAGTTGGATTTCTTCGCGTGTATAATCACTTTCGCCGAGGTCGCTAAGTGCTTCATCAATCGAATCATTATCAGCCGCTCTAAAATAATCGAATACTTCGTCCTGCCTATCCTCATCAATTAGTTCATCCACAAAATAGGATAGATTGAGCTTGGTGCCAGAATTAACGATCGCTTCTACTTCTTTAAGTATATCGAAATAGGTAATCCCTTTTGAACGGGCAATATCTTCTAGTCCAATCTGCCTGTCGATATTTTGGATAATCGACACCTTTAACGCAGATTTATTTGCTTGGGTTTTGATTACCAGGTCAATTGGCCGTTCGATATCATTGTCGGCCACATATTTCTTGATGAGTTCTATAAATGGTCCGCCGAATTTTAGTGCCTTTCCGTTACCCACCCCAGAAATCTGTTTCAACTCATCCATAGCTATAGGATAATGCGTACACATTTCTTCTAATGATGGATCTTGAAATACCACAAATGGAGGCACACTTTTCTGCTTGGCAATCTTTCTGCGGAGATCTTTTAGCAACTGTAACAACTGTGTATCCAATGCTCCTGTACCGTGTTTTACGTCGTCTTCATCATCATCAGCTGCGCTTTCTATTAATTCGTTAAGAATAAATTTAATGCTGTATGGATTTTCAATAAACTCTTTTCCGGCTTTCGTTAAACGCAAAAGACCGTAGTTATCGATATCCTTAGAAACAAAATTATTAAGTACGGCTTGCCTAATCAATGATTTCCAGAGAATTTCTCCATCCACCTTTCCTAGTCCATACTCTGGTAAGGTATGTTGTTCGTAAGCAATAGTTTGTGCCGTTTCACTGCCCATAAATATATTAAGCAAATGGGCATCATCAAATTTCTCACCGGTAGATTGAATTAGTTTCAGGAAGGTTAACAAATTCTCCTCTGCTTCAAAAAGCTGTTTTGGCTTTTTGCAATTATCGCACATGCAATTGCAACCTGTTTCGTTAAAGTTTTCGCCGAAATAATGTAAGATCTGCTTTCTTCGGCATACGCCTGATTCGGCATAATCTATTACTTCTTTTAAGATTTGAGTACCTATTTCTCGTTCTGCTACAGGTTTATCTTTCATAAACTTGGCCAGTTTATCTACATCTTTCTGTGCATAAAATGCCAAGCAAACCCCTTCGCCTCCATCCCTACCGGCCCTACCCGTTTCCTGATAATAGCCTTCCATGCTTTTTGGTATATCATGGTGGATTACAAAACGAACATCTGGCTTATCAATTCCCATTCCAAAGGCAATAGTGGCAACAATCACCTCAGCATCTTCCATCAGAAACTTATCTTGTGTTTCGGCCCGCACTTTCGGTTCCAGCCCCGCGTGATAAGGGAGTGCTTTAATTCCGTTTAGGTTTAGGGCTTCTGCTACTTCTTCTACTTTTTTACGGCTTAGGCAATAAATAATGCCTGATTTTCCCGTATTGTATTTAATGTAGCGAATAATTTCTTTGATCACATCCCTTTTAGGGCGGATTTCATAGAAAAGATTAGGCCTGTTAAACGAAGATTTGAACAGAGTGGCATCGGTCATCTGCAAGTTCTTAACAATATCTTGCTGAACTTTGGGAGTGGCAGTAGCGGTTAGTGCAATAATCGGAATTTCTTCGCCCAGCCCACTAATTACCTGTCTAATTTTGCGGTATTCTGGCCTAAAATCGTGCCCCCATTCAGAGATACAATGTGCTTCGTCTACGGCAACAAAAGAAATTTTTAGTAGGCGTAGAAACTCGATGTTTTCCTGTTTTGCAAGTGATTCTGGAGCAACGTATAAAAGTTTGGTCTGCCCGTTTAACAGATCGTTTTTAACCTGGGTAATTTCGGTTTTATTGAGTGATGAATTTAAGAAGTGTGCGATGCTATCACTACCTCCAAAAGCACGTAACTGATCAACCTGATTTTTCATTAGGGCAATTAATGGAGAAATTACAATTGCTGTACCTTCACTCATTAAAGCCGGCAATTGGTAGCAAATAGACTTACCGCCACCAGTTGGCATAATTACGAATGTGTTTTTTCCTTCTAAAATATTGGTAATAATCGGTTCTTGATCACCCTTAAAATTATCAAAACCGAAGAAAGTTTGTAAATTATCAAATAACGACTTTTTCACGTCCATTTTTTGTATCAAATATTCTGTGCTATTATTGTTCAAAATAACATAATTTTGCAGTAATTAAAGCATTAATATACTAATAAATTCTCTTTGAAAAGTAAAAAATCTATTATCGAAACTGCTGTTGCTACGTTGAAGCTCGAATCTGAAGCTATTAACAACCTCATACAGCATATTAACGACGATTTTGTGAATATTGTACATGTAATTTTAGCATGTAAGGGAAGAGTTATCGTAACGGGGATTGGAAAAAGTGCCATTATAGCCCAAAAAATTGTGGCAACATTTAATTCGACCGGTACCCCGGCTATATTTATGCATGCTGCTGATGCTGTTCATGGCGATCTGGGAATGATACAACGAGATGATATTGTGATGTGCCTTTCTAAAAGCGGCAATACCCCAGAAATAAAGCTTTTGGCTCCATTATTAAAACAATCCGGCAACGCCTTGATCGGAATGTTGGGCGCTATGGATTCTGATTTGGCAAAACAGGCTGATTATACCTTAAATACCAGTGTTGATAAAGAAGCTTGTCCGCATAATTTGGCGCCAACTACAAGTACAACAGCACAATTGGCCATGGGCGACGCCTTGGCCATATGCCTATTGGAAAGCAGGGAATTTAATACGCAAGATTTTGCCCGGTATCATCCGGGTGGATCATTGGGTAAACGTTTATACCTCAAAACAGGAGATCTGGCCATAAAGAACGAAAAACCAAGTATCGCCCCTAGTGCTTCGGTTAAAGATGTGATCGTTGCAATTAGTAAAAACCGTTTGGGGGCGGTTGTTGTTATTGCCGATAGTAAAGTTGAAGGCATAATTACGGATGGCGATATTAGGCGTATGCTCGAAAGAAATACGAACATCGAAAATATTAAGGCCAAAGATATCATGAATGTCCATCCGAAAAAGATTGATAAAGATGAGCTGGCATTATTAGCTTTGGAAATAATTAAGGAGAACAACATTACGCAGCTTTTAGTAACCAATGGCGAGGCCTATTATGGAATGGTCCATCTACACGATCTATTGCAAGAAGGTATTATCTAAACTAATTATCTTAACTACACATGAATAAAAATAACTATGCAGTAATAATGGCTGGTGGCGTCGGAAGTAGGTTTTGGCCAGTGAGCAGAACCTCATTTCCAAAACAGTTTATCGACTTTTTTGGGGTTGGCAAAACACTTATCCAAAGTACTTACGAGCGGTTTTTACAAATCTGTCCATCAGAAAATATTTTCATCGTTACCAATGATATTTATGTTGATCTAGTTAAGCAACAGCTCCCTAACATCGGTTCTAACCAGATTTTGGCAGAACCCATTATGCGTAATACCGCTCCCTGCATCGCTTATGCGTCTACGAAAATTGCTAAATTAAATCCTAACGCGGTAATTGTTGTGGCTCCTTCTGATCATACTATTGCTAATCAGAATGGATTTATCCAGGCTATAGAACAGTCTATGGAGGCTGCAGCTAAAAACAAGTGCTTGGTTACCTTGGGTATTAAACCAAACAGGCCTGATACGGGGTATGGTTATATTCAATATGCGGAAGAAACACTCAGTTCAGACCCACAAATCCATAAGGTTAAAACTTTTACCGAAAAACCAAACTTAGAGCTCGCACAATCTTTTATTCAGAGCGGCGATTTTTTATGGAACGCTGGGATATTTATATGGACGGCGAAATCAATTAATCAGGCATTTGAGAAACACCTTCCCGATATGCACGAAATATTTCAACAGGGAAACGCTTTTTATAACACTCCGAAAGAAGTAGAATTTATCGCGAATGCTTATCTGCAGTGCATCAATATTTCGATTGATTTTGCCATTATGGAAAAAGCAGAAAATGTATATGTGCTGCCTGCTGATTTTGGCTGGTCTGATTTAGGAACCTGGGCATCTATTTACGAAATGGCCGAAAAAGATTACGTAGGCAATGCTGTAATGCCCGCAGACCATGTGATGATGTTCGATTCGTCTAATTGTATGGTAAATGTGCCCAGTAAAAAACTGGTGATTTTGCAGAGCTTACACAATTATATCGTTGTCGAATCAAACAATACACTAGTTATCTGTCCCCGTTCTGAAGAACAGAACATCAAAAATATAGTAGCCGATGTGAAGGTGAAGTTTGGGAATAAATATATTTAGAGCGTGGAGCGAAGAGCGTGGAGCGATTTGTTTAACTTGAACGCAAGTTTGAGTCATGCAATATGCATCCCGTCAATACTCACTACTCACTACTCAATACTACTGTCTCTGTCGCACTGCCTCATACAAAATTACCCCCGCCGAAACAGAAACGTTTAACGATTCTATTTTCCCTGCCATAGGAATTTTGGCCAGGTAATTGGCTACCCTTAAGAGCTCGTTAGAAATCCCTTCATCCTCTGAGCCCATAATGATCGCGGTTGGCAAGGTATAATCGGGCGTGTAAATAAGATCGTTTGTTTTTTCTGTGCAGGCTACAAGCTGTAAACCACTGTCTTGCAGAAACAAACAGGTTTTATGCAGGTTAGCATGTCTACAAATCGGAATATTAAAGAGTGCTCCTGCTGAAGTTTTAATGGCATCAGCATTAATTTGAGCCGCATTTTTTAAAGGAACAACGATGGCATGTACTCCCACACAAGCGGCAGTACGAGCAATAGCGCCCATATTTCTCACATCGGTAACACTATCCAATACTAAAATTAATGGTGTTTCTCCACGCTCAAAAACTGCCGGAACTATATCTTCAATATTTTGGTAAGTGATTGGGGATATTACCGCAATTACCCCTTGATGGTTTTTCTGCGACATGCGATTTAATTTTTCTATCGGCACCGCGCTGAGGGGAATTAATGTACCGTTAAGCAAGGTTTTCAATTCGGTAAAAAGATCGCCAGATAGGCCACGCTGTAAATAGATGGTTTCGATATCCCTTCCGGCTTTAATCGCTTCGATTACTGCTCTAATCCCAAAAACAAATTCGTTATTCTCTTTTGCACGCTGTGGTCTTCTAAAATTATCCATGGTTACAAAAGTAGGAAAAATTAGGCATGGAGCATGGGGCAAAGAGCTATATTGTATCATAGTAATTTCCCAGCTCCCTACCCTATGCTCTCCGCTCCATGCTTTCCACAAGGCTCACTTTGTCAATCTTTTTTTAGATTGACAAAGTTGATAGGATAAATACTTAAACTTTAACAATAGTTAAGATTGTCGTTGTTCATTCTATAGTGTATTTTTCATCTAATAGGAGTTTACCGTTGGCATGAAAGTTTATAAATTGATCTCTATTACCAAACCAATCTATCACTTCCTTTCTTTTTAGATGGCTGGACTTATCACTTAAAATACCATGATAAGAACTCCACTTCCAATTCCTGAAGTCGCTAATTAGCTTGTGTTTTTGAGGATTAGAATGAATATAATAGATAATCTGTGTTAAATAACTATCACTAGTAATTAATGCCCGTTTGAACGGAGTTTGAAATAATGTCCCGGATCTGTTATGTTGCTTATTGAAGGATAACGCATAGCTTTGAAAAAAAATTCTAAACTGCTTACTAACTATTTCATGGGCAGAAACATTTATATCTATTCTATTCGAAATTTTATAATTTGTTAAATCTTCCAAAATCCGAATTAAAAAATGAAAGTGGTTGTCTAATAAACAATACGTATATACCTCAATCACATCGTTTAAGTAACGGCTAAACTTCTTCATGAAATAAAGGTAATTATCATCGTTTTTGAACATTGGTTTTTTATCAATTGTGCGGTTATAAATGTGATAGAAATTTCCTTCTTCAAATTTTGTAAAATAGTGCTGTTCTTTGGCCATGAGCTAATTTAACGCTAAAACTTTGACAATCTGCAAAAGATTGTCAAAGTATAGTTTTGGCTAAAATTTGGCGTCAATAATTATCCAGCTGTTGTTTTTTTTAACTCATTGTTTGGTATTTATAGCCCTAGGCATGTCACTGTAAGTCCTAGGCCCCATGCTCTATGCTTATCCACACCACCTCTAAAAACTTATCCACAAACAACGTAAAACTTATTAAAACAAAAGCTTATCTTTTAATTACTTTTGTTTCATGATTACGGATAACGATTCTCAAGGACAAGGAAAATTCTCTACTTCGGCTAGAAAAGCACGCTTAAGCACTTCAATGAATACAATGGGCAAAATACCGCCTCAGGCTATTGATTTGGAGGAAGCTGTTTTAGGTGCGCTGATGCTTGAAAAGGATGCTCTATCTACCGTAATCGATATTTTAAAACCAGAAGTATTTTACCAAGAGGCGCATAAAAAAATATTTGAAGCCATTCAGCAATTGTTTCAAAAATCAAAACCTGTTGATATCTTAACCGTTACTTCCGAAATGCGCTCGCAGGGAACATTAGAAATTGTAGGCGGGGCTTATTACATCACAAATTTAACCAATCGTGTTGCCTCTGCGGCAAATATAGAATACCATGCGAGGATTATTTCACAAAAATATATTCAGCGTGAACTGATTAGGATCTCAACCGAAATTATCACTAATGCTTACGAAGATACCACTGATATTTTTGATCTTTTAGACCATGCAGAAAAAAACCTGTTTGATATTGCCCAGAACAACCTGCGAAGAGATACGCAAAAGATGGACGAAATTATCAAACAATCTTTGGCTACGCTCGAAGAATTGCGTACAAAAACAGATGGCTTAACCGGAGTTCCTTCAGGATTTACCGATTTAGACCGGATAACCGGTGGATGGCAAAAATCTGATTTGGTGATCATAGCTGCCCGTCCGGCGATGGGTAAAACCGCTTTTGTATTAACCTGTGCACGTAATGCAGCGGTAGATTTTAAAAAACCCGTGGTTGTTTTCTCATTAGAGATGTCGTCTGTACAGTTGGTTAATCGTTTAATTTCTGGGGAGACCGAAATTGAGCAGGAAAAGATCAGAAAGGGAAACCTGGCCGAGTGGGAATGGCAACAACTGCACAGTAAAATAGGAACATTAACAGAAGCTCCTCTCCTGATTGATGATACCCCTGCCTTAAATATTTTTGAATTTAGGGCAAAATGTAGAAGATTGAAGTCGCAGTACGATATTCAAATGGTAATTATCGATTACTTGCAGTTAATGCACGGTAAGGGCGAAGGCCAAAGTGGTGGGGGAAACCGTGAGCAGGAAATTGGTAGCATTTCTAGGGCATTAAAATCGGTGGCCAAAGAATTGGATGTTCCTGTTTTGGCACTTTCACAATTAAGTAGAGCGGTTGAAAACAGACCTGGTCCGAATGGGAAAAGGCCTTTATTATCCGATCTGCGTGAGTCAGGCTCAATTGAGCAGGATGCCGATATGGTATTGTTCTTGTATCGCCCTGAATATTATGGTTTAACAGAAGATGAGCAAGGCCGATCTTTAGCGGGTGTGGGTGAAGTAATTATTGCCAAGCACAGAAACGGGGAAACCGGGATTGTACCGCTACGTTTCATCGGAAAATATGTAAAATTTGCCGATCTGGAAGAAAGTTTTATGCCTCAAAACAGTTTTTCAGAGAGCAGCCTCGCCCCTTCTCAAAATTTCGAAAAACCTTCAGGAAATGTAATCATCAGACCATCAAGCATGAATGATATGCTTGAGGATGAACCGCCTTTTTAGGGATGCCTGCCTGCCGACAGGCCGGGAAGATGGAAAATGTAAAATGGAAGATAGAAGGATTTAATCCTTGCTACTATTTGTACCTTAGCCAGAAAGGAAGAGGTAGATATTTTGGTCTTTAAATAATTTCATACTGAGCTTGCAACTGCTCGTCTTTGCGAGGCACGAAGCTCCGCAGGAGTGCATATGGTACAATCTCCTTGCTGCTGCAAGTGCCCTTAGTAGCGGAAAGATGTAGGGTTAATTTAATCTTTAAATAATGTCACACTGAGCGTAGTCGAAGTGGATATGCTCAAACGGGAAGTATTTTATGGGCAGAACACTGCAAGCACAATTAAATTTCTAATTTTCTTCCATAAAAACAATACAAAATACGAAATAGAAAATGTGCGCTAACTTTTTAATTTTTAATATCTTATTCCATATTTGTTGGAATTCTTAATTTCGCCTATTTAAGAGTTATGTGCAATACTAGGCCCATACCTGACAACATGGAAAAACCATCAATCTTAAAAATAAAAACTCTTACAGCAGAATGGTGTGATAAAGACATTATCTTATTACATGCATGTTTTCAATTACTAACAGACTTTGTTGAAAATGAAAATGCCTTTACTTCTCATGTTGATTGGGAAAACGACGAATTGCATAAAGAAGCCAAACGTGAAATTCAAGTACTATACAATTGGTGGACAACAAGAAAAACATTGGACTGCCTAGATAGCATTAACGATCTAGAGAAAGAACAATTGGAGAAGATAATGCAATGCTTATTCGATTAGTTAATGTGCGGAAATTTTTATGGACATAAGTATTAAACTACATATAACAGCGGTTTGCCAAAATTGGTGGAGAAATTAACTTTAGCTTGTTATATTGTATAGAAATTTAACTCAAGCCCACCAAGCTACGCCAAGCCCGGGGCGTTATATGCAACTCGTGACGCCCTGTAAGAACGCCTATGAAAAAATTCAAAATATTTACGTTTATAATATCATTGACAATTATTATAATTCTGTTGATTCCGTCTTTCTTTGGAGCTTGGGCAGAAGAGGAAGGAACTGCTGGTTCTAGTGTTCTGGTTATAATGCTTTCCCAAATATTCTCAGTATTGAGATTTCCCACCCATACCTTACTCTGGTCATTTTTTAGTGAGAATGGTGTATTGTTTTATTTTACTGGGTTGCTCTTAAATTGTATGTTTTATGCATTGTTGGCTGAAAGAATAATTTTCATATTTAAAACTAAATCAGCAAGTAAAATCTAGGGCATGAATTGTTAGGCTGCACATAACAAAGGTTTTGCAAAATTGGCGGGAATTCATTTTCAACCTGTTCTATTGCATTAGAATTAAATATAACCGCCAACTTTCCCACGCCCCGGAGCGTTATGTGCAATTCTGGGTGCATACCTACAATAACCAATAACAATTGCCCATTAATAACGAGATGAAACAAAAACAAATTGAAAACTGGCTCAAAATTGGGTTCACAGCTTCTTCCGATCGAATACAAGAAATATTCTACTTTGATAAGCGTGACGTACAATTCTTTTCTATTCTAGTTACTGATTATTTTCTATTTGATGAAAATTTCGATGTAAATGAGGATACGACAGCAAGTTATTCCGCTAATACGTTGGTTTTGTTGGCAGATCGAATTCAAAGAATTGAACATAACGATGATACAATACTTGCATTGCCAAGATTAGGAGAGCTTGAAGACGAGGAACAGCTACAAGGAAAAATAGATTCTTTCATTAATCTAAATGCAATTAACATTGCAAACGCTTCAATATGGGAGGTTGACGAATCAGGAGATATAACAATAAATATCGCGGCGGAAAAACAAGGAAAACCATGGTGGCAATTTTGGGGATAGCCAACTGCACATAACAAAGGTTTTACAAAATTGGCGGAAATTTATCTTCAACCTGTTATATTGTATAGAAATTTAACGCGAGCCCACCAACTTCGGCAAGCGCCGTGGTGTTATGTGCAACTCTGGGTGCATACCGATAACGTGCCAATACAACATTAAAATGATAATTTTCAATCTTAAAGAACATTTAGAAGTTAATGCCGATTTTCAAGGATTTTGCCTGTCGGAATTTAATTTTGAAAGTGATCAAGCGACAAATGGACAAATTTTAAATGCCTTTCTTAATTCAACTAGTTTTAATTATGATAGTCTTCCAAATGTAGTAAAAGAGAACCCTGAAGAAAAACAATACCTTAAACCGCTTTTTAAATCAAAGGAAATATCTTCTAGCGATTTTAAAAGATTTGAAAAATCAGGCATTGCAAAATTTCTTATTGACTTTTTAAATCAACCTGATTGGGGCGAAGATAGAATGGGATTTTCTAATTTATTGGATAAGTACTTTGAAATCCACAAAAATTACGATGAAAGTGATTTCTATTTAATCAACAAAGAATGGTTCAATGCTAAGGATCAAAAAATAAGACAATCAGAATTTGAAATTTATAGTTATTACTTCTTAATTGTCTATATAAATAAATTTAAAGGGATATTGGCAATAACAGAATGGACATACGATTAAACAAGCTATCTGCACATAACAAAGGTTTTGCAAAATTGGCGGGAAATTCATTTTCAACCTGTTCTATTGCATTAGAATTAAACATAACCGCCAACTTCCCCACGCCCCTGAGCGTTACGTGCAATTCTGGGTGCATACCTCTCAAGGTGCAAACCGTTCCAATTTTTTATGCAAACTGTCGACACTTTTATTGTGCCAACAGTTTTAGGATAACTATTCCGTTTCTAGGTTGATAATCAGTTGCCCTTTCTTTTTTCCCAAACAAAAACATGGTCTTTAACATTGAACCCAAGCTTTCGTATCCACTCGCCCTGTAGCAAAATTACTGGAATTGTATCTGTACAGCCTGCTTTGTAGGAAATCTTGAGTCTTCGCATTCCATTTGGGAGTTTAGGTTTTCTTGGCTCGCAAGCATCGCATTTACAGATTTGGTTAGGTTGAAGTTCTTGGATAACTTTCCGTTTCCTTTGAGAACCTTCTGTTTGATTTTTCGAATTATGCATTTTTGAAAAATAAAAGCCTAGGTCGTCGGAAAACCGAAAGATAACCGGACTTACACTGGGTCGCCTAGGATATTGTAAATAAAATTGTTGCTAGATTGCTCCAACGAATTATGCATTATAAAGATTAGAATAATATTTTAATTAGTCGGAGATAAACGGATAAAATCAGGTAATTCTACTTGGTTTTATTTTAGAGAAATATATTTACATTTATATAAAATGTAAATATATACTTAACGCTCTTTATCTTATGTCAGAAAATATAAAACTGGAAGTTAAAAACTCGCTCTCCATCAAGCCATACTAACTTAAATCAAAAAAGAATGAGGTGCTATTAAAGCGCGAATTTCAATCTGTCTAGATTGTTTCGCAGTTTTAGAAAGCATTCTTGATGAAAGTTATATACCCTGATAGAAACCATGATCATCCTGAACGATATTAGAGAATGTTGTAAAGCAGAAAATTATAAAATTACTTATTTAAGTAATTGGTCTTTCACTTTAAAAATGATATCTGAAAAAATAACTTTTTGAAATATGAATATTGATTTTACAAACTTAAAAATGAGAGAATACTTTGAGCCTCTCGAAGAAAAACCTGACCGTTCGTTTGTTGATGTAGCAAACAAAATTGAAAGAGATGCAAAAATTGAAAATCATCCATTCTTTGCTAGCGCAAAGAATAGTCGTAATGCAATGATTCTTTGGACAAGTCAAGAAGCAATTGTTACAAATCCTTTTTCTCAAATTTTATTTCAATTAATTAGTAATGTAAAAAATGTTCATGTGCGTTCTATACTTATACCAGTTGTTGGCGGCGAACACAGTAAAGTAAAAGAAGGAACAGCAAGTAAATCGCATCCTTGGTTGATTTGGAGATTATGCCGTTCATTAGACATTAAAGCAGAGGATATCAAACCAACACAGGCAATTATTGATTTTATAAAAATCCTTTCCAATTCTGCTAAAAATCCTATGTATGGTTTAGGGGTTCTAGGGATTGGAAATGAGTTAATGCTTTTGGCAGAATATTCCGCAGTTGAAGCTTGTTTTGATGTTGCCTGTCCCGAAGCAGATTATAAAGATTTTTTACATGCTAACATTGAAGAAGATGAAGTTCATTCACGGCTTATCGGGGATGCTGCTGCTTCATTAGCTGCTTTGGGTTTTGACAAAAACGACTTTTTAAGGGGCGCTAAGGATGGAGTATTTGCACGAGTTTCTTACTATGATTCACTACTTAAAGAAATAAGAAAATAAAATCAAACAATATGGAAAAAAATAAAATTCTTATAACTGGTACAAGCGTTAGAGTTGATTTACTTCAACCACTTGTAGAGGCTGGCTTTGAAGTTGAAAATCCAACCCATCTTTTGACTGAAGCAGAATTAAAAGAATATTTAAAAACATCTGCTGGCTACCTTTTAGGTGGTGATGAGTTTGCTAGTAAAGAGGCACTCTCAACAGCAGACGGTTTAAAAGTTATTGCCTTTCTTGGCATGGGGTACCAATCATTCATTGATATCGACGGGGCAAATGAAAAAGGCATTCCAGTAACCTATACGCCAGGAACACTTAGCAACTCAGTTGCAGAGTTTACAGTTGGTTTGTTATTGAACAGCACCCGTAAATTATATAGATATGCTATTGATAATTCAAAAGGACACACTGGGCATGAAGAAAAACAGCACGACATTTCAGCCTTACATATTGGTATTATTGGCTTAGGTGGTATCGGAACTAGAATAGCAGAGATTCTTAGAAATGGTTTTAGTGCTAAGGTGAGTTATTTTTCAAGAACAAGAAAAGAGAGTGAAGAAAAAAGATTAAGTATTACTTATATAGCACTTGATCAGCTTTTAAGTGAAGTTGATGTGTTAATTCTAATGACACCCAATACACAACAGACAACAGGAATGATTGGGCAAGCACAAATTAACAAAATGAAAAAGGGAGCAACTGTTATTAATACTGCACGACCTGAGATTATTGATGCAAACGCATTATTAGCTGGACTTGAAGCGGGGCAAATTGAATACGCGGCACTTGATGGATTTTATGAAGGTACAACAGCTGAATTAGAAAAGTTAAAAAGTTTAATTCCTCAAAAACTTATGGTTACTGGACACATTGCATCACTTACCCATGAAGCCCGTGACGGTATGGCGAAATTGGCCACACAATCAATAATCAATATTATTAATACTGGAAATGATAAGTATATAGTAAACAATAAATAATTTCATTAACCTTTCCAACTTCTAGCAGTTTAAAATGAAAAAGCGTGAACTTATCTCATGGTTACTATGCGTATTGCTATTCTTAGCATTGTGCTATTTGGTTATGTTACAAGCTTGGGGCTTAACTTTATTTGGCAGAGTAATCGACCATTCTAGTTTTGGGACATGGGGACAAACGGTTTCAGCTATTGGAACCACAATAGCTTTCTTAATTGGTTTAGCTAATCTAATTACTGTAAGAAGCAATTACCAAGCAGGTGAAGACAGAAGAAAAGAAGAAGATGAAACTTCCGTATTTATTTGGTTAATTCCAATAGAAGACAGAGATGAAGCAACAGACGAGCATGTAGGTTGGCAATGGACGATCAATATTCTTAACGCCACAAAATCTCCTATTTATAACTGGACAATTAGTTTTGAAGGAGAAGAAAATCATTTATGTAATTTTCAAAAAAAACCTCTGTTGCCAAATGAAAATCCTTTTAATCTTCCATTTTTTGATGAAATTGAACCAAGCAACTCGCCATATGCTAAGATTGTATTTGAATCCAAATCGGGTAATTTTTGGAGTAGAACAGTTAAGGGTGAACTCCTAAAGGTAACTAACAAAGAAATCATTTGTAATCATGCTTCCTAAATCATTTAAGCAATATGGCAGAAGATAATAAAAAGAGACGGCCTGACGAATACAAAGTTAACAAAGTCCCATCTATAGAAAAAAAGAACCGAATCATTTCAACAGGACTATCAAAATACTTTCAAGCAGTAACTAAAAAACTAGATTCTTTAGAGTTTGGTGACCCTTCCGATTATTTGAGAAGTGTTCACAAAATTGATGTTACAAAAACTACTTTAGGTTTAATATGGGTTCCACCCGTTTTTAAAAAATTTGACGGCAGACAAGAAGATGTAGCTTTCAATGAATTTATAAATGAATCAGTTCCCCAACTAATTCTTGCTGACCCAGGTTGTGGTAAATCAACGTTATCGAGATTTCTCACTTGCGACTATATAAAAAAGTATATTTCAAATGAACAGGACTATTTTGGAATATTTGTACCATTAAGTATTTTCAATAAGCCTGAAGGTAATATAGGAGATGAAATTGCGTTTTGTGCAGCAGAATTTGTTAACTTAGAAAAGGATAAAGAAGTCCTAATCGAACTTTCAAAAAACATACTTAGTGCTTGCATAATTTTTGATGGATTTGACGAATTACCTTCTAGTCCTTCAAATAGAACAACGGAAAATCGATTTGCCATCAGAAGTGAAGTAGTAACATTTATCAATAATCTTGAAACCAATGCATATATTATCTCCAATGGAAACGTGGTGCAACGATATATTGTATTATGTAGAAGGGTTGACTATAATGGATATGATGAAAACAGCAAGCTAAGGATTCAAACTAGAATAATGACTGAATTTTCTTCTGATCAAATGAAAGAAGCAGTTGTAAATTGGCATAGTGCAGCTATCGAAAAAATAAGAACACTCGATAATAATCATAGTGAAGTTCCAAATATCTCAACAAGACAGATTGAGATTCTAAGTGTATTGCGAGAACATTCTGACTTAGCGAAAATATGTCAAACTCCGTTCATGCTAAATGCCTTTCAAACAGTTAATCAAAATGCCAAGGATTTGCCTACTTCCGTTAGTAAACTATGTTGGAGAGCTATTTATTGGTTTTTTATTGATAAACACTTTGAACGTGAAATCGTAGCATTGGTTAAGGATTTTAAAGAATGTATTTTATCAGCTATCGTTGAAATTGGTTCTCAAATCCATGATAGAGAGGTTAACAGTAAGACTACTCGTTTTACAAAACATGAGTTAAGAGCAATTATAGAGAAAAGTTTTAAGGTAAGTAAGTTAGATAAAAAGTTTGACCAATCTGAATTTGAAAATAGCATAACAAAAGTGCATCTTTTCTTAATGCGTGGACATGGCATATTAGTAAATCGTTCAAGTAATGACGAAGTCGAATTTGACTTTGTTCATAATGTATTTAGAGAGGTTGCCGCAGGCCGATGGTTATTAAATAAACGGATAAATGAACTTAGTAGCTACGCATTGAATAGTGGTTGGCATAATCCAATCAGGTATTGGGCAGGTTTTAAATCAACTGAAACCGGAGAAGGGCTTTATACTATAAGTTCGTTTGTATATCAATTATCACAACCAAATTATAAAGAAAATATTGCTGCTATTACAGCTTGTGCTGAAATGTTAGTTGAGGTAGTTTGTTGTGTAAAATCTGATGATATCACGCAAGACATTAAAGATCATATTGAAAATATAAGTAATAAGTTATGTGAATTACTTGCAAAAAACAATCTTTCTCTTGTGCAACGAATTAGAATTGGAGACTTACTTTCAATTCTTGGTGACCCAAGACTTTTACTACCTATTGAAAAAAGAATAACACAAATCCCAACAGGAACATATAGCGTAGGCCGTTCAGAAATTCATAAGACAAGTATTAGTAAAAAGTATGAAGATTGCCCAGCTACCCCTATTACATCTGGAGCATTGAATGAATATAGCTTAGGAAATTATCTAGTGACAAATAAAGAGTTCAATGAGTTTATAAAGGCTGATGGATATCAGACTGAGAAATATTGGACTGATTCAATTGGTTGGAAATGGGCTCAGGGTGACGAAATAATATTAGAACACCTTGTTACTGAAGCCAAGAAAGTTGGTAGACTACATTTAACTAGTGAGCTAGCAGGTAACATGGTTTTAGCTACCCAAATTGATGAAAGGTGTGTTCAGACAATTAGAAGAAATCTTCCAATGTATTGGTCAGATCCTGCCTTTAATCGTCCTAATCAGCCAATTGTTGGAATCAATTGGTGGGAGGCAACTGCATATTGTAATTGGTTAGAAGAAATGCTTAAAAAGGATGATAATATTTCAAAATCAAAAAATATAAGATTACCAACTGAGGCAGAATGGGAAACAGCAGCAAGATTATGTGGAGATGGAAATGACTACGCTTGGATTGATGGAGAACCTTTCAATTCTGCTTTAATTAAAAGTGCATTTAACAGAGAAGGTGAGTCTTCTTTTCTATCTGCACATATTAGGTCGTGCGGTGTAGGGCTTTTTGATTTCTTACAGACAAAGTTACCCATCTCTGACCTTGTTGGAAATGTATGGGAATGGACTGCATCAAAGGTCCATAAATATTCTGCAAGTAGTTTTAATCAAGCAATTGAAGTAACAGGAATGGAAGATAGGATTGCAAGAGGTTCTTCATGGCTTTCATCAGAGGAAGAATCATCCCAAATTACTTTTAGAAGTTATGATCCACCGTACAATGCATACAGTGATTTAGGATTTCGTATCGTAATATATTGATCCAAAATAGAAGTAGAATTTGAAATATTAAAATAAAATATCAAGATGTTTGCTCAATTAAATTTGCGCAACTTCTGATGACAGCAATACTTTATTTTTTGCAATGAATCTCCAAGTGTATTTACCTCGAAGAAGCAAAATAAGTTCATTTACAAATATATTTTAAAGCATTCAAATCATATATATGTCAACAGTTAATCCCAAAAAAAAAATCGCTATTGTAGGTGGTGGAGTTATAGGACTTACTTGTGCGGATGTTTTAGCACCTGATTATGATGTAACAATTATTGCGGACAAAATTGGAGTTAAAAGCGATTCTCACAAAGCAACTGCAATTTGGCATGTGTATTTAGTTCCAGAAACAGAATTAACTTTAAGTTGGGCTCAATACACTTTAGAAAAATTGTGTAATTTATCATTGATAGGTAAAAACACAGGTATTGAACTTGTAAAAGGTATTGAGCTTTTTAGAAATAGTCGACCAACAATTCCGACTTGGTCACACATTCCATCGCTTTTCAAGTTGCTTTCTGTTGATGAAATTGCAACGTTCAATGACTATAGAAATTTTAATCTAACATCAGAAGAAATTTTTTCTTTAAAGAAGAAACCTGTATTGTGGGGCTACCATATACAAGCACCAGCAGCAGATATGATGAAATATTTATCTTGGCTCGAAAGCAAAGTTTTAGCTATTGGCGTCAAAATAATTGAGAAACGTATTGAAAAATTAGATGAAATTGCAGACAGCTTTGATTTAATAATTAACTGTTCGGGTTTTGGTGCAAGAGAATTAGTTAAAGATTCAGATTTTCAAGTTTACAAAGGGCAATACTTTGTAATCAAAGGTAATGACAGTTCACCAAAAACATATATAGGTGATGACGACCATCCGAGAGGCATGGCCTACATGATTCCTAGATTAGGAGAGGTATTGATTGGAGGTTGCGCAGAAAAAAATCTTGAAGATTTAGAATTGACTTTGACATGGGACGAAACAGTGAAACGAGCAGGACTTTATATTCCATGGCTTAAACAATGTTTACCTACAGAGCAAGTAATAAAGCCAGTGGTTGGAATTCGTCCATGTAGAATTTCAGGAGTTCGTTTGGAGTTGGACGAAATTTCTACTTCTATTCCAGTAATTCACAATTATGGACATGGAGGTTCAGGATTTAGTTTATCATGGGGATGTGCAGAAGCAGTAATGAACATCGTGAAAAGACTGCACATAAAAAACCCTATCCCACGCTTATAGCCTGCCACTAACAGGGGTTTGGCAAAATTTGGTGGAAGTTCATCTTTGACCGTTCAAGTTTTCTCGTAACTTTACTCGAGCCACCAAGCTTCGCCAAGCCCAGTGACGTTGGGTGCAATGCTGGGCGTATACCCCTCATCTTGCAAACCTGCAAAATCTCAATGGTGATCATCCATTAAAATCGGAGACCCTTTATTGCGCAAACCGGTATTATTCTAAAAATGTGCCAGCATTTAGCTTACCTTTCTGTATAATAAATATGTTATGTAGATTTATGCCAATATGTCTCTCAAATGGAAACCCTAGAAAATTCTGAAAAAGCTGTATTTACAATAAAGCGTGGACCTATAGACAGCAAACTAAGGGAGCTGATTATCCATCCAGAATTTATACAGTTTGAATCAGGAAATGGAACTTCAGACCGATATATAAAATTTGATAAAGCATCAATCAAGGAATATCGTTTTGGCGTAAAGTGGATTAATGGATACAAGTTTACCATTGGAAGGGAATATCAAATATTCATCAGGGATAATGAGGACAAAGTCTTAAAACTTAATTTTAAAAGCTTTTATGGAATAAAGAAAATTGCTTCTCATAATCTCTATGCAGACATATTAAGCAAACTTTGGGACTTTTATTTTCGTGACATTGCAAATGGCTATCTTCAAAAATTTTGGGACAATCAAGAATTTAGAATCTGTGATGTAACATTTAATAGAGAAAATCTAAGCTTAAAAAATAAAGGGATTTTAAAGGAAGAAATTAAAGAAATTGAATGGAATAAAGTCCAAACTAGAGATTACCAAACTTATTTTGCAATCTACTCAACAGACGATCCTGTAAATAAAAACAAAATATTTAACTACCTAAACGATTGGAATACTGATATCCTTCACAGCGTAGTGAGAACAATTGTAAAGAACATTGAAACCGAAACGAGCTAGCCTGCATATAACAAGGGTTTGGCAAACCGGAGCCGCAGGCGTAGCTCTACGAAGTAAAAATTGGTGGAAGTTCTTCTTTGACCGTTCAAGTTTTCTAGTAACTTTACTCGAGCTACCAAGCTTCGCCAAGCCGGAACGTTAGGTGCAACTCTGGGCGCATACCCCATGGTGCAAACCTGCAAACTTATAAGCAACCTGCCGAGATTTGCCGACAGGCTTTTTGCTTATGCCTGCTCAACTTCATTATCAATTTTCCCTTCTTCGCTGAAACTAAAGACCACTCTTAAACACAAACTGCACCTAACAAGGATTCCTATGTATAACAGTTTTCCTAGAACCGAGTAATAATTCATTTCTGTTATTCCAATAAATGGACATTTGGGGGGGCTAAATTAATGCTCCTCAAACCTCGGTAATTTTAAAGACCAGGCTGCCCTGCCCGCAGGCAGGCAGGTATGTGTGGCTGTTTAAGATAAACACTACAAACACCCGATGGTTATAATACAGCTACATGCTGGGCAATGCTCTCTACCGCTAATATCGGGACCACTACCTTTGTTGCATTATGAATCTTTATTTTTTTGATGCCGTAGGGTTTACTAAGGTAACCTCCCAGCCCATCTGCAGGAAATACCCTGCACCATAGCCACAGTACACCATGCATCGTTGGTAAGGCTAACTCATGTTCGGGAACGTTCCAAACTACGTGACCGTAGACAGCCTCGGGGTCTGCGGGAATTGTAAAACTCTTAAGGTCTTAACGCTATGCAAATGAACCGACTAACTTTTCTTGTGAATGTCAATGCCAATGAATAGCTTTGGTAAAGCAGTAGTTTCTGTTGCCATATTTCAATTGTTTTGGTAGCTAATTAACGTTAGACCACATCTTTTTTGATGAACAGGATTACTGCTTTACATGGGTGCTTGCAAAATTGGCAGAAATTCAAACTCAAACGATCATTTTTTATTACATAATCAAAACTTATGCCACAGTCGGATTCTAACTGGCAAATAAAATTACTTCCCTTTATGCAAATTATCATCATTTTGCTTACAGTTTTTTATCTCGCCGCTTCTGTTTACCAATTTAATTCTCTTTCTCAAAAAAATAAGCAAAGTGACAAAATCGATATCAACAAATTTTTAGACAAATACACGATCGACAATGCCCTTGCAAAACCCTTATCAAAAGAAGATAAGCAATGGCTTGCCCAGTGCTATTTTGAATCTTATGTAGTAGAAGCAAGGCAGCAAAATGCAGAATACTTAATGACAAGTCGCACATGGATTAAGTATCTAGGTTTTGTAACTGGAATGATCCTGTGCATTGTTGGGTCTATATTTATTCTTGGCAAGCTTAGCGATAAAGAATCAAATGCATTTAATGCTGGCTCGGGTAGTTCTAAATTTGGATTGCAATCTCATTCGCCTGGAATAATCATTGCTGGTTTTGGCACACTGCTTATACTATCTACGATCTTTACACATCAGTATATTGAAAAGACCGATACTTCCGTCTACTTTCCTACGCAAAAATTGGTTCTTTCTAAGTACCAAATTGATTCCCTAATTGAACGGTTATCAGGTGATTCAATTGGACATATAAAACCCGATACGGCAATTGAAGACCCATTTAAAAAATAAACTTTGTCATGAAAATAATTTTCACTATGATATTTTTATTGATCAGTATATCAAAACTGTTTGCCCAAAAAGAGCCAGAAATAGAGAAGATCGTGGGGTATTGGCGTGAAGAAAGATATAACAAAGTTATTTCGGCCATTAATGATTATTATGGAGGGAATAAAAGCAAGCATACACTAATGCTAGATATCCTCATGGTCACGAGTTTATGCAACACAGGAAGCACCAATCCCAACCCTAAACAATGTTTTGATCTACTAAAAAAAAGTTACCGTGCTTCGGAAGAAGCTAAAGCAATAATTGAAAAGCTAAGCGCAAATTGTAGCAGCATGATCAATATTAACAAATTAACTCAGAACTATACTTTAAGCACCAGCAACCAGTTTGCCCGGACAAGGGGGAAATTGGGCTATTCAACATCACAATCAAATAATATCAATCATGGAGACACTTTAAAGATACTTAGATACATTACTGATGATGACTTAAACAAAAGGAGACTTAAGAGAGGGCAAGGCATAGATGCTGGAATTTTTTACAAACGGTTATATGATTCTATTGGCCTTACTAATTATAGGATAAAAGTGCTTGATAAATTTATCATTGTAACTACTTCCTCGGATTCAATGACTAATTATAAGGATTCAGAAATAAAACTTAATGCCTATTTATCCTTTTATGCTCAAATGTATGGGATGATAATGCCGGAAGATTATATTACTATATTTCTGGCGAAAAACATTAATGAATTTCGGTACTTTTCAGAAAAATTGCATGGTTTTGTTCTACCTTCTCATAATTTTGGCTATTCAAGCTTAGATGACCAATGCGTTGTCTCGATAGCCCCTGAGGTCAATAAAAAACCAATACTTGGTACCACATGTCACGAACTATTCCATATACTTTCCAAAAGCAATTATTCAACATTGCCAGCCTGGCTGGAAGAAGGTATGGCCTCGCTTTATGAAGCTTCTGAATTGAGAGGCAATAAAGTGGTGGGCATCAATAACTGGAGAATCGATTTTTTATTTGGCGGGCATTGGGAATATTTAAACGAAAATAAAATAAACAGAAACTTGATGGGCACCAATGTTATGGACATCATTGAACTTGACTGGGAATCTTTTAATAAAGTCGACGAATATGAGGCTAATCAAAGCTTTAATTATGCATATAGTCGCTATCTTATGCTATATCTTCAAAATAAAGGGAATCTTCCCGCATTCTTTAAGGAGGCATCAGCTTATTCATACATGGATATTAAGAAAAGTTTTTCTGAGGATTACTTTGATCTGATTAAGAAATATTCACCTCCAGGTAACGATTTTGACAAGGCGTTTAAGGATTGGGTAAAAACGATGTTTATACTTGCGAAGAGTGGTGTAAAAGACGCGAAGACGAAACCTATTTTAACACGAAATAATCGCAGATAAATAAACCTTAAACAGAAATAGAAGACAAAGAATTTATCCATTTTCTAAAAGCGCGTACGAAAAACCTGACAGCCAATGTTAGAACAAAGTCTAAGCCTCATATGGGTAATAGCAAGAACAGCTAACAGTGGTTGGCAAAATTTGGTGGAGATTTTTTCTGTACCGTTCAGATTTCTAGTAATTTTAACCGAACCTACCAAACTTCGCTAAACCCCAAAGCATTAGCAATCATTATAAAACGACCCAAGAACATACAGACATTAGATAATATATGAAAAAAGTAATTGCAGCATTCAATATGACACTTGACGGGGTTTGCGATCATGAGGCAGGAATTGCTGATGAAGGACTACATCAACATTATGCTGAACTAATAGATAATGCTGGAGTTATTTTATACGGACGGATCACCTACCAACTTATGCAATTTTGGCAAACACTAGTACAACATCCTTCCGGTGAAAAATCAATGGACGATTTTGCAATTTCAATCGACAAAATTCAAAAACTTGTTTTCTCAAACACACTTAAAAACACCGACTGGGATAGTGCAAAACTTGCAAACAGACCTCTCGAAGAAGAAGTTTTGGAGCTCAAAAAACAGTCACAACAACACATTCTTGTTGGAAGTAGGAGTTTGATTATTCAACTTTTAAACAGTAATCTTATAGACGAATTTCAAATTTGTATTCATCCTGTCATACAAGGAAAGGGGCAGCTATTATTTGACCAAATTAAGGACAGGATTTTATTAAAACTCATTAAGACAAAATTACTAAACTCAGGTGCACTAGTGTTTTATTATGAGCCGACAAAAAATCAAACAACCATATCCTCATGAAACAACACTTAATAATATTGATTTTATTTTCTTTTAGTTTCACATCATGTAGAGAAAAAACCACCTTTTTAGACCAGCTTGGTAAGGAAAAAGAAATTTACTCGGTAATCATAACTACAGATGATAAACGAGTTTTTCGCGAGTTCTATAATGGTAAAACACAGAAAGACCTCTTTAATATACAATCCGAAACCAAAAGCATTATTGCAATTCTGGTAGGAATAGCTATTGATAAAGGCCTTATCAACAGTTTGGACCAACCAATTTCGGATTTTTTCCCACAAATTCTTTCTGACAAAGAACCTAAAAAGAAAGAAATTACAATTCGGCACCTTTTAAATCAAACATCCGGTTTAAAAGATTTTGAATACCCTCGAATCGAAAAATGGCTTGTGGATCCCAATCCTTCAAGTTTGATTATATCCCAGCCATTGGTGTCTGATCCAGGTACTACCTATCAGTATAACACCGCTGGAACACACTTACTTTCGGTAATTATTTCTAAAGCAGCAAAAATGGAAACTGCAATCTTTGCCGATAGAAATTTATTTAGACCGCTTAAGATCGAAAATTATAAATGGGGAAAACTAAATGACGGATACCATGATGGTGGTGGCCTTTCGCTTTGGATGAAAACGGATGATTTGGTTAAAATTGGGCAATTATTATTGCACGGTGGAGAATTCAATAAAACTCAAATAGTTTCGAAGCAATGGGTTTCGGAACTCTTTAGGAAAGAAAACAAGTTGAAAGCACCTTGGGGAATAAGAAATTCATTGCACGGACTTTGTTGGTATTCAACAAAATACAAAGGGCAAAATTTAGACTATGCAATGGGATATGGTGGGCAATTTATTTTCATTGTTCCCAATCTAAATTCAGTTATTGGAATTAATTACAATCATGATACTGAAACTGGAATTGAAAATTCTACTAAATTTATTGAAAAATATTTGCCTTTAATTTTTGACGAGATAAACTAGCAGTCTAAATAGAAGAAGACGAACTGCTAACAACGCTTTTACAAAATTGGTGGAGAATTTAACTCTACCCTATTATATAGCATAGGAATTTGACTCAAATACACCAACTTAGTCAATCCTCAATGAATTAGATTTGATAACTCATTATGAAAAAAGCGCTACTAATTATTGTGATTTGTTCTTCTTTTATTGCCTGCACCTCTGCCCAAGAATGCAAGGAAGGGATTAATCTGCTTCCGATGTATGGAAACGTACACAAATGTGATGAACAACTAGCGTTAGATAAAACTTTTATTTCTAGCACTACGTCCAAATTCCCAGATAGAAAAACTGCAGCTGTTGCTTTTGTTGAAAAGGCTTGGGAATATTTTTATAAGGATGATTTAGAAACATCAATGAAACGCTTTAATCAAGCTTGGCTACTCGACAGCCTAAACGCCGATGTGTATTGGGGGTTTGCTAACTTGTTAGGAAAAAAAGGTGAATTTAAAGCCTCAATTCCCTTCTTTGAAAAATCACTAAAGATTAACCCGAATAATTCCAGGGTGTACGAAGGGCTTGCCACAAGCTATGGACAATTATTTTTTGTCACAAAGCAACGTGGCTTACTAGATAAATCCATAAGCTCATTATACAAGGCAAATGGCTTTGACAAAAACAATCCTAGAATATTAGCGCAATTAACGGCTGCTTATTCTTATTTTAACCAAAAAGACAGCGCATATAAATACCTTAAACTTACAGACAAAATAGATCCTAAAGCTATACATCCTCAAGTTAGAGCGATGCTCAAACAAAAATAAGTGCCGCTAAAATGACGAAAAAACATACAACATGGTTTATCATATTCTAAATGGAGATTCTCTTGCTTACAGTTTTCCCGATGCAAAAATTTCAGGAGATATAATCGTTGTTAGAGAAGCACTTATCGATGGAAGCTTATCAGGCGATAATTTACATGACTTTTGGGATTCAAGGGCTAAATATATAGGAATCCCTGAAGCAGCATATCACGACAGTGTTGTAAAAGAATTTGAAAAAATAATGAACGCTCCCGACAATTCCGAATTTAACCTTTGGTTCGAGTACGACTTGTTCTGTCAGGTTAATATGTGGTTCGTGATTTCAATTATCAATAGTTTGACGATAAAGAAAAAAGTTTATGCTGTTTATACTTCCCATCTAAACAAAACAAGTAAACAGTTTTGGAATGGTTTTGGACAAGCAGATTCAAGCGAGCTTAAAACTTGTTTTGTTAACCGAACTCCTTTAAATCCTACTGATTTACATTTTGGACAAGACTTATGGACGGCTTATAAAAGTAACAATCTTGAGGAATTAATTCATATTGCAAAAAATCAACCGTCTGCTTTCCCCTATTTGCAAGAGATAGTTAAAGCTCATGTAGACCGTTTTCCAAAAGATGGGACAAAAGGAAGACCTGAACAAGTTATTGAAGACATTATACAAAATGGTTCTACCGTCTTTGAAAAGGTATTCATGGAATTTTGGAATAGAGAAAGCATTTATGGATTTGGCGACACTCAACTAAAGCCACTGTATGACAAAGTAATGTTAAATCGCTAACGAGAGTGTCTGAGTAAAGCACTTAGAACCTAGTTAATTAATCATTCTATTATTTCGATAAATAGACGTTTAAGAGCTAATTAATGCTTATCAAAACTCCAACAGAACTTGTTTCTTAGAGGCACATCCCATGGCCAAACAACGCCACATCATTTTAGTGGCTGTAAATTTATCTGTTTTATCTTGAATATGGATTATGTATTTTTTTTATAAATTAGATAGTGTAAAATAATACAGCTTTGCTAAAAAATGAATGCTATTTGAAACCTAAAAAATAGTTCTCGCGGCAAAAAAAACCAGATATATTTCTTATATACATATTATAACGCCCTTTTTATGCAAGTAGACATATTTTCATATATAAACCCAGAAGATTTAGTAACGATAACACTAGAAGGTATTGATAAGGATCTAAGACTTTTGGACTCCTTATTTCTCTTTGTGACCATTATTAGTGCGTATTTATTTATTCCCTATATACCGTATTTTAAATTAAAATATTTTTCTAAAAAGAATAATAGCGCATTACCTAGCAGTTACAGTGACGACTATAACGAACTAAACATCTTAGGTTTTAAGATTAGTAGGAAGCAACTAATTTACATTACCGTTATCACTACTTTAATACACGTGTCGTTAGGGATTACAATTAGGTCCAAAACAAATTTAATTATTGAAATAAGTGATAATGTATCTAAGTCAATAAAAACAAGTGTGTTAAACAATAATCCGCAAGCTTTAGATAGTAGTGAAAAAGCAGATACAGCAATAAAAAGACTTATAGCAGAAAATTATGCATTTCAATCTTTATCAAATTCTAAATTGTTTCAGATGTTTAACTATAAGAAAATGTACCTTACACGAAAAACAGATTCTTTTAACATCTTAGAAGCCTTTAGTTTTTTTGTGCTCTTTATTCCTTTTTTACTGTTTACATTCTTCTTTTTGATAGTTGGCTTCGAATGGCTAACCAAAGTGAGCCAAAAACCTAAACATGATAAAAATTTGATTTCCAAGGCGATATTAGTTTTCATTATTTATCTAATGAATATCTACAGTTTTTATTTGTGGGTTGGCGGGATCAAGAATGTTGCAGGTATCATTAATTTTAACTACGAACTTTTTTTTTAGAAGACTAATACAAGTAAAAATGCATCATCTTCTTCTTTAAATTAAAACAACTAAGATGAAGATAACCGGGATATTTAGGATTGAGTAGAGGATTAGAAATGAAAAACACCCCAAATCAATTCACAAATAGAAAAAATAAGATTTATGGCATACTCTCCGGCCTAGTTATGTATGTAAGTGTAGGCTCAGCTGGTTTGTATCTACTGCGTATATGTTGGCCCAACTACGCCCAGGCAAGTTTGGATAAATCATATACAACTAAAATGCTGTTTTTCAGATTATTGGTCGGAATAGTTGCTGCTGTCTTTGCCGGTTTAGTTTCGAAAAGAATAGGAAAAGAAGAAGGAAGAAGTGCTTGGCTTGTAGGAGCAGTAGTTTTTTGTACAGCAGCTTATATTCATATTTTTAGGGTATGGGCAGACTACCCTACTTGGTACCATTTTGCTTATTTACTACCAATAATACCAATTATAGGATTAAGTCATTATTTATTCTATAAGAATAGATACCTTTAAATGGCTATTCCAATCTAAACTTCCTCAGCCTCCACACCTTTCCCTAAAATAATTCAAAATAAATTTGCGCAATTAAATCGTTGCACTTATATTTGCAATCAAATAGTTGCATTATCTATTCTCATGAAAACTAGACGAGACGTATTTCAGGCCATTGCTGATCCAACACGGAGAGCAATCTTGCTGTTGCTTGCCTCCCATGCTATGACCCCCAATACACTAGCAGAAGAATTTAATACGAGTAGGCAGGCGGTTTCAAAGCACATCCAGATCCTTACAGAATGTGACTTGGTGAAACACGAACAAAAAGGAAGAGAAATTTACTATCACATCAATTCAAATCAACTCAAAGAGATTGATAAGTGGTTGGAGCAATTCAAAAATATTTTAGCAACCCAGTTCAATCAGTTAGACGAAGTATTATTAACCATAAAAAACAATAAAAGATGAAAAACAATCTGCTATTCGATTTTACAGTCGACAAACCTTCACAAACAGTATACATTAACAGAGAATTTGCTGCCGACCTTTCCCTGGTATGGGATGCTTTTACTACAAAGGAATTATTGGACCAATGGGTGGCACCTAGACCCTGGTCATCAAAAACAAAGTACATGAATTTCGAAGTTGGTGGAAAAAGGTTTTATGCTATGGTAAGTCCAGAAGGATTAGAGCGTTGGTCGATTCAGGAATACACTTCCATTACGCCAAAAACTAATTTTAAAATGTATAATGCTTTTGCAGACGAAAATGAAAATCCTGAACTGCCGGGCTCTGAGTGGGATTATAAATTCAGCGAGCAGAACGGGATCACCAAGGTGAGTATAACTATTAAAAACGAATCCCTTGCCCGTCTTGAAAAAATGATCGAAATGGGCTTTAAAGAAGGTTTTACAATGAGTATAGACAATCTAGAAGAACTCTTGGCAACGTTATCGCAGAAATGATCTCGATCTTTAACCACCTAAGGCGCCTTAGACACCTAAATTGAAGTCGGTTATTCTGGCCAATAGCACTTGTTAGATATCATCCCTAGTTGTCAGTCTGAGCGTGTCGAAGACCAAACTATACCCTTCGACAAGCTCAGGGTGACACACTTTTGGGAAACTGAAAAATCACCTTTGTGTTCTTCACGCTAAATTTTAGAATAAGTACCCCAAAACTATCCCCGCTATAATAATTATCGGCGGACTAACCTTAGTAAAATTCAAGATCAAAAACGTGGAGATAACAATAGAGATTGGCATCCAGTGAAACCCGATGGGTCTGGCCAATAAAATCAAAGCGGCAATAATAAAGCCAACGCTAACTGCATTGATGCCTGATAAGGAATGTTTTATTCGGGTAATTTTTTTAAGGTCATCCCAAAATGGAACGATAAACAAGACTAAAATAAGGCCCGGCAGGTTAATCCCTAATACTGCTAAAAAACCACCCAAGGTTTGGCCAGCTATCCCATAATTACCGTGTTTCATGCTCAATGCACCTACATAACTTGTAAATGAAAATGTGGGGCCAGGAAGGATCTGTTGAAAGGCAAATCCAGATTGGAAATCAGATTGCGAAAGATAGGCCTTCGCCTGAACAAATTCTGTAAGCATTAAGGGAACTAAGGATAGGCCTCCACCAAATACAAACATGCCATTACGATAGAAATTTTCAAACAGCCTGATCGGTAAACTAAAAGGCGATGTTCGGTTGATAATAGCACCCAATACTGCCATAAATAACAATACTCCAATAAAATAACTCAGTTTTCGTGGATTAATATTAGCAAATAGATTTACCCTGATCTGGGTTTCTTCTTTAGAGGTTCCTATTGCAGACGAAATCATCCCTCCCACTAAAATGGCAATTGGGAAAACGTAGGCCTGTTTTAAAATGAGGGTAGCAATAACAGCCGATATGGCCAATAAAATGCTAATTTCATTATCCAAGGCTTTTTTTGCAAAATTATAGGCGCCATAAGCTACTATCCCTATGGTAATGGGATGGATATATTCTATGATCTCCTGAAATTTCTGTTTCTGATCTAATACCGAATAACTTATGGCTGCTAATGTCATTAATATTGCAGAAGGTAGGATCCATATAAAAAAAGTGAGTATAGCTAGTTTAAGACCACCAACTTTATAGGCAATACCTACCAAGGTCTGCGTAGAAGCTGGTCCGGGTAAAACCTGTGCCAAAGCGTTTAGCTCTAATAGCTCTTCTTCAGACACGTATTTAGTATTCTTAACAAAATACCTCAATAGCAAAGAAACATGCGCTTGAGCTCCTCCAAAGGCAGAAAAAGTAAAGAACACCACGTTTCTAATAAATAAGAGTTGTCGTTTTCCCATTTTGCGTCTAGTGTGTAGAGGTGGGCGTTAAGCGTTTGTGATCGATGTCAATCATCATTTACATCCTTTAATCTTTTTAATCCTAGTCCTAAAAGCGTGTGGCGATAAGCGATGAGCGAAGAGGGACGCCTAACGCACAAGACCATTGCATACCGCAAAATTTCTTATTAATCTTAGTCATAAATCCTGTAATCCCTTAATCTTATTAATCCTAGTCGTGTAATCCTATAATCTTATTAATCCTGGTAATCCTAGCCCCTAGTCATCTTCGTAGTCTAAACCTGCAGCGGTGTTATAGGCACTTTGTAGTTCTGAGAGGCTGTGCATATCTCTTTTAGTACGTGCGGCGGTCATCCCATCCTGGTAAATTTGAATGGCCTTATCTTTGTGACCTTCTTTTTCATACAGTTTTCCCAAATGATAATAGGTGCCAATGTAGGTGGGATGTTCCTCAACCAATTTTAAATAATAGGTAAAGGCTTTTTCTGTGTCATTTAACGAGTTATATTCTGTAGCTAAAGCATATAATACAAAGCTATCATTAGGTTCGCTTGCTAAAAATTCCAATAACTTAGCTAATCGCGTGTTTTGCATTTTAAATCCCTGCTTTTTTAATTAGATTTGCACCAAGACAATTTAAGGAACCAATCCTTTTTAAGTGCATAAATGTGCTAAATCTTTGGTTCATTATCTTTAAAAATCAATATAAATTATGAAAATATTAGTTTGTATCAGTAATGTGCCAGACACAACCACAAAAATAACTTTTACCAACGATAATACACAATTCAATACGGCAGGTGTACAATTTATTGTTAATCCCTATGATGAGATTGCCTTGTCTAGAGCTATTGAGCTTTGTGAAGGTGGAAAAGGGACGGTAACGGTGATCAATGTGGGAGAAAGCGCTACAGACCCTACTATTAGGAAAGCGTTAGCCATTGGGGCTGATGATGCTGTTCGTGTGAATGCAGCACCTAGAGATGCCTATTTTACTGCTTTCCAAATTGCAGAATACGCAAAAGCCAATGAATTTGATATGATTCTATGTGGAAGGGAATCAATTGACTACAATGGTTCGCAGGTAGCTGCGATGATTGGTGAATTTTTAGATATCCCCTCTATCTCAATCATTAAAAAATTAGATTATGATGGTACCACAGCAACAATAGAAAGAGAGATTGAAGGCGGTAAAGAAGTGGTTAGCGTTACTGGAAAATTTGTAGCGAGCTGTGCGGAAGGTACTGCAGAGGCAAAAATTCCAAATATGAGAGGGATCATGTCTGCTAGAACCAAACCATTAACCGTTGTGGAAGCTGCCGCAATTGAAGAATTAGGCAAGGTAACTAAATTTGAAACCCCCGCTCCTCGTGGCGCTGTGAAGTTAATCCCTGCAGAAAATGCAGAAGAGTTAATTTCATTGTTGCATAGTGAAGCGAAAGTAATCTAGCATAGAGCTTGGAGCCTGGAGCGCTTTGCACTATGCCCTATGTCCTATGCCCAAAATAATTAAGTATTTATTAAAGAACTCAAAATGTCAGTACTAGTATATGTAGAACAAGCCGATGGTAAATTTAAGAAGTCTGTTTATGAAGCAGTTTCTTATGCAAAAGCTATCGCCGATAATCAAAATACAAACTTAACTGCAGTTTCTATTGGCAATGTTGCTGATGAGGAACTAAAGGAATTAGGCAAATATGGTGCATCAAAAGTACTCAATGTTAGTGCCGATCAATTAAAAAGTTTCGTAAACCAGGCTTATGCCGCAGTAATTGCCGAAGCCGCTAAAAAAGAAGATGCAAACATAGTAGTTTTATCTAACTCTTTTTCTGGCAAGGGATTAGCGCCAAGAGTTGCAGTAAAGCTTAAGGCAGGGTTAATTGATGGGGCGGTTGAACTTCCAAATTTTGAGGGTGGATTTTCGGTGAAGAAAACAGCTTTCTCAGGAAAAGCATTTGCGATTACCTCATTAACCTCCACACATAAAGTAATTGCTTTAAACCCGAATGCTTTTGGGGTAAAGGAAAATAAGGTTGATGCGTCTATTGAAGTCTTTAGTCCGGAAATAAAATCTACAGATCTAGCAGCAATTGTAAAAGAAATTGTGAGGGCAACCAATAAAGTGTCTTTGCCTGACGCAGAATTAGTGGTTTCGGCGGGACGAGGATTAAAAGGACCCGAAAATTGGGGAATGATTGAAGAATTAGCGGATTTATTAGGTGCTGCAACTGCCTGTTCAAAACCAGTTTCTGATGCAGATTGGAGACCTCACTCAGAACACGTTGGCCAGACAGGTATAGCTATTAGTCCGAATTTATACATTGCCATTGGTATTTCTGGCGCAATACAACATTTAGCTGGTGTTAGTTCTAGTAAAGTAATAGTAGTAATCAACAAAGATCCAGAAGCTCCATTTTTTAAAGTGGCGGATTATGGTATTGTTGGAGACGCCTTTGAAGTAGTCCCGAAAATTATAGCAGCATTAAGAGCACATAAAGGATAGTCTCGAATAGACTTACGAAGTTTTAAAACTTCGTAAGTCTATTTCGGTTAAATAAATATGAAAAAAGTAAAACTCGATATTGTAGGCTTATCTTACAGTCAGACCCAATCAGGAGCTTATGCCCTTGTGCTTGGTGAAGTAAATGGTAGGAGACGACTGCCCATCATCATAGGTGCTTTTGAAGCGCAGGCGATCGCGATCGAAATAGAGAAGATGACCCCTACCCGCCCCCTTACGCATGATCTTTTTAAATCTTTTGCACAGGCTTATCAAATCGAGGTTACCGAAATTATTATCTACAACTTGGTTGATGGAGTTTTCTTTGCCAAATTACTCTGTACCAATGGACAAACTACTCAAGAAATTGACGCTAGAACGTCTGATGCCATTGCACTTGCTGTGCGGTTTAATGCCACTATTTATACCTACGAATTTATCCTATCTTCTGCAGGGATCGTAATTGAAGGCAATGATTTTTTGTTCCTCGAAAACATGGAATCAATTACCAAAGAGCAGAGCTCTGAAGATATGCCTACTTCCATCCCAGTTTCTGGATACCAATCGCTAACCATAGAAGAATTACAACAAAAGTTGGAAGAAGCACTAACCGAAGAGGCCTATGAGAAAGCCGCTCGGATTAGGGATGAGATCTCGAAGCGGAACCTGAAGTAATTAGCTAATTTTTTAATTAGCTAATTATTTTTAACTTACAGTGCTTTTAAACTAAACAAACAACAAACTATATGAATCTTAAATTTCGGCTAACCATAGTTAGTTTCATGCAATTTTTTGTGTGGGGCGCTTGGCTTATTACCATCGCAAATTATTGGTTCGGTACAAAACAATGGGATGGAGCACAATTTGGGTTAATTTTCGCAACAATGGGTTTTGCATCTTTATTTATGCCAACCCTTACCGGTATATTGGCCGATAAATACATTAATGCCGAAAAATTGTATGCCATATTGCATATTTTATACGCAGCAACACTCTTTTATATCCCCCAAGTAGAAACTCCGAACGAATTTTTTTGGGTCATATTTCTTGCGATGTGTTTTTACATGCCCACAATTTCTTTAAGTAACTCCATCTCCTATACCACGTTAAAATCGAGTAATTATGATGTGGTTAAAGACTTCCCACCTATTAGAGTTTGGGGTACAATAGGGTTTATTGCTGCCATGTGGATTACCAACCTAACGGGAAGTAAGGCCAATGCCAATCAATTTTATATTGCTGGAGTTGCCGCTCTAGGGCTTGGCTTATATTCTTTCACGTTACCAAAATGCCTGCCATCTAAATTATTAGAGGAGAAAGCAACGTTAACTCAGAAATTTGGATTAGATGCCTTCAAATTGTTTGCTAATTATAAAATGGCCTTGTTCTTTATCTTTTCTATGTTTCTAGGCGGTGCATTACAGTTAACAAATGCCTATGGGGATGTATTTTTGGATGAATTTAAACTCTTTCCGGTATTCGCTGAATCATTTGTAATAAAATACTCTACAATCATCATGTCTATTTCACAGGTTTCTGAAACCTTATTTATCCTGGCTATCCCATTCTTCCTTAAACGGTTTGGTATTAAAAGGGTAATGGTTATTGCGATGTTAGCCTGGGTTTTTCGTTTCGGATTATTCGCATATGGCGATCCTTCTGGTAATTTATGGATGATTATATTCTCCTGTGTCGTTTACGGAATGGCCTTCGATTTTTTTAATATTTCTGGCTCTCTATTCGTAGAAACTTCTACTACAGCTAAAACCCGTTCTTCTGCACAAGGTCTATTTATGATGATGACCAATGGTTTTGGCGCCGTTCTTGGTAGTATTGTTTCTGGGTGGATGATTCAAAAATACTTTACCACAGCTTACACCAATGTCCATGCCCTAGCAGAACACGTTGGCTCTACCACCGATAACAAACATCTCCTTAAATTTTTAGGAGATAAGGGAATTAGCGTACTTGGAAATGGCGACTTGAGCCGAGCATTAGATGTTAAAGATTGGCATAATATATGGCTCTCTTTCACCCTGTATGCCTTGGCAATTACTATCTTGTTTATGATTTTCTTTAAACATAAGCATACTAGAGCTGAAGTAGAAGCAATTGAGGCTATTAATCATTAATTCATTCATTGGTTATTAACCATTATACCAAAGTCTTAGCAGATATATGTCATCATTTAAACTAAGAAAAGAGAATAATTGTCTTAATTGTGGCGAGACTGTAGAAAAACATTTTTGTCCGGCATGTGGGCAAGAAAACATCGAGGTTAAAGAAGATGCTTTCCACATGACCGTCCATGCAGTGGCTGATTATTTTCATTTTGAGCACAAGTTTTTCGGCACAATTAAACCCTTACTTTTAAAACCTGGCCAATTAACCAAATCTTATGTTGCCGGAAAGAGAGCCTCTTATATCCACCCCATTCGGCTTTACATTTTTATTAGTATTATCTTTTTTTTAGTGGTGCTGAGTGGCGAAACTCAGAAAAAGGAACTACCCAAAGTAAACCCCAAAGCACTTGCTTCAAAAAAACTTACCGCTAAGCAACTACAGAAACTGGCTAAGCTAAAGCAGGCTATGCAATATATCCCTGGTGACGCTAAAAGAAAAGATAGCATTTACAAAGTGGCTGAAGCAGATTTCAAAAGATACGGATCAACCAATATTAATCTTTACACCGGTAAAAGAGAGAGTCAAAATGGATTTTTTGGCAAGTTCTTTTCAAAAGATACCACCTTAGCCGATTATGAAAAACATCAAGCGGCACTTCCGGCTAAAGAAAAAGATGGCTTTATAAAACATTATTTGGCTAAACGAGGCATTGAACTGAGGAAATACCCAAATCCGGAGCAAAAATTTAACGAAGATTTAATGCATAATGTCCCGAAAATGATGTTTTTGCTATTGCCTTTATTCGCTTTAATGTTAAAATTGGCTTACGTAAGAAAGGGCCGCTATTACTATGAGCACCTAATCTACTCATTCCATGTACATTCGGCTATGTTTTTGGCAATCCTCTTCACCATGCTGCTATCCTGGGTTATAGGGTTTGTCTATAATTTATCCGAATTGCTATCGCTCCTTTGTATTATTTATCTCATTTGGTATATCTATCGCTCGCTCCGATCATTTTATGGCAGCACGAGATGGATTACTGTATTAAAAATGTTCTTCCTTTTCTTTTGTTATAATATTGCATTAACACTCTGCTTTTTAATAATTATAGCAGTTAGTTTTGCAATGATATAGCATTAAAGGAAGGATTTTATATCGAAAAGTTAACCTTTCATGTCTGGCAAATATAGAAAAGACCATAATTGTTTAAACTGTGGCTTCCAAGTAGAAGAACATTATTGTAGTAGGTGTGGGCAACCAAATTTAGAGCTCGATGAAAATTTTTGGCAGTTCATTAGCCATAGTATAGCCCATTATTTCCATTTTGATAACAAGTTTTTTCAAACTCTGGTACCGCTCATCACTAAACCGGGAAAGGTTACCTTAGATTATTTAGCTGGGAAAAGGGCGAGGTATATCAATCCGGTGAGCATGTATATATTCGTATCGATTGTCTATTTTTTGCTTGTCTATGCACCAAAACCTAAAGAGAATGCTGCTAAAATAGCAAGAGCTGAAAGGGAGTTGGCCAAACAACGTCCTGTTTTGGATAGCATATCCACTCCTCTTTCTGGTATTGTGGATAAAGGGTTTATAGCTAAAACACAAAGAAAAATTGACGAAAGCTTCGATAAGAAGACATTTCGTGCACTGACTTTTAAACAGCAGGATACTGCCCTTAAATTTTTACGGCAGTACTATCAACTCCATAAATCTGATTCACTAGCGAACAAGATCGAAAGATTACAGGGTATCCATACAGTTAGAAATGATAGTACGTATGCTGCCTACTTAGTCCGGCAAAAAACATTGACCCCTGAAAAAAAAGATAATATATTTGAACGTTTCATGGCCAAAAGGCGAATTGAGATTGGAGAAAAATCGGATATCATCCAAGATCAATTAGAGCATAACAGACCGAAACAATATTTCTTGCTCATGCCCTTAATGGCTCTTTTTATCATGATCAATTTCAGAAAAAACCATATCAAATATTTGGATCATTTGATTTTTACTATTCATGGTATGACCGCTTTTTTTATTATAATGTCTGTTGCTCTGCCTATAAAAAAATTACTATTTAATGGAAGTGATTTTTCGCTTGTTCTAGAACTGGGCTTATTGGCCTGGGTTTTTTGGTACATGTTTAAAAGCCTGAAAATATTTTACCAGCGCAGAAATGGGGTAATTATCGGTCGCATGATTTGGATCGTGATCCTCTATGGAATAGCTTTTAAACTATCAGAAATGGTTATTATCAATGTGATATATTATGCTGCAATTTAGTGGCATTTGCGAATGTTAAAGAGAATCGTCATCGCTTTAGTAGTTATGCCTAACATTGCTTTTGCTAGTGGTGATTATATTTTACCTACGGCCTATGCACTCATTGCAGCTTTAATCTTTGCGCTTTGTTGGATCTTTCAAATCAAGTGGAAGTTATTTGGCAAAGCAATACTTATTCTTGTTTTTTTTATCGGGATCGTTGTTAGTGGCCTTATCACGTCCAAATTCCCAATCAGTTATTATCATTATCTCATACCGGGTATCTATTTTTTTCTACCATTGCTCTTAATTCTCCTGTTCTATCGCATATTTCAAGGAAAATTCAGTAAAGCAACAAAGCCGATTCAATAATTTGAATCGGCTTTGCAAAACTTACGAAGTTTGCTAAACTTCGTAAGTTTAGTTAAATTATCGTTTATCGATATCAACAAAATCCATATCTACATCACCTACATAAACTTGGCGTGGTCTGCCGATAGGCTCTTTATTTTCATGCATTTCTTTCCATTGAGCTATCCATCCCGGAAGGCGGCCTAGCGCAAAAAGTACGGTAAACATATCTGTAGGGAAACCTAAAGCTCTATAAATGATACCCGAGTAAAAATCTACATTAGGGTATAATTTACGGTCGATAAAATAAGCATCACTTAATGCAGCTTCCTCCAATTTTTTGGCAATTTCTAATACAGGGTCGTTGATGCCCAATTTCTCTAAGATATCATCGCACGCTTTTTTAATAATTTTAGCTCTTGGATCGAAGTTTTTATAAACCCGATGTCCAAATCCCATCATCCGGAAAGGATCGTTTTTATCTTTTGCTTTTTTGATCCATTTATTAGTATCACCACCATCTTCTTTAATCAGTTCTAGCATTTCTATCACTGCTTGGTTTGCACCTCCATGAAGAGGGCCCCATAACGCAGAAATACCTGCAGAAACAGAAGCATACAGATTGCAATCTGACGATCCCACCATTCTTACCGTAGAAGCAGAACAGTTTTGCTCATGGTCTGCATGTAAGATCAACAAGGTATTCATTGCACTTACTACAACAGGATCTATTTCTATTTCTTCGGTACGTTGCCCAAAAATCATATTCATGAAATTGGTTACATAATCGTACTTATTTTTGGGATAAATTAATGGATGACCCAATGATTTTTTGTAGATAAAAGATACAATGGTTGGAAATTTAGCCAACAATTTAATCATTGTTAAATCCATTTCTTCCTGAGAAGAATTGGCGTTTAATGATTCTGGATAAAAAGTAGACAATGAACAAACCAATGAAGCTACTTGAGCCATTGGATGTGATTTAGAAGGATATCCATCTAAAAACTTTTTCATGTCTTCATGGATAAGCGTATGTCTGCTTATTACCGACTGAAAATCAGTTAGTTCTTCTTTCGTCGGTAATGCACCATAAATTAATAAATAAGCAACTTCTAAAAAAGTAGATTTTTCTGCTAATTGTTCAATTGGATATCCCCTGTATTTTAAAACTCCTAACTCCCCATCTAAAAAAGTGATAGCACTTTTAGTAGAGCCTGTATTTTTATAACCTAGATCTAAGGTTATATGACCAGTAAGGTCTCTTAGTTTTGAAATATCGATGGCCTTCTCACCCTCTGTTCCAGTAATAACCGGGAACTCATACGTTTTACCGTCTATCTTAATCTCTGCAATAGCTGACATATATTTTATAATTTATATAAAAACAAAAATAGGTATTCTGTTTGTAAAAAGCGGCTTTTGATGCCGATAATGGTGTTAAATTGTTGTTATTTTTTTGGAAGGTAACATTACAAAGATTTCAGGTGCTACTTCACTTTGATTTCAGCAATAACTGCACCACATTCTAACATCGTACTTCCATAATATGGATTTCTGATCTTATTTTCTGTTGACAACCAATCGCCACCATCGCCATTATTTGCCATCGGACAATGTTGGACATAAATTTTTCCAGAGGTAAGATCAGCATGCTTAAATAAGGCGATAACATCAGAGCTTAAACCTGTAAAAGCCTTGCGTTGAGCTGCTATATCCTTAGCATCAACCATTTGAACGGCAATAAGCGAAGTATTTTCACATCCTGTGTAGGTTTTTAGTTGCTCGCCCAACTCTTTGGCCACAACTTTTACCGAGTCAAATTTCGATGCTACCAAAGCATCTTTAAGCGACAAATAGGAAGTTAAAATTGATTTTAATTTATCGTCTTTAAATTCAGCAACAGCTACTTTGGCTGTAGTAGCTGTGACTTTGGTATCAGTTGATTTCTTTTCGGGAGTAGTACAGGCAGTGAGGAGCAGTATGGCGATTAGTGCTGAATAATTTTTCATTTGTTTTTTGTTAGGTCTATGGTGTTTCCGTAATCTGAGCAAACATTTCATAGATTTCGTTTTTTGCTCAAATTAGCATTTATAATTTTAATATTAACAAAAAAGACAAGACAAATTAAGGGGTAATTTATAATATTAGATTATTATTATAATTTGAAATTAACAAAAGGAGTTTAACATTTATAGGAGCTTGGTATTGCGTTTAAGTTAAAAATTGTAACTAAAAACCAGCATAAATTGTCCGTTTAAGGGTTGATAGGTAGCAGAATTTTTATTTTGTTGATATCCTTCGTATCTCAGTGAAAGATCGTATTCATTATTCCATTCGTATCCCGCCCCACCTCCAAAAATTAAGGCTGTTTTAGAATCCGTTTTTAACCCAAATCCTGCTCCGATGGAACCTAATAGATAAACGGGTTCAAGAATGGGAAATACTTTTACCCCAGCTTTAGCCGGAATAAAATCGTAATCTGCAGTCGGACTGGTATCTTTGGTGAGTAAGCGCCCATATCCCACACTGGCAATCACATTAAGTTCATCAGAAGCTTTATATTTTGCAAATATGTCTAGTCCTAAGCCATATCCAAACGGAGATTTATGGGTGGTAATGCCGATGCTGGCATCAAATCCCAAATTTATTTTGTTTTGATTTCGGTTAGATTGAGCGCTAACTCCTGTTATTGAGACGATAGAAGGGAAAATGAGGGTGGCAATAAATAGATTTAACGGTTTCATGCCAAAGATTTTGCGTTTTGATAAAGCTACATTAAATCCTTAAAAAACAAAAGCCCCGATCAGTACTATTGATCGGGGCTTTATTTAAATTAAATTAATTACAATTTAAAACCATAAGCTAAACGTAATCCAACATAACCTGTAGTGCTACCACTTGCAGATACGCCTTCATACTTCACACCTAGGTCTACGCCATTGCTCCAAGAATAACCTAAAGCTGGAGAAAACACAAAGTTGGTTCCACTATAAGTTCCAGTGCTAAAAGCAGCACCAGCTTCAGCTAAACCATATAAGCCTGATCCGGTTTCATCGAAGAAATACTTTAAACCAGCTTTTACAGGGATATAGCTAAAATCAGGGTAATCAACATTAGTACTTCCTATTTCTTTACCCATTAAGTTAGTAAAACCAGCTGTAATTGGAATTGAAAGCTGCTTGCTAACATCAAATTGATAACGAAGATCACCACCAAGTGCAACTCCATAAGCGTCGCTTGTTGGAATACCAGCATTTAATCCAATACCAAATTTACGAGATTGTGCATTTGCATTTACTGAAACAAATAAAGCTAATGCAGCTACTGCAGAAGCTAAAAATTTTGTAGAGTTTTTCATTTTTTTTAAATACTATGGTTAAGTTTTTATGTTCATACCGAGTACTATTACCCGATATATCAAATTTAAACAAATTGCATGCCACAAGACAATATGAAAAATGAATTAATTAATAACATATTAACATTTAGGAAGATACATTCATATTTTTTCACAACTTGCTAAGATGAATTAAAGTGCGATTCTGTATAGAATTGAGCACTTTATGAAACCCATTAACTAAATGGCTAATGATTATTGGGCAAGTCGCGATTTTGTCTAATAATTCGTTATAATCAAATGCTGCACATTTCTGTTGTTCCTGCCGCGAACATTATAGGTGTAATTTTTAAGAAATACTTTAATCTTAATATGGGGATGGGTATAGATCTCTCTTATAAAGGGCGTTTCTTTTATTACAACCATCCACTTAGCTCTAGTTTTAATTAAAAAATTTGCTAAACGTTGTTGATCCTTTGCCGTAAACGCATTTTGATCGTATTCAGAAAACTCGCTATCATACGGTGGATCTAGGAATATGAAATCGCTTGAAACTGCATCCACTTGATTTAAAAAGACCTCAAAATCAAGATTGTAGATTGTGGCTTTCTTAAAAAGATTAACTATTGGTAAACTAAATATGTGGTCAACTTTTTGCCCAAAGTTCTTTTTATTATAGGTTATGCCGCCATATGGAATGTTAAAATCGCCCTTAGCATTAAATCTAAACATAGAACCGTAGCAAAATTCACGCACAAAATACCAGTTTGCCGCCGCCTTTTCTTCAGTTAGGGTTATGTTTTTATGGTAATGCGCATTTAAAATCGATCTAAAAAAAAGATAAGTCCCACTTCGAATACCAGTTTCAAAATGTACAGCTAGTTCGCTTTCGTTAAAATCACGACCTTCCTTCTCATTGATCCTTTTAATCCGTTTTGCTTTATCAGCCATGCTGCTTATTAATTTTTCTTTAAAGGCAACAAAGTTGATTAGAAAACCATCATCATTAATTAAAGGAAATTTTTTAAGCTCTCTGGTTAAATTAAGCTCAAATAATGCCGTTACTTCCTGTAAGTCTGCGCTGTGGTGGATAAAATCCAAATACAGTGGTTTTACTATACTCCACAGCACGGTACTCAGATCACCTATTTGAGACCAAGCATTCGCATATTTTGTCAATTCATTTTGGAGCGATGGATTTCCAATTAACTTATAAAAATTTACTAAATCAGTACTTTTATCGTTAATTAGTGCTTTAACTTGGGGTTGCATGGCGAAGAACACTCCTCCGCCCCCAAAGAAAGGCTCGATATATCGTTCATATTTGGGGATGTCCGAAGCAAAAAAGACGTATTCATTGAATTTCCCTCCGGTCCATTTAATTATGGGTCTTATTTTCTTATCCATTGGGCGAATATGCAATTAATTTGAACCAGTTTTATCCGCCAACAAGTTAATTATTGTTTGTTTTAACTGCATCATACCTTGATCGGTATCAAGCCAATGGATTTGCACACCATCCTTTTCCATCTTTCTAAAAAAAGTCATCTGACGTTTTGCGAATTGGCAAATTGCGATACCTAGCTTTTCCGTTAACTCGTTTAGTGTTAATTCGCCTGCAATATGAGCGGCCACAAACTTATATTCGAGACCATAAAAAATTAATTTTTCCATGGACACTCCTTTCTTAATCAATTTTTTTACCTCCTCAATTAGTCCATTTTTTAACCTAAAATCAAGTCGTTCGAGAATTCTTGCCCGCCTTACCTCTAGTTTACTTTGAAGACCGATGATGAGCGGCGTTAAGGTTGGACGTAGTTTATTTTCTAATTGATTGTTGCTCAAATATGTTGCTATTTCAATCGCCCTAATTATTCTTTTTGTGGATGAATAGTCAGCGGTGGATCTAAGCACCAAAGGAAACGCTTCCAATTGATGAATTAGCTCTTCTTTTGTTAGCGATTGGAGTTTCGGCCTTAATTCCTCATTTGGCGGTACGGCAGTTAGTTCATGTTGCTGAAGTAAGCTATGCACATACATTCCTGTTCCTCCACATAAAATAGGAAGTTTATTCTTACGAATGATTTGATCATATGCCCTGTAAAAATCGTCCTTAAAAGCATTTACGTTATAGGTATCTCCAGCCTCCTTAATATTTATAAGGTGATATGGGATGAATTGGTCCATGATTGTGTACTCTTCCAGGTCTTTGCCCGTACCTATATCCATACCCTTAAAAACCTGCCTACTATCTGCACTCATGATTTCTCCATTCAGTTCTTGAGCTATCGCCACCGCTAATTTGGTTTTGCCCGATGCTGTTGGACCTAAAATTATAAGTAAAGGTTGTGGAGACATTTATAAATAGAGATGGTATTTCATGTTGCCGGTATTAAATAGTTTCGAGTAACCTTTATTCGCTAAAAAATCATCCAAATTTAGTTCTTTTTGTGCTAAAAAATCATTCGATACTTCTTTGGGCAGGCGATGAGGGAAATATCGTCTCAGATTCTCCCTATTCAAATAGATAATAGTTGGAGGTGTAATATTACTTAGCGTAAAGCCTAATTTTTGATAGCCTTTTCCGACCGACCAATCCCGGTCAGCATAGCTCATCAGATCGTTAATTTTCACTTGTTTACAAAAATAATGGATCAGTTTGCTCAATCCACCCACGATGGTAACCCCATCTTTAGAAGCAAAGCGAACCAGCTCTGCCGATTGATACTGAGCACCTTTATCTTTCATCACCCTGGTTGCGCTAAAACTACCAACGGCCACAAGATCAGAACCGATAATTAAGCCATAGTTATATTTGGCTTTTACATAGCCCTGCAAATGATATTGAGTTAAAAACAGTTCGGCTTGTTTGTTAGAAATGAGCTCGATTTTAGCTTTACGCCCGTGTAAGCCTTTATTGAGGCCTAAAAATGATCGTATCCTACTTAGTACCTGAGCCCTTTTGGCAATCCAAATATCTTCCCAAAGGTGTACCAATTGAACGCCCAACTGTTGATAGTATTCCTGCAATTGGACCAGTTTTTCTGGCATAAATTGCTGGTCAATTGGCACTAAATGGATGACCAATTGATGCGTACATTGAATAATAAAATAGGGTTCAGCCTGTAAAATCTCTGCCTGATGATAAAAATCCTGCACAGTTAAAAAAACATCTTCCTGCCAAAGGGGATTTAAACCCACCCCTTTTGTTTAAACAAGGTAAAGCCGGCAACAAGTGCATCTGAAATCTGCTCAGTTCCCGCATCATCCAATTGAGTGATCTTAAAACACACATCCGTATCCAATAATTTTAATAAATCTGCATGGATAATGTTTTTCAATTCTGCTTCTTCCTTAATTGCCATTAAACAGAAAGCCACGTGATCTTGCTCGATCTTAACGCTTGCGAAGCGAACCACGTCTCTTTTTTTATCTTGGATATCTATTTCCTTTGTTCCCCATACATCATAAACGGTATCGCTATTTAAGCGATTTACAAAGCCATTTGCGGTATATGGTTGCAGATTTGCCCTAATGATCTGAAAAATTTCTACCAGGTCTGTTTTCATCTTTTTATTTTATTAATGTAGAGTTATTGTTTTGCATTGGTATTAATGAGCTCATAAGCTCGGTTTAGGTTTTTAACTGTAAGATCTCTTGCCCGCCCGGCAGGCAGGGAATCTTTGATGCTTAAATAATCTTACCATTTTTGCTTATGATTATTTTAAACATGTAGCTGTTCATTTCAAGCCTTAATTTGATAGCTATACAACACTAATTTACACCAATTGTTTATTTATACAAGCTATAAATTTAACCACCATGCTGTAGTGGGCTGGTTTTTATCTAAATAAAAAGCCTCCCCCAATAATGGTGTAATTACCTTCACATTTTTTTCTGATGCTGCCTTTATCAATCGTTTAATGGGCTCATCCCAATCGTGCAGCGCTAATTTATATTTGCCCCAATGTACGGGCATCAGTTGCTGCGCTTTTAGGTCCAAGCTAGCATCAACCACCTGTTCGGGAAATAAATGGATCAATGGCCACATTTTATTGTATTGTCCGCATTCTAAGATAGCCAAATCAAACGGACCATATTTTTCGCCAATTTTCTTAAAATGATCATCATAACCAGAATCCCCACCCAAATAAACTTGATGATTTTTAGTTTTTAGTACAAAAGACGACCATAAGGTTTGGTTTCGCTTAAACTGTCTGCCAGAAAAATGACGGGCGGGTAAGGCCGTAAAATTAATATTAGCCAAAGGCGATGTTTGCTCATTCCAAGCTAATTCTGTTAACTGATCCGCTGTAATACCCCATCTCATTAGGTGGGCTCCTACCCCCAAAGAGGTGATGAAATGAGCCGTTTTTTCTTTTAATTCTAAGATTGCCTGGTAATCTAAATGGTCGTAATGATCATGTGTAATTAAAACCAAATCTAAATTTGGAAGATCTTTTACCTTAACAAAATCGGTTCCCTCAAATCGTTTTGTTCCAATAAACTGGAATGGTGACGGCCTTTCGCAAAACACGGGATCAACCAATATATTGAATCCGTCAACCTGGATAAGATAAGAAGAATGACCAAACCAGGTAATCTTGAAATCTTGAGAGGAATTAAAATCAGGTTGAGCATGTGGAAGCGTTTTTTTTGGCCTACCGTTCTCATTGCCCTCGATCATTTTTTTGAACATCGTCCAATACGATACCTCGGCTGGCAGCATGGGTGTTGGAGATTGATTTTGAAACGCCGCATTGACATATAACTCTTGCGACTGTATCCTTTCCAATCTTTCGCCTTTAGGACTTTCTCCAAAAACGGGCAACTGCGTGATGTAAAAGCTTACTAAGAATAGGATTAAAAGGATGGTTACCGCGATATACATTTACTAAAATTTAAGGCAATGATATAAAATTTATTCGGCTTATCGGATGGCTCATCGGGTGACTCATCGGATGGGTTATCATAATACCCTTGAGAATTAGCTAACCAAATATTATTCTGCACCGTTTATTAACATCGGTTTAATCATGTCGGGTAAACAATAGATGAATATTTTGTTACAAAAATTAGGAGGTGGTAGAAGGAATTAATCCTGATTACACATAAAAATAAATTTATATACCTATTTTACAGATACTTAACTTTAAATCAAAATTAAATTTTGCAATAATTATTTAACAATCCTATATTTGGAATATTATTTGGCGAAAGCGAGATAAAAGTCAATTACTTCACAGTATTGATTTATAAAGAAGTGGCGAGAGACAGGCTCTTAGACCCACTGGCAACCCTCCCAAATGGAGAAGGTGCCAATTCCTGACCGATTAGCATGGTGTTAATTGGAAATATAAATTAGAAGATGAAAAATTTAAATTCAATTTCGCTCTTTAGCGAACCCTCACACGTAAAGCCCAAAGGGTTAAAGTTTATTGCTGAGATTAAATGTTGTACTAGAATTTGTTGTACTAGGATTTGTAGGATTATGGGATTATAGGATTTGTTCCTCCCCTCATTCTAACATTTCAACATGCTAACACTTTAATCTTCCAACCTTCCAACTTTACGTCAATGTCATCAGTAATTACATACAAACACACTAAAATTTTCAAATTAGAAAACGGCAAGAAATTGCGCAATCTAGAAATTGCCTATCAAACTTTCGGCAAGTTAAATGCTAAAAAAGATAATGTAATTTGGGCATGTCACGCGTTAACAGCCAACGCAGATGTATTGGATTGGTGGAAAGGATTATTTGGAAGTAATGCATTATTTAATCCAGAAGAACATTTTATAATTTGCGCAAACATATTGGGTTCCAATTATGGCACTTCAAATCCATTGAGCTTAAATCCAATTACAGGGCAGCCCTACTACCTTTCTTTTCCTGAGTTTACCATCCGAGATCTAGCTGCAGCACATCACTTGTTAGCACAGCATTTGGATATAAAAAATATCAAGGTTTTAATTGGAGGTTCACTTGGAGGCCAACAGGCATTAGAGTGGACGTTGGCCAAAACCGAGAACATTGAGAACCTAATTCTGGTTGCCACAAATGCGGTTCATTCTCCTTGGGGCATTGCCTTTAATGAAAGTCAGCGCTTGGCGATCAGTGCCGATCGTACTTTTTATTCCAATCAGCCACAAGGTGGATCTAAAGGTTTAAAAGTAGCACGAAGTATCGCTCTGCTTTCCTACAGAACCTATCAGGCCTATGCCGATACTCAATTAGAAAGCAATAACGATAAAACTACCGGCTTTAGGGCTTCTTCGTATCAAAATTATCAGGGAGAAAAGTTATGTAAACGGTTTAATGCCTATAGTTATTGGTATTTGAGCAAGGCGATGGATAGCCACAATGTGGGTAGAGGAAGAAAAAGTATTACAGCAGCACTTCGCGAAATAAATGCCAATACATTGGTAATTGGGATTGAAAACGACATCCTGTTCCCAGTTATCGAGCAACAGTTCTTGGCCAATCATATACCAGATTCGCAATTCAATACCATTAATTGTGCATATGGGCATGATGGGTTTTTAATTGAAACCGATAAGCTCACCAATATCATCGGCAATTTTTTGAAGGAAAGCAGCAACAAGAAAATTATAAAATTTAGAACAGCATAGTGAATAGCGATAGGCGTTGCGCGATAAGCGTTATGCAGCGCCATGCGCCATGCGCTTAACATACATATTATGAGTAAGAAATTAAAAATAGGATTATTTGGATTTGGGGTTGTAGGACAAGGATTAAACGACATCATCCGTAGTCAGAACCTAAATTTGGAAGTGGTAAAGATTGCGATCAAAAACCCTGAAAAGAAACGTACGTTAAATGCCAATCTTTTCACCACATCGCATGAAGAAATCTTAAATAATCCAGAGATTAACACTATTGTAGAGTTAATAGACGATGCAGATGCCGCTTTTAAGATTGTAAAAACGGCGCTGAAGTTGGGAAAAAATGTGGTATCGGCCAATAAGAAAATGATTGCTACCCATTTAGAAGAACTTGTACGTTTGCAGGCCGAGAACGGTACGTCGCTACTGTACGAAGGTGCGGTATGCGGAAGTATCCCCATTATTCGTAATCTGGAAGAATATTATGACAATGAACTTTTGCATGGAATTAGTGGAATTTTTAATGGTTCCTCGAATTACATTTTGTCGAAGATATTTAATGAAGGATTAGCCTATGAAACTGCGCTAAAACAAGCACAAGATTTGGGTTTTGCAGAAACCGATCCAATTTTAGATGTAGGTGGTTATGATCCCAAATATAAATTAACGATAGCAACAGCCCATGCTTATGGGTTATTTATTCATCCCGATAAGATTTTAAATATTGGGATCCAAAACATATCAGAGGCCGATATCCAATATGCCAAAGAGAAAAACTACAAGATAAAGTTAGTGCCAACTGCCCGCAAAATAAGCACAAAACAGGTGGTAACCTATGTGTTACCAAAGTTTGTGAAGGCTGATGATTTTCTTTACAATGTAGAAAACGAATATAATGGTGTAACTGTTCAGGCCGCCTTTGCTGATAAACAGTTCTTTTTTGGTAAAGGTGCAGGCGGGCATCCAACAGGCGCCGCAGTACTTTCAGACATCGCTGCGCTACGTTATGATTATCGGTACGAGTATAAAAAATACAATCAACAAAATGGTCTAATCCATACCGACAAGGTGAGTATCGAGGTGTATCTACGCTATGTACACGAGTACACTGTACAAAAACTACAGGTAGAAAATATCTCGGAACGTTTTTCTCGCAACGATTACAAATATGTAATTGGAAGTATCAGTCTAAAAAATCTAATCGCAAACCGCGATCTCCTTTTAAATAAAGACGTGTTTATTGCCCAAACTGGTAAATTAACGTATAGCCAGCAAGATATTGCAGCCATAGCCGAAGAGGCCGTATTAGCGAATTAATTTTATTTTTTGTTTTGTTTTGATTTGCAAGAAGCCTCGAGAAATCGGGGCTTTTGCTTTTTCGCTTGACGCCTTTGCGAGAGCCATCCTTCATGGCGCGAAGCAATCCCCTTTTAGGTTATGACATAATTAAACTGTAGCAGCAAGGCGATTGCTTCGTCGTGCCTCCTCGCAAAGCCGAAAAATTGTGTTTAATTAACTAATCTCCCTATTGATATCCCAGTTTTCTAGATAATCAGCTACGCGACGAACAAAAGAACCTCCAAGCGCACCATCAACTACCCTGTGATCATAAGAAAGGGATAGGAACATCATGTGTCTAATCGCAATTACATCACCAAACTCGGTTTCTAAAACCGCTGGTTTCTTTTTAATAGCCCCTACTGCAAGAATGGCAACTTGGGGTTGGTTGATGATTGGAGTACCCATCACATTCCCAAAAGAGCCCACATTAGTTAATGTAAATGTTCCATTTTGTGTTTCATCTGGTTTTAACTTAGAGTTACGAGCCCTCATCGCCAGATCATTCACCGCTTTTGTTAATCCTACAAGATTTAGTTGGTCCGCATTTTTGATTACCGGTACAATTAAGTTTCCACTAGGCAAAGCAGCGGCCATACCAATATTAATGTCGCGTTTTTTGATAATCTGATTTCCATTAACGGTAACATTAATCATGGGAAAATCTTTGATAGCCCTACTTACCGCTTCGATAAATATGGGCGTAAAGGTAATTTTCTCATTTTCACGTTGCTCAAATGCCTTTTTCACTTTGTCGCGCCACATTACCATGTTCGTAACATCAGCTTCTACAAACGAGGTTACGTGCGGTGAGGTCTGCTTACTCATTACCATGTGTTCGGCAATAAGCTTACGCATCCTGTCCATTTCTATTATTTCATCGCCACCAGAAACTGAAACTATCGGGTTGGACGGTTTTGATGTTGGAAGGTTTGCAGGTTGGTGACTTGGAACGTTTGAAGGCCGAGAGGTTGGAGTTGCCTCTTCGCTCTTGGCCCCCTGCCCTCGGCCTTTAGAGATATAACTTAATAAATCATCTTTGGTTAGCCGACCATCAGCACCGCTTCCTTTAATCTGAGACAATTCATCAATTGATATATTTTCTTGCGCTGCAATATTTTTAACCAGAGGTGAATAAAAGCGATCTGAATTTTTAAAATCGAGATAAGGTTTTTCTTCAATTTTTGTATCGGACAATTGGCTAACTCCTGGAATAGCAGTTATTACAGGTGATTTTTCTTCCACCATGTGTGGGATAGAATCGATTACCGGTTCTGGGCTTTCAGCAGGAGATTGTCCATTATTGTTAGATTCTGTTTCAATAATCGCTATTACGGCACCAACTTGAACTACATCATCTGTGGCGCAAAGTTGTTTCACTAATTTACCAGCTACAGGAGATGGAACTTCAGAATCGACCTTATCGGTAGCAATTTCTAAGATGGTATCATCTAACTGAATGGTATCACCAGGTTGCTTTGTCCATTTTATGATTGTAGCTTCAGCAACGCTTTCACCCATCTTTGGTAACAATAATTCGTATTGTGCCATATGCAATTATCTGTTTATTTTGGTCTCAACGGCAAAAATACACCTTTTTATGCACTTAATTCAAATCTTGTTTCAAGAGATTTAAAAGCATGGTTAAAGCTGCTGTTGCTGAGCGTTCTATATTTTGGATTCTCTTATTCGTAAAGTTAAATAATTTGGCAGTCACCTTATTTTTATTCGCGATAGCAATCCACACCGTTCCAACCGGCTTTCCGGGCATTCCACCATCAGGACCAGCAATACCGCTTACCGCGATTGCATAATCGGTATTAAACTGGGTAATTGCACCTTGAGCCATTTCTTTTACCGTTTGCTCACTTACCGCCCCAAACGTGGTTAAGGTTTCGTTTTTAACGCCTAGTACAGATTCTTTTAACTCGTACGAGTAGGTAACTGCACCACCGGCAAAAACCGCAGATGAGCCCGCATGTTGTGTTATTAGATGCGAAATGTATCCTCCTGTGCAGCTCTCGGCTGCAGAAAGCGTTAGTCCGTTGGACTTCATCAGATCCAAAATTGCTTTTTCGAGTGCAATATCTTCGGTTGCTGCTACATAAGGTTTGATCTGGTTTATTATTTGTTGCGCAAAATCATTCACCTCTTTTTTTAATGTATCTTCATCAGTACCGCTAGCTGATAATCTTAACCTAACCTGCCCTAATTTGGGCAAATAAGCCAATTTTATATGCTGTGGCAAGCTATCTTCTATACTTTCGATCTGTTGTGCTAGGAAAGACTCTCCTATACCAGTTGTTAAAATGGTTTGATGTATGATGTATGGCAAATTGAAAGAACGTTGCAATCTCGGCAAGATTTCATCCTCCATTAAATACATCATCTCAAAAGGTACGCCAGGCATGGAAACCACTATTTTACCATTTACCTCAAACCACATGCATGGAGCGGTACCATTTTTATTTTGGATAACGGTACATCCTTCAGGTACATCAGCTTGTCTAATATTCACATCAATCATTGGTCTATTGAACTTTGCAAAAATAGCTTCAACATTTTCTAATGTCGCCTGATCCCTTTTTAGGGGCATATTAAAATACTTGGATAAAGTTAATTTGGTAATATCATCTTTGGTTGGGCCCAATCCGCCTGTAATCAGAATAATGCTTGCACGTTTTTGAGCTTCGTCTAAGGCTGCCATAATATGCTCGGCATTATCAGAAACTGAAGTGATCTGCTTTACACTTACCCCTATTTTATTAAGTTCCTTGCCCATCCATGCAGAATTTGTATCTACGATTTGACCAATAAGGATTTCATCACCTATGGTAATTATTTCTGCAAACATATTATTGATATTTAGTATAGTAACCTTTGCGCTTGCTTAGTTTAAGGTCTTGAAGAATAGAGGCTTTAACTTTAATGTCTATTGAATAGCTTTGGTAAGCCCCAAATGGGATCCATTGCGCACTTAGATCCCAACAATGTAAGTCTCTGTAAATTTGAAAAGTTGTACCAGCAATGGTTCTTGCTTTAAAGTCGTATCCCGAGGTAAATTGAATTTTCCATTTCGGAGTTAAATTAAAATCACCATTAAAATTAAGTGTATTGCTAATGGTTCGGGTTGCTCGGATACTCAGGGGATTGTTATAATTAAAGCTATAAGAAATATTGATGTTCCATGGGATATTGAAATCTACAAATGCATTGGGATCCCTACTAATTGCAGCTAGCTGCTCACTTTGTTCATCTGTTCTTCCTGCTTGTAGTACTTGGTTCTGCACGCCTTGTAAGTTGTCGTTTCTGCTCTTCGCTGCTTTGGGATTAAAACTATAATCAAAAGACATGTTAAAGCTTACGAGCCTTGGCAGCCTACCTTTACTAAAAGTTAAATTTGCTGATTCATAATAATTTCTTGTGGGGGCGATCCCAGCGATTGTACTATTTAGCGTCGTATCTTCAACCAGATAGGGATTTAGTGTTCCTCCAAAGTTAAACCCAAGTTTTTCTGAGAACTGAGATCTCCCGCTAAATCCCAGTGGGGATAGGTACTTTTTATCTGCAGCTACAAAATTGTACGATCCAGAAATGGATAGTCCTTGAATAATGGCTATTTTTTTCTCCCCATCACCCAACGTATCTTTTGTTGAGGCTACTTTCAGCTCTACATTGTTATCTATCCCAAACCCGATGGATGCTGATTTTCCTCCACTTGGACCGCCATATATGCCCTGTTCAAAAATAGAATACTTAGCCACCTTTCCAAAACTATCGTACTTAAACCTGCTGGCATCGTCGCTGATCGGAATGCTTTTACCTGGTCTCAAATCATTGGTATAATAAACTTCCTCTTTATAATAGCCGTAACTTAATTTAGAAAAGTCGGGTTTGTAAGAAAAGCTGAACGATGGTGTCATTACATGCCTAATGGCTTTGAATTTACCGAGATTTTTAAATTCCTTTTTTGCATATAATTTGGTAGACATCCCCATGCTTAATGTATAATCTCCTGCACGTTGGAAACCCTTAGCGGTATCAATCAATAAAGTATCCAATCCACTAGGTAGCTTTATATTTTTATGTCGAACGGTTTGAAGATACCATCTTTCGGTATAATTTAAACTTGCGTTAAAGTTTAGATATTTAAGTAAATTAAAGGGTAAACTAATGGGAATGGTATGCATAGCCCCATTGGTAAATCTTTTTAAACCATCTTTCTGAAAAAGGAGATCTTCTTTTGTTGCCACGGTATTACTTGCAGCCAAACTATAACCAACAGTTAATTTTTGATACCATTTTTGGGTGCCTACACTGGTTTTTGAATTTAGCGGACTAATGGATGCCATGTTTAAGCTTATATCGGGCAACCTTAGGGTAATCGTTTTATCCCTTGTTTCTTGGCTATGGGCCAAAGACGTGGTTAAGTTAAATAACCCGTTTCCAAAAACTTTGCCGTATGCGATACTTGAACTCATTGTGTTACTTGCAATCAGATCTAAATCATAAGTTGCATTAGCCGCAGTATTTCCAAAATAACTACTGGTACCCGCATTAACTGAAGCACTAAAGGTTGTACCTGGGCGGGCAAGTGGATTTTGGGAATGGGTCCATCCAATATGAAAATCCTTTTTAGGCTTAAACTCTGCTGTACCCTCTAACCCATTTCTATTGCTAGAATAAGAGAGGTTAAAATTACCACCATAGAGATAACGTTTGGTATAATTGGTTGCTAAATTCAGATCATAAGAGCCGTTTGTAAAGATATTGCCAGTAATCTTAGCATCCCAATAATCATTTAGTGCCAGGTAATAGCCCCCATTTGTTAAAGAAAACCCCCGCGTAGCATCTTCACCTGGAGTGGGCAACAAAATGCCGGATGATTTTTTGTTGGGTTTGGGGAAAAAGGCAAAAGGAAATGCAATCGGTAAGGGAACTTGTTCAAATTCCATATAAAATGGACCAGTAATAATTTTATTCTCTGTGATAATCGCCTTTGTAAAGTGTATATCAAAATGGGGCTCCGGCAAATTACAGGTGCTAAAACGCTGTTGGAACGAATGTATTTCATTATCAGGTTGAACTTTAGCTATTCCGCCACTAAAAAAACCACCTTCCTGCTCTGTAAAAACACCACTCACTAAACCTTTTTTGGTTACGGTATTGTAAGAAATGGAGTCGGCATTGGAAGCTGCTTCCGTACCCATTTTAAAAATTGGTCGATTGGTATATTTACCAGCCTTATCTTTTACGCCCCTTGCAAAAAGGGTATTTGTTTTGGAGTCGAACCTGATGTAGGCAGCGTCAAGCTGAAATTCTTCATAAATAACACGGGCATTTCCATATAAATGCATTACCTTATTTTTCCTGTCTAACCGCACCGAGTCCTTTGCAGAATATTCGAGTTTCTCATCTAATGAGCTCTTGTACATTTTTTTCACAATTTTAGTCGTATCTTTCTTAGCAGAATCTTGTTGTTTAATTACCTGCTGAAAAAAGAAGCTAGAAGATGCACTTGCCCGATTACTAACGTTTGTTAATAAAAGAGCGCTAATTATGAAAATGATATTCCTTAAAAGTTTCAAATTTGTGTGTGAATGTTATTTTTGCAATAATCTTTATCCCAAAACGTTCAAAATTAATGAAAAATATACCATTGGTTAGGCCAAATGCAATTTTGATGGTACTTATTTGTACCCTATTATCATTAGTTATTGATAATCAATTACTTGCGCAAGAATACAAAATAAAAACAATTGTGATTGACGCTGGTCACGGTGGTAAAGATGGAAGCACTCGTGGAGAATATTCTACCGAAAAGGATGTGGCCTTAAAAACGGCATTGAGATTAGGCAAATTAATCGAAGAAAATATCAAAGACGTTAAAGTGATCTTTACCCGGAGTGATGATACTTTTATCCCGCTTTACGAACGTATTGCCATTGCCAATAATGCAAAAGCTGATCTTTTTATTTCTATACACTGTAACGATATGCCAGTGTATAGCACCCGCTATATCAGTGGGTACACCAGAGGTAAAAAGGGCAAAAAAATTCCCGTTTACAAAACCAGATATGCCAAAAGTACCTCAACCAAAGGGGTAGAAACCTTTGTATCTGGGAGTGGAAGGGTAAATGAACAAGATGCTGCGATTAAAAGAGAAAATGCATCTATCTTTTTAGAGGATAACTATAAAGAAAATTACGATGGATTTAACCCCGATGACCCTGAAAGTGTAATCATCCTTTCGTTGATGAAAAACACATTCAGAACGCAGAGTTTAAAATTAGCTAAAATGGTTCAGGACCAGTACGTGAGCGTGGGCAGGATCAACAGAGGTGTACAAGAAAAAAGTTTAGCTGTATTGGCACGTGCCGGAATGCCTGCTATTTTAACCGAAATCGGTTTCATTAGCAACCAAGGGGAAGAAGATTACATGAATTCTGAGGCAGGACAAATTGAAATTACTACTTGTTTACTGAAAGCAATTCAGGCCTATAAAATGAGCGTTGAAATATAATTGAGGATATTTATTGTAAATTTGTGCAAAATACTTTAGATGAAATTTAAGAACGCTCTAATTGCTCTCACTATTATTTCCTGTTATTTTAGCGTCAATGCTGCCTTTGGCCAGGGATATAAGATTAAAACCATTGTGATTGATGCAGGCCATGGTGGCGTAAAACCGGGCGCTGCCGGGAAATATTCACTAGAAAAAAATGTAGCGTTAAAGGTGGCGTTAAAATTAGGGAAGGCGTTGAATGAAGAATTGCCTGAGATCAAAATTATCCAAACCCGTAAATCAGACGTAGACGTAGACTGGTACCGCAGGGCTGAAATTGCTAATGAGGCAAAAGCTGATCTTTTTATTTCCATCCACTGTAATTCAATGGGTGGTAGCGATAGAACTACAAGAGGAACAGAAACTTTTGTAGGTGCTTACCGTAGAATTAACGAAATGGATGCAGGGATCAGGGAGAATGAGGAGATTATTAAAGATAAAAACTATAAAAAAGCAGGTACTTACGATCCTACAGACCCTGAAGAGTTAAATTTGTTATCTTTGTACAAATCTCTTTACCGAGCTAAAAGTCTGCTGCTGGCTAAGAAGATCCAAAAAAACTATACGGAAGTAAACAAAAGGGTTAACAGGGGTGTTAAAGAGCAAGGATTGCTAATTTTACAAAGAGCTGCCGTACCTTCTGTGCTTACCGAAATCGGGTTTATATCAAATCCCACTGAAGAGGATTATATCAACTCTGAAAGTGGTCAGGAAGAAATTGTAAGTGCAATTGTAAATGCGATCAAACAGTATAAAAAAGAAGTTGAGAATTAAATAAACATCAAACTACGTGAAGATAAAAAACGAAACCAAAGTAGGCGTATTAGCTGCATTTGCTCTTGCCTTATTAATTATTGGCTATAATTTTTTGAAAGGGAATTCTATATTTTCTAGCGAAACAGTATTATATGCCAGATACACGCAAGTTGATGGCTTAGGGGTTTCAAAACCTGTTTTAATTAATGGCTTTCAGATAGGAAGGGTTGATAAACTTGAACTTAAACCCGACGGAAGCATCATTGCAACCTTGAAAATTAAGGATGAATACCAAATTCCTATCAATACTCTTGCCCGATTAGAAAGTACTGATCTACTTGGAGGTAAGGCAATTGTTATGGTTTTAGGAAATAGCAAGGAATATGCGCAAGACGGTTATACCTTAAATGCGAACGTAGAAAAAAGCTTAATGGAATCGGTACAGCCCGTGCAAAAGAAAGCAGAGCTGATTATTACCAAAATGGATTCGATATTAACCAGCGTTAATTCGATCCTTAATCCAAATTTTCAGAAAAATGTGGATCGAAGCTTTACCAGCATAGCCTCTACCCTTGGATCGTTAGAAGCAACATCCAAAAAAGTTGATGCCTTAGTGGGTTCAGAAAGTTCTAAACTTTCGGGCATTTTATCTAATGTTGAGGCGATAACGGTTAACTTTAAAAATAATGGCGCTAAGATTGATGCCATTCTAGCCAACTTGAACACCGTAACAGATAGAGCTGCAGCTTTAAATTTCAAGCAAACAGTGGATAATGCGAATAAAGCTATCGCTGATCTTCAAGGAATGGTATCTGATCTAAAAGGGGGTAAAGGAAGTTTAGGTTTGTTGTTAAACGATACTAAAATGTACGATAACCTGACCAATGCATCCAAGAACCTTGATAATTTAATGATTGATCTGAAAGCAAATCCTAAGCGTTACGTTCACTTCTCTGTTTTTGGAGGAGGTAATAAGACGGACAAATAATGGAAAATGTGAAATGGTAGATGGAAGATGGGTGTCATTAGCTCTACATCTTCCATTTTCCGTATTCCCTATTACATGTTTATATCTGATAGGTATTCCCCTCTATCGCTAGTTCGGTTTTTTCGAAAACAGTTTGTGCTTCTTCCAGCAGGCCATTTAAGGTCTTATATCTAGACGAGAAGTGTCCGATTAGTAATTTCTTAGCGCCAACCATTTTAGCTACTTCTGCGGCCTGTAAAGCGGTAGTGTGATGAGTCTCTTTTGCTCTCTCGATCATATCATGCATAAAAGTAGCCTCATGATATAGGGTATCGCAGTTTCTTATACTTTCAAAATACTGTTCGTCAACTAAGGTATCCGAACAATAAGCATAAGATTTTGGCTCTGCAGAATCTGTGGTATAGTCTATATTCTTGATGATATTACCATTAGGCAAGGTCAGATCAACTCCTCTTTTTAATAAGGGATAAAGTTCGAGCGCAATCTCATCGCGTTCCAATCTTTCTATAAGCAGTTTGCGCAAACGTTTTTTCTCGGTAAATTTAAATCCAGTACAGGGAATGCGGTGGTTAAGGATAATGGTTTCTACCGTAACATCATTATTTTGGAAAATCACCGCTGATTGAGTAGGGTCGATCGAAAAATATACGAGTTCGTACTTTAATTTGGTGTCTGAATGTTTAAATTGGAGTGATAGGATTTCCTTGATCGCCTGTGGCGCATAAATATATAAAGGTTTTATCCGTCCATTGAGATGCATGCTAGAAAGCAGCCCAATTAATCCGAAATAATGATCACCATGAAGGTGACTAATAAAGATATAATCTATTTTAGAAGCTTTTAGTCCGAATTTGATGAGTTGTTGCTGAGTGCCTTCAGCACAATCGATCAGATAAAATTTTTCGTTACAATTTAATAACTGGGCTGTAGGATTTCTGCTGTATACCGGAGTAGCAGAGCTGCTACCCAAAATGGTTACTTCAAAGGTCATTAACTTTAGCCTTTATCTACGCTGCCACGTAATTCTTTCTCTATTTCCTCCATAAAAATCAGATCGGTAGCCTCATCTAATTTATTTACAAAAGTTATTGCCTGATGCAGGTTAGACATTTTTACGATACTTGCAATGCTATTGGTAACGCCCGAAACTACAAAAATGCCCCCTGCGCTTTTACATAGCCTGTCTCCTACTAATAGGCAACTTAAATCTTGCGAATCTGTACATTCCGCAACACCTGATAAGTCGAGCACAATATTGCGGTAGCCTTCTGTGTTTAATAAGATAAACTCAGATTTTAAAGCTGGTGTATTGTCGTTGGTGAACCTCGGTTCGTCCAATTTTAAAACAACATATTTTTCGTGTTTATCAGTAGAGAATTTCATGACCCTTGTATTTTTAATTCAAAACGAAAGTAACGATAATTATCGTGATTATAGGTTAGCTATTGCGTTTTTTACATTTTCCTCAATTCTATTCAAAATATTTGCTGAGGGATTTTTAATAAAGTTTTCGCCAGTAATCTGCTCATACAATTCGATGTAACGCTCTGAAATAGAATTCACAATCTCTGGCGTCATCACCGGAACCACCTGCCCTTCCTTACCTTGAAAATTATTTTCGATCAACCATTTTCTGACAAATTCTTTAGATAATTGCTTTTGTGCTTCTTTGTTTTTTTGTCTTTCATCGTATCCATCAGCATAAAAATAACGGGAAGAATCTGGCGTATGGATCTCGTCTATCAAGTAAATGGTATCTCCTACCTTACCAAATTCGTATTTTGTATCTACCAGGATCAGTCCACGTTCGGCAGCCATTTCGGTACCGCGTTGATATAAGGCGTGGGTGTAATTTTCCAGATTTTCATAGTCGACCATTGAAACAATCCCTTTGGCTAAAAGATCTTGTTTAGAAATATCTTCATCATGCCCAACAGCGGCTTTTGTGGTAGGCGTAATAATTGGTTTGGGTAATTTATCGTTCTCGCTCAATCCGTCGGGTAACTCTACACCACAAACACTGCGTTTACCGGCACTGTACTCACGCCAAGCATGACCGGCCAAATAGCCCCTAATTACCATTTCAACTTTAAACGGTTCACAAATCCTTCCTATCGTAACCATTTCATCAGGTATGTCCACTACCCAATTTGGCAAAATATCCTGCGTAGCAGCCAAAAACTTGGCAGCAATCTGGTTTAAAACCTGTCCTTTATACGGAATAGCTTCGGGTAAAACCACATCAAATGCCGAAATGCGGTCGGTAACTACCATTGCCATCAACCTATCGTTGATCGTATACACGTCACGTACTTTTCCTTTGTAGAAATTGGTCTGGTTGGGGAAATTAAAGTGGGTTTCTTTGATTGCTTTCATGTGTGGTAAAAGTACTATTTTAAAAGAAAATAAGAAAACGTTTAGCTAATTCATGGTTGATAGCCGGGATGTCGATGGGTTTTACCTTAAATAGCTATTTACTTTTTGGTTGATGGCTGATAGACCATGGGCAATGGTTTAGATACCTAGTGGGGAGATATAAAAAGTTTGTAAGCCTGTACCCCTTTTGCGACAATATTTGGAGTACTAAAATAGATTATCTAAAAGATGTCAGTCTGAGCGTAGTCGAAGACAAGTTACGCCCTTCGACAAGCAGTATAAATTCAGTCGTACCCTCGCCAAACTCAGGGTGACAATATAAAAACAAAGGGTATTAGATAAGCGCTTCCATTAATTGGTTCGAAGAAAAAGCACCAATTGTCTCATTTTTTAGTATCACCTTAACCAACTCACCTTTCTTGGTCAATTGCAAGCGACCTTTAAAAAGATGGGAATCATCCGTCGTTAAAAATTGATTTAATTTCTTAATTGTTTCTTTTCTGCACGCTAATTCCACATCAGCTTCTGACACAATAAGCCTAATCCTTTTATCCAATGCCTCAATAAATAAAGTAAGCTTATTGTTTAGGTTAATTTTAGTCATAGTTGATGGTTCATGGTTGGTCATAGTTCATAGTTCATGGTTCATAGTTCATAGTTGATGGTTCATGGTTCATAGATGAGTGGCTATGCATCCAATCCATGGACTATCGACTATGGACTGTCGACTACCTACTACTGTATATCCCCATAGGCCTTCAAAATCGCTTTCACCAATTTATGCCTTACCACATCGTCGCCATTTAGGTAAATCACATCAATTCCTTTAATTTCCGTAAGGATTCTAAGGGCATTATGCAAGCCTGATTGTGCTTTTTTAGGTAAGTCGATCTGGGTAATATCTCCGGTAACGATAAATTTGGCCGTTGGACCCATCCTGGTTAGGAACATTTTTAGTTGAAGATCTGTTGAATTTTGAGCTTCATCTAAGATTACAAAACAATTATCCAACGTTCTCCCACGCATAAATGCCAATGGTGCAACTTCAATTGTTCTATTTTCTAAATATAATTTCAACTTTTCCGGCGGGATCATGTCATCCAGCGCATCATACAGCGGGCGCAGATAAGGATCTACTTTCTCTTTCAGGTCGCCCGGTAAGAAACCCAAACTTTCTCCGGCCTCTACTGCCGGCCGTGTTAGTATGATCCTTTTGATTTCTTTGTTTTTTAATGCCCTAACGGCTAACGCAACGGCTGTATAGGTTTTTCCGGTTCCGGCAGGGCCGATAGCAAACAATACATCATTCTTCCCTATGCTTTCCACCATTTTACGTTGGTTAGCAGTACGAGCCTTAATGAGTAGGCCATGGTTGCCAAAAACAATTACTTCTCCGGTGTTAGCCGCAACAGCAGTTGCCTCATCGGCTTTGGCTGTGGTCCTTTTGGCACCGAGGATTGATTCTACATCGTTATGCGAAAGCGTGCGGTATTTTTCTAGGTGGGCAACTAATTGTTCGAACTTTTGCTCAAATGATTTCAATTCGGCCTCATCTCCAAGTGCCTTTACATCATTTCCTCTTGCTACGATTTTTAATTTTGGAAAAGCACTTTTGATTAACTCGTAATGCTCATTGTTGGCGCCCCAAAATTGTACCTGGTCTGTTGTTTCTAGTGTTAGCTTTAGTTCGTTCAAAATATTGTATTTTTATTTAGAAGTGTATATTTTGATTTAAAAATTGAATATTTGTAGGCGATTTGCCTCTACGCAAGAATAAGAATAAATATTGAATTTTTAATGGCCATTATTACATTAACAACAGATTTAGGTTCCAAGGATTTTTATCAGGCTGCTTTAAAAGGCAGTATCCTGAGTATCTTACCTACAGCTAACATTGTTGATATTACCCACGAAGTTCCTTCCTTTAATATTTCTTATGCCGCTTTCGTACTTAAAAATGCCTACCCTTACTTTCCTAAAAATACAGTACACCTTATCGGGATAGATTCTGTATTTAACGAAAATACCAAATACATCGCACTGCGCTATAAAGAACACTATTTTGTGGGTGCAGATAATGGCATTTTCTCCCTGCTTTTAGACGAAAAGCCCGATGAACTCGTAGAACTAAACATCATGCAGGACCTCAAATATCTACACTTTCCCCTGGTTGATATTTTTGTAAAAGCTGCCATACATTTAGCTAAAGGAGGCAAATTAAAAGATATTGGAATACCTACAGGAGATATTGAGCAACGAATGCTTTTGCACCCTGTTATAGAGCGAGATATCATCAGGGGAAGCGTAATTTACATCGATACTTTTTGCAATGTAATTACCAATATTACCAAAGATCTCTTTACGAAGATCCAGCGCAACCGCGACTTCACTTTATACTTTAGAAAAAGTGAGACTATCACCCAGTTAAGTTGGCATTATAACGAAGTTCCAGAAGGCGAAAAATTGTGCTTGTTTGGAATCAGCAATCACCTAGAAATTGCTATAAATAAAGGGAAAGCAAGCGGATTGTTGGGGCTACATTTAAGTGATATTGTAAGGGTTGAGTTTCATCCTTAGGAGATGATTGCACCGATAGAGATTCTAACTTTTCGCTTCGCGGATGATTACACAGATGGAAGGATTACACAGATTTTAGTTATTCTTCAAACTTTCGCTTCGCGGATGATTACACTGATGAAAGGATTACACCGATTTTAGTTTCTTGAAACTTTCGCTTAGCGGATGATTACACAGATGGAAGGATTACACGGATTTTAGTTATTCTTCAAACTTTCGCTTCGCGGATGATTAAACAGTCCCGATAGCTATCAGGAAATGGATTACACCGATTTTTAGTTATTTCTTCCACTCCAAACCTTTCAGCTACTTCAACTTTTCGCTTCGCGGATGATTGCACCCCTGCCTGCCGGTAGGCGGGGATGAAGATGATTTCACCGATTGAATTAAACGCGCTATACTTTTCACTTCCATCTTCCATCTTCCATCTTCCATTTTCCATCTTCCATCTTCCATTCGATCTTCCATCTTAAATTTTTCCTTATCTTCACCCATGCTTACTCGTATTGTAAAAATGCACTTCTCACCTACTTATATTAATGATTTTAAATCGCTCTTCGAAGCTACACGATCATTTATTGCTGATTTTGAGGGTTGTGAAGGCGTCAAATTATTACAAGACAAAATGGATGGCCAGGTATTTTTTACGGTTAGTTATTGGCAGTCGGCACAACATTTGGAGAACTATCGGAAATCTGAGCTTTTTGCGCAAACCTGGGCTAAAGTTAAGCCCCACTTTTTAAGCAAGGCCGAAGCTTGGAGCTTGGAAGAGATTAGCTAATCATCTAATTATTTAAACTTAAAAAAATGAAACATTTCTTTAAATCTTTACTTCTTTTTTTGGTGATTTCGTCTCCTATTTTAGCGCAAGACACTACCGCATATGAAATCCAGCGTTTAAAAATAAATGGATTGTTGGCAGAAAGAAGCGCAAAATTTGGGCAATATGATCAGAGCTTAAATGAAAAAACAGGGATTTTCGGCTTTCAAACCAAAAAGGATATTCGAAATTCAAATGACATTTTAAGACAAATCGCCATAAATGATAATAATATCTTTAAGGAACTAAAAATATTGCTCGATTATAAAGATTTACAGGTAGAACAGGTTAAAACAACCATCAACAATAGCACGGAAAGTATTCTAAACTATAGGAAGACGATTAAGGACCTGCAAACCCAAAATCAACAGCTGAGCGAAAAGCTAGATCGAGCAGAAAGTGCCAGTGCAACTGCCCATTCATTTATGTTTATATTCATAATCGGCTGTGCTGTATTAGGCTATTTTTTTTATATGCAATGGAAAAAGATCAAGGTTTATGAAAGAACAGGGGCTTAGTGGGAAGGGAGTTACACAATCCCATTTAACAACTATAAATTTAACAGCCACAGATTTTAAGAAGATTTATTTTTTTAATCTGTTCCAAAAAGGTGTGTTGACATAACTAACTTTCTTTTTTTGGGTAGGACGATCAGAATGGCCTAAAATGCGCAAGTTGTGGGTAGAAAATACATACAAATTAAAAAGCCACAGATTTTAAGAGGATTTTATCCTTTTTAATCTGTGGCTAACTCTTTATTTATTAAATAAATGGTCATCCCTTTGAGACAGATTTCAAGAGTATTAATCCTGTTAATCTGTGGCTAACTTAATTATTAGTGATTAGCTCTATTTCTTAACCAACTTTGACAACCTTCTAAAGGTTGTCAAAGTGATCAATAATCAAATTTGCTAATTCAGCCCCAATTCTCTCTTGAGCCTCATTGGTTGCAGCACCAATATGCGGTGTTAAGGATATTTTAGGATGGGTTAATAAGGCGGCAAGTGGTGTAGGCTCATTGTGGAAAACATCTAATCCAGCAAACGCTACTTTTCCTGAGTTTAAGGCCTCAATTAATGCTAATTCATCTATGGTACCTCCTCTAGAGCAGTTTACAATTCCAACACCAGGTTTCATGGCTTCAAATTCTTCAATCCCCAAGATTGGTTTATCGGCAAACGGCGTATGTAGCGAAATGAAATCACTCTGTGCAATGACTTCGGCTAGGCTCACTGTTTCTATAGGAATGTTAACCTCTATTCCACCTTGTAATTTTAAAGAAATATTGCCAATAAAAGGGAAAAGATCATATGCCAACACATTCATACCTAGCCCCAAAGCTACGGTGGCAGTTTCTCTACCAATACGCCCAAAACCAATGATACCAATGGTTTTACCTCTCAGTTCTACTCCTTTGGCATATGCTTTTTTAAGATCATTAAACTTTGTTGCTCCCTCTATCGGCATTTTACGATTAGAATCATGTAAAAACCGAATTCCAGTAAACAAATGCGAAAATACCAATTCGGCTACAGATAAAGAGGAGGCAGCAGGTGTATTAACCACATTTACCCCTTTACTTCTTGCATAATCCACATCAATATTGTCCATACCAACCCCTCCTCTACCAATTAAGCTAATATTCGGACAAGCATCTATCAGTGCCGCCCTAACTTTTGTGGCACTTCTTACGGTTATGGCATCATAATTTAATAAGGCTTGGGCCAGTTGATCTTGAGGGATGGTTTCAGTATCAACTACAAAACCTGCATCTTCTAGTAGTTTTTTCCCAATTGGGTCTATGCCATCATTGGCTAGGATCTTAATCATATCAAATTTATTTTACGTACTCATCGGATGACTATAGTCATCCGATGAGTTATTTGTTTTTGAATGTTTCTCTTCAAATTCTTGCATTAGATCTATCAATGCATGCACGCTTGTAATTGGCAGTGCATTGTAAATCGAGGCCCTAAAGCCGCCCACACTCCTATGTCCTTTTAAACCTTCAAAGCCATTATCATCCGCAAATTTTGCGAATGGCTTTTCCAATTCAGGATTTTCCATTACAAAACAAACATTCATCCTCGATCTATCTTCAACTGCACAAGTCCCTTTAAATAAGGTATTTCTATCTATTTCGGTATATAAGGCCTGTGCTTTGGATTTATTTTCCTTCTCTATCTCTGCAACACCCCCTTTAGATTTTAACCAATTAAGATTAAGCATAGCCACGTAGATGGCGAATACTGGTGGAGTGTTATACATCGAGCCCCCTTCAATATGCATTTTATAATCTAACATAGAGGGTATAGCTCTGCCTGTTTTACCTAAAATTTCATCTTTAACAATGACAACGGTAACCCCTGCAGGACCAATATTTTTTTGTGCCCCAGCGTAGATCAGATCAAATTTCGAAACATCGATTACCCTGCTCATGATATCAGATGACATATCGCAAACTACAGGCACATTAGTTTCAGGAAAATTGAAGATCTCTGTACCGTAAATCGTATTATTGGATGTGCAATGGAAGTAAGCACTATCAGTTGGAATGGTATAATCTTTAGGAATATAGGTAAAATTAGCCTCTTTTGAAGATGCCACAATATCGGCCTTGCCAAAAAATTTAACTTCTTTAATCGCCTTATTTGCCCATACACCTGTTTCTAGGTAAGCAGCAGATTTTCCTTCGGGCAATAAATTCATTGGAACCATGGCAAACTGCATGCTTGCACCTCCCTGTAAAAACAAAATGGAGTAACCCGACGGCACATTCAACAGCTCTTTCACCAGTTTAGTTGCCTCTGCCATTACCTCTTCAAACTCGGGGCTACGGTGCGACATTTCTAAAATTGATAAGCCATCTTTAAAATCTAAAATCGCCCTAGAGGCTTGTTTAAATACTTCTTGTGGTAAAATACAGGGGCCTGCTCCAAAATTGTGTCTCATTTCTTATCTAAAATTTATTAATATTTTAATCTTTGTCTTAATGGCATTAATGAACTCGCAAGCTCGGTTTATACGCGTAAATCTAGTAAATCAGTCGCAATTATTTTTGGTTTTTGAACTTTAAAATCAATTTAAAATTGAATTGTCGGCCTGTTAAATAGTTAGGTACGGCATATTGAACGTTGTCTACGTCCTTAAGCCACAAATAAGATACGGTGTTGTTGATGTTGAGCAAATTAAACACTTCAAAATACGCGATGAACGAACTAAAATATCGCTCCAGTACTTTGGGTTTTCTTAGCGCATAATCATCCAAGAAATCTTTGGAGAAACCGATATCTACCCTTTTGTAGGCAGGAATTCTAAAATCATCAGAATAATGATCACTCTGTGGAGCGCCCACAGGTAATCTTGAGCCATACAACATCGTTAAGTGCACCTTATAAGTCGGACTTTTAAGCAACCTATCCTGAAAGAAGACTGAAAAATTAATACGTTGATCTGTTGGACGTTTCAGGTAGCCAGGATGGATGAGTGCGGCTTGTCCGTTTAGATCTTTTCCGAAATACGAATCGCCGATAATATCCTGGTCTGCTTTCATTAGAGAAAGCCTGAAATAAGATACGAGGTCTTTAACAAACTCGCCACCAATACTAAAATCTGCACCATAGGTTCTGCCTCTTGCCACTTCCGAAGCCAGGTATTTAATCCGAATGTTATCTACTATGTAAGGAATTAATTGGTCGGCATATTTAAAATAGGCTTCGCCGCTAAATTTTAATCGTGTTCCCAAGCCGTCAAAGGCATAATCAAAACCGGCCGAAGTATTGTAAGATCGTTGTGCTTTTTGATTTAAATTTAAGCTCCCATCAAAGGCCCGTATGCTGCGATAAGAAGGTGGCTGCTGATAAACACCTGCCGAGAAACGAAGGATTTTGTTGTTGCTAGGAGGTCTATAGGCCAATAATAAACGGGGACTGATCAACAACTGATCGGATAAGGAATTTAGGCTAGCCCGAACCCCTAACTGCAAATCTGTATTTTTTGATAAACTATAGCTGTCCTGAATAAAGGCTGTAAAGTTATTTATATCTACATTATTTGCAATCTTAATAGATTGCTCGAGATAGAATTTTTTAGCATCGTATGGAAGAATATATCCAGCTGAATCGGTTAAATGATATTCGTTTAATTGGTCTTTGTATTTGTTTTGTTCGGCCCTTAACCCCCAAGAAAACACATGGTTATCCAGATTTTGATCCGCTTTGATTTCTGAACTTATTGTTTTAGAGTTTAGATTGTTACGTCCATAATTAAGGTAGGTACCAATCCCTCGATTTATCCTTACAGCTGTAAAGCCCGAAGAACTGAAACCGGTTTCCAATTCATCAAACACATACCTTCCTTCAATGTCAAAACGTTCCCTTTCCCGTGTATCAAAATAGCTGTTTATCCATTTAATTACCAGATTGGGCTTAGGACTAAATGTAGCGGTTATCGCCGCACCTGCTGTTCGGTAGCTATCTATTTCTTGCCCATTATAGGCCACATTTAACCTCAATTGGGTATCAAGTGTTCCAAATTGGGTTTCTCTGTCTTCGGGCACCAATTTAAACTGTCCAAGGTTATAACTTCCCATGGCGCTTAAACTAAATGCATTGGTAAGTTTGTACTGATAAACCAACTGAAGGTCGCCAAAATTAGGATTATAGCTCCCTTTGTTGTCTTGTTTATTAAGGATACTACTGTTGTTTTTATAGCGAAGGCCTAACAAAAAATAATTATTCGTACCTGATTGTTTCGCACTAAAAGAGGTACCCAAAAAACCGGTGGTAAGTACATATTGATTGCTATCTGGCTTATCGTATTTTACATCCAGCAGCGATGATAATTTATCTCCATAACGTGCTTCAAAGCCTCCAGCAGAGAATTTTGCTCTCGATACCAGATCACCGTTTATAAAACTCAGTCCCTCCTGTTGCCCATTTCTGATCAATATTGGCCTACTTATTTCCACATCATTTACATACACCAAGTTTTCGTCGAAATTACCTCCCCTTACACTATATTGCGAGCTCAGTTCATTGTTGGTAGAAACTCCGGGGAGTGTTTTTAAAATGGCCTCAAAGTTCCCGGATACGGAGGGTAAAGACGAGAGATCGGCAATATTAATGGTGCTGGTATTACTTAATTGATTTTGTTTGTTAGTAACGGTTACCTGTTCGAGCTCGTTTATGTTTACCGTTAAATTTACGTCTCGTGTAATTCTGCCGGCGCCCTTTTCGTTGATCCTTAATAAAACTGGTTTATAGCCTAACAGATTGTATTTTAGTGTAAAAGATGTTGTTTTGGAATAGATGGTATAACTTCCATCCTGATCTGTTAACGTTGATTCTTGTTGCCCTAGAACAGAAACCGTAACCTGTTGCAGTGGACTCCATTTCGAATCGAGCACCACACCAGTTACTCTTACCAAAGGTTGTGCCCTAAGAAGGCATGGGGCAAAGAGCAGAGAGCAAAGAGCAAATATGATCAGCGCTGATTTGAGCATCAAAGTACTTAAATTGCTTGTAAATTTACATCGATATTCTTTAAATCTGAGATCATCTGAACAGGATTCTCTGCAGCGAAGATTGCATTTCCAACAACCAGGGCATTTGCACCAGCCCTGATCAATGATTCTATATTAAAAATATTCACTCCTCCGTCAACCTCAATAATAAGGTCTGGATTTACCGCATTCGCCATGCTTCGTAATTCCTCTATTTTTTTGAAAGTTTGAGGTATAAATTGTTGTCCGCCGAAACCCGGATTTACCGACATAATGAGCACTAGATCCAATTCTGTTAAAATATCTTTCAATAAAATTACGGGTGTATGTGGATTGAGGGCTACTCCTGCTTTGCAACCAGTTGCCTTAATCTGTTGCACCACCCGGTGGAGATGCGTACACGCTTCATAATGCACCGTAATTACATTAGCGCCTACGTTTGCGAACTCTTGGATGTACTTGTCAGGATTAACAATCATCAAGTGCACATCAAATGGCTTTTTTGCATATTTTTTAGCTGCGCTGATTACAGGAAAACCGAAGGAGATATTAGGTACAAAAACACCATCCATTACATCAACATGGAACCAGTCGGCCTCGCTATTATTGATCATTTCAATATCACGTTGCAGGTTGGCAAAATCAGCTGTTAGGATGGATGGGGAAAGGATGTGTTTCATATCGTCATCGGATGACTCTAGTCATCCGATGACTAAGATACGAAATTAGAATAAAGTGCGAAAGTTAATGCTCATCGGATGAGTGAGCGGGTGAGCCATCGGATGAGCAAAAAAAAAGCCCTTCCAATTTAATGAAAGGGCTCTTACCAGACTTACGAAGTTTAGAAGCTTCGTAAGTCTTAGCTAGACTGTACAGCAGGCTTTTCTGGTCTTGGTAATAAAACCTTACGAGAAAGTTTCATTTTACCTTGTTTATCTACATCTAATAGTTTAACCTCAATTTTATCGCCTTCTTTCAATACGCCATCCATAGTTTCTAAACGTTCCCATGAGATCTCTGAAATATGCAATAATCCATCTTTACCGGGCATAATTTCAACAAATGCACCAAATGGCATGATTGATTTTACTTTTCCTTGGTAAATGGCACCAATTTCTGGTTTGGCAGCAATAGCGTTGATACGTGCTACAGCAGCATCAATCGCAGCTTTATTATCAGCAAAAATTTCAACGATACCTTTATTACCAACTTCTTCGATAGAGATCGATGCACCGGTTTCGCGTTGCATTTCTTGGATAATTTTACCACCTGGGCCTATAACAGCACCAATAAATTCTTTATCGATACTTAATGAAACGATGCGTGGTGCATGTGGTTTAAGGTCGGCATTAGGTTGAGCGATGGTTTTCTTCATCTCACCTAAAATATGTAAACGACCTTCTTTTGCCTGTAATAAGGCTTTAGTTAGTACTTCGTATGATAATCCGTTGATCTTTAAATCCATTTGACAAGCAACAATACCATTTTCGGTACCAGTTACTTTAAAATCCATATCTCCTAAGTGATCTTCATCACCTAAAATATCTGAAAGGATAGCGTATTTTCCGGTTTTCTCATCAGTAATTAAACCCATCGCAATACCAGATACTGGCGCTTTGATCTTAATACCTGCATCCATTAATGCCAATGTACCTGCACAAACTGTGGCCATTGAAGACGATCCGTTTGATTCTAAAATATCAGAAACAATACGGATAGTATATGGATTTTCTTCGCCCTGCGGTAATACCTTTTTCAAAGAACGCATAGCCAATGCTCCGTGACCAATTTCTCTACGGCCAGCACCCCTATTTGGCCTAACTTCACCTGTCGAGAAACCTGGGAAATTATAGTGCAGCAAGAATTTATTGTAACCGTTAAAGAAAGCGCCATCAATCATTTGCTCATCGTCTTTGCTTCCTAAAGTAACCGAAGTTAAAGATTGGGTTTCACCACGAGTAAATACGGCCGAACCGTGGGCAGCAGGCAAATAACCAACTTCGCTCCAAATTGGGCGGATTTGTGTAGTTGCACGACCATCCAAACGAATTCCTTCATTCAATAATAGATTTCTAATCGCATCATACTGAACATCATGGTAATAATGTTTAGCCATTGCTTTTGTAAGATCTGCGGTATCTTCTGGCATTGCCTCAAAAAACTCATTAATGATAGCCGTAAAACCATCTTTACGTTTGTCTTTATCGCCACCAGCTTTTGCTACTGCATATACTTTATCATAAGTATCAGCATAAACTTTAGCTTTTAGATCAGCATCATGATCTTCGTGGTTATATTCGCGTTTTACAGTTTTGCCTGTAGCTTCGGTTAATTCTACCTGAATAGCACATTGAACCTTAATTGCCGCATGTGCGAATTTTAAGGCCTCTACCATTTCATCTTCTTGAATTTCATCGCATTCGCCTTCAACCATACCGATATCATTTGCAGAACCAGCGACCATAAATTCTAAAGTTGCGCGCTCTAATTCGCTAGCTAATGGGTTGATTACCAATTTACCATCTATTTTAGCAACACGTACTTCAGAGATTGGTCCGTTAAAAGGAATATCAGAAACTGATAAAGCTGCAGATGCCGCCAAACCAGCTAAACAATCAGGCATGATATCTTTATCAGCCGAGATCAATGAAATCATCACTTGTGTATCAGAGTGATAATCTGAAGGGAACATCGGACGTAAAGCTCTATCAACCAAACGAGAAATTAACACCTCATAATCTGATAATCTTGCCTCACGACGTAAAAATCCACCTGGAATACGACCAGTAGCCGCATATTTCTCTTGATAATCTACCGATAAAGGCAAGAAATCTGTTCCTGGTTTTGCACCAACTGTAGATACAACTGTTGCTAACAACATTGTATTTCCCATTTTTACTACAACAGATCCATCAGCTTGTTTAGCTAATTTACCTGTTTCAATTTCTACAATTCTTCCATCGCCCAAATCGAACGATTTTTTTATTACATTCATTTACTAATAGTTGTGGCCTATTTTTCCTCTTTTTAATAGACCTTGTTTATATATATTTTTTTGAGTATTAAATTAAAAAAGCCATCTGCCTGTTGGCTGATGGCTTTTATTGATAAAAGCTTCTTATTTAATGATATCCCTAAGCTGTAAAGCTTTAATGATAGCACGATAGCGCTCAATATCTTTTTTAAATAGATAAGCCAAAATACCGCGGCGTTTACCTACTAATTTTTGAAGTGACAACTGAGTAGAAAAATCTTTACGGTTTTTCTTTAAGTGTTCTGTTAAATGCGCAATACGGTATGTAAATAACGCTACTTGACCTTCTGCAGAACCCGTGTTGGTTTCTACTTCGCCGTGTTGTTTAAAGATTTCGGCTTTCTTTTCTTTACTTAAATACATTTCTTGAATGATACTAAAGTGTGTATAAATTAATTAATTGCGGTGCAAAGATAAGGGAAGTTTTTGTAATAAACAAGGGCGCGGAGCGTTGGGTGGAGAGCGATAGTAACACCCAACGATAACAATAAAACTTCGTAAGTTTAACTTGAAAAATATTTCTCGCTAAGATCGGGTTTAGACTTACGAAGTCTTAAGACTTCGTAAGTCTAATTTTACCTACCTTTGCCCCAATGATCAAAAACCAATACAGCATTTTCGAAACCGAGTTAAACGTACGCCCAGATGATATTGATATGTTTAACCACGTACATAACAGTAAATACCTGGATTATGTGCTTGCCGCTCGCTATGAGCAGATGGATAAATTTTATGGCATGAGCTGGCAGAAGTTCACAGAACAAGGCTATGGCTGGGTTGTAGCTAAAGTAACGATCTCATTCAAGAGACCACTTAAACTGGGCGATCAGCTGTTGGTACGCACCGGAATTTTGGAGATGAATGAAAAAGGAAGTAATGTTCAGTTTGAAATCATTAATAAAGCCACCGGGAAAGTGGCCTCAGATGGCATTTTCGATTATGTCATGATTGATCTAAAAACCCAACGTTCTTGTAAGGTTAATGATGAAATGATTAAGGCTTACAGTGTTTAAGAGGAGCGATTGGCGGTTAGCGATTTTGGGTTTGGATGCAGATAAGTTCTTAAAAATAGACGAGTAGATGATAAAATACAATAGTTAGACTTTCATAATGTATAGAATTATTGCTCCCATTATACATACAAATCCGGTTAGGTTAAAAATAATTCCCATTACATTCGTAAATTTGCCGGCGATTATAAAATCTTTCGGCGAATCGTGTAAATAAATAACTTGAACTTCTTCACCTTTTTTAAAAGCAGCGGGATTGGATCCAAGGTGATATTGTTTTTCAATTTCCTTTCCATCTATTGTGGTATAATTAATAACTGGATAGTAAGTTTTCGAATTTAGATTGTAATCTGTCACCATGCCTTCAACCTTACCAACGACATTTAAGCCAGATGCCTCAAATTTCTTTCGTTTAATCATGCTATTTATCCCTATAAGTAAGAAGATTGCTCCAAACGCGGCCAATCCCAAAACGAGAGTAATATCCATTTATATTTAGGCAAGTTCCTTTAAATCCGTTTTATTAGCATTTACAAGATACATAAAACAAGAACAAAATAAGCAACATACACTAAATAGTAGGAAATATCCGCCCAAAATCGCCCACATGGCTCCAAAAAAGAAAAACAAGAGGTATTGCATATAGCGATCACTATTTGCTTTTAGTAAATAAACTAAGGTTTGGAGGAACAATATCGCCCCAATGGCAAAAAATGCACAGTAAAATAGCTGTATAATATCAATTGCAGTTAACCAATACAATAAAATCAGTTCCGGAACCAGCAGTAATGAGAAGATCAAAATCCAACAAGCAAAGCGTTTTAACGTAGTAATAGGAAGGCTCTTAGCGAATGAAACATAAAAGGCATCGAATTTCACGAGGTTTAAAACTAATATCGCATGACTTAAAACAACCGCCAGCAGTGCTGTTAAATACACTCTTATATCATTCCCTACATCTGCAAACACCAATAAAATAGCTTTAAAAAATAAAACAGAAACCACTTTTACTATTAAAAGCATAATGCGCTGTTCGGTAAATAGATAGAAAAAAGGCCAAGTCCAAAATGGTTTTTTAAGTGACACTCGAGGTAAACGAACCCAATTTTTGGAATCATTAAAGGAGAAATTACTAAGTTTAAAGGTAGACCCAACCAGTAAAACTAATAGCGCAGCTATTACGCATAATGTGGCAAAAAAACTCATGTAATACTGGTTTTTTAAGGACACAACTACTATAATCCCGGCATATATAACAATGGGAACCAGTAAAAAAATGTACAGTTTTAGCCACATCAGGTATTGTTTTTCCTGAGGCTTAACAGTAATAGCTTTCGTAAACTGATATTCGGCTAAGTTTAATTTCTGTTTTACAAAGAACAAGCATTTGAGCGAATACAAAAGCCAGACGCCGAAAAGCATGAGCAGGTTTACGGGCGATGAACAGATTGCAATTAATAGGGCGATATGGAAATCGATGAGCGCCTTTCCTTGGATCATGCCGAATAGCAAATAGAAAAACACCAAAAACAGGCCCGTATGTTGCTGGTAAAAGGTAAGGCCGATTGTTCTTAAAATAAGCTTTAACACCTTATAATTTGTTTATGTTCAATCTTGAAAACCCCTGCGATCGCTAATCTTTCATTATCAATTTCTTGATGTGAAGACAACAAAAAACTTTTGCCCTGTTTGGCCCTACTAGAAATCAGCCCATACAGTTTAGCTGCAGAATTGGCATCGATGGTGATCAAAGGCTCATCTAGGATATAAAGTTCGGCATTGCCTAAAAGTGCACAGATCAGTGAAAGCTTTTTGAGCATTCCGCTCGAATAGCCTCCTATTTTTTGGGTTAAAAAATCGTTTAGTTCAAAAAGCTCGGTCAGTTCGGCCACTTCAAACTGTTGCGCATTTCTCACTTCCATATAAAAGGTGAGAAGTTCCTTTCCGGTTATGAACAGCGGATATTGAGGCTCAGCTTCGGCATTGCTAATCATTGATCGAAATTTAATGGGCTGCTTTTTCAAATCAGTTCCGTTCAATAATACCTCGCCATCAAAAGGCGTCTGGCCAGAAATAATCCTAAACAGTGTAGTTTTACCGGTTCCATTACCGCCTTTTAACCAATAAATTCCGTCTGTTATTTTCCATTCATCAAATTGGAGCACAACATGGCTCCCGTATTGTTTGTAGATCTTAGACAGACTTAGGTTCATTAGATTAGCTTTTATGTTTGATGAGTTTAGGCTGCCGATGTTACATTTTGGTAGTGAGATTTGAGTATGGAGATAAAAGGCAAAGCTGATTAGAAAAAAGAGGTTTTAAATTGATGAAGCATTAGCTATTCGGCTTTGCGAGGCCTGTTCTTCACAGCCGAAGCAATCGCATTTCGGGTTTATTGTGAATAACGGCAAGGGGATTGCTTCTCCCGAGAAAGAATCGGGATCGCAAAGACGGCAGGCTTAATTATCAGGTCTATATTAAGTCTGATGGAGTTTTTAAATATAATTTGTGTTTATGATATTTTTTCTATTTTTACAACATCAATTCTTACGAACTATGAGGTTCCTCGTTGTACGCACAGGCTAGATTAAGCTAGTACACCCATTCTCTAATTCAATTTTTTGATGCATTTTCTGTGCATCTCATGGTTTTTCTATACAATTTTTATTTTATGTCGCAAGTAAATAAGACTTCAGTTAGTCTTTCTTCTATTTATACGCTCATTGTTGAGGCCTTAAAGGGCAAGGAAACAGATTATACTTCAATCAGCATCCGCAGGGCGATAGTCCTTTTAGCGATCCCGATGATGCTAGAAATGATGATGGAATCGGTATTTGCACTGGTCGACCTTTATTTTGTAGGTCATCTCCCCAATAGCAGCAGTGCAATCCAAACTGTTGCGCTTACAGAATCGGTACTCACTATTATTTATTCGCTTGCCATAGGGATGAGCATGGCGGCTACGGCAGTAGTAGCAAGGCGAATTGGCGAAAAAAATCCTTCTGCAGCTGCAAAAGCAGGAATGCAGACTATCGTAATTACCTTGTTTTTAACTGTAATTATTAGCATTGTTGGGTTAATTTTTTCCAGAGACATTCTTCTTTTGATGGGTGCAAGCACGGGAACTGCAGCCCATGGAACAAATTTTATACGCATTATGATGGGAAGCAGTACGATCATCATGTTGCTATTCCTGATCAATGGGATCTTTAGGGGAGCTGGAAATGCAGCTATCGCGATGCAGAGCCTGTGGATTGCAAATATTGCCAACTGTATCTTGTGCCCTTTATTTATTTTAGGGCTGGGGCCTATCCCAGCTTTTGGCTTAACCGGAGCTGCAATGGCTACTGTATTGGGAAGAAGCTTGGGTGTGGCTTATCAGCTTTTTCATTTAATCAGAGGAAATAGTGCCCTAAAAATCAAACTATCTTATTTTAGACCGCATTGGGACCAAATTAAAGCGATTGTAAAAATTGCTGCACCGGGTACACTACAATTCGTGATCGGCTCTTGCAGTTGGATCTTTCTGTCGCAATTAGTGGCAAAAACAGGGGGTGAAATCGGTTCAGCCGGATATCAAACCGCAATCAGATTAATGATATTTTTTATTCTCCCCGCTTGGGGATTGAGTAATGCGGCTGCCACATTGGTTGGACAAAACATGGGTGCGGGACATTTGGATAGAGCAACACAATCCGTTTATAAAACTATGAAATACATCATTGTGTTTATGGGACTTGTATCTATCTTATTTTTCTTTTGCGGAAATTTCTTTGCTTCATTTTTTACTACCAACCAAGAAATAAAACAGGTTGCTGCCGAGGCCCTCCGATATTTGAGTGCCGGAATGATCCTATTCGGAATCGGAATGGTGCTTACCGGTGCACTTAATGGAGCAGGAGATACAGTAACACCTACATGGATAAACTTTTTTGCCTTTTGGGTATTTCAAATTCCGTTTGCTTATTTCCTAGCGAAGTATTTAAATCTAGGTCCAAAAGGAGTATTTATCGCGATTCCGTGTGCAGAAACGGTAATTACTATTGCTGCTTTTGTGCTATTTAGAAAAGGGAAGTGGAAGAATAAGGTTGTTTAAGCCAGTCATCGGATGACTGTTAGTCATCCGATGACTTAAATCGACTCCTCAACAATCAAGGTATAAAAATCTTTTAATCCCATGCCAGCTGCTGCCACTTGTTGTGGAATAAAACTGGTAATGGTTTGTCCAGGAATGGTATTTATTTCGATAAAGTAAAAATCTCCTGTCTCGTGTTCTAAGAAATAATCTATCCGCACCACTCCATTACAATCCAGTTTCTGATAAATGGCGGCAACTATCTCCTCTACCCTACTTTTTTCTTCCTCGTTCATCCTTCCTGGGGTAATTTCTTCTGAAGCACCTGGTGTATATTTTGCTTCAAAATCAAAAAATTCATTGGATGGGATAACTTCGGTTGCAGGCAATACAATTACCTCGCCCTTGGCCTTAAAAACTCCAACAGAAAATTCCCGTCCCGATACAAACTCCTCTATCAAAATCTGATCATCTTCATTGAATGCTTTTTCTAGGGCGTTCTCAAGATCAGCAGTATGCTTAACCTTGCTCATACCGATGCTACTTCCACCGCTATTTGGTTTCACGAAATAGGGCAACTTTAAATCAGTTTTAAGCTGATCAATATTAAAAGCCGTATTTTTAAAGACCTGAACAGACTTAGCTACATGCAATTTTGGTATTCCATTTACTATTGCTTTGGTATATCCTTTATTCATGGTAATGGCTGAGGTAAGTGCATTACATGTGGTATAAGGAAGTCCGATCATGTCAAAATAGCCCTGCAATTTTCCGTCTTCACCTGGGGAGCCATGAATTGCGATAAAAACACCATCAAATTTTATTTTTTTTCCACTAAGTGTGAGGGAGAAATCGTTTTTATCGATTGCAATTTTAACCGAATCCGAAGGTTCATAAAACCAACCATTTTCTGTTAGCATGATCTTGTACACTTCAAATTTGGTTGAATCGAGGTTTTGGGCAATCGTTACCGCACTTTTTACCGACACTACCCATTCGCCAGTAGTACCACCGGTTAATAATGCAATTATTTTCTTCATCATTTAAATTTTATGTCCAAAAATATAAATTAGTTGATGCAGATTTGATTTTAATTGAGATAAAATATTTTTTTAAACTAAATTTGGAGGGTAATACCTCTATCAGAAAAATATAAATGGGCAACTTTACATCGTACCTTAAAACAAAATCTTTCAGAAATAATCTCTTAGCCGCTATTGCTACCGTTATTTGCCTATTATTGATAGCTTTTTTTAGTTTAAGATTTTACACCAAACATGGTGAAGGCCTAAATGTTCCGGAATTAAAAGGACTGCCATTAGCACAAGCAGTAAGTACATTAGAAGATCTCGGACTTCGGTACGAGATTGATTCGGTTTATGTAATGGATAAACCCCCAGGTATTGTAACGGATCAGGATCCTGACGCTAATACGTTCGTAAAAGGAAATAGAACCATTTATTTAACCATTAATACTTCGCAGGCACCAAATGTGAAGTTTCCTGACATCGAATCAAAATCATTACGAGAAGCACAAGCCATTTTAGAAAGCTATCGCTTAAAATTAGGGGATACTCTTTATAAACCTGATGTAGCTAGAGATGTGGTTTTAGAAGCTTTTTTTGGTGGTCAACCCATCAAAACTGGTGAAATTTTACCTACCGGATCAAGAATTAACCTCACTCTTGGTGATGGTCGGGGAAATGAAGAAGTTGAATTGCCAAATCTGGTAGGCTTAACCATTGATGAAGCGAAATTCTCTCTAAAAGGAGCCATGCTTACGGTGGGGCAGATTACTTATGAGGGTCAAATCACGGATTCAGCAAATGCAGTAATTGTAATGCAGTTTCCTTTAACGGCCGATACAGTTACCAAAGTGAAGATTGGTACACCAATAAATATTACACTTTCTAACAAACCAAAAAACTAAACCTTAGCATGATTTTAGAATCGAATAAAGAAGTTAAAAAAAGTACGAAAATTATATTGGCGGTAGCACTAATCGTCCTAATCATTGTTGGTTTTTTTGGGATGAAATTTTATGCATTGTATTTCGCACCCAATGTGAATGGGGGTCAAAAGTACATTTACATTAGAACAGGATCTTCTGTGGATGATTTCTTACGAGAAGTAACCGATAAAGATATCGTTAAAAATATTGAATCCTTTAAGGAAGCAGCTAGCAAAATGAATTTGGCAAATAGCTTAAAACCAGGTCGGTACGCACTAACCGAAGGCATGAACAATCGTACATTAATCAATAAATTAAAAGCGGGCAACCAAGACGCGGTTAAGCTGAAGTTCCAGAACATTCGCAAAAAAGAGAACTTTGCAGCGTATCTCGCTAAAAACATGGAAGCCGATTCATTGGCATTTATTAAAGTATTGGATTCTGCAGCTTTGGTAGAAAAATATGGTTTTACTACCGAAAATGTATACACCATGTTTATTCCAAATACTTATGAAATTTATTGGAACACCAAACCAACCGATTTTTTTGAAAAAATGCAGAAGCAATATGCCAAATTCTGGACAGAAAGTAGAAAGCAGAAAGCAGAAAGCCTAAACCTAACTCCAATCCAGGTATCTATTTTAGCGTCTATTGTAGATTCTGAGGCACTCTACGATAAAGAAATGCCAATCATTGCTGGGCTATACCTAAATCGCCTAAACAAGGGTATCCTATTGCAGGCAGACCCTACGGTAATTTATGCCAATAATGATTTCACGGTTAAACGTGTTACTAATACGTTGCTTAACGTTAACTCTAAATATAACACCTACAAATTTGCTGGTTTACCTCCAGGACCAATTATGATGCCGAGTATTAATGCTATCGATGCAGTTTTGAACAGGCAAGCAAACAACTACATTTACATGTGTGCCAAAGAGGATTTTTCAGGATACCACAATTTTGCAGAAACTTCTGCCGAGCATGAAATTAATGCCAAGAAATATAGAGAAGCTTTGAACAAACGTAATATCTACAAATAATGTTCGTATACGAAAGCAAGGTAAGGGTTCGTTACGTTGAAACAGATCAAATGGGTATTGTTCATCACAGTAATTATGCGCAATATTACGAACTGGCAAGAACTGAATGCTTTGAAGCCTGCTCTGGCATGACCTATGCTACAATGGAGGCCGAGGGGGTGATGCTGCCTATCTTAGAATTGCAATCGAGGTATATAAAACCAGCATATTATAACGAAGTATTAACCATTAAATCGATTGTAGAAGAACTACCCACTGTTAGACTTAATGTCTATTATGAAATCTATAATGAAGCAAATGAGCTGATCAATACCGGAACAACGACATTGGTTTTTGTAAATAAAGCAACCAGAAGGCCCTGTGCACCGCCAGAAAATTTTATGAAAAACGTTCGGCAGTATTTTAGTTAAAATGAATTGGATACACAAACAGTTATTAAAGCTTAAAATCTATCGTCTATTTATCGAATGGACAAAAGTTTGTGTATTGCCTGGTTTTAGTCCACTCCCGCTGTACACCGTTGCCATCTTTTTCTTTAGGGAAATTGGCAAGGAAGCCTTGGTTAATAAAGCTTCCTCCTTGGCATATAATTTTATGTTGGCTATTTTTCCGGCGATTATCTTCCTCTTTACACTAATTCCATACATCCCTAAAAGCATAGGTTTCCAGGAAACATTAATGTCATTACTTGCCTTGGTATTGCCAAATAATGCTTTTATAGCGTTTGAGACTACCATTAATGAAATTGTAAATATCCAAAACGGAAGCTTATTGTCTTTGGGTTTTTTCTTATCGCTTTTTTTCTCAACCAATGGCGTTCATAAATTGATGGTTGCATTTAACAAATCATCATTGGTAGTAGAAACAAGGACGTGGCTGAAACAAAGATTGGTTGCCCTCATTCTAACCGTGATCATTGCTTTTTCAGTGATTATTTGCATTGCAGCGATGGCGATAAGCGCATTGTTGCTCAATTATTTAAAGGAGGAAATCCATTATAACGGCTCATTAACGGTGTATGTGATCTTATTTACACAATGGGCTTTACTGGGTGTGCTCTATTTTATTACCGTTTCTATTTTATATCGATATGGGCCTGCTCATGCAAAAAAATGGAAGTTTTTTAGTGCAGGATCCTGGTTAGCCACAATATTGGCCTTTTTAACCATTTGGGGATTCTCGTTCTACATTAATCATTTTAGCTCATACAACAAGATCTATGGATCTATCGGAACCTTGATTGTTGTTATGATCTGGTTATACCTAAATTCGCTTATTCTATTGGTTGGATTTGAGTTAAATGCAAGTGTAGACCTTTCTAAAAGAAGTGTAAAAATTATCCGGCCCAACTTTAATCTATTCAAAAACCCACTTCCTGTTGAGGATAAGTTGGAGAAAAACTGATTCAGTTAGCCATTTCGGTTAATGTAGGGAGCTTCTGCGCTCTTTGCGAGCCCGATCCTTCATCGTGGCGAAGCAATCTCCGTCAGGTTTTAATTGATATTTAGCTAGAAGTCTGGATTACCTCCGCTGCGCTAGGTGATCCCCTGAATGGGGGTTGACGCAAGAAAATGTGCTCGTTCCTATCCACTTTCTTGTCTATCTGACGGGCACGAAGAGAAACCTTTTTGAAACCAGGGATTACCTCCGCTTCGCTACGGTGATCCCCTGAATGGGGGTTTGACGCAAGAAAATGTGCTCGTTCCTATCCACTTTCTTGTCTATCTGACGGGCTCGAAGAGAAACCTTTATGAAACCTGGGATTACCCTCCGCTTCGCTACGGTGATTCCCTGAATGGGGGTTTGACGCAAGAAAACGTGCTCGTTCCTATCCACTTTCTTGTCTATCTGACGGGCTCGAAGAGAAACCTTTATGAAACCAGGGATTACCTCCGCTTCGCTACGGTGATCCCCTGGATGGGGGTTTGACGCAAGAAAATGTGCTCGTTCCTATCCACTTTCTTGTCTATCTGACGGGCTCGAAGAGAAATCTTTATGAAACCAGGGATTACCTCCGCTTCGCTACGGTGATCCCTGATGGGGGGTTTGACGCAAGAAAATGTGCTCGTTCCTATCCACTTTCTTGCCTATCTGACGGGCTCGAAGAGAAACCTTTATGAAACCAGGGATTACCTCCGCTTCGCTACGGTGATCCCCTGAATGTGGGTTTGACGCAAGAAAATGTGCTCGTTCCTATCCACTTTCTTGTCTATCTGACGGGCTCGAAGAGAAATCTTTATGAAACCAGGGATTACCTCCGCTTCGCTACGGTGATCCCCTGAATGTGGGTTTGACGCAAGAAAATGCACTCGTTCCTATCCACTTTCTTGTCTATCTGACGGGCTCGAAGAGAAATCTTTATGAAACCAGGGATTACCTCCGCTTCGCTACGGTGATCCCCTGAATGTGGGTTTGACGCAAGAAAATGCACTCGCTACGCTCGTGACGCATTTTTTGTTTGCTTGCGCGCCTTCAAGCTGCGCTTGAGCTTGCCACAAACAAAAAATGCCTTCAACCATTCGGTTGAAGACATTTTCTTGGCGGAGAGTGGGGGATTCGAACCCGCGGACCCTTTGACAAGTCAACAGTTTTCAAGACTGCCGCAATCGACCACTCTGCCAACTCTCCGCCGCAAAAGTACGAACTCTGTTTAAATCTGCAAACTATGAACTGGTATTTTTTATAAAAAGTGGCTAAGAGCCTATAACAGAGCAATAAAAATTTACATTATTCCTTGCTGTTGTCGTCATTATCACCATTACGTGGTGTATAAGGATAAAAATTTAGAGCAATAGCCGATAAACACATGGATTGCTGGCATTGAATTTCTAAATGAATGTCCATACATTTATACATAAAAATATTAACTTTAATAAACCAATTATAAATACGATGAAGAAATTAACTGTAATTCTCACCTCCTTCCTCCTACTTAGCTCAACTTTAACATTCTCGCAGTCGGGTAAAGTATTCGATCAGCTATCGTTGCCAAGCAAAATTTTAAAAATGGACAGGAAATTTGCGATTTATCTGCCACCGGATTATGAGACATCCAATCGAACTTATCCCATACTCTATTTATTACACGGTGCGGGCGATAATCAAAGCGGTTGGACGCAATATGGAGAGTTGCTCACCATCGCCAACAAAGCAATTTTAGAAGGCGGCGCCTCCCCTATGATTATTGTTACACCCGATGCCGGAGGGGCAAATCAAGGTTATTTCAATGCACCCGAGTGGAATTACGAAGATTTCTTCTTTAAGGAGCTTATCCCATTTATCGAAAAAAACTATAGGGTTAAAACCGACAAGAGATTTAGGGCAATTGCAGGCCTATCAATGGGCGGTGGCGGTGCCTTTATCTATGCGCTCGAACATCCAGATATGTTTTCATCATCATGCCCACTAAGTGCTTCTGTAGGCACACCAAGTTATGATGAATTTAAGTCTCGAGTTAAAGATAAGAGCATACCTGATTCCCTCATTTTAAAACTTTTTAATAGTCAAACCATAATTGGGAAGATCAGCAGTATGCCGAATAACCAAAAGAATGCGGTACGTTGGTATATCGATTGTGGCGATGACGATTTCTTATATGAAGGAAACGCCATGGTACACATTATGATGCGGAAAAAAAACATTCCTCACGAATACCGTGTGCGAGATGGCGGTCATAGTTGGGTCTATTGGCGCGCGGCCTTGCCAAAAGTTTTAGAATTTATATCCGAAACCTTTCACAATCCTTAGTCAAGATTTGCTACTCCTAAACTTAAAAAATGGTAACATGAGCTTTATTTGGCTAACTATGCCTTACTCAATTAATCCCGCGATTAACAAATACCTTAGATTTACGCATGAAATATTCGACCCCAGCTGGGGTCGAAATCTTTATCACATTTTCTATATTATTTGACCTCTCCGAGGTCTTCTGGTTTATCGCAAAGGTGTCGTTCGCAACTAGAAATGGATTCCCGTTTGTCGCCCCAGTGTTATTCATCAACCAAAAAAATGTGTAATCCAGTAAGAATTATATAATCCATTTGATCTCTCCGAGGTCTTCTGATTATCGCAAAAAGTGTCGTTGTCAATCTGTAAATAGATTGGCGTTTATCGCTCCGGTGTTCTCCTTCAGCCAAAAAACGTGTAATCCCGTAGGGATTATATATCCTAGATTTGCGCATCGGCTATCTGCGACCCCAGCGGGGTCGTATAGTTTATGGAGGTTTGTATGTTATTTGGCCTCACAAAGTGTCTCAGACTTCCAACTGCCATGGATTTTTAGATCTCGCATAGTAACATTAACCTTAAAAAAAAATGCCATATCCTAACTTAGGATATGGCATCTTTAACTTTTAAGCTATCATTACTGTTTAGGATTGATATCTATAATTACTGTTCTATTGTAAAAACGTTCTTCTGGTCTGCTATTATTGAAAGGCGCTTGACTTTGTTCTTCGCCGAAACCTGATGTTTCAAACTTCACATTGGTCTTACCCGCACTATTCAATGCATTTTGAAGCAATTGTTGAGTATCTTTTGCCCTATTTTGCGATAAGTTCAAATTATAGGCATCAGTACCAATTACATCAGTATGGCCATGGATAATCACTGTCGAGTAATCTGAAATTAATGGAACTACAACATTTTTAAGGAACTGCGAATAGGCTGCAACGGTATAAGATTTGTTGAAATTAAACAGAATACTATAACGCATACCTTTCTCAACCATCTCTTCCTGGCTATCAATGTGAACGTTACTTTCTTTTCTGATGATGGCTCCAGTTTTAGTTGTTCCTATTAATTGAACTTTGTAATCTCCGGATTTATTGCTACCAAGAATGGTTTTTCCAAGCACACTTTCCTGATCTTTAGTAAACGGTCCGTAATGGCTCACGTTACCATTTTGATCAGTTAAGTCGATGGTGTAGGATTGAAGTGCTTCATTTGCTCTAGCTACGTTAAAAATAACATAACTATCCATAGGATCAGCTTGAGTAGCATTAATCATTACTGGATTCATCATCCCACCGCCCACTTGCATCATCAATGCAGAAGAATTGCTCTGGATATCTACTCTACGATCGCCTTCTCTTAATAACGTAAGCTCCTTTTTGCCTCCTGGTTGTTCTGATGGCATAGCCGGTTTGGTACGTCCGTTAACACTGATTCTAGAATCTGCGATAGCAAAAACATCCACTAAGTATTTTTTGATATTGGTAGCGAAAGCCAGACCTTCTGTTGGACCATTCAGTGATGCTCCACTTAAGGTGATAGCTGTTGAAGGGTTAGCTCTTAATCTATCGCCTAAAATATTCAATACATTATAGTAAACGCCCAATTGACGTGCTGATCGCCCAGTTACATTAGAAGGTTGCTCATTTTGGAGCTGTTCTTCTTTAAAGTTGGCAGCTTGATCAGCCGAAAGAAGAGTGTAACGGCTAGGTATTGCCGATGATCCTTCATCAAAGAAAACATAATTTAATAATGGTAAAGTTTCATTGATCTCTCTCTTAACAAGAATTGGCTTTGGAGCACGAACAGAGAAAGCAACATCAGGAAGAGCCACTATTGGAGGTGTAACTACTGGTGTTACTACCTTTGTTGCTTTACCAAATTTAAGTGCTATACCCGCTCGCACGGTAGTGTTAGTCCAGCTTTCAATCGATCTTGTATCTTGTCCGAAATAAGGATGATAAGATACAAATGGCGAAAGCAAAACTCTAGTAGTACTAGTTGGGGCTGAAATTGGAATATCAAATCCCATCCCTACTTGTCCTGAAACCAACGTTTTTCTTATACTGGTCAATTCACCTGATACATCTGGGGCATTTAATTGGGTGTAGGTATAATCTTTAAGCAAATTCACCGCAACTCTTGGTCCAGCGAACAAATAAAAGCTTCCGGTCCAAGGGTTTAATCGTAATGCGGGTTCGATCGTAAAATAACTCAAGTTTGTGGTTAACGTAGCCGGACAATTACACGGCGCAACAACATCTTTAAATTTTGCCGATCGGTCATCGAAACCTAGGTTTAATGCACCGCCCCATGTATGTGAAGGACGATATTCGATTAGTGCCGAGGCAAATGGGCGTATTCCTTTTCCTTTGTGAAAAGCTGTAGGAACAATAATTGTATTATCAAGTCGCTGGGTAGTCCCATCGTAGAAATTAGCATTAGCGCCTCCAGATACACCGAACCACCATTTTGGTTCTGTAGTTTGTGCGTGTAAAGAAACCTGCACCAATAGCACGATTAAGCTACAGCCGATTGCTTTTTTTAATATTTTATTTAGCGTTGACATATATTTTTCTTTAAATTATTTAATTGAAGGTTAAATAAATCCTCCCGAAGGAGGATTTATAGGAGTTATTAAGGTGTATTAATTATAGTGTTTACCATGGTAACAGAAGCATTTATTGATATCAATCTACCATTTAATACCGTCTGAACCAGTGTGTTTGTACTATTTGCAGGAGATGATAAAGTTCCACCAGCGCTACATAAAATAGTTCCTACCATAGTTCCACCACCGGCATAGTTAATAACGGCTGAACTACCCACATACCAGTACACATTTTTAGATTGTGCTCCTCCGATTAAATTAACACTCCTTGGTATTGTAGAACCAACGGTTAAACTGCTAGGTGCTTGGAACACCCATACGGCGTTTGGATTACCTTGAGCGTCGAGTGTAAGATCACCATTTATGATTTCAAAGGGACCGCTCGCTGCTTTGTAAGTACCTGGAGGCAATGTCAATCCACCTAGTTCTTGTGCCTGTACAATACCGCCTGGCCTGTTGGCAGGAGAAATACTGTTATAAAAATTAGTTGCACTTAAAAGACCTGCATCTGCAATGCCTTTTGTTGTAGCATTACCTCCGAATGGTCCACCAGGGCCAAATATTATTGGTGGCGGGCCAGCAGTGTAGATCCTGCCATCTTTTACATTTCCAATATTTAATGGAGTCTCGATGTATTTGTCGCCGGTCATATCATGAAATCCGGTAACCGTGGTAGATGCACCAGGAGTACCAATGCTTCCATTATTGATCACTGTAAAGACACCCTGATTGGTTAATCCTGCAAGACCAAACGCTGCGAATATAGAACTGAACAACGGCGGCGTAACAATTGCAGTGAAATTAGCCGTTATATTCTTATTGGCGTTCATGGTTACGTTTAATGGGTTGGTAGAGCCTGTAGCATCTCCAGACCAAGAAGTAAAGGTATAACCAGAATTAGGTGTTGCGGTAAGCGTTACCACGGTACCATGATTATATGTTGCCTGATTTGGGTTTTTTACCACCGAACCATTTACTGCAGTAACATTTAACGTGTATGTGTTAAGCGTGAAATTAGCTACGAAACTCCTATTCGCTGTAATAGCAAATGTATAGGCAGAACTGGTAGATACGATAGCACCAGTAGTTTTATCGGTCCAATTGGTAAAGGTATAGCCTACATTCGCAGCAGCTGTGATAGTAACCGAAGTATTTGCTGCATAAGCACCTTCTCCATTGGTTGTACCACCCACTACTGGATTAGAAGATAAAATCACTGCAAACTGACTGGCAGGTATTATATTGAAGTTAGCAACCAAAGTTCTCGCGGTAGTTGCAGTAAATTGATAGCTCGCACTTGTAGATACTACCGTTACACCTTCTGTCCAGTTTAAGAACGTATATCCAGCGTTCGCCGCAGCAGTTGCTGTTACCGTAGAACCAGGAGCATATGCGCCTGAACCCGTAGTTATACCTCCCGCAGCAGGACTTGAAGAAAGAACGATCGCGATAGTTCCAACCGGAACAGCCGTGAAATTAGCAACTAACGTTCTGTTTCCGGCCATCGTAAACTGATAACTTGAACTCGTAGAAACTACTGTACCATTTTCTGTCCAACTTGTAAAGGTGAAACCGGCGTTTGGCGTTGCTACCACTGTAGCAAGTGAACCCTGCGCGTAGCCTCCACCACCAGTAACTACTCCTCCAGTTGATGGAAGTGCACTTATAGTAACTACAGGAATGGTTGTGAACGTCCATGTATAGTCGGCCACCATCCCCGTACGGAACGTATCTTTAGCACCCGTAGTAACTGTACCTGAATACACTACGAAAGGAAGTAGTGCAACATTTGGCTTAAAAGTAAATATTTTAGGACTGGCAGTTGCCGCGATAGTTCCCGCGATTAAAGTTGATCCCTGTTTGATCATAAAAGTGGAGTTATCTATTGTAGCTGGGTTCATTTCTGTATTAAAAGTAATGGTGATTACTTTATCCAGAACCACATTAACAGCCTTATCCATAGGATCAGTAGTAACAACAGGACAAAGCCCTGCAACTTCATCGGCAAAATTATCCTTCTTACATCCTAAAAAGAATGTTGCGGATAACATTAAGAAGGAAATTAGGAGAGCAAAAATTTTAAAATAGCGCGGAGGTTGGCGCAAAAAGGCATTGACCTCATTCGAAGTAATCGTTTTTTTCATTATGAATTAAGTTTAGTTTCAGTGAAGGCCCAGTGAATGACAAGGAGGTCATTCTAAAAGAAAGGATGATCTAATTTTAAACCCTATTTATATTGTAAGGTGCAAAGCAGATGCCACGGCGAACGTTAAATCTTTTATTTAATTATTGGCAAGCCGTTTTATAACAAAATAGTTACTTGACGACCTCACATCACCTTAATCGATGAAGTAATTTTAAACGATAGTTGCTGGATTGGTGTAAGATGTTAATATTACAACTGCTCTGTTTAAAGGATTAAGTGTAATATTTTAACTAACATTATTAGTGTAGAAACTACAAACTCTATACATACGGACATTTTAAGCATCCGGTTTTAAAAATTATGAAGTTTTACAAACCCCTCTCCGCGGCTAGGTTTATCCTTACTCAATGACAGCATGGTAGCTCCTCAGGCAGTATTTAACCAAACAGCATTAAAGAAACTAATTTGTTATCTTTTCTTTAATTAATTGTAACAAAATTTTTTATTTTAAAAAAATAAACGTTAATTAGACATTTATTATTTGTATGAGCGAAGTAAACTATGTAATTGGTGTAGACTACGGAACAGATTCGGTGAGATCAGTACTGGTAGATACGGCAAATGGTAAGGAAATAGCCTCTTCGGTATTCTTTTATCCCCGATGGAAACAAGGGTTATACTGCATTCCTTCAGAAAATCAATTCAGACAGCACCCTTTAGATTACATTGAAGGACTAGAACAGACCATTAAAGATTGTGTAGAAAAGGCTGGCGGGCAAAACATAGTTGCTTTTATCAAAGGTATTTCGGTTGATACCACGGGATCAACTCCGATTGCTGTTGACGAAACAGGAACTCCCCTATCTCTAAAAAGTGGATTTGAGGAAAATCCAAATGCGATGTTCGTACTTTGGAAAGACCATACAGGCATTAAAGAAGCAAATGAGATTAATGCCACTGCCGAGAAATTTGAAATCGATTATTTAAAATATGCAGGAGGGATCTATTCCTCAGAGTGGTTCTGGTCTAAACTACTTCATGTACTCCGTGAAGATAAAGCAGTACGAAAAGGCATGGTATCCTGGGTAGAGCAGTGCGATTGGATCCCTTTTTTATTGTGCGGAGAAACGGATGTGAGGCAAATGAAAAGAAGTCGCTGTGCAGCCGGACATAAAGCATTATGGGCAGAAGAATTTAACGGCCTTCCTCCCGAGGAATTTTTCATCAAATTAGACCCCTTATTAAAAGGCTTTAGGGATAAATTATTTACAGACACCTATACTTCGGACATTGCGGCGGGTAACTTATCGCCCGCATGGGCTGAAAAACTGGGCCTGCACACCAATGTTGTAATTGGAGTAGGTGCATTTGACGCGCATATGGGAGCTGTAGGCGGGCAGATTGAGCCTTATTTTTTAAGTAAGGTTATTGGTACCAGTACCTGTGATATGATGGTTATTCCCTCTAATGAAATGGACGGGAAATTGGTAAAAGGAATTTGCGGTCAGGTTAACGGCTCTATCATACCAAATATGGTTGGATTAGAAGCGGGCCAATCAGCGTTCGGTGATGTGTACGCGTGGTTTAAAACCCTCATTAGCTGGCCCGTTAACAATTTACTAAGCCAATCAAGTCTAATCGATGACTCTACTAAAGCAGCTTTAGTAGCTGAAATGGAAGATAAAATTATCGGTACTTTAAGCGAACAAGCAGCAGCTTTAGGGGATGCAGATTATTCTGAATTAGCCATAGATTGGTTAAACGGAAGAAGAACACCCATCCAAAATCAAGAATTAAAGGGTGCAATTACGGGTTTAAATTTAGGCACCGATGCTCCACGTTTTTTTAGGGCATTGGCCGAAGCCACCTGTTTTGGCGCTAAAAGCATTGTAGACTGCTATAAAGAACAACAGATTCCCGTAAAAGGAATAATTGGAATTGGGGGTGTGGCCAAAAAATCGCCATACGTGATGCAAATGATGGCCGACATTATTGAAATGCCAATCCGAGTGCACCGTTTTGAGCACACATGTGCTTTAGGCGCCGCGATGTTTGCTGCAGTTGTTGCAGGCATCTACCCTACTATAGAAGATGCCATGGAGGGGATGGGCACAGGTTTCGAAAAGGAATACAAACCAAATGCTAAAAAGAAAAAAATGTACCGCGAACATTATAAGCAGTATTTGGCATTAGGAAGATATATAGAAAAGTATAGCAAGAAAGATGTAAAACCCTATTTATCATGAGCTATCAATACTTAAAAGAACAAGCGTATGCCGCAAATATGCAATTGCCGAAATTGAATCTGGTTCTTTTCACTTTTGGAAATGTAAGTGCTGCAGACCGCGATAAAGGTGTATTTGCGATAAAACCCAGTGGTGTACCTTATGATCAATTAACGGTTGACAGTATGGTTATCGTAGATTTTGAGGGTGTTACTGTTCAAGGAATGCTACGCCCATCATCTGATACCCAAACCCATGCCGTTTTATATAAAAATTGGAGCGATATTGCAGGGATAGTACATACCCATTCTACCTACGCCACCGCATGGGCACAGGCACAACTGCCTATCCCGATATACGGTACCACACATGCCGATCATTTAACGGTTGATGTCCCCTGTGCTCCCCCAATGGATGATAGCATGATCAAAGGAAATTATGAATATGAAACAGGCTTCCAAATCATTAACCATTTTAAAGATTTAGGCCTAAGCCATAAGGAAGTAGAAATGATCCTAGTGGGCAATCATGCTCCATTTACTTGGGCAAAAACGGCCGAGAAAGCAGTTTACAATAGTGCCGTTTTAGAGGCGATTGCACAAATGGCCATGCTTACCCAACAAATTAGCTTACAAGCACCAAGGTTGAAGGATTCGCTCATCCAAAAACATTTTGAGCGAAAACATGGATCTGATGCTTATTACGGACAAGAATAGCGTTGAGCGTTTGGCGATTAGCGTCGCCTATCGCTTCACGCCTAATGCTTAACAATCAAATTATGATAAATCTAAAAAACCTCGAGGTTTGGTTCATTACAGGAACACAACACTTATACGGAGAAGAAACACTAAGGCAAGTGGCGGCACATGCGCAACAAGTTGCGGATTCTTTCAATCAGCATACTAAAATTCCGGTTAACGTGGTTTATCAACCTATAGTTAAAACACCAGAAGAAATTTTTGAAACTCTACAAAAAGCAAATGTTGCTGAAAACTGCATCGGGGTAATTACCTGGATGCATACCTTTTCTCCGGCTAAAATGTGGATTAGAGGACTAAATATCCTTCAGAAGCCCTTACTACACCTTCATACCCAATTTAACCGTGATATTCCTTGGAGCAAAATAGATATGGATTTCATGAACCTAAACCAAAGTGCACACGGAGATCGTGAATTTGGTTTCATGGTATCTCGAATGCGTAAAGATCGCAAGGTGGTGGTTGGGCATTGGCAGGATGAAGCAGTAATCGATCAAATCAATACCTGGTGCCGAGCCGCTGCGAGTTGGAACGACTGGCAGGGCGCAAAATTTGCTCGCTTCGGAGACAATATGCGCTATGTGGCAGTAACGGATGGCGACAAGGTAGAAGCTGAAATGAAATTCGGATTTTCGGTTAACACCTATGGCATTGGCGATCTAGTTGAAATTATCAATAGCAGCAGCGATCAAACGGTTAAAGAATTGTTGAGCGAGTATGAAGAAACCTACACCATGGCTTCTGATCTCCGCACTGGTGGTTCCCGACATGCCTCAGTGTATGAAGCGGCTAAAATTGAAGTCGGACTTCGAAAATTCTTAGCAGATGGAAATTTCAAGGGCTTTTCTGATACGTTCGAAGATCTGCACGGAATGGTGCAATTACCAGGAATAGCTGCGCAACGATTAATGGCCTCAGGATATGGGTTTGCTGGAGAAGGCGATTGGAAAACTGCAGCTTTAGTACGTGCCTGCAAGGTAATGGGCGCAGGTTTACCTGGCGGAAATGCATTTATGGAAGATTATACCTATCATTTTGATCCAGCCAACGAAATGGTGTTGGGTTCACATATGCTAGAAATTGATGCTTCATTGGCAAAAGGAAAAGCAAGCCTCGAAGTACATCCCTTAGGCATTGGTGGCAAGGCCGATCCCGCCCGTTTAGTATTTAATGTAGCCGGGGGCGATGCCCTAAATGCCTCTCTGATTGACATGGGTAATAGATTTAGATTATTGGTTAATGAGGTGAAGGCCGTTGAGGTTGAGAATGAACTGCCAAATTTACCCGTTGCTAGAGTATTATGGAAGCCACTGCCAGATATGAAAACAGGTTGTGCGGCCTGGATTTATGCTGGTGGTGCGCACCATACCGCTTATAGTCAGAATTTAACAACGGAGCATCTGCTCGATTTTGCAAATATTGCCGGATTAGAGTATATAAATATTGGAGCCGAAACAAAAATTAACCAATTTAGAAATGAATTGCATTGGAATGAAGTATATTACAAATAATTAACCTTCCCGATAACAACAAGCCTCTCTTGAAGCTCTCGGGACTAAACCAAATTAAACTATTATGAATAATCTCTCAGCGGTAGATTATGCCGTGTTTATCTTCTATTTTATCGTAGTGGCCTCATATGGCTATTGGATTTATAGTCGCAAAAAGAATAAAGCAGTTTCAGGAAGCCACGACTTCTTTCTGGCTGAAGGTTCTTTGACTTGGTGGGCCATTGGTGCCTCATTAATTGCTTCAAATATTTCCGCAGAGCAGTTTATTGGAATGAGCGGGCAAGGTTTTACGGTAGGTGTCGCGGTAGCTGCCTACGAATGGATTGCCGCAATCGCTCTTATTATCGTGGCCGTTTGGTTTATTCCAATCTATTTAAAGAATAAGATTTTTACCATGCCTCAGTTTCTGCAAACTAGGTATAATGAAACGGTAAGCTTAATTATGGCTATTTTTTGGCTATTTCTTTACATTTTCGTTAACCTAACCTCAATCTTATATTTAGGAGCCATTGCCATTAGTAGCATGGTTAATCCAGAATATTTTGGTTTAGTAATGTGCGGACTAGCAGTGTTTGCCCTGATCATTACTTTAGGCGGCATGAAAGTTATCGGTTTTACCGATGTAATTCAAGTGGTAGTACTCATTATTGGTGGTTTAGCCACCACCTACATTGCCCTTACCTTAGTGAGCGATCGTTTCGGAATGGGCAAAGATGCCATAGCCGGTTTTAAGATGTTGATGACGGATTCGCCAGAACATTTTAAAATGATCTTGGCCAAACCGGATGCAAATTCTACCCAAGAATATGTTAATAAATACTTATCACTCCCAGGCATTGCGATGTACTTTGCAGGTCAGTGGATCGTAAACCTAAATTATTGGGGCTGTAACCAGTACATCACCCAGAGAGCTTTAGGAGCAGATTTAAAAACCGCTAGAAAAGGGATCTTATTTGCTGGCTTCTTAAAATTGGGAATGCCGATTATCGTAATGTTACCTGGTATCGCAGCCTATGTTCTCCACAAAAATGGTGGTTTACAGCACCAGATGGCACCAAATGGTCATGTTGTGGCCGACAATGCCTATTCTGCTATCCTAGGCTTCTTACCTACCGGATTAAAAGGACTTTCAGTAGCCGCACTTACTGCCGCCATCGTAGCCTCTTTAGCGGGTAAGGCAAATAGCATTTCCACCATTTTTACGCTGGATATCTATAAAAAATACCTGAATAAAAACGCGGATGAAAAGAAAATGGTGTATGTGGGTCGAGTTGCAATCTTTGCCGCAATGGCTATCTCTATCATCCTAACTTGGAAAGATCTATTGGGAATTGGTGGCGAAGGTGGATTTACGTTTATCCAAAAATATACCGGATTTATTAGTCCGGGAGTGTTTGCCATGTTTATTTTGGGAATGTTTTGGAAACGCACTACAGGTACTGCCGCAGTAGCAGGTCTGATCTCAGGAATTGCTTTTTCATTCTTTTTCAACAGTTTTGCCACCAAATTATTTGGCCACGAAACCTGGCTATACACCGCTTACATAAACAGCAATGGTGTGTATGAAATTCCCTTTTTAATTTGGATGGGATGGGCATTTGCCTTTACCATGCTAATTATGATCGGATTAAGCTTGGCTGGACCAAAAGTTAACCCAAAAGCATTTGAGATTGATAAAACCATGTTTAAGGTTTCGCCAGGAATTATGGCAATGATTGTAATTACATTATTAATTCTCATTATGATCTATGTGAGGTTCTGGTAGTTACAAATCATTAATTAGTAATGCGATAATCTGCAAAGGTTATCGCATTTTTTATTGAGGTTGGAAGGTTTTGGCGTTTGGATGTATAAATAGTGGATCTAGAAAAGCAAGGACAGAAGCAGCGATGGATGTTAGCCCTGTCCTAAAGGGACTCTTTGGAGCTGTTTACTTTACTTCGCTGGCTCCGTGCCCGCTCCCATCAGGTTTAGTTACCAGAAGTCGGTGAAAGCAACAAGGGTTGCTGGATGTTTAGAGGCTCTTTTGGCGATACAATCGCCTTGTTCTTACATCCTCGTTACAAACGAGGACGAGTTGAGTACCTTTTGGACTAATACTTAAGGATGTTCCTTTGGCGATACAATCGCCTTGCTCATGCATCCTCATTACAAACGAAGACGAGTTGAGTACCTTTTGGACTAATACTTAAGGATGTTCCTTTGGCGATACAATCGCCTTGCTCATGCATCCTCATTACAAACGAAGACGAGTTGAGTACCTTTTGGACTAATACTTAAGGATGTTCCTTTGGCGATACAATCGCCTTGCTCATGCATCCTCATTACAAACGAAGACGAGTTGGGTACCTTTTGGATTAATACTTTAGGATGTTCCTTTGGCGATACAATCGGCTTTCTCATGCATCCTCGTTACAAACGAGGACGAGTTGTGTACCCTTTGAACTGCGGTAGCGATAGCCATTGGTATGCAATCCGCCAACACATCCCTGTGTAATCATCTTAAAATCGGTGTAATCATTTTAAAATCGGTGTAATCATTTTATCACTACCATTGCTTTAATCACCCCATTAGTTGGATCTAGCCAACCCGAAAATTCGTCCCTAACTTCATCAAACCCCACTTTATGTGTGATGTATGTTGTAGGCGAAACCAAACCTTCTTTCATCGATTTTATAACATGTTCAAAGTCGTGGATAGTTGCATTCCTGCTGCTCATTAAGGTTGCTTCTCTTTTATGGAACTCAGGGTGATTAAATGAAATTTCGCCCTTTTGCAAGCCGATAAGCACAAAACGAGCGCCATGTGCCATGTATTGGAATGCATTATTGATTGCCTTTTGATTTCCGGTAGCGTCTATCACTACAGTAGGCATTTCGTTGTTTGTTATTTCTTTTAGCTGCTCTAACACATCGTCTGAGAGTGCATTGATCACATGGTCTACTTTTAATTTCTCTTTACAAAAAGACAACCGAGTATCATTAATATCTAACGCAATTACCTTTGCGCCAGCAATCCGAGCAAATTCCATGGTACCTAAACCAATGGGACCAGCACCAATAACAAGCACAAATTCATCTTTGAGTACTCCTGCTCGCCTCACTCCATGCGCGCCAATGGCTAATGGTTCTACCAGGGCCAATTCGTCAAAACTTAGGCCTTCGCCATGTAAAAGTGTTTTTGAGGGAACGTTAAGATACTCGACCATTCCCCCATCAACATGAACGCCACAAACTTGCATGTTTACACAGCAGTTAGGTTTGTGATTTCTGCAGGCTATACATTCGCCACAATTAAAATATGGAATAAAAGTTACTGCCTCACCGATCTTGAATCCAGTAGTACCATCAATTTCTACCAATTCTCCAGCCAGCTCGTGTCCCAAAATGCGGGGATAACTAAAAAATGGCTGGGTCCCTTCAAAGGCATGCAGATCAGTACCGCAAATCCCAATTCTTTTTATCTTAATAAGAGCATGGTCCTTTAACAATACGGGCCTCTCGGCCTCAGCATATTCTAGTTTACCTGGTGTGGTGCAGATTAGGGTTTTCATTTGGGGCTAATTTGAATGAGAATTGGTTCACTGGTTAATCGGGTTAATTGGTTAATTGGTTAACTGTAAATTGTTAACTGTAAACTGTTAACTGATTATGCATTAGCTAAGGCCCTATCCAAATGCACATAGCCCCCATCTACGTGGATGATCTGTCCAGTGGTGTGGCTTGATTTGCTAGACATTAAAAATGCAGCCATATTTGCAATTTCTTCAGCCGTTGTCATCCTGTTCTCCAACGGTATTTTAGCAGTAATCTCTTTTAGCTTTTCGTCCGCATTGCTTAATGTTTCTATCCAAGTTTCGTAAGCCGGGGTCCAGCATTCGGCTACTACAATAGCATTTACCCGAATTCCATATTTTAAGAGTTCTACTGCCCATTCTCTCGTTAATGCATTTCTACCACCGTTTGCAGCAGCATAAGCTGAAGTATTTCCTTGCCCGGTTTCGGCGGTCTTAGATGTAATATTAACAATAGAACCTTTGCTTTTGATCAATTCTGGAAGTGCAAAATGAGCCATCAAATAATAATGAACCACATTTTTATGTAAGGATGCCATGAAATCCGAATAATTTCCATGTTCCAAGCCCACGCCGTCGTTTACCCCAGCATTGTTGATCAAGCCATCTATTCTTCCAAATCGAGTCACAATTGCTTTAACTACCCCCTCACAGTCTTCAGGATTGGCCAATTCTGCCACAAATTGAAAAGCCCTCCCCTGATTTTGTTCTATTGAGTTCACTACTTTTAAATTGTCGGTTTCTTTTCTACCAACGATTACAGCTATCGCACCTTCAGCCGCAAATACTTCGGCTATGCCCCTGCCAATGCCTTTTGCACCGCCAGTAATGATGATTATCTTGTCTTTTAAGTTTAGGTTCATATGTCTAAATAGTTAAGCGTAGCGCGAAGGGCGTGGGGCGATCAAGGTTAAACCAATTATTCCTGTTCCGAACGGCAAACTACACGATATTTTAAATTTAGGTTAAATTCATATTTCTTTAGTTAAGCGTAGAGCGTGAGCATGGGGCAGCTAAGCCTAAACCCATTATCACTTTCCATCTTCCATTTTCCATCTTACATCTTACATCTTACATCTTACATAGGATCACATCCTTCTTTCTCTCTTCGGGAGTTACTTTTAGCAGCTCCATTCTTCCATCTTTCAATACCCCCTCTACCGTGGTTTGATAAGGTGCGTGTAATTTAAAATGTACATTCCAATTCTTAGGCCAGGCTCCAAAAAGATATATTTTCTTTCCATCGCACTGCATCAGCATTTCTTGAAGGCCAATCATACCGCTTCCTCCCCAATTATGATCGGGTACCCAATCAAATCCTGGTCCCCAGAAAGCAGGAAAACGTCTTCCAGAATCCTTCAATTTTAAGAGAGTTAATCTAGCCGCTTCGGTTGTGAGCCCTAATCGGGCAGCAAAGATATTGTCTTGTTTCCAACCTATATGACTCCTAAACTTGATTACATCTGAATCATAGCTGTAGGTATTTATAGCGGTATCTAATCCGGCTTTGCCAATACCATACCTTCCCCATGGAAAAACAGGGTATAACTGCATACTTTCAACATTATTTATTCTCTCCCAATTTTTTGCCGGAGAAATGGTTGGATATCCGTTAAATGATCTAAAATTAAGTGGAGGAATGGTCTTGAGCATATCCTGCCAAGTTTTTCGTTGGGCATCTGTTAAATCAGGGAGCGTAATTAAACGTTCCAACACGGTTTGTAAAGCCGCGATAGTTGAGGTAGCGTTCGTTGCTAATTTGTAGGTTTCTCCCGCAGAGCCCGGGTATAATACTAAGTAACCCTTTACATCTAATGGGTTATCCCCCCTTTTAGTTGCCAAATAACTGTAATGTTCTTTAAAGAAAGTTAAACAACTTTCGATCAGCGGAATATACTTATCAATTTTATTTCCATTGTAACGCTCAGTTTCCAAAATCATCATGCAAAATTCGAGCACGGTGTCCCATTCGTATTCGAGCCAGGCATTCTTCTCAAGTCCAACATCAAATCCCTTAGGGCGATTCCAACCATATTCTGCCTGATTTGGTAAGCCAAAGTTCTCTATCTGCTCGGTAAAACTAGCACCTCGGTGTCCCCAAGCATTTTCGGTACGCAGTTGAGCGGCTTTCAATATCCTCAAATAAAAATCAAATTGGGGCTTCATCATCTCAAAATCGCCACTCTTTAACATCGGCCAATATACCAGACGTTGGTTTTGCGCCGTGTGGGTACCTCCTCCCCAATTTCTAAAATCAGGTGTATATTTTAGTGAAGTATCGGTTAATATAGGATCGAAGGTAAAGAGACCACCGTTAAATTTAGTAGGCCATTCTCCAGAGGCATTACAACCTAGCATGTAACGGAACAACTGGTAATTTTTGCTAACCTGATTTACTTCTTTATTTTTTGAGTTAATAAAAATGAAGCTCCTATCCCAATAGTTGTTCCACCATTGTTTGTTGTTTGCTGCAACATCAACTAAACCCGGAAGTTGCTTTATTAAAGTCGTTAAAAATCCTTGCCTCCATTGGTCTAAGGATGATTTTTGTGTATTTAAAACTACTATGAGCTGTGCTTGCGTTGTCTGAACTCTACTTTTCAGCTTCCATGCTTTAAATGGAGTATTAAGGTATGTTCCAGTATAATTTCCGTCCTGGATCATGTTTTTGCCGATTATTAATCCACCAAAAATTAAATTTTTTAATGGATTATACATCTGGTCTTTTAATGATACCAAGCCTTGTTGTTTAGTAGCAATGTCGAAAACGCTAGTATCCTTATTTTGGTGATAAAACTCTATTTCATTTCTATCTTTAAAAGAAATATTATCTTTACAAGTCTTTACCACCCCCTGTGGTGCCCATTTGTACGAATTTTGGTTATTCTCCTTTCCCTTTAAGATCCGATCTTCGAAACGCCATGATTCATAGCTGGCCTCGGTAATTACCTTTTGGTTGGCTTTTACATCAAAATGGATAATAGGATTAAACACATCCACCCAAATATTTACCTGAGCGGATAATTTGCCTTTCGTACCAGTTAGTTGAACATATCCATCTTTAAGAATTAATTCTTGTTTAAATTTACCCCCCTCAAAAGGATTTGGAGTTAACTTTAACTTTACTCTTCCTAATTTTAGCAGGGTGTTATTTTCGTCAAATGTTCCGCTACGCGAAATGTAAGCATATACCTCATTATTTTCTACCCATACATTTAAGCCTATATCTCCACCACCACAGGGCATTGATTCACTTGAATTTTTACTTTGGGAAGTCCAAATTAAATTATTGCGATGTAGTTCATTATCCTGCGCAAAAGTCCCTTGGTAATTAAGGCACAAAAAGACAAAGAATACTAAGAACATCCTTCTCCAACTTAGCGCACATCGTATATTGCTGGTTAAAATCATTCAGTATTATGAGTTAAATAAATATCTCTATCCTTTGTAAGATTTAATCTTTCTAGTTCTTCTTCCTTTAAAGCCTTTTTTCTCCAGTAATTTGCTAAGATAGACCCAGATATGTTCATCCACGGACTGAATACTGCCGCCGCCAAGCCTACTGTACCCAATTTGCCCATCGCTCCGGCCAAGCCAGAAGCCATTCCGCCATTTTGTAAACCTACTTCAAAGGCAACCGTTCTTGATGATTTTTTATCCAATCCAAACATTCTGCTTAATAGATACCCAAATAGGTAACCTGCCCCATTATGTATAACTGAAGCTAAGAACAGTAAAAATCCTACCGTCAAAAGGTTATCCCGTCCTGCTGCTGTGGTTACCGTAGTGAAATACACAATTCCAAACATGGAGAAATAGGGCATTATCTCGTCTAATTTACGAAATTTCAAGGTGGCTAGGTGGTAGATCAGCCCCACTATCAACGCTCCGGCAAAAAAGTTTAAAATTTCTATAGACGATAATACATATTCGGCTACTACGGTTTTTAAGTAACCCCACAGCCCTACTAAAAGTATAATCAACCAGATCAAGCTCGCAACAGCCATTAGCTTTAGGTTTTTGCTTCCCTGAGGCGTTGCACGCTTGAGATAATCGTGTACTAACGCCGCCACTATGGGTACGATCACAATTTTTATGATTTCAATCATCATGTTAAAGAACTTAATTTCGATGAGGGTTCCGGCCAGTAACTTCATTAATAATGGTGTCATTAACGGAGCAATTAAGGTGGCCATTGCAGTAACCGTAACAGAAAGGACAAGATTTGCTCTTGCAATATAAACCATTACATTAGATGCTAACCCGCTAGAGCACGAACCAATTAAAATAATGCCCGCTGCAATCTCGGTTTCAAAATGAAATACCTTAACCAATAACAAACCCATCAAAGGCATAATAGAAAAATGGCATAGCAGACCAATGATTACTCCTTTTCCTGTACTAGCAAGGCCTGTAAAGTCGCGGATGCTCATCTGAACACCCATACCAAACATCACCATTTGCACCACTACCAAAATAAGCCATTTATCGCGGAGGTTAACATTTCCCCATTTTAAAAAGGCTGCTGGATAAATCATTCCCACCACAACAGCAGTAATTATCCATGCGGTATACTGGTAATTTTTTAAGACATCAACAGCACCAATTCCTATAGCCAAAGTCACCGCTAATAGCGTGGCTGCTGGCTGCCAAATGTTGGAGTTTGCTTGCAAAAGCCCAAAAATTAGCACCATAAACGCAATTAAAGCGATACCTAAACATACCTTTCTGAAGTTGTACATTATCAAGGATTTAAAAGACTGGCAATATGTTGTATAGCCAACGTAGGGCTAGATAGAATTGGAATTTTTTTATCACTACTGCTTAATCCATCAACAACTCTAGACATGGATGCCTGTGCCAGTACAATTACGTCAACAGTTGAAGAAAGCTCGATCAAAGCTTTAGCCACCATCTCGTCGTGCTTGGCTGCATTGCCGCTCATTAAGGCTTCAAATGCTCCTTCACATAATAACGATATTAGTTGTATTTCTTTACCCGCAACAGCCGCCCTACGTTTCACCAGATCGCTTGTAGGACCTAGGGTAGTAGCTAAAGTGGCAATTACACCTATTCTTTTCCCGGTTTTAATCGCTAAATCGGCCATAGGCTGGTCTACTCTTAAAACGGGTACAGCAGTTAAACCTGCGGCAGTTTCTACTGCAGCACCGATAGACGAACACGTTACCAATATGAAATCAGCCCCTGCTGAGGCTGCCGAACCCACTTGATCAACGACGCGTCTTGCAGTTAACTTAGTTAGTTCGTTACGTGCAATTACATCTTTTATCAAGCTATCATCAACCATGTTAAATACGTTAACATTAGGCAAATATTCGCTACATAGTTGCTGAAAAACAGGAACCAACGTAGCGGAGGTATGCACAAGGCCTAGAGTTTTTTTTATCATGTTTAATTTATCTAAGGTTAATTAAATTGTTAGCTATCACTATGTATATCTTGTTGTGCGTTCACAAAAAAATCAGGCTTTCCAACTTGGCCACCCTTAAAAACCACCTGCAATTTATCTAAAGGCGAGCTAGCTGCATGAACCAAACAAATCGGAGCTCCGGGCGATAATGGCGCCATCATTTCTACCGCCTCGATCCCCATCGCCCTGGCCGCATAACTTGAGGTATCTCCACCTGCAATAACAATCCGCTGTACGTTGGTAGCTTCGGCAATATATCTTACAATCGCGCCAAGCAAGTTTCCATAAAGCCTAGCCGTGGTTTCTCTATCAAAGTTTTTTTGCTTAAAGATTCGGTCTGTAGCTGCGATCCGTTCATCGGGATTTCCCAAACTGGTATGGATAATCAGCGATTTGCCCTGTTTAATGAATTCACAACCAAGATCTGCATACTGACGGGCAGTTTTATCCATCAATGCAGAATCCTGTTCAAAATCGATGATTTCAGCTTCACCTGCTAATGATGCCGTATCAATGGCTATCTCGGCAAATCCGGCCTTAAGTGCAAAATTGATCTGAGCCGATGTTACAGCCGAGCAACTGCCAGAGACCACCAATATCGGACCTCCTGCAGGGGCATTTATAAATTCTTGTTTCTTGATTATCAATTTCTTTTCTTTCCAATAAGCGCCTAAGGCCATTGCTATCCCTGATGATCCTACCGAGAAAACGATGTTATTGCTTTTACTTTGCAAATCGATCAATTGGCCTATGGTTGTTAAGTCTTCCTGCTTTAAAGCGTCGAATAATACGATTTCATAGGCAGAAAAATCAGGTTCAACATTGTTTTCTCGATAGTTCTGTAGCTCCAAAATATTAAAAAGTCCGATCTTTTTATTAGTTTGTTTAGCAAGGTGTAAGCGCAAATCGCTCTCATCAGCAGGGGTTGTTGGATGATTGCTCATTGATGGATGGCGATCTAAACGAAATATTGCGCCATCACTTCCAATCCCCATTCGAGCAAATAGATTTCCAAACAAGCAATATCTGCCTAGGATGGGTGCAGCCACCAATAATGGCACTACCGTGGTTTTAAATACCTCAGCCGCAATATCTATGGCTCTGCCTATACTTCCAATCGTTGGAGAAGAATCGAACGTAGAGCAAATTTTATAATGTACATGTTTCGGATTTAGAGACAATATTGCTTTAAATGTTGGTTCTAGTATTTCATTCATTGCCAATGGCGATAGAGATCTACTAATTCCGGCAATACCTATTGCTTGGAGGTTGTTGTATCTACTCAGTTGTTGAGGGCCCGGACAATCAATAAACAACACCGTTTTGATACCAACATTAGTTAGCGATTCTAGGGCATCTGTTGAACCTGTAAAATCGTCTCCATAAAAGGCCATTAACAAACGGTTATTGCTCAAATCTTCCATCACCTCGATTTTTTACCAAATAGTTTAACTGACTGAGCAAATTCGGCGTATTTTACAGCAGCCTCTTCAACCGATAAGCCATCAATTGCCGCTTGCCACGCCTGGTTTAAAGCAACAACTCCCCCTTCGGGCCCATTCGGATGCGCCATTATACCCCCACCAGCCATGTATAAAAGGTCTACAGTTTTTGTACGTCTATAAGTCTCAGGTGCTTGGCCTCCCCATTGACCAGAAGATACCACCGGAAGGACTGAAAAGGAGTTGGAAGTTGGGTCCCGATAGCTATCGGGATGGGAGGCCGGCTTGAATAAGGGAGCCAGACAGGCTTCGATAGATTTCACCACCGAATCGTCAGATTCCCAGAACTTATTTTGAATTCCATTTACGTGAATCTGATCCACCCCGGCCAAACGCCATAATTTTTGATAGGCAGCAAAGTCAATTCCAAGCAACGGATGTCTGTTTAACATTCCCCATCCATTTCTGTGCCCATGAATTACCAATTGACCGTTATCACTTATTTTCTTTACCCCAGCTAAGCCTACAGTATTTAAACTGATCATCGCTGAGGTACCGCCTGATTGTACAATTTTATCATAATTGCGCTGCATTTGATCTATTTCATCGCTGATATTGAAGGCGTACATTACTTTTTTCCCAGTTTTTTGTGCATGCGCATTGATTACGTTCATTACCGCATCCACGCGTTCGTTAAAAGGAGAATTAGCTGTTGAACCTAATAATTCGTCATCTTTAATAAAATCTATTCCTGCTTCGACCAATGTATTAACCAATTTCGCCGTTTGCGTAGGAGTTAATCCGATACTCGGCTTGATAATCGTACCAATCAATGGCCTATTGTAAACATTTGTGAGTTTACGGCAGCCCTCAATTCCGAATTTAGGACCTTTAAATGCTGTGGAAAATGAAGGTGGTAAGGTTAGATCCATCAATTTCAAGCCGGTAAACTGCGTTAACTCATACAAATTTCCCTGAACAGTTGACATTAAAACGGGTAAATTATAACCAAAATTTTCTATCGACCAAGAGACCTCAATCATTGCTCTTCGATAACTACCTCCGTTTACCTCAACCCCAGGAATTGCAGGCGAAGTAGCAGAGTCCAATTTTGTGATTGATTCTACCCTCGCAGCAAACCGTTGTTTTAACTCGTCTGTTTCTCCTGGAATGGCGATAAATGTTCCCGACGACTGCTCGCCTGCCAGAATTTCTGCTGATTTTTCTAAATCGAGCGGGGTTTCTATATAATATGTTGCAGTTAATCTTTCCACTTGGATTTTAGGATTGCTAGGATGACTAGGATTACATAACTTTTATCGACTTAAGGGCAACCACACAGACATTTCCGAATGACCTCTGTTGCCCCATGCAAAATAGGGTATTAGCTTGATGGGCACCGTGGTATTTACCGTAGAAATAGAGCGATACAAGGTATTTGCCCATGATGTAGGATTTACCATTTTTGCATTTCCTACCAAGCTCATCATATTTGCACCGTTTATGGTAATTGGTTTAGCGCTTAACTGAATAGCTGAGGGAATAAAGATGTTGAAAATGCTTTTACCGGGTAAATCTGAAGATTCGAGACAATAGACAATTGGACCACGTTTAATAGCTACCTGATTTCTATTTTCTTCTACCAAGGGATTCGCCTCCACCAATGTAGCATCCATCGGTAAAATGAGATCAATTACATCTCCATTTTTCCAATTACGATTTATTTCGGCATAAGATCCATTAGTTAATTTCATGGCAAGGGGCTTACCATTTATACTTAATTTAGCGTCGTGTGTCCAGGCTGGAATACGTAAAAACAACGAATAAGCTTTTAAACTGGTTTCGTGAATAGTAATTTTGATGTTTCCATCCCAAGGATAGTTGGTTGCCTGTTCTAAGCTTAGTGTTGAACCGTCTGCCAATTTGGTATGTACTTTGTTTCCACCATATAAATTAAACCATATGCCCTTATCTGAAATGCTATAGGCATAATCACTTACTTCTGAGATGGTCCTAACTACATTTGGCGGGCAACAGTTAGACAAAGAAATATAGGGCACCCGCTCTTTAGACCAGCGTTGCTTAAAAGGTAAATTATCGCTTACTGCAAGTGGATTGGTGTATAAAAAATTCTTACCATCTAAACTAATGCCCGATAAAACACTATTATGGAGCGCCAATTCCATTACATCTGCATATTTTGCATCACCTGTTAACTGAAGCATCCTCCAGTTCCATAGTACATTACCGATGTTTGCACAAGTTTCGTTATGTGCAGTAAGGTTGGGTAGCTGGAAATCTCGACCAAATGCCTGATGGATTTTTTGTACATCATTAGGATTGTAAGAAGTGCCATCGGGCGATGTGCCGTCATATAATGATCCTAAACCGCCGGTAACGTATATTTTATGAAGATTTACATCTTTCCACATCAAGTTTAGCGATTTCATTAACGGGTCGTTTCCAGTTTCTGCGTATAAATCGGCCACGCCAGCGTACAAATAGCTTGCCCTTACTGCATGACCGGTTGCTTTTGTTTGCGATAAAAAGGGAATGCGATCTTGGTTATCATCTGTTCCGTCGTCTATTTTACCTTTTATTGCAATTAAATGTTTGGCTAATTCTAAGTATCGCGGATCTTTAGTAGTACGGTACATTTCTATCACTCCCATATAATGCGATGGGCAGATAGCATTTCTTGCCAGTGCGGGCGATGCATTTTTATAAAATCCATACAAATAATCGGTGGCTTTTTTGGCCACAGTTAACAAGGTTGTTTTTCCTGTTGCACGATAATGTACACATGCCGCCGTCATTAAATGCCCAATATTGTATGATTCGAAACTTAATCGATCCTGAAACTGATTTTTAGAGCCCGTATTTCGCTGCTCAATCATCGCTTTGGTATAGATATACCCATCTTCGCGTTGCGACTTAGCGATCACAGCAATTGCCTTATCCATCATCTCGTTTAACTTTGGATTACCCGTTGCCGCATATAAACTTGCCATTGCCTCAAGTGCTTTATAGTAATCACCATCATGGAAAGATGGCCCTTTATGGCTACCGGTATCTAAACCTGCAGCAATTTCGAAGTTTTTAAACGCATGGCTGATTTTAGGATCGTTGTAAATTCTCCAGATATTAGGTACCATAGTCTCTGTTGCAACTTTGAAGCGGTCGGCCCAAAATCCTTTCGTCCACCTAACATCTTGCATGTTTAAACTCTTTAATTTAGCATATTTGCTTTCTGAGTTGTTGGTAAGAGCTTTATCTTGCGCTTTTACGGTTAGCGCAAGGGAGAGTGTTATTAGGAGACCGAAAGTAAATAAGTCCGAGAGTCCGAAGTTTAGCTTTAAAATATTTTTCATCTCATTTTTCTTCTAGTTGAATAGTAATTGGGCCTAATAAACCTGCTGGGTTCAACGGTTTTCCTTCTAAACGAAAAGGTGCGGTAGTTTTAGTTAACCTTTTGTCTTCAGGTAACTTATGATCTCCAATTAAACGATTGGCCCAAGTGTTAGTTACTTCAATGATAAGTTGGTTTTCGCCTTGACGGATCGCTTTGCTAATAGTTGCTTTAAAAGGAGCTGTCCATAAAACACCGCAAGAAATACCATTAAGTTTAACTTCCGCTATGTTTTCGAAATTTCCTAAATCGAGCCAAAGATCTTTAGACGTATCTCCGTTAAAATTGAATGTTTTGTTATAAACCGCCGTCCCTGAATAATATTTTATTTGATCGTTTTCACTTGACGTCCAGTCGGTTAAATTTTTAAATTCAACAGGGCTTGACGGGCCACCGAAAGCAGGATTAAATTGTACTTTCCAATTGTTAGAAAGATCAAGTGTGGTCTTGAACCTCTCAAATCTTCTCCATTCTTGTGTATTTTCATTTTGACCAGATTTTTCGAAAATGACAACTATTGATCCGTTGGCTGATAGCTCTAGGAAACCATTTGCCGTTCCATCCTTAATATAAAAACCAGTCCATTGCATAAACTTATTTGTAACGGCATCATAAATTTGGGCGCTTTTCCCTTGAGTCCTGAAAGAAAAAGATAATTCTCTTATACTATCTACTTGATTTGAAATGAAATAAATGTCTTTATTACCATCAAATCTATGCGTATAAGCAACTTTATCCGCCGGTATTAAAAGTGAGCTAAATACAGATGGAATAAATCTAATGTCTAAATCCTTATCAATCCCTAGTTGTTTAAAGCTGTCAGCGAAATATGGAGCTTTAACGACTTTCCCCAATCCTAATTTCTTGATCCAAATAGAGCTATTGTAATCTTTAGTTTCAATAAATTTACCTTCCCAAATCCGACTTGTTGCCTCATCAAATTCAGCCTTATTGAATTGTTTTAGTCCATTTTGATAAAGTGGTTTTTCAGCAACAATAATCGTTGCGCCAGCTTTTACCAAATCCAATAGTTTCTTAGCAGTAGTGTAGCTCATGTATTGATAGTTCGGATTTAAAGCCGTTTTTCCCGGAACGATCAGCAGTTTATAAGTTGCACCGCTTTCAAATACTACTTCTTTGTTTTTAACAATCGCGGTACTCAAAACGTCAGTGTTAAAACTATCATAAGCATAGCCTCTTAGTGGGTTTACCCAATTTTCAGGATCAGCCATGTTGGCCGAATGGCTTACCCCTGCTGGTTTAGATCTTAAAGGTTCACCTACATTAGCTAACCTTTTTGCTTCAGCTTCAACCACATCCGTCCCAAAAATTCCGGGTAAAATAGGCACCAACCTATCTGGCAATACTGCTCTGCTTGGCAGTTCTTCTCCCGTAAAAACGGCAATATCTACTACAGGATGTCCTTCTTGAAGTAATTTAGATGTGCGTTCGGCATAATCAACCCAAGCTTTCCCTTGTTTCCACCAGGTTTGGTCGCGCTGGAAATATAATCCAACTCCATCCAATGTCATCCCTGGTTTTTGATCCTTCCACGGGTTATGCGTAAATACATGGAACACCATCTTGTTTATTCCTAGGGCAAAATTTCGATCCATCAAGGTTTTCATATTGCCCGGATGTTCGTTCCAATCCATTCTAACGGTAGTAAAAGCTTCGGCTCCAACAATGTTCTTCCCATAGATGTGAGCTCCTGAGATCGCATCTAGCATATCGTTAGGCTTATCGTGTGTAGGGCTGTTTAACCAAAATTCGCCCATTGGCATATCTACGGTCTTATAATGCATTAGGCCATCGCTCTGCATGGTGGGGGCTACACTTTCTGCACTAAAGATCACCCCTTTTTCTTTGGCCAACGTTGCCAATGTTCCGTAAAACTTAGCTACTACCAGTTCTGAAATAGTTTTTCGTATATCGTAAAGGAAATTTTCTGATACCGCTGCACTTTGAACTGGTAAACCCGTCATTATTGGTAAATAGGGCGTTAGATCATACCCTCTTCTCGTCAAAAACTCGGCTTTAAAATTTGTCGACCAGTTTTGGCTTCCGCACTCCCAACTATCAACATGAAACGTATTCAGGATTTTACCTGCAATTTCTGGTCCGCCCTGTTTTAAAGCTTCCCCATACCAACTATTAAACTGCGATTTTATAGCTTCTGGATTAAATTTATCGCACTCCAACCCTATTCCTCCTCCACCGGTATCATTTTTATGTGAAGTTGAAGTATGGCCAATCCTTAAAATTGTCCAACCCGTCTGTCCAGCGGGAGGGCTCCAGTTTAAACTCCCATCCGGATTTAATTTATTGGTTAAATTAATTATTTTGGCAAGAGGTACACAGTTATTGGTTGGCACCTGTTGAGCTGTTGTTCTACTACTTATTCGCCAAACCGAGCCATTTTTTCCTTCAAATTGATTAATGTACGATTCAGCGTCAAGCTGGATATTTAAGATTTTTAAGGATGGTTTCCATTTTGCGGCATCTAGATCCTCAGATCCAGGTTCTGAGCCGGCTTTATCATACACGAATCGAAAAAACTTAGCGGTAACCGGAACGATGGAGTTCGTAAAATCTTCATCGGTATCTTGCCAACCATGACGGGGCGATTCTAATCGGGTTACCTTGTTAAAGATTTTACCGTCGTTGCTGGTCTCTATAATTAAGCGTTGCGACTGATAGTTATTGCCTGCTGTTTTAATTTGTATGGTGCTACAGGTAAATGGTTTTTCAAATTCATATTGGATCCAACAGGGTTCGTTTGAGCTAAAATTCTGTTTATTACCAACTTTAACCAATCCACTAGCATCAGCGCCAGTACTTGTTGTAACTTTGGGAACAATAACTTTAGTGTTTTTATTCGTGCCAATGGGCGATGGATAAGCATAAACCGCGATATCTTTATAATAACCTTCGTTTGTAGTTGGCTTAGGAAGGATGATCCGTTTAACTGAGCTATTAACATTTACCTTAGAAGAAACTACCTTCTGCATCGAAAGTTCGGGTGTAATCCACGGACCTCCTGCCAAAGCAAAACCATCGCTTACGTGCATTCCAAGCTTTAGATTTAATCTTTTGGCCTCCTCCATGGCAAACCTTACCATTTCCCACCATTGGGGCCTTAGTTGTTGCACTGCGGGTTCATAAAGGGGAACTTTGGCGGGACCTTTGATCGTCATTAAATATGCACCGCCAATCCCAGAATCCTTCATGGCCTGTAAATCGGCCGTAATGCCTGCTTTGGAAACTCCTCCCTGCACCCAATACCAGAATACCCAAGGTTTAGAAGAATCATGCTGCCGCGCAAAGGCCCTTCCAGCAAAGCTGAAAAAACAAATGAGAATTAGAGATGATATTTTAAATCTTGAGTTCACTGATTCAATTGTTGAATTGTTGAATTGCTATATTGTTGAATTGCTATATTGTTAAGTTGGACACTTATCGCCCGGCCCTTATCGCTTTACGCTAGTCTCTCTTATGTTCGATTTTATATCCTTTAAGGGCAAAAAATAAAATAACTAGGTAACAAACTAATGGAATACTATAGCCAACTTGGATTTTATCTCCATAATGATCTATTAATGTGCCCATTCCATAAGGTAGAATTGCACCACCAACTATTGACATTATCAGCCAAGAAGAGCCAGGCTTAGTATCATCACCAATTCCCTCGATTCCTAGTGCAAAAATAGTTGGAAACATGATCGACATAAAAAATCCCAATCCACCTAGTGCATAAACCACATAGGCTCCGTTACCTAAGATTGCAACCATACTAAGTAAAATAGAAATTACCGCATAAATCGCCAACAACTTATGTGAAGCAATATATCTAAGAAAAATGGTCCCTACAAAACGACCAACTAAAAACAATGTTCCATACAAGCCAAGAAATTTAAGGGCTGTAAATTCGTCAAATCCACCTCCTTGTTGTGCTGCCCTAATAAAAAAACTGGTTACACAAACTTGTGCGCCAACATAAAAAAACTGTGCTACAACAGCCCATTTCAAATGTTTATGTCTTAAGGCTCCAATAAAGCTTCCTTTTGCCTCCCCATCAATACTTTTAGTTTTAATCTCCGGAAGCTTCATGAAGTAAAAAAGTACGGCTACAAGGATCAGTACACTTCCTAAAATAATATATGGTATTTTGACTGTTGAGGCTTCTGTTAAGAAATAATTGTTACGTACCGCCTCTGTCATTCCCGCTAATTCATCTTTAGAATAAGATTTTCCTGACAAAATAAATCCGCCTACCGCCGTAGCAACTGGGGCGGCCAAACCATTAAAGGTAGCTGCTAAGTTAAGTCTAAATGTCGCTTTTTTAGGATCACCAAGCACTGCAGCATATGGGTTTGCCGATGTTTCCAAAATAGTAAGGCCACAACCTATGATAAATAAAGCAATCAAAAACGTAGCGTAAGATAGTCCATTTGCAGCTGGAACAAATAAAAATGCGCCAACGGCAAATGCCAAAAGGCCTGTGATCATACTTGCTTTATAACCCCATCTTTTCAAGATCATACCCGCAGGAATAGCCATTAAAAAATAAGCCAGAAATACTGAAGTATCAATTAAGGTTGATTGCCTGTTGTTTAAGTTACATGCCTTTTTTAAATGAGGAATGAGCACCGAATCTAAGTTATGCGCCATTCCCCAGAGGAAAAATAGACTTACAACTAAGATAAATGGTAGAAGATACTTATTTCCCGATGAGGGATTTTCTTCCGTAATAATTTCTGGTTGGTTGTTGTGGTTCATATTTGGTCTGTTTAATTGGTTCTTTATTAGTGTCACCCTGAGCGTAGTCGAAGGGTACTAAGTTGTATTATGCTTTACTTTTACTGCCTGCTTACATTAAAATTTTTTTGTCTTCGACTACGCTCAGACTGACAAAACATTTTTAAACTCATCTCTTCTTCACCACCAATAGATGATCACAAACCAACACCACTTCTCCATGTTGGTTTATAATTTCTACATGCTCAGTTACTGCGCCTAGTTCAGGTTTCTTCCCATCTGCTTTTTCTGAAATAGTAACTTCAGAATGAATGGTATCGCCGATGAAAACAGGTTTAATGAAGCGCAAGCGATCGTAGCCCTTAGACATTGCTTCTGGGTTAATTTCTGATGCCGTTAGTCCGATGCCGATACTAAAAACCATCGTTCCATGGGCTATTCGCTGTTTAAAGGGCTGGGTTTTGCACCATTCTGCATCCATGTGATGAGGAAAAAAATCTCCCGTATGACCAGCGTGTACCACAAAATCAGTTTCTGTGATGGTACGACCTAAGGTAATACGTTTGTCGTTTAATTGGTAGTCTTCGAAAAATGTTGATTTAAAATACATCTGTTCTTTTTTATTTTATCGTTGGCGATATAATCGCCTTTCTCGCGCATCCTCGTTAAAAACGAAGACGAGCCCTGTTACTTTTTAGTTTATTTGGTAGTCTTCCCAAAAATGTTGATTAAAATACCCTTGTTCTTTTTCTATTTATCACTGGCGATACAATCGCCTTTCTCGCCCATCCTCGTTATAAACGAGGACGAGTGTTGTTAATTTTTAGTTCATCTTTGATAAAGTCAATGCGTTAAAACAGGTTTAATCCCACCTTTATCGCTCGAAATATAGGCTGCTTCTACAACAGCCATGGTGTTAATCACATCTTCAACACTCGTTTCCAATTTAGGGGTAGAGCCTTCAACAAAGCGCATTAAATTGGCCATTGTACCTATAAATGCCTCTGGGAACCACGAACCTTCCAAATCAATAACTTGCCAAGTTGGCTCCTTACCCTCTTCTATTTGGCAGTATTCGAACTGATCTGGTACCCCATGGGGATAATCCATCAATAAGCCCATTTTTGCTTTGATTGCACCTTTAGAACCCTCCCATTTGATATAGCTTTCTTGGTTTTTGGGTCCGAAATCATGATCGTGGTTTGTATTTATTACAGCATGCACCGTATCACCATAGTCGAACAAAATGGTTGATCGAGATGAGGAAAGGTTTTTCGCAGGATGTTTTAATGTTTTTGCCAAAACACTGTTGGGATTGCCCAAAAATGAGCGAACCAAATCAATATAATGAATGCTATGGTACTGGATCTCCAACCGGGGATGGATGATTACATGTGGGAACAGCTCCCACGGTGTCTTAATCGTTACCTTAACTTCCATATCATACAATTCACCAATTAATCCCGAATTAATTAAATTTCTTGCTGCACTAGTAAATGGTGCGAAACGTAATTGGAAGTTAATTGCAGCTTTAAATTTTTTCGCTCTGCACAATTCTAGGATTTCTTTGGCCTGGGCAAAGTGATCACCCATAGGTTTCTGGATCAATACCGCACTCCCATCAGGCAGTTTTCTTAACGTTTCTAGATACTGCTCTGGCATAATGGTTAAGTCGTACACCACATTTGATGGAGCGAGTTTAACAGCCTCATCTACAGAATTGTACACATTGGGAATACTAAAGTCATTCGCTAATTTTTGCGCTTTTTCTTTGGTTCGGTTTACGATTCCATGCACTTTAAACCCAGCTAATTTATAGGCTGGCAAATGGGCATCAGCTACAATACCGCCCGCACCGATTATGATGATAGGTTGTACCGTTTTTGGTAGTATTGGCTTATAGTTTAAGTTAATGCTCATTTATCAATTAAATTAATCTTTTGCTGGGCTATTGATAAAATCATTTCTGATGACTGATCGGTATGTATGGCATCCATTACCATTTGATCAATCACAACGGCAATTTGAGCCCAATTTTTACGCTGAGGAAGCATTTTTGCTACCACATGTAGAGCATCAAGTTTATGGTAAAATGGAATAACCCTGTTAATTTCTTGGTCATTCCAACTCGAAATCCTACACCCTATCCCTCCCTCTAGAGTTAATAATTTATCGTTAACAGCATTTGTCGCAAAGCGAAGAAAGTCGTAGGCAACTTCCTTGTTTTTACTTCCTTTGCCGATGGTATAGAGCCAATATACATTTAGCGATGCAGAATTTTGATCAGGATTGGCGGGAAGTAGGTCTACATAGATCTTATCTTTAACTTTTGAATTTGCAGCAACTTCGCTCATGGCAGCAAAACCGAACCAATTAATCATCATTGCCGCTTCTCCCTGACTAAAAGCGATGCCGGCCGCAACCGAATCAAAATTTTCGGAGCCCGGATGTACTGCAGATTGATCTTTTACAATTTTTCTATAAAAGTTTAATCCTTCTAAGGACGCGGAAGTATTTATATTGATAGCGCCGTTTTCATCCACTAAATTTCCTCCTCGGGTCCACAATTGCAAACAGTAGTCGAATACCGCATTGTGGCCGTCTGGGTAGCAGGCAAAAATAGTTCCATATAAATTTTGCGCAGGGCGATTAAAGAACCGTGCGATGTTATAAAAATCATCCCAAGTTTTTGGCACCATGAGCAGTTTGCCATATTTAGCTAGATAATTAGCTTGTTCCTGATGATTTTCGAACAAATCTTTGCGATAAATTAAGCATTCGGGACCATCGTGAAAAGGTAAACCTACAATCTGATCTTCAAATTTTTGCAAACCTAATAATGATGGACTCCAGCCATTGGGATAGTGGTGTGGCGGGTTTTTTTCTATATAGTCATTTAATATTTCAAATGATGCTGAGGTATGCCCTTCATAAAGCCAATCGGTATTGATATGGGCTACATCGAAATCTCCATTGGCTAAGCCTTTATCGGTTAATGTGCGCTGATGAAGCTCATGCAAATCCATGATTACCAGTTCTAATTCGAGATCGCAACCAGAAAAAAGACAATAGCTGTTCCAAAATTTCTGCATGGCTGATTCGAATGGTCCGAACTTACGAACCGCAATTCTGAATGGTTGTTTACTATGCATTAGCGGATGTATTTAATTGGGTAAATTCTTTGATGAGCTGCTCGTTATCTTGGCCTAATTTAGGCGATCCTTTACTTGAAGTTAATAATTCTCCATCGATCCGTATAGGACATCGGGTGGTTTTATATCGATAACCATCTGCCATTTCCACTTCTTGAACCATATTCAATACTTTAAATCCTTCGTGAGCCATTAATTGATTCCAATTTAACACATCTGCACACCATATATCTGCAGGTTCTAATACAGAAAGCCAAGTTTTTGTTGTTGCAGTTAATAAATGTTTCGCTAGGATTTCCTTTATTTCGTCTCTAAGTTCAAATGCGTCTTTAATTTCAATGTAGTTTAACAAGGCATCGCATTTAAGAAGATTTCCTAGTAGCGGAATAGAAGCCATTGCCAAAGCTAAATAACCATCCTTGGTTTGATATATCCCATAGGGTGCACCTAGATAAGCATTTGCGTTGTTTTTTACTGATCTTTCTGGCAGAGATCCCCCGTCATTGAAATAAGTAGTAATGGTTTCGAACTGAAAATCATATGCTGATTCCATCATGCTAACCTGGATAAAGCCGCCGCAATGCTGAATGGCCTTACGGTAAAGGCAAGCCAAAATCCCCTGTGCAAGATGAGTACCCGCCAACATGTCAACAATAGATAGACCCATTGCAACAGGTCCATCATCGGCATTGCCAGTTAAAGATGTAATTCCGGTTACAGACTGTAACAGCAGGTCTTGTCCGGGTTTGTTTTTCCAGTCGCCAGTTGTACCATAGCCTGAAATTTCGCCATAGATTATGGTTGGATTGAGTTTTTGCACAGTTTTATAATCAAATCCAAGTCTTTCCATCACCCCTGGCCTAAAATTATGGATCATAACATCAGCGTTTTTAAGCAGTTCGCGGACAATTTCGCAATCATCCTCCTTTTTAAGGTCAACCGCGAGGCTCTCTTTATTTCTGTTTATAGCATGGAATACGGATGATTCTCCATTCATCACTAGATTTGAGGTGTACAATGTTCTACAAATATCCCCAACACCGGTACGTTCTATTTTAATTACCCTCGCGCCCATATCCGCCAATCGTAAACTTGCAGATGGACCTGAAAGGAATTGACTAAAATCTATAACTAAATAATCTTCAAGTGGTTGCATAAGCTAATTTAATTCGAACTCTAGGTCTATTTTATCATTATCTGCTCCTAATTTTGGAGCAGATTGAGGGGCATATAGTTTTTGATCATCCAAGCGAATTGGACTCACCGTTGTGTTTAAGCTTCTTCCATTTTTTAAATTCAACGTTTGTTGAATGTCAAGGTTTTTGTAGGCATCGGCCGAAGTAGCTACATCGTAATCGTTAACTGCCGCACTCCAAATCCCCTTACTTTCTAAAAGCACTAGCCAATTTGCGGTACTTTTGGTAATGAATACTGCCCCTAAACGCAACATAATTTCGTCGCGATTATCAAAAGCATCATTCGAATGCTGATAAAGGTCTAAAATTTCGCACCCAATAACCCCGGCAATGAGGTTCAAATCGCCCATGGCCAACGACAAGTACCCGTCTAAGGTTTGATAAATACCATAAGGAGCACTTAAGTACGCATGTGCACTGCCCTTAACGGCACTTCTTACAGGCAATTTACCTCCATCGTTTAAATAAGTAGTGATCACCTCAAATTGCACATCTAGGATAGATTCGAGCAGACTTACCTCAACTAAAACACTCTTGTTGGTTTTAGCCCTTTTAATTAGGCCTGCCATTAAACCCTGTGCTAAATGATTGCCGCACATTATATCAGAAACTGATAGTCCAAAGGCAACGGGATCATCAGTTTTACTGCCCGATAAATAAGTTAATCCAGACATGGCCTGCACCAATAAGTCTTGGCCGGGTTTGCCAGCCCATGGCCCGACATTGCCATAACCAGTAACTACCCCGTAAATTATTTTCGGATTAATTAACTGCACTTTCTGATAGTCCAATCCTATTTTTTCCATTACTCCGGGCCTGAAGTTATGGATCATGATATCGGCTTGATTTATTAATTTCTTTATCTGACCTAAATCCTCAACATTCTTTAAGTCGGCCGCATACGATTCCTTATTTCTGTTTATAGTATGAAAAAGGAGGCTGTCATCATCTACAAATATGTTTTTGATCGCTAATTGTCTGCAGGCATCTCCCCCATTTGGGCGTTCGATTTTAATAACTCTAGCCCCAAGGTCGGCCAATTTTAAACCTGCCGAAGGTCCCGCTAAAAATTGACAGAACTCTAATACTAAAACTCCTTCTAATGGCTTCCTCATGTTGTTAAAGTTTTAGATTTACGATATATGATATTTATTTCGTTTAATACTTTTTCTTCGCTACCCCCATTCATCAAGTAATTTCTAATCACGTCACCTGCATGGTCTTGAAAAAACATGGAGCCATGGTATCGCGGACGAAGAAAGGCACGTTGTAAGGCAGGTAAGGTATTAGCAAAATAATTGTGGCTTTGTCTATTTACTTCATCATTTGCCCATGCGGTTAAGTGGCCTGGTTGTCCTCCACTTTCAAAATAAAGTGTTTGTTGGCAGTTGGGCGAACCCACAAATGAAACATAATTAACTGCCGCATCAATTGCTACACACTTGGAAGAAATAGCTAAACCTGTGCCTCCTAATGTGCTACGGAGGTTAGTTTTGCCATTTAAGCTAATCATATCATGAAAATGAAGAACCTTACGAGCATATCCATTTCGCGAATAGTTGGAATATCCGTAGGCGAATGGGCAATATATGATCGAATCAGTATTGCTCATGGCTTCATAAACTTGAATAGGATTTCTGCTAAAGTTTGCCCTCTCTATTTTACTTGCCAATTGACGGTACATCTTCAAGGCTTGTGTTCCAATTTCAGAAGAAATCACGAACTCATCATTTTGGCAAGGATCTTCGTCAAGAGAACAGCAAATGGTATAAAAGTTCATTAGCACATCTATGGGGATGCCAGCAAATGCTACGCCGCCCTGATCAGCCAAAGCCAGTAGCTCCTCGAAATTTTCGGGCAAGCGTAGCCCTTTTTCGGCTAACAAATCTGGTCTACTTGCAGCTACTGGTGTTGCAGCATCAATAGCCAATGCCCATTGGTGGCCATGATAGTTATAACTTTCATGGGATGCCCCCACCGCATTTATTGCTTGGTCCTTTAAATAATCCGCAGTTAAATAGTTATCTAAAGGTATGATCGACTGTGTTTTTGCTGCGAAGCCTGCCCAAGGGTGATCTATCACCAAAAGATCAAATCGCTCTGCTAATTCTTGGATAGAGAAATCGGCAAATGCCTGTAAGCTTCTCTTTTCCCAGGTGATATGAATTGAAGGATTAAGTTCGGAAAAGCGCTGTGCCGTGGCCACCATGGGTAATAATCCACGACTGTGATTCCAAGTTATACCTTTTAAAATTATTTGTTCTGACACTTTTATTCTTTTTTAACTGCGAAAAACGCAGAGCTGATTTTGTTTTTTTTAACACAAAGGCGCAAAGGCCCTTTGTTTTCATTTATCTTCTCACTTGCTGACATGTATGTCTATTACCGCACTTTTCAATCCCACGGATGTGGCAGTTAACTTAATTGTTCCTACTTTTTCTTTTGCCTGAATTATGGCCAAGCACAATCCGTTATATGCTTTTCGATAATTGGCTTTAAACGGCTCCAAACTTGCTTGATATCCATTATCAACTCCGGCAATAAAGCCAACACCGTTAATTTTAAATTCAACCAAATTATTAGCAGTTGGCACTATATTTCCATTGGCATCTAAAATTTTAACAGTAACGAAAGATAGGTCGGTACCATCAGCCTTAATATTGCTACGATCTGCTAAAAGTTGAATTTGGGTCGGCTTTCCAGCGGTTTTAATCTCCTTAACTAAAACAACTTTTCCATTTTTACGAGATACGGCTTTTAGCGTACCAGATTGATAGGGCACTTTCCACATTACATGGAGATCATCAACCTGTTTACGTCGTTTTCCTAAAGACTTGCCATTTAGGAAAAGTTCTACTTCATCGGCATTATTATAATAGGCCCACACTTCAACATTCCTTCCTTTTTCCCAAGTCCAATGTGGTAAGATATGGAGCACAGGCTTAGTAGTCCACTCGCTTTGATACATGTAATAAGCATCTTTAGGGAAGCCTGCCAAATCCACTATTCCGAAATATGAGCTCCGTGCGGGCCAAGGGTAAGGAAGTGGTTCGCCTAAATAGTCGAAGCCGGTCCACACAAATAAACCAGAAAGAAAATCCAGGTTTTTCGCGGCCTTCCAGGTTTCTTCATGCGTTGATCCCCAATATGCCGAGACATTATCATAGGCTGATGCCGCCCAATCTTTGTTGCCTTCGGTGAACTTGGTTTTCCCATCTTTTGGCCAGCGCCTGATGCTATCCGCTGTGTCGTAATATCCTCTGGTTGCCAACGCCGAAGTGGTTTCTGTGGCTAAAAATTTCTGATTCGGATAATTTAAAGGAAAATCTTTATACAGTTTATGATTATAGTTTAAACCATAGATATCAAGGGCATTTGCCTGATAAATAAAATTTTTCTTAGGATCGGTTTCGGTCAAGGCAGAAGTAACTGGTCTGGTTTGGTCTATGTTTTTGATGAGTTTCACAAGCTCTTTGGTAATCGCAACGCCTGAACTATCAAACTGCTCTCTAATTTCGTTACCAATGCTCCATAAAATGATGGATGGGTGATTTCGGTCACGTTTAATCAGATCTTCTAAATCTCTTTTGTGCCATTGGTCAAATTCGAGGTGATAATCTTTTGACGTTTTCTTCTTTATCCACATATCAAATGCCTCGTCCATTACCAAAAATCCCATTTCGTCGCACAACTTTAAAAATTCTGGTGCTGGCGGATTATGCGCCGTTCTGACAGCATTGCAACCCATTGCTTTCAATATCTCCAATTGCCGTTGCATAGCCCGCACGTTAATGGCCGACCCTAAAGCGCCTAAATCGTGGTGCATACAAACGCCAAGAATTTTTAAGCGTTTCCCATTTAATGAAAATCCTTTTTGGGCATCGAAATTAAAATAGCGAACACCAAAAAAGGTGACTTTCTCGTCAATAACGTTGCCGTTTTGTATAATCTTGGTGATGAGCGTGTACTGTTTTGGATTATCAATCGACCATAGAACAGGGTTTTTCAATTGTATATCGGTAACCATATCTAATCCAGCTGTATCTAACTTAAAGGCTAACATTTTGCTTTTCGCAACCAGTTTTCCGGTAAAATCGTACACCTCGTTCTGCAAGAAGGCATGTTGATCTTGCAAGGTTTTATTATCGATCTTAGCTTTAATATTCACCAAAGCTCCACTTGCAGAGGTTTCATTTGTGGTACTTACACCTATGCCCCATTGTGCGATTGCAAGTTTAGCCGTGGTGGTTAGCCTCACATTCCTGTAAATCCCGGATCCCGAATACCACCTAGAATCAGGTTGAGCAGAATTATCAACCTTTACTGAGATTGTATTCTTACCCGATTTAAGGTATTTATTTAACTCATAGGAAAATGAAATGTATCCATAAGGCCTTTTTCCCAGAAGTTGACCATTCAGATAAACCTCACTATTTTTATATACCCCGTCAAATTCTATGGAAACAATCTTGGTGTTGAAATTAAGTGGGGCAATAAAAGTTTTTCTATACCATGCTATTCCCGTTGGTAATCCCCCACCTTCGGGTTTTGCGGGGTTCTTTTCGTCAAATCTTCCTTCTATACTCCAATCGTGAGGTAAATTCAGGTTCCTCCATTTCGAATCATCAAAATCTTCAGCTTTTGCTGTACTGAGGTCTCCCAAAAAAACCTTCCAATCGGCATTAAAATTTGCACTTATTCTCGATTGCGCAAGGCAACAGTTCCCAATAACTAAGAACAATATCCACAATTTAATTCTAAGTGTAATTTTAGTAATCATTGCGCAACAAAATTTAACTTACTTTTTCCAAGGTCTTTAGAAGTAGCAACTGCTATCCCCCGCTCGTCTTTTTGGTTTACTGCACAATAGAAATGATAGACAACACCTTCATATTTAAGCACAAAAGACTTGTGTGCATACAATTCGTCGTATTTTTCTGATGACTCTATCAAATTGTTCCCCGTCCAATCTGTCCAGTTTACTAGATCTTTTGAAGCTGCGAAACGGTTAAAAGCCCCTTTTCTATCTTCCCAAAAAGCACCGAAATAGAACATTACCCAAGTATCATTGATTTTTTGGATCATAGGATCTCCTGTTATTCCAACCGGGTGGTGTACTACAGGATTGGTACCAAATCGCTGCCAGCGCTGCATATCATCAGAAACAGCCATTCCAATCCGTTCGTACCAGCGTGTTTTTTTGTTGTTAATCAGCGAATCACCAACGGCATTGTAATACATCACGAAGCGGTGCCCTGTTAAACGGTCCCTATCCTCAATTACCGTACTTTTAAAAAGTTTGTTCCTATTTTCCCACCACCTTACATCAGCATCGCTTGAGTTCAATACAGGATTTGGTAACCTTTGCCATTCGTGCCCAGTGGATGGATCTTGTAAAGTATAGGCCATCCCGATAGCTAAGGGCTCTACTTCGTAACCCTTGGCTGCACCACCAAAATAAGACATCCAATATTTGCCCTTGTATTGTTTTAATTTATAATTCCCAGCCCATTCGGTACTGGTTAAGGCGTTATAGCCTGCTTTTTGATTGGCATCCCAAGCTGCACTATCAGAAAAAGATAAAATTTTACCTTTGTTTTCCCAATTCAATAGATCTTTACTCCTGGCCAACCAAGTTTCGTAACCTCTTCCACTAAACACCAGATAGGTCATAAACCACTCCTTACCTTTTTTAAAAATAGTTGGGCAATCCATTTTGTGGGCTGCATCTCTAGGAACCATCACCAGTCCATATTTATAAGGAGTTTTAACTTTCTGATAAATTTTTTCCATTTGGGAAGCAGAAACCTCATTCGTTTTTTGTGCTTTCACAGAAAATACTAAACCTATAAAGCAAAATAGGGTTGATATCAAATTCCTCATTCTACTTTAAATTTATAGGTACCTGAACCAATCCTAATAATGGTTCGCTCACCTTCTTTACCAATAACGTTAATTAAGGCCTTATCTACTCCTGTAATTATTTGATTAGCTTTAGCAGGAAGATAAATTGTTGCGCTAGTATTAACCGGAATAGTTACTTCTAAAGATAAACCCTTGCTCGTTTTATTCCAGTTCGTTGCAATTAAACCATAGGGAGATTGATAGCTTGTTTTCGCCGAGGTTAAATCGCCCACTATTTCAGGATGAATTTTTATTTTGTTGAAAGCTATGCCCTCATCATCCATTCTGATGCCACCCACACCACTATAGAACCACTCCATTAGATGTCCCAGCATAAAATGATTATTAGAAACGCTTGGTAAGCCAGCCCATGATTCGGTAAGTGCGGTGGCGCCCTTTGCGAGCTGCGTACCGTAGCCCGGCACGTCGTAACGGCTGTTCATGTCAAAAATCACATCAGATCTGCCCGCATCCTCCAAAACCCTTAATACGTAACGGTATCCAATATCTCCTGCAGTTAAACCGTTATTTCTATCCCTTATATCATTAATGATATTTGCAATAACAGCTTCTTTATATTCAGGCTCTACCAAACCCATGTAAACAGCCATGGCATTAGCTGTCTGGCTGCCCGTACCGTATTGCCTTGTAGTTTTATTAAAAAACTTTGTGTTAAAGGCTTTTTTAACTTCAAGATAAAGGTTAGTATAATCAGCAACATCTTTAGGATTTCCTACCTGTTCGGCAATCTTACACATGATTTTTAAATCGTAATAATAGATAGCTGTGCCCGTAATGCCCATGGGGGTGAGTTGTGATACACCAGGGGGCTTTGGACCAAGATCATACCAATCTCCTAAGCCTTGACTCAAAATATGATGATCTGCTTTTGTTGCCAAATAAGCCAAATAACGTTTCATCATGGGATAATTATCAATTAAAACCTCCTCATCCCCATACCATTGATATACGTACCACGGCATTAAGATACCACTACTTCCCCATTCGGGAGAGTCGCGAAACATGTTGTTTCCACCGTACTCAAATTTTACATATTCTGGTGCAATTTCTGGAATCAATCCTTCGGCAGTTTGAGAGTTTTTCATGTCCTGCAAACTCTTTCTAAACAATGGCGCAACATCATAATTATAGCGAACCGAACTTCCCATTAAGTGCAATTCTTCTAGCCAACCTAACTTCTCACGTTGTGGGCAATCGGTAAATAAGCTTACCATATTACTCTTGATAGCCCAATCTATCAGGTTAAAGGTTTTGTTAAAGAGATCATTAGAGCTTTCAAATTTTCCAACGGATGTAGCGGCGTTTCTGATGTGCAAGCCTTTTAAATCCATGATAATGGGTGTATTTTCCTTGTTTTCTTTCCCGATAGGTGTTGCACCTTTTACTTGCAGGTAACGAAACCCATAATAGGTAAAACGCGGTCTCCAGATTTCAACCCCTTGCCCTTTTAAAATATAATTGTAATAAACCGGGCTACCGCTTGGCTTTTGATTTACACTTCCGTCTGCTTTTAGCAATTCGGCTGGGATGATACGTACTGTATCGCCTTTTTTGCCCTTTACTTTTAATTCTATAATCGCTGAGGCATTCTGACCAAGATCGAACACCCAATCTTTTCCGGTTGATGTTAAGGTTTTAGCCGAAAAATTTTCGAATACCTTAACCGGTTCTTCTTTTTGTGAATTTAGTTTCGGACCATCCACTAGTACTGGAGTTTTCCATCTGGAATCATTAAATTTCGGGAAATCCCAACCATTTTGTTCTAAATTGGCATTGTAATCTTCGCCTCCGTAAATACTCGAAAAAGTAATTGGAGAGGGCGCTGTTTTCCAGGTCTGATCGCTGATAATTGTTGAAGAAGTGCCATCAGTATATTGGATCAACACTTTACAGATCATTTTAGGAAGGCCAAAAGCCACCTTAAGTTTTCGGTATCGTTCTTTAACTGGAGGAATATAATAAAAACCATTGCCCAGCATTACACCAAGCACATTTTCTCCATTTAACAGCTGTTTAGTTAAATCAAAAGTTACATACAACGCTTCCTTATCGTATTTGGTCCACCCCGGATCCAAAAAATGATCGCCTACTTTTTGTCCGTTAAGACTCAATTCAAAATGCCCAAGGCCTGAGATGAATGCGGTTGCATTTTTGATCGGCTTTGCTACTTTAAATGCTTTGCGTAAAAGAGGCAAGGTATTACTACCATTATATTTGTCCTTTTTCCCATCAGTGGGAAGAATATTTACATTCGTATCTGCCAATTTTTCGTAGGCAATCCATTTTGCTCCGCTCCAGTCTGCCTCACTTAGCAAACCCATTTGAAAAGTAGCGATGCTACTCCAAGCGGCATGATTTTGATTATCCCACACTTTAACTTTCCAATAGTAAGTTTTCGCGGCACCTAATAATTTTCCTTTGTACTTCAATTGAAGCGATTGGTTGCTTGTTATTTTTTTCGAATCCCAGCTATTGCCTTTGTTTTGGGTCAGATCAGCCATATTATCACTAACCAGCACCTGATAAGCGATTTGAACAACGTCATACCCTGTACTTTGAAGTTTCCATCCTAGGCTTGGGGTTTGGGTTTCTACACCGAGTGGATTAATTTTGTACTCACAACTCAAATCCCCAACTTTTAGCTGTTGAGCAAAAACAGGTATCGCCAAAAAGTATAACCAGAAGAAACAGCTCAATTTGTTCATTGTACAAAAACTAGCGTTGGTACGCTAAATACTAATATGGATTAGCATTGGTTTATAAATGGTTAGGACTTATTTAATATTTTTATTCGTTAAAATATTTAAAAATGCTCAATAAGCTTAAATTCAAATATAAATGTTTTTTTTAAATATGAAAATATTTATCTCCAAAAAATTACAGATAGGTTAAATTATAAATTTTGTATGTTTGAAATAACAAACCCCTTCAATAATTAATAAAATGAACGAAAACGAATCAAAATATCAGGCTCCGGCTTTAGATAAAGGACTTGATATATTGGAATACCTTTCAGCTCAGTCTGTTCCTCTTTCGCAATCTGAAATGGCCATTGGGATTGATAAAACGCCGAATGAAATTTACAGAATGTTGATGAGTTTGGAGAGCAGGGGCTATATTTTAAGAGATGAGGTTTCGGGCAAATACCGGCTTTCACTAAAGTTATTTTATTTGTCGCACCGCCACTCACCGGTTGATGAACTACGTAAGGCGGCACAATTTCCCTTAGAAGAGTTAGCTGATTCTGTTCGTCAATCATGCCACTTGAGTATTTTGTATATGAACAAGGTGATGGTCATCATTCATGCTAAAAGCCCAGGTCCCATCGCCCTTTCCATTGAAGAGGGCAATCTTTTTCCATTACCATTAACAGCTTCTGGCAAGGTTTTATTAGCCTATATGCCCGATGCAGAAAGAACTGCCATTTTAAAAAGCAATGATATTTTTAAAAAATATCCGAAGCCCAAACGCGATGAGTTTATGGCTTCATTACAACATATTCAAGAGACTGGGGCTTATTTCAAGCCCAGTGATCTAGCCGAAGGGGTATCAGACATTTCGCTTCCCATTGGCAAACAAAGTAAAGAAGGGATTATCGCCTGCTTAACCATTTCTATGTTAAGTACTTTAAATAGCAACAAACACATTAATACCGAACAAATTTTAACCGAAGCGAACAAATGTGTTAAAAAAATTGAGCAACGGATCGGGGTGTTTGGTTTGTAGTTGGGTCCCAGATTTTATGGTCATCGAATACAAATAGGCAAGGGGATTCCTTCGTACCTCCTCGCAAATACGAAAAAACCTAGATTGTATACTTAACCTCATAAGCCATCCCTTTTTGGATGGTAAGCTCATACATACCTTTCGAGATTTCTGTTAAGACCCCATTTGCTAATGGTTTGGTACTGCTTTTAAAACGCAATTTACCCACTCCTACCGCAGATTTTACAGTAATCGAATTTGCATTACAAAACACCTCAATCTCACCCTCTGGGGTAGGCACCTTACCCTCCATCCAAGCTAATCCACCTAGGTTAGGCTCAATGCTATAGGTTTTGTAACCCGCGGTTAAAGGCTTAACTCCTAGATAATATTTGCCCAATAAATAGATCGGACTGGCTCCCCAGGCATGGCAAAGACTCTTGCCAAAAGGTCTTCCGTACATGGCCAAATGTTCGGTATCTTTTTTGGTCGGATTGTATTCTTCCCAAAAGGAGGTAGCCCCTAGTTTTAGCATTCCGCCCCAGTAGCTTTTCATTTCTTTCAGTACATAAGGCTGTTCGCCCATGGCGCAAAGTGCTTCCAATTCGTAAAAACGCATATATGGAGTGGTAATCTTATTAATTTTATCGTTTAGTAATACATTGGTTTTAACAGCCTGTTTTTGTGCCGGAGTAAAATAATCAAAAAATATCCCAAACATGTTGGCATAACGGGTAACATTATCGTTTTGCTTTCCATTAATTCTGCTATGTACCAAGGCATTTTTGCTTGGATTCCAATAGAGTTCAAAGATTTTGGCCTTTAAGGTAGCCGCTTTTTTACTGTACATCGCTGCACCACTAGGATCATTTGCTAATTTGGCGCATAAAGCCATCGTTTCTAAGCTCCTACAGTATAATAACTGCTCAAAACTTACCTCTCCTTCCTTGCTTAATTTATCAGCCCAATCTATAAAAATCCAATCTCCGGGCATCCATTCTAATAACCCGTTTTTATTTTTTCGATTATCGATATACGACATTAGGGTCTGCATCCGGGGATAAACCTCTTGAACAAATTTCTGATCGCCAGTAAATTTATAATAATCGTAAATCCCTAAAAACCAGTAAAAAGAATAATCCATAATGGTATTGATGTGGGCTGTAACCGGGTCTTTTCCACGCTGTGCCAATAAGGTTCTCTTCACGGTTGGTGCATCAAAAAACGAATAATAATTCATGAGGTAACTTTGGTAGGCATCCCCACTCCACACCCATCTATCGCGTTTAATTCCATCAATAAAAAATTCTCTGGTGTTTAGATGGAAGGTATATTTCGCTACCTCGTATATTTTATTTAGCTCTGCATCAGAACTGTTGAAACTGCCCCGTTCTACTACCGGCGAATATTCGTACAACATGGATACAGAATCCATTGCAACGGTACCATCATATTGAAAATTAACATATCTAAATGCCTTTGAAAGTTCCATAACCGAATCTTTTCTCCCTTTTACATCTAGATTTAGAAGATCCAGTGTCTCACATTTATCGGTTGACAGCGCTTCTTCTTTCGATTCGCCGTAATAGATGGTTAATTTGCCTTTTCCTTTAAGGTTATGAAGTTTAATAAATCCAAAAGTTTCTTTTCCGAAATCGGCGATGAAGCCGTTATTTACCTTCTCGGTTTTTGCCGTAAACATAGGTGTAACTGGGAGTTTAAATTTCGATGGTGGAGTTAGAGGATCAGTTAAGTTCCATGTGCCTGCACTCACAAATGTAGTTCCCGATTTATCAGACGTCTTTCCGCTGGCATCAATCCATTCTTTATCCTCAAAGGTTGTTAGCCAACTCGCATCAGATACTACCGTTTTTCCTTCCACAAAAATAGCAGGGACCTTATCCTGCCCGTATACTTTTAAGCTCAATTTATGCTTTCCTGCCGGGATTATAATCGACTTAGGAAAACCCATAAAAGCTTGACCATCAATCTTTACATTATACGTTCCTTCAACATACAGTTTAACTTCTTCGGCTGCTGCCAAATTAAAATCTTTATGAAAATCAACTAGCACATAATGGCTATCCATCTTCCAAAATGGGGGAAAGAATGATCCTCTTTCGGTGCGTCGATTTTGCATGATATTGCTCATATAGATATCAAAATCGCCGGGATACCAGATCCATGTTGCCTTTTGGGCATGGAGTTCGGTGAACGATAAAGCAATCAGTAAAATTAAAACCAGCCAAAATTTTGCTTTTAAAGCATAAAATGATTTCATATTTAGAAAATTAATGTCCGTTAAAGAAAATGTATAAAGCAATCATGATCACAGCCAAAGCCGCCCAAGAGATCCAGACTACCTTGCTGGGCTTCTCGATATTTGCTTGGTGCTCTTTGTTTATTTGGTATACCGAAGGTTTCGTATCAAGCAATGAAATTAGGATTGCGATAATCATTAAGCCTGCAAATATCAAAAAGGATAAGATTAAATAGTGTGGCCAAAAAGTTGCTCCGGGAAATACCCATAGATAGAGAATTCCTGTACCTAAACTCATGGCCGAACCTATTGAGAGTATGAAGTTTACTGCCAAGCTGGTTGTTCGTTTCCAAAATACGGCCAATAAAAATACTACCGATAGTGGTGGAGCAATAAAGCCCAGTACCGCCTGAAAGATATCAAATAATTTAAGGTCTTTGATATTATCGATGGCCAGAACCATTCCTACAGCAAAAATACAACCCACGATAATCGTTAATCGGCCCATCCTTATGATCTCTTTATTGGTTGCTTTTGGATTAATATTTTTAACATAAACATCCATTGTAAACACCGTACTTAACGAATTCAAAGAAGAACCAATGGTTCCTACCAGAACAGCAATCAGCACTACAATCACCAAACCATTCATCCCGGGAGGAAATAAATTAGTAACCATGGTCATATAAGCCAAATCAGGATCTTTTAAACCTGGAAAGAGCACGTAACACAAAATACCTGTTATAATAAATAATGGAAGAGATAGAATTTTAAGCCAGCCGATAAAACTTACTCCTAATTGTCCCTGCTTTAGGTTTTTAGCCCCTAAAACCGATTGCACCATGGACTGATCGGTACAAAAAAATGCGATGGCTGAGACAGGATAACCCAATAAAATAGCATACCATGGATACTGTGGGTCGCTAGCAGGTTGGGCTAAATTCCAAAAATGATGTGGGGTTTGTGCGTATAATGCGCTAATGCCGCCTACTTTTTGTAAACCAAGGAAAGTTAAAGCAAGGGATACACAGATGAGTAAGATCATTTGAAAGACATTAACTTTGGCGATAGCTTTTAATCCGCCAACAAAAGCAAATAATCCAGCGAAAGCTACCAACACGGTAACCGATTTCCACATCGGAATCCCTAAAATCTGCCTAACTAACAATCCGCCAGCAAATAACCCTAGCGACAACCATGAAATCAAGATCTTGATCAACGCATACCATGCCAATATATTTTGTGTCGAACTCCCGTATCTATTGCCCATAAATTGTGGCATGGTCCTTACTTTAGCAGCTAAGTATTTGGGCGCAAAAACGATAGCCAAAAGAAATAGAAAGATGAATGCATACCAATCAAAATTAACGGCTACAATGCCTGTGGTATAGCCAATGCTCGCAAAGGCCAACAGCATGGAAGGCCCCACATTGGTGCCCCACATATTAAATCCGATGCTGGCCCACCCCAATGATTTATTAGCTAAAAATAAGGTTTCATCTTTATCCTTATTCTTTTTAGAAAAGCTAGCGCGATAACCGATTATAATTAAAATAATAAGGTAGGCCGCTACAATTAGATAGTCGAATGTGGTTAAACGAGAGATGATGTTGTTCATTGGTTCATTGGTTCATTAGTTCATTAGTTCATTGTTATTACGCTTCGCGATTGATTACACTGATTGAAAGATGATTACACAGATTGAGATGATTACCTCATCAAGCCTCTCCTGAAGGAGGAAGCGGGACGACTTAAACTTATTCATCTAAAACTGCCAGCTCTCAACTGAAAACTGAAAGCTGTTAACTGCTAACTGTAATCCAGATTTATCTTAAATTCCCTTAATATATCGTTTATCTTGACGGGTGCACCTGTTTCCAATGATCTATCCATGGCTTGTAAAAGCGCTATGGTCCCTATTGCTTCCTTTAAATCAGGGTAGGCAATCGTATCATTTTTAATGGATTGAGCAAAATATTCTAAATAGTTTTGGTATTCACCTGCATGGTGGCTCTGGCCTTCGAAACGGAAGTAATACTTCAGCGTTGAATCTCCCCAGGTTACTATCTTTTCTTCTCCGCTTTTATCGGTTATTGCATAGCGCAATTCATGATAATCAGCCTGAGATGCGCCTTCGGTACACCTTAAAATGGTACTCATGCCACTATCTCTTGCGGCAGGTTGTGTGGGACCCGTGTAAGCACCACTCACTCTGGCAATTCTTCCATCACTTGCCTTAAAAATAAAGTGCATGGTATCTTGGTTTTTTAACCCTGCATTCTTACCGTTGCTGCTTAGCATACCATAGCCCATCACTTCCTCAATTCGGGGCAAATACCATCGGACAAAATCTGTAGGGTGACTTAATCCCCCATATAACCATTTGAAGGATTGCTTTAAGGACCAACCTTTCTCTAAAAACCAGCGGTGATCTGCATGATACTGAGCTTCAATGGTAATTAGTTCGCCCAATAATCCCGCGTCAAAGTCTTTCCGCTGGCGCATGGCAGGCTCAAAAAACCGAGAACTCTGTCCGATAAAGACTCTTTTACCCGACCTTTCGCTTAAAGCCAATAATTCGTTTGCATGAGACAGGTCGTCGATAAATGGTTTCGTACAAATCACATGTTTTCCATGCAATAAGGCAAGTTTTACATGTTCGGCGTGAAGATGATCGGGAGTATAAATAGCGATAACCTCAACGGCTTTGTCATCAAGCAGTTCCTGATACTTGGTAGTATAGTGATGGAAATCAAATTCCTTTGCCCTTTGCTCACAGGTTTCTAAATTGACATCGCAAATTTTTACCAATTCATAAGCATCACTTGCCAGCGCAGCTGATATGGTACTTCTTCCTTCTCCTAAACCTAATATTGCTAGTTTTAACATAAATTTTATATTAGTCATCCGATGACTGGTTTATCGGATCACTGGCTTAAAAAACACCCACACCTCATCTTTTTTAGTTCCTTCTATTCCTTCTTGATATTTCTTCATCATTGCATTCCATTTCTCTACTCGTGGGTTGTTTAAAGTAGTTCTTGGATTCAATTCATCTAAATTTGCACCTTTCGGGATGCTAATAACAAGCATCAACTGTCTACCATTTCTATAGATTACCAATTGTTGAAAATCGGCATTGCAAAAACCTTTTGAAAGTTCTGGCCATTTGTCGAATTGTGTGGCATGATGGTCTAAATATTCTTGCTGCAGTTTTTCATCCTTGACTAAATTGGCTGATAAAATGATATGGTCCCATTCTTTTGCAGGTTCCAGTAAACAATTTCTTTGGCGACTAAAATCATAAAAAATATTATCGTACAATTTTACTTCGGCATTAGGGATTTTTAAAGACAATTGGGATTGCAAAGCCGCGGGATTGGTTGTAGTGGCGTAAATAATGATATGACTTTGCCATTGATAAACCGTAGTTGAAGGAATATGATTTTTATTACAAAAATCATTAATCAAGTCAATAGTTGATTTCTCTTCCTTTTTCGAAACGATTTCAAGGATAACTTTTTGATTGGCCACATTAATCGGCTGCTTGGTTTTTCCGTATTCATTATAGGCTAACAAATAACGAAACGGTTCTTGCAATCCAGCACTTTCCTTGACCATAACCGATACAGTATTGCCGTTGTTCTGCCAGATATTGTTTGGTCCATTGGCGTTTTGCAGGTATTTTTGAGATGGCGTCCAATTGTTTTTGATGCTAAAACCGGCGGTTCCTTCGTCGGTATACATATAAAACCAATGGTCTGGCAAATGCGGATAGGGAGCTTTATAAATGCTGTCTATATAATTACTTTCGATTTTTGATTGAGGTTGTGCGCTTAACGTATAGATACCAGCTACATCATACATATGTTTCCCATAATGATGGATCTTATTTCCACTAACTTCATTATTTTCCATTATGTTTCGTGTAGGAGTCCAACCCCAGCCTAAACTTATTGCTGAATACGAAACCTCGTTAATTTCATTGTGTGTTATTTTAATTCCTTTCACATAACCTGCTCCAATACCTACACAACCCCAATCTTCATTGGTTACATTGGTAATTAAATTATTTTCGATTTTATCATCTGTAGAAACCTCTCTTTGATCGAAAGGTAAATAAGGAATATGGGTTTCGGTTGCTTCATCAGAAAATAGGCCTATTAATATTCCAGAACCTCCAATATCTTTAAAGAGATTGCCGCTAATCTGGCTATTTCTTGTACCTTTTTGATAATCCAACCCGGTTGAGGCCAAATGCTCAAATCTGCACGATCCAAAACTCGTATTGGTAGCAAATTTCACTTCAACAGCAGCAGGAGGACGCCCAATCCACGCTTGATTTTCTAAGGTAGCCTTATCTATTGTTCCTGCAGTTTGGAGTTTATAGGCATCTAATAAAAACATACCAGTTTGGAGCGGTACATGCCCCAGTTTTGATGGCCTTAGCCAAGTAGTATGCTGAAAAGAAATACCTCTTAAATTAACATATTCAACAGGATGGTCTATCGAACCCTCTATTTTAATTAATGTTTCTAATAATGGAACTACAACCCTTCCGTTCTGCAACTGCTCTCCTTTTCGTGGCCAATAATAAACTTTATGGCTAACAAGATCTTCGTACCATTCGCCGGGCCGATCTAAAAATTGAATGGAATTAGTTAAATAAAAGGTTGAGTTTCCGGTTTCATTCGAAATCCAAGGCGCTGGCCAAGGATGCTCAGATTGAATGCGACTTTCGGGCTGCATAAAAGAAAGTTCAACGGTTTCACCACTAATTTTGGCTGTTTTTATCCTAAGATTGGCGATGGCCCACCATTGGTGGATAACCATTTCTGTGCCTTTAAGTGCTGTATAATCGATATTTTTTGATTTAGGAATCCGACAGGTCTGCTTATCAAAATCCCAAGCTAAAATCCTGCCCATTTGTTCTCCATTTTGATCTCTAGCTCTAACCGCCTTTTCTCCATCAACCCACATCTGCCTAAAAGTTAACGATCCATCGGCTAGACTAGATGCATTGGTTACCCAACACTTTCCAATTGCCTCTTTAGGCAGGCCTTGAACATTTTTATCAAGTTTTTTCCAGCCCTTCAACTCTTGTCCGCCACTTAAAATAACCTTTCCATTGTTTTGCGCAAGTATTGTTGTAGGGCTATCTTGGGTTCCAGAATCTTCATGATGAAGTAAAACAGGTTCCTGTAATTGGTAAAAACCATCCTCCATCCAAATCTGAATTCCATTTTTAATGGATGGGTCATTTAAACGTCGTAACTCTCTTGCCATTCGCAAAGCGGAATGAAGTGTAGCCAAAGGTTTGTCTTTAGATCCCTTATTCGTATCAGCACCAGAGGTCGAAACATAGATATCAGCGGCGCTAGCGTTTACAAACGTTAGCATGACGTTAAAAAGTAAGCTCAAATAAAAAGGTCTCATTTTTTCCATCAGCGTTGAAATATGCTTTTCAAGTAAACCGTATTGGCACTAAAATTTCTCTTCACATCTTTGGTGTTGTTTGCATCTCTAGATCTTTCAATAACCAACCATCCACTCCATCCCATGTTATCCAAGGTTTCTTTTACTTTGATCATATTTATTTTAGGATCGTTTTGCAGCCAAACCCCGTCTTCGTTGGTACAATGAATTTGGACGATATTCCGTTTGCCTAAAATTTTAAGTTCCTCATGTAAATCTCTACCGTTTTTAATGGCATTTGAGAAGTTGAAATAGCTTTTGATGGATTTAGATCCGATTTCTTTCAATAGTGCGAGTTCGCCCCTTGCATCCAATGCAGTCTCTATTCCGATGATAACCTCTGCTTTTGAGGCCATTTTTCCCACCACTTTTAGTCGCTCGATAATGGGTGCTCTTAATTCCGGATTTTTAACCAGATCACCCTGAACACCCAAAGGCAAAAAAGCCACTTTCACATTCATTAACTTCATGGTATCCAAGCAATCCTGTACCATTTTTTGATAGGTTGGTCGTTTGGCAAAGGATTGGGCGTAAAAACCTGTCATAGCCAACGAGCAGATTTCTAGGTTAAGTTCTTTTGCCTTATCCAAAAACTGTTGACGAACAGTAGCATTCGAGAGTTGGTTATCAAAGGTTTCCCTATCGCCCAAACCGCCCATATCTACTTCCAGTCCGTCGGCCCCAATATCTTTGGTCAATTGAAACGCTCCTAATTTCTGGCGCTTTAAAATCATAAGGTCAATCACGGCGATCTTGTAGGAGGAACGGGGAGCATGGGGGATGGGACTTGGGGCTCTAGGCGCAGAGCGAAAAGCGTGCGGTATAAGAAGGCCACCCCCTAATAAGCTTAACTTAGAGATAAAAAATCTTCTGTTATAAGTTAAATGCTCCATTATTTTGATGTGGTGATTTTAAATAGTTTTTCTAACTGTGGATATCCCATAATTGCATTTTTTGGCAATTTTTCGCCTTTATCTCCAAAAACAAATAAAGCTTTTTCGGGCTCTATGGTTACTTTAGTTTCATCGTAGTTTCCTGTTTTATCTTTAATGGGATTTAGCTTGAAATACTTAACCAGAAAATCATACAACGCAATCCTTTTGTTGATTCCAAAATCATGTTTTTCAGTAGGGAGATGCACATTTTCAACTTTGTTGCCAACGCCGTAATAACCATACATTTTTTGTAGGTAAGGAAAATCATGCAATGGTGTTTCAGCTGTCCAATCGCCTCCATCAGAAACGATCAACATCGGATTAGGTGCTGCCATCGCGGCTAGCTCAACGTTGTCTGTACCACCCGCACAGAGGTGGATGGGCATACCGCTTTCGCAGGGACAACCTCCGTAAAAATACGACGACATAGAAACCACAGGCGCACTAAGTGTAATCCGTTCGTCCATCGCAGCCATTAGAACAGTGTGACTTCCGCCCCCTGACCCTCCGCTAATGCCCACTCTCTTAGGATCTGTTTCTGGTAACGACAACATGTAATCCAAGATTCGAATACCCCCCAAGGTTTGAACGGTTTGTGCTAGGCTCCTTCTATGGTCTTCATACTTAAACTGTAACATCGATTCGCCCCATGCAAAAAGATCGTAACTAATTGCCATTGCACCCATTTTAGCTATCATAGCACATCTTGTCTGGCAATCTGCACGGTATCTCTGTTTTTCCCAATGCCCGTCAGGACTTAAAACCACAGGAATTTTTCCCTTGATGATAAGTGGTTTATACAACGAGCCATTAACATATAAGCCAGGCATAATTTCAAGGGCGATATTCTCTACCGTATACCCGTCAAATGTCCTTTTAGGGGTTATTATTGGTTTTGAGTTTGGTTTCGGAGGCAATGGAGCTAACAATAATGCTTCGTAGAGCGCTGGTTTAATTAAGGCTTTTCGTTGTTCCCAGCTTTCTTTATCGTGATATTTAGTAGCTAAACTATCCAAAAATGCCCAACCATCTTTAACCTCCCATCGGTAATATTCGTATTCTTTTAACTTATAGACATTATCTTTTTCTTTGTTAACCTTCAAATCCAAGGGCTTAAGCACATTATCCAGGGTTTCGTCAACAGTTGATCTAAAACGCCAGTCTGCATAGTTAACCCAACGATCTTTAACCTGAGCATCTGTATATTTAATTTTAACCTTAAACCGAATTTCTATTTGTTGGAGTACTACCAATAAGGGTTTTCTGTACATATTATCGGTGTTCGGCATCTGGCCGAAGGATACCGTACTGCTTATAAAAAGTAATACGATTAATGTAATTAAGCCTTTCTTTTGCATTAAGATTGCTTTCTTAAAAAGTGCTAGATTGTAAGCTTCAATCAACATAATTAACCCTCCTCATTTTTGGTTTCTTTAATTACCGGTGCCGTATATTCCTTCAGTTTAGGCCACAAGCCATTTTTAATGGGTTTTAACTTTAATTTTGAAGGATCAACAACTACATGTTTAATTTTTTCTCTCCTCCAGGTATAAATAAAATGAAGTAGCCCATCCTCGGTTTGGATTACTGCTGGATAAGAATATTGGCTAATTGGCGAATCTTCAAGAATTAACGCTGCCGACCAGTTTTTCCCATCTTTAGAAAGAGACACATTTAAAGGTGTTCTCGGGCCTTTCGCCAGGTCTCCCGGTGGCAATACGTGGTTATATACCAAAACATGCCGCCCATCTTTCATAGTTAATGCATCAGTACCAGAATTGTTGTTTGGTAAATTGGTTTTTGCCAATGGCGACCAAGTTTCTCCATTATCCAGCGACCAGGATTCGGCAATGGCACGATTTTGTGTTCTAGCCAAAATCTGCAATCTCCCATCTTTATGCTGTAAAATGCTGGGTTGAATGGCATTGATGCCGTTTCCCTCAATCGGCCCAATATTACGCCAAGTTTTCCCATTGTTATTGGTAACCTCGAAATGGATTTTCCAACCATTTCCTTCCCTGCTAGAAGGCGCAAATAAATTACCATTACTTAGCAGGATGGGCTTATTCTTAACAGGGCCAATGGCTCCATCTGGTAATTTTATGGCTTCCGACCAAGTTTTTCCCCCATCATTAGAAGTCTTCATCATCCCCCACCACTCTGATGGTTTTGGTCCGATTTTGTAAAACAACAGGAGCTCGCCATTGGGCACTTGGTATAGTACCGGATTCCAAGTGGGCAATCTCTTCCCATCAGGCTGGATGCCATTTGCAACCGAAACCGGCGCTAGCCAATGTCCATCAGCCATTCTACTGATATAAATCTCAACATCAGGGTCACGCTCTTTGGTGCCGCCAAAATAGGATGCTACCAATCCAGTTGGTGTTTCGGCCAAAGTTGCCGAATGGCAAGAAGGGAATGGAGCTTTGTCGTAAAGGAATTCTTCTTTTACGATACCTTTTTGCCATTTAGTGACTTGAGCCTTTACTGCTAGGTATCCAACTAACATGATTATAATGGTGATATTTAATTTTTTCATTTTATATACAATTATGTCTGAGCCTGTCGAAGGGTATTTAATCTCAATCGTTTAACTTGTCCTTCGACAGGCTCAGGATGACAAATTAGGGTACATCCCACTCCAAACTCCAAATTGCCACCTCCCTAACTCATTACTGTTTCGCTTTTGCTGCTTTTTCCTCTTTGATCTTCTTTGTGTATGCACTGTATAGTGCTCGCCAACTACGACCATTATTATTTAAAAGTTGTTCCGATTTAGTTTTATAAATCTCAAAAATTGCGGAAATCTGTTTCATGTTCTTATAATCTACGGCTTGCTCTCTGGCTTGTTTCATAAAGGCTAAGATTTTTGCTTCCTCATCAGCTGTTAAATCGGGTACGATTGCTTTATAGCCTTGCATGGTGAACGCTACTTTACCGATGGTATATTTATCCAGTATGGCTTCAACTTGCTCAGGAGTTAAATCCTTGCGCAAACCATCCATTAGGTTTTGATGAACCACAGCAGGCATAGCCGAATCAGCGATAATGGAGCGATCCAATTCATTTAGTTTGTTTCCTGTAACTGGATTAATGCCCTCTGGTACCGTTATAGCCGGGTGTTCATTATGCCAGTTGCGTATGGTTGTTAGATGATTTGACACAACCGTTATTACTCTTGCCTCCTTCGGTGCGTCATTTAAGTTTAAAGCAGCTACCCATTCTGCAGTTTTTTTTTCGATTTCTACATCCGGGGTTACAGTTTGCGCTTTTAAAGTGATTATACTCAATGAAATGAGTATAACTGATAAGAATATTTTTTTCATAATTTTTAATTTTGATGCCATGGTTCGTGTCGCCATAGTTCGTGTTCCACGAACCATTTTTTTACTTTAACTTTATTTACTTACCATGAATATAAACGGTTGGTGAGACACGGATCATCACTATTTTTTATTAACGATAAACGAATAATTGCCTGAACCTACTTCATAAATCGCTCGTCCCTCTTCATTTTTAATAAATTTTAAAGCTGCAATTGATGATTTTTCCTCTGAAACCTTATCTCCTTCCTTTGCTGGCAAGTACACTAAAGCAGTTGTGTTTGGCGGGATGGTAACTTTCCAATTAAACTGACTTGCAGTTTTGCTATAACTGCTTTTAATTAACCCGTATGCCGAATTGTAGCTCGCATTTACGGTATTCAACCCATCAATTATTTCAGGTTTCATAATGATCTTTTTAAAAGCGGCGTTATCTGCTTTTATCCCCGCCAGGTTTTCATAATACCATATCAACAGATCGCCCAACATCATAACATGGTTCTGCGAATTCATTTTTGGATCGGCAGTATTCCCATTCCACAGCTCCCAAATCGTAGTTGCTCCGTTATCAATCATATATCCCCAACTAGGATAGGTTTTTTGGGTGGCAATGGTATACGCTAAGTCCGGACGACCATAGTCGTTTAAACACCGCATTAACCACTGGATTCCTACTAAACCATTACTCAAATGCCCCTTATTTGTGATTTCGACTGTGTTGGTGATATTTTTAAACACCTTCTCCACATTCTTTTTATCAACAATTTTAAAATAAAGGGGAATGATGTTGTCTGTTAGCGCATTTGTAGCATAATAACCTTTGTCGTTATAGTATTTCTGGTTAAAGGCATCTGCAATTTTATTACCTAAAAGTTGATACTCTTGATAGTCTTCTTTTTCCCCTACCACCTCACTAAACTGCATCATCAACTGTGTAAAGTGGTAATAATAAGCGGTGGATATCAATTCGGACGGGTACTTTTTGTCGGCACTTTTCCCTCTCCCAAACTCAATTGTAACAGGTGGCATACACCAATCGCCATAGCTATCTTTAGTTAGGATATAGTCTTTCATATAACGGGCCTGCATATAAGCCAGCCATTTTTTCATGGCCGGATAATTAGCAGTAATTGCCGTCACATCACCTGATTGTTTGTAAACCATTTCGGCCACGAGCAATAGTGTTCCGGGCCAGCTCATATTATCGCTATAATATCTCCAAAAGGCTGGGGCTACATCCGGAATTGCACCATCTTCTTTTTGCGAGTTGCGGATATCCTGCAACCACTTGGCATAAAACCGGCCATTATCAAAAATAAAGCTCTCACCGTATGATACTGCGCCTCGATCTCCCAACCAAGGTTGCCTTTCGTTCCGTTGTGGACAATCAAGCGGGATACCTTTATAATTTCCTGCGATGCCCCACCAGGCATTTTTAAAAATTTGGTTCGTTAGGGCATCAGAAGTTTCGAAGGTACCAACGGTCTTTATGTTATCGTAAATCATCTTACCTATAAAATCATTTTTTGGGGGTTGATAGGTGTATCCTGTGAGTTCAACATATCTAAATCCGCGGTAAACAAAAGTAGGTTCCCATGTTTCTTGCGCTGAGCTTTTGATGGTATATAGATCGGTACATTTAGCATCTCTTAAGTTAGCGGTAAAAAGCTCGCCATTATCCTGAAGTGATTCAGCAAAGCGAAGCTTAATTTGTTGGCCTTTCATACCTTTCACTTTTATCTGTAACCATCCCACCATGTTCTGTCCCATGTCTAAGATATACTTCCCACCAGCAACCTTTGAGATGGAAACCGGGCTAAGCGTATTCATCACCTGGATATTCTCATTCATTTGCGCTTCATATGTTCCGGTAGGCTCTTGAACAAATTCTGCCTTCAGCCATTTGCTATCGTCAAATCCTATGGCATTCCATCCGGGCATTTCTTTAGTAGCATCGTACTCCTCGCCATCATATTCGTTATTGGTACGGATAGGGCCATCGGCCGTGCCTTTCCAGCTATCATCGGTATCTATATTGCTTGTTGTTCCATCCGTATAAACAATGTTGATGTTGAGCAGCATTTTAGGAAAACCGAAAGTTTGGATCTTATATGGTTTAGAATGTTGGCGCATAGCGAAAAAACGTCCATTTCCGAGGATTGCTCCAACTGCATTCTTTCCACTTTTAATATATGAGGTAACATCAAATGTGTTGTATTTAACATTTTTGGTATAATCGGTTGCGGTTGGCGCCAAAACATCGTTACCCACTTTTTTGCCATTGATGTACAGCTCATATAACCCTAGCCCCATGATTGAGGCAGTGGCGTATCTTATCTCTTTTGTGCTTTGAAATTCTTTTCTGAAATACCTTGCAGATAATCTGGAATCGGTTTTGATGTTATCCCATGCAAAAGCACGGTCAAAACCAATCCATCCTTTTGGCCAATCTTTATAATACAATAGACCAATTGAAAAAGAATTAGCAGCAGACCAATCGGTATTTCCAACATTGGTTGATATTTTAACCTTCCAATAACAGCGCATACGACTTGTTAAGGCTTTGCCATTGTATCTCACATGAATTGATTGCTCTGTACCAACCTTGCCCGAATTCCATAGATCTCCCTCATTGGCATTTAGTTTTTCTAAGGAAGATGCTACTAAAATTTGATAGCCAGTTTGCATTACGTTTCGTTCATCTGACACAATTTTCCATGCAAACCGAGGTTTAACCACATCAATCCCTATCGGATTAGCCAACATCTCGCAGGTGGTGTTTTGTAGGGTAACCTGTGCTACTACCTTTTGAAGAGGTAGAAACAAAATGCTAATGAATGCGATATATATTTTTAGGTTCATATAGTTAATTGTTCGGATTATGAAGATTATACTGTCTTCGACTACGCTCAGGTTGACATCTTTAGGAGTCCCCTACAAGAATCATCAAGAGTGAAGCCCAAGGCCGTATTCCATCTTCCATGTTCCATTTTCCATCTTCCATTTTACATCACTCTTTCCCACTAAAGTCAAAATACAGAGTCATATTCAATGCTCTTGTAGGTTCCTTTTCAAAATCATAAAACACGTTTTTCATCCCCATCGGCCCGGTGGTTTCTGGTTTTTGGGTCTTTGTACCTATTGCAGAGATCCCGTTCATAAAAGATATATCTCCATTAGGAAACGTTGGGCTCATATTATCATACTCTGTATCTTTTGATTTTTTAGGTGTAAATAACCTAAGAAATATATCTTCTTTATCTGTAAATACTTTAAAGCTCTGCGTTTTCCCTATAAATTTACACCAATATAAATTGGAATAGTAACCTTTAAATTCTGGATATTCAAACGGTGCTTCCCCTGTTGCCGTATTGTTATAATCTTTCTTCCAAACACCGAACTGATTGCCCTTCATCCTATTTTTCCAAACGCGATAGGGTCCGTTGCCCATGTACTCCACCCCTTTTATCTCTGTTTCTGGATACGAAAAATTAAGTCCCACAAAAGTGGTGAAATAAGCAGATGGGAAATAATTAACTTCCATTTTCACTATACCAGAGGGATAAATGGTCCATTTTAAGGTATTATAACTTTCTTTTTTGTTAAACGTAGAAGAAATAATGAGCCCTTCAGGTGTATTTTCATAACTGAAGTTCTTAAAATTGTTTACTCCCTCCTGCAATATGGGTCCGTTATTAAATGGTACCACGCCTTTTTCATTTCTTACTTCTTTCAATATTCCAGTTTCCTTATCAAAAAATAGATGCATTGCACCAACTATTGCCTCAAAGCTGGTGGTAGTTTGCTTGACATCAACTTGGCTTGATCCTGTGATATTAACTAACCTTTTAACCTCAGATTGGGGCATTATTATCGGGAAACTCCATTTAAATACTACCTTACCCTTAGGATCTTTTGCTGTGATGTAAATTACATCGTAGTTTCTCCAATTAGCAGGAAGGTTAATTTTTAGCAAGCCCTTCTCTAGAGGTTTAATGCTTGGAGACACTGCTGTACCCTGTTGAACATCGTTTGCAGGCTTGGTCCCCAGTTGGTTAATTGTCCAACTGAATGTACACTGATTTAAATTAGTAAAGGAATACCTGTTCTCAATCCTAAAATTACCATCAAAATCAGGAGTTATCTCCCGTTTTTCAAAAAATATAGGACTCCATACTTCTTTTATGGTAAAAAAACTTCCTTCTTTTTGATGATAGGGCCCTACGATCCCATCGGGCGCATGATTTCCATCAGTATCTATTTCTCCGTTTCTATCAGTCCTTACTACGCCCTGATCTGCAAAATCCCATAAAAAACCGCCGGCCGATAGAGGGTTGCTCCACATGGCATTCCAATAATCTTCGAGCCCTGCTCCATGGCCTCCATCAAACATGCCGTGCAAAAACTCCGTGGGCATAACGATGTTGTGTCCATGATCATAGTTTCCGATACCGTAATTAAATTCTCGGTAATGTGTAGTTTCGAAGCCACCAAAAACCTCCCAAGGATGAATTACGGGGCGTTTCTGGAGATCCTCTGCTGTAAATAATTTATCCAATTCACGATTATGTCCACCTTCGTTTCCATTGGCCCAAAATAAAATAGATGGATGGTTTTCATCATTTCTGAACATCTCGTCTATCAATTTTGTCCCTGTTGGGGTATCATAGTTGCCATGCCATCCCGCTAGTTCATCAATCACAAATAGGCCCAATGAATCACAAACATCCAAAAAATGGCCATCTGGCGGATAATGGGACATCCGTACCGCGTTCATGTTCATTTCTTTGATCAATGATACATCCGCTATGCTAATTTTTTTGCTGGTTGTACGACCTGATGATGGATAAAAAGAATGTCGATTTACTCCTTTGAACTTTATTTTTACCCCATTAACATATACTCCATCACGCTCCCGAACCTCAATGGTTCTAAATCCGATTTTCTTAGATATTGAATGGATGGCCTTGGTGTTTTTAAATAAAGTAAATGTTGCGGTATATAAATTTGGAAACTCCGACGACCACAGCTTAGGGTTTTTAAAATCCCAATCATAAAAATAATCCTTATCGGTACCCGGCACAACAACTAAATCGGGTGATGGCCCAACGAGTTTCCCACTACCATCAATTAATCTAACGCCAATTCTGTCAAAATCGCCCGAAGCATTAATAATTGCCTTAAAACTACCATTCGCCTCAGCCTTAATCTTAATCCTGTTGATGTGGTGTTCAGGTAAAATCTCCAAATATACAGGTCTAAAAATTCCTCCAAATATCCAAAAATCAGCTTTACGCTCGGCCTCATTAACGGATTGATTTGCAGAGTGCTTAGCTACTTTAACTTCAAGTAAATTCTCTTCCCCATATTTTAGCAGCTTTGAAATATTAAAGTTAAAAACATAAAATGCGCCCTGATGTATTTCCCCTGCAAGTTGTCCATTAATTTTAACCTCTGTATCGGTCATCGAACCTTCGAAAACGATATTGGTTATTTTTCCTTTCCAGTTTTGATCGGCCTTAAAACGATATTTGTATAAGCCGTATTCTTTCCCCCGCGTGCTGTCTTTGGCAAATCCATAATCGTATTTACCAAAGCCCTGCAGCTCCCAGTTTGATGGAACCGGAATGGTGTTCCATTTTCCAGCATTCATACCCGATGAGCAAAAGAAATCCCAATTTACAGTCTTATCATTTCCAGTGCCCGAAAGGTAAACCCGTTGCGTTTGCTGAGCTTTAATTTCAAAGCAAAACATACACAATAGGTTAATGAAAAGGATAATCTTTACTTTCATTTATTAGTTGTTGAAACTTTAAATTGAGCTGTTAAAGGATTATTGGTTCTAAATGGCAGAGCCGGAAGATTTAGTCCATTAAAAAAATTTGTAGTTGGGCTTTCTGTCCAGTTAAAACGTACTGCGACGGGTTTGGCTACCAATATAGCGCTAACTATTACTTTATTTCCAGTGATTTCGGTATTTGCTTTATAGAATTTACCATCACTACCTGCTATTTCAAAACTCGATAATAACTGATTACTAATCAGTTTTAAGCCCCCATCCGCATGCTCAAACTCTAGCACTGCCTTAGCGCCAGCATAAGTTACATTTTTATAGATCGGACCGCTGTAGATTATTTTCTGATTATAAGTTTTAGCTAATGCCCAAAGCGATAGTCTTCTGCCCACTTCCCATTTATAGGTGGGGTGCAGATCGTCTCCGTAATCGTTTAAATCTGTTGTAACAACCATTCCCGTATTGGGCATCCTTAAGAGTTGAGCTTGGGCTTCCCAGAATTCGGGTTCAGTATTTTCGTTTAACGAAATCGTACCTTTTGATTTTGAGTAATTAAAAGGGGCAATCTGTACAAAATAAAAGGGAAGATTACCATCGTTCCAGGCATTTCTCCAGCTATTGATCAGTGCTTTCATTTTATACGAGTAGCTGATCGTTTCATTTAAAAAACAATTAGTTTCGCCCTGGTACCATAAAAAACCTCGTATTTTAAACAATGCTAGAGGCTCGATCATTGGGGTATAAAATTTTCCTGGATCGTTGCTTACTTTTTTATCCTTGAAATATTCGTCCATTACAAAGGCATTCTTATCGATCCACGGTTCGATAGCACTTCCACTCACTGCTGATTCGATGATTCCAATAGGGATACCCAATTTTTGTTGTAGTTCTTTAGCAAAGAAGTAACCAACTGCAGAAAATGCCCGCAACGCCGAATCTTGGGCTACGCTCCAACTTTTATGTACCGAATCTGGTTTGGCTAGTTGTTTACGGTTAACCATAAAAATCCTGATTTGTTGGTTTTTCGCGTTCTCTACTTCATTTTTTGGGAAGCCCAACTTCTCATTTAAAGGTGTAGGAATTTTTATCAGTTTGCGCATGGCATATTCCATGTTGGATTGACCCGAACAAACCCAAACCTCTCCCACCAAAATATTAGTTAATATGATTCTATTTGTTCCTGCAATTATCATGATTTTTGCACGGGCAGAAGTTTTAAGAGGGGCTAAAACCACCAACCAATTTCCTTTTAAGTCGGTTGTAGTTGTTTTGGTTTGTCCTGCAAAGTTTACCACAATATTTTCTCCCGGGTTAGCAAAACCCCAGATGTTAATTGGTTTATCACGCTGCAATACCATTCCACTAGACAATATTTGTGGTAAAAGAACTTTAGCCTGTGCTAAGCTTGCAAATCCTATCATGAGAAGTCCGAACACTAGATATTTAATTGATTTTATCATATGTTTTAAAACCTTCCTGTTTTTAAATAATTGATGTGATAAACTGCTTCTTTTCCCATCTCGCCTGCCTTTGGTAAATCGTATGTTTGATCTGCCGGTGTGTCAACATCAGGGAAACGGCGGACATCTCCTGTACGAAAAACAATTCGGGAAACTGAGGCCACAGGCACGAAAGATAAGCTGGTTAAAATCTCTTTTCCATTTACGCTTACCGTGTAAAAACGCGTGGCTACATTTAATTTGATTTTGAAATCATAAGTTTCCCCTGCTTTATATTTCATGAAATTCTTATAGCGGGCTCCAGCCTTTGCACTTATTGTGCCGGTCGAATCAAAGGTTAGCCTAACAGCTGCTGTTCCTTTTTCATCTTGTAGCTCAATTTCCATCAAGCCATAATCAACTTGTTTTGGTGTAATTGCAAATGAAATATCCGCCTTTGAACTTGCTGGAAACAATCTTTCCGCCTTTGCGTAATCGAAAGTATCTTTATCCCTCAACGTCAGTGTACGTTTACTACCATCATTTTCTACGCTTACTTTCGCCCACAGCGGACTATAGATGTTCCATAGCTCCAATTCTTTACCAACCGGCATTTGATTGAAAATTTCATTCACTTCACTGTCGGCTGTACTTTTTATTGGAACCGGAATAGACGACACCCAAATATCCTCTTTGTTCATGCTATAGGTTACCCATAATTTACCATCAGGAGGAACCCCATTTCCCTCTTCAATTCCACGAACGTATTGTGGCCCATACGATTTGTAGTTTCCACCATACCGCATCGCCGAGATTTCGCCATTAACCAATAGTAAGTTGGTATACTCCAATCCGTTTTTACTCGTTGAAATTGCCAAGGGCCACCTATACTCTGAAGGGTTATAGACTGTGACAAAACTACCATCACTTATTTTTTGTCCCCATATTTTTGCATTGCTATTTACAAATCCTGGAGCTCTGCTTGCATTTTCGGGCCAACTATTACCATTATCATTGCTTATAGCTGTTAAGGCATTCTTCCATAGTCCAACCACCCTTCCATCATTCAGATGATAATAACTGAAGGCTTTATATTGCTTTTGCAGGGTAATCAGAGGATCTTTTCGATCAGCTTCTTCATTCCATTGTTGTGTCATTAACTTATTGGCCAACAACTCGTTGCAGGCATCAACAAAAGCTTTGTTCTTGCTTTTGGTATAAAGTGGGTAACGGGTATTCTTTTCAGACCAATTGGGGTTGTAATGAATAAAGTAGATTGGTCCGTATTTGCCGTCTGGTAGGATTTCCCTCACCGCCCTGCCTATTCCGTTTCCGTCATTAGGATCGTCTTTTGCGTCAAAACTAATAGCATAAAAGCCTAATACTAAAAAGATATTGTTTGTTGAAACATAAAACCCCATCCGCTGGTGCATTACTGCATCCAAATCTTTTGCAACGTCATCCCTACCTGGTTTTTTGGTTCCATCCGTAATTCGATAAATCGGGAAGACTACCTCGGGTTTAGTCCAAGTATACCCATCAGCACTGCTTTGGACCAATGTTTGTCCTGGAGGGATACTTTCGCCAACCTTATCGCTGAGGTATTCGACATAGAACCGCTTGTTCCAATAAGCGATCATTGGCGCGTGATTATAGGTAAACCCAAAACCTTCTGCTAATTCTGGATGCTCGCGATTAGCCCTAAAAGTTTGAATGTTATGTACCCCCATTACCGGCGTTAGCTGCCCATGGTGATAATCTGCATTAACCAAGGTTTTCCCGATGTAACGCACGGTATCTTGGGCATTTACTTTTGCGGTAAATACAAGAATGCAAATCATGTAAATTTTTAAACCCTTCATCAATCTTTATTTCTTACAACATAGTATTTCACAGTGTTTCACCCTATAAGGGATATAAGACCATATAAGTCAGCTATCTTCCTTAAATGAACTTACATGTCTTATATGGTTTGTCTATTCCATTTCTTAAAGAAACAGATAGCAAAAATCTCAACAAAGCTCATCACATCTCTCAATTTACCACATAGGAACATAGTACACATAATTTGGCATATGCCTATGTTTTTCTATATTCTACGTGGTTTTATTTTTCAAATTCTCAACTAATCTCTTTTCGCTCAGACCCAAACTACACCTATTCTGCTGCATCGTGTTCCTGTTATTAACCATATAAGTAATAAGTTCATATAAGTTGCAGCCTTCTTATATGAACTTATATTTCTTATATGTTTTATTGTTATTTCTTATATGTTTTATTTCTTCAAATTCTCAACTACCTTTTTCTTCACCTTAATTATCGTTCCGTGTTTATGTCCTTCGGGGAGGGTAATTAAAGGTGTAACATCTTTAAAACTTTTAAAATCACTTGTTTCAACAGCTGAATATTTTTTATCTCCATAGGCATCAAAATAGATTAGCCATTCGCTTCCAACTTTAACAACAGTTGGGCCTTCGGTTAACTTCCCCGTAAATGCATCCGAAACCTGGGTATATGGTCCTGAGGCCTCATCGCTAAAGGCAACCTTAAGATTTCTGTTCGGTCTAGTATTATCTTTAAGTACCAACCCATAATCCCTTGAGGCTTTCTTAACGATAACGGCATCTATTACGCTAAAACCAGGGTCAAGAAATAGCTTAGTTTCCGTAAAACTGATAAAATCTTTTGTGGTAATGGCATACATCCGGTGGTTATTATCCTCTTCCTCTACTCCTTTTGCAAAGCGAAATGGGATAGTGGATGCCCAGATTACAACAAATTCTTTCTTTACCTCATCATAAAACAGTTCTGGGGCCCAAACATTTACGGTTGTGGGTTCTTTATCCAATACCTGAATAAATTTTTGTTCGCTCCAAGTAATGAGGTCTTTTGAACTTGCGTATCCAAATCCTCTATCACCTTTCCAACTGCATGTATACACCAAATGAAACGTACCATCTGGCCCTTGTACAATAGAAGGATCACGCATTATTTTTTGTGTTCCAACAGTTGGTTTCAAAAATATCCTCCCAAAATCTTTCCAATGATAGGCATCATAACTGTACAAAAGCCTGAGCCCTTCATTGGCAGGTTCGTGAAAAGAGGTAAAGAGATAGGCCTTTTTTGAACAGGAGCTTATTGCAAAGAATAATAGCGCTATAAAAGCTAACCGCATCATCTTTGTAAGTTTGATCCTGATCTTCATCGTTATACTTTGTCCAAAATTAATACCCAATCATTCCCTTCTTTTTCACCGTCTGGTGATTTAAACCCGTGTATCGTTCCTGCCTTATTATCGATAGTATAGAGATATTTTGTTATTCCAGTTCTTGGATTAAACCACGAAACTTTTAATTTCTCCCCTGGTATTTTTCCAGAATTTAATCTAAATTCCTTACCTGTATAGGTATATACCATGATATAATCCTTACCTCTGGTGGCAACTACATGCTCATACATTTCTCCGTTTGTACCTGCAATAATCGATTGATCTGGAACCCGATCAAAATAAGAGCGAGACAACATGAGCTTTTTAAGGTAAATCATTTGCCTTGCTCCTTCTGCATTTATGGCTACATTCCATTCATCGCGAGGCCCATATGCGGGGTTTTTATCTGTTTTCTTGTACAACTGCATTACGGAATTATGTCCGTAAGTATAACCAAATGCACCTGCAAAGACCGACCAATAACCGTATCTCCTTACATCGCTTGCTGTCCATCTTGGTTCTTTTGTATTGTGCAAACCTTGTGGAATATCTTCGTAAGAAGGTTCTCCATCAATGGTTGGTTTAATAGGATTCAATTTATAATCAACTTCGATATACTTCCAGTTATCGGGGCCGAAATGGTTTTTTTCATTTTTAGTGGTGTCCTGATTGTAACGTCTATGTCCAGATTGTACCATGTTAAAATCTAACCAAGCTGCATTATGGAACCAATCAGACGATGCTGTCCTACCTCTGGGGTGAAACGTAATCAGGTGGTTTTTATCATTATCGCGAAGGGTTTGTCCAATGGTTTTCCAAATTTTATTTTCATCACTGCCTTTAATATCGCCACCGTTAAGCCAAATGATATTCCATTGATTTTTATACCGTTTAGCTAAGAAAGTAGCGTATTTTCCAGCGGCATCATTTTTAACCTTTTTGTCCTTTACATTTGTTCCCCAAACTGGAACAAGTGCCATATAAATCCCTTTTTCTGCAGCTTTTTTAATGATATAATCCACATGGTCCCAATAATCATAGGCCAGAGAATCCTTATAATCGGTTCCGGGAGTTTGCGCAGGTTCGCCAACATTAGCTCTAACAACAGACGAATCAAGGTAAACGTTTCTGGAAGGCACATCATGCAAAAGCATGGCTTGAACCACATTGAACCCCTTTTGTTTACGATCTTCCAAGTATTGATCAGCCTCTTCTCTAGTTAATCTATTAAACAATAGCCATGCTGTATCACCAAGCCAAAAAAAAGGTTTTCCGTCACCAGTCATTAAAAATCTTCTGTTAGGGGAAAGCTGAAGACTTTTAGGGTCTGTAGAAATTTTTCGCTCTGATTTATGTTCAGTACAGCCAAAAAAGGTAATTAAAACCAGAAATATGAATGTTATCTTTTTTACGGTTAAACTCATAGTTAAATTTTATTAAGAACAATAACTTCATCAGCAGCTGAAACTTTATTAATTTTTACGATAGTTCCTGCACTAACTTTTTCTTCACTAATTACTTGTCCGTTTCGGCTATTCAATACTTTTACTTGAAATGTTCCCGAAACTTTGCTCAAATCCAAATTAATCGCTTCCGCAGATGCATTGTATAAAATATACGCGACACCAGGATTTGTCAAACCATATTGTTTGGCGTTATTACCTTGAAGAGCAACTATTTTCATATTAGCTGCCGATGATAAAATTTCATTACTAATGCCCGCTAAGTTGGGCAAGGATCCTCCAGCCATCAAGATAGCCCAGGGAAAACTATCATAGCTATCCCCAGAGTAGATTACCGCTTTTTGGGGATACTTGGTCCTGTAGCTTGCAACTGCGTGATAAACCTCCTCAAAAGATGTCTTTTTTGGCTTTAATAATCTAGCATGTTGTCTGGGGGCTAAATTTTGTCCTCCTTGTGGTGCATAGGCGGTTCCATCGGCCTGATAATGCCAATACCTTATATCGATAAGATCAACCACAGCAGACCTTGCCGGATCAGCCAATATCGCATCTTGCACATCTTTGGTAACGCTTAACCCAATAATTGGATGTTTGCCCGTTTCTTTTTCCCAATCTTTGATGGTATCTATCCAAAATTGTACAAAATGAAGTGGACCTGTAAATTCGGCGCCTATTAACTGTATCACCCCTGTGTTATCCTTAAAATTTGAAAGGCACTTTCTGATATAGGCTACATGGATCTTTCTTCGCTCGGGGTTACTGATATCGTAGAATTGCTCGGCCATAAAAATGCGTTTATCGCCTGCATAGGGAACAGGCTCCGGAAAGCCGGTATTGTTGATATTGTTGGCAGTTCTCCATGGAAAATCTGCATAATGGGCACCAGCCTCAATAATATTGTGTTGGAAATAGTTTTGGTTAATCAGAACCAAGCCTTTTTGATCGGCTAAATCGGCAAACTGCTTTAAACGGTCCCAATACCATAAATTATATTTTGTAAGGTCGTATTTGCTTAATCCATCCCAGGCCTGTCCTTGTCCGCTTCTTGCAAATGGTAGTTCGTAAAAAGGCGCCCAAACCTCTCCATCCATTCTTCTTATCCTTTCGTGATCATCTCTACGGCGATCATACCAAAGGCCATAATTATGATCAAGAATCTTTATATTCCCATTTTTCATCGTTTCGGTTAACGAATCCAAATCGTCTGTTAAACCATTTCCTGAGCGACCAGGAACAAATCTAGTGATATGAAATTTTGTTCCTTTTAGTCCATAGGGTCTTGCGCTTCCATTCCACCAGGGTACTTCTTGTCTATTTCCAACAACGAGTTGATTTCCGCGAACAAGAACTCCATTTTTGATCGTCAATGCAGTTGCTTGCGGTGGATTTACTCTTTGGGTATAGGCATAATCAATAATGGCCCTTACATCTGTCTTTGTGGGTATAGGATTCCGTTTTGGCGCTAAATCAATGTATTGTGCCAAGGTTTGCAAGGGATTGATTGCAATTTTCGTTAACTTTTGAGCAACATCAACTGGCGGACTACTAGATGCTTCGGTCTCTAGGGGGAAGAGCACTGTTCTACTCTCAGCCGCGTCTCCAATTCTGTCTTTTAATTGAGCGTAGTATAAGCTTCTTGGCTGAATTTGTTCATTAGACATATCCCAATAGCCATTCCCTGCAAACTGCGCCCAAGTACCAAACGCCCAATTTTGAGCGGTGGGCGGTTGAAAATTATCTACCCGAGATGCGCTACATTGCCAAAAAACGCTGTTAGCTGCCGCCCATCCTGCACCCTGACCATCCTGACCACGATTCATAAAACTTAGTGCTTGTCCATCTACATTAACGATATCAAATAAAATTCCTGAGGCCCAGCTATCTATGGCACCACTAAAACTGAAGGGTAAATAAGATTGGCACTGTACGAAAGCGTTTGGCCCTGCTGCGCAATAACCAACTGCGAAATCGTGCATGCCGTACTCGGAATAGATACGTTGAAACAACGTTTGTTGCCCTGTAGTTAAAAAAGTATTTCTTCTTTCGCCACCAATCTCAGAAACTGGTGCTAATGATTTACAATCTTCTACCGTAATTCTTTTTGCCGTTTCTAAGATGTTAACTGCGCTTCCTGCAAAATGTTCAAAAACGACTTGCCTCACCCATGCGTCCTGCACATTTTCTAAACAAATCGCATTCCATCTGTGGTACTCGTCTTTGGGATTTTCTTTGTTATAGGTAGATTGTATTTTTAAATTTTCGACCCCGACTTGACTGATACGTCCTGTCCACGTATATTTTGAAACTAATCCCCCACCATATTTAGAATCAAGAGCCGTAGTAATTGGCGCATCAAGCGTGATGGTATTGCCTTCAATTTTAGTTATTTTTCTATCCCAATAAATTTCTCGTTGACCAGGTTTCCAGCCTAAAGAAGTAATTCCACCACCAAAATGATCAGTACCAAGTGCATCGATCCAATTTTTAGTAGACGGTCTATGAATACTTATCTGATCGCCAACTTTAAAGCCGCTCGCCGTAGAGATGTTCAGTTGAGTAGCATTTACCGGAACATAGTTGTCGGTAATTGGCAATTCATTGTTTATTTTCCGATCGTTTTGCCCCAAAATCCTGATTACACCAATACGATCCAAACCTGAGGCTACGATCACAGTACCTTCGCTTCCCATTCCGCTGCCGCGAAGGATTACCCCAGAAGCAGTTATCTTTAGCGTTCCAGAAACTTGATAAGTGCCTTTTTCGAGCAAAACTACACCGCGTATGCCATTCTTATCAATCGGCAATTTAGCAACATCATTTAATGCGGTTTGGATGATGTTGGTAGCATCTCCAGTTATTTTGCCTATAACCGTTTCAATTTTCCCAAAGGGGATGGCTTGGTCTCCCCCCATGTATCCACTGTAAGAAAAATCCGGAATGCGGTTTCCTAATGAATCGGGAGTGTATTGAAATCTTCCATCCTTGCCCTTAAAAATAGGTTTAGGAGGTTCTGGCTTTTTATTTTGTGCAACAGCCGATAAACAAATAAATAATGCAAAAAATACAAAAGTGATAGGCTTAATGAGCCAAAAGCTAATTAAACTTTTAAAATTATTACTGTTGTTATAACGTTTATTGTCCAAAATGTAATGGTTAGGCGTGTGGCGTTAGACGTTTTGGAACGCTAATCGCTTATGGTTTAACTTTCTTAATATCCACTAAACTATTCAGGTAAACTTCAATGTTTGCATAGCCTGTTTTTGTAATTTTTTCAGCGTCTGTTGCATTCTTGGGATTCAATCCATTTTTCAGTTCCCAATCATCTGGTATTCCATCATTATCCGTATCAATATAAGGCTTTCCTTGGTAATTTGGATATCCACCTACCTGACTAATATCAGAAATTATTCCTTTTTTATAGGAGTCCTCTGGTAAACGGCGTTTGATATAAGATTTACCCAATCCGGTTTTACCTCCATCTACATAGTCTATTTTTCCAGTTTTAACTTGTTCGATAATTCTTATATCCACTGGATCTCGTTTGGGCAACGTACATCCGGCGTTTGCCAATACATAGGTATAGGCATCGGTTGCACTAATTAAGCTTACTTTAGCCATTGGCAATGGAGTGTTTGTGCGGATAGAATCCAACAATTTTTGTTTATCACCATTTCTTTCCGGTTGCACCCCCCCATCCCAATTATTTTTGGTTACTTTTTCATTTCCTTCAATAACATTTCCGGTTACGTATGCTTTACCAAAAGTTCCCCTGAATTTCGCATCCCTTCCTGATTCTGGTTTGAGGATCCGGTAAGAGATGGGTTCTCCGGGTGGAGTAATCGGCCCTGGTTTATAGTAATTGTTAACAAAGCTATAGAATGAGGCATTATCACCTCCATCAGCACTGCGATTCCACCAATTAAAAACAACATTGTTTACAAAACCGAAATCGCCATACATGCCAACAGAAGGGTTGCGACTAATATTACAGGCCCATAGGTTACGCATAAAAGTACTGTTTAATCCACCGATAGTGCTCCCAAATGCGTGATTATAGGTGTCTAGGGCTTCAGAAAATATGGAGTTTTGAATGGTTACGTTTACAGTTGGAAGTTTTTCTGGTTTCGATCCGTCTTTTGCGTCGTACACGTGGCGGTAAATAGACATATTCTCGTCCAATCCCCAACTTGCAGAAACGTGATCTATCATGATATTTCCAACAGGATTGCCTCCAATGGCGTCATCTCTTCGGGTAACATCTGTGGCACCGCGACGGAAACGCATAAATCTGATCACTACATCATGGGTATTTATCCAAACTGACTCTCCGGCAATACAAACCCCGTCTCCGGGAGCACTTTGTCCGGCAATCGTAATGTAAGGGGCCCGTATGATCAAGGGCGTTTTTAATCTAATGATCCCTGCAACATTAAAAACCACTATTCTTGCACCGCCTTGTTCGCAGGCTTCACGTAAAGTTCCTTTTCCACTATCATCTAAACTGGTAACCACATATACTTTTCCGCCTCGGCCACCAAAAGTATAGGCACCACCGCCTTCTGCTCCCGGAAAAGCCAACAGTTTTGCCTGTGGGAGGTCGCTCGGTTTCGCGGCCCATGGAATGTAGGGTTTTCCATTTTTGGCGTCGATATCAACTTTATCCTTAACTTTTAAAAATTGAAGTTCGGATAATCGCTCTATATCTCTAAGTATAGAATCGGCTTTCTTCTCCATCGCCTCTGGAATAACTGGATATTGGGCAAATGCAGCATTAAAAAAAGCAGTGCATATAATGATGCAAAAAATAGATCTGCGCATGTTAATTTGGCTTTACAGAACTTAAGGGAACAACACTATTTAAATATTCTTCAATGTTAGCATATCCACTTTTACTAATCTTAGCGGCATCTGAAGCATCTTTTGGATTGAAACCCATTTTAATTTCATAGCTGTCGGGCATACCATCATCATCCGAATCTTTATATGGTGTACCGGCATATACTGGATAACCACCAACCTGATCAATATTGGTTAAAATTCCCATTTTATACGAGTCCTTCGGTAAACGTCGGTGTTCGAAATCTTTTTCAGGCAGTGTAACACCTTCGATATAAGTAATCTTACCAGTTTTAACCTGTTCAATTACCCTAGTATCAACCGGATCGCGTTTTGGTAAGTTAGCACCTGCGTTGGTCAGCACATATTTATGGGCCTCCAATGTTGGTATAAGCGTTATTTTGGCCATAGGGAAAGGTTTGTAAGAGCGCATTGCTGCAAAATAGGTTTGAGCGTGTTCATAGCTCATCAGTTCTCCCTTTTTGTCTTCTACCTGTACACCACCATCCCAATTATCTTTAGATACTTTGGCATTTCCTTCAATGATATTGCCATTTACGTAGGCACGCCCGAAAACCACGTAAGGCAGTTTACTCCTTCCCGATTCGGGTTTCAAAATTCGATAGCTGATAGGGTCTTTTAAATTGGTAACTGGTCCAGGCTTATAATAGTTGTTAATGATATTGTATAAAGCGGTATAGTCGCCACCATCTGTAGACCGGTTGTTCCAATTAAAGATTACATTATTAGCGAAGTTAAAAATCCCGTTCCATCCAATTGAAGGATTTCTTGCCCCATTGTCGGCCCAAAGATTTCTCATGAAGGTGCAATTTTCGCCTCCTAAGGTGCTTCCAAACGCATGGTTCCACGTATCTAAAGCCTCAGAAAATATCGAATTTTGGATGGTAATATTAACTGTTGCCAATTTATCTTCGATCTTTCCAGTGCTGTCATTGTACATGTGGCGGTACATAGACATATTTTCATCTAATCCCCAACTTGCCGAAACGTGGTCTATCATAATATTTCCCACTGGATTGCCTCCGATAGAGTCGTCTCTTCTCCCTACAAATGTTTCACCCCTTCTAAAACGCATAAAACGCACAACTACGTCATGGGTATTGATCCACACCGATTCTCCGGCTATACAAACCCCATCGCCTGGAGCAGTTTGCCCTGCTATGGTTAAGTAAGGTGCACGGATAATTAATGGGGTTTTAATCCGTATGATGCCAGCAACATTAAATACGATTATTCTTGCCCCACCTTGTTCGCAGGCATCACGCAATGAACCGGGACCGGTATCATTTAAATTCTTAACCACGATAACCCTTCCGCCTCGGCCCCCAAAACTGTATGCACCCCCACCTTCAGCCCCAGGAAAAGCTAATAAATCTGATTGCGGCAAATCTGTTGGTCGGCCCGCCCATGGAATATACGGCTTGCCCTGTTTGGCTTCTTGAGCAATAATAATTTTAGCTTTTTCCCAAGCAATATCTGATTGACGGGTTGCTTCTCTCATCATATCATCAGATGCTTTTTTTACATCGGCAGGAATATTGGGGTATTGAGCAAAAGCGAGGTTAACTGACAATGTTATCGAGGTAACGATCAACAGTTTTACTAAATTCTTTTTCATATTTGGTTGTTCATTGGAGTAGTTAGGATATTTCGAAGATCATATCAGCATTGCTGATTTTATGGCCAAAGAAAGGTTTTATTCCAAACTCTATCCGAGTAATTTATTTTGGTTAGAAAGTATTTACTTATCAAAAATAAATGGATAAAATGAAGTTTTTGTCTATCATATTCCCAAAAGACTGTACCATCTTATCTTAAACATCACATTGTGATTTTTTTTAAAATTTGTATGATGCAAGATAAACATTTATGAATTAAAGTATTCATATATAAATGTAACATTTCCATATAAAAAAAAGGGGTACCTCCGTACCCCTTTAACCAAATATACTAAAATGCATAACGAACAAGATTTCGCTATGTAGGCCTTTTTAGCAATTACTTTTGAATTTTGACGTCAAAATTTAAGAATGTTCCGGCGTCAACAAGATCTCGATTCACATAATTTACTTGGATCATCCCATATTTACCGGTGGCCGTTTTAAACAATATGAGGTTACCGGTGGCCAGCTTGTTTATGCTCGTAGTGGTTCCCGAACCTAAATTAGCCACTCCAGCAGTTTGAAGTGATGCCGATGAATTAACGTTAGCAAATGTAGGTGCGGTTACTTTTTTAAGCAGCGTTGCATTTTTAGTAAATGCTGTAATATCATAAACAGCAAGTTGTGAAGGTACTGGCGTGATATTTAGCGCATAAATCGTATGTCCGTTTGCTGCAGCAGGCGTGCCTGTTAAAGTAGGATCATAGAAATAACCAAAGTCTATCAGGTTGCTTTTGGTTCCAACTTCATTGTAGGTGAACACCTGGTTTGTTGACGATGAGTAGTAGGCGCCAACTGTTTTTGTTGCATCTGGAACATAGATTTGCTTATTAGTGTAGTACCAGAAATCACCAGTAACGGTTACTATGATATTACGTTCTCCCAAATAAATTCCAGCTTTGTCTTTAGCCCAAATACGATAGGTATACACCCCCGCCGCTGCATCTGCTGTTAAACTCTTATCTGCGGTGAAACTTCTATGGTCGGTGGTTAACTGATCTGTGGTAATGATGGTTCCATTTCTCGAAACGTATACGTATTCCATGTCTGAGGGACTAGTAATCGTAAAATTAAGACCAAAGGGTGTACTTGGAGCTAATGTAGCGTCTGCTGTTAAATAGTTTGATGCTTTTGGATTTAGCGTTACGGTTACCGTATTGGTCACTGGCACGTCTATTTTCTTACAACCAAATAAAAGGCCCAAGGTTATGACGGTGCAGAGTATAGTGATTTTGTTTGTTTTCATCTTTTTTGAATTTGTCGAATAAATTTTGTTCGATTATAAAAGTGGATCAAATGTGCCGCCATTCCAACCGATCGTCTGCTCAAGCTTAACCGACGAGGATAAGAAATTTACTGGGAAAGCATAGAAATAGTACGTGGTAGGAAAATTGATAGGCTGTGTTGTGTCGAGGTTAACGGTTGAAAGTGTAAAATACGTATTTACCTGAGCAGCATTTGTCATATCAATATTATCTCTAAACTTTGCGCCCGATGGCTGAACAGCTTCTAAAGTGGCCACTGTATTTGGTGCTTTAACCGTCCATCTGAATCCTAATCGGGTTGTACCCGTTAAAAGATGAAAGGTTCTGGTTCTACGTAAGTCGTCATAACGTTTACCTTCCATTGCAAATTCTACCTGGCGTTCATTCAAGATCAGTGTTGCCATCTCTGCAGGTGTATTGGCTAGATTCAAACCGTAATTTTGCGTGCCAGCTACAATACCGGCTCTAACACGTAGTTTGGTCAACAATGTTTTAGCTTCCGGAATGCGGGAGGTTTGAGATGCACATTCTGCTAGGTTTAACAAAACTTCTGCAAAACGCATTTCTATCCAATCCATTCCGCTACCACCACCACTATTGCTGTTATATAAAGAATTGGTTGCAGAAATTGTTGGATTAGAAATTTTACGAATATAAAAACCAGTAGCCGTTTGTTTGCTATTATCTTCCGTAACATTTAGATAGTTCCATTGTTTACGTCCAGTTTTGTTACTCAATGGCCAAACCGCGCCGTTCCAAGCAATTGTGGCGTCAAAACGAGGGTCGCGGTTTACATAGAACACCGTTTGATCATACGCAAATGAAGAAGATGCCGATTTTGTAATAGGCACACCATCTTTCAAAGTAAATGCCTGTACCAAGTTCCATGTTGGCTGATAACTACCACCACCTGCATTACTTTCAGATAAAGGTCTTAACAAATTCTCAATATTGGTACCTCTTCCGGGGTTAACGGTAATCGCATCATAGGTACGCCACATAATTCTTTCTTTATTATTAGTGGTTTCATCAAGAAAGATATTTGAAAAGTTTGCAATTAAATCGAACCCATTTGCTAGGCCGCTATCATAAGCTGTTTTATTAGCTTGGTAGGCAGCTTCCCATCTGGATTGGATGTTAGTTGGATTAAATTGTGGGCTAGCCCAATATAAGAGTGCTTTTCCTTTTAATGCTAAAGCTGCTTCTTTAGTAATTCTACCGCCATCTGTACTAGCTGACCATGAATATGGCAATGCATAACAAGAATCCAAATCTGTTGCTATTTGTGCAAAGCACTCACTTGATTTTGCTCTTGGCACATCAAGGTCATCACTACTGATATCTTGTGATTGCAACAATAACGGCACACCACCGTAAAGTTTTACCAGGTTGAAATAAATATAGGCTCTAAAAAAATAAAGTTGACCTTTAAGTTTCGATTTCACTGCACGATCTAATGTACTTTCTTCAATTCCTTGAAGTGCAAGGTTAATTCTACGGATGGTAAAATACTTATTATTGGCATCACCAGTATTGTTTGAAGCAATATCTGTAACTGAAGCCTCGGTTAATTGTCCGTATAATAAAGCGGTGGTTGCAGAATTCGTTTCGTCAGATGTATTATGGATTGCTCCAGCAGCGGGCCAATTTGGCATTACAACATCATAGATCTTGTTAATATAAAGATTGGTAGTTGATTCAGAATTCCAAATCCCGGGGTCAACCCCATTTAAATCTTTTTTGTCAAAAACATCTTTTGTACAAGCAGACAATAGTGTAGCTGTGATTACAAATAATAGACATTTTTGAATGTTTGAAATGATATTATTTTTCATTTTATTTTTTTTTTAAAATCTGATTATATACCAACATTTAAACCTAAAGAAATGGTTCTTAAGGTTGGATAATTTGCGAAATTTGAAGTACTAACGTCTTTGTAACCATATGGATTGTAGATGTTCCACAAGTTGGTTCCGGTAATATATGCCCTAAAATCCGGGATTCTGAACTTTTCTGAGATGCGTTTCGGCATCGAATAAGAAAGTGTCATATTATTAATTCTACTTGTTGTTCCGCTAACCGCCCAAAAAGAAGAGTTTTCTTTCGCAAAAGGTGCGTCGGCTCTTGGATATTTGGCATTTGGGTTTTCTGGTGTCCAATGGTCTGCCCAGAACGCTGGAGCAGACTGAGTTGTTGTTGGTACTTTTTTAGCTTCAGAATCGAAGAATTTCTTTCCACCTAAATTTAAGTTTAAGTTAGTGCTGAACCTAAATGTTTTATAGGTTAAACCCAATGTTAATCCAAAGTTTACCTTTGAGGCCACATTATCAAACATTACTGTGATATCATTTTCTGTAATTACACCATCGTGGTTTACATCCTCATAGTCTAAGAATCCAACCTGAGGCTTTACTCCATTGATCCTGTAGTTCGGATTAGCGGCCAGGATAGCGTCAACTTGTTCTTGTGTGCGGATAATACCTTTTGAGATATATCCGTAATTTGAACTGGTAAAGGTGTCAGAACTCTTTCCGATCATAAAACTAGAATATTCTGTTGGTGATCCTAATACACTTGCTGCATAATAATTTTGCACGAGTTGATTTCCACCAAAGCCTGAGATCAGATTTACATTAAAGCCCCAATCGTTACTGATCTTGTCTCTGTAACCAATACTAATCTCTGTACCCCAGTTATTTTGTACGGCATAATTACGTAAACCAGAGGTGATACCAACTGTCCATGGCAAACCTGTTGTACTAAAGTTATCAAAACCATCATAGGTATGTCTGCGCCATACATCTACACCAACAGAAATTTTATCCTGGTACATGGTAGCATCAAAACCATAATTCTGGTTAAAGGATTTCTCCCAAGTAATATCTGGGTTTGGATAAAGATTTGGATCCAAACCATTGGTTACGGTTGAACCGAATAACATACCAGTTGTTTGGGTAAACCTTGCAATATATTGATAGCTTTGAATTCTATCATCCCCTACCAAACCTACGTTTGCTCTTAATTTGAATGAGTTTATAAATTTGATATTATCTTTAAACCACGGTTCTTCACTCACTTTCCAACCTAAACCCACTGATGGGAAAAGTCCCCAACGTGTATTTGGCGGGAAATTAGCCGAACCGTCATAACGTGCTACACTTTCTAGAATATACTTATCATTGTAAATGTAGTTTAAACGAGCCAAATACGAACGTTTACCACTTTCGAAGGCACCATTTAATTGTACGGTTGTTGCAGATGCATTATAGGCATAAAATTCATCAACACCTGGAATTTGTTGGCCATCTCTATACAACAAAAAGTTATCAGAAATACTTTCAGATTGTTCAGTTAATAACAAGACATCCAAATCATGTTTCTTGTATTTTTTGGCATAACTTAACTGTCCAATAATCTGATAGCTGTTATTGAAATTTGTTCCCTGTTGTAAACGGTTGCTACTTGCTCCGGCTGAAGTTGGACTTGATGTTAATGTGGTGCCAAACAACAAGCTGTTTTGCCCAGTGCGAGTAAAGTTATATACGGAGTAGGTTGGGAAATACTGTTTACTGTTCCCATTTCTATTCGTTTTACCAAATTGAACCTTTGCGGTTAGTCCAGGAATAAACTTAGGGCTGTACACCATGCTTGCATTCAGGTTTAATGCTTGGGTATTGTTACGCTCGTAAATTCCCGAATCAAATAAGGCCAGAGGATTCCACGCACCCGGAGGATTAATCGCATTCCAGTTATTAGGCAAACCATTTATCGTTAGTGGTACCCATCCAGGTGTTAAAAACATTGCTCTTACAAACTGATCTTCAGTTTCACTGCTTCCAGTTCTAAGCGTATTCCTGAAATTTTTTGAGTAATCAGCGTTTAAACTTACACTTACTTTTAAGCTCGGTGTAACGTTTGCATCCATTCCCGAACGGATGCCATATTTATCAATCGAAACATCCCCGAAGTTACCATCTTCATTATAGTAATTTACACCCGCAAAAAAGGTAACCTTATCATTTCCACCACTTACATTCAATGTATGACGTGTTAGGTGTGATGTTTTCCACAATTGATCATACCAGTTTTCGTAAGGATTAGTAGCTAGAAAATCAAGGTCTGCTTGAGAGAATCTCGATGAATTTTGCGTATTATTTAATTCAAAACCATCATTTAACATTTTTGCGTGTTCATATGCACTTAGCACCTCCGGTTTATAGGTTGCATCAGAAAAACCAAAATAATTGGAGTAGCTAATTCTTGGTTTACCCGGTTTACCTCTTTTAGTAGTAACCAAAACTACACCTTTTGCACCAGCAGCTCCATAAATGGCAGCAGACGCATCTTTTAGGAAGGAAATATTGTCTACCAAACTTGCATCCAGGTTATCAAAATCTGCCTTAGTAACGGTTAGCCCATCTATTACAAATAATGGATCTTGCGTTAAACCTAAAGTTCCTGAAGCAGCAAATAGCGTTGGATTTCTAATCGAAATAGACGTTGTTGCACCTGGCTTACCTGAAGCAACACTAACACCCAGACCTGGTATACGGTTAACTAAGGCAGTACCTAAATTAGCGACTGGTAAATCCTCAATTTCTTCGGCTTTAATGCTGGATACAGCACCCACCAGGTTAGCCCTTTTTGCGGTACCATAACCAACGTTAACCACAACTTCGTTTAACGTGTTTGTTTCCGCCGTCATGGTTACATCAATTCTAGTTCTGGTGCCAACAGTAATCTGCTGCCTTACGAAGCCGATGTAGGAAATCACCAATACATCAGCATCAGATTGCACCTGGATGGTATATACCCCATCAACATTGGTACTTACGTTGCTTGGTTTACCTTTTAGGCTCACGTTTGCTCCCGGTATAGGAGATCCGTCTGCCTCGGTTACCTTACCAGTAACCTTTCGGTCCTGGGCAAGTAAAATTGTACTTGCAAGCAGCATAAGCAGCAAGGACAATGAAATTTTGCGTAAAAATTTTGAGTTCATATTATATTTGGTTAGTTTTTGATCCCGATACCTATCGGACTGTTAATTATTTTTAGTTGCAACCCCGTCGGCTTGACGGGCAAGTTTTCTTCTTTTTTCCCATTCTATTCCCTCCTTTTTTAAATCGTAACCTGCGGCCGACAGGTAATTATTTATCCGGCCTTTATATTTTCCAAACCAAGCATGTTTCTTATCAGCTGATTCCGCATCCATTGCATGCTCTCTTGCTTCAGTTAGCCAAGCTAAGATCTGTTTCTTCTGATCGTCTGTTAATGTCAAAATTTCTTCCTGATAGGCTCTATAAGTAAGCGGGAGCACGCTATAGGTCATTCCATCTTTAACCATATCAACTTGTTTATCGCTTAAATTAGCCGCTAACTTTTTTAGGTATTTGGCATGAAGCTTGGCTAGTTTTGCATCCACCTCTGTGTTGGTTTTTACTAAAGCGGCTTCTCTTTCTGTTTTGTCTGAATATTTTAACTTCAAGGCTTTAATATTCGAATCGCGAACAGCATAGATATCATTTAGATTACTATACTGGTCTCTTATGGTGTTGCTTACTTTCTGTTGGACAGAAGCATTTTGTATTCCTAACACGGCTACAATCTTATCCGCACGCTGCGTGATTGTTTTGATATAAGCCTCTTTATCTGCCACAGGATTATTTTGGGCAAACGTGTTTGTAACGGTTATTAATATTAGCAACAAAAAGGCTGAAAATCTCATTTTCTTATTTTTTTATTAGTTTTTATTTAATCAAGTTTACATCTCCACAGAAATGTACTTTCAGTCCCAGTTCGTCCATTGCTGCTGCCTTAACCCTACAGGCCTCGTGGGCACTAGCTTCGTAATTGGCGTACACTACTTGGATATGGTTTGCTTTATGTCTGGCCATCATCTGATCTCGGGTAACTCCTTTTAAAACAGCATGCATAATTGGCCATTCGGGAGTTGTTGCATTCCAGCGTCGTGTGGTTTCTTCAGTTGGCAATGCCACCACTTCACCAACTCCTAAATCGCAATGCAGTTCATTACCTAGTACATAAACCCTGCTCCAGACAATAAAACCTGGCTTACTGATACCTTTTAGCGTACCTCCGCCTAAGCGAAAATACATAGGAGGTTGCCTGTCGCTGCTTGCACCTGCATATCCATTTATAAAGTGGGCAGCAGGAGCAGCGCCCGAAATAAGGAAAAGCCAAACAAATTCGTTGATGCCTTCACCTTTATAGTGCTCGCCCCAACGGATATCATGTAATGTGTTTTCGCCGGTCATGCCCAGTTCTTTCCAAAGTTGGTAGGTTACTAAGGCATCGAGCCCTGCACATTCATCAACTTCGTTGAAATGAGGCAAGGCAGATTTTGCATATAGTTCTTTTCCCTCGGTAGAGAAAACTGGGGGCCTATCTGAATGATTTAACAGTCCCTCTACCAAATCACTGGCCACGGTTAAATCTTTTAATCCTTGTTGATATTGAATGCCAATGGTATCGCAGCTAAAATCGTCGGCAATACGCACAGCGGCGATATACATTTTACATTGCTGTAAAGTTTGTGCTTTTGTTAATTCTGTTTCTTCATTGGTTCCCCAATTAAACTGCATCCCTTTTTTTAGAAGCCAATCCAACACCGACTGGGCTTCCGTATCTGAAACGCTGAGCATACCTGCGTAAAGTGCCGACTGGCTTAAGCGTTCTTTAAAAAATCCGGTTTTGTGCAAAAGTTCGTCGGGGATGATGGCATTATACATTCCCATGCAACCTTCGTCAAAAACTCCCATGATCACTTTTCTTTCTTTTAGTGCACGGGCAAAGGTTCTTCCCTTCTTTTCGTCGGCAAGAGGTATTTTACTTAAGCTAAAATCCTTTACATGGCTTTGATCATAACTGATCTTTTTTGTCGAAAGCCATTCTTGTAAGCCGTTAACAAAAAAATCGTCTTTAAAATCCTCGCTCCATAAGGTGCTATAGTTGATTCCTGCTTTAGTTAAGCATCCATTTAGGTTTAACATGCCTACAAGACCGGGCCACTGGCCGCTCCAATTGGCTACCGTTAAAATCGGGCCACGATGGGTGGTTAATCCTGCCAATACATGATGCGAATATTGCCATACACTTTCGGCAACAATTAAGGGTTGATCTGGGTTGATATCACGGAAAATATCCATGCCCATTCTTTGTGAATCTATAAAGCCGTGTTTCTTATTTTGATTGTAGGGATGGGCACGTTTAACAGTCCAGCCAAATCTCTCAATTGCTGCTGTTAAATTCTGCTCCATTTGGAGTTGGGCAGCCCAGCAATTTTGATTTGCCGAAAGCCTCAGATCTCCGCTAGAAACGAGTAAAATTTGTCCTAGTACACCCTGTTTCATATTCATTAATGAACACGCTATTTATATAAAAATAGAATGTCGGTTTATATTTTGGTTATAGCTTATAGGGCTATATACAAAACTCAGCAATCAAAAACGTTAATTTCTGTTAGTTTTTATCAACTTTATATAGGATGTTATCATAAAATGAGCTATCTTTAACTCGATAGGATTTAATTTTCATCAAAAAGATCGAGTCAAAAAAAAATTAAAATTTATAAATTATTATGAAACCTCATTTTCATAAGGTTCCGGTTACTTTGCAAAGTTCGTTCAGTATTCGCCATGATATCAAGCCAGATTTCGGGAACGTTTGGCACTATCATCCCGAGCTCGAACTGCACTATAATATCAGAGGCGAGGGGGTCCGATTTATAGGAGACAACATCAGTAATTTTGCTTCGGATGAAATGGTTTTATTGGGCGAAAATCTGCCCCACACCTGGCGTTGTAAAGACGAATATTTTCAGCATAATCCCGATCTAAAGGTAGAGGCGATGGTGATCCATTTTTTACCGGATTGTTTGGGCAAATATTTACTTAATCTACCTGAAGCCTATCTCATTCCGAAGTTGTTTGAAAAGGCTAAAAGCGGGATGATCATTCATGGGAAAACTAAAGACAAATTAGCGGAGCTGATGGGCACAGCTATCCATGCCACTAACCTCGATAGAATCATCATCCTACTAACCATTTTAAAAACGTTGGCAGAAACTGATGAGTATGCGATTATCACAAGTAAAAATACCTTTTACCAATCTAATGAATCAGAAACCTTACGAATAAACAAAATTTGCACTTATACCCTTACCAACTATAAAAAAGATATTAGTTTGGAAGAAGTGGCATCGTTAAGCAACTTGAGTATCACTTCTTTTTGCCGCTATTTTAAACTAATGACCAAAAAAACCTACTATGATTTTCTGATCGAGATTAGGGTAAGCCATGCTTGTAGGTTCCTTATCGAAAATAAATTACCCACGGAGATGATCTGTTTTAATTGTGGGTTTAATAATGTGTCTAACTTCTACAGGCACTTTAAAAAAGTAACCGGGATGACACCGCTGGATTATAAGAGGAAGTATTTGAACGAATAGCGAGGAAGCGCTTGGCGTTGGGCGATAAGCGTAGAGCGTTGAGCGATGAACAAAAAAATGTCAGTCTGAGGCTCTCGGAGACCGAAACAAGCAATAAATTGAACTTAGAGTAAGTTGTGCTTCGAAACCCTCAGCATGACACAATTGGAGAGCCTTTTAAATTATCACCTTTAGTTCATTGGTGCATTGATCATTGCGATAAAAGAAATGTCAGTCTGAGGCTCTCGAAGACCGAAATGAGCGATAAATTAAACTGAAACCATAGCAACCCACATCTTAAAAACTGAGGGTAAGTTGTGCTTCGAGAGCCTCAGCATGACACAATTGGAGAGCCATCTAAATTATAACCTTTATATTAAAATCGCTCAGAAGAGCTGTATAGTCTTTAAATAAGTTCTCTACGTCTTTAACAATGGCAGGAGTAAACATACCAACTTCCCTCCTTGTAAAAGTCGAAATTTTTAACCCTCTTTTTTGAAGAAAATATTTAGACACAATGGGATAAACATTGTGCATTACATCCATATTATCAATTAAAAATTGTTGTACGATGCCTACTTCAGCTACTAAATCAGCATCGTTGTAATGATCGCACAGCCAGACAATCAGTTCTGGAAAATAATTACCCTGAATACAGGATAAGCCTGACGAACCCGCCTTGAGCGAATCGACAGCGTGAACAATATAGGCGTCATAAAGTCCGAATTTCCGATCTTTAGTGAGTTCTAATTTCTTTTTGATCTGGTTTAGATCCAAACTTGTGTCCTTGTGGTAAATTACTCTTCCGGTAGCCACAAAGTCTTGGAGTTGGGTGGGCTTGATTAATCGTTTATAAGGCACCGGACACTCATAAAATCCCATTGGAATCTGTTCTGTTTGGCTTAACAGTTCAAAAACCCGATCATTAAAAATTGTATCTGATTCATCTTCTGCGGCCAATAAACTGGTAATTGCGATTACTGCTTCAACTTTGGTATCATAAACCTCTTTAACAAATGCTGCTTGTTTTTCTATTGGTCCGCCGAAGGTTCCCGTAGCAATTACCGGTACTTCGCCCCCTACTACATTTATAATATGTTTAATGGCCTGGATCCGTTCTACGTTGCTCAATTCGAACATTTCGCTCGACAAACAATTGGCGAAAAGACCGGCGGCACCCGCCTGAAGGTAAATTTCTGTGAGCTGGGTTAATGCCGCATAATCAATATTTCCGTTGCTTAAAAAAGGGGTAAGCATTACCGGGATGAAACCTTTTTGTGAATTTTCCATTTTGGGAGTTTTGCGTTAGGCGTCTTGCGATAAGCGTCTAGTTAACGCTTATCGAAAAACACATGGGGTGTTAAATTTATGTCTGCAGAGCGCATGGGGCATGGGGCGCTAGGCGCTCTTCGCTCCATGCTCTCTGCCCTTCTTTACTTTCGTTAAAATTATTCCTGTTAGGAAAATGGTTAAGGTTCCAACAACAATAATCATATTCTTATGTAATGGATTTCTGAAGGCCTCATAGGCTGGGGGCAGAAAATGAGATAAGGTCATCCATATGATTACTATGATTCCGATAATTGTTGCCGTAATGGCCTCATGGTTTTTTGTTCGCCTACTAATGATACCCAATAAAAACAGACCGAGCATCCCTGCGGCAAAAATGCCAGAAAGTTCCCACCACACATCTAAAATGCTCTTTACCCCTATCATTGCTATGCCGGCAATCATCCCCAAGAGACCAAAAACGACCGTTGCAATATGCAAGAGTGAGAGATTCTGTTTATCGGTAATGTTGGGCTTGAAATATCTTTTATAAATATCAACCGAAAAAACTGTTGCTGAAGCATTCATTCCAGAGCTGATGGTGCTCATCGCGGCAGAGAGAATTGCAGATACAATTAGACCAACCAATCCGATCGGAATCTTATTGACCATAAAATGAGGCATGATTTTATCTCCATAATCTGCCGGCACCAAGGTATTCTGCAATTTTAATATTTCGTTTGCTGATGCAGTGATCGGCAATCGTTCTACGGCCACCTGATGCTTAATGGCCAAAATCAAATCGGGATTAACTTCGTAGTAGGCATACAAACACGATCCTATAATAAAAAACAGCAGAGAAGCAGGGATATAGAGCCAAACGCATAACCATATCGATTTAGAAGCTGCTTTGCTTGATGAAGCAGTATGGTAACGTTGGATGTAATTTTGATCCATCCCAAAATTATTCAGATTAATAAAAAAGCCATAGAGCAGTACTACCCAGAAGGAAGAGGATTTAAAATCAAGCGAAAAACTGCCCAAGCTAAACTTATCAGCTGATTTTCCGATTTCTATTATTTTACTTACTCCACCAGACATGTTCGAAATAATGAGGTATAGAATAAGTAATGCACCAAAGGTTTTAACCACAGCTTGTACCACTTCAGTCCAGATTACCGCTTCTATACCCCCCATTACCGTATAAATAATGATGCAAATTCCCATCACCACCATAATTACCTGCATCGAATAGCCTGTTAATGCCTGTAAACTTAAAGCGATCCCAAAAAAAATGGAGCCCATTCTGGCCAATTGCGTTAACAAAAAGCAGATCACGGCATAGGCTCTCGCCCAGGGCCCAAAACGATGTTCTAAATGTGTATAAGCGGAGATTTCTCCAGTATTTCGATAAAAAGGCACAAAGTATTTGGAAGCTATCCATGCAGCTAATGGCATGGAGATACTAAAAACAAAGGCATTCCAATTGCCACCAAAAGCTTTTCCGGGTACGCCCAAAAATGTGTTGCTGCTTAAAAAAGTAGCATATATCGACATGCCGATTGCCCAACCGGGGATAAGGCCGGATGCCTTGGTAAACTGTTCGGAGTTTTTGTTTTTTCTGGAAAAGTAAAAGCCCACCAAGATCATCCCCAACAGGTAGATCACGATAATTGCAAGATCGAAAATAGGAAGACCCTTCATACTTACAGTGGGTTATGCCAAGGGCATTCCATTTAATAATTGGTTTAAAACAAATATCAACGCCAGCTGAACAGATTTAATCTCATATTTTAGCCAGCTATTGTATCATATTATCATAACGAGCTATCACATTGTAATTAAAACATCTTCCGTAGAAGTACCAGCTAAACAATATAAAAAATGAAATTGGATTTATTGTTTAAAACCTTTAATTTCAAATTATTACGGAGATTATGAACAGAATGGTAGTTTCGCCTATTTAGGAGTTAGCAGTAATTCTGGGCGCATACCTTTCAATCGTAAATAAAATGATGCATAAAGACCTCAGCTATTAAAATGAGTCTACCGGATGAAATACATGTTTCTGAATTTATTGCGAAACAAATAAACATTGAGTTTACTGGAAAACAATTCAAATTAAATACTTGGGGAAAAGTAGATAAGTGGGTTGAAATTAATAAAAACTCATTCGTATTTATAGAAATAGAAACGTCTCAAAAACATCCAAATACAAATGTTTTAAAGTTATGGCCTTATTTAGAGGAAAATCCTAATGCAAGAATTTTTCTTATTCAAACATACTTCCCAAAAAGTCCTGGGCTCAACAGTAATAGAGGAAAATTAGGAGAATGGACTGCTAATAAACTTAAGCAAATTTTCTCTAATAGATTTGAATACCATAAATTGATTATTGACGGAATTAATGACAAAAAAGAATTAGTTGATATCCTAGAAAAAATTAATCTCTTTCAAAAATTATGACCCGTAAGCAAATGCCAACGGGTTCATAACGAGAGATCAGTCATTCTCAATTTCGATTATAAGTTTTCCTTTCCTTGCAGAAATTACAACGTATTGCCCACTTTCAAAACCTGTGCTTCTCAACCACTGCCCTACCAATCTAATTTGTGGCACATAATCATAAACACTATCTTCTTTTATCCAAGCTCGTTGATGAACAACCAATTTTGGCGAAACTTTGAGCCGACGTTTTCCATCTGCACGTTTAGGTTTCCTCGGCTCACATGCTCCGCATGTGCACGTTTTGTTTGGTTGAAGTTCTTGGATGATTTTGGCTGTTGGGATTGAACCCAATTCTTGACTTTTCGTAGATTGCATTTTAAAAAAAGTTTAACACGCACCCAGGTCACCGCAATCTACGTCGGAGAACCGAAATGATGCTGGACTTTCACCAGTTTGCCTGAGTGTATCGTGAGTAAGAAAATTTGTTGGATTCCTCCAACGTAGATTGCACTATAAAGATGGGAATTATATTTTAATTAGTCGGAGATAACCGGATAAAATCGAATAATTTTATAGCATTATTCGCTTACTAAGTTTAGAAGAAAATGATGAAGTTTTATAGGCAATCCCTTTGCTCTATGACAAGTGGAATCATACTTATGAAGTATAGCACCTTTATAATTCAAAATTAAATGGTCTTGTATTTTCCAAGTAGAATTTGTATTTGTAATTTCAAAACCTACCCACTCTGTAATTCTATCATGCCATACTTCTAGTGCATCTTCTTGAACAAAACCAATTATAGCGGCTTCTTCAAGATGAGAACCATGTTTATTATTCTTAAATCTTTCAATTCCTCCTGTATTTTCCTCAATCCCAATAACATACTCTTTTTCTCCTCTAGAACTTGAAATATTTGGAGTTGGCAATCTTTTACACTCTATCTGAAAGAATGATTTCACTTCAGAAAATGATTGATCCTTGTTCCAAATTGTGACACCTATGTCTGGCTTATAATTATTTCCTTTGTTTTCGTCATCCTTTCTAAAAATAAAACGATATATTAAATATTGATTAAAATCAGGAGAATGGCCATTAAAAAAATCTATTAATTGTTGGTTGAGTAATTTTTCTACTTCTGTTTCTCCAACTGTTTTGGATTTGACCAAAGATGTTGGAAATTGCGGTAAATATTTATCTATAAATATTAAAATATTTTCAATAAGCGGTTGTAGGGGAATACTTGTTGCACCGACAGGATTATTTACCTCCGCTCTTCTACTAATCATTCTTAGCTAAATTAAGGTTAATTATATCCGTCAATGTAGTATCTACATCTAATAACGCGGTAGATTTAAGCCAATATCTTAATTGTTTAGGTTTTATTATAAAAATTATATTCTGGCTATAGATTATACAAATCTTCTTAACAAGAACGTCTCTTCTATTACTGTCATTGATTAAAGAAAGAAAGTTCTTATCACTATTTTCAATCTCTTGGATAATATCGGGACCTCCCTTGCCATATTCAAAACGTAAAACAAAACAAGCAGTTGTATTATAAACATTCTTTAATGATATTTTCTCAGTGTTGGAATAAATGGAATTCAAAGCACTTGTGTAAACTTGTGCAAAGGCAGTTATCTCATTTGGAATTTTATCATTTTTTACCTTAATTTCTTTATTGGTTAAAGAATTTTCTCCTTGCCCAAATTCTCTAATTTTATATTTAGCGATGTCATCTGTTAAAATTTTATCTGCTAAAGTCAAAGATTGTCTATCGTCCAAAATTGGTAAACTTAAAAAGTCAGAGACTAAAACATCATACGGTCTATCCAAACCTTGTCTTGAACTAGTCCCTGCTATAAAAGAAGAAAGTAAGCTTGAATTATTATCAAAATATTCTCTTAAAAATTTTATTTTTTCTTCCTTTTCTAGCAATCCTAAAATTAATGCATTGCCTTTTGTTTTAGCGCTAACATATTTTGGGAAAGCACCTTCTGTAATTTTTGTCTCGAAATAAACTCCTTTAGAATTATCTATTTTATCTTTTAAGTCAAGGTATTTTTTAACAATATGAGGTGTCTTGATATACTTCTCTAATTTTATATTTTCTGGATTGGAATTTATTCTCTGAATTAAATTAAGTAATCTGTACCCACCAAACAAGTTGCTTTTCCAACTAAAACTATTTGCTGCATCGAGAAGATTGACAGAATGCATATCATAATTATCTATTTCAAAATACAATCTTTCTTTACTTGGATTGGTTCTTCTAACCACAACATGGATAATATCACCTTTCTTATCTTGGGTATTCTCTATAAAAATTGCACAGGTAGGAACTGTTGCCGAAGGGAACAGAACTCTTCTTAGTGTCGTAAAATCAATAATTTGAAGTACATTATTTTCTTGGAAAAGTTTTTGTCTAAAAGTGTAATTGCTTTTCTTATGCAAAAGTGGTATTGCTGGTTGAATTAAGCATAGTAGACCATTATTCTTCAACAGCTTCGTGGACAATTGAAGAAATAATAATGCCAAATTATGATCCTTTATTGGATATGGTTTAATATCGTGTTTATCAACAATTTGATTAAAATATTCAGAATTTTTATACTTTGTCCCATCCTCTTTCGGCGGTGGGTTAAAAGGTGGATTTCCAATTACCAGATTAAATTTACCATGTACATTTTCATCAACTATGAAATCAAAAAAATCCTTTCGCAAAATATTATTGCTGCCTAAATCCTGAAACGACAATTCAGTCCAAATTTGTTTTGGAGAAAGCATTTGACAAAGTGATAACTGCAAACTAAACTTGGTTAGTTCTACTGCATTTTTATTTACATCGACTCCGAAAATATTATCTTGTAATATTTTCTGAAGGACATTTATGCTTATATTTTGAGGTAGGGATTTCTTTTTGTAAAACTCATTGATTTTATATATCTGAACCAATCTTTTAAAACTATTCACTAAAAAAATTCCCGAACCACAGCTGACATCTATGGTTCTTTTGTATAATTCTTTAGAGTTATTTAAGTCGTTTTGGTTTGGAACTGGCAAACATTCATCAATTAAAAAATTTACCAAATACTGTGGTGTATATACTGCGCCTTTATCTTCTGCTGGCAAAAACTCTTCATAAATATTACTTATCAACTCAACAGGAATATGTTTAAAAGAGTATAAATCCCACAAAACATACTGTTCTCTATGATTAATTTTTGGATCAAAAAAGTTAATGATTTTAGATAAGTTAGCATTACTCAATTCAGTTTTTTGAGCATCCGATAAATTAAAAATTCCTCCATTAAATTTTAATGCTAATTTATCTAGAATTGGTACTAATTTATTTTGCTGTAAGATTTCTATAAATGAATTACATTGGACCTCTTCTTGAAAAAAAGCACTTGATAAGTTCGTGCCATTAGAATCAATTCCATTTTCTTCAAGAAATTTAATTAAGGTTGAAATAATTATTACATAATCAAACAATTCAGAGGATAATCTGAAACTTTGATTATAACCCTTCCTTAAAGACTTTAATTTATCTATTAAATTTGTATAAGCAGTTTTACCATATAAATAATGCTTATGGGCTTCCTCACTCTCCCAAAAACTACCATTCCTAAATTTTTCGGCATTATACTTTTCAATTACGCTTGCGTACTCTTCTATATTATTTAAATCTATTGAAGCAACCTCTTTAGTGGAAATCCCTCCGTTTATATTTATGCTAACAGGTTTTCTACAGTCAAAAAATTTTAATTTTCCATTTTCAACAACTATAAATGTAGGAATATGGCAGTTACTCCATAAGTCTTTATGAATTTGAGAATATTCTAAGGTTATATTATTATGTGAGTTATCATAAATATAGACTTGTGGAAGTGGAGGTCTTTCATCTTCAAAGTACCTAAAAAATACAGCATCTGCTTTGAATAACGATGCTTTTTCTAATTCAAGAATTTGGAGTGGTAAAAGGGAATGATTTACATTATTTAATTCCGAAACAAAAACAATAGATGCCTTCTCAGAATTATCACTCTGAAAACCAATAGCTTGTAATCCCTTCTGTAAATTCTCTACTACTTCCACTATTCTATTTGGATAAATTTTGTTTGCAAATTACAAAAAATGAAGAGTATTCTTATAACAATCTGCTTTAAGAACAAAACTAACTATTTTCATTATTTAAAAGCACAAACATACTAATATTATTAGTTATTATACTAACAATAATAGTAAATTAAACAGCTGATTTGTATACATGATTAATTGCATATTCGCAATAGGTTTAGCTGCACCTAACAAAGGTTTGCCAAAATTGGTGGGAAATTTATCTTCAACCTGTTATATTGCATAAAAAATTAACGCAAGCCCACCAACTTCGGCAAGCCCCAGGGCGCTAGTGGCAATGCAGGGTGCATACCTTTCATTACACAAACTAACAGGCATTTCAAACATGATTTATGCACAAGGATACTTTACGGAAAACCGTAATTTTTTAAGAAGTAATTATTTCATTTTTGGACAAATTTAATGTTCCTTAATACCATAAATCTAGTTTTAAGAAAATATTTAAGTAAACATGATAAATGAGTTCTCAAAAATTATGTCAGCAATGTCTGATAAAGAACTGGTTAATGTTGTGACTGTAAACCGAGATAGTTACCAGTCATTAGCCATAGAAGCCGCTAAAAGCGAAATATCCAATAGAAATCTCGACCAAAAAGAATTCGAAACCTTTAGAGTTGAATTATCATCGGAAAAAGAAGAAAAATCAACAATTGAAGAGACAGTTTTACAAAGAAGAGTTAATAATTATCTACAAACTATAAGTTGCATTATAGACTTAGTTACTATAATTCTAATAGTCCTACTTTTATCTTATTTATTAGATTATTTAACACCATATGTTGGCGAACAAACAATTAACCAATTAATGTACGTTATTATAATTCCTCCTTATTTTCTTTATTTCATTATTCTCGATTTAAATTTCCAAAAAACTTTGGGTAAATATGTAACAAGAACGAAAGTAGTAAATAGAGCTGGTGAAAGATGTAGTTTAGGACAAATCGCCGGAAGAACAGTTTATAGGGTTTTACCGTTATTTTTTATGGGGCCATTTAGAAGAAGTAAATTAAATCTATTTGATTTTCTGGACTCCTTTACTGGTACTCTAATCATCTCCGATAATAACAAGAATAAAGGCTAGCCGCACTTAACAAAGGCTTGCAAAACTTAGCGAGAAACCCTCTTCTACCTTTCCAATTTTTTAGTAAATTTATCTTAACCGTTAAATTCGGCTGGCTGGGGAAGGTAAGACCAATGCATAAATAACGACAACATGAAAGATAAAAAGCTTAAATTAATTGACGAGAATAACTCTCCTCTTTTTAGAATTATGTCTGTTTATAATTTGAACGGAAACAATATTGCATTTGCAAATAATATTTGTGCGTTTCATATTGGAAACGGTCTAGTTATTAGCGTAGCACATAATCTAAGGTCATTAGACGGGCTCCCACTTCTAATTTCGGACACTTTCTTCCAAAATGAACTTACTCTAAAAGTTAGCCCAAACGACCTTCCACTATTTAACCAACATTATACTTCAATTCCAGGGACTTCAAAACGAGTATTTAATGGAGGGGGGAACCAACCTTTGATTGAGCAGTTAGTGAAAATCTTAGATCTTGCGAAGGTCGACAGAAGATTTTCCAAATTACATTCAGAAAATTGTTGTAAACCCTACCTTGTTACAACTTTTAGAAATAATGCTTTTTGTGATGACCCATTATTAAATGTGCATTTTTCTCCTAGCAACTCATTCCATGAACCAAGTCTAAATAGATACACATTCTTAATTGAACTAGAATTGCTGGATGAGTGTGTCAATGAAGACCTTGCAATTTATAAAATTGTAAATACTCACAATGACATAGTAGATAAATTGCCTTCCGTTGAAGTGGATTTTCAGTTACATGACACGGGCACAGAAAATTATTATTGCCTTCAGACAGCTCCTTTCGACAATTTGGGAAGAATAATCAATGAAGCAAGGATAGAAGGCATCCTAGACAACTTTAGCCAGCAAAAGGATGTGCTTGACAATATCTACACCATGGACGGTACACGATATCTAATTAAGGGCTATTTTAGGTTTGGCTCTTCTGGGTCTCCGTATCTAATTTATGACAATGAGGCTGAAAGATTTAAAGTTAATGCCGTTCAAAGTCAAGCAAGTTTTATTCAATTATCAATAGAAGGAAAAATGGAGGGTAATGTACAATACGTCAATGGTATAGCTTCTCCTCTTTCACTAATTGAGACAAAGCTAAAGGCAAGAATTAATGAAATTGTCTAAATTCCAAGGGACAAATGCACTAGGTGCTACCAGCCATTTAGCAAAAAGGGGATTTAGTGTTTAATTGAAGTTTCGCGCTTCGTATTAAAAGCATGGGGCTTGGAGCGTCATAGTGACGAATGAACTTAGGTCTACTGCACCGCTAGCTCATCGATGGTTAGGTCTTTCGCGTCCATGGCAACAATGGTTACTTTGTAATTACCTGCATTGATCATGCTGCCTGTAGTTGTGGTTAAATAGTTCCACTTTCCAGGCTTAGTTGGATTAAGGATGATGTCCTGAACTTTCAGTATCGTACCATCTGCTTGAGTAAATTCTAATCTAGCTTTAAGATCAACAGTGGTTGGATTATGATATTTCAAGGTTAGGGAATAGGTATCTGCAACGCCAACCGACACATTAAACGTTAGTCCGGCGCCCTTTGCTGCCTTAAACGTAACGCGGGTCTTGCCCATTAGTTCTTCCTTAACAGCGTTTGCTCCCGTTAAAACAGCTTCAGAAGCTTTATAGGTAACTGTAGTTTTTAAATCGTAAGCTGGTTCTAAATTAGTTTCAGGTAAAACGGCTACTATAACAGCATAATCCCCCAGCACAATTTGTTTTCCCTTTTCAAACCTTTTTCGATAAACTTTATATTGTTGCCCTAAACTATTTACTATACTCGTTTTTGTATCTTCAAAATCCTGTAGCACTTTCGGTTTATCATTTCCGTATAGGGCAACAAAAACGTCTGCTGAGGCACCAACTTTAAAAATTAGTGTGCGTTTTGCTGATGAACTTTGAAACCAATCTGCCCCATATAAATTCGCAGGCAATGAAGTAATACTGATCGTAGCGTCAGCAAATTGCGGATCGCCAATGTCTAGCCAACTTAAAGCCTTTGCATTCGACTCCTGTACAATCGACTCACTTTGTGGGGCAGGCTTACTGTCTTTTTTTAAACTGGAAATGGCAATGGCAGAAATCACCGCCTGACCAGATTTAACTTGGGGGAAGGAAATAACCAGGCTCCCACCTCTAATGGTAGCTTTAACTGTTCTTTTAAGGACTGCATCGTGACCTACTGCTTTCCATATATCCACATCTTTCAACACCGTTTTGCTGTTAATAGCTACATCGAATAAGCGCATTCCCGAAGCATCATATCCACCTCCAGTTCCTAACCAAGGTTCTATAAAGTATAACTCAACCAAATATTCACCATCGGGCACCGGGAAATGGTAGCTTAACTGATCTCTTCCATACCTAAAAGTCTGGAAAATTTTCCAGTCTGCTGTGCCTTTTATTGGATCAAAAGTTCTCCGCTGACTAGCAAAAAAGGATGGTACACCAACAAAGTTGGCTGCCCAAGATGATGATCCAACATGCATTTTATTTGTAAGCTGACGATCAGCCGCCCATTTTAACCCATTTTGATCGGTATACTCTGGTCCACCGCAATTTATACGGTACAAATACTGATATCCTTTGGTTGGTGTTGTTACCTTTTGATCATCGATAAGATTTACGAAATTGGGCGATTGGCGAAGATTTTGCAGTACGATATAATCTTTAGCCACTGCCTTACCGTCCACATAGCCGATGGCATACAGTACATTATACTCGATATTTACTTTGTCCCATTGAAAATGCGTCCCCACGCCACCACGTTTCTTTTTACCTAGTGATCTTGCATCAACATCATTAAAAAGTTCTACTTCATCGCAATTAGAGTAGACGATGATACTATCTTTTATTCCAGGCTTATTCCAACGGTTTGGCCATGTGTGCGAAACAATATAAACCATAGGTTCAGTCTCTTTCGGAGCATAATTGCTTCTAAATAGATAAAAAGCATCGGTGGGCTCGTCCCAAGGTGTAAACATTCCTTTGTAATTTACGGGTCCAACCCGATCAATGTCCCTTAAACCTTCACCGCCCTGCACCCTACCAGGATTATCATGTGAGTTAAACAACCAGAAGAAATGTCCGGCCACCTCATCTTTAACTGATTCTGCTAACCTAACCTTAGTCTCCATTAATGTGGTCATCTGGTTCTCCGTATACCCTTTCGATGCACTGTCTAGGGTATGTAGGTCTATTGTTCTCCATGCACCATATTCGCCTACCAATACCTGCTTTTTTAAATCCTCTGCATAGGTCTGTGGATTTCCGCCATAAGTTCCTGTCCAGTTTTGGGGCACATTCCAATCGGTACCACTACCCCCATTACACGTGGTAACCTTACGCTGTGAAGAGGCCGTAGGATCAAGAGTTCGAATCAATTCGGTACATTCTCGGGCAAAATCTTCTGGGAGTGTACTTTCATTCTCTAATCCCCATAAAACTACCGATGGACTATTTCTTCTCTCCTTAACCCAATCTGTTAACAATAACTTAAAGTTTTTTCTAAATTCTGGGGTATCGTACCAAATGTGAGCGGCCATTTGTGTCCAGCTAAGGATGCCCAATTTATCCCAATAGGTCTGATACAGGAGGTTATGAGGCTGGTGGGCATCCCGAAAGGCGTTAAAGCCAGCGGCCTTGATAAGTGCAACTCTTGTTTTGATCTGTTCATCGCTAAACGCATGACTTTGACCAATTTGATGTTCGTATTCTGCAATCCCATTGATAAAAACAGGTTTACCATTGAGCAAAAATTGTTTTGATTTCGTATCGCCGATAGGCCAACTGATCCATCGGATGCCATAGGGGGTAGTAATTTCATCTATGGTTTTTCCATTAGTAATTAATGTAGTTTTAATAGTGTAAAGGTATGGATCGGTTAAAGACCATAACTTAGGATTAATAATTTCAGCTGTGTGTTGCCTGATCGTTAAATTTTCTTTTGGCGATATTCTAACATTCTCTTTCATGGTCTGAGCAACCTGCCCATCCTTTGTTAATACCTCATTTACTACCGTAATTTGCTGAACCGTAGCACCATAATTTTTTAAGGTTGTATTTACATTTAGCACAGCTGATTTTTCGGAAATCCGGTTATCATTCCAGATATGTACACCAAATGGTTCTATTTTTACTTCATTGGTGATGATTAAGTGAACGGGCCTAAAAATCCCCATCGGTTGTGACCCTTCAGAAAAGCCCCTTTCTGTTGAACATCCTCCATCAACCCAGGGCAAGTCCTGGATTTGAGCAGGATGATCGGCCCTAACAGCCAGCAAATTGGCTTCATTATTCAATTTTATTGCAGACGTTACATCTAAAGTAAATGTTGTTCTTCCCCCAGCATGGAAGCCCACTTTTTTCCCGTTTAGCCAAACTGTAGCGTAAGAGCCTACACCTTCAAAATAGAGAAAAAAGCGTCTGTTAGCTTTATTTTCGTTGATCTTAAAGTTTTTTCGATACCATGCGTAGCCATGTCTGTTTCCATGTAACTTGCGCTGATAGCCTTCGTATTGGTCCCAATTATGTGGAACATTTACTTTCTTCCATTTACTATCGTTAAAAGAAAGCTGTTCGAAGCCTTTAAAGGCATTGATATTTTTTTCGTTTGCACTGCTTAACCAATTTGAATTTAGAGAAATTTCTTTTCGCACTCCATTTTGTGCAAAAATGGATAAGCTTACCAAGCTGCAGATCGTTAAAAGATAAATCCTTAATCTCATTGTAATTTTAGCTCTCCATTTAGTTTATAGTTTATTCCGGCTACGGTCTGGATACTGAAGCTCTGATTTTTATAACGCAAAATGCACAACCCACCATTTTTTGAGCGTATTTCTAAATTTATCAATCTTCCATCAGCCCAGTTGAGATTCAATTCAAATCCACCTCTGGCGCAAATGCCCTTAACTTCGCCGTAGGGCAGTTCTGAAGGTAAAGCAGGTAAAATTTCAATGTATTTTTCGTGGCTTTGAATAATCATTTCGGCTATGCCCGCAGCTCCGCCAAAATTACCATCGATCTGAAAAGGAGGATGGGCATCAAATAAATTAACATAAGAACCCGATCCATTAGCTGTTGCTGGCTTAATCAGCATTTTGATCAGTTTCATGGCATGATCTCCATCTTTAAATCTTGCCCAAAAGTTAATTTTCCAGGCTAGACTCCATCCGGTAGCATCGTCTCCCCGATACAACAAGGATTGTTTGGCGGCGTTCATCAGCTTCGCATCACTATCCCAGGTAATGTCATTGCCGGGGAAAACACCCCACAAATGCGAAACATGGCGATGCTTATTGGTAGTATCATCTTTATCTTCTAACCATTCTTGTAATTGCCCATATTTGCCGATCTGATTTGGCGCCAATTCAGCTATCTTTTGGGTTAACAATTGTCTGAATGCTACATCAGTCCCAAGCCTTTCACTAGCAGTAATGCAGTTTCTGAAAAGCGTTCTGATGATTTGATGATCCATAGTCGGTCCGGCAACCAATCCCCCATTTTCTGGAGAATTTGAGGGCGTGCTAATTAACCAACCCGTTTTTGGGTCTTTTACTAAAAAGTCTACAAAGAATAAAGCGGCCTGTTTCATGGTTGGATAAGCTTCACTTTCAAGAAACTTTCTATCACCTGTAAACAAATAGTGCTCCCATAAGTGTTGGCTCAACCATGCAGCCCCCGTTACCCAAATCCCATGATTAGAAGCATTGATTGGTGCAGTACCATTCCATATATCAGTATTATGATGTAAAACCCACCCATTTGCATTATAATAAGTTTTAGCTGTAGCAGCTCCCTTTATGGCCAGCGCATCTATTTTTTTAAAGAGCGGATCACTCAGTTTCGATAAATTTAGCACTTCAGCGGGCCAATAATTCATCTCTAAGTTAATATTTGTGGTGTATTTACTGCCCCATGGCGGACTTAACAGATCGTTCCAGATACCTTGAAGATTAGCAGGTTGTGTGCCAGGTCTAGAACTGGAGATCAACAAATATCTCCCATATTGAACGTATAATGCGGCCAATGCCGGGTCGCTTTGGGATGCAAACCTGTTTATTCGTTCGTCCGTAGGCAACTGTTCATTTTGGCTGTGGCCAAGATCGATGCTAAACTGTTTAAAATAAGATTGATATTCTTGTAAGTGTGCTGTTTTGATCTGCTCATAGGTTTGATGCTGCAAACGAGCTAATGCGTCGGTATTCTTCTTTGCAGGATTTCCTGAGACATCCGAATCATTAACGAAATTGGTGCCAGCGGTTAAGTATAATGTAACTTCATCTGCCTTAACGATATTAATTTCGTTATTAATAACCTTGATCGTACCATTTTTAACTATTGCTGTTAATCTACTTTCGCCCTTTAATGCTCCATCCTTCACTTTAACCTTAAGTGAAATGGTATGAGTGTTTGGCGATGATTTAACTATCTGGTGATGCACACTTGTTAATGCAGCCACAAAGCTGATAGCTTTCGGTTTAGAAGCAGTTAAATGAATGATTATTGCTTGATTGGGTTGGCTTGCAAAGTATTCTCTAAGGTAATTTATTCCATTTATAGTGTAAGATGTTTGTGCGATGGCGGTACTGAGATCTAATGAGCGTTTATAATTAAGGATAGGACCAGTAGAATTGTTAAATTTTAAGTTTAAATCGCCAAACGGCTGATAGCTTGCCTGGTATTGTGCAACTGCTGGAGGGTTGGAATTTTGGATCTTATATCTCCATTTCTTAACCAATGATACACCATGTTCTACATCTCCCCCGATGGGATAAATGCCAATTTTTCTTTTGGTGTCTTTATATCCTGCAATTCCACCTTTATCAAAATAATTTAGCACTTGGATGGCAAGGGTATTTCTTCCAACGTTCACAAGTGATGCAGGGATGGTATATTTCCTGGGATCTGTACTATCAGTATGCCCAACGAGTTTGCCGTTGATATAGGTGAAATCTTGATCTCGAATCCTGTTTAGGTCCAGAACAAGCTCCTTCCCTTTCCAGTTAGCGGGGACATCAAAACTTGTCCTAAGCCATACAGCGCCATCAAAATTGCTCAGTCCAACCGTTTCCCAACCTTCGTAAGACGGAACTTCAATTGTTCTCCACAGCCGATCGTCAAAATTTGCTAGAGCCGGATTGCCAGTTATGCCCTTTCCTGCTTTAATTGATGCTACCCACTCCTCACGATCACCTGCTTCACTTTGTAACCCCATAAAATTAGCTTGGGCTAAATCCTCGGCTTCTCGTTGCTTACCTTCTGATAAAAGTTTCCTAATTATCGGCAAATACGCAGAAGCACCCTCTTTATTGTAATTTCTAGGTTTGCCAGACCATAATGTTTCTTCGTTAAACTGAAGGTGCTCAACTTTAACTCCTCCAAAAATCATGGCCCCCATTCTGCCATTCCCAATGGGCAATGCATCGGTCCATTTTTCGGCAGGTTTGGCGTACCATAAAGTATTGTTGTTTTGCGCAAGGAGACCGGTATGTACCAAACTTAAAATCAGTACTCCTAGGATCCATTTAATACGATAAGGCTTAGCAAGAATAATCATCTATTTTATTTCAATTTCTTCGGTAATATCTTTTTCTTTTAACAAGGGGGTTTTTACGCTCTTAAAATTATTGTTGGTTAACGTTATATTTTTGGTAGTTGGACCGCTTAATCTTAAGAAAACCTGTGTTCCAGCAATGGGGAAAGAATTATAAATAAAAACATCGGTTGTATTGATCAAATCAATAATTGGCGACCGAACTAACGGTGTAAAACTTTTAAATCCATCTATCACAAGATAATTTACTTTCGTTGCGGTTAAAGAAGCTCCAATGGTACTATTCACTTGCACATTGTGAAATTCTATCCGATTGGCATTCGAAATATTAAAACCCGATTTTGCTTCAAAGTTAATATCGTTAAACGTGATATTCTCAATTGGCATTTCTTCCAAACCGTTTAAGTATCCAGCTTGATTTACCTCCCCTGTGATATTGCTAAAGTGGATATTCCTAAATTTAGGTGTTCTTTCGGAAATAGGTTCTGGAGTTGTCTTGGTATACTGCATGTCCAATACGATGGCTTGATCAAGAATATTTTTCATGATAATATTGCTTACCCGTATTTCTTCAACAATTCCGCCCCTACCTCTTGCTGTTTTAATCCGAATTCCCCGTTGTGTGCCATCAAAAATGCAGTTGGAAATGGTGATTTTTCTTACATCTCCACTCATTTCGCTTCCTATAACCACCCCTCCATGACCAGAAAGCATGGTACAGTTGGTTATGGTATAGTTTTCTGCGGGCACCGCCATCTTTCTTCCCGGGCCATCCTTTCCAGATTTAATGGTGATGCAATCATCCCCTACGCTAATGTAACAATTTGAAATATGTACATTTTTGCATGATTCTGGATTTATGCCATCCGTATTGGGCGAATGTGGATTTGTGATGGTAACTGCATGGATGGTAACGTTTTCGCAGAACTCGGGATTAATTGTCCAAAAAGGAGAATTTCTTATGGTGATGCCCTCGATCTGTACATTTTTGCAATACATTGGCTGGATAAATGGAGGACGTAAAAATCCTCTTTTCATCTGTTTAGGGTCGTCTGGCAAGAGAATATCTTTGTTAAGCTGATCAAAAGTTTGCTGCCACTTAGAGCGGGGCTGATCATCTTTATAGCCTTCAACAAAATCCCACCATTTTTTGCCGTGCCCATCAATCGTTCCTCTCCCCTTGATAGCAATATTTTCGGCTTTGTAAGCGTAAAATAGGGGCGAAAAGCTAGTTACATCCACCCCTTCGTATCTACTTTTAACCATTGGGAGATAATCATCAAAATTATCGCTAAAATGGAGTTCTGCACCGGCATCAATTAATATGGTGATATTGCTCTTTAGTTCAATTGCCCCAGTTAAATATTTTCCTGCCGGGAAATATACGGTTCCCCCACCTTTTTTAACCGCTGCTGCAATGGCATTTTTTATGGCATTTGTACAGAGTTTAGAGCTATCATTTTTAGCACCATAATCGAGTACATTAAAGTAGGATTGTGCATTTACAGTAATGCTTCCGCTCATAAACAAAATGAGTACTATTCGTAGTATTAAAATTTCTTTTTTCGGTTTCATCGTTATTAGTATACCACATAGAAACATAGATCACATTGGTGCTCTATTCTATACGTTCCATGTGCCTATGTGGTTATTATATAAAATCATGCTAGTTCATTTCAACGGTAACCTGTTTCAGCACAGCATTTTGATAGATTTTCTTCCCATCTACAAAAATCTGAAATCCTTTACCCTGATTGTATTTTTTTCCAGTCTTATCCCAGATCAAGGTAATTGTTTTATCGTGGTAGCTAACGTTGCTTAATTTAAACCATGCCCATTTATCTTTTGGCAAAAGTGGTTTTACCGTTAATTTATTATCTGTACTGGGTTTAATGCCTATCAAATCGCTAATTACAAGATCACAAAACGTAGAGTGGTTATAAAAACTACTTCTGGGATTGTCTCCTTTTAGCCATTCTCCATTCTTTTCGTCTTGATATTCGCCGATATAAGGCTTTCCATTTTTTTGGTGCGAGTAGGCATATTTATACAATTCCTCATAAAAAACTGCTGCAGTCATTTTACCGTGATTAGTGTAATTGTTTAAAAGGTTTGAAAGTCCTTTTAACGTTTGTGAAGTTGCAAATGGCCATAACGCTCCATCCCACTCGCAACTATGTCCAGATCCACGGGTTCTAAAGGTGGGCTCTCTTCTTTCGGCTGTAGTTAATCCCCAGGGAGATTTAAACCCCTCAGGATCCAAAAGCTGGTCCCAAGCAGTTGCATAATTGGGTTGATCCGCTGGAAGATTAAAATCCCAAGGAATAAATCCAATCGCTTCCCTTGCCTTTGCTAATCCGCCTTTTGCCAATTTGGTTTTAAAAAATGAATTACTGGCATCCCAAAGGCTATCTTGAACAAGTTTTCTTAGTTTGGACGCTTTGTCCTGGTATTTATTTTTTAGATTTTCATCCTTTAAAAGTGCAGCAATTTTAGCCATAGCATTCGCATTTCCATACATGTAACTATTGATCGTTGGTCGGCTGTTTTGGTCCTTCCTCGATCCACTCACCGATTCTTCCATCCCATCCTTTACATCATGTTGCCAAAACAACCCATTTTTAAGCAATCGTTCTGCTTCCCACTTTGTGTAATCGGCATCAAGTGCTGGTGCAATGTGCCTTAGGAAATTCAAGTCGGGTTTAACCAATTGGTTTTGATAAACGGCATCATCAACCCAACTGCTAAATTGATGGAAACGCGGTTTGGTTTCTCCAACATCTGCTTTGTAAAGCCAAAAATTAATATAATCTTTTAAATAGCTCGTGTTTTTCAGCCATCTGCCTTCATAAATATGGTGCCCTGCAGCACAGCTGATCGAATTGTACTTACCGGCATGCTTTACCGGCTCTATAAATTCTGTGAAAATGAAACCATCTGGTGTTTTAACCAAATGTTTACGGAATGTCCACCAACGATAATAATAATTTTGCTCAATAACCTGATCTGGGCATTCCAACAGGGGAATATTTTTCAAAAGCCATTCATAGGCATTCGCATTTGGTACAAAATTTTTAACTGCCTCAGTATCCAATGAGTTAAAATAGCTCACATACTTTTTGAGCTTTGCGCTTGAAGAAAGTTCTTTCTTTTGGGCATAGCCATTGACAACTATTATCAGCATCAACCCAGTTGAGATATATTTTAATCGCTTCATCATTATTCAAATAACCAATCTATGTCTTTACCTTTTCCATCTAAACCTGCATTATAGATCCTTAATTGCTGTTTATCATCAATAAAACCTAACACCATACACGCTCCTTTCCCTAAGGTTAAAGTATGTTCGCCAGCAGCAAAGGTATAAGCATGTACATTAACTGGCGGAAAACCTTTCACCATAAGTGCATTCGAAATCTTGATCTCAGCTTGCCCATAGTTATTGGCACTTGCGTCCGTTTCTAATTGTGGGGCTGGCAGGTAATTAGGGTTTTTTTCATTAAAAAAGCCAATTAACAATTTAACAGCAGATGAGGTACTGAACCGAATTGTCGTTCCATTAGTTATTTGTGCTGATTTTGAGAATTTAAGCCCCTTTAAACCCACTAGCTGCTCGGTAACTGCCATTATCAGTGCCGAAGTATCCGTAAATGCAGAAGTTGCTTTCGATACCTGATAATTTTCGCCATTGGCAGTTAAAATCTTTACATCGGCATTGCTGAAAGGAATAATTTTAGCCACTGCACCTGGCTTGATCGCTTTTAGTGAATCGATGCTGTTTTTAAAATGGTTAAGCTCTTTGGTATAAACCGGCAACATTTCCTTCCAGGTGATGAATGTTTTATCTACGCCTCTCATTGGTATTTTACGTTGCTTGGTTTGCATGCTATTTGCATACAGGTAATCGTTTTCGGTTAGTTTAACCAATTTAGCGTAGAAATCTAGACTTTTTTGAAGCAGCGGGAGGGCTTTTTCTAGGTCGGCAACATCACTCGAGTATTTATAGCGCAATACCCATAATGATGCCTTAACTTTTTCTGCATAAAAATTTGCCATTGCATCATAGCAATACATATCATTTTTGAGCCTATTAAATTCTGCTTTGTTCTTGGTAACCATAGGTGTAGCCACCTCGATAGCGGCCAAGGCTTTTTTTCCATGTACAACCACTTCTTGAGCAATCTGTACGGGAGTTTCTCCCACGTGGGGCTGTTTATTCCATTCTTTTTCTGCGTATGCTATGATCATCTCTCCCTCTGGGGCTTCCGACTCGTATAGAAGGGTAAAAAGTCCATAACGGTATGGATTAATAAGTTGTGTCATCAACATTCCTAGGGTTAGAGTTTGTCTGTTCCCATCCGTTATCCCATATCGTCTTAATAATTTGGGAGAAATTTCTCCCGATTCTTCGTAAGCGTTTAATATTGCTTTTCCTCCTGATAATTGGGTTCCATAGAGTTGAGCAAGTTCGTTTCCCCAATAATTAATTTCTGCAGGACGTTCTCTATTTGCATTCCAAGCATACCGGGCCCATTCTTTGTACCAAATCCAGTCACGATCAACTTCAAGTTGCCTTCCCTGTACATTATCTGCAGTATATGGCCAGTCCCAATAGGATGCTTGTGGGTACAAATGCAATCCATTTGAATGGTAGATCTGATGCATTGCTTTTACCGATTTCTGGATAAAATCTGCGGATCCATACCTAAAAGGTTCCAGGTTTGCTAGGATATGAACATTTTCGATCTGAACGGTTCCTATAGCGCTCAATTTTCGATGTAATTCGGCCCAGCTTCCACGTGGCTCATAAGTAGTTAATGCTTCGCCATTAAATTTAGCTTCGGTATATAAATTTTTATAAAGGGGCAAAGCGGCAGCCATTACACTTGGCGCATCGGTATCATGTGCCCGAAGTACAATTGGGGGTTCTTCTTTAATGCCTGCGGCTTTTAATCCATCTTTTACACCAGGGATAATAGTTTGGGTAAACCAATTGATATCATCTTGGCCAACACCTTCCATCGCTTCTCCCAAAGCAACCATAAGACCTACATTTGGGTATTTTTCAACAAAAGCTGCAATAGACTTCCGGGTATAATCTGCAATGAGCGGCAAAATTGGCCTATTTCTATCCTGGGTTTTTAAATTGTGCTTTTCGGCGAACGGTTTTGGAATGAGGATATTGTAGAACATCTGGATGATCCATATCCCTCGTTTATCGGCTTCCTTGGTAATAAAGCGATAAATTTCTTCATTCTTTTTAAAAGTTTCATCATCAACTTCAACTGCATAAGGGTAATCCTTTAATCTAACTAAGGAAGAAAAAGGGTGCCCGTTCCACAAGTAAAGCGAATTATAACGGTTCTCGACCATCATATCCAAATACTTAATCCATAACGTTTTGTCGTACAACCATGGGAAGGTTTCAGGAGTATAAGGATATTCATAAACGTCCCGACCGGGCAAATAATCGGGTTTTTGGAGACCAATGCACGTACCTCTCAAGACCATTTCTGGATGGTCGGTAAACGAGAATTGCGCAGGAATTTTACCTTTTAGATTAACTTGATCGATAAATTCTAAACAACCATACAATGCTCCAGACGCATCAGCACCAATAATGTAGGTTGTACCATTGGCAGCAATTGAGATGTTAAAACCCTCTTTACCAGCTTTTAATGCTTTTTCTTTTATTGCTTGAGGAAGTTTATTTTTAAAAGTTACATCATTTACTTTTGCAACAATGACATTTCCTCTAATGTTAGAGACCTTTTCATTGTAATTAATTATTTTAATCTTCGTCTCAAAACCCGATTTATTAAGAGCATGCATTAAACGCTTGATTCCAAATTCAATTCGAGGCCCAGCTTGCTCAGAGATGATTATGGTTCTAATTTCATTCGGTTTTTTTGCAGCTAAGGCAACCGTTGAGGACAAGAATAACAAGGAAATTAATACTAAGAAATTTCTCATTCAATTGGATCAGGAATAGCTTAAATCTAAGCTTAAGTATATTTGGCTAACTATAAGATTCCAAATTTATCGAAACCACGTGTATTTTTACTGTAACATTTCTTCAATTTTATGTAGCATGTTAGCATGCAAGATATAGGCGTTGGGCGTTGAGCGCTAAGCGAGGGCGTAATGTCAAATACTTAAGTGTAGTTCAACTTCTATCCTTAGAGTTAACTTTAGTCTTTTGGACCAAACTCATATCCAAACTTTTTTCGAGACTTTAGCTGTTTTTTACCCTCGATCAATTCATCTAAATATCGAAATACCACTTCGATATTTTTATCTTGGTTGTCTAGTTTATTCTTGATCTTTTCAACTTCGTTACGGAGTTCGCTGTGGTCTAATAATCCCTTTCTAATCCGTGTAAATACACGAATAATTTGAATGTTTACTTCAATAGCAATATCACTCTTTAACACACTAGACAGCATTGCGATACCTTGTTCTGTAAAAACATTGGGGAGTTTTCGCAAACCCATATTTATTTTGTCAAAATTGGAAGTCACAAATTGTGACTTCCAATTTTCCATTTCCTCGATTGTCATGTGAAACATATAAAAAAGGATTGATTGACGTTTGGCATTAAGCGTTAAGCGTCTTGCGATCGCCAAACGCTCAACGCCAAACGCTTGGCTCAATTTCATGCCAATATAACACAATACTTAGCTAATAACATACAATTTTAGATCATTGAGAAATGTTTAATTTGTATCTAATTTAATTTCGGACACGGAAAATTTTATAGCAAAAACTGCGATCAAAATGCTATCTTTCGGATAAGATTAAAACTTAGAATAATTAAAATCTATATGTTTTCATTGCAAGGAAAAAAAGCAGTTGTTACCGGTGGCGGAAGTGGGATCGGAAAGGCAATAGCTGTTATTTTAGCCCAACAGGGGGCTGAAGTTCACATCATTGAAATAGCTAAAGAGCTGGCGGCCTCAACTGTTGATGAAATTATAAGTAATGGAAACAAATGCTTTAGTTATTCTTGTGATGTATCTGAACAAAAGCTAGTTATAGAAACATTTTGTCAAATTGGCAGTCTCGATATTTTGGTTAACAATGCAGGAATTGCGCACATAGGGAGAGCAGATAGCACTTCCGAAAGTGACTTTGACAGGGTAATGAATGTAAATGTTAAGGGGGTGTATAATTGTCTTTTTGCCGCTATCCCACAGCTTCGATTGGCGGGCGGGGGGGTTATCATAAACATGGCTTCCATTGCTTCGTTAATTGGCCTGCCAGATCGTTTTGCCTACAGTGCGGCAAAGGGTGCCGTTAAGGCAATGACCATGAGTGTTGCGAAAGATTATATCAGCGAGAATATACGTTGTAACTCTATCTCCCCTGCTCGGGTTCATACCCCATTCGTGGATGGCTTTTTAGCGAAAAATTATCCTGATCAAATTCCTGAAATGTTCGAAAAGCTTTCGAAGACCCAGCCTATTGGCCGGATGGGAAAACCAGAAGAGATTGGAGCATTAGCCTTATTTCTTTGCAGCGATGAAGCATCTTTTATAACGGGATGTGATTATCCTATAGACGGTGGATTTACAACATTAAACAACTAACATAGACTTACGAAGTCTTAAGACTTCGTAAGTCTGCTAAAAACATAAAATGAAATTAATACGATTCGGCAAATTAGGGGAAGAAAAACCAGGCGTAATTATAAATGATAGGTATTTTGATGTATCCCATTTGGTAAATGATTACGACGAAGATTTTTTTGCTGGCGATGCAATCCATCAGTTAGCAGAAAATATAAAAAAGGGTAACTTACCATCAGTAGACCAAAACGTTAGGTTAGGTGCGGCAATGTCCAGGCCTTCGAAATTAATCTGTATTGGGTTAAACTATAAAGACCACGCGGCAGAAACGAATGCACCACTCCCAGTAGAGCCAATTGTGTTCTTTAAGGCTACCTCAGCAATAGTTGGGCCTAATGATGATTTAGAGATTCCTAAAAACAGCAAAAAAACCGATTGGGAAGTAGAATTGGCCATCGTTATTGGAAAAAAGGCAAAATATGTTTCTGAAGAAGATGCCTATCACCATATTGCAGGATATGTTCTTCACAATGATTATAGCGAACGTGAATTTCAACTTGAACGAAACGGACAATGGGTAAAAGGAAAAAGCTGTGATACTTTTGCTCCCCTCGGACCTTTTATAGCTACCCCAGATGAAATTGGGGATGTGCATAATCTACGTTTGTGGCTAACCGTGAATGGAAAAATACTTCAGAATGGAAATACATCGAATTTAATTTTTAATGTCCCTTATATTGTACATTACTTAAGCCAGTTTATGACACTCTTACCAGGTGATGTAATTACCACTGGGACGCCTGCAGGTGTAGGATTGGGGCAAAAGCCCGAACCGTGGTACCTAAAGCCAGGAGACGTAGTAGAATTAGGAATTGATGGACTTGGAAGTAGCAAACAACATGTTAAACCATACAATAATGAAACCTAATGGATAGATATTGTTTCACACTCGATCTTAAAAATGATCCAAAACTAATTTCCACTTATAAATCGTATCACCGATCGGTTTGGCCCGAAGTTAAGGATAACATTAAAGCAGTGGGCATAGAAAATTTAGAGATTTATCTAGTTGCCAACCGACTTTTTATGATCATGGATGTTAATGACGACTTTTCTTTTGAAACTAAAGCAAAAGCCGATTCATCAAACTCTAAAGTTCAGGAGTGGGAAAAACTGATGTGGAACTTCCAACAGTCGCTACCATGGTCTGAACCCGGTGAAAAGTGGGTATTGATGGATCAAATTTTCGAGCTTTAGTACACCATGATTGATTCTCATGTTCATTTCTGGAATTTCGATCCGGTTAGAGACAATTGGATAACAGAGGATATGGGCAATATCCGCAAGAATTTTACACCCAAAGACCTATCAGTTTTATTCAATAACCATCAAATTGATGGATGTATAGCTGTACAGGCCAATCAAACTGAAGCAGAAACCGATTATCTCCTATCCTTAGCCCAAGAATATTCGATTATAAAAGGTGTTGTAGGATGGACAGATCTATGCAGTGATCAACTCGAAGACAGATTAAATCACTGGTCTAATTTTAAGTTGATTAAAGGCTGGCGCCACATACTCCAAGCTGAACCAGATGAATTTATGCTGACTGATGGTTTTACAAATGGAGTTAGGCTCTTGCATGCGTATGGCTACACGTATGATTTATTATGTTATCACAACCAATTGCCAACACTTATTAAACTAGTAGATAAACTAGCCGATCAACCCTTAGTTTTAGATCACTGTGGGAAGCCCGATGTTAAAAATCAAGCATTAAAACATTGGGAGGAGCATATGAAAATGATTGCAGAACACCCCAATGTAAGCTGTAAAATTTCAGGCCTATTAGCAGAAGCTGATTGGCATAACTGGACCGAAAAGCAGATTTTTAATTGCTTTGATGTAGTTTTTAAGCACTTTGGTACTGATAGAGTAATGTACGGAAGCGATTGGCCAGTTGTGTTAATCAGTAGACCCTATGCCGAGTGGTTTAATTTGGTTAAAAAATATATTGGCCAGTTTAGCAAAGCTGATCAAGAAGCAATACTTGATGGGAATGCGAGAAGATTTTATAAAATATGATTAGCTCCTCATCGGATGAGTCATCGGATGAGCAAACTACCAAACAGCGCATAACAGCGCATAACAGCTTAATTATTAAAATAATTATTTTTGTAGGATTACAAACTTACCATGAGCCAAAAAATTACTTTCACTTATAATTCCCAATACCCTTCCGTAGCCGACTTGCGGCGTAAAGCTAAAACAAGGATTCCAAAATTCGCTTTCGACTACTTAGAAGGCGGTTGTAATGAGGAGTTAAATCTATCCCGTAATGAAAGCGACTTCGACAATATCTACCTTAAACCTAATTATTTGCGTGTTGGGGGCGATATTGACCTATCTGTAGAATTGTTTGGCCGTAAATATAGCGCTCCATTTGGTATTTCACCGATAGGTTTACAAGGTTTAATGTGGCCAAATGCACCCGAAATTTTAGCTAAAGCCGCTGCTAAATACGATATTCCTTACACCTTAAGTACGGTATCCACCAGTAGTATTGAGCGAATTGCAGAAGTATCTGATGGTAAAGCATGGTTTCAACTCTATCATCCCACAGAAAATAGACTAAGAGATGATATCTTAAATAGACTAAAGGCAATCGAATGTCCTGTATTAGTGGTCTTAGTAGATGTGCCTTCCTTCGGTTTAAGGTATAGGGAAATCAAAAGTGGACTGTCCATCCCACCAAAAATGTCTATAAATAATGTATTGCAGGCAGTTGCTCGCCCGTTATGGGGGATAAAAACCCTACAACATGGAATTCCATCATTTGCAACATTGAAACCTTACATGGAAAAGGGCTTGGATATGACCCAATTAGGGCAATTTATGAATAGAACATTTACCGGAAAAGTGGATATAGAAAAAGTAAAGGCAATCCGTGATATATGGAAGGGACCATTAGTACTTAAAGGGATTACAACGGATGAGGACATGCTAGCAGCTATTGAGATCGGGGCAGATGGCGTAATTGTTTCGAACCACGGAGGGAGGCAAATTGATGCAGGCGAGTCATCTATCAACTCGCTGATCAAACTAGCTGGTAATGAACATTATCGTTCTAAGTTAAAAATCATGTTAGACGGCGGTATTCGCTCCGGTGTTGATTTGGCAAGGGCGCATGCCGTTGGCTCAGATTTTAACTTTATGGGACGCCCATTCATGTATGGGGTTGGTGCCTTGGGCGATGAAGGCGGAGAACACACCATTAACATGTTCAAGGCCCATTTGTACCAAGTTATGCAACAGGTTACTATTGAGAGAGTTTCTCAGTTTCCAGAAAGGTTGCTAAAGGGATAAGCATAGGGCGTAGCGCATGGAGTTTGCCCTCTGCCCTATGCCCTCTGCTACTTTAAAAACTTATACGTAGTACTCGTCTTATACGTTTCTCCTGGTTTTAACACCGTTGAGGGGAAATTTGTATGATTTGGAGCATCTGGAAAGTGTTGTGTCTCCAAACAAAATGCAGAGCGATGGGGATATGATTTTCCACCTTTTCCATCCTTATCTACACCTGTTAAAAAATTTCCACAATAGAACTGCAATCCAGGTTCTGACGTATAAACTTCCATAGTAATGCCACTTACAGGACTTTTAACTGTTGCAACAGCTGTATTGCCGTCAGTTGTTTTAAGGGCAAAATTATGGTCGTAACCTTTACCAAAGGTTAATTGCTCATCTTTCATATTTATATCTTTACCGATCGCCTTACCTACATTAAAATCAAATGCTGTGCCTTTAACCTGAAGTAATTTACCGGTTGGGATTAATGTACTATCAACTGGAGTAATTGCATCCGCAGCAATCATTAGTTCATGATCCAAAATAGTAGAGTTTCCTTCTCCGCTTAGATTAAAATAGGCATGGTTGGTTAAGTTTACAATCGTTGTTTTGTCGGTTGTTGCAGTATAATCTATTTGAAGTGCATTTTCATCAGTTAGGGTGTACACTACCTTTACCGATAGCTTCCCTGGGTAAGCTGCTTCTCCATCAGCAGAAACATACGTAAGTTCCAGTTTTTGTCCATCTTGCTTCGCATCCCAAACCTTTGAAAAGAAACCATCAGTACCACCATGTAACGTATTTGGACCGTCATTTAACTGAAGCTGATATTCTTTTCCTTCCAAAGTAAATTTACCCTTTCCAATCCTATTGCCATAACGACCTATTAAAGCTCCAAAAAATGGCTCTCCTTTTTTGCCGTATGAGCTAATGCTATCGTATCCTAAAACCACATCTATTAGCTTATTATCTTTATCAGGCACTAAAAGTGAAACCACTCGTCCACCATAATTGGTAATGGAAACTGAGGCCCCTGATTTATTCTTCAGTGTATATAAGGTCACGTTCTTGCCAGCAATCGTGGTATCGTAAGAAGAGTTAGAAGCAGATGACTGCTCACTTTGGGGTTTAGAGGGATTACAGGATAAAATTGCTAGGGAAATGCAACCTGCAACCGGAATGAGTTTAAAGATATGTTTCATGAGATCTATTTTGGTTAGGACTAAAGTAAGAAAAATAAATTAACGTCATCATAACGATAATAATTTTATTTCTTTGCAGCAATTTTTATAATTTAGACGCCCATGCAGGAATTTAATTTTAAGCCTAAAGCTTTTATTTTCGATTTAAACGGAACAATGATCAACGATATGAATTTTCATGCGGAAGCATGGCATGCTATTCTTAGGGATGATCTGGGTTCATCGATTTCATTTGATGATGTAAAAAAAGAAATGTATGGGAAGAACGAAGAGTTATTGGCCCGTGTTTTTGGAAAGGATTATTTTGATCGCGACCAGCTTACAAAAATCTCAGCCGATAAGGAGACCCGATATCAAGAGGCTTTTTTGCCCCATCTTGCTTTGATAGAGGGACTGGATCATTTCCTAAAAAAGGGAAAGGATGCTGAAATCAAGATGGCTATCGGTTCTGCTGCGATACCTCTCAACATTAATTTTATTTTGGATGGGCTCCATATTAGGCCCTATTTTGACGCAATTGTGAGTGCAGATGATGTTGAGGTCAGTAAACCACACCCTGAAACTTTTTTGAAAGCAGCCGAATCCTTACACGTTAATCCTTTAGCTTGTGTAGTTTTTGAAGATGTACCAAAAGGTGTAGAAGCAGCTGCAAATGCAGGAATGAAATGTATTGTAGTTACCACTACCCACACTAAAGAAGAATTCGGGAATTTTGATAATATCTTGGCTTTTATCAGTGATTACAAAGATCCTATTTTAAATTATCTATTTTAACATGGCTAGATATCTTAACCAAAAACCCATTTTAATAGCTGTTGACTGTATAGTTTTTGGCTATGATGGCGAACAATTGAAGTTATTGGTAGTTAAAAGGGCCATTGAGCCCGTTAAAGACCAATGGAGCTTAATGGGCGGTTTTGTGGGAGAAAACGAAGATTTGAATGGTGCAGCGCAACGGATTCTTTTAGAACTTACGGGCCTGCATGATGTATATTTAGAGCAATTTCATGCCTATGGGGATCCTGATCGGGATCCTATTGAGCGGACAGTCTCTGTAGCTTATTTCGCACTGATCGACATAAATAAATATAGCAAGCAGATCAATGATCAATATAGGGCAGAGTGGTTTAAGTTAAAAGAAATTCCGACACTTATCTTTGACCATGATGAAATGGTTAGATCGGCCATGGATAAAATTAGGTATCAGGCTGCACTCCACCCTATTCTTTTTGAGCTTTTACCAAAAAAGTTTACGATTCCGCAGCTTCAAGCATTGTACGAGCAAGTTTATGATTCGCCCATAGACAACAGAAATTTCATTCGTAAGATTACTGCGAGTGGTTTGTTGATTAAACAAGCAGAAAAGGATAAATCAAGTTCAAAAAGAGGAGCTTTCTATTTTAAGCTCGACAAAATGAAGCATCGGTCACAGTTTCAATCTTTCTTGAATTTTATACCTAAATAGATTGAGCGGAGTCCGGAAGTCGGAAAGTCATAGGATCCGAAAGTCCAGAAGTCCAATAAGCTCGTCACCATGAGCTTGTCGAAGGGTTTTACTTGTTCTTCCACAGGCTCAGATTGACAATTTTGGGGTAAATAAAAGTGCTGGTTTGGCAGATGCTTAGCTGTTCTTAGATATCTTAGATGGTAAAAAAATAGTACGATAGTCCAAAAGTCCAATAAGTTTGTCGCCCTGAGCTGTCGAAGGGCTTTACTTGTTCTTCCTCAGGCTCAGACTGACTACTTTTAGGTAATATGAGGTTAGTCAAGTTAACTAACGGTTCTTTGCGTCTCTGTTACTTGTGGTTAAAAATTACAATGATTTCCTCAACGTTAAATAAAAAGGAATTTCGATCTTCTCTGTTCTTTTAGTTAATATTAGTTCTGCTGCCTTAGCGCCCAATTCTCTAAAATCTGTAGAAATGGTGGTTAAACCATCTAGAATAATCGTTTTAAGTGGGGTTTCGTTATAGGAAATTACACCAACATCCCTTCCGATTTTTAATTTCAAAGCAATTAACCGTTCAATTAAAATCACTAGATCATCTTCCATCAGATTAATATATACTTCACCAACACTTATTTCTTCCTCTTTGATGTTATGTATCACTTTGTGGTTGAACGCATATTGTTGGCAAAACCTGTAAAAACCGCTCAAAATCTCTTTCGGGAAATAGCTGTCTTTAGGAAAGATGATCTTTAGGGTATGGTAGTTTGATAATCTACTTAAGGCTTGTTCTAATGCTGCGTAGATATCCTGGGCAAAATTCTCGTATACAGCGCCATATTCCCCGGTAACACCCGACAGTAGTTTATCTAAAATGATCAACTTATCTTTCGGGATAGTATTGATAACATCATGTGCATTTTCGCCCCCTTCAATAAAATGAGGGATAATGACATAATGGGAATACTCGTCTTTTTTGCTGATCAACAGTTTTTTAAAAAGCGCAAAATCATTATTATAGATATAAAAATCGATTAATGCCTGTTCGCCAATTGCTTTTGTAAACGCATCATAGATAATTTTTTTATGGGTACTGAGCTTATTGAAAAACAAACAGATTTTTAGTTTTTGGGCAAAATCTGTATTTACGATAAAGTAGCCTTTTCCCGGAACGGATTCTACCACACCCAACTTCCGCAAATGACGATAACCCTTTTCTGCGGTATCCCTAGAAATTTCTAACTTAAAGCTAAGTTCGTTAATGGAGGGCAAGAGACTGTTTCGCTTGAGTTTACCACTCTCTATAGCGGACAAAATCGCGTTGGTTAATTGTTTATACTTTGGGGTAGATGAATATTCATCCACAACAATGTGCGCTATAAGGTCTTCTGGTTTCAAAGTATAATTAGTGAATGTAATAATTAGCTATTTAGCTAATCGACGAATTTACAAATTAAATAGTTCTCTGTATACTCGAATAATACTTCAGTTCTATAATATCTGTAGGCACAGGATGCGAATTCCATACATCGTTAATGGACAATGCGGTGCCGATAGCGGTTGCTTGTGAAACCGAGGAAGCATAAACCTCGATATCTGGAATGGAAATAGCCAATAAATGCATATAGATAGCATTTTTCCCAAATCCGCCGTCTACAAAAATTCTTCGAACACCCTCATTTAAGATCAGTTTTAAGGAATAGATCTGTTGTTTTACCAGATCAAATATGAGTTGATGATAGGCCTCTTCGGCAGTCTTAAAAAGAGCTAGATCTCGTTCGCCAAATGCCGATTGTGCAGAAAAAGTGGTCTGTGGATGTTGATTATCAGGAATTTTAGTGCCCAACTTAAGAAACAACCCAGGGTTAAATTTCAAGTGTTTAAACAGGTAAGCTGCCCTATCGTAATGATCTGCAATACGTTTTAACTGTAGCTCATGTTCATATCCAGCAAAAACCCTCGAGGCCTTAACCGCCTTACCCTTAAAATGCATATAACACAAACAATCTTGTATAAGTTCCTCTGCAGTTAAAGGTTCCTGATTAAAGGGGTTTAAACTAATGCACCATGTCCCTGTAGAAAGCAGCACAAATGGGGTCGAAAAATTAGCTAAATATGGAATTAACGCAGCAGAACTATCGTGCAAGCCCACCCCCACATGGTAATTTTTCCCATCATATGTTATGGGCAAACTCGAATCAGCAGGGGTAAATTCACCAAATTTCTCTACTAATCCCTCCTCAACTGCCCATTTATGGTATTCGTTTTTTTGAAAGTCCCACAAATGTGTGTGACAACCTATACTTGTAATATCGGCCACTGCCTTACCCGTAATTAAATAGCTCAGGAATTGGGGTAGATGCAAGGCGTACTTAACCTTTGCGAAAATATCAGGTTTTTCTTTCTTCAGACGATAAAACTGCAATCCAGAATTTAGACTCCCCAATATAGGAGACGCGGTTTCTAGGGAAAGTTGTTCTTCGCCCCCATATTTCGCGTAAAATGCAGTACTAAGTTCTTCAGGATAGGCCTTTAGGTAATTGTAAAGTGGAGTTAAGGGTTTTCCAATTTCGTCTAAGTATACGAAGCTTGCACCATAGGTAGAAAAATTAATTGCCTTTATATCAAATTCTTTCAGTTTCTGTACCTGCTGTAGGGAATCGTACACGGAAGAGATCAGACTATCCAGGTTTTCGCAAGGCTCGCCATCTTCATCGGTAGTTTCTACAAAACGCGCCGCACGCTCGTAAACGATGGTGTAGTTTTCGTTTATCAGAAAAAGTTTTTTATTCGTTTTCCCGACGTCAAATATAGCAATTACTGGTATTGGCATGATCTTGATTATAAACCTGTTGCTACCGTACCCAATCCACGTTCTTTGATTAATGCCTTTCTGCAGCCAAGTTCTCGGTACAAATTAATGGGTGATAAGGCAGCTCCAGCCCTTAATCTCGCTTCGGCCACTACTGCCCTTAGATCACTCCTAAAAGTATGCTGCAATAGCTCTTGGCAAAGTACTACATCATTATTCTGTTGCGCTGCTGTTAGGGCTTTCCTATCCACCAGTAAAGCTTGTGCATAGGCAATCATGATAGCCTCTATAGATTGTAATAAGTCTTCCAATGGATCTTTAACATTATGTGAAGCGTCTATCATCCAACCTAAACTGGTTGCATGATCCATATTACGGGCATCCATTCCTTCTATTAATTCATTAAAAATCAAGAACAGTTGGTATGGTTTTATGCTTCCAGTGGTTAGATCGTCATCTCCATATTTAGAATCGTTAAAGTGGAAGCCCCCTAATTTACCCTCCATTAATAAAAGCGCCACAATTTGCTCGATATTAGCATTTGGCAAATGGTGGCCCAAATCAACTAATGTAAAGGCTTTATCTCCAAGCTTGTTGGCATATAATAAAGATTGGCCCCAATCTCCAACTGTTGTTGAGTAGAAATTGGGTTCATACGCTTTATATTCTACAAACATTTTCCAGTGGGATGGCAATGCGGCATAAATCTCCTGCAAACTGCTCAAGGTATTTTGGAAAGCCTGCCGGAAGTTAAGTTGACCTGGGAAGCATGAACCATCAGCTAACCAAACCGTTAAGGATTCTGAACCTAGAGAAACACCCTGTTTTATCACTTCAATATTATGCTCAATCGCTTGTTTACGAACAGCTTTATCGATATGTTGCAATGATCCAAATTTATAGCTTACCGGAGCACCTGGTTGATCTTGAAAGGTGTTTGAATTTACAGCATCAAACTTTAAGCCGTAACCAGCAGCTAATTTTTTAATCTGTTCTGGACTTTTAGGAATATCCCAGGGGATGTGGAGCGATATGGCGCCACTCGAGTTATTTAATGCATGTAAAAGGCCAACATCTGCAATTTTTTCCTCTAAATTTCGGGGTTCTCCACCATTAATTGTAAATCGACCAAAACGTGTCCCCCCTGTACCAAGGGCCCAGCTTGGAATAGCGATCTGAAAATCGACCAATTTTTGGATTACCTGCTCTATATCACTGTTGGCCCATTCGCTTTTTAAGTTGTTTAACCTTTGCTGATGTGCGGTTAAAAGCGAATCATTATGGGTTTCGATTTGGTTTTTTTGGATGTTCATACGATATTATTTTTTTGGCACGGCGCAGAGAGCATAGAGCTTCATAGCATTAACCCTTTTTCTTGAATTTATTCTTTGGCATAGGGCAGAGAGCATAGAACTTCAATAACCTTAACCTTTTCATTAATTATTCTTTGGCATGGAGCGTAGCGCATGGAGTTTCGATAACCCTAGCCTTCCCAATTTATTCTTTGGCATGGAGCGTAGAGCATGGACTTTCAATCACCCTAACCTTTTTCCAATTTATAGTTTAGCATCAGACTTAGTGCTCAACTTGATCAAGCTCTATGCTCTATGCCCTATGCTCCTTCCTACCTCACAAACGCCATTGCAACGCCGCCATCAACGTTTAAAACATTACCTGTTGATTTGTTTAACAGTCCGCCTACAAAGGCGAAACATGCATTGGCGATGTCATCTGGTAGGATGATTTCGTTTAACAGTGTACGTTTTGCATAGTATGCTGGTAATTCTTCTACTTTAACGCCATATGCTTTTGCTCGGCCTTCGGCCCAGCCACCGGCCCAAATATTGCTATCACTAATTACGGCATCAGGATTAACCACATTTACACGAATATGATCAGCTCCTAATTCGGCCGCATTTAACCTGCTCAAATGCAATTGAGCAGCTTTTGCACTACCATAACCTGCATTATTTGGTCCACTTACCAACGCATTCTTACTTACAATATTAATGATATCGCCACCAATACTTTGTTTTTGCATCGAATTTGTTGCAGCTTGGGTAATAAAGAACTGTCCTTTTACCAAAACATCATATAATAGGTTCCAGTCTTTATCGGTATGGTCGGTAATAGATTTTGAGATGGATAAGCCTGCATTGTTTACCACGATATCAATCCCGCCAAAGGCAAGTGCTGCAGCATCGAAGGCATGGGTAATTTCATCAGCACTTGTCACGTTTAAGGTTACGGTTGTATAGGCATCTTTGCCGTATTGGGCTTCAAACTCTTTTCCAGCCTCGGCTAATCGCTCTGCGTTCATATCGTTTAAAATCACTACAGCTCCCTCAGCAACAAACCTTTTAGCGATTGCTTTCCCAATTCCTCCTGCACTACCCGTTATTAGGGCGATTTTACCGGTAAGTGGTTTAGGCTTGGGCATGCGCTGTAATTTTGCTTCCTCTAATAACCAATATTCGATATTAAAGGCCTCTTGGTGCGGCAATGACGTATATTCAGAAACTGCTTCGGCACCTTTCATTACGTTAATAGCATTGATATAAAATTCTGCAGCAACCCTAGCTGTTTGTTTATCCTTAGAGTAGGTAAACATTCCGATACCCGGATACAGAATTACAACCGGATTAGTATCGCGTACAGCCGGACTATTTGAATGTTTACATGTTTCATAATAATCGGTGTACATTGCTCTATAGGCTTCGAAAGCCGGTGTAAGGCTCTCTCTAAGTGCTTTTCCATCAGAAAGATCAGCATTACTGGGCAGGCTTAAAACCAAAGGACTTATTTTAGTCCTTAGAAAGTGGTCTGGGCAACTTGTTCCCATGGGGGCCAAACGATCGAGGTCATTTGAATTTATAAATTCTAAAACTCGGCTGTCATCTGTAAAATGCCCAATCATATGCTGTTTTGAAGAGCAAAGACCTCTTAAAACAGGCGCGATTGCCGCCGCTTGTTTTTTTCTTTGGTCAGCAGCGGCGCTTTCGATTTTTTGTCCGCCAAAAACAGGACCTTTTTTGCCATAATTCTGCTCTAGGTAATCAGAACAAATTTCTATTACTTCTAAGGTATTTAAATAGCTTTCGTAAGCGGTATCACCCCAGGTAAATAGTCCGTGCGAGCCAAGCATAATGCCACGGATGCCTGGGTTTTCGTCTAAACATTGCTTTAATTGTAGGCCAAGCTCAAAACCTGGCTTCTTCCACTCTACCCAACCAATAGTACCATTAAAAAGTTCTTGGGTAATTTTTTTTCCATCTTTGGCCGCTGCAATAGCGATAGCTGCATCAGGATGCAAGTGGTCGATGTGCTTAAATGGCAAAAAACCATGCAATGGGGTATCTATTGAAGGTGCTTTAGAGCTGAGGTCAAAAATGCAATGGTTAAATAATTCTACCATTTCATCTTCATGCTCTACTCCACGGTAAATAGTTTTCAAACTCCTTAACCTATCTACATACAGCGCAGCTAGACCACTTTTCTTTAGTGTTCCTAGGTCACCACCAGAACCTTTTACCCACATTACTTCGGTTGGCAGGCCGGTAAGCGGATCTTTTTCCATTAGTTTACATGAAGTATTCCCACCACCATAATTGGTTAATCGCAAATCAGCACCCAATAAATTAGAGCGATAAATTAATAAGGCAACTTCATCACCTTCGAGTGCAGCAGCAGCCCCATCATCCCACAGGTAACTTACATGTTTATATTCTTTAAACGGCATATTTTTTATTGTTGTATTGTTGAATTGTCATATTGTTGTTTGAGTAGAGCCAAAACTTTCGACTTCGGAACTCTAGGCTAATTATCGATCAACTTGGCTATTCCGCCAAGAATTACGGAGATTAAAATAACCACTACTCCTAAAATCAAAGTAGAAAAAGTTTTTTTGCTCACCCCTTTCCATTCGTCAAATTTAATGCCCCAAAGGTTAGAAACGATAATGATAGAGGCCATGTGCAAAATCCATGAACTGGCACCATTGCCCAATTTAGTTTCACCCATTCCGTAGAAGAAAAACTGTAGAAACCATGTGGTTCCGGCCAAAGCAGAAAAAAGATAATTGGAGGCTAACGGAGCTTTATTGTCTGTATAATTACCAAAGGTTTTATTGCGTGCATTTAAGATCATACACCACACAAAATTGGTTGTTAGCCCACCTAATAGGATAACTACAAAAGTTACATTATTCACAAACAGTGTTGAGCTCCCCGCTGCCTCTGCGGCTAATTTCGCCACTCCTGCCATAGGTTTGCCCGCTTCGATACCAAAACTGAAGCATGCGCTTAAGATCCCTGAAACAGTTGCAACAATTAATCCTTTGGATAAGTTGAATTCTTTGACACCTTCTTTTTGTTGTTCGGCCGAGAGTTCTTTTTCCTTACGCATTCCCGCTTTTCCGCAAATTGCGATACCAATTAAACAAACTACCACGCTTAATAGCACTACTAATCCGCTATTAGTGGCAATCATATCGGTGAAAGAAGTTTTACCTTCCTGTGGAAATAGGTTATAATATAGAGAGGGTACCAATGCTCCAAATGCGCTACAAAAGCCTAATGCCACGCTCATCCCTAAGCTCATTCCTAAGTAACGCATGGCCAAACCAAAGGTTAAACCTCCAATTCCCCAAAGCAATCCCATTAAATACGTGTAAAAAAGTACCGATGTGTCTGCGTTTTTAATAATATCAACGAAACCTGGAACGGTTATCCATGCCGCTAAAAGAGGAACGATCAACCAAGAGAAAATACCCCCCACTATCCAATAACTTTCCCAGGCCCAGCCCTTAACTTTTTTGTAGGGAATGTAAAAACTACCAGAGGCAAAGCCCCCGAAAAAATGAAAGATTACACCTAAAATTGCATTCATATCTATTTGTATTTGGTTTTCGAAATTAAAAATTGATTAAGTGGTAACTGTTATGAACTGTTATGAAAAGCTCATTTATATATGAAAATTTGTTTGGGCGTTTGGCCGCACTATTGGCAACGCATAACGCCATTCGCCTAACGCTTAACTATTTTTCGCTTTAATGCTTACAGGGCCTAGCAAACCCGAAGGTAATAATTGATCGGTTTTCTTAAACACAATATTCGTATTGGTTAATCTTTTTTCTGGAGGCAAAGATAAATCGCCAATTAAGCGGTTTGGCCATTGATTAATTACTTCAATTTCGAGTATATTTCCGGTTTTCTTAAGTTGATTGGTAATCTCTACCCGCCATGGTTTTGTCCATACGGTTCCGTAGTCGTATCCATTTAATTTTACTCCAGCAATATCTTTCACCATTCCCAAATCCAAAAACATCTGTTTTCCTTTAGCTGGTATGGCTTGTAGATCAAATTTCTTGGTGTATGTTGCTTTTCCAGAATAATATTTAATTCCTACGTCAGCATTTTTGCTCCAATCTTCCAATGTGTGAAAAGTAACTTGAGCTGGTCCGCCCCATTTGGGATCAAAGCTTACTTCCCATTCTCCAGTTAGGTCTTCGAAAACAGTGAGCTGATCAGGATTTTGGAAAAGCCACTCGCTACTCGCTGTGGCTTTAGAAACAATTTGAGCAGGAAATACCACAAAAACCGATTGGAAAGCTTCAAATGCCAATGAAAGCGAAACTCCATTGGTTGAAACCTTGTGTGTGGGAGCTTTTAAAATTTTACCTGTTACCGCATCCCACAGTTGTGGAGAGCGGCCCTTGATCCTAAACGTTACTTCTGTTTTTACAGCAGCATTATGCCTGTTGGTTAGAAAATATATTTCTGCCTCCTTTGTTGTACGGTGGATAAAATCGATAAAATTATCCTTTCCCGTAAACCTAAAATCCGCTTCCACACCATCATTTAATAAGATATTTCTTGTGGTAACGCCGGTAAAAACCCGTCCACTACCGTAATGATTGAGCTTTACTTTTTTCCCATCAACGTTGCCCCATAGTTCGCTTCCAATTCGTCTTATTTCCTGATCGCACAGCGGATAATTGTTTAACCCTGTATCCATAATGGGTTGTTGGCCAACGATTGTTGCCCCATCCCTTACCAAAGTTTTCAATTTTTTTAGTACTGCTACGGGCATTCTATTGTTATCTGGCAAAACCAAAATTCTGTAGCTCATTCCATCCGGAAGGACAATTTTCCCATTTTTAACACTTAAACGGGTTAAAAGCACTTCTTCGTTGCACACATCATAGTCGTAACCACTGCCTAAATCCGGATTAATTTTTTTTACATCGACCAGATTTGGGACTCCATCACCATTGTAATACAATACATCGGCAACAAACTTTCCTGATCTTAACAGGTATTGGCAACGTACAACATAGTTGAAAAATCCTTCTGATCTGTCCCACCAGGTTACATTTGGATTAAAATGCGTTCCTGCTCCATATTCATATCCAGGTTTCCCATCGCTAGGACGTGATGCTGTAGAGGTATGCAGGGCGATACGGTTAATACCTTCGCAAAATGCACGATCTAAGGCCTGTTTCAAGTTTCCTGGTGCATCAACCCAATGCCTATAGCTGGTAAATGCTTCGGCCGATGCCGTTGCTTTTCCGTAAATATGAGACGCTGAAGCAACCATTTTACAGTTGATGTTCTGCCCATCAGCGCCACCAACAATTCGGGTTAATCCAAACGAAAGTTCTTCGCTTAAACCACCTTCCTTATCATGGTTTATTCCTAACCAAAACTCTCCCATCGGAAAATCACTGCGGCCCAGGTTTTTTAACCCGTCTATGCTTACGGTTGAAGATCGACTTGGACCGGCTGATTCATTTTGCATCAACACTCCGTGGTTATGGCATAATTCTGCAAAATGTTTGTAGTGTTCATCGGCCATACAATCGCCCAAGGTTTTACGATAATCATGTAAAAACCGATCAGAAATCTCTGCGCTGCCAATGTTAAAGCCTAATAAAACGGGCAAATAGGGCAAAGCGTCGTAACCTCGGTATTTTTTAAAATAATCTAGGAGTTTTGGTGTCCAGTTAGGGAAACCGTCTTCAAAACTATCATCACAGAAGTATTTTGGCTTGTTGCCAACTTTTGCAGCCTCTTCTAGAAAAACTTTTCCAAGATTTTGGAATTGAATGTCAACTCCTTTATGATCGAACCAATCAACCGATAATCCATCGCCCTCTGGCTGAGCTACCATAACCTTTGAACCCGTTAATCTATGCCCGGTCCTGATAATCACCCATCTCCCAGCGGGAACATCCCAATTTAGCCGACCATTGTTCACTTTGCTGGTTAAATCTACTACCTGCGAAACTGGTATTGGCCTATCTAAGGGATTATTTTGCCATGGATATAAGGTTGGTCCAGTCGAATCTGACGCTCTCGACCAGCTAGTTGCATCTCTGTGATTATTTTTCGCCGGTAAAACGTTTGCCCTTGGTCCTGTAATTTTATTATTTATTTCATCTGTGATTTGGATAGCTACAATGGCTGTATCCTTGTAATCGAGTTGATCTAAAGGCAAATCGATGTAATCTTTAAATCCGGGAGGATTAAATACATGATCATATCTATCCCTAGGATTTGGAAGAGGTAAATTATCGCTAAAATTTTTTGGCCCGGTTACCTCCAATTGTGATTGTAGATACCAACGACAAGAGTTTTCGGGTTTGATCCACGGACCGCCCATACTCCATCCAGAACACATATTTATTCCGATTTCAATACCAACCCTTTTTGCCTCTTTCATGGCAAAACGGTATAGCTCTTTCCATTCTTCGCCCAGAAAAGGAACTCCTGCTGGATAAGGAACACCACTTAAACCACCCGAAGAATTGATCATCGCTACTTCACAAATACCCTTCTTCTTAAATTCTTCGAGATCTCTTGTTATCCCTTCTTTATCAACCCTTGCATTAAACCACCACCAATAACAAGCAGATTTATTGGCCTGCGGCGGACTAAAAAAGTTGCGCTCTAACCCTGAGGCTTCGACTTTATTTTCTATCGGGGCAATTAACGGATTTGCTAATCCCTCTAAATTTACTAAAGGAATACTTGCCGTTGCAATGGCGCTAATTTTTATAAATTTTCTTCTTGATGTCATACTAGGACTAGGATTGCAGGATTAAAGGATGATAGGATAAGTGTAGGATTAAATAGTTTTATAATGTTAGCGGTTAGAACTCAGATAGGCTTTGCAAGTATATATTCGAAATGATAATTTCCAGAGCCTACTGCAATGCTGACGTCTTTTGTAGGATTTAATGCGCCTTCAGCATCAATTTTTTGCTGTACAGTAGGGCTGTTTTCCTTGATTTTTGAATTGGCCGATGAGGGAAGCTGAATAGTTGCTTTTGTATTAGCGGGAATAACAACGTCAAAAATAAATTTATCGTTTTCAATTTTCCATGTGCTGTTTACTAGGCCATATGGGGTCTCTAGCTGAGCAGTAGCGCTCGAAAACTTACCACCCAGTTTCGGTGCGATCAAAATTTGTTTATAACCTGGGCTGGCTTCATCGTACCTGATACCCGCAATTGTTTTATACATCCAATCGCCAATTGCTCCATAGGCGTAGTGGTTAAACGAATTCATGGATACGGCCTGAAAACTTCCATCGGCCTTGATGCCGTCCCAACGCTCCCATATAGTTGTAGCTCCTTTTTTAACAGGATATAGCCACGACGGATAGGTTTCTTGAAGCAAGAGTTTATACGCCACATCGGTATAACCGAAGCGGCTTAATACATGGCACAGATAGGGAGTTCCTAAAAAACCGGTAGTTAGATGATTTTTATAAAGGTTAATATTCTCAACGAGCCTCGTTGCCGCTTGATCTCTCAAATTTTCTGGCAACATATCAAAATTCAAAGCCAACACGTAAGCGGTTTGAGAGTTTGAGGTAAGTCGTCCCGAAGAAGTAACATACTCTTTCATAAAGGCCGCTTTAATTGAAGTAAGCAAAGCTTGATACTTATTGATATCGTCCTGATTTCCTAAAACTTTAGCGGCGTTGATCACATTTTGGGTTGAAGCCGCATAATAGATCTGTGCAATTAAAAATTTATCTGTGATTGCTGATTTTCCGTCACGATCATCGTTTACACTATAAAAAAGCCAGTCGCCATAATGCGAACCCGAATTCCATAAATTGTCTTTGCTAACACTGGTTACATAATCAACCCATGCCTTCATACTGCTGTATTGCCTAGCAAGCAGCTCTTTGTCGCCATAAGCCAAATAATAATTCCATGGAATAATGGTTGAAACATCAGCCCAGCCCGCGGAGCCAGCATTGGTTATAGTTCTCACGTCTGGAATAACTACCGGTACATTGCCGTTTGCATGTTGATCAACCTTTAGATCGCCCAACCATTTTGAGAAGAACCCAGATACGTCCATGTTAAATGCCGCAGTGCTGAAAAACACCTGGGCATCGCCTGTCCAGCCCAACCGTTCATCGCGTTGCGGACAATCTGTTGGAACATCTAAAAAATTTCCTTTTTGCCCCCATTGGATATTGTGCTGTAACTGATTTACCAATTCATTTGAAGTGCTGAATTTGCCAGTGGGCTGCATATCCGAGTAGATTGCGATAGCTTTAAAGTTATCTTTTGTGATGGCTCCTTTATATCCGCTTACTTTAATATATCTAAACCCTTGAAAGGTAAAATGAGGCTCAAAAACATCCGTTACTGCTCCACTAAAAACATATTTATTTTCTTGCTTGGCGTTCCTAAGATTGTCGGTATAAAAGTTGCCCGCTGCATCCAATACTTCTGCATGATTGATGGTAATGGTATCACCCGCTGTTCCGCCAATACTTACTTTTACCCACCCTACTAAATTCTGTCCAAAATCTATAACTGTTTCTCCCTTAGGGGTATTAATAATATTTATAGGAACAAATTCTTCATGTTTAGTTACTGCTGGCCCAGCTGGGGCGATTAAGTTATCTTTACTGTAATTTACCTCCTTCGCCGCTTTCCAATTAGTACTGCTTAGATTATTTACAGGTTGCGCCAACCTGGCATCAAGCGTTTCACCGTTATAGATATCCGATTTTTTTATTGGCCCGCCTAAGGAGGAAAGCCATGTTCCATCAGAAGCGATAGTTGTACTTGTACCATCTGTAAATTTAACCTCCAGTTGATATAAAAGTGCAACTTCCTTTCCATAAAGGTTTCTCTTATTGTTAAATTCCAGGTTGCCGCGGTACCAACCATCACCTATGGTTACTGCGGTAAGATTACTCCCCCGTTTTAATAAATGTGTTACATCATAGGTTTGGTATTGTAAGCGTTTATGATAGCTAGTCCAACCTGGGGTAAAAAAGTCGTTCCCCACCTTTTGACCATTTAGCGTCGCCTCGTATAATCCATGCGAGGTAACGTAAAGCCTCGCAGACGCAATTGGCTTGCCTAAATCAAACTGTTTTGCAAAAATTGGAGCAGCGCCCACTTTTCCGTCTGTTACCAATGTCATTTCAATCCAGCTGGCATGCCAATCGCCTGGACCTAGCATCCCGGTTTCAAAAAAATGAACAGCGCTCCAATTTGAAGAATTTTTATGGTTATCTACCACCCTAACTTGCCAGAAATATCGTGTTTTAGCTTTAAGAGCCCCACCAGTATAGCTCACATTAACTGATTGATCACTGTTTATCTTGCCGCTCGTCCATATTAGATTTTTACCTTTAAGAACATCATTTTCACTAGTCGAAATCCGAATTTCGTAGCTTTGTTGCATGGTTTCGGCGATTTGGGATTCTAACTTCCAACTAAAACGTACCGATCCTGCATCAAGACCAACGGGATTAGTTTTGTAATTGGTTTTAAGGGCTTTCAGTTTTATTTCAACTGCAAGTACAACTGAGGTAATGAAATAAAAAAACAGAAAAAGAGTGACTTTTTTGGTGTTCATCAAGTATATTTTTTGGTTAATAATTACGTTAAAATAACCAAAAAGATAATCTCGTCATAGGCTTCACTGACACTTGGTTGAGAATATATTTGGTTGATTTAAAGATAAACTACGAACTGTAATAATCCATCATGTACTGTTATGCTTGCGGTTGGCGCTTATCAGCTTTCGTTATGCCGAACGCTAATTGCCCTACGCATAACCTAGCACACTTGGACAATCCTTATGTTTAACAGATTGGCTAGCTTTGTTAATTTAGAACTGATATGTCCAACTCCTACTGCACAATGATGTGCAGGGCCTTCATTGTTCCAGCTCTCTACAAATTTACGGGCGCCGCCATCAAACCTGTATCTACTATTGGTATTGCCAATTTCTAAAATAGGGCCCGCCACAGATTCTCCTTCGGCGATAAGAAAAACGATCTCGCCTTTATTTTCAACTACTGAGAGTAAAGTAACCGGACCATGTTTAACAGACATTTCGACCGAGAGGCCACTACCCACTTTTCCATGATAAACCTGCAAGGGTTTTACTTTAATCTTTCCTTCTGCTATTGCCAGATGTCCAGGACCATCGTGACCCATTAAAACGATATCATCTTCAAAATCCATCGCATAGTATTCTGTAAAAGAGCCTCCTATACCAAAACTGTCCATGATTTTCATCGCTTGGGCATTCTTCACCTCATATTCGCCCGCCACAGGTATTCCATTTGCAGTTAAGAGCGAGTTGCCCAGTATAATAGAGCTCATGGTATCGCCGTTTATGTTGCCGGTTCCTTTATGATAGTAAGCCAATGAGCCTAAATCATATTTAACTACTAATTTATCAAGAGCAACCGCGGTTTGCGCGGCCCGTTCTAACTCTAAAGATTCACAAGAAGGATCGATTTCGAATACGGATTTAAATTGATCCAATTTGCCATTAATTTCCAATGTTGTAACATCTTCTCTTATGGCCGAAAGCTCGTCGGGTTCGATAATCTCTACATGGTTACCGAACGTAGCACATTGCAGGGTTATATCGGTATAAATGTCCAACATACCACTGTAATAGTTGCCCATTAAGCCTAAGGTATTATGACTCATGACATGAGCAACTTTGCTTGCCTCTACCCATTCTTGGATCTCTTCCCAAATCTTCTCGTCTTCTAATACTCCGGTTACTTGTTGTAACTGAATGTTAGAACGTTTAAAAACATTAGCGATTTCGGGAACGGGACATGCCGAACAAAAGGCAAGCCACTCGCCCGTCATCTTAGTTCTATTATCTTGTTCGTTAAATGTTTTATAGTGGATAGCTTTCTGCGGTGCCAGGTTCAGAATAATTACGGGCACTTTTGCTCTTCTTACCACAGGTAAAACCGTTGATGAAAGTGCATATGTAGTTACATACAAAAATATTACATCTACATCGCCTTTTCTAAAATCGTGGCCTGCAGTAAAGGCTTTATCAGCGTTGTCAATTAACCCGAGGTTTAAAACTTCGGCACCGAAGCTACCTAGGCGTTCCTCCACCTTATTTAAATAACCAATTAATCTTTGCTCAAGTCCATCAAATTGCGGCCAATAGGTATCTAAGCCTATGCCAAATAATCCGATTTTAAACGGGTGTTTAGTCATTTAAGGTTGTTTTTAGGATGCATTCTTTTCTGTAATTTGATGGAGATCTTGACATTTTGCTCTTAAATACACGCGAAAAATAATATTCTGATTCGAAACCGTTTTGATACGCAATTTCAGAAATGGTCAATTCTGTTTCGTGCAACATTCTACAGGCCTTTTGTATTTTAAGGTTAAGTTGGTATTGTCCCGGAGACTGTCCGGTTATTTCCTTAAATGCCTTGCGGAACCATGCGTAGCTTACATTATGGTTTGCTGCTAGCTCTTCAGGTGAGGTATCACTGTTAAGGTTTTCGTGAATGCTATATTTGATATTGTTAATCAACTGTGTTTTACGATTATGGGATTGAGCTTTGAGCAAAGCTGAAGCATATACCAAACCTAACAATTGTATGGTTAAACAAGCGGCCAATTGGTTACTTCCCAATCCGCCAAATTTTATCGTATCAATTAACTGAATAAAAATAGCAATAAACTCTGCGTTAAAACCCATATGAAGTAAGGGTTTTTCCGGGTTAAAACAATCTTGGTTCATCAAGTGATTGGCGTAATGCCCCTCAAAACCAACCCAGTATTCCGTCCATCCGCTCGTTGCATCAGGCTTAAAACGGTGCCATGTGCCCGGATAAAGAAAGAACAGCGTTCCGGGAGTAACCTCAACCTTACCAATCGCTTCAGCTTCGAAAGTCCCTTTTCCAGAGGCGATATAAACCAATTGATATTCTTTAAGTATTCTGCCTTTAGACCATTCGAAAAAGTAGTCTTCTGGGTGCTGCGAATCGGGGTATGGGGCTCCAGCTGCATGAACATAATGCCCAACATCAAGCACACTTACGCCCCAGTCTGGCTGAGCATCAACCTGTTCTTCGGTTCTGATGTATTTTCTAAACGTGTCCATATTTGGTTATGCTGATGTTCAATTGCGAAGCAATAACATAAATTTATTAATCCAATTCGTATTATTGGTCGATACTGCTAATTAATATCAAAATGTATAACCAAAATAGCAGAATGTACATTATAGGAGTTCTTAGTCTAAAGTGATGCATTGGCATGCAGTTATTATTTTGCATAAGAGACATTTATTTTTTCAGTAGTATTTTTTATATTCGGATATCGATTAACCCAGCTCAACTATCTATGACAACTAAAATAGTCTTGCCGAAGATTTACTTATGCCTATCGCTTCTGTTCATTTCAAATATCTGCAAAGCTCAAAAAATAGGCGAAAAGGTTATCCAAAATCCAGATGGAACCCAAACTATTGAAGAAAGAGGCATGAATAGACAAATCATAAGAAAAGAAACTTACAAGGGTGAAGAACCTGTTGGCAAGTGGATGGTGCTTAAAGGCTTGGAGAAAAACCCACGAACATTAGATTATGATTTTACTGTGGTGTACGGAGATCCTAAAGAAAAAAGGTCGGATTCTGCATCATTTATCAAGATTAAAAATAATGTTAATCCATTAGAAGACAAGGATAGCTTAGGCTATAAAGGACCAAGATTTACCAGTGGAGAAACCTCACTAGTAACCTTTGTTCAAAGGAACATTGCTTATCCCCAGAAGGCCATACAACAGGAACTGCAAGGAAATGTCTGGGTAAGATTTGTTATTTCAGAAAGTGGAACTGTAGAGGATATTAAGGTTATTAAAGGGGTAAATATCTTACTGGATAAAGAAGCGGTAAGAATCGTAAATCTGTTTAAGTTTTCAGGCCCAGCCTCATTAAACGGGGTAGACAAGAAATTGCTTTTGGTTCTTCCCATTTCGTTTAGGATAGGAGACTGAGAGGGAGAATAGTAACGGTTGCGCGCATTCGCCTTTGCGATCCCGATTTTTCATCGGGAGAAGCAATCTCCTTTCAGGTTTTAACGTTGCCCAGCTTAGGTTTAACTTCTCGCATGCCAGCAGGGAGATTGCTTCGCGCTGTGAAGAACAGCCCTCGCAAAGACGACAAAGTTCCTTATTTCTCTACCAATAAAACCTTTACCGGGCCAATCAACCCTGATTGTTCTAAAGGAGAATCCTTATACGCAAATTTCCACGTAACAAACGTTACCCTATCTTTAGAAGGGCGGGGCTCTCCTGTCCATATCCATTTAGGAATTTCCAGCAATGGAGTTTCACGATAATCATTTTCTGAATACTTGATTCTTTTTCCCCACACTAAGTCTTCAGGCAGTTGTTCATCCCCAACCAGTCGGTTCCACCAAGTGTTTGTTACCTTCACCTCAATTTTATTGTTTCCCGGTTTTAACATTGCAGAAATATCCGTTTTAAACGGTGGCTTCCACAATACCTCTACAGGCTTATCATTCACAATCACTTCGGCAATTTTTTTAACGGTACCGAGGTCTAAGATTACTGCAGATGTTAATTGCTCATCAACTAGCGATAGATTAGTTTGATACGTGGCTGTACCCGAGAAATACTTAACTCCGAAAATTTGACTTTCAGTTAAAGAACCTGTTTCCAGTTCTGCAGTGGCAGGGGCACCATATCCCGTTGGGAAGGTAACCTGCCATTTATTGTTTAACGCAATAGTAGATTTTACCTTTTCAACTTTGTTATATACGGTTAAATCTGTTTGCGCAGTTGCTGAAGGTTTAAAAACAACGAATACCGATGCCATAGGGCGAAAGGTAAAGCTAACCTTAACACGATCTCCATCAGCCGTCCAGCTTTCTGGTTTATAATATTTTCCGGTTTCGGCATCCCATAATTCGGGTACTTTTTCTTTTATACGAAAGGTAATTTCCGCATGGTTATCCACTGCTACCTGATTAGAAATAAAATAGATATCATTTTCCCCTGCCTTGCGATGGATCCATGCGATTGCACTTTCTCCTGTTCTTGTTCCTCTAGTGGTTTCTTCAAATCCACCCCAAGCCATTGCTTTTCCGCCGGTAGAAGTTACCTCCACATCAGGTTGGGTTACCGATTTCAGGAGCTGTAAAAATTCAGCCGACCAGTAGTTTGTTGATGGCAACTTGCTGTAAAAAGTCCATTTCTCTGTTCTCGTATCTGTAAAATATTTGTTTTCTGGATCTTCAACATCGGTCCAGATCTGTTTTAGCCAAACAAGCTTTCCTTTTCCTACTTTGTTTTCGGTTTGCATTTTTCCATCACAGTTGCCCCAAAGGATATGTACTGCTTTTTTTAGATCGATATCACATTGTGGATAATTGGTTAACCCTGGAGTAGCCGAAGGTTTATCCTGACAGACAATTATTCCTCCTTTTTGTGCCAATAAGGTTAATTTTTTTACTAACCCGATATCCATTGTACCGTTTGTTTTAGGCAAAAACAGCACCCTATATTTCGCGCCAGAAGGAAGAGTGAAAAAACCATCTTTCCAATCCATAGCGTTCAACAGGGTTTCTTCGGCCATTAGATCGTAATTGTATTTTTTATGCAAACCGCCAGGCATCGCATTTTGCCAATTTAAAGTGGGCATCAGGCCAACAACATCGGCAACGTTTATCCCTTCGCTTAGTAGGTATTGGCAACGTGAGAGATAATCAACCCAAACACGCCCTGGTTCTATCCAAGTTTGTTGTGGTGCGAACATTGTGCCCCAAAAGAACATGTTCATACCGGGTTTCACATCATTTCCCCAGGGTTGCATTGCTGTTCCATGCAAGAACATTTTGTTAACTCCGCTACAAAATGCAAGGTCTCCTATACGTTTGAGGCCAAACAGATCCATTTTCCAATTGCCATCATTCCATCTGCCAGTAAATGATTCGGCGCTTACATATTTTTTGCCATAAGTATGTGCTGAGCTACTTGCCCATTTTAACGAATTCAAGTAATCGCCGCTTGCCCAGAACTCTCCTACAGGAACCTGGACTCTTCCACCCATTCTGATCGGATCAAAGGGAGCCATATAAGGTTCGGTCATAAAATCCATTCCGTATTTATCCGCCTTTTTGGCCAAATGGGTAAAGAAATTATCGGCAAATAAGTCGGTCTGGGTGAGATACATATCATTTAAGAACCTTTTAGTAAGCTCTTCACTTCCAACTATCAACTTTGTTTTATAGGTAATCATCCATGGTGTTGGATCGTATCCCCGACGTTTAATAAATTCTGCTTTAAACTTTTTGGTCCATTCGGGGTTGCCTACTTCCCAACTATCGGCCTCAAATGCCTTGATCGTATTGCCAACTAAAGCCGGTGATTCTTTCAGATACCGGCCAACCATCCCCTCAAACATGGCATCAATTGCATCTACATCTAACTTATCACATTCCAAACCTTTCCCTCCTATTGGCGCGGGGCGATTATAGGCCAGGGCATTTCGCATAGCATATCTTCTTATCACCCATTTTCCAGGAGGTACTTTCCACGTTAAGTGGTTATTCTTTAGGTTTTTGGTAAGGTCTATGATTTCCTCGGGTTTGATAATCGATTTAACCGGATAGGCAACCAAAGAAATATCTGATGTAAAATACTGACCGCCTGGCCTATCCAAAATGAATTTGTTTTGTTGGGATAGGCGACTCATTGCATTCAGGTTATCCGTAAGGGCTTTAACGCTATAATCGTATTTTTCGATTGAAGATGAAGCCGTAACTTCGGCATGCGCCGCCACATTTTGATTTTTCTCAATTACTTCAATTTCGGCCATAGAGAGGAGATAAATTGGCGCTCCTGCCCTTACTTCGCTGTAGTTTTTTATCGTTTTTAACCTTACGTATCTTCCGGTAGCTTTGCCTTTAATGGATACATTCTTTGTTTTGGGTGAAGGATAATCCGAACTCGTTTTATAGAATACCGTTGCATCGCTAAAATTTGCTTCGTTGGCTACTTCAATGATAAACTGTTTAGGAAATCCAAAATCTTCTATCTCCCCATTTTTGAAAGGGTGCAGGATAACCTCAGTGATGACTGCCTTTTTTGGTAGTTTGATCACTATGCTATGTGGTGTCTCGGTATTGGGCATGGCCGAATGATACGCATTTCCTAATTCTGCGCCTTCATTTCCAAGCGTAACCGATACCAATTTTGAGGGTCCACTTACGGGTTCAGTTTCTGTAAACACCAAATGTTGCACCGCCTGATCGGGTTTAACCCATGGCCCACCGCTATGGCACCAACCTGGGCCCAACTGCGTGGTAACCGTCATGCCAAGTCTATGGGATTCCTCGGCAGCAAATTTCCACATCTCAAAAAATGCTGGCGTTTGCGAAATTACAGGATTGGGCATATTGTGCTTTTCCCACATGGGATAATTGCCTGTCTCCCGTCCAACCAACATGATCAAAGTACCATTAAGTCCAAACTTTTTAAAGCTTTCCAAATCCGAAGTGATGCCTTTTTTAGTAATCATGTCATCCATCCAATCCCAAAATATACCCGGTCGGTTTTCGGCTGGGGGCGTTTGAAAGGCATCTTTTTGTTGCGCAAAAGCGGAGATGGAAATCAGCCCTAAACAAATTATTAATGAGGCTTTGAGAGAATTATGGTTGGGTAAATTTTTCATTTTAGTTGTTTGAGAAAATGATGCGCTGATGTACTTCCTAATCTGATTAAAGTAAAAATCATCACCTAGTTAAAGATGATGATTATTTTAATGAACGTTACTAACTAATTAATAGCCAGGATTCTGGGTTAGCGCCGGGTTTAGGCCCACGTCTGTTTGTGGTAAGGGGAACAATAGATCGTGCGCATCAACCACATAGGCGTCTGAAGCCAAATAAGGTAGCTGAGCTCTTGCTGTTACGCCAAATGCATTGATTACCGCAATCGCATTCCCGGTTCTTACCAGATCATGCCATCTATGGTTTTCGAATGCTAATTCTACCCTTCTTTCGTGGGCGATAACCGTACGTAAAACATTCGGATCGGTGCTTGTGGTATTTGCTAGGCCTGCACGAGTCCTCACCGCATTTAAGGCCGTTAATGGCGATTTACCTTGTTCGTTTTGAGCTTCTGCTAATAGCAAAAGAGCATCAGAATAACGGTAGATAGGAAAATTAACACTCGACCCTGTATTAGTGGCAAAAGTACTGAGCAAATATTTTTTAATGTATGGCACTCCAATTTTACCCGCTGCAGGTACATAGCCCACAACGCTTTTGCTAGCCGAATACACAAATAGATCACTTCCATTATAGTTGCCTTCAACAATTCCGATAGACAGATCCAAGCGCTTGTCTCCCGCTTCGAAGGTATTGATCAGATCTGATGAGGGGGTATTCCAACCACCTGTTGAGCTATTGGTTACGGCAACACCTGTAATCAAGGCGGTATTGGTCGACGCACGTGGTAAAAAATGTGTAGGTAAAATATTAGGTGTAGTTCCCGTAGCAGTACCTTCTAAAAACTGTACTTCAAATAGGGATTCCCTGCTGTTTTTATTCGCAACGGTAAAGGCATCTCCATAATTTGTATTTAACTGATAGCCCATTGCAGCAAGGGTAATCAACTGTGCCTCTGCTTCGACCCATTTCTTTTGTGTAGCATATACTTCTGCCAAGAGCATGGTTGCAGCGCCTTTGGTTGCCTCACCAGTTTGTTTATTACCAGTAAAAACGGGGGCTGCAAGCTCAGTAATTGCATCTTTAGCATCGGCTATGATTTGATTATACACTTCAGCTTCTGAAGAACGGGGTAAAAAAGCATCGTCTGCTTTTGTCACCTCCTTTAAAAATAAAGGGACACCTCCATATAAGCGTACCAATTTGAAATAGTTTAACGCTCTTAAAAACTTTGCCTGCCCGTCGATATTTGCTGTTGCTGATGCAGAAAGCGATGCGGTTTTTAATCGCTCAATTACAATATTACAACGTGAAATGCCGGTGTAGCTATGTTGCCATGTGGCCGCAGCGTAAGCATTACCAGAGGTATTTCTAAAATCTGAAATATTTTCTCTATCTATATAGGCCTGGCCCCGGTTTGAGGGAATAGGCTGGTAAATGGTATTGTCTGAGTGCATCTCGGAGGTAAAGTAATCATTGAGCAGCACATCTCTAAGTGGAGCATACGCAGCTATAACAGCGGCCTTAAACTGCGCTTCTGTTTTGTAATAGGTTACATCTGTATATGCGTCTTCAGGAGAAATTTCCAGAAAGCTTTTCTTACATGATGTTACTGTAAGAGTTAGCAGGGCAATGATGATATATATCTTTTTCATTTTTTTAGTTTAAATAGATGATTACTTAAATGTTGTTGAGAGGCCTATTGAAAACGTTCTTGGAACCGCATACGCCTCTTCATTTACACCAATACCCAGTGTTGCATCTGAGCCGGTAAGGTTTACTTCAGGATTGAGGCCCGAAAAACCGGTAATTACAAATGCCTGCTGAACCGAAGCAAAGATCCTAAGATTTTTAAGCGCCATATTTTCTTTCATGTTAAATCTATAACCGATCGAAATATTCTTTGCAGTAAGGTATGATCCATTTTCCAACCATTGAGTATTCACATTTCGTCCCATTACGGTTGTACCCGTTTTAGTTCTCGGATAAACTCCAGATCCAGGATTTTCAATTGATCTCCAACGGTCTGCAGAAGCAGCTAGGGGCAAACGAGAGCCATCCAAATTAGTTTGATACGCCCATTTAGCTGCATTTAAGATCTTACCTCCCACAGAAAATGCCATGCTAATGTTAAGGTCGAAATTTTTGTAGTTAAAATTATTAGTAATTCCGCCAGTAAACTTTGGCGTAGGATCACCAATAAAAGTTCTATCGTTTACATCATCAATTACACCGTCTCCGTTAAGATCCTGAACTTTGATGGTTCCAATATCCGAAATCCCGTTAGGATTTGCCGCAGTTGCCAAATACTTGGCCGAACTTGCTAAATCTGCTGCATCTTTGTATAGGCCTAAGAAAACAAAACCATAAAACTCACCTAAATGATGGCCTACCTGCTGGCGGAAGTAATCTGACGTAACCCCGGTATTTCTTCTTATAAAGCCAGGATCTACTAAATTATTGATGATATTTCTATCGAATGAAACGTTTAAGTTGGTGTTCCACTTTAATTTTCCGGTTGTATTGGTACTGTTAACGGTAAATTCATGGCCCCAAAATTCTACTTCGCCCACATTAAATAAGATCTGTGTAAAGCCCGATGCTCTTGGGATCTGTCTTTGCTGGATCAGTCCATCAGATATTTTATGGTAATAATCATAGGTAAAATTAACCCTGTTTTTTAAAATAGACAATTCTAGACCGATATCAAACTGCTTATTTCTTTCCCAACGCAGTTCGGTATTCGCCAATCTATTAATGGTAGATCCTTGCGTAATTACATTGTTGAAATCATAATAATAGTTTGCTATAGTTGCCTGTGCATCATAATTACCAGTAAAGAAGTTATTTCCGGTGATACCATAACTTGCTCTCACTTTTAAAAGATCAACAAATGTTAAACCTTTCATGAAACTTTCGTCGCTAGCAATCCATCCCGCAGAGATCGAAGGAAAATTACCAAACTGTTCATTTAATCCGAAACGAGAAGATCCATCCCTTCTTATTGCTCCAGATAATAAGTATTTCCCTTTGTAGTTATAATTTAATCTACCAATCGTTGAAAGCAAACGATAAGCACTATAACCGCTACTTCCAGTTAAACTTGTTGCAGCAGAAAGATAAGGAATTTCTTCTCCAGCAAATCCTAGTCCTGTGAGCGTATTGTTTGTTCCACTATACTCTTGGATAGAATAACCTACCAAGGCTTCGAAATTGTGTTCCTTGTAGCTTTTGTTATAGATTAAGTTAGCTTCGGCGGTGTACGATCCATTATCAGCATATTTGCTTGTACCTGTTGCATTATTAGCCGTACCGGTTACCTGTCCGGATTGGAAATAATCATTGGATTCGGCACCCTTATCTACTCCTAAGTTTGCCTTAAAGGTTAATCCCTTTAAAAATTCATAGTTCAAATACGCATTTCCTAGAATACGCGTGGTTTTATAATCATCTTTCGTTAAATTAAGGGTAGCTAAAGGATTAACGTAGGTTACCATTCCCGGAGAAGCTACGTTCCTGATATAGTTGCCATTGGCATCATAAGGCGAAATTAAAGGGCTAGCTTCAAAAAAACGTTCAAACAGGCCACCAACTCCATCGGTTGTTAACCTATTGTTATGATCTAAACGATAGCTTGGAGCAACGTTAAATCCGATTTTCATTTTATTGTTAATTAATGAAATATCCTGATTAAAGCGCAATGAAAATAATTTTGTTCCGGTGTTGATTACTACACCTTGCTGCTCTTGATATCCGGCGATTAAAGTGGATGAAGATTTATCTCTAGCAGATTGGATGGTTAAATCATAATTATGTGTAGGCGCTGATCTTGTTAACAGATCAAACCAATTTGTTCCTTCGCCGTATTGAGCCGGATTATCGTATGCAGCGTGATAATCAGCAGCAAAGACTACGGTAGGTTCATATTTTGCAGCATCCTGCATTCTCTGGTTCATGAATGTGGCAAATTCTAAAGCATTCATCGGTCTTGGGAGTTTGCCCGTAGGAATTTTCTGAACGCCATAATTAGCATTTAGTTCAATCTTACTATCGCCGGCCTTTGCGTGCTTGGTGGTGATAAGGATAACGCCATTGGCAGCCCTTGAACCATACAGTGCAGTTGCAGAAGCATCTTTTAAAATACTATAGCTTTCTATTTCGCTTGGATTAATGTTGTTTATACTACCCGTTACTGGAACTCCATCCACTACAAATAAAGGTTGGTTGTTGGCATAGAATGATGCAGCACCACGAATTCTAAATTCGACACCTCGGCCTGGTTGACCGCTGCTTTGCATTATTTGAACACCTGCTGCTTTTCCCTGTAACTGTTGAGCAAATTGCCCTACAGGCATATCTTCTAAACCGGCAGCATTGATGGTTACAATCGATCCTGTTACCTCTCGTGATTTTTGTTTACCATAACTTACCACTACTTCTTTAAGATCGGTATTACCCTGCATCTTAAAATTTACGATGGTCTCTTTCCCAGCAGTTACTTTAACATCCTTAATTACTAATGTGGCATAGCCAACGTAAGTACTGGTTAACGTATAGGTTCCAGGAGCCAACCTTAAACTAAAGTTTCCATTGGCATCGGCTGTGGTTCCATTGTTTGTTCCGCTTACACGAATTGAAGCAGCAGGCAAAAAACCTGAGTCGTCTGAAACATTTCCTCTTACCGTTCCCGAATTATCTTGAGCAAATGCCATCGTGATACATGTAAACAGGAGAAAAGTTAGACTTAATGTTTTACAATAGAGTGTTTTGTAAAGATTTTTTCTCATAATAATTATATTTGGTTAGGATAAAGCTATAAGTAGGCATGGTATTATCTGTTATGCACTGTCATGACGGATTTTGATATTTTTTAGCTAAAAAAGCAGAATACAACTATTGTGAATACTTTCAAATTCTGATTACATTCTCTTTCATTATATTTCAAAGCGTTTCTAAAAATGCTATTTAACTATAAATCAATATTTTAATCTTGATTTTCAGCAAAAATGCCTTTTAAACGTTAATTCAACGTTTAAAGGCTGTTAAGAATTGATAAATTCTGATTTTAATTTATTTTTGTTCTACATAAATCCAACAATAGTTACATTATGATCTACGCTAATAAAAAAGTTCTTCAAAAAGGGAATCTTGCGCAACAAACGGCACAGATTATTTCAACTATTAGTGCTCTAGAAAAAAAGGAATTGGTCCGTTTAACAGACGACACTATTTTTCTTAGTCCCCAGCTCTGGGAAAATAAAATAAGTGCAGCCAATTGGATCAACTGTTTGCAACATTATTATATCATTAAAAGAGGATTTAAGAAATCAGAAAAGTTGTATTTTAAAGATATTACTACCGAAGAATTAATCGGAACGCTGAGCAATGGCAAATCTAAAGTTTTAAAATTCAGGGGAATAGTGTAAATTTAAGCTTAATAAGCATGGGGCATGGGGCTTGGAGGGTAGTTTATATAGCGTATACTTCATATTCACTTGCTCTATGCCCCATTGCTCTATGCTCCATGCTCTGTACTCAATTAAAACCGCTCTCTTATGACAACTACAAACAAAAGAATTCTTTCGATCGATATTTTAAGGGGATTGGTTATGATCATCATGGCATTAGACCATACCCGTGATTTTTTCTATGTTGGCGGATTAACAACCGACCCAATGAACCCCGACACCACCACAATTTTTTTATTCTTCACGAGATGGATTACCCATTTCTGTGCACCTACTTTCGTTTTCCTATCTGGAATATCTGCTTACCTATCATCACGAAACAAAGACCCTAAACAAGCTAGTAAATTCTTAATTAAGCGTGGCTTATGGTTGATAGTAGTTGAATTAGTATTAATTACATTTGGTTTAACGTTTAATCCATTCTATAATGTACTGATATTACAGGTGATCTGGGCAATTGGATGGAGTATGATTTTACTCGGAATTTTAAGTCGCCTCTCTCATCGCTTAGTTTTAATTATAGGTTTGATTTTGTTTTTTGGACATAATTTAACCAATTATCTTCCAGTTCCTGATCCAAATTCTACAGCTGGGGTGATCTATTCATCATTACTTACGACGAGCGGAACTTTTCTCCCTTTAGGCGCAAATCATTTTTTGGGCATATTTTACGTTATTCTACCGTGGACAGGAGCCATGTTGCTCGGCTTTTCTATTGGCAAGTGGTATAATGCAGATTTTGGTGCAGAGAAACGCAAACGCTACTTATTCTATTGTGGATTAGGTTTATTTATTGCATTTATCGTACTACGTTATTTCAGTTTATATGGCAACCCAACACCTAGAAAAGAATATGTTGATGCACTCAAAAACTTCTTCTCTTTCTTAAACGTAAGCAAGTATCCACCTTCATTGCAATATTACGGAATGACACTAGGAATCTCTTTAATGCTATTAGCTGGGATAGAAAATATAAAAAACAGGTTCACAAAAATATTGATGGTCTATGGAAATGTACCTTTCTTTTATTATGTAATCCACTTTTACCTGCTCCATCTGGTATTAGTAATTGTATTTTTTGCAAGTGGATATGGTGTGAAAGACATTGCTAACCCACAGATCCCATTCTTGTTCCACCCACAAAGTTTGGGGTTCAGCTTAGGCATAACGTACCTGATATGGTTAACTGTGGTTGCCCTCTTATATCGGCCATGCATCTGGTTTCAAAAATACAAGGCTAGTCATACGCAGTGGTGGTTGCGTTATCTATAATTAGTTAATTAGCTAATTCACCAATTGGCTAATTAACATCTTAGTGCTTTTGTTAATAAATTAAACGATAATTTCGCCCCTGCGCTAACTATTTGGTTATATTTTTGTTTTCTTTGACAGGCGATAAAAACCTTTTAAAAATCAAACCAGTTATGCCAGCTCAAACTACAGTTCCACAAGGTGATATTTTATCAATAGACATCGGTGGAACAAATCTCAAAGCCTGTCTTTTAAGCGAAGAAGGGAAACTACTCACAGATTTTAAAAAAACTCCCACTCCCAAAGATTCGACCCCAAAAGCCGTTTTAAAAGGAATTACAACATTAACTTCAGGTTTTAAATCCTTCGAAAAGATTTCGATTGGATTTCCTGGTTATGTAAAAAATGGCATTGTGCAAACCGCACCAAATCTGGCAGAAAATAAATGGGCAAACGTTAACCTCGCCCAACAGGTAAGTAACCTATTTGGAAAGCCTGTAAGGTTAATTAATGATGCTGATCAACAAGGCTTGGGCATTGTTAGCGGTAAAGGATTAGAAATTGTTTTTACGTTGGGTACAGGCTTTGGGACTTCCATTCTCTTTGATGGCGAATTGCTTCCACACCTAGAGCTTTCGCATCTTCCCGTAAACAAAAAAGAGGATTATGATGATTTTATTGGCGATAGAGGTTTTCAAAAAGTTGGAAAAAAGAAGTGGAATAAGCGATTAAAATATATCATAGAAATTTATAAGACCGTTTTCAATTACGATAAGCTCTATATTGGTGGAGGAAATTCGAACGAAATTAATTTCGATCTAGATAAAAACATTACGTTAGTTTCTAATAAGGATGGCATAAAAGGTGGCGCGAAATTATGGCTAGCTAAAGAAAAATACCATATTTTTACCACCTACCCCGAAATAAAAAATGGATAAGATCAATATTGTTTTTTTGGATATCGGCGGTGTGCTATTGAGCGATGGATGGAACCATACCGCAAGGATGCAGGCAGTAGATAAATTTGGACTGGCCACTATCCCGTTCCAAAAGGACCATGCAGTAGCATTTCCTCTATTTGAAAATGGTAAATTAACTCTAGAGCAATATTTGGATGCCGTAATTTTCAATGTACCGCGATCGTTCTCTAAACAAGAATTTACCGATTTTATGTTTGCCCAATCAGCGCAATTACCTCAATTTTTACCTTGGTTAATCGATTGGAAAAAAAAGAACAGCGTTAAGATCTTTGCTATCAATAATGAGGGAAAAGAATTTAACGATTACAGGATCAGGCAGTTTAGGCTGCACGACTGTTTCGATGCCTTTATTTCTTCATGTGAAGTTGGTTTTTCGAAACCTGACCCGTCGATTTTTAAATTGGCCTTGGGCATTGCTCAAGAAAAACCGGGCAACTGCCTTTATTTCGATGATAGGGCAATTCATGTGGCAATAGCCAAACAAATGGGCATTAATGCTCACGTTCATCAAAGTTTTGAGCAAAGCAAAATAATTTTAGAAAGTATAAATAGATCATAAAATGAGTAACGTTAAGAAAGCACCATACACTTTTGGAATGATTGGTTTAGGTACCATGGGACGCAATTTGTTATTAAATATGGCAGATAACGGCTTTAAGGTAACGGGCTACGACAAAAGCGAGCAAATGCTTAAAATATTTGAAGAAGAAGGCGCCTCCCATCAGCTCAAAGGATTTTCCGAAATCGGTGATTTTGTGGAAAGCCTCCAATTGCCAAGAACCATTATTCTTTTAGTGCCGGCTGGCGCGATTGTAGACAGTGTAATTTCAGAATTGCAACCCCTCTTAAGTAAAGGTGATATTATAATCGATAGTGGGAATTCGCACTTTACCGATACGAGCCGGAGGGCCTTAGAATTGAAAGATAAAGGAATTCATTTCTTTGGAATGGGAATATCTGGAGGCGAAGAAGGCGCTAGGTTTGGTCCGAGCATGATGCCAGGCGGCGATAAAACCGCGTATGCTGTTGTAAAGAATATGTTGGAAGCAGTCTCAGCCAAGGTAAGTAATGATCCTTGCGTTACCTATATCGGACCAGGCGCCTCGGGCCACTTTGTGAAAATGACGCATAACGGCATCGAATATGCGATTATGCAACTCTTGGCCGAAACCTACGAAATTCTAAAAAATGGTTTAGATTATGAAAATGATCAAATTCAAAAAGTATTCGAAACCTGGAATAACGGTAGGCTGAAATCTTTTTTAATGGAAATTACCAAAGATGTCTTCTTGTTCAAGGATGTTAAAACCGATAATTTATTAGTGGATGAAATTAAGGATGAAGCAAAATCTAAAGGCACCGGCAAGTGGACCTCACAAGTTGCTATGGATCTTGAACTCCCCATCCCAACCATTGATGCGGCGGTTTCAACCAGAAACCTTTCAAAATTAAAAACGTTACGCGTACAGCTTGGAGAAGCTTTTGGACCATCTAATCCTCTAAAAGCAGATCAAGATTTTATTGCAGACCTAGAAGAAGCCTTTTACTTTGCCATGGCATCGGCCTATGCCCAAGGAATGCATTTATTATGGCAAGCGTCCATCCAGTATAAATATGAGTTGAACCTGGCAGAAATTGCAAAGATTTGGAGGGGTGGATGTATCATCAGGGCCGAATTTTTGGAGGACATCTATCAGGCCTATAAAAAACATCCCGATCTTCAACATCTGTATACCGACGAAAATATCCAGAAAAAAATTAAGCAAAGCGAAAAAGGTACCAGAAATGTAGTATGTGCAGCTATAAATGCAGGCATCGCAATTCCCGCTTTTGCTGCCTCGCTTACCTATTTCGATACCCTAAAAACGGGTAGAATGCCTTCTAATTTAACCCAGGCACAACGCGACTTTTTTGGAGCCCATACTTTTGAAAGAATAGATAGTGAAGGAATTTTCCACGCAGATTGGAACCAAAAGAAATAAACAAGCATAAAGCACAGCTTAAAGCTAAAAGCCCCATAGGCCTAAACTTTGAGCTTTCAGCTTTTAGCTTTTAGCTAAAAAAATAATGAAAAAGAAAAGCAAACTCCAACCTACCATATTTGTAATATTTGGAGGCACGGGAGACTTAAACAAACGCAAATTAGCCCCTGCTCTATATAACTTGTTTACAGAGGGTTATATGCCAAGCCAATTTGCTATTATAGGCACAGGAAGAACCACATTTACCGACAAGAAATATCAAGAAGTGTTGTTAGAAAGTGTGAATGAGTTTTCTAGAAATGGCAAGGTAAAAAAAGACAGTTGGAACTCCTTTAGCGATAATGTTCGCTATTGTGCAACTGATATCAATAGTCCAAAAACTTTTGAAACCCTTAAAACAAGCATCGAGAAATATCAATCAGAATTTGGTGCAACTACGCAAATTATATATTACCTGGCAGTAGCTCCAAACTTCTTCCCACTTATTGCCGAATCACTGTGCAAATACAAACTAACACAGGATGTTGATAATAGTAGAATTGTAATAGAGAAACCTTTTGGCCATGATTTAGAAAGCGCAAAAGAGCTTAACGAACTATTAAGCGGGATATTTACCGAAAAACAGATCTACAGAATAGACCATTATCTTGGCAAAGAAACAGTGCAGAATATGATGGCCTTTCGTTTTGCCAATTCTCTATTCGAACCTTTGTGGAACAGATCCTACATAGAACACATCCAGATTTCGGTAACCGAACAATTGGGTGTTGGCGATCGAGGGGGTTATTATGAGGGCGCTGGCGCATTACGTGATATGATACAGAACCACCTATTGCAATTGCTTTGTTTAGTGGGCATGGAAGCTCCAATTAGCTTTGATGCCGATGAAATTAGAAATCGTAAAGTAGAAGTACTAAGAGCAATGCGTCCCTTTAAACCCGAAGAAATTAGTGGAAATACCGTTCGTGGTCAATATAGTAAAGGATGGGTTGAAGGAAAAGAGGTTCCAGGATACCGTCATGAAACTGGAGTTGATCCCGATTCGAACACCGAAACTTTCGCCGCCGTTAAATTCTTTATTGATAATTGGCGTTGGCAGGGCATCCCCTTCTATCTCAGAACCGGGAAACGGTTAAACCAAACTTCTTCTATCATTACCATACAATTTAAAGATGTTCCACATCATATTTTTTCGTCTGGAGCAACAGAAAGTTGGCAACAAAACCGGTTGGTGATTAGTATCCAACCAGAAATGAGCATTCGTTTGCAGGTGCAAGCCAAAAGACCAGGATTGAAAATGGTATTAAACCCCGTTGATATGGTGTTTGATTATAAGGGAACTTATGATGCGGATACGCCAGAAGCTTACGAAACCTTGTTGTTGGATGTAATGACGGGTGATCAGACCTTGTTTATGCGTGGCGATCAGGTTGAAGCAGCGTGGGAATTGGTAATGCCAATTATTGACACATGGGAAAGTAAAAAGTCGTTGGGTTTTCCAAATTATTCTGCCGATAGCTGGGGGCCAGAAAGCGCTGAGGCCCTAATTGCAAAAGACGGATATCATTGGTTTACCTTGCCGTTGAAAGAAGATAAGGAGTAGAGATAAGCGATAGGCGTTTGGCGATTACGCATCCTAAAGGCTCTACGCCCTTCGCTCCACGCCAAACAAATTAATCTTATGAACCTAAGAATATTCAAAACAATTGATGAGTTAAACGAGAGTTTGGCCAATTATGTAATCGAAATTGCCAATAAAGCCATTTCAATAAATGGGCGCTTTAATTTTGTATTAACTGGTGGAAGTTCGCCAAAAGTGCTTTATAAGAATTTAGCAACGCTTTACCGTGATCGAACCGATTGGTCGAAAGTTTTTTTCTTTATTGGGGATGAACGCAATGTTTTGCCAAACCATAAAGACTATAATGGCCTTATGGCGAAAGAAACAATGTTAAATGAACTAGAGATAGCAAACGATCATATTTTTCTGGTAGATACTACACTTGAGCCTTTAGAGGCCGCTAAAGCATATAAAAAAGTATTGGATGCTCATTTCAATAACGAACCCATTATTTTCGACCTCATTCTTTTAGGTATGGGCGATGATGCACATACTGCCTCCATATTTCCACATACCGATATAGTAAACAACTCTGAAGAAAATGTTTGTGCAGTATGGGTCGAAAAATTAAGCACCTTTAGAATAAGCCTAACCGCACCTTTAATTAATAAAGCCAAACATGTTGCATTTATTACTTACGGAGAAAGCAAAGCGGAAGCGCTTAAACATGTTATTGGTGATGAGCAAAAAGACTATTCAACTTATCCAGCGCAGCTGATTAAGCCCGTTAATGGAACTTTAGACTGGTTTACCGATGAAAAAGCAGCCAATTTTTTGGGTATGTAACGCCCTCATTTATTGATTTGTCCATGGATTTATTTAGTAGTGAAATAGACGTTTTTAAAAATCTGCTTCCTAAGGATGGAACCGTAAACTATTATGGCAAAATAATGCCCCACGAAAGTGCACAGCGGTATTACACGCTCTTATTAGAAACCATCGAGTGGAAAAACGATGAAGCTGTGATTTTTGGAAAACACATTTTAACCAAAAGAAAAGTTGCTTGGTATGCAGACGAAACTTTTTCTTACACCTATTCTAATGTAACCAAACAAGCCTTATTATGGACAAAAGAGCTGCTGGAATTAAAAGCGCTATGTGAGCAGGCAAGTGGAGAAACCTATAATTCTTGCCTTCTCAATTTATATCACAATGGTGATGAAGGTATGGCCTGGCATAGCGATGGAGAAAAAGACCTGAAAAAGAATGGTGCGATTGCCTCTTTAAGCTTTGGTGCGGTAAGAAAATTCTCTTTTAAACATAAACAGACCAAGGAACGGATTTCGTTAACCTTAGAAAATGGAAGTTTATTAGTGATGAAAGATAACACCCAAACCCATTGGCTGCATCGCTTGCCTCCTACAAAATTAACCCATCAGCCAAGAATTAATTTAACTTTTAGAACGATTGAAAGGATTAGCAAATTAGCTAATTGATTAATTAGCTAATTAAATTCTCTTCGATCAATAAATTGATAATTCCATCAACCAGACCTACTTTAGGCACATAAATTTGCTTCACCCCTGTCCATTTCATTAGGGTTAAATAAATTTCACAAGCGGGAATAATTACATCTGCCCGATCCTGGTTAAGCTTCATTTTGGTGATCCGCTCCTTTAACGAGTAAGAATTTAACTCTTTATAAAGTGAATTTAATTTCATGTAGGTTAACGGAAGGTCTTCTTTTTCGTCAGACATCCGGAATAATTTATTGATATTTCCACCGGTTCCGATACCTGCCAGGTTTTTAAGCCCTCTGGTTTGCTCTTTAACCCAATCTCTCATTTCATCCCAGGTTTCTGCCTTATCTTGGTTATCCAATATCCGAATAGTACCAATATTAAATGATTTTGAGGCCACAAGCTGCTTACTTACAAAAACAGAAAGTTCTGTACTACCTCCACCCACGTCGATATAGAGATAGCTTTTGTTTGGATCCAGATTTTGTTCTATATGATTGGCGTAAATAATGTTTGCTTCACGTTGTCCTTCTATAATTTCTAGATCAATAAACGCATCATTTTTAACTTTTTCGATAATTTCTTTTCCGTTTTCAGCCTCTCGCATGGCGGAAGTGGCGCAAGCCAAGTACTTTGTAACCTGATACACGTCCATTAGATTTCTAAAAGCGGTCATAGTTTTTACTAGATCAACCATTTTTTTGGGAGAGATCTGGTGATCTAAAAAAGCATCATCGCCCAAGCGTAAAGGCACCCGAACCAACGTATTTTTCTTATAGGTATATCCTTTTTCGTTCTGGATTATATCGGCTATTAACAACCTAACAGCATTCGAGCCAATGTCTATGGCGGCGTATCTCAACATGGGCTATTGATGTTTATTTTTAAGGTAATGATAGGTTTGAACTTGCGCCCTAACCTTTGCATTTAAACGATTCCTATGGTATTTATTGTTATTTAATTTATTAATGTCGCGAGCTTTAACATTATCCTGAAGTTGAAATTCGATGATATCCCTTATTTCCTGCTTTACCTGCACATCTAAAACCGGAAAACCTACTTCTACCCTATGCTCAAAATTCCTGCTCATTAAATCGGCAGATGAAAGAAACATTTCCTCTTTTCCGTTATTACCAAAAATAAATACCCTAGCATGCTCTAAAAACTTATCAATAATACTTATTACCGTAATGTTTTCACTAAATCCTGGCACTCCAGGCACTAAACAGCAGATGCCCCTAACTATGAGTTTAATCTGAACACCCGCATTGGAGGCTTCATAAAGCAATTCAACAATACCTTCATCGGCTAAACTGTTTACTTTAAGGATTAAATACGCTGGTTTTTTTGCTTTAGCAAACTTGATTTCTCTGTTAATCAAGGCATATATTTTATTTCTTGATTCTAAAGGGGAGACGATCAGATGCTTAAAATCTTTAGCCACTGATTTTTTATTTAGGGCATTAAACAACTTTAGCAGATCTGTTGTAATTTCTTTCTTGGCCGTGAAAATACTGTGATCACAATAGATTCTAGCTGTTTTTTCGTTAAAATTACCAGTCGCCAAATTGGCATAGTAAACAGCCCTACCTTTCTCCATTCGTTTAACTAAACAAATTTTAGAATGAACTTTGTAATCGGTTAACCCATAGTTAACGTTTACCCCTTCTTCCATCAATCTATTTGTCCAAAAAATATTGGCTTTTTCATCAAAACGTGCCTTTAACTCTACCACACAGTTTACTTTTTTACCATTTTTTGCAGCATTAATTAAGGTATTGATCACCTTAGAGTTTTCCGCGAGCCTGTAAAGGGTGATATTAATTTCGGTAACTTTTGGATCAATAGCTGCTTCCCTTAAAAATAGAATGATGTAGTCGTATGATTGATAAGGTAAATTAATGAGGTAATCCCGTTCAGATAGTTTATTGAAAATACTTTCGGTACTGTGCAATCCTTTTACTTTCAATGGTTCTACGGCAGGATATTCCAACTCGGGCGAACCCACGTTAGGAAAAGCGATAAAATCCCCAAAACGATGGTAGCGATTACCCGGAATTAAGCCTTCTGCCTCTATTTTGAGCTTACTAACCAGTACACTCAACATTTCGAATGGCATTTCGGTGTCGTAAAGCAAACGCATTGGCTTACCTTTTTTACGCTTATCCAGGCTAGTTTTGAGTTCTTCTATAAATTTATCGCTAATATTCTTATCGATATCCAATTCTGCATCTCTGGTTAACTGGATAGAAAACGCATCGATCTGGTCGTAGTTGAATATGTAGAAAATATCGTCCAAACAGTACTTTACGATATCCTCTGCCATGATGATAAATTTCAGATCATTAGTTTCTGGCAGTACTAAAAAGCGGGGCAAATTTTCTGGAAGTTCAATCAGCGCGTATTTTTCGCTCTTTTTGCCGGATTTTTTTATCAATCTGACAAAGAAATACAGGTATTTATCTTTTAATTCGGGAAAAGGATCTTCCAAATTGAGCAATATTGGTACGAGGTTGGAAAGGATTTTAGACCGGAAATGGTTTCTTACAAATTCGCCCCTGGTTACGTTGAGCTGGGTATCATTGAGTATGAAAATTCTATTCTGGGCAAGCTCATTAATCAAGGTGGCCTGAAAAAGATTTTCGAATTTGCGCTCGTGTTTTACAACAATATTCTTGATTTCATTTAATACCTTTTTGGGATTAAAGCCAAGTAAGGCCTTAGCTTTGTCGTTTAGGTTAACCAATCTGCTCAAGGTGGCCACCCTAATGCGATAGAATTCTTCCAGATTTGAGGAAAAAATAGACAGAAATCGAATGCGTTCAATTAATGGAACAGTCTCGTCTGCAGCTTCCTGCAAAACCCGTTCATTAAAATATAGCCAACTTATTTCTCTATTTAAAAATGGAAATTTCTTCTTAGCCATTGGCTCTATGCATTTTTTTTGCCCATCCGATAAACCTCACCCGATGAATAACGATTAAATTAAAAAAATCTCCAGAATAATCTGGAGATTTTCAAAGCTGCAAATTTTACTGTTAAGTTAATGTTAATTAATAGCTAATTACGCAGGTTAATTTACTTTTTAGGTGTAGTATTCTTTTTTGCGGGGATGGCTTTGGTGGTTACTTTTTTAACAGGATTATTACTCACCGCTTTTACTACGGCTTTTTTTTCCTGTCCAGATGGCAGATTAGCACTGCTCGTTGTTTTTGATTTGGTTGCCATGGCTCTATTTTTTGAGGGTTTAATTGCAGCTTTAGCTTTCTGTGCGGTTGCGATACCTTCTACCTTTACACTAGTAGCCACCGGTTTTGCTTTCTTAACTGCCTTTTTAACCACTTTGGTTACCGACTTATCTACTTTTTTCATCAGTTTAGAAGCGTCTTTTTTAGCTAATTTTACCTTTTTTACGGCCAAGTTTCTGGTTGAAATCGCCGTATCATCAATTTTATTCTCAACAGAAGCCTTTACTTCTCGGTACTTCTTGGCTAATTTCCTTGCGGCAACCTTGCTTAATTTGGCAATATCTTCGGCAATAAGCTCGGCATTATGGCCAAGACCTTTTACAGCTTCTAAAAATCTTTCGGTTAAATTATGTTCAATATGCTTTTTAACCGCCTTTTTAACTGCTTTTTTCTGAGGTTTAATTTTATTGGTTTTCATATATTTTTTTGCGTTTTTTGTTTGTTATAATAGAATATATTAAATCTAATTAATTTTATCCATTAAAAACAATCATGCCAACTTTTGATATCGTAAGCAAAGTAGATGCGCAAACTTTAGATAACGCCATAAACAATGCAAAAAAAGAGATTTTAAACCGTTATGACTTTAACGGTTCAAAGAGTACAGTAGAGCTCGACAAAAAAACAAATATCATCACTATCGTAACTGAAGACGATATGCGTTTAAAAGCAATAACGGATTCTATCATCTCTCGTATGGTAAAACAAAATTTAGACCCAAAAAGTTTGGATTTCAAAAAAGAACATGCCGCTTCTGGGAATATGATCAGAAAAGAAGTTGAGATTAAACAGGGGATTGACAAAGAAGCAGCAAAGAAAATTGTAGCAAAGATAAAGGCAAGCAACCCCAAGGTTCAAGCGTCAATTATGGACGATCAACTCAGGGTGCAAAGTAAAAATATAGATGATCTTCAAAAAGTAATTGCGCTGTGTAAAAGTGAAGATTTTGGATTGCCTTTGCAGTTTATAAACATGAGAAATTAATTAGCTAATTCACTAATTTGCTAATTAGCTATAATATGGAAATCATCGAAAACGGATTTATCTTTTCAGACGACAGCAATTTAATTGATGCAAAAACAGTTCATCGCTATTTAAGTGAAGAATCGTATTGGGCAAAAGGAATTCCTTTTGAAATCGTAAAAAGATCGATCGCAAATTCTTTATGTTTCGGAGTTTATAAAGACGAAAAACAAATAGGTTTTGCGCGATGGGTTACAGATCGTGCTACATTCGCTTATTTATGCGATGTGTATATCGAAATACCCTTTCGGGGTCTGGGTCTATCTAAAAAATTAATGTCGCTGATGATGTTCCACCCTGATCTTCAAGGATTAAGAACTTACACGTTAGGTACATTAGACGCCCATGGGCTTTACGAACAATTTGGTTTTAAATCTTTAGCCGCCCCTGAGAGAAGGATGGAGATTGTGATGAAAGATATTTACTTAACCATGGAAGATGGAATAGGTAATATGGAAGATGGACTTTAGTGTTAGGTTACATTTTCGATCTTACATCAATATCTGTACATGTAAAATGGAAATAGGATAAAAAGTGCATTTTTGCCACATTTTCCGTCTTCCATCTTCCATTTTACATTCTTTTACAGTTTATTCTTCTTAACCCCTTCTTTCGTAATCTTAACTGGTACGATTAATCCATTTTCATCAAATTTCATTTCATCGATACAGGTTACGCGATGGTTACCATCTGTTTCGCCTAATGGCCTGCGGTGGTACACGATATACCAAAGATCTTTTTTCTCGTCGCGGATTACAGAGTGATGACCTGCTCCTGTAGCTATAGATGGATCCTGTTTTAAGATCCTGTCGATTCTTTTAAAAGGTCCCATCGGAGAATCTGCCATGGCATAAGCCACATAATAATCAGGGCCTGTCCACCCACCTTCACTCCACATGAAATAGTATTTTCCATTTCTAATGAACATAAATGGACCTTCTACATATCCTTCTGGAGTGATTTCCTTAAAGATAGAACCATCAGCATGAGGAACAAATCCGGTAAAATCTGAATTTAATTTGGCGATATTACAGTGCGACCAGCCCCCATAAATCAAATAATATTGATTGTCTTTATCCTTAAAAACAAATTGGTCGATCGGTTGTGCTTTATTGTAGAATTTATCAACTAAAGGTTTACCCAAGTAATCTTTAAATGGTCCCTCGGGTTTATTGGCCACCGCTACGCCAATTCCTCCAATTTCCTGATCGCTCTGAATGTCATTGGCACCAAAAAATAAATAATACCTTCCATCTTTTTTTGTAATGGATGGAGCCCACATCGCTTTTTTAGCCCACTTAATACTTGAGGTATCGATTATCTTTTCGTGCTTAGTCCATGTAATCAAGTCTTTGGATGAAAAAGCATCCATAAACACCTGCTCCTTATATTTTGCAGAATAGGTAGGATAAATCCAATAGGTTTTGCCAAAAATTTGTGCCTCGGGATCTGCATACCATCCCGGGAAAACCGGATTGCCCGATGTTTGGGCGTTGGTAAACAAGGGTATGGCTAGAAATAGAATGAGGCCAGTGCGTAAGAGTTTCATACTGCAAGATAATAAAGATTTGCCACCTATATCAAAAAAATCACCACCTTAGACACCTGAGAAACCTTAGAATATGATGTAACAATAATGACCGTCAGACGGCAACTGAGGTGCCTAAGGTGTCTTAGGTGGTGAGAAAAGTATATTCACCCCCCCCCTTTTTCAGACACTACAACTCCCAGCTTTTAACCCAGTCTTCTTGTTCCTTCCCCGTAAGAAAAGTCCATGCTACGATCCTGGTAATTTTATTTCCTGTAACCATATCATTGGTCCTTGTTTCGGTTACTCCGGCCCGTTTAAGCATAGCATAGACTGCATCAAGGTGTTCACTTTTTGAGATTAGACTGGTAAACCACAAACACTGGTCTTTGTATAATTTACTTTCGACTATCATTGTACCAACAAAGGATACTTCTCCCCCTTCAGTCCATAATTCGCTGCCCTGACCACCGAAATTGAGTACTGGTTTTGAATAATTTTTATTTCCCAAATTACGTACCTTTCTTTGCGAACCTAGCAAAGCTTCCTCTGCGGATGCATGAAAAGGGGGGTTACAGATTACAAGATCGAAATGCTCTTCCTTATGGATAATAGTTGCAAATATCTTTGTTTTATGGGGCTGAAATCTAATGTCGACTGCCTTTCTTAACGATGGATTAACTTCAACGATATGTTTTGCGTTGCGAACCGCAAGTTCATCAATTTCAGAACCTACGAAACGCCAACCGTATTCTTGGTGACCAATAATCGGATAAACACAATTTGCTCCAGTGCCAATATCTAACACCTTGATCTTATTCCCCCTTGGGATATTTTTGCTGTTACCAGAGCTTAGTAGATCAGCCGCGTAATGCAAGTAATCGGCCCTGCCGGGGATTGGTGGGCAAAGAAATCCATCGGGAATATCCCAAAATTGAATAGCATAAAAGTGATTCAGTAATGCTTTATTTAAAGTTTTAACTGCTAAGGGATCAGCAAAATCAATAGATTCATCACCATATTTATTCACCGAAACAAAGACTCCCAATTCGGCGCAAGAATTGATCAATGCTTTAAAATCATATCTAGATCGATGTTTGTTGCGCGGATGGAGCGTATTCTTATCAGGGGCAGGTTTCATTAAGCAGTTTTTACATCCTCTTCACTGTAATCCTTGATATCAGTTATGTAACCATTAGTTAACAAAAATTCAAATAATGGTTTAGCATCGGGAGTAACCGGCATATTAGCCGTAGAAATTACCGTATTGCTTTCCTTATCTAAAAATGGATAGGCAAATAGCTTTACGTTTTTGGTAAACATATCGCTTACATAAGCTAAAAGCTGACTTGAATAATTTTCGCCAAAGTTGCTTGAATTAAACACGAATTTAAGGTTATTGATGTTTGTAGAAATCCCCACACTTTTTGGCTTACAACGATCCAAATATTTCGCTAATCGGTTATGGCGCGTGAAGTTAGAAACAATAACTAAGTTGCCTGTTTTGCACATATCTTCGGCTCTTTTGGCTACAGCTTCCAAATCGATATCATCAGGTGTTTCCTGTTCGTCTGTGAGCACATTTGTTAGTAGTACCTCAATCATAACGCTTAAATTTCCAGGCTCTACGTGATTGGTCCTTACAAATTGTTCAGTTGCTTTATTGAACAAGTTAAAATTGGGATTCGATTTCTGACCATATTTGGTACGCAAAATCATGATATCTTTCTTGTAGAGTAAATCTTTTGCCTGGCGGGGATGTCCATCTACATCAAATATGGCCGCTGCCGAAAAGTCTTTCATGATTAGGTAAAGGTTTAACAAGGTGTTGTTTACCTCTCCAAATGCCGGTCCTTTAACAGAGATCAAATCAATTTCTACCGAACCAACAGTTAAATTATCTGCAAGAGATTCGATCATTATTTTTAGATCAGACTGAAAATAAAATGCGGCATAGATCAAGTTTACCCCGATAATACCCAACACACGTTGTTGCATATTTACGTCGGTATCCAACAAACGAATATGAAAAAAGATTTCATTTGCCAATCCTCCTGGTTCATTTTGGAACCGGATCCCAACCCAACCGTGAGGCTCATTGGTACGTTTAAAGTTGAGTGTGGTTACGGTATCAGCAAATGCAAAGAACGTTCGGCTCTCGTATTTTTCTCCAGACAACCGTTCATTTAACAAACCAAATTCGTGGTCGAGCATTCTTAAAAGTCTATTCTGACTTACATATCTTCCAGAAGCTTCGGCACCATAAATGGCATCACTAAATGTCATATCATAGGCCGACATCGTCTTAGCAACGGTTCCTGAAGCAGCACCAGCAGTAAAAAAATTACGAGCAACTTCCTGTCCAGCACCTATTTCAGCAAAAGTTCCGTAAATTTTTTCGTTAAGGTTTATTTTTAATGCTTTTCGTTTCGTATCTAAGATTTCTCTTTCCATGATACAAAAATAGCAAAATCGTTCATTAGTTCATTAGTTCATTTTTGCAATACGTCTACTACTGAACAAGTGAACAAATGAGCTAATAAACTAAAAAAGCGGCAAGAAAATGAAAAGCGTATGGCCTAAAGCGGTTGGTTCGCTTATCGCAAAACGTTTGCCCATTAACGCAAAAAAAAAGGAGCTCCATCATCCAATGGGCTCCTTTTAACCTTAAAACTAAAATCACTCAACTTATTAAACTTACAAAGTTTCCGAGCCCAAGAGCATCAAAGACTTCGTAAATTTCCTTTTAAGACACTACAATCTCTTTATGCGCTGGTTTTGCTCCGTCTTTAACAATGGTAATATTTAACACTCCATTGATATATGCTGCGCTAATTTTATCAGTATCTATACCTTCTGGCAAAACAAACGATCTTGCGAAAGAGGTATAGTTAAATTCTTTACGGGTATAATCTTTTTGTGTTTCGGTTTCGGCTGCTTTTTTCTCTACCCATACAGAAAGATTATTTTTCTTAAGATCAATCTTAAAATCTTCCTTGTCTAAACCAGGGGCAGCCAGTTCAATTTTATATTCCTCCGTACCTTCATAGATATTTACGTTAGGCACCTTATTAACACCATAGTTTTTATTCAATGCCTCACTAAACAAAGAATCAAAAACATTGTTAAAGTATGGTGCTGTGTTACGGGTTTTGTTGTTAAATTTTACTAAAGTCATTTTTATATCCTCCGTTATTATTTTTTAAATTATAATTGTTCATATTCAAACCCCATTCCAAACCAAATAAATATGTTTTTTAAGTCATTTTGGCGCAAAAAAGAAAGTGAATCAGACAAAAAGTCAGTTGTTGTTAGTCATACTGACGATTTTAAGTATAGAACAATCATAGAGAAGCGATTTGCAGATCTGGATATGATGGGCCATGTTAACAATGCAGTTATTTCACCTACATGGAGATTGGAAGAACAAAATATTGGAAACATGCCATTAATTGGAATTGGGAAGCTACAGGGGTTATTATTGGCCGGGCATCCATTGATTACATCATGCCTATTTTTCTAGATGATAAAGTGAGTATGTATGTACGCACGTCGCGGATAGGCAATACCAGTTTTGATCTTGAATATCTTATCGTTAAAGATGTTAACGGTAAAGAAATTATTTGTAGCAGAGGTAAAACGGTCTGTGTTGCATTTGATTACAACTTAAAAAAACCTGCAGCCATTCCTACTAAAGAAAGAAATAAGATGATGGAGTTTGAACAATTAATAGCTGATTAGCTAATGTTGGGCAATATAACTTAACTCTACAAACGAACTACCCACCTCACCTTTCATAATGGGGTTCAGCTTTGTAATCCCAACTTTTGCACTACGAAGATGTGGATATTTAGCATTCAATGAGTTAAGAATGTTTTTAACCACGGTTTCCAATAGTTTTTGGGTCTGTTTCATTTCTGCACTGATAACCTCATTTATAATTTCATAATTTACAGTTGCAGAAATATCTTCCGTTTCGCCCGATGGCACAAAAGTTACAACTGCATCCACTAAAAAGTGATTTCCTATAAGCTGTTCTTCAGGATAAAATCCATGAAATGCATAAAATTTAACGTCTCTTAATGCAACGGTCTGTATAAACATTCGGTTTAAATTATTTAAAGCAACAATTTGCGTTAAAATTAAATTTTTACACGGTTTTAACTAGTCATTACACTAAATTATTACCTTTGGTTTCGACCTATTAATCCTTCAAATATAGTGTAAAACATGAACAAATCAACCAAGAAAGACCTTTATGAAGCCCCAGATTATTACTTATTGGATGAACTTTTATCAGAAGAACATTTATTAATTCGCTCAAGTGTAAGGGATTGGGTAAAAAAGGAAGTGAGCCCAATAATCGAAGATTTTGCACAACGGGCAGAATTTCCCAAACATTTAATTAAAGGACTGGGTGAAATTGGCGCGTTTGGACCAACAATTCCAGTTGAATATGGTGGGGCCGGATTGGATTATACTGCATATGGGATTATTATGCAAGAAATAGAGCGCGGTGATTCGGGTATCCGCTCTACAGCCTCAGTACAAGGTTCATTGGTTATGTACCCTATTTATGCCTATGGAACCGAAGAGCAACGCAAAAAATACTTACCTAAGCTAGCCACAGGCGAATTAATGGGCTGTTTTGGTTTAACAGAACCTGATCATGGTTCAAATCCTGGCGGGATGGTAACCAACGTCAAAGACAAAGGAGATCATTACCTGCTAAACGGCGCAAAAATGTGGATTTCTAATGCGCCCTTTGCTGATATCGCGGTGGTTTGGGCTAAAGATGAGGAGGGAAAAATAAGAGGAATGGTAGTTGAACGTGGCATGGAGGGATTTACTACCCCAGAAACCCATGGAAAATGGAGTTTAAGGGCCTCAGCTACCGGAGAGCTTGTTTTCGATAATGTAAGAGTTCCAAAAGAAAATATTTTTCCTGATATTAAAGGACTAAAAGGCCCTTTGGGCTGTTTAAACCAAGCTCGATACGGCATTGCATGGGGAGCGCTAGGAGCAGCGATGGATTGTTACGATACTGCACTACGCTACTCGAAAGAACGGGTTCAGTTTGGTAGACCAATAGGCGGATTTCAATTGCAACAAAAGAAACTGGCAGAAATGATCACAGAAATTACCAAAGGCCAGCTTTTAGTGTGGCGATTAGGCGTGTTAAAAAGTGAGAATAGAGCAAGTGCCGAACAAATTTCTATGGCGAAACGTAACAGTGTGGAAATTGCACTCGACATCGCAAGAAATGCCCGTCAGATGTTGGGCGGAATGGGCATTACGGGCGAATATTCGATTATGCGCCACATGATGAACCTAGAGTCTGTTGTTACCTATGAAGGAACTCATGATGTACATTTACTAATTACTGGCATGGATGTAACAGGACTAAACGCTTTTAAATAAATCTCTCAAATCTAAATTACCGCCAATGTTTAAAAAACTTCAACCTAAAACGTTCTTAGTCGCTTTTTTCATTGCTATCTCCATCTCTGCTTTTGCTCAAAAAAGAAATTTCTATACGCTAAAAACCACCCCCAGTTGGCTTCAAAAAGTTAATACCGTTGATAAAAGGCCCGCCAATAGAGACATCCAAGATGGTTTTTACCTGTTTTTATTTGAACAACAGAACAATGTTGAAAGCCAGGAACAGTACATCCATGTAATTAGAGAGATCGTTTCTGATAATGGTGTACAAAATGGTTCAGAGATAAGTGTAACCTACGATCCATCTTATGAAAAACTTACCTTTCACAATGTTATTATTTGGAGGAATAATAAGCCAATAGATAAATTGGATGCCAGCCATTTTAAGGTGATGCAGAACGAAAAGGAGCTATCAAAATTTATCTATAGCGGAACTTTTGACGCCTATTTAATTTTAGACGATGTTAGAAAAGGAGATAGAATTGAATATTCCTTTACTAAAAAAGGTGCAAATCCGGTTTTTGCTAATCGATATAGTGATACGTTTTATTTTGATGGTGATAATCAAATAGCCAACGTATATTTTAATCTGATCACAAAGAAGGAAAGAGCAATCCAATTTAAAAATTTCAATGCTGTTCCGCCACTAAAGGTTAAAGAACAAAATGGGTTGAAAATCTATGAATGGCAAGGCACCCTTACCAAAACCGTTAAAAGTGAAGATTTTGAGCCTTCGTGGTACGATCCCTATAGTAGAATACAGGTAAGCGAATTTAAAAGTTGGAAAGAGATTGTTGATTGGTCTATTGTTCTTAATACTTATAGTCTAAGCCAATCAGAAATATTAGGTGCTAAGATCAAAGATTTTAAACTTAAGTCTAACGGTAGCAAAGAAAAATATTTGGAACTTTCTACCCGTTTTGTACAGGATGAAGTAAGGTACATGGGCATAGAAATGGGCGAATATTCACATCGCCCCAACTCGCCCGAAAAGGTTTTGAAACAAAGATATGGCGATTGTAAAGACAAATCTTTGCTACTGATCGCCTTGTTAAACGGAAATGGAATTACGGCGTTCCCTGTCTATATCAACACCTATCTCAAAGATAAAACGAAAGAAATTCTGCCAACCACAGGGGCGTTTAACCATGCCGTTGTATTGGTTGAATTTGAAGGGAGGAAAATTTGGATAGACCCTACCATTGCTGATCAAGGGGGATCGATCAAGAAAAATTACTTTCCCTATGCGGCAAATGTCTTGGTAGTTAAACCCGGGAACGACAAGTTAGAATGGATAAATCCAAGTCCAACTGGTCAACTAAGCTCCTCTACCGTTATCATACTTCCCGATACAGCTAATGGCAAGAAAGCAGAAGTAACCATAAAATCAAGATATACGGCCAATTATGCAGATGATATGAGAGACTATATCAGCTCATCGGGTATGGATAAAATCGAAAAGGATTATTTGGAATACTACACCAAAATATATCCGAACATAGCCAAGGTTAAAGATATAGTAATCAATGATGACAGAAAAAATAATATTATTTCATTAGAAGAAAACTATGACATTGAAAATATTTGGATAAAAGATGATTCTGTATCCTCAAAATACTTTGCCGACTTCTATGGAGATATGATTAGTGGGGAGTTAAGAACTTTAAAGAAGGCCAGAGCAACTCCTTTTGCGCTAAAATATCCTGTTAATATTCATCAAGTTTTAAAAATTTTAATCCCTGTTGAATCCGACATAGAATCTAAGGAAACTACTATAGATAGAAAGGGCTATAGGTTTAATTATCACCGATTTTATAACCTAGATACGCTGATTTTGGACTATCAGTACGAGAACAAGAGCTATGAAATTTCAGGTGCCGAAACTAAACAGTATGTAAAGGATAGAGCAGCCATTTATGATGCCATAAGCTATAGTATTTCTTGGGATGGAAGTCCGGTAGATGAAACAACTAGTGATCTAAATCTTGGGATGACCCTATTAGCGATTCTTGTATTTCTGGGTTGTGCGGTCGGCGGATTTTTTATTTATACCCATAAGCAACCATTTAATTTAGAAGAAATAAAACATGCCCCAAAGATTGGTGGATGGCTCATTGTAGTTGCCATAGGCTTAATTTTTAGTCCTTTTAATTTAATTCGTACTACCTATAGTTCAAATATGTTCAGTCAAAGCGCATGGGATAGCCTTTCTAACTATCCATCAGCTGCTGCACTCATCTGGAAATGGGTATTTGCTTTGGAAGTGGTCGCGAACGTGGCTATAATAGCTGGGAGCCTTTTGCTTATTGTTTTATTTTTTGCTAAGCGGAAAATATTTCCAAAATTTTACATTATTTTTAGAAGTGCGGCATTTCTTATCGTGTTAATTGATGTGATAATTGTAAATATAATTTCAACCGATGAAGTTAATAAGTTTACTATGATTGCTGATTTTACCCGTATTTTCACTACTCTTGCCTTTTCAATCATCTGGATTATTTACTTTCTTAAATCAACCAGAGTTAAACAAACGTTTGTATTTACTTACCCAAGTTATGCGTGGAGAACTGAACTAATTAAAGACCTGTCTGCCAACATTAATGTTCCTTTTCCAAACCTTGATCCATCTATTTCAGAAAAACCGAATTCTACAGAATCCACACCCAGTACAGATTCACAACCTCCAGAAAACAAAACTAATCTGGGCAATATAACAACTTAACCATCCAAAAATCGAAAATTCCAATCCTTTAATCTTAAAAATCAGTATGAATTACAAAAAATATCTAGCCCTTCCCGCGCCTCCGGAGGAAGTTTATCTAGCGTTAACTAAGGCACAGAGCATCCAATTGTGGACTGGTGCAGAAGTGGTGTTCACGGAAGAGGCCGGTACAGAATTTTCTTTTTGGGAAGGTGATATTATTGGAAAAAACATAACGTTTGATCCCCCTAAAAAAATTGTGCAGCAATGGTATTTTGGCGATCAAATGGAGCCATCAATTGTTACCATTAAATTGCACGAAGATAAAAAAGGTACTTCCTTAGAATTTGTGCAAACAAATATTCCAGCTGATGATTTTGCAGATTTTACGGCCGGAATTGAGGAATATTTTTTAGGAGGATTAGCTGATTTCTTTGAAATAGAATAAAATGTTAAGCCATTTGGATCAGTTTTATCTGGAACAGGAAGAGCCTACAAGGGCTTGTTTACTGGCAGTTAAAGAAATAATCCTCAAGCACAATCCTTTAATTACGCACGAATGGAAATATAAATTGCCATTCTTTTGCTACAAAGGAAAACTGTTGTGCTATATCTGGTTCCATAAAAAATTTAAAAAGCCATATTTAGGATTTTATAATGGATTTTTAATTAAAAATGAGGACCTGATCGCCGAAGATAGGGCGAGGATCAAAATCTTTTTATTTGACGTAGAAAATGACTTACCCATTAAAAAGATTAATGCTATCTTAACAGAAGCCCTTTATATTTACGATAACAAAATCAATATTTAAATGAAAAAATTAGCCGCTCTCCTAATCATTTGTTTAATTTCTATGCACATCAGTTCTTGCACAACGATGTCTTTTTTTTCGCCCGCATTGAGTGGAAACAACATGGCCTATATGCCCAAACCCATGGGTACCGATTCTATTAAGTCTAAAAATTATGTGAGCGGAAGTTTCGCTGGATTAACGTTACCCTATTCAACCGGTCAGATTAATATGGGACTTTTAAATGTAAGCCGATCAAACACATTCAAATATATTACCATTTCATACGGGGCTTTTGGCGCAGTCGGCGAAACTAGATACGATAATCAATTTAAAAAACCCAATACACAGTCGATAAACTCTTATCGGGGGTTTACCGGCGCGGGATTAAGAACTTCGATTGCACTTTATGATAAAGTAGGTAAAAATTTAGAGTTCAGAATTTTTAGCCTAGAGAATTCCCTAAGCTTCGAAAATGGAGCTTATGCTTCGCTTAGAAAAGAACTTGCAGCTTTAAACGATCCCAACATCATCACTTCAACTAAGACCACACTTTTCAGTACAGGGTGGTCAACAGAACTCATTTGGCATACCAACCAAAATAAGGATACCCAGATTGCGCTCAGATTGTCTGTTGGCAAAACCTTAGGACTGGCAAAGAGTTATAACACCAAAGATAATGAGGGCTTAGGTGGATTAGGGAGCTGGACCTTATATTTTAAATCGAATCGTATTTTTGGGAATTTAGATGCTGGGGGCGCAAATGGCCTTGCAGCTAAATGTACTTTAGGCTATGCATTTTAAATTTATCAAACATATCCCTTTGTTTAACTGTTTTTCCTTTATAAAAAATTAACCCATGGGAAAAACAATTGGAATTATATTAATTGTACTCGGTATTGTATTATTAATTTGGACAGGTTTTACGTACACCAAAAAGGAAAAAGTAATAGACGCTGGGCCAATACAAGTATCTGCAGATAAAGAAAAATCAGTAAACTGGCCACCTTATGTGGGTGGGGTTGTTCTTATAGCTGGAGTGGTGGTTTTTCTTGGATCGAAGAAAAAAGCCTAGTATTCTTCGCTCGTAACTACCAATACATCTTCCCGTAGATTATAATGAGATGCCATAACCTCTCCATAGGCACCTGTGCTTCTAATGGCTATTAAATCATTTCTAAAAGTTTCAGGCAGAGGCACTTCCTTACCAAAGCAATCTGTACTTTCGCAAATGGGCCCAACTACATCATACTTAGTTAAACCGAGCGCCAATTGAGAACCGTCAACCGGCAACTGAGAACTGATATTTTCTATCTGATGATAAGCATGATACAACGCAGGCCGCATTAACTCGGTCATGCCAGCATCTAGCACAATAAAATTCTTTTTCTTTCCATTTTTAACATAGAGTACTTTGCTAATAAGCGATGAACACTGTCCAACCAATGCCCTACCCAACTCAAAATGAACCTCCTGGTAAGGTTTGATTGTTAAGAAATCAGTAAAGATTTTAAAATAGGATTCAAAATCTGGAATTTGTCCGTTTGGATTATGGTAATCAATCCCTAAGCCTCCTCCAACATTTAAAATAGTTACCTTAAATCCGTGATCCTCAAACCACGCGGCAAATTCGTTAACCCTTACGCAAAGATTTTTATAAACTTCCAGATTGGTAACCTGAGATCCTATATGGAAGTGGATCCCTATAAATTCTAAATTGGAAGAAATGTTCAAGATATCCACACAGGCCGGTAAATCCCAGGCATTTACTCCAAATTTGTTCTCGTCTAAACCAGTGGTGATGTTTGCGTGCGTATAGGCATCAACATTTGGATTTATTCTGATCGCCACCTTAGCCTTTTTTTGTTTTGCTTCCGCTAATTCATTCAACACCTGTAACTCTTGTACAGATTCTACATTAAAGCAAAAAATGTCCAGATCCAAAGCCGAATTTATTTCCTTATCCGATTTACCTACTCCAGCAAAAACAACTTTATTTTTGTTAAACCCTATTTCAACTGCTTTTTTAACCTCGTTTCCGCTCACACAGTCAGCACCAAAGCCAAATTTCTCAATCCTTTTTAATACAACAGGATTAAAATTAGCTTTCATCGCATAGTGAACATGAAAATTAGAGGCACTAGATGCATCACTACAGGCTTTTAAGGTGCGCTCTAATAGATTTAGATCGTAATAGTAAAATGGAGTTTCTAATTTGGCAAAATGTGCTATATCTTTATCGGAAAACATACGCTGTGAAATTTCTAATTATAATTTTCTTGGTATTTATATCAATTGTTTTTATTGGTAATTACGTCGATTTCAAACGGGGACGAATTAACAGTAAAGAATATGTAAAAAGAACACGGTTATCCATTCTCCTCTTGTTCCTACTGGCTTTTATTTATTTCTGGATAAGAAAAAAATAACCTATTCGAAAATCCTATTGTGTAAACTCCTCAATGCTTCTATCTTATTTTCGGTTCCTACCAATAGGGAAATATTATAGGCACTTCCGCCATAGGAAATCATTCGGATTGGAATGTGTTTTATCGAATCCAGAACCTTAGCGGCATAACCATGTTTTTCTGCTCCGAAATCACCAACTACGCATATAATAGATTGGTCCTTGTCTATTTCAACAGTTCCGAATGAATTTAGCTCCTTGGTAATCTCTTCCAGGTTATCGGTAAAATCAATGGTTAAAGAAACCGCAACTTCAGAGGTGGTAATCATATCAATTGGTGTTTTATACCTTTCAAAGATTTCGAAAATCCTCCTTAAAAAGCCATAAGCCAATAGCATTCTGCTCGATTGGATCTTGATCGCAATAATCCCGTCCTTTGCAGCAATTGATTTGATCTTCCCTTTTTCGCTCTCTGTGCTAATCACCGTACCCAATGCTTTAGGCTCCATGGTATTTAACAAGCGTACCGGGATTTTGTATTTTTGAGCAGGAAACACAGATTGCGGGTGCAAAATCTTTGCTCCAAAATAAGCCAACTCTGCAGCTTCATCAAATGAGAGATAAGAAATGGGTTTTGTACCTTTCACAATTCTAGGATCATTGTTGTGCATCCCGTCAATATCGGTCCAGATCTGAACCTCTTCGGCCATAATTGCGGCACCTAATAAAGATGCCGTATAATCACTTCCTCCCCTACGTAAATTATCAACCTCTCCAAAGCTATTCCTACAAATAAATCCCTGGGTAATGAACAGGTTACTAGAAGTATGACTTTCCAGTAATGGGATCAAATGTTGCGTCGTAAAGGCAATATCAGGCTCATTATCTTCATCAATTTTCATGAAATCCAATGCTGGTAAAAGTACAGATGGTACATTGATAGATTTCAGATAGATGTGATACAGCGTTGTAGATAACAGTTCGCCCTGCGCTAATACTACCTTCTCCTCTATATTGGTAAATAGATCATTAACTAATGATAAAAGAAAATTAAAGTGATAAGAAACAATTTCTTCACCCTGTTCCCTAAAATCACCTTTGGGTAAAAGTTCTTCTACAAAATCGTTGTATTTTTCTCGTAATGAAGTAATTAATTGCGTGGCTTCTTGTTTATCTTCCTTTAATAATTTGGCTGAAATTTCTACTAAACTATTTGTTGTACCAGACACAGCTGACAAAACAACAATTTGCGATTCTGTTGGATCAATGATATCCAACAATTTTTTCATACGTTCTGGACTTCCTACAGACGTTCCACCAAATTTTAATATTTTCATTTATTCAGATATTGCTTTTTATTTAATGATTTTTACCCCCCGATCTTTCATTGGGTTATTATAATTTTATTCAAACAAAAAATTATAAAGGTTTCATTTTAATTATAGAATGCGTATTTTTCTTATTATTGTAATGGGGCGTGAAAATAACGAAAAGACCGTTAAATTCCGACTAAATGACAAAATAAAATACTGATTACGTTTAAAAAAAATGATTCGAACAATTTTAATTCTGTTTTGTCTTAAATAACATCCAATCCAATCGAATATGCAACTAGAAGAATCTACATTAGCTACTATAAATAAATGGCTTAATGGTAATTACGACCAAGAAACTAAAAAAGGGATCCAATCTTTATTAGATCAAGAGGCTTATACAGAACTAACCGACTCTTTTTATAGAGATTTAGAGTTTGGTACAGGTGGCTTACGAGGGATAATGGGTGCTGGATCCAATCGCATTAATAAGTACACCATCGGAACGGCCACTCAAGGGCTAGCTAACTATTTGAACAAGAAATATAAGGGCGAAAAAATTAGTGTGGCTATTGCTCACGACAGTAGAAATAATTCCGACTATTTTGCCCAAATAACGGCTGATGTATTTTCTGCAAATGGGATTGAGGTGCATTTCTTTTCGGCCTTGCGCCCTACGCCAGAGCTTTCTTTTGCCATCCGCCAATTGGGTTGTAAAAGTGGCGTGATGCTTACGGCCTCGCATAATCCGAAGGAATATAATGGGTATAAGGCCTACGGAAATGATGGGGGCCAGTTTACTTCGCCAGATGATAAAATGGTAATGGATGAAGTTGCAGCGATAAAAAGTATTGATGAAGTTAAATTTGCAAGGGTAGAAAGTAACATCAAGTTAATTGGTGATGAAATTGATAAACTATACCTTGATCAAATAACCACACTTTCTGTATCTCCTGAAGCGATTAAAAATCAGCATGATCTCAAAATTGTCTATTCGCCCATTCATGGAACAGGTATTACCATGGTACCAGCCGCATTGGCCCAATTTGGTTTTACCAATGTTACTATAGTTGAGGAACAGAGCAAACCAGATGGAAATTTCCCTACGGTTGTTTATCCTAATCCAGAAGAAAAAGAGGCATTAACCTTAGCATTAAAAAAAGCTGAAGAAGTAGATGCTGACCTCGTGTTAGCCACAGATCCTGATGCAGATCGCGTTGGAATTGCGGTTAAAAACAATGACGGTGAGTTCGTTTTATTAAATGGAAATCAAACTGGGAGTCTGCTTATTAACTACATGTTAAGTGCCTGGGAAGAAAAAGGAAAATTAACTGGGAATGAATATGTGGTGTCTACCATTGTAACTACTAGTTTAATCAAAGCCATTTGCGATGCGAAAGGAGTTGAATATTTTAACACCTTAACAGGATTCAAATGGATTGGACAGGTGATGACAAGCTTACAAGGCAAAAAAACCTTTATTGCCGGTGGCGAAGAGAGTTATGGCTATCTAATCGGCGATTTAGTGAGGGATAAAGATGCGATCATTTCTTGCGCATTTATTGCAGAGATGACAGCCTTTTACAAAGACAAAGGTAGTAGTCTTTACCAAGCGATGATCGATATGTATGTAACCTATGGCATGTACAAAGAAGACTTGGTATCGATTACTAAAAAAGGGAAAACCGGAGCCGAAGAAATCAAAGCGATGATGGAAACGTTCAGGAACAACCCTCCTGCCACACTCGGCGGGTCGGAGGTAGTGACATTAAAAGATTACGAACTTAATAAAGAAACTGATATTAAGACAAAATCAAGCAAAGATTTAGGTTTTCCAAAATCAGATGTATTGCAATTTTTTACAGCGGATGGCAGCATCATCTCTGCACGTCCTAGTGGTACAGAACCTAAAATTAAATTCTATTGCAGTGTAAACGCACCATTAGCAAGCGCTGCTGATTTTAAAGCAACAGAGACTAAATTGGCGGAAAAGATAAAAGTGATCATGAACGATTTGCAAGATTAAAGCTTACGAAGTCTTAATACTTCGTAAGTCTAATTTACATTTGGTTCCCACAGTTCTATCTTGTTTCCTTCAGAATCCATGATGTGAACAAACTTCCCGAAATCATAGGTTACAATTTCGTCCACAATGGTTACTCCATTCGATTTTAACTTTTCAACCAGTTCTTCGATATGTTGAACGGTGTAATTGATCATAAATTCCTTTTTAGAAGGTTCGAGATATTCGCTTCCTTTCTTAAAGAGTGTCCATTGAAGTGGAATGATCACATCTGGCCGATCAATGTTTCGGGACTCGAAACTTACTCCACCCCATTCATTCATTTCAAATCCTAAATTTTTAGCATACCATTCTTTAGTCTCTTTTGGGTTGTCTGATAGAAAGAAAATCCCACCAATCCCTGTCACTTTCGGGATATCGTTAGTTGTTGTTTCGTTTTTTTGCTCTTCCATGTATGTATGTCATTTTTAAAGTACTAGTTAGCACTTTGTGTTCAAATATAGATTCTTTATAGCTTTACTAACGCTTATCGCCATGCGCCCAACCCAGATGAGGTTTTCACATCGAACAGCGATTAATAAGTGGTCTTGCTCCCCATCTTTTTACCTAATTTTTCATATTCGATATCATTGGGTTCCCAAAGTTCAATTTTGTTGCCTTCGATATCCATAATATGTACAAACTTTCCATATTCTGCAGTTTCGATAGTATCGGTTATAGTTACTCCTTCTTTTTTGAGTTCTTCTATAAGGGATGTTAGATCGGCAACGCGATAGTTTATCATAAATTCCTTGGTTGAAGGTTCAAAATATTTTGTTCTTTCTGTAAACGGACTCCATTGAGAAAAGCCCTTTTTGGTCGAATCGCTAGCTTGTCGCCACTCAAAAACTGCCCCATATTGGTCGGTATTAAGTCCGAGGTGAGTTTTATACCATTCTTTCATTTTCTTGGTGTCTTTACATTTGAAAAAGATTCCACCAATACCGGTTACCCTTTTGAGTTTTGTGTTATCGGTTGATGGTGCAGTTGTGATTGTCTTAAATGCGAAACCGGAACAGAACGCAATAGCTGCTACAACTAGTAATAAGATGGTTTTTTTCATTTTATGCTTGATTAATTGCTCTTCTTCTTAAGATCAGGGAACTGATTAATGTTACAATCAATCCAACTGGTAATATTTCCATATACGTCATCATGGCGTTGTAGACAGGATTTTTAATCTTGATTGCAAAATCAGCCATTTCTTTGGTTTCTTTGTTTATTTCGGTTTGGGTTGCCCCACTTGCCTTTAGATCCGCAACTACATGGGCTCCAAATTTATCGGCAAAATCAGGCATGAAATTAAAGTAATAAATAAGCCAGGCAACCACATAACAGGTTGAGGCTATTAATGCAATCATGCCTCCCAATTTAAAAGCTTTTCCAAAACTAATCACCCCTCCATTGTACTTATCCCTGTAATTGCGGACGCCTACGAACACTAATGAAAAGGCGAGTAGCATAGACGCATAGCCGATGAGCATACTCGTGACCATGTCTACATTGCCACTGCAATAGCTATAGTAGTTCAAAGAGAAAAGCATTAGTGTAGTTACTATAACACCAGCAATAAGGCCATAAATGATAATATTCTTTTTCATTTTATTTAATTTTTGTGATCAAATATGACTGTTGTGCGCCATTTATCACTCATACTTTCGGCCATTTTTTATTATCGTCTCAATTTTTTTCCCCTTTTGAAGATTAGGGAATTAGATTTAACCTTTTTGCTTTTTCAACTGCCTGTGTCCTTCTCTTTACATCCAATTTTACAAAAAGGTTCTGGATATGGGTTTTGACCGTACTCAGTGAAACGAAAATTTTTGCACCAATTTCGTCGTTGCTGTAACCTTGTGCCATTAAACCAAGAATTTCTAACTCTCTTTTGCTCAGTTCCAATTGGGAAATTAATGAGGTATTGAGAACAAAATCCTCTTTTCTAATCAGATACACTTCTTTCTCAACAACGATCGTTTCTACACGGTAGTTCTCCGTTTTAGGCTTCGACAGCTTTAACGCAAGCCATATGCCTAATCCGGTAAAAATGATGGCAATAAAACCGATATAAATTTCAAAAAAATGGTTAAAAATGAGGAAACGAAGTTCCAACCACTTGAGAAAAAATAGCAGGGCAGCTAAACTTAAACTGTAAATTAGGGTTGTTTTATGTTTCTTTAAAAAGCTTTTGTTAATAGTCATTTACACAGAAAGTTTCAAGCATTAAGTTTATAACAACGCTATTTATACAGCAACCGATTGCTAGTTTTCTTCGAGAATGGTTTTCAAAGTTAACAAACTCGCATCCATATCTTTCGCTACATGTTTTTCCATCATTGGTATCATAATGTTCACTGGATATTTTAATATACCAGCATTGCTCCAAGATACTTTGGTCTGATTATCAGTTACAGAATCTGTCTCCAGAATTATATTAGCACTGGTTACCATAGGTTTTACAAAACGGATTTCCATTTCAATTCGTTTGCCTTCGATGATATTTTTGATTTCTTTTTCCCCTTCACCGGCTTCCTTATTCCCTCCCCAGGCATAAATAAAGCCTATTGTTCCATCTGTTCCTTTAAATTCTCTATTCCTGTCTGGTGCCGTCATTGCATGTTTGTTAAACTGGTCTTGGTTTTTAAGCAGTTTTAAGAAGTCGAATACCTTTTGCCGAGGAGCATTAACAATGATCTCCCGATTAACACTATGTTCTCTCTTCATAAAAAAGCCAATAACTAAGAGCAAGATAATGAGGCCTGCAACCACTAGTACGATGATAATGATGATATTCATTTTTATTGTTTTAAATTAATATTGCTTATCATTCCACTTTATAAAGTCAATAATATGTGCTCGATTACTGGAAATTATTCTAGTAATGCCATAGTACTGAATAGCATTTTCCAATTTAAATCGGGCGGCCAAAGTACAATAGATATCCATCGGCATCTTTAACTTCAAATCCCCTCAAACCGTCGTCATTGTTAGCAAGTGTTTGAAAAAATATGACATCACGCGACAAGAATTCTACTGCCAACGCATCAGGATCTGGCACATGCAGATAAGCATCCCAACGGGCAATGCCTTTTTTAACATCTCGAGTATAGTTTGGGACCGGATCAACCCCTACTTCTTTCAACATAATCATCGCTGCACCTCGTTGCACGATGCCGAAAAAGATATCTCTGTTTGTGGGTCCTTGAAAAGTGATATCGAACCCTAAACTGTCACGGTAAAAAGATAAAGCTAGAGGCACATCCCTTACGATGAAAAATGGAGCAATTCCCGAAATTTCTGTTTTGGTCATAATTTAAAGGAACCACTTTACTTTGTCAATTTAAATTTTATCTGCTCACTAATTTAAGCATCTGGAATATTCGGTTCAACGAGTTTTTTTAATTTCTCTAAAGATTCCTGCCACCCTAAATAGCACATTTCAGCTGGTATAGCAGAAGGGATACCTTCTTGGGTGATTTTGAGTTCTGTGCCACATATAACTTTATTAATTACTACAGTAGTCATCATTTCTCCCGGCAAATTAGGGTCGTCAAATTTATCGGTGTATCTCAAAAATTCATTTGTGCGAATTTCCAAGTATTCTCCACCAAAAGATTGGTCGCTGCCTGAAGTAAAATTGGTAAAAGTCATTTTGTAGGTACCTCCTACTTTAAAATCTCTTTGCTGTGCCACACAATAAAAGCCATATGGTGGAAGCCAGGATATGAATGCATTGGTGTCAGAAAAAGCTCGAAATACCTTTTCGGGACTTGCCGTGAGGACCCGGTGTAATGTTACTGTGTTTGACGTCATATAATTTTTGATTTGTTAAATTGCTACAATCAAATTAAGTTAACCAAATTTTAGGGATACCACAAATTTTAATACTACCTATTGTATTCGGATTGATCTAAATTTCTTTTCTCCTGCCTTAAAATTTTATATCCCAAAGGGATTTTAATTTAATTATTACTTGTTTTGCTTTCAAATCCGTTTTATCAAAGGTGACCATCTTCTCTTTGCCTGCCTCCAGATCGAAATAATTATCGCTAAATTTTCCTTTGTAACCTGCGATATCAACAAAAACGTATTTGGCAAAGGCCGATGATTTTAACCAGATCTGATTGCCCTTAACTTTAAACGTAATTTTCGGATTAGTTAATTTAAGGTCCTTCGGACGTACTAGATCTCTCTTGGGTACACTATTATCCCGATAGGCTTCCCTTACTGCGTACCAAGCAGCCTTTGGTGTTCTGTAATAATAATCAGTAATGCTCCAGCTCGCTACGGGCCAACAATCGTTTAATTGCCAAAGTAATGTCCCCATGTTGTATGGTTTGCTTCTTTGAATAGCGATCATATTTTTAAAGCCATAATATTGCACACATTGTGTGAGGTAAGTATAATTCTCTACCGAAAGCTGATTAATTTTGGTAGAATCTATCATGTAATTTTTCAAATAGCCTTCCAGTTTTTTAAAGCCGTTTCCAGCTTTCTGATGATCAAGGAGCACATCCGAAAATAGATACCGATCTTCTGGTTTCGTGTAAATTAATACGCTCGAATAATTAGGCATGGCTTGCATTCCGTATTCACTTACAAATCTTCCGGTTTTATTTACAAAGACTTCGAAGTCTTCACCTCCCCACCACACTCCCCAATAGTGACTATCACCTTCGGTAAAACTCGTGTTTACCCCCCAACCATATTTTGGCGACGAAGAGATATACGGCCTACTATCATCTACTTCATTTACCCATTTGGGAATGCTATCCCTAAACAGTCGGGTATAATCATTCCACAATCTTGCCGAATCCATCGCGCTGATATTGAACTGTTTTTGCCAGCCCCATCGATTAAAGGCTTCATCAATTTCATTGTTGCCACACCAGAGAACAATGCTTTTATGGTGCCGTAATCGCTTTACTTGATACTTCACTTCGGCTTTTACATTATCAAAAAATGCTTTATCCCCAGGTACCATCGCTCCTGCAAACATAAAATCCTGCCAAACATGGATATTTAGCGAATCGCATAGCTCATAAAAATAATCGTCTTCATAGATCCCTCCGCCCCAAACGCGCAACATATTCATATTTGCTTCCTTCGCCATCATCACTATCTTGCGATAGTCATTTTTGGTTATCCGTGTAACAAAAGCATCTGAGGGAATATAGTTTGCGCCTTTCATGTAAACCGCTTTCCCATTGATCTTAAAATAAAATGAAGTTCCTCTAGCATCAGGTTGCTGTACCAGTTCTACCTTAACTGGAGGAATAAAAGTTTTCTCAATAGGTTTAACATCATAGGATTCCAATCTAATCTCTTTCCAAATACCACATCCTGTTAGTTTTGGCCCCCAATCCCAACCAAAATGAAATTGCGCCTTGCGTACGTACGTCCTCGGATTATCCGGAACGAAATAAGGAAGTCTCGAGTTCGCAATTGAATCAACTGTATTTTGCGTAGAGCGAAAATGAACATATAACTCATTATTTTTCGCCTTAAGTAATTTTCCCACCTCTACTTTCCATTGTCGAAACATATTATCAGCCTGCAAGATTAATTTACCATTTAAGTAAACATCGGCGTAGGTGTCTAGTCCATCAAATACCAAATCTGTGTGCTTTTTACTTAACACAGAAGGTAACACTGGGAAAGAAGTCTTATAATCCCAGTTCTTTTTCTCTACCCATTGCACTTTTTTCTCATTATCACGAAAAAATGGATCGGGAATCAACCTATTTGACAATAAATCTAAGTGCACTTCTCCTGGAACCTTTGCAGGATACCATTTTGCCGTTTTTTCTTGTTGGAATATCCAATTGTTGCTTATCTTTTGAACAAGCTGGGCTTCAGCCTTAACTACAAAGAAAATAAAGACACTACTTAAAATCAGCTGTTTTTTAATTCTCAATTTCTGCTATTAATTAATTATACTATTATAAATTCCAAACTCCGCAATCAAAGGGTTAAGCCGCGAGGAGGAAATGTGCAACTTGATTTCGCTTGCAGTAATGGGTTTGAATTTCAGCAAACGCTTATATCCAATCGTTGTTCCCTCAGCGGCAATTTTCCAATCTGCACCATCTTTATAGCTCAATGTAAATTTTTCTACCCGCTGACCCATAGCTATATTTTCTTGTAGCGATAAAATGTTAAAAGTGATGGGTTTCACAAAAGTAAAATCAACCGTTGCTGTGGTATCTTTTGTGTTGGTACTGTAAAATGTAGAGAGCTTTCCATCAAGCATATCTTTTGCATTTGTGCCAGTTAAGACCGTAATTTTGGCTTGCTGTGCCAGATTATCTGCAAAGAGTTCATTCCTTAAAAATGCCCATTCTTTTAGGCTCTTCATATCATTTTGGTTAATTAAACCATTTATATCCGGAGGTACATTTAATAAGAGCACACTGTTTCTCCCTACTGATGCAAAATAAATATCCATTAATTTCTCTGGCGTTTTAACCTGTTTATCCTGTGCGGGATGATAAAACCATCCTTCCCGGATAGATACATCCGTTTCTGCAGGATACCAGACCAAACCTTTAGCTTTTAAAATTTGTGATCGGCTTCCTAAATCTTCGTTCATTTTATCGCCTAACGGCACAAATGTTACCTCTTGTTGCGAGCTATTGGCAATTGCAGTAAGCATATTTTCGTCTGCAGGCAAAACACTCCACTCTGTTTCCCTGCCATATCCGCTTTCGGTGCCTACCCAACGCACATCTGGACCCATAACGGCAATAGTAGCGTCCGGCTGCAGTTTTCTTATCAGTTTATACCAAGCATTAAAATCGTACTCTGGTTTTTTACCGTTCGGTCCGGTTCCATTGGCTCCATCAAACCACACTTCATCAATCTTACCGTAGTTGCTTAAAAGTTCGGTTAACTGATTTTCGAAATAAGTATTATAGATTTTACTATCGCCATAATCTGCATGGTTCCTGTCCCAAGGGGATAAATAAATCCCAAAACCCATTTTATAATCTTTACATGCTGCTGCAACTTCTTTTACGACATCGCCTTTCCCGGCCTTCCAAGGGCTGCTTTTTACGCTGTGTTCGGTAAATTTACTGGGCCATAAACAGAAGCCATCATGATGTTTAGCGGTTAAGATTACTTGTTTAAAGCCAGCTTCTTTCATCGTACGAACCCATTGACGCGCATCCAGATTGGTGGGATTGAATAACTTTGGATCTTCTTTTCCATCCCCCCATTCTTTATTGGTAAACGTATTGATCCCAAAATGAAAAAATGCGGTGAGTTCTAGCTGTTGCCATCTTAATTGTCTGACTGATGGTTTTACAGTGGCCGCTTTTCTAATAATCTCTGATTTACTATCGTTAGAGTTAATTAATACCTGATTTTCGATCTTCTCCTGGGCATTTAGCACCAAGCAGAGCAGACTTAGAGATGCAGTAATTACAAGGGGTTTAATCATCATGTCAAATTTCGGAATCAATATACAATTTTTCAGATAATCAACCTATAAAATCGTAGTTTTGGCAAGATGAAATTTTATAGGCAATTTATCGCAATCTTGCTTTTAGTTGCGGTTTTAACCAACTGTTTCAGCTATTGGATTCTGTATTCTTCCTATTCTTTAAACAAGAAATACATTTCGACCGTACTTTGCGCTAATAGAAGTCACCCAGAAGCGCATTGCGAAGGTAAATGCATCTTACATCTAAAACTGAGGGAACTGGAGCAGAAAAATAAACAGGATCAGGATTTAATAAAAAGAATGATCGAAACGATTAAGCCTGTGCATTTTTCTCTTACGTTAGATGATCGGGCATCTCTGGCAGATTTAACTATCAAGTATCTCCTCAAAAAAACTACAAAAGCGGTAAATCCCATCTTCCAGCCGCCCCAACAGGTTTAGTTTCTTGTATCGCGCTTAAATTTATCTAGCATTTCAGCGCAGAATTTTCAATTAACATTTACATTAACTAAGATAACCTAAGCTTTGCTAGGCCTATCTTTCTATTTACATAAAATGAAGTATCTATTAAACAAAAACCAATTCCCACGACTTAAACTTCTATTTCTTTTTATAATGCTGAGCACCACCGCAAACGCCTGTGATATCTGCGGTTGTTTTATGGGTTTAACGCCCTATGACAATCAAAGTAGTTTCGGTTTATTATATCGTTACCGTTCTTTTAACGGATATACGGGCCAACCACATGCCGTTTTTCCGACAGGAAGCCATTTTTTTATCCCAAATACAGTTAAAAATGCACCTTTAAGCGAGGCTAGCGGTAATCCAACCGATTATGAAGTTTACCGCACCATGGAAATCAGGGGAAGGTATTTTTTGCACAAACGGATCGAATTAAATGCGATAATACCTTATAACAGCAATAGTGAACAATCCAACGGCAATGTGTCTACGATTGCTGGCGTTGGCGATATCAACTTATACGCGGGCTATCATCTGATAAGGAAATTAGATCGGGCAACTGTAAACCAGCGCTTAATTGTTGGAGCGGGAGTTAAGTTAGCCACGGGCAAGAACAGCATTACCTCCGATGGTGGAAACCGATATTCGGCCTTAATGCAACCTGGGACAGGCAGTACGGATGGATTTGTGTATGCCAATTATTTACTGGGCTATAAAAAATTTGGGATGAGCATCAACAGCTCATATCGATTTAATGGACAAAATGAAGACCAAGAAGGGATTGCTAACAGCAGTACAACCTTTGTAAACTTCTTTTTAACCCAGCGCTTGAGTAAGAACTGGCAGGTAATGCCATCTGTACAATTTTTTTATGAAAACTCTGCCGGCGAAACTTATAAGGGCGTTAAAACTGGCGAACATGAAATGAATAATTTTATGGCGGGAGTTGGAGCAGATCTATTTTTTAAAAATATCGCTTTTAATGTTGGGTTTCAAAAGAACGCCTGGCAGGCAACCACAGACCACCCGCAAAGTGTTGGCAAAGTTTATTTAGGAGTGACCTATAACTTTAACCAATTGTATTATTTACTTAAATCTTAACAATTTAAAGCTTACGTTAAATGTTTCAAAGCGTTTAACGTAAGTTTGTTTTAATTCTAGCCCATTATGATCAAAAACATTAAAGGTTTTATTATTTTATCTTCGTTATTTATTAGTGTTGTTTCATGCAATAATGAAAAAAAACTCCCTTTTTATGGCGAGAGAGAAGCCAAAACCATTAAACATGCCGATGGCAGTACCAGTGTGGATACCGTATATCAAACCATTCCAGCATTCAGGTTCCTGAACCAAGATAGTATTTATATTACGCAGGACACCTTTAAGAATAAAGTGTATGTTGCCGATTTCTTTTTCACTTCTTGTTCTACGATCTGCCCAACTATGCATAGAAACCTAAAAGTGATCTATGATCAATTTAAGGACAATCCTGAGGTTATGTTCCTATCGCATACCATTGATTTCAAATATGATAAGCCCTCTGTCTTAAAGAAATATGCGCAAAAATTAGGTGTCGATGGAAAGAAATGGCAGTTTGTATACGGCCCGAAAGACGAAATCTATCATATAGCTGAACATAGTTACCTCACTGTTGTTCAAGAAGATGGAACCGCACCCGACGGGTATATTCACCAAGGTTGGTTAACCCTGATCGATAAACATAAAAGAATGCGTGGAGCCTATAACGGTACCGATTCTATTGAAGTGGGAAAACTGAAAAAGGATATAGCTAGTTTATTGGCCGAAAAAGAAGATTAATATGAGGAAAATTATCCTAATCACCGTTTTTTTTATTAGCCTGATCAGTATAGTCTATTCTTGTCAGAACCCAAGTGAGATAGAGCTGGCCACTTATATCACCAACGGGAAAGATCTATACAAAATCTACTGTCAGAATTGCCATGGCGAAAAAGGAAACGGTTTAGGAGAGCTCTATCCCCCCTTAACTGATAGTTTATTTTTAAAAGCAAATAAAGCGCAATTGGCCTGTATCATTAAAAATGGCTCCCATATACCTATGGTAATCAATGGGAAATCATATGATGGAAAAATGCCGCATTTCCCAAAAATGGCGGATATTGATATTGCGCAAGTGATGGTTTATATCACCAATTCTTTTGGCAATAAGCAGGGGATGTACACCTATGAACAGGTTGCTAAAGATTTAAGTGAATGTAAGTAGAGTTCAAGAGTCCGTAAGTCCGAGAGTCGGGAAGTCCGATGATAGCACCACTGACATTTTAGTACACAGAGGGTTGACGTAGACGGGGGTGTTGCCTTTTCGGGCCCTTCTCCATCAGTAGGGCGCGGAAATCTCTTGCTGTTATAAGGTAGCTAACCGGACGGGAAATTGCTTCGGCTTGAATGAAGCCTCGCAAAGGAACGCTAATTATAACTGTTCCTAATTTCAAGGAGCTTTCCATTGAACTCAATTAATTCATTACATCTTTCTGGTAAGTAATTTAACTGTTTAGCAATTTTCAAATCGGAGATGGCCGCTTTAAAATCTTCCATCGCAGTTAGGCAATCAGCCCTTTGAAAATAATAGTAACCATTCTTATTATTTTTTTGAATGCTAATTAAACTGTCTAATTTGTTCTTAACAATATTTAGCGAGTCCATAATGTGAATCGACTGCGTAGTGAGTAATGCGGGACCGGTTTTCTTATCTGATACTTCATAATGCTGCTTACCTTTATCATCATTTGATTTTTTGTTTAAGCAGGCCAAAAGAGATATCATTAGAAAAACACCTAAGATTTTATTCATTCTAATTTATATAATGCATAATCTATTTATAGCTAAATTCTACCAATTATAATCAATTAAAAATTTATTTCAACCAGACGAACGATTGCTTCTCGAAAAGCTCGCAAAGGCAAAGAAGATTAGCCTATTCCAGCTTCCACTCAGGTCGCTCGTAATGACAGGTATACCCATAAGGGTTTTTTTGAAGATAATTTTGGTGTTCCTCTTCGGCATTCCAAAAATCAACTTCAGGAACAACTTCGGTTACAATTTGTCCGGGCCACTTGCCAGAAGCTTCCATCTCAGCTATTAAGGCTTTAGCAGTTTCACGTTGGGTTTCATCACTGTAAAAAATAGCAGAACGATAAGAAGTGCCTAGATCGTTTCCCTGTCTATTCCTGGTTGTAGGGTTATGGATCATGAAAAAATATTCGAGTAGTGCCTTGTAAGTTAACTTAGCGGGATCAAATATAATTTCGATTGCTTCAGCATGTGTGCCGTGATTTCGATAAGTTGCATTGGGGACATCCCCTCCCGTATATCCAACAATTGTTGAAATTACCCCAGGATAATGGCGAAATAACTCTTCTACTCCCCAAAAGCAACCGCCAGCAAGTATGGCTTTTTCAGTATTCATATTTTCTAATTTATAAGATAAAGGTACGGTGAGGATGTTTAAAACACAAGAATAGCTACAAATTGTTTAGCATTTAAGCTTTCACCAGAGATGTTCAAGATGCACAAAGATATTATTATACATCTCCCCTCAATTCCAAGTAAACATGTCACCACAGATGAACGAAGATTTTATAATCTCTCCTTTACCTCTATGATAAGTGATTAATTAGTAAGCGCTTGTTCTTTACTCACAAGTCCATCTACGAGCAATTTCCATTGCGGAAAGGAAAGTCCGATTTTAGCACTATAACCAACCGCCATGTTCCGTAATCCATCAAAGAAATCAGGGTCTACGGTATTTACTTCTTCATTACGACCATGCATTTCTGCAAAAACACTTGTGCCCGATAAACGGATCAAAAAAGTAGAACTAGCGGTATCCTTAAAGAAATGTGCAGTTCCTTCTAAAGGCTTTTCTGGATTAGCACAAGGCTTAACCCTAAAGCCAAAGTATTGTTCATTTACATTATTTCCTTCTGCAACTTCGTCGATGCGAACCCAATCATAGCCATCTCCGGCTCTCGTACCCGGACCTGGAATATCAATTTTAATCAGGTTGCCCTCTACTAGTTCTCCAGGAATCACCCCTTTGCTATCTAATAATTCAAAGATGGTTGAATCGGTACCGCATATTTTTGCCCAATTGCTCACGTCTGCCAAGCGTCTTTTCGCAAGTTCGTAAAATACAATTGCTTCCGCTAAGGTTTCAAATTTTGCCTCAGAAATCGCATCCATCTCACTTCCAGACGTTTGTACTGGTATTAACTGATTTTCCATAATAAGCTATTAATTTTTTTATCATAAACAACGTTAAGAGCACATAGTTTTATTCTTGTTAAATCACTTTCTTACAAAATAATAATCAAACAGTTATGTATATGAATTTTTAACTTTTGATTATTCCCTATCCTTTAATCAACTCCAATAGATTGTTATTTATTACATTTATGGCTTAAATTTATACCTGATAGACCAATTCCCATGTCAAAAAATAGTTTGCTTTTCTTAACCTTCCTGGTGCTATTAACTGTTAAGTTATCTGCTTTATCTCCACAAAAAGAGTTTTATCAGTTAAAGATATATCACCTCAAAACACCACAACAAGAAGAAATGGTTGATAATTTTCTACAGAGGGCATATCTTCCAGCTTTGCATAGAGCTGGAATATCACATATTGGGGTTTTTAAACCAATTGCCAGTGGCGATGTGGCTCCTATTGAAAAATTGATCTATGTATTCATTCCCTTTAATTCATATCGTGATTTTTCCAGCCTTGAAAAAAAGCTGGCAAAAGACCCACAATATGCTGGTGATGGTAAAGCCTATCTCGAAGCTATTTACCTTGATCCACCATACGAAAGATTAGAAGTCGTGCTTCTGAATGCTTTTGAAGGTCATCCAAAATTAACAATGCCACGACTCAGCTCTCCACATAAAGAGAGAGTTTATGAGTTGAGAAGTTATGAAAGCCATACGGAGTATATCTCCAAAAATAAAATTGAAATGTTTAATAAAGGTGGCGAAATTGCCTTATTTAAACGTCTTAATTTTAACGCCGTATTTTATGCAGAAGTGATATCAGGCAGTCGCATGCCCAATTTAATGTATTTAACCACATTCGAAAATAGAGCGGATAGAGATGCACACTGGAAAAACTTTGGGGCGGATGCAGAGTGGAAAAAACTTTCGGCTATGCCCAATTATAAAAATAACGTATCTAAGAACGACACGAAATTTCTATATCCAACCGATTATTCCGATATCTAAGTAGAGGTAATTCAATTAGCTCAACTTATCATTGGGCGATATTTCTCTCTATTTTCATAAATCACCCACAAATTTACCGCAAACAATACCAAGGCGAGAGGTGCCCCAGAAGGTTCGGTAACAGTATTTGTTAATACGATCCCCACCATAACTGGAAATATAACTAATGCACCCAATGCTCGGGTTTTTGGAATGATAAAAAGAATACCGCCAAGGACTTCAATAAAACCAACAAGCGGCATTAACCAACCTATTACTGCAAAGGCGGCACCTACTTTTACCAGATTCTCAGGCATTTCTTTAGGCATGGGCATATAATTAAAGAACTTATTAAGGCCCATGATGATAAACATTAACCCAAACAATAGACTAAGCACAAAAATTATTTTACTTTTCATATCAAATTATTTATAGGTGTATTTAATAGCACATCAAAGTCATCCTAAAGTTGAGTAATAACATTAGAAAATCCAAACATTAGTCTTAAAAAACTGTTCATCTTCTATATAAACCTATGGAAGACATGAACACCACATTTGCAAAAAACATCGGTACATTAAAGGATATCGAGATCAAATCCTCAAAAGAAGGCAACATTGATCAGGGCGAACGGGCCCTATCGCTTATTGGAGGAAGCTATTTACTCTATAAATCGTTAAAGAACATCATCAAGCACCCTTTACTTGCAATTCATGGAGCGGCGGCTAGTGGATTTCTACTATATAGAGGCGCGACTGGAATTTGCCCGATATACAAAAGGTTAAATATTGATACTACTGATCCTCAGGCCATCAACATTACCGAAACCATTACGGTAAATGTTTCGAGAGAAAAGGTTTATGCTTTCTGGCGTGAGCTATCCAACTTACCCAAATTTATGAAGCATTTGAAGGTAGTAGTTGAAACCAGTGCAACAGAATCGCACTGGACCGCAAATACACCGGGTAATATTATCGGCTTAAACTGGAATGCGGAAATTACCCATGAGGAAGATGGCAGTTATATCGGCTGGCAATCTATTGAGGGCTCTATGATAGAAAACGCAGGGAAAGTTACTTTTACCGATACATTAAATAACATTGGCACCGAACTACACGTAGAAATCAATTATTTCCCACCTGCGGGAAGTGTTGGCCGTGGCATTACATCACTATTTAATGGAATTTTCGAAAGAATGATTAGGGAAGATATCCAAAACTTTAAAGCTTATGTTGAGCAGACAGATTTTAGACAATACGCTGGATTGAATTTGGAAGATCCAATAGAGTAAATGTGAGCGCTATTTTAGTAAAGGGGATGATTTAAAAATCATCCCCTTTTTTTGTGTGGTTGGTGTAACTCTGCACACCATATAGAAACATAGAATACATGCATATTGCTAAATTAACAGATTCGGCTATGTTTTCCATGTGCCTATGTGGTTATAGCCGCAGATGCGCAGATTATAGAGGGTCATTTCTTTCACCACATAGAAACATAGATCACATAGATATTGTGAGATTAACTGCTTTTCGGCTATGTTTTCTATGTGTCTATGTGGTTATAGCCGCAGATGCGCAGGTTTTTGGGAGTTATTTCTTTCACCACATAGAAACATAGATCACATAGATGTTGTGACATTAGGCGACAGGCAGGCATCTTCCATCTTCCATCTTCCATCTTCCCTTTTCCATCTTCCCTTTTCCATCTCACATCTTCCATCTTACCTTATCCCAACTCTACTTCTTCTCTTTCTCTTTTTTAAAAATGGTATAGAACACAAAAAGCCCACCAAGAGTAGAAATAATACCAAGCACCAATGAAGTTCTATCGCCCATAATTTTATTTATAAAAAAAGGGTAACATTAAGCTCGTTACCCAATTGTATGGATACAACACGGGTTACTTGGCTTTGTTTTTAAAACATCTCCGTCATAACATTTATGTAAAATAAAAATTACACAAACTACTTTGTAATTCAAAGTACTTTTGTAGATTTGCATCTGATTTAATAGCCAAACAAGGGGACATCCTTAGATTTAATTTTGATAACCGCTATTCCATCACATTTTTTTGATGATTTATCACATTTATTTTGAAATAATAAAAAATTGCACTATCCTTGTGTACTATATAACTAATACACTAATTAACCAACATACCTTTATCATTATGAGAGCTTTAATTTTTCTTCTCTGTTGCTTATTTATAAGCTTAAACGCAACTAGTCAATCTAACCCTACCCTGCAAATTAGTGGTAGGATAACTGATTCTGTGGCGCAAAAACCCATCAGCTTTGCTACTATCGTACTTAAGAACGACAAAAAAGTACCGGTAAAATCAATCGCATCAGCAAAGGATGGATCTTTTATCCTTACAGGACTTTCTGCCGGAAAGTATGTATTAAGTGTAGTTAATGTAGGATATCAAACGAAAGTTATCCCAGTTACGCTAGGAGAAACTTCTAAAACCATGGATAACATTTCTCTAACCGCCTCTCCTACCCAATTAAAAGGAGTAACTGTTACGTCAGAACGTCCATTGGTTAGGCAAGAAATAGATCGTATTGCCTATGATGTGAAGGCCGATCCAGAAAGCAAGGTAAATAACGTGCTAGAAATGATGCGTAAAGTACCTTTATTAACAGTAGATGGCGATGATAATATTCAACTTCAAGGAAACAGTAACTATAAAATCTTGATTAATGGTAGGCCTTCTGGCATGATGGAAAGAAATCCGAAAGACATTTTAAAAAGCATGCCCGCTTCAAGTATCGAAAAAATTGAGGTAATTACCACACCTCCCGCAAAATATGATGGCGAAGGTTTAGCTGGAATAATCAATATTGTTACTCATAAAAACGCTGATAACGGATCAAATGGCACCATTAACGCAAATCACCGTTTCCCTGTGGGAGGCCCGGGTATCGGCGGAACATTTACTTTAAAAAATGGCAAGCTCGGAGTTGCAGCTAGCGCTGGAGGAAGCCTCAACAGTTCGCCCCTATTAGATAACAGCATTACCAGACTAACCCAAGGTGGAACGCCTACAAACTTATTGCAAACAGGAACCCGTGACTTTTCGGGAAAAAGTGCATACGGTGGCGTCGAACTAAGCTATGAAATTGATACCCTGAATTTGATTTCTGGACAAATTAACTATAATGCAAACCGAAACGACAGTTTTAGCAACCAATTCTCGGCACTTCGTAATGGGACCTCATTAATGCAAAGCTATGAATTGGCAAATACCTTAGAAGGATCAGGAAACGGGATAGATGCCGCGGTTAACTATCAACTTGGATTTAAGAAAGACAAAAACCGTTTATTAACCTTTTCTTATCGATATTATAGTTTCAGTAATAATCAATTTAACAATGTTGATATTTCTAATCCCTTTGCTTACACAGCTTCAGATTACAACCAAGAAAATACTGGAGGCTCAGATGAATCCACTTTTCAGATCGATTATACCTATCCCTCAAAAAAAGTTACCATTGAAGCGGGGATTAAAGCGATTTTCAGGGATAACACGAGTAATTTTGAGTATCTAACCCTCAATTCTTCTGGGATTTTTATCGCAGATCCTTCTAGGACAAATGGATTTGATAACAACCAAAATGTGTATGGAATATACAATTCCTATCAATTTAATCTTAAGAAATGGGGAGTTAAAGCAGGGCTGAGAGCAGAACAAACCGAAATAGATGCTGATTTTACCGGAACCACCACAAAACTTGATAAAAGCTCTTTAAACCTGATTCCTTCTATTTCAGTTAACCGAAAATTTAAGGATATGAGCAGTATTAACTTTGGTTTTACGTCTAGAATCCAACGCCCAGGCATTAATCAATTGAACCCATTCGTTGATCGTTCCAACCCAAATTTCGAATCGTCTGGTAACCCCGGGCTTAAAGCCATGAAAGGATATAGTATAGAAGCTAGTTATAGTAGATTTAAAAAAGCTTCACTCAATATTGGAATGCGGGCCCTTTATGGAACTAACATCATTATGCCAAGTGCAGTTACAGATCCTCTTACGCAAATTACGCGTACCAGCTTTGCAAACACTGGAAGTGCTATTTTAGTTGGTTTAAATGTGAATGTAAACTATCCTTTTAACAGCAAATTAAGGGGTACACTTGGAGCCATGGCGAATTATGGGGTTGTAAAAGCCGAAATCAATGGTTCGGCATTAGAGAAGAGGGGTTTAATGAGGCGTGCCTTTACTTCTCTGGCTTACCGCCCAAACAAAAATTGGCAAGCGAGTGCTAATGTAAATTATAATGGGCCGAGCCTCTCGATACAAGGTACCTCAAACTCATTTATATATTCATCGTTTAGTGCAAGCAAAGACTTTTTGAATAATAAACTTACCCTTTCTCTTGCTGCTAATAACGCCTTTAACAAGTATAGAAAAGCAATTAACTATACCACTGGTCCAAACTTTACCCAAGAAACCTATAACCAGAATTACCAACGCAATTTTACAACTAGTTTAAATTATCGCTTTGGTAAATTGAAAGATAGCATCAAGAAAAATAAAAAAGGAATCAATAATAACGATGTCTCTGAAGGTTCTACCCTTTAACTAACCGCCTAATAAAAGATGGATAACTACATTATCAAAACAACTGACCTAGAACATTACCATTCGAAATTGGCCAAAACCTTAACTAACATCAATATGTTGGTGCCAAAAGGAAGCATTTACGGCTTTCTTGGACCAAACGGAGCTGGTAAAACCACCACTTTGCGTTTATTGCTAGGCCTGCTAAAGGTACAGCATGGTACGATCGAAATTTTCGAAAAAGATTTTAACTCACATCGACTTCAAATTTTAAAGAAAATTGGCTCGCTGATCGAGAATCCATCCCTATATGGGCATTTACGCGCTAAAGAAAACCTCGAAATTTATCGGGAAGTATATGGGGCATCAAAAGCTAGGGCAAATGAAGTGTTAAAGATTGTGGGACTAGCAGATACCGGAGGCAAAAAAGTTAAACAATTTTCTCTGGGGATGAAACAACGCCTCTCTGTTGCGTTGGCACTTTTACCCAATCCTGAACTCCTAATTTTAGATGAACCCGCCAATGGCTTAGATCCGACAGGAATTATTGAACTGAGGGAACTGATTAAAAAATTGAACAAGGAAGAAGGCATGACGATATTAATGTCGAGCCACCAACTATCGGAAATCGAGAAAATGGTAAGCCAAGTAGGCATAATTTCGCGGGGTGAAATGATTTTTCAGGGATCTTTAACCCAACTGAACCTGCTCCAAAAAAAGCAATCTAAACTGCTCGTCCATACCTCGAATAACCAAGCCGCAATGCAAATTCTAAAGGCTTACCATCCCGAAAACCTAGGCGAGGTTTTATCTGTTTCATACCAAAACGAAAAAGAAATTGCAGCAATTAATAGAATGCTCCACGAAAAGCAATTGGATATTTATTTGCTTCATCCACAGCAGAACAACCTCGAACAATTATTTATGGACCTAACTACACAACACGCATGAGCTTAGCTATTTCCCTTAAATCAGAACTTTTAAAGACGAAACGCTCGCCAATATGGTTATTAACCTTAGCTATGGCCGCCTTTGCTCCACTTTTTATGCTGGTGGTTTTCAAAGAAGAACATGATGGGCAACTCTCTGATGATGTGGCAAGGATTAGCAAGGGCGCATGGGATTTTTATTATTATCAGGATGTTGGAATGATCAGCTTTGTTTTTTTACCCCTGTTTGTGATTCTGATCAGTACCTTATTGCCACAAATAGAGTATCGAAACCATACGTGGAAACAAGTACTTGCCTCACCACAGTCGTACGGAAAGCTTTACATTTCTAAATTCCTCATATTCCAGCTTTTTATAGTGGTTTTTATAATTGCTAACCTACTTTTTACAGGCTTTTCTGGCATGGTGTCTCATACGTTGCACCCTAAATTTCAATTTTATGCCCATGGTTTGGACTGGCGGAAACTTCTGACCCTGATTTCGCAGATGTACGCAGCAATTTTGGCGCTTTCTGCCATGCAATTTTGGTTGGGCCTCCGCTTCAAAAGCTTTTTATTGCCTATCGGGATTGGCTTATTGTTATCTATCTTGGGTTTGGTTAATATGATTGGCTTCCCCGTTATAGCTGCCGACAAATATTTCTATAACTTTTCGGGCTTCATATATTTCAAAGAAAATTTTTCGAGAATTCCTTTTGTTTTGTGGCTCTCTACCGCATATGCTATATTGATACTGATAGTTGGATTTTTAGATTTTAGGTATAAAAAGTGGGATTAAGTTCTTGCTTTTTTTACCACCTAGACACCTTAATTAACCTGCTTAAGCGGTAACTTTTCTTATTTCCACCACCTCAGACACCTTAGGCACCTAAGTTGCGGTTGCTAATGCATCACGATCTAAGGCATCTTAGTACCTTAGGTGGTGATTTTATGCGTTATGTATTGCAAACGGCAAGCGCGTACTTTTTTACCACAACCTCTTGATTTTAAAATAATTAATAATTAAATTGCTTTATGTAAAATAGTATTAACCTCTCATCAGCCCAATATGTTCTCAAAAACCAACAAGCTTCGCTATTCGTGCGAAGCAAAAATGCCTATTTAAAATAGCGCTGCCCTATTTGCTTGGATCAAAGCATTTACCTTATTCCTATTTTTTAACTTGACTTAACTATCCAACCAATGGTTAAACCTGCCAAATCTAAAACGGATCTGATTAACGAGCTGCTTGCTAATGAAATTTCTATTATTGATTTTCATAAGCTAACCAAGAAAGTAAACGAGGTTGATCTCTCGATCATTATTCAACGGATTTATGATCTTAATACCGAACAGGTAAGAAAAATTGCGGCTTTAGCTCCTATCATGGAAAAAGTTGACAATTTAAAAAATAGCCAACGAAACCATAAATTCTTAAAGAAGGTTAGAGGTGATTTTAGAAATGTTAAAGGAAACAAGGTCGTTTTAGTAGAAGGCGATTCCTGGTTTAATTACCCTATCCTTTTAAGTGATGTGATCGACTGGATTGCAATGGAAGACAATATTGCCCTTTATAGTATAGCAGCCGGTGGCGATTGGCTACTTAATATGCTAAGCGCCAGAAGCTATATTGAGGAACTATCAACTATTAAACCCGACGTGTTTATTATCAGTGGCGGAGGAAACGACTTGGTGGACAGCAGAAGGTTAGCTGCTATGGTAGATAGTTCGGGAACTTCAAAAGAATACCACAAGAGTGAATGGGCGCAGTTCTTAATGTCGCGGCCAGATAAGCTTCCTTACAACGAAACAAGGTTTAATAATGGGATTAAATATTTATCGAAAGATTTCTTTGCACTTTTAGGCTTCTTCCATCTGCAATATTACTTTATTTTCAAAGGAATATTAATGGGGGGCTCCAACAGCCCTACCAATTGCAAATTTCCAGGAATTAAAATCATCACCCAAGGTTATGATTATGCCATTCCTTGTAGAGATCTAGGGTTTGGACCGAACCCATTGCGTTGGTATAAGCCCTTTGCCCGAACATTTTTAGGACATGGGTCATGGCTCAAAACCCCACTCGAACTGAGAGGTATTTCAAATGTTGAAGCACAAAAAGATATTGTTTATGCCATGATCTACCTATTTAACGAAATGATGATCGAGATCGGCGCGATATTTCGCGACAAGATGGGTTTCAACTGTGTTTATCATATTGATTCCAGGGACTCTGTTGGCGATAAAGGATGGACAGACGAATTACATCCCCTGCCTAAGCATTTCAGAAAAACAGGTAAAACATTTATTCAATGTATCAATAACGATAATCCTAACCAAGACCTTGTCTATTATGTAAAAAATCTTAATCCTTAATTACCATGAAGATAATAGCGTGGATCATTTTTTTAATCCTTTTTTCTTACCTCACCCTGCAAACCATCACTTTGTCTGAAAGTAAATATAGCCTAGTTTCATTAACATTTGCAAAAGCGCCCGAAGGCAAGGAAATGATAAAATCGTGGGCCGAAAGCACGCACGGGACTAGCAATTTTTTAGAAATTGCGAAAAGCAGCACCAAATGGGACTTTGTATTTATCATTTCTTACGTACTAATAATTTTTATTCTCAGCAACGCTAGGATGCAATTAGAGAAGTGGCTGCTACTCAATGAAATCCTCCGATTTAACTTTTTTATAGCGGTACTGATCGGCCTTGCTGATACTGTTGAAAATTTGTTTCTGCTGCATAATTTTAACCATGTATATGAAGACTTCTATTTATGTACCTGCATCCCTTCAGCAATCAAATGGGTCCTTGTTGGATGGGTACTCCTCACTCTGTTATTTTCAAAAATCAAAAGCTTAATTCAATAAATCATTCACTAAATAAAGTAACAATTATGGCATTTTTTGATCTCCATAGTCACCCAGGACTAAAAACATTATTTTTACCGCAAGACGGCAACCAGATTTCAGCATGGCGCACCATATCTCCGAATGATCATGTGATTGGTGATATTTTAGAATCGCAAGCTTCATTAAAATTATTGATGCAAGAGGGCAACATCAATTTGATCTGTTTAACGCTTCATCCGCCAGAAGTTGGAATGATAGACCAGATTTTATTAAAAATAGCTTCTATACTGTTATTTAGTAGTTATTTAAACAAGCAGAGACTTAATGAGATGATTTCATTAACAAGTTCTTATCAACAAACCTTTGAACAGGAACTTCGAAATATCACTGCTGCTCCACGCCTTGAGGATGGAATAAATCCAGTTAAAAAAATAAAACTCCTCAAAAAATGGAGTGATTACAATGAAAACGACTTTGATACCCTGCATATCGTTTTTAACATCGAAGGCGGGCATACTTTTTACGATCTAAAAAACAAGGTTAAAGATATCAATCAAGTTCTTCAAAACTTCACTAATTTCATTAATAAAGGCTATTTAACGCTCTATTTTACTCCAACTCATTTAACACCCAACGAATTTATCACTCATGCCTACGGCAACAAAATCCTAACCAAGGGTCCGTTAATTCCAAAGGGGATCGGAATTACGCCTCATGGCAAGAAGCTGATAGATCATGCCTATGCTAAAAATATCCTCATCGATGTGAAGCATATGAGTTTGGTGTCTAGGAGGATTTTTTATAAATATCATGAAAAATACTTTCCAACTAAACCCATCATCGCCAGTCATATAGGCTTAGCAGGTGAAAGCTGGAACCTCTTTAAAGACGACATTGAAAAGGCAGATAAAAAAAGTTATTGGTATAAGATCCAACGACCGAAAAAGAAAGGAGCTATTGATGGAAGTTCTTTTTATCCTTTAACTATTAATTTATACAATGAAGACATTTTAGCTATCCTGAACAGTAAAGGGCTTATCGGACTTTCTTTAGACGTGAGGATTTTAGGTGGGAAAGAGAATTTTGGTGAAACTCAGAAAGACTTTTTAAGCATCGAAGAATTTGAACTCTTAAATAGTAACAATGCCGAAGAACAAATAGAAGCACTATTTGCTGATTTTGAATCTGGAAATATTGATAACGGAAATCTGTTGATGAATACTGTCGACCAACAACAACCAGACTTTGATGATATGCAAGATGCGGATAAAGAGCTTAAAGAAATGATGCATAAAACCAATGAAACCGTAGTAGGAGAAAATTATTACCCCCACTTAAGATTGGTTGTCAATCACCTGATCCGTTTATACCAAATTACAAAATGGTATAATATTCCTTTGCCATGGGATCATATCTGCATAGGATCAGACTTTGATGGCTTGGTTGAGGCGATCGACTGTTGCAAAAACGCGTCTCAGTTTGGTTCTTTTGCTATAGCCCTAAAAACTTCATTACAGCATGCCGCAACGGAAGTTAACATCGATCTAGAGCTTCCGGCAGACGAGATAGTAGACAGGTTGATGTATAAAAATGCGAAACGTTTTTTGGAACAACGGTTTGAATAATTAATTAGCTATGCCTGAGGCTTAAAATTTTTAAAACTAATATCCCTTCGATGTCAGCCTGAGGCTCTCGAAGGCATTTTGGTCCTTGAAGATTGACTTTTAGTAAGGTTACTTTAGATTACGTTGCCTTCGAGAGCCTCAGGCTGACAAATTTTTAAGCGGGTTTCCAATTTTAAATCAATGTTGAAAACTTGATTCTATAAGAAAAATGCAATAGCTTAATTTAGTTTTCCTGATCAAAAATCCAATGGCCACTTTCGAATGTCTTTATTTTCTTGAAAACTTTAACATGTATATCGTTGAGGTCAAGAGAACAGACCTTAAAGAGCATGCGCATCCTTCAGAAAAATTTAAATGGCTGAAGATTGAAAAAGAAAGTCTGGAAATCTCAGCGCTCAATTTTGCCTCAATGGATTCGTCTGGAGAAATTGAGGAAAGATATTTTGAGGAGGGCTACCTTAAGTTTAAACAGAGCACCGGTACTTTTATCGAAAAATACAATTCGGCACAACATCCATTAGATCGTAGGTTGGAATGGAAGATGCCTACTCCCCTACATAACGCAATAAGTGGGTTTCTAGAGCGATAAGCATGGAGCATGTAGCGCTGAGCGATAGGCCTGGACGATAAGCGATTTTGGGTTTCTTTACCATTAAGAAGTTAAGAGCATTTAAGATCGCAGCTACTTAATTATCTTAATTCCTTAATGGTTAATTTTCTTCCTTTCAACCATTACGTGTTTCAACCTGCTTTATACTAAAATTTAGAGGCAAACCCATTCGATAAATAACCTGTAAGCGAAAGTCTTATTTATTCAGTTCATCAAGTTTATCCTTTATCGGCTTGAAATAGTTTTCATCATCTTGATGGGCTCCTTTCGGTTGTTCAAAACGTTTAACTGTTCCATCGGTTTCTTTTTCAAAACTGCCTAAATCTTCACCATCCAGGTTGATGTGGTATTTTCGTCCCTCTTTGATCACAATTACATGTGCCAACTTTTCCTTGATCAGAATATCAAATATGATTTTTTCTCCCTTAATATCGCTTTCTGCAAATCTATCTGGAAATTCATTATTATCTACTGCCATGATTTTTTCTTTAACAAACAGCTAGGTCAAATGCTTTGTTTCAGTTTTGCACCGATTTCTGGCTTTTGGACTTCTGGACCGATTTCACTTTGCTGAATCTTAGTTCTTCACCCTATTCTGTTCGTCTGCAGCGCCATCGGCATTGTGTTTTCTTTGGTCGGAAATGGTTTTACCAAATCGGTAACTCAAAGAAAATACTGCTGTTCTTGTATCACTTAGATTAACCCAATTGGCCTTGGTTTGATTGAGGTTGTTGATCACTCCCTTGTTTTTCATGGTGTAGAAGATGTCATTAATAACAATCCTAACTGTAGTACTTGGCGACAGCTTTTTGGAGCCCGCAACATTTAACCTGCCTCTTGCACCAAGATCAAATTGCGCACTACGCAATTTACTCTGATAGGTCCCGTCGAGCTGGGCTGTCCACTCTTTGGGAAATTTGAACTGTAGTACGGGTTTAAAGAAAAAATAAGTGCCCTGAGTATCTAGAAGTCCTGTGTAAAAATCGCTCACAGAGTGAATGTTAGCTACCTGCCCATTAAAATTGAAAGTAAGCCATTTAGTAAACGTGAATGATGAACTGACAGCAAAGGTTTTAACCGTTTTTTCGCCAATATTCCCCGGTCTGCTGTAATAGATTCCATTTACAATCTCTATAGTTTCGTCTACATCATTATATGTTTTACTGTAGCTGATTGAGGTAGTAAATTTGCTTTTAAAGGTATGAGAAAGTTCTAACTCATTAGTAAAGGAGGGCTTTAAGAATGGGTTACCGGTATAATAGGTAAATTTATCTATGGGCGACATGAAGGGATTTAAATCCTGATAATAAGGACGATCAATCCGTCGGCCATAGTTTAGGCTAAATACATTTATATCCGCTGTATCCAATTTGTACTGCAAGTATACCGTTGGGAATAAATTGGTGTAACTACGTTTAAAGGTAGAATCAGGTTTCTTTATGTTACCTAATTGATGGCCGTTGGAGACGGTATTTTCTAAACGAAGTCCGATTTGAACAGCAAATTTTTTGAAATCCCTTGTTGCGTTTAAATATGTAGCATTGATATTTTCTTTGTAAAGGAAATGATTTGTTTTATCATAATCTATCGCAGTTACACCTTGGGTTGTATACTGATAATTGGCGGTATTATCGGTTTCTGTGTAGCTTGATTTGAGACCTGCAGAGAGCTTCAGCCCATTTTTAAAGGGATGTTCAAAATCGGTTTTACCAGAAAAGATGGTAATATCGGCCGGCAACAGCCCAGTTAACAGGTCGTTAGTTTTTAGGGTACCAATAGGTAAATAACTGTTGTTGTTAAACTCCTGATTATTATTAGTAGAATAGTTCAGGAAATCAAAATCAGCAGTGAGCTCGGTCCCCTTTTTATTGAGCTTCTGGCGATAGTTTAGATTTAAGCCCCCGTTCTTGAACACCTGATGCTGTTCATTATGCGCTTTGATTGTAGAATCAGCTTTATCTAGTGCATTTGAAAACTGGCTAGTTACTTCTGCTATCTTCTGATAGGCATTATAAATGCCTGTTAAATTAATCCCAAGCGTAGCAGTCTCCGAAAGATAATAATCAGCTCCTATTTTGCTTACATAACCTTCGGTGATGCCCCTACTGAAAGAGTTTTGAATAAAGTTAGATTTCAGGTTCCCTGCAGCATCTTCGAAGTGGCGATTAATGGTAAGGTCGTTATATCCATTATTGGTATTAAAACTTAAATTCCCAAAGATATTAAGCCTGTTGTTTCTATAATTGAAATTAAAGCTGTTAGCGGTTCTTCCATAACTACCCTGCGAATAACTTAGATTAAACGCTCCGTTAAATCCCTTAATTTTTGTGCGTTTTGTTCTAATGTTGATGATACCCCCATTTCCTGCTGCATCATATTTTGCCGGCGGATTAGACATCAGTTCTATCTGATCGATGCTAGCGGAGGTTAACGACCGTAGGTAGCTTTCAAGGTCGCTACCCGACAAATGAATGGGTTTATCATCTATAAAGATAGCTACGCTTTGTCCCTTTAACGTAACGGCACCATTTTGATCAACCATTACTCCTGGAGCCTTTTCTAAAACGTCTAAGGCGGTACTTCCCGCATTGCTGATCAATACTTCAGGATTAACCACCATCCTGTCGATCTTTTGTTGGACAAACGGACGCTGAGCATTTACACTTACCGTATTTAATGTAGTTTGTGTTGCTTGGAGTATGATCGATTCGATGTTATGATTTTTATCAGCCGTAAAAACTGCTCCGTTGTAGGTTTTGTAGCCCATCATCATCACACTCAACTTATAGTTTCCCGGCATTACTTTTTGAAATTGATAAGCGCCATTTATATCAGTAATTGCAGTTTTAAGCACAGCTGAATCCGTGGCTTTAAGCAAGTATATGGTAGCTCCATCAACTGCTTTACCATCCATGGCAATAATTTTTCCGGTGAGGGTCAAATCAGCTTGCGCAAAAGCAAAAGTTGAGGCAAAAGTTATCCAGGCGAGTAGTAAAACCGCAATATTTATTCTCATGATTTTTGTGTTTTTTGTGGGTTTGTGTGTTAATTTATAACGGTATTCGTGTCAAAATGGTAATAAACAGTAGTGCCTTTTTGAAAGGATTGAATGTTTTTGTCTTTAAATGCACTATAAGCTAGGTTAGGGATTCTTTTGCCATTGATAATCAGTTCTGATTCAGACAATCTGAAGGATTTGACATCACTTACCAAACTATCGTTCAACATAGCCTCAACCAACTTTTTAGAGTTATCTGTACCATGAACCATTTTTATGCCCTCCGGTGCCACATTTGCTATGGGTGCAACATCGGCGATGGGTGCAACCGTTGATGGTGTAGCCAATCGGCCCCCATATTCAGTTGTACTTGATCGATATTGGTTTTTAGAGCGCTCATATTTTCTGGCCGAGTCGGTTTGATAGTTAATATAATCTAGCCGATTTTTTCGGGAACTTACCTTTGGTGACACTGTTTTCTCACGTTGAAGCGAATCGATAATAGTTACGTACTTGTGATATTGGGTTACTGGAACTGTATTGCCATTAACCTGCAATGAACGGGTATATTCTTCCTTAGCATTAATAGGATAGGTGATGCCGTTCTGTTTTAATAAAACGGTTTGAAAATTACCATTGGTAATAGGTAGTGCAGATTGATCAACGCTTTGATAAGGTAGATAGATTTGGTATTTTGAAGTATCAGGGATTTCATTATTACCATTAGCTATGGATAACATAGTTAATGGTATATCTGCTATCGTTATCTCTGGCCTCTCCTTTTTTTCAGGGTTAACAACTATTTCGTTTTTGGCTTTTATAATTTCTGGTGGATTAACAAATTTATTTATTTTTTCTGCATTAGAAAAAGCGATCGTTAACATGCCCGCTACCACAAGGCAAAGCGTGAGCAGCGATTTTTCGATTAAGTTTAACGATTGGTTATTTTTAGAAAGAATTCGTCTAACCCTCCCTAAAAGGTGATTTTTATTACCGTTTAAGGCCATAGCATAGGCTGGAAGCCCCAAATGATATTCCTGACAAGCTATTAACGCTTTAATATATTCGGTTTTATTACTTGTTTGAGCTACTACAATGTCATCACAACAATGCTCTCGCTCTGCTCTAATTAACGAGGCTAACCAAAGTACAGCGGGGTTAAAGAAAAAGATTACCTCTATTACACTTATCAGCAGGTTTATTAAATAATCGCGCCGGCTGATATGGGCCAACTCATGTACCAAAATGGCTTCTATGGCCGATGGAGGGAGAGCAATCAGCAAACCAACAGGAATTAAGATCAAGGGTTTTAAATGTCCAATCACCATTGGCACTTTTATTAGGGCCGATTCGGCGACTTTGACACCTTGTTTAATGCCCATTTTGGCAGCCAAAATCAGTCCATTATTTTGTAAGTCTGATCCAACGTTAAAAATTGCTTTCCGTCGTAACTCACTCAAACTATAAAGGCCGGTTACCAACTGTATAGTTCGTGCCAATACGATAAGGAACCAAATAAGAACGATGGTATGAGCATGGTTAGTTAAAAACCCAAAAAATGGATTATTGCTGGTTTCGGCATCGGCCAGAGGCGAAATTGAAGAATTACTACTAAAGTTCATCGTTGAAACAGCCGCCCCTCCAGTTCCACCCTTACTTTCTTTATTCAACTGATAGCACAGGGTGAAAATAATGGCACTGCAAAAAATTAATAAACCTGTAATCAAAAAATTATAGCGCACTATAGGATTTGATTTACGTGTAAACAGGATTATTAATCCTGTAAAGGCTGCGAGGAGCAAACCTTGCCATAACGAATAGATTAAGCTAGTGCAAACTGCTCTGATGATATGTTCAGGAATAGTAAAAATTAAAAAATCCATATCTTTAAATGGTAGTTATTATTCTTCGAATTTTTTTAACATATTCTTAATTTCTTCCAGTTCTTCTTGAGAAGTGTTTTTGTTGCCCAGTAACTGCATCATCAATTTACTGGCAGAGCCCTTATACATCGAATCAACAAATTTATTGAGCAAATGCGCTTTCGTTTGTTGCTCTTCTTCTACTACACTATACACATGTTTCATTTTACTTTCATCGCGCTTTAGCATGCCCTTTTCGGCCATGAGCTGCATAAATTTTAACGTTGTTGTATAGTTTACTTCCTTTATTTTAAGCAACCCATCGTTAACCTCACGTACGGTTGCTGGTCCAATTTCCCATAAAACCTGTAAGATTTCGAGTTCGGATTTTGTGGGCTCTATAGGTTTATTTTGATGTTGCATATCCATTGTTAATTCAAAGGTAGGAATTTTTTCGTACCATCCAAATTTATTTAGGAATTTTTTCGTACCTTTTTAATTAGGAGATGAAGAATGGGTAAGAAAAGGACTGAAGAAGGGTTGTAATTGATACTCCGCAACATGTTGATACGCGGCTTTGCGTGTAATTTCACCACCTAAGACATCTTAGACACCTAGTAATGTTTCTATACGCCTAAATTTTCTCACCATCTCAGACATCTTAGAACAGCTAAGGAGAAGTTAGCATCATCGGGAAACATGTTGATACGCGGCTTTGCGTTTAAATTTTTACCACCTAAGACACCTTAGACACCTAAGTAGTGTTCTCTATACGCCTAATCTCACCATCTCAGACATCTGAGAACAGCTAAGGCGTTGTCTGCATCATTGGGCAGCAGGTTGCTGTACAGATTTGCGTTCTTTGCGAATTCTTTGCGCCCTTTGCGTTTGAATTTTTACTTCCTGCCAGCAGGCAGTTAGACATCTTAGAACAGCTAAGCTTTTAAACCATATAAGACATATAAGGCTCATATAAGGCATAGTTTGTATCATCTGCAACATGTTGGTGCGCGGCTTTGCGTTTAAATTTTTACCACCTAAGACACCTAAATTGCGGCAAAATCTACCATTGCCCTGAGGTGCCTTAGGTGTCTAAGGTGGTTTTCTTCGATTACTTTTCGTCTTTTGCGTCGTGAAAATCATCTGATGAGCTTCCGGTACCACTCTCCTCTTCATTGGGATGTTCTTCCGGCTTTTTTGAAGAACCAGTAAATGCATCGTCGGTTAAGGAGTCGTAGCCTTGGGTTCCTGTATTGTCTAGTCCGTCCCTAGCCGGAACGGTACCTAAAAAAGATTCTTTTTTCTTTGCCATAATTTGATATTTTATCACAGAACAAACCAGCATTCAGAAAGTTTGGCGCTGGGCGGTTGGCGCTGAGCGGTTGGCGCTGAGCGGGGAGCGTTTGGTGTAAAGCGGTTGGCGGTAAGCGTTGGGCGTTGGTTTCGTTTAATACGTATCGCGAACAATTTGCCTTAAGGTATTCAGATTAGCATGTGCCTCTCCCATGGTATTGTTAAAGTAAACAAATACCTTTTTACCTTCAGAAAGCCAATCGGTAACGTAACTGGCATATTCGTAAAGTACATCATCCGCATAACTGCCTCGGTAATTGCCTCCCGGGCCGTGAAAGCGTAGATAGATAAAATCAGGATGCGTTTCTAGTACAGGACTATTTGCAGGTGTCTTATCATGTACCACCATACCAAATTGGTAGGTTTCTAACAGTTCGTATATTTCATCCACATATAATGAAGGGTGGCGAAACTCCAGTGCAATCTTCCACTCCATCAACGGATCATTGTCGCGTAAAACGGCCATCAGCCTGCCTAGTTGTATCAAATGGGAAATGCGAACGCTAGGTGGAAACTGGACCAAAAGGCATCCCTTCTTTTCCTCAACGTGATTTATCACCCTCATAAAGTGAGAAACCACTTCAGGATCAAACGCTAGATCCTTATTATGGGTAATTTCTTTGAACAGTTTGAAGGTAAACCTGAATTCGTTGGGCACATCTGCTGCCCATTTTTTCATTGTAGAAACCTGGGGGATTTTATAAAATGAGCTATTAATCTCTATGGTGTCCATTAACGACGCGTAATAGCAGAGCCTACTTTTATCTTGGAATTCTTCTGGATAATACAGCTTATTGGGTACTGGAAGTAGTAATCCGCTGGTACCTGAATAATAATTTTCGAATTCGATTTTCATTTAATTTCTAACCTCACTCCCTAAACAAGCATTGGTTGAAATTGTTGTGCAAGCATTAATGTTTAGCTAAAAAATATATAAAATAGTGGTGTTCGTTTGGGGCTATTGTCTTAATCATGTTCCGATCTTCAGGTAAATCGTAAAAGTAGATCCCTTTCCAAGTTCACTTTCCACCTCGATCTTTCCACCAGAAGCACGAACGATTTCTTTAACGAGATACAAGCCTATCCCCGACCCGTCAACAGACTCAGAGATACGCTGATACTTGGTAAAGATTTTCCTAAAATCGCTAGGATCTATCCCTAAACCATTATCAGCTATGCTAATAACCATATACCCATCTTTTTCTGCTGTAGAAATTAATATTTCGGGATTGCGATCTGGCGAACGGTATTTAATAGCATTGTTTATTAGATTATATACCAAGCTACGTAGCTTCCTTCTGATATACACAATTTCTGAAAGACCGATTTTACTTTTAATTACAGCTCCAGACTCAGCAATCTGTTGAGCCAATGTTAATCTCACGTCTTCTATGATATGTTCAAAATTCAACAGTTCTTCCACTGCCTTGTAGCGATGTTCCTTCTGCCTTGCATCGGTTAGATCATGAATGATAAGCTGCATTTTTTTTAGACTATTCTCTACTTTTTCTAGAAGGACAGGAAATCTTTCCATTCCTTTTTCGGGCAATTTCTTTAGCAGTTCGATGGTTAGGCTCAAACTGGTAAGTGGCGTTTTAATATCATGGGAAATCGTGTCCAATAAAATCTCGTGTTCTGAAATCAGTTTTTCCTGCTCTTTAAGATCCTTTATACGCATGGTAATTTCAACGAAGGTGATGATTACCCCATTCGTTTTTTTGTCCTTCCGTACGATATATGGTATTATGTTCATTTGGTACCAGCGCAGATCAGTAGTTTGGATTTCTTTTTCTAATACTTCATCTGTATCGATAACATGCTGAATATTGTCGATAATGCTGGGAAATCTAAAGTTTTCTTTAATTTCTGCGATTGGTCTGCCCACATCACCATCCTTTAAATTGAATTGCTTCATGGCTGGAGGCGTAAACTTCCTCAATACCAATTGCGAATCTACAAATAGCTGTGGAATGATCGTGTTTCTAAAATAGTTCTCAAGCTCTTCGTTGAGTTCGATCAACTGGCTAATCTGTTCTGTCTTGTTTTGCATTGGTATTAAAACTAATATTTATTAACAATAGCTTTTGCAAGCTAGTCATTATCAACTGCATTCTCGTTTATCAGGGTAAGATTAAGGATTTCAGCAATCGAGAACTCGGCACCACAAACAAACTCATCTGCTGCGCCATAATAGATGGTAAGTTTATCTCCGTCTACGACATGTCCGTTGGTAAACACTACATGACCGAAAAATCCGCTTAACTCATAGGCCTCAGTTGGTACCATAATCGGCTCGATCGTCCGTCCAATTACCTTAGAAGGATTTTTAAGGTCCATTAAAAACGCTCCCAAGCAATATTTGTGAACAGCATCGGCACCATGATAAATTTCTAGCCAACCTTTATCTGTACGTATGGGCGCTGCCCCTGCTCCTACTCTTGCACTATCCCACATTCCTGCCCTGGTTTTAATCAGACATTTATGGTTTCCCCATCTCACACCATCTACCGAATCGCAGAGCCATATAAAATTACCTCCGATCTCCTTTGAACTTGGGCGGTGCAAAGCATAAAATTTCCCATCAATCTTTTCAGAGAAGATTGCACAATCTTTGTTGTGGGGAGGAAGCATCAGTACTGGTTCAGAAAAATTTTTCCAGTTGGTGGTACTGCGTAGGCCAACACCAACTCCCGAATCAGAAACTGCGGTATACGTTAAATAATAGGTATTATCTATTTCTGTAACCCTGCAATCTTCTATTCCAAAACGTTCTAATTCGCCTTTGCCGAATATTCCCCGAAACTCTTCTTCCTCCTTAAAGGAAATTCCATCATTACTAGATAACAGTCGGAGGTGCGAAACCGTGGTTAGATAGTCAAGCCCCTTATAATTCATTACCCTAGCATCTGTTGCCACAAGATCTGGATCATTTAGCGGAACCTCAATAATTTCAAGCTTTCCCAGTTCGTTCATCACCGGAAAGAAGATAAACCCTTCTTTTTGAGCAATGCTTTCGGCCACGCGTACCAATAGCCAAACCTTTCCCTCATAAAGGAATACTCCAGGGTTTAGCAGACAGATAACCTGGAGCCCTTCGTCGCTTGGCCTGATGTCCTTTGGCAATAAGATCGGATTGGTTGGAAAACGACGAGCAATGTCTTTCATATATTGCAAAACAGCAAGCATAACGAATGGTTCTAAAAAAATAAAAAACACAAAACAATTCCATATAGACCGTGTTCATGGAGCATCTTACCAATAATTTTTTAACATGAATGGAATCTCACCATGGCAGGCTGCTGCTGCTGCTGCACTTGCCGATGATGCAATGCCAACTGTAATAAAAAAGACAATTGGCAATTATACTTTTACTGTCCTATCTTCGAGTGATGCGTTATATATAGATTGCCATTGGAAAAAAGGCAGGCTGGCATTTAGGCCGATCTATTCTCCCGACCACGCCCTTGTAATCAAAAGAAAAACCGAGACTGAAAACGGAATTAATTTTACATTAGAATCATCGATGGGCACATTTAAGGTGAACATCGAATGGACACAAGGTGATTATCCCGTCTTAAAATATAAGACCAGACTTACTCCTAATAAAAATCTACATATTCCCTTTTGGCCGCGTGATATCATTTTTCCGGATAAACAACATCCTGAAAATATCGCCGGAACAATTCATGTTAAACAGGTAGGTACCAGATCTGGCTTGTTGCATTTGAGCCTAGACAATCCAAATGCAGGGAGCGTCCTTTATTTCCAGAACCTGACCTCTTTGGCTGATTATAATCATGATACCAAGACTTCTGCCGGAGAGCTTGTTGGCGGGGTATGGCCAGAAATAGGATTCATGCTACCCCCAACAAAAGATGATCCATTAAAAGCACATACAGAATATACCATTAACGATGCGATCGTCGCTTTTGATGAACGTACTGCTAAAAAGGAAAATGACCTCACGGCTCAGTACTTGAACCTTTTAGCCTTCGTTTACGTTGAAATTGCAAAACCAACAACCACTTATATACATTGGCCAGATATTTTGCAAAAGGGACTTCATGATCTTACCGAAGCCCCAGGCTGTTGGTGCCAGGTTGATGGCAAGCATTACTTTAATGCTTATATATCTGATTATGATACCCCACCAGAGATAATGGTGCAACTAGCAGTATTACTACCGCTTCTCGACTACACGGAATGGAGCGGAAAGGATTTACCGATGATCGAAAAGATTAAAAAGGGACTACCAGAATTCTACGATAAGAAATTAAAGACTATAGTGAGATGGCTACCCGCTGCAGAAGACAAACTTAAAGGAGAAGAGGAACAAAAAAAACCAATGGTGATGGATTCCTGGTATTTACACCATCCACTGCTTAACCTTTCGCGGCTTGCGCTTAAAGGCGATAAAACAGCCTCAAAACTTTTTCTGGATTCTCTGCCTTATGCCACCAAGGTTGCTAAGCGTTTCAATTATGAGTGGCCAGTGTTTTATAAGATGGATACCTTAGAAGTGATCAAGGCAGAGACCAAAGAAGGTGAAGGCGGACAACATGATGTAGCGGGCTTGTATGCACACGTGATGCTCCAGGCATTTGAATTAACTGGCGAAAAGAAATACCTAAATGAAGCAGAAAGAGCGGCAAAAACTTTAGTAGGAAAGGGTTTCAAATTGTTCTATCAAGCCAACAATACCACTTTCTCTGCGGGTGCGCTACTCAGACTATATAAGCTGACCAAGAATGAAACTTACCTCAATTTGAGTTATCTGTGTTTGGCAAATGTTTTCCAGAACGTGCAACTTTGGGACTGTAATTACGGTTATGGGAAAAACTTCCCCACTTTTTTCGCCTTATTTCCTTTGTCTGACGCCCCCTATACCGCCGTTTATGAAGAGCAGGAAGTTTTTTGTGCGCTGCACGATTATTTAGAACACGCAAAAGGGGTTGCTATTTTGCCATCGATCAACTTATTGGCCAGCGAATACATTCGATATTTAGTTGATCGTGCCCCGTTCTATTATCCGCCAATGTTACCAAACGATATGCTTTCTGATGAAGTAAAGGTTGGTGAAGTGGACAAAAAACTTTGGGTAGCGCTTGAAGATCTGCATGATGGTTGGGAAAAAAGCGGAGAGGTTGGTCAAGAAGTTTATGGCGCAGGAAATGCTTTTGGCATCTTACCTCGCCATTACCATCCTATCGATGAAAAGTTTATGCTCTATTGCGACTACCCACTTACTTCTGTAAGAAAGCAAGGTAACACTACCCTGATCATAAACATCGCGGGCGACAGCAGAATAGCGTGCCGTTTTAGGATTATCCCTAAAGAAACCAGCATCGGCAAATTCGGCCTTTCTTTAGATAATGAAAAACTGGAAGCTGTAAAAACAAAGCAAGGGCATTTGGAATGCATAATTAAGGGAGAACAACAGATTAAGTTGAAATGGTAGGGACTGACCCTACGATGATCATCGAAATTGGAAGGATCGATGATAGGATGCAACAAATGACGATTCATCCCAAATTTTGTTCAAATAGAATAACATAAGAAAAACTATTTCGGGCAAATCTTGTTCTAGCCTCACAACAAGTAACGAAAATTTCATCAACCTAAAAACAAATTATGGCACATCTAGAAGTAGAACCAAAACCCTCACGTCCATGGTGGATCTGGGTATTATTACTTATCATCCTTGTAGCATTAGCCGCAATTCTCTTAAAAAAATGCGGTAGCGAAACCACTGGAACAAACCCAGACTCAGCGGCAGTTGATTCTAGCAAAGTTATTGCGGCAACCGTTCCTGATTGGAACAGTGTTGATTTTAACTCGGCGGCAACCACAGATGCAGACATTACAGATAGCGATATCTCAACCCGTGGAAACGGATCTTATACCATTTATACCCTCGGCGAAAATATTCTTTTCCCGACTGATGGAAATGATGTTTCGGCAACCGGACAAGCAAAACTAAAAATGATAAGTGATGTGTTGAACAAACGATTTGAAGGTGCAACCATTGGGGTATTTGGAAGTACAGATTCTACCGGACCAGCAAACGAAAACAAAGAACTAGGTAAGGAACGTGCCGAGTCGGTTAAAAATTGGTTAACCTCAAATGGAAGAGTTCCAAGCGAAACCATATCGGTGCGATCTCTTGGAGAAACCGAGCCTGTAGCAACTAATCAGACCAAAGATGGACGTCAACAGAACAGAAATGTATCTATTGTAGTCTTTCCGAAAAAATAAAACTAGAATAGTACATCAACCTAAAATCAAAAGAAAATGGAACAACATACTTATAGAAGCTTGCAAAGCCTCAAAGACAGCGACTTTCAGATCGTAGAGGGAGAACCTAACATCATTAATTGGAAAGTAAAAAGCGAGAGCGATACTTATCTTGGAGAAGTAAAAGATCTATTGTTTGATCCAGAAACACGAGCGGTTAGATACCTGATCGTTGATCTAAACGATAATGGAATGAACCTCGACGATAAAAAAGTGATGATCCCTATCGGCATTGCCCATTTACATACCAGTGATGATGAGGTGATCTTACCAAACGTTCACATCGATCAGTTTAATGCCCTACCAGCTTACAACAACGAAGAGATCGGACCAGATACCGAGGTTTACATTCGTTCGGTAATTGGAAGCCCTGCTGCTCTACGCATTGAAGAAACAATCAGTGAATTTGATCAAAATGAATTTTATACCCACCATCATTTTGACAAGGATAGATTTTATCAACGTGGAAGATCTAGCGAAAACCTTGCAAGCCAGGAAATTTCTGGAACGGCTTCGCTATCTAACCGAATGGAAGAGGAAACTACTATTAATGATTTGATTGATAAGTCTAACCAACATCATCACCATGCAGCGGATGTTGAAACCGGAGCTGCGACCCATCATAATGAAGCTAAGAAAATTGATGATTGGAACAGTAACCAGTTCGGCGCGGATAATATCAATAACGATGACCGCCCCAACAGTTACGACGCAAACGATTTGAATAAGAGACCGCCTTTTCAATCCTAACACAAACTAACCATAGGGATGCTCGCACAGCATCCCTTTTTTGTATAAACAAATTTGGAATATGAAAAACAAAAAAACTCGAAACTAAACCTCTAGTTTTTTAGTTAAGGGAATAACAAACCATAATACCATGAAAAAATGTGTTTTTGTACTAGAAGATGATGATTCTCTAAGGGAACTCTTTACCATATTACTCGAAGAAGAAAGATATGATGTTAAGGCTTACGCCACCGCTACCTCGTTTAAGCAGAGCCTGATTGCAGAAAAACCCGATATCATCATCATGGACGTGAGGTTACCCGATGGGGATGGGATAGAAATCTGCACCGAGGTTAAATCCAAAACCGAAACCAAGAATATTCCTATTATCATGATGTCGGCGCACCGTGATTTTTCGTCGGACAAAGGAGAATGTCCGGCCGAGGAGTTTATCGCAAAACCCTTTGATATCCATTATTTAATAGAAAAAGTACAGCAGTATGCCTAGGCCGATCGTTAAAAATCTACTCCTCAATCAATTTGCTGAAGGTGTTTTTTCTATTGAGAAGCTTGAAAAGCATTTTTTAAAGCTTTACCAAAAAATGGAAAAAGCAGCATATGCCGGTGAACTTGCCAAATGCCTCTCACCAGTGTCTACGGACAATATTCAGCACCTTGCAAGAATAAAACTATTAAGAATTGCTATTGATCAAAAGCCTGTTTCGTCTAACGTAGCACAACCATTACCCAACATCAAATTAAAAAAGGCAAGTGCAGAGCAAGACCTAGAAATCATCGCTACTGCCTTAAAATTCCAAAATGAGAAACTGGCACATTATGAATTTCTTCATCCTATGGCTAGTGCGCTAGAACTAGAAACTGAAGGAGAACTGATTGAGCAGACTATCACAGATAATCGCAATACCAACACCTGGTTACGCCAGATCCTACAAAATATCATTGCGCCTAAGCTAAAATAATTCGACCCCGCTGGGGTCGAACAAAGCCATATGCAAAGCTAATCTATATAATCCCTCCGGGATTGTATGCATAACCATATATTTCGGCATTCAAAAGGAAGACTAATATCCCCGGGATCGCCACAGACGTTTTCCATATCCGACAGTTATTTGCAAAACCTTCTGACCTCGGAAACGTCAGATATATCCAGCAACCCGTCCATAAACCAACGACCCCAGCGGGGTCGAATAGAGGGATATGAAAAAAGCTAGTCTATATGATCCCTGCGGGATTGATATTCGTAAACTTATATATTCGGCATTCAAAGGAAGACTAATATCCCCGGGATCGCCACAGACTTTTTCCATATCCGACAGTTATTTGCAGAACCTTCTGACCTCGGAGAGGTCAGATATATCTAGCAACCCGTCCATAAACCAACGACCCCAGAGGGGTCGAACAGAGGGATATGAAAAAATCTAGTCTATATGATCCCTCCGGGATTGATGTTTATAGACTTATATATTTCGGCATTCAAAAGGAAGACTAATATCCCCGGGATCGCCACAGACTTTTTCCATATCCGACAGTCACTTGCAGAACCTTCTGACCTCGGAGAGGTCAGATATATCCAGCAACCCGTCCATAAATCCACGACCCTAGCGGGGTCGATTAGAGGGATATGCCAAAATCTAGTCTATATAACCCCTGCGGGATTGATGTTTATAGACTTATATATTTCGGCATTCAAAAGGAAGACTAATATCCCCGGGATCGCCACAGACTTTTTCCATATCCGACAGTCATTTGCAAAACCTTCTGACCTCGGAGAGGTCAGATATATCCAGCAACCCGTCCATAAATCCACGACCCTAGCGGGGCCGAACAGAGTGATATGCCAAAATCTAGTCTATATGATCCCTGCGGGATTGATATTCGTAAACTTATATATTCGGCATTGAAAAGGAAAACTGAATATCCTACGGGATCGCTTCAGACTTTTTCCATATCCGACAGTCATTTGCAGAACCTTCTGACCTCGGAGAGGTCAGATATATCTAGCAACCCGTCCATAAACCAACGACCCCAGAGGGGTCGAATAGAGGGATATGCCAAAATCTAGTCTATATAACCCCTGCGGGATTGATGTTTATAAACTTATATATTTCGGCATTCAAAAGGAAGACTAATATCCCCGGGATCGCCACAGACTTTTTCCATATCCGACAGTTATTTGCAGAACCTTCTGACCTCGGAGAGGTCATATATATCTAGCAACCCGTCCATAAAACAATGACCCCAGCGGGGTCGAATAGAGGGATATGCAAAAATCTATATTATAAAATCAAATATTAGGCAAAGATGCGCAGATTCGAAATCTGTGCGTCTGTAGTTACTTTTCATTGCTCGACTAGGAAAAAAAATGATTGGATGAGTTAACAGACCTTACAAAAAAAGACCCATTTAGGGTCTTTCTTAACGTAATAAATATTAATTATTAGTAGTTATATTTCTGTTGCAAAACCTCAATTTCTTTTAGGGCTTCTGCAATGCCGTTGCGCTGTGAGGTTAATAAATTAAGATGGTCTTCATGCAATTGGTGATCTTTGATGGCCATATCAAATTTTTCTAATGCCGCATTTTCGCCGGTTATAACTGCACCTAATACTGCAGTCTCGCTTTTATCGGTCAATGCTTCTTTGATATCGATCCAAGTACGGTGAATAGCTCCTAAGATACCGCCTTCATCATTATCAGAATGGCCGCCATGTTTTAGGATGTGTGCCTTCAACTCGTTTTCATAAAGAGCACGTTGTGCTACATACTTTAAAAACACTGCTTTCAGTTCAACGTTATCTGTTGATTCTGATGCCGATTGATACCCTTCTTTTCCATCATTGATGATGGTTACAAGACCCTTAAGGTCTGATATGATTTCTTGATTATTTTCCATGTTATAGATTTTAATAGATAAACCAATTTATAGCCAAAAAGTTTTAAGAAGTGATATTCATTACCTTTGAGATTTCTCTTCCCAAGAGCTGAACCATCTCGACATCTAAAAGCAAGCCTCTACAGTCAACCGAGTCATCGCAGGGATAATCGGGGTAACTTCCTCCGATTAATTCTTTTGCCGGTATAGCGCCCCAGGCATTACCTTGCTCATCAAGAAAGACCTCGCCTACAAGAGCTCCTTCGTAAAGCACCATGTAACTTAACTTATCCTTTGGGTGAATATTAAGGCCAAGCTGCGTACCGTCTTTTTTGATTACAATATTAAATGGATCCATATAGTTGAGTTTGTTTTAGAAATAACCACTGGCAATGAATTTTGTTTTTGTCCAATAAGATTAAAACCTTGCTTAAATGAAACAAAAATCGCCTATGGCTGTTAACGAAAAAAACAAATAAAATGGTCAATAAACCACAAATGGAACTATTTCGTAGTGCATTCTTGAACTATTTCGAAGAAGATATTCTATTACCAGAATTCGACAAGAGAAACAATCTTGTTGTTTTTGCCAATCCTTATCATAATTTCGATGAGCTGATAGTTCATATTTGCGATAACATTCAAGAAACCATCTACTTCGATATGCATTTAAATGTGCGGCTCTATCCCTTCGGCTCTAACGACTCCATTACCATCCGCATTAATTAGCCTTGGGGAATTATTGTAAATCAGCATCCTAAGAACCGTTCAAGGTAGCTAACGCGATTTTTAAGTCCATCAGCAAGGAGCGAAAACCTTCTTTTCTCTTTTCTTTTCGATAGCAATTTTTCTACCTTTTGAAGCAGCTCATCAAGATCGAAGGGTTTTGAAATAAATTCATCACAGCCATAATCGCTTACCGACCAAAGTAGCTGGGGATAGGCAGAATAAAGGATTACCGGAATTTCGCGGAAGCGTTGATCTTCCTTTACCTGGTTACAGAGTTCGCCCCCATTAACAATTGGTAATAGGTATTCTGTGAGCACCAGATCGGGGCGATAGCTTTCTATTATCGGAATTATGTTTTCACATTCCCTCACCATCATGCAGCTATAACCAGAGGATCTAAAAAGCTCAGCGAGAATTTCTGCCAAGGCAGGATCGGCTTCTACCACAAGTATTTTTGGTATCAGTCCGCCTTGGTTTTCTAAATTAACGCTTGGGTTAAAATTTTGAATGGACATAGTTCTTGTTAAAAAATGTATATCTATAAAAAATCTCAAAAATGCGATCTCAAGCCTTGTGCCAATGATAAAATGCCATTATTAATCCGGCTAAAGCTGAAAAAATTTCACTTCACGACTGAAAATTTGACAGTAGAATGCAACGGTATGTTATAGGAAAATCCCAAAACATAAATTAATAGCAATTGTTATAAAACCAGAACTTAACCATAAAAATATGCCTTGGCCTAAAGGAGAATATCCCCCATCTTACAAGAATCTGCCTAAGCCTTTAAGGGAAAAAGCAGTGGAGATTGCAAATGCGATACTCGAGGAAAGTGGCGACGAAGGAATCGCTATAGCTACTGGGCTTAAACGTGCCCGCGAAAGTATGAAAGGTAAGAGCAAACCTAAACAAACCGAAAAATAATATGGAAACCAACTATCCCATCACCATTAGTTTAGACAAAAAGGTTTATGAGTTTGAAATAGGCGATTATCTTGATCACGATGGAGAGACCTGCAAATTTAAAGTGTTTCAAGAGGGAAAGTTTGTGGCCAGTTTCAGGCCAGATGCGCGACAAATCCTCCATCTCTGCCAGAACCCCGGTAAACTAAAAGAGAATCTGCTTCATTTATTGGCAGACAAGATTGAAGCCCGTCACCCCCATGGATTTTAAAAACACATCTTCCTAGATTATACCAGATAAAGCATTAAGATTTTTGTGTCCACTCTTCATGAAATTGTATTTGATCTCTGATAGCGTGTAAAAGTGGTGTGTCGATCTCGCAGCCTACGCTTTCGCAATGAGCATGATTACTTTCGTCGAGCATAATACTTCCTACACTCCCTTCATCATCTAAAATTTCATAGCGACCATTACCCAAGGGTCTGATAGTAAAAACTTTTCCTTGATCACCATCAGCAACTTCTACCCTAAACTGTATAAATTCGGTCCTACTTCCGCTCTCATGATCTTCTCCTGCCGGAGTGTGCGGTTGAAAAGAAGTTTCATCACTATTTACATTTTGCCCTTCCACGCTGTTTTCTTCGTTGCTTTCCATAGCCTATTAAATTAATATAGCTTTACAACAAACCACTAAAAAGATTGTTCTGACCTTAGCGTTAAAATATAGAATGGCCAGACAATAAGGTTGAAAGGTTAAAGGTTGGACAGTTGTCCCGATAGCTCTCGGGAGCTGGAATGTTGAAAATTAAAGATTAACCACCTACAGATATAGCCAACACAACTGACGAAATTGTTCTGCTCACTTTTAATCCACAGGTTCCATTTTGAGATAAAAAGCAACATTTAATTCGTCTTTCGCCTGAATAAGTCTGCCAATTTTTCTAGGGGCTATTAAATTAAAGTCAGAAAAATTGATGAGCTGATTGCCCACTAACACCATCGAGTTACGATCCATAGTTACCTGATAAGAAATTTCAAATCTTTTTGCTAGTCCAGCGATTACGATCTCTACAAGGCCTTTGATATAATTGTTCTTTTGATTTAGGATCGGGGTTTCCTTTAACGATAAAAACTTAATTCGAAATGTCGGAAACTTGTCTTCCCGAAGGGTTTTTCTCAATTCTTTGGTCATCATCGTATTACTACAATCAAAATTTTTAACTTCAATATTGAGTGCCCCAGAAAGTATAATTTTACTTGCTTTATCTTGAGTAATAAAAACCGTATCTGTTTTGGAATAATCTGTTATGGCACATGAAAATCTATTGATATTAGTACGGCCATTCACAACTAGCCTACTATTTTGGTTAATTACCCATTTAGACGAACGAGAGGGCAAACTGACCTGAACTGAAGTAAAACTGGTGAGGAGGAATGCAAGTAATAAGCTGAGGATGGTTTTCATGGTTTAGGGGCGTTTGGCGGAAGCGGGAAGCGATAAGCGTAAGGCGGTAAGCGGGAAGCGCTAAGCGCTAAGCGTAAGGCAGTAAGCGTAAGGCGGTTAGAGTAAGGAGGTTGAACAAAAAAGGCAAAAGCTTACGCCTTTGCCTAGTTCATAATTGGGATTTTAAAATCCTACAACGGCTTGGATTACGTAGCCTTTAAATTTTCCGGCATTGCGATAATCTGTCACTGGAAAATCTTTGTACTTTTGGTTAACATATTCTCCTTTTAATAAAATATTTTTGGTCATGAACCATCCGGCAGCGAATGCCATCCTATCAATTTTTACATCTTTTGAATAGACTATTGCTAGGGTAGTTCCAACAGCTGCCACATCGGCCATTGCCGCAGTAACTACGTTATATTTTGCGCCGATAAAGAAGTTTTCTGTTGCTCCGAATCTGTACACACCATCAATAGCAATCTGCTCTGCTCCTCTCACGCTCAATTCTGTTTTAGATCTACCTTTTGCATTTTCGTAGGTAGCAAACACTTCCAATCCTTTTAGTTTTACGAAAGCATTTAACTGGAGTGCATTTACTTTTTTGGTGAAGCCAGGATTAAATCGTCCAGAAAAAGCGTTTGTTGTACTTACTGCACCAACTTTCTCTAACACCATAAAATAGTTTGATCCGGTACGGTCGCCACCATATAGCGTTTGGCCACCAGAGCTATTGTTGCTATAAAATGATGCTGCTAAACGAACTCTTAAATCAGCGTTTAATTGCTTATCAAATCCTCCTTTTACATAAATAGCTGGAGATTTATGAATATTTGCATCTTGTGCGGTAGCAACCAAACTATCGATATTACCTTTGATCATTCCGTTAGAAACGCCGATCAAACCGAATAGAGAATTCTTTCTCACTAGGATCTCTCCACCTATTTCTGTGGTAAAGCCATCCATGATGTAGTTTTCGATGAAGGGATTATAAATTGTTTGTCCTCCATCCGATCTACGGAAATGCTGATCTCCATAATTGATTTCCATGTGGCCAATTTTAATGGTTGTTACCGACATGATTTCGTCCCAAATGGCACCTTTAAACGGTAATTTATCAAATTGGATGTAACCACCTTTAACCCATGTTTCGTTATGGTGACGTGAAGAAAGATAACTTGTTAAGTTTAATCTAATTCCATCGGCCAATTGCACATCCATAAACAGATTGGCATTGGCGGTATTAAATCCTGGAGACATTTTATATAGGCCACCTGAAGCATTTTCATGTTTTAAACCTTGAAAAGACTGGGTAAAACCGGCACCAAACTGCACCTTCAATTTATCAAAAATGGTAAGGGTATCTTTTGGGGCTTCGAAAACATTGATCCCTGATTTATCATATGGACGGAGATTGGAAACCTGAGCCTGGACACTAAAGGAGTACAGGGTAATTAGTACAACAGCGATCGTTGCAACTTGTAGTGTAGTAAATTTATTTTTCATGATTTCTAATTTTAATCTTTGTGTTATTTGGCGTTAAGAGATTTGGTATATGATAAATCAAACTGAATGGTTAAATCGTTGCCCACTTTCATTGCACCTAGCAAAAAGCTTGGAGGTTCGATCCCATAATCTGTTAATTTTAGTTTTTCTGTTCCGGTGCAGCTAATCGAACGATCAGTGTTAACAACGGCCATAACTTTCATTGAAATGGTTTGTGTTTTTCCGGCAATCGTTAGATTTCCAGTAGTTTGAATGGAATATTTATTTCCCTGTACCGACGTTACCGTAGCAGAGCTGAGTTGATAGCTGATTTTGGGAAACTGATCTGCTTTTATACTCTTGTAGGTCCTGGTATCCATGGATGCCTTTTCGCTTTTCAAACTTTTTGCGGCTACGGTGAACTTGAGCGAAGTAAGATCAATAAGTTCCTCGCGAGTGTTGAACTTGAAGGTCCCAGCGCTTTCAATATCTTTCGCTGTCATGGTCCAATCGTGCACATTTGATGAACCTAACACTTTAATGTTATTATCTTTCGATTGGGAGAGCCTATATGTGGTTTGCGCTAGTGTTACAAGAGGCGAGAGCATAACTAATAGGATAGCGATTTTAATAATTCTGTTGTATTTGTTTACTGTTTTCATGGCTGGATTTGTTGAATTAAATTGTTAGTCAAACCTACCCTGTTCTACTCCAAGTTTAATGATAGGCAATAGGTAGAAAACTGATACTCATCACTTTTTAAAATTATACTGAAGAATATCCCTAAAAATGTTAGTCTGAGCGTAGTCGAAGACATAGTTAAGCCTTTCGACAGGCTTTGGAGGTCAAACTAAATACCTTAATTGTCAGTCTGAGCGTAGTCGAAGACATCGTTAAGCCCTTCGACTACGCTCAGGCTGACAACCTATTAATTAACACCCAGAACCATAACCAAAAATGTTAATCTGAGCTTGTCGAAGACCAACCTAATCTAGCCGTTCGACAGGCTCAGCTTGCCTGCCGATAGGTAGGGGTGACAAACTAAAAGGCCATCTTAAAAGAAAATAATGTTGCTTAAACCTAAATTGGATCAACTGCACAGCTTCCCGCACAACAGCAGGCCTTACCTACACATTTACCTGCACTCCAATTAGTTAGATTTTTGATGAGTTGACGAATGTTTTCCATTTCGGTTCCTGTTGAAAACGGTACATTAGAGATTTTCATATTAGCATTTTGTGCAGCAACAATGTCGATGTGCCCAGTAGCAAAAGAAGCAGTGGCCAAGTATTTGATTCCAAGCCGTTTTAATCCGTCAATAAGGGAAGCATCCAGCACTTCTTCATTAAAGATGAGCAGTGCTTCCTTTCCCGCGGCAAAAGCAAGAGTATCTATATTAAGAGGGTTACCGATTACGGTAATTTCGTGTTTTTTGTGATTGGCTACAATAAGTAGTTCTTTTTGCTGAGGCGAAATGTGGTAAGCAATAGCTTTCATACGGTATATCTTTATACACAAAGCTATCGTAACCTCCCTAATGCAAAGGTGTTAGGTGTTATGTTAGAATATGATATTGGTCACAAAATGAACTATGATTGAAAACCCGAAATGTCAGTCTGAGCCTAGTCGAAGACCAACCTAACCTTAGCCCTTCGACTACGCTCAGGGTGACAAACTAGATTAAACTAAAACCGAAAACCCTAAAATGTCAGTTTGAGCGTAGTCGAAGACCAACCTAACCTTAGCCCTTCGACTACGCTCAGGGTGACAAACTAGATTAAACTAAAAAAGAAAACCCTAAAATGTCGGTCTGAGCGCCCGCCTGCTTTTCGAGCAGGTAGCAGAAGACATCGTTACGCCCTTCGACTACGCTCAGGGTGACAATATTAGGCACTATGAATTGGATTATTGTTTGATATCCCTCAATTTCTTAATAGAAATAATCTGTATGGCATTGCCATTTTTCTCTATCAGTTTTTCATCTTTAAAATCGGCGAGCATCCGGCTTACTGTTTCGCTTGCGGTACCCACCAATGCGGCAAGGTCGTCACGGGATATTTTGATGGTACAACTATCAGAAATTCCATCTCCAAATTTAGCTGCAACTTTAATCATTGCTTCCGCCACGCGTTTACGTACCGAATAATAGGCCAATTTTAGCATCTGCGACTCCTTATCCCTAATACTTGCCGATAACAGATTTAAAAACGCGTTTGCAATTTCCTGATGTTTCAAAAGGTAATCCATAAAATCTGATTTGGCAATCAATATCAGTTCGCTATCGGTTAATGTTGCTGCATTGTCTGCATAATTGGATCCGCTACATAGACTTTCATAGCCAAAAAAATCACCATCACTATACAACATGGAAGAGAGCTCCCGTCCATCTGCAGCACGCTGATAGGTTTTAACCTGCCCTTTCTTGATAAAGTACAGATTGCTTGGTTCATCATTTTCTACATAAATGATCTGTTTACTCGGAAAACTCCTCGATTTACCCTTTTTCTTCAGCTCTGCCAAAACCGTTTCTTTATTTGCTTTTGAATTACCAGAACTAGCAGATTTTGCTTTTTTCTTTAATCTACTATCGATAGCACTAAAAAGTTCTACATCATCAAAGGGCTTGGTCAAATAATCATCGGCACCCATTTCCATTCCTTTGCGCATATCAGACCTTTCTGCCTTGGCGGTCATAAATATAAAGGGAATAGTTGCCGTATCCAGATTTTTCTGTAAGAGGTAAAGCACCCCATAACCATCCAGTTCTGGCATCATGATATCACATAATATCAGATCGGGAAGATTAGCGATGGCAAGATCCACACCTTCTTTACCGTTTTTTGCTGCAAACGTCTGGTATCCCGCCAAATCCAGTATTTCTACAATGTTTTCCCTAATATCATCACTGTCTTCAATAACCAAGATCTTTTTCATGATAAATCAGTTTGTATTAAATCTAAAATCAATTTAAATGTGGTGCCTTTGTGCTGTTCGCTTTCGCAGGTAACCGTTCCGTTCATTAGTTCGGCATATCGTTTTACGATATTTAGCCCAAGTCCAGTTCCAGGGATATCACCAGTGTTGTGTGCCCTAAAAAAGGGTTCGAAGAGGTTGTTGATTTCTGTTGCCGGAATCCCAATCCCGTTATCGATTACTTCTACCAAAAGTTGGGTTTCGGTAATTGTGGTATTAAACTGGATCATGGTATTTTCTCCCGAATACTTGATCGCGTTAGAGATAAGATTTATGATACAATTCTTAAGAAGGTTTTGATCCATGCAAACCATTGCCACATTTCCACCATGTTCGAAAACGATCAACTGGTTCTGCTTGCTCATTAGTTGCATTTCTTCGGCAATCTCCTCTGCAAACGGAATAATATCAAACCAGGTACAGGTGGCTTCTACCTTACCTGCCTCCAACTTTTCGAGTGATAAAAAATCATTAAGAATAGTGGTAAGGTTGTTAATTGCGTTCTTGATTTTCCCTGTATGTTTAGCAATGCTAACCGGATCTTCCTTGGTAGCATATTTATCAATGAGCGAGGCCGAAAGCTGTATAGCGCTTAATGGGGTTCTAAACTCGTGTGAGGCCATGGAAACAAATTTGGTTTTGAGCAGGTTAAGTTCTTTCTCCTTCTCGAAGAGCATGCTCATATTTTCTTTGGCAGTTTCTACTTCGTTAATGGTTTTGAGCAGCTCTTTGGTACGCTCCTTAATTTTGATTTCCAACTCTTCGGTATAGCTTTTTATTTTTCTTTCATCCTCTTTGAGCTGACTAAGATCATGGATAAACCCTGTATAAATGCGCCTATCGCTAAATTTAATCTCGCTTACACCTAATCTAAAAGGAAAGGTGCTGCCATCTTTACGTTGGCCAGTAACTTCTCTCCCAATGCCGATTACTTTTTTTTGCCCAGTATGTTCATAGTTGGAAAGGTAGCTATCATGGCGATGTCTATCCGGTTCGGGCATTAAAACCGACACATTTTTACCCAATAAATCTTCCCTCCTATCAAATCCAAAGAGTTGTAACGCTGCTGGGTTGATATTTTCTATAAGGCCCCGATCATCAATGGTAATGATACCATCAATAGCATTTTCTATAATAGCTATCAGTAATTTTTCTCTCTCCATTATTATGATTACACCGATTAATAGTGATTACATCGATTAGTGTAAGGTAGGCAAGTTTAAATAAGTTTCGGGAATTTATCTACCTATTTGCAAAGTATCACGGTAGAAAGTGACGAGCGTCACTTTTTGGAACACGATGCTACCGAACTTAGTGATTAAAGTTTTGATCATGAAAAAGATACTTATTCCCGTTGATTTCTCTGTTTGCGCAGATAACGCAATACATTATGCCATTCAGTTGGCCCGAATTACCCAAGCGGATCTACACCTTTGCCATGCCATGGTTAGGCCTCCACTCAGTGCCACAGCCGGATTATCAGCATGGCCACAAAGTGATGAGGCAAAATTTTCTGCTGACACTGAAAAGTACATGAAGAATTATGCAGAAAAGATCATTCGGGAAGAAAACTTAACGGGCAATGACACGCCTAACGTTACCTTTAGTATTGTTAATGGGACAGTAAAGGAAATGGTCAACAAATTGATCCATAACCGTAAAATAGATCTTATTGTAATGGGACTTTCTGGAGCGGGAGAGATTAAACGGTTTATAATGGGCAGTAACAGCCGTGAACAGATAGAACATGCTGTAATACCCATTTTATTGGTTCCAAGAAAGGCGCGCTTCAGTGCAATTAAAAAAATTGCTTTTGCAACAGATCTTAATTGGGCCGATGTACAATCAATCAACACTACTGCTCGGCTATTCTGTATGTTTGAGCCGGAGCTGTTGTTAGCCCATATTGATGGTCTGCCTTCAGAGTCTCATGTCCCAACTAGTTTGACCAGCCGATTTTTAAAAACTGTGGAAGGGCAACTTAATTACTCGAAGATTTATTACCGATATGTTCAGCAAAAAAACATCAATGATGGATTAATCTGGTTTGCAGAAAAAGCGCAGATAGATGTGCTGGCTATGGTACACAGACACAAGGGGATATTTGCAGAACTGGTTCATGGAAGTCATACTCAACATGTTGCCAAAAAAATTGCGCTTCCGTTATTGGTGCTTCCCGAAGGCATTTACAAGGATGATCATAGCGCATGAAAATACGGCAAAAGTTTAATTTCTACATGCAAAACAATACCAGTGTTGTTGTGTTTATACATCAATCTCATCTAAATTAATTATATTTATGCCGAAACGAATACTAATTATCGAGGATGACCTTGATATTTTAGAAATTTTAGATATTATCTTTCAAGACGAAGGGTATGAGATTATTGCTAGAAGAGAAGGGTTATCTGCTGATGAGATAGGGTTATTGCATCCAGATCTTATACTATTGGATGTAAGGATTACAGGGTTTGAAAAGACAGGCGGTCAAATTTGTTCTGAACTCAAACAATTGGTCCAAACTAGTGAGCTAGCTGTTCTTCTACTTTCAGCAGAATTGAGTCTTGCACAGATAGCTAAGAATTGTGGGGCTGATGGCTATTTATCCAAGCCTTTTGAGATTAGTGCCCTGAAGGATAAAGTGAGAGATATGATGGAATAAACATACAAAATGAGCGAAAACAACGACGTAAGCAGCAATAATGACCCCATCAGTTCCGACAAGGAAATGTTAAGGACCTTTTTCATTTCACACTTAGACAAGATCTATTGCGCTAAACTGCATTTAATTTCCCGCCTGCCGGTGTTATTAAAAGAAGCTCATTATTCTGACCTTAAATCAGCAATCCAAGAAAGCGTTATTCATGTTGAGAAAGAAGTTTCCAGAATGGAGATTATCTATACGATGATGGACGCGAGTTATTCAGATTGCAATTCAAAAGGACTTAGCGGCTTAATTGAGGATGCGTTTGAAGCAATACAACATCAAAGTCATGATAAAGAACTCCGCGATCTTTCCATTTTGTTCTATCTTCAAAATATTGAGAGCGTTGAAATGGCTTCATTTCAAATCTTACAAATGACCGCTGTTAAGTTAAAAAGCAAGCAAATTTCTAACCTCCTCAAAGAAAACTATGAGGAGGCCAAGGCAGATCGCACTCTTTTCTTATTGATTGCCAGCAAGTACATTACTGCGTCGCCTAAGTAGCGGATGGCATAGGGCGTGGAGCATGGGGCTTGGGGAAAGACGACAAAATAAGTTAGGTCATTACTTGATAAACACAGCAACTAAACTTTTACACCAAAATAATCTCCTTAAACCGTTTATGATAGGCCATTTCGAGTGTTTCTCTATGGTTGGGATGGGCAATATCGATAAGTGCCTTCGCCCTTTGTTTTAAACTTTTACCAAATAGATTTACCATCCCATATTCGGTAACTACCCAATGTACGTGTCCTCTAGTGGTTACTACACCAGCGCCCTCTTTTAAAAAGGGTACAATCCTACTAATTCCCTTATTGGTTTGTGATGGTATGGCAATAATTGGCTTCCCGCCTTCGGATAACGATGCCCCATGAATAAAATCCATCTGCCCGCCAATGCCCGAATATTGGAATGTTCCGATCGAGTCTGAACATACCTGTCCGGTAAGATCTATTTCAATGGCGCTGTTAATTGCGGTTACCTTAGGATTTTGTCTAATAATACTGGTATCGTTCACATAACTGATATCCATAACCCGAATTGCGGGATTATCATTTACAAAATCATAAAGCTTACGGGTTCCTGTAATAAATGAGGTAACCGACCTGCCGATATTTAGTTTCTTTTTACTGTTATTGATTACTCCACTTTCAATTAGAGGAATAACACCGTCTGAAAACATTTCCGTATGGATGCCTAAGTCTTTGTGGTTTCTTAAATTTTTGAGTACTTGATCTGGAATACCGCCGATACCCATTTGTAATGTTGCCCCATCCTCTACGAGAGAAGCTACGTTGAAACCAATTTTTTCAATGACATCATTTAATTGGTTATTATAATCCACTTCCGGAAGATCGGTGTTGTACCACACCATTGAGTTAATCTTGCTGATATGTACAAACCCGTCACCGTGTGTACGTGGCATTAGTGGATTAACTTGGGCAATAACATGTTTAGCCATTTCTACGGCAGATTTTGCAATATCAACCGAGGTGCCCAACGAACAATAGCCATGTGTATCAGGGGGCGATACCTGGATCAATGCCACATCTATTGGTAACATATTTCTGCGGAAAAGTTGCGGGATCTGACTCAAGAAAATGGGCACATAGTCACCATTTTCGCTATTTACTATATTCCTCGTGGCTGCCGAAACAAAAAGTGAATTGAAAAAAAAGGTATTTTTAAACTCCTCATTGTCAAAATCAATATCCCCCAAGGTAGTAATGCTCACCAGTTCAATATTTTTGAGCTGATGGGATTTTCTTTGCAGTGCTTTTATCAAGCAGACAGGAGTTGCCGCTCCACCGTGAATGAAAACGCGGTCGCCAGATTTTACTTGCTCAAGTGCATGATCTTCTGAGGTATAGATAGGACTGATCATACCGTCTGTCCTTCGACTAAAGTAAACAGCTCGCTTTTTAATACCCGATCTAAATACAGTAATTCTTGAATTTTTTCGGTAATATCAGCATGTTCTTCAATCGTTTCTATGCCGATAATGTGGGCTGGGTCTTTTAAAATACTCCCCAACAGTTGTTGATGCTGAACCACTAGACTTTTTAAACGTATCGTTCTTTTTTCTAACGATAATAAGCTCTCGCTAATGAGATCCACTTCCTTTGCGCTATGGCTCTGTCCAATAAAAAATAAGCGTTTAACAAAAAGTTTTTGAAAGAAGCGACTTTCGTCTTCCAAAAACATCACTTGCGACATCCAATCTTTATTTTGTAAATATAACTCCTGTAGTTCTGTTGATAATAAGGATTCTGATATGGTTTCCATGGCTGGTCAATTTATCTTAGTGAAACAACTAGTACAAAATTGAGCAAAATATGGCTACAGAATTGTGATAGCGGTCACTAATTAAAATGATACTTTTTCAGTTTACGGTTTACAGCGGGGAGTTTGTTGTTGGGAGCAATTCCCAAGGGATGCCCTCGCCACATTAGAAGTTTTGCTAAATACTTATATGTTCTTATATTTCTTATATGTTTATAACTTTGGATTATCAGTTGCAGTTGGCAAAACTTATTTATACACCTTTTCTGGAGGTGATGGCCATTCGTCCGTCCTAAAAGGGATCAAGGGCATACCTTCGACACTATAAACCTTACCCGCTACCCAATCTTTGAACGCATATCGCACTGCAACAGGATTATTAACCTTGTTAGCGAATACATCAATTCCATCTTTTGTAATTTTTGCCTTAGCAGGATAGAAAACCTGATCGTTACCGGCAATTTCAAAATTGGTCAACGCTTCTTCATTGGCATATAGCCCTCGAGACGCATTATTAAAAAGCAATTTCGCTGTATCCTTGTCAAATTTTATGTTTTTATACGTAGGGCTTTGATAGTATAGTCCTTTTACCTGATAGGTATTGGCCAGCGCCAAATAAAATAATCTTTTGGCTACCGTTGTCTTATCTGGAGGATGAATGGTGGTTTCGCTTCCAAGATCTATCGTAGTAACCATACCAGAATTGGGGATAATTTTAGTAGCCTTAGCTTGGGCTTCTTGTAAATAGGGCACCAATAAAGCATTTGAAGGATATTTCCAGGGTGCAATCTGCACAAAATAGAACGGGAAGTCGCCCATATTCCAAGTCTTTCTCCAATCCGAAACCATGCTAAGCATCAGATCGCTATAGGTACTTGGTTTGGTTCTGTTTGCTTCACCCTGGTACCATAATACGCCTTTAATTTTATAATTAACTAGTGGGTGGATCATTGCGTTATACAGCGTAGTTGGTTGCGAAGGAACCAATTTTTTAACCGTATCTGCAGGAATTTTATAATCGTTAAACCCTTGCATCGCACTTTTGCTCATCCATCCGATAATGTTGGTACCTCCCCATGTTGATTGAATTACGCCAACTGGAACGTTCAATTTTTTTTGCAACATCTTAGCAAATTGATAGCCAACTGCACTAAAATCACTAACGTTGGTGGGATCATCATGCTTCCACGATCCCTCCACATCATCCATAGGTTTAATAGCTAACTTCTTGTCAACACTAAACATTCTGATCTGAGGATTTCCTGCATCCGATAAAATCTCTGCCGCATTAAACACGGGCTGATTTAGATAGCCTTTGATGGGGATATCCATATTAGACTGACCAGAACATAGCCACACCTCACCAATTAGGATATCGGTTAATATTAATTTAGTACCGTCATTAAATGTAATTTGATAAGGCCCGCCTGCTGATGGCGTATTAACGTTAATCAAGAACCTTCCCTCTGCATTGGATTTTACGGTATATACCTTTTTATCCCACGAAGTGAGAATAGAAGTCTGGGTGTTTTTTAATCCTTGCCCCCAGAGCGAGACCAGCGATTTTTGTTGCATTACCATACCTGAGCCCAGGATATGGGGAAGCACAATCTTAGCGTTAGCTTGAACGAAACAAGCTATAAAAAGAAGAAGAAGCAGGCGTTTTTTCATTATCTAATATTTTTTTTTAATTGAACTGAAGCGGTAGTTAATTAGCTAATTACTTAAGACTTACATCACTCTCTTTAGACAGGAAAGAGTTATTATCGGTAAGCCCTGCTTTTGCTTCCATCATGGCCTGATCAGAAACGGTTTCTAAGGGTACAATACTCGAGTTGGATTGTTCATTGTAAGGAGGGTTAGATTGCCTATTATAGGCGGAAATCAACGACCATCTTGATTTTTCTGAAAGATTAGCCTCCGATCGGTGAAGGATGTTGGAATGGAATAAAAGCACATCTCCTGGGTCAAGTTCTACATAAACTAGTTCCATTGTTTTTAGTGCTAGATCTACATATACCTGGGCAGCCCCATTTTGTTCTCCTGTAATTCCATGTTCTACCCTTCCCATCTTATGTGATCCTTTTATTACCTGAAGACATCCATTTTCTTTGGTAGCTTTGGTAATGGCCGTCATTACGGATAACATCTGATCTGGGAAAAGAAATTGATTTTTATACCAATAGCCATAATCCTGATGCCACTCCCAAGCTCCACCAACCTTTGGCTCCTTTTGCATCAATTTCGAATGGTAATGGCAAACTGGAGATGTACCTTCCATTAGTTGATTAGCAGAATTTACCATCCGCTCGCTTTTCGTTAATAGCCCGTACACATCATCACCAGGCGTAAACCAGAGTGCCAACTTTGTTTTTTTTCCAGATTGATCATTCAGATCGTAAGAATTTTTACTCATCACCGAATCTTCTAGCGCTACTTCAAGTAGTTTTGCAACTTCATTTTGGTTTAGAAAATTACGGACAATTAAAAATCCGTTTGTATTAAACTCCTCTACTTGGGAGATGCTTAGTGTAGCCGTCATTTTTTATTTATGTATAAGTATTCACTATTTAAATTAAGCAGGACGACCATTAAGGACGTCCTGCAATTTTGTTTTTAGAAAAAGAATTTTCTGATCGCATATGGCAGATTTAAAGGCTTGCCATTGAGAACTCCCGTACTTAAATACGTTGAAACACCATTATTAAGAACCTGTATTTTACCATCGGCTGGGTGATAAACAGCAATATCGGTTTTCCCGTCGCCGTTGTAGTCTCCGGGCACGGGAATATCGCCAGTTACGCCAATGATAAACGGAGCTGCTATTCCAGAAACATACCATTCGTGAGTACCTGGCTTATATACAGCTCTAGAATTTCTTCCTTTTCCCAAGTAATCTCCCGGTACTGGGATATCACCATTGGCACCGTAAGCGCTGGTAACTACGCCGGGTATGGTCCAAAGGGCGGTTGTTGGATTGAAGGTTGCGTAATCTACCTTTCCATCTCCATCATAATCCATTGGCACCGGAATGTCGCCCGTTACTCCAATTGCAGTAGATGCAACGAAGCCACTTGGTTTATAGTAATAGAAAATTCTAGTACCCGGTCTGTAAAAGGCATAATCTGTTGTACCATTACCATCAAAATCACCTGGGGTTGGAATATCCCCTGCAACTGTTCCTAAAGTTACACTTCCAGAAACTCCTTGTACTTTCCACAAGCCACTAACAGGGGTATATGTGGCAATATCTGTTTTACCATTACCATCATAGTCTCCTGGCACGGCAATATCGGTGCCTGTACCAAAAGTGGTACCGGTAATGCCATAAATTGTCCAGGTTCCGTTGTCATAGAATACTGGTTCTGAATTTCCATTATTATCATAATCGTTGGTACGGCTGGTAGTGAAGTTATGGAACCAAGGACGTGTAAAGGTGGTATAGCCAGTATAAGGGCTTGGATAGGGCGGATTTGTAGTAGGACTGAAAGTTTTAAATTCAATGCGGTCATTAATTGCAGAGAACTTCATTGTCCTAAGTAGTCCGGGCAAATACTTATATCCTCCATCAGTGCAGCTTCCAGAATAATCTGTTGTAAAAGATTTAACTGTTTTTCCGTTATAGGTATCCTGTCTCCAACCATCGCCACCAACGTGACCGCCTAGCATCATGAAAAAGTTAGTATCAGTTTTAAACTTGTCATAAATTTTTTGCGATTGGCTAAAATGATGATTCTCCCAATATCCTTGTTGTCCCCAATCTTTCTTTCCATCATCATCAGCATCAGAATTTGTAACTACATAGTGTGTTACGATAATTTTTTTCATGGTATTATAGGGTGCTGCACTTCCCTTAGCATATGCCCAGTTTATGGCATCATCAGCATCGGCTTGCCAGTGTTGCCATCTTAGGTATATAATAGCCACATCGCCGATTGATGGCCCCATATTTACTACATCGATGTGATTTTGGTTGGACGAAGGGTTAGGAAAACCTTCTTTATTATAGGTCGTATGCTTATCATTTACATACACCGAGCGACTAAAATAGGTGTAAAAATAGGGGTGTGTAGGAAAGTCTGTTTGTGTGTGGCCCGGAGTGCCATAGGTATCGCCGGCAGCATAGTCTACATCATGGTTTCCTGGTACCACGCCAAAAGGTATGTTGGCTGCGAACAAAGGGTCGTAATCAGTTCTAGCGCGTACCCATTGGTCATCAGATTCTGAAGTTCGGCTTCCATAATTGTCAGTAATATCGCCTACGGACACTACATATTTAATTTTCTGGGAAGTTTTGTTTGATACAATCCAACTGATCATAGACTGCATCGAACTTCTAGTTTGACAATCCTGATCATCTGGATCATTTTCATAATCCTCATAATTTTGGGTATCTCCGAGTACGGGGATCATAAATTCATCACCTGCATCCCCTGCATCAGCAATGTCGTTACTAAAACCCATAGTTTGCGCTGTTGCAACGTCTTTCTTAGAGCCATTGCCTCCAGACATTTGCATCTGTTCTATTTTTTGACAGGACAATACAACTACGATAAGTGTAGTTAATGTAAGTGCTCCCGCAATTTTCGGGAAACTGGTAATCTTCCGGAAAGCATCTTTTCCAATAAGCCGCATTGACCCACTGAAAAGTTTGGTGTTTAATTTTTTTTGTTTCATGTTACATTTATTAGTTTAGTTTACTTGATTCATTACTAAATAATATGTAGCAAAAAGGCAATCCGGTACCGCAATGCAATTATTATTGGAGTTTTACGCTGTCTGTTTTTTCTTTCTTATCGTTAATTGTTATTCCTTCTACCCAATAATCCAAGCTGGCTTCTCCTTTTTTTAGGGGAAGTGAGAATTCGAAAGGATAGGAATTATCGGTAAATTTGGCCCACTCTTTTTGTTTGCCAACCCGATAGTTAAAAGTGACTTCTTTTAACTGCTCATTTGATGCTTCTAACCAGATATAGGCATTTTCTAATTCGCCCAATGAGAATAACGCCGCCTTCACTTTGCCAAGTGATGTATTACTAATCTGAAAATTGTGAGTTCCAACAACTGCATCCGTTGTAGTGGCACGCTTTTGGAACTGGGTAACCACGTGAATATTGTTTATAGCTAAGGCAGTAATTCCTTTGGGACTTACCTTCACTTTAATCTTTCCGTTTTTTACTTGGGCCGAAGTGCTCTTTTGATTGTCTAACCAAATAGATGCTATATGAGTGCCATTAAGGTTAACGGGAACCATGTCTGGGTTAATACTAACTTCTACTTCTTGAACCTGATCGCTTTGATTTAATAATGCGATGTAAAATTTACCGTTACCATAGGCGGTAATGTAATTTGCCTGCTCATTGTTTACCTTAATCACTTGTTTTGGCATCCATAGATTTACATTGGCATCACCGTAAAATTGTCCGGATTGTTGTCCGTACACATTACTTTTTAAGTAAGCATAGCCTGCAGCAAACTGGGCAGGAAAGTTGATGGCCCCTTTCGAAGTGGTATACACATCAGAAATGAGATAATCGAACAACATTGATATCTGAGGCCACACATGGTTGTAGTAAAACTGATTATAGGAAACCTCATGTTGGAAACGGAGCGGATAATCTACTCTAGAGTAGATGGTGCTAAACTCACCATTTATATCATATCCAGGATAATTAGAATACCTTCCTACCACAGCAGATCGCGCTACAGAACGGAAAAACGGGTCTTTCGTATAGTAGGCTAGGCGCAGCAGGTGCGGAGCTTGATTGGTTAAGAATATCGCAGGATTGGTGGCGAAGGTATAAGAAGCTTCGGGCGTTAATCCAATTTGAGATACTCGCCAGGCAGGTATCGTTTGCTCCGCTGCTGCCATGGGAGGAATTTTTGCTCTTACGGCTTCGTCGGCTAAATAAGTTGGAGCATTCGATTTATGAATTGTAATATCCCCATTGGGTATAACGGGATAAAACCAGGTATACTGCATGTATTGTTTGGCCCCAGCTACCGCGGCATCAAGGTATCGCTGCTCCTTTGTAGTTTCGTAAAGACTAAGCATCTCGATCCATAGCGGAGAAAAATCGGTCCAGAAAATGCCCGATTTATCTGTACTTGCATCAGAAAAATCTGTTTGGAGTGTCTTGATGCGCGTATTGATATAATCGTCGGCTTTCAGTTTTGCGGAAGTAAGAAATTCTGGCTTACCCGTCATTTTGTATAAGGATAGCAGATTTGGCCAATCATCACCCTTACTGTCTTTGTTTAGGTTTAATTTGCGGGTAGTATGACTTAAACTATCGGCCAGATAACTAAATATGGTGCTCTTTCCGTGGTAAAAAAGATCGAGTACTGCAAGTTCCGATACTTCTACGGCAGGGCCTGTCATCCTACTTGAGGGTTGTTGCCTCGTAATATTTTTATCTACTGAAAACAAATATTTCTCTCTGGATAGGAGGTATTCGGTAATCGGTAGCGCCCTTCTGGTGTAAATGCCTTGGTTATCTGTGATGATAGCGGTAGATAACGGGTGTAAAGCAGAAACGTTTTTAACGGTGTTGGCTACGTCGGTTGAATAGTCGTAACCTTTCAAGTCTTGGCTCCATCTACTAAAAACGTCATCCATTTGAAAATCAATCATATTTTCTATGGTCTGATTAATATTAACGAATACGTTTTGTCGGTAATCCTTAAATCCAAAAATAGTTTTAGCGGCGGCTATATAGGCGTCTGGTTGTTTACCTTGATATATAAATACCCTGAACCGGAATGAATAATCTTGACCGGGTTGCAGTTTCGAATCGCTATTTCCAAGTACAGGAGCAAAAATTTGAGGTTGTGCCTGTCCTTTCTGATTGCGTACCAAAACACCGAATTTAATTTTACCGGTGCGCTGATCGGGCAATCGATAAGGAATAGCCGTAGGATCTGCCAATACCCCATAGGTCATTCCATCTTTCTCAACCATCGTACCCGGTAAACCGCACATGTCTTCGGTTGATAAAAAGGATTTTTCCGGGAATCTTTTCTCCTGCCACACCCAAGGTTGCCAAATGGCATCTGCCGCTTCTGGAGCAAGTTGAGGCATTCCGGTATAGCCGATAGAATAATAGGCTTCTACTTTAGGTATAAAATGATATTCGATCACCGGTTCATTTACCGTAGGAGAGATCGAAATTGAAGCAGTTAAGGTATACTCTGTATTCGATGGAAAAATCCATTCGATTTTATTAGTACCTACTCTTCCCGATGTTGCTACTAAGGCAATTGGTGCAGTAGCTTCATAAAAATCTGCTGTTGTTTCTGTCGAATTCTCTTTTTGCCAATACGCAAGGCGAAGAAAATTATTATTGGTTTTAGGTGCAAATTTATCAGACCGGTTCACATATTTTAGCAATGGATTTTCCACGCGTTTCATGATGGTAAAATTTGGAGAAAGCAGATAGCTTCGCCTATTCTTTTTAAACGTTACCAAAACTGTAGCATCTTTTTTAAGTTCAAGCTCATACTGGGCATTTACCAGGTTATTGGATGGTTTAATCTGGGCAGGCCTTACGGTGCTCTCCCTCCAAGCGAAGCTTTTTACAGAAAACATTGCGGTTAAGAAAAGTATAGAAAAGCTTATTTTTGAAAAGTTCATATTTTCGTTATTTCACCCTATAATTATTAGTATTCACTGTAGCAACGCACTTCAAATAGTGAAACAGGAGCATTTTCGTTGTTATTTTTAACCACTAGTTTTAATTCTTTTGTGGTTACGCCTTCCTCTAGCACTATTTTTCCTTTTGCCTGATGATTGTCTCTAATTGCTCCAATCTCTTTACCATTGCTATACACTACAACCTCTGTTGCACAAAACGGCTGCACAGCACTGGGTTGTCGCATCAGCACGTTTTCTAACGGATTATCAAAATCGCAATCAAAACTCAGCTCAACTCTTTTGATGGTAACTTCATCATCCCACCCAATTAGTAGTTCTGGTTCTCTATTAGTTAGATCTGCCACCCAGGCGTTAGGAGAAGCTACGGGCCGTTGAATTCCATTACGGAGGTTTTCGGCATGAAAAAGTGCTATTCCTGGGCTAATTTTCATTGCAATATTTTGTCCCTCTGGTCTACGCCCTGGACACCAGAACTCAAAATCTTCTACTCCAATATCTTCGGTTGGATCTTGTTTTCCATAATTTGATACGGCAGGATTGGTACTATTAAATACAGAAAGTAGTCCTGTAATTCTTTTTTTGCTGTATTGAAGTTTAACATCACTATTTTTCAAAAAGCAAACAAAAGCGTAGCAAGCTTCGTCAAAAGTGGTATCAAAATCTATTTGAATTTCTTGTACGCCCGTTTTCAAAGAAATTTCCCGAACTTCTAGCGTTACGTCAGGGGTATGATTAAAGCATTTTGAGCTTTTTCTTAACTCTACCTTTAGGATTGTTTCTTTAATTGCACAAACGTTAATTTGTATGGATGGCATTTTACCATTTACCGGTAGCATCTGTGCGGCCGAATGGATGATATTTCTCCATATGTCTGCCGAAGGAATTTCAGTAAGAGAAAGGGATTCAGCCTCAATCTTAGTCGCTTTTAGCACAAGGTCATCTTCATCCTGTAAAGCCATTCCAGGCAAGTGCTGCCCTGCTTTCAACAGTTCGTTTTGAAGTTCATCTATATGCTGCCTGCCAATTTGGGCTGGGCTCTGACCATACTTTTTACATAAAACTGCCGCCATCCCCACTGCTTGAGCCCCATGTGCACAGGTACCCATTACCCTACTCGAACCGAATGCTACGTGGGTGGCGCTAATAATACGACCTGCGATAAACAAATTATTTATGTTTTTACTGTAATAACAACGATACGGGATTCCATAAACACCTTTACTGTGCCATTGGTTACATCCAGGTTTTTCGCTAAATACCCCATCAGCGGGATGAAGATCGATGCTCCAGCCACCGAATGCCACCACATCATCAAAATCGGTCTGTTCTATAATGTCTTGTTGTTTTAGCATATAATCACCTTCGAAACGTCTACTTTCACGTTTTCCCGGAATGGTTCCAACCCATTCAAGGCTCATATTTTCTGCTTCTGGAAATTTACCTGAGTTCTTTATGTAGTTCCAAACACCATATACAACCTTCCATAATTCCCACTTTATCTTTTCCGTATCATGGATGGTATCCAGTCTTCCACCGTATTCTAGCCACCAAAGGTTACAGCCTTGGTCTTGCGCAGAAAACTTTCTGTAATTAGGGATTTGCGTAATGTCTGCTAATGCAAATTTAGGGGGTATAAATGTAACGGGCTTACCAGTATCTTTCGTGTAGAAATACATCGAATGGCCTAGTAGTTCGCCATATTCAACCGATGGGGAGAATTTTTCTCCAAACTCACTTTCGGCCTCCGCTCCCATCCTAAATGCTGCGCCGGCAAGAAAGGCAACGATGCCATCTCCTGATGAGTCGCAAAAAAGAGGGGAAGAGATATAATAACTGGTACTGTTCTGACTGCAAAATGCATGTACAGATCCGATATCACCGTTTTCTTTTTTCGTTATGTCATAAACTGCCGTATTTAGCAACAGTGTTATATTTTTTTCATCAAATACTTTCTCTAATAAAATAGTATCGAAGATAAGCGGGTTGCTTTCCTCGTTTCTAAAAGCATTTTCGAGTAAGATTTCATTGATTACCCCACCTTCACGGGCCCATCTGTTATTATTTCCCATGTGCGAGGTAGCTCCAAGTACCCACAGTCGTATTTCACTTGATGAATTTCCACCCAATACAGGTCGGTCCTGCACTAAAATTACTTTTAATCCCTCTCTAGCTGCTGTTATCGCACAGCACACTCCTGCCAACCCCCCTCCCGTTACGGTTAAATCGCCACTTAGCTCAATCTTTCTTGTTTGCCTTTTAGTAACAGGCATTTCTGTAATCATATTCTTTATGTTGTATAAGTCTTTAAGCAGTTAATTTGGCCAGTTCTTTTTTTACTTTTAGCGATGCCATCAAAGGAATTGTTGCTACTAGAAGGATCCCCAAACCTACTATTGCAGTAATTAGCTGACCAGAAGGTGTTAATAAGCTCAATATCAATAATATCATAGCGGTAACAAACAGTGAAAAGGCAATAATCTTTAACCCGAAATGATTCTGTTTTTTAGCTTGGATCACCTCCTGAGCATCTGCCGCAGTTGTAGTTTGGATGGCATTACGAGCAGCTTTTAGATCGAGGTAATTGATAAAATCACTGCTTTCCTTAATTTTATTGCGTTGAAAAAGTTCATTTAAAAAAAGCAATAGCACGGGAATACCCATACCGATCATCATTTCTTCGCCCCTGCTTAACTTAAATCCATTTATTGCGGGCAAAATCATTTTAAAGAACAGGTTAATTAAAAGGGTAATCAGCGTAATTCGAATTGTTACATATCCAGAAAGGCGCTTAGAAAACAGTGCCCATACCGGTGGGGCAAGCAACGGACCTGCGGTTATCGCAGCTACAGTAAGTACCACCTCAACCATTCCACCCATTTTAGGTACAACGAGTGCAATTAGGATCATTAATATGCCAAGACCCCAAGAAGAAAGGCGAGCTACCTTCATTAGTTGTTTATCGGAGGCTTTAGGGTTAACTACATTCTTGTAAATATCATTGGTAAACACCGCTGAAACTACATTTAAAGTGGTATTGGCAGTGGCCGAAGTAGAAAAGTACATTCCAGTAAGCATTAAACCCATTAAGCCGGGAGGAAGTACAAGCTGACAGACTTTTAAGTAGGCATTTTCGGTGTCTAATCCCGTTAGAGATGGATCTATTACTTTATAGATCATCGGTGGCAACATCCATATTACCGGACTAATAAGATACAGTGCAGCAAATAGGTAGGCAACCTTACTGGCAGCAGCCGGACTATCCACACTTGTGTAGCGTTGTACGAAGGTCCAATTTCCTCCAATATAAAAAATGTGGTATAGGCCAAAAGCGATTAAGAACCAAATGGTATACTCGCCGTTAAGTACCGAGAAAAAGTTTTCTGGGGCCTTTGCAATAAACATATCGGCTCCGCCCACCTTTGTTAACGCGAGAGGAAGAATGATCAGCACTGCTGCTGTTAGTACTACAAATTGCAAAATATCAGTTACCATTACCGCCCAAAGACCTCCAGCGGCTGTATAGGCAATCATAATCATTCCTAAAACGATAGTAGTTTCGGCAAGTGGGAAGCCCAATGAAGTACTTACCAATTTAGCCACTGGATACAATACCGCACCTTTGATAAATAGCGATACGCCCATAAATATATAGATGTACAATTTTTGAACTCCCTGCCCCAACCTTTCCTTAATGTATTCTGCAGCGGTAAGGTTCCCTGTTCTTTTCCAAAGAGGGGCGATAAATAGTGCGGCTACAAGCGCCCCGAAAGCCATCGTCCACTGGATAGTAATTGAAACCCAACCATACTTGTAGGCAACTGAACCCCAAGCCACAAATGTACCTGCAGAAAAGAAACTCATAAATAATGATAATCCTCCTATAAACCAGGGCACAGCAGCACCACCCGCAAAAAACGACTTCATATTTACTCCTGTTCTAGAAAACAGTAAGCCAATACCTAATATGAAGGCCGAAAAAATGAATATTACAATAAAATCTAAGTATGAAGTCATAATTGGGGATTAGCCTGTAAATAATTAACTATTGCGATTGTAAGATCTTTGCCAAAAAGCCGTGAACTTTGCTGATCAACCGTATGGCCTGATGCTAAAGCGTAGGGGAATTCGATGATTGTTGCCAATTTAACTTCTTTAAGGGATGAGATCCAATCCGTAAAATTTTTGCCTGCTGTAAAATTTACTGCGGTATTCCAGCTGGTACCAAATTTCATGTCGTCTTTTGCGTAATACGGTATGGCAGATTGTTGTGTAGCCTTCTCCAGAAAACCAGAAAATTTAACCTGTCCCTGCCATAAACTATCCATTTGATGCCCTACCTGATGCACTCGTTCATGTACAACACCTCTGATGTAAGGGCAATGGAGATCAATGGCTGCAACGAGCTTTCCCTTCGACCAAACTGGAAGGAAATTTCTTAACGCTTGAGTAGTTGCGTAAATACTGGCATCAGAGTAATCTCTATTGTGATCACGTCCGAACCTTAATTTTCCCTGATCGCCATTTTCAACGCCATCTTTATCTACAAATGGAATGATTAAAAATTCTACGTTATCACGAAGCCACTTTCCTTGGTTATTATCTTCAAGCACAAACTTGATCAGTCCTTCTAATATATAATTGGCCATCATTTCTGATGCATGGTGTCTGGCAGTTAATACCAAGCGGTATGTTGGATTTCCATGAATATTCCCAAGGTGCAGTTTTTCAGCTATTCTGCCTTCCTTTGTTAGGGCTAAACTACCCACATTCAGGTATTCGTTGCCTTTGTACTGTTTAAGAAAGCTAGAGAGATTAGCCTGGGTATAGGGCATACCGTAACTGAACTGTACATCATTCTGGGTAGTGGAAAAACTATATGTAAACGATTTACCATTAACAGCCTCCATTCCCAACCACTTCCATGTTTTACCTCCATCGGTACTTATTGCCGGCCCTTTTACACCAATAACGTTTAACGATGCCACATCTTTCCCCCATGGATGGGTAAATTGAAAGTTGATTTTTTTGCCCGCTGCCCCTCGGATGCGAAAATTCCAGTAAAACCAGTTCCCTTCTGTCTCAAACAGATCTTGATGTAGAAACACTGAATCGCCTTTGATGGCATCGACAACAATATTACCTCCCGCAAAATCATCATCCACGGTAACTGTTTTCTTTTGGGCGTATGAATTATATACGCCCAAAATCAACAACAAAAGGAACAGGGTTTTTCTCATTTGGGATGTTTAGAAAAAGATCTATTTCTGGTAAATTACCAACCTTTATTTTGCACAATTACCCCACCAGATTTATTAACTTCGGTTTGAGGGATAGGATAAAAATACATGCGGTCGTTCCACACTCTCGTCTCCACAGTAATGGGTGTATACACCACCGTACCGCTCGAATTCTTAACGATATCAACTCCAGTTAGCTTCCCACCGATTGCTTGATCTGCAATCATCCATCTTCGAACATCCCAGTATCTATGTCCTTCGAAAGCGAGTTCTACCCTTCTTTCACGTCTGATAAGATCACGCATTTTAGCTTGTGTTGAGCCCGCAGCTATCGCTTTGGCTGCTACTGCGGCACGGGTTCTAACCGAATTCAATGCAGCGAGGGCCGTTATATTAAGTGTTCCTGGTCCAACTCCTGCGGGGCCATATAATTCATTCATTGCCTCCGCATAGTTAAGATAAAACTCAGATAAGCGCATAAAAACCCACTGTTTAGTGGCCGTTTCTCCAAGTTGAAGATCTAGGGCTTCATTCATGTATTTACGAAGGTAATAACCCGTTTTTGTTGCACGATCCCTTGGTTTTCCGTTTACGCCTCCTACAAATGTTTCAACTGTAGCTGCTATCTTTCCAAATTTAGAACCATTGGTTACCACAACCTTTGCCAATCTCGTATCTCTTCCTGTGTATGGGGCAGCTGCCTGTGCAGGCTTGGTCCAGTCAAAATCGGTACCATCTGTCATTTCGTAACTATCTACCAAATTACCTGAAGGGCATGTTCCTGTTTGTCCCAGAGGGAAGCCGATTGCCGTATTTTGCTTTTCGAAGGTATTGCTGGCGCCGTATCTGCGTTCGAAGATTACTTCGGTACTTTTAGTAGATCCCAACAATGAAATTGCCTGGTAAGTGGATTGAAACGCATAAGCAGGTGTAAAGCTAATGATCGCCTTATTGGCCTCTGCTGCGCGTTGCCACCTCGCTAAACGGTCGCCTCCAACATAACCCAGCAATGGATCAGTATTCGAGGGCTGATTATAGAGGTCGCTCGCTGCATATAACAACAATCTTGCTTTTAATGCCAGGGCTGCGCCGGATGTTGCCCGTCCGTAATTACCTGTATCATAAGTAGCAGGAAGTACAGCTGCTGCTGCATCGCAATTAGCAACGATAAAGTCTACGCATTCTGAAAAAGATTTTCTGGGAAAACGAGAAACCCATTCGCTATCCTTATTAATTACTTCGTCAACAATGGGAACACCTCCATAGCGTTTCACCAGTTCGAAATAGAAGAAAGCGGTTAAGAACTTGGCTTCAGCCCTATATTGTTTGATGAGGTTAACCCTGATATTGTATTCGGTAGGATTAGAATATTGCCATTCTTTCCAGGTAATCGTATCGGTTGAATTGATAAACACCTTTGCATCTCTGATTGATTCGTAAGAGTTATCCCAAACTGCATCAGGATTATAATATGGGGTAATATTTCCAATATTAAAATTTTGGATCGATTCGGAATTGTTCACCTCTTCAGCTTCATCGCAGGCAGCAGCCAACCATGAGGCACCTATATCAGCATAACCATTTGGTAATCCGCTATAAACGGTATTTAACACACTCCTTATTTTGGTAATGTTATTATATATCTCCTTATCGTCTAGAAAAGTGAGATTATCTGGTTCGGTTTTCTTACACGCATTTAGCGAGAGCATAAATACCAATACCAATCCTATTTTTTTACTATTGTTCATAATTAAAATCTTAAAACTGTAAACTAATACCCACATTGTATGATTTCATGACAGGATAGTCTGATAAAACCTCTGGATCTGTATATTTTAAATGATCTAACGTAAATAGATTCGTTCCTCTTAAAAAGATCCTTGCTTTGCTTAAATGGGCATGCTTGATCAATGTTTGGGGTAAACTAAAACCTAAATCAAGGCTTCGTAGGCGCAAAAAGTCGCCATTAACATACCAAAAAGAAGATTCTCTGTAATTGTTATTATTTTCAAGCGTGGTAAGGCGAGGATAATCTGCGGTACTTTGCGTTTGCTCAGTCCAAAATTGATTGGCATAAGTGCTGATCCGTGCTCCATTTTGTGTGAGCGGCCAAAATAAGAAAGGTTCACTTCCTAAATAAACGCTTCGGCCAAGCTGTCCCTGAAAAAATGCACGAATGTCAAACCCTTTAAAGTTAAACCCCAGATTGAAACCCAGGTCCCATTTAGGGAGCGTAGAATTTTCAAGCGGTACCTCATCAAATGCATCGATACGTCCATCATTGTTTTGATCTTTGTATTTAATATCTCCTGGTTTAACCGTTCCGAAGGTTTGGATAGGACTACTTTGAATTTCGGCATTCGAGTTAAAGAAACCCAAAGCTTCCAACATAAATGGTTGATTGATCCTATTTCCTGTTTGGTACAAATAAGCTGATGGCTGTACGGATTCTGGAAAGTAAAGAATTTTATCCGTTACATAGCTTGCATTGAAGCTCGCCGTATATCCCCAATTCTGATTTTGTTTGGTGATTGAAAAAACTCCTTCTAAACCAGAATTTCGTGTTTTACCGGCATTTACGTTCGGGAGGTCGGCACCGATAATATCAGGAAGCAGACTGGCTTCGGGTACCAAAATATCCGTTCTTTTTTGATAAAAATAAGTGAATGAAAGATCTAAAATGTTAAATAACTTGGCGTCTAAGCCTACATCATATTTGGTGGCTGTTTCCCAAGTAAAATTACCATTGGGCAAAACACCAGGATATAGTCCCGCCTGAGCTGTATTGGCATTTCCAAAATTATAGCCATCATCGGCTATGTATTGGCGCCTGTCGCTAAATCGTTCGCCTACAGCTGCATTTCCAACCTTACCTGCCGACACTCTGAGCTTTAAAAAGTTAACCGAGTGGTTTTCTTTTAAAAAGCTTTCTTCAGAAATGATCCATCCTGCAGAAACAGCTGGAAAAAATCCAAATCTATGTCCTTGCGGGAATGCTTCTGTACCACTATATGAAGCACCAGCTTCTATAAAATACTTGTTTAAATAGCCGTAATTGATGCGGCCCGCTATAAACTGGTTGTTGTAAGGGCTTTCACTTCCTATTCTCAGCCTATCTTCATGATAGATGATCTGGGCATTAAGCGAGTTAGACGTACCTATCGATGGAGCATAGTTTAGTGTTCCTTCGAACGTGTTGCGTTTATTCTGAACATCACTTGTTGGGTAACCAGATGAACTTAATGTGGTTAAGTTAGTGTTAGTACCAATGAGTGGACTTAAAACCGGATTTCCACTAGCATCCATGCCTAACACCTCCCTAACCGCAAAACTCTTACTGTATCCTTCCTGGTTGCTATAAAAATTATCGGTCGAAAATTTCATGCCCGCGGAAAGCCCTTTTATCAAATCACTAAAATCATATTTGGTAAATAACGATGACATGATCGAGCGATTATTAGTTTGTCTATAACCGCGTCCGTTTTCATATCCTACCGGATTTGCAGGATAAATAGCAGTTCCACCATATACACCATCCTGCACAAATACAGGAAATAAGTGCGATGGGTATTTGTACATATTATCAAATGATGTAGCTGTAGCTTGGATCTGCGAATTTTTCTGATAAATACGGCCGCTTAGATCAAGTCCAAAGCTCCAATTTTTATTTATGCTGAGGTCTAGATTAGATCTGAACGAAACGTTATCCACATCAAGACCTGTGTCATATCCTTCATTAGTGTCTGTATTTTTAAAAATTCCACCCTGCTTAAAATATCCCAATGACACATAATATTGGGCTACTTTTTCGCCACCGGACACGTTAAAATTAGCTTTTGTGCCCATTGCGTAGTCTTTGGTTACTTCTTTTCGCCAATCTACATTTGGGTAGAAATACGGGTTGCCACTTTCGTAACCTGCTATTTGCGCTTGGGTATATAATGGTGCTAATCCATCACTTGCCAATGCCTGGTTATATAATTTTACATAATCGGCAGAACTATGAAATTCTGGAGTACGGGTTGGCGACATGAGACTTTGTTCTACACTCCCATTAATCTGGAGTTTTCCTTCTCTACCTCTTTTTGTGGTAACCAGAATTACGCCATTGGCTCCTCTAATTCCATAGATTACGGCTGCAGATGCATCTTTTAAGACAGATACTTCTTCAATATCAACGAGTTGAATGTTATTTATGTCGCGTTCAATTCCATCTACAATAATTAGAGGCGTATTGGTTTTGGTGGTACTTCTCCCCCGCAAATAAAATGTGGGAGCATCATTACCGGGCTCGCCTGTTCGCTGAATAACGGTAAGGCCTGGGAGTTTTCCAAAAAGACTGTTCCCTGTAATAAAAACTGAAGTTCCTTCTAGTTCTTTTCCCGAAACAGTACTAATGGAATACGTAAGATTACGTTTATCTGCTAGACCATAAGCAACGTTTGTTTTTGGCGTCGCTGATGAATCGGCACTCGAAGTAACTTTTTCCTGAGCAACCGCCTGCTGGAGGGCACCCGAAAGTATAACTGAGAGTAGGAGTTGCTTATAAATTAATTTTTTCATAAATTTCTTAGATAAGAGCTTGATTACCATCCTGGATTTTGAATTAAACCATATTGTAAATTCACCTCAGATGGTGGGAACGGATGCAGATAGTACCAATCGTAAAACGGTCTGTCTTCGTATTTATACTTGGTGTAGGTATACGTATTATTATTAAACTTCTTCACTTTAAGATCGTAAATAGGTCCTTTAAATGTATTCCCCAATTTCCAACGTTTTAGGTCGAAATAGCGATATTCCTCGAAAGCAAACTCGATCCCCCACTCGTCTTGTATTTTTTGGCGCATCGTTTCTTTAGTTAGCCCGGTAGGGATGTTAGGCATTCCAGTACGATTTCTGATTACATTTATTCTCGAAAGCACGCGCGAATCTGGTGCAGAAAGCGATTCATTCATTGCTTCTGTGTAAATCATATACAAGTCTGTTAAACGCATAATCGAACACATCGGGGTCCAGGTTTTTTGGGTAATGGTACGATCTTCATAACCATAAACGTGTTTTCGCACCTGATGTGCCCATTGCGAACTGGCTTTACTGGTACTGTTAGTTCCGGCCAAGGATGGCGTTTCGTGTTCGTAGAAGCTGAAGAATGCGGTTGGATATACTTCTTGCATGTTATACATCACCGATTGATTAAATCTCGGATCCAAGTTCTTGTAAGGAGCAGTCGGATCGTTAGCCGGAGTAGTAATCACATTGTTCCAATTTACATAAGAACCATCTTTATTCTGATATTTTTCTACCATGTTCAAACTAACCAGATTAGATGAAAATCCACCCACGAACGGTGTTCCACGTGGGTTCCAATAAGCCATATTCGGATTACTAACTTTTATGGTACCCCACATTACCTCGGTATTTCCTTGATTTGGCCTATATTGGTACGATATGGTATAATTTAAATTGGTGTTCGAGGTATTAACAATGGCATATCCGTTTGCTTCACAGAATTTAATGGCATCATCTGCATATTTCGCTGCTGTGTCCCATCGTGTAGGGTCATTTGAACCCATACAGATGAGTTTGTTATTAGCACCGAAATCCATATAGGGCGTAGCTGTATTAAACAGCGGACTGGCCACATATAATGCAGCGCGGGCTTTTAAGCCATATGCGAAAGCTTTATTTAATCGCCCAAAATCAAGTGCATCGTATCGTGCTGCAAATTCGGGTACAGTTATGGCCTCATCCAGTAATTTGATAATGTAGGAATACACATCCGCCAAGGGCGATCTGGCAATATTTATATCATCTTTTGCAGGATCCAATCTTTTGGTAACCAGGGGAACTCCTCCGTAACGTTTCATAAGTTCGAAATATTGGAACGCAATCATGGTTTTGGATTCGGCCTTAATGCGCTCTTTTTGTCCAGGTGGAGCATCTGGCACTTCATCAATACGATCAAGCAGAGTGAATGCTTTCCTTATGGTTTTGTAATGGTCTGCATAAATGTCTTCTCCAGCAATACCATTGCTCATTTCTTCGGCCTGGATGGTGCCAAAGTTCATTTTATGGGCGAAATAGTTTGCATTGAGTCTTAAACTACCACCAAAATCGGTTCCACTTTCCAATAAAGATCCATTTAATCTGGCTTGCGGCACCGTATTTACCGAGAGCACCAAATAAAACGGTCTGAGCGTATACATGTCATTTACCAATTTTTGAGCATTTTCATATTTGGTAAATACCGAATCCTCATTAAAGGTTAAGGAAAAGGGTTTTTCAAGGAAATCTTTGGTGCAGGATCCCGATAGGATTACTACTAAACCCAGCAGTAAAAAAACTGTAGCTGAATAATATTTTTTCATATAACTGATTTAAAATTGTACGTTAATACCTGCGTTAAATATTTGAAGCTGTGGGTAAGAGAAGCTATTTGAGGCTTCTTGTTCTGGATCCACAACTTTGAGTTTATCCCAAGTAACCAAATTCTGCCCGCTCACGTAGAAACGTGCGCTAGAAACACCTGCCTTTTTCAAAAAGCCATTCGTGAACTTGTACCCTAATTCGACATTTTTTAAACGGATATAAGAAGCGTCGTGCATCCAAAGCGTTGAATTTGTATAATTGCTTGCATTGGCATAAGTGGCCGTTAATTTCGGACGGGTTGCATTAGCAGCATTTTCTGGTGTCCATCGCTCTGCTTTTACTACCTCCCAGATGGTTCCGTATTGATTGGCTGGGCGCTGCATAAATCCGCTGTATGCGCGACTTACGTTTTCCGCTCCCTGGAATAATACACTCATATCGAAACCTTTATAAGACATACCGCCCGATATTCCGTAGTTAACTTCAGGGTATGTTGGGTTACCTATTGGTACAAAGTCATTTTGGTCTACCTTGCCATCACCATTCACATCCATGTAACGTACATCTCCGGGAGTGGATTTAGAGGCATATTGGAGTGGCCATGCATCGGCCTCTGCCTGTGTGTTGAAAAATCCATTGGCTATGAGCCCGTAGGTTTGATTAAGCGAATTGCCTAATTGGTTTTGTACCGATTCTGGAGTTCCATTCTCGATTACACGATTTCGTGCAAAGGTATAGTTTGCACTTGCATAATACGTTACATTACCTGCTTTTCCGTTCCAGCCAATTTCTGCTTCGTAGCCTTTGTTCCTAATCTTAGCAATATTGTACACATCCTGTATAGCAGCCGCAACGTGCGCGATGGTAGGCTTTTGATAAAGGATATTATTACGGTAATCGATAAAATAATCGAACTTCAACGAAAGCCTGTCTTTGAACAAATTCACTTCGGCAGCATAATTTTGCTTAATCGCTTTCTCCCATGTAATTTCTGGATTTCCCAGTTGGCCTTCTACTACGCCTTGGTATTGTTTAATGTCCTCGCCAAATTGCGCCCTGTTACTTACGAAGCTATATTCAGATGGGAAGTACATAAAGCGTTGATAAATATTATTACCGTCGATGATTTTATCATTTCCTGTTACGCCATACGATGCTCTGAATTTAAGAAGCGTAAGTATTTTACTTTTGCCTAAAAGCTTTTCCATAAAAGGCTCTCTCGTAACATTCCAACCTGCAGAAATTGCTGGGAAAGTACCGAACCTGTTGCCTTCAGGGAAATTTTCAGAGCCGTTTCTTCCTAAAGATGCCTCAATTAAATATCTGTAATCATAATTATAGGTTACTCTTCCTACCACGCCCAAGTAGCCGATTGGCACTTCTGGCAGTTCTACAGTATAAGACGCTGATGGCCAATATTGTTTATTTTGGTTGTAAAGTACTAATCCGCCGATGTTGTGTTTGCCAAACGTTCGGTTATACTGAAGCGCACTTTCAAAATAGATCCGTTTTGAACGACTGTCGAATGTTTGCGTGGTGATCCCGCCAATAGACTGGTCTTGTATAGGTTGATACACCACCGTTTCCACTCCATTTACTACCACCTTTAAAGGTGCATAAGTTACCCTAGTGATATTTTGTCCATACAATGTCCGGTAATCCGAATCGTAGCCCAGTTTAGAGCGAAAAGTAAGTCCCTTAACAACAAAATCCAGTTTCTGGTTAAGATCGGCTGTTACGTTGAACTGATTCACAAAACGTTCATCATATCCTCCTGAGATAGGAACCAATGCATTACGACCAGTAACGGTACTGTTGATGATGATCTTATCGCCTACCAGTCCAGGCGTGATACCTGATGGCGTGTTTTGTATCCCGCTGAAAGGATTACTTGCGGTGTGATACTTGTCGGCGAATCCACCAAGTGAAAGTCCGAAAACCGTAGATTTCGTGATATTAAAGTCTACGTTAGAGCGAAAATTATACCTCTTGTAAAAAGTATTGTTACTATAACCATATTGCTTGTTGAATTCTTTCCACAGCCCTCCTTGATCTAGATAACCAAGCGATATAAAATACTTTGCGGCTTGTCCGCCACCATTTACCGTTAAGGTGTTTTTCGACTGGGGTGCAGTTTTTTTCATCATAAGATCCAACCAGTCAATATCTGGGTGAAAAATTGGATCGCTGCCATCTGCATACTTTTGAAGGTCGGCAGCAGTAAATAACGGTGTTTGATTGGGATTATCATTGTAAAGCGCTTCGTTGTAGAGTACGGCATAGTCGTAGGCATTTACAAATTCTGGCAACCTCGTTGGCGTTTGAAGCGCTAGATTGCTGGTGAAGCCCACCTTAGGTTTTCCGCTGGTTCCCCTTTTGGTAGTAACGAGGATTACCCCATTCGCCCCTCTTATCCCATACACAGCCGTGGTTGATGCATCTTTCAGAATGGTAACATTGTCAACCTCCTCTGCATTTATGCTGTTAAATGGTCTTTCAATACCATCAACTAACACTAGCGGTGCGCTATTGGCGTTGTAGGTACTTGAGCCCCTGATCCGCAAACTTACCGGATCATTTCCCGGCTGTCCGGTTGATTGTTGTGCTAATAAGCCCGACGTGCGACCTACTAAGGTTTGAGCAAGGTTTGCATTTGGAGAATGGGCCAATTCGTCGCCCTTAACGGTAGTTAGAGCTCCTGTAACACTGATTTTCTTCTGTGTTCCATAGGCAACCACAACTACTTCACCAAGTGATTGTCTACTGGCAGTTAATGATAAATTAATCAATTGACGGTTGTTAATGGGTTCTTCTATTGATTCGAAACCAATAGAGGAAATAACCAAGATATCTTTTGGTCCTGCCAAAATGGAAAATTTTCCGTTTGCGTCGGTAACTGCACCGACCTGTTTTCCTTTAACCATTACGCTGGCGCCCGGTAGCGGCAGCTTTTCTTCGTCCAGAATTACACCTTTAACGGTAATTGTACTTTGAGCCTGGAGTGCAGTTACAAAACCTTGGCACAGTACAAAAATCAAAAAGGCACGGATGAGGTAAAATTTAATTCTCATATACATTTGTTTTGGTTTGTTTGTTTAAATTGATTTACCATCTTGCTGATTATAATATAATTTCCATTTTATTATCTATTGAATGTTTTCTTCCATTTACCACTACATATTTAAGGTTGGCCACTGGAGGAATATGAAGAACAGTACGCTTTGGAATATGATGAAATTGGTGGGTGTAGCTTAGAGATAGAGCGTCGCCCTTTTCCGAAAGTTTCCAAGTGAGGCTGATAGGCCCGAAGATGGTGGGCATGTTTTTAAAAACCGTTTCCTGATCACGTGATACCCAAGTTAATGGGCAAATGCGCAAGAGGTGCAACTGATTTTCTGCCACAATATCGTCTACCACCGCTAATCTGGTTAAGTAAAAAGGCATATCTGCATGCGTTATTCTACCGGTAATCCCCCCTCTAGATTCGCAAATGGTTTTGGTTTGCCTTGATATTCCACCAGCATATTGGCTATACATCCCCTCCAGAAAATGATACCTATCGCCCAGCTGATGATTGATAAAATTATTCCAACTGTAACCGGGGATACAACTTGACATTTCATGAGTGAGAAAGGGAATTTGATTATAAGAAGCACCAAACCTCGCAAAGTTTTGCACTGGACCCTCTCTAAACCATTTCAATGTAGTTTGCATGAGGGGATCATTGGCATCCATTAAACCTGCAAAAACTAATATAAGAGGTCCAGTATCCAAATAAAATCCGTGTCTTGCTGATTCTTCTACAGAACCAAACAAACTTGAAGGTATGAAAGGACGTACTATTCCCTCATTATCTGTCCACTTTTCTGTTTTTTGGCATTCGCTACGGAAGGCCGCTAAAAACGTAGCTTTATATTGAACGGCTTCTTTTTCAAATTCTTCTGCTCTAGGGTGATTAATTTGTTTTAAAAATCTTACTGCAGTTGTAAGTCCTTTATAAGTCCAGCCATCGCTCCAAACACTTTGGGTCTGATCACTTTTATCAGAGTAGCGTGCTGGGGGAAGAATGCCCTCGTAGCCCCCGTGACCTTTAATGCGGCGAGCAAACTGAATAAACTCGCAGGCCTTTACTACACTTTCAACATACTTCTTTTTCTCATTTACATCATTTATTAGCAGGGCGTGATTAGAAATTGCGAACAATAGCGACCCATGATCAGCCATCCAGTCTATTGATGTATATGCAGCGGGCGATCCTAGAAATCCTGGATGTTTGGGAATGAAAGTACTTGGAGCTGGGCGAGTTCCCTGAGCATCCACAAATGGCTGTAAATATTGGGCGGCCAGATCATGATAGCCAAGAGGATCGAGATACATTGCCACCAATTTCCCTGTTGGAGTTGCCCAAGCTTTAACATACTGGAGTGAGCCACTTAAAGACATATTTCTACCTTGTTCTGGCACACGTTCTGAAATAACTTCCGAAAAACGTTCAAACTGTTTCAGCGTATTGTTAATGAACTCTTCCGGCACTTTTATTACTGCTGCTGACGCTGGGCGCTTAGACCAAAATGGACCGGATTCAATCAGCGCCTTGTTGTAACCAATGGCAAGCTCCTGATCTAAAATATCTCGAGCTGTAGGAATCATGGGTACTAAAATATCCACGTATTGCCCAGCCTTAGCGTCCATCGTAACATATAGAAGGGGATCTTTTCCCTCTTTGTCGCCTTCTCTAAAGCCTGCATCAACATTCGAAGCCACTCCTGGTGCTACAGCTAACCTCACTTTTCCATCATCTTCTAATATGTATAAGCCTTTCTCACTACTGTATTTTCCTCCTGCCTTTAGCGCTCGGGGATAAGCGGCTTTAGACTGATCCATTCTTATGTTGCTACGCACAAACATTTTAGTGATCACATGGGGAGCATTAAAACGGAGAGAGAAGGTGTAACGCGCTGGCTTTGGTATGCCTGGAAGAGTTTGACTTACTGAAAGCCGAACCCATGCAAAAAGTGGCTCGAGGCCAGTTTTGACGTCGCTGCTTCCACTTACATGAGCAAATATATTTTCTCGCAAGAGTAATCCGTCTTTAGACCATTCAGTAAACAGCACTGGAGTACTGTCATTTGTCCAACCTTGAATAGTTCGATGATCATCTACCATAGTATATGGTTCAGACCTCAACGTGTTATATGATTTTTCGGTAATAAATAATCCGGGCTCAACTTTAAGTTGTAATCCTTGACCTACCCAAGCTTTTGCGGTGCTACTTAAAGAGGGATCCGCATAGATGCTTCCGTCGTAAAAAACATTGTACCGAAATCTATGATGCTTCCATCCTACCGGGGTCCAATAATCAGTTAAATCTGGCCACCACTTCGCTGCCAACTCCATTGTAGGCTCTGGTAGTACTATAGATTTTTTCTTTTTTAAAGTATCGCTTGCATTAGAATTTGCAGTCGTATTTACATGAGGACCATTGTAAGCCTTTTGATATTTGGCCCCAAGTAGCAAGAAGCTGACAAATAATAGTATTACAAGTTTTTTCATACGATCGATATTATAAATCAGTACTCATATTCTTAATTGGATTAATTTAGTATGGCGGATAAAGGGCTTATAAGTTCAGGCACTTATAATTCGCCAGTGTATCCGAATACACAATTTACTACAAAAAGAAAATCGTCAAATTTAAGATAGTTTATATTGGTTATGTTGCTTACTGAATAGCTAAATTAGGGCTTAATAAGTCATTAAGTCAAATTCTTATGGAGTTTAAAAGACGATTTTATATCGCAAACGTTTCCACAAACGCTTGCGATAGTTTTTTATTTTTTAACATAACACTGGATTAACATTAAATCAATGTGAGCGGGGGTAAATTGCATCCATTATTAAAAAATAGACCAATGAAACAGATAGAAAAATTGGTTTTTAGATAGATATCCATTCGTTTTCCTTAATTAAAAACATGATATTAGCAATCAACCACTTCTAACCAAAGTATATTGGACTCGCTATTGATTGCAATGTAACCTTAAAATGTATGCCCAGGATTAAATGCACGAAATGTTTTAAAGAAGAAACTGTTCTAAGAGCAGGGTTTATTAGAGGAAAACAACGTTTTTTTTGTAAGGAATGTAATTATCATTTCACTATTTTTAAAGAGCGTGAACACACCAAGACATCAAGGAAAAAAAATCATGCTACTACTATTATAGATATTGCCAAGGCGATTGGGATTTCGGTTTCTACCGTATCTAGAGCATTAAAAGATCACCCAGACATTAGTAAAAACACAAAACAGGCGGTTAAGCAAGTTGCTGCAGATCTCAATTATCAGCCCAATACGTTGGCTCAAAGTTTAAGTAAACGCGAAACCCGTACCATAGGAGTAATTATTCCCGACATAGAAACTTATTTTTTTTCATCCATACTTACGGGGATCCAAAATGTAGCCTCTGCGGCAGGATACAAAGTGATGATTAGCCAATCTAAAGAATCGCACAAAACGGAAGTGGCCAACACCCATGCTTTTATGACCAACTGGGTTGATGGGCTACTTATCTGCCATTCTAAAGAGACCAAAAGCTTCGACCATATCAAACTTCATTTAAAAAGTGGTATTCCGATTATCCATTTTGATCGGGTTTGTGATGAGCTTAATACCTCTAAGGTCTTACTCGATGATTTGAATGGAGCCTTCATGGTAACCGAACACCTGATTACACAAGGCTGTAAACGCATTTTATTGATTTCGGGACCAGAGCATTTAAGCGTTTGTCAGAAAAGACAGGAAGGTTACATGAAGGCTTTGAAGAAACACGGGCAAGTGTTTGATCCTGCACTGGTGTCCAATACAGACCTTACTATTAAATCTATACTCGAACACGTAGATAAAGCATTAGAAACCGATAAAACCGTAGATGCCATCTTTTCTATTTCAGATATTGGAGCCATTAAAACCATCGTTCACCTTAAAAGCAAGGGCATAAAAATCCCGGAACAAGTAGCTGTTGCAGGTTTTGGAAACGAACCCATGGGCGAAATTATTGAACCCGGACTTACTTCATTCAATCCCCAAACCTATAAAATTGGAGAAACCGTTGCACAATTGTTCTTTGATCAGCTCATAGATGGTGAAGAACATGAGGCAAAAACAAAAATTGTAAAAGGAAATTTGATCATTAGAGATTCTACGAGAAAGATAAAAGGGGATGTATAAAGCTTAGCTTTCTTATTCTAGCTGTCAGTCTGAGCCTAGTCGAAGACCAATTTACGCCCTTCGACTACGCTCAGGGTGACAGACTTAAAAGATTAAAGTAGGCTCAAAGTTACGCCCTTCGACTACGCTCAGGGTGACAAACTTAAAAGATTAAACTAGGCTCAAGTAACTCCACCCGAATTGTCAGTCTGAGCGTATTCGGAGACCATTTACGCCCTTCGACTACGCTCAGGGTGACAAAATTAAAAGATTAAACTATAGATTAAACGAATTATCCCCCCAATTGTCAGTCTGAGCGTAGTCGAAGACCTAAAGGCACCTCTTTGGGATTCGATCCAAAGAAAATTGTCATGCTGAGGCTCTCGAAGCAATTGGGAACTTTTTTAAGCTTATTCTGCCTTCGAGAGCCTCAGGCGACAAATCTTTTTAAGCATACCGCTTTTTAAGCAGTTCTTTCATCCATAAATTGATAGCCCATTGATCAGCAATTGGTTCATTGGAATACGGAAGGGTAGCCATATAAGGAGCCGGGCCAAATTCTGGTGTAATGGTTAATCTTTCCTCGCCATTGGCTTTACTGTATTCGTAAATATGGTCCCACCATTTTAAATGAGCTGCCAAGGCATTTTTCCATTCTGGCGCCGCCGGATCAGACACTTGGCACGATTGGGTGTGGCCTACACGGGCATGGATATGCTTGCAATGCCTAAAAGTTTGTACCATACTCTCCTTTTGATTTTCTAACAAACTTTCTGAAACGTTGCACCAATGCGAAAAATCGGCGGTTAGTGTAAGATCTGGGTAGACCTTCAAATAGTTTTGCATGGTGTAACAATGGAAGCTGAACCGGCCCCGGTGTATTTCGTGGTTAATCTTAATTCCTGTCTCTTTTTCAAGTGCAAACGCCTTTTCCAGTATTTTACAATTCGAATCAAAAGAAAAATAATCCTTCCCCGTATGGGAATTAATAAATAGCGGCTTAACCGATGCGGCCCGTAAGATGTTTTTCTCGAAATCCTGCATCAGGTTGGCTACCGTAATTCCATCATTGGCCCACTCATGTGCAATAATTTGGAGGTCGTACTTTGTTAGCAATGCTAAAATCTGCTGCACTTGTTCTTGGTCTGAAGGAACGGTCATTTCGATCCCATCAAACCCAGCCTGCTTTACTTTATGAAAAACCTCAGCGATATCGGCATCGATCCGATCGGTATAATCAGGTACCAGTCCCCAGATAGGGCAAAAAAACAATACTTGCATTTTTAATTGTTCAACTTAACATTATCTATCTTCACTACCTTCCCGTCTAACTGCAGGGCCTGAAGGTTCCATTCGATTTGATCGGTGTTATTCTCCAAAGGCACCGAAAGCTCAAAAGGATAGGTCTCATCAACTAACTTTTTCCAGCTTTTGCTATTCTTTAATTTGTAGTTGAATGTTACATTTTTTACTTTTTCGGCATTGGCGGTTAACCATATAAACGCATTACTATATTTCCCATATGAAATTACAGTAGCATTTATTCTACCAATTTCGCTATCCAACAACTTGTAGGTATTGTTAGACTGTGATTGATCTGATGATTGCTGAAATTGTGGAACAATCGAAACATCATCTATAGCTATTGCAGTTATTCCTTTTGGTTTAATATGGAGATTTATGACACCATTTTTAACCACCTCGTTTTTGGCATTTTCATTCTGCTTCCAAACCCTAGCATTGTAATTTTTGGTTTCGTCTAATGGCACTAACACAGGATTTACATTTGCTGTGAAATCAATTTCATCATCACTTTGATTTAGAAACGCGATATAGAACTTGCCATTTCCATAAGCTGTAACAAAATTAACCTGTTCGTTATTAATACGAAGAACCTGTTTAGGCATCCATAATCTTACATTTTTATCATCGTAAAAACTGCCCCCAGCAAAACCATATACATTGCTTTTCAAATAGGCATAACCGACAGCGAATTCCGATGGAAAATCAACCTTTCCTTTTGAAGAAGTATACACATCAGAGATCAGGTAATCAAACAGCAGTGAAATTTGGGGCCATACGTGATTATAGTAAAACTGATTGTACGAAACCTCATGCTGAAAACGTAGTGGATAGTCTGGGCGAGCATATACAGTGTTAAATTCACCATCGATATCGTAGCCCGGGTAATTGGTGTAACGGCCAACCACTGCCGACCTACCTACCCAACGGTAAAAATCGTTATTGGTATAATATGCCAACCTGAGGTAATGTGGGGCAAATTGGGCCAAAAATATTGCCGGGTTCCACGAATTGGTCCAACTCGCCTCTGGTGTGAGGCCTATTTGCGATACTTGCCAGGCCGGAACGGTTTGTGGAGTGGCAATCATCTTAGGAATGGAATCCCTTACTGCCTCTATACACCTAAAATCAACTACTCCATTTTTATTAACCGTTATATTTCCATTTGGAATAGTGGGATAGAACCAAATGTATTGAAGGTAGATCTTAGCTCCCTCCTCTGCGGCATCAAGGTATTTCTTTTCTTTAGTTACCTCATAAAGGTTAAGCATCTCCATCCATAATGGCGAAAAGTCTGTCCAGAACTGAGCCGCCTGCTTAGGACCAGAATCGCTAAAATCAGTTTGCTTTTTTGCAATTCGCCAGCTGATGTACTCGTCGGCCTTTTTCTTCGCTTTTTCGAGGTAATCGATATTGCCTGTCATTTTATATAGGCCAATTAGATTAGGCCAATCGTCTCCAACACTGGTTTTTGTTAGATTTAATTGTCTAGAGGTATGGCTCAAACTATCAGCTAAATAGTTGAAAATTGGAGATTGTTTATTGTAAAAAGTATTGAGTGCTGCAAGTTCAGAAACTTCTACTGCTGGGCCCTGCATTCTGCTCGATGGTTGTTGACGGGTAATATTTTTATTTACCGAGAACAGGTATTTCTCTCTTGACATCAAATATTCAATCATGGGAAGAGCCCTCCTATCATAGATTCCCTTATTATCAGTAATGATGGCTGACGAGAGTGGGTGTAATCCGGATACGTTTTTTACCGTATTGGCCACATCGGTAGAATAATCGAAACCCTTCATATCTGCACTCCAACGGCTATACACATCATCGAGTTGAAAATCGATCATGTTCTCGATGGTTTGATTTAAATTGGCGAACACATTTTTTCTATAGTCCTTAAAACCAAAGATATTTTTCACGGCATCGATATATGCGGTAGTTTGTTGACCATAAAATACATAGATCCTTTCTTTAAAGGTGTATTTCTGCCCGATGCTCATCTTCGAATCAGGGTTACCAAAAACTGGAGAAAATAGCATCGGCTGGGCATTTCCTTTTTGATTTCGCAGCACCACGCCCAGATCAATCTTTCCTTGAGGTTGATATGGAAGTCGGTAAGGGATAATTGAAGGGTTAGCAAGCACGCCATAAGTAAGTCCGCCTGCTTCTACCATTGTTCCAGGCAAACTGCTGCACATGTCTTCTGTAGAAAAGAAAGAGATTTCTGGTAATCGCTTTTCTTGCCAAACTGGTGGTTGCCAAACGGAATCATACTCTGTTGGGCTAAATTCTGGCATGCCAGTAAACCCGATGGTATAGTATCCATCTTTCTTCGGAATAAATTCAAAGCTTAAAGTAGGTTCGTTATTTTCTTTAAGAGAAAGTGTTGCACTGAGTTTAAACATTGCAGTTTCTTTAAAGATAAAATTCATCCCACCATTTTCTAACGCAAGCTCAGCCGCATTAACAACTAAGGGCGTCGCGGCCTTGAAAAAATCAGCAACAGGTTTTTTTGTAATAGGGTCATTCCAATGGGGTACACGTACAATCCCTATCTCCTTCGTCATAAATTTAGAAGCGTAACCCGAAAAGCTCAATTTTGGGTCTTCCTCACTGTACAGCACCGTAAATTGGGGTACGATGGTAAACGTTCGCCCCGATATTAAATGCTTAATCTTTAGTGATGAGTTAGTTGATACTTCAATCTGGTAGGCGGAATTTGAAATTCGCTTTTGTGCTAATACAGATAGAGAAGAAAAAAGAAAAGCGATGAACCCCACAGGGATAATATATTTTTTCATTTGTTTGTTCCTAATTATTTCCCATACAAATAGATAGTTTGGAGAAGTTACGAAATTTATTTTGGTTAGTTATGGCGTGTAAAGTAGCAATAAAGAAGGGATTAAGCACTTAAGTGTAGATTTTTCGGGGCGATTTTATATCGAAAACGTTTGCGCAAGCGCTTGTGATAGGTGGACTTATTTTTTTGAGTAATTTTTAATTAGAACCATGGCCTCGCCCATCTATCCACTCCCTTATGGTCCTAAAAACATTTTAATTGGCATTCTTAAAATGTGTTTTTGGATGAACATCGATAACATCGGCTAAGTTATTTTATATCGGCATCGCTTGCGATATAAAAAAAGTCTATCCCCATTTAGAAAAGCAATCCCGTTAAGGAGAATGTTTACATATTTGCAATGCTGAATGTATAATTAGAAACTATATAATTTTAGCCCAGCAAGTAATAGCGCCTCAGCTAATGATGTGATTAGCGCCGATTTAACTTAACCAAACCTGTATTTTATTGTGAAAATTAGTTTTCTTACCCTCCTATCCCTCTGCACGCTCACTGCCGCTGCACAACAGGCTATCACTATAAAAAATGAAAGCTATACACTAGTTGCCGATGCGCAAAACATTACGATAAGTGTTAATGGCATAATAGGCTTAAGCCGTACGTTGAAGCCGGAAATCACCATTGTGCGGTCCATTAACAATCCGTTGATGGCAGAAAAAAAATCAGACAATAACCTTTCTCCACAGGTGGCTTGGAATAATCCAACGGACATGAAGAACGCCACTGCCGAACAGTTGAAAATTACCCCTACCGCAGAATTTTATCAAAATACAGGTAATGAAACTGATTTCTACAAAGTGGGTAAGCAAATTACCTTAAAAGCAACAACTGTTCGCAAGAGCGCTGAACAACTAATTTTCGGTTTCAAAGATAAAACATACGGAACCGTTGAGCTGGTTGTTTCGCTGCCTCAAGGCAAAGAGCCCCCTATAATTGAGACAAGATTTAATCCATTGGTTAAAGGATGGTATTCAATTGGGTTTACGGGAATTGAATCCCAAAGTGCAAATGAGCTGGATTTTCTGTATCAACCCATGATCTGGACCTGGAAAAGATTTCCGGAGAAAAGTTATCTTTCTTCTGAGAAATTTGCAACCACCGCTGCTACGTTTACCAACAATAAAAAGTTTACAGAAGGTATTGCTCCCGATCCTACCGAAATCCCTTACCGCTTTGCAAACGTGGCTAACTCCCGCTTCGGACTGATGTTGCGCAATGCGGAAGGTAAGGCACAACCATTGGTATTTGCTCCAATATTGGGAGGAAATGGCTCCCTACTTTCGCCAGGTAAACCGTTTACTTTCAAAACTCGCTATGTACTACAGCCAGGAGATTGGTATGCTGGCATGAACTACATCTTAACGAGCATTTTTCATTATAAAAATGAGCGCAAAAATGCAGCAGTTACCCTTAATCAAACGCTTGATAATATGATTGGCATTGCCATGAACGATAAATCTGGTGGTTGGGTGGATAGTCTCAAAGGTTTCAATTATGAACAGGATGCTGTGGGCACCGTAAAAGTAGTATCGGCACTGCATCAATTAGGCACTGCTCTTGTAACCGGCAATGAAGATATTTATGCCAAGAGAGCACTTCCTACCATGGCCTATGTAATGTCGAGAGAAAAATACTTGTATACCACCGATGAGCGACAAAAGATACAAAGCCCTTCACATTTTCTTAAAGGCCCCTGTGTGGAAATTGGCGAGCTAAGTGGTTTAAGCCAGTTAACTAATGGTCAGACCTTCGCTTTCCAATCAGAGATGAATCGCCTTTTTGGCAAAACCAGAAAACTGAATCTCAATACCGAAACTGGCGGAGGAACTTGGCAGGATTACTTATATCGCTATCGGGTTTCGAAAGACCCTAACGATCTTCAGAAAGCTATTGCAGGGGCTGATGCCTATTTGAAAATATGGGAACCCTACCCTGCTTCGTTTGAAAACGATCCTGGATTACGCGACAAAGCATCAGCATTTATGACAGATTTTGCTCCAAAGCTATATGACATGATCGAAATGTATGAAGAAACCAAAGACCGTAAATACCTAAATCTAGCTCAAACCGCTGCCCGTCAGATGGTGCTTTGGACCCGCTCTAACCCAATGGCACCCGACTCGCTGTTATTGGTAAATAAAGGCGGAAAGGTAAACGGCATGGCAAAAAAGCATTATAAAATTAATAGCAAAGATGGAATCCCGGGATTTGATTATACAACCGAAATCGCCGAGCAACTGGTTCCAGCATGGCAAACATCGTTAGTTGGACTACCCCCTGAGCAGCCCTATACCTATGGTAATGGGCCGATTATGCTTACCCAACATCCCGCTTGGTTCTTAAAGCTAGCGGCACTTACACAGGACACCCTGTTAAAAACGGCGGCTTACAATGCAATTTTAGGCCGATACAATGGTTTTCCGGGATATTATTTTACATCGCTGCATACCAACGTTTATCAATCTGCAGATTATGCCGCTCATGATTTTCTTGATATTAAATACAATTACCTTTTCCATAACCACATCTTTCCCCATATCACGCTACTTATTGATTTTTTAGTAAATGATGCCTATTATCGTTCTAATGGCAAAGTAGATTTCCCGGGAATTTACGCACCTGGCTATGCCTATCTCACCAGTAATGTGTACGGAAGTAAGCTGGGTTCTATTTTTGGAAACACCGATCTTCGCCTATGGCTTCCCGCAAATGCGATCCAAAGCAATACACCGGCATTAAACCATGTGATGGGAATAGGGAAAAATGATTTCTATGTGGTATTAATGAACACATTTGCCGAAAAGGTACAGACCGAACTTCGATTAAATCCTGATGTAATCCATTGGACTCCCGAAAAAGAATATAAGGTAACCGTATATTACGCTAATGGAACCACAGGCAGCGGCATTTTTAAAAACGGACTACTTAACGTTGACATTAATGCACAAGCCTTGGCTGCATACAAAATTCATGGATTAAGTATCAATGTGCCTCTCTTTACAAAGATGGATGCTCAAAAAGTGATAGGCGGCGAAACGAGTTTTACTAGAGACGAAAATAGCAACGGCCTAGGAACATTAACAGGAATGTTGATCAATACCTTCCCCCAGTTTTCTGATGCCTATATTTTTACCGATAAAACGGAGAAAGATTTTAAGCAGGTAACACTCCAATATCGCGTAGGCAAAGGCGAGTGGCAGCTTAAAAAAGATATAACCTATCCGTTCGAATTTGATGTACACTTGGCTAACCCTGCAGAAGCAGTTGAATATCGATTAACAGCAATTGATTTTAATAACCAATCTGTTACCGGAAAAACCTATACGCTTCAAAATAAAAGTGTGAATTAAGTTGATGCCAATTCTTGACACCACTTGCCAGGATTGAATTATTTCCTGGCAAAAAATTCGCTCTAAATTCCTCAGCCGAGCTTAACCTTTGATGACTTAGCAGTTCTAGTGTAGGTGGTGTTCATTAAATTCTTATATTAGCACTACTCACTCAACGGCAAAAACATGATCAAACTTCACCTAAATAAACTCAGCAAGGTTTTCTTATCGCTTTCCTTTACACTAGTTTCTTTTTCGGCTATTGCACAAGAAAAAGCAATCCCTGTATTTAAGGACGGTGAAGCTCAAATTGTTGCTGCATTCGAAACACCCGAAAAGTGGATCAGACAGGATCTTTGGGTAGAAACGTCATTTGATACCGACGGTGATGGTAAGCTTGATCGGATGCATGTAGATGTGACCCGGCCGTATCAAACCGAAACTGAGGGGCTAAAACTTCCAGTTTTATACGAAACTAGCCCTTACTATGCGGGAACGGCCGGCACAGCGCCCGGAACGTTTTGGGATGTTAAACACGAAGTTGGAGAGGCATCGGCAATAGCTCGCATCCATCCTTCTGTAACCCGTACGGGCACTAGGCCTATTATTTCAAATTCATTAATTAGAGAATGGGTTAGGCGGGGATATATAGTGGTGCATTCTTCATCTCCGGGAACCGGACTCTCACAGGGCTCTCCTACCGTAGGCGGAATAAACGAATCATTAGCGCCTAAGGCTGTGATAGAATGGCTTTCTGGAAAAGACAATGGCTATACCTCACCTGATGGGAATGAAAAGGTTAAAGCATATTGGAGTACCGGGAATGTAGGCATGACAGGTACTTCGTATAACGGTACCTTACCCGTTGCAGCAGCCACAACAGGGGTTGAAGGTCTCAAGGCCATCATCCCCGTATCTCCCAATACTTCCTATTATCATTATTATCGATCTAACGGTTTAATTAGAAATCCTGGGGGTTATCTCGGTGAGGATGTGGATGTGCTATATGATTATATCCACAGCGGGGCTGAAGATAAAAGAGACTATGCCAATAAAACCATAAGGGATGGAGAAATGGCCAGGGGAATGGACCGTATTACTGGAGATTATAATGATTTTTGGGCAGGGAGGGATTACCTAAATGCCATTAAGCCTTGGAAAGCAGCACTGCTGATGTCTCATGGATTTAACGATTGGAACGTGATGCCAGAGCATAGTTATCGCATCTATAAAGCTGTTGAAGCTAAAGGAATACCTACACAAATCTACTATCACCAAGCAGGACATGGTGGACCTCCACCCTTGAAAATGATGAACCGCTGGTTTACGCGTTATTTGTTCGGGATTGAAAATGGGGTAGAAAAAGAACCCAAAGCCTGGATCGTAAGAGAGAAAGACCTTCCCTCTAACCCTACTCCCTATGCTGATTACCCTAATCCCGCGGCTGCTGATGTGAAACTTTATCTCGGCGCAGGAGGATCAGGCTATGGAACGTTATTAACCCTTAAGCCCGAAAAGCAACCCGCAGAAAAACTTGTTGATGATGTTTCTTTTTCTGGAAGTGAGTTAGCAAAAACAGCAAATTCGTCACACCGTTTGCTCTATGTTAGTCCCGTTTTAAAAGAAGCCCTTCACCTATCCGGGCTTGCGCAGGTTAAGGTAAAGCTGTCGAGCAGTAAACCCGCAGCCAATTTTTCGGTTTGGCTAGTTGCTTTGCCCTGGAGCGAAGGCACAGGAGTAAAACTGATAGACAATGTAATTACACGTGGTTGGGCAGATCCTCAAAATAGCAAATCCCTAACTAAAAGCGCACCCTTAGTTGCGGGTAAGTTCTATGACCTAAAATTTAACCTGCAGCCAGATGATCAGATCATCCCGGCAGGAAAACAACTGGCATTAATGATCTTTTCAAGCGATAAGGAATTTACGCTATGGCCCAAAGCAGGAACAGAATTAACGATTGATCTGAACGGGACTACCCTAACCCTACCTGTGGTTGGAGGATTAGCGGCGCTGGAGAAGGCAATACACTAATTCTTAAATTTTATTTTTCGGTATCAGAGACGGAAAAAGGTGCCCCAAATTGTCTCATCCTCACTTTGTGGTTAATGTACATTATAGGCTATTCCTTTGCAACAACTATAAAGCTTAAAAAACGTCCATTAACCAAAAATTATTAGTATATTAGGTAACTCTTATGCCAATGGAACCTATCGATCCCATAGACCAGGCCAACCTACAGGCTATTAATGACCTTTTAGAAAGATCTAGGAGGTTAAAGGAAAAAGCGCAAACAACAAATGCCAAGCTTGATGAACTTAAGCACCAATCAAGCAAATTAACACACGAAAGCCAATCCGATAGCGAGAAGTCTTCTGTGAAGAAGTGAATAAACGCTATTTATTACCAAAACAATTTCAAATTTAGTATCACAAAATTATAATGCGCCGTAAGTGGCCAACTCATGGAATGGATAAGGTTTTTATTAACAAACGAAAAGGGAATTGAGTTCGAGCAACATACACTTCCAATGGTATCAGCAAAAAATGCAAATCAGCTAAGCTTTGGTGGCTTTAGTTGGCAAGCTTATCGCAAACTCAAAGGCCAAGATTTAAGCGAATTTTTATTCTGTACAGATAGTGCAGTTTTAATGGAATCTATTAAAAAGATAAGTCCGGGATTTGAAAAAGTGTATAGGGAGCCAGAACTTGAGCATTACCTGTCTATTGGATCTGGGCCGGATGAATAATCAATAAATGCAATCCCAACTCTCCCAAAGGGACCCCTTCGGGGCATGCTCCATTCTCCAAGCTCTCCCTTGGATTTTAAAGGAAAATCCATATTTTAGTTTCCTATGTTTGATCCGGAACAGCAAGTTAGTAAATCTCAATTTGGGGAAGGTTTTAAATGGGGAGTTTCTACAGCAGCCTTTCAGATTGAAGGCAACTGCGCCACCGATGGTAAGGGGCCTTCCATTTGGGATGTATTTACGGGCAAAAAAGGAGCTATCCGTGATAACCAGAATGCCGATACCGCTTGTGATTTCTATACAAATTACAAAAACGATATTGATCTGGTTAAAAAGCTTAACATTCCGAATTTTAGATTTTCCATTTCTTGGTCTAGGATTATGCCTACCGGCGAAGTATCCGTAAACCAAAAAGGGATAGATTTCTACAACAACGTAATCGATTACTGTCTAGAAAACGGGATAACCCCATGGATTACGCTCTATCATTGGGATTTACCGCAGGGTCTTGAGCTACAGGGCGGCTGGACAAACCGTAAAATCGTATCCTGGTTTGCAGACTATGTAACCATTTGCGCCCAACACTTTGGCGATCGCGTAAAACACTGGATGGTGATGAATGAACCTATGGTATTTACCGGGGCCGGTTACTTCTTAGGCATCCATGCACCAGGTAAAAAGGGACTAAAAAATTTCTTGCCCTCCATCCACCACGTGGTATTGAGTATAGCCACCGGAGGTAAAGTGTTAAGGCGATTACTCCCCACTGCACAAATTGGAACCACTTTTTCGTGTTCGCCTATAGAACCTTATTCAAATAGCAAACGTGATATCCGTGCCGCACTAAGAGTTGATGCATTAATTAATCGGCTGTTTATCGAGCCATTAATTGGTCTTGGCTATCCAGTGAACGACTTTCCAGTACTAAAAAAACTCGTTAAATACTTTGCTCCAGGTGATGAGGACCGATTGAGCTTTGATTTCGATTTTATCGGCTTGCAAAACTATACCAGGGAAATTGTTAGGCATTCGTACTTAATTCCATATTTGCAGGCTAAGTTGGTGAGTGCAGAGAAAAGAAATGTGCCCATTACGGTTATGAAGTGGGAAGTTTATCCTCAATCCATTTATCAGATCCTTAAAAAATTTAATGCGTATCCTCAAATCAAAAAAATTTACATCACCGAAAATGGTGCAGCATTTCTGGATCAGGTTAAAGATGGTAGTGTGCAGGATTTAGAAAGATTAAAATACCTACAAGATTCTATCACCGAAATTCTAAGAGCTAAAAAAGATGGATTACAGGTAGATGGATATTTTATATGGACCTTAACTGATAATTTTGAGTGGGCTGAGGGCTACCACCCCCGTTTTGGACTGGTTTATATTGATTTTGATTCACAAGAACGAATTATAAAATCTTCTGGCAAATGGTATGGTGAATTTTTAGCCCGTAAAAACCATAAATAGTTGGAAAGTAGGCTAATAGGACGATAAAAATTGCAGAATAGGCTAAAATTTTAGAGATTATTCCTGTAACTACTAAGAAAAATAAAGAATTTAAAACCATTTGCAATTGGTAGAGTTAGAAGATTAACCTATTGCTCAAACAATGAAAAAAAATGTATCTCTCTTAGAGGATAATGAAGTACTCCGTGAGCTGTTCACTCACCTACTAGAAGAAGCAAACCTGCTTGTAAACTCTTATCCCACCGTTGAAAGCTTTCGGAGAGGAATTTCCCACACGCTTCCAGATGTTTTTATCATGGATATCCAATTGCCAGATGGAAATGGAATTGATATCTGCAAGGAGACGAAATCGAACTCTCGAACTAAAAACATTCCTGTGATTTTACTATCTGGAGATTCAGAAGGAAAAGAACTTTCGGAGGAATGTGGCGCACAGGAATTTATCCCCAAGCCTTTTGATATCAACGACTTTATTTCAAGGGTGAAGTTTCAGCTCGGAATGGATACTTTGGCAGTAGATTAACCTAGAAGGCTTTAATTTTAAGAGCTAACAGCTATTGATCAGCTTCAATTATTGGGCTTAATCATTCTATGCCGAGATAAAACGTTGTTGTATTTTAGCACGTAACATTAGGTAAATAAAAATTGGCCCGTAATAAAGGTATCTCTTGGCCAGTCTCTTGGGTTCTTTAAGCAAGCGCCCCAACCATTCCAATCCATTGTTAACCCATATTACGCTTGGTCTCTCTATTATCCCGGCATAAAAGTCGAACACGGCACCAATGGTACAAATAACCTTAACATTGAGTTCATGTTTATTTTCAAAGGTCCATTTTTCTTGTTTTGGGGCGGTCATCCCAACAAATAACACATCTGGGCAGAAACTGTTAACGGCATGGATCATTTGTTTGGTATCCTCAATGGTAAAAACTGGTTTGTATGGCGGCGAAAAAGTGCCGACCTGTACATTAGGATATCGTTTCGCAATCTTTTGCCTAAAACAATAGAGCAAAGATTAATCTCATTGGTAAGGTAACGTAGGAATGTATCATACCGCACTCCCTGTTATAATCGTAATGCTTATTGTAGATAGAATTTGCGGAGCGGGAGGTGTGCGATGGAAGATGGGAGATGGGAGATGGAAGATGGAAGATGGAAGATGAAAAGAGGATAGTTCTATGTTTCTATGTGGTATAAGTAAATGTAACCATTAAGAAATTAAGGGCATTAAGGCAATCGCAACGCTTATAGGGTTATATGTTTAATTGCGACATGAGCTTTTAATTAATGACTGAGTTGTCAATCGCCAATGGCAGGGTAAAATAGAACGTAGATCCACTGCCTAATTCGCTTTCGGCCCAGATCTTTCCGCCATGATCAGTAATTATTTTTGAAGTAATAAAGAGGCCCATACCCAAACCAGCATGTGTTTTTAACACGTCTTCGGTGCGGTAAAATTTATCAAAGATAGATTGAAGGTTTTCTGATGAAATCCCTCTGCCATTATCACTGATAGCGATGCGAACATTGTTTTCGTCATCAGAAATTGTTGAAACTATAATCTTTGTATTTCTATCTGAATATTTGGCCGCATTCCCTAACAAATTAGAAAACACCTGTTCAAGCCGCAGCTCGTCTATGTTAACCTCAACATCCTCACCTAATTCTACCAATAATTGATGATAGGGAAGGATCTGTTGCATCACCACTACTTGATTTATCAGAAAATCATTCAGTTGTACATTCTTTAAATTGTATTGTAAATTGCCATTTTCGATTTTAGAGATATCCATTAACTGCTGCACTAGATCCATCAATTTGTTGGCCTGCAGATCAATCTTTTCTAACACACCGCGTAAACGATCCGAGATGGGCTCTTTGGTTAACCGGGCCATCTGGGTGTACCCCTTTAAAACCGTCATCGGCGTTTTGATCTCATGGCTAGCTACAGAAATAAATTCGGTCTTTTTCTCATCTACTATTTTCGATTGCTTGAGTTCCAATTCCTGTTCATAGGCAATTTTATTGAGCGTAACATTTCTTTTCTTAATTTCTTCGTAGGCATTTAAAGGCTCTTCAAATTCAAAATATTTTTTGAGCAGCACTATCTTACCTGGATCTAATTTGAGAGAACGCGGAAGGCCTATTTTCATTTCAATCTGATTGGATTGATCTGTTTCGCTTAGGTTAAACTCTGGCACCAGTTTTTGGGCATAGTAAAAGCCAGCGTCGGCATTAGTAAATCGAATATTTTTCTCAAAGGTAACTAAAGCACAAAGACTGTAGCGCACTTTGTTTTGTTCGAGCCCAATATCTAGCCCACCTTGATCAGTGTGTTCTATCACCGTTCGGGCAATTTCAGAAACGGCGGTAGCAAAAGTAGTTTGGGTAGACATCGCGAGCCCAAGTTTCTCCGCTACTCTCATTGACCTTTTATGCGCAAGCACTAGGTCCATATCGTTTTCCAATGAGATCGAAATCAGCTTAATCATTTTAATTTTGCAATTACAACAGACATATCGTCATTTCTACGTGCATGATCTTTATAAATGGCAGCGGCAAGTACCGTTAAATCATATTTATACATCATCGGATATCTTGACATTTCTATCCGTGTTTTGATCCCATCAGAACAGAGCATTACCTGGTTGTATTCATCAGCCAGATATTCTTGATCGTTAAGTGTATTCGGAATATTGTGCCCCACTATCCCATTGTACGACATATGGTTCTTAAAATTTACTGGACCAGACATTCTTGCGGCGATGTTCCCCACTCCAACTGAACTCCATATTCTTCTGCCATAATCATATCCAACAATATTTATTACTGCTCCGCGTGTTTTTTTTATGGCGCTATGGATAAAACGGATGGTTTCTGCGGGACTGTAATCGGGAAAGACCTTAAACGCTGCAGCGGCTTCGTTTACTGCCAGGTTTGCTTCGGGCCCGTGGCCTAAACCATCGGCAAGCATCATTTTGATATAGTTATCTGTTTTTTTATAGACGAAGCCATCACCACTGGTTTTTTCTCCAGGCTTAAAAACCACGATTGGATTAATAAGCACCTCATTTTTTAATTTTGCTTTCTCTGGATCATTGTAAACCCTAGACAGCACAATGGTACCCCATCCTATCTGCGAATAGAGTTCAAAGGTATCCGAAAGACGTTTCATACTGCCCAGACCATGACCTAAGGTGTTGGAGGTAGACATGCCATCCTGCATCATCTTTGAGGGATTCATCATCCCAGGACCATTATCTATACTAATCAGCTCAATATATGGAGATCCGCCATTGGAAAATACCCCTAAAAGTATTTCTCCATCATTACTGTATTTGAAAAGATTGGAGGTCATTTCGGCAACGATCAGGTCTAGCTGATTGATCCGTACCTCATCCATCCCTGCTTCTTCTGCCTTTCGGTGGATCTCTTTCTTGATGAGCGAAAAATAACTTCGATCATCTGCCGTAAAGCTGATGTGTGTTGCATCAACCATTTGACCATTTTAAAATTGTAACCACTGTTCCCTCTCCTATTTTACTTTTGATATCAAACTCGTTCACTAATCTTTTTGTACCCGGAAGGCCAAGCCCTAAACTTTTGCCGGTAGAAAAGCCATCCCGCATCGCGGCAGCAATATCGGGTATACCCGGTCCACGATCAGAAAAGGTTAACCGTACCCCATTGATCCTACCGCTCGAAACTACCTCAATAATACACACGCCCCCATCGGCATAACGCATCATATTACGCACCAATTCACTTGCTGCTGTAAGTAAGCGGGTTTGGTTAACCAATCCCATTTTAATCTTTACAGCGGTTTCCTTGATCCGATTTTTAAGAAATACAACATCCGTTTCTTTGAGTACCTGAATGGTATCTTTACTCAGCGATAAGGTCATCGTTGTCTGTGTCTAGGTCTTCGTCTTGGTCTATTTCTATCATAGACTTAAGAAGGTTCATCCCTTTTTCCATGTCTAAAGCCGTATGCACACCCTTTAGTGGCAAACCAAGCTCAATAAGCGTGATGGCAACCGCAGGCTGCATCCCTACAACAACAGTTTCTGCATCCAGTATTTTTGACATACTTGCGATATTTCCAATAATCCGCCCCATAAATGAATCAACAATGGACACAGCTGAAATATCAATTAACACCCCTTTTGCACTAGTTTTATTAACCATCTGCACAAGATCCGCCTCTAAGTTTAGTGCCAATCGATCGTAAAGATCAACCTGAATGGTCACCAACAGAAAGGCTCCCATCCGGAGAATAGGAATTTTATCCATTAATTTCTGATATTAAGATTTATTAACCGAACTTATTTTCTTTACTTCTAACCGCATTACCTTAAACGAATAGGCTAGCGCACTGGCCAACGTTGCTTTTGTAATGATGTTTGAAAGGTCGATACCTAGATGTACCACCGTTTGGGCAATCTCAGGGCGTATACCACTGATGATACACTCTGCTCCCATTAAACGCGTAGCACTAACGGTTTTGATAAGGTGCTGAGCAACCAACGAATCAACCGCTGGTACTCCAGAAATATCCAAAATAGCAATGCTCGAACCGGTTTCAACAATTTCCTGTAACAGGTTTTCCATTACGATCTGCGTACGGGCACTGTCTAGTGTTCCTATAATGGGCAAGGCTAAAATACCGTCCCACACACGGATTACTGGCGTAGAGATTTCAGTAATCTCATCGGTTTGTCTAAGGATTACTTCTTCCCTACCTTTTATAAAAGTTTCGAAGGTTACCACGCTAAGGCTGTCCATCAGCTTATTTACCTTTTGGCTTTCTGTAAATAGCAGCATCGGATCATCTGTAATTTCCTGTTGGAGCACATCCAGGATGGCATCCTTTAAAGAAAACACAAAGTTTCCTGTTTCCCGCGGACTAAAGCCCTGGCGAGCTCTGGTTATGGCTATACCACCTAATATTTCGATTACGGGACTCCATTCGTCGGAATCCAAGTTGGTGAAATTATCTCCAGAAAGGTTACCTACTAATGCGGTAATTAACTCTTCCGATTGGCTTCTCAGCTCATCGTTACTGATCAGATCTTCTCGTAAACCTTCGTCTTCAAGTTGGTTCTTCATCCAAAGTTCGAGGATGTTTTTTTTCTTTTTTTGTAGCAATTGATGCGTTTTTAGTGACATGGATGAAGGATACAGGTTAAATGTTAAACTATAAGATCCAAACTTGACAAGTTGAATAAATATGGTTGGTAAGGTATGGATTTACATTTACTCTGCGAAATATTTTCGCACTCCTTCAACACGTACAACCTATAGCTCTATGATTTTTAATTTCCTGTAAAAAAGACTTAATCTCCACAGCTGCTAGCCAATTGAAGTTGGTGAAAGGAGGTTTGGTTATTTAGGAATGAGATTAGAATAAATGAATGAAGTTCATCAAAGAAAAGCTGCCTCCGATAATCCAAACATTGGCTTATCAGAATTATTTCCCTATCTTCCCTTAACCTCCGCATAACCTGCCTATGAATACAGAAGTACTGGTCAACAAAATGACAGAGCTATCCGATGAGATCTGCTTCGTATACGATGTAGCACTTGGACAGCTCAGCTATTTAAACCCCGCCTTCGAAGTGATTACCAATCGGAAACGTAAATTATTTCTCTCCTCCCCAATAAAACTACTAAAATTAGTGCATGAAGACGATATCAACTATGTAACAAGCGGTTTCGGCCAACTGTTAAAACATGGAAAAAACAGCCTCCTCAATTTTAGGATTCTCAGTAAGGGAGGTTCGCTGCGCTGGATTAGGCTTAAGGTTTCGGCGGTTGAAGAACAAGGTAATGTAGCCTATTTGACAGGAATGGCTGAAGATGATACTGCAAGGAAGGCAAGTATTTTCAATATGCAAAAGGTAAACGGGTGGAAGGATGCTAACCTTGAAATCCTTTCTCACGATCTTCGTGCGCCCATGGGCATTGTGCAGCTACTTACCAGCCAGATCAATAAAGAGCTTCCAGAAAAAAATAGGCTATACCAATTAACTAAAACTATTGGTGATATTTGCCAACGAAATATAGAGCTGATCCAAACCCTGTTAAAAAAAGAATTTCTTTCAACCGCCAAGGTTCAGATCTCTAAAGAGCGACTTGATGTAGTATGGGAAGTAGGACAGGCGATGGATATCTACCTTAAGTCTCAGAAAAATATCAAAAAGGTATTTACCGTTACCCAATCGCACTCGCAGATTTACGCGGAAGTAGACAGCATGAAGTTTCTCCAAATCATCAATAACCTGGTTTCAAACGCCATTAAATTTACAGGAGATAATGGAAAAATCGCTGTTGCTGTAGAAAAGCGAAAGAAAAGCTTTCTAATTAGCGTAAAAGATAATGGTATAGGCATCCCAGAAAAGCTTAGACCAATTTTATTCGATAAATATTCCAGAGCAGGAAGGAAAGGTCTAGAAGGCGAAACCTCCGTTGGTCTTGGCATGTGGATCGTAAAGACGATGACAGAGGCCCATGGGGGAAGGGTGTGGTTCGAAACAAAAACACCAATAGGAAGCACCTTTTTCGTTGAAATCCCTTTGGGTAGTGTAATTGCTTAATAAATTTCTAATATACCATAACTGAAAAAGATGTACCAAAGGCACTCCAAAGTGCTCAAATTCGTTTGCATGGACATATAACTAGGTTAACTTTCTCCCCAAAGATTAAATTATTTGTTAATAATATTACTAATATTGTTAGTAATTACTAACAATATTAGTAATAGCTTTGTTGTTACTAAAGTCATACGCAAAAAATCGCGTAAGCATAGTAATCGATGACAGCAGAAAAACAGGAAATATTGGCCCAGTTGCGCAAACAGCTGTTAGAAGTTCAGGGGTTTAAACCTGTTCCTATCGCAAATGGCGATGGCTTTAGCCTTGGTAAACTCGAGGCCTGCTTTCCAAACTCCATTTTCCCAACCGGAACCATTCACGAATTCTTGGCCCAACAGCCAGAGGATAGTGCAGCAAGCGAAGGCTTCATCGCGGGACTAATGGCGAAGCTGATGGAAAATGGAAACAGCTGTTTATGGATCAGTCGCAATCGTAAACTTTTTCCACCCTCATTAGAAAGCTTTGGGGTTGATCCACAGCAGGTGGTGTTTATAGACCTTTACCATGCCAAAGAAATCCTTTGGGTGATGGAAGAGGCACTCAAATGTGAGGGGCTGGCCTGTGTAATCGCAGAACTTGCTGATATCGATTTTGCGCAGAGCCGCCGTTTGCAACTGGCTACAGAAAAAAGCCATGTAACCGGATTTGTCTTGCGAAAAGAGCCCAAACGTTCCCTTTCGGCCACTGCCTGCACGGTAAGATGGCAGATTAAATCCCAACCAAGCGAACTTATCGACGGCATACCGGGCGTTGGGAGCCCCAGATGGGAAGTAAGCCTGCTCAAGGTTCGAAATGGCCATACGGGGAAGTTCCTCTTAGAATGGGCCGAAGATCGGTTCACTACAGTTGAAAGCGAAAAAGAAACGATTGTTGAACATCCTAAACAGGCAGGCTAATGAAAAGATTCGTAGCGATATGGTTTCCTAACCTTTTAGCCGATTATCTGGCCACAAAAAAGCCAGAGCTAAAGGATAAAGTGTATGTTTTTACCCTACCACAGCAAGGGCGGATCATGATAACCGCTGTTTCAGGCGAAGCGGAAAAGCAGGGCATTTATTCGGGCTCCATCCTTGCTGATGCAAAGGCCATTGTACCTAATATTCTTGCCTTTGATGACAAACTAGATTTTAACAAAAAATTATTAACCCGTATCGCTAAATGGGCAATCCGGTATTCGCCATTAGTTTCCATTAACCTTCCTGATGGGATCATCCTCGACTCTAGCGGATGTTCGCATCTTTGGGGCGGTGAGGCAGCGTACCTCGAAACTATTTTAGCTAAACTAAAAGAATCCGGCTATACCGCCCGGGGCGCTGTTTCTGATACCATCGGTACTTCTTGGGCAGTTGCACGCTATGGCAAGAAATCTCCCCTCATCGCATCTGCACAGCAATATAACGCCCTGTTACACCTTCCTCCTATAGCCCTGCGTTTAGAGCAACATATAATTGAACGCCTGCACAAGCTTGGCCTGGATAAGATCGGTAAGTTTATACAAATGCCCAGATCGGTTTTAAGGAGAAGGTTTGGCGAAGAAATGCTCCTAAGTCTTGGTCAGGCGCTGGGTACCGAAGAAGAAACCATCACACCGATCATCATCACCGCACCCTACGAAGAACGCCTTTATTGCCTGGAACCGATCCGAACAAAAACTGCCATAGAGATCGCTATCCAAAAGCTTCTCGAGGCTTTATGCGAGCGGCTCTCAAAAGAAGGTCTGGGTATCAGATCGGCAGAACTGAAAGGATATCGCTTGGATGGCAGGGTAACCGAAATAAAGATCGGAACCAACCAGCCTACACACCATATGAAGCACCTCTCCAAATTGTTCGAACTCAAAATTGCGCAGATCGAGCCTGCCTTGGGTATCGAACTTTTTATTCTTACTGCTACCAAAACAGAAGCGGTACACCTCCATCAGGAAAAGCTGTGGAGCTCAAAACCTGGGCTTGCCGACCAGAACTTGGCGCACTTATTAGATCGGCTTGCGGGAAAAATAGGGCCACAGGCGATCAAAAGATATATTCCGCAGGCGCATTACTGGCCGGAAAGATCACTGAGGCCCGCTGTATCGCTCGAAGAAAAAACAGAGGTACGCTGGCAAAAAGCCAATCCACGCCCAATGGAAATGCTCAAAAAGCCAGAACCCGTACAGGTTACCGCACCCATTCCCGATTATCCGCCCATGAACTTTCGATACAAAGACGAGCTTCACCTAGTGAAGAAAGCCGACGGACCAGAACGCATTGAGCGTGAATGGTGGATGGAAAAGGGCGAGCACAGGGACTATTATATTTTGGAGGACGAAAAAGGACGACGCTATTGGATCTTTCGCTTGGGCCATTACAGCGAAGAAGGCTCAAGTTGGTTCATTCATGGATTTTTTGCATAAACATTAAAATGGGCTATTGCGAACTACAGGTTACCAGTAACTTCAGCTTTTTGAGGGGTGCTTCCCATCCGGAGGAGCTTATTGCGCAAGCTGCCGCCTTCGGCTACCCAAAGATCGCCATTACAGATGTAAACACCATGGCCGGGATTGTACGTGCCCATAGCGCAGCAAGAAAATTTGATATCTCCATTATTCCCGCTTGTCGATTAGACCTCTTGGATGGACCAAGCCTATTGGCCTACCCCATCAATAAAGAAGCCTATTGCAGGCTTTCGGCACTGTTGAGCATGGGTAACCTCCGAGCCGAAAAGGGTAAGTGTTATCTTTATCAAGCAGATGTTTTCGAAAACAAAGAAGGCATTATTTTTATTGCTATCCCACCAGATGAACTCGGCAAAGGGTTTGATTTTGAGGCCAGTTTTCCTATCGATCTAAAAACCTATAAAGATTCCCTGGGCACTGCGCTCTATCTTGCTGCCAACCGCAGCTATCAAGGGCAAGACCAAAAACGACTGTTTAGATTGGATCAACTTTCTAAACGATTGGGCGTTCCCTTGGTTGCCACGAACGATGTGTATTATCACCATCCCGTTAGGCGAGAACTACAGGATATACTGACCTGTGTGCGAGAAAAATGCACCATCCAAACTGCGGGCTTTAAGCTAAAGATGAATGCCGAACGGCACCTAAAGCCCATCGAAGAAATGCAAAGGCTCTTTAGGCCCTATCCAGATGCCATTGAAAGGACTTTGGAGATTGCTAATCTTTGCGAGTTTACCTTAGACAGTTTGGAATACCTCTATCCAGAAGAGATCACCTCTGGAGGAAGGGAGCCCCAGGAAGAACTGGAATACCTTACATGGAAAGGTGCAGAAGAAATCTTTGGCCTTCCGCTGCCCGAAAAGGTAAGCAGTAACATCAACCATGAAATGAAGTTCGTAAAGGAGATGAATTATGCCTCTTATTTCCTTACTGTTTATGATATTGTGCGATTTGCCCGCGAGCAGCATATCCTTTGCCAAGGACGGGGCTCTGCAGCCAATTCTACCATCTGCTATTGCTTGGGCATTACTTCGGTTGACCCCACCAAGTTCGACCTGCTCTTTGAACGATTTATTTCTTCGGCCAGAAACGAACCTCCAGATATTGATGTAGATTTTGAGCACGAGCGGCGGGAAGAAGTGATACAGTACATCTATGATAAATATGGCCGAGACCGAGCAGCAATCGTAGCAACGGTTACCCAACTGCATCAAAAGGGAGCCTTGCGGGATGTAGGCAAGGCAATGGGACTTTCTACTGATACCATCGACAGGCTTTCGGCATCGATCTGGGAATTTACCGACGAATGGTTTGAAGGTAATCGGATTACCGAACAGGGACTAAATCCCAAAGACCCGCTTTTATTAAAGGTGTTAGACCTCACGGGGCAGATGATCGGTTTTCCGCGGCAGCTTGGTCAGCATACAGGAGGATTTGTGATTACCCGTGGCAAGCTAACCGACCTTTGCCCTATTTTCCATGCCCGTATGGAAGACCGAACCAATATCGAGTGGAACAAGGATGATATCGATGCGCTGGGGTTTCTAAAGATAGATGTACTAGCCCTAGGTATGCTTACTTGTATCAGAAAAGGGTTTGATCTGGCTAAAAAGCACTACGATCTGAATCTTACCTTAGCTTCCATCAACCGAGAAGATGATCCAAAGGTTTACGAAATGATCTCACATGCAGATACCATTGGGGTTTTCCAGATCGAGAGCCGGGCACAACAGCAGATGCTTCCGCGACTTCGCCCACAATGTTTTTATGATCTGGTTATTGAAGTGGCTATTGTTCGTCCGGGGCCCATTCAGGGCGATATGGTACACCCCTATCTGCGCAGACGCAATAAGGAAGAACCCGTTGAATATCCCTCAAAGGAACTGGAAGAAATATTGGGCAAGACTTTAGGTGTACCGCTATTTCAGGAGCAGGCCATGAAGATAGCAATAGTAGCAGCAGGTTTTAGTCCGGCAGAGGCTGATGAACTGCGAAGGAGCATGGCCACCTTTAAGATGAATGGCATGGTTAGTCAATTCGAAAAAAAATTGGTTGGAGGAATGGTGGCAAAGGGTTATAAAGAGGATTTTGCGCACCGGGTGTTTAAGCAACTGGAAGGTTTTGGCAGCTATGGTTTTCCCGAAAGCCATGCGGTAAGCTTTGCCCTTTTGGTGTATGTATCTTGCTGGCTCAAATGCTATTATCCAGATGTATTTGCTTGCGCCATCCTCAACTCTATGCCCATGGGTTTTTACCAGCCTGCCCAATTGGTTATTGACGCCCGCAACCATGGCGTAGAAGTACGGGAAATTGATGTGAATATTTCTCTTTGGGATAATTTTTTGCAGGAAAAAGCAGGCAACTATTGCGCGTTACGATTGGGATTTAGACAGGTAAGCGGAATGAGGGAAGAGGATATGCTTGCACTTATTGCCGGCCGGGGAAGTGGTTATCGGAATATCCATAGCTTACTTGATGCCGGCGTACCGCTTACGGCGCTCGAACGGTTGGCCGATGCAGATTGTTTCCGCTCTATGGGGCTAGACCGTAGGCAGGCGCTATGGGAAGTATCAGCGTTGAAAGACAGACCGATTGCACTTTTTGAAGGCCAACCCTCAGAAAGCGATAAGGAATCCCAAATTGAGTTGCCCTTAATGAGCAAAGGCGAGCACGTGGTGCAAGATTATGCTGCCACTTCCCTATCACTAAAGGCACATCCGGTTAGTTTTGTACGTGAAAAGCTGAAAATGTTCAACGTAAAATCGTCGAAAGAGATAATGGAAACTGAAAATGGGAAGCTGGTTAAGGTGGCAGGTCTGGTACTGGTCCGCCAGCGCCCTGGAACCGCCGGTGGGGTCTGTTTTATCACAATAGAAGATGAAACCGGATTTTCGAATCTTGTTGTCTTCGAAAAGCTGTTCGAAACTTACCGAAAGGAGATCCTCCGTTCAAAATTATTGATGGTTGAGGGCAAGCTTCAGCGGGAGGGCGAAGTGGTACACGTGATCGTGCAGAAATGTTTTGATTTTACAGGACTGCTTAAAGGGCTTACTTCAACAAACGATGATCAGTTGCCAATTTTAACCTTAGCAAGGGCTGATGAAAAATCTGCACCCTATCCAAGTGAAAATAAACGTTCTCAGCTACGCGAAGCCACATCAAAGGAAGTTTTCCATGGAGGAAGGAATTTTAAATAAGATTCTTATGTAGGGTAATCAGGTAATCTGTGCATCTGTGGCCATCACTTTATCCTCAGCGATTTGATTGCTTGCACCCATTCATCATGTTCACATTTTTGGCATACATGCTTTTTCTTAGGGCTAACCTGTTCTACATTTCCGCAAAAGCAACAGGCATATTTCCCCACTTTTTCAATTTCGCAGGTGCCTGATTCGAATGTTTTAGGCAGAATAGGCAAGCCATATTTCACATCTTCATCCGCTGCAAAAAAGATACTTAAATTTCCAGATGTCTCTAATATTGCCGTTTCGATTTGACCTAAATGAGAAACTCCCTGTTGCCTGAGTTCTGAAAAAAACTCATCGTGCGCTAGGCCTTCCTTCCCAAAGTTTTCGATAGAAAATTCGCCATCCTCTATTAGATAGGTTGCTTTTCCTTCTACCAGATCATCTATTTTGGTGCTTTTTGCAGTGAGGTAGGTAGTAAGTCTATAACAACCAACAATAACGCCGAATATAACCATGGGCACGGTTAAACCTACTTCTTTGTAGAACATCGGATCGCCTGCGGCCGAACCGAGCGAAATGATCACAACCAATTCAAAGATCGAAAGCTGTTTAACCCCACGTTTACCTAATAGGCGTAAGCCCACGAGGATAATAATGTACATGATAAAAGTACGCAGTCCGATTTCAAACAGAAACTCCCAGTCTTCTGAACCCAGAAAAAATGCACCCCAATCTATAGATAATAACATGAATTGTTGATTAGTTAAGTTAACTATCAAACCTCCATTTTAAGGTATTTGTTTGGTGGACTGGTAGCAAAAACCGTAACCTCAATCATTTTGTATGTTGGGCGTGGTACGGCCTAACCTGTGCTAAAAATAAAGTCAAGCTGTAGCAACAGAATGTTGGTATTGCTGAGCTTCGTTCAAAACAACCTTTTCACTAATCGTTACAAGCCCAACGCCGCTTTAAGTTTCACATACCCAGTTTTACTTACCGGAAGCCAAATGTTCGATTTTAACAATACTACATAGCTGTCTTTTTCTTTCAATTCTATTTTGGTTACTTCGGCCAAATTAATGATATAAGAACGATGGATGCGAATAAACTGACCTGGATCAAGCGTTTGCTCAAAAAAGCTCATCGTTTTGTTCTTATGGAAGTTGCCTTCTGTGGTGCTCAGTTTTACATAATCATCATCAGCCTCGATATACTGCAGTTCGGTAACCGGTATAATCTTGATCACTCCTGCATTTTTTACAACGATCCTGCTGTTTTGGGCGGGCGAAAGTGCGGCGGTTTCTAACAATTGATTACTGCTTTCATCCTTTGCTAATTTAGAGGGAAGCTTTTGCATCGCTTGATCAAACCGTGTTTTCTCTATGGGCTTTAACAGATAATCAACTGCGTTTACTTCAAAGGCCTTAATTGCATACTCGTCAAACGCGGTAGTAAATATTACTGCCGGATGCTTTTCTACTAATTCGAGCATTTCGAAACCACTTATTTTAGGCATTTGGATATCCAGAAAGATAAAATCTGGCTGATGTTGGGTAATCGCTTTCAAGCCCTCAAAACCATCACTGCACTCAGCAACGATTTCAATTTCAGGATAGGATTTTAAATAATGTTTAACCACATCCCTAGCCAAGGCTTCATCATCAATTAGTATGGTTTTGATCATCTTTCTGCGGTATTTTAAGCGTTGTAATATACAAATTATTGTTTTGCGTTTCGGTCTGTAGGAGGTTGCTATCGGCAAACAAGAGATATAATCTCCTCCTGATAGCAGTTAGTCCGAAACCTGTTCCTTTACTGGCTTTCATTTCGGGGTCGTAAGGATTTGCTACACAGATCACCAATGTATTATGCTCTAATTTAACCCTAAGGGTGATGGTTATAGCAGCAGATGTATTGTAGAGCCCAAATTTAATTGCATTTTCTACAATAGGCTGTAGCAATGTTCCGGGCAAACAAAGGCCAAGCGTGTTTTCATCAATTTTAACATCAATATTTAACCGGTGACTAAACCTTACTTTTTCTATATCGAGATACAACTGGATGTACTCCATTTCTTCGGCAACATTTACCCAAACTTCATCATCGCGCTTTAAGGTTCCACGCAAAAAAGCAGCAAGCTTGGTAATCATGGTCCCCGCTTCGGTTGGGTTAACAATGGTTAGTGCGTAAACAGAATTAAGACTGTTAAACAAGAAATGGGGCTGCAACTGATGGCGCAACTTATTAAGCTCGGCTTCTTTGGCCAGGTTTTGGGCTGCTAATAATCTTTTTTGGGTTTCAGACTGTTCTTCCAATCGGTACCATAAAATATTTGCCAAGGCACACCAGGTTAAACATAAAAAGGCGATTATTATTCGAAATGGCGTCGAAAAATCGAGAAATAAGGCATAAGCTTTATGTCTTGAAAAGAGAAAATTTAAGCCATAATTTGCTGAAAACACGATAATAAGGGTAAGTACAGCGGTTAAAAGAAGAATAAATAACATCTTTTCGTTCTTAGGCTGATAATACCCTAACATATTACTCAATATAATACAGCCAATGGCCAACAGTCCATTACTAATGAAGCTATCGGCCAAAGCAATTTGCCAATTAAAATTTAAGGCATAGTAAATCAACAGCGCACAACCAGCTATCCAACATCCTAAAATGAGGCTGGAAACAATTTTTATCTGCTTTACTGATAAGGGCGTTGTCGTCACTAGTACTAAGATTTATAGGATTATATGATTTTAGGATTAAAGGACTAAGATTAATAGGATTAAAAGATTAGGACTACAAGGTCGTGAGGCATTCGGTAAACTATGATCTTATATCCTTAAATCCTATTAATCCTAGTAGTTAGTAATTTCGTATATCTACACCGCCAAACATGGCAATACCTCTTATTACCACCAATTTTCGCTGACCTTCAACCGCTGGTTGGATACTTCTTTTATCATCTAATCCACCAAATATGGCGGTTACTTCAGATTTAACCTGCCATCCTGGGGGGATGATAATTTTACAGCCACCAAATATGGCGGTAATGTCTATTTCTATTTCCCCTTCAAAATCTGCTTGGGTTAAATTTAGATCGCATCCACCAAAAACGGCAACCACTTCTCCGCCCCTAAAATTTTTAGAATAGATGGTTTGGTGACTTCCGCCAAAAACATTTACGGAATCCAAGTAATCGCTACTATTCGTGGCCGTGTATTCGCTACTAGTTGAGTCTTTTTGCTCTGTGGTATACTGTGGTTGTGGAGCTATAGGATCTTGAAAAGGTTCGGCACCAAATCTTCTGTTCCAACGTTCGTTCCTACGTTTCCAACGTCTCTCGTGGTTAAAACGGCTTTTTGGTCTAAAAATGAGCAGTAATCCTAAACCTACAAAAATGATCGGTAAAGTAATTCGCCAGAAATCAAACTGTTGGTTAAACGCATCTTGTAGTGTAAAGAAAGAGCCGATAAGCACCATTATAATCCATCCATTGTGCTGAAAGCGATGTTTAAGTCCAACAAAAACACCAATTACGATAAGCAAGGTGCTCCAGCTAAACAACCAGTGCGGGAAATCAAGGCCAATATTGCTGAGCAGCAATACTATTCCCACCCCTATGATAAACAAACCTGCCCAAACCTTGCCCGAGCGATTTACCATATTATTATTATCCATATTATTATTTTCCATTGTCTTTTTCAATTTGTATAATCAAATGTAAGCTTAACTTTTAGGTTCACAAATGAAACTATGCTGTGTGTAAGTTAATAATCGGTAAAGGGCATTAATTAATCGGTAAAATTATTTGTTAATTTGAGGAACAGAAATGAGGTACATTTACCGACACAATTACGATTGGATGAACCATCAGCATTTCCCATCACCCTGTGGAATAATTTAACCAGGAAATTTATACGAAATGAAAAAACTAATTACGCTCCTTGCCCTACTCCTTCCTCTGTTCGCTGCTGCGCAGGAGATCAGTACCCACTACAAAATCTACGATGTGAAAAAGCAGAAAGCAGTAAGTTTGGACGACATTGTTGCTGATCTTGGCGCCGCTAATGTATTGTTCTTTGGTGAAGAACATAACGATTCTATAGGGCATTACCTTGAGGCTACCCTATTTAAAAAAATTGCGGATGCATATCCAACTAAAGCTGCATTAACGATGGAAATGTTCCATACTGATGTTCAACCTATACTTAACGAGTACTTAAAAGGGATAATCAGCGAAAAGAATTTTATTAAAGAAGCAAGGGCCTGGAACAATTATAAAGATTATAGACCAATGATAGAATTGGCCAAAGCAAACAATTTGGCGGTAATTGGAGGTAATGGCGCTGCAAGATATAGCAATGCTGTTACTAAATCTGGATTAGAAACCCTAGATCTCTTGCCCGAAAATTCTAAGCAATTTATTGCTCCTTTACCTATTGATACCGCTACGGGCAGATATTACGATAAATTTATGGAGACTTTGGGAGGACATAGCATGGGGCCAATGAAAATTTATCAGACCCAAAACTTTTGGGATGCTACCATGGCATGGTCTATTGCCAACTATGCAAAAGCCCATAAAGATGCGAAGATTTTTCAGGTAAATGGCCGCTTTCATAGCGACGAAAAATTAGGCACACTAGCAAAGCTTAAGAAATATGCTCCCAAACTCAAGATCTTAAACATTTCCTCGTTTGCGGCAGAAGATTTTGCAAATCCTGATTGGTCTAAATATGCGGTATTAGGTGATTATGTAATTGTAACCAACCCAATGGTGAAGAAGACGTTTTAGGCGATAGTTGATAGACCATGGTCCATGGCAAGGGTGCCAAAGTTCATTTTTACTAAATTTTACCGATAAGATTGAGCATTATGTATACGCATCCAATCTATTGACCATCAACTATGGACTATCGACTAAAGACCATGAATCTATTTATTCTTCAGCAAATCCCTAATCTCTGTTAAAAGCAATTCTTCTTTGGTTGGTGCTGGAGGAATAGCTGCAGTTTTAGTTTCTTCATGCCGTTTTAAAGAATTAATTCCTTTAACTAATAAGAAAACGACCAATGCTAGCAAAAAAAAGTTTAAAGCTACCGTTAGAAAATTTCCATAAGCAAAAATAGCTGTGTCCGGAATTTGCCTTGCTTTCTCTAATGCTGTACCCTCGGAAACACTCCCTTTTAAAACGATATATAAGTTACTGAAATCAGGTTGTCCTATAACTGATGAAACAATTGGCATCACTAAATCTTTTACTATACTTTCGATAATCTTACCAAATGCCCCTCCAATAATCACCCCAACCGCTAAGTCCATTACATTGCCTTTTACGGCGAACTCCTTAAATTCTTTAACAAATCCCATAATGCTCCTTTCTCTTAAATATTATCAATTCATTTTAAGTTTAAAAGTAGCAAACTTCGTAGTGAAAACAATTAAAATCATTTAAAAAGGGAACGTTCTAAAGGCAAAATGAGCTTTTTTCCTTTAATATAAAAGCAAATGCTTATTTTTGGCACCCGTACGTCATCCTTTACTATGTTAAAACAGCATCTTCAACAAAAGCTACTTCAGAAGTTATCACCCCAACAGATTCAGTTTATCAAGCTGTTACAGGTGCCTACTGTTGCTTTGGATACGCGTATCAAAGAAGAACTAGAAGAGAATCCCGCACTTGAAGATCCAAGTTTAATGACAGCAGAGGAGCCTAAAAGCGAATATGACGACTTAAACGAAGATCGCGAAGATTATGACTCCGATTCGAAGGAAGATACGAATACGGATGAATTTAATGTTGAGGATTACCTTCAGGACGACAATACTAACGATTACAGTACATCCTATAACAATAGTGACGATGATGAGGAAAAGAAGGAAACGCCAATTGCTATAGAAAGCACTTTTTTTGAGAGCCTCCAGGAGCAGTTGGATCTGGTTCCCCTTTCGGATGCTGATTTCATTATTGGAAAGCAGATTATTGGCAGTTTGGATGATGATGGCTACCTACGTAGACCAATTACTTCGATGATTGATGATCTGGCTTTTTCGCAAAATGTAATGGTTGAGGAAGAAGATGTACTGGAAATGCTAAAGGTGATCCAAAGCTTTGAACCTCCAGGCATCGCAGCCAGAGACCTGCAAGAATGCTTGTCGCTACAGTTAAGAAGAAAAGATATCACTAATCCGATTATAAAAAAGGCAATCGCTATTGTAGAGCAACACCTGGATGAATTTACAAGAAAGCATTACGACAAGCTGGAGAAATCTGTTGGCTTAACAAGTGAAGAATTAAAAGAGGTAGTGGCCGAAATTTTACGACTAAATCCAAAACCTGGAGATTCGAACCAAGTAACCACCAAACAGCTCCAAATTATCCCCGATTTTCATATCAGCAATAACGATGGCATCTTAATATTAACCCTTAATTCTAAAAATGCACCAGAATTAAGAGTAAGCCGCTCTTATATGGATATGTTTGATCATTATGATAAAGCATCCCAAAAAGATAAGAAACTAAAGGAAGCGGTTCAGTTTGTGAAACAAAAGCTCGACTCGGCCAAATGGTTTATCGACGCGATTAAGCAAAGACAGCAAACCTTGTTAAAAACAATGAATGCGATCATGCATTATCAGTACGAATATTTTTTAACGGCCGATGAACGCAAAATGCGCCCAATGATCTTAAAAGATATTGCAGATAAGATCGGAATGGATATTTCTACGGTTTCGAGGGTGGCCAACTCTAAATATGTTCAAACCGAGTTTGGTACCTTTTTGCTCAAATCTTTTTTTTCTGAAGCGATCCAAACCGAAAACGGTGAAGAAGTGTCGAACAAGGAGGTTAAAAAGATATTGGAAGACTGCATCGGCAATGAAGATAAACGCCGGCCATTAGCTGATGAAAAATTAACCGAGATCTTAAAAGAAAGAGGGTATAACATTGCCCGAAGAACGGTAGCTAAATATCGCGAGCAAATGAACATTCCGGTAGCGCGGTTGAGAAAAGAACTTTAGATTAGTCGTTTCGCTTCGCGGTTGGACTTCTGGACTTCTGGACTTCTCGCCTACGTTTCGCTTCGCGGATGATTACACAGATGAAGAGGATTACACCCTGCCTGCCGGCTGGCAGGGATTTCGATCACTAACTTTAATGGCTCAAGTTTTTCCTGACTCTCGGACTTTTCGCTCCGCGGTTGATTACACCGATGAAGAGGATTACACCGATATATATTATTAATTTACTAGTTAAGGTTGTCTTGGACTTTTGGACTTTTGGACTCTCCGACTCTCGGACTCTCGGACTCCCGACTAACCTTCTACCACATCCGCATCGAGCTCATCACATGGTAAACATTGTTGAGCTGCAGACCGAGCACGATTTCGTGACTACCGTAACTTACTTTATTTAGTTGGGAGGTAGTAAAATCATACGAGTAGGTTAAATTAACCAGTTTACTAATATTTAATCCTGCCATTGCAGAGAACGAATCGTTGTGTCTATAGCTTCCCCCTATCCAAATCCTTTCTTTAAAAGCCAATTTCATATTCACATCAACTGAAAGTGGTGTGGGACTCACGTATTTGACCATCACAGAAGGAATAGCGGAAATGTCTTCGGCAAGAAAGAGTTTATATCCTGTAGTAACAAATAAATGCGGAACTTCTTTCCCTGAACTATAATTTGGATCGCTAGTAAAAGCTAATTTTTGAGGAAGGATCTGTTGAACCGATACTCCGGCAAAGAAACGGGCACCATATAGCCATGCACCCATCCCTAAATCTGGTTTGATCTGACTGGTTATCGTATTGTTCAAGGCCGGATCATTCGGGTCTTCTAAAGTAAGGGCATTGATGTCGAGCCCAATTCTGGTTAACCCCACCGCTGCGCCAACTGATAAATTTAAGGTTCCAGAGAGCTGTAAGTGATAGGCATAGGTTAGGTTAGCATCAAGCCTAGAAATGGGCCCTGCTTTATCCAAAACTACGGTAGCACCCACACCGTGGTGAGCTGGTGACGCCGTGTAGTTCTGCATGTAGTTTTTGCTCATCGGATCGTCATCGGGTTCTGCCATAGAAAGAGGATTTTTCCAAAGGTAATCAGGTCCTAAAGCCCAATGCGCCGAAGCAAAAGACGTCTGCGGAGCATTATCTATACCAGACCATTGCTTCCTGTAACCAGCCTTAAAATCAACATAGTTCTCTATCCCACTCAGTGCTGGATTTAACAAATAATTGTTAAATATATATTGGGTGTACTGAGGCCTTTGCTGACTAAATGTTGGGCTAGCAAAACCTATAATAACTAAAAATAGATATAAACTTCTTTTCAAAATCACCTTATAATTGTTACGTTTCCTGAAATCCTTTTACCACCAGTATTTGGGTTGATAAGATAGTAATAAGTTCCGACAGGTAAACTCTGATTATTAAAATTTCCATCGAAAGGTACGGAATAACCTCTACTATAATAAATTCTTTGACCATTTCTGTTAAAAATTTCTACGGTAACCTTTGGATAAGAATCTAAATACTTCACGTTCCATACATCATTTACCCCATCTCCATTGGGTGTAAAACTATTGGGAACATTTACCTCATTGAGCAAATAGACATAAACCTGATCACTTACAACACATCCATCTTTAGTGGTAACCGTTAATTTATAGCTCATATCGCGATCGGGTTTTACGATCGGATTTAAAATATCATCTCTACTTAACCCAATAGAAGGTGTCCATTTATAGGTTAGCCCGCTTCCCTTTGCTGTAGCTTCCAACTGTCGTTCTCCACCAATTAAAATATATTCGTCTTTACCAGCATAAACCAGGGGTTTAGGGTAAACCGTTACGGTTTGGCTAATACTTTGAGAACATCCGTTCGTGGCATTAAACGTATATGTAATTACCCAGTCACCATTTCCAGCAAGCGCCGGATCAAGCATTCCGGTACTGGTAACCCCTTTTCCTGTAAATACCCCATTACCAGAAAGGTTACCCGTTTCTCGGGCAATAAGCTGCACAGGAAGGTCGTTTTGGCATAAGGGAGATTGGGCATCAAATTCTAAGGAGGGTGAGGCAAGTAAAGTAAAGGGTGGTGCTTGGTAAACTGATGAGCAGGTAGAACCAGAGAAAGCAATCATCATTAGCGTAATGGTCTGATCAACTGTTGATTCTGGAACCTGAAATTGATAGGTAGGGAGTGGTGTTGAGCTAATATCTACTTTAACCCCATTGATATACCAATCTATCCTGGTGATTTTTCCAAAATCAACGGATGCTTTATTAATTACAGTAAAGCTTTTATTGCTACAAAGGCTGTTCTTGTTCTGCACTTCAAAATCCGCAACCGGATCTTTACCATTTACAGTAAACACCTTTTTGGTAACTACTACGCACCCATTTTCATTGGTAACGGTAAGAGTAATGTTGTAATCCCTGGCAATGGTAAATTGGTGTTTCCCATCAACACTGGTTGAGGTATTGATTGCGCCTGGAGCAGGATCATCAAAATACCAGGCATAACTTATTCCGTTGGTTGTTCCATCGGCATTAGTTGAAAGATTTTTAAAGGTTGTTTCTCCGTCTTTAACACACACATCAGGAATTTCAAAATCGCTTATCGGCAAAGCTGTAACCGTAATCTGTTTGGTGTAGGGCAAACTAATGCATCCATTATCACCGTAGGCAACCACACTTACGGTATAGGTACCTTTGGTATCAAACTGGTAACTAAAAGGTGCGGCAGTTGTTTTCTGCAAAGGTATTTTTCCATCGCCCATATCCCATACCCATTTAATGATCTGACCCGCTTCTACACTGGATTTATCAGTAAAAACTATATTTGTTTTAGCGCAGGTAATATCTTGTGATTGGAAGAGCGCCGTTACTTTTGGCTTAATTACAATTGTTTTTTGCAAGGCATCAGAGTAGCAGCCATTCTCTGCTCCCACCATTAACGACACGGTAAAGGTGCCAGATTTTGAATAGGTATGTTTAGGGCTTTGATCTGTTGAAACTGTTCCATCACCAAAATCCCACATCCATTTATTTAGTTGCTTTTGTTGCACGTTTGAGAGGCTCTGATCAGTAAAAGAAAGTTCTGCATCCGTGCAGCCGGTAGAGGCCGAACTAAAAACCGCTTTTGGCAATGGATCAACATCAACGATGAAATTTAGCTCTAGATCTCCACTAAAGCAACTGCCAGCGCTCTGTGCAACGGTGGCTATAGCCGAAAGCTTAAATTGGCCAAGTACGTTAAACGTCATGTTTACCGGCGCCAAATACTTATATAAGGTTTGTCCTGCAACCACTGATTGGGTAGGCGATGGATTGGTATCATCATAGATAATAGCTCCATTTTCTGATTTCCATATCACTCTCGTTAAAAGATAGGGCAAGGTGAGGATAAAATCAGATGGCTGACCCTGGCAGGCTGCGATAGTTTCTTGATTGGATACCTTATTTTTTAGCAAGAGGAACTGATTGGTAGCTAAGTTGGTCCCGGCCGAATAGGCATACGATTCGTGATCTCCAAAACCATAGGCGATGGCATTAAAATTATCGTCGGCCGTTAGGGTCAAGCTTCGATCTGTAACTCTTTCCTGAAGGTAAGAATAGGTAGGATCTGATACTACAGTTTGCCATGTAGAAGCGGGCAATACGCCATTGATCTTAAAGGTATTCCTAAATTTAGTCTTTATAAAAATATTGATGTACTTCTCATTGATAGCTTCGAGGTTTGATGAGAAAACCGTAATGTTCTTAATGCTATATTCGACAGGATTGAGCATCACCATATCTGGATCGCCCAGTAAACCCGAATTTGGCGGAGCTGCGATTTCATCCTGTGAAAAGGTTATCTGAGCCGTAGAAATAGGTTTATCTGCACTGATGAGCGCGAAATCAGCTAATTGCGAAGTTAGATAGATTTCCCCTTTGTTTAAGGTTCCAACGGTATTGTTATCAATTTTTACTGTGGTATTATCTTCGGAGGCAATTATTTTAGCATAGCTATACCGATCTTTAAAAGGAACCAGTCCATATACCCTTCCCCAACTTGCTACAGGATAAAGTTGTTGTGCAAGTGGATCATAAGAACCACTATATATTGCTAGACCAGAATGCCCGGAAAAAACAGCGAATGTTTTACAGGTACTGGTAGGATTATCAATTTCTACTTCGGTTCCGCTCAATGTAAATTGGCCCAAAATTTCATATACATCCCCTGTCCTGGGAAGTACAATCTGTGTTGTAGTGATGTCCGCAGGATTTTTTATATTGATCACCGTATTATCGGCAGTTGCCAACACAACTAAAAAAGGCATTCCGGGCAATGATGCACCATCTCTACTTGTATTTGGAGCTGGGGTTCCGGTTGCATCCATGGCAAAATATTTTTTACCGTGGGCCTCTATCGGTAAAATCAAATAGGCTTCAGATCGTGCCCTCGCATAAATATGTGCATAAGCGGCCACTTTGGGCTGGCCTGCATCTACCACGATGTGGATGCTTCTATTGCTGATAATTTTTCCGGCCTCATTATCATTGATATAAGCAAGGCTTCTTGGAATATCTATTTCTGCTATATTATTGGCTAATACCGTAAACGGAAAAGATTGAGAGCCAACAATTACATTCCCTGAGCTGGTGCTTTTAGAAGAAATAAAAATTGACATTCGCGCAAATAAATTACCACTAGGAACATGTGTAGGAAAGACTGCCCAAAAATCTGTTCCCTCATTAGAAACGTTCTGAGCAATCGTCTTACCTGAGATCAGCATAAAAGACAACAATAAAATATAGAGGATCTTCCGTTGCAATTATTTTATAATGGTTAAGTTTCCGGTTATACTTTTTCTCCCACTATTAGGACTGATAATATAATAATAGGTACCTACAGGGAGTGGCTGGTTCTTATAATTTCCATCAAATGGAACGGCATAACCTTTGCTAAAGTATACTCTTTGTCCGTTTCTATCATAAATTTCTACCGTCCCGTTTGGATAGGTATCCAGATATCTGACATTCCAAACATCATTTATACCATCCCCATTGGGGGTAAAACTATTAGGCGCATTCACGTCCTGTAATACATGTACGTAGATTTGGTCTCTTTGGTTGCAGCCCTGATCAGAAGTTACGGTAAGGGTATACTGGGTATCCTCAAGCGGACTGGCAATTGGATTAAGTACATCATCTCTGCTCAAACCTGTGGCAGGAGTCCACTTAAAGGTTAATCCTGTTCCCGTGGCAGATGCATCGAGCTGTTTTGAGCCACCAGATAAAAGGTAAAAATCTTCTCCGGCATTAACTGTAGGCACCGGATAAACTTCCACTTGCTGAGTTACGGCATTTATACAGCCATTTGATGCTGTAAAGGTATAGGTAATGTCGTGCACACCAACTCTTGCCAAAAAAGGATTAAACAACCCACCAGCGTTTACTCCCTGTCCAGAATACTCTCCTACTCCCGGCAAACCACCAATTTCTTTGGCCACAAACTGAACTGTTCCGGCATTGAGGCACATTGGGCTCAATGGATTAAACTCTACCACAGGTGATGCCTTTAAAATTACATCTTTGATGATAGATGCACTGCATGAACCCGTGATACTTCCTGAAAATGCCACCAGTTTTAATTTGATGGTTTTGGTTGCAGGAGAAGTAAATTGTGGATAGTCGAAAGAATAGACCTTCCCATCGGTCGGGTCTTCATCAAAAGTATATAGCACATTATCGATATACCATTCAACCCTGGTGATGTTTCCAAAATTAACGGTAGAAGTATTGGTTGCCGTAAAGCTTTGATTGCTGCAGACCCCATTTATGTCTGGCTCAATGAATGATGCAATTGGCGTAGAGCCATTTACGGTAAAGTCGTCTTTTGAACTGATCACCGTACATCCATTGGCATTGGTTATTTTTAGCGTTACTTTGTAAATAGCAGCTGCGTTATATTTATGCTTCCCATCCCTTTGGGCAGATTTGTTTAGGGCCCCAGAGGCGGGATCGCCAAAATCCCATTCGTAGATTAAGCCTGCCGTGGTACCATCATAATCGGTTGAAGTGTTAATAAAAATTGCCTGGGCATCAGATAAGCAGACATCCGGAACAGAAAAAACAAGAGTTGGCAAGTTGGTTACATTGGTAGTTGAGGTAGCGGCTAAGCTGATGCAAGCTTTATCGGTTTCAACAGTAAGTGTAGTGGTATAATTGCCAGCAGTTGCGTAGGTATGTTTTGGGTTCTGGGTATGGTCTATTGAACTTCCATCACCAAAATCCCAATTCCATTTGGTAATCGTTCCCCCGATACCAACTGTAGACTTATCTGTAAAAGCTATTTCTGTTGCAATACAGGTATTTTGTTTCCCGGTAAATGCCGCCTTAGGCTTCGGATTAATGGTAATATCCTTAGTAATCACCATTGAGGAGCAGCCCTCTGCCGTATTTACTGTTAATTTGACCGTAAAAGCCCCTGTTTTGGTATAAGTATGCGTTGGATTTTGCGTGTTGTCTATGGCACTCCCATCACCAAAATCCCAGATCCATTTGGAAACGTTTTTTCCGGCAACATTTGTGGTACTTTTATCGGTAAACGAAATTACCTCATCTGAGCAGCCCACTGTTATGGCATCAAAATCCGCTACGGGCAAGGGATCTACCTGTACGGTAAAATTTAATTCTATCTCACTTGTATTTGAACATAAACTTTGAGTAGTTGACAAGGTTGCCAATGCCGAAATGCTTTTTTGCCCAGTAGTAGTAAATGTTTTGTTTACCGGGGCGGCATAGGTATATAAGGTTTCTCCATTTACCACACTTGTAGTGGCTGTTGGAGCATTATCAATGTAATCGAGATCCCCATCTCCCAGCTTCCAAATTATTTTTGTGATTACGTAAGGTAAGGTCACTTTAAAATCAGAAGGCTGATTTACGCAGCTTGAGGCACTCTCTACGTGCGTGGTTTTATTTACCAGTACCAAAAATTGTGAAGACGCTAAATTTGTTCCTGCAGAATAGGAATAGGATTCGGCATTACCATAACCATAGGCGATGGCATTAAATCCATCATTTGCCGCAAGGGTAAAACTCAGTTCACCTAAATTTAATCCTTTTGTTACCAACATCTGGATATAAGAATAGGTAGGATCTGTTGGCATAGTTTGCCACGTACCATTGCTTGGGGCAGCTCCATTAATGGTGAAAGAACCGGTTTGGCTCGTTTTCATGAACACATTGATGTACCTTTCATCTATTGCGTTTTTCCCAGAGGTGAATAAGGTAATTTTATTGATGTTAAACTCTGTTGGATTTAGTAATACCATATCGGGATCACCAGGAAGGTTACCACCAGATACCGCTGAGCAAGTTTGTGTTAATGAATATTGTGCAACGCTAATTAATTTATCTGCCGAAACAAATAAAGCTTGAGAAGATACTGGGGCTTCGTAAAATTGACCTTTGTTTAGCACTACTGGAGTTGAACCCACATTAACCTTGGTATTATCCTCTTGCGCTAATACCCTTAAAATATATCTTCTATCCAGAAAGGGCACTACCCCGTAGGTTTTGCCCCAACTATTTATGGTATACAACTGCTGAAATAATGGATCCCGAGAGGTACCGCACCCGAGAACCATTGAGGTACTGCCCGAATAAGCTGCAAATTTTTTACACTTCGAATCGGTGGTTTCATCTACCTCAACAAAAGTACCTGTTAAGTCTTCGGTTCCATTGGGCACATACTCGTACACATCGCCAATGGCAGCTAAAGTTACAGGAATAGTGACGTTAGTTTTGGTATGGATAAGTAGTTTCGTATTGGCTTCTGTAGCTACCATTAACAGGAAATTCCTTGCCGGAGATCCTCCAACAGCCGAAGGATTGTTAAACACATCCTGGGTATAATTCATCGAATAATATTTCTGTCCAAGCGCTGCCGTAGGTAAAATGAGTGATGCTGCAGAACGTGCACTGGCGTAAACATGCGAATAAACTGCAACATTGGGCATACCCGCGGTAACCTTAACATGGATGGCCCTGTTGGTTAGGGATTTGTTTGCATCTGTATAGGCGATATAAGAATCTATTCTAGGTAAGGTGAAAGTAACCACTGTATTAGCTGGAATGGCTTGCTTTGATGTATAAGATCCGCAGGTTACCGTAACCTCTGAATTTAGTTTCGAAGTTACATTTACGTTCATCTCCGCTAAACCACCCGTATTAGGATCATGCGTTGGAAAGGCAAGCCAAAAATCAGGGCCCTCATTTGAAATGTTTTGTGCCCTTACCGTATTAAAAGATACAAAAAAGAGAAGGAAAAAAAATAGAAAGTAGAGGTTCTTCATTAGGTTTGAGCAACAACTATAGTATAGTATTATACAATAATAACATTAAAATACCTAACTAATCGATATAGCGTTGGTAACAATCGTTAAACAGTGCATTTGTATCGGCATAAACCAATACTAAAAAGGGATGTTGTTGAGTTTTAAGAGAGTAGATTTTGTCTGGCTATAAATTCTAATTGTCTATTGGCCACAAGTAGTTTTTCGGTAAGCTCTTTATTCTCTTTTCGGAGTGTATAAATTTCTATCGCCTTTTCGATATTTATACGCAAATCTTCCTCCATCCAAGGTTTCTGGATGTAACGATATACCTGGCCCTTATTTATGGCATCAATTACAGCATCTATATCGGTATAACCTGTCAAAATCATTCGGATGGGATCTGGATGTGCCTCTAAAATAGAGGCCAAAAATTCTACACCTGTAGTGCGAGGCATACGCTGATCTGTTATAATAATATGAATATCTTCTTTATCTAAAATTTTTCGGCCCTCGTCAGCGGATTCTGCGGTAAAGATCTTATATAACCGTCGATAAGTTGCCGCAAAGGCACTCAAATTATGTGGTTCGTCGTCAACGTATAATATATTTGCGCTCATAGGGTGTTTCAATAAAAAGTTAAAAATACTTTTTTATTATAACTCTTAAAAGACTAATTTAGTTGTTTTAACATTTAATTGTATTTTTATTATTCATAAGTCACTTTTACTCTAAATAATGCAACCGAAAACTGGTTATGCTCCTTATTTATCAAATCTCATTGCGCAAACAAATGCGCACTCTAAAATTTATCAACCGCAATTTTTTAAATTATCAGACGAAATACAAAAAAGTGAATTTGCAGCCCTACTAGCGAGTAGCGAAAATCTCCAGGTATACGATCATATTTATGCTCAGGTAGAAGAACTTGTTAAGTGTGTACACCCAACTATCGTTTTTTTACCGCCAGCAGAACTAGATAAAGCGGTAGAAGCCCAATTTGGTGGTTTGCCATCAGACGAATATGGAGTCTGGGTATATTATCCTTGGGCAGCAAAAGTGGTGCATTTATTGGCCGAGCAAGAATTTGCCTTGGTGCGCACCAATCGAAATAAGCACAAAATTACCGAACAAGAACAACAAACCTTATCCAAAAAGAAAATAGGTGTAATGGGGCTCTCTGTTGGGCAATCGGTGTCATTAACCCTAGCTATGGAAAGAGGGTTTGGCGAACTGCGCATAGCTGATTTTGACGAACTTGATCTGAGTAATATCAATAGAATAAGGACCGGTGTTTACAACCTAAAGATTAGGAAAACGGTTATTGTGGCCAGGGAAATTGCAGAAATAGATCCCTATCTTAAAGTAGTTTGCTTTGATGAAGGTATCACCGAAGCGAACATGGATCTTTTTTTAACCCAAAATGGAAAATTAGATCTGCTAATTGATGAATGTGATAGCTTTGACATTAAAATTAATTCGCGCAATAAAGCAAGAGAGCTAGGTATTCCAGTGTTGATGGAAGGAAGTGACAGAGGAACGATAGACATAGAAAGATTTGATTTAGAACCCCATAGACCAGTGTTACATGGTATGGTAGAGCATTTAGACATGGAAAAGTTTAAGAGCTTAACTACCATGGATGAAAAAATTCCCTACATCACTGCAGTTACGGGTGTAGAAACACTGTCTCCAAGAATGAAAGCTTCTGCTGTAGAAATTATGGCTACTATTTCTACTTGGCCACAACTGGCAAGTGCCGTAACTTTTGGAGGAGGAATAACTGCCGATCTAGCAAGAAAAATTGTATTGGGCAATTTGAGTGTTTCTGGAAGGTTTTTCATCGACATAGACGAACTGATTAGCGACCCTCCTACAACTACCTCAATCCAAGCTGCAAAAACACCAAAGCCTCTTAGCACTGCTGAAATAGAGAAATTTATTGATGATCACCGTTTGGCATTTGATGAAAACCACCGAGGTTACCAGCTTTCACAACAGGTGTTGGATCAATTGATCACAGCCGCGTCAAAAGCGCCATCTGGCGGAAATAATCAACCTTGGCGCTGGCACTACCAGGATGGACTGTTGCATTTGTTCTTAGAACAGAGCGTGGCACAAGCCTATCTAGATCCTCAATATATTTCTTCCTATATTTCATTAGGCGCCGCTATAGAAAACCTGTTACTTGCAGCGGCGGATCTTAAACTTGAAGTTAATTATAGGTTAACCCCTCAATTAACACCGCAACATATCGCCTGGTTTAGTTTCGATAGCGAACATCAGCCAACGGCACAAGAGCAACAATTGGCATCTCAGATCAGCATCAGGCATACCAATCGAAAAATTACACCTAGGCAAGAGCTCGACTTAAACGACCTACCCTATTTAAACAGCCTAGTTGCCCAAGCCAATGGCGCAAAACTGACATGGGTTTCAGATCCGGAGCAAATAAAGGCAGTAGGCATGATCGCTACCCATACTGATCTATTGCGAATGTTTATCCCTGCCGCACACGATGATTTCATCACTAGAGAAATGCGTTGGGATTTAACAGAAGTAAATGAAACAGCTGATGGTATCGGGATCCATACGTTAGATTTGAGCAACAATGATCAAATCGGGATCCGCTTGTTAAAAGACAAACGCATGCTGGGTTTTCTTCAGCAGATAAATGGGGGAAGCGGCTTTAAAAGACTCACCATGATGCAATTTATGGCTTCATCAGCAATAGGTTTGATCAGCATGCCAAAAGGTGAAATCAAATCTTTTATAGAAGGAGGCATGGTATCAGAAAAGTTATGGTTAGGGGCTACCGCGATTGGCCTACAGGTTCATCCCGTTAATGTGCCACTTATCTTTTTCTATAAAAACACAGTTGAAGACAGTTTGATTATTCCTACCGAAAATAAAGCTCAACTAAAGCAACTTGAGAATCAATTTAAGCACATCTTTGCACTAAGTGATGATGACCAGGCTATATTTATGTTCAGGTTATTTAAAGCACCTCCGTCACCAGAAAGAACCATCAGAAAACCAAACGCTAAAATATTGACAGTTGGAAGAAACTAAGCCCCATATAGAAAATTTATATTTCAAAGCTTTTAGGGCAGTTGACGACCGTTCGGCCTGCATGAAATTTATTGAAGGCCATACCCATGTCTTGGAAATTTTTGGAATTACCCAAATTACCTCCGCAAAAATAGATTGGGTGCTTAATCCAGATGTATTTGTTATTCTGGTAACCGCCGAAGAAGGCGGAAGGGCACTCGCCGGAGGCAGAATTCACCAGGCCAATAGAAAAAATCCACTCCCAATAGAAGATGCAGTAGGTTACATGGATGATAGGATCTACAACATGGTTGAAGAAAGAACCGATGCAGGAACCGGCGAACTATGTGGCCTATGGAACTCATGGGACATTGCGGGTTTAGGAATTGGAAGCATGCACCTCAGCACCGCTTGTGTGGCCTACGCAGATCTGATCAATCTGAGTACGTTGTTTGGTCTATGCGCCCCTGCAACCTATCGCAATTCCATTAGAGGGGGATTTAGAGTAATTAATGAGATCGGAATCAACGGAAAATTCTATTACCCCAAAGAAGACTTAACCGCTACTTCTATTTTGGTAGATGATATTAAAAACTTGCCCCTTACACACGAACCCGAACGCAGTATAGCCATGAATATGAGAGCAAATTCCATTACCAAACAGCAGATCGAATCTAAAACAGGAGAATTGATTAATTTGCACTTCGATTTAAGCATATAACAATGAAGAAAATTCTACTGTTATTTATTATTATTTTCTCTTTTTCTACCGTAAATGCCAAAGAAGTTCACGATGACGGTATACTAAAAGATTTTAAAGGCGAATTTTATAGGGATCCCACAAATAAAGCCACTATTAATGACGTATTAAGCAAAAAATTTACAAAAGCCGAATCATCCATCTTTAATTTTAGATTGGATACTGCCACCTATTGGATTAAGCTCACGGGCAAACAGGCAAAGGATTTTCGTAATTCAATCTTATTTATCGATCAATCTAGGTTATCCCTAGCCGAAATGTATATCTATGGTTCGGATGGGAAAAATATTCTTGTCAAACCTTATTCTTCGTATCCCTATGGGAAAAATAGTTTAACACAAGGTAAAATATTTAAGCTACCAGAGGTATTAAGAACAGACGACACTATCTTTTTAAGACTTCGTTCTAACGAAGCATTTTTGGCTCCAGTAAGTATAGTTGACGAGGGTTCTTTGTTAGAGACGTTTTCTTTAAGGGGAATCATCTTTGGGTTCTACACGGGCATCATGCTCATCATGTTTGTGTACAACCTCTTTCTGTTTATCATTATCAGGGATAGAAGCTACTTATATTATATCTTTTACATTCTTTTTACCTGGTTAACCCAGATTTCTATCCAAGGCTATTCAACACGTTACTTTTGGGGGGATGGAAGCACACTGCATAACTACTCTGTGGTATTGTTTGCGAGTTTGGCCTTGGTCTTTACAAGCCAGTTTACCCTTTCATTCCTAAATACGAAGGTCTTTTCTAAAACTTGGCACAAGCTGATCACCATTTTCTTTTATTTAACGCTCATAAACTTAGGGGTTTTATATTTCTTTGGAGTTTACACCGCGTTTGTTACGATGCAATTTTTAACCATAACAGGAACAATTTTAGCATTAACCGCAGCAAATTTCGTTTACTTTAAAAAACACTTCAAACCGGCCGGTTATTATTTAGTGGCCTGGTCTGTGCTATTGATAGGCGCCATACTTTTTATCATGAAAGATTATGGAGGCATTCCGTATAATAACTTTACGATCTACCTATTGCAGATCGCTTCGGCTATCGAAGTAATGTTGCTCTCTTTCGCACTAGCGGATAAGATCAATTTCTTTAAGAAGGAAAACGAGGTTGCCCAGGCCCAGGCCCTGAATGCTTCGCTAGAAAATCAAAAATTGATTAGAGAGCAAAACATTGTCTTAGAAAATAAAGTACAAGAAAGGACGGAAGAATTGCAGAATATAAATTCTACACTAAACGTAACTTTAACCAACTTAAAAGACACGCAATCCCAACTTGTTGATGCAGAGAAAATGGCAGCCTTAGGTCAGTTAACAGCAGGCATTGCCCACGAAATTAATAACCCTATAAACTTTGTAACTTCTAACATTAAACCTTTAGAATTAGATATTAATGATTTAAAAGAAATTATTTCCAGATACGAAGAGATAGATTTCGACAAAGATGTAAAAGCTCAAATAGAAGAAATCGAAAACTTTAAAAAGCAAATTGATCTCAATTTTGTTAATAATGAAATCTCTTCTTTATTATCAGGCATTAGCGAGGGTGCAAAACGTACTGCAGAAATTATTAGGAGCTTGAGAAACTTCAGTCGTGTCGACGAAACAGATATGAAGCCAATAGATCTAAATGAAGGTCTACAATCGACATTAGTTTTGGTAAGAAATAATTTACCCGACAATTTAACGGTAATTAAAGAATACGGAAATCTGCCTAAGGTAGAATGTTTACCGGGCAAAATTAACCAAGTGTTTATGAACTTGGTTTCTAATGCGATACAAGCCATTAAAACAAAAGAAGTTCAAGGAGAAGAAGAATTTTTAACCATTAAAACATGGTATGTTGATCAACAGGTAAAGATAAGCATCAAGGATACGGGTATCGGGATGACGGAAGAAGTTAAGCACCGAATTTATGAGCCGTTTTTTACTACAAAAGATATTGGTGAAGGTACTGGGCTTGGATTATCTATCGTGTTCAGTATCATTGAAAAGCATAAAGGTCACATAGAAGTTATATCTAAATTAGGCGAAGGAACAGAATTTATTATTACCTTGAGTGTAAATCCACAATAGCCAACCATGAGGACGCCTAGCGTAAGAGTATTATATATTGATGATGAAGAAAACAACCTTCAGGCATTTAAAGCAAGCTTTAGAAGACAGTACGAAATCTACACTGCTATATCCGCAGCAGAGGGGCTTAAAATTCTTCAGAATGTAGCTATTCACGTAATTATTGCCGATCAGAAGATGCCAAATACTACCGGTGTAGAATTTTTTAAAAGCATTACAGAAACATTTCCCGATCCTATTCGCATCCTTTTAACGGGCTACACAGATATAGAGGCATTAGCTGATGCCATCAACCACGGCGATATTTATCGGTACATTACCAAGCCGTGGAACGACTTAGAACTGCACAATTCCATCAAAAATGCTTATGATGCTTACAAAGCAAAAATTGATCTGCGTAACAAGATTGCTGAATTAGAAAAAACAAACGACGAACTTAACCGTTTCATTTATAGTATCTCACATGAATTAAGGGCACCTTTGGTTTCAGTAATAGGTATCGTAAATCTGGTAAAGATGGAAGGTTTGTACAATACCAGCGGCGATTATTGGGAATTAATAGAAACCTGTTCTAATAAGCTAGATTACTACATCCAAAAAACACTCCAATATTATAAGAACAACAAAACCATCACAGATAAATCGGCGGTAGATTTCGAAAAGCTGGTTAAAGATTTAGTTGAATTGTATTCGTATGCTGATAAAGAAACCCATTTTTCAGTTAATGTAGATCAAAAAGTGCCGTTTAGAGGTGATTTGTTTAGGATTGAGGTTATTTTAGGTAATCTAATTTCGAACGCTGTAAAATATCAAAAAGTTACAGAACCCAATAAAAATGTAAGTATTGATGTAGAAGTTAATAAAGAAGTTGCCCACATTAATATAACCGATAATGGAATGGGGATCTTAAATGAGCATTTAGAGAAAATATTTACGCAGTTCTTTAAAAGCAAAGTGCACCATGGTAGCGGATTAGGGTTATTTATCGTAAAAGAAGCCTTAAATAAAATTGACGGACGGATTGCGGTAAGCTCTGATCTCAATTGTGGTACTACCTTTAAAATTACCATCCCCAATGCAAAATAAGTCGAACATAGTGATGCTGATAGACGACAATGAAATCGATCTAAAAATTAATGCAAAGCTGATTAGTTTGGCCAAATTATTTGATGATATCATCATCTGTCAATCAGGAGAGGATGCATTGGATTATCTTGATAAATATTTATCAGTGCCCGAGAAATTGCCTGATTTTATCCTTTTGGATATTCAGATGCCCGAAATGGATGGATTCGAATTTCTGGAGCATTACAAATCATTTCCTGATAAATGCCCCGTAGCTATGCTTTCCTCGACCTTGGATTTTGGTGATATTCAAAGAGCTGAGGCAAATCCATATGTAGTTAAATTGTTAAAAAAACCCCTTTCTCCTATCGAGTTGGCAGGATTGCTATAAATAGGGAATTGGAAAGAGGAAAAGATAGTTATACCATAATCTTCTCCCATTGTCTATCTACATTATCTATTCCCTATTCCTATTCTCAATTCTCAATTCTCAATTAGCAAACATTTATTTCCATGTATTGTTATCCAACTGTACTTAAAAATTTTTAATCATGGAAAATCAAGAAAACATAGCCGGTTTAGGTAAAAATCATGATCAGGCTGCGCACGATAATGATATTGCGAAAAAACAGAGTGAAGCAACTCCCGCAGCAGAGAACCTAGAAATGGAACCATTTAGTGTTAATCAGCAGGGCAAAAAAGGATTTGGTGCAACAGAAAAAGAAAATGACGATCAAAAAGCTGTTCATAATGAAGCCGAAGAATATGCAAAGCAAGAACATGAGAAAGCAGCTAGCTGGGAAAACACAAATGAGGACGGACCAGAGAGCCCACAATTCTAATATAATTTAATACATAAGGTATATGCAAAAGCCGATCTAATATTTTTAGATCGGCTTTTTATTTTGTAAACTGGAAACTGCTAACTGTTAACCGACTAAGGTTTCGTTTCAGGCGCTTTACCTATCAGCTCCATAAATTGGTCTAATTTAGGTGTAATAATAATTTGTGTACGTCTATTTTTTATCTTACCAGCTTCTGTACTGTTATCCCCTACTGGATTATACTCACCTCTTCCGCCAGCGGTTAAACGTTTAGGCTCTACACCATAGGTATTCTGTAAAGTTTGTACCACAGAAGATGCTCTTAAAGCGCTTAAATCCCAGTTATTTCTGATGTTTGGCATTTTAATAGGCACATTGTCGGTATTACCTTCAATCAGCACATCGTAACCCTGGTAATCTTTAATGATCTTAGCTATTTTGGATAAAGTAGCTCCAGCTTTATCAGAAATTTCGTAACTGCCCGATTTATACAACATGTTATCAGCAAGAGAAATATAAACTACTCCTTTTAACACTTGTACATCTACATCGCTCATTTCTTGTTGACTCAATGAACGGGTTAAATTGTTGGTTAAAACCATGTTTAATGAATCACTTTTGTTTTTGGCATTAACTAATTGCTGGATGTATCTATTTGAGCTGTTAATTTCATCAACTAATTTTGAAATGTTCACATTACCCTGACTGCTAGAACTTAAACATTTATCCAATGCGGCCTGTAAAGCAGCTACATTTGTTTTACCAGCGGCAATTTGTTCCTCTAAACTTTTGATCCTGATCCTTGAGCCAGAAACGTCACTTTCGCTAGATTGCAATCTCTTATTTAAATCTTCATTGCTTTCTTGCAGCTTAGTATTTGTACTCTGCAATTCTTGATATTTTTTATTGCTAATACAACCTTGTGCTAATACAGCGGTAATCAGCAAAATTGGTAGTGATGTTTTAAGTTTCATAATCATTTTTATTTAATTTTTGAAAGACTATCCATTTTAACAAAAAAGAGGCCATAAAGTTTTTTTTGAGCCCTACCACCCTCTTAATAAGGCAAATACCGCATTATGATCATTTGGTTTTAGTTGCAACATAAAATGATGGTATAACTAAGGCGTTCGTACTCCCAAGGGGGCGGTTCGTACAAAAAAGTTCATTTTAACAATTAATTGAATTACAATTATCCATTCGAAAAAAGGGATACGCAACATTTTATCAATTACTTATAAAAATGAAAGCATCTTTGGAAACCATTAGGAAAAAAGTGGCGAACTATAATTATTTAATTAAGATCAGTTTTTCAGTCATTGCTTCCCACTTTATAACAATTTCGGAAAGAGAAAAACTCGATTCGTTTCTTCTATCAACCTCATATTACTATAAAACATTAATAATTAACACGTTGATGGTTTTTCTCCTCCTATCCGTTATCTATAAAATCACCCAAACACTAAATTATGATGGTTCTTTTGGTAAAAGTTATGGAAGAAGAATTGTAAATCAGATTTTCTGGGGGATGGCCGTACCTATTTTTCCAGCTATTGCCTTAGTCTATTTATGTTTCGCATTTAATGGTACTAATATTTTTCGTGCCCCCCACTTTATTCGCTTTTTACAACATATCATTCTGTTAACAATCACTCTTAATTTTTATCTTTTTTATCGCTGGTACTGGTTCAAAAACAAAGAAAACAGTTGGCACAGCCTACTCTTACGAAGGGATACTGAACACTCCCTACCAGACAGCGATGGACATTTAGCCTATCGCACCCTAAATCAACAACTTACCTTTTATAATTCTCAATCCACTAGTATCGACCATCTTCCTTTTAATAATGATGGATTTATTACCCTGCAGGATAATCTTTATCAACTAGGTGATGTGGCTTTGAAGATAGAAAGCGAGCGTATCCAACATGATTTTATTACTTGGATAAAAAATTACTTTTCACTCAGCAAAAATCAATTGGCTTTTTTGAATTCCATTGATGAAAGCGCAAAAAAACTGTTATCCTTTGATATCAGCTTTGCTATAGAAAATAGACTTCCTATAAGTTTAAATAAGCCAAACGCCGAAAAAAATAATGCCAAAAATACATATTCTAAAAATCAATTTATTAATTCTTGCTTAACGGGTTACAAAGCAGATGGGACACTACAGATCAATATTAATGATGAGGAATAATTATGAGTTTCAATTTTTTCATAGATCATTTAAAGTTAAGAGCCAATCTGGATCGGGAGTGTGTACATGAACTAAGGGCCAGGGTAAAAGAACTCTCGATTATAAAAGGCACGAATATCTTATTTCCGGGCGAGCAGTGTAAGTATATCTATTTTATCAAAAGTGGTTTCTTTAGAGTTTATACAAGCGATGGTTTTGAGGATCAGACCATTGATTTTGGCACTACCAATCATTTTATAACAGCAATAGAAAGTTTTCTGACACAACAGATTACAAATGAGGGTATTATTTGTGAGGAGAATGCAGTTGTTTATAGATTAAGCTATTACGACTGGTTGGCCTTAGAGGATCTTTCACCAAAATTTATCATTCTGGCGAAACAAATTTTGCAGGAATACTTACTGCAGATCAATCACGAAAAGAATGTTTATCGTATAAGTAATGCCGCTCAAAAATACGATTACCTCTGCAAGCACTATCCCGGAATTGCAAACATCGTTAGTCAGAAACACATTGCCAGCTACCTCGGTATAACCGGCCCAACATTAAGTAATTTACTCAAAGAAATCTTTCGGAAACCAAAGTAATACCTCCATCATTTCTTAAGAAAAACTAATTACTTATGATACGCTGTCATTCGAGATTTGACTATATCAAACAAGGTACATGTCAATCCAACATTATAGGCAACGGTTACAACGGGTAATGTTCATGATCAAGCATCATCAATTGCAAAATGCAACTCAAGCCTCACAGCTACTCAATTGTCATCCCAGTACGGTTAAGCGGATTATTGATCGCTTGCGATTGGAAGGACATCAGATCCATTACGAGAAGAAGCTAAAACGATATGTACTTGATGATGACGAATTGTAGTGAACTTAAATAGCGATCACAAGCTCGGGAGCGGGTGATTACTGGTTTTGCCTACCTCAGTGGCCAATCATATCCTAATAATTTAACCAACTTTTTTGACTGTTTTTTCAAATGCAATAAAGCAGTCGTTAATGATGAAAAATCTATTAAGTAAATCATTTTTAGGTGCAGCAGCACTAGTTTTAGGTTTAACCTTGGTGTTTAGCCAAAGTGCATTCAAAACCCATGATGATCCTGTTGTTTATCAGTATACCAACCCTTCTGCTAATGAGACAGCTATCAGAGACATCCTTAATTGGGAAGTTGTGGATGGAGGATCTCCTAGCTGTGGAGAAAGTGGATCTTTAGTTTGTAGATATACTTTTGAAGGCGACATTGATGATTTTGAGACTTTTTTAAGCGATCACGATAATACCATCGCCGATATCAATCTTAATGCAACTTCTAAAAAATTAGCTCCATAAAAAATAAGAGGGCGGTTAATGCCCGCCCTCTTATTTTATTAGTTTTGTTCCATGCCAGTTAATCTAATTATTTTTTCTGGGATCGACATTACACATCTTTGATCATTTGGAGGCAATACGCTCTGCACAGCGTTGTACTTCCTTTTGAGCTCGATGTTGTAACCTAGCCTATTTAATCGCTTAACATCTATCCACCTCAGCCCTCTCATTAATAATTCTTTTCTTCGCTCTGCTAAGATCCAATTGATTATTGTTGTTTTATCCGTGCTTTGATATTTAGGATAAACTTTTGTTTTATCCCATCGTTTTTGCATCAAGAAGTTTAGGTCTGCCAATGCTTCAGTTAATTTATTCGTCCTAGCATAGCTTTCTGCTCGGTTTAAATACATTTCATCAACTGCTGGACCAAAGAAACCAGCCATCATACCAGAATAACTTGCCCTAAAGGCATATTGGTTTGTACCCACACTTTTAAAGTAAAGCTTTTTACGCAAATCATCTGCCTGGTATTGCTGGTACAACTCATCAACAATGATGGCATTGCTTTGACTTAAAATGCTAGGGTTAGCTATAGATAGGTGAAACAAGACCTCACCTTTGTAGGGTGTCATCGGGTTTGTTGCAGCAGCATTCAAATCATTATAATCTAACAGCACATTGTTTAGTTGTAAAGCAGAATCGGCGTATAATCCCGCTTCTTGGAATTTGTTCATCGACAAATACGCCCGAGATAGGATGGCAAAAGCAGCGGTTTTAGAAGGACGCATGGGATGGATCTGCAATGTAGGCAATAAATTGGCCGCGTGCTTAAGATCACTAATCAATTGAGCATAGTTTTGGGCAACAGTAGAACGCGTAGATTTGATGTTAAAATCGGTGCTTGTTCTTATCGGCACCCCGAGATCCGTTGCTGCAGTAGCTTCACCATAGGCTGGTGCCCAAATTGTTGTGGCCAACAGCATGTGATTTCCCTTATAGAAATAGCCCTGTCCTTTAATGTTATCCCACTCTTTTGCATTAGCTTCATTCCTCTCTATTTTCTCGATATTTTCTAAAACAGTGTTACCATAATATACCGCCAAGTAAGCGTATAACCAATTTGTCTCTGCATCATCAAATTGATTTCCTTTTTGCCAATTGTATATTCGTCTATCTCCTTCAATGGAAATAGCCGCTAAATTGGCATCCTTTAAATAATAATCATCAGAGGCAACTTCTGCGGCGTAGGGTGTTGAAATATTTAAACGTACATTATCATCTAATAAGGATTGAAGGTTAACAAGGGTTGAAATAGTCTCTAAAGCCTTACTTGGCTTAGCATCTAAATAATCTTTACATGCCACTATGCTTGCGATCATTAAAAATAAGAAAGCAACTTTTATATATTTTTTCATGGTTTAAGTTTAAAGTGTACAACGAAGTCCGAATGTGAAATATTTACTTGGCAGAATGGTATTGTCGCGGTAATCGGGATCAATATCAAATTTATTAGCTCGCCAAATAATTCCTAGGTTGCTAACATTGCCTTGCAATTGGACATTTTTTACAGGAAGTTTACGAAAGGATTCTTTCTTTAGAGCATAGCTTAGTGAAAGGTAAGACAATCTTACATGGTCGCCTTTTTCTACTAAAATCTCTGAATTATTATAAAATGAATCTCTCCTCGTAACAGCAGGATAAACTAACGAAGGTACGCTAGTAGTTAGTTCGTCGCCAGGTTTTTGCCATCTCAGGGCATAATCCGCATGCCCTATCCCGCTAGTGTAAAGATTGGTATAATTGAGGCTTGACCTACTAAAGCTATACCCTAATTTATAGGTAATTCTAGCCGTTAGAGTTATACCTTTATAGCTAAAAGTATTGCCAACATTCCCAAAAACACTGGGGAAGGCAGGCCCACTATAAACCAGATCCGCTAACCTGGTATTAGCTCCGGTTAGCAAATTATAATCGGCAGAAATCTTACCTTGATAATAACCTTGTGGATTACCATTTGTGGGATCTAACCCAGCCCATGCGTACGAGAATATACCATATACCGGGTAACCTTTTGCAGGAGTAGCGAAAGTGCCATTACCTACGAAATCGGTCGCCTGATCATTTGCTTTGTAATATTCTATTACTTCATCTTTATACAGGTTAAAGTTCAGGTTAGTGCTCCACAGTAAAGCTCCCGTTGTATTTCTTGAATTTAATGAAACATCCAGTCCATTGGCTTTAATACTAGCCACATTTCTACTTAGACTTAGTGTTGAAACCGCCGTGTAATCTACCGGGATAACGCCGTATAGGTCTTTGGAATTTTTTTGATAAACTTCAATGCTTCCCGACAGTCTATTTTTCAATACGGCAAAATCTACCCCTAAATTTATGGTGCGCACTTGCTCCCATCGCAGTTCAGGATTGTTATATTGGTCAAATCGCGCCATTAAACTATTGGTGAATTCGCTTATCCCAATAGTTTGGGTAGTAGTTACTGCACTTCGTCCCAGATCAACATTACCACTATATCCATAACTGCCTCTTAGTTTGAGATTATCTAGCCAAGAACGTTTGAGAAACGATTCGTTAGTTACATTCCAAGCTGCTCCAACAGACCATAGAGGTTTCCATTTATCATTTGTGCTTAGTCCGAATAAGTTGGAAGCATCTTTTCTTGCGCTAGCTGTTAGGGTGTATTTATTTTGAAAATTATACCCTAAGTTCCCGTATAATGAAACAAATCGGTTTAATAGACCGCTAAAAGTTGATCCATTACTTATAAAACTTGTTGATTTTGTAACATAATTTGGAAAAGCCACGGTATAATTCATGTTCGCATGCGCCAGTCTATCGTCGTCATAACCGTATTCCCTTATACCTCTACTATCTACAGCTCTTTCATTCATTTCATAACCGCCTAGAACATTAAGTTCGTGTTTGCCCCAAATTTTATCATAATTAACTTGGGCCCTTAAGTTATAAGCTTTAAGTACACTTTGATTATTGTCTAAAATTCCGCCGGTGGGTACGATACGGGTAACCACACCAGTAGTAGTAGCAACTTGTGTATAGGTGTTTACCAAATTCCGAACGAAATAACTGTTTGCCTCTGATAAGCTCCGGGTGTCACCTACCTGACGTTCGTTCTGGTAATAGATTTTTGCGTTTAAACCTGGAATAACCTGATAACTTAATGCAACATTAGCCAACAGATCTCTACTTGTGGTGGCGTTATCATAGTTTTTATAATCTGATAGCGGATAATAGCCCCAATCTCCAAAGATGTTTTTATCCAATGTTTTCAAGTAAGTGAGCGAGTAGGTTCGTGCTATTGGCAGTTCGGCTCCGTTTTCATTTCTCAATCTTAAATATGGAGGGATACCCACTCCCGTGGTAGACAGGTCGGAAAAACTTGCCTTCCCGGTTTTGTTGATACCCTTGGTAAATGTTAATCCGAAATCTAGTTTTAGATTTTTTGTAATGTGCAGGGTATTTCTCCCTGTTAAATTTAATCGGGTTGTTGTAGCTGCTAACGACGAACTATTCTGGTCATATCCTGCTAAGATAGTCCAATCCATTTTACGTTCAGAGCCACTTAAGGTTAATGCGTATTGCTGCCTTACCGATTTTTGATAATTTAAATCAGTAAATTCTGATTTTACATCTCCGCCCTGCAAAAAGGCAAGTTGCTTGTTAAAACTGTCGGCACTAATGGATCCATTATTTTTAGCCACCAAAAGTTCGATAAATGGAGAAAGCGCTGGTTTAGATGAAGAGCTAATTTTTGAGTTATAAAAGCCTTTATCATATAGCATCTGCTCAACCTGTAAATAGTCTGTTGAACTTAGTTGCTGTATCACGCTTAGGCTAGGTCTATCTATTACGCTGAAATTACTGTTTACATCAACCCTAAAAGCTTGTCCGGGTTTAGCCTTTTTAGAGGTTAGCACTATAACCCCATTGCCTGCTCTACTGCCCCAAATCGAAGTTGCTGCAGCATCTTTTAAAATGGTAACCGTCTCAATATCGTTGGGATTGATGTTCGCTAAATCGCCTTGATATTGGAAATTATCCAGAATAATTAATGGTGCTTTAGGGCCATTAATGGTGCTTAAGCCCCGGATCATCAAATTTCCGCCACCGTTTGGGTTGGATCGTTTATCGAATGTTACACTATTGGCCACCGCTTCGAGCCTACTGATAATATCAGTACCAAACTGCTCATTAAGCACCTTGTTACTGATGGTTACGAAAGAACCTGTAGCCCTCTCTTTAGGTAAAGTTTGATAACCCGTATTAATTTCTACTTCCTGAAGGAAATTGACATCCGGTAAAAGATAAAAATTGATGGTTGTATTGCCATTTATTACTACTTCTTGATTTAAGGCTTGATAACCTAAATAGTTGATTTTGATCAGGTATTTTCCATTGGGGATAGTAGTAGTGAAACTTCCATCGGCATCAGTTTGGAAAGATCTATCATTAATATTAATGCTCGCTCCTTTTAATAACAAGCTATCTGGCAGGCTAAACACCTTACCTTTAAATTGTTGTGCATTTACGCTAAGGCTGAACAACAGAGAGATTAAATAGATTAATTTTTTCATGGTTTGCTGCTTTTTACGGTACTTGATATTTTATTTTCAGCTTCACTTGCGATGATCGCCTCAATGGTTTGTTCGTTAAGAAGGGAGGCATTTGTAATGGCCAAAACACTGCCATTGCTCCCAATCCATATATAATGTGGAATATAGGTATGGGGGAATAGGCTATTTAATAGCGTATCATTATAAATAGTAATTAAGCTTTGCTTCTTTAAAAAAGGTGTCTCTCCGTTCAATAATTTCTTAATACGTTCGGGAGTATCTTTTGTACTTTTTGTATCTACCAAAAGAAACTGTACATTATTCTGATAGTGTTGTTGAAACTTTTGTATCGTTTCAAATTTGTAGAAACACGAAGTACACCAAGTTGCCCAGAAGTCTAAAATGATAATCTTGCCCTTAAATTCATTTAAGTTTAAACTGTCTGCCCCGATCTTATTAATGGCAGCCATTTGCTGCGTCCAAATTTGTAAGGGAATTTTTTCGCCCAGTTTTAGGGGGCTTGGCGACTGTGCTTTAGACCAGAAGTTTAGGCAAAGCGTGGCCATTACGAGAATTGTCGTTGTTTTTTTCATAGTTTTGGTTTATTGTTTTAGGTTATTAAATTCAGGCAAATGCGCTGCCCAAAAGATGATGCTATGCTCTACAATAAAGTAAGGCAAGAGCAGGTGGCTATTAATTATTAACCACCGTTGTGCCACCCGCAATGCCAAATTATTATTCTGGCGAACAGATAACCAAACTCATTAAAATAATAAATAAAACACCTGGGACGATAAATAGGGGAGCAAAGCAAAATTTGCCCGTGATTAAAGACAAAACTAATTTACAAATTACATTTTGATATTTCATCATACCCGTATTTAGTTATACGAGTCTTGTAAAAGTTCTTCACACAATAAATGTGGGAACTACCTACCATGGTTCATTAAAGTTCTCACGCCTTACGTAACATGGAATTACAGCAGTTCCCACATCTATTTAGATACGCTAATATAGCAATCTAATTATAGATATGGGCATTATCTGCTGTCTTGTGTTACGGCGTGAGAAAACGAACCACAAGACTCTTTAATACCTATTATATAAACCAAATATAATTAAATATCACAACTAAACAAATACGTTTAGTTATTTATTCAAAAATCTTTTGAGTTTGCATCATGGCTGATGATTTGGAACTTTTTAAAAAAGCATTAGGAAGGAAGATTGCAAAACTCCGTGAAAGTAAAGGATTTACGCAACCTCAGCTCGCAGCGATCATCAATAAAGATTTCCAAAGTATCAGTAGAATAGAAAATGGTAGGGTAAATGCATCAGGATTTATCCTCAAACAAATTGCCGATGCATTGAATATTTCGATGAACGAATTATTTGATGTTAAACAAGATGGAGACGGAAAGTGAAGCATTTGGCGGGAAGCGTTTAGCGTTAGTTTACCCCTAATGTTCTCTCCGTCTTCGACTACCATCAGACCCACAACTCGAGAAACAAACCTGGTTTCTTAGTTGGTTAAAAACTAAGATGCTCTTAGATGTTTTACCTGCCTGCCGGCAGGCAGGGATGGTAAAAAATAGTCCTAAAGTCGGAAATTCCGATGAAAAGTCAAAAACCTTGGTGCTCTGACGTGTCTTAAGTGGTTAAAACGTTAATGAACCAAAATCTCTTCGGCTTCTGCTACTTCAACTTCACCATCTGCCAAAAGGGCTAATAGTTTTACGTTCTTAAGCTCGTTTACCATTACCGGATCATATTTGGCCTTAACTTTTACATAGTTCTTAGTAAATCCATGCATAAAGCCATTTTTTTGATCGTCTTCAAATAAGACCTGAGCGGTATTACCTATTTGTGATTGATAAAATGAACGTCTTTTTTTATCCGAAAGATTATGTAGCATCTTATTGCGGTCGAACCTGGTACTTCCAGTTACTTTGCCTCCCATCGATGCGGCTTCCGTTTGCTCGCGTTCTGAATAGGTGAAAACGTGCAGATATGAGATATCCAGTTCGTTTAAAAACTGATAAGTATCTAAGAAATCTTCGTGCGTTTCGCCTGGAAAACCCACAATTACATCAACCCCTATACAGCAATTTGGCATCACCGCTTTAATTTTCGCCACACGCTCGGTATATAGTTCACGTTGATAACGTCTTTTCATCAAGCCTAAAATTTTATTAGACCCTGATTGGAGCGGAATGTGAAAGTGTGGAACGAAACGTTTTGAGGTGGCTACAAATTGAATGATTTCATTGCTCAATAAGTTCGGTTCTATAGACGAAATCCGGATCCTTTCTATGCCTTCAACTTCATCAAGTGCTTTTACCAGGTCGAAGAACTTATCTTCTCTAGCACCATTTCGAATACCAAAATCGCCAAGATTTACCCCTGTTAATACAATTTCCTTAACTCCACTTTGTGCTATCTGAGTTGCCCTATTTACCACATTTTCGATGGTATCACTCCTACTTCCACCACGGGCCAGCGGAATGGTACAATAGGTACATGGATAATCACAACCATCCTGTACTTTCAAAAAAGTACGGGTCCTATCGCCAATAGAATAGGCAGCAATAAAATTATGGTTTACTTTTTCGATATTTTGCTGGTGTACTACAGCTTTTGGATTTTTAGTTAGGTCAGAGATAAATTCAACGATTCTAAATTTCTCTGCTGCCCCCAACACCATGTCGACACCTTCAATTTCAGCGATTTCTGTAGGCTTTAACTGGGCATAACAACCCACAATGGTAATGTAGGCGTTAGGGGAATATTTAAGTGCTTCTTTTACTACTTTTCGGCATTTTTTATCTGCATGATCAGTAACAGAACAGGTATTGATCACATATACATCCGCAGCTTGGGTAAATTCTACCACAGCATAGCCCGCATCGGTAAACAATCTACCAATGGTTGAAGTTTCTGAGAAATTCAGCTTACAGCCAAGTGTATAAAATGCGACTTTTTTCATTAAGGGTACAAAGGTAAGAATTAGATGTGAGTAATGAAATATGAGATGTGAGCAAGGATGATAACCTTACATACCGTTTACAGTTGCCCGATGAATAATATTGTCATTATTATATTGCTATATTGTTTTATTGCTGTATTGTTCTGCATGATTCCTGGGCATTTCGCAACAATATAACAATCAAACAATTTAACAATTTCTCATTCACCCCATCGATACGATTCTTTTTCCAGTCCAGCCAAATCGATAACCCTATCCACTACGGTTTGGGCAAGTTCTTCGATGGTTTTAGGCAGGCTATAGAATGAAGGGATAGCCGGGCAGATAATTCCACCGGCTTCGGTTACAGTTTTAAGGTTATTGATATGGATTAGGCTAAAAGGAGTATCTCTGGCAACCGCTATTAATTTACGGCGTTCTTTTAAAATCACGTCTGCCGCTCGCGAAATAAGATCGTTGGAGATGCCACTGGCAATTCGTCCTAATGTACCCATTGAGCAGGGAATAATGATCATGGTGTCGAACTTAGCAGAACCGGATGCAAAGGGGGCATTGAAATCCATTTTTTGATAAAAATCAAAAGGATATTCGTCATAATCTTCGTTCCCGAGTTCAAAGCGCCAAACCTCTTTTGCGTTATCAGACATTACTACCCCAACTTTTTCGATCTGATCGGTAAGCTTAAGCAGGTTATCCAATAATAATTTAGCATAAATGGCACCGCTCGCACCCGTAACCGCAACAATTATTTTTTTCTTTTTGATCATAAGCGTAAAGATAGTCATCCGATGACTTAAGTCATCGGATGACTATACAAAAAAAGGGCCAAGAACAAAGTTCCTGACCCTACATCTACCTATGAAAAACATACCCTCGAAAGGGTAAGCTCAAATGTAATTAATTTTGCAAAAAAAAGAAAGTTTACGACTTCTTTTTTTAATTATAGTGTAATTATTACACTTGGAAATTAAATTAGTAGTTAAAGACGTGTAGAAAAACGTTAAAATAAGTATTTCGTGCTTAAAAAATTAGAACTGTGACTGTCTATTATTTCGTTTAAAAGATGTTTATTGTTATCATTTAATTTAGTGGCTACCAGCGATCGTATTGAAAAAGCACGAAGGGCATCAACCACCGATAAAGTTCCTTCAGCGCTGTCTTTTCTTCCTGTAAACGGAAAAACATCTGGTCCGCGTTGGCACTGGCAATTGATGTTTACCCTACTTACCTGATTTACCAATGGATCTATTAGGGCTGCGATTTCCTGTTCATCATTACTAAAAATACTCACCTGCTGACCATGGGTAGATTCGATCAGGTATTGGATGGTTTCTTCCAGATCATCAAAAGGGACCACGGGAACCACTGGCCCAAATTGCTCTTCGGTGTACAATTTCATGTTAGAATTTACAGGATATACTACTGCTGGATATACAAACGACTCATTGGTTGCCCCGCCGTTTTCGTTCATAATCTTTGCTCCTTTAGAAATTGCATCATCCAGGCATTCTTTTAAATAAGCTGGCTTATGCGGTTCGGGTAAGGGGGTTAATGCTACTCCATCAACCCAGGGCATTCCAAATTTCAATTGGTTTACTGCTGTGGCTAAGGCGGTCAAAAACTCGTCCGCCAAACTTCGGTGTACGAAAATTATTTTCAGTGCAGTACATCGCTGACCGTTAAAAGAAAGCGATCCCAATACCGTTTCTTGTACGGCTAGCTTCAAATCAGCTTTTGCTGTAATAATAGCAGCATTTTTAGCATCCAAACCCAAGATTGCGCGCAGGCGATTTACCTTTGGATGCATCTTTTTTAACTCATTGGCCACTTTACTCGAGCCGATTAATGTAAGGACGTTTATTTTACCCGATTCCATCAAGCCAGGGATAATTTTGTTTCCACGCCCATAAATGGTATTTACAACTCCTTTAGGGAAGCAGTTTTTAAAGGCTTGCAATAAAGGATAGAACAATAAAGTACCATGTTTAGGTGGTTTAAACAGAATAGTATTGCCCATTATTAATGCTGGGATTAAGGTAGTAAAGGTTTCATTTAAAGGATAGTTAAAAGGGCCCATACATAAAACCACTCCCAACGGTGATCTCCGGATTTGAGCTACAATGCCCTGTTCCATAATAAAGCCTGCTGATTGGCGATCCAAATCTTTAAGTGCATCAATCGTAGCCTGGATATATTCGATGGTCCGATCAAATTCTTTGGTAGAATCCCCTATGGTTTTGCCGATCTCCCACATGATTAGTTTTACTACCTCTTGCTTCTTTTCGATAATTTCGTGTGTAAACTTTTCTACACAAGCAATCCTTTGGGCAACGCTCATGGTTGGCCACTCGCCCCTTCCGTTGTTATAGGCAATTACCGCGGCGTCTAAAGCAGCGGATGCTTCTTCTGCATCACACAGTGGATAGGTACCAATTACTTTTCGTTTTAAGCCCTCAGCCGTTTGAACACAGATAGGTGATGATACCGTGTGTACATCACCATTCCATGGCAACATTTCGCCGTTAGACAAATATTCACGCTGGTTTACTTCTTCCGCCAGTTTAAACTGCTCCGGAATGTCTTCTTCTTTTAAGAAAATATTTAAGTCTATGGCCATTATATATTAATTGGTTTCATTTTAGGAACTAGAAAATGCATAATTAACCATCCCAACAAGTAGGCACCACCACAAATAGCGAACATAATATAATATGCTGTTTCTATCTGATCGATACTTCTGTAGTATACAAACATTCTTTTTTGTACAAATAAAGAAAGTGCAATTCCACCTGCACCGCCTGCCATGCCCCCTATTCCGGTAACGGTAGCGGTAGCCGCTTTAGGAAACATATCACTTACTGTAGTAAAAATATTGGCACTCCAGGCTTGGTGTGCAGCTGCTGCTATACCGATTACTCCCACTGCGAGCCACATATTTACCTGCCCTAAGATCAAGGCAAAGAAAATTGGCAATACAAAAAAGGCATAGATCAACATCGAGATTTTTCGGGCCTTAAATACCGGCCATCCCCTTTTAATAAAATACAAGGGCAACCATCCACCACCAACACTACCAACGGTAGAGATGATATAAACAGTAGCAACTGGCCAACTAGCTGCCTCCAATTTGATTTTATACACACTTTCGAAGAAATCTGGCAACCAGAAAAGATAGAACCACCAAATTGGATCTGTTAAGAATTTACCTATTACGAAAGCCCAGGTTTGCTTATAGCTTAACAATTGCGACCAGGTATATTTTGGCTGATCCACAATATCGTGCACTACTTCCTTATCGCTTTCTATATGCGCCAATTCGGCACTAGAAACCTTTTTATGTTTACGAGGTATTTCATAGAAAAGCATCCAGAACACCAACCAGATTACACCCAATAAACCCGTAAGAATAAAGGCCCATTGCCAATGGTAATGGGTAATGATGAAAGGAACTGCAAGAGGGGTAACAATTGCACCAATATTAGCACCAGAATTAAAGATTCCTGTAGCTAAGGCTCGCTCTTTTTTTGGAAACCATTCGGCAACCGTTTTAATCGCTGCGGGAAAATTGCCAGCCTCGGTAACACCTAAGGCTCCCCTAACAATGGCAAAACCTAATACCGAATTTACAAATGCGGTACAGATACCTGCCACACTCCAAAGGAATGTATAAATACCATAACCAACTTTTGTTCCTAACTTGTCGATTATTCGGCCCGCACCTAACATGCCCAGCGAATAAAACACCTTAAATACGATTTCAACATTGGCATAATCGCCGTCTGTCCAACCTAAATCTTGTGTAAAGGTTGATTTCATAAAACTGATTACATTCCGATCGATATAGTTGATCGTAGTAGCAAAAAAGATCAGTGAACAAATGGTCCACCTGTAATTGCTCATTTTTGGTTCATTCATAATTCAAGTCTATATTGGTTTGATTTCTTAATTCGGTCTACGGCCTTACTTTTTGGATGATCTCTAACGTTTTCTTGGTTAGGGAAAACAGTTCATCATAATTTTTATCTTCTAACAGTTGTTTACTTACCAATTTGCTGCCCATCCCTACTGCGCATACACCTGCCTTAAACCACGAATCAATATTCTTTTCCTCAATTTCTACTCCTCCTGTTGGCACAAAAAGCTGCCCTTGAAAAAGTTCTTTAATAGAGGAAAGGTAAGCAGGCCCTAAAATATTTGCTGGGAACAGCTTTATGATACCCGCCTTATGTTGATGCGCAAGATTGATTTCTGTAGGGGTCATACAACCAGGAATCCAAAGTTTATCAGCTTGATGGACCAAATTTCCCACTTCTAGATCAACCACAGGACAAACAATAAAATCAGCATCTGCGGCTAGAAAATCAGCAAGTTCAGCTGTATTCTTAATGGTGCCAATTCCCAGAAACAAATCTTCCATTTCAGTTTTTAACGCTGCTTTAATGAACTTGAAATTCTCAAGCGCAGCTTCTCCCCGATTTGTATATTCGAACACACGAACACCGGCACGATATAGCGTCCGCACGATATCTAAGCTTACCTGAGCATCTTCGTAGTAAAAAAGTGGCAATAAACCTTGTGTGGTAATAGCCTTGATGGCAGCGTCTTTATTTTTAGTCATGTTTTGCTATCGTTTGTTCAATATCTGCAACTGTTGATGTGGTGCAATCACTGGGTATAAATAATTTATTAAATGCGGCAGCGGTTGCGAAATTTAAGGTTGGTAGTGGTTCTGTCCCCTTATACAATCCATAAATTAGTCCTGCCATAAAACAATCGCCACTTCCCACTTTGTCTAAAATACTTGCCGATTGATATTCATTTGACACGAACAGCTCATTATTAGTATAAAGTGTGGTATAATATCTAATGCCTTTTTCGTAATCGAAACGAAAGGTATTGGCCACCCATTTACATTTTGGATAGGATGCTACAATTGTCTCTGAAGTTAATCTTGCTTGCTCAAGATAAGTATTTTTATCATTGAGTTCGTGAATATTTTCTGGCACGCTAATGTTCAGCATTTTCTCTGCTGCCCAAAGGTTACCCATTACCAGATCGCAGTATTGCACTAAGGGTGGAATAATATCTTCGGGTTGTTTACCATATTGCCATAATTTAGCCCGGTAATTTAAATCGATAGAAATGGTGATATTTCTTTCACTCGCCGCTTTTACGGCCTCCATACATACATCAGCAGCTGCTTGATTTAATGCGGGGCAAATGGCGCTAAAATGAAACCAGCTTACGCCGGTTAAAACATGGTCCCAGTCTATAGAATTGGTTTTCAGCGTCGCGAAAGCAGAATTTGCGCGATCGTAGATCACTCCTGCATTTTTCAGGTCTTTGCCCTTCGGAAGATAATAAATACCGATCCGATCTCCCCCATGGTAAATCTTGCTCGTATCAATTTTACAGCCATCCATGTATTGCATTAACTGCTCGGCCATAAAATTTTCTGGCAGTGCCGTAAAATAAGCGGATGGAATTTCCCACAAAGCCAAAGCAGTGGCCACATTTAATTCGGCACCTCCTACATAAAAAGGCAGTTTATTCTCGGCAAGCCAAGTTCCATCCCCATCTGGACAGATGCGCAATAACAGTTCGCCAAAGCTTAATACCTTGCCCATATTAAAAGTTGAAGTAGGTTTTAGCATTGTTGTAACAGATATCCTGAATTACCTTGCCCAACCATTCTTTATCATAAGGCAGCTCGCCATTTTCAACATCAGTGCCAAAGAGATCGCACAAGATCCTTCTAAAATATTCGTGTCGCGGAAAAGAAAGAAAGCTTCTCGAATCGGTTAACATACCCACAAATTGGCTCAAAAGACCCATATTGGAGATAGCGTTTATCTGTTTGATCATTCCATCTTTTTGGTCTAAAAACCACCACGAAGACCCCCATTGCACTTTCCCGGCTACCGTACCATCCTGATAATTGCCAATCATGGTTGCCATTAGCTCATTGTCGGCAGGATTAAGGTTATATAAGATCGTTTTAGCTAATTTATTTTCGAGATCCAGTTTGTTCAAGAATTTTGATAATTGTTTTCCTTGAGGGAAATCACCAATAGAGTCGAAACCTGTATCAGGGCCTAGGGAGCCTAACAAACGATCATTATTATTACGTAATGCGCCCAAATGAAATTGCTGTACCCATCCTTTTTCATGGTCCCAAAGGGCGAAAGTGAAAAGCATAGCCGATTTAAACTTCAGGTTTTCTGCTAAAGAGATAGTTTCATTTTTTCTGATCTTCAAAAAAATTGAACTAATTTCTGATTCGGTATATTCTTCGGCATAAATGTGTTCCAGTCCATGATCGGATACCGAAGCCCCATTTGCCGCAAAATAATCGTGACGGGATTTTAAAGCAGTTAAATAGCTTTCGTAGGTATCAATGTTATTTCCTTTTAGGGCAGCTAACTTATCAATGTATAGGTTTAATCCACTTACATCATCGGCATTCATAGCCTTATCGGGCCTAAATGCAGGAAGTACATTTAATTCTACCCCGTTATTTTTGATCTTTTGGTGGTATTCCAAGCTATCCAGAGGGTCGTCTGTGGTACATAATGTTTTTACATTCATTTTGCGCAATAATCCCTGAACGCTGTATGCTTTGGTTTGCAATTTGGCATTACATTCATCGTATACTTTCCTCGCATTGGCGGAAGAAAGTACTTCGTGAATGCCAAAATAGCGTTGTAATTCGAGATGCGTCCAATGATAAAGCGGATTTCTTAATGTATAAGGAACGGTTTCGGCCCATTTTTCGAATTTCTCCCAATCGGATGCACCACCGGTGATATAATATTCATCAACCCCGTTAGCCCGCATGGCCCTCCATTTATAATGATCGCCATAGAGCCAAACCTGGGTAATGTTCTCAAAATTCTTGTCTTCGGCAATCTGATCAGGCAATAAATGATTATGATAATCAATTATAGGCATCTGTTTCGCAAATTCATGGTACAGCGTTTCGGCTGTTTTAGTTTGCAATAAAAAGTTATCGTCTAAAAAATTTTTCATTGTTTAAAATCTAATAGTCATCCGATGACTTAAGTCATCGGATGACTAGCTATACTCCACTAAAAATCGAAAATCCACCATCCACACAGATCATTGCTCCGGTTACAAATTGGGAAGCATCACTCAATAGCCACACCAATGCCCCTTTTAGTTCGTCAGGATCGCCAAAACGTTTAAAAGGGGTTTGCTTAATTACTGATTGTCCCCGAGGGGTAAAACCTCCATCTGGAGTAGTTAATAGGTTGCGATTTTGTTCTGTTAAGAAAAAGCCAGGTGCAAGGGCATTCATCCTAATTTTATCGCCATAGCGATTGGCCAATTCTACGGCGAACCACTGTGTATAGCAATCAACCGCAGCTTTTCCCATATTATATCCTAACACTTTGGTTACTGCTTTTTTAGAATTCATAGAAGAAATATTCACGATACTTCCCCTTCCCGTTTCTGCAATCGCTTCTCCAAAAACCTGTGTGGGGATAAGTGTTCCCCATAGGTTAAGATCAAGCACTTTTTTCATGCCGTCCATCTTCATCTTAAAAACACTTTCTTCTGGCTGTAAAACTCCATCGGGCATATTGCCTCCGGCAGCATTTACTAGTCCATCGATTTTACCAAACGCACCTATAACCTTTGTTCTAGCGGCAATTAATTGCTCTTCATCCATGGCATCTGCAATAAGCGCAATGGCCCTCCCTCCACTTTTGTTAATTGCCTCCGCTCTTTCGTTGGCGATTTCGGCGTTTCTGCCTAAAATTCCCACTGCTCCACCCGCTTCTACAATGGCATTTACAAACGAATTGCCTAAAATTCCCGTACCACCAGTTACTACAATTACTTTATCCTTCAAAGAAAATGATTGTTCCATTATTATATTGTGAATTTATGTTTTTCACCACCAAGGCACGGAGAACACAAAGGTGAGCAGTTAATTTCTTTGTGCTCTTTGTGTCTTTGTGGTTTATACTTTCTTAACTTATTTAAGTTCTTTTACTCCAAATGTATCCATATCTGCATAATCCAGGTTTTCGCCTGCCATCCCCCAGATAAAACTATAATTTTTTGTTCCGCTACCTGCGTGGATGCTCCAAGTTGGAGACAATACAGCTTCGTGGTTAGCCACAATGATATGACGGGTTTCTTGTGGTTCGCCCATATAATGGAAAACACGATGCTCTTCATCAACATCAAAGTAGAAATACACTTCCATTCTACGATCGTGGGTATGAGGTGGGATGGTATTCCAAATGCTCCCTACCGATAGAATGGTTAAACCCATTACCAATTGACAGCTTTGAATCCCGTCTTCGTGGATGTATCGAATAATTTTACGTTCGTTTGCGGTTTCAGTACTTCCTAATTGTGCTGAAAAAGCATCGGCATTTTGTAGATAAGTTGTAGGATAGCTATGATGCGCTGGTGCAGATAAAATATAAAAAACAGCAGGCTGATCGGCATTTTTGCTGCTAAATTTTACGTCTTTTACTCCTTTACCAAGGTATAGGCAATCTAGTTTTGCTAGTTCGTAGTTTTCGCCATCCGCCTCTATAGTTCCGGCACCACCCACATTGATGATCCCCATTTCTCTTCTTTCCAAGAAATAATCAGCGCGTAAAATAGCATAGGTTTCTAAAGGTACAACGGTGTTTGTTGGTGTAATTAATCCGGTTACCATCCTATCATAGTGGGCATAAACAAAATTTGCCTTGTCCTTTTCTTTTAATCCGTCTAAAAGAAAGCGTTCTCTGATCTTATCGGTCTGATAGGATTTAAAGTCTTCGGAGTGTACTGCTTGAATGATTTTCATTTTATGATATTAAGCATAGAGCATGGGGCATGGAGGATTATGGTGCTCTATGCGCTATGCTCCCTGCAGTTTGTTATAACGACACTCCTCTTTTCCAAGGAATAAAATCGTCTTGATTAAGTAAAACAGATTTAGGGATTACATCGCCACTGGCTGCTTTAATACAATATTCTAAAATATCTTCTCCCATTTCTTCAATGGTCTTTTCGCCTTCTATTACTGGCCCCGTGTTGATGTCGATAATGTCGCCCATGCGCCTTGTTAAGGCATTATTTGTGGACACTTTTATCACTGGGCAAACTGGATTTCCTGTTGGTGTACCCAAGCCTGTTGTAAACAAGATCAGCGTTGCACCGCTTGCTGCTTTACCAGTTGTAGCTTCTACATCATTCCCAGGAGTACATACCAGATTTAAACCACTTTTGGTTGCGGGTTCGGTATAATCCAATACATCTTCTACGGGAGAGGTACCCCCTTTTTTAGCGGCACCATTGCTTTTGATCGCATCGGTAATCAATCCGTCTTTGATATTACCTGGCGAAGGGTTCATATGAAAACCAGAGCCAGCATTTTCAGCGGCCTGACTATAAGCGCCCATCAGGTTAATAAATTTTTTGGCCGCTAATTCATCTTTCGTACGGTCTATCAGGTTTTGTTCGGCCCCACATAATTCGGGAAATTCGGCCAACAATACTGTAGCACCCAACGCTACCAACAGATCAGAGGTATAGCCCACCGCAGGATTTGCAGAAATACCACTAAAACCATCGCTTCCCCCACATTTTACTCCAATATTGAGCTTGCTTAATGGCGCTGGGGATCTTTCGATCTTATTTGCTTCGATTAAACCCTCAAATGTCTTTTTTATCGCTTCGGCAATCATACTTTCTTCGCTCTGCGATTGCTGTTGCTCAAAAATGAAGAGCGGTTTATTAAAATAAGGATTTCTATCCTTTAGATCTTGTGTAAAATCCTGAACCTGGAGATTCTGGCATCCCAAACTCAGTACGGTAACACCCGCAACATTAGGATGATCGGCATAGGCAGCCAGTAGTTTGCTTAAAATTGCTGAGTCTTGTCTAATTCCACCACATCCACCTTGATGGTTCAAAAATTTAATACCATCTATATTTTTAAATGGACGGTTATTTTTAACCCCTTCAAAAGAAAGCGGGGCTGATAAGGTTGAAACATCGACGCCATTTTGGTAGGCCTCTACCAATTGATGGGTGTACGACTTGTATTTTTCGGTAACTGCATAGCCTAATTCATTGTGCAGGGCTTCACGGATCACATCCAGGTTGCGGTTCTCACAAAAAACAGTAGGAATAAATAACCAATAATTTGCCGTACCTACCTTTCCATCAGCACGATGGTAGCCGTTAAACGTGCGTCCTACAAATTTGGAAACATCTGGTGCCTCCCAAGTATATTGATACGGGCGATATTGATAGGGTGCCGCCGCGTGTTTTAGGTTGTCGGTTGTCATTAATGTACCGGCACTTAACGGATACTGCACTTTGCCTACCAAGGTACCATACATATAAACCTCATCACCGATATTCATGGTATTGATGTAGAATTTATGCTTTGCATTAATATTATCGATAAGAAAGTAGGATTGGCCCTGATAAAAAACCGTTTCCCCGGCCTTAAGATCAGTTAATGCAACGAGTACATTATCCTTAGGATGTATTTTTAAGACCTGTTGTTTCATATTGGTTTAATCAATTGCGTTAAACGACAGCAGATTTAACGTCTGTTAATTCGGCCAATGCCAACATTATACCGTCTCTTTCTATAACTGCATATTTTGATGCCACTGCCTGTGTAAATCCGTTAAGTAAATTTAATTCAGTTTTCCAGAAATCCGCATCATTTAGTATAGTTTTTACGTAATCAATGTCGTCTAGCTCGGCTTTGTCATGAAAATAGGCAGCACTATCGTCTGTAATCCGGTAATTGATATTTTTAAAAGCCCCAAAATAGTGGTTATCTTTTTGCCGATCCACTTTCATAAACCTTAAATAAGCGGCAAAGCCAAAGGCGATGAGCTCTGGCACATTAGTAAACAATTTATAATGATTTAACAACAGTGGTAGGATGCGGATTTTCATCTTCATCGTGTACTGGAACGTTATATTCAGCCACAGATGTTCAATAGATGGGTTTGCAAAACGATCTTTTACGGTGTTAGCAAAGGCGGATGTTTGCTCAGTTGTAACGTGGTACGGAATAGCCGGACCGATTTCTGTAGCCATTAAAACATTGATGTACGTTCTGATCTGTTCATTTGTCATCGCATTTTTTACGGTATCGATACCTGAGAGAAATGCAATTCCCGAACTTAAGGTGTGGGTTCCATTTAGCAACCTAACTTTAAGCTCTCTATAAATTTCAATGTCTTCTGCTATTACCACACCTTTATCAGCTTTAGCAAAGGATAAAACTTCGGCCACTTTTTCATTACCTTCTATGGCCCAAAGGCGATAAGGTTCGCACATCGATATTAGATTATCGGTGTAGCCTAATTCTTCTTGCAGCTTCGATAAAGTCTGCGCATCGGGTTTTCCAGGAACGATTCGATCAACCAATGAGTTACAAAATTGATTATGGCTGGTTAACCAGGTAATAAAATCTGCACTTAAGTTATTGAACTTTGCAAGTTCTAAAACAAATTCTCCGAGTTTCTTTCCATTATCCGGAATTAATTCTGTAGCGATAATGATGAGGCCTGCTTCTGGGCTCCCCTTAAAAGTGGTATATCTATGATGCAAAACTGCTAATACCTTTGCAGGAAATGAGACTGGTGGATTTTGATCAATACTTTCTTTTACCAATTGAATTCCAACTTCGGTAGTGTTGGAAATGATGAGCTGTAAATTTGATGATTCGGCAATGGTTAAGATGGCATTCCAATTGTTATCGGCTGAAATTACCCTGCTTATGGCCGAAGAAATGATATTTTGAGCTACAGGCTCGCCATTTTCTATACCTCTAACACAAAGTGTATACAACGAGTTTTGTTGATCAAATTCTGTGGTAGATCCTCCTGTTGATTTTACCACTGCCACCCTACCTTTAAAAATGCCCTGACGATTTGCTTTATCTATAAAATAATCTGGAAGTCCGCGGAGTAATACGCCTGTTCCGAATTGTAATACCTTTTCTGGAAACTCAAAGCTATCAGGCTGTGGCATAACCACATTTCCCATAGCAATAAGGTTTAGATTTTCTTGAGATAAGATCATTTGTTTCGAAATACTGCTTTTCAATTATTGTTTGCCGAAAAAATAGAACAATGACTATCTCAGCTTTGGTTAAGACAATTATACCTATTTTTAGCTGGTAAAAACCCGATTTAAGCGCAAATATTTGCGCAATCGTTCCCGATTCAATTAGCTAATTATTTGCTTTCTGCCACTTTGGATAATCCTTTGCGATTAAATTAGTTGGCCAGATGCCATACCATCCATAGTGGGTTCTGCGCTCTAAGCTAATGTCGGCTACGTTGGTTTTTACAGAATTGTCTCGATCACCAAAAATAGGTTGGTTCGTTTGGAAATCGTAAAAGCGGCCCCATATGGTGGAGGTTGGATCAGGGATAAGCCCCATATCTTTCCCATCTGGAAATCTAGCAAATTTATATCCTGTGATTTTAGAAGTGTTAAACCAATCTATCGCACTAGAGATAGCTGTCTTAACCTCAGGTGAAGGATTTTTAAGACGCATTAAGAACCTCACAATACCTACCGATTCGGATGTACTCAGTGATGCAGGCTCAAAATTTCTCGCTTTGGCTGGTTTTAACGTATTTTGATCATATTGTGCTGCCCAAATACTAAGCTTGCCGTTTTGAACAACTTGTGTTTTTATGATACAATCCAATCCCCGCTCTATCGCACTTTTCGCAGCAGGAATATATTTTTTATTTACCACATCAAAATCATTGGCTTGAGTAGCAATGTTTAACATAATATTGAGGACATTGATCATTGCATCATCATTATAGGTAATTTCTGCCCGGTAAATACTCTTATCAGGGTAATATTGTGGCCATCCCCCATTTTGATATTGTGCCTTAATGAGATAATCGATCCCTCTTTCTGCCGCCTTAAGGTAGGCCGCATTATTGGTGGCTTTGTAGGCTTTTACCAGGGCATTGATTTCTCTGCTCGTTGCGCTATTGTCAATTGTGGCATGTTTCTCTGTAGTAGCTTTAATTTTTGCCAATAATGCTTCATTAATTGGCAAGCTATAATTTACCACACTTGCGTCTTCAAGCTGCTTTGGCCAAGCGCCGTTACTTAGTTGATAAATAAGCATTTTTTCGGCAACGGTATCAATTTTAGCATTGATCGGTACTGTATTTTGAGCGGTTGCACAAGAACAGAAGCTGATGCAGATGAGTGTATAGAATAAGATTTTTAGTTTTTTCATATAGCGAGTGGTTACACCGATTATAAGGATTTCACAGATTTTAATTATTGTTGTTTGTTTCACGATTGATTGCACCGTCCTTCGACTACGCTCAGATGACAAGCTAAAAGTTATATCAAATTAAGATTGCCACCCTGAGCGTAGTCGAAGGGCTTCTAACATTATTTAACTTGTTGTTTAACTATCCAGTTTATCAAATCACCCGCTGCTTTAAAATTATCGTATCCTGCGGGTAATTTTTTTCCATCTACATATTCATTGTAGAGCCATGGATCACCAATTACAAAAACGGTTCCCTTGCCCAATTTGGTTACCGACATTACATCTGCACCATCTTTATCCTTTAATACAGATTTAGCGGGGGCCGTAAGTTTCAGACTGCTATATTCTTTAATAAATAAATTAGTTGCCGTTTTAAAAATTTCATTTCCTGCAGGAACAACTACTTTAGCGGTTTCGAAATTGGTAGCTACTGGAACGGTACCCTTGCTATCGCCATTAAAAAACACACCAAAATTAGCGGCCAGCTTATTAAAATGAGCTAACTCGGCATTTGGCGCATCATTTGCCATTAATACGAGCACACCTCCCGCTTTTACCCAATTAGTAATTGCCGTAATATCGGCCGCTGCCACAAAATTTGGCTTCGGATTTTCCTTTTCGATATCTGGATCAACAATAATGTACACCGATGCCCCTTTTAAATTAACTGCAGTGGGCGCCTGGTAAAGCGTATTGGTTTTGTAACCAGCGTTGTTGAATAATCCACCCCAGAAAGAAAAGCCTCCGTTGTCTCGCTCATCCCACTTGTAATGCCAAGAAATTGAATTGTTGCTCTGGTCTATTCTCGATTCGTTGTTGAAATATGAATCCAATAGTACCGTTTTGCCTAAACCCGGTTTCGGTAATTTTGCGATTTCGATTTCATTGGCAGCCAATAAATATGCACCAACCCCTTTCGCATCGTTAGTAATTACTTTTTCACTGATGTAATAGTCAAAAGTACCATCACGATAAGGTTTACCTCCCAATCCAGAAACAGCCACTGTTCCTTTTAGATTAACTCTATCGGCAGAAACCGGTTCAATAAATTCCTTTTTTATCCCGTTATATCCTTTATCCGCCACTGCGAAATAAGTAGCTGGCAAATATCCCATACGAACCCCTTTGGCCAATGCATAAACGAACATACTTGAGGCCGATGCTTCGGGGTAATTCCCTTTACGTTGCGGTTGATCTAAAATATCGTACCATAAACCAGATTTAGGGTCCTGAACTTTTTGCGTAGCAACAGCAAAACGATTTAAAATGGCTATCAGTTCTTTACGTTTTGAATGGGTGGTGGGGAAATTATCAAGCACATCAACCAAAGCCATTCCGTACCATCCCATGGCCCTGGCCCAAAAATTGGGTGATCTGCCCGTGGTCTTGTTGGCCCATTGTTCTGCTTTAGATTCGTCCCAACCATGGTATAGCAACCCGGTTTTTGCGTCCCTGGAGTTTTTTTCCATCCAAATAAACTGATTGGCGATGTCGTCAAAAGCTTTATCGTTTTTAATTAGTGCCGCATATTCTGCATAAAATGGTTCTCCCATATATAAACCATCCAGCCACATTTGGTTCGGATAGATTTTTTTATGCCAAAACCCACCTTCAGTGGTACGGGGCTGCTGCTGTAGCTGGTCCCACAACAAGGTAGCCGCCTTGAAATATTTAGGCTGACCCGTTAATTTGTACAAACTCAATAAACTACGTCCGTTTTTTACATTATCGATGTTAAAATCGGTTTGTTTATAGGTATTGATTGTACCATCTTTAGTTACAAAAAAATCCATGCAGCTCTGCATGTACCTGAAATAATCTCCATTACCTGTTCTTCTCCAAACCGCATCTATACCTTCTAAAATCACTCCCTGATCATACGACCATTTAACTGGTCGGAAATTACCCGTACTTTTATCTAGCGAATCTTTTGACAGGGCCAACACCTGATCGGCCATTTGTTGGGAGAGAGGCTTTGTTTGGGCCTTGCTTTGGAACGCTGATCCGACAAAGAAGGCGAAGATTAAAAACTTGACTATCGATTTGTTCATGTTATTTATTGATCTGTACTGATTTTTCGTCGGCTCCTGCCACAAATTCTGTTTTTACCGTTGCTTTAGTGGCATCTAAACCTGTAGTTTTAATGGCACTGTTTCGGTCGCCACTAATGCGAAGCAGCAGTTTAGCTGTGTTATAATTAACGCGTTCGAAACTGATATTGTTACCGTTTTGAATATTAATTAATGGATCTGCCTCTTTTACAAGCAAATTGATGTTACTTAACGTTACATTTTTTGCTTCTTGGATATCGATCCCCTCTTTTGCTTTGATGTTTAAATTAGTTATTTTAATATTGCTGATGCTCAACTCTGGCAATCCTCTAATAAATACTGCTTTTGAAGCGCCGTCACATACTACATTTTCGATATTAAAATTCCTAAAAATGGGGGTTTCTTCGGTTACAGGGAACAGTTCTACCTTTGGCGCTTCTCGTTTTTCTCCCTTTAATGGAACCGGATCTACTGCTGCATAGTACATATCAAACAAAATGGCTTCGCCAACAATATCTTTCATGTTAATGTTTTTAACATAGATCTTTTCTACCACTCCCCCTCTTCCCCTAGTAGTTTTAAAACGGAGGCCGATGTCTGTACCTATAAACGAACAGTCAGACACAAATATATTCTTAGCTCCTCCAGACATTTCACTTCCAATCACAAATCCCCCATGGGCATGGTAAACCGTGCTATTGCGGATGATTACATTCTGGGTTGGCATACCCCGTTTTCTACCTGCGGCATCACGACCAGATTTGATACAAATTCCATCATCACCCACATCGAAAGTACTGCCCTCGATTAATACGTTTTTACAGGATTCAATGTCGATACCGTCTCCATTTTGAGCATACCAAGGGTTTTTCGCATACACATTTCTAACAGTTAGATCTTCACACATCAGTGGATGAAGGTTCCAAGCAGGCGAATTCTGAAAGGTAATCCCTTCTAGCAAAATTTTCTTGCATGAAGTAAGAACCAACAGATTAGGTCTTAAAAAATCTTTAATCGAATTATAGAATTCAGGAGTCTTATCGCCTGTAATTTCTCCAGGGTTTTTCAGTTTTGAGCCCTTGAATGTTTTTTCTGATGGGTACCAGGTTTTTTTATCGTCGCTAAGTATTCCTCCAGATGCTATCAATCTTGCCCACTGACTTTCGGTTAACTTATCTTTTTTAACCATTCGCCATGCATCTCCAGCACCATCAATAATCCCCAATCCCGTTATGGCAATATTTTGCTGGTTTGTAGCCCATAAGGGCGATTGGTTGCGCATTTGGGGCAAACCTTCCCAATTACTTGCCACTAAGGGATATTGGTCAAAATCTGTTGTAAATTGAAGAATGGCGTTAGCCTGAAGGTGAAGGTTTACATTACTTTTTAGTTCTATCGGACCAGTAAGCCACATGCCTTTGGGAACCAGTACTACCCCACCACCTTTTTTATTACAAGCAATAATTGCATTGTTAATGCTTTTGGTATTTAGGGTTAAACCATCGCCCTTGGCGCCAAATGCTAGGATGTTGAGGGTATCTTTCCTGAAAGACGTTTTAGCAATTACGGGAAGATTAGCGAAAGAATAGTTCTTCTCACTAGCAGATTGGGCATTAACAAAAAACGGAGCACAAAAAAAAAGCGCAAGGAAGATGTACGATAATTGTTTCATTGACAGTACAGGTATATTGGTTTTCAATAACAAGTCTACACAGTTTTAACCCTAAATGAAACTAAATCGTAGAAAATAAGTGTGCAATCGTTATCAGAGTTAGGTTAAACTTGAAAATTAAGCTCATAATGGAGTCCAGAAGTCGAGAAGTCCAAAAGCCCAACAGGGGATTGAGTCGAAAAGTCCGGAAGTCCAAGTGTCCGTAGTTGAACTTGAAAATTAAGCTCATAATGGAGTCCAGAAGTCGAGAAGTCCAAAAGTCCAAGAGGGGATTGAGTCGAAAAGTCCGGAAGTCCGAGAGTCCGTAGTTGAACTTGAAAATTGCTCTTAATGGAGTCCAGAAGTCGAGAAGTCCAAAAGTCTAACAGGGGATTGAGTCCGAAAGTCGGAGCCTTCGAAGGACGAAATAAGTATAGGTTGAGCCTGGAAATTGGCCATAGTAACTTGAAGATTCCCTTACGATAAATCAGCCCCTCTCCTTTAGCAGAGGCGGGGACGAGGTAAAAAAATCCCAGGTAAACCGGGATCTTTCATTAGTAGAGTATTAATTACTTCTATATCACTGGTACAAGTGCGTTTTTGCTAAGTGGTTTTGCTATCAGCTGTGCTACATGCGGATCTGCCTGCATTAATTTTATATCAGAAGCTACCTTCGAAGCCGTTAATACCACAATCTTACACGCTTTTTTCACTGCTTCTCCAAAAGCCGAAAACTGAGCTAAAAAGCCGAAACCATTCATTCCTGGCATATCCAAATCAAGCAGAATCAATGATGGGATAAATTTAGGATCATGCTGATTGTGATGTAGATATTCTAACGCAGCCATGGCACTTTGCATAACCACAATCTCCCTATTCGCGAACACCATTTTAACAATGTGCGTTGTAATCATCTGATCGATTGGATTATCATCTACAATCATTATCATATTCCCTTGCTCCATCAAATAATTACTTATTGGTTTAATTAACCTTTAACCTAAAACAAATTAAAAGCCACAAACCACTGGTCGGCAAAGATTTATAGTCGCACAGGTTGTTCCACAAATTTTAACCACTGCTGCCGCGAAAAAAGCAGCTGATTTTTACCTCTCAGGTCTAGGACCATCGTTTTATGAAGGATAACGTAAAAATGTATTGTCGACACAGTTGAAATAATTCCCCAATTTGTGTAAAAACTTACACGTTTTATTTACCTAAACTAAAAAATTGTATAGGATCCTGAGTTGATTTGAGATTGTTAACCTTTAAGTTAATTTCCGGTTTAGCGGCACCTTTTTCTTTCAGATAAAATAAGGTAATGGGATGGTATCCAGCTTTTAAGTTTAAACTGCAAATTTTAACTGTATTTGATTGATAGCCATAGTCTTCATCAATTAAATTGATATCATGGATTTTTAGGAATGCCTTTCCTTTGGCCGAAAGCTGAAAATTATAACTTCCGGCTTCTTTAATTAAAATAAAACCCCTGTAAACAATTAAATTTCCTTGATCAGCGGGCAATAGGATGGCCTCAGGTTTGGCTATTTTTCCTGTCTTAAATGGCGATAGGCCCGAAACTTCAGGAATCCATTTGGAACTGTTTTGGTAACTGTTCCAGATTAATCCATCCCTAAAATTTCCATTTTTTAACCCTTCGATCGGGGCATTGTCATAAGGTCTTTGCGCCGATGTATCCGCTAGTCTTACCTGCAAAACCTTCGCTTTAACAAATTTTTGCATAGCAGAATGATCTCCACTTTTAGCTAAATTATTTACCTGTTGTTTATCTGTTTTGATGTTATAGATTTCAAAATCATCATCAGCAGATTTAATGTTATATCTCACAGCCAATGTATCATCCATTCTGATCATTTGCATTTGATTTCTTCGCCTGCCCTGATGGCTTTTATCAAACTCATCAAAATCGGGAGTGGCTCCTTTCTCAAAATATTCGGTATAGATAAAGCTTTTATTAATCTTTCCCACGCCAGTAAGTTGGGAGAGCAATGAAACGCCATTAACTTTAACAGGAATAGTTAATCCTGCCGCTTGGGCAAAGGTTGGTAAAAAATCATACGAGATGGATGGGTTTTCCAGTATAAGGCTTGGTTTAATCAGATTTGGCCAAGATATCAGGGTCGGCATCCTCATCCCTCCTTCCCAAACGTCTCTTTTGATACCATCAAATGGGCCGAAGCTATTAAAAAAATCGGGTCTGTTTGGGGTAAATTCTTTCGGTAAATAGGATTCTATTGAGGGGCCATTATCAGATGTGAAAACAACCATGGTATTTGAATAGATCTTCAGGTCTTTTAGCAGCTGGATTAGATCGCCCACCTGATCGTCTATCCGGCGCACGATAGTGGCATATCTTTTAAACGTATCGGGCCAGGGAATTTCTGGAGTGGCTGCATTATGATCATGATCATAGGTTGCATCTCGATAATCTGGATGAACATACGAATCTATTTTACCCGAAGCGGTATTAATCATTTCTCCTGGCTTACCCACCCATTGCAATCCGCCTTTTAAACCTCCTTGCGCGGGATACTGCTGGGTTGGTAATTCTAAGGCGGCATGTGGATTATCATAAGCCAGGAACATAAAAAAGGGTTTGATAAGTTTGGATCTAGTTTGATCCACTATCCATTTTTTGGCAACAGCAGTAAAAAGATCACCGGTATAACATTTGTCCAATTTGCTGCTCAATTCAGTTCTATTTTCCCAAACTTCTTTTGGTTTTCTATACAAGCCTTCTTTAGGATAATGTTCATGTCCATCACTATGTCTCATATAGCCAAAAAAGTAATCGAAACCTCTATTTAAGGGATGCGCAGGCCAACTAGCTGTTACCCCCTGCAGGCCCCATTTCCCAATTGCAGCGGTGGTATAGCCCGCAGACTGTAATACGTTCCCAATGGTGTAGTTATCTTCGATTGCTTTATCAAACTGGTTATCTCGAACGTTTGCATGGCCTTGACTTACACCCAACATCATCGAGGCACGGGAAGGCGCACAGACCGGTGCCGCAGCATAATTATTGGTTAACATCGCTCCACTGGCTGCCAATTGATCAAGATTAGGGGTTTGCATCCAGGGTTCGGCCCTTTCATTTTTACTCTTGCGAAGGTTTTGGTAAAAGACACCCAAATCGCCATAGCCTAAATCATCGGTTACGATTAATATGATATTCGGTTTCTTGGTATTGAGAATTTGTGCTTTAACCTTAAAGCTTAAGGCAAGAGAGATTGATAGAGTTAAGGAAAATACCAGGGTCGGAGAGTTCTTCATTTTATGTTAAAGCTAAAGCTAAAACTACAAAAAACCCTTGAACTAACATTACAACGTTTCAATGTTAACGTCAAAAAAATAACCCTTAACAATACGTCTATCGTTAAGGGTCAATTCATTTACTTAAACATAGGTAGACTAAGTTTTTTTCACGTAAATATGCCCACCATCCGGTGAGTTTATTAATTAATCACTTGGGTTAACGTGAGTTACAATAAAATGTTTTATTAGAATTAATTTTATTCTTGTAGGTTTTGCGAATTAAAGATGGTGTTTATGTAATTATATGCCAAATGGTTAGGTAATTTTTGATTGGTTCTAATCTACCATCTGTTTGAGCCAGTCCGATATAGCCATCAGGCCTGATTACGTACACGGCATTTTCCTTTAACCCAACCCGTTTTGCGGCAGCGGTAAAGGGATAAATTTCGAACTGTAAGCGTTTACTTTTGCACCAATTTGTTAATTCTTGCTCAGGTTTCCCATAGCAGTGCAGTTGCCATTGTAAGGTTTTTAAACTTTCGAAGTTATCCCCGGTCCAGGGCAATCTATCCCCGCCTTGAATTTTACCTATTTTCCCATCACTGAGTTTGCTATTACGGTATTGGATCCGAGTTTGTGACATGGTTAAAAATATCATTCTCCTAAACCAGGTAAACCTAAAAAGCAGGGGCACTACATTTGGTACCACGTGCATTCGAACGAACGTGGCGAATGAACTTCTTGCGGTAACAAAGCTAAAAGCCCTATCTGTGCTTTGAACAAGTAGTTGTGCAAAAGCCATTCTTTCAGTGCTATAAGTATCTAAAAGCATATCATGGGCCTTACCGTTAAGCACATCACGAATTTTCCAGGCCAGGTTAATGGCGTCGCCAACACCAGTATTCATTCCCTGTCCGCCTACCGGACTATGTATGTGCCCTGCATCTCCCAGAAGAAAAATCCGATCTTTTCTAAAGCTTTCCGCAACACGGTGATGAACACGATACGTAGAAAACCAGTTGATGTGATGTATGGTAATTTTCATCCTTTCGATAATGTCTTTGCTAACATCTTGCCATGTCAGTTCCTTATCCTCCGATGGGTTTTCGTTGTATATAGTTCCGATTAAACGTACCCTGTTTTCTCCTTTCATAGGAAAAACCACAAAAAAATCTGATTTATCTATTGCTCCATGCATTTGTCCGTTGGCTACGGGACCGCTACATTCAACATCAGCTACATAAAATGTGTGTGCATAAGCCCCACCAACAAAGTTGATTTCCTCCTTTTTGCGTACTGTAGAATGTGCCCCATCACAACCTGCTAAATACATAGCAGTTATTTCCTCCATTTTATTTTGTTTTTGAAGCTGGGCGGTTACCCCTGACCTGGAGTTGTTAAAAGATACCAACTCTGTTTCTCGTTCTACGCTTACGCCTAAATCTTTGAGTTCATCTATCAAGAACTGTTCATGTTTATCTTGGGGGAAGATTAAGGCATAGGGATAGGGACTTATTGGTGTACCAATATTCGAGAACGAAACATGTGCCGCTTTTTTTCCCTTTGCCCAAAGATTGATGTCGTTAAAGTGGATTCCTTTATCAATTGCCTTTTGATCGATACCTAATTGATGATAAAATTCGAGATTTCGAGCATGGAATACGGTGGCTCTGGATGTCGTTCCTGAAGTATTGGTTTTATCAATAATGCGAACGCTAATTCCCATTCTAGTAAGCCATAGTGCAAGTACTAAGCCTGTTGGACCTGCACCTACGATTAATACTTGAGTTTTCATGATCTGGGTAATATGATTCTTCAATTACTTAAGCATAGGTATTAAACAAAAACAAGGTAGCAATAAAATTTTTGCAATAAAAAAGGTTCAAATCTTTAGAAATGAACCTTTTCTCTGTCTAAAATTTTTAATCCATCTTCTTATATTTATCTATCGTGCCATCATCCCATCTAAATTCTACTTTATCAATCACGTTGCTGTTAGGATCAAACGCAATTCGGTAGTCTTTCCTTCCTTCAACTGCAAATAGGCCATCTTTTAAATAATTCATTTTGCGCTTGTTCGTTTTAGAAATAAAGTAAAGATTTCCGTTTTCCAAGGCAAATTTTTGTTCCCCGTAATTTCCTAATAGAGCTTTAATGAAGTTTTCTTTAGGCAATTCAGGGGATAATTGGGCTTCAAATTCAGTCTGCATCCATTTATAAAGTTTATTGTCAGTATTTGCCAACAGTTTACAAATTTCTAGCAAAGCTGATGGCAGTGAAAGCTCAAGACTGGTTTTTATATCTGGCGTAACACCCACTCCCTCCCAGTTTGTACCCGTAACTGCACTACGATTAACATGGGTTGGTACAATCATGTAAAGCTTCTCATTTATAACCAATCTAAGACCCGGATTTGCTTCACCATGGGTTTGCTCGCCAACTATCATAGCTCTTTTAAACTGTTGTAGCGTATACGCAAAAGATTCTGCGGCAGATGATGTTCTTTTGCTTACAAGAATATAAAGAGGCACCCGAGAATCTATTTTCTTGATGGCGGGATCTTTTATTGTCCACAGTTCTTTGGTTTCGGAAGCATTCTTACTTTTAAATGTTCCTAATTTTGTTGAGTCTGGTAAAAAATGACTTACGAGAAAATGTACGGTCTCTGCACTTCCTCCACCGTTTTCCCTTAAGTCTACGATAATGGCATTTGAATTCGAAATCAGACTAATAGCACTTGTTAAGGCCCCTTTGGCAAATTGTAGTTCTTCAAATTTGTTAAATTTCAGGTAGCCGATATTGCCATCCAATCGTTCTGTTTTTTTGATGAAGTAATTTTCATATTTCACCATTCTTATAAATTCTTCAGGTACTTTTTCATCGCTTTTATCTGTACTATTTGCGGCAGCAATGATCTTTTTCACATATTGTGGCCCATAAAAGATATTTAAGTGATGATCATTACCAGCAACTTCGAAATCTTTATTAAGTTGCTCCAAGAAATCAAATAACGTAGCATATTGCTGATATCCGGCATTTTTTAATTTGCTTTTGATATCCGTTTCAATTTTTTTGATCCGCTCAGGAAAGACGTAATTCTCCTTTAAAAGGATAATTGCTTTTTCTATAATGATTTGTTGTTGACCCATGTTTATGGGTTCATTTCCATTATCGCTCTGCGCGAATAAGTTTGCTGACAATAGCAACAAAAAGGACAAGGCTATGCCTATGAATGTTGTTTTAATTAACTTCATGACTAAAAATTTAAGAATGTTTGAGATTAAGCTTTACGCTGAAGAATTTGATAGTAGATAAAAAACGAGATCGATGTGAAGGTTAAAATGATCCCCAGTGCCATGTATCCGGATTGATTGATAAGCGCATCCTTACAGAAATGGATCACAATTAAAGAAATGCCGAGGGCAATACAGACCAGGAAATATTTGAGCGACTGTAGTTTGGCGATGGCATTACTTTCCTTAAAAATCTGGATCAGTGTTTCTTCGCTTATCCCTTTTTCTACCATTTTAAGTTTTAACTGTTGATCGGCCCTATTTTTTAGTACCGTTACAATGGTGTTAAGAATTAAGATCAAAAACACCATCGGAACACCGAATTCAAAAACCTTGTCTGGAATGAGCTTATTTTGATTGGGGTCGAAGGGCAAGGTTCTGCTCACCACTTCTTGTGCATTACTTAACTGATAAGCAACTATTGCGAAAAAGGTAATAACATATTTCTTCATGATCTTATATTTTGATTTGCCCAATCAGACAGTCGTTCTGCAATAAAGTTGCAAAAAAATTAGTATTAAATTTAATTACCTTTTAGTGCAACTTTAAAGGGGGCCACTTGTCAAATTCAACAGATTAAAAATCCATGGAGTCTGAACAGTCTGATTTTTTATTGGTGAAAGATGTCTTATCACATCAGAAAGCAGCATTTGAAAGGCTCGTGAGAAAGTATGAGAGCTTGGTTTTTCATATTGTTATACCTTTGATCAAAAATGAAAACGACCGCCAGGATATCTCGCAGGATGTGTTCTTAAAGGTTTATGAAAAGCTGCATACCTTTCAGTTTAAATCAAAGCTTTCTACTTGGATTGGTAATATTGCTTATAATACGTCTATAAATTTTCTAAAAAGGAAAAAGAATATTTCGCTAGAGGATCTATTGAACGAGAGTAATGCAGAAACGGTTGTGATTGAGGAAAATACACCAAATCCCGAGGGATTGTTAATTAAAAAACAAAATCAACAGCTTTTAACAGAGGCTATTAAAAAATTACCTAGCATACAAGAAAGCATTTTATTACTTTTCCATCAGGAAGAATTATCATTAGAAGAAATAAGTACAATCGTAGAGATGCCCATTAATACGGTGAAAAGCCATCTTTTTAGGGCAAGAGTAAAATTAAAGGAACTATTAACCCATCATATAGCAATCAATGGATAACTTAGATCATTATACAGAAGAAGACTTTCAGAATTATATGGACGGCGAGTTTATGGGCAATATAGAATTGTTTCAATCGCATATAAATGAATGCCCAGGTTGCAACAAAGCCTTAGCAACCTATACTGAGCTTTATCATTTTATCAATGAAGATTTTAAATTAGAAACTTTAAAAATCGATTTGGCGAGTGTAGTAGTAGAACGGGTGTTCGAAGAGAAGAAAACACATTCATTTTTTGCAATCATAATGAACGTGTTAATGGCCCTAGTAATGATAACCTGTCTGGTTTATTGTATAAAATCGTTGATTTTTATTCCAGTCCAATACCTATTATTTCTTATTCCTGTTGCACTTTACCTAATACTTGCTTATAAAGAAAGTTCCTTTCTGGCAAAGAAGTATGAAAAGGCGGTCTTGAGTTAGCAGTTTTTCCCAAAGAAATGCCTTAAGCACCAAACAAGTCTTTCAGCTAATCCATTTATTGGTTCCAGCAACCTTAAGTGCTTCAGCTTTGCTGTTGACGGCCAGTTTGTGATAAATATTTTTGATGTGACTACGCACCGTCTCCTTGCTAAGGAAGAGATCAAGGGCAATCTTAGTATAGCTTTTTCCTTCTGCAATGCCTTTTAGTACTTCGGTTTCACGTTCTGACAGTGGGGAATCGTGGGAACGCATAAAAGACTGTACCACCATCTTGGCAATCTGTAGGCTCATGGGAGCGCCGCCAGCAAATGCTTCGGCCATGTTTTGGAGAATCTGATCAGTATCTGAGTTCTTAACAATATAGCCACCAGCGCCAGCGCACAACGAGCGGAAAACTTTATCACTGTCTTCCAGAACGGTAATAATCAAAACGATACAGTTTGGCCGCTGCTTTTTAATCCGGAGAGTGCCTTCGATACCATCGATACCAGGCAGGTCAATATCCATTAGCACAAGATCGCACGCATCAGTACCTAGATTTTTCAATGCCTCTTCGCAGGTCCGGTATTGTCCGGCCAGCTCATAGCCGGGAGTATTTTCAATCAGCGCTGCGAATCCCTCACTGATCTTGCTGTTATCTTCTACGATAGTGATCCGCTTGTTCATGAATTTGTGTTGAAGTTGTTTACCGGAATGCTGATTTCAATGCGTGTTCCACTAGGTTGTTTCACTAAACCGAATCCAAAGCCATTTTTTTGGCAACGCCGTTCCATATTTGCTAGTCCATAATGCCCACTTGTGGTGTCTGCGGTTTTCCATGAACCATTATCAATGAGCGCATAACAAATCTCTTCGGATGATGAACATGTCATGGTTAGGGTAACCTCTGTAGCGCTGGCATGCTTAACCACATTGGTCATCGCCTCCTTAAAAATGAAAAGTACATTAAGGGCAGCCATCGGGCCTAACTGTTGTGGATTACAGGCCTCTGCAGTTGAAGAGAATGCAATATCGAACTGATTGTAATAGCGCTGGCCATACGCGGTGAGATAGCTGAAAAGTTCCTGCGGGTCATCACTGTTATGGTTAAGGTGCCACAAAAAATCCTTACTGCTAGCATACAAAGCGTTGCTATTGTGGATGATGCTAGCCACAATTGGCTGTACCTGGTCGTGTTGATCAAGTTTTAACTTTAAGAGAGATGCCTGTCTGGTAATAGCGGATAACATGTTGCCGGTTTCATCGTGAAAATCCGTTGCAATGGTCTCTCGCATACTATTAAGCTGTTCTGTACGCTGCTTAACCGCCTCATCAAGAAGATCGATCTTCTTGTCTTGTAGTTCCTTAATTTTATTCCGGTCACGTTCCTGATCATATTGCTGATAGGCCATAAATCCACCGAAAAAAAGGGTGATTAGCACATTCATCCCGAAAGCATAAAGGGGACTACCAATAAGCTGGTAAACAGACCCGACTATTCCCAAATGAACGGTTTGATAATAAATAAACCCTAATAACCCAAGGTTACCGAAGATGGTCCACCATCCATATTTCTTGTCTACCCAGATAGCCACTAGCAAATTCACGTGCACAAACGACAAATTAGAAGAGTAGATCATCCCAGAATCCCGAATCCAGTCGTACATAATCCAATAGGCAGACAGTGCGGTTAAAGTCATGGGGATACGGTAATGTCCTAGGTTCTTGATTGAGAGAAGCAGGAGCACGATAAGACCAATATTGATGAAATAGCCGAGGACGGGTTTATGCATATAATAAACGAAGCCTGGAAACATTAGCATCAGCGGTACACCGATAAGCGTTGAACTCACGATTACTCGAAATTCATCGTATCGCAAATGGGTTTTATGATAACGCATCGCCTTTGGCATGAAATAGTTTACAGCCTGGTCAAATCTCATAGGTACGAAGATATTATATTCATCGGATTACTTTTGCCACGGATTTAAAAATACCGCAATCTGGGGGATTGCCTAAATATACGGTTGTCTTTAACTTTGGACTATACTAAAAAAAAACATGATGAAAATAAGATTATTTTTTTTGTTTGTAGTGATTCTAGGTATCAGTTCCTGTCGCAAAAGCAAAGATCCAGTGCCAGAAAAAGGTAGCATTACCGGTACATTTAGTTTAAACGGTGCAGCTGAGGGTGTGGTTGCCAGTAGTAACGTTAATGGACAAACCATTAGCTATAATCCCACCTACGACACCAAGGGTAATTTCAAATTTGCCGATCTGGCAGCGGGCGAATATACGCTTAGCTTTACATCAAATGCGAGATACATGGCACCAGCACCTAAAAGTATTAAGCTAACAGCTGGGCAAAATATTGACCTTGGAATAATAACTTTTGCAGAAAACACTAATAATGGCAGCATCATCGGAAAGATCAGTCCTGCAGGTGCTGCAGTTTCAGTTTGGGCCATTACCAATAATCCGATGTACCTCATCACTGCTACGCCTGATCCGGTTACTGGTAACTTCACGCTTACTAACTTACCTCCATCCAGCGCTTATTCAATCACATTTATTGAGGCCGATAAATTTACACCACCAGTTACGCAAAAGGTTTCGGTTAGCAGCGGTCAACAGGTTGATGTGGGTACCTATAACTTTACTTCCTATGGCCATACATCTGTATTTTCTTGTAAGCTTAATGGCAGTCCGCTTTCATTGGCCGGTACAAGCAGTTACCTATCGAACGTGCTTAGCTTGTCGGGCGAATACTTGGATGGTCCCCCCCAAAAAGCAGGGACCAAGACCCACAGGCTGGCGTTTAAGTTGGATAATGTAACCTCTCCTGGTACTTATGTTTGCAATGGCACCACTACATCCGTGTTTACCTATACCTTATCGGCATACCAAGTAATCGGCTTAGGGACCTCGGGATCATGGACAAGCCAAAAGGCAGGCGGTAGCGCAACGGTTATAGTTACAGCAATCGATCAGGTTAATAACACCATAACGGGAACATTCTCTGCAACATTGGTAACCAATGCTCTAGCTACCAATCCAGATCAGCTTATTACAGAAGGTGCTTTTTCTACAAGGTATAAGTAAATGCCTTCGGCGTATGAGCTTATCTTTTTTTTCCTAATGTCGCAGCTTTGGCCTAAATGTCTTGTCTTTAATGGAGGGCATTTAGGTTTAATGTGATTATAATTGCTTTTGGCGATAGGATAAAACCATAATCCTCTACCCCGAGATTGCGGCGACCTAAATAATCCCTTAAAGTCCGGAAATAAAAAAGGCCCTAGTAGAACTAAGGCTTTCAATCCCAATTACTATCGGGAATGGGGCTCGAACCCACAACCCTCCCGGCACATGTCGGGATGCTCTAACCGTGCCGATAGCTATCGGGAGAGCTAAACCACCCTAATCTATCACACAAAAAAAAGGCCTTAGAATAAACTAAGGCCTTCAAAAAAATTGGGGTGGAATATGGGGCTCGAACCCACGACCCTCGGTACCACAAACCGATGCTCTAACCAACTGAGCTAAAACCACCATGTTTTTTTCAGAGATACAAAAATACGATTTTTAATAGGCTATTCAAATTTATTTTAAAATAAACCTCACCCCCGCCTCTCCTGAAGAAGAGGAGCTGGTTATCGTAGGGATTGCTTTTTGTTCATACTTAGTGATCAGGATAACCCAACATGTTGGACTTTTGGGCTTTATGCTTAGAGCACTTAACTGCAGACTTCCCTACTCGCAACTTTCGACTCATTCATGCAAGACTTTTGGACTTCTCGACTATGGGGTCCATTTAACTAAATTCTCAACTTCAGACCCAAGGAATCTCCGACTCCCGACTTTCGGACTTTTTATTAGCTTTGCGTTAATGATAGAAATCTACACAGACGGTGCAGCAAGCGGAAATCCTGGTCCAGGGGGATATGGCGTTATCTTGCGGTCTGGATCACACTATAAAGAACTTAGCGGTGGCTTTCGTTTAACTACAAACAACAGGATGGAGCTTTTAGCGGTTATAGAGGGCCTAAAGGCCATCAAGAGCCCTAACCAACAGGTAACCATTTATTCTGATTCGAAATATGTTGTTGATTCTGTAGAAAAAAAATGGGTGTTTGGTTGGGTACAAAAAGGGTTTAAAGACAAGAAAAATAAAGATCTCTGGATACAGTACCTAGCGCTCCATAAAATCCATCAAATTAAATTTATTTGGATAAAAGGTCATAATGAACACCCAGAAAACGAACGCTGTGATAGGTTAGCCGTTGCAGCTTCACAAAACAAAGCAGCGTTGGGGGTTGATGTTTTTTTTGAAAACGAACGTAAAAGCAATACACTGCTCTAGCGAAACGGGTATCTAACATGCCATAGACCGTACCAAACTACACGATTGTAAGCTGCGCATCTGCGGCTAATTAATTAAACGCACAGAACGCAAAGTTCTACGCCGAGAACGCAACGTTTAGGACCTTGAACTTTAATTTGGGTTTTTATTAATCTTCGTGTCTTTATGGTAACACTTCTCATTTACCTTAGAAACAAAAAAGCCGTGTTATTCAAATAACACAGCTCTTCTTCTTTATAGTTTATTTATTTGATGGCTATTGGAACCTTAATCTTATCCCATTTTAAAGCAAAACCTTTTTTATTGATCTCGTAAATCAACCGTTCTTGGGTTTCTTTCAACGCAACGGTTTTTACATCTACCCTTAGCTGGTCATTCGCCTCTTTGTAGGTAAAAGCTCCCCATTGTTTAGCTTCCTTATTAAAAATAGCTGTCCAGGTACCACTCGTCCTAGGAATTAAGAAAAAACTATATTTCCCGGCAGGTAAAGGTTTTCCTTCAACCTTTATGTCCTTATTGGTTTCGAAAGTAGTTGCTTCATTGGCACCGGCACGCCATACTTTATCAAAAGGTTCTAATCCGCCCCAAATTTGGCGACCTTTTACCGCCGGACTACTATAATTAATAGTAATCACCGCTTTTTTAACGTTGCCTGTTACCGTAGCTGCGGGACTAGCCTTAGGAGCCGGGGTTTGGGCTGTTGCACTAAGTGTAAAGCAAATGGTCGAAAGCAACAGAAAAGATTTTAGAATGGATTTCATGATTTAAAATTTATTGAATTACTAAATTACGTTATAAATTGGAGTCAGATAATTTATTGTTTAACTAGTTTCTAACAAACTGTGAACTGTAAACTAATTAATCTATTCCCCCTATTACCCCCATTTGCTCCAATTTTTCTTCCGTTTTTACTTCGGGCAACGGCCTTACGGGAGAAAATTCGGCCATCATAGATTCCGCTAATCTTACCATTTTTGGCGAACCGATAAAGATTGAAGTACGTTGATGCAATTCTGTGGGTTCGATGTCCAAAATTCTATTTAATCCATCAGAAGCGATACCCCCCGCTTGTTCAATAATAAGCGCCATAGGATTACACTCGTAAAGCAACCTTAATTTCCCATTGGGTGAGGCTGCTGTTGTTGGGTAGATATAAATCCCTCCTTTAATCAGGTTTCTATGGATATCAGCTACCATAGAGCCAATATATCTCGATGTATAAGGCCTACTTGTTGCCGTATCTTCTACTTGGGCATATTTCAAATATTTTTTAACGCCATCAGGAAAATGCACATAGTTACCTTCGTTAATAGAATAAATGATCCCATCTTCAGGTATTTTAAGATCGGGGTGTGATAAACAGAATTCGCCAATTGAAGGATCTAGTGTAAATCCATTTACTCCCTTACCTGTAGTATAAACCAACATAGTTGATGATCCATAAATTACATATCCAGCAGCAACCTGATCCGTTCCCTTTTGTAACACATCAGCAATTGTAGCATCTCCATCAACAGATTTCCTGCGATAAATGGAAAAAATAGTTCCAACGGCCACATTAACATCAATATTTGATGAGCCGTCTAAGGGATCAATACAAACGATATATTTGGCATTTTTAGATACCGGCGAGTCGATGGGTACAAACTCATCTTCTTCTTCTGTGGCAACAATACAACACTCCCCACCGCTGGTTAATGCAGATATAAACTGCTCATTAGCAAATACATCTAATTTTTTTTGGCCTTCGCCTTGAATGTTCATTGTTCCGGCATCACCCAAAATATCAACTAATCCTGCTTTGTTAACTTCACGGTTCACGATTTTTGAAGCAATCCCAATGTCTCTCAATAGTCTCGAAAGTTCGCCTTTGGCCCAAGAGAAATCGGCCTGTTTTTCGATAATGAACTGACCTAGTGTTTTTATACCTGACATATTTACTTAGTGTACTTTTTACGTTATCTAATCCCTAATTCTATGGCCTCTAAGGTATGTATTTTTTCTTCAGAAATGCAAAAACGAATCAAAGTTCTTACTTTATGCCAACCATGTTTTCCCGCAGCACCGGGGTTTATATGCAAACATTTTATTTTTTCGTCGTAAATAACTTTTAAAATATGCGAGTGTCCGCTAATAAATAGCATTGGCGGCTTAGTGTAAATTTCTTGTTTTACGGCCGGGGCATAATGATTGGGATATCCTCCGATATGTGTCATCCAAACATCAACCTCTTCACATTTAAACCTAAGGTGCTCTGGAAAGGCAGACCTGATATCTTTTCCATCAATATTTCCATACACCCCTCGCAAGGGCTTAAAGGCTGCTAAAGGTTCTGCTACACCCTCGCCAAAATCGCCAGCATGCCAAATTTCATCGCATTCATCAAAATACTTAAACACAGCATCATCTAAAAAACTATGGGTATCAGAGAGGAGGCCAATTTTTTTCATGTAGCAGGCGATTAGTGTTTAATAATGGGCTCAAATTTATTAATTTAACTTTAATACGCTCCGCGGGTAGACTTTTGGACTCTCCTTTATTTCGCTTCGCGGATGATTACACTCTACCGATAGCTATCGGATTAGGATTACACGATTTTTAGTACCTTAACGTTTAAAATTATCGGACTTCCGGACTTCCGGACATTTTGGCATTTTGGACTTTTGGACTTTCGGCCTCCTGGACTATCCCAATCTCAAAAAAAAATCCTTCAAAAGCCCGCGGTAAGCTTTGGTATGCACTTTTTCTGCTTCATAAATATAAAAATGATCAACTTTGAGCGGAAGTTCTTTTCGGCTTAAGCAGGCTATGCGTCTAAATTCGGGCTTAGTTTTGTCAGAATGCAAATGGATCAACTTTGTTAGGTAAAGTTGGCTGTTAGCCGCCCGCTCTACCATCAGTTTTGATTGCTTAACAGGGAGCACAAACCAAAATGAGCCATCTTTAGTAAGCAAAGAATTTACTTTATCCAAGAGTTCTTCAAAAAAAACGTGATCAGTATGCCTTGCTAGGCCTTTCTTTTCTTCTGCACTCACCAGATCATTAACAAAATAAGGTGGATTGCTTACAATTAGATCAAATTGCTGTTGATTATTAAATTGCTGGATAGCTATATTGCTGAGCCACAATCGCTCTGCGTAGATAGACTTTTTAAAATTGCGTTCAGCAGTTTTAGCAGCAGTTTCATCTATTTCAACCGCATATATTTTAGCATTATCAAATCGTTGGGCCAGCATTAGCGCAATTACTCCTGTCCCAGTTCCAATATCCAAGATATGTTGTGGCTGATCTGCTTCGGCAATTGCCCCTAATAATACCCCATCCGTATTAATTTTCATGGCACAACCGGTTTGGTCTACCTCAAATTGCTTAAAACGAAATATAGATTGCTTAGACGCAGGCTTTGGGTTTTCCATATTTTTAGGAGACTATTATACGAGTTAGACCAGGCCCATTTTAATCGCTTAACAAAGCTCAAATCAGACAAATAATCCATCTAACTCCTGTACCCTCAAAAAATAATTTGACAATGTTTAAATTTCAGACCCAAACCAAAAGATATAAGTACATTCAGAACAAACAACTGCTGTTGACCAGTCTCCAAAAAACCCGCCTAGATTTCCTAACGTAGTGTTTTTCAAAAAAAGATTGTTTGAGCATATAGGACAAATAAGTTGATGGCCTTTTACTTCCATCATTTGTGGTTCTTTTTTTTTAAAAAGATTCATTACATTTTGTTTTAAGTTTTTTCTTCAGTAAACACAACTAAGCCGCTAAATAATATCCTCCATAGATTTATAATAATTTCCCTCCTACTTTGTGCTTTCTTTTACATAGTATAAATAACCTAAAAACCATGTACCCCATAGTTATCAAACTTAAAGTAGTAGAAATAATAATAATTAGCTGTTTTTAAGCAAACCAAATCTACAAAAAAAACATCGTTTCAAGCGATTTGAAGCCATCAAGTGTCCAAAGGGGAAATACGCATTTCAACAAATATCCCATTACTAGGTTACCTTTGTGTATAAAAACCTTTATTAGGGTTTATCATCTCTAGTTTGTAGCGGCAGAAAAAGGAGAATTGTGGCCAAAAATAGCAGTATTGTTTGCAATAGAAGAAACCAATATCTGATTAATATAATCCCTTCAAAACTAAATTTGAATAGTGGATAAACTCCAACAATAGAAACCATCGTTAACAATAGCGCGAAAAACTTTGCCCATTTGCTCCGTTGAACAACTTTTAGGACTAGATAGCCAAACACAAGAACATAGAATACAAATCCGAAAATGATTAATGATGGCGCAAGCAACTCGCCCGAATCTACATTGCCCCCCGATAGAAAGGTGAGAAAAATAAATATCCTAAATAAAATAACCCCAAGCAGCAGCGACACAATTATCTTACGAATTTTCGTAAATCCAAACCACATCTTTTTCATAGCTCATAAATTTCTAAGGGCAAACCATCAGGGTCGGTAAAAAAAGTAAACTGTTTACCTGTAAATTCATCCACACGAACAGGCTCAGTAGATATGCCTTTTTTATTCAGTTTTACGATAGTTTGAGCAACATCATCTACTTCAAAAGCTAAATGCCTTAACCCTGCAGCTTCTGGTTGAGATGGTCTTGCCACTGGATTCTCAAAAGAAAAAAGTTCGATCTGATACTGTCCATTTATAGCTAGGTCCAATTTGTAAGATTTCCTTTCGGCTCTATATACCTCAGCTAAAACCGTAAATTCGAGTTTATTGACATAAAAGTCTTTTGAAACTTCATAATCCTTACAGATAATGGCAATATGATGGATCTGGTTAAACATAGACTAGGATTAGAATTAGTAGGATTGTAGGATTATAAGATTAACGGTATAAAATTCAAACAGTCCAGCAATTTAATCAAAAAGTGAACCCTTTAGGGCAATCTAACAATTACAAGTAAATGTATGGAAAATCATAATTATTAACCTTTAAAAATGACAGTTTTCAAATTTTAACCTTAAATTTGCGCATACAAAAAGCAAGCATGATTCATTTCTTTTCTAGCAAGTCCGACGCGGTTTTTGTTTTACAAACAGACCAATCGCTCTCCTCAACTGATATTACAAAACTCGAATGGTTATTTGGCGGTGCAAAATTGGAGCAAAGCACAGAAATAACCCATTCTTTTGTGGGCCCTAGAGCAGCAATGATTACCCCATGGAGCACAAATGCAGTAGAGATTACGCAGAATATGGATGTTCATGGGATCATAAGAATCGAAGAATTTAAGCGAGTTGAAGCCGATTTTTCTGACTACGACCCTATGCTTTCCCAAAAATACGATAAGCTTGACCAAGAAATTTATACCATCCATATCAAGCCTGAGCCCATTCTAGAGATTACCGATATTGCGGCTTACAATAAACAAGAAGGCCTATCCTTAAGCGATGAAGAAGTAGCTTATTTAGATTCTCTTGCCAGCAAATTAAATAGACCTTTAACGGATTCGGAGGTTTTTGGTTTTTCTCAGGTTAATTCTGAACACTGTAGACATAAAATTTTTAACGGAAAGTTTGTAATTGATGGTGTTGAACAACCTACCTCCCTGTTTAAACTGATCCGTAAAACTTCAGAAGAAAATCCAAACGATATTGTCTCCGCCTATAAAGATAATGTTGCATTTATTAACGGCCCAACAGTACAGCAATTTGCACCAACCCGAGCAGATGAGCCCGCTTATTACGCCACGAGTGATTTCGATTCTGTAATTTCACTTAAGGCAGAAACACATAATTTTCCAACTACCGTTGAACCCTTTAACGGCGCCGCAACCGGTTCTGGGGGTGAAATTAGGGATCGTTTAGCTGGCGGGCAAGGATCGCTTCCCTTAGCAGGCACAGCGGTTTACATGACGGCTTTATCCAGATTGGAAGAAAACGATACCGATAACAATCGTGAATGGGAAAAAGGGGTTCAAGAACGCCAATGGTTGTACCAAACTCCAATGGATATCTTGATCAAGGCCTCAAACGGAGCTACTGATTTTGGAAACAAATTTGGTCAGCCTTTAATTGCAGGTTCTGTCTTAACATTCGAACACGAGCATATCGATAAGCGCAACAATACCACTCGTACACTCGGCTACGATAAAGTAATTATGTTAGCAGGCGGTATCGGATACGGAAAGGCAAGTCAGGCGCAGAAACAGAAACCCCAACCGGGTGATAATATTGTGATTTTAGGTGGCGAAAACTATAGGATCGGTATGGGTGGTGCAGCGGTTTCCTCAGCAGATACGGGCGCTCACGGTACCGGCATAGAATTAAATGCTATTCAAAGATCAAATCCAGAAATGCAAAAACGGGCGGCTAATGCTGTTAGGGGCATGGTTGAAAGTGATTTTAATGCCATAGTTTCTATCCATGACCACGGTGCAGGCGGGCATTTAAATTGTCTTTCTGAACTTGTAGAAGAAACTGGCGGAAAAATAGACCTTGATAAATTGCCAGTAGGCGATCCTACCCTATCTGCAAAAGAAATTATCGGCAACGAATCGCAAGAAAGAATGGGTTTGGTAATTAGTGAAGAACATACAGCCGTTCTGCAAAAAATTGCCGATCGCGAACGATCGCCCATGTATACGGTGGGTAAAGTTACTGGCGACCATCGTTTTATATTCGAATCGGCTAAAACCGGTATTAAGCCTATGGATCTCGAACTTCATGACATGTTTGGGAGCTCGCCAAAGGTAGTAATGGAAGATCAAAAGATCACTATACAGTACGAGGCACTTTCCTATGATCCTTTACAACTTCATGTCTACTTAGAGCAAGTATTGCAATTAGAGGCGGTTGCCTGTAAGGACTGGTTAACCAACAAAGTTGATCGCTGTGTAGGCGGAAGGGTTGCTAAACAACAATGTGCAGGTCCTTTGCAATTGCCCTTAAATAACTGTGGGGTAATGGCCTTGGATTTTAAAGGTAAGGAGGGAATTGCAACCTCTGTAGGGCACGCTCCTTTGGCTGCCCTGATTAATGCAGCTGCCGGAAGCAGGCTTGCTATTGCAGAATCGCTTTCGAATATAGTTTGGGCACCTTTAAAGGACGGATTAAAAAGCGTTTCACTATCGGCCAATTGGATGTGGGCCTGTAAAAATGAAGGCGAAGATGCGCGATTATACGAGGCTGTGGAAGCATGTTCAAATTTTGCGATCGAACTTGGAATCAATATCCCGACAGGGAAAGATTCGCTCTCAATGAAGCAAAAATATCCATCAGGTGATGTAATTGCGCCTGGAACAGTTATTATTTCGGCTGGTGCAAACTGTAACGACATTACCAAAGTTGTAGAGCCTGTGCTACAAAAAGACGGGGGCGCTATCTACTACATCAACCTTTCTGATAACGACTATCAACTGGGGGGATCATCCTTTGCCCAGATCTTGAGTAAAATCGGTACAGAAACACCCGATGTTACAGACGCTAAACAGTTTAAAAAGATATTTAATATTATCCAAGGGCTAATAAAGGATGAAAAAATACAGGCGGGACATGATATCGGAAGCGGTGGGTTAATTACCACACTCTTAGAGCTCTGTTTTGCCGACCGGGATCTTGGTGCCACGCTTGATTTAACCCCGCTTGGCGAAAACGATAGTATCAAACTGCTATTTTCAGAAAATATCGGACTAGTCTTTCAGGCAGTTGCCGATGTTGAAGATATATTTTCTAAAAACGAAATCACTTATTATAAAATAGGCGAAGTAAGCACCCATGCTACGCTGAAACTCAAAAATTTCGATGAGGATTTCGATTTTGATATCGATCATCTACGTGATATTTGGTTTAAGACCTCTTATCTTTTAGATCGAAAACAAAGTGGGGCGGTAAAAGCGAAAGAACGATTTGAAAATTACAAAAACCATGCATTAAACTATACTTTTCCGAGTCAATTTGATGGAAAAAAACCGGTTATCGATCCTTCAAAACCAAAAATTAAAGCTGCAATTATCCGAGAAAAGGGGAGTAATTCTGAACGCGAGCTAGCAAACGCCATGTATCTTGCCGGTTTCGACGTTAAAGATGTACACATGACTGATCTGATTGCGGGAAGAGAAACCTTAACAGATATCCAATTTATTGGTGCTGTAGGTGGATTCTCCAATTCAGATGTGTTGGGATCTGCAAAAGGTTGGGCGGGTGCTTTTATGTACAACGAAAAAGCCAGAATTGCCCTCGAAAACTTTTTTGATCGCGAAGACACGCTATCTGTAGGTGTTTGCAACGGCTGTCAGTTATTTGTAGAACTTGGCCTAATCAATAAAGAGCATGCCGAAAAACCAAAAATGTTGAATAATGAAAGCAACAAACATGAGAGTATTTTTACGTCGTTAACCATCCAAAAAAATAACTCCGTAATGCTTTCTTCTTTAGCGGGAAGTACGTTAGGCGTATGGGTTTCACATGGTGAAGGTAGATTTAAGTTGCCCTATGCTGAAGAAAAATACAGTATCGTTGCCAAATATGCCCACAAAACCTATCCAGCAAATCCGAATGGATCTGATTACAACACTGCAATGATGTGCGATGAATCGGGAAGACATCTAGTGATGATGCCACATATTGAGCGTTCTTTGTTTCAATGGCATTGGGCTAATTATCCAAAGGGACGTAAGGACGAGGTTTCTCCTTGGATGGAAGCATTTGTAAATGCAAGGCTTTGGCTGGATAAAAAGTCCTAAGTCTGAAGTCCGTAGTCTGTTAATGAACCGACTATTTACTAAGGACTATCGACTCAAGACTAATTTTAGTATGTTTGAACCCGCAAGTCCAAACTAACCAAATATTACCAAGCAAAACCAATCCCTTTAATCGTTTATGTGCGGAATAACAGGATTTATTGATCACAATCATACGATAAACGAAACTATATTTAAGCGGGCGTCGACAGCGATAAGCCATCGTGGTTACCATGGCAGCGGATTTATATTCGAAGAAAAAGAACATTTTAGCCTCGGCATCGCTAATGAGCGTTTAGCCACTATAGATCTCAGCTCAAAGGCGCAACAACCCCTTACCTCAAATTGTGGCAATTATAGCATCACCTTTAACGGAATAATTTCTAATTATTTAGAACTTAGGGAGGTCCTAATCAAATACGGAGTCATTTTTTCGACCTTGTCTGATACTGAAGTGATCTTAGAAAGTTTTAAAAAATGGGGCAATAAAGCTTTCGAAAAATTAGATGGCTCTTATTCATTTGCCATTTTAGACCGAAAATTGAAACAGCTTTTAATTGTAAGGGATGAAATAGGTTCAAAACCAATCTATTATTATAAACAGAAAGGATTTTATGCTTTCGCCTCAGAGATTAGGGCCTTACTGCAATTTCCTACAATAGAAAAAAAAATAAATAGAACAGCACTAGCTAACTATTTTAGGCACGGCTACTTTAACGGCGAGCAAACCATTTACCAAGATATTTTTAAATTTAAGAAGGGAACCATTACTACGATTGATATTCATAGCGGAAACAGTTATGACATGCCGATTTTAAGACCACATCCCCACCAGGCAACATCTGCAAATCAAAATGAAGGTGATATTCTAAAAAGATTAGAGGAGCTTTTAACGGATTCTATCCTAAAAAGATATGTAGCCGATGTTCCGGTAGGCACCTTGTTGAGTGGAGGTTACGATAGCGCAACAGTTGCCGCCATTTTACAAAAAAACCAATCGAAACGCATTAAAACCTTTACAGTTGGCTTTAAAGACGAAAAATTAGATGAAGCTCCTCAGGCCCGAAAAATTGCTGCCCATTTAAAAACAAATCACGAAGAATTTTATCTTGATAAAAATGATGCATTAAAAATCTTAGAGGAGCTTCCAGAAATTTTTGATGAACCTGAAGGAGATAGCGGGGCCATTCCATTAATTTTTATTGCCAAAAAAATAAATAAGGACGTTAAAGTCGTATTAAGTGCAGAAGGAGGTGATGAATTGTTTGGAGGCTATCGAACCTACGCCAAAGCACTTAAGCTCCATGCTCTTAAGGACAAGAAGATTCCTAAAATCTTTAAAGATGCCTTTACGGCAATACTAAAGCATGCGCAGCCACAAATGAAGGAACTTTTTGCTGCCGAAGATTTGCTCCATAAATACTTAGCCATAAATGCCTGCTATACCTTAAAAGATATAGATCAATTATTAAAAAGCGAGGCAAATCCAGCACTAAGCAAGAAAAACAATGTGGTAGATATTAAAGGATTATTAGTATATGATCTGCACAATTACTTACCAAACAATATTTTATTTAAAAACGATCGTTGCTTTGCACATTTTGGTATCGAAAATAGGGATGCGTTATTAAAATTAGAGCTGATCGATTATTTAGCAACCTTAGATCCGAAATGGTTTATTAAGGATGGAGAGCAAAAATACCTGCTCAAGAAGATTACCCATCATTATATACCAGAAACTTTGATGAACAAACCTAAGAAAGGATTTGTGATTCCACTTGCCTCCTGGCTTAAAACTACTTTTAAACCTTTGGTAGAAAAATACTTGGCGCCAGATAGGTTAGACCATCAGCTTTTTGATCCTACGGAAGTAGCAAAGATTAAAGCTGCATTTTACAGGAACGGTACTGCCTATAATGCCCAACGGGTTTGGCTATTGCTCCAATTTCAGATGTGGTATGAGCGGTGGATGCGATAAGTGTTAAGCGATAAGCGACAGGCGTCTTGAACGCAAAACGCCTATCGCCAACCTATCCTTACTGACTTAAAGTATAATTAATGGGCATATTATAACGTACCCTTACCGTTTGATTATTTTGTTGGCCAGCTCTCCACTTAGGTGATTTTTTAATTACCCTTATTGCCTCATCATCACATCCATAGCCAATACCCCTGGTAACTTTAACATCTGATATCGAGCCATCACGTTCTACAACAAAACTCAGATACACCTTTCCTTGAACATTGGATTCTTGGGCAACATAGGGATACCTTAGATTTTTTTGGATAAACTTAGACCAAGCCTCCATCCCGCCCGGAAATTCTGGATATTGCTCTACTCCACCTTCAAAAATCTCTGTTGTGCTAACCGTCTCTGTAGATGTACCATTTCCGGTTCCCGTACTAGGGGAAGTAGGTAAAGCATTAACGTTACCAGCTGTACCTTGTTTGGTCTCATTTGAAATAACCGAAGTTTGCAGCTCTATAGCAGTTGGTGGTTCGAGAGGTGTTTCATCAACCAAGTGGATATTAGCGGTAAAATTTCTTGTTGCTACAGCAGGTTGCTTTACAGGAGGTGCCTGTTCTTGTTTCATAGGTTTCTCTTTCTTGGGCAATTCTTTTTTCAGATCATGAATTGCTTCGATGTCAACGGGAATGGTTTTAACAATTACAGTTGGAACATCCTTTTTGTTCAATTGGGCATAAATTGCAGGGCCCACAAAAAGCATGATAAATACTGGGGCAACAATCAGCATTGCTCTCAATAAAATGCTTGATGATTGCGATCTTAGCACGAAAGCACCATAATTTTGGTTTCTGTTGCTAAATACGAGAGCGAGCCACCCGCTTCCGTATAAATTTGATGAGTTGTTTAACATAGCATTTAGGTTTTTCAACTATGATGTTAGTTAATGGAGAATTCCATAAGAAGTTTGAACTTTTTTTTTAGTTCGCAGGGTGGGGTTGAGAGTTGGGAGTGTGGAGTTGAGAGTTTGGGGTTTGGGGTTCTTGCCCAGAGAACGTAACAGAGTGTATTTACCTCACGAACATTTGAACAATGAACATCAAACAATAGAGCAATACAGCAATACAACAATCGTGTAAATCCACTACTTATGATCATTTTTGTCTAAAAAAACTAAATTGTTTAAAAAAATTGAGTAATTTTCATGATAAATAGGAGAATTCTATGAAGAAATTGATAAAAAATTATATTTTTGGATAAAAATTTAAACAAATTAATGAATCTATACTTGGCAATTATCTAAAAAGGGGTAAAAACTGCTCATGATAGCTTCATCACTGGTAAAAAACAATTATAAATCAATGAAAAGTCTAAGAACGATTGCTCTAAAAGAGGCACAAAACCGAGTTTCTCCAGAAATTCATGCCCCTTCTTCTAAAATTTCTGATTTTTTCGGATCGAATGTTTTTGATAAGAAAAAGATGAGGGACTTCTTATCTAAAGAAGTTTATGAAAAGTTAATTTCAACTATTGGTCAGGGTGAGTTAATTAATCAAGATGACGCAAACCAAATTGCTTCAGCTATGAAAACCTGGGCAATTGGCAAAGGCGCTACTCATTATACACACTGGTTCCAGCCCTTAACCGGGTCTACTGCCGAGAAACATGACTCGTTTTTTGAGCCTAGCGGTGATGGTGCCATTGAAAAATTTGCGGGCAGTGCTTTGGTACAACAAGAACCAGATGCATCAAGCTTTCCTAATGGGGGCATCCGTAATACCTTCGAAGCACGTGGTTATACTGCTTGGGATCCCTCTTCTCCGGCATTTATTATGGAAAGCCAAGCCGGAAAAACCCTCTGCATTCCAACCGTATTTGTTTCTTACACAGGCGAAGCCTTAGATTACAAAGCACCCTTACTGAAAGCATTAGCAGCTATGGATAAAGCAGCTGTAGATGTTTGTCAATATTTTGATAAAAGTATCACAAAAGTAAATGCTTCATTAGGTATCGAACAGGAATACTTCTTGGTAGACTTAGCTTTATATAATGCCCGTCCAGATCTAGTTTTAACTGGCCGTACTTTATTTGGACACATGTCTGCCAAAGGCCAACAATTGGAGGATCATTATTTCGGTTCAATTCCTGAGCGGGTTTTTGCTTATATGGTTGATTTCGAAAACGAAGCCCTTAAATTGGGAATTCCGTTAAAAACCCGTCATAATGAGGTAGCTCCTTCTCAGTTTGAATGCGCACCCATTTATGAAGAGATCAACTTGGCCATAGATCACAATCAATTGTTGATGGATCTAATGGAAAAAGTTGCCCGTCGCCATAACTTTAAAGTATTATTGCACGAAAAACCATATGCAGGGATCAATGGATCAGGTAAGCACAATAACTGGTCGCTAATTACCGATACCGGTAAAAATTTATTGGCACCTGGCAAAACACCTAAAAACAACCTGATGTTCTTAGCGTTTTTTGTAAATACGGTTAAAGCTGTTCATGAGCATGCAGATTTATTAAGGGCGAGTATCACTTCGGTAAGCAATGATCACCGCTTAGGTGCAAACGAAGCTCCTCCCGCAATTATCTCTATTTTCTTAGGTCAACAATTGGATGAGATTTTAGATGAGATAGAACACTCTCGCATTAGCAAAAAAACAAAAGAAGATAATGGTTTGTGGTTAGGTATTCCTAAAATACCGCAAATTACTTTAGATAATACCGATCGTAACCGTACTTCACCTTTTGCATTTACTGGCAACAAGTTCGAATTAAGGGCGGTTGGATCATCGGCTAATTCATCAGCTCCAATGACCGTTTTAAACGCGATCGTGGCTGATCAATTGGTTAAATTTAAGATAGATGTAGATAAGCTGATCAAAAAAGGCGACAAAAAAGATGTTGCGCTTTTAACGGTAATAAAGAAATACATTAAAGAATCAAAAGACGTACGTTTTGAAGGGAATGGATATAGCCAAGAGTGGACTGATGAGGCAGCTAGAAGAGGTTTATCAAATATCAAAACTACGCCTAAAGCTTTGGATGCTTATGTAAGTGAGAAATCAACCGATCTATTTACTAAAACCAATATCTTCAGCAAACGCGAATTACATGCCCGTCACGAAATACTATTAGAAAGTTTCTATAGAAAACTACAGATCGAGGCCCGTGTAATGGGAGAAGTTACCAATAGCCAAATTTTGCCAGCTGCTATTGCCTATCAAAATACGCTGATCGAAAATGCCAAAGGTTTAAAAGATCTTGGTTTAAGCAAAGAGGCAATCGCTATTCCTGTTGGAATTATAAACAAGCTATCAGAACATATCGGGATCGTTAAAACTAATATTGACGCCATGTTGGAGGAACGCAAGATTACCAATGCAATCGAAGACACTCGCGACAAGTCTATAGCATACGACGAAAAGGTTAAGGTATACTTTGACACCATCCGTTATCATACCGATAAATTAGAACAAATTGTTGACGATAGCGTTTGGCCATTACCAAAATTCAGAGAGTTACTCTTTTTAAAATAAAAATCATTTTTTAAGGTAAAGCGCCCAGATATTTTTATCTCGGGCGCTTTTTTTTGCGGAAAACAGAGAGCATGGGGCATAGAGCATGGGGCATAGAGCCACAGACTAGCTAAGGACATTGATGTGATTCATTAATATAACCCCATGCACCGCGCCCTATGCTTTATTTTATATTGCTCCATGCCCCGTGCCCTATGCTATCTTCCATTTCTTTATTATCTTTGCAACAATGAGCGACAATAGGTACAATCAACGAGGTGTTTCGGCCTCAAAAGAAGATGTTCATGCGGCCATCAAAAACATAGATAAAGGCATATTTCCCCAGGCATTCTGTAAAATTATTCCGGATATTTTAGGTGGCGACGAAGCCTATTGCAATATCATGCATGCAGATGGCGCGGGTACAAAATCTTCTTTAGCGTATACCTATTGGAAAGAAACCGGAGATATCTCTGTTTGGAAAGGGATTGCCCAAGATGCGATCATCATGAATTTAGATGATCTGATTTGTGTTGGCGCCACAGAAAATATCCTTTTGTCATCTACTATCGGACGTAATAAAAACCTAATTCCAGGCGAAGTGATTGCTGCGATCATCAATGGTACAGAAGAAATCTTAGCCGATTTAAGAGCCCAAGGTATCTCCATCTATTCAACTGGCGGAGAAACCGCCGACGTTGGTGACTTGGTGCGTACCATTATTGTTGATTCTACGGTTACCTGTAGGATGAAACGCAGTGAAGTTATCAGTAACCATACCATCCAGGATGGCGATGTAATTGTAGGTTTGGCATCATCCGGACAAGCGAGTTATGAAACTGAATACAATGGTGGGATGGGCTCTAACGGATTAACCTCTGCCCGACATGATGTGTTTAATAAATCCATTGCTGATGCTTATCCAGAAAGTTTTGATCCTGCAGTACCTTCTGATCTGGTTTTCTCTGGAGGTAAAAAGTTAACGGATGAAATGGTGATTAATGAGAAACTCAGCATCACCGCTGGTAAACTGGTATTATCCCCTACCCGTACCTATGCTCCAGTACTTAAAAAGATCTTAGACAAACATAGAGCAGCTATTCATGGTTTGGTGCATTGTAGCGGCGGAGCACAAACGAAGGTGCTTCATTTTATTAACGATGATATCCATGTGATCAAAGATAACCTCTTCCCTATCCCCCCACTTTTTAAGCTTATCCAGGAACAATCGGGTACGGCATGGGCCGAAATGTATAAGGTTTTTAACATGGGCCACAGAATGGAACTCTATGTACCCGAGGCCATTGCTCAGGATATCATCCAAATCTCAAAAAGCTTTAATATTGATGCCCAACTCATAGGAAGAGTAGAGAAGGGAACTCAAAAACAGGTAACGTTAAGCAGCGAATTTGGGACGTTTGTTTATCAGTAAGATAAGTAAATTTAAAGTTCACAAACCCTTATTTTTGGTCCAATTTTAATACCCGAGTTTTATACCTTAATTCCGTATTAGATATAACTTTAAATTTATACTCTTGACTATTAATTTTTACTGTAACGTGATTTCCACTAATAGTATAGGTACCTCTTTCTACCATATCTCCAGCATTTAAAAGGTCTGCTTTATCGCCCGGCATCAAGGTTAATATTATACCTCCAAAACCTAGGGTTCCACTTGTTTTACCCTCCTCAACATAGGTTTTTTGTTCATTAATATCTAGTTTTTTACATGATGTAACAACTAGAGTTAAAAATAGCGCAAATAGTAAATATTTCGTTTTCATAGGGATAGGTTAACTTATTAAGTATACAAAATTTATTACTTTACTTCACCACTACGCTTGGAGTTGGCCATTCGCTACAGTCTCACAAAAAAAAATGATGTAAAAAAACGCCTTATCAAAAATGACAAGGCGTTTTAATTATTTATTTATACAATTAATTAAAGCTATAACGTAAGCCAAATTGCATGTAGAAAGTAGAAGAAATAGTTTGGCTAGTACCAAAAGTTTCTTTTAAGATATCGCCATTAGCGTTTGCCAATCTAAACGTTGGTTTTGTAGTTGCACTAATTGCTGCAGCATTCTGAGGAACCAAAATCTGTGCGTTGTTTACAAAGTTAATGTTGCCCCAGTTTTTGTTCAACATGTTTCCTAAGTTAAAGATATCAACTGAGAACTGCACCGAATTTTTGGTGGTACCAACGTTTCTGAAAATATCTTGAGTTAATCTAAAATCAACTTGGTTTCTCCAAGGCGAAGTTGCTGCGTTACGTTGAGCATATTCACCTTTGTGATCTTTTAGGTATTTATCTTGGTTAACATATGCAAAAAACGCATCGCTTTGCTCTTGTGCAGTATAACCACTAGCTCTGTAGTTAGCTGTACCCGCTGGGATAGCTACGAAAGTGATTTCCGAAGCATCTCTAGGAATGTATAGCAAATCATTAGCTGATTGACCATCACGGTTGAAATCACCTGAGTATACATATGAGAATCTTCCTTGTTGAGAACCTTCATAGAATAATGATACCGAAGTAGCAAAATTTTTGTAGAATTCTTTTCTGTAAGAAACCGATGCAATAACGCGATCAGGATTTAAGTTCTGTGAATAGCTTAATGATGGAATGTTTGGATTATTTGATGTTGGTGGAATAGACCAAAGATTTAACAATTGATCTCCAGCGCCATCACCAAAGTTACGTTGGTCTGATCTGGTGTAAGCAACCATTAAGCCTAAACCTTGGCTAAATTGTTTGCTTAACTGAGCAGTAACCAACCAGTTATATCCTCCCTTAGCATTTGTCATTACGATTGTATTAAATGCTTGTGTACCAGTAGCAGCACCATTTGCAACAGGTAAACCACCAGTTGTTAATGGGTTAACATATTTAGCAGTATTTGCTGAAGGGTAAAACGGTCTAACATCAGGATAACCGCTAACAATAATATTAGGATCCACTAAGTTTACGTTTTTCGCAACCGCAGTATAAAGGTCTTTACCATAAATACCTTCTAATGTACCAACGATACCGAATGGTAATTTCGCATCAACAGCTAAGCTCGACTTCCAAGTTTGTGGAAATCTTAGGTCTTCAGACATTGCACTTATAGGATTCGGAATGGTTGTTCCTGCAGCACCTTTTGGACCAGTTAAGTTCGGAGCAATACTTGGACTGAAGAAAGGAGTATTTACACCATTATAGGTTTGAGTATATTGCAATAAACCAGCATCACCAGATTGAGCTACTAACCATACAAATGGTACTCTACCTGTAAAGATACCGGTACCACCTCTTACTTGGAATGAACGGTCACCATTTACATCCCAGTTAAATCCGAAACGTGGAGAATATAAAATTCTGTTTTTTGGTAAAGTGCCTGTATTTACTTTTGTACCACCATTAAATGTTAATGAGGCAACTAAAGGATGGGTTCTAATTTCATCCACTCCAGGATATGAAGCCCTTTCAGCTCTTAAACCTGCTGTTAATTTTACACGATCAGAAACGGTAAATTCATCTTGCAAATAAGCAGAATACTGAGCGAACTTAAAGCTTGGGAAAGCTTGAGAACCATCAGCAGTTAAAGGATAGGTTACTGTATACTGAGCAGGTCTTGCTCCAGTAATAAAATCATTCCATGATCTGAATGTATAGAAACCTGTTCCAAAACGTTGGAAACCATTTTTGGTTGTACTGTATTCAGCTTGTAAACCTACAGTTACATTGTGTTTTCCTAAAGCCATAGCAAAATCATCGCTATAAGTATAAGTACTTACATCTCTTAAATTTCCATAAGTAAACGCTTCATAACCAAATGTTGTTAACACGTTTCCTAAATTTGTTGTTGGTGTACCTGTACCATCCATGATATCAACCATAGGAAATGGAGAACTATCTGATGTACGAGGGTCATTTTGGTGCGAATATGCTGCACGTAAAGTATTACTAAACTTGCTACCAAATGAAGAGTTCAACTCTGCAGTTCCAGAATACAAGTTCTGCGCTTGATAATAGTTCGAATTCGAAAACTGAAGTCCTGTATCTTTACCAGTTCCAGATCTCGTATTTAAGTAAGTATATGGAGCCGTTCCGATAGATGATCCTGTTGTAGAAGTACTAGCAGGACTTGGGCTTTTGCTTTCAACCTGATTGTAACGAATGCTGAAACGTTGACCTTTCGCAATGTTCCAGTCTAAACGAGCAAAGATTTTCTTATTATCACTCTTATTTGAGTAATTCTGATAAGTACCTGGATCATAACCATAAGTACTAATCAAATAAGATTTAACTGAATTTAAGAACGAATCGCTTGCACGTGCAACAAAAGTTGGTGACGTAGTATTAAAAGGAAGAGCGGCAGTAGCAGCAATTCTATTCGTACCTGGAGCTTGTGTTAATTTAAACTCAGTGTTTACAAAAAAGAACAATTTATCTTTAATGATCGGACCACCAAAGCTAGCACCAAAGTTTTTCTCATCTAAACGTTGTAGGTTTTGAATAGTAAAATCTCCAATTTTACGACCCTGTTGATCATCGCCACGCATGGTATAAAAAACATTACCGAAAAATTTGTTGCTACCTGAACGCGTAACCGCGTTAACAGAACCACCAGTAAAACCTGTCTGACGAACATCATAAGGAGTTACGTTGATTGAGATCTGCTCTAATGCATCGATAGAAATTGGAGAACCGTTTGCAGGAATGTTAGCTCCAATACCAAATTGGTTATTGTAGTTTGCACCATCTACAGAAAAGTTGTTAGAGCGGTAGTTACCACCACCAATACTTGTTCCGTTAGCCTGAGGGGTTAAACGTGTAATATCATTCACACTACGTGTAATTGACGGCAAAGCTTGAATTTGTGCTCTACTGATAACGGTGTTAGCACCAGTTTTGTTAGAGTTTAAAATTGGATTTGCACCCGAACCTACAATGTTTACTGTAGCTAAGGTCGAACTGTTATCCGCTAAGGTTAGGTTAAGCACAAAGGGCTCACCTAATTTAAGGGTAACATCTTCAAAGGTGCGAGTTTTGTAACCTACAAAGCTCACTTCAATAGTGTAAGGACCACCAACACGCATTCCGCCAATTGTATAACGGCCATCAGCATTAGTAGTAACGCCGTAAACCGTTCCGGTTGGCGTGTGTGTAGCTTTAACACTGGCACCTGGCAAAGTCTCTTTCGAGTCTCTAATGGTACCTGTCAATGAAGTGGTAGTTACCTGAGCATGTGCAGCAGAGATAAAACCAACAAACGCAAAGACAATTACTACAATTTTTAATAGTAAAGATTTCTTCATACTCTTTTAATTAATTTTTTTTGTTTTGTTAAGATATGTTAAAATAACGCTACAAATGTAAATATTTATTTCATTCTGATGTTCATTTCCAGTGTTAAATAATTATTAATTATTACAAAACTTATCAACAGTTAACATAAAGGTTAATAACTATAACTATCAGTTTATCAATAGCTTGAATTTTGCATGATTTTTACGAGTTTTTTAAATACATACCCATAAATAATCCGAAATTTGTTAAAAGCTTTGGTTGTAAAATCTTTAAGCTAATTTTAACCAACATTTTTTTTAATTTTGACACATTATTTAAGTAAAATCCTTTAGAAAGAAGATATGAACTACGATTTAATTGTTATAGGCAGCGGTCCGGGTGGATATGTTACTGCAATAAGAGCTTCACAATTGGGTTTAAAAACAGCAATAGTTGAACGCGAATCTTTAGGTGGGATTTGCCTTAATTGGGGCTGTATTCCTACAAAGGCCTTATTAAAAAGCGCCCAAGTTTTCGAATACATTAATCACGCTGCAGATTATGGCATCAACGCTCCAGAAGCAACAGCAGATTTTGCAGCTGTAATTAAACGTAGTCGTAGCGTAGCTGATGGTATGAGCAAGGGCGTTCAATTTTTAATGAAAAAAAATAAAATTGAGGTCATCATGGGAACTGGTAAAGTTAAGCCAGGCAACAAAGTTGAAATTAAAGCCGCTGATGGTAACTCACAGGAGCTAACCGCAAAAAATATAATTATTGCAACAGGTGGTCGTTCTAGAGAACTTCCTACGCTTAAACAAGATGGAAAAAAAGTAATTGGTTACCGCCAGGCGATGGTTTTACCCCAGTTACCAAAATCAATGGTTATTGTTGGATCTGGTGCCATCGGAGTAGAATTTGCCTATTTTTATGCCACAATGGGCAGCAAAGTTACCATTGTAGAATTTATGGACAACATTGTTCCGGTTGAAGACGAAGACGTATCTAAACAATTATTACGCAGTCTTAAAAAAACTGGGATAGAGATCATGACCTCATCTAGTGTCGAGTCTGTAGATACCAGCGGAAATGGCTGTAAAGTTCAGGTTAAAACTGCGTCGGGAATGCAAACTATCGAATGTGATATTGTATTGTCTGCTGCAGGTGTGGTAGCTAATATCGAAAATATCGGCCTAGAAGAAACTGGGATCAAAACCGAAAAAGGTAAAGTTGTGGTAGACGAATTTTATAATACCTCTGTAAAAGGATATTATGCCATTGGAGATATTGTTGGCGGTCAATCTTTAGCGCATGTGGCATCGGCCGAAGGCATTATCTGTGTAGAAAAAATTGCCGGACAACACGTAGAGCCTCTTGATTACAACAATATTCCTGGATGTACGTACTGTAGTCCTGAAATCGCCTCAGTAGGCTATACGGAGAAAGCGGCCAAGGCAGCAGGATATGAATTGAAAATTGGAAAATTCCCTTTTTCTGCGTCAGGTAAGGCTAGTGCAGCAGGTGCAAAAGACGGTTTTGTGAAATTAATCTTTGACGCAAAATATGGCGAGTTGCTAGGGGCCCACATGATCGGAGCCAATGTAACCGAAATGATTGCCGAAATAGTTGTAGCTCGTAAATTGGAAACTACTGGCCACGAAATGATCAAATCTGTACATCCCCACCCTACCATGAGTGAAGCCATTATGGAGGCAGCAGCCGATGCATATGGCGAGGTAATCCACTTATAATAAAGTTAAGCGTTGGGCGGAGAGCGCAAAGCGTAGCTCTCGCAAAAACTACTATTTAAACCTATTGATTAATTTCAATAGGTTTTTTATTTCGTAGATTTACGCCAAACGCCAAACGCCTACCCTATGCAACTATACACGATCAACACTGGTTTCTTTAAGTTAGATGGCGGCGCCATGTTTGGCGTTGTTCCCAAATCAATTTGGCAAAAAGGTAATCCGCCAGACGAAAATAATCTCTGTACTTGGGCTATGCGTTGTTTATTGGTGGAGGATGGTAGCCGTTTAATCTTAATAGACAATGGGATTGGAAATAAACAGGATGAAAAATTCTTAGGCCATTATTACCTGCACGGTGATGATTCGCTAGATAAATCCCTAGCGGCACATGGCTTTAGCAAAGACGATATCACGGATGTATTCTTAACCCACCTTCATTTTGATCATTGTGGCGGATCGATTGAGCGCTTGGGCGATCAGTTGGTGCCGGCGTTTAAAAACGCCTTATACTGGACCAATCAGCAGCATTGGGACTGGGCAGTAAATCCAAACGAAAGAGAGAAAGCCTCATTTTTGAAGGAAAATATTCTTCCAATTCAAGAAAGCGGGCAATTAAGGTTTATTCCATCGCAAAATGGTGTTGGTTTCCACGAAGATTTTAAGGTTCGCTTTGCCTTTGGGCATACAGACGCGATGATGTTGCCCCAATTAAACTACAAAGGAAAAACCATCGTCTACATGGCAGATCTACTCCCCTCTGTAGGCCATATCCCTTTGCCTTATGTAATGGCCTATGATATGTTTCCGTTGAAAACATTAAAAGAGAAAAAAGAATTTTTAGAAGAAGCTGCAGCAAACGAGTACATTTTATACCTAGAGCACGACCCTATTAATGAATGTTGTACCGTACAACAAACTGAAAAAGGCATAAGGTTGAAAGATGTGTTTAGTTTAAGTGATATTTGAGGGCGCTGGGCGATAAGCGGGGAGCGGTAGGCGTGGGGCGGGAAGCGTAAAGTGATAAGCGATAAGCGTAAGGCGGTAAGAGTAAAGCGGTAAGCGGTAAGCGTAAGGCGGTAAGCGTAAAGCGATAAGCGTAAAGCGATAAGCGATAAGCTCCCAAACTTTTTAGGTCATAATTACGTTTGATAGGTATGAAGAAACGCCTACTCATTTTAGTAACTATTTTACTCTCAATAGGATGTAATTCTGACGAATATAGTCCAAACCAAACCTTTAATAGAAATTCTGTAAACGCTTCTAACGAAAAAGAAATCGCAGAACTGGCCAAAAAAGTGCCAGGAACTACCATTCGGATCGTTATTTCTGGAGATACGCAAAGAAGTTATGCGGAAACAAAGTTGTTTGTAGACCATGTTAATGCAAGGAACGATATCGACTTCGTGATTTTAAACGGGGATATTTCTGATTTCGGATTATTGGCAGAATTTGAAGGTATTTACAAAATCTATGATCGTTTAGACGTTCCATTTATAGGTGTAATCGGAAACCATGACCTGGTAGCCAATGGACGCGCGGTTTTCGAAAAAATGTTTGGCCCGTTAAATTTTACCTTCACCTATGGTTCTGTTAAGTTTCTTTGTCACGATACAAATAGCAGGGAATATGATTTTGATGGTTCAATTCCTAATTTGCCATGGCTAAAAAGCAATTTAACTTTAGGAGGTGGAATTACAAGTCTGGTGGCCATCTCCCACGTGCCACCCATTGATGCGGATTTCGATCCGATATTGGCCGCATCTTACCAAACACTATTTAATCAAACCCCTGGATTAATTGCCTCGATCCATTCACATCGGCATGCCAAACTCCAAACCTATTACCAAAACGGAACATCAGGAGTTCCTTTCATCGTTACCAATGCCATTATAAACCGAGCTTATACTATAATAGAAATAAAAAATGGACAAATTACTGCTCAAGAAGTTAATTTTTAGTTTGCTGTTGCTGATATGTGCTGCTCTAGAGACCAAGGCACAACATAACTTTTGGAGAAAGTTGGTTCCAGATAATGCTGCCGTACAATATGCAGGTAGCATCGGATTTTTAAGTGCCAGCGCCGGATATGATTTATTTAACGAAAAAGCGGAACTAAGTGCCCATTTGGGTTATGTGCCAGAAAGTTTGGGCGGAGAATTAACCATTGTTGCTATAAAATTCCATTATAAGCCATTTACTTTTAACGTAAAGGATAAGTTTATCATCCAGCCATTTAATCCGGTCTTCTTTCCTTCGTACACCTTAGGTCAGAATTTCGATTTTAAATTTGAAAGACCTCAATACCGTGAGGGCTATTACTTTTGGTCGTCGGCGCTTCGACTTCATTTAGGGGCGAGTACCGAAGTAAAAGTATTAACTAGGCAAACGGATAAAATTAAATCACTAAGTCTATTTGCCGAAGCCAATACCAATGATCTTTATGCACTAAGTTGGTTTAAGAACAGAACAAGTACCCCTTTTTATAAGATGTTTAGATTAGGATATGGGGTTAAGGTGGGATTTTAACGCTTCGCGGGTGATTATAAAGATTAACTTAGTTGCGCTGCGCGGATGATTACACCGTCCCGATAGCTATCGGGAGTAAGATTACACAGGTTTTAGTACCTTATGAATAAAATTTCCAACTTTTTCGGAAAGGGATTCCTTGGTACTGACTTTGGGCTCTTCCATCTTCCATTCTCCATCTTACCTCTTACATTTCTATATCGCTAAGACCCTAAACTCCAAAATATCTCCCGGTTGGCACTCCAGGACCCTGCATATCGCTTCTAGTGTTTCTAACCTTACGGCTTTGGCTTTGCCCGTTTTAAGGATGGATAGATTAGACATGGTAATCCCTACCCTATCACTGAGTTCGGTTAGCGACATTTTTCGCTTGGCAAGCATTACGTCTAAGTTAACTACGATTGGCATCTTGGAGATATGAGATTTGAGATGTGAGATGTGAGATTTGTGAATGGATGTATAAGCTAAATGGTAAGTTCGTTTTCTTGTTGTATAGTCATTCCATGTTTAAAGGCGATGTAAATAATATAACTTATTATGGCTAACATCAAGTAATAAACATCAAGTTTCCAAAAAGAATAAGTAAGTTCAATACCCTCACTTGAGTAACTTGAAATAAAGATGAGATAAATTATCCCATTGATTAAGAATGGGCTCACAGAAAGTATCAACATGCAAATAGCAATACTTTTCAATCGTTTAATATTTTCTGGCTCGAAAACTTTATTTCTCGAAATATTAAGTAAAAATTTAAAAAAATCCGCCAAAGCAAGAAGAAACAGTGCCAATTCAAACACCCATATAATAACCATCAAAACAAAAATTAAAATTTCAAGCAACGTGGAATTTAATCGCACAAGAATTATATTGTCACTTGAAAGGTAATTGTACGGTACTTTCTTATCAATATAAGATATTTTCATTCCATCGGCGGTTTCGAGGAATTTCATCGTGGTTAAATAGCCTTGACTATTGTCTGTATGAAAACTCAAATGTGACTTGCTAACTTCTTCATTAAGCTTGAGGCCGATATTACCAAGCACTATAAAACTTTGTTTATTTGCATTGCTTCCATAATTACTAAGTGATCCCGTACCTATAAAACCGGTAAAACCACTAAAACTAACGGGACCATCAATATAAATCGTTTTAACTCTATTAAGACTATCACGTTTATTATTTACTACTCTCAGCTCATCATTCAAACTATCCAACCGATTTTCAGTTAGAATATAGGATCCTTCATAGAATTGAGGATCTGGATAGTAATGGATGTCTATGAGCTTAATAATTACCAACGTAATTATTAGAGCCACTCCAATGGTAGAGATTACTTTTTGTCTAAGTTTAATTTTCATATCGTTAAATCATTTTCTTCCTTCAACTTTGTTCCCGCCATAAATACTTCGGCAATGCCATAACATATTAATGCTGCAATTACGTAGTTTTCTAGAATACCAAAGAAGTTTTGTACAGCACCTATTACAAGGTCTTTAGCTGTAGTCGTTTGGTATTTGTGTCCATCAATTATAGTATAAATGATGTTCAGTAAATCATCCCTTTCATCGCTGTCAAACGGAGGTCAATTAATTACTACTTAATTATTATTTTAAAAAACAAACTAAAACAATAATTATTACAAATCAAAATATTATTATCGAATTACAACAAATATTATGCTCTAATCAATAAAACATGACACGCCTGTCAGATTTACTTTGGAATGATTTTTGTTGTAAAGGAATTGTTAAAAAATCTGACATAAAGCATAACATTTACAGCAATTTATCTATCTGTTTTGCGCAAATTTTCATATTTTTGCAAAATCCAATTTATAAAGCGTACTAAAACACATCAATGAGACAACTCAAAATTACCCAATCCATAACCAACCGCGAAAGTCAATCATTAGACAAATACCTACACGAGATTGGAAAAGTAGATTTAATTACCGCAGAAGAAGAAGTAATTTTAGCCCGTAAAATTCGTGAAGGTGATCAAGCTGCATTAGAGCGCTTAACAAAAACCAATTTACGTTTTGTGGTATCGGTTGCTAAACAATACCAAAATCAAGGTTTAACATTGGGCGATTTAATTAATGAGGGTAACTTGGGCCTAATTAAGGCTGCCAAGCGTTTTGATGAAACTAAAGGTTTTAAATTTATCTCTTATGCCGTTTGGTGGATCCGTCAGTCGATTTTGCAAGCTATTGCCGAGCAAAGCCGTATTGTTCGTTTACCACTTAACCAAGTAGGTTCATTAAGCAAAATCAGCAAGGCCTTTTCTAAATTGGAGCAAGAATTTGAGCGTGAACCATCTCCTGAAGAATTGGCAGATATCTTAGAAACCACGGTTGATAAAATTTCTGATACGCTAAGCAATTCTGGTCGCCATGTATCTATGGATGCCCCATTTGTACAGGGTGAAGAAAATACGCTACTTGATGTGCTCGAAAATCATGAGCCCAACACTGATAGTAATCTAATTAACGAATCGTTATCCGAAGAAATTAAACGTTCTCTATCTACGTTAACCGAGCGTGAACGTGAAATTATCGTATTATTTTTTGGTTTAAGTACCAATCACCCACTATCTCTAGAAGAAATAGGGGAAAAATTTAATTTAACCCGTGAACGTGTTCGTCAGATTAAGGACAAAGCCTTACAACGCTTACGCCATACATCAAGAAGTAAAATATTAAAATCATACTTAGGCTAACAACTCATCGGATGACTTTAAGTCATCCGATGAGTTTTTTCAAAAAAGATTGGGTACTCACCCGATCTTTTTTACTTTTGTGCCATTCTAACCAAATATCTTCTTGTATGTTAAATAAATATCAATCAGAGTTTCAAAACTGGATTGAAAAAGAAAAAAAAGCGCTCGAACTCATCAGTGCTGTAGGGCAATTATGGTTCGATCGATCTATTGAGCTCGTACTATTTCGCAAACCATTATTCGACGTCGGAAGCAGCGAGATCCTAGCTCATCACCAATATGCAAAAAACGTTAGCGGAAGAGATATCTCTATTTACGAAACACTCGAACTAACTAGCACGATTGCGCGCTGCAACATTGCCCCTTCTCGTATTGATATTGGCCGACTAGCGGCCGAGTGGCTAGACCCAGAAAATCCCCACTCTTCCATGCATCATTTCGTGGTAAGCAAATTGGCTAAACATATTGGAAAAGATAAAATCAATCTTAGGCCTAAAGATGTTGTATTGTATGGTTTTGGTAGGATAGGAAGAATTGCAGCCCGAGAACTGATCGTACAAGCCGGTAAGGGAGAACAATTGCGCTTGAGAGCAATTGTAACCCGCACATATAGCAATGAAGAACTGATTAAAAGAGCAGAGCTTTTGAGGACCGATTCTATACATGGACCTTTTACGGGAACAATCATAGAAGATTTTGAGAACAAGGCATTGATTGTAAATGGACAAACCATCTACGTTATTGAAGCTAAAAACCCAGAAGACGTAGATTACACGTCTTATGGGATCGAAAATGCATTGTTGATCGATAATACAGGGGTTTTTCGCGATCGCGAGGGATTGAGCAGGCACTTAAATGCAAAAGGTATAGAAAAAGTATTGCTAACAGCGCCAGCAAAAGGCGATATTCCTAATATCGTTACCGGTATTAATGATGGGGATTTCAATTATGATACAGAAACCATTTTTTCAAATGCCTCATGTACCACAAATGCTATTATCCCGGTACTAAAAGTGATCGATTTAGCGTTTGCCATAGAAAAAGGCCATATCGAAACCGTCCATTCCTATACTAACGATCAGAATCTATTGGACAACTACCATAAAAAGTACCGGAGGGGCCGCTCCGCTGCGCTGAATCTGGTAATTACTGAAACCGGCGCTGATAAAGCTGTGGCCAAGGTATTACCGCATTTAACAGGAAAATTAACGGGCAATGCAGTGCGTGTTCCTACACCAAATGTTTCATTGGCTATTTTAAACTTAACGCTAGGTAAAACCACTACCAAAGAAGAAGTTGAATCTGTTTTAAAACAGGCCTCACTTTTTGGAGATTTGTCTGAGCAATTAGAATATTCTATTTCAAATGAATTAGTAAGCAGCGATCTGATTGGAAATAGTCATGCCTCAATTGTTGACGGCCCTGCAACCATAATTTCGCAAGATCAGAAATCAATTGTACTGTATGCTTGGTATGACAATGAATATGGATACACCCGGCAGGTGATAAGGTTAGCAAAGAAATTAGCTGGGGTGGTGCGGTTAACTTATTACTAGGAAATGGACAATAGTAAAGAGGAAATAGGAAATGGACTAGATGCCAGTATGTACTAGTATCCCCTATTCCCGTTCCCCATTCCCTCAAAAAACCTATCTTTACAAGAAAAATCCAAGATATGAAACTACCAATCTACCAAGTTGATGCCTTTACCGATCAGCTTTTCGGTGGTAATCCGGCAGCAGTTATACCTTTAACAGATTGGCTACCTGCACCAGAAATGCAAAAAATTGCTGCTGAAAATAATTTGGCAGAAACTGTTTTTTTCATCCCAAAAGGAGAGGATTTTGAAATTAGGTGGTTTACGCCAACTTTAGAAATAGATTTATGCGGCCATGCCACCTTAGCATCGGCCCATATACTTTACACCGAATTAGGATACAATAGACTTTCAGTTCATTTCCATACGCTAAAAGCTGGAACATTAACGGTAAGTAACAAGAATGGAGTTTATACATTAGACTTCCCTTCCAGACCTGTAAGTACATGCGACATCCCCACTGGCTTAATCGATGCATTGGGCGGGAATAAGCCACTTGAAGTATTTCATGCTAGGGATTATATGCTGGTTTACGAAACTGAAGCTGATGTATTGGCACTAAAACCGGATTTTTCTGCACTACTTAAGATTACAGATAAAGGCATCATCGCTACTGCGAAGGGAAACCATAGCGATTTCGTGTCAAGATTCTTCATTCCGGGAGCAGGCATTAATGAAGATCCGGTGACAGGCTCTACGCATTGCAATCTCATCCCCTACTGGGCTGATAAACTACTCAAAACCGAACTGCATGCCTATCAGATTTCTGAGCGGAAGGGAGAGTTATGGTGCACTTTTAAAGGCGACAGAGTGTTAATGGCAGGTAAAGCAGTGACTTACTTGAGGGGAGAAATTGAGTTGTGATAGAAGAGTAATGAGATGGGAGATGTGAGACGGGGTGCGAATTCAGCATTACAACTTTACAACTTTACAACCTCCAACAACTTTACATCTCAACACTACTTAAATTATCTTATAATGGCTACCTTTAGCTTTAACATATAAAATAAATTGAATGACAAATAGATTCTTACTTATTCCACTGGCTTTATTAATAAGCTGTGGTTCAGTTAAAACGGCTCAAAACAACACAACAGTTAGCGATCAATTGCTTAAAGATGTAGAAACACTTTCTTCTGATGCTTATGAAGGCCGCAAAACAGGAACAAAAGGTGGTGAGATGGCCAGAAATTATCTTATTGGCCGTTTTAAAGAAATCGGTCTGAAATCCTACCTACCGGATAGTTACGAACAATCTTTCGAGGTTAAAGGAAGAAACGGTGCAGCCGCCGTTCAGGGTAAAAATGTAATTGCCGTGGTTCCTGGTAAAACCGACAATATAATTGTAATCTCTGCACATTATGATCATCTTGGAATAAAAAACAATGAAATTTTTAATGGTGCCGACGATAATGCCTCTGGCACTGCAGCGGTTTTACAATATGCTAAATACTTTGCAAAGAATAAGCCAAATAACACCATGATCTTCGCTATTTTTGATGCAGAGGAGATGGGATTGCAAGGCGCTAAGGCATTTGTAGCTAGCAGCGGGGGATCATTAGACAAAATTAAGCTTAATATCAACATGGATATGATCAGTCATAATGATAAGCAGGAATTATACGCCGCAGGGACATTTAAATATCCTGAACTAAAGTCCTATTTAGTAACAACAAACCCAAACCTAAAATTATTATTGGGCCATGATGATCCTAAATTAGGTCAAGACGATTGGACTGATCAGAGTGATCAAGGTGCCTTTAATGCAAAAAACATCCCATTTATTTATTTTGGCGTAGAAGACCATAAAGATTATCACAAAGCTACCGACGAATACCAGAATATCAATAAGACCTTTTATATCGATGCTGCTAATGCAATTCAGGACATCATTATTAATATTGATAAGCAACATGATATCAAAGCTATCTTTAGAGAAAAGCTCCAGATGAAAAAACAATAAGTAAAAGATAATGCATTAAAAAAGTCCCACAAATTTGTGGGACTTTTTTTTATTTAGGGCAGTTGCTAAACGCCTAACGCTTATCGCCAAATGCTTTACGCCTCAAGCTCATCGCCATGCGCTAACGCATCGCTATTTTTTCATTTTATGTTTGGTTTCTATCATACCTATAAACTCATTGCCGTCAACCACAGGTTTCATTGGCGATAAACTTTGAACGCTCACTCTCGAACCATCAATAGACATTAAAATAGAAGCCTTTGAAGTTACAGGAATACTTGGTGCAAGTACGTTAAGTGCTAAGGCTGTATAATTTTCTTTAGGATCTCCCCAATTACGCAAGGGATCATCATAGGTATCTACCACATCTGGTGTAAATCCATCGTAATATTCTCCCTGACCGCTAGCATTTTTACTCGAAAACATAGAATAATATACTTCATACCGGTTTTCTATTTTGATTGGGAAAAATCCGATTGGTTTGCCATAAGATTTTGTTCCAACGATTTTTACGTTCATATATGGCTTTAACGAATTAATCACAAGCTCACTTGCAGAAGCAGTATTTCCAGATACGATAAATACTACATTAGTTATGCCTGTTAAAGGGCCAGTTTTAGAAAATGTCTCTGTATTTCCTGCAACAGAATAATCTAGATCAGCATAAGTAACCATTTTGCCATTCTGATACTGAACATTACCGTTACTATTCAAAAACGGCTGATTGGCTAGAATAGTCGCTTTTCCTATTTGCATGGTATTATTGTAATATTCAGAGAACATCACCTTACCATTCGCAGTTGAAGGAGCAATTTGATCAATTAAATATTGGGCAGTATTGATATACCCCCCGCCATTATATCTTAAATCTATGATAAGGTCTGTAACACCTGAACTGTTAAACGTAGTGAAAGCAGCATCAAAATCTGCTTTGGAATTACTTATTGTCGAGAACCTGGCATATGATAAATACCCGATTTTTTTGCTTCCAGCTGTAAATACTTTAGTTGCATAAATCGGACTACTTTTAAAAATTGCTTTAGTTAAGGTTACTGAAAATGCAGCCCCTGCAACACCATTAGTATATTTTGTACCTTCTAAAGTAATGGTTGTTCCGGTAAAGGCGGTGTTGATAAGATTAACCTGGGCTGAATAGTTACTTCCAATTGCAGTTCCGTTGATTTTTGTGATTCTATCACTTCTCACCATCCCCGCTTTGTCTGCCGGAGAGTTTTGATAAACAGCGGTTACAAATAAAGCAAAGGCATTTGCATCTGTAGAACTGGTACCATAAGCACCAAGTTTAAGCCCTAAATCGTTCCCATTACCCTCTAAATCAACCGAGCTTTGCTCCGTTTGCACAAATGCACTTGGATTTTGAGTGGTAATATCAGAAATGTAAGAGTATTTAGGCACAGTTGGGCTACTTGTTCTATACTCATATGGCTTACCTGTAGATGGATTAATTTTTATTTGCGTAATGGCAAAGAGCTCTGCATTATACGCCGTCAAATCAGGCGATCCTGTGTAACTGCGTGGATTGAAGGAATCGTATGTCGGAAGAGCATCATTCCAATAATAAACTTGTTGCGCATATAAAAATATTGAATCTTTAGTAAGTTCCTGCCTAGTTCCTGTAACTGTAGGTCCGGTTGGTCCAGTTGGTACAACGGGCGCAGGATCAGGCGTTGGTGTAATATGATTCTTCTTACAGGCCGTTAAAGAGGCGATAGTAATCGCCATTAGGATAATAATTTGTTTAATTTTCATTTTTCAATTAGGGTAAATAGATACTTATTAACGGATAAAATTCTATATTATTTCTTTTGAAGATAAATATGCTATGCCGACGCTGGCGGCGTATATTTCATCACTTAAGTTGCTGCCAATCATCAATATATCTTCTGTATTTAAGTGGTGTTGTTTCATTATAAACTCTATACTTTCTAAGGATGGTTTAGGTAAAAATTCTTCCGTAAAATATGCTTTCAGGTAATTCTCCAATCCATGCCATTCTATTTGCTTAATTTTATTGAGTTGCTGGACAGGTTCACCATCTATTAACAAAATAATCTCCTTTCTGTTTACTACAACCTCTTGCAAAAAGAGTAAAATTTTTTGATACATCAATAATTTTAGTGGTAACCTTGCGTTTTCATGGAGCAATAAAAAATTTACTTTGTATTTTGAAGAAATTTTAAACCTTACTGCTGTTTTTTCAAAAATTTGGTCGGCCCCATTTAACGCATATTCGGTATTCATAAAAGCAATAATCTCCGATGAATCAATCTGTTCGGTATAAGCCATAAATTCAGAGAACAGATAGTAAACCTGGAGAAGATAATCTTTTTCTGGATAAATTACATTATCCAACCCTAAAATAATAGCTTTTTTACCAGCGGTCTCCTTGTCGAAATTGATCATGCCTTTAACTAGTAATCAAAAAGAGTTGTACCTCATCGCCGTTAATTTCAACATAATACGCACCATTTAATTGTTCTCTCTTTCCATAATGGGCAATTAATTCATTTTCTAATGTGCTAAAAATTACATCGCCATTGGAAAAAACTGCCCAATTTGTCTTTTTATTCCCTACAGCACCTGTATATCGTTGTAATTGTGAAATGCCCGGCAATAATACATGTACGTTAAATTCTTTAAAAAGGATGTCTGCTCTAATAATTGATTCTATCTCAAAGGAATGGAGTGGGAGAATGGTATCAATATTTTCATCCAGGCAACGGCTTAACAAGGTATGCGCAAGGGTTTCATCATTTCTGTCTCCTAAGGTAACGAACTGATAATTAGTCGAAGAAAAAGTAGGTACCTCTCCGTAATCTGCAAATATAATAGTGTGGTTATCAAAGGCCTTCAATAGTTTGAGGGCTAAGGCTGATTTTCCTCCGGTAATTAGAATTTTCACTATACTTTTAAATTATAAGGCCATCTTTCATGGTCACCACGCGATCGCTTATTGTGGCTAGATCTTCATTATGTGTCACAATAACAAAGGTTTGCTTAAAATCATCACGTAGGTTAACAAATAACTGATGTAGGGCTTTGGCATTGGCCGAGTCGAGGTTGCCAGAGGGTTCATCGGCTAGAATAATTGATGGATTATTGATCAATGCTCTTGCCACTGCAATGCGTTGCTGTTCACCACCAGAGAGTTCATTTGGCTTGTGGTTTGCTCGCTGATTAAGACCCAATAGATCCAATAGTTCGAAGGCTTTAAGCTCGGCCTCTTTTTTCGTCTTTTTTGCGATAAAAGCAGGAATACATATATTTTCCAGAGCAGTAAACTCGGGCAACAGATGGTGAAACTGAAAAATAAATCCAATATGTTGATTTCTAAAAACGCTCAATAATTCGCCCGAGAGTTTATTGATTCTAGTGCCCTTAAGCTCAACTGTTCCCTCATCGGGTCTGTCTAAGCTCCCTAAAATATGTAGTAAAGTACTTTTTCCTGCACCCGAAGCACCAACAATGCTCACGATCTCGCCTTTATTTACTTCGAAATCTACACCCTTTAAAATCGGCAAGCTTCCATACGCTTTTTTTATTCCTGTAGCTTTTAGCATGGCTGTAAAGGTAAACAAATTGATCAATTGTTTGAATTGATCTATTGTCGAATTGTTATATTGTTGAATTGTTTTATTGTTGTATTGTTAAATTGTTGGGCTTATCGCTGGGAGCAAAATAACAATCAAGCAATTAATTTACATTTATATTTGCAAATCTAATCTACTTGATTAACTTTGAGCAACAAAGTACTTTTAAGATGAATAAACAAGAAGAACAGCTAAATGCACTGAACGACATTAGAAACATGATGGATCGTTCGTCTAGATTTATTTCATTGAGCGGCTTATCTGGGGTATTTGCGGGTTTAACAGCGCTAGCTGGCGCCTATTTCGCAAATAAAGAGATAAAAAACTATGTAAATGGAGATTATGGTTATGGTATAGATGCTGATTCTGAAATAGAAGCAAATCTGATTAAGATTGGCTTTATGGTGATGATAGTTGCGATTATTGGTGGGTTCCTTTTTACATTTCGTCAGAGTAAAAAAAAGAAGTTGCCATTTTGGGATAAAACATCGAAAAAGCTACTGACCAACTTGGCCATCCCGCTCGCTGCTGGAGGCTGTTTTATTTTGGCGATGCTATTTAATACGGTTGGCACCTATGGGCTCGTAGCCCCAGCCTGCTTGGTTTTTTATGGCCTAGCGCTAATTAACGCGAGTAAATATACCTATTCAGATATTCGTTTTTTAGGATTTTTCGAAGTTGTTCTTGGGATTATAGCCGTATTTAACATTGGCTATGGCCTCTACTTTTGGGCCTTTGGGTTTGGTATATTGCATATTTTTTATGGTCTGATCATGTATTTTAAATACGAAAGGACAACATAATGAAGAACCCGATCGAAGCCCTTAATAAAATATTCGACAGCAGAATAAGGCTGGGCGTAATGTCACTTCTTATTGTTAATGAGAGCGTGAGCTTTAATGAATTGAAGCAAATGCTAGACTTAACCGATGGAAACCTGGCTTCGCACTTAAATACCCTCGAACAGGCGCAGTACCTTAAAGTTCAAAAGGCATTTGTTGGGCGCAAAACAAATACCACCTACTCTATCACAGCTTTAGGCAAACAAGCATTTAAAAGCCATCTGGATGCGTTAGAAAAAATGATTAAAGGAATTTAAATTTTTTTATAATCATACTTTGAAATACAAAGCACTTTCAAATATAAATTATCCTGATAACTTAATAACTCGATCCATTAAACCTTAAACCCAATCACATGCACAACTCACAACATTGGATAAATTATTTTACCCACAATCTTCAAAACAAAAGAATAGACTGGAGCATTAAACCTTTTCTAACAGCTAAAGAAAAAGCTTCAATACTAAAATCATTACAAGCTTGGCAACTCGGCGAAACTTCTGAAGGCAAAAACCTGATAAATGCAGCCACCAAGCACGCTAAACAACTTGATGATGTGCATTATACTGCTGCAATTAGACTATTTATTAAGGAAGAACAAAAACACGGCGAAAATCTGGGAAAGTATCTAGACCTAATTGGCGAGCAAAGAATTAAAAAAGACTGGGGCGATAGCTTGTTCCGAAAGTTTAGGGGCTTAAACACACATATGGAATTTTGGACCATCGCTGTAATTACAGTAGAGAGCACGGCGCAATTGTTCTATCAATGTTTAAAAGATGCGACGCAATGCAAATTACTAAAGCAGATCTGCACAGACATCTTAATAGACGAGGCCGCACACATCACCTTTCAAATAGAACGCCTAAGTTTAATTTACCAGCATAAAAATGCATTCATGCGGTTCATGACCTATTATTTTTATACGTGTTTTTATTATTCGACGATAATGGTGGTTTGGTTTGCGCATCGCAAATTATTTTTGGCGGGAAATTTAAACTTTGCAGACTACTTGGTGAAGATGAAATTAAAGTTTAAGAAAACGATCAAGAAGTTGAAGCCTGTTACAGAATTAGCTCTAAATAATATAAAAATGGCCAAATGAGAGAAATAAAGATTGTTGTCATATCATTCCTAATAGTAGCCATTGTTTTTCTTATTTATGGCTTTTTCCATGCTTTTGATCCAATCGAAGAGGGAGCTACCATAAATCAAAAAATCGGTGGTATTTTGATTTGTAAATCAATTTACGAACCAAGTATTCATTCATCAAGAAATTTTATTTCCTACAGGTATAAAACAGGGAATCAAACCATAGATTTTGGTGATGGAATATATTTTGGAAGAGAATGGAAAAAAGATGAGCAACTTGTAAAATTTAAAAAATGGATTATTTTAAAAACTGGTGGAAGTTTAAGCAACGATAAGATTATTTGCTTTGATCTAGTTGCCAATAAGAAAGTAGAATATTAATTTACCTCAGAAAGTATAGAGAAAGAAATGCTTTGGAAAGCCGAAAAAATTAAATCTTTCCTTAATTATTGCTGCGATGAAGTTTTTATTGATAAAATAAATAATGGCAAAATTACGCTTCATTATAAATTCAGGACAAGTGAAGACTTCACTGATCAGTACGGTGAAAGAAAATTGAACTTTAATATAGATCCGGAAACAGGAATGCCGGTTTTATCGAATATTGAATAGCGGCAACAGTGCTAAAACATAAATTATGGGAATTGAAGTATATATTATCTTAATTGTTATTGGCTTAGGAATGTTTCTCTTTTGGAAATGGTTATTTACAAGGCTGATAAAAAATCATATTAAAAGAAATATATTCATTTGGACAAGCACCATTCTAGGTACACCAATAGTATACATACTGATAATGGCATTGGTTTTTGCCATAATGAACTACTATCCAAGCAGCGACTTCGACCCTGTTAAATGGAATAATGATAAAGAACGTCGTTATGAATTAACGGAAGATCTTATTGACAGCAAACTGCTGATTGGTAAATCAAAAACGGAAGTGGAACACATTTTAGGAAAAGCCGATGCTATAGAGACCGATGTATGGGTTTATGATGTTGGCTTTGTTCCTACCTTGGCAAATATAGATCCAGACATTATTGAAATTACATTTAAAAACGATAAAGTAATAAATGTAACACAGCGAAATACATAACCTCACTCGTCCGTTTGCCCCAAAAGGGTTCCTGTGGAATATCGAGGATGCCTGAGGCGAGCGATTGCATCGCTAAAGTTACCACTTAAGCATCCTACCTTGATTATTCCATTACACTTTATTACCCAAGTACTTTTGAATAGTCCCGACTCGTCCTCGTTTGTAACGAGGATGCCTGAGGCCAGCGATTGCATCGCTAAAAGATAGCTCTTGGCATCATGCAACCTCTCCTATTCGCACAGCATTTGGTGCTTAAACCCGATAGAGTGGAAATACTTGCGAAAAGTTTAGCTAATGAGCAATCCATATTTTATCAAGAATGTTTTTCGACAAGCAGATCCGCAAGATTGGAACGTAAAGCGGGGCCAACTTCCATCATTGCCCTGTCTTTGCTTTTCTTAAAATTTATAGCTTTGGATCCTAACGCTTAGCGCTATTCGCCGTACGCCAAACTTAATTCCATTTCCCCTTTGTATAAAGCTTTTGAAATTGTAGATTTGAGCAAATTTTTTAACAAATGAATATCCACGAATATCAAGGTAAACAAATTCTTAAAAGTTTTGGCGTTGCCATTCAAGAGGGCATTGTAGCTGACACTGTAGATCAGGCTGTTGAAGCGGCTAAACAAATGAAAACTGACTATAATTCTGATTGGGTTGTGATAAAAGCACAGGTTCATGCAGGTGGTAGAGGTAAGGGCGGAGGAGTTAAGTTGGCTAAAAACCTTGATGAAGTTAAGCAAAGAGCCACTGATATTCTTGGTATGCAATTGATTACGCCACAAACCAGTGCTGAAGGCAAAACAGTAAGAAAGATTTTGGTTGCACAAGATGTGTATTATCCTGGTCCGTCTGAAACAAAAGAATTTTATATCAGCGTTTTATTGGATCGTGCTAAAGGAACTAACATCATCATGTACAGCACCGAAGGCGGGATGGATATTGAAGAGGTTGCAGAGCATACTCCCCATTTAATTTTTAAGGAATCCATCGATCCGAAAGTTGGCCTTCAAGGTTTTCAGGCAAGAAAAATTGCTTTTAACTTAGGATTAACGGGGGCTGCACATAAAGAAATGGTAAAATTTGTTACTTCACTTTATAAAGCCTATGATTCTACTGACTCTTCGATGTTTGAAATCAATCCTGTTTTAAAAACAAGTGATGATAAGATTATAGCCGTTGATGCTAAAGTAGATTTGGATGAGAATGCATTGTTCCGCCATGCAGATTATGCTGCCATGCGTGATAAGTTAGAAGAAGATCCAACGGATGTTGAAGCAAGCGAAAGCAATTTGAATTATGTAAAGCTCGACGGAAATGTGGGCTGCATGGTTAACGGTGCGGGTTTGGCCATGGCCACCATGGACATCATCAAAATTGCTGGTGGCGAACCTGCTAACTTTTTAGATGTTGGTGGTACAGCGAATGCTACAACGGTGAAAGCTGGATTTAATATTATCTTAAAAGATCCAAATGTAAAGGCCATTCTGATTAACATTTTCGGCGGTATCGTGCGTTGCGATAGAGTTGCTCAAGGCGTAATAGATGCCTATAAAGAAATTGGTAATGTTCCAGTTCCAATTATCTGTCGCCTGCAAGGCACTAATGCAGTTGAAGCCAAACAGTTAATTGACGAATCTGGATTAAAAGTGTACTCGGCAATAGCGTTAAAGGATGCTGCTGACTTAGTAAGTAAGGTATTGGCGTAGAGCGGAAAGCGTGGAGCAGAGCGCGAAGAGCTTTTTATATTAAAACCAGTCGAAAATTTCGACTGGTTTTTTTGTTTTTATCGACTTACTCATCCGATGACTACTAGTCATCGGATGAGTATAAAATGAAAAAGCTCTGGCCATCCAACCAGAGCTTTAATCAAACCAAATATAAATGTACTTTTTTGTATGAACAGGACAAATATAAATTAATTTTCAGAATTTTCACAAGAAAATTTAAATTTTTTTTATTTTTTTATTGAAAAATCTGGATTTTAGAATTAAAATATTGCATAAATTCGATTTATTGATAAAATATACGAATAATATTCTAACAAAAATCGTTAAAAATTGAATTTTTGAGTAATAATTAGACGTTTATCTTAGATTTACCTGAAAATATTTATCATTTAGAGATAAAAAGTAGATTTTTTTTCAATTTTTACCTAAAATTTTATTGAATTTTCAAAAAAATTGAATTTATTTTAATTTTTTATAATGCTTGCATTTTGCTTAGCTTTAGCGCCTAACTTGTAAAATGAAAAACACATCTATCCCAAAATCACTTCTTCCAGAAAATGATACTGAAAGAATACATAAGCTTCATGGATATGATATTTTGGATACTCCAGCTGAAAACTCATTTGATAAAATTGCAGTACTTGCAGCTCAGATTTTTAACACGCCAATAGCTCAGGTCACTTTTGTGGATGAGGACCGTGTTTTCTTTAAAACTAACATCAGTCCATTAGCTGCAACAGAGGTAGACAGAAAAGATAGTTTCTGCTCAATCGCTATTTTAAACGAGGGTGTAACCCTGTTCGAAAACATGCTCGAAGTACCCGAGCTAACCAATAACCCATTTGTTATGGAAAATGGGGTTAGATTTTATGCAGGAGCACCTTTAAGAACTTCGGAGGGCTTACGATTGGGTACTGTATGCGTATTAGATGTTGAACCAAAAGCCGTAACCGACCTACAACTAAAAATGCTCGAGACACTTTCTTCTATTGTGATGGATGAATTAGAACTAAGGTTAGCTACTCGAAAGGCAATGCGCACACAAACCGATATGATGAACAGAATCGTTCACGATCTTAAAAATCCGAATACAACTATATCTCTATCAGCAGAGCTGATTAAAAAGAAAGCCGATGATCCCAAGATTGTAAACGACTTTGCAGATCGGATTAAAAATTCAGCAAATAGTGTGCTTACTAGCTTAAACAACCTTTTGGATTTATCTCAAATAGAAAATGCAAGCTTTAGATTAAGTTTAAAAGAAGTTGATGTGATGCATTTACTGAATGTAACCAAAAGAAATTTTGAACTGTTAGCCGCACAGAAACAACAACGTATCGTAGTTACCTGCAATTGCCCAAGTATCATCCTGGCTGATTCATCCAGACTTCAGGAAGCATTTGATAATCTCTTAAGCAATGCACTTAAATATTCCCATCCAAATACTTCGATCCTAATTAATGTTAGCCAAACTGATGATCATCTACTTATCGAATTCAAAGATCAGGGACAAGGTTTGATAGCCGATGATATGAATAAGTTATTTACCAAATTCGCAAAATTAAGCGCTATACCAACAGGTAGGGAACACTCTAATGGATTAGGCCTATCGATCGTGAAAATGCTCATCGAACTGCATCATGGAAAAGTGTGGGCAGAAAGCGCTGGAAAGGACATGGGGGCATCTTTTTTTATTGGGATACCGTTGAACTAGTCTTCAAGTCGGGGGCGGTATTAAGTCGGGAGTCTGTTTTATCTTAAGCCAAAATCCACTTAGCTATGGAAGGGAAGTTTGCGGTTTTCGGTTCGTAGTTGGCTTAAACTAACTGTTAAGCATTTCTTAGTCCCCAGTTTTTAAAAAACTAAACCAACACATACCTATTTTAAGGTTTAAATCCTTATTTTTGACCCCCTTATATAGCTATTGCGAAATGATAAAGAGAGAAAAAATAAAAGACCTGCTGGATTCTACAGCATTTAATACTGAAGTAAAGGTAATGGGCTGGGTTCGAACTTTTCGGAACAATCAGTTTATTGCGTTAAACGATGGCTCATGTATGGGCAATATTCAAATAGTAGTAGATTTTACCAATACATCAGAAGACCTGTTAAAAAGAATTACAACCGGTGCTGCAATAGCTGTTGATGGCCTCCTTGTTGAATCTCTAGGTAAAGGTCAAAAGGTTGATGTTAAAGCAAAAAATATTGAAATACTTGGAGACAGCAATGCTGAAGAATATCCTTTACAACCCAAAAAACATAGTTTAGAGTTTTTAAGGGAAAAGGGCCATCTGCGTTTCCGTACCAACACCTTTAATGCGATTTTTAAGGTTCGCCATGCCTTGGCATTTGCTATTCATCAGTTTTATAACGAAAGGGGTTTTGTGTACATGCATACACCCGTAATTACAGCAAGTGATGCAGAGGGTGCTGGCGAAATGTTTAAAGTAACTACCCTAGATTTCGATCAAACCCCACGTGGCGAAGATGGTAAAGTAGATTTTTCTGCTGATTTCTTCGGTCGCGCTACAAACTTAACCGTTTCGGGCCAGTTAGAAGGAGAATTAGCGGCGATGGCATTTGGACAAATCTATACTTTTGGGCCCACGTTCAGAGCAGAGAACTCGAACACGACCCGCCATTTGGCCGAATTTTGGATGATAGAGCCCGAAGTAGCATTCGCAGATTTGGAAAACAACATGCAATTGGCCGAAGACATGATGAAATATGTAATAAACTATGCCCTTACCAATTGCACAGCTGAACTTGCATTTTTAAATGATCGGTTATTAGACGAGGAAAAGCAGAAACCGCAGCAAGAACGAAGCGAACTATCATTAATAGAAAAGCTAAACTTCTGCTTGGAAAATGACTTTGAACGTTTAACCTATACAGAAGCCATCCAGATCTTAAAACATTCGAAACCAAATCAGAAAAAACAATTTAAATATTTGATCGATGAGTGGGGAGCAGATCTGCAATCTGAACATGAGCGCTATTTGGTAGAAAAACACTTTAAAAAACCCGTAATTTTAACAGATTATCCCAAAGACATTAAATCTTTCTACATGCGTATGAACGAAGATGGAAAAACGGTAGCGGCGATGGATATTCTCTTCCCTGGGATTGGCGAGATGATTGGCGGTTCACAACGTGAAGAACGACTGGATAAATTAACACAGCGCATGGAAGAAATGCATATTCCACAAGAAGAATTATGGTGGTATTTAGATACGCGTAGGTTTGGATCGGCCCCGCATGCTGGTTTCGGATTAGGTTTTGAACGTTTGGTACTATTTGTTACGGGAATGATCAACATCCGAGATGTGATTGCATTTCCTAGGTTCCCGAAGAGTGCAGAATTTTAGGATGTAAGATGTAAAAGGGAAGAGTGAAGATGTTGCATGATGCATAGAATTTTACCATCCCTGCCGACAGGCAAGTAAGACATTCAAGGCCTAAATTTATAGCCACAGATCTTAAGAGGATTAATCAATCCTAAAATCTGTGGCTAAATTTTTACCGATTTTTCCATCTTCCACCTTCCATCTCCCATCTTACATCTTCCATCTTCCATTTATTGATGCGAACTTGCAGACGGATAATCAATTGCCGAAACCTTATAATCTGTAGGAGCAAAGCTAGCTGATGTACTTAATGCCATTCCCAGTTCATGTTGGGATGGATATGGGGTTTGTGTTAGGCTTCCCTCTGGGATGTAGGGAAAGGTTTCCATGTAAGACTGCATCACATTTTGCCCGATCCTTCTATTGATATAGGCTCTTGTAAGTTGGTAAGGATGTTTCAGCCCTGCTGCTCCCAATAGCTCAACCGCACTTTGAACGGTGAGTCTGTGGAAATTAAATACCCGCACGGTTTTATCTTCAACAACAAGTCCTTTCATTAAACTTTCATCCTGAGTGGCTACCCCTGTTGGACAGGTGTTGCTATTGCACTCTAAAGCCTGAATACAACCCAGGGCAAACATCATCCCTCTGGCCGAATTACATAGATCTGCACCAAGAGCAATGTTTTTAACCAGATCAAAACCCGAAGATATTTTACCTGAAGCAATAATTTTGATGTGTTTTTTTAGACCAAATCCGCTCAGCACATCATAAACGAAAGCCACACCCTCGCGTAAAGGCATTCCAACAGCATTTGAAAATTCTTGGGGAGCCGCTCCGGTACCACCTTCTCCCCCATCCACAGTGATAAAATCTACATAGATACCGGTTTCTACCATCGCTTTGCAAATGGCAAAAAACTCGCTTCTGCGACCAATACATAATTTGAAGCCTATCGGTTTTCCTCCTGACAGTTCTCTGAGTCTCTTCACAAATTCTATCATAGTAAGCGGCGTAGAAAAGGCCGAATGTGCAGGAGGCGAAATGATATCATAGCCTTCTTTTACCAACCTGATCCGTGCTACTTCTGGGGTTACTTTTTTTGCTGGCAAAATACCACCATGACCAGGCTTTGCACCTTGAGAAAGCTTAATCTCAATCATTTTAACGTTTTCTGTCTTTGATCGCTCTGCAAATGCCTCATAATTAAATGTACCATCATGGTTACGGCACCCAAAATATCCGGTTCCAATCTGCCAGATCAAATCGCCACCTGGACCTGAATGATAATCGCTAATCCCACCTTCACCCGTATTATGGGCAAAGTTCCCCATTTTTGCTCCGCCATTTAAGGCCAGGATGGCATTCTTGCTTAACGAGCCAAAACTCATGGCAGAAATATTGTAAATGCTAGCTGAATAAGGCTGACTACAGTCTGGCCCACCAATCATCACTCGCGGATTTACGTCCAACTCATGATGACTAATGGCCGCAATGCTATGGCTTAACCATTCGTATCCATTTTCATACACATCTAATTGCGTACCAAAAGGGATGGTATCGTTTTCCTTTTTTGCCCGCTGGTAGATCAGTGATCTGTTTAACCTGCTAAAAGGTTTACCGTTGGTATCGCTCTCTACAAAATATTGATAGATCTTAGGCCTTAGTTCCTCCATAAAGTACCTCAGTCTACCAAAAACCGGATAGTTTCTAACGATGCTATGTTTTGGCTGATAAAGATCATACATCCCCAAGAGCACAAATGGCCCGGTAAAAATGAATGTCCACCACAATTGTGGATACAAAAGACCTAGGTAAATGGTTAGTGCAACCAGGAATGCCGCAATGGCGATGAATGCTTTTCTCATAATATTTTAAGTATGATATCTACATTGAAGTATAAAAATCGAATTATTATTAACTCTGTAAATAAGGCGGTGTTCTAGATTAATTCTTCTAGACCACCAACCAGAGTATTGGTGTTTCAATGGCTCGGGTTTACCACTTCCTTCATAAGGAGTGCGCTCAATTTCTTTAAATAAGTAATTGATTTTTGCCAGAATTGACATTTCTGTATTTTGCCAATATAGATAATCATCCCAACCAACTTCTAGAAATAATTTATCCATTATCAATCAAGTTTTGCTTTTTAGCTAAACCTTTTTGATAGTCTTCTAGTCCTTTTTGTAACCTAAGGGCATTTTTAGGGCTTTTAACTAAGTAAAATGTTTCCTGCATGCTGTCGTAATCTGCTTTAGACATGACCACTACATCTTCGCCTTTTGCTCTCGTAACAAACAACGGGGTATGATTAGAAAAAACCTTATCCAAATAGGTTTTTAGACTTTGTCTAAAAGAAGTATAATTTGTAATTTCCATTTTATCGTGCTTTACACAAATATAAGATAAGAACAAGACATGTACAATTTTTTGTACATAAAAACTTATAAATCTAGTTACTAAACAACCAAGCCTTTAATTTTGTTATTTTTGGGTATGTTAATTAAGATTTATCCAGAAAATCCAAATCCTAAGGCGATTGAACAAGTTGTTGAGGTACTCAAAAAAGGAGGCCTAATCATTTATCCAACGGATACCGTTTATGGTTTGGGTTGTGATATTACCAATCAAAAAGCAATAGAAAAAATTTGTCGCATTCGCGGAATAAAGCCAGAGAAAGCCAATTTTTCTTTCATCTGCTCTGATTTGAGGCATATTTCTGATTTTATCAAGCCCATAGATACTACGATTTTTAGAGTTCTTAAAAAAGCCTTACCTGGGCCGTTTACCTTTATTTTTAATGCCAATAATAATGTACCCAAGCTATTGAGCTCCAATAAAAAAACAGTTGGTATCCGTGTTCCCGATAATGATATCGCCAGAGCAATTGTTGCGGAGTTAGGCAATCCCATTATCTCTACATCAATCAGGGATGATGATGAACTTGTTGAATATTCTACGGATCCAGAATTGATCTACGAGAAGTATGAGGAACAAGTAGACATGGTAATTGATGGTGGCTATGGCGACAATGAAGCTTCTACCGTTATTGATTGTACCAATGGTGATTTTGAGGTGATTAGGGAAGGTAAGGGTGATATTGAAGACTTCCTGTAGTTCTCAGTTGGAATTAACAGTTGGCAACTGAAAAATGAGAACTGAACACCGAGCACTGTGTACTCCCAAAAGCTCTATTAACATTTCCGATAAATTGTAAGCTATTTCTTAAAAAAACATACCTAACGTTAAAAATTACTAAACATTATTTTTAGTTTTCCACAAAATCAATATTTAACAACAACTTAATATGTAGATCAGGCTTTATCCTATACATTTGTTGCATAAACGAATTTATATGAGAAGATCTTTACTCTTTATTTTATTGTTTTTTATTTCGGGCGGCTTATTTGCACAAGTAACGCTCACAACATCACCCTATGTTGAGAATTTTAATGGAATAGGAACAGGTTTGCCTGCTGGTTTTACGATCAGAACCGGCGCAACAGCAAGTTCATTAGGTACAGCAGCTACATTAACAACAGCCGCAACCGCATGGAATAGCACTACTGGTGGCTTCAGGAATTCTGCTTCTGCAACTGCAGGATCTGGTGCAGTTACAGCAACCCAAGCGGCAGCTACTGATCGATCTTTAGGTTTTAGACAGGTTGCCGCTTCCGATCCTGGAGGTGCTTTTGTTTTCCAAATTGATAACACTACAGGAAAAACCGCACTTAAACTCACATTTGATCTCCAATCATTAGATGCAAGTTCTCCGCGTACAAGCACATGGACAGTTGATTATGGCTTTGGTGCTACTCCTACTACCTTCACAGCAGCAACTGCCACAGGCACCCTTACAACGGGTGGCTCTTCATTTACAAACAATAGCATAAGTGTAGATTTTGGTACTGCCTTAGATAATAATACCGGTCCGGTTTGGATTAGAATCGTAAATCTTTCTGCATCAACGGGCTCTGGAAATAGACCAACTTCAGGAATTGATAATTTCAATTTAACGTTTACATCAAGTCCATCAGGGGGGCCTTCACTATCAACCACACCAACTAGTATAGATTACGGTAACGTAATTACCGGGGGTAATCCATTTTCGAAAAGTTATGTATTAAATGGAGCAAATTTAACTGCAAGTGTAAATGTGAGCGTAGCAGCACCTTATTATATATCAAAAGATAATATTAATTTTTTAAACGCCCTTGTTTATACTGCTGCCGAAGCAAATGCATCGCCAACACTATACGTAAAATTTAGACCTACTTCTGAGGGAGTACAAACAGCAAATATTGTCCATACAAGCGTTGGGGCCACTCCATTTAATTTACCAATAACTGGTAATGGGGTGTTGGGAGTTCTCACTCCCACTAAAACTTCGATTGATTTTGGTAATCAAAGTGTGGGCACAAATTCAATATCGCAAAGCTACCAATTAAGTGGTACGGCATTAATAGATAATGTGTATGTTACTTCCGCTGCACCATTTTCTATCTCTAAAGATAATGTTAACTTTAGCTATGCTATCAATTATAATTTAGCGGAAATTACACCTCAGGGTACTGTATATGTTCGGTTTAGTCCAACAACCCTGGCCCCTGCCACTGGAAGCACGATACATACGAGTAGCCACACCTATTCTTCAAGTGTAACGCTTACTGGTAATGGCGTTCCTTCAGCACCAACATTAAGTTCATCACCTACTTCTCTTGCATTTGGAAACCAAAATGTGGGCACTCCTTCGGCAGTTCAGACCTATACGCTTAGTGGTTCAAATTTAACTGCAGGATTTGCCGCAACTACTGCTGCGCCATTTTCGGTTTCAAAAGATAACATCACTTTCGGCAACACTGCAACATTTTCGCCAATTGAAGCGCTAAGCCCTCAAACCATATACGTTAAGGTTACTCCCACAGCAGGTGGAGCCATTAATGGAAACATAGCAAATACTTCGCTAGGTGCAACCACGGTTAATGTTGCTTTGAGCGCAACCGGGATTTCAAGTGTAATTAATACGGCATCAACAAACATAGATTTTAGCACGGTTACCGTGGGCACAAGCTCTTCGCCGCAGGCATATACGTTAAGCGGAACGGGACTTACTGGCCCTGTTACACTTACTACATCAGCGCCATTTGAAATCTCTAAGAACAATACTACTTATGGTACAACACTTACCTATACCGTTGCCGAATTGAGTTTCTCACCAGCGGTTTTTGCTAGGTATAGTCCAACAAGCGCTACTACATCAAATGGAACTATTCTTCACACCAGTACAGGTGCTACTGATAAAACCATAACTCTTACTGGAACAGGAACTACACCTCCACCCCTTCCAACGCATGTGGTAATTAGTGAGGTTTATGGTGGTGGCGGAAACGCAGGAGCCGCTTTTAAAAACGATTTTATCGAATTATATAATCCAAGTGATCTTGCTGTAGATTTGACCGGTTGGTCTGTCCAGTACTCAAGCGCCACTGGTACTGGCACATGGGCTTCAACGCCATTAACTGGAAGCATTCCCGCAAAAGGATTTTATTTGGTGCAAGAAGCAATTGGCGCAGGTGGAACACTTAATTTGCCAACGCCTGATGCAACGGGTACTCTAGCGCTTTCGGGAACTACAGGAAAAGTAATTTTAAGCAATTCTATAGCTTTATTAACAGGAGCAAATCCATCTACCGCAGCTGTAGTTGACAAAGTGGGTTTCGGACCAACAGCTACAGGTTTTGAAGGTTCACCCACTCCTTTAATTTCAAACACCACTTCTATTGAACGTAAAGCGAGTGCTGCCTCAACTGTGGCGAGTATGGGTGTTGGCGGTGCCGAAGAATTTGATGGTAATGGTAGAGATACGGATGTGAATAGTGCCGATTTTGTAGTTACCACGCCAAACCCTCAAAACTCATTAACAAAAGAACCTGCCGGCGCAAACCACATCGTAATTAGTGAGGTTTATGGCGGCGGGGGAAACTCTGGATCCGTGTATAAAAATGATTTCATTGAGCTATATAATCCAACATTAACTGCCGTAAATTTAACAGGTTGGTCTGTACAATATGCTAGCGCGACAGGCACTTCATGGCAAGTAACCGCCCTGAGTGGAAGCATCGCTCCAAAAAGCTTTTATCTGGTTCAAGAAGCAGCAGGCACATCGGGAACTACCAATTTACCTACTCCAGATAAAGCGGGAAGCATAGCCATGGCCGCAGGTGCTGGTAAGGTTTTATTGGCAAATGTAGCCGTTGCTCAAACTGGAGCTATGCCAACAGGAGCGGCAATTATAGATTTTGTAGGCTTTGGCGCCACCGCTAATGCATTCGAAGGTAGCGGCCCAACGGCTGTTCCTTCGGCAACAGTTTCGGTTGAACGTAAAGCTAGCGCAACTTCTGATGCAACCACTCTAGGCGTCGGGGGATCGGAGGAATTTAGTGGAAATGGGTATGATAGCGATGATAACTCTACAGATTTTGTAAGTAAACTTCCAACTCCACAAAACTCTACGAGTACAGAACCTGCTTCTATAACAGGTCCATATTTAACTACTACGCCAAAAGCACTGGCATTTTCAAATCAAGCCATCAACACTACTTCAGCAGCAAAAAGCTATACCCTTTCATCAGGAAACTTAACCAATCCAACTACACTTTCTGTTAGCGCACCATTTTCAATATCTAAGGATAATGTTACCTTTTCTACCTCGGTTAATTATACGGTAGCAGAATTGGCAACTACGCAAACCGTATATGTAAAGTTTGCCCCTACGGCTGCAGGAAACGCAACTGGCACCATTTTGCACGCTAGTGCGGGAGCCACTTCAGTAAACGTGACGTTAACCGGACCAGCGGTTGATCCAAATCAAACGGCTTTTAACTTTGAGAACTGCACCATTGTTGGAAGTTCGGCACTTTCTGATGGGTTTTACCAATATAGTGTCACCGGACCTCAGTTGTGGGGCTGTACCACTACTTTCGGACATGATTCTAGCGATCCTACAGGGACGGCAAGTTTAGGCAATGCGCTTCAGATTAATGGATATTCAAGCGGAAACGTATTAAACGAAGATTGGTTAATTTCTCCTGCATTAAATTTATCATCAATGAATTATGCAGTTTTGTCTTACTGGACAAGATCTGCCTTTGCGGGAGATAAATTACAGTTAAAAGTATCTACCAATTATAGTGGTACCGGAAATCCTAACCTGGCCACATGGACAACCATTGACGGTAAGTTTCCAGAAACCGCCTCTGATGTGTGGACCAAATCAGGCAATATTGATCTATCGGCCTATAAAGCAACACCTGTGTATGTGGCTTTCGTTTACAACTCTACCACATCATCGGCAAGCCGTTGGACGGTTGACGATTTTGCCGTAACCAATTCAGCTACACCTCCTCCGGTTGATGTTACTGTTTCTACTTCTAGCTTAAATTTTGGCTTCCAAGCAGCTAACACTACTTCAACGGAAAGAACATTCGGTTTTTCGGCCGGCAATTTAACTGGGGATGTTACCTTAACCGCTCCATCAAACTTTACAATTTCTAGCACAAGCGGAGGTACTTTCGGACCAACAATTACCTACAACAAAGCCGCGATTAACAATACTTCACCTACGGTTTATGCTAAATTTTCTCCAACAGCAGTAAATACAACTTACGCTGCTGATGTGACGATTGCAACACCTGGATCAACTAACAAGGCTGTAACCTTATCTGGAAATACCTTTGATGCTGCAAACACCTTGGAAGTGGTTAACTGGAATATCGAATGGTTCGGTAGCCCAGCTCAAGATCCATCAAACGATGTGCAACAAGCGGCGAATGTAAAAACCGTAGTAAATAACATCGGAGCAGACGTCTATGGTTTTGCCGAGGTAGTGGATACCACGTTATTTAGAAATACGGTTTTACCAGCGGGATACAATGTTATTTTTAGTTCATTTGGTTCGTATGCTGATGATAAACTTGATGTAGATTACCCTTTAGCGCAAAAATTAGCTTTTATGTACCGTACCGATCTGGTTCATCCACTAAGAACCTATGGCGTACTGCAGGACACCTATAATCCAGCTGTTGCTTCAACAAGTGTTGATGGCACACCTTATAAAAATTGGTCATCTGGCCGTTTCCCTTTTGCCATGGAGGCCGAAGTAACCATTAATGGCAAGAAGGATATAGTAACCTTTATAGAAATTCACGCAAAGGCAAATACGGGAACTACGGCTGATCAAATTGATGCCTACAATAGAAGAAAGGGTGGAAATCTCCAGTTTAAAAATTGGATTGATGCTAATCTTGCAGGGAAAAAAGTAATCATTCTAGGTGATTTCAATGATGTTCTGGATGCGAACAAAACTATCGCCCCCCTCCCAGCGGGAACAGGAACATCGTATAGTGATTTTACTAATGATGCCGCTAATTATTTCCCTATCACCTTACCATTAAGTTTGGCAGGAAAACAATCAACCGCAGGCTTTAACACGGTGATTGATAATGTGATCCTTACTAAATCATTAAATGCAAACTATATCCCAGGTACAGCCGAAGTTTTGGATGCAGTTAAAAATCTCGTTACCAATTATAGCTCAACTACAACAGATCACTATCCAATTAAATCAAGATATTTATTTGGTAATGGCGAACCAACGCTAGCTCCTATTGTAAATTCGACCATTTGTTACAACCCAGCTAATCAAACTGTGGCTTTATCTGGTATTACTGCAGGTCCAGAAACTACGCAAACTACTACATTAACGGTTACATCAGACAATCCTAACCTATTTGATTTACTAACCGTTCAATCTGTGGGCACTGATAAAGGAACTATAACCTACCATTTAAAAAACAATGTGGCAGGTGTAGCAAACATCACTGTTACTGTTACCGATGATGGAGGAACCGCTTTTGGAGGAATAAACACAAGCAGTAAAACCTTTACGTTAACCGTAAGATCATTAGCTACGGCCACTATTGCGGGTTCTACCAGCCTGCCTCAAAATGCAACAGCACCAAATGTTACCTTCACGGGCGCAAATGGTACGGCCCCATATACGTTTACTTACAACATTAATGGTGGTACTAACAGAACCGTCACTACTACTACCGGAAACAGTGTTAACGTAAGTGCACCAACTAACGCAACAGGAACATTCGCCTATAATTTAGTAAGCGTAGCTGATGCAAATTGTGGCCAGGTTCAAACTGGTGTTGCCACAATTATTGTTCGTCCCCTACCCCTTGCTGCAATTGCGGGAACCTCATCTACATGTATCAATAGTACATCACCTGTGGTTACATTTACGGGGTCTGTTGGTACAGCACCATACACATTTACTTACACAATTAATGGAGGTACAAATAGAACCATTACCACAACAAGTAATGTTGCAACGTTAAATGCACCAACAAATGTTGCTGGCACCTTTACGTATGCCCTGGTTAGCGTAGCTGATACCTATGCAAGCCAAAGCCAAACCGGTAGCGCAGTGGTAACAATTAATTCTCTTCCGGTTATTAGTATTTCAAGTAGCACGAACGTATCTATTTCTAAAGGTAACGCAGTTGTACTAACGGCAAGCGGAGCAGTGAATTATACATGGGCACCGTTAACTGATGTGGTTTCTGGAGCGGGAACAGCCAATTTAACTGTTAGGCCTAAGCAAACTACCACTTATACCGTTACGGGTACAAACGCAAGCGGTTGTGTAAGCAGCCAAAGCATCACCATTAACGTGGCCGACGATTACCAAATAAAACCACTTAATATTTTAAGTCCTAACGGAGATGGCAAAAACGATAAATTTGTAATCGAAAACATTGATTATTATCCTAATAATACCTTAAAAGTATTCGATAGATCAGGTAGAATAGTGTATACAAAAAGGGGATATGCAAACGAATGGGATGGAACTTATAACGGATCTCCACTAGCTTCAGACACTTATTATTACATCATCGATTTCGGAACCAACATCAGCAAATTTACCGGTTACATCACCATAGTAAGAAACTAAGATCATGACAATCAATTATAAATTAAATCAAAAGCTTAACATTTTTTTACTGCTGGTTATCGCTTTTATATCCCTTTCAGTATCCCAAGTAAAGGCGCAACTCAATCCATTAACAGCGCAATATTTCTTAAATCAATATCAAGCCAATCCGGCATACGCTGGATTTAATAACGGCCTAAATGTAAATCTGAATTACCGCAAGCAATGGAGCAATATTCCAGGGTCGCCAAGTACACAAAGTATTACTGCCGATTATAAATTAAACAAAGTAGGCTTAGGCTTTAATTTTTTTAACGAAAAGGCGGGCTCGCTCCAACGCACCAAAGCAGTGGCTACTTATGCCTATCATTTGCCATTGAACGGCGAAAGTCAACAACTAAATTTTGGCGCATCTGTGGGCATTATGAATGAGCGGGTTGATTATAGCGATGTAAATGGCGATCTAACCGATCCTTCATTAACGGCATTTAACAATAAAGGCTCATTATTTGACGGAGATTTTGGTATTGCTTACACCAGCGATAAATTAAATGTTGAAGCAGCCATTCCTAACCTCAGAAGTTTTGTTAATCAGGATGATGATAATACAGTGGATAGATCGAGATTTTATGCAGCAGCTAGCTACAAGATCACTACAGGAACAGGTGCAAACGCATTGGAAATAGAACCAAAAGTAGCTTTCAGAAACATTCAGGGTTATAAGAGCATTTTTGATGCGGGGGCCAATTTTAATTTCGCAGATAAGTTATTTCTAATGGGGATGTACCATACAACCAATAGCGCTTCCTTTGGTGCGGGTATCAATTATAGAAGCTCACTGGCTATCATGGCTTTCTATACCACAGAAACCGCTGCACTTCAAGGCGTAGCCAGCGGAACATTCGAGGTTAGTGTCAGAGCAACGCTGTTTAAATAAAATCCATTTTCAGGCTCTGCACTTCTTTAAAAAAAACTTAAAAAACCGCTTCCATTTTGGGAGCGGTTTTTTAATTAGTTAGCTTATCACTAGATTACCTACATTTAACTATGAAACCCAAAACTTCTATTTTAAAAAGCTTCTTTGCATCAGAAAAAAATAGCGGAATCATTTTATTGATCTGCGTTGTCCTTTCATTGATCGTTGCAAATTCTGGATTTGGGGAAAATTTTACAGAATTTTTAGCTTATAAGGTTGGGTTTGGAGAAAAACTGAGGTATTCTATTTCGGGATGGATAAATGATGGTTTAATGGCCATTTTCTTCTTATTGGTAGGATTAGAAATTAAAAGAGAAATTGCCGAAGGAGAATTATCAACCATTAAAGAAGCTTCTTTACCCGTCCTTGCCGCATTTGGCGGAATGGTTGTTCCAGCCCTGATCTATGTTGCTTTTAATTACGGAAAGGAAAGTGCAACAGGTTGGGGAATTCCGATGGCAACGGATATCGCTTTTGCACTAGCAATTATCTCGATGTTAGGGAAAAATGTACCGCTTTCGTTAAAGATTTTCTTGGCCGCACTAGCAATTGCTGATGATTTGGGAGCGATCCTGGTTATCGCCCTATTTTATACCCAACAGATCCATTGGTATTATTTGCTAATGGCAGGATTAGTTTTTGCCTCATTGTATGCGTTAAATTTCCTGAAGGTTACAAACCTGATTTATTATATCATTCCAGGAGTCTTGTTATGGTATTTTATTCATCATTCGGGAATCCATGCTACTATTTCGGGCGTTCTCCTCGCATTAACCATTCCTATGTATAAAAGTGTTTATAGCTCGCCAGTTAAAAAATTAGAGCATAAATTAAAAATCCCAGTAAATTATTTCATCATGCCTATTTTCGCCTTGGCAAATACCACAATCAAATTTGAATACGGGATGCTTGATGGGCTTTTCTCTACCCTTGGACTGGGAATTTTTGTAGGTTTATTTTTTGGGAAAACAATTGGAATCACCTTATTTTCGTGGTTAGCAGTAAAATTAAATTGGGCCAAGCTGCCCGCACGTGTAACATGGAATCATATTATTGGGGTGGGCATGCTTGCCGGAATTGGCTTTACGATGTCGATATTCATTTCTTTGCTTTCCTTTACCGATCAAAGCTATATCTCGGGGGCTAAGTTTGCTATTCTGTGTACCTCTATCATTTCCGGATTAATTGGTTTCATCTATTTAAAATGCCAACCAAAACCCGAACTCCTTATTGAAGATCCAAACCATGATTTTTAGTATTAAAAGTTTATATTAGTTGTTGTTCTGAGTAATCACATATTGCCATGAAAATAAAGGGCTTATTAACCACGATATTCTTAATATTGATTTCTGCCCCAGGATTTACACAAACTACGGGAAAATTAATATTGGGGAAAGGCTATAAAGGATTTATTCTTCAAGTTGATGTTAGATTGGAATTAGACTTGAATGGCCTTCTACGTTGGATGCCGAGTGAAAAAGACATTGAAGAGCTGGAAAAATTACTTCCGACTTTCTTTAATATAAAAAAATCACTAACAAATTATGAAACCGCCACCTATCCTCTAATTAAGAAAAAACTTCCCGAATATTTTAGGCAATATGTTGGGTATATTAATAAAAATGGCCAAAAAATGATTTTCGTTAATTGTGTTGACGATTATGAAAAATATAAAACTTCGTCTTATAAAAACGCTGACAAAGAGTTAATGGATATGAGGGATGGCGGAATAAGTATTTGGAAAATTAATTACCATATAGAAAAAAGAAAATTCTCTGAATTCACTCCTAACGGTGAAGCCTGATAAATCAACTATTTCTTTAAAAAACATAAATAATGAAATTAAAAGCTATCCTTACGGGAATTATCTTACTACTAATTAGTCAATTATATGCCCAAAAGCAATGGGAGCTAAAAACGGACAAGATTTTAACACCTTGGGCCCTAAAGGTAGATCCAAACTCTACCCTACCTGAATATCCTAGGCCACAAATGGTGAGAACAAACAATTGGAAAAATTTAAATGGCCTGTGGGATTATGCCATTACACCAATATCAACCACAACTCCTCTATTTGAAGGGAAAATTTTAGTGCCTTTTGCGATAGAATCGGCACTATCCGGTGTCCAAAAAACGGTTGGGAAAGACAGTGTATTATGGTATAGAAATGTGATTTCGGTTCCCAAAACAATGAGCGGGCAAATCTTATTGCATTTTGGCGCAGTTGATTGGCAGACAGAAGTTTTTGTGAATGGCAAGAGCGTAGGCATACACGAGGGTGGATTTGATCCCTTTACTTTTAACATTACCTCATTTCTGCAAAAAGGTACTAATCAGGAAATCAAATTACGTGTGTGGGATCCTACTGATGATGGTACGCAACCACGCGGAAAACAAGTTAAAAAGCCCCATGGGATCTGGTACACTCCGGTTACTGGAATTTGGCAAACGGTATGGCTAGAGGCAGTGCCAGCAACCTATATCGCGACAACCAAACAAACACCTGATATTGATAGTCATACGATTACAGTAACGGGAACTTTTCACAATATTCAGCAATCAGATCAGTATAAAGTAGAGGTTATAGAAGGAAACCAAGTTATTGGCACACAGACTTCAACAACCGAGACACCCGCTGTAATTAAGCTTAGTAATGAGAAATTATGGTCGCCCAGCAATCCTTTCTTATATGATTTACGAATTAGTCTGATCAGAAATAATAAAATAATCGATCAGGTGATGAGTTACTTCGCCATGCGTAAAATTTCTGTTGGTACAGATGCCGCTGGGATTAAACGAATGCTATTAAATAATCAGTTTCTGTTTCAATTCGGGCCGCTAGATCAGGGATGGTGGCCCGATGGTCTATACACCCCACCAACAGAAGATGCGATGAAATTTGATGTAGATCAGTTAAAGAAAATGGGCTTTAACATGATAAGAAAGCATATTAAGGTAGAGTCTGCTCGGTATTACAACTATTGTGATAAGGTGGGAATGCTGCTGTGGCAGGATATGCCAAGTGGCGATTTAGGTAATGCTTGGAATTCAAATCCAGGAATAATTGGCAACGAATCAGATCAAAAGCGTACGCCAGAATCAGAAGGTTATTACCGCAAAGAATGGTCGGCAATTATGGATGCCTTGCACAATTTTCCATCTATTGTAGTTTGGGTACCTTTTAATGAAGCTTGGGGGCAATTTAAAACTGTTGAGATTACGGAGTGGACCATAAAAAAAGATCCTTCCCGACTAGTGAACAGTGCAAGTGGTGGAAATTTCTATAACACCGGTCATTTTACAGATATCCATAGCTATCCCCACCCATCCATGCCCAGGCCAGATCTATTTGGCAAAGACAGGATCTTGGTGTTGGGAGAATATGGTGGTTTGGGTTTGCCCGTTGAAGAACATACCTGGCAACAAAAAAATAATTGGGGATATCAAAGTTTCAAAACCCCGGAAGAACTGTTCAAGAAATATGCCTTCTTTACCGAACGCTTAAATGAACTGATCGCTTTGGGCCTATCGGCCGCGGTTTATACGCAAACTACAGACGTGGAAGTAGAAATTAACGGATTGATTACCTACGATCGAAAAGTAATCAAAATGCCAATAGAGCAACTATTTAAGGTGAATACGAAATTATATAGCTCTGTAGTTCTGAAATAAATATGGTTGATAACGAACTTTGGGATAAGATTGTAAGTTTCAATTTGGACTATCCCCAAAGTGAATATAATTTTTCTATCAGATTGGCCGATGAAAATTATTGGACAAAAGATTTCACCGAAAAAGCGATACTAGAATATAAAAAATTCATGTATTTGGCGGCAAATACTGAGCTGATGGTATCACCTTGTGAGACAGTTGATACTGTATGGCATCAACATCTTATTTTTACACAATCCTATCAATCTTTTTGTAAGCTTTTGGGCAAGCAAATTCAGCACGTACCTTCAATTCATAACAAGGGAGATCATGCAAGATTTAATAAGGCTAAACATAGAACTCAAAAATTATATTTCTCAAATTTTGGAGAACAACCGAGATCAATTTGGGAGTATGACGGAATGTACAATAGTCTAAAACTCAAAAAATCCTCTTTCAAGATTAGGTCATTCATTATAATCGGACTTCTTACGTTAGCCCTATTAACCATACCTAGTACACTTTTCTTATATCCCATCTATGCGCAAATTAATAATCCCGATTTCCTCATTGGTTATGCTTTAATTACGATTTTTACATTTATTGTGCTTGAATTCTATAATCGGTATTACTTGAAAAGCATCATTAAAAAGATTGAAAGCGATGCGTTTATATTCCATCTAAATCCTTTAGAACTTGTTTACCTCCAAACACAAAAACTTTCATCAGTTATTCATGGAGTAGTAAATAGGGCAATCGAAGAAAAAAAGGTAACCATAAATAAGGATGGTTCATTTGAACGGACAAGTTTTGGAATACCGGATACTATTGAAGAGTACCAAACTTTTGATACACTTCATGAATTAGGGGCCGCAACTTATGAAAATGTCCTATATGAACTTAGCATTAAACCAATTTTCTTAAACATTGCAAATTGCATGGATGCTTTTAAAAAGTATTTTAGTAAATCTGCGGTGTTCGGTAAAATATTTTATTTCAATTTTTGTGTGCTTCATTTATTATTTATGTTAGGGTTTATTCGATTAATAACTGGTCTTCTGAGAGATAGGCCAGTAACACTAATCTCAATTTCCATGTTAATATTGGCAGCGTGTATCTATTTTTATCTTAATCGACTTACGAAATTAGTTTGCATTGTTACTATTCCGCAATTATATAGGCAAAATTTAATTCCATCAATGCCTAATCTAGATGATTGGGGATGGCAATATTTTATTTTAGGAACATCAGCTTTATCACCCCTTTTTACCCCAATTATAAGCAAAGCTGGACAATCTAATACGAATGACAATAGCGGTGCTTCATGTGGTTCGTCTTGCGGAAGCTCTTGTGGAAGTTGTGGAGACTGTGGAGGAGATTAAGTTTAATATTAAATTTTATTATATGGCATCACAATACCTTTGGAATTTCGGTTCGGCAATAATCTTCCTGCTAGGGTGTTTGCATTTATATTATACTTTCTTTTCGAATAAATTTTCGTCAAAAAACGAAAAAATGATCGAGGAAATGAAAACTTCTTTCCCTCATCTAACCAAAGAAACTACAATGTGGAAGGCTTGGATAGGTTTCAACGCCAGTCATAGCAGCGGAGCGATGTTTATCGGGCTAATTAATATATACTTAGCTAGCCGCTATTTTAACCTCTTACAACATGATCATTTCTTTTTTATTTTCAATATAGCAACCCTAGTTTTCTACGCATGGCTTGCTAAAGTTTATTGGTTTAGGGTTCCTTTTATGGGCGTTTTAATTACCTTGGGGTGTTACGTTGCGGCTTATTTGCTAGCGTTTTGAATATATATAAAGAAAAATATTTTCATATTTTGTACAAGTTTACGTACGTAATTATGTACCTTTGATTATCCCTATAATTATGAAGGCAATAACTATTTCTACCTTAAGAAAAGATATGAAAACTTATTTCGATCAGGTGTCCAAATCATCAGAGGTGATTATTGTGCCAAGGCATAAAGAAGAAGAAGCAATTGTAATCATGTCAATTAGCGAATACAACTCTTTAAAAGAAACCGAATATTTATTATCTTCCAAAAATAACAGTAAAAGGCTTCAAGAGTCAATTGATCAGATTAGTGCAGGTAAAACCATACCATATGATCTAGATTAACTGTTTATATGACTATCGAATTTACGGTTAAAGGTTGGGAGGACTTCAATTACTGGGTAGAAACCGACACGGAGGTGCTTATCAAAATCAAAGAGCTTATTAAGAGCATTTCGAAGGAACCATTCAAAGGAATTGGAAAGCCTGAACCTTTAAAATTCGGACTAAAAGGATTTTGGTCGAGAAGGATTACCGCTGAGCATCGATTAGTGTATTACATTTCTGGAACAAAGAATAAAGATCAAAAATGCACCATTATCCAATGTCGATTTCACTATGATTAACCACTAGTTTAATCTTGCATATCATACGCAGTTAAAAATTTAATAGAGAATAATGAGACATGCAGTTTAGAAACAAGAGTTTGGCCATAAAATTGATTTAAATATCATACAATCCTAGTCCTTCTTAACTTGAGGTAAAAAATCCTACCATCCTATAATCCTAGTCTTCTTTAGTACAATATTTAATTTTGTTTAATTTATTTTCATTTCCCTATTGACAAATTAAATTTTGAAGTGTACATTTGACACCAACAATAAAAATGCAATTAACAAACACATATTACTTTGGTTACTTTTACTATTTTAGTAAGGGCCGGAGCTAGTATGCAAAAAAATAGATAACAATATTAAAAGTATATAAAAGTTCCGGCCAAAAGCTGGAACTTTTTTTGTTTACTAGGATTACCAAGATTATAGGATTACCAGGATGAAAAAAAACAAATTAAGAGTAGCCATACAGGGCATTAAGGCATCGTTTCACGAAGAGGCAGCATTCAAGTTTTTTGGTAGGGATATCGAAACAATAGAGTGTAATTCTTTCAAACAAACTTGTGATACTTTGGTAAATGGAGATTGCGATTTTGTAATCATGGCCATCGAAAACTCTATTGCAGGCAGTTTATTGCCTAATTACACCTTAATCAGAGAATACAATTTTGCTGTAAGCGGCGAAGTTTATCTCCCTATTCAGTTGCACTTAATGGCTTTACCAGGAGTTAAATTTAAAGATATAAAGTTTGCTACCTCCCATCCTATTGCCATTAGGCAGTGTGTTGACTTTTTCGATGACTTTCCTCAAATTCAAGTAATCGAAAGTAATGATACCGCAGCTTGTGCCAAAAAAATCAGAGACGAGCAATTAACCGACACCGTGGCCATCGCGAATACCTTAGCTGCCGAACTGTATGGATTGGATATTATTGAGCGAAGAATAGAATCAAATAAAAAGAACTATACCCGGTTTTTGATCCTGCAAAAAGATAAAACAGAAGATGCTACGCTCATCAATAAAGCGTCTATCTGTTTTCAGGTTGGAAACCATGTTGGTGCCCTTTCTAAAGTGTTAAACCTATTTGCAGAATTAAACGTAAACCTAACCAAAATCCAGTCTATGCCTGTTTTAGGCAAGAGAAACGATTATTACTTCTATGTTGATATGGAGTGGACCAACATGGAAAACTATGATACTGCCATTAGAAAGGCACTAAAATATACCGTTAACTTTAACATTTTGGGCGAATATGAGAAGAATGATAATGTATAGAGATGTAAGAGGGAATATGTAAGATGGAGGATGTGAGCGCACTTTCCAACATTCCAACGTTAATCCAAAACAAGAATTACCATGAAACAAGCTATTAAAAATTACATTGAGGCCTATAATAATTTCAATATAGAGGGGATGCTAAAAGATTTAGATGAGAGTATTGTTTTCGAAAATAGCAACAATGGTGAAACAAATTTAATACTAAACGGCATAGCCGATTTTAAGACCCAAGCAGAACTTGCAGCCTCCTACTTTACGGTAAGGCATCAGGAAATACTACAGTTAGAAATTAAAGAAGATAAGGCAATAGCTTTGATCCGATATACGGCAATCCTAGCTAAAGATTTAACTGAAGATTTAAAGAAAGGCGATGAAATGAATTTGGAGGGTAAATCCATTTTCTACTTTAACGAAGATAAAATTCTAAAAATAGAAGATAGAAGTTAGTTTGATTCAGATAACCCCTAAAATAAACAAATCGCGACACGCAGAACCCTATATGCACTAGTTAACAAGAAAATATTCATACTATAAAAATCCCATCATGAAACTACAATTAAACATTCAACCATTAAATAGTTGGATCAACATCAAGAACGAGCCTTTAATCATTTCGGGGCCCTGTAGCGCAGAAACAGAAGATCAATTGTTATCAACAGCCCACTTATTGGCCGCAACCGAAAAAGTAAGTGTATTAAGAGCTGGAATCTGGAAACCCCGCACACGGCCAGGAGAATTTGAGGGTATAGGAAGCATCGGTCTAGAATGGTTAAAACGAGCCAAAGCAGAAACAGGATTACCAACTGCAGTAGAAGTAGCCAATGCAAAACACGTGGAAGAAGCCCTTGCCGCGGGTGTAGATATTTTATGGATTGGAGCACGTTCTACCGTAAATCCATTTACGGTACAAGAAATTGCTGATGCGCTTCAAGGCGTAGATATTCCGGTATTGGTTAAAAATCCTGTAAATCCTGACCTACAATTATGGGTAGGTGCATTAGAACGGATCAATAAAGCGGGGATCACAAAATTAGGCGCTATCCATCGTGGTTTTTCTTCATTCGAGAAAAGTGCTTTCCGCAATGAACCCATGTGGGAATTAGCCATCCAACTAAAAACCTTATGTCCCGAATTGCCAATAATCAATGATCCAAGCCATATCTGTGGTAACCGCGAGCTCATTCCTTACATCGCCCAAAAGGCACTGGATTTGGATATGCAAGGCCTAATGATCGAATCACATATGGACCCTTCTATTGCATGGACAGATGCAAAGCAACAAGTTACCCCAACAGCATTGGCCGAAATGGTGAACAAATTCACTTTACGCCAACCCGAATCAAAAAATGAAGAATTTACAGATAAATTGGCTGATCTAAGAAAGGAAATCGATAAAATAGATGACCTTGTAATTCAGAAATTGGCAGAGCGGATGAGTATTACCCAAAAAATTGGTGAATTTAAAAGAGATAATAAAGTAACCATCTTACAGGTTAACCGTTGGGATGAAATTATGCAAAAACGTACTGCATTTGCCAAAGCTTTAAAGCTTGATGTAAACTTTACAGAAAAATTCTTAGAATTGGTACACGCCGAATCCATCAGAAGACAGACCGAAATCATGAATGCAGGAAAAGTTGAAGCTGGGATTGCAGCCGAAGCACACGAGGTAAAATAATTAGCTAATTAACTAATTTGCTAATTAGCTAATTATTCCATATATGAACGATAATGCCTTGCTTTCTTTTAAGGGAAACAAACAAATTGATACCGAAATAAAATTAACCGGCTCTAAAAGCGAATGTAACCGTGCGCTCATAATAAGCGCATTGAGCAAAGGATTAGTAAGCGTCGAAAATTTATCTGTAGCAGCAGACACGGCCTTATTAGTCCAAAGTCTGAAGTCTATAGACCAAAGTAAAACCGACTACCGACTCAAGACTTCCGACTCAAGACTAATCGACATAGGTCCCGCTGGTACTGCGATGCGATTTTTGACTGCATTTTTAGCTATACAAGAAGGAAATTTTACCTTAACAGGAACCGAAAGAATGAAGCAGCGGCCTATTGGGATTTTGGCCGAGGCACTAAAGAGTATTGGAGCCAACATTTTGTATAAAGAAAATGATGGTTTTCCTCCTTTGCAGATTTTGGGACCTTTGCAACAGACTTCAAAAAATGTAAGGATTAAGGGAGATATCAGCAGTCAGTATATTTCAGCATTGCTGATGATTGCTCCTAACCTACCCCTCGGATTAACCTTACAAATTGAAGGCGAATTAACTTCAAAGCCCTATGTTGATATGACCTTAGCAATGTTAGAGCAGGTCGGAATTAGACATCAATGGGATGAAAACACGATTACAATCGAAGCGCAGGATTTTAATACGGCTACTTTATATGTAGAACCCGACTGGAGTGCGGCCTCCTATTGGTATGCGATTGCAGCATTGGCTGATGAGGCTACTATCTTTTTACCAGGGCTTAATGGCTATAGTTTACAGGGAGATAGTGTGATTACAGAAATCATGGCTAATTTCGGAATTACATCACAGTTCAAAAATGGTGGTGTTTATCTAAAAAAAGAAGCAAAGAAGGTGGAGAGGAAAATTTTCGATTTAAAAGAATGTCCTGATCTGGCCCAAACAATTGTTGTGATTTGTGCAGCTTTGGGGCATAACGCTACGTTTACTGGTCTCGAAACACTTAAAATCAAAGAAACCAATCGGGTGTTGGCTTTACAAACTGAACTAGCAAAAATTGGCGTTAAATTTATCGAGAAAAATCTAAGCTATAAACTGGATTGCTCTGGATTGTATTTTCCGGATAAACTTACCGTGCATACCTACGAAGATCATCGAATGGCAATGGCATTTGCCCCCCTAGCATTAAAAATTAACAAAGTTGAAATCGAAGAAAAACAAGTAGTTGAAAAATCTTATCCCTATTTTTGGGATGATTTGGAGAAGGCGGGATTTGAAATTAGTAATGAGTATAGCGTATAGCGTAGTGAGACAGAGTTCAAAAGGAATATCGCATAACATTACATCTTTAAAACATTCAACTTTAAAACAACAAATTTCTACCTTGAACAAACGAATCGCAATATGCAATACTCACTACTCAATACTTAAAAAATGGCAGGTAACTCTTTCGGCAACATATTTAAAATCAGCACTTTTGGCGAATCACATGGTGTGGCAATAGGTGTAATTATCGATGGCTGTCCGGCCGGATTGGCAATCGATATCGATTTTATCCAGTCAGAATTGGATAAACGTAGACCTGGCCAGTCAAAAATTACCACCCAACGCAAAGAAAGTGATACTGTTCAAGTCTTGTCGGGAATTTTCGAAGGAAAAAGTACGGGCACTCCTATAAGTTTGTTAATACCTAACGAAGATCATCGCTCAAAAGACTATGAGCATAACAAAGATATATATCGTCCATCACATGCAGACTATACCTATGATGTAAAGTATGGCATTCGGGACCATCGAGGCGGCGGACGGTCGTCAGCTCGAGAAACTGCGGCCCGTGTTGCTGCAGGTGCCATCGCCAAGCTTCTGTTAAAAACAGCGGGTATAGAGATTTTTGCTCATGTTAGCGCAGTAGGGCAGCTTAATGCTCCGAGTTTTGATTCAATTAATTTAGCCGAAGCATTACGAATAAGGGAAGAAAATATAGTGCGTTGTGCAGATCCACAAGCGGCAAATGAAATGATAAATTTGATTGATTCGGTGCGCAAAGATGGGGATACCATTGGCGGAAAAATTGCGTGTATCATTAAAAATTGTCCAGTGGGATTAGGCGAGCCTGTTTTTGATAAGCTTCATGCTGATTTGGGTAAAGCGATGCTCAGCATCAATGCGGTACACGGTTTCGAATACGGCTCAGGCTTTGCCGGTAGCGAAATGAGAGGATCAGCACATAATGATCTCCCCATCCCCAACTCATCAGGAAAGGGAATGGTAACATTAACCAATTTTTCGGGCGGGATCCAAGGTGGAATTTCTAATGGAATGGATATTACTTTTATTACCGCCTTTAAACCTGTAGCTACCATAATGCATAACCAACAAACCATTAATGCAGCAGGCGATTCTGCAGAAATCAAAGGTAAAGGCCGGCACGATCCCTGTGTGGTTCCCAGAGCAGTAATTATTGTTGAAGCCATGGCAGCGCTGGTGCTTGCCGATCATTTACTAAGGCAAAGGAGCAACAAGTTGGCCTTCGTAGATAATGGTTGATGATTGATGGTTCATGGTTCATGGAGATGATGCCTATGCATCTAATCTATATGCCATCCCCCATTAATCATGAACTTTCTCGCCCCACAGTAAAAAATTGATAATTTGCCACTTTTCTCAATTTAAAATTACATTTTTGCAGAAATTAGTTGAATATAAATGCAGAGTTACTCCGAATTTCTTGATCTAAGCGTTGGATTTCCACAAGAGGGATTTGATGTAATAGATGATGAATTGTATTTCCAGGACCTAAACCTGATGGAAATGATAGAAACCTACGGCACACCGCTTAGGTTTACCTATTTACCTTTGGTAAGCAAGAAAATCCAACAAGCCAAATTGTTGTTTCAAACCGCTATAATCAAGAATAATTATCGTGGCGATTATAAATATTGCTATTGTACTAAGAGTTCGCACTTTAGGCATATTGTAGAAGAGGCCTTAAAAAATGGTATCCACTTAGAAACTTCTTCGGCATTTGATATGCCAATGATCGAAGCCTTAGAGAAAAAAGGGGCATTAACCAAAGATATTACAGTAATCTGTAATGGTTTTAAAACCTATCAGTACAAGCAATATATAATTGATATGTTGCACGATGGGTATAAAAACATTATCCCCGTATTAGATAATAAAGAAGAGTTTAACCTTTACGATGATGAGGTTGAAATGGACACCCCTTGCAATCTAGGTATCAGGATTGCAGCAGAAGAGCAGCCAGATTCTCAGTTCTATACTTCACGCTTGGGCGTAAGAATGGAAGATGTTATTGATTTTTACAATAATAAAGTTGCCGGTAACCCTAATTTCAGGGTTAAATTATTGCACTTTTTCATTAATTCCGGTATTACAGATTCGCCCTATTATTGGAACGAATTAGAGAAATATGTAACCTTATATTGCAAGTTTAAAAAGATAAACCCAGAGCTTGATACGCTGGATATTGGCGGCGGAATGCCTTTCAAGGATAGTTTAGTATTCGATTTCGACTATGAATATATGGTTAACGAAATTGTAAAACGGATTAAAGAAATCTGTTCAGAACACGATGTGGTAGAACCTGATATCATTACCGAATTTGGAAAATATACCGTTGCTGAAGCTTCAGGAATTTTATATAAGGTATTGGGAAGAAAACAACAGAACGACCGTGAGAAATGGTTGATGTTAGATGGGTCCTTTATTACCAACCTACCGGATGTTTGGGCATTAAACCAAAAATACATCCTCTTGCCCATTAACAATTGGGATGCCGAATATGAACGAGTTAACTTAGGCGGCATTACCTGCGATGGACAGGATTATTACAATCAAGAAGCACATATGAACAGTGTTTTTATGCCAAAGACACGTAAAGTTCAATATCTAGGTTTTTTTAATACCGGAGCTTACCAGGAAGTTCTAAGTGGCTATGGCGGGATTCATCATTGTCTATTGCCTAGTCCTAAACACGTACTTATTCGCAGAAACCGCGATGAAACCTTCAATTTTGACGTATTTGGTGAGGAACAAAATAGTAAGCAAGTGCTGAAGATTCTAGGTTACACCTAGCCAGTTTTCAATTGGCAGTTTTCAATTTTCAAAGATCCTTCTTGAGAGAGAGGGATTTTTGCGTTGGCGGAGGGCTTAGAGCGTTTGGCGAAAAGCGAGGGGTTAACAGATTATCCTTCCCGAGAGAGATAAGGATTTTGTATGCGCTGAGCGAATAGTGATAGTCCTTCGACTTCGCTCAGGGTGACATTCTTTGTGATCGCCTCTTGAGTTGTCTCCAGAGCGAAGTCAAGGACAAATTAGTACAATTCGGGGGTCAAAAAGCTTTACGCCATTCGCGAAACGCCACACTAAAAATTAAAATTTTTACTACTTATACCCTTATTTTCCTATCTTCCATTTCCCTATTTAAACAGCTCTAAAACATTAATTTATGCTTAAAGAAGTTAACTTAAATAAGGTTTTTGTTATCGATATAGAAACTGTTCCGCAATACAAAAATTTTGAAGAAATGCCTTTCCCATTTCAAGAATTATGGGAGCTCAAAACCCGCTTAACAAGGAAAGACGAATTTTCTGCGGCCGAGTTTTACGAACGTGCGGGTATTTGGGCCGAGTTTGGAAAAATTATCTGCATCAGTGTTGGTTTTTTCTATCCTCACGAGGGCAAACAACATCTAAGGGTCGGGTCACATTTTGGTCACGATGAAAAGGAAATCCTTACCAGCTTTAACAAACTCATAAATGAGCAAAAAGCTGATCTCATACTTTGTGCACATAACGGTAAAGAATTTGATTTCCCCTATTTATGTCGCCGTATGCTCATTAATGGCCTCGAAATTCCAAGGCAACTTCAACTAGCTGGGAAAAGACCATGGGAAGTTAACCATTTAGACACCATGGAATTGTGGAAGTTTGGCGATTATAAAAACTATACCTCTTTAAATCTGTTGGCCGCTGTGTTAAATATCCCTACCTCAAAAGATGATATTGATGGCAGTATGGTTAAAAAGGTTTACTACGAAGAAAATGATATCCAACGGATTGTTAAGTACTGTCAGAAAGATGTGATCACTACTGCACAAATTTTACTCCGTTTTAAAGGATTGGAAAGTATTTCGGAAGATTATATTACCTTAGTATCCTAATGCTAAACGTAAAAGACCTCGCCATAGAATTTTATAACCGGGAAGAAAAAACTTGGTCGGAAGCTGTACATAAAGTTAGTTTCACCCTAGAAAAAGGCAAGGTTTTAGGTATTGTAGGAGAATCAGGTTCTGGAAAATCAGTTACTTCTTTTTCGATTATGCGCCTGCACGACTCTCAAAACACCAATATTACGGGCACCATAGATTTTGACGATATAAGTTTGTTAGGTTTATCAGAACAGGAGATTAGAAGCTTTCGAGGCAACAAAATTTCGATGATCTTCCAAGAACCAATGACATCGTTAAATCCGGTATTTACCTGTGGATTTCAGGTGCAAGAAGCGATAATGCTGCATCAAAAGGTGGATAAAGTTACAGCAAAGACCCAAACTATCAATCTTTTCAAAGAAGTACAGCTTCCCCGCCCAGAAAATATTTTTTCAAGTTACCCCCACCAACTTTCTGGCGGGCAGAAACAACGGGTAATGATTGCCATGGCGCTTAGCTGTAATCCTGAGTTACTGATAGCCGATGAGCCCACCACCGCCTTAGACGTTACCGTACAAAAAACAATCCTTGATCTGTTACTTCGCTTAAAAGACGAAAGAAATATGGGTTTGATCTTTATTTCCCATGATCTAGCCGTAATCAATGAAATCGCCGACGAGCTATTGGTGATGTATAAAGGCAACATTGTAGAACAGGGGCCCGCTAAACAATTGTTTGAAAATCCACAGCATCCGTATACCAAAGGTCTCTTAGCCTGCCGGCCTGCACCACAACGCAGGTTAAAAAAATTGCCTGTGGTTGCCGATTTTCTAAACGAAGACCAATCTGTTGGTGTGCAGCACCTGCTAGAGATCAACAGTTACACCGACAAAGAAATTGATCAGCGGAGGCACGACCTCTACACGCAGAAACCTTTGCTTCAGGTTAAGAATTTATGCACATGGTATCCGATAAAAAAAGGATTATTCGGTAAAACAACATCCTACGTAAAAGCAGTTGATGATATTACTTTTGATGTTTTTCCCGGAGAAACGCTAGGTTTGGTAGGCGAATCGGGATGTGGGAAAACGACGTTAGGGAGGAGTATCTTACGCTTAGTAGAACCAACCTCAGGTGAAGTTTTATTTGATGGTGCCGACCTAACAAAATTAAATAAATCCGCAATGCGAAAAATGAGACGTGATGTGCAGCTTATTTTTCAGGATCCCTACTCTTCATTAAATCCAAAAATAACGGTTGGAAATGCGATTATGGAGCCTTTACAGGTTCATCATGTATTTAAAACAGATCAAGAACGAAGAGCACATGTTTTGAGATTGCTAGAAAAGGTAAATTTATTGCCAGAACATTTTGATCGGTACCCCCATGAATTTTCTGGTGGACAAAGACAGCGAATCGTAATTGCAAGAGCTCTAGCGCTTCAGCCCAAATTTATCATTTGCGACGAATCTGTTTCGGCCCTCGATGTTTCTGTTCAAGCCCAGGTTCTTAACCTGCTAAGAGAACTGCAGCAGGAATTCAAACTCACCTATATTTTCATCTCCCACGATCTAGCCGTGGTAAAACACATCTCAGACAGAATGATTGTAATGAACAAAGGGAAGGTAGAAGAAGAAGGATTTCCTGAACGCATTTATAACGATCCACAAGCCGAGTACACTAAGAAATTGATTTCGGCTATACCGGGGAACGCTATTGTTTAGCCCCTATGTACAAGAATTACATCTTTTAGGTTGTCAGGGGTGACAAATGCGAAGATCTGCTAACTGTAACTGATAACCGTCTTCGCGTTCTTTGCGACCTTCGCGGTTAATTCTTTACGCGATACCTAGTAAACGTACTCGAAAGTCCAAACCTCATGTAAGCATACTTATCTTGAAAATAGATATTATAGGGATCTTCACCATAGTAGCCCAAAGTTGCCATGATAAAAACATTCTGCATAAATGGGAGGCTATAATTTGCAGAAGCTTCAATGTTTAATCTTTTCTTTGGTGATAAAAAATTATCGTTCGAAAGTTTGTTAATGGCATAAGAAAACTGTCCATTTAAGCGCCACTTTTCCTTTTCTAATCTACTTTTCTTAGTACTTTGATCTAAATCTGATTTTTTCCATCCACTTTTTTCGCCAGCATAAATTTGGTAGATCCTAAACGAAAAGTCATAATTTAATCGTGTAAAACCATAATTATCCTCTAGTGCAGGCTCGTAATTGAACCATTTATGCCATTCGAGTGCTACACTATGATTGTACGAATAATAACTCCCTTTAAGCAAATTTTTACCTGTAAAAGAGCCAAACCGGTAGGCGGCTGTTAAATAGTTGGTATTAAAATTACCTGTCAATGTGTTGATACTCCCATCAGGTAAAAATGCATCCCCATCTTGTCCATTAGAATGATGGGTAAAACTTAACTCAGCATACTTATAGCGCTCAACGCTCTTCGCTAAACGCAGATACAAGCTGCCACCCAGCCTAAAACTTGGCGTACGTACCCCAGCAGATCTATCCGTACGAACCCTAACGGTAAAATCTGGATTAACAGAAAAAGCAATTGGTAATGTTCGAGGGCCGAAAAGCATGTAAGTGGTAGTTAATTTCCCATTGATTACATAGCCAGAAGGAGCCCCTATTTCGCCCAATGGCGAAGTATAGGAAAGTTGACTGTTCTCTTTGTACAACGAATTATAGGCTAGGTTAATCGAATGGTTTACTTTACTAGAATCCATTTCATCACTTTGTGCAAGCACAACCATAGCATTGGATAGGTAAATTAAGGCGAAAAAGATTTTTCTCATGGAGAACATTTAATAGTAACGTTTTTACTAGGGAAACGGTTTTTACGCTTCGCGGTTGATTTCACAGATGAAGATGATTTCACCGATTCTTTAGGCATCCAAAACTGGCAACTTCAAACTGATAACTGCCAACTCCCTTACGCTTCGCGATTGATTTCACTGATTAAAGGATTACACGGATTAAAGGATTATAGATTTTGTAAACCTTGTCTTGCTAAACTCTTTCGGACTCTCAGACTTCCCGACTTCCGGACTTTCGAAATCGCTTTCGAATTGTTATCCTATCGTTATTTCTAACAAAAAATACCGCTACCTAAACATACAATTGCTATCTTCGATACATACAAGAATACCAATGGCAAAACACAAACATTCTGATATAAAACTCGTTTTAACGCAAATGATTAGCGATATTTTTGACAAAAACAAAAATGTTGCCTTAAACTATAAGCAAGTTGCCGCCAAATTGAATTTAAAAGAGGGCGCTGCAATAGAAACTATTTTAGAAATACTGAAAGATCAAGTTAATAAAGGCATATTTATTCAGCCTGAAAGAGGGAAATTTCGTCTAAAAGAGCTGAAGACTTTTATAATTGGTACAGTAGACATGACCGCTGATGGTTCTGCATTTATCGTTCCCGATGATGAGTTTGAGAAAGATATTTTTGTTGCTCCACGCAAACTTAAAAATGCATTAAATGGTGATAAGGTAAAGGTTTATGTATTTGCCAAAAAAACAAGCGGAAGAAAAAACGAAGGTGAGGTTGTCGAGATAATTACGCGTTTAAAAACAGATTTTATAGGCGTTGCCAAAGTTTCAGAACGTTTTGCTTTCATCATTCCTGATGACCGTAAAATGCACCATGATATTTTTGTGCCATTAAACGATTTAAATGGGGCAAAAAATGGGCAAAAGGTACAGGCTAGCATTACCGATTGGCCGGAAGGAGCTAAAAATCCCATTGGAAAAATCATCAATGTTTTAGGTACGCAGGGCGAAAACGATACCGAGATGAATGCGATCCTGGCACAATATGGTTTCCCATTGAGTTTTCCGGAGGCAGTAGAAAAAGAAGCCAATGCCATTCCAGAAACAGTAAGCGAGGCTGATATTAAAGGGCGTAAAGATTTTAGGGAAACCACCACCTTTACCATCGATCCGGCCGATGCCAAGGATTTTGACGATGCCATCTCCTTTAAAAAATTACCGAACGGCAATTATGAAATTGGAGTTCATATTGCCGATGTTTCTCACTATGTGTTGCCCAACAGCAGCCTTGATAAAGAGGCCTATGAACGTGCCACATCGGTATATTTGGTTGATCGTGTAATCCCAATGTTGCCAGAACGCCTTAGTAATGGAGTATGTTCTTTACGCCCTAACGAGGATAAACTTTGTTTTGCTGCAGTTTTCGAATTAGATGAAGAAGCTAATATCCAAAACCAATGGTTCGGTAGAACAGCCATTCACTCTAATAGACGATTTAGTTATGAAGAGGCCCAAGATGTAATCGAAACCAAAGCAGGAGATTGTGCCGAGGAGATCCTTAAATTAAATGAACTAGCCTACAAACTAAGGGATCGGAAATTTAAAAATGGCGCCATAAGTTTTGAGGGTACTGAGGTTAAGTTTAAACTGGATGAGCAGGGCAAACCAATAGGTGTTTACGTAAAAGAACGAAAAGATGCACACAAACTGATCGAAGATTTTATGCTATTGGCAAATCGTAAGGTCGCCGAGTTTATCGCAAAAAAAGGGAGTGGAAAGCAGAAATACACCTTTGTATACCGCTCCCATGATTCTCCAAACCTCGAAAACCTGAATAACTTTGCCACTTTTGCAGCGCGCTTTGGATATAAAATCAACATGAAAAGCGATCGGGAAATTGCCAAGTCGTTAAATTACTTAATGGAAGATGTTGAAGGTAAGAAAGAACAGAATATGTTAACGCAATTGGCCATTCGCTCTATGGCAAAGGCCATTTATACTACCAAAAAAACCAGTCACTACGGATTGGCATTTGACCATTATACCCATTTCACTTCTCCTATCCGTAGATATCCTGACGTGATGGTGCATCGCCTATTGGCTATATATCTTGATGGAGGAAAATCAGCCAATGAAGAAGAGTACGAAACCGCCAGTTCCCATTCGTCGGCTATGGAAAAACGCGCTGCTGATGCCGAAAGGGCTTCCATTAAATACAAACAGGCCGAGTATTTAGAAGATAATATCGGGAACATATACACTGGCATCATTTCGGGCGTTACAGAATGGGGAATGTATGTAGAAATTATAGAGAACAAATGCGAGGGGATGATTCGATTGAGAGACATTACCGACGATTTTTATGTGCTCGACGAGAAAAATTATTGCATCGTAGGACAACGGAAGAACAAAAAATATCAACTTGGTGATGAAGTTCAGGTAAAGGTTAAAAAAGTTGATCTTTCCAAACGCCAGATAGACTTTTCATTGATCCAAGATTAAGTGAATGAAATATACACTCTGCATTATACTGTTGTCATTTTTGCTGAAAGCTGAGGCCCAGAATCTGCAGGGGAAGGTAGTTGATGAAGTTACAGGCGCCGGGATTCCATTTGTATCCGTAGGGATTATAGGGACCAATGATGCTACTGTAAGCAATGAGAATGGCGATTTTGTATTGAAAGTGGCAGCTTATCCTGCTAAATTAAGGGTTAGTCATGTAAGTTATCTACTAACAGAGATCACCTTAACTTCCGCCCAAGAAAAACTAACCATACCATTAAAACCTGCTACAATTAGCTTAAGTGAAGTAACTATTGATCCTTTTAAAGGGCAAAAAATTGTGAAAGAAGCCCTGGAAAAAGCTAAAACTGCTGCAGCTTTAAATTTTTACGTCAGTGCTTTCTACAGGCAATTGACTACTATTAACGGAAAACCAAGTCAGATTTACGAATTGTTCTACGATTTGAAATGGAATACCAGACGTGTGCAAGGCTGGATAGCAAAAAAAAGTAGATATGCCCAAAATAGTCAGGAAACAATGTTCTCATTAGACAACCTCTCCTTTCTCACCTTTAAAAACGGCGGTTATTTATTCCCAGAAAATGGAGGTAAATTTGTAAATCTAACCTCGCTCCCCAGCTATCAGATCACGATAGAAAAATACATAGAGCAATCCGACCAGAAAATTGCCGTAATAAGTTGCAAGTATAAAAATCCAAAAAGAAACGTTTACTATGTAAATACAACTTATTATATTGGTCTAGAAGACTTTAAGATATACAGGGTAGAAAATAGCTTATTCAATATCCGGTTAGCTATTATAGGAAGCGCTCCAAAATTTCCTCCTATCACTACTACCGTCGCAACATTTAATGGAAATGACAACCCTATTCCGGTTCTAGAAAGCGTATCGACGAAGTTTTTCATAAAACTGAATGCAGGCGGAAAAGAAATGGAAGCAAATCTAAGTTCTTTATTGATTGTGTATAAAATTGATGGTCTTTCCAGTAATCAACAGTACAATGTATTGGATAGAAAAACAAAAGATAGAACAATTATCGAATCTCTAAAATATGATGCGGCCTTTTGGAAAGATAACCCAATCGTAAAACAAACCACCTTAGAAGATTCTTTTATAAAAATGATGGAAAGCAAATCGGCTTTCGGTACCATGACTAACCCTTAAACAATGCACAGCCCAACAGAATTACAAGCTCTCATAGAAAAAGCGATACCACAAATATCATATCCTAAGCATCCGGCAGATTTATATGCCCCTATTCGTTACATAATGAGCCTTGGGGGCAAACGCATTAGGCCTGTGATGGTTTTGATGGCTACCGAATTATTTTCAACAGAAATCGAAAAGGCCATGGATGTTGCACTGGCAATAGAAACCTTTCATAATTTTACCCTTGTACACGATGATATTATGGACAATGCGCCACTTCGTCGTGGTAAACAAACGGTACACGAAAAATGGGGAACAAACAATGCCATTCTAAGTGGCGATGTAATGATGGTAGAATCGAACAAACACCTGTCAAAAGTAAATGTAAATGTACTTAAACCAGTTTTAGATACATTTAATGCCATTGCACAGGGTGTATGTGAAGGTCAGCAGTTAGATATGGAATTTGAGCAGAGAAACGATGTAAGTATAGGAGAATACTTAGAAATGATTCGCTTAAAAACTGCAGTCTTATTGGGAGGTGCCATGAAACTAGGTGCCATTGTAGGTGGCTCTAGCACTGCCAATGCCGAATTACTCTATCAGTTTGGCGAAAATCTTGGAGTTGCTTTTCAGTTACAAGACGATATTTTAGACGTATATGGCAACCCGGAGTTATTTGGCAAACAAGTGGGTGGTGATATTATTGCTAACAAAAAAACCTTCATGCACCTAAAAACACTAACACTGGTTACAGTTGAAGAGGCTGATCATTTAACTAGCTTAACTACAAATCAAGTAGAAAAGATTGATCACGTGACACAGCTTTACAATAAATATGAAATTAAAGAGCTGGCAACCGAAGAGATGGAAAAATACCTGGCAAAAGCCAATCAGGCATTAGCTAACCTAGCGGTGGCCGACGAGAAAAAAACATATTTCAGAGAATTGGTGCAGCAAATACTTGAGCGTGAACGTTAAAGTAGTCATCGGATGACTTAAGTCATCCGATGACTAGGCATAAAAAAAGTCCTGATCAATTGATCAGGACTTTTTTGTCTCGAGACAAATCAATTACTTAGCTGCTTTTTTAGCTGCTGGTGCTTTTGCTGCTTTCGGCGCTGCTTCTTTTTTAACCTCCGAGGTGCTTTTATCAGCAGGTGCTTCTTTTGCTACACTCTCAGTTTCAGTTGTTTCAGTTGCTGCTACTGGTTCTGCTTTAACAGCTTTCTCAGCTACAACTTTCTTCGCTGCTACGGCAGCTTTAGGTGCCGCTGCAGTTGCAGGCGCAGCATCTTCTACTGTTAGAGGTAATACCGAAACGTAAGATTTGTTATCTTGTTTCTTTTTGAAAGTTACAATACCAGGTACTAAAGCGAATAAAGTATGGTCTTTACCAATACCTACTCCTTTGTCCGGATGGTGTTTTGTTCCGCGTTGACGAACGATAATGTTACCAGCGATAGCTTCTTGACCACCGAAGATCTTAATACCTAAACGCTTGCTATGCGATTCACGTCCGTTTCTAGAACTACCGGCTCCTTTTTTATGTGCCATTTTATTTTATCTTTTGATAATTAGTTATCCCGATAGCTATCGGAAGCTAATTAGTTAATTTGCTAATTAATTAAACTACAGAGTGATACTCTCAATCTGGATTTTAGTGAAATACTGGCGGTGACCATTTTTCTTTTTATAACCTTTTCTACGTTTCTTTTTGAAAACGATTACTTTATCACCTTTTAAATGAGACACGATTTTAGCTGTAACCGATGCACCCTTTACTGCAGGAACCCCTACTGTAATCGCACCCTCATTATCAACCAACAATACATTGTCAAATTCAATACTAGCGCCCTCATCTCCTTGTAAACGGTGTACAAAAAGGTGCTGGTCTTTTGCAACTTTGAATTGCTGTCCTGCTATATTTACTATTGCGTACATTGTTAAATAATTATTTATTAAATTGTTTATTTTTTTATCGAGGTGCAAATATAGAATAAATACTATTCAAACACAAATGGATAGGAAAAAAAATTAGTCGATAGTCCATAGTCTATAGTCTGGATGCCTAAGAATCCACTCCATATCAAGTAAATGAATGCCAGCATTTCATGGCATCTTCAGTCCCGCTCTCCATTCCAAACCTGTTTACACTAAAATATGATGGGGTTTTACATTTCGATCAGGTTTAATTAAGAAACAACAGTGCTAGTAGTAAAGATTGCAGGGAGGTTATCCTAACCAAATTAAGTGCATCATAAACCTAAACTGTTAAAAATGTTAAATCATGAAATATATTACGAATTATTCGTAGATTTACGAAAATTTAATTTATATTTACGTATATGAAAACTTTTTTAGGCACATGGATAGTATTATTCGTATCAGCAACAGCATTTGCACAAGCTCCGGATGAGGTGCTGGCCAGAGTAAGGTACACTTATATCCAATCAAGCAACTCTTCTACAAAAGATAAGCCCCGTTCAGAGAACATGTTACTGTTTATAGGCAAAAATGCATCATTGTATACCAGTTATGATAAACTGAACTATGAAATCGGCCAAGACCAAAAAAGGAAGACACAAGTGATGATGCAGGCTGGAAATAGTAGTGCACCTCGGGTTATAAAAATTGATAATTCAGGAAGTGATTGGATGTCGAAAACAGATTATTTTCTTTTCGTTAAAGAAAATAAGATGCTGGTTAAGGAGCTCTTCTTCTATCGTGCCTACCTAATGGACGAAGCTATCCCCGTAATCAGTTGGAAAATTAGCAAAGATACGCTCAGTTTTTCAGGTCTGCTTTGTAAAAAAGCCACAGCAAACTTTGAGGGCCAAAATTGGATAGCATGGTACGCTCCCAGCCTACCCTTTCAATCTGGTCCGTGGAAACTAAACGGTTTACCTGGCTTAATTATCGAAGCTTATGAAGAATCCAAAACCATACAGTTTCAGTTGGCCGGTTTTGAAAACGTAAAGGAAGATAGGATCAAAGGCAAATCCAACAACCAAGAAGGTGTAATCAGTAGCCTTGATGTAGCAATGGGTACAGATGTTGCCAGTGCTTATTTTAATCATCTTATTACGTTACCCACCTACAGAACTGTAAAAACCACTAGATCTGAACTAGACAAATTAAAATTAGCGCAACGAAAAGATCCAAAAGGATTTAGTAAGGCCCAGCTTCTGGGGCAATGATATTAATTAGCTAGTAAACTTATTAGCGAATTTGATAATGATCGAACAGCTGAACATCATGCCATCATTAACTAATTATATTAACTAATTAGCCAATTGTAAATGAATTGGTTAAAAAATGTTAAAATATTTTACACTTTACGAATAATTCGTAGATTTACGAAAAGTTAATTACAACATATTAAAAAAACCCATCATGAAAGCTATTTTAACAACAATTCTAGCTATTGCAATAAGCGCTGTAGCAATTGCACAAGCTCCAGACAAATCTTTAGCTAGAGTAAGATATTCATTTACACACATCAGGGATACTACTGCCAAAGATAAACCATACACAGAAAATATGTTATTGGTTATTGGCAAAAACGCATCGGTATATACCAGTTATGATCGGCTTAACCGAAACATAGAGATGCAGAAACAAGTTGCAGAGCAGGTTAAAAATCAAGCTGGTGGAGGCCCAGTTAATATCAGGATAAACGGAACTTCAGTAAGACCAACGTCGGACATCGACTATTTCTTTTTTGCAAACGAAAATAAATTCTTCACTAAAGAACGTGTATTTAATAGTTACCTCATCGAAGAAGATGCTCCTAAAATCAATTGGAAGATTACTAAAGATACGGCCAGTTTCTCCGGAGTGAAATGCCAAAAAGCAACCGTTTATTTTAAGGGCAGAAACTGGATTGCCTGGTACGCACAAGAATTGCCATTTCAAAGCGGACCGTGGAAATTGAATGGTCTACCTGGGTTAATTGTTGAAGCGTACGACGAGAAAAAGGAAGTCGTTTTTACCTTTGCAGGCCTCGAAAATGTTAACGAATCAGAAACCAAAGCAGCCGAAGAAAAAGCCCCAACCATCCAAACCCCAAGTGGAACGGGGACAGTAAGGATGTTCGGCATGGATAGCAGTACCGCTTATTTAGGCCCAGAAATTAAATTACCAGCGGATGCCATTAAAACCACAAGAAAAGAACTCGATAAATTAAAAGAGGCAAGGGATAAAGATCCACAAGGCTTCATGAATGCACAACTTGCAGGAAGCGGAGTACAAATGGCTGTGGGACAAAGAGCTACTGTTAGAACTGGTCCGCCTCCGTCTGGCAGTCTTACCATATTCTCGAACGTGATCAATAATCCTATAGAATTACCAGAAACAAAATAAACAAGCTGAGAACTCAACCAACTTATACAGATGAAAAGGCTACTAATCACGATCCTGCTGTTCTTAATGCTTGGAACCATTTCCGCCTTTGCGCAGAAACAGCTCAAGGGAAAAGTAAAAGATGCAAAGGGTGCTCCCGTCGCCGCCGCAAGTGTTAACCTAAAAGACAACGAGGGAAACATTATAAGCTTCACCAGAACAGATGATAAAGGGACATATACGCTATCCTTTAGTGAAGAAAACAAGGGTCTAAGCATAGAAGCTACAATGATAGGCTATACCAAACAAATGGTTTCCGTTACAGAATTGAGCAAAAATTATGAGGTAACTCTAGTTGCTTCAGAAATTAGCCTCAAAACAGTGGTGGTTAAAAACCAGCCAACTTTAACAGTTAAAGGAGATACTTTAAATTACAAAACTTCAGATTTTGCCGATAAACAAGACCGCAGCATAGGCGATGTGCTCCGGAAAATGCCAGGAATTGAAGTTGCCGAAAATGGTAGGGTTTCTTACAATGGAAAACCCATATCAGCCCTATATATTGATGGTGATAATGTATTGGACGATAAATATAGTATCGGAACAAAAAGCATCCCCCATGGTGCCGTAGACAAAGTTCAAGTGATAGAAAATGACCAGCCTATTAAAATGATGCGCAAAAACAACATGAGCGAAGATGTAGCACTAAATCTGGTAATCAAAGATGAAGCGAAACTTAAGGTGATGGGCGATATCAAAGCTGGGATAGGCACCCCAACCAGGTTTGATGGCAATGCTAATGCAATGATGTTTAAGAAAAATATAAAGTTTATCAATAATATCAAAGGAAACAACATCGGGATCGATCCTGGAATAGATCTCACCTCATTTAATCTTGCAGATTACCAAAAGAGGCTGGAAAATGATAAGCCGAACAGCTTTCTTTCGGCTGGTGCAGCTGGTGTTCCTACCCTCCCACAAAACCGTTCGCTGTTTAATAAAGCGGGATTAATCAACCTTAATAATCTTTATAAATTTAATCAAGACCTGCAGATCAAAGCAAATATCTCTTATCTGTATGATCAAAGAAGTCAAGAATACAGCAAATTATCAGAAACATACCTCCCTGGTCAAACTATCGTATATAACGAATTTCAGGATAATCAGATTAATCCACAGAAGCTTCAGGCAAAGTTAAACCTAAATGGCAATGCCGATAAATACTACCTAAATAACACCTTACAGGCTGAATATACCCCGTTCAAAACCAACTCGAATGTTGTAATTAATGGTATTGGTGCAAGTCAGATATTGGGTCAGGAAACTTTTGATCTTTCCAATGAATTCAGCTATCGGAAAAAATTGAAGTCAGAAAACACTATTAATTTCTATTCGTACTTAAACCGTACCACCCAGCCAGAGCGCCTTACGATCAGACCGGGCTTAAACGAGGCGATTTTAAATAATGGAACACCCTATGCTGGACTAAATCAATACATCAAACTGCCCACATGGTTTACCAACAACTACTTCTCGTTTGCTTTGGTCCATGGAAAATTTGTTCAAACCTATAAAACTGGCTTCAACGTACAACAACAGGAACTTAATTCTGAATTGTACAGGGTACAAAATAACCAGATTACCGAACTGGTTTCGGCAAGTATGACAAATGACCTGGATTGGTCTAAAAATAAAGTCTACAGTGAAGCATCTTACGAATACTCAAATGACAAACTAAAACTTGGCTTATTTTTGCCTTTTAGTTACAACACGATCAGCTATGAAGATCCCACCAAGGGATTAGATAAACGTTTAGATAAGTTCTTTTTGAACCCTTCGTTTAATGCAAAGTACCAAACAAGTCCTGAAAACTATGTCACTGCAAATTATAGCTATAGAAATGATTTGGGAGGCATTGATGATGTATATCGGGGTACGGTTTTAAAAAACTACCGCTCATTATTTGCAAATGATGCGCCTATTTCTGAACGTAAAACACACTATGCGGGTGCGAGCTTTAATTTCCGCAAAGCGATGCAAATGTTCTTTCTTAACTTAAATGCGAGCTATACGAATACCGAGTTAAATACCATTTCATCGTACACGTTAACTAATAGCATCCAACAACGTGTGGTATTGCCATTAGCTAACGAGGTAACCAGCTTAAATTTTAGTGCCAACGCAAGCAAATACCTGTTCAAACTAAGAAGTACCGTAAATGTTGGAATGAGTTACAGTATTTCTACTTTTGATCAATTGCAGAACAATAACTTGCTGCCTTACGCTTCTGAAGTAATTACTTATAAGGCAGGCATGGATGCTAAATTAAACAACTTTATCAATTGGTCTTACAGCGCAAATTACACTGAAAGCGAAAATAAAGCGAAAAACGGAGGTACACCGATTACAAGGTTTCAACAACTTAGGCAAGGATCCGGTATAACTGCAACAGCATTTAAAAGCTTGTACCTAACCCTTTCTGCCGAACACATTTTTACTCAGCAATCCAGTCAGCCAAACCTAAACTACTTGTTTGCCGATTTTAACATGAGGTATAGATTAGTGAAACTTAAAACGGATTTAGAATTTGGCCTTACTAATTTGGCAAACGTTAAGAAATTCGAAGCTATAAACTTAGCGGCCAATTCATTAACATCTGGCACCTACTTTATTCCCGGTAGGGTGGCAATGTTAAAGGCCACATTTAGCTTTTAAACGCTGAGCGATTGGCGTTAAACTATGGGCGAATCCCACACTTAGCGCTAATCGCCAAGCACTCAGCGCAAGACCCTTTCCCGGATGGGAGGATAGTTAATAATTAATAAACAAACACTGAAACCTAAGCCCTGATACTTAAAAGTTGAAGGGCTTTTTAAGTGGTGAAGTAGTAGAGCGTTTGGCGGTAAGCGCGGAGCGAGAGTTTAACCTGATGAAAACTTAGGTGTCTAAGGCGTCTAAGGTGGTGAGATTTAAACGCAAAGGGCGCAGAGGATTTCGCAAAGAACGCAAAGGCAGTTTACAGTTGGTGAAAGGCTTAACCTGTCTTCGACTACGCTCAGACTGACAATTAGAGAAATAGCGCTTAGGTATCTAAGGCGCCTAAGGTGGTGAAGTAGTAGAGCGTTTGGCGGTAAGCGTGGAGCGAGAGTTTAACCTGATGAAAACTTAGGGGTCTTACCTGCCGGCAGGCAGGGCTGGTGAAAAAACTATTCCTAATTGCTGTCACTCTGAGCCTGTCGAAGGGTATAACTTGTCTTCGACTACGCTTAAACTGACAATGGGGGAATAATTAAAGTGTTGGCTCAACTTAGCTGTTCTTAGATGTCTAAGATGGTGAAAAAATAGAGCGTTTGGCGGTAAGCGTTAAGCGAGGGGTTAACTCTAGACGCTCAGGTAACTAAGGAGTCTTAGGTGGTGAGGTTTTAACGCAAAGAGCGCAAAGGATTTCGCAAAGAACGCAAAGGCAGTTTACAGTTGGTGAAAGGCATAACCTGTCTTCGACTACGCTCCGACTGACAATTTAGAGAAATAGCGCTTAGGTATCTAAGGTGCCTTAGGTGGTGAGATTTTAACGCAAAGGGCGCAAAGGATTTCGCAGAGAACGCAAAGGCAGTTTACAGTTGGTGAAAGGTTTAACCTGTCTTCGACTACGCTCAGACTGACGATGGGGGAATAATTAAAGTGTTGGCTCAAACTTAGCTGTTCTTAGATGTCTAAGATGGTGAAAAAATAGAGCGTTTGGCGGTAAGCGCGGAGCGAGGGTTTAACCTGATGAAAACTTAGGTATCTAAGGGGTCTAAGGTGGTGAGATTTTAACGCAAAAGTCGCAAAGGATTTCGCAAAGAACGCAAAGGCAGTTTACAGTTGGTGAAAGGCTGAACCTGTCTTCGACTACGCTCAGACTGACAACTATGGGAGTAAAACTAAAGCATCTAAGGGTGTCTTAAGTGATGAAAAACTAATTATCCCTCGTCACAACCCGAACCCCTGTAACTTTATCGGTTTTTTTATCGATGCTTACATTTTTTATATCGTCTGGTTTAATAAGTGATGCGCGAAATTCCTCAGCCGATATTTCCTTTCCATTCAGGAAATAGGCTACCTTACCATTTGAAAGGGAATCGATAGATTTAGCCATCGGAAAGCCTTTTACTACAATCATCTTGGCGGTAGTATGATCTGCATTAGGGAAGGGCACGCCCTCTTTTAATTGCAATCTTAAATTTTCAACGTGTCTAATTGTTCCTTCTTTTGATAGAGAATCAGTACTAATCATGAAAAATTTCTCACCTGCGCTACCTTTAGCGCCGCTTACCGTGCCGCGAATTTTCACATTCTGATTAAATTGTCTTAGCTCCAATGTGGGTTTATGTGTGCTATCACCGGTTATAAACAAACTTTTAATAAAGAAGGTAAATTTAGTGGTATCCCTTTTCGCTTTTAGGCCGGTAGGTACTTTTAGTTTTTTAATCGTTTTTTTAACCGTCTTTTGAGGGATAGGAACATCCATAATGTGGTGGCTAACTAACGCTTGCTGTAATGGGATCAAGTGCTTCTTGAAATCCTTTTTGGATATTGTAAAGGCTAAGGTTGTAAGCAATAAGATTGGTGTAACCAACAAATAGCGACTTAATGTCAATTTCGATGATCGTTTAAGATTCATCATTTTGATCCTTTTCTTTAGATCAGATAGGTTAAAATTATTTACGATTGCCACAGCGGGCGTTAAATTACCCACATCCAGCAAACTGTATTGATATGTTTTCTTATCAATCCCTTTATTTAGGATTTTTTGATCAGTTATAAATTCAAGATTTTCTTTTACTGCCTTTTTCATTAACCAAACACCAGGATTAAACCAGTAAAAAACCACGCTTAATTCGGCCAAGATAATATCTAGCGAATGCCATTCCTTAACATGGATCTGTTCATGCGCCAGAATGGTCTGTAATTCATTTTCAGGATGCAATGATGGGTTAATGTATACTGTTTGCCAAAAAGAAAATGGACTAACAGGTTCATCCAAAATACGAACCGGATAATTGGAAACCGCTCCAGGAGCCGATTTTTTATGCATTCGATATAAAGAAACAAACTGGATCAATAATCTAAATGCCATAAATGCCACTCCAACATAAAACAAGAGGCTAAGCAGCGGCCAATTTACCGCTATAAAATGAGAAGGAACCAATGAATTAACCTGTTGGTTCAACTTTGGAACAAAAGCCACCACTTCTTGGTTAAGCTGTTGTTGGCTATGGAAAAAATCGGTTAGATTAATAAATGGATATACCGTAGAAAACAATATTCCAAATACTAAAAATAACCTATTAATGGTATAAAAGGTCAATCGGCGTAAAATCAGATAATAGGCTGCTGCAAAAAGTAGGAGAACCAGATTTATCTTTAACAGAATGATAAAAAATTGAGGCATGTCATTTTTGATCAGGGTTTTCGATCAGGTTAATAATCTCTTTTAATTCTTCGGTGCTGATTTTTTTATCCTTAGCAAAAAAAGCCACCAATTCTTTATATGAACTTTGAAAGTAGCTATTCACAAAACCGTTCATGAAACGTTTTTTGTATTCAACTTCCTTTACTTTAGCACTGTAGCGATTAGCATTTGCATAACGCTCGCTCTTTAAAAATCCTTTACGCTCTAGATTTTTTATAGTTGATGCCAACGTGGTGTAAGGTGGTTTTGGTTCGGGCATAGCATCCATAAAATCTTTAATAAAACCAGCTCCTACTTGCCAAACCGCTAGCATCGCTTCTTCTTCCTGTAATGTTAACTTCTCCATAATTACGAATATATCGTAAATATACGAAATTATCTTTTATTCACTAAAATTTTACAAGGTGATAGGCGGTGGGCGTTAAGCGTTGAGCGATAAGCGTTAAGCGTTTGTTAATCGCCAGCTTCGCGTTCTCTCAAAATTTGATCTATGGCCAACTGAATCTTTGCGGCGGATTGTGCAATGGCAGGATCTCCATTATAATCTGTCATGAATATGATCTTCTTGGTTTTTTCCTGGTAGTTAAAGATAATCTCATATCTCAACACCTGATCACTTATGAGGTTGGCATTTGGGTTAGCTATCACCTCTGGTAAGTTCCATAAATTTGCTTCTGCTGCCTTACCATGCAAGAAAATGAAATTGTTTGCTTTCAATCTTAGCTTGGTTTTAATAAGCGAATCTCTACTATCTAAATATTGATATTGGCCTGTAAGCGAGTTATAGGAGTTGATAAGTGTATCACCTACCCCCCATTTGTAGCTAATAGACAACAAATCTGAAGCAGGATACGGGCCTTGCTTAAGATTAATTAGGTAATAACCTCCAACGCCAGCAATTAAGGTTGCTGCGATTGTTGCGATTAATGATAAATTTTTCTTGAGCTGAGCCATAGTTAGTTAAATTACTAATTAGCCAATTTACTGTCTTTTTGCTCCGCATCGATCAATTGTTGCTCCATTACCTTCTGCATCAGCGCCGCAGCATCTTTCATTTTTGGGTTGCCCTCAAAATTGGGGAAATAAGTTACTTCTTTAGAGCCCTTACGGTAATTGAACTTCATAAAGTAACGCAGGATCTTTGGATTTTTAAGATCACTTTCGCTGTTGGCCACTACATTAGGCAAATTCCAAAAACCCTGTAGATCAGCATTGCTGTCTAAAAATTTCTTGTCTTTAGCGCTTAGGTCGATGTGCTTAATAATCAATGAATCTTTATCGTCAATGTATCTATATTCGCCTGTGGCCGAGTTATATGAATTTTCTAGGTTCGGACCGGCACCCCATTTGTATTCAACAGAGATAAAATCCTTGGCTTTAAAGTTGGCATACCTAAATTTCTCCTGATAATAAATTACACTATAAATTACCAAAGGAAGAACAACCGTTAAACCGATGAAAATCATTTTTCCCCTACTCGTCATATTTTTTAAATTAGTCTGTTGGACCTGTTAGTTCACCTTCCCACTTACTTACTACAGCGGTAGCAATACTATTTCCAATTACATTGGTAGCCGACCTTCCCATGTCCAATAGAGGATCTATCCCGATTAAAAGCGCTAATCCTGCCTCCGGTATATTAAATGTTGCAATTGTACCAGCAATAACCACCAATGATGCCCTTGGAACGCCAGCAATGCCTTTACTGGTAAGCATGAGGATTAATAACATGGTAATCTGTTTATCGAACGGAAGATGGATACCATAGCATTGAGCTATAAAGATCGAGGCAAAGGTCATGTACAACATCGAACCATCAAGGTTGAAAGAGTACCCGAGAGGCAGTACAAAGCTTACAATTTTGTCTTTACAGCCAAATCGTTCCAGTTGTAACATTGTTCTAGGATAAGCGGCTTCGCTACTGGCCGTACTAAAGGCAAGCATTACAGGTTCTTTCATTCTATTCATCAGGTTAAACACCCGATTTTTTAAGATGAGAAAACCAATAAATATCAGTAAGATCCATAAAATGAGCATGGCGGAGTAAAATTCGCCAATAAACAGGGCATAGGTTGATAATACACTGATCCCTTGTTTAGCCACAATAGCGGCCATTGCACCAAATACTGCAAAAGGGGCAAAATTCATTACATAACCCGTAACTTTTAGAATGATATGAGCTACAGAGTCAAAGAATTCTATCACCACTTTTCCTTTTTCGCCAATGGCAGCAGTAGCTACCCCAAAGAACAAGGAGAAGATTACGATCTGTAAAATTTCATTGGTAGCCATAGCTTCGGCAAAGCTTTTAGGTACGATATGGGAAATAAAATCCTTTACAGAAAGTGCGGTAGCTTTAATTCCGGTATCGGTATGACTACTGGGCAGAGTCAAATGCATGGCTTCGCCTGGTTTAAATACATTTACTAAGAACATTCCCAAGAGCAACGACATTAATGAAGCACTGACAAACCAAAGCATGGTCTTTCCGCCAATACGGCCAACAGCCTTTATATCACCTACTTTGGCAACTCCAACTACTAGCGTAGTAAATACCAATGGTGCGACAATCATTTTTATTAAACGTAAAAAAATGTCGCTCAATAGTGTAAAAGGCTCTAGTCCCTTTTCTCTTTTTGTTTCGTTTTCTTTCCTAATCTTAACCTGATCAGCTTTTTGGCTCTTTAATACCGCATATTGTGCAACTGTGGTATCCGGTAAACTGCTCATTTGCAGTTCAATCTTTTTAACCTGTGCATCTGCACCTACAATGGCATCATTATTTTTATTGAAATTATTTACATTTAAGTAATAACCAACAGCCACACCGAGTATGAGTGCGATAAAAATAAAAAGTGTAAGTCTGTTCTTATTCGACATTTCTGAGGTTTAGGTTTAAAACAAAGTGTAAAACTACAATAATAAAATTATTCTCTAAACAATGTTGATAAACCCTTAATATTTTACATATTTGACCGTAACAAAACCTGGTTATCTTTATCTAATCCTAAATTAACAGCGTAGCTCTTGAGTCAAAAAGACATACTATTTAAGGAAATATTCGATAAAAACTCCAAGAAGATTTTTCACTTATGCTATGGCTATACTGGAGATAAGGATTCGGCCAATGATCTTTTACAAGAAACATTCTTAAAAGTTTGGCAAAACCTGGACAAGTTTAGAAACAAATCACTGATTTCTACTTGGATCTATCGCATCGCTGTTAACACCTGTTTAACTTATTTACGCTCCGAAAAAAGACAGTCGAAAGACGAACTAACAGAGAATATTATTGAGAATAGCGTAGAGGAATTCTCCGAAAAAAATGAGCAGGTAGCCTTGCTGTATAAATCAATTTCAAAATTGGAAGAGAACGATCGTTTGATTATCACCATGGTTTTGGATGAATTACCATACCATGAAATTGCTGATATTTCTGGGATAAGCGAAGGAAATCTTAGAGTTAAAATTCATCGTATTAAACAAAAACTGACCGAATTATACAATCAACATGCAAGAATTTGATCACATAGAAGCACTTTGGGCAAAGCATACTGTTGATGTAAGCATTTCTGCCGATGAAATGCTGAAGCAGGCTAAAAAAGACGTGAACGGAATGCGCACTAAATCGCTATTAAATATAGCAGGGATGATCGTTTCTTTTTTGGCTTTCGCTTCTTTATGGGTATTTTTTGATTTCCAATCGCCAACAACCTATGTGGGGATCAGTATCATCATCATAGTTGTTGCTGTTTATATCGTTATTTTATATAATAATTATAGGATAATTTCGAAAAATGATTTTACTGCAAATCCTAACGAATTTATTAAAGCTTTAAAAATATATCAGATCAATCGATTTAACCTTCATAACCGCTTATATTGGTTTTACGCCCTAGCATTGTCTTTGGGAATGGTTCTTTATTTTTTCGAAATGTTAGCACACCTGCAGCCTTGGGTCCAAATAACTACAGTAACATTAAGTTTTGGCTGGATGATCTTTTGCTCTACATTGGTGCGAAAAGCCGTAATAAAACGTGATCGGGAACGAATTTCACTATTAATCGAAAAATTTGAGCGCATCAGCGCACAGTTTCATTGAGACAGACTTACGAAGTTTTAAAAACTTCGTAAGTCTGGCACGGCTTTAGTTCTATACACCCCAATGCATAACGTTAGGGTTAAATATTATATTATTGTAGCATTTGCTATGCTATTTCTTTTTAGTGGATTTAAAACCCAACAAGAAGTTATACCAGAGCAAATAGATTGGGATACGCATTTTTTGGCGCCACCTGATCGTAATTCAGCCTTTGCCGCATTAACCGTTACCAATTGGCATTACAGCTATAGCGCTACGGTTAGAAATAATAATTTACATATTGATTTTAAGTTTTCTGGAAGTGTAGTTCCCGAAAAATCATGGGTTAAGCCCGAGAGAATTAGCAACCGAAAGGTAAGCAGACAACTCTTAAATCATGAACAAGGTCATGTCTACATTAATTTTTTATTGCTTAAAAACGGTGAAGTTCAAATAAGGAACCAAAAATATACGCCTAGTAATTACAAAAAATTGATCACAGCCACCGGAAACAAGGTGGGCAAATATTACAGTGACATGCAAGATAGATACGATGTTGAAACCAACCACGGTTCTAATTTGGATTCACAAAGTAAATGGGATGCTTTCTTAAGGGATGAGATGAACAAGTTTAATTGATTACACCGATTATATCGCGTCGCGGCTGATTACACTGATTACCTCATCTCTTCTGAAGGAAGTTCCTGTACGCTTCGCGGATGATTACACCGATTAATAGATTACACCAATTGTAGTTGGTGCATTTTTTTGGACTGTTGGACTTTTGACTTTGGACTCCCAACTCCCAACTAATCTTCTTTCACCTCACTTGTGCTAAAGCTATTTCCGCTTAAGCGATATTTGAGCGTTTTTATTAGCGTTGTTGTTTTGCCACTATCAGTGCTTATCACTGGCACAGAGCGAAATAAATCTCCGTTTTTAACAAAGAATTTGTCATTTCCTTTATATCCCTTTTTTAGGTTACTGTTTAATCCCGGAAAACTGATTTTATCAAAGTTACTGTTTGAAAATTCGTACACATTAAGATCGGTTACGTTTTTTCGAACTACATATTGGATGTACAGTTCTGGATTTCCATCATTATCGAGATCCATGTTCCATGCATCAGTAATTATTCCTTTTCGCTCGCCAGCCAGAGATTTATAATTATTTTTGATCGAATCAGACATTAACAAAAGGTATCCCCCAAGGGTATCGATGCCCTTTCCCCAACTAACCACTTCAAAATGGTACCCCGGTTTGATTTCTATATTTTTATAAAAAGGAAACGGGTTAGAAGGTTTGGCAGTGGTTTGGGCCGTTTTTACTGGAACAGGTTTATCATTGGTACAAGAGCCTATAGAAAGACCTGTTAGGATAAATAAGCCAATTTTGATAACTTTTCTTAATTTCATTTTTGATGTAATAATGTGATATCCCGACAGATATCGGGAAGCTAATCATCGAATTTACTAATTCTCTAATTAAATTTCGTTATTTAGTTTTCACTTCTGGGGCTCCATTATTAAGGATCGTTTCAGTTACCACACTTCTTCTCCCGCTAGGCATGATTACAATGGTCTTAAGTATTTTCTTTTGCCCTTGTGGAACAATTACTTTGATGTCTGACGTATACTCTGTAGCATTTTCTGATGGGCGGTAACCATTAAGCGTGTAGAATATTTTAGCACCTAAGCTTGGCGATTTTAAGCTTATCGTAATATTTTCGCCCTTAACTTCCTTTTCTGGCTGACCAATTGGAGTTGGCACCCAATAATTGGTGTTGGTTTGATCTAATCGTCCCAAATGTAGGGGCACCCTTTCTTCGGTAAAATTTTTCAGATCTTTTCTAGTTACCGGACTCCACGCAATTTCTGATAGGGCATACAATCTGGGAAGGAGCATGTATTCTACTTTAGCGGGGGTTTCTAAATATTCTGCCCACATATTCGCTTGCACACCAATTATATATTTTCTTTGTTCGTCACTCAATTCTTTAGGAACAGGATCATAGCCATAAATCTTAACATAGGTTGATAGCCCTCCAATAGTTAAGGGTTCATCTGTAGAGGTTGATTGCTTGTGATCGAGGTATAACCCAGCAGAACCTGGAGTCATAATTACATCATGGTTTTGCTTAGCCGCCTCAATACCTCCCTTTTCTCCTCGCCAAGACATAACGGTAGCGTTTGGTGCAAGTCCACCCTCAAGGATCTCATCCCATCCGATAATTGATCTGCCTTTACTGTTGATGTGTTTTTCTATCCGTTGAATGAAATAACTTTGAAGTCCATGCTCATCCACCAAGTTGTTATCCTTAATAAATTGTTGGCAAAACGGGGATTCTTTCCAATAGGTTTTAGGACATTCATCTCCACCAATGTGGATATATTTTGACGGGAACAATGCCAAAACTTCATCTAATATGTTCTCTAAAAATTTGAAGGTGTTGTCGGTTGGCACAAAGACATCATCAAAAACCCCCCAGGTCTGTTGTACTTGCTTCCCTTTTCTGTCTCCGCTCCAGGGAGCATTTTCTTTGATTGGGGTATCTCTATCCGGAAAGCAGCTCAATTCTGGATAGGCAGCAATAGCAGCGGATGCGTGACCGGGCATTTCTATCTCAGGCACTACTGTGATGTATTTTAAACCTGCATAAGCAACTACCTGTTTCACTTCTTCTTGGGTGTAAAAACCACTATGGGGCTGATTATCTGTACCACCAGTACCCGGATAATTCCCTACAATGGTGCCGTTTCTTTTGGAACCTACAGTAGTTAACTTAGGATATTTTTTAATTTCAATCCTCCAACCTTGATCATCTGTTAAGTGCCAATGGAAAGTATTGAGTTTGTATTGGGCGATCAGGTCGATGTATTTTTTGATGAAAGAGACAGGGAAAAAATGGCGACTAACATCCAAGTGCAGTCCCCTGTATTTAAAGCGGGGATAATCAATTATTTCGACTGCCGGAATGCTGATCTTATCTTTAGCTTTACCAGGCATCATTTGCATTAGGGATTGGATGGCATAGAATAATCCAACTTCAGAACCTGTGAGTTTGATTTGATTGGCGGTTACCTGAATAGAATAACCTTCTGCCGGCAGTTTTTCGGCACCAGCCGAAGTTAGAACTACTGCTTTTTGCCCCGCCGCAAGCACTTTGACCTCTCTTAAAGCAAAGCCTCCCTTTGTAACGATAAATGCGTTAAGCAGATCCGCGGTCCTCGCATTTGCACTTTCATTACTTACAATGGCTACTGTTTTGTCTAGCTGAAAGCTTCCATTCATTTTTTTAATAGAAACTGGAACCGGGATAATCCCCAGATTTTCGTCGGTTTGGGCAAAGGTTTGGTTTGCAAGAAAGGTTAGTAATAAAATGAAGGAAATTCTTTTCATGTGCAATAGTATTTGATATGCCCAAGATATGGAAATTTGGAGTAAGAAAGAAGTGGAGTCAGTTTACGGTTAACAGTTTGGGCTTAACAGTTGGCTAATCTCAACTACACCGCAAAGGTCGCAAAGAACGCAAAGCATTTAAAGCGTATCACTGTAAGCTTATCGAAGGTTTCAAATAGTCTTCGACTACGCTCAGACTGACAATCTCTATTGCTCATCCGATGAGTCATCCGATGAGCAAATTTCAAAATTACGCTCAGACAGACAATCCCTGGGATAGCACTAAGGTGTCTAGCGTGTCTAAGGTGGTAAAAAATAGCGCAGAAAAAGCAAGCATGTTAAAAGCGTATTACCGTAGGCTGATCGAAGGGCCCAAATAGTCTTCGACTACGCTCAGACTGACAATCTCAATTGCTCATCCGATAAATCATCCGATGAGCAAATTTGAAAATTACGTTCAGACTGACAATCCCAGGGACAGCACTAAGGCGTCTTAGGTGTCTAAGGTGGTAAAAATAGAAGAAAATTAAGGGTATGTAGAAGACAGCACGTTTACCGTATCGCCTTTGGCAGCTAAGTATCGCTCTGCATCTAAAGCGGCCATACAACCAGAACCCGCAGCAGTTACGGCCTGCCGGTAGTAATGATCTTGAACATCGCCACTGGCAAATACGCCTTCAATATTTGTTTTAGATGTACCAGGGATGGTTTTAAGGTAACCCGTTTCATCCATGTCAATCCAACCTTTGAAGATATCCGTATTGGGCTTATGGCCAATTGCTACAAAAAATCCTTCAACATCAAGTACTTTAGATTCTTCCGTTTTCACATTTAGGATCTTAACGCCAGTTACATTTTTGCCATTACCTATAATTTCAGTTGCCTGTGTATCGTAAATTACTTCAATATTTGGGGTGTTCAATACACGATGTACCATTGCTTTTGAAGCACGAAACTCGTCTCTACGAACTAACATGTAAACTTTTTTACATAATTTAGCCAAGTAAGTAGCTTCTTCGGCAGCTGTATCTCCGGCTCCAACTATTGCTACATCCTGGCCTTTAAAAAAGAAGCCATCGCATACCGCACAAGCAGAAACACCAAAACCATTATACTGTTGTTCACTTGGTAAACCTAACCACTTAGCTGTTGCACCCGTAGCGATAATTACGGTATCTGCAGTAATAGTTTTGATCTCGTCTACTACAACTTTATGGGGAAGGGAAGAAAAATCAACCGAACTTACGTAACCGAAGCGAATTTGTGTACCAAAACGCTCGGCCTGCTTTTTAAAATCTTCCATCATTTCTGGACCCATAATTCCATCAGGATATCCCGGGAAATTATCTACATCCGTGGTTTGGGTAAGTTGACCACCCATTTCCATTCCGGTATACATTACTGGTTTCATATCCGCCCTTGCGGCATAAATTGCAGCTGTATAACCCGCAGGACCAGATCCAATGATTAAACATTTTACGTGCTCTATTTCTTGTGCTTCAGCCATCTTATTGAATAATATTCTACAAATTTAAGGCTTTATTTGCACAGTGCAAAGGGCAATTAGCAACGGGAAAGTAATTTGTTACGGAAGATGTAAAATGGGAAATGGAAGATGGAAGGTTAAGTTACATTTTCCATCTTACCTCTTACATCTTACCTCTTACCTCTTACCTCTTACATCTTACATCTTAAATCAATCTAAGGTCTATTCGCTCTCAGCACTCTCAAAAAGTTTCCTCCCAGCATTTTGGTTACTTCTTCGGGTGTATAGCCTCTTTTAAGAAGTGCTGAGGTAATTTTCGGGTAATCTGCTACGCTGTTCATTCCACTGGGAAATGATTCGGCACCATCAAAATCGGCTCCAAAGCCTACATGGTCTACTCCAATCATTTTAACGATATAATCTACATGATCAATTAGCTTTTCGATGGATGGCTTGGTAGCTTCGGCATCTGCCTGATGTAGCGAAATCAGCGTATCGATGGCATTGCTCCGCCCATACTTGGCAGTTAAAGCCTTCAATTCTGTATCATATTTGGCAAAGAATACTTTTTGCTTAGCGCTAAATGTCGAATCTAAAAAGCCCGAATAAAAGTTGAGTGAGATTAGTCCGCCGTTTTTACCCACAGCTTTGATCTGTTCGTCGTTAAGATTTCGTGGCACCGGATTTAATGCATATACACAGCTGTGTGAAACCAAGATAGGTTTCTTTGATTCGTTGATCGCATCAAAAAAAGTACGTACACCAACATGTGAAAGGTCTACCAAAACACCCAGGTCGTTCAATTTATGAACCACTTGTTTTCCGAAATCATTCAGTCCGGCATTTTCCTTTTTCACTTTACCTGAGGTTTCTTCTGCCGCCGAGCTTGCCCAAGAAGTACTGTTGTTCCAAGTTAGGGTGAGATAAATCATTCCTCTTTTAGCAAGGTCTTCTAGTTTTTCTAAGCTATTTTCGATCATGTGGCCACCCTCTACCCCTATCATTGCTGCTAACTTCTTTTCGTTAACCGCTTTTTCTAGATCAGCAGCATTTTTAACCAACATGATTTTTGTTGGATATCGCTTAATTAAGCTATACAACGAATCTATTTCTTGGTTAGCAACGGCGAAACCTCCTTTTTCATCACACCAGATCGAAAATACCTGCACATCCAATCCACCTTGCTTTGCCCGTATTAAATCGAAATTTCCGGTAGACTGGAGTTTGCCGATGTCTATTCCAGATTTGATCTGGTTAAACAAAATATCGCCATGCGTATCTACAACAATAGCTTTTTGGTGAATACTTTTTGAGTTTTGAGCAAATCCCGAAAACGAAATAGTGCCTAATAAAGCTGCTAGTAAAATTTTATTCATTTGAGCGCCAGCCATTAATTTTTTACTTTTTTAGCTTTCTCTACATAGGTTGTTGACTTTAACACCCCTTTTTCATAGATCTGTTTTCTTTTCCCCCCCTCAATTAGCCATTCGCCATCTTTTTCGCCATTTACATAGTTTCCCTGCAATTCAATTTTTCCAAATTTATTGTACGTCACAAACTCTCCATGCAATTTTCCATTTACATAATCCTGAGAACTAAGTACATTTCCATCCGGGTAAAAGAGTAGCCATCTGCCATGCTCTACGCCGTTTACAAAGTTTCCTTGCTGACTAATAAATCTTGCTTTACCATTGAGTTTAAAATTGGTCTCATGCAGTCTGTTGAATGTTCCGATGTCCATATAAAAAATAAACTTTCCATGGGGCGTAGATAATGCGGCATCGCTATAGGAGCCTGTTTGGATTAAATTATTATCCAGATCATACCTTTTAAACATCCACAGGTCTTCAGTACTCAGTTTTCCGTAAATTGCGTAAGATGTAGCCCTGCTTTTATCCGTAGTAATCTGATCACCATAGAAATAAACAGGCGTTACTTGGGCACGGGTATTAAGATAAAAAGAAAGTAAAAGGAAAAGAGAAATGATAAACTTCATCTTTGGTAGGGAGGTTAGTTGTTTGAATTGGTTAACTGTTTATCCCGATAGCTATCGGGAGGTTAACTGTGAACTGATAACTGTTAAGCTAAAATACAAATTTCCATCAAGTTTGGATTACACCAACGTTAAATTTTTTAATAATTGGAGATTGATTAGCGGCCTCAATACCCATAGAAACGACCTTTCTAGTTTCGAGGGGATCGATAATGCCGTCTACCCATAAGCGTGATGCAGCATAGTAGGGTGTAGTTTGGCTGTTATATCGATCTGTAATTTCTTTGAGCAATTGGGCTTCTTTTTCTGGAGTAATGGTCTCGCCTTTTGCTTTTAGGGAAGATTCCTTTATCTGAAGCAATACTTTTGCAGCTTGTGCACCACCCATTACCGCAATTTTTGCTGTTGGCCATGCATATATTAACCGGGGGTCGTAGGCTTTTCCACACATTGCATAATTTCCGGCACCGTACGAATTACCAATTATGATGGTGAATTTAGGCACTACAGAATTTGCCACGGCATTTACCATCTTAGCGCCATCTTTGATAATTCCACCTTGTTCTGATCTGCTGCCTACCATAAATCCAGTTACATCCTGTAGAAAAACCAGAGGGATTTTCTTTTGGTTGCAGTTCATGATAAATCTGCTCGCCTTATCGGCGCTATCAGAATAAATAACTCCCCCGAATTGCATTTCACCTTTTTTAGACTTTATTACTTTTCGTTGATTTGCCACTATGCCAACGGCCCAACCGTCAATTCGGGCCAATCCACAGATTATACTTTGTCCAAACAGTTGCTTATATTCTTCAAATTCAGAATTATCCACCAAACGGAGGATGATCTCTCTCATATCATACTGGTTCTCCCTATTCTCTGGTAGGATACCATAGATTTCTTGTTCATTTAATTTTGGCAATGCCGATGTTATTCTATCAAAACCTGCATTTTGAGGGGCACCCAACATGCTCATTATTTTGCGGATACTTGTTAAACAAGCTTCATCATTGGGATGCTTATAATCGGTAACTCCAGAAATTTCACAATGTGTAGTTGCCCCGCCGAGGGTCTCATTATCTATCTCTTCGCCTATGGCCGATTTTACCAGATAAGATCCCGCTAAAAAAACTGAGCCTGTACCTTCAACGATCATGGCTTCATCACTCATAATTGGCAAATAAGCTCCTCCAGCTACACAAGAACCCATGATAGCTGAAATTTGCACAATCCCATCGGCACTCATCAATGCATTATTTCTGAACATTCTGCCGAAATGTTCCTTATCAGGAAAAATTTCATCCTGCATAGGTAAATATACCCCTGCACTATCAACTAAATAGATAACAGGCAAGCGATTTTCCATTGCGATTTCTTGTGCACGTAAATTCTTTTTTGCGGTCATAGGAAACCATGCCCCCGCCTTAACCGTAGCGTCGTTTGCCACAATTAAACACTGTCGGCCCGATACATAACCAATGCCAGTAACTACACCTGCACTGGGGCAACCACCCTGCTCAGCGTACATCCCCTCGGCAGCAAAGGCAGCAATTTCCAAAAATGCAGAGCCTTCATCTATTAGATAATTTATGCGTTCTCTGGCTAAAAGTTTACCTTTTTCTTTTTGTTTTGCAGCATTCTTTTCGCCCCCACCTTGCGCTATTTTCTTCAATCTGGTTTTTAACTCGTAAACCAATTGTTTATTTACGTCTTCATTTTTATTGAATTCTATGTTCATGTTAGCAAGTTAAAGGATAAATCTTTAAAACTAAAACCTGGAATGGTATTTAGTTTAGCATGGGGCATGGAGCGTGGGGGTAGGTAACTCTACGCTCCGCGCTCTATGCCCCATGCCCTACAACATTATCCTCCTTCTTACGTTATTCCCACATGAGATATTTAACCTTGGTTTTACTGCTATGCTCGCAAGTTGCTTTCGGACAATCATTTGTATTCCCGAAATTGATTATGCAAAGCAGTTCTATTGCTGCAATTATACCTCAGAACTGGAAGGCTATTGATACCGCATATGGCGATTTAAATAATGATAAGCAGGAAGATTTAGTTTTAGTGCTCGAATTTAATCAGCCCATAAATGAAGTTAGGGCCTATGGTGATGCAGATACGGAGATTATAAAAGAATTCCAAAAGCCTAGGGTATTGGCTATCTATTTTCAAAATTCACACCATCAATATGTTTTCGGATTACAGAATAACAATTTTATTCTTCGTTCTGAAGAAGGAGGGGCTTTCGGAGAGCCTTATCAGCAAGTAAGTATTGCCAATAACCGGTTAATTCTCGATTTTATGGGAGGAAGTGCTTGGCGCTGGAAATTAAACTACCAATTTAAATATGCTGATCAGAACTGGCTATTGGTTAAAGCTACCAACAGTTCTTTTCAAGTTAGTTCTGGTGAAATGAACAATAAGGAGTATAATTTTATCAGTAAGAAATTAACCGAAACTATAGGCAACATGTTTGGTTCGGACGTTAAGAATCAAGTAACTGAAAAAAAACTGAGCATTCCGGAACTAAGAACCTTCAAAAACTTTAAAAAACCTTGGACTTGGGAGATAAGTAAGGATGAGTTTTTGTAGCTAAGCAGGGAGCATGGAGCTTAGAGCTTTAGCTCAAATTACGATCTCTAAACCAAACATCATCGGGTACGGCGCTAAAGTTTTTCATTTTTTCAACCAAGTTTGTTGCGTCGGTTTCATTAAACACAAGATCCCTGTTATTCTGTTTTAAAAATCGGTGTTGCACCATAACATCCATTTGTTGAAACAATGGATCGTAAAAACCATTTACATTTAATACTCCGATGGGTTTGGCATGCAAACCCAATTGAAGCCATGTTAGCACTTCAAAAAATTCTTCGAGGGTGCCAAATCCGCCGGGCAGAATGATAAAGCCATCAGCAAGATCGGCCATTTTCTGTTTACGCTGGTGCATATTTTCGGTAATAACCATTTCTGTTAAACCCTTATGGCCAACTTCTTTATCCATCAAAAACTGTGGAATAACACCCGTTACTTTTCCCCCACGTTGAAGCATTTCATCAGCAATTACCCCCATTACCCCCACGCTTCCACCGCCATAAACAAGCGTGATACCTTGCTTAGCCATGGTATCGGCCAAATCTTGAATTGCTTTTTTTAAAATAGGATCTCCATTAAAGTTAGAGCCGCAGTACACACAGATTGATTTCATTTTGATGTTTTATTGCAACAAATGTAATAAAATCATCGGTTCATTAGTTCACTAGTCATTGGTTCACTCGTTCATTAGTCATGATGCATAGACATCGCGCACAAGCATCTAACCAAATGAACGAGTGAACTAATGGACCGATGGACTAAAATATGTAACGCAAAGTCAAACCATAAGACCTTGGATCGCCAAGAACACCGGCATACAAACCAGAGTTACCCGCAGCGGCCTGCAATTGTTCGTAGTAATTTTTATTGGCTATATTTCTGCTCCAAGCAAAAATGGAAATCTTTTCTGATTTAAATCCTAGTCGGGCGTTAAACAAGGAATAACCATCAATATTTAGCACACTTGAAGGCGTTGGGTTGGATGAATACCCTGAACGATGGCTTGCATCCCCTGCAACAAAATACCTTCCAGTTCTTGTGGCCAAATTACCGGGAAAACTAAATTCTGCACCCCCAGAAATATTCCATTTTGAGATACCTGGTAATCTGCCCCCTGAGGCATCTTTGAAAGCAACTTGTGTAGCGGTGCCGTTAATTATTTCTGTATGTCCCGTTTCTTCTAGAGGCAAAGGAGCATTTGTAAATTTCACATATTTACCATCTAAATAGGCTACAGCTGCATTTAAAGTTAGAGATCTTTCCAGTTGATAACTTCCATCAACCTCCAATCCGTTAACATTAACTTTCTCTGCATTGGCAAGATAGCCCCTGTTTACCCCTAGTTGCGGCGATTGAACATTTGTTTGATAATCTTTAATATCTGTATTAAAGGCGGTTATATTTACCAATGCCCCTTTTGTAGGTTTACTTTTAATACCGAATTCATAGTGTTTAACAAATTCTGGTTTTACTATGGCTACGGATAGGTCTGCCTCCCCGGTGGATGTAGTTGGTAAGCCTCCAACGTTAACACCAACAGGTTTATATGCGGTAGAGAAAGTACCATAAGCATTTAACCTATCTGTAGGTCTATAGGATAGGGTGATGTTACCAGACAAATTGTTGTTATCTGTATTTATATTGAATTGCTGATTGGCATACACGGCTGCTTTAAGGGCAAGTAAATTGGCATCGGTGGTTTGTAAGCCGCCATAAGTTACCCTGTTATAATCCACGTCTTTTTTATCGTAGGTGTATCTTAAACCAGGTAAAACATGCAGGTGGTTCAAAAACTCCCAATCTACCTGAGCAAATACTGCAGTACTTAATGATTTAATGGTGGAATTGGTTTTGATCCCAAATCCATCTAACAAGCCAGGGGTAGAATACAATGCCTGAGTACCCGTGTTACCTGTTTGTACAAAACGCCACTGATCTTTGCCCACTTCTTCGGTTTGACTTAATCCTTTCAGATTTTGACCGAGTGCAAATACACCAACTACACCGCTTAACTTCTCGGTTATCTTACCTGCATATCTCACTTCTTGCGAATATTGATCATGGCGAGAGTTTCCTTGGGATTTAGTAAGCGCAGACAATTCTGAAAAATCCCTGTCATTTGTAGGATCCCAATTCCAGAATCTCCAAGCTGTAGTAGAAGTGAGGGTTCCATTCCCTATTTTATAATCCACGTTTAGGGAGATGCCACCAATAGATTGATTATGCCTCCAAGGGGTATTGGTATTAATTTCTCTAGAAAAGGGATTAATCACGGGTTGTTGGTAACCTAGATCGGTAACAATTCTTGCATACTGGCGGTAGGCGCTTCTTTCTGTTGTGGTAACGCCTGCAATAACCAAAGGATAACCTGCTGGATGTTGAATGCTCACATCACCACTCAACAACACTTGTAATTTGTCTGATGGTGTAAAATAGAGTTGACCTTTAAACCCAAGATTATTCTGACCGCTATATTTACGTTCCTCTCTAGTATTCCAAATTGTACCATCACGTTGGGTGCCCGAAATCGATAATTTTGCGGCGATATTTTTTGCCACACCACCAGAAACTGATGTTTTTGCTTGGATAAAGTTATAATTTCCAAAACCCAATTCTACCTTGGCATTGGGGATCTGTGATGGTTTTGTAGTGGTAATATTAAATGCACCCGCGGTTGTATTTTTACCGAAAAGTGTTCCCTGTGGACCGCGGATAATCTCTATTTGTTCGATGTCGAGAAAATCTGTTGAAGTTGAGGCCGGACGGGCATGATAAACCCCGTCTACATAAAAGCCCACCCCAGGGTCGATTCCATCATTGGTTAAACCAAATGTTGAACCCAGTCCCCTAATATTAAGCGTAGTATTGCGCGCATTCGAGGCGTATAATTGTACTGATGGAACCAGTTCTTTTAACCGATTTACATTAAACGCTCCAGCATTTTCTGCCGCTTGTCCGCCAATAACTGTAATGGCAATCGGTACATCCTGTAGCACTTCCGAACGTCTTCTTGAAGTTACCACGATTTCATCCAACAAGGCATTTTCTACCAATACCAATTCTAAGGGTGTATCTTGAAATTTTAAGATCTGGAAATCCTGTGGTTTATACCCTACAGAACTAACCTGGATATAAAATGGGGGTTCTAGCTTGGCGTTGATACTAAATACTCCATTATCATCTGCACTTACAGCAATATTTGTTCCCCTTATCTTAACCGTTGCACGGGGTACCGGTGTGCCATTGGTACGCTTAACCACCCCAGTTACTTGGTTTTGAGCATAGGTAAGGTTTGTTAATAACATAAATGAAAAGAGGATGAGTACGTGTTTTGAAGTAAAAAACGAAATGCTAAAGGTAGAGTAAGCTGCGTAAAATTTAGGTTTCATGAAGGAAGGTTTAAGTAAAAAATGGAGTTCAAATTAAATAATATATAAAGTCTATAGATTAAGTAGACAAATATATTTTAAAAAATTTGATTACCAAATTTAATTTGGATTCTTTTTCGGCTTTGCGAACCCGAACCTTCCTCGGTGAAGCACGACAACCTTTCTAGATTTTCTTACTAAATGTACACCTCCAGTGATGTCAGCCTTAAGCTATCGAAGGCAGTACTATCTTTAAGATTAACAGTGATGATTTCTCCCATGATTCCCGATGTGCTTCGAGAGCCTCAGCATGACAGCCTTTCTAGATTTCTTTTCAAATGTGCACCTCCAGTGATGTCAGCCTGAGGCTCTCGAAGGCAATATGATCTTTAAAGGTTAACAGTGATGATTTCTCCCATGATTCCCGATTGCTTCGAGAGCCTCAGCATGACAGCCTTTCTAGATTTCTTTTCAAATGTGCACCTCCAGTGATGTCAGCCTGAGGCTCTCGAAGGCAATATGATCTTTAAAGGTTAACAGTGATGATTTCTCCCATGATTCCCGATTGCTTCGAGAGCCTCATGACAGCCTTTCTAGATTTCTTTTCAAATGTACACCTCCAGTGATGTCAGCCTGAGGCTCTCGAAGGCAATATGATCTTTAAAGGTTAACAGTGATGATTTCTCCCATGATTCCCGATTGCTTCGAGAGCCCTCAGCATGACAACTTCTTAGATTTACCGACTACCGACTGTAATTAGGCGCTTCTTTAGTTATAGTAATATCATGCGGATGACTTTCTCGCATACCGGCAGCGGTTATCTGTACAAACTGTGCTTCCTGTAATTTTTCGATGTTAGCGGCACCACAATAGCCCATGCTTGCACGTAAACCACCGATATATTGATACATTACTTCGGCTAAGGTTCCTTTGAACGGCACGCGACCAACAATGCCTTCTGGCACCAATTTTTTGATATCGTCTTCTACATCTTGGAAATAACGATCTTTTGAACCCTGTTCCATAGCCTCTATCGAGCCCATACCACGGTAGGATTTAAATTTTCGCCCTTCATAAATGATGGTTTCACCTGGAGATTCTTCTACCCCTGCAAACAATGATCCCGCCATTACCGTACTTGCTCCCGCAGCAATTGCCTTAGAAATATCGCCGGTATGTTTAATTCCTCCATCTGCAATAACTGGAACGCCTGTACCCTTTAATGCTTTAGCGCATTCGTACACCGCATATAATTGAGGAACACCTACACCCGCAATAATTCTGGTGGTACAAATTGATCCTGGTCCGATACCCACTTTAACAGCGTCAGCACCTGCATCAGCCAAGAATTTGGCCGCTGCACCAGTGGCGATATTGCCTACAATTACCTGTAGATCGGGATATTTTGCCTTAACTTCCTTTAATTTCTCCACTACGCCTCTCGAGTGGCCATGGGCAGTGTCGATGGTAATCACATCCACTCCTGCCTTCACCAGTGCATCTACACGTTGCATGGTATCGGCAGTAACGCCAACTGCTGCACCAACGCGTAGTCTACCTTTTTCGTCTTTACAGGCGTCAGGATGGTTTTTTACTTTTTGAATATCTTTAAATGTTATTAATCCGCATAAATAACCCTCTCCGTTAACCACCGGCAATTTTTCAATTTTATAATTTTGTAAAATCTCTTCAGCTTGAATTAAATTTGTTCCTTCTGGAGCAATAATGAGGTTGTCTTTGGTCATGACCTCACTAATGGGCCTATTCATATTTTTTTGAAAACGAAGATCGCGATTGGTAATAATACCTACCAGTTTATTGTCGGCACTCACTACCGGAATACCTCCAATCTGGTGTTCTTTCATGATTTTAAAGGCATCAGCAACAATCGAATTTTCTAATAAGGTAACTGGATCCTGGATCATTCCGCTTTCAGAACGCTTAACCTTGCGTACTTCATCAGCTTGTCTTTCAATCGTCATATTCTTGTGCAACATTCCCAATCCACCATTTTGAGCAATGGCGATGGCCAATCCCGCTTCGGTTACCGTATCCATTGCCGCCGAAACCAATGGCACATTTAACTTTATTTTTCTCGTTAGATAAGTGGATGTATTGACTTCGCGGGGCAAAATCTCAGAATATGCGGGCACTAACAATACATCATCGTATGTTAAACCAGTGGCAATAAATTTTTGGGGATCGAGTTGCATAGCAAATAAATTAGGAGTTCTTATTTGCAAGGCAAAGGTACACCTTAATTAGCTAATTATCAAATTTGCTTCCCGATAGCTATCGGGATACAAATTCAATGTGTAGATTAGCTTTATGAAAAAATTCCTATTTCTGCTTTTTGCCCTTTTCTTAAGCTTTACGCTCTCAGCCCAGAATTTTAAATATGCTTTTATTAGCGATACCCATGTGGGTGCCACCAGTGGTGAAGAAGATCTTCGAAAAACGGTTGCAGACATTAATGGGCAGAGCGATTTAGATTTTGTTGTTATCACTGGCGATATTACAGAAATGGGCACCAATGAAGAGCTTAGATTAGCGAAATCCATTTTTTCTACCTTAAAAATTCCCTATTATATTGTACCTGGCAACCACGATACAGGCTGGTCTGAATCGGGAGGTGTAAGTTTTATCAAAGAATTTGGATATGATAAATTCACGTTCGACCATAAAGGTTATCGTTTTATTGGTTGCGCCTCAGGACCATATGTGCGCATGTCTGATGGTCATATTCCGAGGGATGCCACAGTTTGGTTAGCAGAGCTGATTAAAAAAACACCTAAAAGAATGCCCATAATTTTCGTGAACCATTATCCTATAGACAACGGGCTGGATAATTGGTACGAGGTAGTTGATCAGTTGAAAAAAAGAAATATCCAATATATCATTTGTGGTCATGGACACAACAATAACAAGTTAAATTTTGAGGGGATTCCCGGCACGATGGGAAGGTCAAATCTCCGCGCAAAAGACAGCATAGGAGGATATAACATTGTAAGTATGCATGATGATTCAGTGTATTTTGCCACCAAAAAACCGGCGCAGGCCTTACTGCCTACTTGGCGAAAAATTGGGCTCAAAACATTTGTTAACGATGGAAAAACTTATGAAAGACCGGTCTTTAACATCAATCAGCAATACCCCGAAGTAACTGCAACCTGGGCCTACCATTCTAATGCCAATGTGGTGAACACCCCCACTTATACCAATACAAAGGTTATTTTCGGCAATAGTTTAGGGTTAGTAGAGGCGCTAGACAGAAATACAGGTAAAAAAGTGTGGACCTTTACTACGCAGGGCTCAATTTATTCATCGCCAATAGTTATTGCTGATCTGGTAATTTTAGGATCGGGAGATGGGAATATTTACGCCTTAAATGCAGAGAGTGGTAAGTTAGTCTGGAATTTTAAAACCGAACAAGCAGTTTTAGGTTCGCCCGTAACGGATGGGAAGGTTGTATTTATCGGCGGAAGCGATCACAATTTCAGGGCACTAGATGCATTATCCGGAAAACTAATCTGGACTTTTAACGGAGTTGAAGGGTCGATTGTTGGCAAACCCCTCATTTATCAGGGCAAGGTGATATTTGGTTCGTGGGGGAGGCATTTATATGCATTGGATATGAAAACCGGAAGTCTAGCATGGAAATGGAACAATGGAAATGGAAATAGGATGTTCTCTCCAGCAATGTGTACTCCAGTGGCCACCAAAGGCGTAGTTTACATCGCTGCTCCTGATCGATTTCTAACTGCAATAAATACAACAACTGGCCTAACCCTTTGGAGAAGCAAGGAAGCGATGGTGAGGGAATCTATTGGTTTATCGACCGATAGTTCTACGATTTATGGCAAAACCATGCAAGACATTGTAGTTGGTGTAAAAACGCAAGACACAGACCCCGACATTTCATGGAAACTGAACGCTGGATTTGGTTACGAACATACACCCTCAGATTTAATCGAAAGAGATGGTATTGTTTTTTATGGCACTAAAAGTGGAGTTGTGTACACCTTTGATGCTAGCTCCCATCAAAATCTCTGGGCACATAAGATAGATAATTCTATGATCAATACAGTAAATCCAATAGATTCCAAAAATATTATTGTAAGTACGATGGATGGTAAGGTGGAGCTGTTGAAGGTGAGGTAAAGGGGTTAGTGCTAGAGGGAGGTCAGGCGTCCGAGAGTCCGTTTGTTTGGTGCTAGAGGGAGATATTTCTTGAAGAGTCCGGGAGTCAGAGAGTCCGTTTGTTAAATGCGAGCTTTGGAGGTTAGCTGAGCTTAAAAGTCCAGAAGCCAAATAGTCCAGAAGCCGATTTGCTTACTGCGAGCTTTGGAGATTAAATTTCTCTCTAGCGATAAACCAATTGACTCTCGGACTCCTAAAGCTAGATTCTCCCTTGATTTAAACCCACGGACTCCCGGACTCCTAAAACTAGATTCTCTCTAGCGCTTAACCCCACGGACTCTCGGACTCCTAAAGCTGGACCCTCTCTCGCGTTAAACGAACGGACTCTCGGACTCCTAAAACTAGATTCTCTCTAGCATTAAACAACCCTACTCTCGGGCTCTTTTTCGCAATGCTGCCTTAATTGTTTGGGGCCCTGTGGCCAGATAAATGCGGTAGTTTGTTTTTTCCAGCCTAAGCTTTTATAAAACTTATCGGCTCCGGGAGCAGCGCTCAAGTTCACAAAGTGATAATTAACCAATTGGTTATTAAGTGCAGTAACTAGGTACTTCCCTAATCCTTGGCCCTGAAAGTCTGGATCAACAACAATATCAGCCAACATGGCGTAGTATCTGCCATCGCCCACTACCCTTCCAAAGGCAATGACCTGTTCTCCACTGAAAATAAAAATGGTTGTGGTACTATTTTTAAACGCAGCAGCAATTTCATCAGCCACACGATGTTTCCAATTGATTTTATAAAACAGAGAGGTTACATAATCCCAATCTATAAGTGAAAGGTCTGGATTGATTTTATAAGTATACGATGGATTTTCGGTCAGATTCATGTGTATCAAACGAAATGATGATAAAATTGTTTTGTAATATGATTACACCGATTAGAAAGATTGCACCGATTTGCCTAATGGTTAATTGTTCAAACTGGTTAATTGGTTAACTGTTAATTTTCCATCTCCCATCTCCCATCTTACATCTCCCATCTTACATTAAAATATATTTGCATTAATTACCCAACACATTAAAATTATTTTTTATCTTGGGATAAGAAAATCACTCTCTTATGAAAACTAAAACGCTCCTCATCCTCTTAGGCATTTCTATGTCTTATTTAAGCGGTTTTGCTCAAAAAAAGGAATTTAAGTTTGGCAAAATTGATCCTGAAGAATTTCAAATTAAAGCTCCAGGACAAGATTCTTCGGCAGCGGCGGTTAAAATTTTTGATGTTGGAAATTGTTATTTCGAGCTGGTTAATGGCTCATTCGTTTACATTTTCGAACGTCACTTCCGGTATAAGATCCTAAATAAAAATGGCTACGATTATGCCAATTACAAAATCGGATTGTACCGAAGTACAAGTGGCGGCAAAGAAGAACTCTATCGAATGGAAGCAGCAACTTACAACATGGTTGATGGCAAACCTGTAGTTAGCAAGATCAATAAAGACGCCAAGTTTACCGAAGAATTTAATAAACAATATTCGTTTAAGAAGTTCGCCCTGCCAAATGTAAAGGAGGGTTCGATCATCGAATTTAAATACACGATAAAATCTGATTTTCTCTTTAATCTTCGCGGATGGAATTTCCAGGCCGATGTACCAACGCTTTATACCGAATATAACGTAACCATACCAGAGTATTTTACCTATAAGAATAATTTCTCCGGAATTTTAGCCATCAACCGAACCAAGCATGAAGCGGTAAATCTAACCTTTGGTTCCCTGAGCGCTAACGGCACACTGGATCAATATGCTATGTCTAATGTGCCTGCGCTTAAAGATGAAGCCTACATCACCACTTTGGATGATTATAGACCCTCTGTGGATTTTGAACTGAGCGCAACGCACTTTCCTGAATCCCCTTATAAAGATTATTCGGGTACCTGGCCAAAAATCGTATCCACTTTAGCACAGGATGAAAACTTTGGCCTTTTTATAAATAAGAATGGGTATGCGAAATCAGTAATCCAAAGCATTTTAAAGGGCGAAAAAGATACCCTAAAGATGGTAACACTTATTTTCAACTATGTCAAAGATAATATCAAATGGAATGAAGATTATAACGTATACTCTTCTGGAACAAACCCTAAGGCGGTATTCGAAAAGAAATCTGGAAATGCTGCAGATATCAACTTGAGCTTAGTTAGTTTGTTAAGGGAAGCAAAAATTGATGCCAATCCCGTTTTGGTTAGTACCCGGGAAAATGGCATTCATCCTGGGTATCCAGTGATTACCAAATTTAATAATGTATTTGCCCATGCTTTTATAGGTAATAAGGATGTACTATTGGATGCCACAGACAAAGATTTAGTTGTGGGAATGATTTCTTATGAGAACTTAAATCACCAAGCCTTATTGGTTGACCTCAAGAATACCGCATCCAGATGGATCCTTACCGAACCCGAATTTAGTGGTGAGCGTATTTTTAACTACAATTTAACGCTAGATAAGGAAAATAAACTAAAAGGCACTATAAGTCAGTATGCAAAAGGGTATTCTGCGTTAAACTTGAGAGATAGATACAGAACCAAAAATAATGAGGCCGAATTCTTAAAAGATTTTAAGAAAAACAAAGCAGGTCTTGAACTCTCCAACTACAAAATAAGCAATTTAGACAACTTGGATGAACTGCTAAGCGAATCAATGGATGTGGTAATCGAAGATAATGTGGAGGAAGCAGGAAACCTGGTTTATTTCACCCCTTTATTATTTGAAAGAACAAAAGAAAATATATTCAAACAAGATACGAGAAACTTTCCGGTAGATTTTGCATACCCAATTAAGGAGAGTTACCGCATAACCGTTACTTTCCCTGACGATTATGAAATTGATAAACTTCCTACAGGCACATCCTTTAAAATCCCAGATAATAAGGGCACGTTTACCATTACTTTTTTAACTCAGGATAAAACCGTTATGGTAAAAAGTGTAATTGATATCCCGAAAACAGTGTACGAACCAGAAGAATATTTCGATCTGAAAGAACTGTTTAAAGCGATTGTAAAAAAACAAGCAGAACAAATTGTATTTAAGAAGAAAGCGGAATAATGAAAAAAATAATCCTTTTTACCGTTTTATCGGTGATAACCTTTTGTGGCAAAGCCCAAAACTACGATAGCAGCAAGATTCCTGAAGCCTTACTTAAAGATGCCGTTGCCGTAGTACGTAATGAAGAGCAGGTTTATGATTTTAAGAGCCCAAGTGTAGGACAGGTAGATTATAAGATAGCCATTACTATTTTAAGTAAAGCAGGTGATGAATTTGCACAAATGGGAGAATATTATGATAAGTTCTCGAGCATTTCTAACATTAAAGCCACACTTTATGATGCTGCAGGTAAAAAAGTTAAGGAATATAAATCTTCAGATATCAAGGATCAAAGCATGATTTCTGATTATTCTATTTATGAAGATAACAGAGTAAAAGGAATAAAATTTTATAGTATCGACTATCCATATACGATTGAATATAGCTATACAAAAGATTATAAGGGCATTTTATCATTTCCCGCATGGCAGTCGGTACAGGGATATGGCATTTCTACTGAAAAATCATCCTATACGCTCCAAAAACCTCAAGCACTATCCATTAAATACTTAACTAACACTGGGCTAAAAACAGATTCGGTTCAAAATGGTGATCGGATTAAATACAAATGGTCGGCCTCAAATGTAGCAGCCATTGTTAGGGAACCAATGAGTACCGGATACGAAACTATTACCGACTGGGTTAAAGTTTCCCCAAATCAATTTGAATACGATAATACTACCGGTAATTTTAACAATTGGAAAAATTTCGGTGCGTGGATTTATAAACTGAATGAAAATGGCGGAAATTTACCGCCAGAAACTAAGCTCAAGGTTCAGAACTTGATCAAGGACGTAAAAACACCTAAGGAAAAGATCAGGGTACTCTATAATTATTTACAACAAAATACGCGTTATGTTAGTGTACAGTTAGGGATCGGGGGATTTAAGCCCATCTTAGCTGAGAAAGTTGCCCAAGTAAACTATGGTGATTGTAAAGCATTATCAAATTACATGAAAGCGCTATTAAATGAAGCCGGGATAAAGGCCAATCTTATTGTAATCGGAAACGGAATGCCAAGTTTAAATCCAAATTACTCGAGCATGGGCCAAGCAAATCATATGATTGTTGTAGTGCCCCTGGCCAATGATACTACTTTTTTAGAATGTACAAGTCAGCATACCCCAATGGGATTTATTGGCTATGATAATGCAGATAGAAACGTTTTGATGATTACCGAAGATGGTGGAAAAATTATTCATACCCCCATCTATACTGCGAAAGATAATTATCAGCTCCGTAAAACGAAAATTAGTTTTCAGGATAATGGCATAGCCGATATTGGGATGAAATGTACGTACGGTAATGCTCAATTTGAAGATAATTATGAGATGTTATTTACCGAACCTACCGAACAACGAAAGATAATTAACGAAAACATAGATATTCCAGGTGCAGAAGTGGTTTCTTTTAAATACGAACAATCAAATAAAGCCTTACCTATATTAACGGAGGAAATTATGCTAAAAACCCCCCAATTGCTAACCACCGGGGGTGATAAAGCATTTTTGACACTAAATCTAACTAACCGTCAAGAGAGTGTCCCGGCTAAAATGGAAAACCGCAAAACACCGTTTGCAGTTCCCTTTAGTTATCAAGATGATGATGAAATCAGTTATGCCCTACCAAAAGGCTATACTATAGAGTTCTTACCAAAAGACATTAATCTCAGTTCAGAATTTGGAAGCTATTCGGCAAAATTTTCAGCAAAAGATAATACAATTATCTACACCCGTACAAAAATGATGACTGCTAAAAAATTTCCCCCTGAAAAATATAACGAACTCGTAGATTTTTATAAAAAGATTTTTCAGGCGGATAAACAAAAGGCGGTGTTGGCAAAGGTGCCTTAAGGTTATCTCAAGAAAGAAATTAAATAAAGTCGGAAAGTCCGTTTGTTTAAATTCGAGAGAGAAATTAACTTAGAGGAGTCTGAAAGTCGGAGGTTTAATTTAATATAACCTCGGACTTCCGGACTTTCCGACTCTTATATTACTCCAAACAAACTCCTGCCCTCTTTTCCAAGTTCATCAACTCTTTTTTCAACAGCTGGATCTTTTATCAATTCGGGCGCATGGTGCGGTTTTTTACGGGCGTCGATAATTAAAGGCCCAGCACAGCCCCAATGTTTGTTACTAATTGAATCGTTTACACCATCAATATCAACTGCCGGATTACTTCTGGTAAAAGTAACCCAAACCAGATTATTAATAGTTGCGGCCGTGAATTCGGCATCGTCGCAATATACAATCAAGGGAAAACCACTAAGATCAGTTGTTGCAAGATGCGCTTTTAATTCTGCAAGTTCTTGTTTTACTAAATTTGGCTGATAAGGTTTTCCCTGAATAACCAATATCCCTGGAATGGCAATTTTAGGTTGTTCAAATCCTTCAGGTAAACTAAACGAGGTTGGTAGCACCTCAAGTAATGTTCTTCTTTTGGCACCTGCTGCAGCAAAAACAACTTTAGATCCCGCGTTTAATCCTTCTCCAGAATAATCAAGCGTATCTATGGTGGTGTTGGTATAGAAATGTAGATCTGTGCGCAGATCAATTCGCTCTAGCATATGTGTAAAAAAAGCAGCAATAGTGGTTGTGCTTAACTCCTCATTATCTTCTCTGGCAGCAATAAATAGGTATTTAGCTAGGCTTAGCTGATTTTTGCCTAAAATATGGTTGGCAATGGTTAAAATTTCTTGAGGTTTCCGCTCTTTCAAATACGGGGTATACCTTTCGCTTCCAATAGCAAATAAGAGTGGATGTACCCCTGCCGCATCAACGGCGTTCACTTCTTTTAGTCCAGCTATCTCTTGTGGAATAGCCGTACCGGTGATCTCATGGATGAGTGCTCCAAAACTTGTATCCTCTTGTGGTGGCCTACCAACAACTGTAAACGACCAAATTGCATCTTTTTTATGGTATACATTGCTCACCTTCATCAGGGGAAAAGGATGTGTTAAGCTATAATAACCAAGGTGATCGCCAAATGGGCCTTCGGGTTTATTTTCTTGGGGATATACCGTTCCAGTAATCACAAAATCAGCATCAGCCGAAATGCAGAAACCTTCGTCGTCATAAAAATACCGAAACCTTCTATTACCTAAGGCTCCCGCGAAAGTTAGTTCCGATAATCCTTCAGGCAATGGCATCACTGCCGCTAAAGGGTGCGATGGAGGTCCGCCAACAAAAATGCTCACCTTTAACGGTTGTCCCTTTGCATTTGCTTTGGTTTGATGCACCCCAATCCCACGGTGAATTTGATAATGTAGGCCTATCTCTTTATCTATAATGTAATCATTTCCGGCTAACTGGATCCTGTACATGCCTAAATTGCCATTCATCACCCCCGGTTTGTCGATATCTTCGGTAAAAACCTGCGGCATAGTAATAAAAGGACCGCCATCCATGGGCCAGTTTACAATTTGGGGCAAACTGCTAATGGTCGTTTTTTGAAAGGTATTCTTAAAAAGCGACTGTTTTAAAGGCAGAGCAGAAAGAGCAGTTAAAGCTGCACCGGCATTTTTTAGGGGATTTTTTAGTGCTTTCATGGGATCTGATCGCAAGGCAACCAGTTGCTCTACATTGGGTAAGCTATCGCGAAACATAAATTTAGCCCTTTCTATAGTACCAAAAAGGTTGGAAACGGCCATAAATTGGCTCCCTTTCACTTTCTCGAACAATAAAGCTGGACCTTGTTTTTCGTAAACCCTAAGGTGGATGGCAGCCATTTCCAAATAGGGATCTACTTCTTCTTTAATCCGAATGAGGTGCCCATGCTTTTCAAGATCTACGATGCATTCTGCTAAATTTTTGTATCCCATTTATGCAAAGATAATTAGCTAATTCGCAAATTAACTAATTAGCTTATTATTTCTTTCCGGCAAAAGACCTTAACATCCAGGTCGTTTTTTCCTTAAACTGCATAAATTTATTTACCATGTCGTTGGTGCCATCATCTCCGGCGTCGTCTGCGGCTTCCATTACTTCGCGCTCTATCTCGATCAGCTTTGACATGTCGTCTAAGATAGCTTCAACCATTGCAGAATCTTTCATTCCGATGGTATCTACCTCTTTGATCTGGGATACTTTGATATAGTCGGCAAACCTACTATGGGGAGCTTTTCCTAAAGTTAATACCCGTTCGGCAATCTCATCGATGGTAAGTTGCGCATTTGTATATAATTCTTCGAACTTAATGTGTAGCGTAAAAAAATTCTGCCCTTTGATGTTCCAATGACAGCCTCTTAATTTTTGATAGTGGATATGATAGTTGGCCAAGTAATCATTTAATAGATCAACTACAGGCTTAACTTTCTTCTCGTTTAAACTTATTTCTTTTGCGTCCATGATATTTTTTGAGGGTTTAAATGCAATTCTTACAACAATTAAGAATAAAAATGGTTTTCAAAAATAGCTCCATGCAACAATACAATTGTCATACAATCGTTTTACTTACACTAAATTTAACGTAAAGCATATTATTCGTATAATTGTCCTTCCAAATATTTGAAGAAAAATTAATGCATAAACTATATATCCTAATCCTGGCTTCATTTCTTGCAAACATTACTGTTTCATATGCCAGTAACACCATTGATTCTATTGGTGTTGAAAACAATAAGGGCAAAAAGTTAATTGTTCACCGTGTAGAAGCTAAAGAAACCTATTATTCAATTGCAAAAAAATACAATGTCAACTATAAGGAAATAATTACGTTTAACGACAATAAGTTTTTACAAGTTGGGGTAATCATAAAAGTTCCTACGCTACGGCCTTTTATAGAAAATACTCCTGAAACGGTTGATGCAGCAGTAATCGAATATACCATTAAGCCCAAAGACAATCTAAATTTGCTTGCGGAGAGGTATGGAACCACGGTTGATGCGATTAAAAATTTAAACGGTTTAAAATCCATCAATCTCCAAATCGGACAGGTTTTAAAAATTCCGACGAGCGAAAACGCGGCAAATACTAAATTTACACCTCCCGAAATTGTTCGAAACATACCCAACAGTTCTGCAGCAGAAAAAACCAATGCTGTTGATGAGACTACAACAGAACATACCATTAAAGCTAAAGAAAACTTAAATCTCATAGCCGAGAAATACGGCACTACCGTAGAAGAAATCAAAAGACTAAATGGCTTAACCTCTAATAATCTCAGGATTGGCCAAGTATTAAAAGTTAGAGCTGGCAACAACAATCCAACAGAAGCTCCTGTGGCTCCCATTGTTACGGCACCGGTGCAAAAGGCTCCTGTTAAGCAAGAAGTAACCCCTTCAGCTGCCAATGAGGGGAATTTTGAGCATATTGTAATGGCAGGAGAGACGATCTACTCTATTGCAAAAAAATATAACCTAACTACTTTCCAGTTAAAATCAGCTAACAATATCACAGAAAATGAGGTTACGGTTGGACAAAAATTAATAATCAAAGGACCGAGATCTGTAGCTGCAGCCAGTGGCGATGAAGAGCCGGCAAATGGGAACACCATTAAGGATCCGTCTTTGCGTTATGCTGCAAGTTCCTATGGCCTAATCCAAATGGAAGAAAAAGGAACGGCAGTTTGGATTGCTGATCAGGACTTAGATCCTACTAAAATGTTGGTTTTACACCGCACTGCACCTGTTGGAACCATCATTAAGGTTACCAATCCAATGAGCAACCGTTCGGCATTTGCAAAGGTTGTTGGTAAATTTACAGAGAACGAATCCACAAAAGATGTTATTATTGTAATGACAAAAGCGGTAGCCGATGCGGTTGGCGCTTTAGATAAAAGATTTTTTTGTAATTTAACCTACGGCGCTCAAGAGAATGAACAATAAAAAACCATTAATTATCGGAATTGCAGGTGGTAGTGGATCTGGAAAAACCTTTTTTCTAAACAGTTTTTTACATCATTTCAAAAATGATGAGGTGACCTTGCTTTCACAGGATGATTACTACATCCCGGCAGGAGAAATGTCGCAAGAAGAAAATAAGCTTTATAATTTCGATCTTCCATCAACGATAGATGATGAACAGTTTCTGATAGACATCAAGAAACTAATTAAAGGCGATGTGGTTTACAAAAAAGAATACAATTTTAACAACCCTTTGGCAGTAGTTAAGATTTTAGAGATCAACCCTGCTCCGATTCTCATCGTTGAAGGGTTATTCATCTTACATTTTAAAGCGATATCAGATTTGTTGGATCTTCGGATCTTTATCGAAGCGGATGAAACTGTGGCCTTACAACGCCGTATCAAACGGGATGGAATGGAACGCGGTTACCCAGAAGAAGACGTGCTCTACAAATGGGATAATCATGTTGTCCCTGCGTATAAAGAGTTCTTGTTGCCTTATCGCGAAGCCTGCAACAAAATAATCATCAACAATAATGATACTCCAGATGATATCATTAGGATTACCGAGGAGATATCGTTAGAGTTAAAAGAGAAATTTTGTAGAAAATGATTACACTGATTATTTCGCTTCGCGGATGATTACACCGTCCCGATAGCTATCGGGATTAAGATTACACCGATTGGTATTACTAACTTTACTGGCTTAAGTTTTCTCGGAATCTCGGAATCTCGGACTCTCGGACTTTCAGACTCCAAACTCCTCCTTACTCCACACTCATCTCTGGCACTTCTTCATCTGCATAGAGCTTTCCTAAGGTGGCGTTTCTGATAAATTCTACGCTTACTCCTGGCGCTCTCTCGATTAATTTAAATCCGCCTTCTGGCAGCACATCTAGTACCGCCAATTCGGTTACAATTTTCTTTATGCATCTTACACCCGTTAAAGGCAAGGTACAGTTAGGAAGCAACTTGCTCTCTCCCGCCTTATTTACATGCTGCATGGCTACAATAATATTCTTCGCCGACGCTACTAAATCCATAGCCCCGCCCATTCCTTTTACCATTTTCCCTGGGATCTTCCAATTAGCGATATCGCCATTTTCAGAAACTTCCATCGCTCCGAGGATAGTAAGGTCAATTTTTTGCGCCCGGATCATTCCAAAACTCATCGCTGAATCAAAAATCGACGAGCCCGGGAGCGTGGTAATGGTTTGTTTACCCGCATTAATTACATCAGCATCCTCTTCACCTTCAAAAGGAAAGGGGCCCATGCCTAACAACCCATTTTCAGATTGTAAAACTACGTTTATGCCTTGGGGAATATAATTTGCCACAAGCGTGGGAATGCCAATGCCAAGGTTTACATAATATCCGTCTTTAATTTCTTTTGCTATTCGTCTCGCTATTCCTTCTTTACTTAGCATCTCTTTGAATTTTTAACCACAAAGGCACGGAGGCACAAAGTGAATGTGTGATTTGGATTAATTAATTAGGGTTTAACGCGAGTAGTTCGCTGCTCAATCCGCTTTTCGTAATTCTTGCCTTGAAAAATACGGTGAACATACACGCCAGGAGTATGAACCTGATCTGGGTCGAGCTCCCCGGCTTCTACCAATTCTTCTACTTCAGCGATAGTGGTTTTTCCGGCCATAGCCATTACTGGATTAAAGTTTCTACTGGTTGATCTAAATATCAAGTTCCCCGCAGTATCTCCTTTCCACGCTTTTACCAATGCAAAATCGGCTTCAAAAGCATATTCCATTAGGTAATCCTTTCCATTAAAGTTTCTGATTTCTTTTCCTTCGGCTATTTCGGTACCCACACCGGCGGGAGTAAATATCGCTGGCATCCCGTATCCAGCTGCTAAACAGCGCGTTGCTAGTGTGCCTTGTGGAATCAATTCTACTTCGAGTTCGCCACTTAATAATTGACGTTCAAATTCCTGATTTTCGCCCACATAAGACGAAATCATCTTTTTTACCTGGCGGGTCTGCAACATCAAACCAATGCCAAAATCATCGACACCAGCATTATTAGCGATACAGGTGAGTTCCTTTACCCCCTTTTTCACAAGTGCCGAAATGCAGTTTTCGGGAATGCCGCACAATCCAAATCCGCCCAACATTAAGGTCTGTCCGTCTTTAATGTCACTTATTGCCTCATCGGCTCCTGCAACTACTTTATTAATCATACACGATGTTTTGGTTTGGGACTAAATTAGGAAGAATTACGCGTAATACAAATGAATGAGGTGATTGTTGAATTGTTAAATTGTTGAATTGTTGAATTGTTTTACAAACGGTATAGCAATCATCTAAGCAATATAACAATAGAGCAATGTATTGGTAATTGGTTAATGGTTGAATTGCTAAATTGTTGAATTGTTAGCAAACGGTTTAGAGATTATGCTTAGCAATATAACAATTTTCTACCATAGTCATCGGATGAATATATGCATGATGGCTATATTCATCCGATGACTAATTACTTCAAATAAACATACGTAATCCCATCACCACCTCTATCTGCGTGCTCGTCTTCAACCTTGGTAACTTCGGTATATTTTTTTAGGTAATCTCTAATGAGCTTTCTTAAAATCCCATCACCTTTACCATGAATAAGCTTAATGGATGGAAAACCGAGCATAATGGCCTTATCCAAATAATTTTCTACTTCTTGGAGTGCATTTTCTCCCCGCATCCCTCTTAGGTCTAATTCGGGTTTAAAATTGCTGATCGCTTCAGAAATCCGTCCGGAAAAGGAATTGCTTTGCACTACTTTTTTGGCTTGGCGGTTACTGATTTTCTGCACCCTATTTCTTTTCACTACAGAGCGAAGATCGCCTAAGGCCAATACTAGATTATCACGATTGATTTCTAAGACCTGTCCACTGGTTTCGGTATTAGTCAACTGCACCCAATCTCCCACTTCGATCGCCGAGTCATCAATTTTAACTAGGGGCTTACGTTCTTCCTTTACTTCGTTCTTTGCTAAACTTTGCTGTAAATCCTTTCTCAGTTCTTTGGTTACCAACTTATCAGCCTGTTTCTCTTTGATAGTAGCAATTGTATTTTCAACTAATTTATTAGCGTCCCTAATAATGTTTTGGGCTTCAAGTTTGGCTTCTTTAATCAGTACTTTTTTATTTTCTTCTAAAAATATTTTCAGCTTTTCATTTTCGGCAACCAGGTTTTTGGCTTTATTCTGTTGATTGGCAAGCAAGATCTTAGTTTCATGGATTTGCCTTTTTTCTTTTTCTAAATCTACAAGCAAACTATCTATGCTATTTTGGTTGGTTCCGGTCTTCTGTTTGGCAAGGGCTAAAACCTCAGGCTGGAGGCCGATGTTTTGTGCAATTTCAAAGGCATAAGAACTTCCAGGTTTGCCAAGATCCAAAATATATAAAGGCTTCATTTTGCTATTATCAAATAACATAGAAGCATTTTCAAGTCCCTCGGTATGGCCAGCAAATAATTTCAAGTTAGAATAATGGGTGGTAATTACACCTCGAACTTTTTTCTTGTTTAACACTTCTAAGACAGCTTCGGCCATAGGTCCACCAAACTGTGGATCGGTTCCTGTACCAAATTCATCAATCAGAACCAATGTTTTTGCAGAGGCATGGGCTACAAAATAACGCATCTTGGTTAAGTGCGCGCTGTAAGTACTCAAATCTGATTCGATCGACTGGTCATCGCCGATATCAGCAAAAATCTGATCAAAGATTCCCATTTCACTCCGCTCATCCACCGGAACGAGTAATCCTGTTTGGAGCATCATTTGCAATAATCCTACTGTTTTCATGCATACTGATTTCCCTCCAGCATTTGGGCCCGAAACTAGAACAATCCTTAAATTTTCATTGATATGGATATTTAAAGGAACAACCATTTTCCTTTCCGAAGCGAAAGACAATAGCAACAAAGGGTGTTTGGCATTAATCAACTTTGTTTTTGGCTCCTTTAACAAAATCGGCATATGTGCTTCAATGTCTATCGCGAAGAGTGCCTTTGCCCTTACAAAATCCAACTTTGTTAAAAAGCCATGATAAGATAAAAGCAAAGGGGTATACGGTCGTAATGCAGTTGTAAGTGCAATCAAAATCTTTATAATTTCCCTCCTTTTGTCGAATTCAAGATCGCGCAACTGATTATTTAGGGTAAAAACCTCTTCGGGCTCAAGGTAAACGGTTTGTCCGCTCGCTGATTCATCGTGAATAAATCCTTTCAGCTTACGCTTATTTTCGGCCAGAATGGGAATACAGATTCTTCCATCACGAATGGTTAAACTTCCATCGGCTACCCAGTTTTTACCGACCGCCATTTTATAGATCGAATCCATTCTTTTACGTACCTCCTGCTCGCCTTTTGCAATTGAGGCAGTAATTTCCTGTAATGCAGGCGAAGCATTTGGTTTCATTTTCCCTTTGGGATCTAAAACGGTTTCTATTTTTTTGAGGATATCTTTTTCGATGGGCAAATGCTCAAACAAAGCCTCAAGGTTGGGATAGATATCTTTTCTTTCGTCAAAAAACCTGAGTACTGAAAATACGGTCTGCAGGGAGGCATAAATCTGAAAGAGTTCATCTTCCATTAAGTATGTACCTTCGACCCTAATTTTATCGGCTAACACCTTAATATCGAAAAATGTACTGATCTGCAAAGGTTCCTGATTTTCGAGAATGGCTTTAAATTCACTAGTTTGACGGAGGAATTTGTTAATCTGGTCAAATTTGGTCATCACCTGCATTTTAGCCACCAATGTCTGGCCCATTGTACTTAAACAATGTTGATGCACCATTTGCCTAATCTCGTTAAAGCCTAACCTTTCCTGACAGTTTTCTGGGTATAACATATTAATTTACCCTTATTGGTGTAAATGTTTTTAATGTATCCCGTTTTACTGTAGCAGGATAGAGAATTAGTTGTTGCGATTTTATAAAATCAAATGGTTTAATGCGATCTATTTTCTTAATACTATCTATTGGTTTAATACTAGAGATACGTTCTATAGGTTTAGCTACAACAGCGGGTTGTAGCACCTCTTCAGGGACAACAGTTTTCTGTGCAGCTTTATTAGCTTTATCTCTCGCTTTGGTAAGTTTCTCTGTAATATGATCATACATTACGTTCAATAGTTTGGGGTTTTTATAATAATAGTCTAAACTTTGGTTAAACAAAGCAGAGTCGATACCAAACTTCTTATAAACTCCTTGATAATACGGTGATATCACCATTTTTATACTATCCGGTTTTGGGAAATTCAATCCTACCGAATATCCATCAACCAAATGGATATCATATAATACCTTTTCCATTTGATCTGGTTGAATAATATTTTTTGGAATCCCGGGTTTGCATGCAAATAAAAGAACACAAGCTATGATTACACTTAAAAATTTGTTCATTATTAATAAAACCTTTCTTATTCTTAGTCAATTTAAACTAAGGTTGTTAATTTTACCAAAAATACTGATAAATGAGCATTGCAGATAACTTATTAAAATATAAAAATGAATTGGAGGCTCAGGGCGTTAAATTAGTTGCTGTCTCAAAAAACAATCCAGCGGGTGCTGTTCTTGAAGCGTATGCCGCAGGTCAGCGGGTTTTTGGGGAGAATCTAGTCCAGGAAATGGTGGAGAAACAGACGCAATTGCCCAATGACATCGAATGGCATTTAATTGGTCATCTACAAACCAACAAAGTAAAATACATTGCTCCTTTTGTGAAATTGATCGAATCGGTAGACAGTTTAAAGTTGTTGAAGGAAATCAATAAACAGGCATTAAAAAACAATAGGGTGATTGATTGTTTACTTCAGATTTATATTGCAGATGAGGATACCAAATACGGATTGGGTTTTGACGAGGCTATCGAGCTGTTGCGCGATGAAGAATTTGCATCGTTAAAAAATATTAGGATTGTAGGCTTAATGGGTATCGCAACAAATACAGCCTTAGAAGGGCAGACCAGAGCAGAATTCCAAGAATTAAAAGTGCTTTTTGACGGCATTAAACTGAGTTTTTTTAGAAAAGAGGAGAGCTTCAATGTAATTTCGATGGGTATGTCTGCCGATTATAAATTGGCCATAGAACAAGGTAGTACTATGGTAAGGATTGGCAGTAATATATTTGGAAAAAGAGTCATTAAACATTACAAAGCATAGAGCACGGGGCATAGCGCATAAGGTTGCTCACACCCCATGCACCACGCCCCATGCTAAAATAACATTAAACTAGAGACTAGCAAAGAAGTCATGAGTTATGAAGCCCCCTGCTCCATGCCCCACGCTCCATGCTAAAACTAAAGATTATGAACACAACTATACGATTAGCTATTGAAGCAGATTGCCCACGTTTACTAGAATTGGTTAACGAGTTAGCCATTTACGAAAAAGCTCCCGAAGAAGTTACCGTAACTCTAGCCGAATTTATTGATGCGGGTTTTGGCGCCTCACCGGTATGGAAAGCTTTTGTGGCTGAAGAGAATGGGTTTATTTTAGGCTTTGCTATATTTTACACCCGGTATTCTACTTGGAAAGGAAGGCGCTTATACCTCGAAGATTTTATCGTTACCGAAGCTGCTCGTGGCAAAGGGCTAGGAAAATTATTATTCGATAAAGTAATTGAAGAAGCAAGAGACAATAATTATAACGGCATGGTTTGGCAAGTATTGGACTGGAATGAACCTGCACTCAATTTTTATAGCAAGTATGCCGCAGATATAGAAAGTGGCTGGCTTAATGCATCTTTCTCGAAAGATAAAACCAAAACTCTTTTAACTCATAATTAATGCAAGTATTCAAGTTTGGGGGTGCCTCTGTAAAAGACGCTGCAGGAGTTAAAAATCTAACTAAAATTGTTCAAAATTATCCTGCCAAAGGGATCCTTATTGTTATTTCTGCAATGGGGAAAATGACCAATAGGTTAGAAGAATTGACTTGGGCATATATTAAGGGCGAGGATAGCGCATATAGTTTATTTGAGGAAATTAAGGCTTTTCATTTCGAAATTATCCATTCATTGTTCGAAGATCCCCAAAATCCGATATATGATGATGTGGCCAACACGTTTGTTGAGATAGAATGGCTCTTGGAAGAAGAAGCCAGTGATAGTCCCGATTATTTATATGATCAGATCGTATCTATTGGAGAACTGGTGTCAACTAAAATTGTTGCTGCTTATTTGAACCTAGCGGGATGTTTTACCATTTGGGCCGATGCCAGAAGTTACATTAAAACCGATAATAATTATCGCGAAGCGAATGTAATCTGGGATAAGACCGAACTCGAAATACAAAAACATCTTCCTTCCTATCTGGATAAGGGCATAGTAGTAACTCAAGGGTTTATCGGCGGTACAAGCGAGAATTTTACCAGTACTTTAGGTAGAGAAGGCTCTGATTATTCGGCAGCTATCTTTTGTGCTTGCTTAAATGCACAATCAATGACGATCTGGAAAGACGTTCCTGGTGTATTAAACGCCGATCCGAAGTGGTTTGATCAAACCGAAAAAATCCCACAGCTCTCCTATCACGATGCGATCGAACTCACTTATTATGGGGCGACAGTAATCCATCCAAAAACGATAAAACCAATCCAAAATAAGGGAATACCATTGTATGTACGTTCTTTTTTGCAACCTGAGCAAGAAGGAACCGCAATAACAAATATTGAAACACCTTTGCCAGTGCCCTCTTTTATCTTTAAGGTTAACCAAGCCTTAATCTCTATTTTCCCAAAGGACTTTTCTTTTATCATTGAAGAAAACCTAAGCCACATTTTCAATATCCTACATAAAAATAAAGTTAAGGTTAATACGATGCTAAATTCTGCCATCAGCTTTTCTGTGAGTGTAGATTATGATAAAGAAAAAATTGAACAGTTGATTACAGATCTAGGCCAAACCTTTAAGGTTAAATACAATACTGATTTAGAACTGGTAACCATTAGATACTACAATCAACAAACAATAGATCGTGTGATTGTAAATAAAGACGTATTATTAGAAGTGAAAAGTAGACATACCTGTCAGATTGTGATGAAAGATAAACAGATTAGCTAATTAGCAAATTTATAAATTAGCTAATTACAATATGAATAAAGAAATCTTAACCCCTCAAGTCCAGGCTTACATTAACGAGCATATAAATGCCGATGTAAACAAGATTGCGTTAAGTAAACCCATCAGCGAAACGATCAGTTCGGCAGAATTAGCAGGTCAGATTGCAGCCAAGAAGAAATCTATAAACAAACTTCCTACATGGTTTAAACATCCCTTTATCTATTATCCTGCATTATTATCCATAGAGCAATGCTCTTCAGAACCTACTGCAGCCTATAAAGCTGATTTGGCTATTGGCGAAGCCCTGCTCGACCTTACTGCTGGCTTCGGTGTTGATAGCTACTTCTTTTCTAAAAAAATAAAAACCGTGATTAGCTGTGAGATCAATCCCGATCTATCAGTAATCTCTGAACATAATGGTAAGCTTTTAGGTGCAATTAACATTCAATGCGAAGCTACTGATGGCGTAGAATTTTTAAAACATACCAATTTAACTTTTGGTACAATCTATATCGATCCCGCCAGGAGAAATGAGAATCAGAAGGTTTTTAAACTTAAGGATTGCAGCCCGGATGTTACCCTGCACCTAAACCTACTGCTGTCAAAAGCCAGTCGCATTATCATTAAAACGGCCCCATTATTGGATATCGCTGCAGGTTTAAGCGAACTTAAAAATGTGAGTGAGATCCACATTGTGAGCGTTAAGAACGAATGCAAAGAATTGCTATGGATTATCGACAAAGATTATACTAATCTACCCCAACTTATTTGCGCAACCTTAAATGATGATTTAAAATCACTAAATATCCCATTCGATCAAACCTTAACAAAACCCACATTCGCCAAAGAAATTCCGACCGGATATTTGTACGAACCCGATGTAGCGCTGCTAAAAAGTGGAGCTTTTAATTGGATTGGAGAAAAATTCGGTTTAGAGAAATTGCATCAACAAAGTCAACTATATGTGAGTGGTACAATTGATTCCACATTTTTAGGGCGCATATTTAAGATCAACGCTGTACTTAATTTAAATGAACTTAAAAAGGAAAAGAACCTAATCGGTAATGTTATTGTGCGAAACTTTCCAGAAAGGGCCGAAAATCTGGTGAAGAAGTATAAGATCAAACCAAGTCATGATGAATTTATCGTATTTACTCAGGCCTTGCATGGATATATTGCTATAAAAGCAACGATCGTTCAACATTACTAGCATAGGGCGTGGAGCATCCAGCATGGAGCATGGAGGATGGAGGATGGAGCTTGGAGCTTGGAGCGAGGTTAAGCTCTTCGCCCAACGCTTTAACATTCTTTAACATCTTTTAACAGCTAACGGTTACATAATGAGGTATTTTTGATTAGACCGAACCCTAATCACATGAAAAAATTTGACCGCATTAACACCCTTCTTGGTTTTGTAATTTTTGCCATAGCCGCACTGGTATACTGGAGCTGCATGGAGCCTACCCTTAGTTTTTGGGACTGCGGCGAGTTTATTGCGGCTTCTTTTAAGATGGAAGTAGGGCATCAACCTGGTGCGCCCCTATTTTTGATGATAGGAAAGTTATTTTCGCTCTTAGCAGGATCTAATCCCTCAAAAGTTGCTTACTGGGTAAATTTCGTTTCCGTTGTGTCTAGTGCAGCAACAGTGATGTTCTTGTTTTGGACGATCAATGCTATTGCGTTGAAACTCTTTAATCAAGAAGAAAAAACACTTTCGATCTCTAACCTTTGGGCAATTTTTGCAGCAGGCACTGTAGGAGCATTAGCCTATACTTTTTCTGATACGTTTTGGTTCTCGGCAGTAGAAGCCGAAGTTTATGCCATCTCCACTATGTGTACTGCTATTGTATTTTGGGCAATTCTAAAATGGGAACATCAGATGAACGATAAATGGATTTTATTCATTTCCTTTATCATCGGACTATCTATAGGCATTCATTTATTAAGTTTATTAGCCATTCCAGCAATCAGTTTGGTTTATTATTTTAAAAAATCTAACAATCCAACAGTTTTTGGCTCTATCAAAGCATTTTTAGTGGGCTGTATAATTTTAGGAATGGTCCAATTCGGGGTTATTCAATATGTGGTATCGTTTGCCGCAAAAACAGACTATCTTTTTGTTAATTCCTTCGGCAGTGATTTTGGTACAGGTGCACTCGTTTTTGTTTTAACCATTAGCATCGCGCTAGCATATTTGATCTATTATAGTATTAAAAAAAAGAAGTATAGGTTAAACTTGGCCTTGTTGTCGTTAACATTTGTGCTTTTCGGCTTCAGCTCTTATTTTATGATTATTATCAGGGCAAATGCTAAACCAAATATCAATTTGTCAAATCCTGATACACCAATATCACTTTTAGGCTATTTAAGCAGGCAACAATATGAGGACAAACCCTTACTTTATGGGCAATTTTACAATTCGAAAGCGATTGATGCGGAAGAAACTGGTGTAACTTACCGGAAAGGCGAAAAAGCATATGAAGTAAGTGGAAAAACGTTTAAGAGTGTCTATGATAAAAACACATTGCTGCCCAGAACATACAGTAGTAAGCCCGAACATGTAAATTTTTATCAAAATTGGATAGGTTTGGGAGAAAACGAGACCCCTAGTTTCTGGCAGAATGTAGGTTTCCTAAACACCTATCAGATGGGATTTATGTATTGGAGATACTTTTCGTGGAATTTCATTGGCAGGCAAAATGATCATCAGGGCCAAGGTGAAATTAATCATGGAAATTGGCTAAGCGGCATTAAACCTATTGATGCGCTCCACTTGGGAAATCAGGATCAGCTCCCATCAAGCATTAAAGATAATGCAGGTTATAATTTGTTTTACGGCCTTCCGCTGATGTTAGGTATTTTAGGTATAGGCTATCTATATAGAAAAAACAGAGCTAAAAGCATAGTTGTTGCCTGTCTGTTCGTATGTACTGGCTTAGCAATTATATTTTATATCAACCAAGATCCATTGCAGGTTAGGGAGCGCGATTATGCGTATGTTGGCTCATTTTATGCCTTCTCAATCGTAATTGGAATTGGGGTTTTGGCTATAAAAGAATTATTAACTAAAATTGCCTCGCAAAAATTGAGTTTAGTACTTGCTACAACAAGCTGCTTATTGGCCGTACCGGTATTAATGGCTGTGCAAGGTTGGAATGATCATGATCGAAGCCATAAAACCACCGCGTTGGATATGGCAAAGAACTATTTAAACAGTTGCGAACCCAATGCCATCCTGTTTACCAATGCAGATAATGATACTTATCCCTTATGGTATGCGCAAGAAGTGGAAGGTATCCGCACTGATGTGAGAGTAATTTGTCTTCAGTTCCTTGCCACTGATTCGTACATCGACCATTTAAAAAAGCAACAAAACCAATCGGCCGCACTACCAATAACCCTCAAACATGATCAATATAAGGAAGGGGTGAGAGATTATATGCCCTACGTTGACTATGGAATTACAGATAGCGTAGAATTAGGGGATTTACTAGCCGTACTCACTTCTGAGAACAAGGAGGATAAAATTCAAATGAACGATGGTAGTTTCGAAAATTTTATGCCTACAAGAAAAATAAAGTTAACTGTAGATTCAAAACAGGTTCTTGCAACACAAACAGTTGATGCTAAAGATAAAGACAAAATAACCGATCAATTGGAGTGGAATTTCAGTAAGCAGTATCTTTTCAAAAGTGATTTGGCAATGTTTGATATCATTGCGCACAACAATTGGAAAAGACCTATTTATTTCTCGGCTGGTGTTTCAAACGATACCTATATCGGATTGGACAAGTATCTATACCTAGAAGGATTTGCGTATCGATTAATGCCACTAAAGCCTGGCGAAGGTGATAAGACAGATAAATCGGAGCAAACCAATAACAGTCTTGCTTATACCCATTTTCAAAAATTTGAGCTGGATGGATTTAAAAATGCCTCCTACCTAGACGAAGAAAGCAGAAGGGTGCTACAAAATACCTGGGAATATTCCAATACGCTAAGCACTAATCTCATTAAAGAAGGGGAAGTGCAATTGGCAAGAAATGTGGTTTCAAAAAGTTTAAAGAAATTACCTTTAACAAATAGCTCTATTACTGACACATTAAATAAACTTCCTTTAGTGCAAAACCTATACTTTTTAAACGATACGGTTAATGGCAGGCAGATAACTGGCGCTACAGGAAAATATATTGCTCAGGAATTGGATTATATACTTTCTTTAAAGCCAATAGAACAACGGGCATTTATTAACGACATCCATCGGGGTTTATATGTGCTAGAGACCCTGGATAAAATGAATGCTTATTTCAAACAGGGCGAGCAAAGCAAAACACTAAAAGCCGAGCTAACAGCGTATCAAAATGCTTTTATGAAGAGCTTGGGCTAAGTGGAAGGCGTTGAGCGGTAAGAGATAAGCGATAAGCGTTTGGCGATCAACGTCGCCAAACGCCTAACCCTTACTTATTTGGTTGCGGGGTTGTTCTTAAATAAGGTTTAATAACTTTGTGTCCTTTAGGGAATTTGTCTGGGATATCTTCAGTTTTAATGCTGTTCATTACAATTACATCTTCACCATCCTTCCAATCGGCAGGTGTAGCTACACTGTATTTTGCAGTAAGCTGTAATGAATCAATCACCCTCAAAACCTCTGTAAAATTTCTTCCGGTAGAAGCTGGATAGGTGATCATTAACTTTACTTTTTTGTCAGGCGATATCACAAATAACGAACGAACCGTCATCGTTTCTGAAGCATTGGGATGGATCATATCATAGGCGTCGGCGATCTGCTTATCTTCATCCGCAATGATCGGAAATTCGACGTTGGTATTTTGTGTCTCATTAATATCATTGATCCAACCTTTGTGCGACTCGGCAGAGTCAACGCTTAATGCCAATACTTTTACATTTCTTTTATCAAATTCTGGCTTCAAAGATGCGGTGCGCCCTAGTTCTGTAGTACAAACAGGGGTATAATCTGCGGGATGTGAAAACAAAACACCCCAACTATCTCCTAAATAGTCGTAAAAATCTATTTCTCCAATAGATGTTTTTGCCTTAAAGTTTGGTGCGGTATCTCCTATTCTTAAACTCATGATTGTAATGGTTAATGGTGAAAAATAAATGGTTGTCTTGCGTTAAGCGTTTGGCGCTAAGCGTTCTAAACTCCAAACGCATTCCGATTCATCGCGCGACGCATAAAGCTACAAAAAGTCTATTAAAATAGTAGATTATTTTGGTTAATAAAATTTATCCTTGACAAATTGCTGCCCAGATGTTTATTAAATTGCTCTATTGTATAATCAGCAATTAAAGGTGTATCGGCTTCATCATGCTGGTGCAAAAAGAAATATACTTTTTCTAATCCGTGGTTAAGCCATTGTTTAATCCTAATTACCCATTCGTCTACTCTTGCTTTATCAGAATCCAACAATTTACCACCATTGCCCACAAACCTGATAAAAGCTTCTGGAGTAGGCAATTGCATGTGTAAACAATCTCTACGTCCACTCGCATCGGTTATCGCAGCACCTTTGTTCAAGTTAGCTAGCATGGTAAACAGCTCTTTTTTTGCTCCTTCAACAAACCATTCCTTATGGCGAACTTCTACAAAAACCTTTAAATCACGAGGTAATTTCTGTAAGTAGTTGGCTAAAATATCAATATTGGCCGGTCCAAAATTATCGCTTACCTGCAAAAAACAGGGACCAAGCGAGTTGCCAAAAGCAGAAATGGCCTTAATATATTCGTCGGTTACAAAATCTGCATCTTTTAAGCGTTTAATATGGGTAATGGTTCTAGAAAATTTAGGACAGAATATAAACTCACCTGTGCCATTATTATCTACCATTTCCTTCCATTTTGAGATTTGTTCTTCTTTGGGGATATTATAAAAAACTGCATTGAGTTCTATAGAGTTGAAGTGTTTTGCGTATTCTCCTAAAAAATCTGCTTCTTTTGTTTTCTTTGGATAGATCAAGTCTTTCCATTCCTTGCGACCCCACTTTGCACAACCAACAAAGAATTGGGGCTTTGGCACAGGATGAAGGTTTTGTAGCGTTAGCAGGGTCTGCTCGCCATCTGCGGGCAAGGTAAAATCAATGGTGTGTACTTCGTGTTCAGTAACTCTTCCAAATTCCATATCAAATCATTTTTGGTATCACAAATTGAAAATCTGTGCTGTAAATTTAATATTTTTAGGATGAGTTATTTTTATACTTTACATATAAAACAAAAAACCCGAAACTATAAAAGCTTCGGGTTCCAGAGTGTTAATATTTGGGAATATTAAAAGTTTTATTTAGCACTTACAAAACCTACTAGTTATAACCTTGATAATTAAAATCCTATAATCCTAGTAATCTCAGTAATCTTAGTAAACCTTGATCATAAATACATAATCCTGCATTTTGGCAACTTGATCTTTACGTTTTAAACCTTGTAATGAACTTCTTTTACCGTAAGCAATTCTTCTCCGTAGTGAATCTGAAGGAATCGCATTTAATGCTTCCATAATATATTTAGATTTTACAGCGAATGCCGCGCCATCAACCTTATCTTGCTTTCCTTTGATTACGCCTACAATGTTACCGCTGTTATCTAATAACGGACCTCCACTGTTACCTGGATTTAGCGGAATAGCTATTTGATAAGCAAGTGTATCACCATTCAAACCGGTTTTTGAACTAACGTATCCATCGCCCAAAACCACATCATCTTTCGGATAGCCTAATGTATAAACCAGTTCTCCAATGCCAGCTGCAGCTTTTTTCAGTGTATATGGTAATGTCCCTAAGTTCTCAAATGAGGAATCGCTAATTTTTAAAATAGCGATATCATTAACTGGATCAGTGTAATATGCTTTTGCTTTATAAGAAGCTCCTTTGCTATTTTGAATATAAACAGAATCTGCGCCTTTAATAATATGATAATTAGTTAGAATATAGCCGTTACTGGAGATGGCAAAACCAGTACCACCAAATTTAGCGGGACTTATATTTTCAGCCTTAGGTCTTACATTAGTAATTACTCTCTTATCATCATTATATGCGCTTAATGCTGTAGAAACTTTACGATCCAAAAGTTTCATATGGTCTTCTTGCTTAGTTTGGCCTAGAAAAACAACGCTAGCCAAAATAAGGAATGAAGCCGCCACCGCGATCGCTGCCTTATTGTTCCTGAAAATTCTTACGATCCTCGATGAATGAGGTCTCACTTTCGCACTAATCGAGGCCACATCAATCTGATCATGAGCTGCATCCATTTGCTGTTTTAAAACCAAAATATCAGCATACTGCTTCATTGATTCTAAAAAAACCTTATGGGCTACTACTTTATGATCAATAATAGGATCATTATTTCTCAACTGCTCAAAAGCTGCGTGCTCTCCTGCAGTAAGCTTACCATTCAAGTAATCTTCAATAATCGCTTCTAATTCTATCTCGTTCTTCATTTTATGATTGAAAAAATAACTTCTTTAGTCGTTGTAAACACTTGTACTTCTGTGTTTTGGCATTATCTGTATTCGTATAACCAAACTTCTCACAAATATCTTGCATCGATAAGCTGTGGATATAAAAATCTTGTATTATCGTTTTACAAGGTTCGCCTAAACTATCCAAGGCGGTTTTCATTTGAGCAAACTGCAAGTCTTTTAGTTCATGCTGCTCTATATCATCATCCACCACTAATACATCTTCAAAATCGGCGATATTATTCGTTTTCCTACTTTGTTGAGCCAGCTTTTTTAACCAAATTCGTCTACTTACAGAATACAAATAGGTTTTTAGTTTACTGCTTAACTCAAAATTTCCGGTTTTGATCTTATTGTATAAAACAATAATTGCTTCTTGATACACATCTTTCGCATCGTCTTCGTCGCCATTATTGTTAAGAATAAACTGCAAAACCATCGGATAATATCCCGCATACAGCTTATTCATTGCTTCTTCCGAGTTGTTAAGTATACCTAATACTACCTCTCTATCTGTTGGAACTGAACTGCTTAACTTTAAACTCACCAATTAATACATTTAAACGTGAATGGTAACCCAATGATAGTTAAAAAAAATATTTTTTACTCGAAACATGACATTTCAATTAAGATTTTCAAAGCAGAGCGCATGGCGGTTAACGTTGGTCGGTAAGCATTGGCCCTAAGCGTTGCGCACTAAACATTCGATCAATTCTATTTTGCTGTTAATACCCTAAAAGAAGGATTGGTAACCCAACAAAAAATTAAAATAGCTTAAGAAATTTTATCTATAATTAATCCACTATTTTTTTCATTTCTAGAGGTCACCTTTTTAATTTTTATGCATTAAGAATCAAAACCCAAAAACAATAACAATTAAAAAACCAGTCATGAAAAATTCCTTAAAACTCAGCGTATTTGCCTTAGGCTTAACCCTTTTGATAACTTCTTGCAACTCTTGTGGAGGAAACAATCCAAAAGAATCAGTAGATCCCAAAATCGTTGACTCAACTAGTGTAGATTCTAGTAAAATCGATACCAATGCTATAGATTCTACAAAAATAAAGGTCGATTCTGTGCCACAGGCAAAGTAATTTAATTTAATTTAACTTTTTTTCACATTTGCGGGTTACCTTTTTAACTTTGCAGTATTAACATGTAAAATTAATTAATTATTTAAACAGAAAATCAAATGAAAAATTTCTTCAAATTAGGCTTTGTAGCTTTAGCATTATCTTTATCAGTTGCAGCTTGTAACTCTGAGAAAAAAGCAGATGCTACTGATTCAGCAGCTTTAGATTCAGCTAACGCAGCTGTAGATTCAGCTAAAGCAGCAGTAGATACAGCTAAAGCAGCAGTAGATTCAGCTAAAGCAGCAGTAGATTCGACTAAAAAAGCTAACTAGTCAATAGTTACTCTTACAAAAAAGTCTCGGCAATTGTCGAGACTTTTTTGATTCTAGGGAAAATATAATTCTCAAAATTAGTTCTCTCCATCGCTATTTTAGAATGATTCCTGTGGGATATCTTATATTAACAGGAACAGGAAAATGCTATTGCCAACAATTACTTTATGCCTTCTTCCACTATAGTTTCTTTGTTTACCAGCCTAATCAGTTCATCATTTTCTTCTGGTTCTTCGATGAGCCTTTTTTTCTTCCAATCGCCATTGGCAAACACGCCCATAGCAATCAGAGACATGAGAACATTGGAGATTGGAAAAGCCCACCAGATTCCATTTACGCCCATATTTCCATGATGTGAAAGCACGTAGGCCAAGGGGAACTGAAATACAAATTGCGAAACAAGTGCCAAAATCATTGATGTAACCATGTTTCCTGAACCTTTTAACACACCCGTAATGGCCAACTGCACGCCAAGGCATCCCCATGTTAATGCAATGGTTTTTAGGAATTTTGCCGCGCCCGCAATCACGTTTGGATCTTCTGGCACAAAAAATGAAACCAACTGACGGGATGAAAAGAATACGATAATCCCGATCCCGGAGAGACTCCAAAAAGATACGATAGCACCCAGCCGCCCGATTCTGGCCGCTCTGGTAATTTTGCCTGCCCCAATGTTCTGTGCCACCAGTGTAGAAATTGCCTGAGAAAATCCTAAGCCAATAATCATCACCACCTGAAGGATATTGGATCCCACTCCGTACGAAGCGAGCGAAAGGGTACCATGGGCTGCGATTAAAAAGGTCATTAACGTTACCCCAAGGCCACGTACAGATTGTTCAATAGATGAAGGCAGCCCTAAAAAGAATGCCTTTTTTATATAAGGAAAGTCGGGCACAAAATCTTTGAGCTTTAACACAATGCCTCTCTTACCCCTAAAAAGAATAATAAAACTGATTACTGTTGCTAACGCTTGAGTACTCAAAGTGGCGATGGCAGCACCCATAACTCCAGACGCTGGGATGGGTCCCCATCCAAAGATGAACAGGGGATCCAACATAAAATTAAGTGCCACGCTGCCCACAATGATATAAATTGGAACCGTAGGATTACCAACGCCGCGCATAAAGGCGGTAAACATAATGAACTGGAAATTAAATACCAGCCCAATAAACGAAAATCGCATGAAGCCCAATGCCCCATCATATACCACAGGTGATACTTTCATTAGCCGCAAAAGATCAGGAGCAAAAACAAAACCCAAAGCACCCAGGCAAACCGAAATCAGCAGTACCAGAAGTAGGGTCTGCCCGGCAACATGGTCTACCATAGGCTGGTTTTTAGCCCCAACATACTGTGCAATTAGTACAGAACCTGCAATAGCCAATCCCGCACCGATGGCAATAGAAAGGAAAACAAACGGCGTGGTAACTGAAACCGCCGCTACAGCATTGCCACCAAGTCGGCCCACCCAAAACGCATCTATAAGCTGATAGGCTGCCTGCAACAACTGAAGCAATATAATCGGAACAGTTAATTTTAAAAGAGATTGGAGGATGGGGCCCTCCAATAAGGGGTTTTTATTTTCTTGCAGTAGACTTGGCATTTCTCTAAACGATTAATAATAAAGCCTTGGGGTATCAAGGCTTTGGCCATATAACTACAATTTTAGATAAAAAGAGTTTTATGGAAATTATTGATAAAATCAAAAAGAATCAGCCACCGATAAGTTCGATAAGCTTACCCAATAGTTCTGCTTGCTGTTGATTGATCTTTATTGAGGCAGCGGTTAAATCGAACCACTCTGCTCTATCCACCTCGGGAAACGACTGGATGCGGCCGGAATTGGGCGGCCATTGGATCTCAAACGTATTGCTCACTATTCCCGTGGGATCGCAATCGAACCTAACCGCAAAACAATGGACTTTCTTTCCTCCCTTTTGAACGATATGGCCAAGATCAGAAAACTCGCCCGAAACAGTTATTCCTGTCTCCTCTAAGAATTCGCGTTTTGCGGCAGTTAACAAATCTTCTCCCTCTTCTACCAAGCCCTTCGGTATTGTCCAAAAGCCCTCGTCTTTTTTCAAAAAGAATGGACCCCCAGGATGAACCAGAAAAAACTGAAGTTGATTATTATTTTTTCTATAGGCTAGTATACCTGCGCTTATCATCATATCCTATTCGTTAAAAGGCTACACCCACGGTTAACGCAACCGATTTTAAGCTAAAGCGATAATAGCCAGAGGTGGTAGTAACATTTATGCCATCGGTGCTCGTATGTCTTTCGGCATATACATTCTTTAAGTTTGTGCTATTGTATCCTACAGCAAAGCTGATGGTGTTCTTACCAATAAATTGAGGCTGATACTGCCAACCTATACCAAACTCAAAGATATTGCCTGCGTAAAAACTACCCCCCAAATTTGGGGCTAGGCCGTAATTCCCAAATAGAAAAAAGGTTTTTGGAATTTCGTTAAAGTTGAATTGCTCCTGCAGAAAAATGGAGCCTTGATAGGCATTTTGGTCATCATATAATAGCCCGCTATAATAATCCAGCCGTGTGCCGATGGTGGTATATAAACGATTGTGGAAGTTGACTGTGTATCCGAGCCCAAGATGATAACTATTATTTGCCGAACTCGAATATCCTTGTCCTGCAGAACGGGTTGAAGTACCGAGTAAGGTACCCAGATCAAATTTAATGTGATCTGCTACCTCGGTGGTATCTTGTGCATTAACGGCTAAAGAACAACAAAAGAAACAAGCTAAAATGATTAATTTTTTCATCAGGGGAGATTTAATTGTATCAGCTAAGATGAAAGATTTTTTTCCAAAAACCAAACCAGAACGGTGTAAGTATTTATGTCCTAATGTCCCAATGCTCTATCTTGTGCCAAGACTGAAACAAGCATCAATTAAGGTTTTACCAGCTGTAATTTTTGTATATTCACTCAGCTAATCAGTAAATATTAATGAAACTTGATCATGTAACCATCCGAACCCATCAATTAACCCTAAATAAAGACTTTTTGATAAATGCTCTACCACTGGTAGAAGGCCCGCGGCCCGCCAGTATTATTGCTGCAATTGATGGTTTTTGGTTGTATTATAATGATTTGCCCTTAATTCACCTCATAAAAAGCTCCATTGAGCCCAACCCCGAACTAGAGGAACAGGCAGAAGCGATAGACAATTTTGCATTTATATTAGAACTCGATTATCACGAATTTAAAGAAAAACTTCAGCTACTAAATATTCCATTTCAGCGCAACCATACACCTGAACTGAAGAGAAAACGGCTATTTTTCTATACACCTACAAGAATTTTAATTGAGGCGATTTTCGAACAATAAGTGTTAGTTTTTTATATGCCGGAATCGTTTCTCCTTGCACTAAGCCACATCGGCTTCAGCAAGTGTTAACCTTATACTATTAAAACGAGATACCCAGGGCTAACGCAACCGATTTTAAGCTCGAGCGAACTTATCGATCGCAGCAGCATGTGCAGCAATCGATAAGGTCTCGGAAGCTTCTCTAAACTATTCCTTCTGTCTACTTTCTTCATTTTTATCCGGCACAGATTCGGTTGAACCGCTCTCTGGTCCTGGTTTTCTTGTTGCACTTCCAAAGGCACCTGCGCTATCAAGAGGTTTCTTAGTATCTGCATCCTCTTTTGCATCTCCTTCTTTCTTTCCGTAAAGTTCCTGGTACGGGCTGGTTTCCTTTTCGGGCTTGTTTTCCTTGTTTTGCTCGTTGTTGTTTTCCATGGTTGTTGAGTTTTTGTACTATACTACCAACCCCATTTCAGGCATAAAGTTTTAATGAAAAGAATATCTGACAGAGTAAGTGGATTTAAATAAGAGTAAAGCGAAGCAGGAAAATATGTAAAAAAACAGGAGCGTCCATCCACAATATCACAAAAACATATAGCTTTGCAGAAATAAAATATCCATGAAAAAAATAAACTTTTTCCTTTTATTGATTACCATATTGATCTCCAGCTGCAAAGATACCGATCCAGTTGTTGAACCTATACTACCAGAAGGACCTGTGCAGGGTATCACCGCTACCTTCTCGGCTCTAACACCAAGCAGTGCCAAAACCGGACAAACCCTTACTCTTACCGGAACAAACTTCAGCACTACACTCAGTGAAAACCTGGTCGTTTTTACAACCCAGAATTCTGCTATTAGTGTAGCGGCCAAAACAGCAACCTCCTCAACCATTACCGTTGACGTACCAGCGACAGCAGTTACGGGCATGATCGCTGTTAAGGTAAAGGGTGTAACAGCGCAGATGGCCACCGGTTTCAATGCCAATCTTACCATTATCCCTTAGCAACGTAGAATAAAAGCTTCCGAGCAAAGACAGGGAGCTTTTAACATTTGGGAAAGAACAGGTGAAGGTTTCTACCACACCAAGCGGATTTCCTATCTTGTAGATTACTTCGTACCTTAGGAAGCAGCTGACTAAAACGTTCTAAATGGACCACATCGATTATTACCAGGCACTGGAGATACCCAAAACTGCAAGCGCGGCCGAGATCAAATCGGCCTACCGCAAATTGGCCCGGAAATACCATCCCGACCTTAACCCCAATAACAAAGAGGCGGAGAAACGTTTCAAGGAAATTAATGAAGCCAATGAGGTATTGAGCAATGCCGAGAATAGAAAGAAATACGACGAGTACGGAAAGGATTGGAAACACGCAGACGAGATTAAAAAGGCCAGGCAACAACAGCAATCACGTCCCGGTGGGCAACCCTTTGGTAATGGGCAGCCATTTGGCGGTAGCGAACAGTTTTCGGGGGAAGATTATTCGGATTTTTTCAGTTCAATGTTTGGCGGTGCGGGAGGTCAAGGCAGGCAAACTAAATTTAGGGGACAGGACCTCAACGCAGAATTACAGCTTAACTTAAGCGATGTGTACAAAAGCCAGCAGCAAACCCTCACTATTAATGGCAAAAAGATAAGGTTAACCTTTCCGGCAGGAATAGAAAACGGACAAACTATTAAGATCAAAGATCATGGATCTCCTGGAGCTAATGGTGGCCCAAATGGGGATTTGTACATCACTTTCTCCATTGCCAATAATACCAAATTTAAAAGAGACGGTAAAAACCTATACAGCGATGTAGACATTGATTTGTATACCGCCTTACTTGGTGGTGAAGTAGTGGTTGATACCTTTGATGGAAAGGTAAAGCTTAAGGTAGCACCAGAAACACAATCGGGCACAAAAGTAAAACTGAAGGGCAAAGGGTTTCCTGCCTATAAAAAAGAAAATGATTTCGGCGACCTATACATCACCTATCAAGTGAAATTACCCACAAATCTTTCAGCAAAAGAAAAAGAACTGTTCACCGAGTTAAGAAATAGCAAACATGGATAATGAAAATTTAATATTGATTGCAAAATTCTGTACCCACTACGAGGTTGAGCCATCCTTTATTGTTTCGCTCCATCAATTCGGGTTAGTTACCGTAATAGAAATGGCAAACGAACGCTACCTCTCTGCCGATGAAATAACCGTAGTAGAAAAAATGATGCGCTTGCATTATGACCTAGGCATAAACTTAGAAGGAATAGACGCTATTGCCCAACTATTAAAACAGATAGAAGGATTACAACAAGAATTAAGGTTGGCACATAACAGGTTGGATACATTTTTGCCGTAAGTTATTAGCCAAACCCCCTCTTACCACGCTATTGTGGTTCAGGCATAGGGCAGGGTAATTTTACCTTATTCTTTTGGGCTAAAACATCCTTTTTCTAATGTCTTAAATTTTTTATTTTTAGGAAGATTTCAATTTAACCATTCGGAGGCATTGTTATGAAAAAATTATTCCCTATCATTTTTCAACTTCTTATATGCGCTATCCCATGCGCAATTTATGCACAGCGAAGCGCTAGTTCTGAGGAACTTAGCAAACATAATCTTAGATGGATCACGTCAAACGGAGACTTTGATCAAACGGGATGGACCAACGAACGCATTGATACGGCAATGGCAGGCAGAATAAATAGAGCAACCAATACTGGAACTCTTACAATGGACATTCAAATTCCTATCAATACCGCAAAATTAAACTATTTAGGATACCTACACCCAAATAGTACTGGTCTTTTTGACAATAACAACATCAGCAGTGGAAATGCGCCGGAGCTAAACAAAATGCTCCATATCTATAAATATGGAGATTTTTACATCTCCACAGAATCAGATGGCGCAGTAGATCAACAAAATGTATACTATGCCATTAGAGCAATACACATATTAAAAGTTCGATATCCGGAGACCTACAAAAAACTGTTCTCCTCAACGCTTGATTTCGCTACCCAGACCCCAAGATATAATCCCTGGGTAAATGCCAACAAGGCCTTTTGGATCGCATTTAACACCAATCCATCCTACATAGCCTCTAACCGAACCATTCTTCAGGCTGCAGGTAATTTCCCCGCTCCGAATAATACAGTCTCAAAATATAAAAATATTGCCTTGGTAAATATTAACTCAAGAAATATTTTGGGCGATTTACCCACAATCGGTAGCAGACCTATTTATAACAAGGCTCAAAATGGGGAAAATTACGAAGCTTACATGAAAGAGGGCCTTATCGAATCTATTAATCATGAGATGGGACATAACTATATTGATCTTTCGTTTTCTTATGATGATCTGACCAACAAAATTGTAGCCAAAAGAGGAATGACAAACTTTAACCTGGCAGAAGAGAATGCAATCCTGAATACCTCGATATCCTATTTTATGAAAAAAGGTGGTTTTACCGATAGTCTTTCTAAATATTACTATAGGGAAACCTTCGAACCAAATATTAATGCCATTAAACAGGGAGGTCAATTGGAAGATTATGCACACGTATTTTCTACGCTTGATGTTACAGACCAAAACTTAAAGCAAATATTCAAACTTTTTGTTCTTGATTAGATATTTCAATTCAGAGCAGCTAATGGTAGGGACTCGGTAATTTATTTCCATCCAAGCCCAGGTGCAACATGTTCCAAAATGGCAGACAGTACATGGATATTATAATCAACACCCAACGTGTTAGGAATCGTCAAAAGTACCGTATCCGCTTCCTGTATGGCCTCATCCTCTGCCAGTTCTTTGATCAGCTGATCAGGCTCTGCAGCATAGCTTTTTCCAAATACAGCCCTCTGGGTAGGTTCTATATAACCAAAGCTATCAGATCCCTTGCCCTGCTGCCCAAAGTAGTACTTGTCCTGATCATTTACCAATGCAAAGATCGAACGGCTTACCGAAATCCTGGGCTCGCGATCATGCCCTGCTTTTCTCCAGGCCTCTTTATACAATCGGATCTGTTCGGCCTGCTGGATATGAAATGGCTTACCGCTCTCATCAAACTTAAGTGTTGAGCTCTGTAGGTACATTCCATTTTCTGCCGCCCATACCGCGGTTGCATTGGAAGCCGCTCCCCACCAAATTCGCTCTCGCAAACCCTCTGAATGCGGTTCCAACCTCAACAAACCAGGGGGATTGGGAAACATCGGATTTGGATTGGGCTGTGCAAAACCTTTACCTTCTAGCCGCTCCAAAAATTCCAATGCTTTCTTTCGGCCCATTTCTGCATCGTTTTCTCCATCTGCAGGCTGATAGCCAAAGTAACGCCAGCCTTCAATTACCTGCTCGGGAGAACCCCTACTAATGCCCAATTGCAAACGACCACCAGAGATCAGATCAGCGGCACCAGCATCTTCTACCATATATAAAGGATTTTCATAGCGCATATCGATAACGCCCGTCCCTATCTCGATCTTACTCGTCTTCGCCCCTATGGCAGAAAGGAGCGGAAATGGGGAAGCCAGTTGCCGGGCAAAGTGGTGCACCCTAAAATAAGCTCCATCCAAACCGATTTCTTCTGCAGCAACCGCAAGGTCTATGGACTGCAACAGTGTATCGCCCGCAGTGCGTGTGTGGTATGAGGGATGGTTAGACCAATGCCCGAAAGATAAAAATCCTATTTTCTTCATTACCTGTTCATTTCCCCAAAGGTAAAGATATGCCCAAGATAGACGGGTCACGATATGGTCATAACGGCATAGCCCTCGAGCCACATAGCCCCCTCAAGTTTTTCATTACAAATCCAATAACAGTATAAAGTTTATTTAAGGATGCATCATAAGCAAAACAAGTATTAATTTTTAAAAACCTGTTTAGTTTTTCGTAAGAAATGCTACGGCAAATTCTTAGGTTTTCTATGCATTCAATAATGGAAGCCATGGCACTCTGTTCGGGGAGAATTCGGTCTTTCTTCGATTGTTGTTCGGAAAAACACCCCTTTTACCGAACACTCTTCGAATGGTACCCGAACAGCAATCGAACAAACCTAGATTTTCAACGCCTCTAATTCCTTTTTTCATAGATATAAAACACCTCGTCAACTCGTTTGTTCCTACGGATATGCCAGTCCAGAAAAACTCATCCAACATCACCATCAAGGGAGCCAGAGAACATAACCTGAAAAACATCGATCTTGAAATCCCAAGGGATCAGCTAGTAGTCTTCACCGGGGTATCCGGATCCGGAAAATCCTCGCTGGCTTTTGGAACGCTCTATGCCGAGGCGCAAAGGCGGTACCTGGAATCGGTTTCACCCTATGCCAGAAGGCTTTTTAATCAGATGTCTATCCCCGAAGTGGACAGTATTACGGGCCTGCCTCCAGCGGTAGCCCTGCAGCAGCAGCGTGGGGGTGCTTCAACAAGGTCGACAGTAGGCAGTGTTACCACCCTGTCCAATCTTTTGCGGATGCTCTATTCACGCGCCGGCGATTATCCAAAAGGCCAAGGTATTATCTATGCCGAAGGCTTTTCTCCGAATACTCCTGAAGGCGCCTGCGAAAATTGCCATGGACTGGGAAAAGTGTACGAGGTGACCGAAAAAAGTATGGTGCCCGATGACACCAAAACCATCCGTGAACGGGCGGTTGCCAGCTGGCCAACGGCATGGCAGGGGCAGAACCAGCGGGATATTTTGACCACCATGGGCATAGATGTTGACGTTCCCTGGAAAGAACTCCCAAAAAAAGATCGCGACTGGATCTTATATACCGAAGAATCCCCATCTGTTCCAGTCTATCCCGGATATAACAAAGATGAAGTACAGCGGGCCATCAAAGCAAAAAGACAATTCGACTATATGGGCACTTTTATCGGCGCCAAAAAATATGTGCTGCAGACCTTTGCCAACAGCCAGAGCCAATTGATGAAAAAGAGGGCACTCTCGTTCATGACGGGCAGCGAATGCCCTGTATGTAAGGGCAAAAGGTTAAAAAAGCAAGCACTCTCGGTAACATTCGAAGGCTTGGATATCGCCGAGATCAGCGGAAAGCCCCTCAAAGACCTTCAAAAAATATTCGGCCCCTATGCGCAACCTCCTATATCAAAAAACTCATCCCATCCCGGGCATCTGGAAAAGCAGCTGGTTTCCCATCGGATTGCTGCCGACCTTTGCGCACGGATCGAGGTTATGCTCGAACTGGGATTGGGATACCTAAGCTTAGAAAGAAGTACGCCAACACTTTCACCCGGGGAACTGCAAAGGTTACGGCTTGCTACTCAGGTCCACTCCAATCTATTTGGGGTGGTGTACGTCCTAGACGAACCATCGGCCGGACTGCATCCCGCGGATACCAAGGCACTGCTGAACATCCTCGACCGCCTAAAGCTTGACGGCAATTCTATCTTTGTGATAGAGCACGAGATCGAAGTGATCCGCCACGCCGACTGGATAGTGGACGTTGGACCAGGTGCGGGAGAAAATGGCGGGAAGGTGATCTACAATGGCATAGCTGCAGGTATCAGGAAATGCAAAGAGTCTATTACTGCGAAATACCTCTACCCCGATAGAACAACGGTTGTTGCAGGTCGAGGGAGCGAAAGGAGAGCAAAAGACTGGCTGGAGCTGGAGGGGATCTATAAGAACAACCTGAAAAACCTCAGCGTACAAATTCCCTTAGGAGTGATGACCAGCGTTACCGGTATTTCCGGATCCGGGAAAAGCAGCCTTATTTCGCAAGTACTGGTAGAACTTGTTAGCGCAGCACTCGGACAAAAAGCAGAAGTAAGCGAACCTGAAAGTGGAACGGATCTGCTCGAGATGCAGACCCAAGAGACAGCACGTGGCCAGCTTATTGGGGGGCTAAAAGGAATCAAACGATTGGTTGCTGTAGACCAAAAACCTATCGGCCGCACCCCAAGAAGCAACCTCGCCACTTATACAGGACTTTTCGACCCCGTTAGAAAACTGTTCGCAGGCACGCCTACAGCCAAAAAAAAGCGCTACGATGCGGGAAGGTTCTCCTTCAATGTGGCCAAAGGAAGATGTGCCAACTGTCAGGGCGAGGGCCAAGTAATGGTAGAGCTACTATTTCTGCCCAGCGTATATACCCCCTGCCCGGTCTGCAACGGTACACGTTACAATGCCGACACGCTGCAAGTTACCTACAAGAACAAGAACATAGCTGAAGTGTTACGGCTTACGGTTGATGAGGCCTGCGAGTTTTTTGACGAAGAACCAACCATAGCTAGGGCCCTGGAAACAGTAAGGGAAGTTGGTCTGGGCTATTTGAGGCTCGGCCAATCGGCCACGGAACTTTCTGGAGGCGAGGCCCAGCGGATCAAACTGGCCACCGAACTACAGCGCGTGCAGTATGGTTGTACCCTTTACGTTTTGGATGAACCAACTACCGGTCTTCATCCCAGTGATGTAGAGCGATTGATGGCCCAGCTCAATAGGCTTGTAGATGCCGAGAATACGGTAGTGCTAGTAGAACACGACATGCATGTAGTTGCCGGAAGCGATTACATCATCGATATCGGGCCCGAAGCTGGATCAGATGGCGGCAAAGTGGTGGCTAAAGGAACTCCTTCCGAGATTTCTGAAAACCAGGTCAGTAAAACAGCGCCGTATTTAAAGGCTTATTTATCCGCAAAATAAATTGAGGGTGCTTATTTACCGCAAAAATGCGGTGAATAATCCAACTATTCGCCGCAAAAAAGCCTCTGAATATTTTAACGCAAAGAACGCAAAGGATTTCGCTCCAAGGGAGTCCCTTTGGGACAAAGAACGCAAAGGAGGTGGTCAACAATATTGCTTAGGTTTCTCAGGCTTCTAACCTGCCTGCCGGTAGGCAGGGGTGGTAAAAACTATTGGACCAACAAATTACACCCTCTAATATCGGCATTATCAAACTTGCCCAAACTTCGAAAACGTTTCCTAGCATCCTACAAACACTCCTCGAGTAGAAACTACGATAACAAGGCTTCTTGTTTAAAAGAAAAGAAACCGTTACCCATAATTAAATGATCTGCCAATTCTAGCCCTAAAATGTTTGCTCCCTCCTTTATTTGCTTTGTTAAAGCGATATCTTTTTTAGAAGGATAGACATTTCCAGAGGGATGATTATGCGCCACTACTATTGCCCTAGCGAAACAGGAAAGCGCTAAACTAAAAATAAGTTTAACATCTACACTGGTATTGCAGATGGTACCTGTATTGATACACCGCCAACAGATTACCTCATAATTGGCGTTTACAAAAGCTACATAAAATTGTTCTTGTAGATGTTTTAATTCTTTATCCCATACAGAAAGAAAAAATTGCTCAGCAGCTAAAGGGTTGTTGATTTTAATGGGGTTAGTTGGAGGTTGGTAGCTGAGTTTGATTTGGGGTGGGATGAGATTAATTTTCGACGTTTGCATAAGTAGATATTAAAAAGACCAGGTCGCTGCAAACGTCGCCGAAGTACGGAAATGTGTAGTACTTTCAACTACTCGCCTGGATGTGATAAATAAAATTAATAACTGAACTACTTCAGAGACATTTGCAAAGTAAAATGCAAATACGAAAACCTGCAGTCGGAATTTAAACGGATATACCCGAGTAATTACGTTTATCAAACCTAAGTTGAAGTTGACGAAAAGTCAATAGTGATTTTGGAAAGTTTTTTAAGGGAGAGGAAAATGGATGGAATGCAGCGCAGATAAAATAAATGAAGGGATCAGTTTAGCCCGATCGGCTTAGTCTGCCCTGGGCACCTTTTCCATTTCGATAAGACTAATTACCGGCACTTTGGGATCGCCGAACCTTCCCTCGATCTCTTCGAACGCAATAGAGCCTCCGGTAGAGGCGTATCCATGTCGCTTGTACCAGTCAATCAGCTCAATCCTGGTACTGATCACAGAAATGACAATCCTCCGGCAGTTGTTTTGAAGTGCAAATTGTTCTGCCGCGTTTAGAAGCGACTTGCCAATGCCATTTCCTTAGGAAAACGGTGAGACGGCGAACATTCCGAGGTAGAGGTCCTGCGATCTCACTTCCAGGCAAACCGTGCCCATAATTTCATCATTCCCATCGGCGCTTTTGAGGATCGTCGCATCCGAACGCTGCAACAGGGCCTCCAAAGCCTGTTCATCGATCCGGATGCCGTCGAGGATTTCGGCCTCAGTCGTCCAACCGTTTTTGGACTCCTCGCCCCGGTAGGCGGAGTTCACCAGTCTGTTCAGTGCCTTGATGTCTTCAGTAGTAGCTCGTGTTATTTTCATCTGATCGGTTGAGGCGCAAAAATAAATAATAGATCGCATCATGCAAGGTATCGTCATAAAGGATGGATTTAATTTCGCTTGGAACGTCGCGGGGGCTGTCCTTCAGTTAACAAAAACCTGTTAAAGGAAAGTTCGTGTTAGGGAAGTTTCCAACGGTTTATTTGTCGATGTAGGCTACCCGTAAATACTAAGCAAGATTAACCAGCTACAGAAACCGACCGGCGCAAGTACGGCCCCACTGATCAAAAGTGACTTCGCAAGTTCCTGTTTGCCCATCACAAGCAAGACCAAACCTGTAATGATATTAAGTGCCACATGCGCGGTCATGCAGACCCCAGCCGCAATTGCAATGTTAAACCCCCTATTCGCGTCAGTGGAACCCGTTACGATCAGCGCGCAGTATACAGCAAGCAGCAAAAGATTGAGGAAAATAGCTTTAATCAACATATACCCAGGTGATAATCTTGACATAGAACATCCCGAGCGTTGGAAAAGTTTTATTTTAGACTTCAACTATATTTGTCATTGTAACTGAAATCACGCCAATATTTAATCAAATTACATAATATCAGTGGAAAGGTCTTTAGCCTCTGGAAGGCCCTTCAAGCCCCATCAACTTGTTCCCAATCTGCAGACACAGTTCGGGCAGTTTTATGACTTGTTTTGTGTATCTATTTACCGATGCAGCATATATATCTTATTAAAAATCAGATGTTTGAATACACAAAGTAACAAATGAGAAACAAAAGATAATATAATCATTGTATTTTTCTTTTCAATGAATTACTTATCAACCATAAAAAATTATATATAAAATAAACAAATGAAATTGATAATCAATAGATTGACTTTTCATTCGAAATAAATTTTAAGCAAATCAGACTTATTTCCATAAATTTTTCAACATATAGTTTTAAAATAACTTATAGTTATCTAAAATAATCAATTGATGAATCTTTCAATTTCAAAACGATAGAAATCATTTATTTTCATTTTAAATTCATCGAATGCCGGAGTACTTCGCAAATTGTTATATTCATCAATATTAAGATTACCAATTTGTTGATCCCTTTCCAATCTTGTAATTAGACTTACATTAAGACCGATTTTGGATAGTGCTATTTTTTTAGAATCTTTGGTTCCATATATGTATTCATGATATTCATCAGCTGAAATTATTTCGAAGTCATACATCATGACGATAAACTTGTTCAGTTTAAAGCTAATAAAATCATCCTCCAACTTCAATTTCACAATAGCCAAATTTACTAGTTCATCATTAGTCTTCGTAGAAAGGTCCACATAAACACGTTTTGTACCCTTATATTCGTCGGATACAAATACTTCCTCTCCATAACTTTCGCCGAAGTAGAACATCACATTTTTCTTTTCAATTCTGGATTTGAAATAGGTAACTAAGTCGTTAACATTTTCGTGCAAGGATTTACGTTGACTAATGGTAATATATGCCTCATAATGTTTCCTTGTTTCAACAAAAGATATTCGCTTAAACTCTAAATCTTTTACAAGCCTCTCGTCTTCCAAGTTATTCACAAATAATCTAAATATTTTATCAAGCATCCCCAACGAGTTCCATTCTGTATAATTACTTGATTTGATGATATTAATTCTTTCAAAAAGTATTGAAGCTATTTGATCAACATTTCTATAGAATTCGGTTATGCCAGTCTGTATTAAGTATATTTTCATACGGTCGAAATCCGAGCTGGGTATACTTGTCAAGAATGTTTCATTGGCTTTGGTTATGGAAATTTTTTCTATCGTTGCTTCTGCTGTAGTTCTATCTTTTGTAACAGTACTTACATCGAACGCTTCTAGGGTCGGATTTTTAACTGTGTCCTTAAAAGTATTACTTCTTAAAAGTATAATTTTGTTGGCCATATTACTTTGTGACCTATTATAATCCTCACTGTTTACAAAATGTACTTTGGGCAAGAGTTTGTATAAGTTATTTTGATTATCGTTGAAAATCGTATTCAACCGATTGACACGTCCGATAAGATTAGTTAATTCCTTTCCTTCCAGACCTAAGGCATTGAAAATAAAAAGTGTATCAATTGGGAGGTTCATACCTTCAAGGACAACAGAGTTTGCAATAAGATACTTCAGCTCAGGAAGTTCTCGATATTTACTTTCCAGATATTCCTTAATTAGATCAGGTAGCTTTCCATGCAGATAAACTATTCCTGAAGTTACATACTGCACCATATAGAACCGTTCATGAACCTCCTGCTTTAATATTCGGATTAATTCAGTGATTTGTGAGCTAGGTTCACGTGCGCCTATAAAGGAAGAAAGTTCCTTCGACAATCGCTCGATTTTCCTAGGGGAATTTGCATAAATGAAATTTCTTTCGCCAGACGCAGATATTAAATAACTAAACTTACTGATCGATGTTCCTAACTTGTAAAACTCGCCTATAAATCGATTATACTGATGTATGCTATGGTCCAATCGATACTCGTAGATTTCAGGTTCCTTAATATTAAATTCAACCTTGTGTTGTTCGATCATCTGCCCTGCTTCAAATTTGATATTCTGGATATCATCTATGAGCGGAGAGAGATAAATCACTTTTTGTTGTGGATTTCGACTTTTATTCAGTCTTAGCGTTCTAGATATGAGAATACTCCTAAAATCGCTTTTCATAATATTATGAGCCTCATCCAAAAAAATCAAATTAAAAGATAATGAAGTTTTATTCAAAAGTCTAAGTGCACGTTCTTGAGTAAAAACTGCGATGAATGTCTTTTCTCCTTGAAACATTTCATCATGTATGATGATTTTACGTTTCAGATCTGCTTCCCTGATCATTCGATAGGTCTGCATAAGCAAAGACTTGGTTGGTACGATAATTAAAATCTTTGATTCATCGCTTGCGTAGCTCTTTATGCACTCAACAATCACTGAGCTTTTTCCATAGGATGTAGGTGCGATGTAACTGATTTCGGCAGCGCTATTATTCAATAAACTTTTTTTCTCTACGAATTGATGAAGAGTTTCTATATATGTTTCATTTTTATATCGATCCAATTCTATGTCGTCACAAATACCTTGTATTGAAAATTTATCTAAAAGCTTATTGGATAAAATTGATTTCACTATCGGATAATAACCAAAATTTAGTGCAAAATCATAGAGGGGTTGATAATCGTTATACTTAAGCGAGTATTTTAAAATAATATAATAAGAAAAGTCTGCAAAACTCTTAAATCTCTTATCGCTTTCATAATTCATTAAAAAAATGATAGCACAATGCAATAAATAGGTGAGTTGGTCTTCTGACAGCACATCACCACACGTAAATTTTGTAATACACTCGCTAAAACGCGGTATTTTTACTAACTGCTTGAGTGTTCTTTTTTCACTTGTTTGCATGCTAAGAGGTCGTTATATTTTAAGATAATCCCAAAATAAATCAATCGATTTTTTATTGAGGCATATAATCTTGATCTTCTTGAAATTAAGATTAGCAATGAGATTACGAATTTCAATCTCGATTTGATCATGATCCAGTTTTTGCCATAAACCATCTAAAAATATTGTTGAACCAGGAATGATATTATAATCTTTAATATCTTCAAAATCCTTAAGATCATATCTCTGAGCCAATGTTCTAATATCAGAGACCAGATCTAATTCAACCCCAACCCAATAATTTGATGCGTGGCTCAATGCATTATTCCATGGGTTATTTTTTGCCTTTCCAGCAAGCTTGTCTCTCAAATCCGTATAAGATTCTTGTACTTTTGAAGGATGGGAAATATTCTTAGTTGAGATACTTCCAGATTTACTCTCTAAAATCCACCTTTCGCCATTCAATAAATAATAACCATCAAATCCTTTCTTCATAGAGTTTTCTTCTAGATTGAAATATAAAAACTTTGGTTCGAAACCGAGTATATTCAAATGGTGATGGAGCATGTACTCTGCTATTGCACCAAGTTCTATATCAGAACCCTTTTTGGTAGTTAAAAAGCTGATTATTCTTTTCTTTACGTATTGAAGATTGCTTCCAGAATTTCCTTCACAGATTTTAACTAATTGCTTGTCCATTGAATCAATTAAATCTTGGGATAAAGATTCAAAATCAATCAGAAAGAGTTGATTGTCGTTTCCTAAATCCTTTATCGAAATATTTTGTATAGGACTGATGGTACTTGAAGACATTTGAGAGCTATAGTTGTTAAAAGAAAAATTTATAATTTCTATTTAACTTAAAGCTAACTAATATTTTAACATATTAGTTTAAAGTAAAAATTATGAATATAATATTTTTAATCGTTAACATAATATAACATTGCACAACCTGATAAGAGAGCTCAATTTTTAAATGACTAATTTGTATGGCGTAAAAATCTTTTAATGAAGATATTGGATTAAATTTCATGTTTAATTGTCCAAATCAATTAACAAGTTTTATCCTTTTAAAAATTTAACTTTAAAAAAATTGTTAACTATGCCAACTAAATCCTTGCAATTTACTTTATTCATTTCTAGTAGAAATCTTGACCAGATTATTATTAACGGAATAGCAGGCGATACTCTTACTGAAGTCCGTCTTTATTTAAAAGAAGAGCTTGAAAAGGAACTTTTCTTGGGTGAGAAATTCCTAACTGTGGAAATAAATGAAACCTTCGGAATGGATGCTACTGTTGATAGTTACAATATTTGCATGCAACATTCTAGAGATGCCGATCTTGTTATTGGGCTAATAAATGGAGAGGCTGGTTGGGCTCCAGTTGGTAATACAGTTGGCATTTGCCATGCTGAGATAGAAGCAGCACTTCAATCTTCTGCAAAAAAGCTAGCAATAATTGATATTCAAAAGTTTTCAAAATCGCCAGATAAGACAGGAGACGCGGGAATCAGAAATTCGTCATTCGCTACTTATCAAACAAAACTTAACCGTTTTAATAACCCACTTAAGCTCAAGGCCATAGATCATACACCAGATGGATTTCGCAAAGGTTTGTTAATGAGTATAAAAAACATAATTAGTCGTCATTTGTCTGAAAGAGTAGCTCATTCGAATATGTATTATGCAATGTCGGCAGCAAATGCGGTTGCTAAGGATTGGATGCAACTTAATTATGAACCTCGCTCTATTCAGATGAAACAGGCTCTCGCAGATTTAGCAGATAAAGATATACTTTTTCCAGAAGTAATAAAGCTTTCTCACACCATTCCGGATAAAATGTCTGTATCTGATGCCAAAGCTTTTACAGGGCGTCCCTTTCTAAGCGATCAAGATACAATTATAAAAACAGGTTTATCTGCAACTGCGACAGGCCCTCTACATTTTATCGCAGTTTTTAGCGGAGCAACGGAAACCCAAATAAAATCAATGATTGGATATCCTGATATATCTGTCATAAAAGATGACTTTGGTTTTTATGTGTGGGAACAGCACATGCACATCCAATTTGTAATTCTTACTGACTGCAATACTCAGGCAGCGATTTCAACAAAATATTTACTATTTCAAAATTGGGCAACAGCTAATGATGAAGTTAAAAAAATAAACAATAGGGCAAAAGCAAGAAGTCATATTTTAAGATCGATTAATCAAGCAGAGGATCTTGCTCAGGGAAAGTGATTTATAACTAGTCATAGAACAAATGGATAATTTAATAACTGAAAAATAAATGATAGGGATTTGTAAACTTTATAATTTTGAATGTGATTTAAAGGAAAGCCATATTTATCCAAAGTTTGTTATAGACTACTTTAAGAAAACAGGATCGAGATTTATGAGACCTTTTGATATGCCAAATAAACGTATGCAAGATGGCTTAAAAAAATATTATTTATCAGATAGAGCTGAATTAGAATTTAGTAAGAGGGAAAAATGGTTTGCAGAAAAAATCTTTAGGCCTTATTTGATTGAAGAAAAAAAACAGTTTAGTTACGATGAAAATCTATATTATTTCGCTATATCATTTTTATGGAGAGTACTCATATTTCAATTGGAATTACCATCAATAAAGATACTTCCTTATTTCGAAACATTAAAAAGTGTAGAAGGAGAATGGAGAAATTTCCTATCTAATTATAAATTCCCTTAAGACTATCAAAATGTTAATTTAATGTTCACAGATAGGATAAAATCACATACATTGAATATTCCAGGAGTGGATTATTATTTTACAAGAACTATGGATTCAACAATAGTTTCTAACAACAACAATGATTATATAGTGGTATATGGTAAATTTCTTAGATTCATCTTCTGGGTAACTATTAAAACCAAGAATAATATAATCAATCCATCTTTACTTATTAATCCTATTAATGGAGTTTTTAAAATTCCGCAACAAATTAAGGATGATGGAATGGGGAATTTCTTTTTGAATAGAATTAAGGAAATTGAATCTTTGCCAAAGCCAAGTGAAAATCAGCAAGAAATTATTCTTGATGAAATATTAAGAAATACTCATGAATTTTCACAATCTGATGCTGGCAGATCAATACTGAATGATAACGAAAATTTGAATCCAGTATAACTAAGCTAATTGAGGTAGAGAAATATTTTTAAGCCTACTAGAAATATCAAAGTCGCTATACAATATTTTTCCAAAATGCTTAATTTGTATAGCATTATAGTCAAATTTGTATTTTCCATCAAAATACTTAATCAATTCTAATAATCGTTTAGCAATTTTTAGGTTAAATTTATCTGAATAATAAAAAGTATTGATAACACATAAACCGTAATTAGCATTTGCTTTCTCAACGTAATCGATTTCCCTATTACTCAAAAATTTTAAGAAGTGTTTCGTATAATGAAATTTTTTTCTGTTGATACAAAAGATAACAGACGAAAAATTAAAAAAAGCTGTATTAGGAATATTTTCTTCAATCTGAAATTTCAATGTGTTTAAGCTATTCTGAAATGCCCAAGTGTCTTTCATAAACCAAACGTCCATTGGACCAGAGTTAAAAAATACTTTATACCCACCAAAACTGTTTCGTTTTATTTGCCATTTATTAAATAGAACTTCAATGTTTACCTCTTTCTCAAGGACAATATCTATATCTCTGTGCTCATATATACCCAAAAAATAATTCCTAATCAATCCACTGAATAAATATACGTTAGTATACTCTTGCAAATCATTAAGTGCCTTCTTAACATCATCCTTGAATATACTATCAAGATATGAGAAAAAAGCCTCAGAGGAAGCATCCACATTATTTTTAATATCAGTTAATTTTCTGTCCACTTAATTTTTGAAATTGGTTTAAGGCAAACTGATCAGTCATACCACTAATATAATCAACAATTATTCTAAGTTTATAATAAACGCTTAATTCATCAAAATCGTTTACATTATTTTCTAGCAACGCTGCACGTACAATACTATTTGACAGCATTCCTTTTGCTTTTTTTCGATACTTTTTATCATCATGAAACAAGAAATCTGTGTAAAAGTTTAGCAAGCCTGTCAAAACAGAATGACCAGTCATTTCTAACGAAAGGATTTCTCTGTTTGGTAATATGTGTTTGTTGCAAAAGTCTTGAAATCTTTTTGCTAACGCATATTCACTATCAAAAATTAATTCTTCATTATATTTTCCTTCATATATCAAATCTACATTATCGATAAAATTCTTAGAGGCTAATGATACAAGACGTCTAATAACTTCAATTCTAAACTTAACAACTCGAGTTACCTCAAGATCATCACCAGGATATTCCTTGTCTAAAAAATCAAAAAATGTTTCCAAGTTATCTGTTCCACCAAAAAAAGTCCTTAAACCAGAATATCTATACCATTTTTTATTAAATCCATCTTCCATATCCATAACTAGATAACAAATCGAATCTGCCGCCTCCATTAAAAAAGCCAATGGGTGCCGAATAACTTCATTATCTTTTTTTAATTTACATCCATCTACGATTTCTTTAAAATATTCAATTTCTGATTGAAAAATACCTCTCTTATGTTTACTTAAGCAATTGTCATCTGTATCACCAAAATTTGGGTACTTAATGTAAGAAGCAAGTGTTGAGAGAGTAAGATTAAGTCCATATGGATCATTTAGCACCTGGAGTTTAGTGAGTATTCTAAATCCTTGTGCATTTCCATCAAACATTGTGAAATCACCTTTCTCTGCTGGAGTTAAATTGAATTTCTTCTTTTCACCCAATTTATCATCTTTATCAAAGAGTTTTTTAAAAAAATCTTTGATAACAGTCTCACCAAAATGACCAAAAGGCGGATTTCCTATATCATGAACTAAACATGCACTTTGAAGAATTATCGGTATAATTCTTTCTAATTCCGTTTTATTATAGTTTGTAGTACTTACGAATTGCTCATTTTTAAGAATATCCATACCAAGGGAGTATCCTATAGACATTACTTCCATAGAATGAGTAAGCCTAGAATGTATGTTGTCATCTGCTGTTAATGGAAATACTTGTGTTTTATCATGCATCCTTCTTAATGCAGGACTAAATAATACTCTTCCATAATCACTTTCAAATTCATTTCTTGCATCTTCTAATCTTGTAGATTTTCTTAACCTACCGCTGTTTAAGAGTTTTTTCCAATCCATGTTATAATAATTTGTTTTTCCAATGTTCATAAATCATAACCATCGCTAACGTGTCTAACTCACAATACTTCAAAAGTGATTTTTGTATTAACAGACGTTCTTCACCACTCATTCGAGTAAACTGCATTCGAGCATAAGCAGCCATTGCAGCTCCCCCATCAGCAATTTCAACATCATCTTCTGATATTAAAGAATCTAAAAGGTCCTGTTCAATGTCTTTAAATAGTGGTTCTAATTTCTTATAAGGATTAATTACCTTCCCTAAATCGTCATAACTGATCCAAGTTTGATTTTTAAAATTCAAACTTGTAATATCATTACCGTAAATGGGCTTACTATATCTGTTTTTCAAATAATTACTTGAATTCAGAATTGCAGGTAGAATATCTTTAATAGAATTTGATCCATTAGTAGATGGGGAATAATAATATTTAAGTACTAATTGTCTAAGATCAATCATATTTCGTTCACCAACCCAGTTTTCAGTACTGTTAGTAGTAGAGGATGTGATTGTTTGTATCCAAAAGCATAATTCGTCTTTATCCGCTTCATTAGATTCTTGAAGTTGTCGATAAATAGCATTAAGTATTGAATTCTCATGTGAAGCATATCTGAAAATAGTTCCTAAATCTGAACTTAATTCAGCTTTCAATGCCCTTATAAAATCAAAATTTGGGAAAACACCAACATTATAATCCAACCATTGTCCTTTATGACCTATAGTGCCATTCTCAAGAATTATATGGTGTGAAAATTGAAAAGCAGTTTGCTCATAGGGCCTTCTATCTTTTGAAAATGGGATTGCAACTGCAGATGTTTCAAAATCTATAAAATGCAAAGGATATACAAAGGATTTAAATACTTCTGCTAACCCTTCAGCATCTAAATAATCTGTATCATCAGAATTTCTAGATTTTGTTACTTGAATAAGTTGTCTTTCTAATCTGCTCAATCCATGCCCTTCCTTAGAAATACTTTTTTTGGGTCTTAAATCTTCTTCAGTTAATTCATTTTGAAAGTATTTTTTTTCAGATAAAAATTTATCCTTTGTCCTCAAATCCCATATATTCAAAATAGATGGCTTTGAAAAATCATCGTCTGTAAAACCCACCTCTCTTTTCCAACATTCCTTGAAACCACTTAAAAAGCTATCCTTAGCGTCCACCACTAATTTAAATTCACAATCTCTACATGAGGATTTAATAGGAGACCTAATTAAACTATCAGTACCATAATTATCCGCGTAAAAATTTACCCATTCTATAAATGATTTTTCTGGAATATCTGGAAATGGTATATTCTGCAATAGTGGGTCAATTATGTGGTCCACAGGAACTATACACAATATTGGCCCTCCCAATGAAGACTTTGAAACATCTCCAATAATCTCAACTTGTGTTCTACCTTGGTCATCTTTACTTATGAAAAATTTTTGATTTAATCCATCAACAGTAGCGATAGAGCTTTTATCGGCTAATATTAGGTAGCTTTCAACATTAGAGTCTGGCAATGCTTTTTGAACAACATGTTTCTGGAAAGCAACATCATATAAATATGGTTTCCATTTAGATTCGATGGTATCCTTTTTTGTTAAAAAAGAAGGAGTTCTCCCGTCAATGGACTTTGCTTTTACTTCATATAAGGAAATTTTATTGCCTTGTTTTACAACTATATCAGCTCTTATAAATAAGTTTTCAAATAAGAATGCCGCTTCGTATATAATTACATTATCAAAACTAAGTAATTCATTAGTTTTGGATAATGAAGTTTCGTAATCAAGTTCATCGACATTATGACCTCCTGAAAAATAGCATTTAGCTAATTCGCCCACTTGAAAACCTCCATTAGCTAGATTCTTCAAAAAATCATTAGACAATTTCTGATCAGGATACTCCTCTTTCTTTGTGTAAAATAGTTTTGTTGGACATTCAAGCGCCAACTTAAATCTACTTTTTGTTAAATATCTTTTAGTAGTTATTTCCGCCATCTTTTCATATTTGATTAATATTATAATCAATTCTTCAAAGCAGGAAATTATTGAGAGCGCTTCTACAGAATTAAAAAATTACTGTCACTAAAATATAGAAAATGAATGGCTAAAATACAGTTGTGAAAAAATTGAATGTTATTTTATATAGTAAATTGCATTATTACGAATTATAAATAGCTAGTAATATGCAAAAATTAACCTTCGAGCAACTCCCCGAAGCAATTTCAATTTTGATAGAAAAAATTGATAGAATTGAAAAATTGCTTTCAACTACTGAAGAAACCGATCAATTTGAACTTTTAGATGTTGAGAAAGCTGCTGAATTCCTACGACTATCCAAGCCAACTATTTATTCCAAGGTTTGTAGAGGCGAACTACCTGGATATAAGGCGGGTCGAAGATTATACTTCAAAAAAGATGAACTTAAAAAATGGCTGGTAAAAGATCCAATTTTAACATATAGAGAAATTGGACACATAGCCGATAAATACATTGAAAAAAGATCGGCAAGAAGAAGATTTTAGTACGAATTACTTTGCGAGGGGAACAAACACACGCAAAGTATTTTTTAATCTATTGATTTACAACAACTTAATTTCCTAAAATTGAAATTCTTCATTTTCCTACACCTACACAAAATACTGATTATCAATAAGTTACAATATCACTTGCCGATGCAAAACTTACTAAATATATTCTCCAATAAATCATCAGTTGTAACCATACCGGTGATCTCTCCTAGATAATGAAGCGCCTGTTTGATATCCATGGCTAAGAAATCGCTGGTTACAGGATTGTCTATGTTGTTAAGCACGTTAACCAAAGCAGTTTCGGTATTTTTTAGTGCTTCTACGTGGCGGATGTTGCTTACAATCGTTTCGCTGGTATTGATGTGGTGGAGGTTAACTTTATCCAATAAGCTCGTTTTAAGCTCATCAACCCCTATCCTATCTCGTGCCGATAGGAAAAGAACATCTTGTTGTGCAAAGCTTGCTCTTTGAGTTTCAGTTAATAGATCGGCCTTATTGATCAATGCTAGGTAAGGGATTTCTAGTTTCTTAAGATCGGTTAGCTGTTTTTCTAGTTCTTCTGAAGTCTGGGCAGCATCGGCCATGTAGATGATCAGCTTGGCCTGTTTCATGCGTTCTAATGTTCTAGCTACGCCTTGGGCTTCGATAATGTCGGCGGTTTCGCGGATGCCAGCGGTGTCTATGAAACGAAAAATAATGCCATTGATGTTCAGCTCATCTTCGATCGTATCTCGCGTGGTTCCCGCAATATCAGAAACAATTGCTCTTTCTTCGTTTAAGAGGGCGTTTAACAAGGTAGACTTGCCTACGTTCGGTTTACCGGCTATTACAATGGGAACACCATTTTTTAGGACGTTTCCAACTTCGAAAGAAGATATTAGTAGTGCGATATGCGTATTGAGTAGTGAGACAAGACGCCTAAGTTCTTCGCGATTAGCAAACTCAACATCCTCTTCGGCAAAGTCAAGTTCCAGCTCTATCATCGAGGCAAAGTGGATCAACTGTTCGCGGAGGTCTTTAAGTTCATTACTAAATCCCCCACGCATTTGTTGCAGGGCAACATCGTGAGATGCTTTGCTATCAGAAGCTATCAGATCGGCAACGGCCTCTGCCTGGCTTAAATCAAATGCCCCATTTAAAAAAGCACGTAAGGTAAATTCGCCAGGTTTAGCGGCCCTTGCTCCTTTTTTAATTAATAGATTAATTATCTGCTGGATAATGTAATTAGAACCATGACAAGAAATCTCTACCACGTTTTCCTTAGTGTACGATTTTGGCGCTACAAATAATCCTGCAACTACCTCATCAACAATTATTTCTCCTTCTTTGATTAGACCAAAATGCAGCGTATGGGATTCCTGTTTGGTGAGATCTTTACCTGCAAAAACCTCATTTGCCAGCGAAATCGCCTCAGGCCCAGATAAACGGATTACGCCAATGGCTCCGCTGCCGGGTGGAGTTGAAAGGGCGATGATGGTATCGGAAGTGTACATAATGCGATTGGCGTTTGGCTAAGGGTAAAGCGGATTTATATGCAAAGATAAGGGATTTTTTTATAGGTAACCATAACTCGCAGTTCCAGCTTTGCGAGCCACGATCCTTCATCGGGCTAAGCAATCTCCTTTCCGGTCAACATGCATAACAGCGGCAAGGCGATTGCCTGCCTGCTGCAGGCAGGCTTCGCGAAAAGCTCGCAAAGCCGACGCCATACAAACTGTACTAAATCCTTCAAACGTGTAACCAACTATTTTTAACTATGCAAAGGGCTGCTTGCTGTATGTATGTAGCACTCCCTCATTTCTGGGGATGGCTGGGGTGAGACTAAAGTTATTTTAAAACAACTACCAAAGTTCCTTGTTAATCTTACAAAACAAAAACTTATGACGATTCAACTAAATGCCGATAAAAATTTAACAATCCATGCAGAGTACGAGAGCCAAATTTCGGATCTATTAAAAAAGGGACTCGATAGGTTTTCAGATCATATTTCGAGTGTACAGGTTCATCTATCGGACGAGAATGGAAGTAAAGATGGGCTAAACGACAAAAAGTGTGTGTTAGAAGCACGTTTAGAAGGTAGGCCAGCTATTGTAGGAAGTACCTTTGCAGCAACCTACGATTTAGCTATCGCAGGTGCCTTGTCGAAATTAAAGAATGCATTAACAACACTTGATGGCAAGCTAAAAGCGCATCATTAAAAATGTAAGTATTACTCACTTAATTGTCAGTCTGAGCGTAGTCGAAGACAAAATAAACTTTTTAGGTTAATTTACTACTCATGAACCTTAAAGTTTGTCACACTGAGCGTAGTCGAAGTGAGATTGAAGCTGAGAAAAATCTCAGAATTTATTAGCTTCGACTACGCTCAGCCTGACAATGCGAGAGAGACCAATGAACTAAATCCCCTTCAATTCAATCCTAACATTACCACCCTGCAAGTCTTTTCCCTTTGCTTCTAAAGTTGCGAAGCCTTTCTCTTTTCCTGATTGCAAAATGAGTTGGCATTTTCCGTTGAACAATTTTCTTTTCCATCGGCCACTCTGGTACTGATCTGGCTCATGACTACTTGGATCGCCATTACCTACACCAATAATTTTTAATCCGCCAGTAAGCGAGAATTCGATTAAATCGTTTGCATCAGGCACCGCCCTTCCCTGCTCATCTACCACAGTTACATTTACCACCACTGCATCACGGCCATCAGCCCTAACCAAATTTTTACTTGGAGTTAATACAATTTTCTGGGCAATCCCCGTAGTTACCATCTCCGTTTGAAAGGTCCGTTTATTCTTGGTTGCTACTGCTTTTAACGTACCCTTTTGATAGGGAACAGTCCATTTTAAATGACTGTTCCTTGGCATTGCTTGTTTACCCAAACTTTTTCCATTTAAGAAAAGTTCTACGTCATCAGCATTGCTATTTACCCATACGTCAACAGGTTGGCCCTCTTTGCCTCCAACGGGCATATTCCAATGCGGAGAGATATGCAGTACCTCTTTATCTGTCCACCACGATTGGTAGTAGTAATAAATGTTCTTTGGAAAGCCGCACATATCCATTATTCCAAAATGCGAGTTGATATTTGGCCATTCGTAAGGAGTGGGCTCGCCCCGGTAATCGAAACCGGTCCACACAAAACCACCCATCCAATACGGATTTTCTGCAGCTAATTTCCACCATGTTTCTGCCTTGCTGGCCCACCATGGCGCGGTAATGTCCTGATCGGGTACATAGCCGGCAATAGAATCCTTAACATAAATCCCTCTTGTGGTAACTGTACTTCCCATTTCTGTGCCAATTAAAGGCTGAGTGGGATGTTCGCGATGGTAATCGGCCACAGCAAATTGGCGATAGTTGAAGCCTCTTACCGGAATTATTTCGTTGATACCTTTAAAAGTATTAGGCAAATCGGCCGCATACGTGCTGGTTCGGTAAGGATCCAGTTCGTTTTGTTTAGCCAATAAACTTTGTGCAATCCGCTTACCAACAGAGGTGGTTTGCACATAGCCTTCCTCGTTACCGATAGACCACATAAAAATACTGGGATGGTTTCGATCGCGTTTTAACAGGCGTTCTAACTGAGAAATATATTCTGGACTGCTATTTAACAGCCTTTGCTCGTCCATTACCAACATACCCAAACTGTCGCAGGCATCTAACAGTTCAGGTGTTGGTGCATTATGACTGGTACGATAGGCGTTTGAGCCCATTTCTTTTAGCAGTGCGATTCTATAATATTGAAGGTAATCGGGTAATGCACTACCTAAACCTGCGTGATCGTGGTGGTTATTGGTGCCTTTGATCTTTACGTGTTTACCATTTAAGAATAATCCCTGCGCAGGATCTATGGTAAAGGTTCTTATGCCATATCGGGTAGTAAGACTATCTATTACTTTGTTCCCAGCTTTAACCAACGTAACTATTTTATACAGGTAGGGATCTTCTAAAGACCACACTCTGGGACTGGCGAGTATAATGTTATGCGTTATCGTTTGTTGTTTATTAACGCTAAGCACTGCAGGATGGGCTTGGGACTGGCTTATATTTTTCCCATTCCGATCGGTAATATAGGCTAGCACCGATACCTGATCTGTTTTTAGACCTTGATTTTCGATGGTAGTTTCTACGGTAACTGTAGCCGCCTTTCCTGATACCGCAGCATGTACAAATACACCATCAGAAGTAATGTGAGTGTTAGAGAACTGATTTAGCCATACATGCCTGTACATTCCGGCACCTTCGTAAAACCATCCTTCGTATTGTGTAGCATCCGCTCGTACCACTACCACATTTTCTTTGTTAAAATTTAGGTAATCGGTAACATCATAATTTACGCCGAGATAACCGCTCTGATTGTTTCCTAAATAAAAACCATTGATCCAGATCTGTGCGTCTCTAAAAATACCATCAAACTGGAGCTGAAAACGCTGTCCTGAATCGGCCTTTGCCACACTAAAATGTTTACGGTACCAACCGATGCTTGTTTCGGCGAAAAAGCCCCCGATAGGTTTGTATCCATGGGCCATTACATCGGCATTCGATGATTTTACGAACGGAAGCTCTACGGCCCAATCATGCGGAACGTTTAAGGTTCGCCACTCTTTATCGTTAAATTTAGGCTCAATCGCTGTTCCTTCGGCCTTGCCGGATTTTGCAAAGAGATTTACAATTTTATAATTAAAATCCTTTTTGGGATCGGAGGCATGCCCTAGACTAAACTTCCAGTCTTCGTCGAAGGAGATTTTTTTTCTACCATTGGTCTGGGCACATAGTGAAGAAACGGAAAAGAGCTGGAAACCCAATGCCAGGAAAAGTAATCCTTTTAATTGATGCATATATGCTGTATTTTCTATTTGAAGTAAATGGATTGGATCTCTAGACTCGCGCTAGTGGTTAACTGTAAACTCTCTACCTCGCCAAGGCTAAACGATTGCCGGGCGGTTGCTGCGCGATAAAGAGGTAAAAAGCCCGGATAAGGCCGCGGAAGAAGTACCTGCGAACTTGGCATTAAACTGCTCAGCGGAATCTCGATGGAGCTTAATTGGTTAGTTAGCCAAGCCTCAGCGGCAAAATAATCGCCGTTAGCGGTAATTAGTCCGACCTTCATTTTTCCATCCCCGCTTTTTACTGCCTTTCCGCGAATTACCAAGGTACGAAAGCTGGGCACCGCGGGTTTATTTAATTTGTTGGCAAAGTAGTATTGAAATCCTACCATTGGGTTATTGCTGCCAGTATCCGGACTGAGCTTTAACATTTGCCCATTTTGTTCGCTAGCTATAAAATCAACCGCTTTATGACCCCAATTGGGATTATAGATCATAAGCTGCCTTCCATCTATTTGCGCATTAAAGATCTCTAGTGGCGATTGGTTCGCTCTCGGTGGGTTGTTTCCCATCCTGAAATCAGCTATTTCCGAAACCGGGGAAGATGATGCTCTGGGGGCTACAAACTCATTCAGTCTAATTGTTCCGAACAATTGATCTCCTTTTATAAGCACATGTTGCGCCGGGTTCCTGAGCAAATAAACGCCAGGTTTAATGCTGAACGACTGCAGGATGGCTAGACCAGAAAAATTGTTGCCGATGTTAAGTCCTGTGATCTTAAAATCTTTACCCAGATCTGGCAGTGCGATATGCATTTTTTGAGCCGACCAAGAGATGGCGGTTACCTCTCTATTTGCAGCAGTGCGTTCAAATGGATCTTTTATATGGGTAGCATCGGGCATTACCTCGAGCCGCCATATCCCCGTAGAAATTTGGTCGATAAAGTAGGCGCCAGAACCCTGGTAATTTACAATTCCCGACCTTCCTACCCCTGCAATATGCTTTAATGTAGCGGGGTTAACTGGCGCGGAAACGGTGGAATTAGAGTAATAAAACTCTTCGGCGGTATTCATTTCACTCAGCGAGTGTTGGTAGCTCACTTTAAAAGTACTAAAAGCGGTGTCGCTTTCATAGGTTTTAAGCCTTGGTAAGCGATGAAAAGCTTTAGAAGCGATGAGTAAACTGATCGCCTTTGCTGGCGTGTAGGCCAGATTTAGATAATGGGTTTGATATTCCGTATTTTCAAAGGCGGTTGCCATAGGATCATAAGCAAACTGGGTAGCCCATTGAAATCCGGCAGTGCGGAAGCTTCTTGCTATTGCAGGGTACATATAGGCACTTAACACATCGCCCGCATCAAATTCATATACCATTTTTGCTCGGTTTTTAAAGCCCGGAATACTATCGAAAGGGATGGTATACTTAGCCACGTTGGGCAAAAAATTACCATTTAACATATGTCCAGCAACTAGTCCAGTGGGGTACCACTGAAAGCTATGGCCCTGCACATCAGCCTTTACAATAGCATCGGCGTACCATGGCGATTCGCTGATGTTGTAAAAAATAGGTTTTGTAAATCCTGTTGCCCTTACCGCTCTTACCATACGGTTGATGTATTCGGTGGCACGTTCTTTAGCTCCACTATGCTGTGGTTCGTTGTTTATTTCGGCAGCAAGCACATCGGGATCCTGCTGATAAGTTAGCCCGGTATATTGATTTTTGTGCCTAAAAAATTGCTTAAGGTAATTTTCTTGGGCCGCAAAGGCCGCTTCAGAAACTAGTGCATTCCTCTTACCATATTTACTTGAAAAACCACCCAGGTCCTGGTCCTTTTCCGGATAACCGTTTCCCCAGAAGGCTATTGGTGTAACAATCGTCTTAATTTTCCTTTTCTTTAATTCGGCAATCAGAAAATCGAACAGCCGCAGATGGTCATTGTTTTTCAGATTTCCCACCGAATCAGAGATTTCGGTATCCCATACGTGAACACGAAAAGCATCTAGTCCTAGGCGAGAAAAATGGTACACATCATCCTTAATGGCTTGTTCTACCGTAATCCCTGTTCGTTTTACAGAGCGGTACCCATAGGCGAAAGGCACCGTGTAGTTAACACCAAAAAAGGCCGCTTCTGTTCCATTCTTCTCCCAACGGATTACCCCATCTTTATCAACATAAATTCCTTGCTTGGTATTAACTTTGATCTGCCCATAGACATAATTAACAGACATTAATAAGACTACAATCGGCAACAGCACGCTTTTTCTAATTCCCATAAAACAAATTAAGGTAAAAAAGCATCCATAGCAATGGTTGGTTTACCGGTATCATCAAAGGCGCCCAATTTATAGTTGCTCCAACTGTTATAAGATTCAGGCTCCCAGTAAAAAACACCTAGACCTTTATTATTGGGCAAAGATTTATTTTTTGCGATCAGATCGGTGATAAATGCCTTCGATGCGGCGGCTTCTGCTACTGGCATTCCTATTTCGCACATCATTATTTCTGATCCATATCGGCTAATCATATCGTTCATATTGGCTAAGCAAGCTGTATTTTTTGCACTCCAATCGGTAGCCGAAGGGTAAAGAGACATACCAATCACGTCCCATTTGGCCCCATTATTTTTGAGACCATCAAACATCCACCTGAACAGTGCATTGTCATACCCATTAGAGATGTGTACCACTACTTTAGATGAAGGATTTACCGACTTTACCGCGTTGTAACCAGAAAGCACCAAGTCGGCAAAATTTTTCATGTTAATTGAAGCTTTTCCCTCTTCCCACAGCATCCCGTTATTGGTTTCATTGCCTACCTGTACCCATTCTGGAACAATCTTATTGTCTTTAAGCGTAGTTAGTACTGCCACTGTATGATCAAAAACCGACGTTTTAAGTGCAGCTATATTTTGTGTGGCCCATGATGCGGGTTTGGTCTGCTTTCCTGGATCGGCCCACGAATCGCTATAGTGAAAATCGAGCAGCACTCTCATATTCATAGCCTTAGCGCGTTTAGCTTTGGCCAATACATCGGCAGTATTGCACCATCCGTTTGCTGGATTTACCCAAACTCTTAACCGAATAGCATTGATACCTTTAGTGCTTAGAATTTTTAGCAGGTCCTGCTCTACGCCAGCATTGTTATAAAACTTTTTACCAGCTGCTTCCATTTCGGTTAGCCAGCTCACATCGGCGCCACGGGCATAAGTGCCTGGAGGTTCCGGTTCGGGATATAAAAGGGTAGCCCCCTTGGGATTCTTTTTACAGGCAACAATTATGATAAGGAGGGTAAGGATCCCCAACCATTTGAGTTTGTTCATTTCTTTCGGTTTATATTTTTTATTTTACACTATAGGTATAATTTCCATCGCCTGCGCTAAGATCAAGGGTTACTGTAAACACTCCTGTTTTGGTAACCGGAATGTTAACCCCGCCCCAAGTTGGCGCTCCTGCAAACATTAATACCCCATTATCGGGTTTATCCACCTTATAACTGATATCATAACTGCCGTTAGTGGTAAAAACAAAAGCTTTACCGGCTGTAAGACTTACGTTTGATGCCACCCAAACTTTGGTAGTTGGATTATATACCATGGGGGTTGATGAGGTACTCCAGCTGTTATCATCGCCAGAAATAAAGAATTTAACTGGAGTATAGCTAATGGTGAGGGCGTCAAGATCTACATTAACTTTCATGTAAGCTGGCGATGGGGTGAGCCATAGATTTCCACCACCAACACTAAGCGTTTTATCGCTCGTTCCCCAACCATAGGTTTTTCCATCTTTGGTAGCGATGAGCTGAAAGGCTTCACCTCCCCAGCCGTCGGAATTTGGCAGATCAAGGTAACCTTCGTATTTCGAATTAAACTTTGATGAGGTAAGGATAAAGCCCTTTGTTCTATCCGTTGGAGTTTTCCAAGAATTACCTCCCTTAACTAATAAAGCCGGATATTCTACTGTAGATTTGTAAGGATTTACCGTAAGGGTTAACACTGAGTAAATTGGTTTAATGGTAGAGGCAACTCCGGTATTTTGTTTCACTTCCGATTTAAGGCGAACGGCCAAGATGCTGTTTACGCCTACTGGCAAGAGCATCTGCACGGAGAGCATGGCATTAAAATCAGCTCCCGAGAATGTTTTTCTTAAGCTATCCGCGGCAATCTTAACATTAATGGCATTGCCCCAAGCATTTGCTCCAGACGTATCAGAAGGCACATCAAATTGAAGGGTATAGGTTGGTACTACGCTTGCTCCATAACTCGGCGCAGTAAAGCTAAAGGTAACCACATTTTTGGCGTCAGTAGCAGCAGATAGCGCTACACTGCTTACCGAACTCTTAAATCCAGGAATTCCGTTGGTGGGTGGAGTGATTGTATTTTGCTCCATATCTTTTTTACAGGCACCTAGGCTGGATAATAGCAAAAGGATACCAAGTACGTTAAATAAATTTTTCATCTTCATTATCAATTAAAGTTAATAGCCAGTGTTTTGGATTATGTTTGGGTTGGCAGAAATATCTGATGGAGGCAAGGGGAAAATATTATATTTGCTCGCTACGCCAGTGCCCGCTTTTACGCCGCCCTTCCACGCCCATACATAGGTACTCGTTGTAAATTTGTTAAATCTAATGAGGTCTGTTCTCCTGAATGCCTCGTAATAAAGCTCCCTCCCCCTTTCATCAAGAATAAAATCTAGCGATAGGGCGCTTGATGCAATATTACCTGCAGTACTTCCATTGTAGGCCCGGGTACGTAAGGCGTTAACATAGCCAAGTGCAGTGGTTAAACTACCGCCCGTACCTCCACGCAATACGGCTTCTGCATACACAAGATAAGTCTCACCCAAACGGAACAGAGGAAAATCGATATCAGAAAAATCTTTGGCCGCGTCTTGGTGTGGGGCTGCCCCTCCAGATCTGGTTTTATTTCTAAATTTGGTACTCGAATAGCCTTCTGTAGAAACATACAAATCGTTCATATCTAAACTTTGGCCGGTCATGTAAAACTGTGCACGGGTATCGGTATTACCTGTTTTATCCGCAAAAAGATTAACAAACTGCTGCGTAAATCTTAGTCCGCCCCAATCGCCGCTAGATCCAGAGACAGTTGCCGGTACGTTTGCGGGGCCATGCATCAAATAGGTGGTACCTCCGTAATTCTGGGTATAGGTTCCATCGTAATTGATAGCCAAAATAAATTCATCAGTGTTGAGGTGGTTATCGGCTATGGTCAGTTCTCTATAGTTGCCATGTAAGGTATAACCGGCTTGGATAATCTTATTGCAATAGGTAATGGCTTCGGTATATTTGGGCGTACCGGTATATATTTCGGCGTTTAAATAGAGGCGCGACAATAAAGCCCAAGCTGCAGCCTGATCGGCCCTGCCATATTCATTGCTTTTCGGAGCTGCTAATAGTGGCTCCAATGCTTTTAGCTCAGATTCTACATACGCAAAAAGTTCTTTGCGCTGTATTTGTTTTGGCAAATCCTTTGCGCCAATTATCGTGCTTTCGGTAACCATCACTGGGTTGGCGTACAGATCCATGAGCACCCAATACTGGAACGCCCTAAGAAAACGTGCTTCAGCTCTATATTTCCTGATATTATCTGCATCAGCACCGCTAATACCGCGCTCTGAAAGTTTCTCGTCTGTAGCCTGATTGATAAAATCGTTACATAAGGTAATCTGAAAATATGAACGATAATAAAGGCCATTAATAATCGAATTAATAGACGACCAAGTCATTTCATGCAATCCTTGAATGCCGCCATCGCTTTGCCAAGACCAAACGGCTTCGTCGGTAGTAAGTTCTTGCAGGTTCCAATATAACCGCAAGAAATCAGAATTTCCTTCATCTTTAATAATTTCTGCGGGGATATCCTGTTGGCCAGTAGTGGCATTTCCTGTTAGGGCAAAGGCGCCATAAACTTTGGCCAAGGCCTGCTTATATCCCCCAGGGGTAGCATATACCTTATCGGCGGTGAGATCATTGGTGGGTACCAGATCCAACTTGTTACACGATGCCATGATCAGCACTGCGGCCAAGGCCAAAGCACGTAATCGTAAAGTTCTGGTTTTCATATCTATAATTTTGAAACTATTCATCATTTGCAGTTAAAAGTTAACATTTAATCCTAACGACACTACCCTAGGGCGAGGGTAAATGTTATTGTCTACACCAGAAGATACTTCGGGATCCAACCCTGTATACTTGGTAATGGTGAACACATTTTGTACACTAGCATTAAGCTGGAGATTTAATTTGTTCTTCCATATCTTCCCAAAATTATAGCCCAGGTTAATGTTGTCCATTTTTAGGAAAGACGCATTTTCGATGTAATAATCGCTCATTACCTGTTGGGTTTTAAAATTGGTGGTGAGATAGCTTGGCGAGCCGTTTAAAAGCACTGCTGTGCCGGTAATCTGTGCCAAGTTTCCTCGTTGGCTCGCCGAATTGTTATACACATAATTGCCCAAATTAGAGCGAAGAGTAAAGTTCAGGTTCCAGTTTTTATAGTTAAGATTGTTGGTAAATCCAAGAAAGAGCCTCGGATCAGCTGATTTGCTTTTGTTAAAATCATTAGGACTGATAATCCCATCGCCATTTTGATCTACATAAACCCCCTCTACCGGATTTCCGTTCGCATCATAAACCTGCTCAAATAAATAAAAGGTGTTTTTGCTTCCGCCTACTGCATTGATCAATGCATATTGTCCACTTACTCCACCAGCAATTGTTCCTACTTGTAAACCGATGTAATTCTTATCATCAGGAACCACGGTTAAATTGGTGATGGTATTTTTGTTATAGGTAACGTTAAAACCGAAATCCCAATTAAAATTTTCTTTTTTGATCGGATTAAAACCCATAACGAGCTCAACCCCCTTGTTTTCCATATCGCCCACATTTACCACAGCAGTTGCTGAATAGTTTGTTCCGGCAGGCTGGGGAATCCTATTGAGTAGATCGCTGGTTTTTCGCAGATATAGATCCAAGCTACCCGTAATGCGGTTATTTAAAAATCCAACATCCAATCCTACATTGGTGGTAGCTGTTTCTTCCCATTTGATATTTGCGATGTAAGCGCTCGGCCTGTACATCTGATAAAAGGTGCTTCCAAATTGGTAAGATGCATTTGGTGTGCTCAAACCATAAGTAGACATGTATCCGTAGTTACCAATACCTTCTTGTTGACCGGTAATACCGTAACTTACCCTCAATTTAAGTGCTGAGACCTGTTGTACATCTTTAAGAAAAGATTCATTTTTAAGCGTCCAAGCTACTGCAACAGATGGGAACATACCGTACTTATAGGCAGGGCCGAAACGTGATGAACCATCTCTCCTCAACGTGGCCGTTACTAAAAACCGATTGTCAAAACTATAATTTAAGCGGCCGAAATAAGAAATAAGCCTATTTTGTGGTTTATTAAAGGGAAAATCGGGATCAGATCCCGTGATTTTGTTTCCATTGGCATCAAAATCCGCAAAATTAAAACTTGTACTTAGGTAATCGTTATACGAGTAGCCTACCGTAGCATCAATCCTGCTTTTAATTCCTGTAATTTCTTTAACATAGTTGAGATAGAAATCGAAAAGGGTATTACGTCTGTTTTGTTTGTACTGATTGTTGATCCCTTTCCTATCGATGGTTTCTGCGGCTGATGGATCAACATAAACCGTACCCTTGCCTGAAGCAATATCGTAGCCTGCGTTAAGATTAATGTGAAGATCGGGCAAAAAATGAAGCTTGTAATCTAATTGAAGGTTCCCAATGCTTCTGTATGGATCTGATTCGTCTAACCTTTGCTCGAGTAGGCCCAACGGATTTCGACCCACTAGGTTTTCAAGACCGCTCGGATTAGCGGTATTGAGCCATTCATAATAATTATTGAAGTCGCTGCGATTGGTGTAAACCGCTTTGGTAGGATCGAAACTAACTGCTCCTCCAATTGCGGCCTGATTGGCAAACCTGGTTTTTTGTATGCTTCCTTTTAGATTAAGGTCTACTTTTAAGTGGTTTTTAAAAAAAGTAGGATTGAGTACAAAAGCTAACGAACTCCTTTGCAATTGGTCGGTTCTTAAAATCCCCTGTTGGTTTTGATAGCCCACAGATAACCTATACGGCAAGTTCTTGATCCCTCCGCTAAAACTGAGGTTGTTATCTGTGGCCAAACCATCCTGATAAATCATATCTTGCCAATTGGTCTCAAATGTACCTAATTGATCTTTTTGGGCCTGTGTACCACTGGTGTTTACAATAGCGCGAATCTGCTCGGCACTTAACACATCGGCCTGTTGTATATTTTTAGTAATAGAATTGGTGGTAGTGAAGGCAATATTTAAATCGCCGCTTACACCTTTCTTAGTGGTAATAATAATTACACCATTTGATGCCCTAGCTCCATAGATCGCAGCGGCGGAAGCATCTTTTAATACCGTAAACGATTCGATATCATTCGGATTGATAAAACTAAGCGCATTAGAAGCTCCAGATACGTTTCCTGTTTCTAGAGGTACCCCGTCTATTACAATCAATGGATCGTTACTGGCACTCAGAGATGAGCCGCCACGAATACGGATAGTACTGCCACTCCCGGGCTGACCACTATTGGAAGTAATGGCTACCCCAGGAACTTTCCCTGCAAAGAGTTGCTCGGGTGTAGTGAAATTTCCTTTTTGAAAATCTTTAGAAGTAACTACAGCTACAGATCCGGTAAGGTCCTGTTTTCTCGTAGTTCCATAACCCACCACAACTACTTGGCCCAGAGATGATGAATCTTCCTGCAGGGTAACGTTGATGTTGCTAGCGGCTCCTAAGGTTATTTCCTGTTTTGTATATCCTATAAAGGTAAATTCTAATACACCTTGATTATTGGGCACCCCAATGGTAAATTTTCCGTTAGCATCTGTTACGGTGGCAATAGTTGTTCCTTTTAATCTAACACTTACACCAGGAAGCCCTAAATTATCAGTGCCCGACTTAACGGTACCTGTAATGGTTTTGGTTTGTGCATGAAGAGGAACGGAAAAAGCAAACAAAAAAAGCAAGAGCAGCAGTCTTTTGTGCCTCAAATTAAGAGTAAAATTTAGCATACAGTATTTGGTTAGGTTTACTATATACAAAAGAAAACTTTATCTCTATTTTATACTTGTGCTATTGTTCATTTTTTTTGTGCTAATCGACATATTTGTTGTAACCGCAAAGGCCGCGGAGAACGCAAAGGCACCCCACTTCGCGCTCTTGGGTTCTTGGCGGTTATTCTTAACGCAAAGGCTTGGCGGTTAATTTTCTAACCGCAAAGGCCTCGAAGAACGTAAAGGCTTGTCGGTTATTTTTTTAACGCAGAGAACGCAAAGGTTTCGCAGAGAACGCAATGGCACCCCACTTTGCGCTCTTGGCGTTCTTGGCGGTTATTCTTAATGCAAAAGCTTGTCGGTTAATTTTCTAACCGCAAAGGCCGCAGAGAACGCAATGGCACCCCACTTTGCGCTTGGCGTTCTTTGCGGTTATGTTTCTAACCGCAAAGGCCGCGAACGCACCAACAGAAACGGTAGATAAGTGAAGTTAGGTTTGTCTTATTGTTCTTTTTTTTTGTGCTATCCAACATATTTTATTACGCAGCAACATAGGCCACATAGCCGTAAAGGATTAAACAAACTATGTTGACTATGTCTCTATGTGGTTGAAAAGATAAAACCATATCCATCCCCTTTCTTTCTTTTTTTGCGGAAGAATTTATCATTCATTTTAATTCGTAAATTGAGCCAACCTATGCTTTAATCCTGAACCATTCCTGATGACATCAATACTCAAGAGTTTCTGTCTGTTATTTTTCTGCTGTTGCTTTGGGATGGCAAGGGCCCAAAATCTTAAATTTAAGCACATCAGCATTGAAGATGGTCTATCCAACAGTACCATCGAATGCATCTTTCAGGATCATCGGGGCTTTATTTGGTTTGGCACGAGAGATGGTCTCAACAAATACGACGGCATTCAGATTACTGTTTACAAAAGTAGCAAGGCTACCACAAGCCTTAGCGACAATTATATCCGTTGCATCTATGAGGGCAAAGACAAAACCCTGTGGATTGGCACATCAAACGGCCTGAACAGGTTTAATCCCGAACAAAATAATTTTACACGGTATAAATCGGTAGAAAACAACATCAACTCCCTTAGCAATAATACCATTACTTCAATAGAGGAAAATAATAGGGGTTTATGGGTGGGTACAACCGGCGGCGGATTAAATCTTTTAGATCTAAAAAAAAGAAAATTTGAACACTATAGACAACAAAGCCTGCAACATCGTATAGGAAACGATAATGTAAATGCCCTTCATACCGACAAAAATAAAAATCTATGGGTAGCCACAGCTGCAGGGCTGGACTTATATGATCAACAGACCCATACTTTTAATCGCGTCCATGGTCTAGAAAATTATGTTATTCGAATTATATCCGAAGCTGGCGATGGGAGCTTATGGCTAGGCACCGAAGATAAAGGCCTGATCCATTTTGATCCCGCTACAAAAAGCTTCAAAACATACCGCCATCAGGACAAAAATACCAATAGCATTGGTAGCGATTTGGTAAGAGCAATTGTTTTCGATAAAAAAAATAACATCTGGCTTGGCGGGATCAACGGCGGACTCGACCTTTTTAATACCGAGATGGGCACTTTTAAGCACTATCAGAATGAACCAGGAAATCCATCTAGCCTTTCGCAAAGAACTGTATCTGCTCTATACGAAGATAAACAGGGCAATTTATGGATCGGTACGCATCGCGGAGGTATTAACCTGTATAGTCCAGGTTCAGAGAAATTTAAACTCTTTAAGCAAGAACCCTTAAAAAACAGCTTAAGCTATAATGATGTAAAGGCATTTTATGAAGATGAGGATGGAAACATTTGGATAGGCACAGATGGAGGTGGACTAAACTTCTTTAATCGGAAAACAAATTGGTTTACCAGTTATAAAAATAATCCGTTTAATGCCCAAACCATTGGCTCTGATGCAGTTCTCTCCATAATGGAAGATCAAAGCCACAATATTTGGGTAGGTACCTGGGGTGGCGGACTAAACCTGCTAAACAAGAAAACCGGAACATTTACCAAATTTGTTTACTCGAGTTCCGAGCCTAGCTCAATTTCTTCTAACTATGTACAACAATCTTTTGAGGATAGCGAAAACCAACTCTGGATAGGAACCTATTATGGCGGATTAAATCTGTTTGACCGCAGCACGCAGAAATTCAAGCGGGTTGTATATGGTGGTGATGGAACGAGGCTAATTGGCAATAATATCATTGCCATTAATGAAGACAAAAACAAGAACCTATGGATAGGTACCGATGATGGCGGGCTGAACTGCTACAACCTAAAAACAAAAAGCTTTTCGCACTTTTTCTTGAACGAAGAAAAAAAACCTGACCTCCGGGTTATTTTTATCGACAGCAAAAATAGGCTCTGGATTGGTCAGGCAGGATTATACCTTTTTAATCAATCGAAAAAAACCTTTGCACTTTATACGCGAAAGGCAGGTTTGGCTACCGATTTCATTAAAGGGATTACCGAAGATGAAAAAGGAAATTTCTGGATCTCAACCTCTAAAGGATTAACCAAATTTAATCCCGAAACCTTAAGTTTTATGCGGTATAATACTGCAGACGGGCTCCAAGGACTAGAATTTGAGGCTAATGCCTATCTGAAAACCAAGAAAGGCGAAATGTTTTTCGGGGGAATTAATGGTTTTAACTCCTTCTTCCCAGACGATATTAGAACAAACAAATACGTTCCGCCGGTTTACCTCACCGAGTTCTACATCTTTAACAATAAAATGATGCCCGGAGCTAAAAATTCGCCCTTGCAGAAAGATATAAGCCTAACTAAGGAAATTGCAATCTCGCATCGCCAGTCTACATTCTATTTCAACTTCGCTGCTTTAAACTATACCTCTTCAGAAAATAACCGATATGCATTTAGATTGGAAGGATTTGATAAAACTTGGATTGAGGCTAGCAACTCGAGGAGGCCCTTTTATACGAATTTAGATCCAGGAACGTACACATTTAGGGTTAAGGCTTCTAACAACGATAATGTGTGGAACAATGTCGGTACAGCAGTAAAAATTGTAATATCTCCCCCATTTTGGGCAACCCTGTGGTTTAGGCTGCTGATAACGCTGTTGTTGTGCTCCATCGCCTATGCGATATTAAGCTTTAAGCGGAAGTTAGAACTCAGAACCTTAGAAGAGCAGAAGCGTGAAGAAATGCACGAGATCCAGTTTCAGTTTTTCACTAATATTTCGCATGAGTTTCGAACCCCATTGTCGTTGATCCTCGGTCCGATAGATCGCTTATTGAAAGAGGACTCAAAAGGCGCTTTCCAGAACTACTACAGAACGATCCATCGCAATGCCAATAGGTTATTGGGCTTAATTAACGAGCTTATGGACTTTAGAAAAGTTGAAGCAGGGGCCCTAAAACTAAAGGTTATACAAGGAAACCTGAGTTTATTTATCGATGAGGTTGCCGAAGAATTTACCGATATGGCCTTAGACAAGAACATCGATTTTAAGGTAAAAAAAATGGGGACCTTTAACGATGTTTGGTTTGATCGGCATGTACTTGAAAAAATTATTCTCAACCTAATTAATAACTCCCTTAAATATACCAAAAATGGTGGAGCAGTTACACTCGAAATTCTATCTTCGCTAGACAATGTAGAGCCATGTTTTGAAAACCAGCTTTTCATTACCAGTAATTATTCAGCCCAGCAATATGTTTATATTAGGGTGGTTGATAATGGAATTGGCATTTCGAAAGATTCTATCCACCATTTATTTGAGCGCTACTATCGGATTACCGAATCGCACTTGGGGTCGGCGATAGGTTTGGCCTTTGTAAAAAGCTTAACGCTGTTACATAAGGGCTTGATCAAGGTTTCTAGCGAAAAATATGAAGGAACCGAAATTATCATCGGGCTGCCCTGCAATAAAAATGATTATGCCGCCGATGAACTTTGGGGGCAATACACCGAACAGGGAGGCACCCGATTGGAAAGCATTAGCTACAAATCAGATCAGCACTTCCTCCCTAGCAATACCAAACAGTTAACCGCAAATGCCATTACTAAACATATTTTAATTGTAGATGATAATGAAGAACTAAGAGCTTTTTTAAAAGAAACGTTAATTGGCGACTATCATATTTCTGAAGCCGGAGATGGAAAATCGGGTTTCGAAAAGGCGAAGGAAGAATTTCCGGACCTTGTGATCAGCGATGTAATGATGCCTGGCATGGATGGGACCGAATTCTGTAAACTGTTAAAAGGAGATTTAGAAACAAGCCATATCCCATTTCTGATGTTGACGGCAAAAAACAGTGTTTCGGCCGAGATCGAAGGTGTAGAATCGGGTGCAGATCATTACTTTACGAAGCCAATAAACATTAACCTGCTACAAACTACCATTAAGAATATTTTCGAACAAAGACAAAAGCTAAAAGACCATTACGCCAAAGATCACCATACAGACCTTATTGATCTTGTTCATTCTACCAAGGACAGGGACTTTATGGCTAGGCTATTATCCATCATCAACGAGCAATTGATAAATCCTGAGCTAGATATCGATTACCTGTGCAGTGAAATCGGTATGAGCCGAACCAAGCTCTATCAAAAAATCAAAACCATCTCTGGTCAGTCTATAGGAGAATTTATTCGCTCGATACGCTTAAGAAAAGCAGTAGAAATTATGACGCGTGAAGATGTGCTCCTTACAGAAGTGATGTACCGAGTAGGCATCCAAACCCAATCCTATTTTACAAAAGCATTTAAAAAGGAATTTGGAAAAACCCCTACGCAGTTTCTGCAGGACTTTAAGGCTTAGTCTGTAGTCGGTAGTCTTGAGTAAATTCAATGTAGTGGGGAGTGTAGAGTTTAAAGTAGTCCTCATCCGATGAGCCATCCGATGAGCGGAGGGTTGAGGTCGGGCTATTTCAAACAAATTACCTATCTTGCTGTTAACCTCGAGAACTAAAACAAATCATGAAAGATCTTCCACTAACCGCAAAACGATCATTAGAATTATTGGGCATTGTGCTTATTGCTGCCATTTTAGTGGTGGGCAGAGATATTATTATGCCTATTATCATGGCATTTTTCGTAAGCATCATGCTATTACCAATCTATCGTTTTTTAAGGAAACGCAAGGTTCCCGAATCATTGGCAATTGTTCTTCCTATTCTTTGTGTACTTATTTTTATTGGGTTAATTATTTGGTTTTTTTCTGCGCAGATCGGTATTTTGGTCGATGATTTTCCACAGATCAAACAAAATGTAGCAAAGCACCTCCAATCACTTAAGGAATGGGTGAGCAGCTTTACTAAAATGAGTATTTCCAAACAAGAAACTTTTCTGAGGGAAAAAAGCGATGATCTCCTTGCTATGGGCGGAAAGGCTGCCGGAGGAGCTGCAGTAACCTTAACCGGGATCTTTGTTTTTGTTGGTCTCCTTCCCATTTATATCTATCTTATCTTGTTTTACAAAGACATTTTGTTGCGTTTTACCTTTATGTGGTTTAAAACAGACGATCATGCAAAGGTGAAAGAAGTGGTTTACGAAACAGAATCAATCATCAAAAGTTATTTAGTGGGGTTGCTTATACAGGTTACCTACATGACTGTTCTTCTAGGTGGTCTTTTACTCTTGCTTGGAATTAAACACGCCTTATTGATCGGCGTTATCTTTGCGATTTTAAATCTCATCCCCTACGTTGGTGCCCTCATCGGCAATTTGATTGGCGTATTGATAACGCTAACTTCATCCACTCAATTATGGCCAGTAATTACCGTTCTAGGTGTCATAGCGGTTGTTCAGTTTCTTGATAACAATATTTTGATGCCTAGAATAGTAGGTTCAAAAATAAAGATCAATGCCTTGTTCTCCATTATCGGTGTTTTATTAGGAGGGGCAATAGCGGGAATTTCTGGTATGTTCCTCTCCATGCCCATTATCGCAGTGCTGAAAATTATTTTCGACAGAACAGAGCAGTTTAAACACTGGGGAGTACTATTGGGCGATGAAAGACCTGAAAAAAGTCCATTAACCTTTAAACGATTTCGTTATAAGAAAGCCATTGAAACCAAGAGCGGAACGATTGAGAAGACGTAAATTATGGTGGTAGAATTGTTAAATTGTTGTATTGCTATATTGTTGCCAGCTAGAGTTGTAATCACCTTACGATTCACGCTAGGCATACTGCTGTCCCCCGCTGGCGGGGGAATCAAAGGGGGTGGATTTTAACATGTTCTTTTATAAAATCTGAAATATAATCATAAACATTTCCAATGTTTTTCAGCACCTCTTCATCATCAAATCTCAGTACCGTAAATCCTATTTCTTCTAACTGTTTCTGCCTGATCAGGTCCTTTTTATATACCTCATCCCATTGATGGGTCAGCCCATCAACTTCGATTATAAGCATCAGTTCCTTACACATAAAATCTGCAATAAAATTTAATACAGGTCTTTGCCTCCTAAACTGATAGCCTAACATTTTCCTCCCGCCCAAAACATATTTCCATAAGCAGGCCTCAGCTTTGGTCATGTCTTTTCTGTTGATGCTTGCAAAGTTTTGAAGCCTTTTATTGTAGTAAATGTTTTTTTGATTAATTGGGTCCATTGGTTTAACTAATTTAATCAATTTGGTTGACATGTTAATCCTCCCCCTGCCACCACAATTTGCCCCGCGCCCCCCTCCTCCAAAGGAGTCCCTTTGGGACAAACGGCGACAGCATGTCGCATAGAACTTACTAAGGGGGATTTATCTTAGAACATCCCACGCAAATCTTAAAATCGTTCCAAAGACTACGATCAAGAAAAAAATTCTGATAAATCTATTTCCTTTTAATAAAGCTAATCTTGCGCCAAGAAAGGAGCCTGCAACGTTAAATATCGCCATGGGTATGGCATATTGAAACAAGACATGACCAGTTGAAGTAAAATAGATCAACGCAGCTAAATTGGTAGCGATATTTACAATCTTAGCATGTGCACTTCCACCAATAAAATCGAAACCTAATACTGCAATAAATACTAAGATCAGGAAAGATCCTGTGCCCGAGCCAATTAATCCATCGTAAAACCCAATAACCAATCCAAATGTTCCTGCCAACAGAATTTGTTTTAAGGCCGAATGGACTTTGTGCTTTTGGATCCCGAATGATTTATTGAAATAGGTATATAGCGCAACTGCAATTAAAACGCACAAAATAATTGGCTTAATTACCTCATTATTAATCTTACTTACCGAATATGCACCTAATAGCGAGGCAAAAAACGCTGTAATTACACAGGCCGCAAGAATTTTGAAATTAAATTTTACCTGTTTCGAATACTTGAAAGCGGCAACCGAGGTGCCCATTAAGGATGGGATCTTTACGGTTCCAAACAAGGTGGCGGCAGGGTAATGAGGCAAAATAAGGAAGGTAGCAGGTGTTTGCAATAATCCTCCGCCGCCCACGATGGCGTCGATAAAACCCGCTGCGAAAGCTGCTAGGCAGAGTAAGAGAGTTTCTTGCACCATATCGTTATTGTTGAATTGTTATATTGTTAAATTGTTTGGTATGATGCCTAGGCAAAATAGCTATAAAACAATACAGCAATAAAACAATTCTTCATTCTACATTCTCTCCGGCACATTGATCCCCAGTATTTTCATCCCAGCTTTAAGCACATCTCCAGTTACCTTACAAATATTTAAGCGATGCTGTTTAAGGGCTTCATTTTCTTCCTTAACAATCGGTGGTACCTCATGGTAAAACTTATTGAAAAGCTTAGCCACTTCATATAAATAATTGGCTAAAAATGCCGGACTATACGCTTTAGCTGCAGCCGAAATTTCTTCTGGATACTTGCTCAATAACATGATCATCTCGAGCTCAGTAGGCTGTAGCTCGCCTTCCAATAAATGTCCTTCACCAGACTTGAAACCAGCTTTAGAAAGTAGCGACTTTATCCTCGCATGGGTATATTGGATAAACGGCCCCGTATGACCTTGAAAATCGATGGATTCTGAGGGATCGAACAACAAACGTTTTTTTGGCTCAACTTTAAGCAAGAAATATTTTAGTGCACCTAAACCAATGTTATAATACAAGGTCTCTTTCTCTTCATCAGAAAAATCGTTGGTTTTACCTAAAGCTTCTGTTTTTTGTCGTGCGGTTAAAATCATTTCTGCTACTAGATCGTCGGCATCAACCACTGTTCCTTCCCTACTCTTCATCTTTCCACTAGGTAAATCTACCATGCCATAAGAAAGATGGTGCAATCCTTTGGCCCAGCTTTTTCCTAATTTCTCTAGAATTAAAAACAGTACCTTAAAATGATAGTCTTGTTCGTTACCAACAACATAGATCGACTGGTCCATTTTAAAATCATCGTATTTCATTTGGGCAGTACCTAAATCTTGGGTAATGTAAACCGAAGTTCCATCAGCACGTAAAACCAATTTTTGGTCTAACCCTTCTGCGGTGAGATCTATCCATACCGAACCATCTTCCTTTTTAAAGAAAACTCCTTTTGCCAAGCCTTCATCAACCGTGTCTTTCCCTAAAAGATAAGTATTGCTTTCGTAGTAATATTTATCAAAATCAACACCTAAGTTTTTATAGCTGATATCAAAACCTGCATAAACCCAACTGTTCATCTTTTCCCAAAGCGCAATTACATCGGCATCGCCAGCTTCCCAAGCTAAAAGCATCTGTTGTGCCTCTTTAATGAGCTGTGCATCTTTCTTAGCGTTTTCTGGGCTTTGCCCTTCAGCCACCAAGGCATCTATTTGTTTTTTGTATTCTTTATCAAAAATTACATAGTATTTTCCTACCAAATGATCTCCTTTTAAACCCGAGCTTTCTGGAGTTTCGCCATTGCCCCAAATTTGCCAGGCTAACATCGATTTACAGATATGGATACCTCTATCATTCACCAAATTCACTTTAAATACTTCGTAACCATCTGCTTTTAGCAATTCGGCAACTGCATAACCCAATAAGTTGTTACGTACATGGCCTAAGTGCAAAGGTTTATTGGTGTTGGGCGAAGAATATTCGACCATTACTTTTTGTCCATTGGGTTTAATTTTACCGAAATCATCATCCAATAACTCAGAGTTAAATAAGTTTAACCAATAACTATCAGCAATGCTCAGGTTTAAGAAGCCTTTAACCACATTAAAACCAGTAACTTCACTTACATGTTGCACCAAGTAATTACCAATGGCATTGGCTGTTTCTTCAGGAGATTTTTTAGAATAACGAACAATTGGGAATACAACAAGGGTTAACTGTCCCTCAAATTCTTTACGTGTGTCTTGTATGTTAATGGCACTTTCGGCAACTTCTTCATTATAGAGGGCTTTAATTGCATTAAGTGTTTCGGTAACGATAAAATTCATGGGGTAAAAATAGTTAAAGAATTTGGAGTCCGAAAGTCCGAAAGTCCGAGAGTCCGAATAAGCCCCACGATAATCATGTATTAGCATACGTGTTCACATTCAAAATAGGGGAATTTTTTATTCATTTACTTGGCTTTTAACTAAACACACAGCCCTCGGACTTTCAAACTCTCCGACTTTCGGACTTTTTGAATAACTTTGCAAACAAACCAACTATATGAGCCTAGAACAAGGAAATTTTAATGTAAGTGTAACTTCAGAAATTGGACGATTGCGTAGATTGCTAATTCACAGTCCGGATAGTGGATTAGGTAAAGTTGTCCCGTCGAAGGCCCAAGATTGGCTATTTGAAGATATTGTGCATTTGGATACGATCCGTAAAGACGAGTACGATTACTACATTAAATTGTTGATGTATTTCTTGGATCCGGCAAAAATCAAAGGGAAATTGGCCCATATTGATTCGGAAGCGGCTAATAGGGATTTCTTTAAACCAGATAGCGCTTCTTTCCATGCGTCTGAAAATGTAATAGAACTTCAACAATTGTTGGGCGATATCTTGACCCAAACTTCTATAAAAAAGAAATTAAGTGCTTCTGTATGTGCAATCGAAGGCTGTACCTACAAACTGCAGTTGCAATTGATTGATACCGATCCTAAAGAACTGGCAAAAACGCTTATCTCCGGCTCACTTCCAGATGGTAGGATGATATTTTCGCCCATTCCGAATTTAATTTTCACGCGTGATGTGGGCACCACCATCAATGATTTTATTTTACTAAATAAGCCCGCAAAAAAAGCGAGAGTGAGAGAAAGTTTATTAATGCGATACATTTTCTTCAATCACGAAATGTTCGAAAATTATAGAGGTCATATTTTGGAGATCCCTGATGGCGAACATCATTTTTTACGCCCCGGTGAAGAGCTTGAAAACAGAACTACATTAGAAGGTGGTGATGTAATGACTGTAAGTAAAAACCATGTGCTGATTGGTTGCAGTGAACGCACATCGCCCTATGGCGCCAACGAAGCGATGAAACTGTTGTTTGAAAACGATGTGGTTGATAAGGTAACGGTAGTACGGATTCCGAACAAGCGGGATTTTATGCATTTAGACACCGTGTTTACACAGGTTAAACGAAACATGTGGGTTTTGCTCCATTCTATTGCCCATGTAGAAGAAAATAAACAGGCAACGCCTATTGATTTTTTAGTGCAGCCAGAACCCAAAGAACAAACAGAGATTATCCAGTTCTATAAAGATAAAAGTGCCCCAAAACACTTCGATAGCATGGAACAATTGTTTGAAGATATAAGTAAGAACGATTTAAAAAGTAAGGAACCTACGCAGTTTATCTACAGTGGTAGCGGCGTTTTCCCATTTGATGCCCGTGAGCAGTGGACAGATTCTTGTAACCTGCTTGCGATTACGGAAGGTGTGGTTTTAGGGTACGACAGGAATGATAAAACAGTAGAAGCTTTTAAACAACATGGATTTACGATTGTTAAGGTAAAAGACCTGATCAATGATCTTGAAAGTGGAAAAGTAAATGCAGATACAATTACTGATACATTGATCTTAATGCCATCTGCAGAATTATCAAGGGCAAGAGGCGGATTTCATTGTATGAGTTTGCCTATATTACGGGATGAATTATAGAGGGTCCGGAAGTCGGGAGTCAGAGAGTCCGAAGGTATAACTAGATAAAGAGGAACTATAAAGAGTCCGGAGTCAGAGAGTCCGTAGAAAATGTCAGTCTGAGCGTAGTCGAAGACAAGTTGGCCCTTCGACTACACTCAGGGTCACAAATTTAAAGGTTCATTATCTCATTGTTTAATTACTGGATAGGCTTAGGCACCACGTCTAAATGCTCAATACACACTACGTTATAATTAGAACTCCTTACACGTTAACTTAGCCACCCAATCCCAATACGCAATACGCTCTACGAATACGATAAAAGAATTTAATTACAAGTTAAACTTCCAAGCATGCAGTCTACCCACCATATCCTCATGATCCGCCCGGTTGATTTTAAATTCAATACGCAAACGGCCGATAACAATAAATTTCAGCAGGCAACTACGCAGAGCGATGTGCATACCCAGGCTTTACAGGAATTTGATGGCTTTGTAGCGATGCTAAGATCAAATGGCGTAGACGTTACGGTAATTGATGATACGTTACAACCTGAAACTCCCGACTCTATTTTTCCGAACAATTGGGTCTCTTTCCATGATAATGGAGAAATCGTACTTTATCCTATGTTTTCAGAAAATAGACGTGCCGAACGCAGGGCGGATATCCTTACTACTTTGGAAGAGCATTTTTTGGTAAATAAAGTAACTGATCTTAGCACCCACGAAGCGCAGGATATTTTTTTAGAAGGTACGGGAAGCTTGGTTCTGGATAGAGACAATAGGATTGCCTATGCTTGCTTATCCTTTCGCACCAACGAAATTGCACTTGAAAAATTTTGTGAGGCAACGGGATACACCGCTGTGGTTTTTAACGCAGTAGATGAAACCGATTTCCCTATTTACCATACCAATGTGATGATGTGCATTGGAGATAAGTTTGCGGTAGTTTGTCTTGATTCCATCAAACACGAAGGTGAACGAGAAAACTTAATCAAAAGTTTAAAAGCTACCCACAAAGAAATTATGGCAATCAGTTTTGATCAGATGAACCATTTCGCCGGGAACATGCTTCAAGTTAACAATACTGCTGGTGAAAGTCTATTGGTAATGTCTGAGCAAGCTTTTTTAACCCTGGATCAAGAACAGATCGCATTGCTCGAAAAATATGCAAAACTGATCTATGCTCCCTTATATACGATTGAAACTCATGGTGGAGGTAGTGCAAGATGCATGCTGGCTGAAGTTCATTTGCCTGAAAAGTAAGTTTTTTACCAGCCGTGGCACCTAAGCTGCACTCCTTAAGTGTAAGTCTGAGCGTAGTCGAGACGTTTGAAAACCTAAGTTAAACAATCGCAAACGCTTAGCGCCATAGGCTTTACCATTCTCCTTTCTGTTAATATATTTTTTTAAACCGTTTTAAAATATACCTTTATCCTTAATGAATAACTATAAATGCCTAATTGTTGATGACAACGAGATTGAACGTGATGCTATTGAAATGCACCTGCGTAAAATTGCTCGCCTAGAAATTAGCGCTATTTGTACCAGTGGAATCGAGGCCGCAGCGGTATTAATGAATGAGCAGATTGATATCGTTTTTTCTGATATTGATATGCCCGAGCTTTCTGGAATGGAATTACTTAAAAGTATAAGTATTCCGCCGGTTTTTATTTTTATCACATCGTTTGCAGAGTATGCTGCCGAAGGTTTTAATCTCGACGCTTTGGATTTTATTGTTAAACCCGCAAGTTTTGATCGTTTATTAAAAGCCAGCTCGAAAGCCATTGCCTATTTAGATCTTAAAAAATCTGCGGTGGCCAATACCAATCCTTATCCAATTCCAGAAACTGATGACTATTTTTTTATAAAAGAAACAAAAGGCTTCACCAAGTTAAATTTTGATGAGGTAATCTACATCGAGAGCATGGGAGATTTTTCAAAAATTTATACGCCAACTGAAATGCATATTACGCTCATTAATCTCAAAAATTTAGAGCGCCAATTGCCCGGTTCATTCCAAAGGGTACATAAGCAATATATTATCAACCTCAATCACATTGCAACAATTGCTAATTCGGAAATTATATTAACCCATAATTACTCAGTTCCGATAAGCTTAACTAATCGGCAGGAGTTAATGGAAAAAATAACGGCTAAAACATTGTCTAGAAGCACTAAACATTAATTATTTTAGTCTTTTGATTAATTTGTCTTTATTTAATCCTTGGTTAAAAAGATAAACCATAAAATTAATCGCTAGTTTTCCTACTTCCTTAAATTTTTCAATGCTCATAGTAACTTTATTAGGGATAACTGACATGAATATCACTAATAATAAGCTGCCATTTTACCTTTATCGACAACGTTGGTTAAATAGTCGATGAAACTATTAAAAAGGTAGATTTAGTTTCCTGTTCTTGGCAGGCTCAGTGTAAATGTAGTGCCTTTATTGGATTCGCTTTTGGCCTTTATCTCGCCGTCCATCAGAGCAGTAAACGTTTTACATAAAACTAGTCCGATACCCGTTCCCTTTTCATTGTTTGTTCCTAATGTAGTGTTACCGGTTTCTTGGAATCCAGATTGGTTAAATTCTCTCAATTGCGGAGCTGATAATCCTATTCCATTATCGATTACGTGGATCAAAACTTGTGCTTGATTAACTTCTGCGCTAATTTTTACCTCACCATCACTGGGTGTAAATTTAATCGCATTACTAATCAGGTTGCGCAAAACCAAGGAGCTCATATTCATATCAGCCATGCACAGTATGCCCGATCTTATTTCGTTTTTAATCTTGATGTTTTTTTGACTAGCAACGGCTTCCATCGAGTTGATCACTTCCTGTGCGCAGAAATTAACATCAAATTTTTCTTTAATGGGTTTAAAGCCCTGCATCTGACTGGAGGCCCAATTGAGCAGATTTTCCATCATTGCAGAGGTATAACCCAAAGTGTTTTTCAGATTTGCCGCATAGCGATTTAACTTCTCCTGATTGATATTTCCACCTTCGAGCAATTGAATAAAAGAAATTAAAGAGTTAACAGGGGTACGCATATCATGACTAACAACGCTAAAAATCCGGTCTTTAACCCTCCCTAATTTTTCTAGCTCCAATTTTTGTTCAGATACCAATTTATTAAGTCTTGCCGTTTTGCGATGGCTATAATAAACAAACAATGCGGCGCCGAATAATAGTGTAGCCAATGCGCCCAAAAAGATATTTACGTTCCTATTAAATTTTAGAGCTGATCGTTGTAAATTAATTTCTTTATCCTTAATCTCCTTATCTAGTCTGGCTTTCAGCTCTTGCTGTTTCAAAAGATTGGCCTGAAAGCTTTTATCACGTTCTAAATCGGCCTGCGTTTTTAGAAAAGTAAGTCGTTGTAATGTTTTTTCCTTGTCTATAAGCTCTAATTCTTGTTGTCGTAATGCTAACTGTTGTTGCTGTTGCTTTGCCAGAAGAACCTGTCGCTGTAATTCGCCATCGGTTATCTGTTGCTTTAACTGATAGTCGTTTTCTTTTACGGCAAAATCTATCTGTAATTGTTTACGTGTAATTTCTTTTTCCTTTTCCTCATTAAAGATCAAATCCCTCACGCGGATAAATTTTCTATAATTTTCGAGTGATGCACTATAATTTCCTCTTTTCTCTTCTATTACACTGAGTATTTGGTAGGCATTTTTTTGCAGATCTAATGTTTCGTCCCGCTCTCCAATTTTTAATGCCTCAGTTAAAGCTGTAACGGCCTTGCTATATTCTCCATCTTGGACATAAAAATTAGCCAGAGCTAGCAGTGAACTTCCGTAATCCGTTTCGTTATCCGAATTCCTCCCATAATTAATTGCTTTTAAATAAGACGTCAAAGCCAAGTCTCTTTTTCCTAGTCGTTCGTTAACAGTTCCTATATATTTATATAAGGTACCGAGAATACCTTGGTCATTTATCTCCATAGCAACCTTTAGACCTTTATTCAGATTTTCTAATGCCTTTTCATTCTGTTGTTCGGGTTTAATCCCCATTTTTATAAGTTCTTCTGGCGATGCGTTTAAATAGGTGCTTCCGATACTAGTGTATACCACAGCTATACCCCTAGCGGCATCGCCGGCCGTGAAAACCTTTAAGGCCTTATTCAAATAATTTAATGCATTAGCAGATTGCCCCAGTTGTTGATATATTTCGGAAATATTTGCATAAACGCTTGCCAGATCACCAATATTCCCGTTTTTTAGAAAGATTGCTATTGCTTTTTGGCTCACTTCCAAGGATTTTGCATAATCGGGAATGCCCTGATATAAAGCGCCCATATTGAGATAGGTACCTGCAGCCATGTCCATCTCATTAATAGCGGTATAAACAGTAATTGCTTTTTTGTAGAATTCCTCAGCTTTCTGATAATTTGCCACTCCATGGTAACTTAAAGCTCTTCGGTAATAGGCATCCGCTTCGAATACGCGTAAATTAAGATTTCTAGCTAAATGAACGCTCTTATCCATGTATTCCACAATTTTAGGCTCATTTTTCATGCGCATATACTGTCTGTAAAGTGCCTTATAGATTACTAGTTTTACCGAATCTTCTTTAGGATGGGCCTGATCAACGGTTAAAATACTATCTAGCTTTTGCTGTGGTGTTTTAACTTGGGCAATGGTCTTATTTCCTAAAAATAAAAGTAAGCTAACACATAAGAGCCGCAGCCAATTAGAAACACACAATTTTGATAGCTTTCTTCTCATTTTATAAAGTTTGAGAAGTAAGGAAAATACCCTTAATAAGATTCCCACTGCCAGTAAAAAAGATAAAAATTTCGTAAATGATGAAAGGCCTGGAAGTGAGCAATCTCATAGCAAAAGAGTCTTAAGGATGATAAGCTCAAGATAGCTTAATTTCTTTACGCTTTAAAGAAGAGTTAAATTTAAATTTCAAGGTAATTGAACGAGTCGGAAAGTCCGAGAGTCCGAAGAATATGGCGTTATAGCATGAACCTTAGACATTAGACTTGCGAACTCTTTTAAACAATTTTTAAATGTTGCCGGAGCTTTCGGACTCCCCGACTCTCGAACTTCCGGACTCTTTAAAACAATTTCGGAAACTTATTAGGATTACTTTCGTTCATCATTGCATATACCGTTTCCAATACATCATCAACCGAAGGTTTGCTAAAATAATCGCCATCAGAGCCATAAGGAGGCCTATGGGCTTTTGCGGTTAGCGTTTTTGGCTGTGCATCTAACAAGTAATAACCCTGTTGTTCTTCTAATAATTGTTGTAAAATAAATGCAGATCCGCCTCCTGGTACATCCTCGTCTATTACCAATAGCTTATTTGTTTTTTGCAGAGATTTCTTGCAAAGCTGATCAATATCAAAAGGCAACAAGGTCTGAGGGTCGATAATCTCAATAGAAATGCCCAGTTCTTCCAATTCTTCTGCTGCTTCTTCTACAATCCGAAGTGTAGACCCATAAGTAACCACCGTAAGGTCAGTACCTTCTTTTATCAGTTCGGCTTTTCCCAATGGAACGGTAAATTCGCCTACATTATCTGGTAATTTTTCTTTTAAACGATAGCCATTCAGGCACTCGATTACCAATGCAGGTTCATCCGATCTAAATAAGGTATTGTACATCCCTGCAGCTTGGGTCATATTTCTCGGAACACAGATGTGCATCCCTCTTAGAGAGCCTAAGATCATACCCATTGGCGAGCCCGAATGCCACACACCTTCTAGGCGATGCCCACGGGTACGGACAATTACTGGCGCTTTCTGACCTGCCTTAGTGCGATAAGACAAGCTTGCCAAATCATCACTTAGTATATTTAAAGCATATAAGAGATAATCCAAATACTGGATTTCGGCTATTGGTTTTAGGCCTCTCATTGCCAACCCAATCCCTTGTCCAATAATGGTAGCTTCTCTGATACCCGTATCTGTGACACGTAAATCTCCAAATTTGGTCTGCAAACCAGCAAAACCCTGATTTACGTCGCCTATATTTCCTAAATCTTCGCCAAAGGCCAATAAACGCTGATCTCGTTCAAAGTTCGAATCGAAACACGCATTTAGGAGCTCCCTACCATCAAGCATTTTACTGTCTTCGCTATATGTTGCAGCAACGGTGTCTACTAAAAATGGACTTTCTTTTCCATCGGTAAACAATTTTGAGCTGTATTTTTCTTCGTATATCGCCGCTTTTTCGAGATACCATTTCACCAATATTTCACGCTCTGCTGAAGGCTGGCTTACACTTTGCCTGATAGCTTTACGGGCGCTTGACATCACTTCCCTTCTCAAGGCATCTGGAGTAGATGCCAATTGGGCAGCAATTTTAGTAAGTACTGGATTTCCTTGTGCACCGGCGGTGATCATATTTATCACCTCGCTTTGCTCTTGTTTAATAATGGCGAGAAAATCATTCCAGGCCTCTTTTTGGGTATCGCGAACAAATTTCTTGGCCTCTTCTTCAAGGTTTGTTAATTGTACATCGGTGGCAATGGCCGATTCGATCATCCACTTCCGCATTTGCGTGATACAGTCGTATTCTTTCTCCCAATCAAGCCTATCTTTTAGTTTATAGCGCTCATGCGATCCTGATGTAGAATGCCCTTGAGGCTGCGTTACCTCGGTTACATGGATCATAACCGGCACGTGCTCCTCCCTACAAACGTCTATTGCTTTTTGGTAGGTCTCGCATAAAGCGGGATAGTCCCAACCTTTAACTTTAAAAATTTCGTGACCATTGGTCCCTTCTTCACGCTGAAATCCTTTTAGTACTTCGGAAATATCTTCTTTTGTAGTTTGATATTTAGCCGGAACCGAGATACCATAACCATCGTCCCAAATCGAAATTGCCATAGGAACCTGCAAAACCCCCGCTGCATTTATGGCTTCAAAAAATACTCCCTCAGAAGTTGAAGCATTGCCAATTGTTCCAAAAGCCACCTCATTTCCCTTTACAGAGAAATTGGTCAACTCGTCGAGGTTTTTATTCTGCTTAAAGAGTTTCGAAGCGTAGGCTAAACCTACTAATCGGGCCATTTGTCCGCCTGTTGGCGCTATATCTGATGAACAGTTTTTTATTTCTGTCAGATCTTTCCACGAACCATCATCATTTATTGATCGGGTAGCGAAATGACAGTTCATTTGCCTACCAGCCGATGAAGGGTCTGCTTCTACGCTCGGATTGGCGTATAATTGTGCGAAAAACTCTTTAATTGTAGAAATTCCAGTGGCGAATGCAAAAGTTTGGTCCCTGTAATAACCTGAACGCCAGTCGCCTTTCTTGAATGCTTTTGCCATGGCAATTTGCGGTATTTCTTTACCATCACCAAAAATACCAAACTTGGCCTTACCAGTTAATACTTCTCTTCTGCCTAAGATACTTGCCTGACGGCTCTCAAAGGCTAATTTGTAATCGTTAATTACGATCAACTTAAAATCGTCGAAACTTAATTCTGAAGCGTCAATCTGGTTTGTGGTCAAATTGCTATCTATCGGCATAAGCGAAATTGGTTAGGACGCAAAGATACAATTCTTTCTAATTGGGTTTGAATCTTATACGGCAAATAATATTTGGAATGCTTTTTGCATTGAATATAATACATTAAGTTTGTTTAAATAAAACACAAGATAACCATTAAGACACGATGAAAAAGCTAATAGTATTATTTACCATGATTGTAGGACTTGGATTTGTAGCAAATGCACAGACTAAACCGGCAGAATTCAAGTTTGAATCCGAGGTTCACGATTTTGGGAAAATTCCATTGAATAAACCCGTTGTATATACTTTTAATTTCACCAATACCGGAGATGCTCCCTTAATAATTTCCAAAGTTGAAACTACCTGTGGATGCACGGTTCCTGATTACACCAAAACTCCCATTAAAAGTGGAGAAAAAGGTTTTGTAAAAGTTACGTTAACTCCATCCGGACCGGCTTTACCTTTCAATAAGGGCATTACATTAACATCAAATGCCAGAACTACAACAAAGGTGTTGATTATTAAAGGCGAATATACCGAGGGAACGAAGTAGGCGCTTGGCGCTAAGCGTTAGGCGTCAGGCGAAAACCAAGGCGCCAAACGCAGGACGCTCAACGCTTAACAAAAAAATACACAAAAACCCCGTTTATATCACGGGGTTTTTTAATTTTGCAGCATGCCAAGAATATCAGAAAAAGGGGTGCACATGCCCGCTTCACCTATCCGAAAACTAACTCCATTTGCCGATAAAGCAAAAGCCGCAGGGAAAAAGGTATACCACTTAAATATTGGTCAGCCCGATATTGCTACCCCAGAGGGGATGTTAAACGCAATCAAAAATATAGAGTTCGACGTGTGGGCCTATACTCCTTCTGAAGGAACCTTGGCCTATAGAACAAAACTCACAGAATATTATAATAAACTAGGCTACAACATTCAGCCAGAAAACATTTTGGTAACGGTGGGTGGGTCTGAAGCCATCACCATCGCCATGCAAACCTGTGTTAACGAAGGTGATGAAATTATTATTCCAGAGCCTTTTTATGCCAATTATAACGGATTTGCCTGCATGAGCAATGTTGTGGTTAAACCCATTCTTTCTTATATCGAAAATGGATTTGCACTCCCTCCTATTGCAGAGTTCGAAAAACTGATTACAGAAAAAACAAAGGCAATTATCATTTGCAATCCTAATAACCCTACTGGATATTTATACTCAAGAGAAGAATTAGAAGCATTAAAGGCTTTATGCCTAAAATACGACCTATTTTTGTTCTCCGACGAAGCTTACCGTGAGTTTTGCTATGATGGAAGAGAATTTATCTCCCCAATGCACTTGGACGGACTAGAAGAAAATGTGGTGATTATGGATACCGTTTCTAAACGTTACAGTGCCTGCGGTGCCCGTTTGGGTTGCTTAATTACCAAAAACGCAGCAGTAATTGCTTCAGGATTAAAATTTGCACAGGCTAGGTTAAGCCCCGGTATGGTTGAGCAAATCGCCGGTACAGCCGCTGTTGATACACCTGATAGTTATTTTGAAGAAGTAAACAAAGAATATACCTTACGTCGCGATACATTAGTAGGCCGCTTAAATAAAATTGAAGGTGTATTTTGTCCTAATCCTGGTGGCGCTTTTTATGTGGTGGCCAAATTTCCGATAGATGACGCTGATGCCTTCTGCCAGTGGATGCTCGAAAGTTTTGACCATAATGGTGCTACCGTAATGATGGCTCCTGCAACCGGGTTTTACTCGAGTGCCGGAAGTGGTAAGAACGAAGTGAGAATGGCCTATGTTTTAAATATCATAGATCTTAATGCAGCAATGGATTGTTTGGAGGTGGCGCTAAGCCAGTATCCGGGCAGGAAAATTTAATTCCATTATATTCCTAGCTGATATAATTATGAGATATACTTTATTACTCCTTGTTGCTGTTACTTTTGTTTCTTGTAGAAACTCAAATCCCAATTTGAATGTTCTTTTGTCAGGAAAATGGTACGGACAAAGACAGACTATTGGGAATACTTATGAGGAAGCAAGAAACAAAATGCTGCGTGAAATTAAGGAAAACAGGCCGAATTTTGAATCTGTAAATTTTATATTCCAAAATAATGGTACACTCAAAATGGAAGATAAAGGGGGTGATATAAATAGTCCACTAAACCAATCTGCGGCTTTCAGTATATCACCAGACAGTATTTTAACATGCGGCAGATATAAAACAAAAATTAAGCTCCTTACAAAAGACAGTTTAATCTTATATGCAGAGCATGAAGATTTACTAAAATCTTTAAGGATTTTCACTAGAAAGCCCCAAACTAAGTAATAGTAAATAAAAATTGGTATGCTATTTTACTTTTTGCTCTTAAACCTGGTATTATGGAGTTGTATATCGTTATACCTAACGATAAACACTAGCAAGATCGCATTCTTAAAAGACCAGCCCTTGGCTAACGTTGAGCCTTCGCTGGCTGTTGTTATAGCTGTTCGCAATGAAGAAAAACACTTACGGGAGGCCCTGTCTAGTGTATGTGCCATCAATTATGCAGCTCTTCGAATTATAGTAGTGGATGATCGATCTACAGACCAAACCAGTTCAATACTCAAAGAGTTGTCGATTATCCATCCGCAGCTCGTTTTAGAAAAAATAACGGAGCTTCCACCTAAATGGCTAGGGAAAACACACGCATTATATAAAGGATCTGAACAGGTTACTGAAGAGTGGATTCTTTTTACAGATGCTGATGTGTTGTTTCATCCTGATGCGCTAAAAAAAGCGATGTTTTATGCCATTAGCCATAAGTTGGATCATCTTACTATTCTCCCTAGTATCAAATCCCGTTCTGAAGAATTGAATAGTGTGCTTGTCACTTTTCAGCTGATGTTGGAGATAAACCTTCGCCCTTGGCTGGCAAGAAATCCTAAATCTAAGGCATCTATTGGAGTTGGGGCCTTTAATCTGGTGCGCAAAAGAGCCTATGAGCAGATCGGCACCCATGAGCGAATTCGCCTTAGGCCAGATGATGATTTACAATTAGGGAAGGCGATTAAAATGGCAGGGTTTAAACAAGATGTGCTCTATGGGCAAAACCAAGTAGAGTTAGAATGGTACAGTAATCTCAATGAATTTATCAATGGATTGATGAAAAATAGCTTTGCTGCATTCGATTATCAATTATATAAGGCTGTAGGGGCAATCATAGGAACCTTAGTCTTCTTTGCGCTACCTATCCCCTTGGGCTTGATATTTGGAGATTTTAAGACGATAATTACAGCCTTACTCATCCTTGCTGTCCAATTGATTTTTTGTTTAGTAAGAACTGCTCCAGCCCAAAAGTGGTGGTACAGTTTAACCATTTCTTTTGCTGGCTTGCTAATGGCTTTTATCATCTTAAAAGCAACCTTTTTAACGTTAAAAAATAAAGGCATCTACTGGCGGGATCATTTTTATTCGCTTAAAGAATTGAAAGAGGATGATCTAGGCTAGGTGCTTCTCCAACTTTTAACCCAAAGTTGTCAGGCTGAGCGTAGTCGAAGCCAGTATAAGCTTAACCATAACCCTTCGACTACGCTCAGGGTGACATCTTGAAAAACAATGATCTAATAAATTGTCAGGCTGAGCGTAGTTGAAGCCAGTATAAGCTTAACCACAACCCTTCGACTACGCTCAGGGTGACATTCTTGAAAAACAATGATCTAATAAATTGTCAGGCTGAGCGTAGTCGAAGCCAGTATAAGCTTAACCACAACCCTTCCACTACGCTCAGGGTGACACTCTGGAGAACCAATGATAGCTAATAGGTTGTCAGGCTGAGCGTAGTCGAAGCCAGTATAAGCTTAACCACAACCCTTCGACTACGCTCAGGGTGACATTCTTGAAAAACAATGATCTAATAAATTGTCAGGCTGAGCGTAGTCGAAGCCAATATAAGCTTAACCATAACCCTTCGACTACGCTCAGGGTGACATTCTTGAAAAACAATGATCTAATAAATTGTCAGGCTGAGCGTAGTCGAAGCCAGTATAAGCTTAACCACAACCCTTCGACTACGCTCAGGGTGACATTCTTGAAAAACAATGATCTAATAAATTGTCAGGCTGAGCGTAGTCGAAGCCAATATAAGCTTAACCATAACCCTTCGACTACGCTCAGGGTGACATTCTTGAAAAACAATGATCTAATAAATTGTCAGGCTGAGCGTAGTCGAAGCCAATATAAGCTTAACCACAACCCGTCGACTACGCTCAGGGTGACATTCTTGAAAACAATGATCTAATAAATTGTCAGGCTGAGCGTAGTCGAAGCCAGTATAAGCTTAACCACAACCCTTCGACTACGCTCAGGGTGACATTCTTGAAAACAATGATCTAATAAATTGTCAGGCTGAGCGTAGTCGAAGCCAGTATAAGCTTAACCATAACCCTTCGACTACGCTCAGGGTGACATTCTTGAAAAACAATGATCTAATAAATTGTCAGGCTGAGCGTAGTCGAAGCCAATATAAGCTTAACCATAACCCTTCGACTACGCTCAGGGTGACATTCTTGAAAAACAATGATCTAATAAATTGTCAGGCTGAGCGTAGTTGAAGCCAGTATAAGCTTAACCACAACCCGTCGACTACGCTCAGGGTGACATTCTTGAAAACAATGATCTAATAAATTGTCAGGCTGAGCGTAGTCGAAGCCAGTATAAGCTTAACCACAACCCTTCGACTACGCTCAGGGTGACATTCTTGAAAACAATGATCTAATAAATTGTCAGGCTGAGCGTAGTCGAAGCCAGTATAAGCTTAACCATAACCCTTCGACTATGCTCAGGGTGACATTCTTGAAAAACAATGATCTAATAAATTGTCAGGCTGAGCGTAGTCGAAGCCAGTATAACTCAACCATCGCCCTTCAACTATGCTCAAGGTGAAACTGTTCGGCAAATCTTAACTTATTTATAAAAAACAATCACTTTCATCATCATATCCTTCTTCACCAAATCCAGTCCGATATCATTTATTGATTTTAGCACACCCGCCCGGGTTCGCATCTCTACGTTTGTTTTAATGTCATATCTTTTGCTCAGGCCCGTTTCATCAATAACAGGCAATTCAAACTCATTGCTCAAATAATCATTGGCAAAATTAGCCAGAGTAGCGCCCTCACCATCATAACCCGTTCCGCTAAAGCCATAACTTAGCGCGGCTTTATTCGACTCTTTTTGAGTGAAGCCTTTATTAACCAACGCATATACAGGCATTTTGCGAAATTCGACCCTTGCTTTCACCCGCATCACCTGCTGTAGTTTTTGTTGGAGAATGGTATACAAACTGTCTTTCTGACTAGGTTTAACTAACAGATCCAAACAATATAGGCTCTGTTTATCCTCGAAATTAGAAACTTCTTTCTCTGGGATTTCATAAATAAGCTGTTGAAGAGAAACAATTCCATAGGCATCTTTATACATCGTTGCCGCACTACTATTCACATATGATATCCTTCTGTCTTTGTAAACACTTTTTCCGCCATATCGCTTACCCATACTTCGTTGTCCAATCATATAACCTCTTACGGTGAAACTTTCCATAAGTGTAGTATCTACCCCAAAAATGTCGTTATCTGTGTTTACAGGTTTTTCCTTGAACTGAGCATTGGATGGGATTAATTGTCCTTTAATCAGCCTATCGATCATCTTCTGATTAATAGAGTCAGTCCTTACCAAGGCTACCACCTTTCCCTTAGCATTTACTAGAGCGCTTTGTCCAACATAAGAAAGATTGAAAAGTTGATAGAAAATCGCCGCCGTATCGCTTGCTAGCCACACCTTTGAGGGTTTCTTTTTTAAATAATTAATTAACCTGCCAGGTTCTTCATTAGAAATGGCAATTACTTGGATAGTTGTGGGATTATGCACCTGTAATTTGGCTAGGTTGTCCATTTCAGGGATACAGGGGCTGCACCAGGTTCCCCAAAAATTTAAGATATAAAATTTCTTGTCTTTTTGCTTTTCAAGCTCGAACGACTTAAGTGGTGCGTTGATCACATTTTGAATTGGAATAGAGGGAAATTGGTCGCCAGTTTTAATTTGCAGCCCCTGAGCAGCAACTCCTAGAGCTATAAACGCTAAAAAAAGATTGATGATAATAGTTTTCATATTTGTTGTTTGTTTCTTCAAAATTGGGAAACCAGAATATTAAAATCCGTTATCAACTTTGTTATTTTAGGTTATATTATGTTAATGCCAATTTTTGGTTGAGGGATTTAGTATACATTTGAATATGAGAAAAAGTACTAATCTGCTTGTTCTGATCTGTTTTGTAGCAATGGCTGGGCTGTTGATGTTGCAGGTGTACTGGATAGTGAAATATTACAAGAGTACAGCTGCAAATTTTGAGAAGGAAGTAAATCTCGCTTTCGAAGATGGGATTAAAAAGGAGTTAAGCCTGCGCTGTGATACTATTCAGCAAATTATCGAGAAAAAGATCCTCGATACCAATTCCTTTGTGATTAGCGCACGTTTTGATAAAAAAGACAAAAAGTACGTGTACACCATTAGCGCAAAAGGAAATGCGAAGGATAAATTTTCTTCCTCTTTTTCGCTGAGCGATTACAATAAAGCGATACCAAAAGATAAGTCAGATACCAGTGTTCGCCGCCATATTGCAGCCGCACTTGCATTGTTAATGAGGGATGAAGATCTCGAATCGCATGTTATTTATTACAGAACGCAACTACTCGGCACATTTATGAGCGACCAGACCAAAAAGTACCAGTTTGATACGGTCCGGCTCAGGCCAGCTTTCAATAGCTATCTTAACCAAAGAAATATCCATGTTCCCTATAGTTTCATTGTAAAGAAAAAAGATAGCACACTCAACCATAGGCCAATAGGAAAAAGCCAAGCTATTGTAACCAAGGCTTTCTCTACCTATCGATTTACCGATGATCAGCGATACGTGAGGGCATCATTTCAAAGTCCTTTCCCCTATGTGCTATCACGCATGTGGTTAATGCTTTTGTCATCGTTATCAATGATGATCATCGTTTCGGGATGTATGATCTTTATTTTAAAAAGTCTCTTTAAAGAAAAAAGATTATCGCTCATCAAGAACGATTTTATCAGTAACATCACCCATGAATTTAAAACGCCAATTGCCACTGTTGCTGTTGCGATAGAAACCTTAAGCAATCCAGAAATTAGACACGATAACGAGAAACAGCTACGCTATCTCCAACATGCAAAAAACGAAATCGAGCGGCTAAATCTCTTGGTTGATAAAGTATTAAATATTGCTATTTACGAAAACGGCAAGTCTAAGCTATTAAAGGAAGTGATGTCTTTTGATGAAAAGATCGAAGAATTAATAGTGCTACATCAGCTCTCTGCCGAGAAAAAAGTACGAATCAACTATCAGAACACTAGTAATCTAACCACAATCAAAGCAGATCCCACCCAATTTAGGCATGCCTTAAGTAATATCATCGATAATGCCATCAAATATTCGGGAGACGAATCCATTATTACTATTACCGCACAGCGGAAGGATGGTTTTTTGGTGATAAAAATCGAGGATAACGGGATTGGGATTGCCGAAAAGGATGTGAATATGGTAGTTGAGAAATTTTATCGCGTTGGTACGGGGAACAGTCACCCTGTAAAAGGCTACGGATTAGGATTAAATTATGTGAAACAGATTATGGAGCAGCATCACGGCTGGTACAAGATCGAAAGTAAATTAACTATAGGAACAACAATCACCCTCGGATGGCCAATTTAACCAAAATTCTTTTTACCGAAGACGAGCCTGCATTGGCCGAAATCGTGAAGGAAACGCTGATTATGAAAGGATTTGATGTTTTCCACGCCATTAGTGCAAGGCAGACCATAGATCAGTATCATGCGCTAAAGCCCGACATTATGGTTTTGGATGTGATGCTCCCAGATGGGGATGGCTTTTCTATTGCCAAACAAATCAGGGAGATGGATACCTCAACTCCTATCCTGTTCCTCACCTCAAAATCTCTACCCAATGATGTGGTAACTGGTTTCGAAAGTGGTGGTAACGATTACCTTAAAAAACCTTTCAGTATAGAAGAACTGGTAATCAGAATCAGGGCCCTCCTAAGCCAGAACCGATTGGTAGTAAAAACAGATGATCAACAAAAGCAATGTATCAATATTGGGAGTTATCAATTCTATTACCCAGAGGGAAGATTGGTGCATGCAGGTCAACACAGAATGCTTACCCATCGCGAAGCAGAAATCTTGCAGCTTTTGTTATTAAATAAAGGGAATATGTTAGATCGCAACATCATCTTAAATACCCTGTGGAACAATAATGATTATTTTTCTGGACGAAGCCTCGACGTGTTTATTGCCAAACTAAGAAAATACCTAAAAGAGGATGCTTCTGTTTTTATCATCAATATTAGAGGGCGTGGGTATAAGTTGGTTTATTAGGAATTAAATATATTTAAACGCAAAGGTCGCAAAGAATTTCGCAAAGAACGCAAAGAAGAATGGAAGAAAATAAATCAAAACAGCAAGTATATCCGAATAGTTATTTATTTGAGGAGCTATCAATACAACCCAGATCAGTCCAATAATTGAACTTATTAATGAGTTTAATATTTTAAAACCGAAAGATTGCTTGCTTTTTAGCTAATTTTCTTCATCGTTGTCAGCAAAAATGAATACAACTTTTTCTGCGTATCCTAAGGTATGAAGAGTTGATCGTAACATCAATTTAATCGCCTTTTTTCCAGCAGTAGTCTTGAAATAATTTTCACGATTTCTGGCGTCTTTTTCAAATAGATAAAACTCGCAGAAAATCAATTTCAATGGTCTTCGATAAGCTGTGCTTTTTACTCCTCCAGAATTATGTTTTATGATACGATTAGACAGATTCGAAGAATAGCCAACATAAAGCATTTTATCTTTTTCGCTAAAAAGTACATAGGTGCAGAATGGTAATGGTTGATTCATTCAAAAAAATTATGAGATGAATGCGACACGAGCAATTAGGTTTTCTTACGAAATGTATTCTAATTTATTAAGATTGCTTTACAGCAGATGTCGTTCCTCCATCGCTGTGGGTCGGCTCCACTAATCACAAAGCGAAATGCCCATCCTTTAGGAATGGGCATTTCTGCTTTTGTGAGTGGAGCCGAAGGGGTTCGAACCCTTGTCCAGTTGTGTGATAAATTATGCCTTCTTCATGCTTATTTTCCAATTAGTTTTCGGGATCAGTCGGGCTGGAAACCGACCTTAACTTTCACCTTAGGTATTTTGTTTCGCTATTGTACCATACCTTTACAACAGCTAGCAGTGTTATTATGATGCCTCTAGTACTAACCTAACATTGCAGCAGTTAGCGAGACAAAAGCTTACGAAGTTCTAAACTAGGCAGCTAAGGCGTAAGTATTTTCGCCAGATATAGTGTGAACGTTCTCTTTTAAGTGCTCTCCGTACAACGCACTGCATGCTAACATACTTAGCTCCACCCTGTCAAATCCAAAACGGCCCCATTTGTAAGGTCTCAGTTTGCAGTTAACAGTTTTCAGTTGGCTGCTATTGAGGTTACAAATATACAAAATTTATGCCGTTATGGGTATTTGTTAATAGATTTTAATCTGCGAATCTGCGGCCCATGCCTAGATACTATTGCTTTAAAGTCTAAGAGACCATTTTGAATTTGACAAAATAAAATCCTTTCGTATATTTAATTGCTAGTCAATTAGTTCTCATAATTACATCCATGATTATGTCTTACAAAATTTTGCTTGCTTGTTTTTTTCTTTGTTCCTGTTCGGCTCCTCGAATGGTAGAAACTGATTTATATTTTGGACAAACAAGACCTGATGGGAGCATGATTACAGAAGCGGAGTGGAAAAATTTCAAGGAAAATCAGATCAAAAAAATTTATAAAGAAGGGAGTACAGTAATTAATGCCCAAGGGAACTGGTATGATCCTGTAAGTCATAAGCTCATAACTGAACCCTCCTATGTTGTAGTATATTTTCACAAAAAATCCCCTCAACTATCACAACAGATTGATAGCCTCAGGTCTTGGTATAAGACCATGTTTCAGCAACAGTCTGTATTACGTGTAGACAAAAAAGTAAAAGCGGATTTTTAAAACCCAGAGGCATACTGCGCTTTGAGCTATAAGTTTGAAGGTTGAAACGTTGAGGTTCATTGTGCCAGCAGAAGAAACTTTCGGTTCTTAAATGTCTGACCTGTCGGTAGGCAGGGATGATAAATCTATGTGTACTATGTTTCTATGTGGTTAATTCTGTTTTGCAGAAAGGGGAATCTAATTTATAGCCCCCTAGGAGGCGGAACATTACCTGGGCGTGGCATATCCTTACCCTGAATCGGATAAGTTGCTTTTAATCTTTTTACTTTGCATGCTGAGAGCACCAGCAAGATCAAACAGCAAATTACAATGGATCTTTTCATTTTAACTTCTTTCTAATTTGTTTAGCAATCCGATTACAATATTGGATATCAACTAAAGTTAACCTTTTTTCTATAAAAACTAAAAATAGAGTTAGGCCTTCCATTAAAAGGGGCAGCGGAGTCTCTAATAACTTAGCTGTTCTTAGGCGCCTTACTGCCTGCCGGCAGGCAGGGATGGTGAAAATGATTTGCTCCTATGCGTGCTATGTTTCTATGTGGTTAATTCTGTTTTGCTGCAAGGAGATTGCCCCAAAGGGGCTCCCGCGGAGCTTCGCTAAAAGCTCGCAATGACGAAAATAAATTTGCGCAAGTAAATACTTGCATTTATATTTGCAAGCACTTACTTGCATAAAATGAAAGCCAGAAGAGATGTATACCAGGCCATAGCCGATCCAACGAGAAGAGCCATTATAGATTTAGTGGCAACCGAAACACATAACGTAAACTCGATTGCGCAACGATTTGACATGAGCAGGCAGGCCATTTCCCTTCATGTTGGCATTTTAGCAGAATGTGGGCTTATCACCATAAAACAATCCGGAAGAGATAGGTATTGTGAAGCCAAATTAGATCAACTGGATGAAGTAGCCTCTTGGGTTACACAATCTAAGCAACACTGGGCCAAACGATTTGAAAAATTAGATCACTATTTAGTAGACTTAAAAACAAAAAAAAATGGAAAATAGCAAAGAACTCTTCATCTCGCATCTTTTTGATGCCTCACCCGAACTTGTGTTTAATGCTTGGACAGACCCGGAGCAATTAAAACACTGGTATGCCCCTGCCGGATGCAGTATTGAATTTAAATCTATTGAGGTAAAAGAAGGAGGACAATTTCATTCAGTAATAAAAGATCCTGTGCATGGCGAGTGCTGGATTATAGGCACTTATCAGGAAGTGATCGTTCCAGAAAAACTGGTTTTTTCGATGATCCTATCTAATGAACAAGGAGATATGGTTAGTGCCAATGCTGCCGGAAAATCAGATGAATGGCCAGAGGCGATCCTCACAACGGTTACTTTCGCTCCTATCGGCAATCAAACAAAAGTTACCTTGCACCAAACTGTGGATGAACTGGAAGCCAAAAAAACCGGAGCTTACCAAAGCTGGTTCAGCATGTTTGATAAACTAAATGATAGGTTGTTAATGCATCTTAAATAAATTCATCATGATCTCTCCTCTCAGTCTAATCGATCTCCAAAAAGAGGCACTAACAACCGAAAGGTATAAAAACGTTCCCCTATCTCTAATAAATGATCATGTGGTGAGGCTTGGCATAATGACCGAGCCCTTCTACTGGCATTATCACCCTAATAGCGATGAAACATTTCTAGGGGTTGAGGGAATTTTGTTCATCGAACTTGAAGATCAAACGGTAGAATTATCACCCGGACAATTATTTACCATACCAGCTAACGTGAGGCATTGCACACGACCAAAAGGCGATAGATCTGTTAATCTTACTTTTGAACTGGCGGATATGAAAACTGTTAGAATTTAAGATAATATGATTACCATAAAATAACGTAATTTTAGCATAAGCTTGCTCCATGCCCTTTGCCCCCTGCCCGTAAATTATGGTTAAAAATCTAATTCAAGAGACCAATAACATCTCTGCCAAACGTTTAAGGGCAATCTTCGGCGGCTCTATCGGTAATCTGGTAGAATGGTATGATTGGTATGCCTACTCGGCTTTTGCCATTTACTTTTCTGCTTCTTTTTTCCCAAAGGGCGATGTAACTGCTCAGCTCCTAAATACAGCTGGAATTTTTGCTTTAGGATTTCTGATGCGTCCGCTGGGGGGATACATCTTCGGTCGCCTTGCAGATAGAATTGGTCGCAAACGCTCCATGACACTTTCAGTATTATTAATGTCCTTTGGTTCCATGTTAATCGCTTTAACCCCAACTTATAAAACCATTGGAATCGTTGCTCCTATTCTTTTATTAACCGCCCGCTTGATCCAAGGATTAAGTGTAGGAGGCGAGTATGGCGTTTCAGCTACCTATCTGAGCGAAATGGCAACAAAGAATAGACGTGGATTTTATTCAAGTTTTCAATATGTAACCTTAATTGGCGGACAATTATTGGCCCTAGGTATCCAATTGGTATTGCAAAAAGTGTTTTTAAATGAAGCTCAGTTATTAGATTGGGGATGGAGAATTCCTTTTGTTTTCGGTGCCATCCTATCATTGGTAGCACTTTATTTAAGAAAGAGTTTATCAGAAACACAAGCTTTTGAAAGTCAGAAAAATCATACCTCAAGCAAAAAAGGGACGATCAAAGAATTACTAAAGCATCCCTCTGCAATCATTAAGGTAATAGGTTTAACCATGGGAGGAACCCTGGCTTTTTACACCTATACCACTTACATGCAAAAATTTTTGATCAATACCATGCATCTAGATAAGGAACAGGCTACACTAATCTCTTTCTCAACCCTATTCCTTTTCGCTTGCTTACAGCCTCTATTTGGCGCTTTATCGGATAAGATAGGCCGAAAACCCTTGTTGGTTGGCTTTGGTATTCTGGGCACGATCTGCACTGTACCCCTTCTCACCCTGTTGAGCGAAACTACTTCTCAATGGCAGGCCTTTATATTATTAATGATCGCATTAATTATTGTTAGCGGATATACGAGCATCAATGCCATCGTTAAAGCTGAGCTTTTTCCTGCCCAAATTAGAGCCCTAGGGGTGAGTTTACCGTATGCACTAACTGTAGCAATTTTTGGGGGCACTGCAGAATATATTGCTTTATGGTTAAAAGGTATCCACCATGAAGAATATTATTATTGGTATATCACTGGGTGTATTTTTATTTCACTCTGCGTTTATGTATTGATGAAAGATACAAAGGCGAGCTCGAGCCTGGATAAAGAGTAAGTCATGGGGCTTGGGGCGTAGAGCGTTAAAGCGCTGAGCCTTGCGTGTATAGTGGGGGTCGAACACTCAAAAGATATATCAAGTGAGTCCCACATTGTCAGGCTGAGCGTAGTCGAAGCCATGGTTACCATTAAAATGCATTTTTTGCACTTCGACTACGCTCAGTGTGACAACAATGGGTAAAACAGTAATCTAAAAATGTGATGCCTGTCGAAGCACAACATAAATTCAATTCGGCTTTCCACAGGCTCACACTTACACCTCAAGAATTCCTATTTATTAATATCCTGATAGATTAATCGTAAAAATCGATCAAACCTTTCGATTTCAAAATTCTGCGGGTCATCATGTCCATCAGGAATGCCATTATCAATTACAGCATGAAATGTAGGAACCAACCAATCGCCTTTTCTAAAGCTTGCGATCATGTAGATTAATGCTAATCTTTTATACTGTGCTTCGCTAAACCCTGGAATAATAGATATGGCATCGTTTTTCTTGCCCGGATCGGCAATCCGAGGCTGGATTACCTCAACATGAATAAAGCTGCCCACTATATTTGTTGTGATCAATAGATTTTTAACTGGGCTTTCGAACTTGGTAGCATGAACAGGCTTGCTCAAATTATTGGAAGTGATGGATGCACCCAGTCTGTTAATGAAGATGTGCGTGTATTTGAAATCCTTTTTGTTATCAAGTCTGTTTCCCGTCCACGAAACCGAATCAATGTTGTTTGGGAAATCGGTAGCACCCGTTAAGAAATTACTCGTATCATGTATTACAAAATAACTCGCTCTTTTATCAGCCACTGCAGATAATGGAGAATCGATGGACCCTCCGATTTCTTCATCCATGATATGCTCCTTGCTTAAATATCTTTGCAATTTCTTTTTACGAAAGAGTTTAACTTTTCCCGTTAACAATGAATCCAAAAATGGTGGTAATGAAGTTAAGCTATCTCCTAAATTGGCATATTTTTTAACGTAGCGCAACAGATAGGTGGCCTGTTGATATTTGGTTCCCTTAAATTGCATGCTAACCGTGTCGAACTTCGCAGCAACAGTTGATTGTGCCTGAAGTTTAGAAACATTAACCAACAATAAAAGTATCAGTATAACACAATATTTTTTAATCATTTTAGTGGTAGCTATTTTTTTAACACGTAAGGGTGCCCGCCCTAACTTATAAGTCTTATATGGTGGCTATTTTTAAACATATAAGACATATAAGGACATATAAGAAAGTGCCGTGTTAACTTATATGCTCTTATATTTCTTATATGTTTCAATTTTAGCTTATCAAAACCCAATAATCCTGGCAATCCTATAATCCTGATAATTCTAGTCGATCCTAGCATCCTAGTCAGTTACCATCTCCAAGTGGCTTTTCGCCCCTTGATGTTCGGCATCTAAGGCTAGCACCTGTTGAAACGCTTCTTTCGCTTTCTCGGTTTTTTCTAAACCCAAATAGCCCAATCCTTGCATAAAGTAACAGTGGATCTGGTTTCTAATGTTTAGATCATCTTCAAATATCAAAAGATTGGGTAGGGAAACAGCAAAATAATCAACCTTGATATCATCGTTTAAGTGCTCATTGCCATATTGAAGCAAATTATTGAAAATCTCTTTTGCTCTTTCGCTTTCGTTCAGCTTTTTCCAGGCCAATCCTTGATAAAAAATCTGATCAGGCTGTTGGTCATTATAGAACATAGCGGCTGAGGGCTCGCTCGACCCGATCGTAGCTTTTTCAAAGTAGGATTGCTTATTTGCTTCGTCCTTAAGGCCTTCATAGGCGCATCCTAGCCAATAAAAGATATCATTTTCTTGGGCGCCATATAGTTTTCCTTCTCCAAGATTGTGTGGATATTGCTGGGCTCTTTCTAGGATATAAATGGCTTTCATAAAATCACCGCGTTTGATGGCCTGTTTGGCCAATTGAACCAAACTGTACACATACTGTCCGGAGGCCTTACCTTCGCCTCCCTCCCAGGGGTGAAACTGGCGATTGGTTAATAAAGCCAATGCATCTTCATAATTGCCCAAAAAATTGACAATGGATACGTGCTCTAAGTACACGTCATCCCTCTGATAGGCCGTTTTTAGATACTTTAAAAGAAACTGATTTCGCTCTTCGGGGGTTTTGTTTAATCGTTTGTAAAGTTGGTGCAGCTCCATCAACACCCGTGCATCACTTGGGTCTAATCTAAAGGCATTCTCAAAGTGTTTCAATGCTTTTTGTGGCTCATTTAACTTATTAAAATAGGCAATGCCCAAGTTTCTTAAAGATGTTGGGAAATTACTATCTAAATTGGCCGACTGCTCCCAATACTGAATGGCATCCTCATATTGGCGCTTATCGTAAAACAGATTCCCTAAATAATAGGGTGCTTTCGCATCTGTGGGATTTGCACTAATTGCCCATTTCAATATATTAATTTCTTCTAGTCGATTTGGAAAACACAGATAGGGATCGGCAAATTGTGCGTTGCTTAGTTGTGATTTGGCTTGGTCTTTATCTCCCAATTTATCATAAAATGATGCTAAGCAATAAAATACGATAGGATTTGTGCCCTTGGGCTGTACGGCCCAACTTAACAGGTCTATAGCCTCTTCGTACAATCCAGCGTTGGCAAAATCTATCGCATAAGCAATAAAATTTTGTGCGTCGCCCCTAGATAGATCCAACATTTCTTTAAGGGAAGTTTCGCTTAATTTTTCTTCCCCCAGTAGGCGATAGCAATTTGCCAATGCAAAAAGTACACCCAAGTTAAATGGATCTTTCGTTAAAGCTAACTTTGCAGCTTCTATAGCCTGTTCACCTTCGCCCAATTTATAGAGCGCAATAACTTTTAGAGCGTGGGCCTTGCTATTATTGGCGTTCCTATCCAATGATAAATTTAAATGTTCTAAGGCAAGTTGGTTATCGCCTCGCGACAGGTCTATTTCTGCAATTGCTAAAAAACCACTATCCTGCCAACTCTTCCCCCAGGTTGCCTTATAAAAGGCCTGATATGCCTCATCATCCTTAGCCAAAAATTTGCAGCAAAGACCCAGATTATAATAAGGTTCTGTATCGTAGGGATTTGGATTTCTACCTGTTCCTGTAGTGATCGCCGTTCTAAAATAAGCCTCGCTCTTAGCAAATTGTCCTCGTCTTAAATACCATAATCCTAATGCATTATTACAACGAAAATCGCCAGGATCATTTATCAACGCCTGCTCATAATAAGGCACAGGATTATAGGTAGCATGACGATATTGTTCTAAATGTTGCCCAGTAAGAAATAATTGTTCGTTATTTTTAATTGCCGAGGGCGATAATGCCGGTTTCGCAGCTTCTGGAATTGCATTCTTTTTATTTAAGGCCGGAGCATAGCTGATCAGTTCTTTACCCTTAGAATCCTTTAATGTTAACACTAATTCTTCCTCAGTTAAAGATAGGTCTACGGCTATATTTTTATCGTACACTACTTTAGGATCCAGTTCAACAACATCACTAAATATTAATTTTCCCTGATGGCTCAGTTCAATTTTAACGTCTGACTGGATAGATGTTCCGTAAATTTTAAGGATAATCTGGTTGCCAATTTTATTAATGGTTAATAAGATATCTTTTGTGGCATTTTTTACTACCCCAAGTTCTTTGTAAGGTAAAAAATATTGCGTGAAAGATTTTTCCTCGTTCGGCAATAACCACGTAAAATCTGGCTGATTATCGGTGAACATACCGGTCATCAGTTCAATATAAGGGCCATCTTCGTCTGTAAGATTGCGATCCCAGGCCTGTCCGAAATCACTATGCCCCCAAGTCCACTGCTTTTTACCTGGCGACACATGGTGATTGGCCACATGCAGCACTCCACCCTGTGTATCATGCTCATATCCACCAACAAAATCATATTCAGAATTAATGGCCATATAAGAGGTTGGAACGGGGATATTTTTGTACCAAGAAATATCGGTTCCAGGCGCATAATCAACTTTATAATAGGTGCCAGTGGCGATGGGGAATGTAGAGACATCGCGTTTCCCGTGATCAAAAACGGCATTAACATCTGGTGGAAATACAGATTGGTAATGATCGTTTACTTTAACTGCCGGATTTGCCCACCACAAAAAGGTTTGTGGCAGTAATGATCTGTTGTATAATTTAGCCTTAATTTCTAGGTAGGCCTTTCCTGGATGCAGCGTAAAACCCGCCATCCCTTTAGTATGAAACATTTGTTCTATCTCATTTACCCATACGGTTTTACTTCCATCTGCATTTTCCTCGATCTTATAATCGATCGCATTAAAAGTACTTGGTCTATGGTGTTGGGGCCAATTAAATTCTATTCCTCCAGAAATCCAGGGTCCGGTTAAGCCTACTAATGCAGGCTTGATCACCTGGTTGTAATAGATAAAATGACGTTGCTTTATCTTATCATAAGCCATTTGAACCCTGCCTCCAAGCTCGGGAAGGATCATAATTTTAAGGTATTCGTTTTCTAAGAAAAGTCCTTTATACGCTTTGTCTTCCTTTTCATCTGCTATTTTTTCGACAATTGGATTTGGATAAACCGCACCACTACTTCCCTGATAAATACGTTTCTCGAAGAACATCGGATTTTGATCCGGTTTACCAATCTGATAGGTAGGAATCATTACCTGTTCTTCCCAAACGTTTACGTACGACTTTTCCATTCGAAATGCTTATTTTTTTTTATTGACGATTAGTGTCTGATTAAATTATCTTCTAATTCTTCTAAGGTTTGGCCCTTTGTTTCTTTTACTTTCATTAACACAAACAGGAAGCCTAAAAAGCAAATGCCCGAGTATAGATAAAACGGACCAAAAGTTCCCATCATTCCTTTTAAAATGGGGAAAGTGAAGGTAAGGATCGCATAGGCTATCCATAGCGAAACCACTGCTACTGAAGAAGCGGCCCCACGAATTTTGTTGGGAAAAATTTCTGAGATCAATACCCATGTTACAGGTGCTAATGATAGTGCATAAACACTAATTGCCAACAATACACAAATAGAAATCAGCTCTGCTGGATAACTTTTTTGCAACATAAATGCCAACGTGATATGCAATATGGCCAAACCCAAAGATCCAATAAGCATTAATGGGCGACGGCCTAGTTTATCAACGATAAACATAGCCAGGATGGTAAAAAATAAATTAACTATCCCAATTGAAACGGTTTCGAACAACTGGCGATCCAAGTTTGCTCCAACCGATTCGAAGATACTGGAGGTATAATTAAAAATCACATTCATCCCACAGAACTGCTGAAATACAGCTAATGTAATGCCTACCACTACTGCTGGCCTTACGCCCTTGGCAAATACTGCTTTATAGCTTTGCTTTTGAATGCCGACCAAAGATTTATTGATGGCCGACATCGTATTTTCTACAAATGTTATAGAACCAATTTTGGTTAAAACAGCCTGGGCTTTCTCTGTTTTTCCTTCTTTTAATAACCACCGCGGACTTTCTGGCAAAAAAACTACTCCAATTAAAAATACAAGGGAAGGGATAGTGCCTAAACCAAACATCCATCGCCATGCTTCGGGCCCATGATCAGCTAATGAATAATTAACCAAATTGGTAACCAAAATTCCAATTACAACGGTTAGCTGGTTAATGGCAACATTACGCCCTCTTACTTTTGATGGAGAGATTTCGGCAATATACATCGGACACACCATGGAGGCCATGCCAACACCGATACCAGCAGCCAGGCGCATCACAATAAAGAAACTAAAATTTGGCGACAAGGCAATCCCAAGAGAAGATATGGCAAAGATAATTGCCGCTAACATCAATCCGGGCCTTCTGCCATATTTATCCGTTAATCGTCCTGCCATTAAACAACCTATAATACAGCCTAAGGCCAATGAGGCTGTTAAAAAGCCTTCTCCAATTGCAGTTAACTGATAGGCAGTTTTTAAAAAAGGGAGGGCCCCAGAAATTACGGCAAAGTCGAACCCGAACAGATACCCACCCAATGCTGATATAAAAGAAATTCCAATGATATATTTATTGTGGAAAGTTTCGGGTTGTAGATTCATTTAATACGGGATAATTAGATTAAACTTGTTCAAGGTTATAAACATATCTAAATTATACAATAATGGATGTAACTTTTTTGGTCTTCCTACTTTTCTCGGCCATAAAACCCATCAAATGGCTTTCTATAGATTCATCGATTGTAGAAGTGAGCATTTTTGCATCCTGATGTGCAACCGCCTGAACAAAATCTTTAGCCAATAACCAATCTCCACCTCCGTGCCCACTATTTTTATAACCATCTACATCTTCAGCAATGGGTTTTAGCGTCACAGATTTACCCGTTTTAAAATTATTTACCACCAGTTCGGTCATATCACCAACCATATCGCCCATGGCACCAAATACCCGAGTTCGCCTACCGGCATAAGAAGCAAAGGCTTCCATTGAAAAATTTGCGGTAATGCCATCTTTAAAACGGATGCTCGTAATGTAATGATCAGGTTGGTCGTTATCCATGCGATACACACACCGGCCATAATTAGTGGTTTTAAGGCGATCCATAATTACGGCTTTCTTATCAGGCGCATCTGCAGGAATGTCGAGAACGGAATTTCTATTTCCTCGTTCTACATATTCTTTAATTGCCGAATAAGGACATTCTCTTTCCACTTTACATCCATCGGTGCAACGATTTGTGCTTCCTTCGGGTGCATTCGCCAACTTAAACCATTTTAAATCGCCCATGGCAATTATTTCTTCGCTAGGTTTATCAATTACCCATTTGATAATATCCAGATCATGACATGATTTAGCTAAAAGTATGGGAGTAGTTTCTTTAGAATTATGCCAATTACCTCTCACATATGAATGTGCCATATGGGTATGCTCTATTGGCTCTAGATGCTGCACGCTCATTACCGGACCAATTGCGCCTGCAGCTATCAATTGTTTCATCTTAACAAAATATGGGGCATACCTCAATACGTGGCATACGGCAACTATTCGGCCTGTCTTTTTTGCCATGGCTAAAATAGCTCGACATTCTTTCTCGGTTGGCGCAATAGGTTTTTCTAATAACACATCGTATCCCATTTCTAGCGCTTTCATGCAGGGCAGATAATGCAGGTTATCTGGCATAGAAATGATTACGGCATCTGCGAATTTTGGACGTTTAAACACATCTTCCCAAGTATTAAATCGATTTTCTGTAGGGATGTTGTGTATTTTACTGTATTTATCGTTCCGAAAAGGGATGGGTTCTGCAACTCCTATAATATCCAACTGATCTGGATTTGCCGCAGCAAAACCTCCATACACATTTCCCCTGTTACCCGCACCACAGGTAATAGCAGTTACGGCTTTAGCAAATGGCAGGTGTTTTGGGTTGGATGGAATGCTATAACTAAAGGTGTCATCGCTAATCTTTGCAATGGCTTCTGGTGCAAGAATTGCTGCACCCAAAGTAACCCCTAAATTTTTGATCAGACTTCTACGGTTCATAATACTGTTTTAATACTTATTGATATGTTGTTTTAATTTTTTAGATACGGTTAACTAAATCTAACAATTTTTTGTTAATCGGAAAATTATCAACCGATAGTCCTACTTATATTGGTACGTAGATACCACAGGCCTGTGATCTGACGCATAGGTCTCTTCAATCACATTATGGGCGGTTACCCTCCAGTTTGCATTTTTTAGGGCGATATAGTCGATAGTCTTTTTTGGGAAATCTTGCGGGATGGTATAGGCACAACTTGCTGTACAGCTACGTTTAAATTCCTTATCCAATAAATCAATAGGTTTCGACTTAGATTCGCAGTTTAAATCGCCTACTAAGAGTATGGGTTGTGTAGTAGTTTCCAATTCCCTAAGGATGGCTTGCATCTGCGCCACGCGATTGCTATCTGGCCTTGTGGCATCCAAATGTGTGTTGGCAAAAAGTATGGTTCTTTTGTTTGGGAGTAGGATGCTAGCATAAGAAAGCACTCTCGGCTCTCCTTTAGCTACTTGGGGCAATGCCAAATGGGTGGCCTTCGAAATTGGGTATTTACTTAAGATCGCTACACCATAATCGCCCCCATCATAGTCTATGGCTTTAAAAAACTCGAAATGCATGCCCGTTTTTTCTGCTAAGAGCTTTGCTTCATCGATATTTCCAGATCTTTTCGTAAAACGATCCACTTCCTGAAGTCCAACCAGGTCGGGATGTTGTTTCTTGATTACTTCGGCTACGGCATCCAAATCAATAAGACCTGGCTTTGAAGGTGGGTTGGCATGATGAATATTATACGTCATCACTTTTAAACCGCTGCTAGCAACATCAGTACTACTCATTTTAGGAGAACAAGACAAGAATAAGATGATGATAGCTAATAAACTTAAAATGGGGTATAATTTTTTTGTCATGTAGGAACGTTTTAAAATTGTTTATCTTTATTCATCTGATGACTATAAGTCATCAGATGAATATACGTCATCCGATGAATATAAAGATAAATGCTCAAAAGAAATCAATTCCTCGTCCTTATTTTCATTGCGTTTGCAATCTGCTTTTTAGCCCTTGGCATTTTTGTAGTTTATCATCCTATTCCGGTACTCGACCATAAAATTTCATTGTTGGTGCAGACCTACCATTCAGATTTTTTGGATAAGATCATGTTGGGGATCAGCTTTTTCGGCGAACTGCCCTACTCGCTGCTCATGGTAGTTATAGTTGCATTTATATTCTTTAAGTATAAATTAAAACGTGAAGCGTATTTTATTACCTCCATCTTATTGTCCGGACTACTTATTCTGGCCATTAAAAACATGATTAATAGGCCCCGACCTACACAATTTTATGTACGGTTAGTAGAAATCAATAGATACAATAGCTTTCCCAGTGGGCATGTGCTATCCTATATCCTATTTTTTGGGTTTATGATTGTGTTGATGCAAACAATAAAAGGCATTCCAAAACGCACCAAAAATATAGTAACTTACATTTCTGCATTTTATATCGTTACCATTCCATTCTCCAGAATTTATCTAGGGGCACATTGGTTTACAGATACGCTAGGAGGATTTCTATTGGGTGTTTGCTGCTTAATGGCACTTTGCTATTTCTATTTTAGAAAGAAGGCTTAGCTAAGGGCCTGGAGCATTTTGGCGTTTTGCGAATAGCAGGTGGCAAAGGCGGTTTGGTTCGCTTATCGCCTAGATCTGTGTAATCTACATAATCTGTGTAATCCCCTTAAAAAAGAGACGGGGATAAAGCCTAAGCCCTATCCCCGTCATCTAAATTAACGCTCTCATATATATAGACGTTAGAATGGTATGTTTATTACATTCGAAGAAATATTTTTTAAGTGGAGCGTTTGGGGTTAAGCGTAAAGCGGTGGGTTCGCTTATCGCAAAACGCTTATCGCTAAACTTTTTTTCTTTACTAATTTTTTTAGTATATATTTGCTTATGTTATATGCTGTTGTTGATATCGAAACCACTGGAGGCTATGCCGCTGCGCATGGTATTACAGAAGTAGCCATTCATGTTCATGATGGAGTGAACGTGATTGAGCGGTATGAAACATTAATTAATCCTCAACAACCTATCCCTTTTCATATTCAGGCTTTAACTGGTATAAACGATGAGCTTGTAGCCGGAGCCCCTTCTTTTAATGAGGTTGCCGATAAAATCTACCAGTTGTTACACGATAAGGTATTTGTAGCTCATAATGTTAATTTCGACCATTCTTTTATCAGGCATCATTTAGAAGCCTGTGGCTATTCCTTATCCTGCAAAAAACTATGTACCGTGCGTTTGAGCAGAAAATTGTTCCCAGGTTTGGCTTCCTACAGCTTAGGTAAACTTTGTACGGCATTGTCTGTCCCAATAAACAATAGGCACCGGGCCGGAGGCGATGCTGCCGCAACTGCCGTTATTTTGGGTCTATTAATCGAGAAAGATACAGATGGTTTAATTCCGGGTACCTTTCAAAAAACTTCGAAAGAACAGACCTTGCCGCCCAATTTACATCGCTCAGAAATAGATAAGTTACCCAATTCAACCGGTGTTTACTACTTTAAGAACGAAAAAGGAAAGGTAATTTATGTAGGCAAAGCTAAAGAGCTTAAAAAAAGGGTAAGCACTCACTTTAGTGGACATAACGTTAGCCAACAGCGTCAAAATTTCTTAAAAAGTATCCATAGTATAGATTTCGAGCTGTGCGGAACAGAGTTGATGGCCTTTATTTTGGAAGCCACAGAAATTAAAAAACTTTGGCCAGAAAACAATAGGGCCATGAAACGCTTTGAACAGAAATATTCCCTATACCATTTTGAAGACCAGAAAGGCTATATCCGATTGGGAATTGATAAATACCGGAAAAATGGTGCAGTTCTTTATAGTTTCAATCATTTGTTGGATGGGCATCAACTATTGAGGGATCTTATAGCCCAACATCAGCTGTGCGAAAAATTATGTTTTATCCAGTCAACACCAGCAGCTTGCACAGGCCATGAATCCTCAAGTTGCCTTGGGGCCTGCATTGGCGAGGAAAGTGCCGAAGATTATAATTATCGTGTACACCAAGCGATTAAACAACTAGAAAGTTTATTGCCATCATTTGCTTTATTAGATAATGGCAGGGTCGATGATGAAAAAAGTTGTCTATGGGTAGAAAAAGGTAAATTTTATGGCATGGGATATATTTCTCACTATACGGATATCAACGATTTGGAAACCTTAAAATCTACCATTACCCCCTATCCTTCTAACGATTATATCATGAACATGATTTTATCGCACAGTAATCAATTTCCGCAAAAAATGATTGCTATTTAATGGTTAGTCGAGTTCCGATAAAATCGGGATGTAATCTTGTCTTACATATTATCTTCCTTGGGTACAGGATCTCCTGGCCAGGATCTCTTGGGCCAGATTAAATCCCGATAGCTATCGGGACCAGAACATCAGTAAAAAGTACCATTTAATCCCAACATAATACCATTGGATTAGGAAGCTTTCCTGTACCTTTGTAATATGAAAACGAACATTCCCGTTTATGCCATAGAAAACCTTGCTTCTTATAAAAATGAAGGTATTTTGGTAAGCAGATTTGGGTCTTATGCACAACAACATCACCACTTACATTCGGCACATAGGCATTCTTTTTACCATTTGGTGTTTTTTACGGCCGGTAGTGGAAACCAGCACATCGATTTTAAAAAATTTGAGGTTAAACCGGGGCTCATTTATTTCATGGTGCCTGGCCAGGTACATAGTTGGAACTTTACTACTGAGCCAGATGGTTATCTGATCAACTTTTCTATAGATTATTTACATTCCTTTCTATTGAAGGCCGACTATCTGGAGCGTTTCAGTTTTTTTAGTGGGCAACCAGACCAACAAGTGATTGACCTTCCATCTTCCTTGCAGCAAAAAATTAGTGCAATTTTCGAAGAAATGCTTCATGAGGGCCAACGCAATCCATTGATCAATGATGATCTGGTTAAAACCTTATTGTTAAAATTGTTCATAGAAATAAGTAGGATTTCAGACGAAGCCCAAATCCCTATCAAAAATTCATACAACCGTACCCTGTTAAGGAGTTTTCAAAATTTAATAGAAACAAATTACATGCATTTAAGGTTACCAAAACAGTATGCGGAGTTATTGTACATTACCCCAAACCATTTAAATGCACTTTGCAATGATTTTTTGGGTGCCTCTGCGGGTTCTTTAATTAGAGATAGGGTAATTTTAGAAGCCAAACGCCTGCTGATCAATGTAGATTTACTAGTATCCGAAATTGGTGCTCAATTAAACTTTGATGATCAATCTTATTTTATCAAATTCTTTAAAAAATATGCAGGGGTAACACCAGAAAAATTCAGAAAATTAAACACTAATACACATGCAATCAACTAAAGAGAATAACGCCTTACATATTTCGCAGTGGCATGCGTTTACCAATGCCAAATGCCCACGTTGCCGAGTAGGAAAAGTATTTGTCGGTGCCACCTACGGACTTAAAATCCAGAAAATGAACGAATATTGTCCACATTGCAATCTTAAATTTGAACGTGAACCTGGCTATTTTTACGTTGCCATGTTTGTTAGCTATGCTATGAATATAGTGGAAATGATTGCCGTAAGTATAGCAGCCTATATTTGTGGGCTTACATTGGAATACGAGAACCTATGGTATTTTGTGAGCATCTTATTTGGGGCCAGCTTATTGTTTTCTCCTTTCAATTATCGTTATTCGAGAATAGTTTTATTGTATTGGCTTTCTCCAGGACTACATTACGAACCGGGACGGAGTTAGGAGTTGGGAGTTGGGTTTACTCAAAACTCCAAACTCCAAACTTATACCTATCTTTGCACCAATAACAGCTATTGGAGAAAATAGCTTAACGTATTAAACTAAAGGTTAAAGATTAAAGCTTAAAGCAGCTTTGGTCTCTCGGCTTTTAGCTTGTAGCTAAAAAAAAATGATAACAGTAGGAAAATATAACGAGCTGAGGGTTGCGGCTAAAAACAGTGATGGTTTAAGTTTATCAGATGGGGATAGAGAGATTTTATTGCCTTATATGGATGTTCCACAGGGCCTTGAACTAGGTGATGATATTCGTGTTTTCGTTTTTGTTAATAAGGATGGAAACACCATTGCAACCACGCAACATGCCCGTGCCGAAGTAGGTGATTTTGCATTTTTAACAGTAGTTGATGCTACAGATGATGGTGCCTATCTGGATCTTGGGATTGGAAAGGACGTTTACGTACCCACTCGCGAGCAAAAAAGACCAATGCACAAGGGAGAAAGCTATGTGGTTTATGTTTATTTAGACGAAAGCAATCAACGGATGTTGGCTTCATCCAGACTGGATAGATTCATAGAAGAAGATGATTTTGATTTTGATGAGGGCGATGAAGTGGGTTTATTGATCAGTGAAAAAACAGATCTTGGTTTTAACGCTATCATTAACAATAGATATATCGGCTTACTTTACCATAATGAGCTATTTTCTAATTTACAGGCCGGCGAAAAGAGAAAGGGATGGATTAAAAAAGTACGAATAGAAGGTAAAATCGATTTGAGTTTACAGCCATTGGGATACAGCCATATCTTGGATACCAAAGAGGTGATCTTAAAAGAACTTAGAGAAAATGGGGGGCAAATTTCACTTGGCGACAAAAGTACACCAGAAGAAATTTATGAGCGCTTCCAGATCAGCAAGAGCGCTTTCAAAAAAGCAATCGGCGGCCTTTACAAAGAACGCGCTATTACCATTGGGCATCAGGACATTAAAATTGTTGTTGATCACTTAGCGGATTAATTAATAGTGTAAAAATATTTTAAAATTTAGCAAACCTTTTGTCTTTTCAAACGTATTTATAGATGAGTAGAATCTACTTAAGGGAGTTTTTTTGTGAGGTGTAGCTTGTAAGGGCTACACCTTTTTGCGTTTTTATAAGCTAAATGTAAAAAATTTCTTCTCGATAAATGCCCAAAGCATACTTTATTGCGGGTTTTTTGGTTAAAATTTGTAATTGTATAAAAATAATTTAAGCTTTTGTATTGAAATTGTTATCTTCACTTTTTAATTTAATAAAAAAGAAGTTATGACAGGTACAGTAAAATGGTTCAATGATTCTAAAGGATTTGGTTTTATAACCCCGGAAGAAGGCGGTAAAGATATATTCTGCCATCACTCAGCATTGGGTGGTTCTGTAAGATCTTTGCAAGAAGGACAAACAGTTGAGTATGAAGTGAAAGAAGGAAAAAAAGGTCCAGAAGCGGAAAACGTAAGAGTTGTTGGATAAGTAAGTATTTTTTTTATTTATTTATTTGATGCAGAAAATGTCTCGACAGTTGTTGAGACATTTTTTTTTTGCGTGTTAAGACTTCGTAAGTTTAGGTTAAGTCTTGCTGCGTAGCAAACAAATTTTGAGAAAAGTTAACTAGAAATAACACTTTTTTGGCCCTGGTTAATGCGGTATATAGCCATCTTAAAAAATCAAGATCCACCATATCATCGGTTAAATAGCCCTGATCTACAAAAACAGCATCCCATTGTCCACCTTGTGCTTTATGGCAGGTTACAGCATATGCAAATTTGATTTGAAGTGCATTGTAATAAGGGTCTTCTTTTATCGCCTGCATTTTTTCGCGCTTACTGGGCAGGTGATTATAATCTTCCATTAACCCATCGAAAAGCTGTTTATTTTTTTCATAGGAGAGATTTGGTGTTTCGGCCTGCAAGGTATCCAATATAATTTTACAAGAAATCGTTCCCGCATCTAAAAAATCTAGAAACTCAAGTTGAACTTCTGCAAATCGCAGTCCGTATCTTTCTTCTTCTTTACGCACGCGCACCACCTTTGCCATATCGCCATTGGCTATAAATGCTGCCTCCGGATGATCAGGCAACCAAAAATAATTGTTCCGAACCACCATGATCTGATCTCCGCCACTCAACTCTTCATCCCGATACAGTAATCTAGCCCTGATTTGATTGTTGTACACATTGGCTGATTTATTAGACCTACAAACTACCAACGCATTCTCTATTCCAAATTTACTATAGGCATATTCCAGCCCCTCAACCAATTTAACGCCCGTCATGCTAAAAATATCTTTGTAGCTTTTGGTGATAAACTTTGGCATCACCTTTTGTTGGTCTTCGTAGGTATTAATCAAGTTCCGCAATATCGTTGCATTAGCTAAAATTCCTGATTTTTTTTCTTGCCTGACTACTTCTTTTAACTCAACGGCTGTTACTTTTAATCCGAAGTTGTCTGTTAAGTATTTTTCGTTCAGCGCCGGACTTTCCGTACTGCCAACCGGGGGCAATTGAGCGGTATCCCCAACAAACAATAAGGAACAATTTTTGTCCATTCCATTTGGTGCAAGCTGATATACAAATTCGATCAGATCTTTTAAAAAAGAAGAGCCACTCTGGGGATTCCATTCATCGGCTATCATCGAGGCCTCATCAACGATAAATAAGGTATGTTCTGCCAGGTTGGGCGCCAATTGAAAAGCCATCTCTGTAGCCACCGCACTTTTTCTTCTATAAATTTTCTTGTGGATAGTTAGTGCTCTTTTATTGGTATAGTTACTGATCACCTTTGCCGCTCTTCCTGTTGGTGCTAACAAAGCAACTCTTAACCTAAAGTGGGGAAGCGCTTTAACCAGAGCTGCTATGGATGTAGTTTTACCGGTACCCGCATATCCTCTTAAAACGAAACATTTTTTGGTATCCTGCTGTCGTAAAAAGGTTGTTGCTTGCTTGCAAAAAACCAGTTGTTCTGCTGTAGGTTCGAAGGGATAGGATTGGGCAATCAGGTTGGTTTTATCCATTTAGCAAAGATGCGATGGTAATGTTATAGAAAAAAGTTATTTTTGCTAACACATGAACAACAGCAACGCTATTTTACTTATAGATCCTACATTTGATCCAGATACCGCATTCTCTTGTAATTTATTGATCAAAGTTGGTCTGGATAGTTTATCATACGCCATTATTAATCATGAAGCAAAAAAAGTAACCGCTGTTTTTGATGAGCAGGAATGCAAAGATGTTGCCCAAAAATTTGCCGAAAGATTAAAATTTGATCCTTATCTTAACCTACCCTATCGGGAAGTAAAAATTGCTTTAAATACCTCAAATACCATCGCTATCCCTAATGATTTCTACAGCGAGAATGATTTATCGGCCCATGCCCAATATTTTACGGCCTTAGAAAATGAGAATGTATATGCCCAAGTACAAGACCATTTTGGTTTTACAACTGTATTTTCTTTGCCAAAATCAACTGAAGAAATTCTTGAAGCCCAACTACCAGAGAGCAAAAAATATCAAGAATTAGCGGGGCTACTTTCTTTTGCAGAAAATACTAAAGGAGATGCACTGATTTTAGATCTTACGGTTAGCGCCTTGAATATCCTTTATGTAAAAAGCAATAAAATTCAATTTCAACAGGTCTTTGAAATTACAACTACTGAAGAATTTAATTATTACATTTTGTTGGCCATAAGCCAATTAGACATAAACTCAAACGAAACGAAGGTGTTTTTGAGCGGAATTATTCACGAAGGTGATGAAAAATACCAGTGCCTGAAGAAGTATTTTAACGAAATCACATTCACCGTTATCGATGATAAACTTAACCAAGAAGTTTTAAATGATATGCCCGCGCATTATTATAGCAGCTTACTAGCACTTAATCAATGCGTATAATCGGCGGAAAATTAAAGGGAAAAGTATTTAATGCACCTGCCCGCCTACCGGTCAGACCCACAACTGATATGGCGAAAGAAGCGTTGTTTAACATTCTTTACAATACCTACGATTTTGAAAATTGCAACGTTCTAGATCTTTTCAGTGGAACTGGAAGCATTAGCATCGAATTTGCATCACGCGGAATTAAACACGTTACTTCGGTTGATAAACATGCAGGCTGCGTTTTTTGGCTTAAATCTGTAGTAGAACAGTACGATTTAACCCAAATTGATCCTCAGAAAGCAGATACTTTTAAGTTTTTGGCCCAAGATACCAATCAGTATCAGCTCATTTTTGCAGATCCGCCCTATGATTTGCCTAATATTCCGTTAATTCCCCAACTGGTGATGCAAAATAACCTCTTAAGTGATAATGGAACTTTAATTGTAGAACATCCACCCATGTTAAAGCTAAATCAATTGCCAGGATTTACCGAGGTGCGAAAGTATGGGAACTCGTCTTTTAGTTTCTTCGAGAAGGTTTAACCACCTTAGATTGCTAAGGCATCTAAGGAACACACCTAAAGCAGAGACTTAGGTTTCTTAGCACTCTTAGGTGGTAAAATATAAATTAACTACATTTGACTATGAAGATTGCTCTATTTCCTGGTTCATTTGATCCGATCACCATTGCCCACGTTGATATTTTGAAACGGGCATTACCTTTATTTGATCAGGTTATAGTAGGAATTGGGTTAAACAGTTCGAAGCAAAATTTTCTTTCTGCCGATAAAAGAGAAGAAATTGTACAAACCATTTTTGCGTCATTTTCAAACGTTGATGTTCAATTATATGAAGGGTTGACAGTGGATTTTTGTAGAAAGATAAATGCAAAGTATATGGTTCGCGGCATCCGCTCTGCGTCGGATTTTGAGTATGAAAGGGCAATCGCACAGATTAATCAAACCATGATGCCCGATGTAGAAACCATTCTATTGTTAAGCAAACCAGAATATTCGGCCATCAGTTCTACTATTGTTCGTGATATTTTAAGAAATAATGGAGATGTTAGTCCGTTTGTACCGAAAGAAGTGATTCAGTTTCTGTAACTAGCTAATTCCCTGATTATCACATCAACTCTTCAGCCTCCAACACATCTAAAATCAAGGGATAGGTATTTTTGATTTTGGCTTTAATCCTCGATGGGCCAACCCATGATGCGGTGGTAATGCCCTCTTCCTTCTGAGGGATGAGTTTTGGAACACCTTTTACAAACATCTTATACCAGTTGGTTTTTTTAAGGATAATCTTTCCATTAAGCTCGTAAATATGATAGGTCTTGCAAAGGCATTTATCTCGTTTTTCAATTTTAACGCCACACTCCTCTTCCACTTCTCTTATCGCAGTATCTTTTAAGCGCTCATCTTTTTCTACTTTTCCTTTTGGTAGATCCCATTTTTTATTCCTAAAAATAAACAGAAACTCGCCCCTGGCATTCTCCACCAATCCACCTGCCGCTTTAATTATGGTTAACTTCTTTTTAATTGCTTTAAACAGCTCTTTAGGTGTTTTTGTGGTTAATACATATTCTTTTTTGTTTCCTTTCTTTAAGTTTTTATAAAATTCAAGAAAATCGAAATCAGCAGAATCCAGCTGATATACCTTATCAGTTTGCTTGGGTAAACTTTTGGTTATGAGCAAGGTTTGGTTATGGATATAAATTCGATAGTTTTTCATATTAGGTTGGTTGCAAATAGCTGGCATTAGTAAAATAAGTCCGCTATCTTTTTTGTTTGGTTTTTTTTTCAACCATAGATTTTAAAAGTATCAAAAAAAACATGAAATCCATACCTCAACTGGTTATAAAATTAGGTTTATAATACCTTTATAATAGATTTAAACTGTTTTGGTAAAATGTTAGCAAATCAATCTGTTCATTATCAATAGGTTGAAACTTGGAGATTTTTTTAATGTGCTTAAACCTACAAAGAAGCCACTTTCCTAAATATAAATCATTAATTTTGGAGCATGTACAATAAAAGTGATATTGAATTAAAGGTAGCAGAGTTTTTATTACAGATTAAGGCCGTTAAACTACAACCTAACAATCCATTTACTTGGGCATCAGGCTGGAAATCTCCAATCTATTGCGATAATCGCATTACGTTGTCGCATCCTCCAGTTAGAACCTATATCCGTCAAAAATTAGCCCAGCTTATCCAAGAAGAATTTGGAGCAGTTGATGTAATTGCTGGCGTCGCTACAGCTGGAATTCCACAGGGCGTATTAGTAGCCCAGGAACTTGGCTTACCTTTTATTTATGTAAGATCTAAGGCTAAAGAGCATGGTACAGGAAGTTTAATCGAGGGGGAGCTAATTGAAGGTCAACGTGTTGTTGTAATCGAAGATCTAATTTCTACTGGCAAAAGCAGTTTACAGGCAGTTGAGGCGCTACGTGCGGCAGGTTTATCTGTGGCAGGCCTAGTAGCCATCTTCACTTACGGATTTGATCAAGCCGAAGAAAATTTCGCAAGCGCTAAATGTCGCTATTCTACGTTATCTAATTATCCTGCACTAATTAATTATGCTGCAGAACATAGTTTTATTGCCCAAAATGACATTAATTTATTGAACAAGTGGCGTGAAAACCCTGCCGCATGGGGCGAAAGTGTAGCTGTAAGTGCAAAATAAAAGCTAACTTACATTTAATCTCATTATCCTACCATTTAATAACGCTAATATGACCATTATAGAAAGTGCTGTTGAACTTAATTTACCTATAGATAAAGTTTATAATTACCTTGAAGATCTTAATAATCATCAACATTTAATGCCCGAAAATATTTACAATTGGTCATCAACACAGGATGAAGCGAGTTTTACCATACAGAACATGGCAAAATTGGCTATTAAAATTTCGAGCAGGGTTCCTAATAGTGAAATTATTGCCATTCCTACAGAAAAGCCGCCATTTGATGTTGAATTAAAATGGACAGTTACGCCATCAGAAAATGGAGGAACCATAGCTAAACACATTATTTCTGCTGATTTAAATATGATGATGAAAATGTTGGCCTCTGGTCCGCTTCAAAAGTTAGCTGATTACCAGACCGCAAAGCTGAAAGAGGTTTTGTCTTAGGCTGCCACCTTTGCGAGGCCATTCTTCATGGCCGAAGCTCCAAAGGAGTGCCGATGGTACAATCCCCTTTCCGGTTATAAATCACATCTTAGCAACAAGGAGATTGCTGCGCTCGAAAAGCCGAAGAGATCACCTCACCCTAAACTCCTGGGTTTTCCTTGTTAATAGCCCATTTAGGGATACTCCTTCTACCGTTATCAAGTACTTTCCAGGTTCATCAGCCGTAAAAAAACTAACGTTCACATTTCCATCCTTATCAGTAATTAAATTAGGGTTCCAATAGAGTGTCGATCTAAGATCAGTCATTTTATCATTTTTATTCACCACATCGTAAGCGGGCGAGTAAAATTCTTTGGTTACGGCATATCCCACTGGTCCAATCCTACTCAACCCTGTTGGAGTATAGGTATTGTATTTAGTGGCACGGGTTTCTGTGGTAAGAAACACTATCCCGAAACAAGGGCTGCCCTTAACCCCAAAACTGTTTAAGCCCACACCCACGCCAGCGGCATAATCGCCGCCCGTAATAATTTGAACTCCTGCTAAAGCCATAGGATTTATGCCATCTATATCATCTAAGGGCATACCATCTAGCAAAATCAACATCGGACCTTCTTTACCCTTACAATGTCCTATAATAACATTGTCACGGATATAAACATTTATTAGTCCCCTTAATAAGTTGGTAAGGTGTCCGGCTGATTGAAGTTTATCGGGAGTAAGCGTATGATCAGCCCTTACCAAAGGAGGAATTTCCGATTTATAGATTTCGGGCTGTTTACTTTTGCTTTGCCTAATCTCTACAGTTTTAAGTGTAGTGCCTTTGTTAACCAGCCCATATTTATTGAGTTCGTTATACATCTTCTCTGTGGCAGCCAAGTAATTTACAAATGAAGTTTGATCAGTGCTGCGGATCCAGGGAGTTTTAAACGGAATGGGCTTATTTTCATCCAAAATAATTTTTACATTGTTGCGGTCTTTTGCATTTTTAGCGCGAACAATAAACTTCGTACTATCGGTAAAACTCAGTTCATCAAACACAAATCGCCCATTGGCATCAGCCACAGTATCGATCAATGTCATCATAGAAGGTACTAAAAGATTTACTTTTCCAAATGGGATAGGTTTATTACCTATCGTTGTTAGCATTCCACTAATTTTTAACCCTTTTTCTGGCAAAAATTTAAATTCTGTTTTTTTGGCCTCTTTTACATCCTCCCATTTAAACCTTCTCCAACCTTGGGTTAGCATCAAAAGGTCTAAGGCCCTTATTTTTTCGGGATTAACTGACGTGAAATAATAATTAGGATTCTCGATATAGCCCTTTAAGTCTGAAGTAAGCAATAAATTGGAGGCAATGGAAGTTTCTTTCTCCTCCTTAGCGTTTACCTTATCCTGATTGATAACCGCAATAGAATAGCTTCCAATCTGTCCATGGGCATTTTGGTCGGATACGTTGATGTTCACATTCACTTTTTCTCGTTTGGTATACCTTTCTTTTGTTTCAATCGTGGCATGCGTTAATTTCATTTTAGGTTGTACAAAGATCAATCGCTCTGCAAGCGGCATTAGATCTGCTGAAAACAGGGTAATTTGTACAATTCCTTCTGCCAATAAATTTTTAGAAAGCTTGCTTAATAGTGAGGGCTTATCCATTTTAATCCTTGTGGTATAAACTACTACCCCATTATTTTGCGCTACTAAGATCACTTCCTTTGCAAGGTTTTTGTCTGACGATTCTATCTTCATTAGTAGTTCGCTATCATCCAAATGATTTAGGCCCAAAACCATACCTTGTTCGAGAGCAACGGGCAAGCTAAATCTTTTTTCCAGTCCGTTTTTTAAACTGATTACTGCAGTGTAAACCTTCCCGTTGGTTGGTGTAAGCGCAAATAACCCCATTCCCGCATGTTCTGTGTTTAATTCGGCAATTTTTGTTTTTTGTTGATCTTCGATGTACCCCTTAACATCAACCCCTCGTCCATCCCCTCCTATAGCCTTAAAAGCAATTTTAGACCGCAATCCTACAACCAAGCTCCCTCCTTCCGGAAAAAATTGAAGGTCAGTTTTATCTTCCTGGGTTTCGACTTTGAACTGTCTGAAAATGTAGTTGCTTTCGCTTTTGACAAGTTGTGTTTTAAGGATAATCTGCTGGGGAAAATACCCCTTTTTTAATTGGTAGGAAATCTTTACGATCCCATTTTGATCTGTTTTCGCTTTCCCTTCAAACAGGCTTTTATCCTTATAAAGGAATTGATAATTTACCTGTTTTAGGCTTTCTGGATTTCCTTCAAAATTCTTATAGGTTATTCCGGCGCTGAGTAATGTGCCCTCGCTGTTTTCTTGAACTCCAAAATTAGCATTTGCAGCAACCGTTCCATTTAGTGCATCACCAATAGCGATGGTTTTGGTAAAAAAATAATCTGGGTCGTAATTTTCCATCCATTTTGTATAGGCTCTTAGCTGGTAGTTACCAGGGGCGAATAAAGAATCTATTAACTTTATATTCCCAGATGCCAAGCCATTTTCTATAGGGAGGATAAACGTTTTGATCGAATCTCTATCATCGATTAAGTCAACGTATAAAACTTTGCTTAAAAGAGAGAGTTTATTTTCTTCGGCATTTACTAGATAGGATTTAAACCAAATATCATCACCTATGCTGTAATAAGGTTTATCAAAGTGGAGATGGAGTTTCTCTTGGGGGCGCTCGGCGGTGTACTTTTCAAACTTTTCTAAAAAATTGTCCAGATTGTTATCGTCTATGACAAAAGCTGTGGATACACCAATAAGTAGTGCAATCACAATGAGAGAGGTATATTTTTTCATAGGAATAAAATATATACCAATATACCAAAAAAAGTATTGTTATGCTAACCAAAAGGCCGGCATAACAATACTTGGGAATTTAGTCTGGGCTATCTTCTTTTGTAAAGGAACCCAAAAATAAAAACACAAAAATAAACATCGCCACCAGGCTTTGAAAAATGAGAGTTAGTGCTTTAAACATGGAATTTAGATTGTAGTTAGGGATGAAAGTTTAACTATTAATAAAAATTTAACAGTATTAATTAATTTTTCGAAAGCATCAAAAACTTTGCCATCTTAAATTAAATTTCCCCCAGAAAAACATCAAAAAGCCATAATTTTACAATGCATTCGTTCTTTTTGCCTCTCGCCACATTTTTATACCTTAGTACAATATAAACCTATCAAAAATGATACTTTTTAAGTGGCCTAAAACTTATTTGTTGATCCTTTCTTTTTTTGCTTTTTCTAATGTTTTAGGACAATCGCCAGTACAACTTAAGACAGAATATCTAGTAAATCCTATAGGATTGGATAACCCAAACCCCAGGTTTACTTGGCAAATGGACGATTCGAGAATGGGTGCTAAACAAATTGCCTTTAGATTAATGGTAAGTACCGATTCGATAAGCTTGGCGCAAGGGAAAGCCAAACAATGGAACACGGGATGGGTAAAAATGAGTTCGTCACTCAAGACCTACAATGGAGAAGCCCTAAAACCGTTTACCAAATACTTTTGGAGGGTAGACCTCACCAATCAAGCAAATATAAAGTCGACGAAGATCAACATCTCCAGTTTTGAAATGGGCATGATGGATATAAAAAATTGGCAGGGTTCGTGGATTTCCGATAGCGAAAATATTAAGCTAAAGCCTGCACCCTATTTTAGAAAGACATTTGAAACTCCGAAGAAAATCAAATCAGCGAGAGCATATATCGCTGCTGCGGGTTTATATGAGCTTTATTTGAACGGAGAAAAAGTGGGAAACCATAGGCTCGACCCCATGTACACCCGCTTTGATAGGCGAACCCTCTATGTTACTTATGATGTAACCAATCTGCTTAGATCAGGAAAGAATGCAATCGGAATTTTATTGGGCAATGGATGGTACAATCATCAATCAACCGCTGTTTGGAACTTCGAAAGAGCACCTTGGAGAAACCGTCCTACGTTTTGCTTAGATCTTAAGATTACCTATACGGATGGTACGAGCACAACCATCACCTCTGGTAAAGATTGGAAAACATCTCTCAGTCCAATTATTTTTAACAGTATCTACACTGCCGAGCATTATGATGCCCGATTGGAGCAAATGGGTTGGAACACCAAAGAATTTGACGATAGCAAATGGAAAATGGTAATTTTACGCACTGCACCTTCAACACATATAGTTGCCCAGGCAATGCACCCCGTTCGCAACGTTGAGGAAATTGCAGCCAAAAACATTAAAAAATTTAACGACACCTCTTACATCTTTGATCTTGGCCGAAATATCTCAGGAGTGAGCAAAATAGGGTTAAAAGGTCCTGCGGGAACAGTGGTAAAGATAAAACACGCCGAAAGGCTCTATCCTAATGGGCATGCTGATCTTTCAAATATCGATGTACATTATAGGCCAACTGATGATACAGATCCCTTTCAAACAGACATTGTTATTTTAAGTGGCAAGGGCGAAGAAAGTTTTATGCCCCATTTCAATTACAAAGGCTTTCAATATGTGGAAGTGAGCAGTAGTAATCCGATTCAATTAAAGAAGGAAGATCTTGTTGGCTTTTTTATGCATAGCGATGTGCCTGTGGCAGGAAAGGTCAATGCGTCAGACCCATTGATTAATAAAATTTGGTATGCTACCAATAACTCCTATCTATCGAACTTATTTGGCTATCCAACCGATTGTCCGCAGCGCGAAAAAAATGGATGGACCGGTGATGCGCAAATAGCCGTTGAAACCGGCCTATACAGCTTTGACGGGATTACCGTTTACGAAAAGTGGTTAGCCGATCACCGTGATGAACAACAGCCAAATGGAGTATTGCCTTCAATTATTCCTACGGATGGATGGGGATACGAGTGGGGAAATGGCCCAGATTGGACAAGCACGATCGCCATCATCCCATGGAACATCTATCTTTTTTATGGCGATAAAAAATTGCTTGAAGATTGTTATGATAATATCCGAAGGTATATAAACCATATCGACGACACCTACCCTACCGGATTAACCACCTGGGGTTTGGGTGATTGGGTTCCGGTAAAATCAACCACTCCAGTAGAACTTACCTCCACATGTTATTACTACGCAGATGCAGTAATATTGGCCAAAGCAGCTAAAATTTTAGGTAAAACCGATGATTATCAAAAATATAATGCTTTGGCGATAAAAATAAAAAATGCGTTTAACGATAAGTATTTAAATAAAACGACTGCCATTTATAACACTGGTATTCAGACCGAATTAAGTGTACCCTTATTTTGGGGCATCGTGCCCGAAGCTTATCAGAACAGGGTAGCAGAAAATTTAGCGAAGCGAGTTGAGGCCGATGGGTTTCACTTGGACGTAGGTTTATTGGGTACCAAAGCCATTTTAAATGCATTGAGCAGCAATGGATATGCTGACGTGGCCTACAAAGTAGCTTCCCAAAAAACCTTTCCCAGTTGGGGCTGGTGGATTGCTAACGGCGCTACAACCCTGTACGAAAACTGGCCAATTGATGCTAAATCAGATATTTCGATGAACCATATCATGTTTGGAGAAATTGGCGCCTGGTTTTATAAAGCTTTAGGCGGCATCAAGCCGGATGAAAAACAGCCCGGATTTAAGCACATTATCCTAGATCCACAACTAGTTGATGGACTTGATTATTTCGAGGCAGAGCACGATGGTCCTTACGGTAAGATCAAATCAGCTTGGAAGAAATTAGCGCATGGCATTAGATATGAAATTACCATTCCGGCCAATTCTAGTGCCACTGTTAATTTGGCTATAGTTCGTGATCAACAAACATTTATCAATGGTAAAACAAGTGCATCTGGTAAGATTAATCTTGAAGCTGGACATTATGTTATTGAGCAAAGGTGAATGGAGTGGGGAGTTGGATGCCGATAACTATTGGGATGAGAGTGGGGTTTATGCAGGTCGGCTTGCGAGTCCCGATTCTTCATCGGGGCGAAGCAATCCCCTTGCGGCCAGGCGATTGTGCCAAAGGCACTCCTGCGGAGCTTCAGCTGTGAAGGACAGCCTCGCAAAGGCGAAAGAAATTATGTTATGAAAAGACTAGTTTATGTGATCCTAATTTTATTATTTTCAAGTTGTCATCCTGTTTTTTGTGGATGGAATCTAGGGTATAAACAACTTGATAAAGAACCAGCAAGAAGTAATATAGTTGGCTTTTACCAACTTAACAATAAGTCTAAAGAATTTATAAATGAAATCTATACCGAATGGCCCTTAAAATTGGAATTAACTAATGACGGCTATTACACCTTTATTAATGCCAGCAACGTTAAAACAGGAAGATGGTCTGTTAGTTGTAATCCCTCCTATGCATGTTTGCTAGAATTAGAAGGAATTGGCGTTGAACCTTTAAATACCAAAAATGGAAAATTAGCTATACAAATTACCATTGGCGACGGTGACAATTGCACAGGAATAATCTATGAAAAACTTGCTTCTCCCTGAATTTAAAACAAGCTAAAGAAAAAATGCTAAAAAAAATTTGCGAAACCGAAAAGTTGCACATATATTAGCAACTGATTGGTTTCACGATTACACCAACAAACAAATGAGAAGAGACATTTTTCAAGCAATTGCGGATCCAACAAGACGAGCCATAATAGCCTTAATTGCGTTGCAAGCAATGACACCTAACGCTATTGCCGATAACTTTAACACAACACGGCAAGCGGTTTCAAAACACTTACGCATTTTAACAGAATGCGAACTGGTAAAGCAAGAACATCAAGGCAGAGAGATTTACTACTCTCTTGAAATTGAAAAGATGAAAGAAATAGACAAATGGTTAGAACAATACCGAAAGATTTGGGAAACCCGGTTTAATCAATTAGACCAGGTCCTATCAACACTAAAAAAGCATCAAAAATGAACAATTTGCTTTCCGATAGCTATCGGAATGACTTTACGGTGGATAAATCAACAAACTCGGTTTTAATAACGAGAGAATTTGATGCAGAGCTTTCATTAGTTTGGAATGCGTTTACCAAACCAGAGATTCTAGACCAATGGTGGGCACCCAAACCCTTGGTTTCGAAAACCAAAGTAATGAACTTTGAAGTAGGTGGTCGAAGATTTTATGCTATGGTGTGGCCTAACGGACAAGAACATTGGGGACTGAAAAAATACACGTTAATAAATCCCAAAATCACCATAAAATGGTTGTCTTCCTTTACCGATAAAGACGAAAACATAAATCGCGAATTGCCAACTTCAGAATGGGAATTGAATTTTAGTGAACATCCCGATAGGCATCGGGGTACGAAAGTAAGTATTGCCATAAAAAACAAAACACTTGCCGATATTGAAATGATTATCAAAATGGGCTTCAAAGAAGGCGTCATCATGACATTAAACGAGTTAGAAAATTTATTATCAACATTAAATAACTAAGGTAATGAAACCATCATGTGCCCAGTACAAACCCTGACTACTAAAATCTGGCGGTACATGATAGCTTCATTACCATTAAAAAACAAATTATTTTCAAATGAAAAAGTATAATTTTAAATTGTTGACCGCCTTGGTGATAGGTAGTCTAATGGGTTGTGGAGATTCTCAGCAGAATACTCACAAAAACAATAACACCGATACCATTTCCATTCAAACTTTAACAAAAAAGACCGATATGATTACTCAAAAAATAACACCTTGCCTTTGGGTTGATAAAGATGCAAAAGCAGTAGTAGATTATTACCTTTCTATTTTCAAAAATGGTAAAATGAAAGATTATCGCCAATATAAGAACCCACCACAAGGAAAAGAGCAAGGTGGCCAAGACACCTTCGAAACAGCAGTTATGGAAATTGGTGATATAGAATTTAGTATTTTAGCTGCAGGCCCATACTTCAAGTTTAATGAATCTGTTTCATTTGTTATTAATTGCAAAGACCAAGCAGAAGTAGATTATTATTGGGAGGCTTTGACAGCAAACGGCGGACAGGAAGGATCGTGTGGGTGGTGTAAAGACAAATATGGTTTATCGTGGCAGGTTGTTCCCGTTGAATATTTTGACCTTATTCATAGCGATGATCCTAAAGTTAGAGAAAAGGCCATGAAAAATACATTTAAACAGAAAAAGTTAATACTTTCAGAACTTAAATGAAGTAATAATATCGTCTAAGAAACGAATAAACCACGACCGATGAATTTTGAAAAGCTAGTCCCAAATATTTTTTATAGAGACATTAGGCAGGGTTTGAAACTGTTTGTTGACTGCCTTGAATTTACGATTGGACACGAAGAATTAAACTCACGAGAACCGTTTTGTGTTGTGGAGAAGGATGGGCTACGAATTAATCTATTTGAGAATGCAAAACTTGCAAAAGAACATCATCCCGAGTTTAGATTAGTAACTAAGAATATCGAAGAAGTTTATACAAAAGTTGCCGGGTCGTATCCTGAATTTCTTCATCCAAATCTTAAACAAATTACACTTCGTCCTTGGGGCGCCAAAGAATTTGCCTTGATGGATAAACAACTCGGAATTGTGATTCAACAATGGTAGCACCCTTCCCCTCACAGGGTTTCTAAATTGGTGGAGCCTCTTCTTTGATTAAAATCTTAGTAAATTAACTCTGGATATTCGTAGCAATAGATCCAGAACGTTGGTGGTAACCTGGGCATCCTTCATATTGCAAATCTTTTGTATTTGATAAAACCTATAATATACCTGATACTTTAGTCAAATTTACTAATTTAGCTATTGTTGCTTCGGGAACATCCCACATAGCGATGAATGGAAAAAAATATAAAAGTTATAACTAATGAGATCAACTGCTATCCTTTTTTTAATGCTTCTGGCGATCAGCAACATCAATTGTACCGCACAGCTTGCCTCCTCAAGCCAAACTGCAACGAGCAAGCGGGGTATTATTACCGGTGCAGACCAGACCGAAAAATACTTGCCTTATCTAAAAGGAAAACGGGTTGGCCTAGTTGCTAATCAGAGTTCAATAATAGGCAAGAAAAGCAGCGTAGACAGTTTGCTTAGCCTCGGAATTAAAATTGTAAAAGTGTTTGGACCTGAGCATGGCTTTAGGGGCAATGCGAGCAATGGCGCGGTGGTTGGCAATGAGATAGATGCTAAAACCGGCATTCCGATCATTTCTTTATATGGTAAAAATGAGAAACCAACAAAAGAACAGCTAGCAGATATCGATCTTATGGTTTTTGACATACAGGATGTAGGTTGTCGCTACTATACCAATATCAATACGCTGCAGTATGTGATGGAAGCCTGCGCAGCAAACAACAAAGAACTGCTGATTCTAGACAGGCCAAATCCAAATGCATACGTAGTAGACGGACCTGTAATGACGGATGATAAATTTAAATCGGGCATCGGAATCCATTATACACCCATGACCCATGGCATGACAATTGGAGAATTTGCACAATACCTTAACGGCGAAGGTTACCTTAAGGAGCAATGTAAAATTAGGATAATAAAAGTTGCCAACTACGATCATGACATGTCCTATGTATTACCGATCAACCCTTCACCTAATTTAAATACGCAGCAAGCTGTGATGCTTTTTCCGAGCTTATGTATGTTTGAAGGAACAGCTATCAATGAAGGCCGGGGAACCTACATGCCATTTACTATTTTGGGTGCGCCCGCATTAAAAGGTAAGTATTCATTTTCGTACAAACCAGTAAGTATTCCTGGGATGAGTGAGCGGCCAAACCAAAAGGATTCTGTTTGTTATGGTCTCGACCTTCGCAACTATGATATCAATCAATTACGCAAGAGCCGTCAGATCAATCTTTCTTGGGTAGTCGAGCTCTATAATTCCTATCCAGATAAGGCGCATTTCTTTGGGCAGGAAAGAGCTAGTACAGGTGTATCTCCTTTCGACTTGCGTATAGGCACGGATCAATTGAGAAAGCAGATCATTGCCGGAGTTTCTGAAGCTGAAATCAGAAAAAGCTGGGAGCCTGGATTACAAAAATTTAAGACAATAAGAGCAAAGTACCTTTTGTATCCAGATTAGTTAATTTATGCGAGTTGTTTAAATTTTTGGAACATATATTTATCAAACTACAGACAAAATTTCAGTTCAACCTCCTCTTTTACAGACATTTAGTCTGTCAGATTTATATCTTACCGACAAAATTTCCGATTACATGAAGCAAATTAAGGTGGCATTTGTTTTGATTTAAAGGAAATATGAACTTCAACAACTTTACAATTAAAGCCCAAGAAGCAATTCAAAAGGCTTCTGAAATAGCACAGGGCAACCAACAACAGGCTATCGAAACCGCTCACCTTTTAAAAGGTCTGCTTACCGTTGATGAAAATGTAGTTTCTTATGTGCTAAAGAAACTAAATGTAAACTTAAACTCGGTTGAACAACATTTAACCGCAGCGATAGATAAATTACCAAAAGTTACCGGAGGCGATGTTTATTTATCGTCGAGCGCAAATTCTGCGATCCAAAAAGCACAGTCTTATCTTAAAGAATTTAAGGATGATTTCGTTTCTGTAGAGCATCTGTTATTAGGTATATTGGCTGTAAATGATGCTACCTCCAAATTATTGAAAGAACAGGGCGTTAACGAAAAAGACCTAAAAAAAGCCATTGTTTCCCTCCGTGGAGATAATCATGTAACCGATCAAAATGCTGAAGCTACCTATCAGGCCTTAAGCAAATATGCTCGCAACCTCAATGAATATGCGGAAAGCGGAAAATTAGACCCAGTAATCGGTCGTGATGAAGAAATCCGTAGGGTAATCCAGATTTTATCGCGTAGAACGAAGAACAATCCCATTCTAATTGGTGAACCTGGGGTAGGAAAAACAGCTATCGCTGAGGGAATTGCCTTTAGGATCATTAAAGGCGACGTGCCTGAAAACCTTAAAACCAAAACGGTATTTTCTTTGGATATGGGAGCACTAATTGCAGGTGCCAAATACAAAGGAGAATTTGAGGAACGCTTAAAAGCTGTAGTAAAAGAGGTTACGCAAAGCGATGGAGATATTATTCTGTTTATTGATGAGATTCATACCTTGGTAGGTGCAGGTGGTGGCGAAGGTGCCATGGATGCGGCGAATATCTTAAAACCAGCATTGGCCAGAGGCGAATTGCGTGCAATTGGAGCTACAACATTAGATGAATATCAAAAGTACCTCGAAAAAGACAAAGCCTTAGAACGCCGATTTCAAAAGGTTATGGTTAATGAACCCGACACTCAAGACGCTATCTCGATCTTACGCGGTTTAAAAGAGCGATACGAAACCCACCATAAAGTTACGATCAAGGACGAAGCTATTATCGCCGCAGTAGAAATGAGCCAGCGCTATATTGCTGATCGGTTTTTACCGGATAAGGCCATCGATTTAATGGATGAAGCCGCCTCGAAATTACGTATGGAGATGGATAGCGTTCCCGAAAATGTAGATGCCCTTGATCGTGAAATTATGCGTCTCGAAATCGAGCGTGAGGCAATCAAACGCGAAAAAGACGATAAAAAAGTAAAAGAACTTTCTGAAGAAATAGCCAATTTATCCGCAGAGCGTGATGAACTGAAAGCAAAATGGCAGGGAGAAAAAGACCTGGTCGACTCGGTTAACAATCAACTTGAACAGATAGAACAATATAAATTGGAAGCCGAACAGGCCGAACGTGCGGGCGATTATGGAAAAGTGGCCGAAATCCGCTATGGCAAAATCAAAGAAGCACAAGATAAAGTCGCTAAACTTAAAACCGACCTCGAAAGTCAGCAGAGCGAAAGCAGAATGCTCAAAGAGGAAGTAACCGCTGATGATATTGCCGGAGTAGTGGGCAGGTGGACGGGTATTCCGGTTACCAAACTTATCGCCAGCGAACGCGAAAAACTGTTACACCTGGAAGATGAACTGCATCAACGCGTAGCGGGACAAGATGAAGCTATCGAAGCGATTTCAGATGCCATCCGTAGGTCTCGTGCAGGCTTGCAAGACAAGCGTAAACCAATTGGCTCTTTTATCTTTTTAGGTACCACAGGGGTGGGAAAAACGGAATTGGCAAAAGCATTGGCCGAATTTTTATTCAATGATGAGAACGCCATGACCAGGATAGATATGAGCGAATACCAGGAACGGCATGCGGTTTCTAGATTAATCGGTGCGCCTCCAGGATACGTGGGTTACGATGAGGGTGGACAATTAACAGAAGCGGTGAGGCGTAAACCCTATTCGGTAGTGCTATTGGATGAAATCGAAAAAGCCCATCCTGATGTGTTTAACATTTTATTGCAGGTACTGGATGATGGTCGATTAACCGACAATAAAGGCAGAATGGTAAACTTTAAAAATACCATCATCATCATGACTTCAAATATTGGATCGCATTTGATCCAGGATAATTTTAAAAATTTAGACGATGAAAACCGTGATGAACTGATTGCCAAAACAAAAAATGAACTGTTTGAACTATTAAAACAAACGATCCGTCCAGAGTTTTTGAATAGAATTGACGAACTGATCATGTTTACCCCTCTTAACAGAAATGAAATTCGTGATATTGTTAGTCTGCAATTTAAACAGGTACAGCAAACCTTGGCCGAAATGGGTATTACCATGGAGGCCAGTCCGGAAGCGCTAGATTGGCTGGCAGAACTGGGTTATGATCCTCAATTTGGAGCAAGACCGTTAAAAAGAGTGATCCAAAAACGAATTTTAAATGAACTTTCTAAGTCTATTTTAGCTGGAAAAGTAGATAAAGACAGCAACATCAAGTTGGATATGTTTGATCATCAGTTTGTATTCTTGAACAATTAAGCGAAGAGCATGGAGTAAGAACGTTAAGCTCTTACTCCATGCTCTTTACTTCATGCTCCATGCTCCATGCTCCTTGCTCCATGCTCTTTGCTCCATGCTTACTGATACAAAGGTTCCGTAAATTGGCTATCACCGTCGGTCTCGTAAACTACTTGTCCATTTGTTTTCGGACTAAAAGTAGTAACACTCAAAGTTTGCTTCGTTTTATTGAACTTCATCAGCCTTAATAGGCCATTGCCCCCGTTTCTGTCTGGTATGCCGCCATAGGGAGCGTTTTCCCTAAACTGATAGTCAGTTAGATACCCTTTTATGGTTGATCCCTGATATACATCACGTCTAAATCCTTCGCCAGAAATATGTCCGCCAAGGGTTAAAAATACATTTTTATGGTGCTTCGCCATGTTGTAGATCTGCTTTCCCTGTTTCGTATATTCAGAGGGTACATTGTTATTGCCAGTTCCATCTTTTTGGTTGCTTTCGCTTCCTTTGGGTTTTCCGAGCATGCTATGTGTTACCAAAATCGCCCTGCGATCGGCATTTGCAGATAACACACTGTCTGCCCACTTTAATGTCTTGGTTTCGTATTCTTCGCTATAGCTTTTATTGCCCGGCTCATTGTATACAAAATATATGGCTATGAACTTTTCGCCATTGGCTGTAAAAATGTCAAAATGATTATCACTATTGTCGTTTCCGCCCATACCCCCGCCGTACCATTTTTTATCCTTGAAATGACTTTTTCCGAAGTACTTGGTATAATCTGTTGATTGGTCTCCCTTTGAAGGATTTCCATTGGGCGTTTCGTCATGGTTGCCCACGCTTAATCCATAGGCAATATTGTCTGCATCCAACTTGTAAAGCACACTTTTGGCCCTATCCCATTCTATCGAAGCATTATGATCAGTAATATCACCCAAATGGATCACGTACTCAATATGCTGGTCTTTACGGTTACTCCTAATCCATTCGATTTGATTATCGAACATTTGCATGTTGCCCCCATTTTTAATGGCTGTATAATATTGTGTATCCGGAAGTACGGCTATAGAAAAATATTCATCACCCGCCTCTACCCCATAATTAGCATCTGGATTAGAAGTTCTATAAGACGACATTTTACATCCAAAAGAAATTAATAGTAATGAGGCCGTTAAGAATAGTTTATAGCAGGAAAAGATATTTTTTTGCATTGTTGGTCAAATAATCTGAATATAATTTTAATTTTTTTGAAGTTAACAAATTTGTTCAAAGGTTGAAGAATGGAGATGTTGGAAAGTTGAGTTGTTGGAAGTTTTACTTGTTGGAAGGTTGGAGTGTTCCCACTTCTCATATCTTCTATTCAATTTTTTTTTCCTGAAAATCAATTCATTAACTGCAAAATCAGTTGTTTAACTAAAAAAATAGTTATAATTTCATTTTTTCTTTTTAATATTGAATAAACACATCAAAAAACACATAAATGAAATCAAAATTAATTTTAACTGCTATTGCAGTTTGCTTATCCCTGAGCGGGTTTGCACAAACAAAAGGAACAAATGTTATCGGCTTTGGTCTGAATGTAAGCGAAAACACAACTACGTCAAATAATGGCGAAGTAGTAAAAACCAAACAGAATTCTTTTTCATTAGGTTATGGCCATTTTATTACTGACAATACAAAGATTGGATTGGATTTATCCTATATGATTTCTAATCAAAAGGATTATGTAAGCAACCAATCAGAGATAAGTGGCTATGGAGGGAATCTGGACTATCAAAAATACTATCCAATTGTGAAAAAACTATTTGCTTATGCGGGTGGAACGGGAGGTTATTTTCATAGTAAACAAACTTCCACTTTGTATACAGATGAAGTTACCTATCTCGGAAATAACTATTCATTAGGCGCTTATGGCGGTGTTACCTGGTTCCCATCAAAGAGATTTGCACTGGAGACTAAACTACTATCTGCAAATATGAACTACAGTACCGCGAGGGCAACTAATAATTCAAGTGGATTTTTTACTTCGAACAAGGATACTTCCTTTAACCTTAAAACAGAGGGCTTTATTAATAATTTAGGTTTTAAGATCTACCTATTGTTTTAGGTTAGCCATTAGTTAATTGGTTAACTGGTTAGTTGGTTAACTGACTAATTGGTTAATTGCCGATTCACCTTTAACATCCCTTCACATCTTTTCACAAACTTTAACTAAACCGGTATTTCTGAGTATTTTTTTCTCTCTAATTTCGGCTAAACTTAAAACTAATCATTAAATGAAATTAAAATTATCATGCCTATTGGTGTTAGTAGCAGTAGCTTTTAACGCAAACGCCCAAACTGAAAAGGGGCAAAATTTAATTGGTATATCTGGCTTACATACTTGGGAGAGGACAAATACACTCCTTGCCCTCGACAAAAAGACAGAGACCCAAATCAGCATTAATTATGGGCACTTTATCCATAAAAATTTAGCCTTGGGCATAACTGCTAGTTATAATTCTAAAAAGACTTTTATCCAATCCGATTACCTCCTTGACCTGGTTACTTTTTATGCCCTCAGTCATGCTTATTCAGATACAAAAACCAAGTACATAGCCTTAGGCCCTTACTTACGATACTACATTGACATTTCGAACAAATTTAAATTTTATAGTGAATTTACCGCTAACATTGGTTTGGGCACACAGAGTAACGAATACATCTCACCTAACAGAAAAACCTATTCGGGAAATTACACCAATTATACTGCGGCCCTAAATGCAGGGCTTGCCTACTACCCTACCAAGAGGATTTCAGTTGAGCTAGGATTTAATGTGGTTTCTTATACAAACAGTACAGCCGATTATAAAGATGCTTCTAACGAGCGCATCCAGAAGGTTAACTTTGGTTTAAATTCTTTCAGGCCAGTTGTTGGAGTTAATTTCCACTTTTAGTAAAAGATAGGTTAGCTAATTAGCGCATTTGCTAATTAGCTAATTTTAATTACTTCATCGACTTATCGCGTATCGCTTTAAATTCTGATCCTGTTTTCCAGCCTGGGAAAGTACTTTCGTTACTTAATCGGTAACCAACATCAAATAACAATCTTAGATCGGTAACTATACCTTCAAAATTCCATTTATTAGGTTCAAAATTATCTCCAGGAGCATGGTACCGATTTTTGGTATAGTCTTCTTTTAGCATTTTTCCTGCATTTAAGGTTTCATTGCCAATAATTTCTTCACCGGTTTCGGTATATAGTGATGGGATTCCCACCTTTGCAAAATTAAAATGATCTGATCTAAAATAATACCCCGCAGATGGATTTTGATCTTTTACTACCACCCTTCCCTGTTTTTTGGCGGCTTCGGTTAAGTAATCTTCCAATTCTGATTGGCCATATCCAACCGCCACAATATCCTTTGTCTTTCCAATAGGTTGCATGGCATCAATATTAATATTTGCAACGGTTTTGTTTACGGGCACCAATGGATGTGTAGCATAATATTCTGAACCCAATAAGCCTTGTTCCTCTCCGGTTAAGGCTATAAACATGACCGAACGTTCTGGCTGATGTTTGGCCTTTTTAAATGCATCGGCCAATGCCAATAGAGCGGCTGTTCCTGTTGCATTATCTACAGCACCGTTGTAAATGGAATCACCATTGATAGCTTCGCCTGTACCCAAGTGATCCCAATGTCCAGAATAGATAATATATTCATTTGCTCTTTTGGTCCCGGGTAATACAGCAACCACATTATTCGAATTGGATTTTTTGATGGTATTGGTAATTGTAGTGGATAACTGTAAACCTAGATCAACAGGCCTAAATCCTGGTCTGCCCGCTTGTTTCATTAAATCAGCGCTCTTTCCGGCCATTTTAAACATCGCCTTAGCTGCATCTTGGGTTATCCAACCTTCCATAAAAGCTCTAGAACTGTTATTATCCGCCGCTGCGAGATACAGTTTCGATTTAGACCATCCGCTTCTAACGACAGCCCAAGGGTAACTTGCTGCATCCGTATCATGGATAATAATTACCCCACTTGCGCCTTGACGGGCAGCTTCCTCGAACTTGTAGGTCCAACGGCCATAATAGGTCATTGTTTTTCCCTTAAATAAAGTCGAATCCAGAAATCCAGGATCGTTTACCATTACTACAACAGTTTTACCTTTTACATCCAACCCAGCATAATCATTCCATTTATACTCCGGTGCTACAATCCCGTAGCCCGCAAAAACCATATCGCAATTTTTTATTTCAACCTTATCAATAACATGACGGGTTGCCGCCACAAAATCATCCAAATAGGTTAGTGTTGTACCTACATTGCCTGCAGCAGTCTTGATGGTTAATGCTGTTGGGGTTGATTTGATATCAACCATAGGCACTTCTTGAAAATAACTATCCCCATTACCTGGTTTTAGTCCTAATTTCTCAAACTCTCCTTTAAGGTAAGCGATGGTCTTGGTTTCTCCAATGGTAAAGGGCTTCCGTCCTTCATATTCATCAGAGGCCAAAACTGCAATATGCTTAGCTAAAACGCTAGCATTAATTGCTTTTAACGATACAGAATCTGTTTGCGCAGAATCATCGCTTTTATTAGACTGGCAGGCGGCTAAACTTATAGCGGCAACCGCGAACAGTAGAAATCGTTTTTTCATGTTTATTATTTTTTTCACCACCTAAGACACCTTAGGGACCTAAGTTAAACCAATCGCTGTGCGCCATACGCCTAGCGCTTTTCTTTTCACCACCTAAGACACCTTAGAGACCTAAGTTGCATCCTGGCTCTTTCCTGGAACGCATAACGTTTTTTCACCATCTCAGACCTCTTAGAACAGCTAAGACAACAAACCGCTACACGCCAGCTCTCATTTCTTTCCCTAAGTTAAACTAATTACGTTAAACCGACCATGACTCAGGACTTCCGACTCAAGACTAACCTCATCACTGCTTTCGTTCGATTTCCCGATCCATTTCCATGATATTGACGTTGCCGGATTGAGAAAAATCGCCCAGGAGATAATTGTTAAAGTAATCGGCCAAACGCCAGAACATATATTCTGTCATATCTCCAAAACCATGGCGTTGACCAGGAACAATCATATAATCAAATCGTTTACCCGCTTTAATCAATGCATTTGCAACCCGAATAGAGTTTGCTGGGTTTACGTTATTATCTACATCACCATGCATCAACAATAGATGTCCTTTTAAATTTTTTGCTAGATCAGGGTTTTTATCAATTGCATATTTAAAAGTGGTATCGCCCTTTGCCGAAACGATTTCTTTTACGCCATGATGTTTTTCGCTCCACCAACGGTTATATATGCTATTATCGTGGTTTCCTGCTGCCGAAACGGCAACTTTAAAGAAATCTGGATAAACTAATAATGCGGCAGTAGACATAAATCCGCCACCCGAGTGACCCGTAATACCTACTCTATTTGCATCAATATAACTATATCTATCTGCTAGTTGTTCTATTGCTGCTTTTTTGTCGGCCAACCCATAATCTCGTAAATTCCCATAGCCATAGGTGTGATACCATTTAGAGCGGGCAGGGTTTCCACCCCTATTGCCAACTGTAATTACGATATAGCCAAATTGGGCTAACCGATCAGTTCTATCCATGCTTCTGCCAAATGACTTATTTACCGCTTCGGTTTGTGGTCCTGGGTAAACATACTCAATGATGGGATATTTCTTATTCGGGTCAAAGTTAAACGGCTTGTACATTACACCATAAATATCGGTAACTCCATCATCTGCTTTGACTTTAAAAGGCTCAGGAAATTTATAACCTGTAGTCATTAAGAGCGATAAATCTGCAGTTTCCAAATCCATCACCTTATTACCAAGATTATCCAGTAAAACTGATTTGGGAACCGTATTAACTCTCGAGAAATTATCGATAAAAAATTGCGATTCATCATTCATGTTAATGGCATGATCAAAATCTCCGTTATTAAGCAGTTTCATTCCTGTTCCGTCGAAATTAATTCGGTACAAATGCAAGAAATAAGGGTCTTCTTTAGCTTCACGTCCATTTGCCGTAAAATAAAGCACCCTGTTTTTTTGATCGATATTTACGATTCCTTCACAATGGAAGGATCCTGAAGTAATCTGATTTTTAAGTTTCCCATTTTCGTCGAACAGGTAAAAATGTCCCCAACCATCGCGTTCGCTCCAGTGGATAATTTCTTTTCCCCCATTAATTAGTCCTGGGCGCTGTACTTCTACATAGGTATTAAAACGCTCGTCTATAAGTTGTTTAACAACCCCCGTATTGATATCTATAGTACAGATATCTATTCGTTTTAGATCTCTGCTAGTTCTAGAAAAATAGAACTTATCATTATCGCCCAACCAGATCGAAGGTCTAAATTCGTTGTCCCTATCCTTATTTAATTGCTCCTTCCCCCATGAAGAGATACTTTGATCTTTAAACGCAGTAGTATTTATTGTTTTTTGAGTTTTTGCCGCAAAATTAAAAAGCACAAACTCATCTATTGGTGCTTCCTTTTCGCCGGGCATTTGATATTTGTAGGTTTCTAATGTGGGCCTGCCGGCAGTTACACTATTAATTACCCATAGATCCTTAACCTTTCTAGAATCTGTTCTATCGAGCACAAAATGCTTCGAATCAGGCGACCAGAGCACATAGGCCCCTCTCCTTTTCTTATCATTTTTAACTACTTCTTCATTATTTTCGCCATCACCATCATTTCCGTAAGAATAAAACTTTACCCCATCCTTAGTTAACTGATGTTCTACAATCGTGCTGTCATCTTCATTTTTAACCGCTTTTTTATAGTTCGCCTTATCCATCCAATATAAGTTATAATTTCTGGCAAAAATTACAGCTGATGAATCTGGTGCAACAGATCCCCAAGATGGTTTGGCTTTTGGTTTATCGTAGTTCTTTACCTCTGTTAATTTGTTGGTAGCAAGCTCATAATTGAAGAAGAAAATCTTTTTTTGCATCGAATCTGCAGCTTTCTTATCCTTTCTGTCTTTTTTAAGTTCATCAATTGTGCTTTTGATTTCGAAATTGATGCTTTTTTCGTCTTTCGCGAATTTAAGGTTTTCGATGGGCAGATGTTGCGCATCAAAGGGATCAAGAATTACCAAAGTAATTTCTGCAGCCAGTTTATCGGTATCGAATAATAATCTTTTGGTTTTTAGGGCTGGTTCAACTATCCACCATTGTTTTCCGTTTGGGGTTTCATATTGGTACCAAAACCGGTTCGATAATTTTAGCCAATGTGGATCAACAGCAGTTGAAAAAATAATCTTTCTTAATTTTGTTGGCGAAAACCGGGCGGCTGCCTGATAATTTGCTTTTTCGGTACTTGTTGTAGTTTCAGTTAAAGAAATTGTTTTAGTTTGGGCAATTGCATTAGCTACCAGCAAACAAATAATTGATAAGAGAAAGTAAAGTTTCTTCATTGATGGTGATTAAATGATAAATAAAAGTCTAATTTATTTAAAATGTTAACGTATCGGTATTTTAATTTGTAATAATGAAGTTAGATAGGCAGGCGTAAAGCGTTGAGCGATAAACGTCGCAAAACGCTTTACGCCAAACGCAAGACATTTGAAAACTTTTTATAGTTTTGTGGCAAAATATTTATCCATGAACAAAAATTTTCTATCCTTACTAGCAGCAGGCCTAATTTTAATGGCTAGTTGTCAATCCAAATCACAATCAACTGACGCTTCTTCTAATGACAGTACCTCACAGGTAGCAAATGCAGATGGCACTTCAACTGAAAAAGTTGACATCTCCAAAATCAAAGTAGCAGATGCCAAAACGATTTTAGCCCGTAAACAAGTACCCATTTTATGTTACCATCAAGTACGTAATTGGAAGGCTAGCGATGGAAAAGTGGGCAAGGATTATATTGTTGAAATCCAGAACTTTAAAGATCAGATGAAAATGCTGGCCGATAGTGGTTATCATACCATTTTACCGGACCAACTCTATGCCTACCTAAATAATGGGGCCAAATTACCTTCAAAGCCAATTATGTTAACCTTTGATGATACAGATTTAGATCAGTTTACCATTGTAAACCCGGCCTTAAAAAAACTAGGCTACAAGGCCGTTTATTTTATCATGACGGTATCGATAGGCAGAAAAGGGAAATTTGTAGACTATATGTCCTCTGCGCAGATTAAACAACTTTCTGATGAGGGAAATATAATTGGAAGCCATACCTACGATCATAAAAACTTTAAAAAATATGCCGGTAAAGATTGGGAAGAGCAATTAGATAAACCAACCAAGAAATTAGAAGATATTACAGGCAAGAAAATGACCGAGTTTGCCTATCCATTTGGTTTATGGAACGCCGAAGGAATTCCAGAATTGAAAAAACGTGGATTTAAAATGGCTTTCCAATTATCAACCAAACGTGATGAAAAAGATCCGCTATTTACCATTAGAAGGATTATAGCTAGCGGCTATTGGTCGCCAAAAACATTGAGTAATAGTATTAGGAATAGTTTTTAGATAACTCATCGGATGACTTCGAGTCATCCGATGAGTTTTATCCGATGAGTTTTATCTCGTACTTTTTCCCGTTAAAATCAAACTTATCCCCTTCTTTCTTACCCAAAAGGAGTTTACCGATAGGCGAAACCGCTGAAATGGCAAATATGGTTTCTTTGCCTACATGAAGTTGCCCTGCACTGATACTGAGGTAAAAATTACCTTGGTTGGTATGTACTAAACTGCCGTTACGGGCAGTTTCTGAGAAGGGAGCGTCTTTTAGTGAACCTAGAACTCTGTGGTTTTCTTCAGCATCTATGAGCAATCTTTTGTTGCGATCGATATCTTGCTGCATCATTTCTCGGCTTGTTTCATATTTATCTCCAGCGCTACTTTTGGTATCTTCGCTACTTGCTTCACGGGCACGACTAAGCGCCGTTTCGGCCGTTTGGATGCGCTCCTCAATAAAATCTAAACAAAGTTGGTATAATGCGGATTTGATTTCTTGCATAAAGACTGGGTTGAACTAATTTAAATATAAAGAAAAATTAGTGAATTTGGTGAATTAGCTGATTAGCTACTTATAACCACCTAACCTTATCTGTCATCGGCGTCCTATTTGCTTCTCTTGGTTGTTCGTTGTGATAACCCATATAGAATAGACCATAGCACTTTTCGTTTTCTGCCAATCCCAGAAACTCATCTAGCGACTCAATTAGTGGAGGCGAACTCCAATAGGCCCCAATATTTAATGATTGGGCCGTAAGGGCAATGTTTTGTACGGCACAGGCAGTAGCAGCAATTTCTTCCCAGGCTGGTAACTGATCCGGATGAAATTGGATATTTACTGCTAAGATACAAGCCGCCTGGGCAGTTTTTTCGGCAAAACTAGCATATTTTTTTGGCAGGAATTTTTCTGGCGGAACGCTTTGCTGGTAAATCCTACCTAACTCTTCCCCTAATCGTGCTTTAGCTTCATTGGCCATCACCACAAAGCGCCACGGCTGTGTGAGTTTATGTGTTGGGGCATAATTCGCATTGTCTAATAGTTGATGTATTACCGCTGTTGGAATGGGCTTTTGGATATAACTAGCTGGAAAAACGCTTCGTCTTTGTTTAATGATTGTAGTTAAAATGTCGTAATTACTCATCTTGTAAAAGTAGGAATATGATTTCACAGATTGAAGATGATTACACCGATTTTTAGGATGATAAGCTAAATGCGCTTCGCGGATGATTACACAGATGAAAAGATTACACCCCCTGCCTGCCAAGCAGGAAGGGATTTTTACGTAACCTGACTGGATAAATTTCTTTGACTACGGACTACGGACTCAACTTCTTCTTAATCTGTTTTGCTCTACTATAAAAGGCTATGCTTTCTTTATCAGACAAGAAATTTATGGTTTGGATGAGTTCGTCCCTTACCCAATCGTGTTTTTCACAAAAATTAGATAAGGCGGTTAAACTGTGTACCTTAATGGCCACGGGTTGATTTTCTGTAATTAACCAGCTAAATAAAGTTTCAATAATCTCATCGCTATTATAGCTATGAATAAGGGATTTGATTTGGGAATGGGCTTTTTTATCTGTCATTAATGCCAGAATCTTGCTAAAATGGCGTCTGCAAGAGGGGTTTTCTTGTAAACAAAATTGCTGCAAAAAATAAGGAGCAAAAGGTAAAAATCTTTCTATATCAAGGGTGTAGATATATTCTAGGATCCATGATGCACGAAATCCAATTTTGTGATCGTGATAAAAGGTAAGATCAATAAGCTCTTTTACCGAATAGTTACTTTTTGAAGCAATATTCGCCAAAGCAAGAATTTTCGTTTTATGCAATTTTTGGGAAATATCGCTAAGTAAACTACCGGATTTCATACCGTAAAAATATGGAAAAAAATTCGCGATAGACATCCAGAATCCATACTTGACACTCATAAATCCCGACTTTTTTCGTACCTTTGCATTTTATTTCAAAAACATGATTTCAGTTTCTAATCTTTCCCTCCGTTACGGCAAACGAACCCTATTTGAAGATGTTAACCTTAAATTTACGCCAGGAAATTGCTATGGGGTAATTGGTGCCAATGGCGCAGGAAAATCTACCTTTTTAAAAATTTTAAGCGGCGAAGTAAACCAGACCTCTGGTTCGGTGGCATTTACTCCTGGCGAGCGGATGGCCGTGCTAAAGCAGAACCACTACGAATTTGATGAATTTTCTGTGCTAGAAACGGTAATGATCGGCCATAAGGAATTGTACGACATCATGAAAGAAAAAGATGCCATTTACCTTAAAGAAGATTTTACCGATAAAGATGGTGAAAGAGCAGGCGAGCTAGAAAATATATTCGCAGAAAAAGATGGTTGGAATATGGAAAGCAACGCAGCAACCTTATTAAGTAATCTTGGTATTAAGGAAGAGCATCACTATAAACAATTAAAAGAATTAGATGGTAACCAGAAAGTTAGGGTATTATTAGCTCAGGCCTTATTTGGTAATCCTGATATTTTATTATTGGATGAGCCTACAAACGATTTGGATATAGACACCATTGCCTGGTTAGAAAATTTCTTGGCCGATTATCAAAGCATTGTATTGGTTGTATCACACGATAGGCACTTTTTGGATGCGGTTTGTACACATATTGTAGATATCGATTTCAGCAAGATGAATATCTATACCGGAAACTACACCTTCTGGTACGAATCTAGTCAGCTGGCGCTAAAACAACGAAGCGATCAAAATAAAAAACTGGAAGAAAAAGTAAAGGAACTCCAAGAATTTATCCAGCGTTTTAGTGCAAATGCCTCAAAATCAAAACAGGCAACTTCACGTAAAAAAGCCTTAGATAAGATCGATATATCGGAAATTAAAGCTTCAAGCAGAAAATATCCTGCAATTCTGTTCAATAATTTAGGTCGCGAAGCGGGAGATCAGATCTTACAGGTAGAAGGATTAAGTAAGGTTTCCAATGGCGAAACCCTATTTACTAATGTAAACTTCATGGTTAACAAAGGCGATAAGATTGCCATCCTTTCACAAAATAGTTTAGCAACTACTGCATTTTATGATATCCTTTCGGGAAGAGATCAAAGCTATAAAGGCGAGTTTAAGTTTGGCGTAACCATTAGCACAGCTGATATCCCGAATGATAATTCAGCTTACTTTGAAGGAAAGGACGAGAACCTGGTAGATTGGTTGCGCGAATATTCGGGAACAGACGCTGATGAACAATTTGTGAGAAGTTTTTTGGGCAGAATGCTTTTCTCGGGCGATGAAGTGCTTAAAAATGTTAAAGTACTTTCTGGAGGCGAAAAAATGCGTTGTATGTTCTCAAGGATGATGCTTCAATTGGCTAATTTACTGATGTTTGACGAGCCTACTAATCACCTCGACCTCGAATCAATTACCGCATTAAACAACGGGATGAAAGATTTTAAAGGAACAATCTTGTTTACTTCCCGAGATCATGCACTAACCGAAACGGTAGCCACAAGGATTATCGAATTAACCCCAAAAGGCAGCATAGACAGAATGATGAGCTATGATGATTACATCAATAATGAAGATGTAGCAAAGCTAAGGGCGGAGATGTACAAGTAGGTGGAGCGCATGGAGCGGAGAGCTTGAGTTGGGGGTTGAGAGTGTACATAATATATCATATAAAGCCTTTCAATTATTTTGAAAGGCTTTTTTAATACGTAATGATTTGGTTAGGTTTAAATATCCCATTAAAATCTTATACAATTAAGAAATAAATTTAATTATTTAAGTAATTGATTTACTGATAGTTAATTGAAAATTTTTTCGTTTTTTCGCCTTAATCTCGTTAGGTTTACATAAACAAAGGCATATGAAAAAACCGAAACCCTATCCAACCGCAGAAGAGCTATCGATACCCAGTACAGTAAAGGAAATAGATTACTCTGCTACTTATAGCTATGCAGATTACCTACGCTTCAAGTTTGAAGACCGCTTAGAAATCATTAAAGGCAAAATCTTTTTGATGGATGCGCCATTTAGGGTGCACCAAAAAATATTTGGCAAAATCTTTAATCGATTCTACAACTTTCTTGAAGGTCATAAGTGTGAAGTATATGGCGCACCATTTGACGTAAGGCTTCCTATAAACAGCAAAAAGGACAAGGATATCTTTACAGTTGTTCAGCCCGATATTGTGGTAGTTTGTGATCCGAAAAAATTAGATGCCCGTGGCTGTATTGGTGCACCAGACTTGATAGTTGAAATTTTATCGCCTGGCAACAGTAAAAAAGACAGGATATTTAAGTTTGATGTTTATGAAGAAAAAAGAATAAAAGAATATTGGATCATTAACCCAGATAAAAAAGAATGTTTAAAATATCTTTTAAATGATAATGGTAAATTTGAAGGCTTTGATCCAATAGGAATTGATGGTATAGTTACCTCCACCATTTTACCCGGGTTTAATATTCAATTAAACACAGTTTTTGATAGAGAATCGTAATCAGGTCTTGAACACGTTGTAAGATCACCTAAGTTTTCATTACTGTGCGAGATGGCTAATTAAAGCGTCATGCCGGCAAAATTTGCTTCTATAGCTCACCCTGCCAAATGTTCTCATCTGAAATTCCATAACAAAAAATCCCCATCGTGTAAGCAATGAGGATTTTGGTAATGTTATTAGAGACTTATGTTAATGTCCTGAATGTCCATCAGCACCATGTGCGTGACCATGATTTAACTCATCAGCCGTTGCTTCACGAACCGTTAGCACTTTACCGGCAAAAATTAGATTTTTACCAGCCATTGGATGATTTAAATCGACCGAAATATGAGCTTCGTGAACACCGGTAACTCCAGCACGAAATTGGTTTCCCTGGTTATCTTGTAATGGAATAACATCACCTACTTGAGGCAGTTCGCCACCAGCCTCTTTAAACATATCCAAAGGCAAATCTACATGTGCAGTTGCATCAATTTCTCCGTAACCGTCTGCTGGAGAAAGTTCGAAACTATATTCATCCCCGGCTTGTAAGCCTTGTAAATGTTCTTCAAATTTAGGTAGCATCATGCCTACGCCATACAAGAACACTAAGGGTTGTTCTTCGTTTGCTTTCTCAACAAAAACTTGCTGACCTTCTGGAGTGGTGGTGTGGAGTTCATAAGTGATAGACACCACTGTGTTCGAATTAATGTTCATTCCTATTTAGTTTTATAATTTTTATTGCTTCGCCAACCGTATTTACGGGCAGCTGGCAGGTTTTATTTCGGCAAATATAAATTTTTGTTTCTTCGCTTTGCTTATCTTTTAACAAAGGGAGTTCACTTTTTGTTCCGCCTAATGTAATTTTATTGGGAATGTAGAAATTACTGAGCCCTTTTTTTACTTCAACTAGGTTAGAACCCACCATTGCGATCTCATTTATGCCATAAACTTCATTTAATAACTGTATGCACCAGTTAGAGTAGGCAGATCCATACGCTTTGATTCTAGGCAGCACGGATTTTAGCATTGCCGAAGATTTATCTCTGTAATGTTCCAAGTCAAAAAATAACCCAAGTTTTTGAAGGTTTTGTGCCATTACCGAATTGGCAGCCGGAATTACATTATCCATCACTTCGTGTTTGCGGGCAATGAGCGCTTCTCCATTTCTGGCAGTATAGAACAACATTTCACTAGAAGGATCTTGGAAATTGTGAAGAACATAGTTGGTTAAAGCTTGAGCTTCCTCCAACCAATTTTCATCAAAATCTGCCTCATATAAAGCAATTAATGCTTCGATCATAAAGGCATAATCATCCAAAAACCCAACAATACTTGCTTTTCCATTTTTATAATTACGGTATAAACCTCCATCTGGTGTAACCATATGATTTAAAATAAAACTGGCCGCATCCTTTGCCCTTTCGTAGTAGATTTTAGATCCTACAATTTGAGATGTATCGGCTAAGGCTTTAATCATCATGGCGTTCCAGGCAGTTAAACATTTGTCATCCAAGCCCGGTCTTATTCTATGGCTACGTTCATCTAAAAGTTTCGCTTTTGCTAAACATACCTTATCGTATAGTTCGCCCTCGCTGATTTTATGTTTTTCGGCAAACTCGGCATCGCCCACCAGTTTCCTTAAAATATTCGTTTTTTCCTCTTCCCAATTACCTTCTTCAGTTACATTAAAATATTCAGCCATCAAGGCCGCATCATCCTCTACAACCCGATCAAATGTTTTTCTGTCCCACACATAAAATTTACCTTCTACGCCTTCACTATCCGCATCCAACGCAGCATAAAACAAACCGTTTTCGTCGCTCATTTCTCTAAATACCCAATCGATGGTATCAACTACAATCTGCATTAAGGGTTCATATTTGAGACATTGATATGCTTCGGCGTATAATCCAATCAGTTGGGCATTGTCATACAACATCTTTTCAAAATGGGGCACGTGCCATTTATCATCGACTGAGTAACGGGAAAATCCCCCTCCTATTTGGTCGTAAATCCCACCCATGGCCATTGCCTCCAAAGTACCACAAACTGCTGCAAAAGAGGCTTCATCCGGTTTCAAAAAACTGTAGCGTAGCAAGAACATCCAATTATTGGGCAAAGGAAATTTGGGCGATCTATTGTAACCACCCTGATCTATGTCGAAATGTCGTTTCCAAGGTTCGATAATCTCATCAAGCTGTGCTAAAGTAAATTCAACATCATTAGTTGGTGCTGAAATTAGTTCTGCCTCGTTGATTCCCTGTGTTAATCGCTCTGCATAATTTTTGGCCTTTTCTGGCTCATTTTCCCATAAATCAGCTACATTTTGCAAAATATTGATCCAGTCGTTTTTTCTAAAATAAGTCCCGCCATACACTGGGCGCTGATCAGGCAAACAAATGGCATTAAGTGGCCAACCTCCGTTTCCATTCATCAACTGTACGGCCAACATGTAAATCTGGTCTATATCCGGTCTCTCCTCCCGATCAACCTTAATACAAACGAAATTATGGTTCATCACTTCGGCAACTTCATAATTTTCAAAACTTTCGTGTTCCATCACATGGCACCAATGGCAGGCAGAATAGCCAATACTTACCAAAATCAGTTTATTTTCTAGTTTAGCCTTTTCAAGCGCCGCTGGCCCCCACTCATGCCAATGAACTGGATTATAGGCATGTTGCAAGAGGTAGGGAGATGAGGCGTGAATGAGGGAGTTGGGTTCGGTCATATTGAAAAATGTAAGATGCATGCCTGCCGGTCAGGCTTGGAAGACGGAATATGGAATATGGAAAGCTATAAATATACAAACCTATTTAAATTTAGTTTTTGCATTTTATAATTAACTTTACAGATAAGAACTAACGCTTAACGCTAATCGCCCTACGCTTAACGAACATGACGATCACCCATACCGAAATCTACCGCTTTAGCATCCCAATGGAACCATTTGTAATTGCAACAGGCACGATGCATTTTGCACAGAATGTATTGGTGAGAGTTTTTACTGATCGGGGAATCTATGGGGTGGGCGAATGTTCGGCATTCCCAATGATTGTTGGCGAAACCCAAGACACCTGTTTAGCCATGGCAAAAGATTTTGCGAAAATTTGGAAGGGCAAAGATCCATTAGAAATTCCAGAAAGGATGCAAGACTTATTGGCCTATGCAGATCATAATGCTACGATAAAAAGTGCATTTGATATGGCTTTGTTTGATATTGCTGCCAAAAATGCCAAATTACCTCTTTATTTATTTTTAGGTGGGCATAAACGAACTATCGAAACCGATATGACAATAGGCATTGATACTCCAGAGGGAATGGCATTAACCGCAAGGAAATATCAACAAAATGGCTGCAGGATCATAAAAATCAAACTAGGTAAAAAAGTCAATGAAGATATTGAAAGAGTAAAACAGATTAGGGCAGCCGTAGGCGATGAAATGACCTTCCGCTTAGATGCCAACCAAGGATGGAGCTTTGATGACGCATTGTTTGCATTAGGGGCGCTGGAATCGCAAGATATTGAGTTTTGCGAACAGCCGATGCGCACATGGTACGATGATAAATTACCTGAACTTGCACTAAACTCTCCGATTAAAATCATGGCCGACGAAAGTTGCTACAACCATCACGATGCCCGAAAGCTGATTAATACCCAGGCATGCGAATATTTAAATATCAAGTTTGCCAAATCAGGGGGCATTTTAGAAGCTCAAAAAATACATGAAGAGGCATTGCAGCATGGCGTAAAGTGTATGATCGGGAGTATGCTGGAAAGCAGGATTGCCCTAAGTGCAAATCTCCATTTTGCATTGGCTAGTCCGAATGTGACCTTTTTCGACCTTGATACCTGCTTACTTGGTCATTTGGTTGATCCGGTAGTTGGTGGACTATCCTATGATGGATATTTTCTAGATGTACCCGAAACCCCGGGCATTGGCGCAGATGCCGATCCAGTGTTCCTGAAGAATTGCGAAAGCTGGGTAATTTAATTGCGTAACCACCTAAGACGCCTCAGGCTCTTTAGTTTCTGAAACTAAACATCTACTATTACATATTTTCACCATCCCTGCGGGCAGGCAGGTTAGACGTCTAAGAACAGCTAAGTTTCTGGTCTTAAACCCTAGAGATTCTGCTATCGTCATTGCGAGCTTTTCTCGAAGCTCTACAGGAGCCCCTTTGGGGCAATCGCCTTGCTGTAAAACAGAATCAACAACATAAAAAGATAGCACACATAGGAGTAAAATTATTTCAAATTGTCAGTCTTAGCGAGCCGAAGACAACCAAGTCTTCCTACAGGAATCATAAATAGTTTATTATAAGGCTAAAATATCGGACTCTCAGACTTACCGACTTTCGCACTTCCTCTTTCGTCTAGTCAAATCTCCCGTTCGTCGATAATTACGATAATCTCGTATAAAAAAGATAAAGTGCCTGCAACCTTTTTTATGCGATGTCGTCTTATTATCAAAATCACACAAATTAAAAACATTATGAAAACCTCAATCAAAACATTAGTAGCTACTGGTCTTATGGCATTAGCTATCTCAACATCAACAGTTTATGCTAACGAAACAGTTAAAACTGTATCAGCAAATGAAGTAAATGTATCCTCAATTAAAAGGTTGGTTATCACCGGAAATGTTGAAGTAATTATTTCACAATCTCCCAAATCAAAAGTATTATATACCAATGAAGGCAGCGGGGATGTATCCGTAAAAAAAGTGGGCAATGCCTTATATGTAAATGCAAAATCGTACACAAGTGGCGGTAAAATCACCATTTTTGTAGATGACATCTATAGAATTGAAGCATCTGGAAATGCAATCGTACAAACTAATGCTGTTTTAACTTTAAAATATCTTCAAGTATTTTTGAAAGACAATGCTAAAGTTGAATTGAACACAAAAACTGAAAGTTTATATACAACCATTCAAAAAACTTCAGCATTAACGCTAAAAGGCGCTACAGATTCCTATCAAATTGAAATGGATAAATCATCAAAAATTACCTTAGACAGTTTCCTATCTAAAAAAACCGACATGAGCGCATCAGATGTTTATGTTGCTGCCAGAAGATAGCATGGAGCATGGCGCAGGGAGCGCCCACAATTAGTTATAAAAACCTGTCGCACACACACGAGAGGTTTTTTTATGGAATTAGGATTTTAGCAAACTGAACACTATCACCATTAAAGGCGTTAAAATCTACATTATGGTTAATCCCATTAATTTTAGCCTTGTCAGAATGTTGCCAAAATTTATAGTTTTTGCTTTCTAAATTAAGCTTAGGCTGATGGTAATGTGCAACCCAAAAAGGATAATCGTTATAAAATCCCATCAGATAGGATTTATAAAACTTTAATCCTGAGTAAATAATAGGTTTGACCTTTGTTTTCTCTTCCACCTGAACAATAAACGCATTGAGTTCTTTTCGCATTTGTTCTGGCGAAACACCATCTAAACTTTCAATATCAACTACGGGTGGAAGATCCCCTTTTTCTACGCTGATGGTCTGAAGAAAGAAATTGGCTTGCCATAATCCAGATCTTTTTGGCCTAAAAAAATGGTAGGCGCCCACTTTTATTCCCGCTTTAGGAGCTTCGCGCCAATTTCGCTGAAAGTAGGGATCAACTACTAAAAGTCCTTCGGTAGCCTTGATAAATGCAAAACTGACCTGAACATCGTCATCTTTCATTGATTTTACCTGTTGCCAATCTATTTTCCCTTGATAATAGGATACATCAATCCCATGGATGGTATATTTTTTTGGGATCTTGATGTTAAAGCTTTCGTAGGTTCGATAGTTTTTATCCTCATTGGGGTGCCTGATCCAAAACCACGTAGAAGCTGCAAATTTTAAAATATAGCCATAATAGAAAGGCGACAATACAATAAGCAGGACAACTACAATTGCGAATTTTAGCTGTAAGGGAAGCTTTTTTGTTTTTCTGCGGGAAGTTTTACGTTTTCGGGTTGGCATATTTTTTTACCACCTAAGGCGCCTTAGACCCCTAAGGAGCATATCCTATAGATAATTTGGCAAATTATCTTAGGCATCTGAGGTGTCTAAGGTGGTGAAATAATTAATCTTTACTCAATTCTGCGTAATATTTATGAAACAAGGGCAAAGTCTCGATCCCTTTATAGTAATTATAGATATCGTACTTCTCGTTGGGCGAATGCAGTGCATCACTATCCAGTCCGAAACCAAATAACACTGACTTGATCCCAAGTGCGCTTTCAAATAGGGCCACGATAGGAATACTACCTCCACCACGTGTAGGAATCGGTTTTTTACCAAAACTTTCGATAATCGCTTGTTCTGCAGCGCGATAGGCTACGCTATCAGTTGGCGTAACCACTGGTTCGCCCCCATGATGCGTTGTTACCTTAACCTTTACATTTTTAGGAGCAATACTTTTGAAATGTTTGGTAAAGATTTCAGCAATTTCATCAGAAGTTTGATTAGGCACCAAGCGCATCGAAATCTTAGCATTCGCTTTGCTCGGCAATACGGTTTTTGCGCCTTCACCAGTATATCCGCTCCAAATCCCATTTACTTCAAGTGTTGGTCGGGTACCGGTACGTTCTAAAGTACTATAGCCTTTTTCTCCCCAATCTTCATCAATTGCTAGATCTTCTTTGTATTCGCTCAAATCAAATGGAGCTTCATTTAGGGCTTTCTTTTCTGAATCTGTTAGCTCGATCACTTTATCGTAAAACTCAGGTATAGTGATATGATTATTCTCATCATGTAGTGAAGCAATCATTTTGCATAAAATCGTAGCCGGATTGGCCACAGCGCCTCCGTAAACCCCCGAATGTAAATCTCGGTTTGGACCAACAACCTCAACTTCCATATAAGCCAATCCTCGCAATCCGGTTTCGATAGAAGGGTTTTCCATGCTGATCATAGAAGTATCAGAAATTAATACCACATCGGCTTTTAATCGCTCTGCGTTGGCATTAACAAAAATACCAAGGTTTGCAGAGCCTACTTCTTCCTCGCCCTCGATCATAAATTTAACATTACAAGCCAATGTATCCGTTTTCATCATTAGTTCAAACGCTTTCACATGCATATAGAATTGCCCTTTATCGTCACAAGCTCCTCTTGCATAAATTTTCCCATCACGTACAGTGGGCTCAAATGGAGGGGTTTTCCAAAGTTCGAGCGGATCAGCTGGCTGTACATCATAATGGCCGTAGATCAAAACCGTTGGTAGGTTAGCATCAATAATTTTTTCTCCATACACAATGGGATAGCCCGCGGTTTCACAGATCTCCACATTTTCAGCACCTGCATCTTTTAGTTTTTGGGCTACAAAATCGGCAGTTTTTAATACGTCATTCTTATATTTTGGATCGGCACTAACCGATGGAAAACGCAACAGTTCAAACAGCTCATCTAAAAAGCGCTGTTTATTTTCTTCTACATATTTTTTGATTTCTTGCATAAGGTATAGATTTTAAACAAATATAGACTTTTCGGTAAAAGCCGACTAAAAATTCTGAAATCAGCACCAAAAATCAATCATCATTATTATCTTAGGACAATAAATAATCTACTATGCAACACTTCACCAATGAGCCCATTGATCTTAACCAACTTCCCACCTATCAATCGGTTCAGCTATTTAAGCCCCATCCTAGTTATTGGAAAGTAATTATCATCAATATCGTTATTTTACTACTTCTATTGGGTGGCGCGCTAGCCGCATTAATTTTTAATGTGCCCGAATTTAAGGCACAAGCTTATTTAATTACTGGAGGGTATTTAGTTTTTTCGGTACTACTTTTTGTTATCTATAGTGCGAGCTTTAAAAAGAGAGGTTATGCATTAAGAGAAAAAGATATTATCTATAAAAGTGGTATTATCGCTGAAACTACAACCATTGTACCTTTAAACCGAATCCAACATGTTGCACTTGATGAAGGAGTGTTTTCGAGGATCTTTAAACTTGGAAAACTCCAAATTTATACTGCCGGCGGACAAACAGGACATTTAAAAGTATCCGGGATCGAAATAGAAAAAGCCAAAAATATAAAAGAGCTATTGTTGAAGAAATTGGTTCAAATAGATACTCAAACCGAAGACCAATCATGAATTACGATTTCAGCAAGCCTCAAAGGCAATCCATTGTAGGGATCGTAATTATGGCGTTTAATAACTTACGTCATTTCGTAAAGGCATTGGCAATTCCTATAATTATATTCGTAGCAAAGGCTGATAAGACAGCGCTCGCCTATAGTGGCCTGGGAGTGGCCATACTGCTAACTGGTATTCTTGTTTTTTCGTACTTCAGCTACCTTAAATTTACCTTCTTTTTGGATGATGAAAAACAGGAATTTGTAATCAATAAAGGAATTTTCAATAAAACACAACTTACGGTGCAATTGGATAAAATTCAACAGGTAAACATCAATCAAAACCTGCTTCAGAAAATTATAGGCATCTACGGACTAAAAATAGATACCCCAGGCAGTGATGGGCAAGAAGTGAGCATTAAAGCAATAAGCGAACCTCTTGCGGTAAGTTTAAGGGAGCACTTATTAAGCAGAAAAAGTATCTCGCATCAAAGTATTGCTACAAAGAGCACTGATGGCCAAGATATACCTTTTTTAAAGGTGAGCGCCAGCACTTTATTTAAGGTTGGTTTAACCTCTAATTATGGAAGCAGCATTGCCCTATTGCTCGCTTTTATCTATCCTTTGTATCACAATGCAAAAGAATTATTAGCTGCTTTTAATATGGATGAAGGGCAGGTTGAAAAAGTTTTCGAAGCTGCTTTTACTTTCTTTTCGATCAGTATTTTTATTGGGATAATTCTCTTCCTCATTCTTGTCATAAATATTGTCAGAACCTTTGTAAAGTATTTCGACTTTACCATCAGCAAGCACAAACACTCCCTTTTAATTTCGGCAGGTTTGTTTGCTCGCAAAAACACCTTGCTAAGTCCAAATAAAGTACAGATTACTGCCTACAGCCAGAATTACTTTCAGAAGAAAATGAATCTGCTCAATATGGAACTGAAGCAGGCTACTTCGGGCCACTCTCATCATGGAGAGGAGTTACAAAGTTCAAATTTATTGGTACCTGGTTGCAATCCCTCGGAACGAGATCAACTAGTGAAAATGATCCTTGAATCCGTTCCCCCAAAAAGCGGCAGTTTTTACCCAAATTGGCGATTTCTGAACCTTCCCATTTTTTTTAAGGGCGTTTTACCGGTTGCTATCTTCCTTATTTTCTGGATCAATATTCCTGATTTTAAAGCTTTTTATCCCCTAGCAATTGCCTATTTTGTATTGGCAGTTACATTTATTTACCTGAGCTATAAGAAACATCGCATCAGCGTTGATCAGGATTTTATTGTAAAACGGAGTGGGATTTGGGACATCACACATGAAATCATTTTGCCCCACAAGATCCAGGCAATTACCACTTTCCAATACCCGTGGCATAAAGGCGTTGATGTTGGACACGTAAATTTACATACTGCAGCGGGGATAATCCATTTCAAATATGGCAATTATACAGAGATCAAACATTTGGTAAACTATTGGCTTTATCAGATCGAAAGCGGTAGTGAGGAATGGATGTGAGCGCACGGCGTTAGGCGTTGGGCGTTAGGCGTTGAGCGGTAGGCGTTGGGCGATAAGCGCATAGCGATAAGCGTGTGGTATCAACTAACGAGCGCTCTACACCAAGCACTTTAATTTTTTACTAACACAGTTCTATACCAAGACATAATTTGTTATTTTTGAACCTCAAAAGAGAGGACAGATTTGGATTATTTAGCAGGATTAAACCCACAGCAAAGAGCAGCAGTAGAAAACACCCAAGGGCCGGTAATGATAGTTGCTGGCGCAGGGTCGGGCAAAACGAGGGTAATTACCTACAGGGTTGCTTATTTGGTAGAAAAAGGGGTCGACGCATTCAATATTCTAGTACTTACTTTTACCAATAAAGCCAGCAAGGATATGCGAGAACGGATCGCCAAAGTAGTTGGTGGCGAGGCAAAAAATATTTGGATGGGCACTTTCCACTCGGTTTTTGCTAAAATTCTGCGTTATGAAGCGGATAAAATCGGTTATCCTTCTAATTTCACGATATATGATACTGATGATAGCAAAAGTTTGATCAGAACCATTGTACGAGAGATGCAGTTAGATGATAAGCTATATGCCGCCAATATCGTATTTAACCGTATTTCTGCGGCAAAAAATAACCTTATATCCTATACCGAATATTTAGAGAACGATATTTATCAGGCCGAAGATGCAGGTAATAAACGTCCTTTCCTTGGTTTGATCTACGAAGCTTATGCAAAACGATGTTATAAAGCTGGCGCGATGGATTTTGATGATCTTTTATTTAAGACTAATGTTTTGCTTAAAGACCATCCTGATGTTCTAAATAAATATCAGCATAAGTTTAAATACATTATGGTTGATGAGTATCAGGATACTAATTTTTCTCAATACACAATCGTTAAAAAATTGGCGGCAGCCCATCAGAATATCTGTGTTGTTGGCGATGATGCGCAGAGTATCTATGCCTTTCGTGGGGCCAATATTCAGAATATCTTAAATTTCGAACGTGATTATCCCGACCTGAAAGTTTATAAACTGGAGCAAAATTATCGTTCTACGCAAAATATTGTAGAGGTTGCTAATAGTATCATCGCCAATAATAAGCACCAGCTCGAAAAAAATGTCTTCTCTGATAACGAAAAAGGCGATCGAATTAAGGTTTCGAGAGCTTTTTCTGATAATGAAGAAGGTAAGCTCGTTGCCGAAGCTATTGTTCAGGATCGGGCAAATGCTGGTTTAAGCTATAAAGATTTCGCCATTTTGTACCGTACCAATGCCCAGAGTAGAGCAATGGAAGAGGCACTCCGGAAACTGAATGTTCCCTATAAAATTTATGGAGGTCTTTCTTTTTATCAACGCAAAGAGATAAAAGATTTGATCGCTTATTTTAGGTTAACCTTCAATCCCGCAGATGAAGAGGCCATAAAACGTGTAATTAATTACCCCAGAAGAGGTTTAGGCGATACAACTATCGAAAAGATCTCGGTCGCTGCAGACAAGCATAACATCACCATGTGGGAAGTAATTTGCAATGCACAACATTACCTAGAAGGACGTGTACCTAATCAGTTGAATGATTTTGCAGTAATGATCCAAAGTTTTGCTGCTGAATCTAAAAAATTAGATGCTTATGAAACGGCCTTATTCATTGCCCAACATTCAGGAATTTTAAAAGAACTGCATACCGATGATAGTGTTGAAGGAAGAAGTAGATATGAAAATATCCAAGAGCTGATGAACGGGATTAAGGAATTTGCCGAACGCGAAGACATTGAAGATCGGAGTTTGGCAATTTTTATGCAGGATATTGCGCTTTTAACAAATGATGACCGTTCTGACGATAAAAACAGAGATACGGTTTCACTAATGACAATCCACTCTGCTAAAGGTCTGGAATTTAAAAATGTGTTTATTGTGGGCTTAGAAGAAAATCTCTTCCCATCGCAAATGTCCCTTACTTCAAGAATAGATCTCGAAGAGGAACGCCGTTTATTTTATGTAGCCATTACCAGAGCCGAAAAGAAATTAACTATTACCTATGCCACTTCCCGATATCGCTGGGGCACATTAACATCTTGTGAGCCGAGCAGGTTTATCAATGAAATTAATCCTTCTTATTTGGAGCTTGAAGTAGTAAAACATGCAAAAAGTAGTTTTGGAGACAATAGCTTTGATCAAGAGCGAAAAACTTGGAGCCAACAGCGCGAATTTACACCAAAACCAAGCACTAGTACCACCACTATTAGACCAAAAACCACCTCAATTTTACCAAAAGCACATATTCCTACGGTAGGTTTTACGCCCAATATGGCAAACGAATTCCAAACCGGAATGGATGTTGAACATGAAAAATTTGGTTTTGGAAAAATTGTAAATCTCGAAGGATCGTTACCCGATGTGAAAGCAACCGTATTTTTCACTGGCTTGGGTAATAAACAGTTGTTACTAAAATTTGCTAAACTGCGAATTGTGCGATAGGCGCTGAGCGATAAGCGTGCGGGTGCACCAAACGCTAATCGCTTATCCATTTGCTCACTAATGATAAATTCTCTATATTTGGATGCAATTGTTCATTTCGATGAACTCATAATCGTAAAATTCTCGGAAAAACCTAATTTCAATTCCATGAAATTTATTTTTCTATTTTCGGTTATTTCATAAGGCTTTTGCAATAAATTTTTTAGTTTTATATAAGCAAACCATAATGAATTTCGATTATAATACCACGCGTAGCGATTTAATTTTGGCAGAATATGGCCGTAATGTACAGAACATGGTGAAGTACATTATTGATTTGCCAACCAAAGAAGAGCGCAATAAGTATGCACAAGCAGTAATAGACCTGATGGGATTTTTAAATCCGCACCTGCGCGATGTTGCTGATTTTAAGCATAAATTATGGGATCATTTACATATTATTTCTGATTATAAGATTGATGTAGATAGCCCTTATCCAAAACCTTTGCCCGAGGCAGCCCAGTTTAAGCCTGATCATATCGGCTATCCCCAACAAAAAATTACCTATAAACATTATGGTAAAACGGTGGAGAAACTGATTGCAAAAACAATGGAGGAGGAAAACCCCGAACGTAAAGCAGGAATGGTTCAAGGTATTGCAAACTTTATGAAAATGGCCTATGTGCAATGGAATAAAGACAATGTTGCCGATGAAACGATTCTCAAAAACCTAAGGGAACTTTCTGGGGGTAATCTAATGCTCGAAGAAAATGTAAACCTACAAAAGGTAGAATTCAGACCGCCAGTTAACCGCCCAAATAACAACAACAATCGAGGTAGAAATAATAACAATAAAGGCCGCCAAAATAACAATAACAACAATAATAACGGGCGCCAGCGAAATAACAATCCTAAACAAAGACATTAAATAATCATTCGGAGCCTCAGTCTCCGATATGACGATTATAAACACAACCAAATGAACGCATTCGAAATTATAGGTGGCAAGAAATTAAAAGGCGAAATAACTCCGCAAGGGGCTAAAAATGAAGCTTTACAGATTTTATCGGCTGTCTTATTGACCGATCAAAAAATAACCATCAGTAATATTCCAGACATAAAAGATGTAAATAAGCTCATCGAACTTTTAGGAGATCTGGGGGTTAAAGTGGGGAGAATTAACAAAGACACATATACGTTCGAAGCTAAAAATATTAACTTAGAATTTTTCCAATCAGACGTTTTTAAAGCCAAAGGCGGAAGCCTGCGTGGCTCTATTATGATTGTTGGTCCGTTGTTGGCCCGTTTTGGCAAGGCAGCAATCCCTAAACCAGGGGGTGATAAGATTGGCAGAAGACGCTTGGACACCCACTTTTTGGGTTTCGAAAAACTAGGCGCAAAATTTATTTACGACTCGAAAAAGGCTTTCTTTAATGTAGACGCTACCGATTTAAAAGGTGCATATATTTTATTGGATGAAGCATCCGTTACCGGAACGGCTAATATTGTGATGGCCGCCGTATTGGCAAAGGGAACTACAACCATATACAATGCAGCTTGCGAGCCGTACTTACAACAACTGTGCAAAATGTTAAACAGAATGGGAGCCAATATCACTGGGATCGGTTCCAATCTATTAACTATTGAAGGAGTTAAAAAATTAGGTGGTACCGAGCATAGAATGTTACCTGATATGATTGAAATTGGCTCATTTATTGGCTTAGCTGCCATGACCGAGTCCGAAATCACCATTAAAAATGTGTGTTACGACGAGTTAGGTATTATTCCAGAGGTATTTAAGAAATTAGGTATTAACTTAGAAAGAAGAGGCGACGATATTTATATCCCTTCCCAAAAAAATTATACGATAGATACATTTATCGATGGTTCAATTTTAACCGTAGCCGATGCGCCATGGCCAGGATTTACCCCGGATCTATTAAGTATCGTACTGGTTATTGCTACCCAAGCAAGAGGTTCGGTGCTTATCCACCAAAAAATGTTCGAAAGCAGATTGTTTTTTGTTGATAAATTGATTGAAATGGGAGCGCAAATCATTCTATGTGATCCACATCGTGCTACTGTAAACGGAATTGATAAAAAATATAAGCTTCGAGGTATCAGCATGACCTCTCCCGATATTAGGGCAGGTGTTTCGCTGTTAATTGCGGCTTTATCCGCTGAAGGAACTTCAACGATATATAATATTGAGCAAATTGAACGTGGATATCAGGATATTGACACCCGATTAAGAGCGTTAGGCGCACAGATCAAACGCGTAGAAGGCAGTGGGCCAAGCCACTGATGAATAGCGTTTGGCGCTGAGCGCTAAGCGTGCTGAACGCCTATCGCCAAACGCCACGCGCTAAGCGCTTATCCCGATATAGCCTCTATGATATCGTACTGCGTGATGATTTTAAATTTACCATGCTCATCCTCAACCAAAACGGCACTGTTATCTTTGTTTATCATTGCCGAAATTTTATCGATAGAAGTGTTAAGATCTACGAAAGGAAGAGAAGCCGTCATGATTTCTTTTACAGGGCTCGACTTTAAAGATGGGTTCTCCAACAACGAATCCAGCACATTGCTTTCTGTTACTTTTCCGATTACCATCCCCTGCTGGGTAACAGGAAGCTGAGAAATGCTCAATGTTTTCATCACATTAATTGCCTCAATAATAGTTTTCTCACAATCTAATGTTACTACTTCCTGATTAGAGCGTTTAGCTAAAATAGAGCTAGCAGTTAATTTTTCATCCTTTAAGAATCCTCGTTCGCGCAACCAATCTTCGTTATACATCTTGCCCATGTATCTACTTCCGTGATCATGGAATATTACAACAACCACATCTTCAGGCTTTAATTTATCTTTAAGCTGCAACAATCCGGCAATGGCAGAACCCGCAGAATTGCCAGCAAAAATTCCTTCTTTACGAGCTATTTCGCGTGTCATTAACGCAGCATCCTTGTCTGTAACCTTTTCAAAAAGATCAATAACATCAAAGTTTACATTTTGAGGCAAAAAATCCTCTCCGATACCTTCGGTGATGTAAGGATAAATTTCGTCCTTATCCAAAATCCCAGTTTCCTTATATTTTTTAAATACCGAACCATAGGTATCGATTCCCCATACCTTAATATTTGGATTTTGCTCCTTTAGGTATTTTCCAGCTCCTGAGATGGTACCACCTGTGCCTACCCCTACAACCAAATGAGTAATTTTACCTTCAGTTTGTGCCCATATTTCAGGTCCTGTTTGTTCATAATGGGCCTGACTATTGGATAAGTTATCATATTGGTTAGGTTTCCATGAATTCGGAACTTCGCGCTCTAAACGCGAGGATACAGAATAATAGGATCTTGGATCTTCTGGATCTACATTTGTTGGACAAACAATAACTTCAGCGCCAAAAGCACGAAGGGCATCAGCCTTTTCTTTTGATTGCTTATCGGTTGTAGTAAATATACATTTATAGCCCTTAACAATCGCAGCCATTGCCAAACCCATGCCGGTGTTACCGGATGTACCTTCTACAATTGTACCTCCTGGCTGTAATTTACCACTCTTCTCTGCGTCTTCGATCATTTTAACGGCCATACGGTCTTTAATCGAATTACCGGGGTTGGTAGTTTCAATTTTGGCCAAAACCGTTGCCTCGATATCCTTAGTTATAGTGTTTAATTTAACCAGCGGCGTGTTGCCAATTGTTTCTAAAATATTGTTATACCACATGTAACAAAAATACAAAATGACAATAGTATTTTATAGATTAAAATAAATTCGAAACAAAATTCCGAATAGATAAATAATTAAAAATATAATTCCATAAACTACAGAATTAGTATACATTATATACTTTAAATTAGGCAAGCTTAAACATTTTGCCCGGTAATGAAATAAGGATTCCCTGCATTTCTAAGGTTAGTAAAGAGACAGCTAGCTTACTCTGTGATAAATTGGTGTGCAAGCCCAAATCATCTATACTGATAGATTGGTTTCCTATAGCTGTTAGAATAAGTTGTTCAGTACTGGATAATTGGAGTGGCAAGGCCGATTGAATTTCAATTTTTTTTGGCTTTTCTTCATTCCAGCCTAAATAGTAGATGAGGTCTTTTGCGTGGTTAATTAACCCTGCCCTATTGGTTTTAATTAAAAAGTTACATCCCTCAGAAAATTCATCCGTTGTTCTTCCTGGGAAAGCATACACATCTCTACTGTACGAATTCGCAATTTCGGCCGTAATTAATGCCCCTCCCTTCAGCGATGCCTCAACAACAACAGTAACATCGGCTATGCCAGCTATAATTCGGTTTCTTTTCGGGAAGTTCTCTTTATCTGGATTGGTGCCAGGCAAGAATTCTGTTAATAATCCACCATGTTGAACCATTTTTTGGGTCAATTCTCGATGTATGGCAGGATATATCCGATCCAAACCATGCCCGAGCACTCCCACCGTAGGAACATTATAGTTTAAACTCTCTTTATGTATGGCCGCATCAATTCCATGTGCTAAACCACTTAATACAAGCACATCAAAAGATTGTAGTTCGGCCGCAAGCTGTTTGCAGAGCTGTTTTCCATAAGAGGTAGCATTTCGGGTACCAACAACACTTACAATCCTACGATGATTTAAATCTGCGGTACCTTTATAATAGAGTATCAATGGTGCATCATAGCAATTCCTCAAACGTTTTGGATAAGCGTCGTCCGTATAGAACAATACATTGATCTTGTGCTTTTTTATAAACTCGAGATGCAATGTTGCCTGTCCAATCGCATCCGTATGTAAAACCGCATTGGCAGTTTTCTCTCCAATTCCCTCAATCATTAATATTCTACTCTTACTTGCGGCGAAAACTGCTTCGGCACTTCCAAAGTGGATTAATAGGTTTTTTGAGAGCATTGGACCCACTCCTTTAATCAAAGTTAAAGCTATTTTATGCACTAAACTCATGGGACAAAAGTAGGGAAAAGCCGTATTTATAGATTTTATAAAATTTTAATCAACTAATAATCAGGGATTTAAAATATAAACTATAAAAATAGTTTGCTAACTATAAAAATAGTAGTAAATTTATTTTACAATCAAGAAAGGAACTTTATGAGAGAGTTAACAAAAGCAGAAGAACAGGTCATGTTGATTTTATGGGAAATGAAAGAAGGACTGGTAAAAGACGTGATCGATAAAATGGAATCTCCCAAACCGGCCTATAATACCGTCTCAACAGTAATAAGAGTACTTGAGGGAAAGGGTTTTCTATCCCACAAGGCAATTGGCAACACGCACATCTATTTTCCACTGGTAAGTGAAGAGCAATACAAGCATTTTGCCTTTGATAAAGTGATGAACAATTACTTTGAAAATAACTATCAGAGTTTGGTTTCTTTTTTGGTTAAGGAAAAGAACATGGATATGGAAGAACTTGACGAATTGATTGCTTTGGCAGAAAAACTTAAAAACAAGAAATAATGGAGTGGTTATATTATTTGCTCGAGGCAAATCTCTATTTGCTTATTTTTTATGGTTTTTATCGCTTGTTTTTACAGAACGAAACATTCTATAACAGCAATCGATATTATCTATTAGTTGCCAGTTTAATCGCTTTTTTATTGCCCATCTTGCAATTGGGGCTGCTAAAACCAGCACTGATACCAGATCATCTTGCTCTGGAATTGCCTCTTGCTCAAGTTCAGGAGGAGGTTTTGGTAGCGGCCGTTCCCGAAGCTTTTAATTTTATGGCGTATCTCTATCCTCTTTACTTGTACATTGCTTTGGGCTTTGGCATAAAGCTTAGTATCGATTTATCAAAGATTGTCCGTTTATGGCTGAAAGCAAAAAAATTACGTACCGGAGCAATTACCTTGGTAGAGCTCCAGGATCAGACTGCTTTTTCATTTTTTAATCTGTTGTTTATTCATCCTCATTTGGCCGAAAAACAAACTGTACTGAATCATGAAATGGTACATATTAAGCAAAAACACAGTTTCGATATTCTATTTTTCGAACTCTTACAGATCGTTTGTTGGTTTAACCCCATCATTTACTTTATCAAGAAAGATATTAAGCTCTTACACGAATACATTGCAGACGAATTGAGCACCACCTCTGGCATGCAAAAGCACGAATACGCCATGTTCCTGATAGAAAACTCTTTTGGATTAACGCCTACCAATCTTACAAATCAAATCTTCAATCAATCAATATTAAAAAAGAGAATCAACATGTTAAACAAAAAAAGAACGGTAGGTTGGGCTAGGCTCAAGTTGCTGGTGGCACTTCCACTTACTGGCGGAATGCTCTGTATGTCTACAATGGCATTTACCAAGGATTATGGCTATGTAGATTTGCTTCCGGAGAAAAGCATCCCTACACTTTCGATGATCCAAGACCCTGTAAAAGCACAAGATGTTAAAAAGCTGGCCCCTGTAAAAGCAGAAAACATAAAAAAACAGGATCCCGTAAAAGTTAAAAATGTAAAAAAAGCAAGCCGCCCCCCTAAAGTAGGGCCCGTGAAAAAGGATTCAATCCGAATAGTTAATATAAAAGCATTAAATGATACCCCAGAAGTCATAAACATTAAGTTAAAACCGCTTAATACCATTGAACTTAAACAGGTTAAACCACTAAAATTAAATGCTATTGCACCTGTAGATGTTAAGCCGATTAAATCAGTTAAATTAATACCAGAAACCCAACTTAAATTAAACGTAGTAAGCGAAGTCCAGTTAACCGCTGTAAAGGTAAAGCCGATTACATCGCTTAAACTTAATCCCGTTACACGTAAGATGGATACGGTTAAATTAACTTTATACAATGAAGTTAAAGTTAAACCAGAAAGAACACGTAATCTTCAAATAAAACGTGATTCGTCATTGAATTTAAACCGAGTGAACCTGAACAGATCCGCTAATCGAGCGGTAAACAGACAGGTTACTCGAACAGTAGATTCTGTGGTAAGAATTAATGTACGAAAAGCTACCCAGGTAGAGATAAAAAAGGATACTGGTCCCAAAAAAGAGATCAAACAGTAATTATGGGGCTAAAGTCCTATAACTAACCTTTTACTGTGGAATATAGACTACATATTTTGTTTCAAAAAATTCTTCATCAAAATAAGCTGAGAGCGGATATAGTTCCGCTTTCAGTTTTGATTCCTTAATTTCTTCTGTCAAGTCCCCTCCTTTTAAATAAAGGATACCATTTGGAATGGCGTTTTTATTTTCTTTGGCAAATTTTCCTTTAATCCAAGGATAAAAATCAATCAACTTTGTTACTGCCCTAGATACAATAAAATTATACTTATCTGTAAGCTGTTCGGCTCGGGCATGGGTGGCGGTTACATTGGTTAAAGCTAAGGCATTAGCTACTTCTGTAACCACTTTTATTTTTTTCCCGATCGAATCAACCAAATGAAAGTGGGTTTCGGGGAACAGTATAGCTAAAGGAATTCCGGGAAAGCCACCGCCTGTACCTACATCTAGTACCCGCTCTCCAGCTTTAAAGCTGCAAAATTTAGCAATTCCTAATGAATGCAAAATGTGGCGTTCATAGAGCTCATCAATATCTTTTCTCGATATTACATTGATCTGAGCGTTCCAAAAGCTATATAATTCGTACAATTGGGCAAACTGCTTCAACTGCAGCTCATTTAAATCTTCAAAGTATTTTAAAATAAGATCAGGTTTAACTTCAGGCATAATGGGGTTTGGCGTTTAGGGCATGGGGTAAGAACCTGTCTTAGTTCTCCGGACTTCCGACTGTCTTTACTTCCACTGCACTTTTTTAACAAATATAGAGAGAATGGCATTAACCACTAAAAATATAAACAAAATGAGATCCAATATAGGAAACCACCACCTTAATTCGCCATAATTTAGTCGCTTTAATAATCTAGGGTACACAAAGCTCCGGATTAGGATGCTTCCTAAAAAGATTGCCGCTGCTACATATAATGTGGCGGGCATGCACAATAAGGCAATGCCAAAACCATAAAATAAGAACTGGACGATTATCTGCATGGTTAAAACAAACTGGTGTTTTGACTTATATAATCTACCAGCGCCGAAATGTCTTTTCTTTTGCCGCAAATAAGCGATAAAAGAGGTTTTGGGTTCGCTCCAAACGTGCGTATCCTTATTAATTCTGATCTGGGTATTGTGCTTAGTCGCATTAGCATTGATAAAAAGATCATCATCTCCCGAGGGGATATGCATGTGGGCGGCAAATCCTTTTGACTTGAAAAATAAGGATTTTTGGTAGGCCATGTTTCTTCCTACGCCCATATAGGGATTGCCTTTTAACGCAAATGAAAGATAATTTACAGCTGTGAAAAAAGTTTCGAAACGGATCAGACTATTTAACAACCCTGTTTTCTTAAAATAGGGAGAGTAGCCTAAAATAATTTCGGTCCTTTCATCCTGGGGCTTTTGCATCCCCATTAACCACTGATTTGATGCCGGTTGGCAATCGGCATCTGTAAACACCAACCACTCGTAACTTGCCGCCTTGATTCCCATGGTGACCGCGAATTTTTTTCCAGCGATAAATTTATCGCCCTCGGTAACAGTAACAACTTTTAGGTGTGGGTATAGGGCATCCCACTCTTCAAGCAAGTCTGCTGTTCCATCCCATGATCTATCGTTTACCACAATTACCTCAAAAGTTGGATACTGTTGGTTAAGCACTTCAGGAAGGTACTTTCTAAGGTTTTCTTGTTCATTTCTAGCACAGATAATCACACTGATAGGATTTTCTGCTTGTACCGGGAGTTCATCAATTTTAATTAAAGCTAATTTTAAATGCACAAACAGGCTAAAATATAGCTGGATTAACAAACAAAAAACAAAGGCGCCCAAGAGGCAGATTTCTACTAAATTTAATTCCACAGTGGTAGTTTAAAAGCATGCAAATCTCTCATTTTTAATCTGTAAAAGAGGCTTTATGTTGATAAAAAAATAATTCAGAAAAAATAAAGGACAGGGAAGGGGAAATGGATAGAAGCAAAAAGGTAACAATAAGGATATACTAATCCACGTATCATATGCCCTATTCCACATTCACTATTCCTATTCCCTATTCCTATTTTCCATCGCCCGGCAGCAATTTCCCCATTTCCCGTCCCAATTCCCAAAAACCAATATATTTTGGCTATTTTTGACAGATTCTTTCGAAGCGATAAATACATATGAAATTTACTTTACAGGCAAATGATGCACTATCTAAAGCTAGGGCAGGAACGGTTACAACTGCGCATGGCGATATCCAAACCCCAATATTTATGCCTGTTGGTACTGCCGGAACAGTTAAAGCGGTACATCAAAGAGAGTTAAAGGACGATGTTAAGGCACAGATTATTTTAGGCAATACCTATCATTTATACCTCAGACCTGGACTTGACATCATAGAACCTGCTGGAGGCCTGCATAAATTTATAGGATGGGATAAGCCTATTTTAACTGATAGTGGTGGATATCAGGTTTATTCTTTAAGTAAGGTCCGTAAAATTAAAGAGGAAGGGGTTACTTTTAGATCACATATAGATGGTTCGAAGCACCTTTTTACTCCAGAATATGCGATGGATATTCAACGGACCATTGGCGCGGATATCATTATGGCTTTTGATGAGTGTACGCCCTACCCTTGCGATTATAATTACGCGGCCAATTCTATCAACATGACGCACCGCTGGCTAAAACGCTGCTGCGAGCGAGTAGATACAACCGAACCAAAATATGGTTTTGAGCAAACACTTTTCCCTATCGTGCAAGGATCTGTTTACAAAGATCTAAGGGTAAAATCGGCCGAATTTATTGCTTCAATGGGCAGAGATGGCAACGCAATTGGTGGATTATCTGTTGGTGAGCCTGCAGAAGAGATGTATGCAATGACCGAAATTGTGTGCGATATTTTACCTTCTGATAAACCCCGCTATTTAATGGGTGTAGGTACACCGATAAATATTTTAGAGAATATTGCGTTAGGAATAGATATGTTTGATTGTGTAATGCCCACCAGAAATGCTAGAAACGGAATGCTCTTTACCCGAAACGGGATTATAAATATTGGAAACAAGAAATGGGAAAATGATTTTTCTCCAATTGATGCCGAAAGCGATCTACACGCCGATCAGGTTTATTCTAAGGCATATTTGAGGCACCTTACACACTCCAAAGAAATGCTCGGAGCACAAATAGCCACCTTACACAATCTTCATTTTTATCTATGGCTGGTAAATGAAGCGAGAGAAAAAATTATCTCTGGAGAATTTTACGCTTGGAAAAACAAAATGGTAACTATATTAGGCAATAAATTGTAAATGAGCTGTCCATGTTAAAATAATCAGACATGCATATAATATGATTATTTTAAGATGGTAAGCCCCATCTGAACACTAAAAAAATAAAATCTACAGATGAATTACATCAAGCGCCGCTTAAAGATTGTAGACAGTTTTATAATAGGTAAATACCTGGGCACATTTGTGTATACCTTGGTGTTATTTGTAGTTATTATTATCATTTTCGATTTATCCGAAAAATTAGATGATTTTTTGGAAAATGATCTGAGCATTTGGCAGATTATCACTAAATATTATGCCGGATCTATCCCCTATTACGTGAATATGCTTTCGCCGCTCATCAATTTCATTGCGGTTATCTTCTTTACGGCAAAAATGGCCGATCAAACCGAAATTGTGCCGATTTTAAGTGGAGGCGTAAGTTTTAATCGATTTTTAAGACCATATTTTATCTCTGCTTTTATCATTTTTTCTGCCAATTTGGCCTCTAATCTTTACATTCTACCTTATACCAACCGGATCAAAAATAAGTTCGAGAATGAAGTTGTAAATAAAGGCGATCCATTTATCAAAACAAATATCCACATGAAAGTGGATAGCAATACCTACATCTATATCGATCAGTTTGATAATAAAACAAATATTGGCATTCGTTTCTCCCTAGATAAATTTAAGGGCGACGAGCTGAAGAAAAAATTGATTGCCGATCAGATCAAATGGGATTCTGTAAAAAGGGTATGGAAACTGATCAATTATTCGGTAAGGGATATCGACGGACTAAAAGAGAAAATGGTATACGGAAATACCTTACAAAAAGATACGGTTTTGGATATGAAGCCTGATGATTTTTCGGCCTATCAAAATGTTGTTGAAAGTTTGAGCGGAAGGGAACTTTCAGACAAAATCAAAAAAGAAAATGTTCGCGGATCGGGAGTAATGAATGATCTGCTCTTTGAGCAATATAAACGATGGTTCCAGCCCTTATCAGCTTTTATCTTAACCCTGATAGGAGTTGCGCTCTCATCACGCAAAGTGCGCGGAGGTGTAGGCCTTCCCTTAGGAATGGGAATCATTTTAAGCTTTGCTTACATTGTATTTAACCAATTTGCCAAAATGTTTTCTACCAAAGGAGGGCTACCGCCGTTAATGGCTGTATTGCTGCCCACATTATTTTTTGGTATTTTGGGCCTCTATCTAATCAAAAAAGCCCCAAAATAGGATGATCGCTGATCAAAAACCCAATGTAAACAGAAACCTGTTGATTTTACATCTCACTGTTTTCGTATGGGGTTTTACTGGCATTCTAGGTGCACTCATTTCTATTAGCGCAGTACAATTGGTCTGGTATAGGGTCTTAATTGCCTCTATCACCTTATTTGCTTATTTTATGCTGAGCAAAACCAATATTAAGATTACCCGCTTACAGTTCATTAAATTTTTCTTTACAGGAAGTATTGTTGCTCTTCATTGGATTTTCTTTTTTCATGCCATTAAGGTCGCTAATGTATCGGTAAGCTTAATCTGTTTATCGTCTGTAACCCTCTTTATTTCCATTTTAGAACCTTTGATCAAAAAACAAAAGATCTCAAAAGGAGATATTTTTATAGGCCTGATTATCATTTTAGGGATTTATCTCATTTTCAAGTTCGAAACAAAATATACTACAGGCATTATTTTCGGATTACTTTCGGCGGTTGCAGCAAGTTTTTTTTCGACCATTAATTCTACATTGGTTCAGAAAAACAATCCGAGCATAATTGGCTTTTATGAGCTTACTGGTGCCTTTTTTTGGATTACCATTTATAGATTGGCTGATAATAGCCTGCTAACTGAAACGTTTAACCTAAGCTTATCTGATTGGTTTTATTTAGGGGTTTTAGGGACAATTTGTACAGCACTTGCCTACGTCGCAGGTGTGGGTGTAATGCGAACCTTATCCGCTTTTAGGGTTGCACTAATTACCAATCTCGAACCTGTGTACGGTATCATACTTGCCTTTATTTTGTTTGGAAATAAAGAGCAGATGACGGGCGGATTTTACCTCGGATCGCTGTTAATTTTAGCCGCCGTTTTCGTGTATCCAATCTATAAAAAACGTAAGAATAAAAGCTAATTTTGCTTCTCTACTACTCTAAAACACCACATAGGAACATAGAGCACATAGATTGTTATAAATTAAAATACTATGTGTACTATGTTTCTATGTGGTAAAAAAAATTAAAACCAACTTTAAGCATCACATTTAAACATAGCTCACATAGTGGTTTTATTCATCTAGTAAAAATCTAAATAAATCATTAACGAAAGTCTTTTGACCATCGCTAAATATATTAACACAATTAAAATTTATTAAAACGCCTTTAGGTGCCTCCAATAATTTCATATACGTTAACAGTTGAGCTTTAAATATAGGCTTTACTTCTTCTACCGACTTTAATTCTACAACCAAACAATCTTCTACCAATAGATCGCATCTCAAACCAGTTTCAATTTTAATATTACCATAATAAACAGGCACAGTCTTTTGAGATATAAACGCTATTCCTTGCTCTGATAATTCATAAACAAGACACTTGTGGTAAACACTTTCAATTAACCCTGGACCTAGAGCTTTGTGGACCTTTATTGCCGCACCAATAACTCTAAATGTAAGTTCATCTAGATACTTTTTTGTAACCATATTTCCCCTATTTTAAAGGAATGACAGGATCAATATATAACAATAAAAGAAAGAATTAAGAGGATTTTTTACAATTATCTTATATAGCAAATTGTGTTTAGAGAAGGTAAAAGGAGTTAACTTTAAAGGAACAAAATGAATATATATGTGCTCTATGTTCCTATGTGGTAGAACAAAATTGTAAAATAACCTACAATTATTAAGGTAAAAATAAGGGTGTTTATTTGGCCATTTCTTGTGGATAAAGTTTATAAAAAACGGAAGAATAAAAGCTAATTTTCGTCATCCCCCATGGGGTAGGGGATACCTATTAATCTGCAGTTTTTAGCTTGCAATTTTCAGTTAGCGGTTTTAGTTTGCAGCGGTTAACTACCTATCAGATCTTTCCTAAAATGAAAGCTAATTTATTCATATTCTCCGATTAACTGCTCCTGTATTTACCCGAATTAGAGGATAAATAAGACTCGATATCCGCCCATAAATACCTTGTTCAAAAATAATTTATTCAAAAAATCAGGAGTAAACTTTCGTACAATTCGTATACATCTCAAAAGTATGGCGCAACAATTTGCTAAAAATTCAACTTAAATAGTGTATCTTAAGTGCAGATTTTGAGGTATTCTAAAAGGGAGCCAAAATAGGTTTAAAAGGCGGATTTTAATCAAAAAAACAACTAAAAATGCGAATAAACTTCCAATTAAACTACTATCTTATAATATTGAAAATCATTATATTAACTGTTTTAACTTAATGTAATAGTGAAAATAAAACGAAGTTTTATAATTTTAAAAAACTAATAAATTTAGCAAACCATTTTTACACTACTTAATATGACCTATAAAAAATTGATAATCAGAATTTTAATGATATTCATATTAAGTATATCTTTTCTCAAGGGTTTTGGGCAGATTTTTGATAGCGAACAAAATCCACTTAGTGTAAAATGGAAGCAAATTTACACCAATGGCTTTACCCTCCTCTACCCTACCGAGCTCGAGAAAGAAGCACAACGAATGGCCAACACCATCCCATTCATTTACCCTTATGTTGGTCGAAGCTTAAACCGTAACAAAACAACCTTGCCAATTGTTCTCCAAAACAGAGGAACCACCGCCAATGGCTTTGTACAACTGGCCCCGAAAAAGTCGCAATTTTATACCACCCCTCCTCAGCAATTTGATAGTCAGGATTGGTTAAATAATCTTGCTGTTCATGAGTTAAGACACGTAGCTCAATTCGGTAAAATTACAGGCCATGAAAAGTACTTTTTAACCGAAGAGATCTACTTCGCCTATCTTGGCCTTAGCATCCCTACCTGGTTCTTCGAAGGTGATGCGGTAAGCATAGAAACTTGCCTTACCAATGCCGGTCGCGGAAGACAGCCATCGTGGATCATGCCATTCAGGACATCGCTGTTAAACGGCAAAACTTTTTCGTACTCTAAGTCCTATTTTGGATCCAACAAAGATCAAACCCCAGGCTATTATCAGTTGGGCTACTTAATGGCTTCTAACCTGAGAACATCGTTCGGTAAAAGCATTATGGATAGTTTACTCACCGATATTCATAAAAGGCCTATTCGCTTTTACCCTTTTTCTAATAGTTTAAAAAAAATTACAGGCATAGGAACAAAAGATTATTATTTAAAAACAGTTGAGCAGGTTAAGAGTGAGTGGCAAAAACAAGACGCATCCACTAACAGCGTAAATTATCCAAGTTTAAATCGACGGGCCAAATACGCGAGTAACTATTTTTTACCAACCCCGATAAATAGCACGCAGATCTTAACCTTAAAGCAAACGAAGGGGGAAGCCTCCCAATTTATCCTTCTCAACGAAGATAAAACCGAAGAACCTTTGTTTAAGATCGGCTTTCAAGAAAATGTATGGTTCAGTTACGGCAATAATACATTGGTATGGGACGAAATAAGAACCGATCCCAGGTACAAACAAAGAAGTTATAGCGTAATCTGCGTTTATGATTTTGCAAGTAAAAGAAAACGTCAGCTTACGTTTAAAACCAGGCTCTTCTCTCCTGCCATTTCTGGCGATGGAAAAAAACTAGTTGCGGTACAGATTGATCTAAGCAATACCTGTAATCTTGTAGAAATTGATCTTAATAGTGGGGAGCTTTTAAAAACCTTTGAAAATCCTGGAAATTTAATCCTCCAAATGCCTGCTCTTGATGAGAAGGCTGAAAGATTAACTTGGATAAGTGTAAGCGAAAGGGGAAAAGCACTTTGGCTCCAAGATAGAACCGGAAGAAATCTGCAGTTAATTCCAGAAACTAATCAGCAATTAAGTAAGCCGATATTTATCAATGAGCTTATTGCTTTTAACGCACATTTTAACGGAGTTGATAATATTTACGGTGTCAACCCTTCATCCAAGAAAATAATGGCTCTCACGGCCTCTAAGTACGGCGCTTTTAATGCGGCACCCACTAGCGATAGAAAAGGAATGGTATTTAATAATTACCAATTGATGGGTTATGAAATTGCCAGAACTGAAATTGACCCTCAGCCCGTTCAAGAAAATAAGTTTGTTTACTTCGGAGCAGCTACCGAAAAACAGGAGAATACTGGAAATATCTTTGAGAAGATTCCCGATAGTGTTTATCAGAGTAAAAAGTATAGTCAATTGTCGCACCTTATCAATTTCCATAGCATTAGCTTTGCAGAAGATGAGGACGAAAAAGTAGGGATCCAACTCAAGTCTAACAACCTGCTCAATACTTTTGATCTCTATGGAGGCATAAATTATGATAATGAGCTCAGAAAAATAGAGTACAACGCTGGTTTTGTTTTTAAAAGTTTATACCCCGTGCTCAGTGCTACGTTTAAAAATAGACCAAAAAGGGCATTTTATCGAATAGGAACAGCGGTTGAACAAGCAGATTGGCGAGAGAATTATGTAAACATTAAAGCAAGCTTGCCATTGAGCATTAATCGTTTTAACGATAATTATAGCGCATTGGCAGAAGTGGGCACCAGTTATACACAACGGAATTTCGCGCCCAAAGAAGCTGTCTTTTTTACCAACACCTTACGATTTCCTATGAGCTATAAAATTGCTTTCGGGCACAGTATCCGTGCCGCAGAGCGTGATGTAGCTCCAAAATGGGCCCAGTCAATAAGTTTTAGTTATTTCAATCAACCTTTTGATAAAAATTTAAACGGAGATCTGTTAGCCTTCGAAAGTGCCTTTTACTTTCCAGGAATAGCTAGAAACCATTCGTTTGTAGCAAGTTTTAACTATCAACGAAGTAGTGGTGTGTTAAGTTTTAATAACGAAATTAATACGGTTTGGGGATATAACCAGATTAGAGATATCAATTTATTAAAAAACACCTTGTTGTTAAACTACCGTTTTCCGATTGCCTTTCCAGACTTAGAGCTTGGTAGCTTTGCCTATGTTAGGAATATTAGAGGCGGATTTTTTAGTCACTATGAGAATATTGGCGAAACAATGTTTTTCCAACCTAAAACATTTGGGCTCGAATTACGTAGTAGTATGAACCTGTTACGTTATCAACCAGTGGTAGATTTGGGCGCAAGGCTGATCTTTGTAAACCGGATTTATAATCAAAACCCAATTGTTGAATTTACGTTTAACTATAGCTTCTAACCCCTAAAAAGAACTTGCGTTTATATTAATCTTATTAATCATGAAAACAAAAACGATAATCATCATCATTCTAACCGCTCTTTTAACGATATTTTTAACAGTTAACAGTGATCCTGTTGATTTTGACTTTATTATTGGAGAACCTGTTGCCGTTTCTAAATTGATTGTTATTGGAATTTGTGTATTGGTTGGTTTTATTTTAGGCTTTATTGCCGGCCGACCAAGAAAAACCCTAAGCAGCTATGATGATGAGATTGAACGGGGTGTAAATTCTTCCGACAGCAAATCTACACTGAGCGACGAGGATAGGGATTATATTAGTTAATTCAATGATTAGCTAATTGGCTAATTTCTTAAGCACTTTTTCCCCTCGCAATTCCCTTAGTGCGTCAAGCGCAACCCAATTTGCCTTTTTATTCCCTTTGGCTAAAATAGCATTGGCTGTTTCTATAGCTTTTTGATGTAGCGTAAGGTTTCTTTTACCAATCTGCCTTAATGCCCAATTAATGGCTTTTTTTACAAAATTTCTTTGATCTGCAGCTTCCCTTTCTATAATTGGTAAGAAATCAATAAACGTTTGGTCTCGTTCTTTTTTGAGATGCACCGCAGCCTCAGCCATTAACACGAAACCACATCGTTTTACAAATTCTGATTCTTCTTTAGTGTACTGTAATACTTTAGGAATAAAAAAGGGAGTCTTTACAAACAGATTGCCACAGGCTTGATCGCATATATCCCATGAACTGAAATCGTTGGTCCACTTGTCTATCTGTGCCTCTCTTACCTCTTTATAATCGCCAATAATCGTTGCTAAAATCCGGGCCTCATGAATTTCGGTTTCCCATAATTCTAGGGAAAGTGTTTGGTTTTTGCCAATCTGTTTAGCTAGTGTTCTAATTTTGGGTAAACTTACTCCCAGTGCTTTTTGGTTATCAATTCCAAAATGCTGCATTTTTTGTTGATATGCGGGCTGGGCTAAGGATTTTAATTCATTTATTACAAATTCGAGATCGTTCATAATTAGCAAATTACGAATGGAAAATAGTGCCAAAGGCAATCACTTTGTGACTAATTACCTAATGCTTCTTCAATATCCTTCAAAATATCATCAATATGCTCTAATCCAATTGACAGGCGCACGGTTCCCTGCTCAATTCCTACCTCTAAGCGTTGCTCTTCGGTTAATTTGCTGTGCGTGCTCGTAGCCGGATGTGTAGCGATAGATCGGGTGTCGGCCAAGTTTGCCGAGATAGAGAACATTTTAAGGCCGTCCATAAATTTACTTGCCCCCTCTACCCCATTTTTAACCACAACGGTAACAATTCCGCCCCCCTGTTTCATCTGCTTTTTGGCAATTTCATATTGAGGATGGGATTTCAAGAAAGGATATTTTACTAGTTTTACTTGTGGATGGCCTTCTAAAAATTCAGCCACTTTGAGAGCGTTCTCACAATGCCTATCCATTCTCACGGCTAATGTTTCTAAACTTTTGGATAAAATCCACGCATTAAATGGCGACAAAGAAGGTCCGCTGTGGCGTGCAAATCCTTCAATTTCTAACATGTGTTGTTTTGATCCTAAAATGATCCCTCCTAATGTCCTCCCTTGTCCATCTATATATTTTGTAGCAGAGTGAATGGAGATATCCGCGCCTAATTTAATTGGCTGTTGCAGATATGGGGTAGCAAAACAGTTGTCTACTACAAAAAGTACCCCATGTTTTTTGGCAATTTTTGCAATAAATTCCAGATCAATAATATCAATCCCAGGATTTGATGGTGTCTCGATAAAAATCAATTTTGTATTGGGCTGGATGAGTTCTTCCCACGTATCAGGCTTGTCTAAATCTGCATAGGTATACGTAATTCCCCATTTAGAAAAAACGTTGGTGAGCAATTGGTGTGTCGAGCCAAAAACTGATCTGCTCGAAAGAACATGGTCGCCACTTTTAAGGAAGGCACCAAAAGTGGTAAAAATAGCCGCCATTCCCGTTGCTGTTACCCAACCTGCTTCCGAACCTTCTAGAGCAGCCATTTTATCGATTAGCTCTGTAGTGTTAGGGTTGGCATATCTACTGTACACATTACCTTCCTTTTCGTTTGCAAAAAGGGCTCGCATTTCTTCTGCGTCATCAAATTTGTAACTAGATGTTAAATACAAGGGCACTGAATGCTCTTTAAAGGCACTTCTTTCGGCTTGGAGACGGATGGCAATGGTTTCAAAATTTTCGGACATGGTGGGTATTGCGTTTGGCGATAAGCGTTTGGCGTAAGGGCTACTTATTTATCGTGTATGTAAAATTTATTTTAGCCGAGCGACTTAAAATATTCGCTACAGAGCAGTATTTATCAAAGGTAAGAGCCAGTGCTCTTTGTATTTTTTGTTCGTTTAACTTGCCATAAAGATTGAAATTTATATCAATAATTTCAAATATTGGGGGTTCTTCTGATCTTCTTGTGGCATTGATGTCTATTTGGATGTCGGTTAGTTCTACCTTTTGTTTAGTTAATATATTCACCATGTCGATACCACTACAGCCGCCCAGTCCTACCAACAGCATTTCCATTGGTCTAAAACCCTTTCCTTCGCCTCCAATGGCTGGATTGGCATCAATTTCAACTACTTGGCCATCTTCATTTGTGGCTTCGAAGTTAAATTTCTCGTTTTTGCGTTTAAGTTGTATATGCATGGCGTTTGGCGTGAGGCGATAAGCGTTTGGTTTAACGAGATGGGCGGTAAGCGATAGGCATTTTAAATAAGTTCAATTATATATCATAAAAAACCAAATTATCCTTTTCGAGTTCTGGTAAGGTAACTGGTTTTTCGAAGATGGCATATACCGAAGAACCGCTTCCACTCATCAATGCAAATGTAGCACCTGCGGCATAAAGCTTTGTTTTTATTTCGTCAAGTTGTGGATGTGCCGGAAAAATCGATTCTTCAAAATCATTAAAAATAGTTGCTTTCCAATCAGTTAAAGGTAAGTTTATTAATTCCTTTAACGATCTATTCGGTTGGGCCACTTTCACCTTTTGATAGGCTTCGGCCGTAGATACATGTATAGGTGATTTAACGAGCACCAGAAAGTAAGCTGATAAATCAAGATTAAGGTCTTCAAATTCATCGCCCTTGGCAAAGGCATATACTGGCTTGTTTTGAATAAAAAAAGCACAATCTGCGCCAAGCCCACGGGCATAGTCTTCCATTTTATCGTTTGTTAATTGCAAGTTAAACTTTGCATTAACAAGTTTGATTAAGAAAGCTGCATCTGACGACCCTCCCCCTAATCCTGCACCAATTGGGATATTTTTTAACAAGGTGAGCTGTTGATTCGGTAAATCAAAATCGGCTTGAAGGCGCTCAAAAGCACTTAAACAGGTATTTTCATGGATATTTCCAGGGATTTCAAGTCCTTCTATTTTACATTCCGTTACCTTCGCATCATTAATCTCTATCACATCAAATAGTTTCACTGGATAGAAAATCGTTTGCAAATTGTGATAGCCATCTGGCCGCTTCTCGGTAAGGAATAGTCCTAAATTGATCTTAGCATTTGCAAAGGCAAGCATGTTGATTTACGATTTTGGTCTTGATAGCTCCAAAGGAGTGCCTATGGAACCATCGGTACACGATATACGATTTACTCCGATAGCGATCAAGAAAGTTTATATTCTGGTGCAATTTATAACTAAACTTTGTATTGGTAGTGACCAATTATCTTATAGGCAAATAAGCAATCGGATATTTCTTGTCCCCTGCCAATGTTATGCACAATTAAATAACGTTTATTATCTGCAGATCGTTGGTTAATCACTAAGCCAATGTGCGAAATATTGCCACTCAAATTCCAGCACACAATATCTCCGGGTTGATAATCGGCTGCATTTGTACTTTTCGTTTTCTCCCTTCCTTTTCGTGCAAAGAAAACCATGAGATTGTATACCCGTCGATGATCTATGTTGGCGTCAGGTGTTTTCCTTCCCCAATCTTTGGGATATAAGTTGAAATTGCGGGCCATATCTTCGTGAACATCTTTCTGAAGATCAATACCTAAAACACGAAAAGCTCTAATCAATACATCCGTACAAACCCCCTTTCCTGATGGTATATCCCCATTTGGATAAGGGATTTTAAAATAGGCAGGATCATATACTACTTTCTGTTTGGTTAAATTAATTGCTGCGTCGGATAACTTGATGGCTGGCGACTGAGCGAATGAACTTATGCACACCAACCATAAGATTAGAAACGTTACTATTTTTTTTTCCATAGGGCATTGGATAGGTTAATTTTCTCCTCTCAAAGATAATTTAATTTTCGCGGATTGGAAAAAGTCACAATGTGGAAAAAACCTAAAGCATGACGACGGTAAAATTTTTAGTTTTGTATAGAATTCGATTAAAAGCTTTTAGGGCAGTGATATGAAACAATATTTAGATTTAATGCAGCACGTGCTTGACCACGGCGCACAAAAGCACGACCGTACTGGCACGGGAACCATTAGTGTGTTTGGTTATCAGATGAGATTTAACCTTCAAGAGGGTTTTCCGATGGTAACTACAAAAAAGTTGCATCTTAAATCTATTATCCATGAGTTAATCTGGTTTTTAAGTGGGGATACCAATATCAAATATCTAAAAGAAAATGGAGTTAAGATATGGGATGAGTGGGCAGACGAAGAGGGAAATCTAGGGCCGGTATATGGTTCGCAATGGCGCTCTTGGCCAAAACCTGACGGAAATAGTATCGATCAGATTACCCAAATCATTAATACCATTAAAAACAATCCTGATTCAAGGCGGATTATCGTCTCTGCTTGGAACGTGGCCGAAATAGAAAACATGGCTTTACCGCCATGTCACGCATTTTTTCAGTTTTATGTTTCTCCTGCCCAACCTGGGGAGGCCGGAAGGGGGCGTTTAAGCTGCCAATTGTACCAACGAAGCGCGGATATATTTTTAGGTGTTCCATTCAACATCGCATCTTATGCTTTACTTACAATGATGGTTGCGCAGGTGTGCGACTTAGACTATGGCGATTTTGTGCATACCTTAGGAGATGCTCATTTATACAACAACCACATCGAGCAGGCCCGCCTTCAGTTGAGCAGAGATACAAAGGTATTGCCGAAAATGCACATTAATCCCGAAGTGAAAAATATTTTCGATTTCAAGTTCGAAGATTTTACCTTAGAAAATTACGATCCGCATCCTCATATTAAGGGGGTAGTGGCGGTATAACCAGTGTTGGCAACTGGTTCATTTGTTCATTAGGACATAAGGCCCTATCTAGACCCAGACCTAGTATTTTACCATATTACAACATCCCTGTTGATAACCATTAAACAAATTTATTATGAGTTACAACAGAATAGAGGATTTAGAAGTTTATAACCTGGCTGAAGATTTTTCCAATGAAATCTGGGACATAGTGACGAAGTGGGACTTCTTTGCGAAAGATACAGTGGGCAAACAAATATGTAAGGCCGCAGACTCAATAGGCGCAAATATTGCAGAGGGTTATGGCAGATACCATTTCAAAGAGAATAAGAATTTTTGTTATTATAGTAGAGGATCAATTTTAGAAGTAAAGTCATTTTTAAGAAAAACTAGACATAGAAAATTAGTGAACGAACAAGAATATTTAAAACTTTTCGAAAAACTAGAAATGATACATTTAAAGTTAAACTCTTACATTAAATACATTGGTAAAAGAGGTCTTTAAACTATAAATGTAAATTATGACTAATGAACCAATGATACCAACGACTAATGAACTAATGACAATAATGGCACAAATGAACTAATGACTAATACTAATGAACCAATGATATTAATGAACATATCTATCATCGTAGCGGTCTCCTCCAACAATGCCATTGGTAAAAACAATCAATTACTATGGCACCTACCCGCTGATTTAAAGCACTTTAAAGCCGTTACTACAGGGCACCCTATTATTATGGGCCGCAAAACCTTCGATTCTATCGGTAAGGCTCTTCCAAATCGCAGAAATATAATTATTACGCATCAACAGGATTTAAGGCTAGAAGGAGCAGAAGTGGTACATAGCGTAGCTGATGCGTTATCTCTTTGCAAAACAGAGAATGAAGTATTTATTATCGGCGGTGCGGAAATCTACAAAAGTGCCATTGCGTTCACTAATCGGATATATTTAACTACAGTTCATCAAGAATATGAAGCAGATGCTTTTTTTCCCGCCCTATCCAATGAGGAATGGGAAACAATCTCTCAAGAATATCACCCAGCCGATGAAAAAAATAGTGTAGCTTACACTTTTTCCATATTGGAGCGTAAATAAAGAAGCTCAAGAATAAAATTACAATTAGCAGTCCTATTATTTAAAAAAATAGTTAGATTTGCCGACTTGTTTAAAAAACAAGTACGCTATAGAAAAATAACATAATAACAAAAAATGCAAGGTAAAGGTTTTATTAAATTTATGGCAATACTATTAGGTGTTGTCTGTCTGTATTCACTCTCGTTTAATCTAGTTACATATAATGTAGAAAAAGACGCCAAAGCTTTTGCCAAAGGCGATACGATTAAAGAAAAAGCTTATCTGGATTCAATGGCCACCCAGCCGGTATTTTTAGGCTTAACCTACCAAAAAGTAAAAGGTAATGAGATCAATCTTGGTCTCGACTTAAAAGGTGGGATGAATGTTACCATGGAGATTTCATTAGCAGAGTTAACCAAATCTTTGGCCAACAATACTTCTGACGCTAACTTTAATCAGGCATTGCGTACTGCACAAGCCCAGCTTAACGCAGGTGGAAAAGATTTTATTTCGCTATTTGTTAACGAATATGAGAAACTTTCGCCTAATGGTAAATTGGCTGATTTTTTCTCAAATCAAGATAATTCTAGCCAGTTAAAACCTAATGCAAGCAATAGTGAGGTTAAAAGTTTCCTTTCTAAAGAGGCTACTAGCGCGATAGATCGTTCATTTATCATCTTACGTAGCCGTATAGACGGTTTCGGAATGGTAAGTCCAAACATGCAAAAACAAGAAGGTACCAATCGGATCTTTATTGAAATGCCAGGAGTTCAGGATAAAGAACGTGTTCGCAAATTATTACAAGGATCTGCAGAGCTACAATTTTGGCAGGTATACGAAAATCAAGAAGTATATCCAATTCTTCAAAATATTAACAAAACCTTAGCGGTTTCTATTAAAGATACCACTAGCACTTCTAAAGCTGCTGATACAGCGAATAAAGGAGGTAAATTAGCTGGTTTAACTAATAAAACTGTTGCGAAAGATACTTCAGCTAAAGCTAAAACGGCTGATGTTGCTAAAACAGATCCATTATTTGCCCTCTTGCCTCCATCTGTTGGCGCTGGACAGAATGGTCAACCTGCATTAATGCCGGGATCAATTGTTGGATCGGCCATGCAAAAAGATACAGCTAAGGTTATGGCATTGCTTAACAGACCAGAAGTTAAGCCTCTTATTCCTGCTTCCCTTAAATTTATGTGGAGCTTAAAACCCATTGAAAAAACCAAAAGATTTCAACTTTATGCAATCAAGGTTACCTCTCCAGATGGAAAACCTGCATTAAGTGGTGATGCAATTGCAAATGCTAGGGATGATTTCGGCGAAGGCAATAAGCCTCAGGTAACAATGAGCATGAACAGCGATGGTGCGGCAAAATGGAGAAAAATTACCGCTGAAGCTGCAGGCAGACCCGGTGATGCTTCTGATGATAAAGCTATTGCTATCGTTTTAGACAATACAGTATATACCGCTCCAGTAGTAAGTGGTGAAATTCCAGGTGGTAACTCCGTAATTTCTGGAAGCTTTACCCAAGAGGATACCAAAGATTTGGCCAACATCTTAAAAGCTGGTAAACTTCCTGCTCCTGCAAAAATTGTTTCAGATTTCATTGTAGGTCCATCATTAGGGCAACAGGCAATTAATAGTGGTCTGTTTTCATTTGTACTCGCCTTTGCCGTGATCTTGGCATTTATGGCAATGTACTACAGCAAAGCTGGATGGGTTGCTAATTTAGCTTTGGTTATAAACCTATTCTTTATCCTTGGTGTTCTTGCCGCGTTCCATGCCGTGTTAACACTTCCGGGCATTGCTGGTATTATATTAACCATTGGTTTATCTGTGGATGCAAACATCCTTATCTTTGAAAGGGTCCGAGAAGAATTAGCACAGGGCAAGAATACTGGAGTTGCCATCAAAGAAGGTTTCAAACATGCCATGTCATCTATCATCGACTCAAATGCTACCCTATTGATCTTAGGTATTATCCTGGCGATTTTCGGAGTTGGTCCGGTAAAAGGTTTTGCGGTTACTTTATGTATAGGCGTACTTACCTCATTCTTCGCCGCGGTATTAATCTCACGAGTGATTTTTGAAGGAATGCTGAACAGAAAAACAAATATTCCATTTGATAACTCGGTTACCAGAAATGCCTTTAAACATATAGGTTTTAACTTTGTAGGTAGAAGAAAATTATATTATATCATTTCTTCGTTGATTATTATTGTGGGTATCGGATTTTATTTCAAAAATGGTGGACTTAACCTAGGTGTAGATTTTAAAGGTGGCAGAACCTATTTGGTGAAGTTTGATAAGAAAATGAACACCGAGGAAGTTAGCCATAAGTTAACTGCCAGTTTTGAAGGCAAAGAAGCCCTGGTTAAAACTGCAGGAACCGATAATACCTTAAAAATCACAACTTCTTACCATATCGAGGATCAAGATGCATCTGCTGATAAAGTGGTTGAAACTGCGTTGAAAAAAGGTTTAGATGCAATGGGAACTAAATATATTATAGATGGTTCTCAGAAAGTTACCCCTACAATAGCTAGTGATATTATTGTAAAAGCCTATTATGCGATTTTGATCTCATGTGTGTTTATGTTCCTTTACATTCTGATCCGTTTCAGAAAATGGCAGTATGGTTTAGGTGCGGTTATCGCCCTGTTCCATGATGTACTTTTGGTATTGTCATTTTATACCATTTTAGATGGTGTATTGCCTTTCCCATTAGAAATTGGACAAGATTTTATCGCTGCTATCTTAACGGTTATGGGTTATACAATGACAGAAACTGTAGTTGTGTTTGACCGTATTCGTGAGAAATTAGGCGAAGCAGGTAAAACTGATGTTTACGGTGAAGAGCGTAATACATTAATTAACTTTGCTTTAAACAGTACTTTAAGTCGTACTATTTTAACTTCATTGACCGTATTCTTTGTACTAATTGTAATTTTCATCTTTGGTGGAGATAGCATTAGAGGATTTATTTTCGCTTTGCTAATTGGTCGTATCATTGGTACCTACTCATCATTGTGTATCTCTACGCCAATCGTAATCGATTTATCTGGAGAAAAAGAAAAATTTAAAAAAGTAACTATTTAGGTGCCTTGGTTCGTGTCCTCACGAACTATGACATAACATAAGGCATTCAGTATTGGATGCCTTTTTTTAATTGTGCTCATCCGATGAGTCACCCGGTGAATCATCAAATGAGCATTGAATTTAAACCAGTTTAACCTCGATTAGCCATTGAACACCTATATTTGAAAAACTAAATACATTATTATTTAGTTTACCATATATGGATAATCAAAAACGAAAAATTGTTATTGTTGGAGGTGGTTTTGGTGGGATAGAGTTAGCTAAAAAATTGAAAAATGAAGAGGTAGATGTAGTTATCTTAGATAAACACAATTATCATACCTTCCAGCCCCTACTTTATCAAGTGGCAACAGGTGGCTTAGAAGCTGATTCCATTGCATTCCCTATCAGGAAAATATTCAAAGGACAAAAAAATCTTACGTTTAGGGTCACAGAAGTTGAAAAGGTTATTCCAGAAGAAAATAAATTAATAACAACCATTGGCGAGATTTCTTATGATTACCTGATTATTGCTACAGGTTCAACAAGCAACTTCTTTGGCGACACTGCTATTGAGAAAAATGCAATGCCTATGAAATCTATCCCAGAGGCTTTGAATTTAAGAAGTTTGATTTTACAGAACCTGGAAGCCGCTTTAATTGCTAGAGATCCCGAAAGTACAGCCGAACTTTTAAATTTTGTAATTGTAGGGGGCGGTCCAACCGGAGTGGAAACCGCTGGAGCGATTGCCGAGCTCAAAAAGCATGTGCTCAAAAACGATTATCCAGAATTAGATATCCATAAAATGAATATCTACTTAATCGAAGGATCGCCTGAACTATTAGGACCAATGTCTAAACAATCGCAACAAAAATCACAACAATTTTTGGAAGAACTAGGTGTAACCATTTATACAGAAACACGGGTGAAATCTTATGATGGAAAATTATTGTCGCTTGGCGATGGAAGAACCATCAGGTCTTCAACAGTGATTTGGAGCGCGGGGGTGAAAGGCGTGGTATTGGAGGGTTTAGAACCAGAATGTACGGTAAGAGGTAATAGACTAAAAGTGAATAAAATAAACAGGGTTGAGTGTTATGATAACATTTATGCCATTGGCGATGTCGCGGCAATGATTACGGAGGAAACGCCAAATGGTCATCCTGGGGTTGCTCCTGCTGCCATACAACAAGGGAAATTGTTGGCCGAAAACCTGATTAATATTATCACTGGCAAACCTACCAAAGATTTCAGGTATTTTGACAAAGGATCAATGGCAACAGTAGGTAGGAATAGAGCCGTTGTTGATATCAATAAAATCCATTTTCAAGGGATTTTTGCCTGGTTTACCTGGATGTTTGTCCATCTCATGACTTTAGTAGGATTCAGAAATAAATTAGTTGTATTTGTAAACTGGGTATGGAGCTATTTTAGTTACGATAGAGGAACACGATTGATCATTAGACCCTTTCTAAAAGTCTCAGCTCCTCCAGAGCTAACGGAAGAGTTTAAGGGAACCGAAGTTTAAGCCGTTACAATTTTTCCCGAAGTGGTGCCTTTGGCACAGTTAGCTTTTTCAAGTTGAACGCAAAGGCCGCAAAGATTACGCAGAGAACGCAAAGACAGTTAAAATTTTTCGGGGCGTTCACGGTCTTGGGATTACTAAAAGGACTTAGCCGTTCTAAGATGTCTAACCTGCCGGCAGGGATGGTGAAAAAGTTTTCAGTTCACAGTTCAGTTTGGTTCATGGTCCCGGCCTTAGTTAGGATGTTGCAAATTAACCTCAACAGCCTTTTCCTCCAGCAGGTTATGCTATGTTTCTATGTGGTTATTCTAATGAAATAATTTTTCATTAAATTTAACCCCATGCCAAATTCCAACAATCAAACCCACTATCACTTAACCGAATGCCCTCGAGATGCCATGCAAGGCTTACATCACTTTGTGCCAACTGATGTGAAAGCAACTTACATTAATTTATTATTAAAGGTTGGTTTTGATACCTTAGATTTCGGAAGTTTTGTGTCGCCTAAGGCAATTCCCCAATTGCGTGATACTGGCGAAGTGTTAGCTCAACTTAACCTCGACGGGACGAATACGAAATTACTCGCCATTGTAGCTAATTTAAGGGGGGTTCAGGAGGCTGTAATCCATAAACCCATAAGGTACCTTGGTTTTCCATTTTCGATCTCTGAAACTTTCCAGCAAAGAAATACCAATTCAAGCATTGCGCAATCGCTCAACACCGTTGAAGATATGTTAAATTTATGCGATCAGCATCAAAAAACAGCGGTAGTTTACCTATCAATGGGTTTTGGAAATCCCTATGGGGATGAATGGAATGTTGAAATAGTAGAACAATGGGCTGATGCTTTAATTAGTCGTGGAGTAAAAATTCTTTCTCTAGCCGATACAACTGGCGTTTCAACCCCAGAAAAAATAAGCAGCATTCTTCCTCCCCTAATTAAGAAATTTAATTCCACCGAAATAGGGATTCATTTGCACAGCACACCTTCTACGCGTTTCGAAAAAATCGAAGCAGCTTACAATGCAGGATGTACCCGGTTTGATAGTGCGTTAAAAGGTTTTGGAGGTTGCCCAATGGCAGCAGACGATTTAACCGGCAATTTGGCTACCGAAGACCTGATCAGTTTTTTGGAAAGTAAAGGCGAAATGTTGAATTTGGATATGGAGAAATGGAAGGAAGCACTAGTTTACTCATCATTAATATTTGCTAATAATTAATTTATTTTAAAAAAAGCGAAATGAAAAGAATCACTACACTATTTTTTTTACTATTTACCATACCATGTTTTTCACAAACCGATAAGAATGGAAATCCTATCTTTAATTCAATATCGACAGGAGACGTAACCTTAAAAGATTTTAAAATCCATTCTAATTATTACACTATAAAAAACAACATCGAAAATAGTGGCTCATCGGTTTACATTTCAACTACTCCTACACTCGACCAGATTCTAAACTTTGCTACTGTTTTACCCTCAGATTTTTTTCTTATAACTAAGGGCCAAAATATGATCAACATGGTAATTATTATCAATAAACCATCAAGAAAATTTATTGTAATAGACCCTAACAATAGAAATCAAACTGAATTTGAGTGTTCGCTAGAGGGAGACCTAACAGAAAATAGAGCCAAAGAAATTATCAAAGAAAATTACGATCCTAAGGCAAAACTTGAAGGTGACAACTTATATTTCAACGGACGAAATCTAAAAGTAATCTCAAATCGAGATATTATGGGCAGTATCTTGGACCTGATTGAAAAACGAAACTTAACTGGTGGCGATATTTCAAACCTCAAAGTACTTTCAAAAGAAGACCTAAAAATTATAGTCCTAAAAGAAAGTAAGGAAGGTGGGAAACTTGATTTTTTTACGGCCATTAAAGGAAAAGAAATGGATGGTATCCAAATCAAACCGGGCGTTTTTTCAACTCAAATTGGGGTTGCATTATACAATTGGGGCCGTGCAAATTTTGATTTAGGTACAAATAGCCTTGAGGATGCTCTTGAATTTTGGACTGAGTTCAAGGGTCGACAACCAAACCAGAGAGAAAAAGAATACATCAAATTAGGTTTTAATAGAGGGCTTGAAAAATAGGCCAACGGATATGGAGCACGAACATTATAAAGAAACCTTCGAAACTTGGAACAAAGTTGCTTCATTATATGAAGAAAAGTTTATGGACCTAGATCTTTATAATGAAACGTATGATTTTATTTGTGATTCTTTACCTACCCAGGCATCATTACTAGAAATTGGTTGCGGCCCTGGAAACATTACCAAGTACTTGCTCAACAAACGCCCGGATTTTGAAATTTATGGGATAGATACTGCCCCCAATATGATAACAATTGCAAGAAGGCATAACCCTACCGCTAGTTTTGATGTAATGGATAGTAGAGAAATCCATAAACTTGAAACTAAGTTTGATGCTATAATCTGTGGGTTTATCTTACCCTATTTGTCGCCGGCCGACTGCGAGAAAGTCATTTCCGATGCTTCTTTATTACTGCAGGGAAACGGGTTGATCTATCTCAGCTTTGTAGAAGGAAATCCTAACAAATCGGGCTTTCAGGTGGGTAGCACTGGCGATAGGAGCTATTTTTATTACTATGAATTAGATCAGCTAAAAGCCATATTAATAGACAATCATTTTGAAGAAATTAAATTATTTAAAATTGAGTACCCAAAATCAGAGGAGGAAAAAGATATTCATACGGTATTCATAGGCACAAAAAATTGATGGTATATGATGAAATACGAATATCATAAACCGAATCCACGCCTAATAGATTATGTACAATCCATAGTCGCTATAGAGCCTGTTTCTGGACCTGCGGTTTCAAGTGTACCACTATTCACCAATGGGATGCCTGCTTTACTATATCAACTTACAACAAATAATCAGCTTACTTTTACGCTATTCGGTAAACAAATTCCTGCAGAAGACTTAACGGTAGAACACCATACTACTTTGATTGGTTTTTTCTTTAAACCTTTTGTACTAGGCCCAATTTTTAAACTTTCGGCTAAGGAACTAAAAAACCCAATTGAACTTAAATTATGGAATGCTCAAAAAACAATAACAATATATAGGCAATTAATTAATGCTAAATCAACTTCAGCTAAAATCGATATCCTCAATCATTTTATTTTAAGTCAATTTGAGGCAAACAAAAGAGAATGTGAAGTGATCCGATATGCCACAGACCAAATGATGCTTGATCCTAGCGGAGAAATACTTTCCAAATTATTAATAGAATTGAATTTAACAGAAAGAACATTTCAACGGATTTTCAAAAAATACATTGGCGTCACCGCTAATCAATATAGGCGAATCTGTCAGTTCCATCTCGCTTTTTTCCAATTAAAAGGCAATGATTTCGAAAAATTAACCGATGTTGCTTATACCAATGGCTATTTTGACCAAAGTCATTATATTCGGTCATTTAAAGAATTTACCAATACCACCCCAAATGATTATTTGCAATTTGGGCTGGAAAAAAAGAACAAATAATGTCGGTTTCATCCAATGAAACAGGCATGGCACACCATAATTTTACAACTGAACGCAAAAGTTGAAAAAATGAAAGAACAAATCACCCCCTGCCTATGGTTTAACAACCAGGCCAAAGAAGCAGCAGCATTTTACTGCTCAAAGTTTAAAAATGCTAAGATTGTAGCACAATCGTCCATCGTAAGCGAAATAGCAATTGCTGGACAGTATATTACCCTTCTTGATGGTGGACCAATGTATCAACCTAATCCCTCTATCTCCTTCTTTTACATCTGTGAAACGGTTGAAGAAATAGATATGCTCTGGGAAGCATTTTCAGAAGACGCTAAAATTTTAATGCCTTTAGATAAATATGATTTTAGTGATAGATACGGATGGATAAGCGATAAATTCGGTATTTCTTGGCAATTTTCTTTGGGGAATTTTGGGGATGTTGGACAAAAAATCACTCCATTTTTATTATTTGTTGGTAATCAATACGGGCGTGCTGAAGAAGCTATAGAATTTTATTCTGCCATTTTTAAAGATCCAAAAATAGATGGGATCCTTCGTTACGGAGCCAATGAAACTCCAGATGAAGAGGGAAAAGTAAAACATGCACAAGTAGCCTATAATAAGCAGAAATTTATGTTTATGGATAGTGCCCATCCCCACAATTTTGTCTTTACAGAAGGCATTTCTTTAACCATACATTGCGAAACGCAGGAAGAAATAGACTACTACTGGAAAAAGTTGACTGAAAATGGACAAGAGAGCATGTGCGGATGGCTAAAGGATAAATTTGGGGTTTCATGGCAAGTAATCCCTAATATTTTAGGCAAACTTATGACAGACCCAAGCAAAGCAGGTAAAGCGGCCCAAGCGTTTATGCAGATGAAGAAATTTGACATTGAAAAAATTGTGCAAGCCACGCTAAATTAGATTTACGAAGTTTTAATACCTTCGTAAATGCTTAATAAAATGTAATAAATGAAAATCCATCCCTTCAATTTCACCATTTTTATTATTACAACTCTTATTTTCCTTCTTTTTAGCCTTATGTCTTTTACGGCTACTTTTACAATTGATGAGGGAAGTGGAGATGCAGACTTTTGGGCGGTTACCTTGGCCAGGCTCTTCCCTATTTTTCGTTTCCCTACACACACTTTTTTCGCTAATTATTTTGGAAAAAGTTTTTTCTTTTTCGGATTAGGGATTAATTCAATGTTTTACAGCCTATTAATCGAAAGAATTATTGGATTATTGAGATCTAAAAAGAATGAAGACTAATTACATTAGCTTAACTGCGGTAGAGCGCTGAGCTTTCGGCGGATAGCGTATGTATGGGGCAAAACTGTAAAGCGCAGAGAACGTTTGACATCACATTGGTACTCATTCTAATCTCTTATTGCACTCAGTTCCGTTTTACCATTTTAAAATGTTGGATTCCGGCTTCCTCAAACTGCTCTCCTTCGGCTACAAATCCAAACTTGGCGTACAGACTCATAGCATCCAATTGCGAATTTAGGTAGATATAATGTGCATCAGGGGGTAAATCGTCTAGCACGGTTGCAATTAGGGCCCTTCCTACCCCTTGCCCTCGAAACTCTTTCAGCACGGCAAAACGTTCTAGCTTATAACCGCTTTCTGTTTTACGCCACCTACAGGCCCCACAGGGATTGTGATCTGAGAGTGCTAAAAAATGGGTAGAAACATCTTCGTTTTCCCATTCTAGTTCTGGTGGACAATTCTGTTCTTCAACAAACACAATTTTACGGATAGCGAAAACTTTATCGAGTTCGCTCTTAGTTATTGCTTTTTGTACGTGCAACGTCTCCATTTGTATTTCTTTTTTTTGCAGTTAATTTCTTTTTCGTTTTCGTTACATTGTTTTCTTCTGCAGCATCTATCGAGTGCGAGCAATGGATATCGTCTTCTTTTTCTGCCAGATCTGAAAGCTTAACGTAAAACTTATGTAATTGATCTAGTTCTTCTTCAGTTAAATCTTCAATATCCACCATTCGGTTACTTGCCCTGGTATTGGCGGCAATTAATTCGTTAAGTTTCAGTTGAATGGCCTTGCCGTCTTTATTTTGCGCTTTTTGAATTAAGAAAACCATTAAAAAGGTAATAATTGTGGTTCCAGTATTAATTACCAATTGCCAAGTCTCAGAATAATCGAACAAGGGCCCGCAAGCTGCCCACAGCACTATCACTCCCGCGGCACCTAAAAAAGCAGGCGAACTTCCAGTAAACTTAGTTGCTGCATTGGCAAATCTTTCGAAGAAGCTATTCTTCTTATTTTTATTTTTCATAAATGGGTTATACGGTTACTATAAACTATTTAAAATATTAATATACAAAAAACGTAACAAGTTCTCTTGTTACGCTCCTCATCTTTAAACAGTTTAGTTAAGAGAATGTTTTCTTTTGCATAAAGCATCCAAAACAGCTCATTGGCATTATCGCCCTCCGTCTACTGCAACTAAAGTTTATCGTTCGCGTTGATACAATTCAAATCTTCAAAAGCAACTGTTAAACGTTTCACAAATTCTTCTTCGCCTTTGCGTAACCAAACGCGAGGATCGTAATATTTCTTATTTGGTTTATCTTCACCCTCTGGGTTACCAATCTGACCTTGCAAATAAGCCTCATTTTTTTTGTAGTAAGCTAAAATGCCTTCCCAAAATGCCCATTGCATATCAGTATCGATATTCATTTTAATGGCGCCGTAAGAAATTGCTTCTCTAATCTCCTCTTGTGAAGATCCTGAACCACCGTGAAATACAAAATTAATGGGTTTTTCTGCACTTAAGTTAAACTTCTCCTTTAGGTAGTCTTGAGAGTTTTTAAGAATTATCGGCTGTAATTTAACATTCCCAGGTTTATAAACTCCATGCACATTTCCGAAAGCGGCGGCAATGGTAAATCGATCACTCACTTTACTCAATTCTTCATAAGCGAAAGCTACTTCCGAAGGTTGGGTATATAACTTAGAGCTATCTACATCACTGTTGTCTACACCATCTTCTTCTCCTCCTGTTACACCTAGTTCAATTTCTATGGTCATTCCCATTTTGCTCATTCGCTCTAGGTATTGCACACAAATCTCCATGTTTTCTTCGATAGGTTCTTCAGAAAGATCCAACATATGTGATGAAAAGAGTGGTTTTCCAGTTTCTGCAAAGAATTTTTCGCCATGTGTTAAAAGTCCATCAATCCAAGGCAAGAGCTTTTTAGCGGCATGATCTGTATGTAAAACCACGGCAACACCATAGTGTTCTGCCAACAAATGAACATGCTTTGCTGCCGACACCGCGCCTAAAATGCAGGCATTCAGGTTATCGTTATTTAAAGTTTTACCTGCATAAAATTGTGCTCCACCATTTGATAACTGGATCATAACAGGAGAATTAACTGCTTTTGCAGTTTCCATAACCGCATTAATGGTATTTGTACCCGTTACATTTACCGCTGGTAAAGCGAATTGATGTTTTTTAGCCTGTTCAAATAATTCCTGAACCGCTGCTCCGTAAATTACGCCTTTATAGCCTTTTAAACTCATTTTATATCGATTTTGTATGTGTCGAAGTTATAAAAATTTTCGGAAAATAGAGGAGTTTTTTTCGGTTTGGCGAGGAGCATAGCGCATAGGGCGAGAACTCTAATCGCTACGCGCCATGCGCTTTGCTTTTCTTAATATTTTTTTCGTTTCTTTGTACTCGCATTTTTAAAAGTAATATGGCTTGGTTTAAAAGAGAGAAAAAAGGGATTAGCACTACAACCGAAGAAAAGAAAGAGGCACCAGATGGGTTGTGGAACAAGTGTCCGAACTGTAAAAAAGCATTACATAGCGCAGACTTAATCGAAAACAAGTATGTTTGCCACTATTGTGATTACCATTTAAGAATAGGATCAAAAGAATATTTTCAGGTTCTTTTTGACAATAACGAATTTACCGAACTTTTCGGGAACCTTACCTCTGGAGACCCACTACACTTTACAGACAGCAAACCATACACAGATAGGATTGTAGAAACTACAGCTAAAACAGGACTTAAAGACGCGATCAGAGCTGCCCACGGAAAAGTTGGTGGAGAAGAACTGATGGTTGCCTGTATGGATTTTGCCTTTATCGGTGGATCAATGGGATCTGTAGTAGGCGAAAAAATTGCGCGCTCCATCGATTACAGTATAAAAAACAAAGTGCCTTTTTTAATGATTTCTAAATCTGGGGGTGCCAGAATGATGGAAGCTGCATTTTCATTGATGCAAATGGCCAAAACATCAGCTAAACTCGCTTTGTTAAGTCAGGCAAAAATCCCTTACATTTCTTTACTAACCGACCCTACAACCGGGGGAGTAACGGCATCATACGCCATGTTGGGCGATATTAACATTGCAGAACCAGGAGCGCTGATCGGCTTTGCCGGCCCTCGAGTAATTAAAGAAACCATTAAAAAAGACTTACCTAAAGGATTTCAAACTTCAGAATTCGTATTAGAACACGGGTTTTTAGACTTCATCGTAGATAGACGACAGATGAAAGCTAAGCTGTCGAGTTTCTTGAAAATGATGAAGAATTAATTAGCTAATTAGCTAATTCCTACTATCTTTAAGGAACAAATTTTTCATTCATGAATAAGGGCATAATTTTAATTCTCAGCTTAATTCTGTTCACAAGCTTTACCGTTCCGAAACCAAAATGGACCTCCAGACCCAAGGGCGTTGTAGTTTGGCAACCATCACATCAAACAGATACAGGTATTGATTTTAGTGAAGCTGAAACCTGTAATGCAATTGTGGAAGCCGCTATTGCAGCTAAGCCACGATTAAACGAATTTAAGGTGTGGAGTTTGGATAAACCGAATTTGCACCATTCAAATGTAGGCAGCAATACCATAATCGAGCACACTTCTGCAGTGATAGATGGAATGATTTCTGGTTATGCTTATGAAATCCAAGAATCGAATAAACTAAATCCTGATGTATTTATCGCTGTGCACAATAATGGAGGCAGTAAACGACATGCGATTTGGGGATATATCCACGAAGGTGATCAGTATGAGGCTGAAAATAAAAAGTTAGCTGCCCGTTTAATTGTAGCCATCAGTGCCGTTACAGATTTGGATAACCGTGGCGTATATTTGGATAGTTCTACGGGCAGAAATGATTATAAATGTAAAACCACCGATAAAAGGGCATTTTATAGTCTTGATGAAAACGTAAATACCGCAAAATATAGGGTCTTGTTAGAAATTGGCGACAATGGTCCAAGTAAAGCATTTCTAGAAAATCCAGACAATCAGAAAAAAATGGGAGAAGCCTTAAAAGCTGAACTCTATAAATGGCTGGCTGAGAAGAATCTTAATTAGTTTAACAGTTTATCAGTCATTAGTCCATTAGTTCATTATGAAAAAACTATTTTTTATTTTAGTTATTTTAGCATTAACTATTACCTCAAATGCCCAGGATAAAAAAGTAAATCCAAATTATGATGAAGCTTTGGCTAAACAGCATGGCGCTGATGAATATGGGATGAAAATGTATGTTTTGGTGATTCTTAAAACTGGATCAAACACGTCAGCCACCAAAGCCGAAACTGATAGCGCTTTTGCTGGTCATATGGCCAACATGGGCAAACTCGTAAAAATGAATAAGCTTGTGGTAGCTGGTCCATTAGGCAAAAATGACAAAACCTACCGTGGCATTTTTATTTTAAATACTAAATCTATAGACGAGGCCAAGGAAATTTTAGCTACTGATCCTGCTTACAAAGCCAAGCTCTTGGACGCTGAAATTATGAATTGGTATGGTTCTGCCGCCCTGGCCGAATACCTTAAAGCGGATGATAAAATAGGAAGGTATAAGTTCTAAGCTTACATTAATAATTGCATTTATTGCTTATTTTGTTACACAGCTGTAATTTAAAAATCTAGGAAAATCCTCTCAAAAGCTTATCTTTATCGCAAATACAAGAGACTCTTAAAAATAATAGGAGTTCCAAAAAACATCTTCCATTACAGTGGTTTACCATTTGGTAAATAAGCGGAAACATAACTGGTAAAAATAATCCTCGTGGTTGAGAGCAATATAATATGACAATTTTACTTATAGGAGCAGGGCAGTTAGGAAGCCGGCATTTGCAGGGTTTACTTAAGTTACATCAGAAGCAAATCATATATGTAGTTGATCCATCTACATCATCTCTATCTACTACCAAGCAAAGAGCAGACGAGATTGATCATCTGCATGAGGTTATTTATTTAACTGACTGGGTATCATTACCTACAAAATTTGATCTATCAATCATTGCAACAAATTCTACTATCCGGGAGCAGCTAACGACCAAATTGTTGGAAGAATATACTGTTACCTATCTAATATTAGAAAAAGTTTTATTTCAGCAACCGGAAGCGTACGAAAGGGTATCAAAATTAATACAACAAAAAGGCACTAAAACTTGGGTAAACCATCCTAGGAGGATGTTTAAATCCTACCAGGAAATAAGAAAGATTATACAGGAAAGTAATGAACCACTAACCTTTCACGTAACTGCCGGAAATTTAGGATTGGGTTGCAACGGTCTCCATTATATCGACCTTTTTTCTTTTTTGACGGATTCGGTTTTAGAAAATTTGGATACAGACTGGCTAGACGACCATATTTTAGAAAGTAAACGGCAAAATTTTATTGAATTTACGGGGACACTAAAGGGAAACCTAAAAAACAACCATTATTTCACCATCAGCTCTTTCCGAGGGGAATCCACTCCTACAACAATAGCTATATCTTCTTCTTCAAATCGTTGGTTGATACAAGAAGGATCCATAAGCCATATCACGCGTTTATCTAAAGAAAATGGATTTAAAAGAAGCGAAACAACGTTTGACATGGAATATCAAAGCACACTTAGCACAAAACTCGCAAGTTCACTCTTTACTGCACAGCAATGTGATCTGCCAACTTATGAAGAAGCTAGTTCTGCCCATGTGCCCTTCATTACCGCACTTTTAAAAAAGTATAATCAAATAACTGGTTTAAACGCTAAAAGCTGCCCAATAACCTAATGGAAAAAATATTATTAATTGGAGCCGGTCCAATGGCTATAGCGTATGCTGATGTATTGAAAGCCATGAACAAAACTTTTACGGCAATAGGTAGAGGTCCGGCTTCAGCAGAAAATTTTAAACAACAAACAGGAGTAACACCAATTTTGGGAGGGCTATCTCCATTTCTCGCCCAAAACACATTAGATCAAGATACTGTAGCCATCATTGCTACCGGAACCGAAGTGTTAATGTCTGCCTTAATACTATTGTTAGACGCTGGGGTTACCCATATTTTAATCGAAAAGCCTGCAGCATTAAGCATTGAAGAACTAATAACTCAGGAGGCTAGATTAGCATCTATAGCTGATCACGTATTTGTAGGCTATAATAGGAGATTTTATGCATCCGTTCTCATGGCAGAAAAACTAATCGAAGAGGATGGCGGACTATTGTCTATGCATTTTGAATTTACTGAATGGTCGCATAAAATTGGACCGGCTACTAAAGCGCCTGGGGTCAAAGAGAACTGGTTTTTCTTAAATTCATCCCATGTTGTTGATTTGGCATTTTTTATGTCCGGCAAACCTGTAAATTGGAATGCCTATTCAAAAACTGGAACACTGTCTTGGCATGAAAAGTCTAATTTTGCCGGTGCTGGAATTACACAGAAGGATGTATTGTTTTCCTACCTATCAAATTGGGAAAGTGCTGGGAGGTGGGCGATAGAATTATTGACCCAAAATAGAAGGATTTATTTGAAGCCATTAGAAGGACTTAGTATACAATTGAAAGGAAGTCTTGCTTTAGATGAGCATCCGTTGGATGATACTTTGGACAAACAATTTAAACCAGGATTATATAAACAGGTTGAGGCATTCCTTTCTCCAGAAAAAAATATTAGATTAGTTAGTTTAGCAGAACAAATTAAAACTAGTAAAGATATTTATAGAAAGATTTTAAGCTAGTACAATTTTAAAATCCGATTGGTTAACCAAACAGAAAATTCAAACAATTAGGTGGATATTAATAGCAAATTTAAAGTATTAATCATAACTGATTCATTATCATTGCCTAGGCCCCATGAGGGGGGGGCAATCAAATATGAAGAAACTTATGTGAGTTTTTTGAAACGTGCTAATCCAGAAATGGAATTCATCCATGTTGGCATTGGTGCTGCTACATTACCAATGCTAAACAAGTTATGCACCTATTATGCCTATGCAGAGCCTTTGTTAGTAATTTTACAATGTGGTATTGTTGATTGCGCTCCCCGGGCCCTAAGCGAATTCGAATTGGTCTTGTTTAAAAAATTGCACTTATTACCGCTAATACTTCCATTTACCAAATTCCTAAGAAAACATAGAAAGTTGACCTACACAAAACCAAGCCGTTTTAAGGAGGCGTTAATCGAAATCAAAAATAAATTCGACGGAATTCCTGTGGTAGGCATTGGAATAATTCCGGCATGTGCCGAATACGAGGCTATTGTACCTGGAATTTCAAAAAATATTGAAATATACAACGCTATTTTAGCAGAAAATTTAGAATTTATCAGTAATGACGATTTTCCGAAAGATGGAATAATCAATGATTATCACCATTTAAGTGCACAAGGGCATGCTCTGATTTTTAGTAAATTGCAAAAAGTAATCGCATCTAAATTTCAAAGCATTAAACACAAGTAACGCTACTTTCTTTTAAAACGCTAAGAACTAGCTGAAGTTATTCTTCCTTCTGCTGAAACTTGTAAAAGAGATATCCCAAAAAAGGTAAAATGAGAACGCTTCCCAATACCAGTGCCCAGCCTAGGCTGTTTACTGTTTTAATAGGCGCGATACTTTCAAAAAGGGAAAGGGTATCTCCATTTTTTAATCGGATAAAATTTGGAAAGTGAGCATAGCTAATGGCAACCAAAATCATTGTAACCTGAAATCCAGCTAAAATTCTAAGCACTTTTGTCTTTCCCTTTAGCAAAAGGTACCACAGTAAAACGAGTGACAAACTCGCTAAAACAACGGCTGATAATGCGACATCATTTTTGAAAACCCAGGTAGTTAATGGAATTTGGTCTATTTTAGAGGCCATAAAAACAAGCAGCCCACATCCTACCGCAGCTATATTCATAAATTCTGCCTTTTTGATAAACCTTTTTTTATCTTCTTCAGCTTTGCTTTCTCCTATTAGATAAATGGCTGCCAAAAAGCCACACAATGCCACTGTAAACAAACCAACTGCAATTGAAAAGTAATTGAACCAACTTAGAATGTAAGCGCTAACAAAATCAGTTGCTCGTGGATCAATTTTCCCAGAGAGTACACTTCCTGCAATGATGCCTAAGAATAAGGGGGTAATAAAGCTTGAATAAATAAAAATCTTATTATAAACTTCCTGCATCTTGTCTTTAACAGCATCGTAATGCCTAAATACAAAAGCAGTTCCCCTCGCTATAATTCCAATAAGCATAATAGCTAGGGGAATATGCAAATAAATAGACATCGTACTATAGATTTTTGGGAAAGCTACAAACAATATTACGATGGTAATAATTAGCCACATATGGTTGGCTTCCCAAACCGGCCCAATTGCATGATACATCGTTTGGCGTGTTTTATTTCTGTTTTTATTGGAGGTAAATAGCTCGATAATTCCAGCACCAAAATCGGCACCGCCCAGCAAAAAGTAGAGCAATATGGCAAGGCATAAAAAAGCGATGATTATGTAATCCATCTTAAGTTGTATGAGTAGGTTGCTGGGTATACAATTTAGGCACCATCTTAATCTGTCGGTAAAGCAAAAAGACAACGATTACATTTAAAGAAGCATAAATAGCTGAGAATAAGTAAAAAGACCAGGCAATTCCGGGCATTGGTGTTACGGCATCTTTTGTTTTCATTATGCCATAAATAATCCATGGCTGCCGGCCTACTTCCGTTACTACCCAACCCGCTTCTAACGCGATATAACCTAGCGGAATGGCAAAAACAAATAATTTTAGGATCCACTTCCGATTTATAATTGACTTTTTTCGAAGTAATAGCATTAGGTAGAGAATCGAAATCAGCACCAGCAAACTTCCTATACCTACCATTAGTTGGAAGGCATAATGGGTTATGGCCACGGGTGGCTGTTCGTTTACGGGAATTTTATCCAAGCCCTTTACTTCAGCCTTGAAATTTCCATGCGCTAAAAAGCTGAGCGCTCCCGGGACTTCTATTGCCCCTTTTACTGTCTTATTTTTTTCGTTAACGATACCACCGATCAATAATGGTGCTGGCTTTTGGGTATGGTAAAGTGCTTCCATTGCCGCAAGTTTTGCGGGCTGCCTTTTGGCTACATCTTTGGCCGAAATATCACCACTGATTGGCTGTAAAATTGCTCCAATTGTGGCAAATACAACAGCAATCTTAAAAGCTTTATAGTGAAAATCGATGTTCTTTTTCTTGATGATCATTAACGCATGTACTCCAGCAACTGCAAAACCCGTGGCAGTAAATGCAGCCAGGCACATGTGAAGCGCTTGGGCAAACCAAGCTTTGTTAAACATGGCCGCAATGGGATCGATGTTAAGGTATTGACCATTCACAAAATCAAATCCCGCCGGACTATTCATCCACGCATTTGCAGCAACCACTAAAATTCCTGATGCCAGTCCACTCAGGCCTACAACCATACCCGTAAACCAATGAAACCATTTGTTGAGTTTATTCCATCCATAAAGAAAAAATCCTAATGCAATAGCCTCAATAAAAAACGCAGTACCTTCTAAGGAAAAGGGCATACCGAAAATTGGTCCGGCATGCTCCATAAACTTTGGCCATAACAAGCCCAGTTCAAAAGATAGCATAGTACCCGAAACCGCCCCAGTAGCAAAGAAAATCGCTACTCCCTTGCTCCATGCTTTTGTTATATTTTTATAAACTTCGTTGTTGGTTTTAAGCCATTTATAGTGGGATACGGCCATAAAAAAAGGCATCACCATGCCGATACAGGCATATATAATGTGGAAGCCCAAAGAGAGAGCCATCTGCGAACGAGCTGCTAAAAAATCATCCATGAGTTTGATTTACTATGCAAATATATCCCATTCACTATTGGCAATCTATTAAATACCAATAAAATAGAGCAGAAATTTTAATATAGAAAGGTTATAAATTAGTCGTGGGTCATTAGTCCTAAGTCCTGAGTTTGTTTAACGTTAAACTGACTCTGGACTTACGACTTAGGACCTAGGACTTGTGACTACCCTACAGTTAATTCCTGATAGGCAGCAGTTAAACTCCGTGCGATCCCCTCGCCTTGCCATTCGGGCGCACCGGGAATACTTGTAGCTTTTAAGAACTCTTCTTTGGTTTTTCCAGCTTTAATTTCAGCTGCTACAAAGGTGAGCAAAGATTGTAGGTAGTTTTGAAAAGCTTTAATATCATCCTTATTTCCGGTTATTTTTTCAGGATCTAAGGCATGCCCCCAAATAAATAAAGTATCACTGTCAAATTGGTTCTGGATTTTATCTAGAGCGGTAATCCAATTGCCAATATGGGCTCCATTTTCTTTATCAATGTAAGGATATCGGCGGTTAAATACCAAGTCGCCTACATGTACAATATTTGCATTTTCGAAATGGTATACTACATCACCATTGGTGTGACCAGAACCATAATAGTACGAACTTATTTTTTCTTTGCCCACTGGCGCTTTCCAACCTTTGCCAAAAGTAACGTCAGGGAAAAGCTGATTTGCTTCATTTTTGGCCTTTTCGGCCGCAAGTTTCTGATTTACCAATGAATTTTGATGGGCTACAACATGTTCTGCTAAACCTTTAAACGCAATGTTACCCGCTGTATGATCACCGTGGTGGTGGGTATTTAATAAATATTTAAAGGGCTTATCGCCTAATTTTTTCAATTCATCAATCACATGTGGCGCTGTAGTGGGGAATTGGGAATCTACCACTACAAATCCATTTTGTGAGTTTAACCATCCAATCGTACCACCTTGTTCGGTAAATACACCAACGTCATTACGAAGTGACTTAAACTGATAAGCTCTTGCCAAACTAGGGTTAGCAAATAGATCACTTTTATAAAAGGCAAGAGCCGCCATGGCCAATGCCGAAGTTTGGATAAACTGTCTTCTTTTCATAATAAATGAAGTTAAGCAATTTTGTCGATAGTCCATAGACTATGGACTATCGACTATGGTCTATAGACTAAATCCCTGTTCCTGGTGTGGTTCCTGGTTCGTGGCCAGCACCAAGAGAATTGTTAGTACGCCCGTGACTTTTCTCGAAGTTGCTGGTTACTTTCGAAGAAGAACTTTTTTCAATGTTTTCCTCGTGTCTAGGGGTATCTTGCTCTGTATCGGTTACCGAAGCATCTTTAACTACTTTACGGTCTTTTTCATTGTTATTTTCCATGATCTTGTTTTTTTAAGGTAAGGATATAACAACTCGATAGTTTATTTGTTTGCATTGGTTGGAGTCCTTTTATACCTTTATCGAGCACGAGCGGCGGGCAATGGGTTGCAGATTATTAGTGCAAGCATCAGAAAACAACTATCATGAAAAGACTTTACAATCTTGACTATTTAAGGGGTTTATCAGCATTTGGGATAATGATTTATCATTACCTGACTTGGACTTTAGGTAATTTTTCCTCAGATACTTTTATGGCCAGACTAGGCCTCTACGGGGTATCTATCTTTTATGTATTAAGCGGTCTTACGCTTTATCATGTATATTATCACAAAATGAAACCCTCAAAGGATGACGTTCTTTCTTTTTTCAAAAAACGAGCCTTTAGAATATTTCCCTTACTGTGGTTGGTAACGATTGTGTCTATCATGCTTTCGAGAAAAATGCCTGACTTTACAGATTTGTTTCTCAATCTTTCAGGAATTTTTGGATTCGTAAAATGGGACAAATCCTTCGCGCTTGGAGCATGGTCAATAGGAAATGAATTAGTCTTTTACGTGTTTTTCCCATTTTTTATGCTATTTATCAAAAGGTTTAAACCATTAATGATAGCATTGTCTTTAGCTATTTTCGCCCTTTATCTATACTTTCCATTGGTTGCGCTAAGTCCAAGTTTAACATTGAGTGAACAATGGGCAAATTATGTAAATCCACTAAATCAGGTTTTTCTTTTCCTTGGCGGATTTTTAATTGGTTTCTTTCTTCAAGACATCAAAATCAATAGCGCAATCATAATTACGTTATTACTATCTGGAATCGCATTATTTATTTTTTACCCCACCTCCGGCAGTGCAATTAGCTTGGTAACAGGAATAAACCGATTGATTTTTACAACTTGTTGTTTCGTAATCTGTATCTGCTTCTACAAGCTGACTTTAAAATTGCCCGTTTTAATACACAAGCCCCTGACATTATTAGGTGAGGCTAGCTATTCAGTGTATCTGCTTCACCCTATAATTTGGAAATTTGTAGGAATGGCATCGGGAATTTTCAGAAGACACATCTTCTATGTGCCTGAAAGAGTAAGCATGATCTTGGCAGTTACTCTTACCCTTATAGCCAGTTATTATGTGTATCACTATTTTGAAAAATATTTCATGAAACTTGGACAAACAAATAAGGATAAGCCATTAAAGCCTGCCTTATATAATTTGTAGTGGGCCGTTTATCTTAACGCAAAGGATGCGAAGAATTTCGCAAAGAACGCAAAGCTACAAGAAAAACACTAATCTTTTCTTCAGTTCTTTTTAGTTTATCATTCAGCTTTTTAAGTTGCTGTAAACCAACTCAAGACTTCGAAATGCAGACTACAGACTTAGGACTTCCTTACGCCAATGCACTCTGTTTAACCACCATTTTCACTTTTTCGATCACATAATCCAACTCTTCTTTGGTAGTGTATTTACTAAATGAAAAACGCACAGAGGGGCGGTTTGGATCAGCTTTAATGCCATTCAGCACATGCGAGCCTATGTTTGATCCTGAAGAACAGGCGCTTCCACCAGATGCACAAATTCCATTAATATCCAAGTTGAAAAGCAACATATCCGCCATATCCATTTCCGGAAAAGAAACATTTAATACCGTGTATAAACTTTTTGTTGGATCTGTTTCACCATTGAAGGCAATGCCTGGTATTTCGGCAATTAATTGTTCTTTAAGATAATCTTTTAAACCTTGAATATAATTGTGGTGCTCATCCATTTCAGCATAAGCAATTTCTAAAGCTTTAGACAGGCCAACAATTCCGTATACATTTTCGGTACCGCCACGCATGTTGCGTTCTTGTGCTCCTCCATAGATCATTGGTGAAATTTTTATATTGCTATTCACATATAAGAACCCTACTCCTTTTGGTCCATGCAATTTATGCGCAGCACAAACTATAAAATGAGCCTTTAATTTACGTACATCATGTGTGTAATGTCCCATGGTTTGAACGGTATCAGCATGGTAAATAGCGTTATACTTTTCGCAAAGATCTCCAACTTTTTCCATGTCAGTGAGCGTTCCGAGCTCGTTATTTGCATGCATTAATGATACAAACGAACGTTCATTATTTTGAAGCAGTTCTTCTAAATGATCATAATCTATCCCACCCTTTTCGTCTATATTAACAAAACTTAGCTTATCAATTACACCTTCTTTAAGCATCATCCCTAAAGTGTGCTCTACGGCATGGTGTTCTATTTTGGAAGTGATGGCGTGTTTAATACCGTAAGCAGCAATACCACAACGAATGGCGGTGTTATCAGCTTCGGTGCCACCAGAGGTGAAAAAAATCTCAGATGGAGACGCATTTAACAATCCAGAAACTGTTTTCCTAGCCTTTTCAACCAATGTTCTTACTTCTCTCCCTAACGCATGGATTGCAGATGGATTTCCATAGAAATTCTGCATCACATTTGTCATTTCATCGATAACAGCGGGATCTAAAGGTGTGGTTGCGGCATTATCTAAATAAACTCTTTTCATAAAAAATTGATTTCACCGATTAAATTGATTTCACCGATTGAAGTGATTTCAAGGATTGAGTTAATTAAGTTTTAATATTTCTTTAATGTCTGAAATGATCTTATTCGCTAGATTTTCAGCGATGGTTTCATTTTCAGCTTCGCTATATATTCTTATGATCGGTTCGGTATTTGAGCGGCGTAAGTGTACCCATTGGTTTTCAAAATCGATTTTAAGGCCATCGATTGTGCTACATTTCTCCGCTTTATATTTTTCATGCACTTTAACCAACAACGCATCAATATCCATTTCTGGGGTAAGCGTAATCTTGTTTTTAGAGATAAAGTACGCTGGATAAGTACTCCTAAGCACAGAAATTGTAGTGCCAGCTTTTGCTAAGTGCGACAAAAACAAAGCTATTCCAACCAAGGCATCTCTTCCGTAGTGCAGTTCTGGATAAATGATACCGCCATTTCCTTCGCCACCAATAATGGCATTGGTAGCTTTCATTTGGTTTACCACATTAACCTCACCAACAGCCGCAGCATGGTATTGACCTCCTGCTTTTTCGGTAACATCTCTTAATGCACGGGTTGAAGATAGGTTTGAGACTGAATTACCGGGAGTGTTCTTCAAAATATAATCGGCCACTGCCACTAATGTATATTCTTCTCCAAACATGGTCCCATCTTCATTTACAAAACATAGACGATCTACATCAGGATCAACCACAATGCCTAAGTCGGCCCTTTTTGACTGTACAACCTTTGCTATCTCTGTTAAATTCTCAGGTAAAGGTTCAGGGTTGTGCGGAAATTCTCCGTTTGGCGTACAGTAAAGTTCAAATACGGTTTCGACCCCTAAAGCTTGAAGCAATGCAGGCACGAAAATACCCCCGCTAGAATTTACACAATCGATCGCAATTTTAAAATTTGCTTTTTTAATGGCCTCAACATCTACCAATGGAAGTGCTAAAATAACATCAATGTGCTTTTGGAGGTACGAATCATTGGCGGTTACCTTGCCAAGCTCATTTACGTCCGCAAAAGAAAAATCAGCATTTTCTGCTATATCAAGAACTTCTTTACCATCAGCATCGCTAATAAATTCCCCTTTTTCGTTAAGGAGTTTTAAGGCATTCCACTGTTTTGGGTTATGGCTTGCCGTTAAAATTATCCCCCCACCAGCTTGCTCCATCGGGACTGCGATTTCAACCGTAGGTGTTGTGGAAAGGCCAAGATCAATTACTTCGATACCCAAACCCTGCAATGTGCCAATTACTAAATGATTCACCATTTCACCAGAAATACGGGCATCGCGACCGAGAACAATCTTTTTATTCTGTGTTTTGTTGATTACCCATGAGCCGTAGGCAGCAGTAAATTTTACAATGTCGATTGGAGTTAACCCATCACCAGATTTTCCCCCAATGGTACCCCTTATTCCGGATATAGATTTTATTAAAGTCAAGTTTTATAAATTTTAGCAAAAATAAGAAAAAAAGTTGAGCAAAGCAGAAAGCATACAGAGTAAAGAGGAAAGCCTAGATACGTATTGAGCGTGGGGCATGGAGCGAAGGGCCTGAGATGAATCAGTCGCCGAACATCCATTTTCCATTTCCCATTTCCCGTATTCCATTTTCCATCTTACATTTCCATCTCATAATGCTATATTTGCTCATCACTAAACGTAAACAGATCATCGTAATGCAGAGAAAATGGTTTCAATATTGGTTCAATTCTCCTTATTATCATATTCTTTATAGTCAGCGAAACGATGAAGAGGCAGAATTTCTAATCGACAACCTATCTGCCTACCTCAAACCATCCGTAAATAGCAGGATTTTAGATATCGCTTGTGGCAGAGGCCGACATGCCATTTATCTTAACAAAAAGGGATACGATGTTACCGGAATCGATTTATCAGAACAGAGTATCAAATATGCGCAGCAGTTTGAGCAAAAAAATCTACATTTTTATGTTCATGATATGCGAAAGCTATCCTACATCAATTACTTCGACATTTCTTTAAATTTATTCACGAGTTTTGGATATTTCGACACCGAGAAAGACCATGTAAATGCATTAAAGGCCTTTAGAAAGGGCTTAAAGCATGACGGAACGTTGATTATCGATTATTTTAATACCCAAAAAATTATTAAAAATCTTACCAATCAGGAAACCAAAAGCGTGGATGGGATTGAATTTCATTTACATAAATTTGTGTCTGAAGGTAAGATTATAAAGCATATCAATTTTGAGCATAGATTAAAGGTGTACGCGTTTGAAGAGCGTGTACAGGCATTTTTTCTGGCAGATTTTGAACGGATGTTACAGAAAAGTGGATTGGCAATAGTTGAAACTTTTGGAAATTACGCTTTACAACCCTTTGATGAAATTAAATCAGACCGTTTAATCCTTGTTTGTAAAAAGGCATGATCACAGAGTTGCAGCAATTTGATGCCGACCTATTCCTAAAAATTCATCGCGGATTGAGCAATGATTTTTTTGATGCGGTAATGCCTTTGCTAAGAAATCGTTTTTTTTGGGCACCACTTTATATTTTTATAGTTGCTTTCTGTATCAAACAGTTTAAGAAAAGAGGATATTATATTATTGGGATGCTGTTAATAACTTTTGCCATGGGCGATTTAATAGCTTCAAGAATAATTAAACCTACGGTGGGGAGGATTAGACCCTGTAATGAAATAAGTTTAGCCAATAAGATAATCCATAGGGTGCCCTGTGGAAGTGGGTATAGTTTTCCTTCTTCTCATGCAACTAATCATTTTGCCATTGCAATTTTTTTAATCTGTTTATTTTACAAACAATGGAAGCCTATTTTACCTTTAGGTTTAGGCTGGGCATTTATGATCAGTTTTGCGCAGATTTATGTTGGTGTCCATTATCCTTTGGATACGATCTTCGGGGCACTATTGGGCATTTGTATTGGTTTGTTTACTTTTTATCTTTATAAAAAAATACCCGTTAAAGAGTAATGGAAATCTGGAAGTTACTAGTATTGTTTTTTTGTGCTTTTTTAGGCGGATTATCCATTTTTTTAGTTAAGAATGATAAAGCCCAACTGCTTAAACTTATTCTTTCATTTAGTGGAGCGTATTTATTTGCCATTACGGTTTTGCACCTCATCCCTGATGCCTATAGCGGAAGCGATAAAGGTCAGATTGGTATTTTTATTCTTATCGGGTTCCTTTTTCAAGTATTCTTAGAGCAATTTTCTGAGGGTGTTGAACATGGCCATATCCATAAACATCATGATGGACATGCGTTTCCGTGGGGGATTATGATCAGCTTATGTTTGCATGCTTTTTTAGAAGGAATGCCACTAGCAAAAGACCAAAACAACGAATTAATTTTTGGCATTGCCCTACATCATATCCCTGCAGCATTCGCGTTAGCAAGTATATTGGTTCAAAACCACTTTAAATCTAAAGGTGTGGTATTTTACATCAGTATTTTTGCGATTATGGCCCCAGTAGGTTATTATTTTAGCATTAGCTTAAGTAATGGCAGCATTAGTGGCATGGAACCTTATTTTAACAAAGTGATGGGAATAGTAATTGGGATTTTTCTGCATATCTCTACCACTATTTTATTTGAATCAAGTGCAGATCACATCATCAACAAACGAAAGATGTTAGCTGTTCTCCTCGGAATTGGGGTAGCTTTGGTAGGGTTTTATACGGCAGGGCATTAGGAAGATGATTACACAGATTTCGCTTCGCGGATGATTACACAGATTATAAGATTACACTGATTTTCAGTAACTTGATGGGTTAAGTTATCGGACTCCCGGACTCCCGGATTTTTCGCTTCGCGGTTGATTACACCGATTTCGCTTCGCGGATGATTACACAGATTATAAGATTACACTGATTTTCAGTAACTTGATGGGTTAAGTTATCGGACTCCCGGATTTTTCGCTTCGCGGATGATTACACAGATTAAAAGATTACACCGATTTTCAGTAACTTGATGGGTTAAATTATTTCGGACTCCCGGACTCCCGGACTCCCGGACTCCCGGACTCCCGGACTCCCACCCCTATCCCCTCATCTTATCCAACAAGACATTCAATTGTTCTGCCTCTTCTTCATTAAGGTTTGGTGCCACTAGTGCCGAAAAATCAACCTCTTTATCCAATTTTCTAAGTAAGGCTAGTCCTCTTTCTGCAATAATGATGTCTACAGCTCGTTTATCGTATGAATTAGGCGTTTTTTCGGCATACGACTTAGATATCAAGCGATCTACAATTCTTGAAGTGTCACTACTTTTATCTAAGATGCGAGCCTTGATATGATTAATTGTAGATGGACTGGGATATTGCCTTCTTAAAATACTGAGCACATTGTATTGTTGTTGCGTAATATCATAAGGCAACAAAATGTCTTTAACTCGTTGGCTGCTCCAATGGCAGGTAAATATTACATTGATTAATGCTTGTTGAAATATATTATCAAATTTTGAAACTTTAAGTTCCTTCTTTATTTGCGTCATTCTCGTTGAGAGGTTTAATGGTTAGATTCGGGGCATCTTGACCATTTTCTTTCCCATAATTCCACGGACAATGTTTGCACTTGTTTTTACAGCAGTATCCTCTTTTTAGATGATAGGCCGCCGTAAATACCATTAGACCCTGTTTATTGAAATAATAATCAATCCCTTCTACCATTAATTAAGCAATTTAACGACCAAATTAGACCCAAAGTAATTTTGCAATTGCGTTCCACTCCCATGGGTTGTCCACACTTCTTTGGGCGATACGTTCTCAATTGTTTTTAGGATTGCTTTCCAATCCACATGATCAGAAATATACACTTGAACCGCATTGTTATGCTGTAAATGCTTCCACCCTGTGACAAATATTCTAACCACATTGATAGCTTTGATATAACTATTAAAAACCATAGGGGGTACAATATAAATCAGGTCTAATTGATTATTTTTCATCACCTTCCTATCATAGACCTCATATTTACCCAATTCAACACCATACTGTTCGTAAATTTTAACAAAGGGCATAATGCTATGGTGTACCAAAATCCTCTTTTGTGGGCAATGCTGATTGATCATGGCAATTAGCCTTTGACTTTTCCCTAAAGCATAAGCGCCTAGCATTATATTTGATGTTACCTCGTTTAATTTTTTGATCTCCTCAACTGCTATAGGATGTTCGGTTGCAGGATTTGCAAAGGTAGTTTCAGTAATAAGTACATCGGCCTTTACCAATTCGATAGGCTCACAAGTAGAGTCTTCTTCCAACTTATAATCGCCCGTATAAAGATAACTTACCCCATTATATTTCATCAGTACCAGCGCCGAACCTAAAATATGCCCCGCAGGATAAAACGTTATTTCGACTCCGTTTAGACTAAATGGTTGGTGATAAGGCTTGATTTGAAATTCAGCAGCAGCAAATTTTTTATACCTGTGCCTCATGAAAGTGGCGGTAGCCTCGGTACAGTAAACATGCTGATTGCCCCCAACTGCGTGGTCGCCATGCGCATGAGAAATTACCGCGTTAACCATCGGCTCTTTCGGATCTAAATAGAAATCCCCATACCTACAAAACAATCCGATTTTAGTTTGAACAATAAAATCTGCACTAATTTCTTTTAAATCTGACATGTATATCTGGCGCAATTAAAGGCGTAAAAACTGATGGTGTAAGGCTAACACTTGTGCAATCACCGACTCATTTTCTGTATTCTCGATAAAATAATCAGCCATTTTTGCCTTTTGTTCGTCTGTAAACTGTTTATCCATTCTGGCCAACACCTGCGCTTCAGTTACGTCATCCCGCTGCATCACTCTGTGTAATTTTAGGGTTTGAGAAGACCTTACCAAAATATTTTTATCGCACATCTGGTAGGAACCACTTTCAAATAATAAAGCCGCTTCTTTAAGGATGTAGGGCACGGTTGGGGCAACGGATTGTACCCAAACATCAAATGCCCTAAAAACGGCCGGATGAACCAGGGCATTTAATTTTTCGAGTTCGGTTTTATTCTCGAAAACAATAGTTGCGATATGCTTATTGTTCAACATCCCTTCAGGACTATAACTTGCCGTACCGAATGTGGTTTTAACTCCGTCTATTAAGATAGGATCAGTGATCATTAGTTGTTTAGCAGCGGTATCCGCATAAAAAACGGGAATGCCAAGGGTTTCAAATACCCTGCATACCGTGGTTTTTCCACTCCCAATCCCACCCGTTATTCCTACTTTTAACATTTTATTTTTCGATGATAAAGTTAATTTTGTTCGGTATCACACTTATTAATTTGCAGTAGGGAGGAAAACGGCTAATCTTCACGGTAAACTTATGATGGCCCAATTGTTTCCATTCGTTTACATCAACAACGGCTTCAATAAAGTCCTCGTCAAGCTCCTGATAGCTAGATAGGGCAACCAAAAAAGTTACAGCTACCTTTTTAGGATAAAGTTTAAGGTCGTAAAAATCAGAATTATTAATAATCTTTAACGGAACTTCAATTGTTTTTTCTGTAAACTCGTCTACAGGGATCTTTACCCCTACACTAGTAGGATAAATACTTACATTATTAGAAAGATTTTGCTTAATTGAAATCCTGGTAGAAGTAGGTTGTTGCAGATCAGCCAGTTTTAACGTATCTGTTTCCCAAAACGTAATTTTAGAGAGCTCCTCTTGTGGTCCGGAGATATTTACGTATGCAGGGGTTAATTGAATTCTGCTCGAAACTTCATGTTGCTTTCGAAAACTAAGTTTTGATATCAATTTCAATGGAACACGCTTGGTAGATCTTTTGGAAAAATCGAAATAAAGGGTATCGGGGTTAATGGAGATAACCTTTTGCGACGATTCTAATTGCCTGTTAACTTCTGATAATTGTTCGGAAAAAACGATGTAATTATGGGTATTCAGCTTTGCCAAGCTAACCATTATGGTTTGGGGGTTGATGTGGAGCCTCGAAAATAAAAGCTGCCATCCCGTTCCCTCTATTTTAAGATCAACGATATCAGGTTGCAAGGCTTTAAATGCCTTTCTTTGGGGTTCGTCTTTATAAATTAGTTGTGTTTTAACCGTATAGGGATATTTATTATCCAATGCGATAAATAGCCAAGTAGCGATGGCACCCAATAAACAAATGGTGAGCACTACAAATCTCTTACGTTCTACCTTGCTTAATTTGATAATTGGCATGATGTAAAATTACAAAAAAAAGCCGTGCTCCCGCAATAACGGAAGAACGGCTTTCCTATAAACCTTTAGTTATGCTTTTGCTGGATTAGTAGCAGCTTTTGTAGCTTCTAAAGAAACAGCAGATTTATCGAAACGGATTTTTGATCCACCCTCTACTTCAATTAAAAAAGTAGTGTCGTTTGATCCAATGATTTTACCATGGATCCCTGCCGTGGTTACGATTTTATCCCCTATTTTAAGTGCTTCTACTAATTTTTTGTGGTCTTTGGCTTTTTTTACCTGAGGTCTGATCATGAAAAAATAGAACACGACCATAATTGCCACTAGGAACCCAATGTTCATTGTGTTGCCGCTCAATCCCTGTAATAATACTGTTGATGTCATTTTATGTTTATTGTTAATGTGAACTTTTATATGGTCGATAGCTGATGGACCATGGTCGATGGCCGTGATGCATAAGCGCCCAGACTATAGACTATCGACTATGGACTATCGACTCTCTCTACTGCTTCTCCTTCACCTCGCCCACAAGATGCAGTTTTTCTGCTTCAGGATTAGCATTGGAAGTAATCGTTACTATTTTATCTTGCATTCCTGATTTACCTTCGCTATTAAATATTACTTTAATAATTCCTTCTTCCCCAGGTTTAACTGGAGCAACGGGAAATTCGGGAACAGTACATCCACATGTTGCAGTTGCATTGGTGATGATCAAAGGTGTTTTACCTGTATTTTTAAATTTGAAATCAAAATGAACTTTTTCACCCTGTGTAATTACACCAAAGTCATAGATTGTCTTTTCGAATTTAACTTTCGGTGCATCTTCGGCTAACACTCCGCCGGTTACTGCGGCTACCTTTTCATCGGTTTTAGATTGATTTTGTGTGCATGCTGCAAATGTGAGTACAGCCAATGTTATAATTAATATCTTTTTCATTTTCTATGTTCTTGCGTAAAGCGTAGTCGTTATGCGTTCAAAACGCCATACGCTTAACGCCTAACAGTTTTATTTATTCTTCAATAAGGCCTCTGCCTATTTTCTTAATACTATTTGTTCTTTTAAGGTCGCTTAAAATTTTATCTAAGATACCGTTTATAAACGAATTACTTTTCGGGGTACTGTAATCTTTAGAAAGTTCCAGATATTCGTTGATGGTTACCTTAACAGGGATAGAGGGAAAATTCATCAACTCGCAAATGGCCATTTTCATTAAAATTGTATCCATTAAGGCAATTCTCTCCGATTCCCAGTTTTTTGTGCGTTCGGCGATCAACTCTTGATAGGCATTGTCATTTTTTAAGGTATGAACAAACAGATCCTTCACAAATTTGCTATCCTCGTCCCAATCTGCACTGATGGGTGTTAAGCTATTTTTGAAAGGATCTTCTGAGGTAAAGTTTTTTAATGTTTTGGCAATCATGCCCTGCATCACTTCACGATCAACCGACCAATTGATAAATCTATCTTCAAATGCTTGAACGATATTTAGGTTTTTAAGCAGGATTTTGCGGAAGATAAATTTGATGATCTCTTTTGAACTTTCAAGAGTTTCATCCTTTTCTTCCAAATAAGCAGCATATTCTTTCGAATCTTTCAGCTTATTGAAGATGGTTTTTACAAGTTCTGGATCGGCATGCCAATTAACCTGGTATTTATTAACTGCAGCCACATATGCGGGATTTTGTTTCAGTACAACAGCAAATTTATTGTGCAATAATTTTTGGTTCGGACTTAAATCTTCGGCAGTAGGCAAGTGTTTATTTGCTCTTTCGATTGCGTCATTTGCAGTGTACTCGGTAACATCAACCAACAGCGCTAGCATACGAATATACATTTCGTAAACACTGTCTATACTTTGCATTAAAGTTTTCTGACTGCTTAGCGTATCTTTTTTATCTGTCATGTGCCAAGCAAAAATATTTTGCAAAGCTTTAATTCTGAGGTGCCTTCTATTTAACATGAATGTAAGAACGAGTGGTAAGTTTACCGGTTATAATTAATAGGATGATTTGATTTTTTTTATGTCGCTAATTCTTTTTTCCGCTATGCGTGCCGCGGCTAAATTTGTTGGTATTTTTTCTGTTTTTGATAATTTGATTACTTTCCGTGTAGCTTCATAAATATGCTCAGTTAATTGCATGGTCCTTTTTTTACCAAAACCGGTTAATTCAGAATAGCAGTTAATTAACCCCCCGGCATTGATCAGATAATCTGGAGCATATAAAATTCCTTTATCCAACAATAACTGTCCGTGTACTTGCTCATCCGCCAGTTGATTATTTGCAGAACCTGCGATAATCGCGAATTTCATATTTTTAATCGTTTTATCATTTACTGTTGCTCCTAATGCACACGGCGCATAGATATCGGCATCTATAGTAAATATTTTATCTGCATCAATCGGCTTTGCTTTGTACTTACGGGCAATTTCCTGTAAACGATCCTGATTGATATCGCTGATATACACCTCCACATTTTCTTGTCGTAACAATTCTACTAAATGCTCGCCTACATTGCCAATCCCTTGCACAACCACAGATTTACCCGCTAGCATATCGGTGCCAAAAACTTCTTTAACACAAGCTTTAATGCCTAAAAATACGCCCTTTGCTGTAATTGGAGCTGGATTACCCGCCCCTCCTATTGACTCAGGTACGCCAGTTACATGAGCCGTTTCCATGCGGATAAACTCCATGTCCCTGGTAGAGGTGCCCATATCTTCGGCAGTAATAAATTCGCCATTTAGGTTTTTGATAAAACGACCATAACTTCGCATTAGGGCTTCTGTTTTAATTTTTCTAGAGTCCCCAATGATCACGGCACTTCCGCCACCTAAATTTAAGCCGGTAATTGCGGCCTTGTAGGTCATCCCTCTTGATAAACGCAGAACATCTTCTAGTGCTTCGGCCTCAGAATTGTAGTTCCACATTCGTGTTCCACCCAATGCTGGCCCTAATGTAGTATCGTGAATGGCAATAATAGCTTTCAATCCGGTATCAGGGTCATTACAAAAAACCACCTTTTTATGGCCTGTTGAACTTAATTGATCAAGAACTGAAGTGATGATAGAACTATTACCAGACATACGAATGCGTTGAATTGATGCCACAAAATTAAGATAAAAAAACCATTTTTTTACTTTAAAATAAACTTTCTGCACGATAGACCATAGACGATAGACGATAGACAATGGAAGTGATGGCTAACCATCCAATCCATGGACTATGGACTATCGACCCGAGACTATCGACTATCGACCATGGACTATCGACCATGGACTATCGACTATGGACTATGGACTCTTTTGGCTAACTTTACCATTCATGAAAGACCTTCAGTTTTTAAATAAATACTTCTATAAATATAAGTGGCGAATTATTCCAGGGATAATTTTTGTAATTATTTCCAATGTATTCCAAGTTATTCCTGCTCAAGTGGTTGGTCATGCCTTTAACTTGATAACTGAAAATATTACTATCTATCAATTATTTGATGGTTTCGATCGGCAAGACATCATCTATTCTATTTTTAGTTATAATCTGCTCTTTTTTGCCGCTGTAATCCTAATTGTTTATATGTTGAGGGGGATATTCTTGTTCTTTATGCGTCAAACCATTATCCTCATGTCTAGGCACATCGAATTTGATATGAAGAATGAGATTTATGCACATTATCAGAAACTAAGTCTTGGTTTTTATCGACGTAATAATACAGGAGATCTCATGAATCGTGCTACAGAAGATGTAAATAGGGTTAGAATGTATGTTGGGCCTGCTATAATGTATACCACAAATACTTTTGTACTCTTTTTTACAGCTATCTTTTTTATGTTCTCTGTAAATAGCACCTTAGCATTTTTCGCATTACTTCCGCTCCCCTTTTTAGTAGTTATTGTATATTACGTAAATACCATTATCAATCATAAAAGCGAACGGATCCAAGATCAGCTTTCGAGGTTATCGAGCTTTGTACAGGAAAGATTTTCGGGTATTCGCGTAATTAAATCGTATGTACGTGAAGAACAGGCCCAGGCGGTTTTTGCGACAGAAAGCATCGCCTATAAAAATAAATCCATGAATTTGGTAAGGGTGCAAGCGTTATTTTTCCCTACGATGTTGCTTCTGGTTGGATTAAGTACAATTTTAACGGTTTATATTGGCGGAAAACAGGTAATTGAAGGTACCATCACCCCTGGTAATATCGCAGAGTTTATCATCTATATCAATTTATTAACTTTTCCGGTAACGATGTTAGGCTGGGTAACCACCTTAATTCAACGGGCCGCAGCTTCACAAAAAAGAATTAATGAATTTTTACAGTTGCAGCCAGATATTGTTTCGGGCAAGGCCGATGATGGGGTATTTGAAGGAAAAATAAGTTTCAAAAATGTAAGCTTCACCTATCCTGATACAGGAATTGAAGCGTTAAAAGAATTAAGTTTTGAAATAGAAAAAGGAGAATTTTTAGCAATAATCGGAAGAACGGGATCAGGCAAATCAACTTTAGCGAATCTTTTGATGAGAATGTATGATACGGATTCTGGGAAAATTGTGATAGACGGGATCGAATTGAGGAACCTCAATCTAAACAATTATCGAAATCAGATCGGATTTGTGCCCCAAGAAGTATTTCTCTTTTCGGATACCATAAAAAACAACATCGCCTTTGGATTAAGTGAGATAAAACCTGGTCAGGTGGAAGATGCCGCGAAAAATGCCGCAGTTTATGAGAATATTGTAGATTTTGATCTAAAATTTGAAACCATGCTCGGAGAGCGTGGAATTACACTTTCTGGAGGCCAAAAACAACGCGTATCTATTGCAAGAGCGTTAATTAAAGAACCAAAACTATTGATATTCGACGATTGCCTTTCGGCGGTAGACACCAAGACTGAAGAAGAAATCCTACAAAACCTTGGTAAAATAATGAAGGGAAAAACCAGCATTATAATTGCCCACAGGATTTCGACCATAAAAAACGCTGATAAAATTATTGTTTTGGATGAAGGTAGAATAATTGAACAAGGCACCCATCAGCAGTTATTGGCAAATAACAGGGTGTATGCAGAGCTCTATACTAATCAGTTGTTGGAAGAGGAAACAGTTGAAAATTAGCAGTTAGCGGTTGGCAGGTATCAGTTAAGAGTTAGATTAACGGGACTAATCTTGAATATTTGCAATTTTAAACAAATTAGCGAACTTTCTATTTTGAAGTTTAATAATTATTGCTTTATATTTACCCCAACCTTAAACTAATACAATACACGACAATGGGAGATTTTGACAACAAAGAGAGAGAAGAGGTTTTTTCTAAGAAAGTAAGAGCAGGAAAGCGTACTTATTTTTTTGATGTAAAAGCTACGCGTTCAGGCGATTATTACCTAACCCTAACAGAAAGCAAGAAAAGATTAGAGGATGGTGTATTTGTAAAACATAAGATTTTCTTATATAAAGAAGACTTTGAAAAATTTACAGAGGGCTTAACAGAAACGGTTGAGTATATCAAATCTCATCAGGATGTAGTAGAAAAACGCTACGAATATTCTGAAAATGCAGAATATAACCACACTCCAAAAACTGGAAACGACGATTTTACTTTTTAAGTAAATCCCTGGATATTAAAAAAGCCTCTCGATTTTCGAATCAAGAGGCTTTTTTTATAGGGGTTACTTTGCGTTAATTTTCACCACCTTAGGCACCTTAGACACCTAAGAATATTTTGAACCATATAAGGCTTTGCGTTCTCTCCGTACTTTGCGTTCTTCGCGACCTCTGCGGTTAATTTTTCACCACCTAAGACACCTAAGCGCTCTTCTCTAATTGTCAGTCTGAGAGTAGTCGAAGACTTTTGACCCCTTCGGTGACACATTAAGGACTAACTATAACCTTGCCTGACTTGGCGTCCTTCGCGATCTTTGCGGTTATTTTTTCACCAGTTAGGTTGCTATTCTACCCATTACCATTGAAATAAGCGTTACAATAAACAACCCAAGGAAAACAATGGTTATAATTCCCCAAAATTTAAACAGAGATTTCAACTTGGCAAATGCCTCATCCAAACTAGATTGCTCGCCATACAGAATGCCGTATTTAGCCTTGCTGGAATATTTAAACATTAATAAGCTGGGATAGAATAAAATGAAGGCATAAACAAGGTAAACAACGGTGATCACGATACTACTTAATGCACCTAAATCTCCAAAAGCCCTTGCCGTATTGGGGTCTTTCTCTATTGCGGGCCCGATGGTAAATGCGCCTATGATCGCAATTCCCGAAAAAACAAAACCTACTACTGCTAAAAAGCCAGCCCATTTTGCCATGTCATACATATAACTCCGCATTTCTTCCGTTACTACTAAAACGGGGTGTTCCTGTATTTCTCCAATTTCTTCTTCCATTTGCCAATTAAGTATTAAAACAGCTATAAACATACCATTATATTGCACATTTCGCAAATTCTTAAAGAAAGGGGCATAAAAATTAATATCTTTGCGACCTTAAAATGAGCTTGCAGCTTGGAGTTGGAAGATTGGGGGGCACGACGCTCTTTGCTCTACGCAGATAAAGAATTCAAAATACACATAAAACTACAACCATGGCATTACAATGTGGTATAGTTGGCTTACCAAATGTGGGTAAATCAACCTTATTTAACTGTTTATCAAACGCAAAAGCGCAGGCTGCAAATTTCCCTTTTTGTACTATAGAGCCTAATATTGGGGTAATCACGGTACCTGATGATCGCTTAACGAAACTGGCAGAACTAGTTAAGCCTAATAAAGTACAACCCAATACAATCGAGATTGTAGATATTGCAGGTTTGGTTAAAGGTGCCTCAAAGGGCGAGGGACTGGGCAATCAATTTTTAGGAAACATAAGGGCAACAAGCGCTATTATCCATGTATTGCGCTGTTTTGATGACGGAAATGTTATCCACGTTGATGGCTCAGTAGATCCAATCCGAGATAAAGAAATTATTGATACGGAATTGCAGTTGAAAGATTTGGATACGGTGAGCAAGCGCATCCAGAAGGTAGAGAAAATGGCTAAAACTGATAAAGAAGCCAAAAGGACGTTTGATATTTTAAACGTAGTTAAACCTCATCTTGAAGCCGGTAAGTCTGCCCGCACCGCTCCTCTAGAAAAAGACGACTTTGATTTTATCGAAGAATTAGGCCTACTTACCCAAAAACCCGTAATGTATGTTTGTAATGTTGATGAGGCCTCTGTAATTACTGGTAATACCTATGTTGATCTGGTAAAAGCGAGCGTAGCTGATGAAAAAGCAGAAGTACTTGTAATTTCTGCTAAAATAGAGTCCGAAATCGCAGAATTAGACAACTATGAAGAACGCCAAGAATTTTTAGCCGATCTAGGATTAACGGAATCTGGAGTAAATAAATTAATTAGGGCAGCTTATCGCTTATTAGATTTGTACACCTATTTTACGGCTGGCGTACAAGAAGTTAGAGCATGGACAATAACCAAAGGTTTTAGCGCACCTCAGGCTGCCGGTGTAATCCATACTGATTTCGAAAAAGGTTTTATTAGAGCCGAAGTAATCAAATACAATGACTTTGTAACCTTAGGGTCTGAAGCAGCATGTAAAGAAGCTGGAAAACTGGGCGTAGAAGGTAAAACTTATATTGTTGAAGATGGGGATATCATGCATTTTAGATTTAATGTGTAATATACAATTCACCACCTAAGGCGCCTTAGAACAGCTAGATTTAAAGCTAGTTTGATAAAGAGGCATGGCGGTTATTTTTTCACCATCCCTGCCTGCCGGCAGGCAGGTTAGACATCTAATCTTATTAACCATTAAGGAAGTTAAGGATTTGCAACCTTTCCGACCTTTGCGGTTATTTTTTCACCACCTTAGACGCCTTAGACACCTAAGTTGAGTCCCCAAGTTGTCAGTCTGAGCCTGTCGAAGACCATTTGAGCCCTCGACAATTCAAAACTGTCATTGCATGATTCCGATTACTCTGCGCCATTTTTTCACCATCTTAGACATCTTAGAACAGCTAAGAATATTAACCATTAAGGAAGTTAAGGCTTTGCGTCCTTTGCGGTTATTTTTTCACCACCTTAGATCCTTAGACACCTAAGTTGAGTCCCCAAGTTGTCAGTCTGAGCCTGTCGAAGACCATTTGAGCCCTCGACAATTCAAAACTGTCATTGCATGATTCCGATTACTCTGCGCCATTTTTTCACCATCTTAGACATCTTAGAACAGCTAAGAATATTAACCATTAAGAAGTTAAGGCTTTGCGTCCTTTGCGGTTATTTTTTCACCACCTTAGATGCCTTAGACACCTAAGTTGAGTCCCCAAGTTGTCAGTCTGAGCCTGTCGAAGACCATTTGAGCCCTTTCACCACCTTAGACGCCTTAGAAACCTAAGTAACACCTAGAACCATCTATTATATTAACCATAATAAGACTTTGCGTTCTCTGCGCAATACTTTGCGATCTTTGCGTTAATTTTTTTCACCATCTCAGACATCTAAGAACAGCTAAGGCAGTTAACCATTTAAGGAATTAAGGCTTGGCGCCTTCGCAACCTTTGCGGTTAATTTTCACCACCTTAGACGCCTAAGTTTGATCCCCAAGTTGTCAGTCTGAGCCTGTCGAAGACCATTTGAGCCCTCCACAATTCAAAACTGTCATTGCATGATTCCGATTACTCTGCGCAATTTTTTCACCATCTTAGACATCTTAGAACAGCTAAGAATATCAACCATTTAAGGAATTAAGGCTTGGCGCCTTCGCGACCTTTGCGGTTAATTTTCACCACCTTAGATGCCTTAGACACCTAAGTTGAGTCCCCAAGTTGTCAGTCTGAGCCTGTCGAAGACCATTTGAGCCCTTTCACCACCTTAGACGCCTTAGAAACCTAAGTAACACCTAGAACCATCTATTATATTAACCATAATAAAACTTTGCGTTCTCTGCGCAATACTTTGCGATCTTTGCGTTAATTTTTTTCACCATCTCAGACATCTAAGAACAGCTAAGGCAGTTAACCATTTAAGGAATTAAGGCTTGGCGCCTTCGCGACCTTTGCGGTTAATTTTCACCACCTTAGACACCTAAGTTGAGTCCCCAAGTTGTCAGTCTGAGCCTGTCGAAGACCATTTGAGCCCTCAGCAATTCCACCTGTTTTTGCGTTCTCCGCGTCTACTTTGCAATCTTTGCGTTAATAGAATAACGATGCAGACTTAATAATTGTGCTCTCGAAGGGATTCGAACCCCCATCATCAGAACCGGAATCTGACATTCTATCCATTGAACTACGAAAGCAAGGTTGCAAATATAGATAGAAACTATCGAAGATGGAAAGGTTGTTTGGTCTTGATTGTTTAAATAGCTCGTTTCTAGTCAATTCATGAACTATTTGTTATCTTTAAGATGCTAAATCTATTTTAAAATGTCAGCAGATAAATTAAGATGCCCGAATTGTGGTTCTGAAAACACAGAAGCGACGCAGAGAGGATTCGATAATCAGAAAGCAACAATCGGCCTTTGGTTGTTCGGTGGATTGGGCTTAATTTATGGAGGTTATAAAGACAGAAAGGATGTGCTGGCAAAATGTTTAAACTGTAATCTTGAGTGGAACCACAATCAACTTTTAGGTTTAGATTTTAAAACTTTTAAGTATGCTTTTTATGGGTTATACGAGCAGAAAGAATATGAGAAGGCAAAACAAATGTATATATCCAATACAGAATCCGTTGAAGCTATAGATGTGCATTCGGTTTATTTGATGTTAAAAAAAGATGACCGACGTACTTTTTACTTAACTCTGGGATTCGGAATATTTACACTAACACTCGCGATATTCGCTTTTCTGTATAATTAATTATTTAGTCAATCTTTTCGGGCAAACTTTTTTATTCCTAACTTCGTATGTTCACATAAACTAACCTTTGCTCAAAACTTTTTTTATAACGTGCAGTTTACTCCTCCTATCCCAGCCAATGAGATGGAAAGATTAATGAATCTTTCGTCATTTGACATTGACTACTCCAACCTCGAAAATAACTTTAAAGATCTCATTTATTTAGCAGCTAAAATTGCTGGTACAGATATATCACTTATAAATCTGATCGATTCCTATACGCAGTGGACCATATCAAACTATGGTTTAGAGGTGGATCAAACACCTCGTGAAGATACGGTTTGTCAGTATACGATCTTAGAAGACGACCATTTTGAAGTGCCTGATCTCTCGAAAGACGAGCGTTTTTTGAATAAAGATTTCGTTAAAAATCCACTCAATCTGCGCTATTATTTCGGTATCCCATTAAAAACAAATCAAGGGTATAATTTAGGCGCGCTGTGTGTGATGGATTCAGAAAGGAAAAAATTAAATCCCGAAAAAATCGAGCTTTTAAAGCTCATCGCTAACGAAATCATAGTTAGATTAAATACGATAAAATTACTTCAAGATCTTAAAAACGAACTTAGTGCCGTTAAAGAAAATCAGCATAAAGTTGCGCACGACATTAGAGGCCCCCTTTCTGGAATAATAGGCCTCTCATCGATCATAAAAGAACAGGGCAATGCCAATACTATGGATGAAATTTTAGAAATGGTAGATCTAATCCATAAAAGTAGTCAATCGGTAATTGATTTGGCCGATGAAATTTTGAATTCGAAAGATGGGCCCAATCAGTTTAAACAGGAAGAGTTTAACCTTATTATTTTTAAGGATAGATTAGAGAAGCTGTACGAACCTCAGGCAGTTAACAAACAAATAGAACTTACCATTAATCTAAATCCAGCCAACGGCAAGCTAACTATCTCAAAAGACAAGCTTTTACAGATTGCGGGAAATCTTATATCAAATGCAATTAAATTTACTGAAGATGAGGGTCGTGTAACCGTAAATCTTGATTTGATTGGGGAGGAAAATTCCCGTTTTTTAAAAATGAATGTGCGCGATACGGGTGTTGGAATGGATGAAGAAGCGATAGCAAACATCTTAATGGGAACAGCTAATACCTCAAAAGGCACCACGGGCGAAAAAGGATACGGATTTGGCCTAGCAATGGTAAAAAACTTGGTTGATTTACTAAAAGGCTCCCTTCACATTAATTCCATCCCCGGTAAAGGAACAAGCTTTGAAGTGCTATTACCCATGAATGTAAAGCTGAAAAGTTAAGTACGAAAATTAAACATTTACTAGGCTAACAAACTATTTAATCCTCCTAGTATTTCTATCTGTGCTTGTCGAAGCTTAAACTAATCATCGTAATGGAGATAATCGCTGAAATCTTCATGCATCTGTGAAAACATCCGCGAAGCGCCAAAAATGCAAAAAAACTTGAGTTAACCTCACACCTTCGCTCAGCGCTTATCGCCTAGTTCTCTTGCGCAGCTTTCTTAAATGGGTTCTGCTTGATTGTTTTTTTAAGCTTCATCCATTGCTCATCAAAAAAATCACAAGAAAGATAGTTCACTCCTATTCTCAATGCTTTTAATCCGCTTACGCCTTGCAACTCTTCTAGTTCGAGCATCTCCAAGTCGTCTTGCAAAAATCCTTGTTCTTGTAAATATTTAATGTATTCTAAATATTCTGAAGCTTCATAGGCATTAAAATATACCAATGCAATTTTCCCAGGTTGGGTTAAACGCTCTTCGGTTCCTTTAACATGAACTTTATCAATTCGTTTCTTTACCACTTCATACCTAATATTGTACGCCCCTTCTACATCAAATCTTCTTTCATCATTTCTAAAACTGATATCAATCGCATTAGAATGAATAAAGATCATTTGCGTGGTTAATAAAGCTCGTGGCATCTGACTTACCAAACTATTGGTTAATCGCGCTACTTCAACCATTGCGGTAAGTTGCCAAAGGCGGATATTTTTTAGATAAAGGAGATCAAACGGAATATCTGGGGCAATATCCTGACCGATGTATATATCGTACTCCACTCCATCAGTTCTAAATTTCGCAAAATAACATGGATAAGAGGCTTGGAGCGTTTGCTGGGCATCCTCTAAGTATTCGCTAACGGCTGTGTTTATAAACTGCATCGAAGTTTCTAGCGTACGTCTATTTTCGAAAGCACTCCCATTCTCGATACTTATGTGACCAAAATATTCAGCTATAATCGATTTTGATTCTGGATGGCCTTTTTCAATATGCTTTAACATCGGATAAACCTCTGTTTCTAAAAATTCATTCAATAGAGCTTCTTCACTAGAATTGATCAGACCATCAACTTTTTTAATCCAATCCTTACAATTAAATAAGATTTTATCGATTAGATCCAAGGGTATAATTTTCTTAAGTTCGATCAAAGCCTCGCTTAATCTCGCAAGTTGAATTTTTAAATCTTCATTAAGTGCATAATTACGCTCTGTGGTAGAATTTCGGATGTCTATCGCACCAAATAGTGGATATAACCCTTTAAAAGTAACCGTTTCGATCTCTTGGTTCTTCCTTTTGCCTTTGCCTTTTTTAATGTATTCCCAAACAACCTGATTAAATTTCCACTGTACCGAGGGTTGCAAGGCTGTAAACTTATCTTTTAAAACTTCATCCATTTTAAAATTAAATTCCTCTATTCTATATTGCAATAACTGGCCCAACAGTGGCAAGGCCGAATGTAACCTTGACAAAACCTTTTCATCAACTTCCAGATCCTGTTTCGAATAGATTTCCATAATCCCTGCCAACATATTATTATAATAAATTGGCAAAAATGAATAAGAAAGGACACCATTTTTTCGCAACACATCTAAAAACGGAAATTTTTCAATTTTCTCGTCGGTTAAATTATTGAAAAGTACCGGGCGTGGATTGTTTTTATATTCCTCTACGAGGGCAAAGAATGTCTCCTCTTCGAGATCATATTTCTTGCCACTATCAAGCAAGATACTTTGAGAATTTTGGGCGTTATCAAAAACAAATTTATTGTTTACCATCAAAAATGGTAGGAGACCAAATTCAATATGTCCATCTCCAGCTAAGGTCTTCAATGCCTGTATTACATGTTCGTAGGCCTCATTTTCGTAGGTATGGTTAACCAGAGCACTCCTAATTCCCTCGATGGCATGTGGCAGCGTAACATCACTTAACGATATGACCGTAAAACCGTCAAACTTGAATTTATTAAGTGGAATAAGTTCTTGCAAAAGTTCAATTTCGGTACCTTCTTGCATTTGTGTAGCAATAAGCTCGAAATTTAGCTCGGGCAATTCCCCATCATAATGAATGTCTACAAATTGCGTATCTGCATTAATGTTATAATATTGCGTTAAATGGGTATCGGGATTGGTATAAGCGTATAGAATTTCGTCTTTAAGTATGGTGGTATAGTTATAGAATCGATTTAAAATCATTCTATAAATAAATTGTAGCTGTTGTTTTTCTTTCGATTCTTCGTTAACGCCCTTATTTAGTCGTTTTTGTTCAGTATGTAGAGAAAGAATGTCAAAGAATGCATCCGTACTAAAGAAAATTTTATCAGGAACTGGTGTACTCAGTGCCCAAAAAAGATCTTTCTCATTTGCCATTAAAGGGGTTAAAATGGTAAAAATAAGTTCTAGGGTATCTTTATATTTTGCCAGGCCTTCAACTTCAATATCACTTCTTAAGGTATCTTCACGCTCGATTTTTTCTAATAAAAAACGATAAAATTCTGCTTTCAAGGTTTGTTCAGTAATTAATCTTCCTTTTAAATAGGCAATTAATGGCCTAAAAGACAAGGTAGATTCTACTTGGCAGTTAATAATTTCGTTCTTATTTATCTGAATTATACTGGTATTCATTTCTTTCTCTTCACGTATTAAAATCTAAAGTTCATCGATGCATAAGGATACCATCCTTCGGTTGAGTGCCCCATTACAAACCTAAATATGGCAAGCGATGCAGGAGAAAAATATAGGCCCCCTCCAGTACCATGGTGCCATACGTCTGATTTTTCGTTGCTGTTCCAAACCCGCCCAACATCATAAAATCCCATTAAACCTACCTGTCCCGGCAACACATAGCTCACAAAATCACCGAGTTTAATCCTTAGCTCTGCATTGTTGTAAAAACTATGCTTACCAGCAAATCTAAACTGACGGTATCCCAATAAATTTCCTTGTCCGCCTAAAAATAAATTTTGATAGAACGCAGGTTTACCCACTGTAATACCACCTCCAAAACGATCTGCAAATACTAAATTTGCTCTTCCATCCAAGTTTTTATAAACTGCGATGTTAGCTGTAAACTGCCCAAAAGAATTGGCATATTTACTTAAACTTTTATAAGCAGACCATTTAAAATCTACATAACTTCCTAAAGTTGGTAGAATTTCATTATCTCGGGTATTATTTACAAAGTTAACTACAATACCACCATATAATTTATTCTGAGTTATAGTTAGACTATCATAAGAGTGCAATTGTGACAAATTGGTGGTAATTCTACCTGTATTGTCCTCATTATCATACTTATAAAATTGAAAGTGGGTACCAATACTAAACGTAGATTTAGGTCGCCGCCATCTCAAAGCAGGCTCAATTTGGTAAATATTAAATCTTGCACGATAGTATTTTATGCCCTGCTCAAATTTTGTTTCGTTACCAACACCAAAGAAATTTTGAGTATTATCTGGTGCAAAAGCATCTGCACTAAGGGTAAAATCCGCCTTGCCCAATAAGTTTAACCAATCTCCCCTATAATTAAACCTAAAGGCGGTAGTAGCAAACGAGTGTAAGAAAGAAAAATATTGTGAGTTGCCATAGGGTTGTTTCCTAAAGCCCGGATTGGTAACCTTGTAATTTAATCCAAAGAGCACGCCATCATCATTATTAAATCCAACGGCTGCATTTAAACTTGAACGGCTGTACATGTCTTTATTTAGGAACCCTACATTTGCGGTATCAACTGATAATCTCTTGCTCAGCTTATTCTCATCATCGCCTTTAAACGTAGAATTACCATTTTCCCTGCCAAAAACTGGAACATTTCTGGTAGCATTAGGCACATCGTATACTTTCTTTCCTGCACCTGCGATAATCCGAATTTTGATTTTGGATGTTTTATTATCCATAAATACGCTATCATTTCCATCTTTAACGTAAAGCCTAATTTCTTTTGTGATTTTAGGATCGAAATTGCGGCTAAAAATCTCTTCTTTAATATTACCTTCTTTTGAAATTTTATTGATCTGAACTTTTAAATACTGATCAGCAGAATCTGTAATTACTACACGTTCATTTTTATCGCTTGTTTGGATATCTACAATCCTGTTAAAGAAATGATAATAATCGTTCATTAATTTTGGTAATGCAGCTCTTCTCTCTTTCATCTGTTGTAAGAACTGATCATGCCTTAAAGAATAATTTGGCTCTGGTAAGTGCTTGAGGGCTTTTTCAAGTACATCGTCCGTTAATTTAGCACAAAAATCTAAGATAACTTTATCCCACTCCGCTTCTGTAAATTGAGACATTAATCTACTGTTCATTGCTCGTCCTTCCCACAAAAACCAATCGATGTTTTTGATTTTCCGCTCGTAACCCTGCATCATTGGTAATAATGAGGCACTTTGGGCATAACGTTGGATTAAACCATCAGAGCTATAGAAAACCTGATCTCGATCTCTAGGTACCGCCAAATATTTTGCTCCTTTTTCGGTTTTTTCTGGCTTCCATCTCCACTGGTCTTCGTGCCTATCCCAATCTCCCACCATTACATCCAAGGCTCTTGCTCTTAACAATAATGCACCATCATAGGTATTGTCGTTATCATCATCCAGTTTTTTGAACATTTTGGAAGTGTTATCCGAATCGCCAATGGGTTCTCTTTCTTCCAATAAACAGAGTGTGTTGGCAAAGGCCGATGAATATTCGCCAAGATTTACGTCGGGCGACACCCAACCAATAATAGGCGTGCTGTGTGGCACATCTACCGCTATGGCCAATGTAGGTACTACCAATGCCCCAAAGGGATGTTGGGCAGACATGTTGTCTTTAATGATATCTTTTGCGAAAGTTTCTTTCAGGCCCTGGGGTAGCAATACTTCTGGATATTTTTCAACGCTCCTAAGCACCCATTCTTTTCCGCTTTTATCCTTTAACCTAAGCGATCGCGATTGATTTCCACCACCCAATTGAGTAGGCGTTAAGCCACCTTTAATTTCTGAAATCCTCAACACCGGAACCTTGGTATCCATAGCGTAATCCTTTCTGTAGTTTTCGCCAAACAAGTAGCGGTGAAATTTCCCAACGCTATCATAAGAAGGATGGATTTTGATCGTAATACTATCGGTTTTGATTACTTTGAACGTATTTTTTTCCTTTTCTACTAATTCTTTATAAGGTTGATTATACGTGTACACCTTTTTAACTCCGCTATCTATATACACATAATATTCATAACGCATATCATTGTTTATCAATTGATCTGCAATTACATAACCTTGGCTCATTTCTTGAAACAAGGAGTACTTACCCTTTTTATTGGGGGTCATTTTTGACCCGGCCCCACTAACAATCTGGGTAAACTTTTCATTTTTAATAAACTGGAGCCCATGTTCATGTCCAGCGGCATAAATCACGTTTGCTTTATTGCCAAAAACCGTATTTACACTTTTCATCATGTCTTTATAAACAGGATGGTTTAAATCTTCTGGACTAAGCAAAGTAGAGCGTAACAAGGGATAGACGGAACCGATAATAGGCAAGGGAATAACTAGGTTTTTATTTAGTAATGTAAGTGGCAACAAATGATTTCTCCACGTAAAGTATCCGCCATGCGAGCCATAGCTTGCAAAGGGATGATGGGCTGCTAAAATGATAACCTTGTCCTTATTCTGCTCCATTAGATTCTCCATTCTAGCGATCACTTGTTCTTTAGTTTGGCAATCGCAATCTGCAGCGGGATTGGCTTTGTTATAAGGAAAAAGCCACCATTCGCTATCCCACGCAATAATGGTTAATTTATCTGTAAGCTTAATCGCCACTGGGTCTGGACATCCATTGGAGGGAACCATCTTCAATAGCGGATCATGAAAGGTATCTAAATATTCACTTTGCGCTTTAATTTTAGCCAAACCATTAGGTCCTGATTTATCCCAATCATGGTTACCTGGCACAAAATAAACGGCTGATCCTGCCTCACGCATGGGCTGGAACTGCGACTGTAAAATGTTAGCGGTTTCTACCCTATTGCCATATCCTGGTATTGCAAAGCCTACCGGATACACGTTATCACCCAAATATACAGTGGAAGTTTTTCCTTTAATTACATGTTTAGCCGCATTTTTTAAGGATGCCATTTGTCCTGCATTCATCTCGCCTGCATCACCTATTAAAATTACCCTATACTTTACAGAATCTTGGGCATGGACAGCGAGTGACACAACTAAACAGACAACAAATAGGAGCTTTTTTAACATCGTAGATATTTTATTATTGGGCTATTAATGAATTATGGTTTTTTATATTCGAATCTTAATATATTCCCTGCCTGGGTTTCACTTCCTTCGTTGGAAATATAGAGGTTACCTTGTTTATCGAATGCTATACCCTCTGGTTGGTTATAAATATTTGCACTTAAGTGATAAGCTCCTTTAATTTTCCATTTAGAATCAGTTACTACCAAAACCTTATTTACAGACGATACAATATACCATTCTTTGGTTAAAGGGTTAATGGCAAACGCTGAAGGATGAAAAACGTCCTTTTTCTTTCCTGTTAATTGATCAATTTTACTTACATCAACAACAAATGTTCCTTTATTTTTTAAGGTTCCATCATTTTGAAGGGTTAAGATGTAACCACTTACATTTTTGGTATTCTTATCTTGTTTGCACGACTTACAAAGCACATAAATGTTTCCAGTTGCCTCATCCCCATACATGCCCTCATACTCCCCTTTGGGCAACACATCTTTGGTAAGTTTCACATTTGCCGCTTCAGGTTTATTCATTTCACTTAATAAAAACGAATAAAAATGACCATTGCTTTTTAATAAAATTGCTCTCTCGTTCAGAATACTAACGTCTTCATAATCGCCTTTTTCGGCAAATTTTGTCATAGTTTTATCCTTTGTACCAAGAGGAAATTTAAATAAACTTCCATCTTCATCCTGTTGGGCATACACTATTGTGCTATCTCCTTTATTAAAAGCAAATCCAGAAATTTCCTGTAAAATATCTGGCATAATGTATTTTTTAGGTTTGTTAATGTCATATCCTGGAGGGCTTGCAGGGCCTTTAGGCTTTTTATCAACACAGGATAGTCCAATTAGCGTTATAACTAAACCACACACCATAAAAAGCGGCGCACGATTATTTCTTGTTTTATTTCTTAAGTTTTTTACCATTAGATTTATTCTTTAGTAATTCATAAATACGATATTGAGATTGTACCGGTTCCCGAGTATTCGCAACTGGAACATTCATCAATTTATCATTAAGCATCACTGACTTAACATTATCTTCGAGCTGAAGTTTTAACATCGCCTTAATTTCTTTTTTGATGTCTTCGTCTAAAATAGGGAAACATACCTCAATCCGTCGGTAAATATTTCTATTCATCCAATCTGCCGAACCCAAATAAATTTCCTCCTTACCGCCATTGTGAAAGACAAATATCCTGCCATGTTCTAAATAACGATCAACTATTCTTCTGATCCTGATATTTTCGCTCATTCCTTTAACACCCGGGATCAACCTACAAATGCCTCTCACAATTAATTCGATATGAACTCCAGCATTTGATGCTTGATAAAGCTGCGTAATTAATACTTTTTCTTCAAGGTTGTTAAGTTTAATGGTTATTGACGCTGGTTTTCCTTGTTCTGCATTTTTAATTTCACGTTCGATAAGTGAAACAAAACGTTGTTGGAGGTTAAATTGGGCAACTAAAAGGTAATCAAACCTAATCAGTTCGGCATTGGTTGGCTTAATACGTTTTGCCAAAAAGATAAATACCAGTTCCATTTCACGTAACATCCCCTGATGGGCGGTCATTAAAATATGGTCGGTATAAAAGCTAGCTGTTGTTTCATTAAAATTTCCTGTAGCAAAAAGCCCCGTATAACTAATCCGCAGATCAACTTTTCGCTTAACGAGTGCAATCTTAGCATGTACTTTAAGTGCAGTAACACTATAACTGATTTCTACACCCGCAGCTTTCATCTTCTTTGCCCATTTGATGTTATTTGCCTCATCAAACCGAGCTTTGAGTTCTACCAGAACAAATACCTTTTTCTTATTCTTTGCAGCGCTGATCAGGGCATTTACAATTTTCGAATCATTGGCTACGCGATAAAGTGTAACGTATATCTCTTCTACCTGAGGGTCTGTTGCCGCCTCATTAAAAAACCTTAAAACACTATCATAAGCTTCGTAAGGAGGATTTATGAGTATATCTTTTTGTAAAATCTGTTCATATAAGGAGATACGCTCAACAAAGGGTGGATAGGTAACTTTTGGCCATGAAGGATTGGATAGTGCAGGATCGTTGATAGGAAAAGTAAATAGGTCCTTTAAATTGTGGTACCTGCCGCCCGCAACCAGATTCGCGTTTTGAAGATTTAATTTCTTGGCAAGTAGCACCATTGTTTCTTCAGGTATCCCTGGTTGATACAGAAATCTTGTAGCTAAACCAAAATCGCGTTTTTGCAACTGCTTCTCAATTTGTTGGGCCAAGTTGCCCGCATATTCATCTTTTAGGTCTATCTCTGCAGTTCTGGTAATTTTAAAACTGAAACAACCTGTTATCTCTGAATCTTTAAACAGCAAATTCAGGTTATTTCTAATGATATCATCTAAAAACAAAACATAGGTTTCGTTATGGCTTTCAATCTTATAAAACCTGGCCAAACTGTTGGATGGAATATTTAGAATAATGGTTTGAGGCTTGCCATGATGCATTAAGTTGATTAAAAAATAAAGTTCGTTGTTGTTGGGGAAAAATGAAGAACGCGTTTTGGCAAGGTTGATAGGCTGTAAAAAAGCTAACACTTGGGACAAAAAATAGGTACTTACCTCCTGATGCAACGCAACTGGTATCTCGCTTCCATAAATAAAGTTGATTTTTTGTTCATGAAGAGCAGGGATGATATTACTTTTTAAAATTTCTCCATAAGTCTCGAGCTGACCTATAATAAGTTGATTGGCCCTATCTAAAAGGTCATCAGGTATCGAAATATTATTCTTTTCTTTTTCGCTTAATTTTGCCAACGCTAATAGTACCGGCATACGCACCCGATAAAACTCATCGAGATTTGACGAATAGATGGATAGAAATCTAATCTGCTCAAGGAGGGGAACATCGGCCCTGCCCGCTTCCTGTAGCACGCGTTCGTTAAAAGAAAGCCAACTTAAATCTCGGTCAAAAAATTGGGGTTTTAGAACATGTTCAAGCATTTTAGTCTAATTTGCCATAGGCGATGTAGGATCCTATGTAGGCCAAAACCGCAGCAATTAAGCCAAACATGAAAATGTTGTATGCAATCCTGATCAGTTTATATTTGCGCCCCAACACTACTCCCTGAGAATATACATCCGTAATCAAAGTGCCGTATAAAAACTCCTTATCGTTCATTACCTTGATCATTCCTTTCGAATAATCATTTAATGCCATTTTATAGAAATTACCAAAAAACAGCAGATTCACTTTTTTTCTTTCCAGATCATTGTCGGTAAAGAACCCATCAGGGATAGAAGGGCGGGTGGCTAAAATCGAAAAAATGATACAGGATAGCGCCACCATTAATAAAATAAATGTAGGAAGAATGAGAAATGCATTATCTTCTAGCCTTCTGAGCACCAAACTCACAATTAAAGACAAAATGATCGAATTTACAGTGATAAGCAATTGGGCCTTATTATCGGCCATATCACTTAAACGCTGATTATTGGAAGAGGTGATCCTAAACATGGTTTCAATCCCTTTATCTGGCCGCTCTTTGTCTTTTTTCTTCAATAATTTTTCTTGTTTCTCTGGTTTCACTACAGCTTCGACCTGAATATCTAAGTTTTCGACCTCATCCTCATACGAGTCCTTTAATTTACTTTTTAGTTTTTCAATGTTTTCTGCTTTTTGATCGTTAAGCAATAAACTGCAATAATCGGTATGGTATTGTTGATTTTCCAAAAAATCGATATCCTTTTTCCGCCATTCATTTTTAGTAAAGCTCTGACCATGGAGGGCCTCGATCTCTTTATGCATCAACTTTCTTTTTTTGCTAAAATCAGAGGTGCCCAAATGAAAAAGATCCCCATCACATAAGATATTTTCTAATTGATTGGTAGGTCTTTGTGGCATTTTTGTGGCGTAAATAACCTGCATTACAGCATCTCTAACATCAGCTGGAACTTCTTTTTTCTTTAGGAATTGTATAGCTAACTCTGCTCCTTTCTGTTCGTGGTTTTGTAGATCTTCAAAATATCCAGTATCATGAAACCATGCTCCAGTTGTTACAATAAAAAAATCCTTATCACTTAGTTGATAATGATTTGCAATCTGCATGGTTGCCTTAACCACGTCCTGTGTGTGCTGTAAATTATGATAAACCAACTTTGGATCTTTGTGATTAGCAAAGTAATCCAATACATGTTTTTTTACTTCCTCTTGTAAGTGTTTATAATTCATATCAGTTGATCGTAAATTCTTCGGAATTTAATTTATAACGTTAAAAATGATTATTAAAGCCGTTTAAATTATCTGACGAAAGATAAGAGTAAAACTCTATAAAATGAAAAATGTTTGATTAGGTAGGTAGTATTAACAATTTCATGTTCATATAACACCAAAGAAAAGATGTACGCAAAGGTGCTACAACTTCTTTTCGCCCTTTGCCTCCTTTGTCCCAAGGAGACTCCTTTGGAGCGGATCATTGTTGCCACAAGTGCACAGATTTCTTCCCAACGTTAAACGCTAGGCATCCTGTCTTAATCTTCACAAAGGGATGCCTTTGGCAAAAATCTCACCTTTCCTATCTCATTATGCCGCTACAGATGCACAGATTTCTTCGTTGCGTTAACCTATGTGCAGTCAACAATTCGACACATATATTGTTATACTATCATTAATTTTGGTTTATGTCCATTAGAAGCAAAAAAATTAAATTTTTACCTCTTCTCCTCTCGTTATTAATTTCGCTCTCTATAGGTGCAATTGGTGGCCTGTTAACTAGAGAATCTGTGGGCACCTGGTATAAGACGATTAATAAACCCTCATTTACCCCACCCGATGGGGTTTTTGCCCCAGTCTGGACTTCGCTTTTTATCATGATGGGGGTTGCCGCATATCTGGTTTGGAAGAGAAGAAAGCATGTTACTGGATACGTTTGGGCAGTAGTTGTTTATTTGCTTCAGCTTTTCTTAAATCTGATGTGGTCTTACTTCTTTTTTTATCAACATCAGATTGGAAAGGCGTTAGTAGAAATTTGCATTTTTCTTGTTGTTCTTATTGTTAATGCCCTACTGTTTTACCGGATTGATAAAGTTGCGGGATGGTTATTTGTGCCCTATATTGCATGGGTCAGCTTTGCGTCTTATTTAACTTATTCCATTTTTATTTTAAACTAATTTCAAAAGAAAACGATATTTTTATAGGGTGAGGTATACTAAAGAGATCTTCGTTTTATTTTTATTGCTTTTTTCGCTACATGTAAAAGCGCAAAAGGTGGGATTGGTATTGAGCGGAGGTGGTGCTAAAGGATTAGCTCATATTGGCACATTAAAGGCCTTAGAAGAAAATAATATTCCGATAGACTACATTACCGGAACTTCTATGGGAGGCATTGTGGGTGCCATGTATGCTGCGGGCTATTCTCCGGCACAGATAGAAAAGATTGCATTGAGTACTGACTTTCAGGATTGGGTTGGAGGTAAATACAAAAGCGATTATAGTTTTTACTTTCAAAAAAATAGCGCAAACTCCTCTATAATTACCGCAAAGCTATCTATTGACACCAGTTTAAGGTTAAATTTTAGATCTAACCTTGTTAATGATATCCCACTTAATTTTGCGCTTTTAGAGTTGTTTTCGCAAGCATCGGCCATTTCAAAGGATAATTTTGATCAACTTTTTGTCCCTTTTAGATGCATGGCTTCTGATGTGCTTTCTCAGAAGAGCATCACCGTTAAAAATGGAAGCCTTGCCGAAGGTGTACGGGCTACCATGACCGTTCCCCTGGTATATCGCCCAATTAAACTTGATAATAAATATGTTTTTGATGGCGGATTGTATAATAATTTTCCTGCGGATGTGATGAGGGATGAGTTTAAGCCGGATTTTATTATTGGAGCGAATGTCTCCTCCAAAATCTTTAACGAATACCCGAAAAACGACGACCGCTTGATGAACCGTTTCTTGGTATACATGTTTCTTTCAAAATCTGATTCTACCTTAGTTGGAGCAAACGGAGTGTACATCCAGCCGGATTTGGCCGATTATAGTGTCACTAATTTCACACCAGTAGCTGAGCTGATAAAACGGGGCTATGATGCTACCATTGCTGATATGCCCCATATTAAACAAGCTATAGCCCGACGGGTGAGCGCCGAAGAGCTAGTAGAAAAACGAAAGGCATTTAATGATCGTAAACCGGATCTTGTGTTTAGCAATGTAACCGTTTCTGGAGTTAACACCCAACAAAAAAAATATATCGAGCGCCTTTTTAAAAGCGATAAGACCACCTTTAATCTTGCAGATATTAAAAGGGGCTACTATAAATTGGTAGCAGATGAAACCTTCGAAACCATTTACCCTAAAATATCCTATCACCCCGAAACGGATAGTTATGATTTTGAAATTGTAGCGCAACCTAAAAAGAGTTTTAAAATAGATTTTGGCGGCAATATTTCTTCAAGGCCAATAAGTAATGTGTATTTGGGGCTACAGTACAATTACCTTAATCGAAAAGCCTATACTTTTGGCGCAAATTTCTACTCAGGCAGATTTTATGAATCGGTTCAATTAGCTGGCCGTATAGATTATCCTTCGGGTTTACCCTTATTTTTGGCTGGAGAACTCACCTATAATCACTGGAATTTTTACAATACAAGTCAGATCTTTATCGAAAACCCACATCCTACCTATATTGAACAAGCAGATAGAAAGATCGATATCAAACTTGGAATGCCACTGAATAAAAATGCTAGGATCACATTAAGCGCAGCTTTTATTAACAATAACGATAGCTACAGTCCTAATAATGATTTTGCGGTTGGCGATGTATTAGATAGAACCGTTTTCAATGGTTTAAGGGCTAGTCTATTATTCGAAAAGAACTCATTGAACCGTAAACAATATGCAGATCGTGGGCATAGTTTTTTATTAAGTGTGAATTTCTCTACTGGGAAAGAAAACTATTCACCGGGAAACACCTATCGGGATGTAGTTGCATTTGCCAATCTACTTGCTATCGAACGTAGGTTTAGGGAATGGGGGCATATCAAAGTAAGTGATGAGCATTACTTCTTTCACTCCAAAAATTACTCCATAGGTTATTTAGCCGAAGCTGTGATTTCTAACCAGCCAAGATTTTTTAACTACTACGCAACATTGTTAGCTGCTCCTGCATTTTATCCCATTCAAGACAGTAAATCATTGTTTTTAGAAAATTTTAGGGCTACCAGTTATGGTGCAGCAGGTTTGAAAAACGTATTTCATGTGAAAAGGAATTTAGATTTTCGTTTAGAAGGCTATCTATTCTTACCTTTCCAAGAATTTAAGAAAGTAGGACTCCAGGATATTCAATATAAAAGGACTTTTAGCGAATGGCACTATGCTGGTACCGCCGGACTAGTTTATCACACACCTGTTGGTCCGATTAGTTTCAGCTATAATTTATATGATGATCCTGTAAAAAGAAACGGTGTATTGTTACATTTGGGATACCTAATTTATAATAAAAGATCTATAGAATGAGATACATATTTTTACTATTGGCACTAGTTGTGGCTAACGATTGTTTGGCACAGAACACGGATATCAATAACTTCTTGGTTAAGGAGAGTTTACTAAAAAATAGCAAACTAGCTATTATCGCTGCCGATTCTTTAGATAATCCATTAGAAAAAATCAACGGAACCTATACTTTTAGCGTGAGTGGCTTTACACAATCGTTAACATTTAATGATGGGGTTGCCATTCTTCCACTGGCAATTGATAAATCTACTTTTGTTTATATCAAACACCAAAATGATCAAGGTACACATAGCAAATTATTGTATGTGTATAAGAAAGAAGGGAACCTAAATCCTTTTACCATTAGCCGGATGTTAATGATCATTATCCCATTGGTAATTATCATTTTGGCATTTGCCTTTAAGCGATTTATTTACATTGCTATCATCCTCTTTGTCATCTTTTTAATCTTTAGTTACAGCAATGGATTGAATATTTCGACGTTTTTTGAAACTACTTTAGATTATCTTAAAAATCTAGTTTAACGAACTTACGCTGCGCGGTTGATTACACCGATTTAGGTGATTACACAGATTTATTAGATTACACCCATGCCGGCAGGCAGTGCAGGGATTTTAGTTTAACTTTATATGTCTAATATGTCTAAATTTCTTTCGGGCTTTCGGTCCCGGTAGCTATCGGGATTCGGACTTCCGGACTCCCAACTCCCAGCCCCATGCCCCAAGCTCCAAGCTCCATGCCCTATGCACTATGCCCTATGCTAGAAAGGCATCCCTATCCCAAAATTATACTGCATAAACCTATAGGTATCAGGCGAGTGCCTAATTTCATAATTGGTTTTGAAATCTTTTGCTCCTTTCAGGTATTTCGCAATAACCCATTGTTCTGAACCTGAAAATTGGGGATCTTTAATTTTAAGTCCTACATCAAATCTGAACACGAAAAACTGAACATCGTACCTGAAACCAAATCCGGTTCCGATCGCAATTTGTTGACCAAGTTTCTTAAGATTAAAATATGTTTCTGGCTGTGGATTTCCTGGCGAAATGTTCCACACATTTCCCATATCAACAAATGAGGCGCCTCTTAATTTTCCGCCAAACAATTTATTAACCAACATAAAACGGTATTCTAAATTTGATTCTATGCGCATTTGGCCCAGCTGATCAATGCCATACGACGCTTTACGCGCCTCAACGCTTGTAATTACATCTCTATTGTAATTTCCAGGACCTAATGTTCTGGCCTGCCAAGCTCTCACCCCACTTGAGCCCCCTGCATAGAATAATTTTTCGAAGGGAATAGCTACAGAGTTTCCATAGGCATAACCTACCCCACCATTAATCCTGGCAATAAACATTTTATCATTACCTAGATTTCTATACCATCTAACATCGACCTCTGGTCTTACATATTGGTTAAAAGGCAAGCCTAATATTGTTCCAAAATCCCCATTTTGAGGATCGTGCTTATCGCCAAAAACACTAGTGGCCAATTGCAATAAATTTCCAGCAATGTCTATATTTCCTCTAAAGTAAACGAACGACCTGTTTTGGAGTAGTTTATCAGCATTTAACGAATAGGCATACTTCATTCCGAGCGTAAAATCTTTGCGGCCCAACAGCTTTATGTTGTACGAATTGGTTGCTAGGGTAATGCTATCAGCCCTAAATTTCTGGATATCACTTTTATCTGTGGTATCAATCAAAATGCTTCCAAAACGGTACTCGAAGTTGAGTGGTGTAAAGGAGTGCAGTTTCGACTTTGTTTCTACCCAATCGTAACTGATCGAATTGATAAAAATCCTTCGCACAAGTCTACCCTGTTGTAGTGCATAGAGGTAACTGGTAGCAAAAGTAGTGCTTGGCATTCCATTTTTACCCATCATAGGGATGCCAAATGGAACCATTAATCGCGGTACACTTAAACTTGCACTAATTGAAAAATCGCGTTGGTAGATATCTCTAAAAAACGAATAACCTTTACCGGCCCGTGATTGCAGTCCGCCCTTTACCTGAAACTGGAACTTTTCTGCCCCTTTTAAAAAATTATTATCGGTATAGGTATTGCTAACTGTAAATCCTACTGTACCAGCATTAAAAGGTACTTCACCCTCAATCCTATTACTTCTTCGCTTTTGCGGGATGAGCAATATTACAGGATTTAGTTTGGCGCTGCTATCTTTGGCTTTGGTATATTCTATTTTAACGTTTTTGAATACGTTAAGTTCGTATAGTCGGTCGTAGGTTAACGTTTCCTTCCTGATATCATAAATTTCTCCCTGTTTGATAAAATCATACCGCGTAATTGGATTTCTCCTAAATCGGTTAGACATATCTACAAAGCGGATTCCCCTAAAATATTTCTTGGATGTTAACGAATCTTCTACAAGTTTAAGATCAGTAAAGCCATCAGAGCTTGGTGCAATGAGGATACTGGTGGAGTCGATGGTATAAACCCGATGTTTTGTTCCATCAAGGGGATTATCAATAATTAGGTTTACAGAAACCTTACTATTATTCTGATTGGAATCAGGCGTGTATCTTACGTAAGGACGTTCGAAATCACGATATCCATTTTGGCGCATCAGTTGATAGATCTGTTCCCGCTCATAAACTAACGAATCTTCATCATATTGCATTCCCTCACGTAAATGGGTAAAATTTACTTTGTTCGAAAGATATAACGATTTAACAATATCATTCTGGATTTCATAGGTAACTTTATTTACCATAAAAGCAGGGCCCTGATCCGCTATGAACCTCACCTCTGCTTTTTTATCCTCTATTTTTATTTCTGATATAACCTTAGCTTTAAAAAAGCCTTTACTTTTAAGGTATTTTTCGATCTGGTTTCTTGAGATTTCTACTAATGTGCTATCTAAAATAGGCGGAGGAGAGCCCAATGGCTTAATATTGCTTGTTTTGTACTTACCATTCTTGGTGTTAAAGATGTTATAGATCAAAACATTTAAACCTAGACCGCCTGATGGACGAATATCTTTTTGGACGTAGTTGTAGGCCTGCTCTTCAAACTGTTTATTGATGCTGTCGATTTTAACTTTTTTTACAATCGATTGATAGTCCTGAATATACTTTGTTGAAGAACACCCTGCTACAAAAACAAGAATAAATAGTAATATTGTAAGCGTTTGTACCTGTTGTTTATAGTTATACCTGTATGCTTTCAAAATCTCAAATCAGTTTTATAAAATCTTTACATCAAAAGAAGTACCGCAAAGAAAGTGGATTTTTTATAATTGAAGGTATAAAATCTATCACAGAATTCATAAATTCAAAATATCAGATCAATAGCATCTACTATACGGCTCCCTATATTTCATCTCTCCCTAAAAACACTACAAATATAAGGTTATTCGAAGTAACCAGTGTCGAGTTAACAAAGATAAGCACTTTACAAACCCCACAGGGTGTATTAGCGTTGGTTCATATTCCTCTTCAACAAAAAATAGACACCAATAGTTTGAAACATTCGTTTTCATTAGTGCTTGATGACATCCAGGATCCTGGGAATTTTGGCACCATTATACGCACTGCTGATTGGTTCGGTATAAAGAATATCATCTGTTCCGAAAATACAGTAGAGCTTTATAACCCAAAAACTGTACAGGCAACTATGGGTTCATTATGCCGCGTTAATGTGATATACACTGCCCTCGGCCCCTTTTTAACTACTGCTGCTTTACCTGTCTTCGGGGCATTGCTAGATGGCCATGATATTTATAACAACCCATGGGGGAAAGAAGGTCTAATTTTGTTGGGAAATGAAGGGCATGGCATCAGTGATGCATTGAGGGAAAAGATTACTACTCCTGTAACCATCCCTAAAATCGGCAATGCCGAATCCTTAAATGTTGCTGTATCGGCTGCTATATTTTGTAGCGAATTAACCAGAGGGATTAAATAAAATGAAATATTAAACATTCGGCTTTGCATAGTAACTTATTATTGTTATTTTTGTGCCCCGTAAGGAAAGGGTAGGCATCCTATGGGACAACCTTGGATTTAAAAGGTCGAGTGGCCGAGTGGCTAGGCAGAGGTCTGCAAAACCTTGTACAGCGGTTCGAATCCGCTCTCGACCTCCAGATTTTATACTAATTAAAGAAAATAAAGCTCATTATCATGGCAGTAACAAGATTAAAAAGAAAAGACAGATACAATAAAACAGTTTCTCGTCAAGAAGTAAATACGCTAAAATTAGCTACAAATATCGAATTGGGAAGCCGTTCTAAACAATCTAAAACAGATCAATTGGCTAAGAACAATGCAGTTTTAGCTCAATTAACAGCTAAAGCTTAGGCTTTTTACTCTTCTTTATACACATTAAAAAGCATCTCAATTAATTTTGGGATGCTTTTTTGTGCGTTAGAGTTAAGCTTTAGAGGGAAGTTAAACTGGGTCGATGGTCAATAGACAATCGGCTTGAACATCCAGACCATGGACTATCGACCATTGACTATCGACTATAGACTACCCACTCCGTTTCTTATATTTACAACAAACCCATAACATGAAAAGAATAATCCTTTTACTGATAATTGCACTAGCTGGATCAACCGTCTCGGCACAACAATTTAATAAGGCGAAGCTTGATAGTGTGTTCCTTGCGCTCGAGAAAAACAATAAATGGATGGGAAGTTTTGCCATTTCGATAGATGGGAAAGTTAACTATGCTAAAGCTATTGGTTTTGCTGATGTAGAAAATAACACGAAAGCAAGCCCTGCATCAAAGTACAGGATTGGTTCTATTTCGAAAACATTTACTGCTACGTTAATTTTTAAGGCCATTGAAGAGGGTAAGATTACATTGAACGATAAGCAGTCGAACTATTTTCCCACTGTTAAAAATGCCGAGAAAATAACAATTGCAATGATGCTTAATCACCACAGTGGCATTTATAACTTTACCAATAGCACCGATTATATGAGCTATTATACGCAGCCCAAAACAAGTGCCCAAATGGTAACCATGATTAGCTCATACCCCAGTGATTTCGAGCCCGATAGTAAAGCCGCCTATAGCAATTCGAATTATGTTTTATTAGGCTATATTTTAGAGGATATCTATAAAATGCCCTTAAAAGAAATCTTAAATGTCAAAATAATTAAGCCATTAGGATTGTTAAATACCTATTCGGGAAATAAGATTAACTCACAAAGCTATGAAGCTTTCTCTTATCTTCAGAGGGATGGTTGGAAGAAACAAACCGAAACCGATATGTCTATACCAGCAGGAGCCGGTGCAGTAGTATCAAATCCCACAGATCTTAACATTTTTATTGCAGCTCTTTTTGCAGGCAAAATTGTCTCCGCTCAAAGCCTGGCCCAAATGACGTCAATAAAAGATAATTATGGTTTTGGCTTGCGACAGTTTCTTTTTGAAGGCGACAAAAAGGGGTTTGGGCATAATGGAAGTATAGATAGCTTTTCTTCAATGTTATATTATTTTCCAGAAGATAAATTAAGTATCTCTCTCATTACAAACGCTAATTCATATGAGAATATTAAAATTCTCACCGCTGGTTTGAGTGCATACTATGGACGGTCGTTTAATTTGCCGTCCTTTACAACTCTTACCTTATCAACCGAAGAGCTGGACCAGTATCTAGGTGAATACGCTGCACCAAATTTCCCGATGAAAATTACGATTAGTAAGAAAGGAAATGTATTAGTTTCTCAAGCTACCGGACAGGCGTCTATCCCGATGGAGGCAACAGGAAAGGATCTCTTTGAATTTACCCCGGCAGGGATTATGTTAGAATTTAAACCAGCCGAAAAACAAATGATTTTGAAACAAGGACCTGGGAAGTATATCTTTACTAAAACTAATTAGCTAATCTGCTAATTAGTCATAAGCTAATTTACATGGAACCTAAATTTTTCGAGAAACAAAGTGATTTCAGGGCCTGGTTAACCGAAAATTACGAAACTGAAAAAGAGCTTCTTGTAGGGTTTTACAAAGTTGATAGTGGAAAACCCAGTATATTGTGGCCACAATCTGTGGATGAAGCGCTTTGTTTTGGGTGGATTGATGGAGTGCGTAAATCGCTTAACGAAGAGAGTTACACCATTCGTTTTACACCCAGAAGACCCACGAGTATCTGGAGTGCTGTAAACATCAAAAAAGTAGAAGAATTAACCCAACGGGGATTGATGCTTCCTGCCGGACTGAAAGCTTTTGAATATCGAACTGATCAGAAATCAAAGATCTATGCTTATGAAAACGAAACAAGGAAATTAAGTCCAGTTTTCGAAAAGAAATTCAAAGTAAATAAATTGGCTTGGAATTTTTTTATCAATCAGGCACCCTCCTACCAAAAAGTTATGATCAATTGGGTAATGAGCGCCAAACAGGAAGCCACACGGATTTCTCGATTAGAAAAAACTATAGCCTTTAGCGCCAAAAATAAAAGAATTAGCTAATTTGTGAATGTGTAATCCCGATAGCTATCGGGAAGCTATTATCAAATCATCACATTAACTAATAAAAAACATGAATACAGATCCACTTGTAATTGAAAGAACCTATAATGCGCCAATTGCTAAGGTATGGAGCGCACTAACTAGCAATGATGAACTAAAAAATTGGTATTTTAACCTGCGAGAATTCAGGCCCGAGATAGGCTTCAAATTCGATTTTCTAGGAGGGCCTGATGAAGGACCACAATACTTGCACCTGTGTGAAATCACCGAACTGGTTGAAGGAGAGAAAATTGCCTATACGTGGCGTTACGATAATTACCCTGGAAATTCTACCGTAAGATGGGAGCTGTTTGATAAAGGTGAACAAACCTTGCTACGATTAACCCACGAAAATGTACATACTTTAGAAGAAAACGGACCTAATTTCCAAAGGGAAAGCTTTAAAGGCGGTTGGAACCATTTCTTGCATACCGCACTTAAAGGCTATTTGGAGCCTGAAAAATAAAGTGCTGGTTAGTAGGGTTAATTGGTTAACTGGTTAATTGGTTAATTGGTTAACTGATTTTAAGGCCGCAGATGGCAGATTTTACTTTCTAATAAGTATTAGCATTGATTAAACCATATAAGAAATATAAGGACATATAAGGCATGCTTGACTTACATATCTTATATGGTTAAAAATTTAGCCGATATCTTGAGTCCGGCGGTGATTATACTGATTTCATTTCTTTAAAAATCCGCGCATCTGCGGCTTATATTCCTTATATGTTTAATAAGTCTTAGCGTTAATTAAACCATATAAGAAATATAAGGACATATAAGGCATGCTTGACTTACATATCTTATATGGTTAAAAATTTAGCCGACATCTTGAATCCGGCGGTGATTATACTGATTTCATTTCTTTAAAATCCGCGCATCTGCGGCTTATATTCCTTATATGTTTAATAAGTCTTAGCGTTAATTAAACCATATAAGAAATATAAGGACATATAAGGCATTGCTTGACTTATATGTCTTATATGGTTAAAAATTTAGCCTACATCTTGAATCCGGGGGTGATTATACTGATTTCATTTCTTTATAAATTGGAATTTGAATTTAAAACACTTTCTTTTGCCTATGAATACATTAGTCGGAAAAACGATTTGGCTGATACGCATAGGTCCAGTGGCCTTATCAAGTACAAAATCTCCGAAAAAGTAGTATTAACCGGCGCCTTTGGAAGAAATTTTGGTAAGGGCAAAAACCTAATTTCATTGATAGGGATCAATTGGAGCTTAGCTATGAATAAAGAAAGCGTCTCAAGTACGCCCTAGTTACGGGTTTGAAATTTGCTAGCCATGCCCAAAGGCATCCCTTTGGGACAGATTAAAAAAGAGTTAGCCGCTTTAATCCTTTTTAATCTGTGGCTGTTTTAATTTTAAATTCATAACATCAACCAATTAAACCTCTTTATTAACATCCAACAAAACTGACCATGAATAGCTTTAAAGACATCGACTCTTACATCGTTCAATTTCCCGTAGAGGTACAGGAACAGTTGCAACAGATTAGGACAACCATTCAAAAAGCAGCCCCCGATGCAAAAGAAAAAATCAGCTACGGAATGCCAACCTTTGAACTAAATGGCAACTTGATCCATTTTGCAGGTTACAAAAACCATATCGGTCTATACCCCGCTCCACAAGGCATCGAAGCCTTTAAAGAGGAGCTTTCACTTTATAAAGGCGCGAAAGGATCGGTACAGTTTCCATTGGATAAGCCCATGCCTTTAGATCTCATTAGTAGAATTACGAAATTTAGGGTAGAAAAAAATCGGGCGAAGCCTAAAAAGAAATGATTGAATTAAGTAATAATGTAAATGATTTAACTCTCCCATCATTCAAATTCACTCCTTCAAAACTAATTAACCAGTGCTTTACAAATTTGTTTCACCAAGCCTGGCCCTTCGTAGATAAAACCCGTATAAAGCTGCACAAGCGATGCACCGGCTTCGATTTTATCCTTTGCATCTTGTGGGCAATGGATCCCTCCTACGCCAATAATAGGGAATGATTTGTTTGATTTTTCGGATAAGTAACGGATAACCTCAGTTGACCTTTGGGTAAGCGGTTTACCACTTAAGCCGCCCATTTCTTCCTTTAGCTTTTCTTCGGTATAGAGACCATTTCTGTCTGTAGTTGTATTTGTTGCAATTACCCCAGCGATACCCGTTTCCTTTACAATTTCAACAATATCATCTAATTGCTCATTAGTTAAATCAGGAGCAATTTTAAGCAGTATTGGTCTGGCTACGTTATTTTTCAGATTGCGTTGCTGAAGAGTGCTCAGTAATGTTTTAAGCGGTTCTTTTTCTTGTAGGGCCCTTAACCCAGGTGTATTGGGCGAACTTACATTTACTACAAAGTAATCTACCACATCAAATAAACAATCGAAACATTTGATATAATCGTTAACCGCTTCTTCATTGGGTGTATTTTTATTTTTCCCGATATTACCACCAACAACGATAGTTGGTTCTTTTTCTTTTAACAAGCGAAGGCGTTCGGCCATTACATCAACCCCCTTATTGTTAAATCCCATTCGATTAATGATAGCTTCATCATCCTGGAGCCTAAACATCCTTGGCTTTTCATTCCCTGGCTGTGGTAAAGGCGTTACTGTTCCTACCTCAATAAACCCAAACCCTAAATTGCTCAATGCTTCCACATATTCTGCGTTTTTATCAAAACCCGCAGCTAAACCTACAGGATTTTTAAACTTGATGCCAAATACCGTCCGTTCCAGTCCTTTTAAATGAATATCATAACTGCTCCGGAGAATCGTTTTGCCAAAAGGAAAGTAATCATGAAACCATTTTAGCCTTTTTACCACAAAGTGATGCACGTTTTCAGGGTCGAACTTAAAAAAGACAGGTTTGATCAGGCGATACATGGTGCGAAGATAAGTAAAGTGAAGCAAGAAAGGAAAAGCAGTTTGGAGTTGAGCGTTTGGCGTCTTGCGTTGGGCCAATGGTATCGCTTAACGCTCAGCGCCAGACGCGCAACTCTTTTTACACTTATATGCTTGAAAGCGCCCTTAAAATTTGCTATTTTTGCATCGAAATGATTTCTATAAACGATTTAACCTTCTTAATTGGCTCGCGTGCCTTGTACGATGAAGCGAACTGGCATATAAAACCAGGTGATAGAGTTGGCCTTATTGGTGCTAATGGCACGGGTAAGTCTACCTTATTAAAAATTATTGTTGGCGAATATGCTCCATCTTCTGGTAGCATTTCGATGGCAAAAGACCTAAAAATTGGTTACCTCAACCAAGATTTATTGTCGTACGATTCGCACTACAGTATTTTGCACGTAGCTATGGAAGCGTTTGAACGCCAAAACCAGCTGCATGATGAGATCGAAGAACTGTTAAAACAAATAGAAACCGACTATAGTGAAGAGGTACTGAACAAACTGAGCGATAAACAACAGGAGTTTGAAGCTTTGGATGGATACAGCATAGAGTACCGCGCTAACGAAATTTTAGCAGGTCTAGGCTTTAGTACAGACGATCAGCACCGTCCATTAAACACCTTCTCTGGAGGATGGAGGATGAGGGTAATGTTAGCAAAAATTTTATTGCAAACTCCTGATATCCTGTTATTGGATGAGCCTACCAACCACATGGATTTACCTTCCATTAAATGGTTAGAAACTTATTTAGGAAGCTTTGAAGGTGCTATTGTAATTGTTTCTCACGATAGGTACTTCCTGGATAAAATTGTACGTAAAACCGTTGAATCCCGTAAAGGAAAATTAACGGTTTATGCTGGTAATTATTCGTTTTACCTAGAAGAAAAAGCTCTGCGAGGAGAGATCCAAAAAGGCGAGTTTAAAAATCAACAAGCCAAAATCAAACAGGAAGAGCGCTTAATTGAACGTTTTAAGGCCAAAGCCAGTAAGGCTAAGATGGCGCAATCGCGGATGAAGGCACTCGATAAAATGGACCGCGTTGAAGATGTTGATGATGATAATCCCACTGTAAATTTCAGTTTCAAGTTCTCTAAACCATCAGGGCGCCACGTGATACGGATTGAGCATGCCTCGAAAAGTTATCCGAACATCGAAATTTTAAATGATGCAGAAGCACTGATAGAAAAAGGCGACAAAATTGCCTTGATTGGCGCTAATGGAAAAGGTAAATCAACATTGTTGAGAATGATTGCAGGTACAGAAAAGTTCAAGGGATCTTGCGAAACCGGGCATAATGTAACCACCACTTTCTTTGCACAGCATCAGTTAGAATCGCTTCATCTTGGAAATACCATTTTAGAAGAACTTCAGGCATTTGCCCCCAAACATACCGACACAGAGCTAAGATCAATTTTAGGCTGTTTCCTATTTACAGGTGATGATGTTTTCAAAAAGATTAAAGTATTATCTGGAGGAGAAAAATCAAGAGTTGCATTAGCAAAATCATTAACCACAGATTCTAATTTCTTAATCCTAGATGAGCCTACCAACCACTTGGATATCCAATCGGTTAATATTCTGATCCAAGCTTTGCAGCAATATGAAGGTACATTTATCTCTGTATCCCATGATCGTTATTTCTTAGATAACGTAGCTAACAAAATATGGTTTATTGAAGAAGAAAAAATAAAGGAATATCCAGGTACTTATGCCGAATTTGAAGAATGGAATAGCAAGAGGGTAATTCCTTTGCCAAAACCAATTCCGGTTAAACCAGCGGTAGAAGAAAAGAAAAAAGTAGAAGAACCTGCTCCGGCAAATGCCCAACAGCAGCTTAAAAAGCTGAATGATAAACTAAAAAGAACTGAAGAAGAAATTACTGTTTTTGAACAGGCGGTAAAAGACGCGGAAGCAGAATTGGCTAAGGAAGAAGTTTTTTCAAGTCAGCATAAGCTTGATGAAGCCAATAAAAAGTACCTTGCTGAAAAAGCTTTATTGGATCATGCTCAGAAAACCTGGGAAGAACTGGCTTCAGAAATCATGGAACTGGAAGCATAAACAAATTACAGTTATTAGGTTGATTAGCCTAGAGATGTCAGATTTTTAGATAAAATAATTTTTAGCCACAGATTAAAAAGATTGGTGCAGCTTGAAAATTGCCTTTTTAAATCAGAAATTTAAACCCTCTAATCTGTGGCTAACTCTTATAGAAATTAATTTATTCGATCAAATAACTTTAGCTGTGAAAAAAATAATACCGTTTCTTCTATTGTTTACTGCTAATACTGGTGTGGCACAACATCCTTTAGCGATTTATGATAACAAGGTTTACCAATCCAACATAAAAACCGTAGAATGTTATAACAGTAAAAAAGAGCAGTCGTTTCCAATTATCGCCCTGCGCAGTGGCGAAACCATTACTTTTGCATTCGACGACCTTAAAGCAGGTAATAAGAACTACAGCTATAGCATTGAGCATTGTACGTATGATTGGAAATCATCGCGCATCAATCAATTGGATTATGTAGAATCGTTTAGAGAAGATATCATTTTTAACACCAAATTCTCCTTCAATACTTTACAAAAGTTTACGCATTATCAGCTAACGCTACCAAACGATCAGGTTAGACCAAAAATCGCGGGCAACTATCTCCTTACGGTTTACGAAAAAAATGATCCGCAGAAAGTGATCATTACGCAGCGCTTTTATGTGGTTGAGAACATCGTAAATGTAGGTGCAGAAGTGGTTCCCAGTAATGAAGTTCAATACCGAATGAGCAAGCAGAAGGTTAATTTTACGATTTTCCACCAAATTCAGCTGCAAAACCCTTATTTAACAGTAAAGGCCGTTGTGATGCAAAACGGTATTCCACAAACGGCAATTATTAATACCAAACCCGCTTTTATCAGACCGGGTTCTTTGGTTTATAACGATGTGTCTACCAATGATTTTTGGGGAGGAAATGAATTTCTTAAATTTGATTTTAGAAATTTTAGATACAGAGCAGAACATGTGCAGGAGCTCTATAAAGACACCACTAACACCGTAATTTTATTCCCTGATCTGGCCAATGGGAATGCAAAATACAGTACCCAATTTGATGAAAACGGCAGCTTTTTTATCCGTAACCAAGATGGGAGGGATAATATCACCGATAGCGATTATGCCAATGTGCTTTTTACGTTAGATGCTACACCCCCCACGGCAAATGGTGCGGGTTATGTAGTGGGCCGCTTTAATAATTATACACTTAATGAAGAAAACCGTTTGATATATGAGCCAAACAGAAAGAAATTCTACAGTACCCTTAAATTAAAGCAAGGACTTTACGATTTTAAATATGTATGGATTGATGAGCTTGGAAAATTTAATGACACCATTTTTTCAGGTTCTTTCTTCGAAACCGAAAATAGCTACCAGGTGCTGGTGTATTACCGCAAACCAGGGGGAAGGTGGGACGAACTGATAGGTTTTACCTCGGTAAGTAATAGTGTTTTGAGAAGGTAATTAGTTCAATTGTTTAAAGTACTCCTTTGTATGTCAGCCTGAGGTTCTCGAAGGCAGTATGATTCTTGAAGGTTAATTCCTAAGATGAATTTCCGATGTGTTTGAGTATCTAAGTCCGACATTTTTTTTGATTATGGTTTGAAGTATTTCAACTATTCTTAATTTAGAGTCATCATCCGCTATTTTCAGTATTACAAAATGGCATTATTCCACAACTACTACGTATATATTTTACTTTGTTCAGATAACACCTATTACACAGGAGTTACTAGTGATATTGAAGGAAGATTATATGATCATCAGCATGGAACTGAAGTAAAGGCTTACACTTTTTTTAGGAGACCAATAACGCTTAAGTATGTTGCTCATTTTACAAATATTAACGATGCGATTTCCTTTGAGAAACAAGTAAAGGGATGGAGCAGAAAAAAGAAGGAAGCATTGTTTGCAGAAAATTGGGAAGAGATTGTTAGATTGGCTAGTATACGGCAGGGAAATAAAAAAGACACTCGATGTCAATCCTGAAGTCTTGAATGCCAAAAGGAATCCCGTCTTAGAGGCTAGCATTTGAGTTATTTCTATTATTTATTGATGCCTTCGAGTGCCTCAGGCTGACAAGTTCGGGAGTTTTAACTTTAATGGGATTAATTCAAAACCCACAACGATACACTCCCGGCGTTACAGAAAAACTTTCCATATCCGTTTTCGTCGATAATAACTTCTTCTGCACGTTTACCTATGGCATCGGTAAAGGTTTTTCCGGCGAATGACTTGCCCATTTCCATCTCCTTAAATCCTTCATCGCCATTGCTCATTACCACTGCAATTCCTGCATTTGGATGTTCTTCATCTCCTTCCCTAGTCCACCCAATACAATTATTATGATCAAGATAATCTCTTTGCGCGCCGTAGGCCAAATCTTGTCTTATTTTTAACATTGTTGGCAATTCTTGCAAGGGATGCAATTCAACGTCCTGTCCTTGATCTGTGTAAGAAGCTCCATATATATCGGTATAAAACACGCAGGGAGTTCCTTGAATTCTAAGTAAAATCATGGCGTATGCTAAGGGACGAAACCAGAAATCGATATATGATTCTAGGGCCTGAAGCGGTTGCGAATCATGGTTATCTACGAAGGTAATCGCCATTTCTGGTTTAACCTGAACTAAAGTTTGATCAAAAATCGTATTCAGATCATATTCTTTTCCGCCTTGCGATGCTAGGAAAAAGTTATGGTGCAACAACGAATCAAAAAGCTGGGTGCTTCCCGCTGTGATATCAATGTAATTTACGAGCTCATCTGCGCTTTCGATATTCCAATTTTCAGAAATGATGAAGAAATCCCGATCACAAGTTTTTTTCATTTCGTCTATCCACCCCTTAATAAACTCCGGCGAAATATGTTTAACTGCATCTAACCTAAATCCATCTATTTTACAGGTATCATAATACCATTTACCCCAATATTTCAGTTCTGCTACCACACTTGGATTCCGAAAATCGATGTCATTAAACATCAGGTAATCGTAATTACCCAATTCATTGGAAGGAACATTTTCCCAACCCTCACCGTATTCGTTCTGAATAGCATATATTGCTGTTCCTTCCTGGTCTTCGGCATAATCTACTCCGCTAAAACAACGATGGTCCCATATAAATTCAGAATATGCTCCGGCCCTACCGGGGAAAGTAAATTTTGTCCAGGCCCTAACATCGATTTCATCAGAAATAAATTCATTCCGGTTCTCTTCGTTTACCTTCCTCACTTTTATTTCTTCCACTTCATCGCCACCTGCTTTGTGGTTAAAAACACAATCGGCCAATACGCCAATGTTGTTATCATGAAGTGCATCTATAGCTTTATGGTACTCGTCTTTACTTCCATATTTAGTACTTATGCTGTTTTTCTGGTCAAATTCTCCAAGGTCAAACAAATCATAGGTATCATAGCCGACAGAATATCCGCCATTGCTTCCCTTATACGCTGGAGGAAGCCAAACCATGGTAATGCCTAATTCGGCTAGGTTTGCGGCTTCCTTGGCCGTTTTAACCCACAGTTGATATTCTTCATTGTAATACCAGTGAAAATATTGGATGAGCGTTTGATTTTGCATGAAGTATAAACCGTGAAAGGAGGTTTTTGTTTTGGGCGGGGAGCTTGGGGCATGGAGCGTGGAGTTGGGAGTTACGAGTGGAGGCCTCTATGCCTCATGCCCTATGCTCCCTGCTTTTAATTACGCTTTTGTCCACTTTTTCATTACTTTTGCGCCACTATGAGTACTAAAGCTAAAAGTCCAAAAAATTCGTTTACCGTGATGAACGAATTAGTATTGCCTAACGATACCAATACCTTAAATAATTTAATGGGGGGCCGTTTGCTGCATTGGATGGATATAGCCGCAGCTATTTCTGCGCAAAAACATTGCAATAGAATAGTGGTAACCGCATCGGTTGATAATGTTTCTTTTAAGCATGCAATTAAACTTGGTGATGTAATTACCATTGAAGCTAAGGTTACACGTGCGTTTCATACCTCGGTAGAAGTACGCTTGGATGTATGGGCAGAGAACATTCCATCGGGTACTAGAGCAAAATCAAACGAGGCCTATTACACTTTTGTAGCGGTTGATCAAAGTGGAAGAACTATTCCTGTGCCAGAGATTAAGCCAGAAACCGTTGATGAAATAGAATTGTTCGATGGAGCCTTACGTCGCCGTCAACTACGCTTAATCTTGGCCGGCAAGATGGAGCCTAGTGATGCAAATGAACTGAAGGCATTGTTTTTTAAGGAGTAGCGTTCGGGCGATAGGCGGATACCGATAGGCGTTGAGCATTTGCGACCTACCAACTTTAGACTAAGGACTTAAGACTGCTTTTCCGTATATTTGCTTTTCAAACGATTTGCTCATGATTTCTTCCCCCCTAATTGATGATCGGGAGCTACTCAAAAGAGTGGCGAAAGGGGAAGCCCATGCATTTGATATCATTTATCGTACCTACACTAAAAAAGTTTACCTTTTTGCATTTAAAACACTTCGTTCGGCATTGTTGGCCGAAGAAGTTGTCCAAGAAGTGATGCTAAAAATTTGGAAGATGGGACCTGAACTTGAGAAAATTAACAATCTCGAAGGGTATCTCCGAACCTCATCCCGAAATATCTCGCTAAATGTATTGCGCAGGCAAGAAATAGAAAGCAGAGCTGATCAGCGCATGCGTTTGGATTGGGATGAAGAGCATAATGAAACTGAAGAGCTCATCATGCTAAATGATACACGTAACATCCTAAATGATGCTATAGCTCTGCTTCCTCCTCAACAGCGTGAAGTTTACACCCTTTGCCGCGAGCAGGGACTAAAATACGAAGAAGTAGCAGAAAAATTAAACCTTGCTCCTTCAACGGTAGCTACACATATGAAACTTGCCTTACGATTTTTGCGTGCCTATTTGCAAAAACACAATGATGTGATCGCACTGCTTATCATTTTCAAACTTTTCAACTAAAAAGTCGATAGTTAATGGTCGATAGTCAATGGATAGGTCTGTAGGCTCTGTCTGCGTGCATGGTCCATCGTCCATTGACCATCGTCCATCGTCCAATGGTCCATGGTCCGTCGTCCATTGACCAATTAAAACCTATTTTTTATTTTTTTTGATATCTCATTACCTTTCTTATAGGGAGGAGTGTGTCTATATAAGAAAGGGGATAATTTAGTGTATGAACAAGATTAAATTATCTGATTAACATTATGAACAAAGAAAGAATCATCCATCTCTTCAAGGCTTATCAACAACAAACGGCATCCCCGCAAGAAAGGGCCGAATTTACAGAAATACTGCACGATCAGCGTTTCGAACACATACTGAATGAAATACTGGATCAAAACTGGGATGAGCTATCGAGCGAAGAAATAGATCAAATAGAAATACCGGGTTACGATAGAATTTTACATGAAATAAAAAAGCAGCCCCAATTTGATACCCGTAGCAAGAAATTATGGCCCCGTTTAGCGATGGCTGCTGCAGTTCTCCTGGCGATACTAGGGATAAGCACCTACTTCTATACCGCTAATCTCAAGCCTCAAAATGGGGAGTTGGCCATGCATAACGACATCGCCCCTGGCAAAAATGGCGCTACGCTTACCTTGGCCAATGGAAAAAAGATTTTAATCAAAGATGCATTAGCAGGAAATATAGCCACACAATCTGGTGTAAAAATCACGAAAACCAAAGATGGTATGCTTATCTATGAAATTATCGGGGATGAAGATGGGCCTTTAGGTTACAATACCTTAAGTACAACCCGCGGAGAACAAACCCAGGTTCGGTTACAAGACGGAACAATGGTGTTTTTAAATGCCGAATCATCACTTAAATACCCTACCAGCTTTACTAAAACTACTACAAGAGAAGTGGCATTAATTGGAGAGGCCTATTTTGAGGTAGCGAAAGATAAACACCATCCTTTTATTGTAGATGCTGATCAGCAAAGTGTAGAGGTTTTGGGGACCACCTTTAATATCAATAGTTATACCAACGAACCAACCGTTAAAACCACCTTATTAGAAGGCAGCGTAAAAATATCAAATCTTAAATCCCATAGCTCAAATCTCTTAAAGCCGGGCGAACAGGCGATAGTTTCGGGTACAAGCCTGGATATCAAAAATGTAGTGGTTGAAGATGTTGTGGCCTGGAAAAATGGCTACTTCATGTTTAACAATGAGACCTTGGAAAATATCATGAAAATGGTATCGAGATGGTATAATGTAGAAGTACTATATAAAAACGAGGCCCTTAAACGAAAAACCTTTTTCGGATCGGTAAGTAGATTCGACAATGTTTCGCAATTGCTAAAGCTCTTGCAAAATACAGGGGCAGTTAGCTTTGAAATCAATGGCCGACAAATTAACGTTAGCCAGAAAAAATAATTATCCCTCCAATGGGTAACCAATGCCACAGGCATCCCTTTGGGACCATTTATTCACCAACAACCTAAACAATTATGAAAGAAAAAAAAGAGATCCCATGAGTGCCCAAGCAACTCTATAGATAAAAAAAGGACTTCGACTGCAATCGAAGCCCTTATAAAATCTGTAACAGAAAAAATTTGATAATCAATTTTTCATTAACCTGGTGGTGCAAGTGTCCTATAAAAACTAATGCACGCGCCAAAACAGACTTTCAAACTTAGCAAATATTGCTCATTAAAGCAATATAGAGCGTGTATTCATCGCCGCAAGAAAGATTGTCTGCAAACAACCCGATGACTATATGTACATAAGCTATACTAAATTTAAATGTAAGCCAAACAGCTACATCTCCAAATTGCTACTTATGATGAAATTAACAACCTTCATATTATTAGTTTCGTTGATGCAGGTTAGCGCCGCCTCTTTTGGGCAGAGACTAAATCTTGTAGAAAAAAACGTTTCGATCGAAACTGTTTTACGGGAAATAAGGAAGCAAACCAATTACAATGTGTTGGTAGAAAGCACCAATTTTAAAACCTCGGCTAAAATCAGTGCTAATTTTATCAATACCCCTTTAGAACAGGTGTTGGAATCTATTTTAAGCAGCACTGATATGACCTACATTTTAGATAACAACAATATTATTATTAAACCAAAGGAAAAATCATATCTAGAAAGACTGATCGAGAAATTTTTAGCAATTGATGTTAAAGGTAAATTGCTAGACGAAAACGGATCTCCCATTCCTGGCGCATCTGTTCAGGTTAAAGGCACAAATAATCGCACTTCATCAGATCAAGATGGTAATTTTAGCTTAAAAAATGTGGCTGAGGATGCCATTATCCAAATTACATTTATCGGCTATAAACCTATAGAAATTAAAGCCGCTAAAGATTTGGGAAGCATTAAGATGCAACTCTTTGTGGGAGATTTGTCGGAGGTAAATGTAGTAAGCAATGGTTATCAGACTATATCTAAAGAACGGAGCGCAGGATCTTTCTCTACGGTTGACATGAATGTGGTTTCCAATCGTACCACTTCCATGAATATCTTACAGAGCTTAGATGGACAGGTACCAGGTTTAGTGGTAAACAATGCACCAAACAGGAGCCAATTATTAATTCGCGGTATCTCTACCACTGGCGGAACAACGGGCACGGGAACCACAGCACAGCCTTTATATGTGGTTGATGGGCTAGCGGTGCCAATTACTACTCCTAACGATAACATTCCAGATATTATTCTTAACATCAATCCACAAGATGTAGAAAGTATCACGGTTTTGAAAGATGCAACTGCGGCTTCAATATGGGGAGCACGTGCAGCAAATGGTGTAATCGTAATCACTACAAAAAGAGGAAAATTTGGAAGTAAGCTACGGGTTAACTATAATGGTTTCACTAATTTCCAGGGAAAGCCAGATTTAAATTATGCTAATCTCCTAAGTTCTCGTCAATTTGTGGAGACTGCAAAAGAACTCTTTACCGCAAATTATTTTGCCCAATATCCTTTTGCTACATTAAATCTGGTAACAGGGGGCGGTATTACACCTTTAGAATATCTTTATTATAACAATGGGCTTAATCCAAGTCAAGCCCAGTTAGAAACTTTTGCCGGGACAGATAACCGCGCGGAGATCAAAGATTTATTTTATAGGGATGCCATGCTTAGTAACCACACAGTTTCTTTGACTGGTGGTGGTGATAAATATTCATTTTATGGATCGGCTAGCTATACCAATACGGTAAGCACTACGCCAGGAGAAAAAAATAACAATTTTAAGATCAATGTTCGCCAAGATTTTAATGCAACCAAATTCTTAAGCTTCCATCTCTTAACCGATATTACGAATAATAAAAGTTCGTTAAAAAGAAATCCAGATGTAGACTACTACTTTGCTCCCTACCAGATGTTCAGGGATGCGAATAACAATAACCTTTCCATTCCTTTCATGACGGGTTATTCAAATGACGTATTGGCCAATGCATCGGCACGTGCCCGCGTAAGTCTTGATTACAACCCGCTAAACGAATTTGAATATGGAAATACGCAAGCGGATGGCTTGTTGGCCCGTTTAAACACTGGCTTTAAATTACATATCATCAAAGGTTTACGTTTTGAAGGTACCTACGGATATATCAAAGGTAAAAATAAGAAGAGAGACTTTGAAAGTCCACAGAGTTATGTGGTCCGTAAAGAAGTGGCAACCTATGCTGTTGCTGCAGATCCTACGGTAGTACCAAAATATTATATGCCTACTTCTGGGCTTGTTGGTGGTAGATTAACCAATTTGATGGGCGACCAAACAAAATGGGATATCAGGCATCAATTGATCTACGATATTACTAAAAACAAACATGCATTAACTGTTTTGGCTGGCCAAGAAGCACAGGAACAATTCTCTACTGCTACTACTACAAGAGTAAGAGGCTTTGATGAAATTTTGCTTACTTCATCCGCTGTTGACGTTACGGGTATCGGTGCTGCACTGTTAAATACGGTACTCCCAAATTTAAGTGGTGTAGCCAGTACGTTTACAAACGACGCTTTTAGTACCAATGAAACCACTACCCGTTATACTTCTTATTATGCCAATCTAGGTTATACTTACGATCGTAAATACACCTTAAATTTAAGCTGGCGTAATGATCAGAGCAACCTGTTTGGTAAAGATAAATCGGCACAAAACAAACCTATTTATAGTGTTGGTGGAAAATGGAACATAAGCAACGAATCGTTTATGAAACCTGTAACCTGGGTTCAAGACTTAGGATTACGCCTCACCTATGGTATAACCGGAAACTCTCCTGAAGTGGGTATTGCCGCATCGGAAGATATTATACAAGGTGTAGCTAGTGCATTTTTCCCTGGCGGAATAGGGTCTAGAGTGGTAACACCTGGTAACCCAGATCTATCTTGGGAGCGTACCGCTACAACCAATATTGGATTGGATTTCTCTGTATTGAAAAATCGCTTGTCGGCAAGCATAGATCTTTACAATAAAAAAACTACGGATCTTTTGGGAATTATTTTTCCTAATAGTTTTACAGGATTTCCAACAGGTGTAACCGGTAATCAAGGCGACATAAACAACAAGGGAATTGAAGTAAGCCTACGCTCAGACAATATCAGAAGTAGAAACTTCAGCTGGTCTACCAATTGGATCTTTGCCTATAACAAAAGCAAAATGATCAATATCTCTACGCTAACGCCAGCTTTAACTGGAGCTACACAGGTAGTTGCAGGTTTAAAACTAGGCTATCCGGCTTATACTTTGTTTGCTTACAAATATGCAGGATTGGACAACACAGGTGCACCACAGGTATATCTGGCGGATGGTTCGATCTCTAAAAACAGAACAATCACCAAACCTGATGATATCTTGTATATGGGTACAACGCAACCTGTGTATAATGGAGGCTTATCCAATAATTTTACCTACAAGAACTTTACTCTTTCGGCAAATATGATCTATAATTTAGGGCATGTGATGAGAAGACAAAGGAGCAATATTCCTTTTGGTGGCCAGTTCCGCAGAAATGTTTCTGTAGACTTTTTAAACCGATGGAAAGTTCCAGGTGATGAGGCTTTTACCGATATCCCGCCTTATTTATACAATGCCAGTCCGAATAATGGTTTAGTAGAAAATAATTACTATGTACAAGGAGATGTAAATGTAGTAAGCGCGTCATTTGTGAAGATGCGTGATGTTACTTTGTTTTACGACGTTCCAAAGTTTTTAACCGATAAGGTAAAAGCGAGAGGCATCACCTTTAGGGCACAGTTATCTAACTTCATGTTGTGGACTAAAAACAAGTATGGTATCGATCCAGAATTTCAGGACCTGGTTGCACCTACCAATCAGAAAACGTTTACAATTGGTGCCAATATTTCACTTTAACCATCAAAAAGATAAAACAGATGAAAAAGACATATAATTATACAATAAAATTCATATTGGTTGCTTTTTTGGTAACTGTAATGGGCTCGTGCAAAAAATCGTTCTTAGAAATTTTACCCAAAGGTAAAATCATTGCAGGAAAAACTTCCGACTACGACCTATTAATGAACAACCTCGACCTTATCAATACTAACCCAGAGGGATCCATTAATTTAGGGGATGAAATGTCGGCTATAGAGCCGAATTGGACCGCAGCAGGTTTTAAAGACAAGCAAACTTTTAAATATGAGGGAGATTTTTATACTGTAGAAGAAAATGCAACTGAAACACTAGCACCTTTAAAGGCCTTGTATATTTACAATAAGGTAATTAACGAGGTGTTGGAATCTACAGGAGGTACTGAGGCTCAAAAAAAATCAATTCAGGCAGAAGCATTGGCATCACGTGCATGGACCTATTTCATATTGATTAATCTTTTCGGAAAGCCCTATAATCCAGCTACGGCAAGTACTGATCTTGGATTTCCATTAATTACAGAGGCTGATATTAATCGCACAGAATTTAAGAGGGTAAGCGTACAGGAAATTTATGACCTTATTTTATCAGATCTTAACACCGCTATTCCGAATTTATCTAATACTGGAGTATTTTGGAGAGCTAGAATGTGCAAAGCTACCGCAAAAGGCATTTTAGCAAAGGTGTACGTTTTTATGGGCAGGTATACTGAAGCCCTACCGATGCTAAACGAATCGATAAGTAGTGTTACCGGACCGGGCGCTGCAGTAACTGTTTCGCTTTATAATTACAATACAGCGTTTCCAGGGTTTCCTACCGTTATCTCCGACTTTGAAATTTTATACTCCAAAGGTACTACCAGTGCACCAACCAGTACAGGTTCCAGAATATTTTGGCTTACGCCCGAGGCAACTGCGTTATTTGATCCGGCCGATCTTCGCTTAGCTGCAACCAATTATACGTCAATTACGTTCCCAAATTCGGTAAGGCTAATCAAGAGAACAGGCGGAGGAACCACAAATAGTCCATTGTCTATAAAATTATCAGACCTCTATCTATTGCGAGCTGAAGTTAAAGCAAGACTTAATGATCTCCCTGGCGCTGTTACAGATGTACAGACTTTACGCCAAAACCGTATGCCTGCCGCAAAAGCACCAGTGCCTTCGGCAATAGCAGCTTCAAAAATCCCATTGATCCAATTCATATTGGAAGAGCGGGTGCGCGAATTTGCAATGCAAGGTTATCGTTGGTTCGATATGCGCAGGTTGTCTGTTGATCCATTGTTTAGCACTCCTAACTATCAGCACAGAGTTTTTAACGCTGCTGGAGTAGTATCAGAAACCTATACCCTAAAACCAGAGCGTTGGGTATTCAAGTTTTCGCCAAAAATAATGGCCGAAAATCCAGAGCTGGTTAATAATAATTAAACTCCATACTTAGATAACCTAAAATGAACACTAAATATATAATCGCCGTTGTCTTTTGCCTGATAGCGAGCGTTGGCATGGCGCAGGATAAATTCAAAATCGAAGGGAACATTCCCCAAGCAGGTGCCGAAAAAATAATATTATTAACCTATATTAACGCGGAGGGTAAATCTGCGAAAGATAGTGCTTTGGTAAAAGACGGTAAATTTGAAATCAATGGCATAACCGCCTTTGGTAACAAGGCGTATCTAAACCTGATGGATGTAAAAAGAAATCCTAAGGTTAGAGACCAACATCCAGATTATACAGATTTCTATTTAGAAAAAGGGAATTATAAAATAGCAGGGAAGGATAGTATCAGCACCGCTTCTATTACAGGAACAAAAGTACAGAGCGAATATCTAGAGTATACTGGCAAAACTCAGGCATTACTTGCTCAGTTCAAAGATATATCAGCAAGGTTTGCAAAAGTATATTATGCAAAGCCGAAAGATACGGTGATGATACAAAAAATCCAGGCAGAGGCCCGACCGGTTTATGCTAAAATAGAAGCTGCCTTGGATTCCTTTATTCTTAATCATCCAGATTCGTATGTAGCCCTAGATCTGATCAAGGATAACAAAATGACAGTAATTGATGTGGTTAAGTTTGATCCTATTTATAGTAGGCTAAGTAAACGAGTACTATCAAGTTTTAACGGCAAGAAAGTAACCGAGAGGTATCTAAAAGCGAAACAATTTGCCATTGGAAAATCGATCGACTTTACCCTGCCTGATAAAAATGGCACTGAATTTAAACTTTCTTCATTAAAAGGCAAATATGTATTGGTTGATTTCTGGGCAAGTTGGTGTGTACCATGCAGGGCAGAAAATCCGTTCTTGTTAAAGGCGTATGCTGAGTTAAAAGATAGGAACTTTGAAATTGTAGGAGTTTCTCTTGACGAGACGAAGGCGGCTTGGCTAAAGGCTGTTGAAACCGACAAACTGCCCTGGACACAGGTAAGTGATGTGAAAGGTTTCAAAACAGAAGTGGCTGTAAGATTCGGAATCACGGCCATTCCACAAAATGTACTGATTGATCCCGATGGAAAAGTGATTGCAAAAGACCTAAGGGGAGAAGATGTGAATAAAAAAATTGCATCATACATTAAATAAAAAAGCTAATTGCTATAAAAACTCAACATATATAGATGAAAAATACATTATTATTATTGATCTTGCTGCTCCCATTTATGGCGGCGGCCCAAAAAGGCTATACACTCTCCGGAAAAATTACTGGGGTTAAGGAACCAACTAAAGCTTACCTCGCCCTAATCAAAAATGGGGCCTGGAAAGAGGTCGATTCAACAGAAGTTAAGGATGGAAAATTCCAGCTCACTGGAAGCGTAGATGAGCCTCAACAGGCCATCATCGCCTTGAGGAGTACTGCCGCAGGGTCTAAAAATAAAGGAGATTATCAAGGATTTTTCATAGAAAATGCTAAGATTGCTATTAATGGAAACGAAACTATCAAAGATGCAGCGATTAGCGGATCAGTAGCTGATAGAGAAAACCTTGAACAGGAAGCTATGGTTAAACCACTGATCAATTCGATCCAGCGGCTTCAAAATGAATTTGGAAAAAAATCGAAGGAAGGAGTTTATGAAAGATCAGCGGAGGAACGTAAAAAAGCGGGAGACAGTATTCAAAAATTAGTGGTTGCAATCAAAGATATTCACGTAAAATTTGCGGAGAATCATTTAAATTCTTTTATGGGGCTGTACACCTATAATATGTATGTGCTAGACAGTAAATTTGAATCGGCGAAAGTTGAACCTACATTCTATCGCTTTTCTGCTGCATTACAATCATCCCCATTGGGAAAACGTACGCTAGAAAAGCTGGAAATTGGCAAAAGACGCCAAGCGGGATCTAAAGCCACGGATTTTACCCAAAATGATCAGAACGGTAAACCTTTCAAACTTTCATCATTAAGGGGCAAATATGTGTTGGTTGATTTTTGGGCAAGCTGGTGTATCCCCTGCCGGGCAGAAAATCCAAACGTAGTTAAAGCATATATGGCTCTTAAAGATAAAAACTTTGAAATCGTGAGCGTATCCCTGGATGCAGGCAAAGAGCAATGGCTCGAAGCTATAAAAACCGACGGTATGCCATGGATCCATGTGAGCGACCTCAAATATTGGAAAAATGAAGTCGCATTAATGTATGGCATCAATTCGGTACCCCAAAATATACTTGTCAATCCTGATGGTTTGATCGTAGCAAAAAACTTAAGGGGCGAAAACCTGTTAGAACAACTTAAAACCTATATTAAGTAAAATCTTAAAGATTAACCAATAATTATGAAAAACAAATTACTGACCCTCCTATTGGCAGTTGGTGCAATAAGTATGGCACAAGCTCAAGTTAGACCGGTTACCGGAGGAACTACAGATACCACTAAAAGGGTAGGAATACCAGGTGTAACTTCTAGGGCTACTCCAAAACCCTATAATACCGTGATTACCGATAAAGCACTTACGCGAAAAGGTATGATCACTACCCACAAATTAGAAGATAAATTTTATTTCGAAATTGCCGATACAACCTTAGGAAGGGATATTTTAGTAGTTAGTCGCATTTCCAAATCTGGAACAGACGTTCGTGCCTCTCAAGGTTATGCCGGTGATGTAATTGGAAGTACGGTAATCCGCTTCGAAAAGGGCCCGAACAACCGGATTTTTATGCGGAAGGTGAGCTTTAAGACTTTTAGTCCAGATAGCACCACTTCGATGTATCAATCCTTAAAAAATTCGAGCATCCAACCTATCGCCGCCGCATTTAATATAGCCGCTTATGCCACCGATAAAAAAGGAAGTGTAATTGATGTTACGGATTATATAAACAGCGATAATGATATCTTTTATTTCGGAGAACCTACAGCAAAAGCACGCTTAAAATTAGGCGCACAACTGCCTGATCGCAGCTATATCCAAAACGTGAGAAGCTTTCCGTTGAATGTAGAAATCAGTACGGTTAAAACATATACCTTATTGCCTTCTGGATTTGGAGTTCCCGGTCTTCCAACTGCCTCAGGAGGTGCTTCTGGTGCTGCAACCTTAGAATTGAATACATCCTTAGTAATTTTGCCCAAAATACCCATGAAAGGCCGTTACACTGATCCAAGAATTGGCTATTTCAATGTAGGTTATACTGATTTTGATTTAAATCCTCAAGGAGTTAAAGAAATAGCATTGATCAAACGTTGGAGATTAGAGCCGAAGCCTGAAGATATGGCAAAATATAAAAGGGGCGAACTGGTGGAGCCTAAAAAACAGATCGTTTATTATATCGATCCGGCTACGCCAAAGAAATGGATCCCTTACTTAAAAGCAGGAGTTGATGATTGGGCGAAGGCCTTTGAAAAAGCAGGTTTTAAGAATGCAATTGTTGCCAAAGAAGCACCCACCTTTGCACAGGATTCGACATGGAGCATTGATGATGCACGCCACTCGGCCATTGTTTATAAACCTTCTGAAATAGCGAACGCTAGTGGCCCGAGTATTTCTGATCCCCGAAGTGGAGAGATCATGGAAAGCCATATCAATTGGTTTCATAACGTGCAGAAATTAGTGCACGATTGGTATATGATCCAAACTGCCGCAGTTGATCCTAGAGCACGCAACATGGTATTTAGTGATGAACTGATGGGTGATCTGATCCGTTTCGTCTCTTCACATGAAGTTGGACATACATTAGGCCTAATGCATAATTATGGATCCAGTTCTACTGTTCCCGTAGAAAATCTAAGAAACAAAAAATGGGTGGAAGAAAATGGACATACCCCATCGATTATGGATTATGCCCGTTTCAATTATGTGGCGCAGCCCGAAGATAATATTGGTAAAAAAGGACTATATCCACGGATTGGAGATTATGATAAATGGGCCATCGAATGGGGCTACAAATATTTTGACGATACCCGTACACCAGGAGAAGAAGTTGCAAGGCTGAATAAGATGGCGATAGAATCGGCAAAGAACAGACGCCTATGGTTCGGAACCGAATTAAATCCCGATGATCCTCATTCGCAAAATGAAGATTTGGGCGATAATGCCATGTTAGCAAGTGAGTATGGTATCAAAAATCTAAAAATGATCTTGGCCAGCTTGCCTGTATGGACAAAAGAAGAAAATGAAGGATATAGAAATTTAGCGAATATGTACAATCAGCTTACCTCGCAGTTTGGACGATATATGGGACATGTGGCCAAGAATATTGGTGGTATATATGAAAACCCTAAAACGGTTGAACAATCAGGTCCAGTTTATGAGCGTACGCCCGCAGCAACACAAAAAGAAGCGATGGATTTCTTAAACAGACAACTTTTTACTACGCCTAAATGGTTGTTAAACCAACAGATTTTAGATAATATAGATCAAAACCCCTTAGATATTGTTTCAAGGTTGCAGGCTTTTACCTTATACCGCATAACAAGTACCAATACCTTAAATAATCTGATAGCTGCAGAAGCATCTGATGGGGCAACAGCCTATAAAGTAACTGATCTATTTAATGATCTAAACGCATCTATTTTTACTGAATTGAAAGGTAATCAGTCTATTGATGTATATCGTCGTAATTTACAGAAAGCATACGTTGACGGTTTGATTTCAATCTTAAAACCAGCACCTGCATCCCAATTACCGGTACAAACCGGTGGAGGTAACCCTTCGCCAGGTTTAAGAGCGTCACAGAGTGATGTGCTTTCGGTAGTAAAAGGTGAACTGAAAGAGTTGAATAACGACATTAAATCTGCCGCAGCTTCACAAACTGATGTGCTGAGCAAATATCATTTAATGGATTTGTCTGATCGCATTGAAGCCGCTTTGGATTCGAAGAAAGATTAATCATCCCTATTAATCTTAAAGGCGCTCTTCATAAGGGGCGCCTTTTTTGTTTACCGATTTAACATCAAATGGGCAGATTTTCTTCGCCAGGTGGAGACACCAGCTGATAGCAAAATTTTAGCCACAGATTGAAGGAGATTTTTATTGCCACAGATGCGCAGATTTTGAAATGTTTCTTTTGCCTCTAATTCTACTCCGCAAAGAGATAGCGTAATGGGGATATCTTTCAGAGCCTAATTGGTGCAGAAAGCTTAGCTGTTCTTAGATGTCTAAGATGGTTAAAATTCATACCCAGCTAATATATTCATTATGTATTTCTAGGTGGTTTAATCTTACTTATTATTCTTCGGCATCTGGAGACTCCAACTGGTAGAGAAACTCAGCAAAAAATAAAATAAATAAACCTAATTCACATGCTCTCTCACCGAAGTATTTACATACTTCTCCAGGTTTTTATAACCTTTCTTGAAATTATCTTCCTCTTCATTTACAATCAGCGTATATTTTGTGTTTACTATTTGCGAAATCACACCAACTAGCGTACCTCCAACCGCCCCCACTCCGGTTAACAATGCTGTTATTTTCAACATCTCATTATCCGCCCTTCCTTCCTTATCTAGAGCCGCAAGAGCACCCCCAATCGCTAATCCCCCCAGCGATCCGCCACCTAAACCTTCAAGAATGGTTATTCCTCGTTTTCTTATCTTGACCTTCTTAATTTCGTTAGGCTTGTAAATGAGGTAGTTTCCGAAATAATCCTCAACCGCAATCCCTTCTGAAGATACTTTCTTCAATTGACCAACAACCGGAGCGTATCTAGTTGAGGTTACTTTCACTTCCACATCAAGTTGGGCTTTAACTTGATTAAAGGAAAAAAGGGAAAAGAAAAACAAGACTAAAAATTTCATTTGCTGCCCATCTCCAAAATCTTGTCAAATTCGGCTGCCTTTATTCCTACCACAGACAATCTGCCCTGTCTTACCAACCCAATATCTTTTAAACTAGGCTCGGCTTTAATCTGCTCTAAAGTAACAGAATTATCTAAAGATTGAACGGGCTCTAAATCTACCACCACCCAATTAGGATCACTAGTGGTGGGGTCTTGATAGGCTTCTTTAACAACCTTAGCAATACCTACCACATTTTTGCCCTCGTTACTATGGTACCACAGCACCAGGTCGCCCTCCTTCATTTCTCTCAGATTATTGCGAGCCTGATAATTACGGACACCATCCCAATGGGTACGCCCTTCTTTATTAAATTGTTCCCAACTGTATTTAAATGGTTCTGACTTGACTAGCCAATGATTCATGGAGTTATATTTGTTGGTTCAAAAATATGAAATTTTCTAAAAGAATATTTTATAGCGATTATAAAAAAAATTAACGGAATTAAATTAATTTAGCTAACGCTCTTTTTCGATAAGGATTGTAAAACGACCAAAAAATTAATGTTTTATCAATGTCGACTAATTTCAATAAGGAAACTATGGAAATCGAGCTTATAAAATTGATAAACTAAGGAGAGATGAAAAAATTAATGGTTTGTATTGCATTTATTTCCTGTTTCGCCCTAGTAGAAGCACAAATCCCGGATTGCAAAAGATTTAGAAATGGTACATTTAAAATGAAGTATGCGGGTTTGCCAGGCAAGCACGGGAAAAGCAATACGGCGATAATAAAACGCCAAGGAAATGTGCAGGACGAATTTGTAAATGGCTCCAAAACACCTACCTTATCCTTTACTGTGAAGTGGATTGATGACTGCACCTACACGTTGACCCCTGATTTAATCACGCGGAAGAAAAACCCTGATATGCCTAAAGATGCCACGATGATCGTAAAGATTACCAAAACTACTAGCAACTCTTATTTCACCACAAGTTATTTAAATACGGATAAAAAAAACACCTATAATTCTGAACTTATAATCGTAAAATAATATTTTTATTTATGATAAAATCACTGATACTGAGCATTCTACTTATCTTTTGCATTTCAACGAGCCTAATGGCACAAAGCATCCACAAAGATTCTGTAATAACAATCGCTAAAAAAGACGTCAAAAAATTATTTAAGCTTAAAAATCCAGAGCTCAGTACTTTTAGAAAGTATAAGTATACCAGTTACTCTGATTATTTTAAGCCCAGTGAATTGAATGTGAGCAATCCCTCGCTCTTAAGAGATTCCGCATATGTTGATGCGTATCGGACCAATGCCTATTACAAAACAAAAAGTAGACGTACTACAGGGCATTATTTTTTAATTGGAGGTGTCTCGCTTATTGGCGCTATGACGATCGTCACGCTGGGCTTATTGTCTGCAGCATCGAAATAACCTCAACACCAGTTTTCTATCGCGAAATAGAGCACCCTGAGTGTAATTGGAAGTGTACAATCTCCCTTCCATTTTCCCTCTCCCATCTTCCATCTTACATCTTCCATCTTCCCTCCTCCATCTTCCATCTTCCCTCCTCCATCTTCCATGTCACATCTTATATTTAGGAGGCGAACTCCGGATTTTCGATCATTCCAATCACGTTACCAAAGGGATCGTAAATACTGCCTACCCAAATTGCACCGCCAACATTTTTAGGCGCTTCATGGATTTGAACGTTTAATTCTTTTATTTTTTTAAAGCAAGCATCAATATCTTCAACTCCCCAATAGGTAACACTATGGTTTCCATCGGTAAAATTGGTTGGATCCGGATCGAGACCTAGCTCAAAACCACCTACGTTATAACCCACATAAAATGGTTGGTCGAAATAAGGTGTAATACCAAACACATTGGCATACCATTCTTTAGCTAGTGTTAGATCCTTTACATGGTAGACGATCGTTCTGAGGCCTTTAAGCATTGTTTAATTGGTTAACTGGTTATTTTCGCGTAGCGGATGATTACAACGATTCGCTTCGCGGGTGATTACACCGATGGAGAGATTGCACCGATTTGTATTACTTACTCTACTAGTTCAAGTTTCCGACTTTTCGACTACCTTTTCGCTCCGCGGATGATTACAACAATTTATAAGATTACTCCGATTAACGCTGAGCCAATTTTACGTGGAGTGCTAGTGAGCCTCCTTCACCCATCTTCCCTACTCCATCTTACATTCACTCTAGTGCATCATTTTAAAAAGCATTTCCTTTAAAAGCTCCCCATCTGTGGTATTCCCGGTACTATCCAAACCCTTGCTTTTAAGGTCGTACTCTCGCAGGAGGCTGATGATACCAAATATTTTGGCATCGGTAAATGTACGTGCGGCCATTTCATAATCTTTAATAAAGTAAGGACTTACACCCAGTTCTTTAGCTGCATCATTTTTGTTTGGTAGGTAATGATACTTTAGTATTTTAGTGAAATAGACGTTCAAATTGGCCATTACCATCACCATAGGGTTTGCCTTTGGATTATCGGCAAAGTAATTTACAATTTGGTTGCACTTAAATATATTTCGTGTTGCGAGCGCCTTCTGTAGTTCAAATACATTGTATTCTTTGCTGATGCCAATATTTTTTTGGATATCATCGGTTTGGATTGTTTTATCCCTACTTATGTTTAGACATAATTTTTCAACTTCGTTGGCAATTTTTGATAGGTCTGTTCCTAAGTATTCGGCCATTAATGCAGCCGCCTGTGGGGCAATTTTATACCCTTTTTCTTTGATATGCTCTTCGATCCATGGCATCAATTTATAATCCCGTACCGGATCTGATTGGAACACTACACCATTTTTATTAATTGCCTTGTAAATTTTTTTACGCTTATCGAAATTTGCATACTTATACGCTAACACCAGAATTGTGCTAGGCAAAGGTTTCTCGAAATAGTTAAGTATTACTTCAGCTTCTTTTCCCGTACCTTCGGTTTCTTTTGCCCATTTCAGATCTTGAGCTTCCTTTACAATAATCAACTGGTACTCAGACATCATTGGGTATCGCTTTGCGGCATTTAAAATAGTACCCATGTCGGTATCTTTGCCATACAGTACCGTTTGGTTAAAGCCTCTTTCGCCATCGTTCAGCACGTGGTTTTCCATGTAATCAACTACTTGATCAATGTAATAAGGCTCTTCGCCTTGCAATAAATAAAGAGGTTTAAATCTTCTTGCTTTTAAATCTCTGATAATGTCTACAGCACTCATTACCGTAAAATTACGATTTACCGATCTACGAATTACGATTTTTTGCAGGAGTTTATCCACAAATATTAACTTTGAAAATAAACTCTCGCTTAACGCCAAACGCTATTCGCCCGCTAAATGTTTAATCCCACTCCCTTAAATCTACCTACTCATCCTTTCAAAATCACCCAGAGGGATGGCCTGTATCTCATTTTCGACGAGATCAGGAAGAAGCATCTGGTGCTAACCCCTGAGGAATGGGTGCGGCAGCATTTCGTTCGGTATTTGATCAACGAAAAAAAATTTCCAGCTAGTTTATTAAAAATTGAAGGTGGACTAAGTTTAAACCAAACCCGAAAGAGAAGCGATATTTTAGTGTATACCAATTTTGGCGAAAAAATAATGGTGATCGAATGTAAAGCTCCCTCGGTTGCTATCACCCAAGCTACCTTTGATCAGGCTGCGCGATATAATTCGGTTTATAAGGCCCCATGGCTGGCTGTTACCAATGGTTTGCAACACTATTACGCAAAGATTGATCATGAAAATGCGAAGTTCTCGTTTGTAGAGGAGTTGCCATTTTATAAGGATCTTTAAGTTTCACCAGTGGTTAATTTTTTCACCACCTAATGCACCTAGGTTGCGGGCGCTACATTTTCAACATGCTCTGAGGTGGTGATTTTTTTGCGTCCCTCTAAACTTAACTGTATTCCTTTTTCCAAAACTGACGTTGGCCCGTGTAAATAGCTTCATTGCACATTCCTACACAAATGGCGGCCTGGGTGCCCGTATTGATATTTGATACAGGTGTTTTACCTTCAACTATTGATTTATAAAATTCGTTTAGTGCATAAATGGTTCCATCTAGGGTTGGCTGATTTAAAATCGGGATGCCTCCATCGGTATTCACTACGATTTTGGTTGCGCCAGTTACACCATCCACGATTCCCAGTTCTTTGGCTCGTTCTTTTTCTGGATAAAAAATCCCAGTATCTGGCAACAGGGTTACACTTCCTTTTGTCCCTTTAATTTTAAACAAGTAGCCATCATGGGCATTGCCACAGGTTGCGCCGAAATTGCCAATCATACCTGCATTTTTATAGCGTAAAGTAGCCTGGATATTATCATAGGTTTCTCTTCCATCCTTAAAGATATCGATGCCTCCTGTACCGAAAATCTCATCGGGTTGGGTTTCGAATGCCCAATTGATAAAATCTATCTGGTGGGATAGCAGTTCTGCCGCTAATCCGCCAGAATATTCTTTATACATCCGCCAATTAATTTGGCGTTCGAGACTTGGATCAGGTACTGGTCTGCGCCAATTTCCGTTCCTATCCCAACGGCAATCAATTTGAGAAACCTTCCCAATGTAACCACTTTGGATCATTTCTTTCACCTTAAAGTATAAAGGTGAATACCGGTATTGGTACCCTACCTGAAACACCTGTTTTGGATATTGAGTTACCAATTTCCGCAGCGCTAAGGCTTGGGCGATGTTATAGGTCATGGTTTTTTCTACATACACATGTTTGCCAGCAAGCACTGCATCTTTTGCGATGTGAAAATGTTCGCTCAAGGGAGTAGCGATAAATACTGCTTCTATATTTTTGTTATCCAGTACCTTGCGATAGTCTTTTTGTGCCGTGGCAGTGGCTGGAACATACTTTTTGGTTGCTTCTAACCTAAAGTCGAGCACATCACAATAAGCCACAATAGTAAATTGCTCGGGCATTTTCATGATTACGGATAAGACCCCATTACCTCTATCACCACAACCGATCATGGCAATTTGAATAGGTCTTTGAGCTGTAGCTGCCAATAGGCCATCAGCCATTAAAAGGCTAGTGCCGAGCAAAGCTGATTTTTTAACAAAGGAACGACGGTGCATTATAATGTTTTGATTTTTATGGATCTATAACTCACACTATTCCCATGATCTTGTAACAAAAGGTGCCCTTTTGCCGCTTCTCCAAAATTAGGCCATTTCTTGTATTTGCTAATTGCTACCAATTTCCTAAATTCTTCATCTCCACGTTGATATTCCAATACCTTGATCCCATTTAAATAATGCTCTACTTTATTGTTCGGATAAACAATTATCCTTCCCCTATTCCAAGTTCCAATCGGCCTTAAACAACCTAATATCTTATTGGAGGTCATCAGATCATAAAGGGAGGCTAATGTTCGGTTTCCATCTCTACCTAATTTTGCATCAGGGTGTTTTTCATCATCCAACACCTGATATTCAAGTCCGATGGCCGAGCCTTCATTCTGCTCAGTTAGAGTCACAAAATATTTGACCCCGCTATTAGCCCCTTCAGTTAATTTAAACTCAAAAGAAAGGTCGAACGCAGCAAATTGCTCTTTGGTTACAATATCCCCTCCATTGGTTGATTCTGATCCATTACTAGGCAAAACACTTAGAATTCCGTCTTTTAGCTCCCATCCCTTCGTCGGAAAGGCGTTTTTATAAGCTCCAACCCATCCATTAGTGCTTTTTCCATCAAATAAGAGCTTATAGCCATTGGCTTTTTCTTGGGCGGATAATGAATTTGGTGTTAGGTTTACCACATAAATAGATTTCGGAAAAGGCTGAGCTTTTAAGTTCTCGGTTTGGATAATAATATTTTTAAAATAAACTTTTTTTCCTTCAAGTGCGGTTTTGTTACCAATTCCATGAACTTGTAGACCAATAAAACCCGTTTTATCCAAGGTATCGATTACATAAGCTACCGGGATTCCGTTAACCCAAGTTTTGGTTTCATTGCCAATGCATTCTATTTTATAATGGTTAAATTTTTCTGCTTTATACAATGGTTTTACGCTAGGATGTAATTCCAGGGGATAAAGCCATAGTCGCCTTGCTTCATCATATATGCCTCCAGTCCATGCTCGCGGTGTGGGATCTATTTCTATTTGCCTCCCGTAAACCATTCCGCTGCCCTTATTTCCTGCCGGATCATAATGGCTTCTGGTCTGGATCCCAGAATTGGTTTCGGCACCTTCTAATTTTACGTCCAACTCCAAAATAAAATTGCCGTATTCTTTTTCGGTAATGAGAAATGAGTTTGGCGAATTCTTTGTCATGGTGCCAATTATCATCCCATTTTCTATGGTATATGGTGCTTTTCCAGCTACTGCTTTCCAGCCTTTCAGGGTTTTACCATCAAATAATGCTTTTTTTTGGGCATAGGCCGATGAAATAGCAATGATGAAAGTGAGGACCAAGAAACTTAGCTTTTTGAATGTTAGAAACATGTAATTAGGTAATGATTGAGTTAATGAATTTTGTAAGGTTTAAGCTGACTTAACGCTCCATGCTCTAGCTCTACGCTTTAATATTTGAAGACCTTTCCGTTGGCCATCACTTCTTGGGTTTTTTCGTCGAACGTTGCTTTTGCGCCAGTACGTACGGCGGCGTTGGTCATGATATTTGCGATGGAGTGGCTATACCCTGCTTCAACTGGTGCATTGGGGGTTTGTCTGCTGCGTACACATTCCATCCAGTTACGCATGTGCGCTGATGTTAATGGATCGCCGCCAGTGCTTGCTCCGCTAGCTACTTTTATCTCTGTTTTAGAAAGATCAAATTCTTTTAGCAGATTAGCTTTCATACCCATTGCAGAGGCTTCTTTTTCTCTTAAACCTCCCTTTGGCGACACTTTATTGGTAATTAAGTTTAGCTCCCCACCATTTGAATAATATACCTCACCTACATCTCCCACACTATTTTGCATTCTTGAGGTAAAGGTTACCTGAAAACCATCGCTCATATCGGGTTGCCCATAATCAAATACGGCTACCATAGAATCCCAATTTTTACGACCATCTTTCCAGGTGTAAATACCTCCGTTTGCCACTACGCTCCGTGGATGGCTCAATTTGGAAAACCAATGAACCGTATCAATCTGGTGCGACATCCATTGTCCGGGCATGCCCGATGAATAAGGCCAGAATAAGCGATACTCGAGGTATTTTCTGGGATCAAAGGTATCTGCAGGGCGATTTAACAGAAACCGTTTCCAATCGATATCTGCTTCTTTCAATTTAGCAACCAGTTCGGGTCTTCTCCATCTACCGGGCTGGTTTACGTTCCAAACCAAATCAACTGCTGTTATTGCACCGAATTTACCTTCTTGAATATAATTTGCCGCAGTGGCATAATTCTCTCCGCTTCTTCGTTGAGAACCGATCTGAACAATTTTTTTACTTTCTTTTATCGCTTTAAAAGCCGCCCGAGCATCAGCCATGGTTTCGGCAAATGGCTTTTCTACATACGCATCGCAGCCTGCTTTCACTGCATCGATCGCGTGTAGCGCATGCTGAAAATCAGCTGTGCTTATGATAACAGCGTCTAGATCTTTGGTGGCATACAGCTCATCATTATTTCTACAGGCCTTAATGTCGTGGCCCATTTTATCTTTCAAATGTGCGATACCCAAGTCTCTACGATAGCTCCAAAGATCTGAAAGTGCAACAATATCAAAGTTTAATTCTTTGTAATGGTTTTGGAAACTTGGCAATAAAGTTTCCCTAAAACGATCAGAAAATGCAGCAACTCCTACCCTTACCCGATCATTTGCTCCGATAATACGATTGTAGCTTTTTGCACTCGAACTGAGTGTACCGGCGTAAGTTGCGGCAGCAAGCAGCGCTGATTGTTTGATAAATGTTCTTCTTGGATTGTCCATATTGCAATTTGAGTTGAGCGTGGGGCGATAGGCGTTGAACGTTAGAGACGCTAAACGCCAAACGCGGCACTTTTTATTAACGATTAACCTAACTCAATAATAAGGCTTTTTAATTACAAATAACAGAAGCTTGGGTAACTTTTTTACTTATGAAATGGAGTAAATCCAGTGATCTGAAAAGCGTAATTTCCTAAGAGGTAAGTTTTTGTATGCTCAGCATCAACCAAATTAACAGTGGCGCGTTTGCCCTGCTTGTACATGGTGCCGGAGATGTAATATTTTTGATCAATTGTTAACTTACTTATCTGCTCGTCAGAAACGAGTCCAGAAATCTGAAGGTCAAGATCATTTAATAGCGATTTATCGTTCCGTGTGGGGTCGATGTAGGTTTTAAACACGGCGATTTTAACCGATTGTCCACTAAAAACAGAATCTTTAATCTCTTTCAGTTTAAATGGCATCCCTTTTAAAAAATCAGCTTCATTACTTAAGTTAATCATTCTATGTTTAAATTTCTCCGTAATATCAGCATTGGCACTAGTCCACGAAGGATAGGCGGCTATGAAATCACTTACTTGTTTTTCAGTATAAATAGTTGAATTAGCACCTTTTGGTTCTTCATTTCCGCAGGATAATAAAGCTACCGAGATATATAAGAATATTTTTTTCATCGTTAACGTTTTGAATTAATAATCAATTTAACAATAATTGGGTTTACTTTTTGTAAAGACATATGGTCCGACGGTAAGATTCCGGTCTCGGAAGCTGCCTGCTCTGCATTCTGAAAATCGTTTGCATTTATCACCATCCCGAAAACTGGTCTTACACAGGGCATTTGTTCATCTAAGTTTCCTCCGTTGAAGCTTACTACCGTCCCCCGATCTTTACTGCCAAATCCGTACAAGCTTAGGGGCCTACCATTTAACTTATTGATTGCAGCTAGTTTACTGCCTATTCTTATTCCGTTTTGTAAAACATACGTTGAATGTGGATTATCTATGGTAAAGTTCTGGATGATTTTATACGGCTGTTTGCTTTCTTGCCAATTGATCGTAATTTCTCTAGGAGTACCTTTCCAAACGGTTGTACAATACATGTTATAGAATTTACCATCAACTAGTACAGAATCAGTGGTGACATTCGATTTTCCAGCTTTGCCAAGCACCTCAGCATAGGTATCGTTAATATTCAGTTCGCCCACTCCATCACAAGTAATCAACATCGGATTCTTAGTAGTTGGAGCAATAGGAGTTTGCTTATGCTCGCTTTGGCAGGCAGAAAAAAACAGAATAGCAATTAAAAATAGTGTTGAAATTTTCATGTGAAGTTGTACTCCTAATGTAGAAAAATTAATCTTTTGTGGTCATCATAATAGAAGTGAATAATTCGTAACAAAAACACTTAAACAGATAGTTCATTTTTCCCCTGCGCGGGGAGCGCTTCGTCCTTTCCCTTGATGGAAAGAACCAAAGATCAGGGCTGTGAATGCTATCCCGATAGCTATCGGGACGGAATAATACGTCAATTGCTTTTAGGCCGCAGGATGGGCTTTAGGCGCTAATATTAATCTTCATAAACTAAGACTGACGCTTTTTTTTAAAAAAATTCGTTCATTTTATCCGTCTACACATTATCCCTCCAACACTTCTAAGCTCTCAGTAATAATCTTGATTTTGGATTCAGCATCTGCCTTTTTATTTCTTTCGTTGGCAATAATTTCTGGCTTTGCGTTTTGAACAAAGCGTTCGTTGCTCAATTTTGTATCCACAGATTTTAAAAATCCTTGCAGGTATTCTAATTCTTTGGTTAAGCGTTCTCTTTCGGCGTCAAGATCGATATTTTCATTTAGGAGGATAAAAAATTCATCCTTACCTACCATAAAGCTTGCAGCACCGGCAATTTTATCATTAACCAATTCCACTTCACTGATGTTTGCCAGTTTAAAAATGATGTTGGTCCATTTTTCGAAATCCAGATCAGAATTTATTTTAATGGCTAAAGGCAAGGAGTCTTTTAGAGAAATTTGACGCGTATTTCTTACATTCCTGATCTCAGAAACAATATTTTTGATCTGTTCCGCTTCGTTTAAAAGCTTGGTATCGGCTTTTCCAATTGTAGGGTATGAAGCTACAATACAGCAATCCATTTCGGTTCTCTCTCCAAATAGCTCATCATGATAGAGTTCTTCTGTAATAAAGGGCATAAATGGATGTAGCAATCGTAAAATCTGCTCAAAATACTGGATGCTTATTTTTTTCGTTTCGGCATCTATTGGATGTTGGTATTGGGGTTTTACCATTTCTAAATACCATGCGCAGAAATCGTCCCAAACCAATTTATAGGTATCCATTAACGCCTCAGACAATCGGTATTGCTTAAAATTAGCTTCGATCTGAGCCAATGCCTCGTTAAACCTGTTATCGAACCACGTAATCGCCTGCGTGTTGGGGTTGGCTAAATTATCATCTACTTCCCATCCTTTAACCAAACGGAAAGCATTCCAAATCTTATTGGCAAAATTTCTGCCCTGCTCGCAATACGCTTCATCAAACATCAAATCGTTTCCAGCGGGCGAAGACATTAACATACCTACACGTACCCCGTCTGCGCCATATTTTTCGATCAGCCCAATGGGATCAGGGGAGTTGCCCAAAGATTTTGACATTTTTCTTCCCAGTTTATCACGTACGATTCCGGTAAGGTAAACATTGGTAAACGGTTTTTGTCCTCTAAATTCATGTCCGGCCATGATCATTCGTGCTACCCAAAAGAATAGAATTTCTGGGGCAGTAACTAGATCATTGGTTGGATAGTAATAATTAATATCCTTATTATCTGGATTTTTAAAGCCATCGAAAACAGAAATTGGCCATAACCACGACGAAAACCACGTATCCATTACATCTTCATCCTGAGTAATAAATTGTCCACATTGTGCTCTAAATCCTGCTTTTTCCTCTTCTGAAAGCTTACTTCGATCAGGGTGGCGGTTAATGAGTTCTTCAATTGCCTCTCCTTTGGTTTTAGCCACAACGGGTTCTTCATGTTGGAAATACCAGGCCGGAATGCGTTGTCCCCACCACAATTGCCTACTTATGCACCAATCTTTTACGTTTTCCATCCAGTGGCGATACGTATTGATAAATTTCTCTGGAATTAATTTAACTTCTCCATTCAATACATCAGCCAATGCTGGTTTTGCTAACTCGTCCATTTTAGAAAACCATTGAAGGGAAAGTTTGGGTTCGATTACTGCATCTGTACGCTCAGAATAACCTACTTGCGATTTATAATCCTCCACTTTTTCTAAATGCCCAGCCTCTTCAAGCATTTTGGCTATTTTTTTTCGCGCGATGAAACGGTCTTCACCAATCAGTATTTCTGCCTTATCGTTTAAGGTTCCATCATCATTTAAAATGTCGATTACCGGAAGTTGGTGTTTGATGCCCAGTTCATAATCATTGAGGTCGTGGGCGGGGGTAACTTTTAAGCAACCTGTACCAAAATCCATGGTTACATATTCATCTTGGATGATAGGGATTTCACGATTGATTAAGGGCACATACACTTTCTTTCCATGCAGATGAAAGTAACGTTCATCGTTGGGATTAATACAGATCGCACTATCCGCCATGATGGTTTCTGGGCGAGTGGTGGCGATGGTAAGAGAGTTGAGAGTTGAGAGTTGGGAGTTGGGAGTGTGGCTCTCCGCCCCATGCTCCATGCCTTTTATAGCATATTTAACATAGTACAACTTAGAGTTTACCTCTTTACGGATTACCTCTTCATCAGAAACCGCTGATTTTGCGCTCGGATCCCAGTTTACCATGCGAATGCCACGGTAGATATTTCCTTTTTTATATAGATGGATGAAGCTATCGATTACCGCTTCAGATAGATCATCTTCCATGGTAAATCGGGTACGGTCCCAATCGCAGCTAGCCCCCAATTTTTTTAATTGTTCTAGAATGATGCCTCCGTATTTCTCCTTCCACTCCCAGGCATATTTTAAGAATTCTTCGCGTGAAATGTCTTTTTTATTAATTCCACGTTCTTTTAACATGGCTACCACCTTTGCTTCTGTTGCAATAGAAGCATGGTCTGTACCAGGTACCCAACATGCATTTTTTCCTTGCATACGAGCTTTGCGGATCAGTACATCCTGAATGGTATTGTTAAGCATATGCCCCATATGCAACACTCCAGTAACGTTAGGTGGCGGAATTACAATGGTGTAAGGCTCGCGCTCGTCGGGCTCAGAATGAAAAAATTTCTTACTAAGCCAGTAACTGTACCATTTATCTTCGGTTTCGGCAGGATTATATGTTGTAGCTGTACTCATTTAGGATTTGGAAAAGCACAAAAATAGCGAATAAAGGTGAAAGGAGAAAGTCCCGTTGGTAGTTTTCAGTTGGCGAAATAACCGCAAAGGGCGCCAAGAACGCGAAGTGAGTTGGTAGTTAGAGTTGGGAGTTCGTGTTCTCCATGCATAAAAGGTGAACCATTAAGAAGTTAAGGCCAAGGCCATTTAATCTTAACTATCTAAATTTCTTGATGGTTAAATTGCATGCTTAAACGAAAACCGTTAACGTTCTGATGCAACGAGGCAAAACATAATTTTTAATTTATTTACTAATCATTTTTTGATGCTTGCACAATAAAAGGTGTTAAATTATGTTAAATAGCTATAAAACATGCAAAACATGAAATCGTTCAGACTGGCACTATTTAATGGCGATATTTTTCGCAAAATTGGCTTAAGTAAAATCTATTATTGGTTTAATAAGTAATATTTCTATTAACCTTGCTTTAGTTTAATAGCTAATTCCTATTTTTCATCTTTAATTTTCTTTAAAGTATGAAACTGAAACAACTTACAAATTACTTTGTCATTCTCGGGCTCGCAACGGGAAGTTTTTCTAGCTATGCGCAGAGTGTGCCTAGAAAATATATAGATCCTGCTAACATGGATCTTAGTGTAAAACCAGGTGATGATTTTTACCGTTATGCCAGCGGAACATGGGTTAAAAACAATCCGGTTCCTGCTAAAGAAACAAGATGGGGAACATTTAACGAACTTCGCGAGTTTAATATCCAAGCGGTAAGAAGCCTAGTAGAACAATCAGCAGCCGATAAAAGTGCTGCACCAGGTACCGTTACCAGACGTGTGGGCGATTTTTATGCGGCAGCAATGGATAGTCTTGCTATCGAAAAACTGGGATATATTCCTATTAAAGCCGATTTGGCAAAAATCAAAGAAATAAACAGTGTTCCAGCTTTATTGGATCATATTGCTTACATGCGCACTTCGGGAGTAGGTGGGGGTATGTTTGGATTTGGGGTTGGCCAGGATAGAAAAAACGTAACCAAATACCTGGTTAACATTTCGCAAGGCGGAACAAGTTTAGGCGATCGGGATTACTATTTAAGAGACGATCCACAAAGTAAAAAAATCAGAGCGGCTTACAGTGTGTATATGGTTAAGCTTTTTACCTTGATCGGATATAGCCAAGCAGAAGCTGAACTAAAAGCGCAAACCGTTTTTGATGTAGAAAAAGCACTTGCTGAAGCCCAGATGAGCCGTATCGAAATGCGTGATCAATACAAAACTTACAACAAATTAACCGTTGCAGAATTTAACCAGGTAACACCAAATATCAATTGGACTGCCTTAATGCCAAAAATGGGAGTTGTAGGACAGGATACCGTTCTGGTAAATTCTCTTTCATTTTTCAAATCGTTAGACGGAATGCTGAACACCGTAAGTTTGGCAGATTGGAAAAGTTACTTGGAATGGAATGTGTTAAGAGGGGCTGCTAGTAGCTTAAGCTCTCCATTTGTAAATGCAAGTTTCGCTTTTACACAGGCTCAAACCGGGCAAAAAGTTGCCACCCCTCGTTGGCAACGCATGAGCAGTTTAACTGATGGCACTATCGGAGAATTATTAGGACAGCTGTACGTAGCAAAATATTTTAAACCGGAAGCAAAAGAGCGCATGGATCAAATGATTGTAAACCTACGTAAAGCATTCGAAATTAGAATAAACGGTTTAGAATGGATGAGTGAAGCTACCAAGAAAAAAGCACTAGAAAAGCTCCATGCATTTACACCAAAAGTAGGCTATACCACTAAATGGCAAACCTATAACGGTCTAGAAATTAGTAGAAACTCTTATTTCCAAAACCTACGCAATGCGGATGTTTGGAGATACAAAGAAATGATCGGAAGATTAGGTAAACCAGTAGATCGTACCCGTTTCGGAATGACACCTCCAACAGTAAATGCCTCTTACAGCCCTACAATGAACGAAATTGTGTTTCCAGCAGGAATTTTACAATTTCCGTTTTTTGATCCAAATGCTGATGATGCGATAAACTATGGTGGCATTGGTGCAGTTATCGGACACGAGATGAGTCATGGATTTGATGATACAGGAAGTCAGTACGACAAAGACGGTAATCTTAAAAACTGGTGGACAGATGAAGACAGAGCTAAGTTTAACGAAAAAACAAAAGCCTTGGGAGATCAGTTTAGCTCATATACCGTAGTAGATACGATCCATGTATTGGGCAAATTAACCATGGGAGAAAACATTGGAGATCTTGGTGGATTAAATGCGGCTTATACTGCGTTTAAAATGACCAAGCAGGGACAGAGCAATGAAAAAATTGATGGATTTACTCCAGATCAACGTTTCTTTTTGTCATGGGCACAAGTATGGAGAGGTAATATCTTACCTGAAAACGCAGCACAGCTGATTAAAACCGACCCACATTCTCCTGGTCCGTATAGAACTATTGGTGCACCTGTTAACATGGATGCGTGGTATCAGGCCTTTGATGTGAAGCCTGGGGATAAATTATATAAAAAACCAGAGGATAGAATTAGACTTTGGTAAAAAAAAGCGCCTTTAACTAGGCGCTTTTTTTTTGCTTTTCGATTTGGAAATCAAGAACCAGAATAATAGTTTTATAGTACCAATAGTTACACTCTCATTTATGTCTACCGCTCTCACTAAAGTATCGCCTAATTTCAAAAAAATGGCCAAAAGATCTATTTTGGCAATTATTCTATTTATCGTTATCTATTTCATCTTATTCGTGTTGGCCATTGCTCTAACCGCACTTTGTGGATATGTAGGCATTTTCATCATTACGGCCCGTCCATCATTTTACACGCTCATTGCTGGATTAGGCATCATCTCTATTGGCTTTCTCATTTTGTTTTTCCTAATCAAATTTATGTTTACTTCCCATAAGATTGATCGGTCTCACCTGATGGAAATTCAACGTAAAGATCAACCTCAGTTATTTGGCTTTATTGATGAAACTGTGCTGCAAGTTCAAACCGACTTTCCCAAAAAAGTATATCTTTCTTCAGATGTAAATGCGTCGGTATTTTATGACAGCAATTTTTGGAGCATGTTTTTACCGATCAAAAAAAATCTTCAAATAGGAATGGGTCTGGTTAACAGTGTATCGGTAACGGAATTTAAAGCAATTTTAGCGCACGAATTTGGTCATTTTTCTCAACGCACCATGAAGGTCGGTAGTTATGTTTACAATGTAAATCAGATCATTTACAACATATTGTATGATAACAGTTCGTTCGAAAACCTTATTAGCAAACTAGCCAATATTCATGGTATCATTACACTTTTTGTACGCCTGGCATTGGCTATTGTTTCAGGGATCCAATGGATCTTAAAGAAAATTTATGCCATTCTCAATCTTAATTACATGGCATTATCTAGAGAAATGGAATACCATGCAGATGAAGTTGCGGCCAATGTGGCTGGTTCAGAACCTTTAATAAGTTCATTATTAAGGCTCGATCTGGCAAATTTCTCACTTGATAAAGTGCTCTCGTTTTACAACAATAAAATTGAAAGTGCAGTTAAAACTACAGATCTATATCCACAACAACATTGTGTAATGAATTTTTTCGCTAAAGAAGTAGAATTACAAATAGAAAATCAACTGCCCCATGTACCTATTGAGCATTTGTCAAAATATAACAAATCAAAACTTTTAATTAAGGATCAATGGTCTTCACATCCAAGCACTAAAGATCGGGTAGCAGCACTTAAGCAACTTAGCATACCAACAGTATCTATTGATCACCGAATTGCAATCGATTTGTTTGATGATTTGCCCTCAATTAAATCAGCAATGACGAAATTAATTTTTTCTACCGCAGGATATAAGGCCGAAGAACAGTTAATTTCTACTGAAGAGTTTATGGCAGAATTTATGGCCGAGAGTGCTAAAAACTCTTTCCCAAAGGTTTATAGGGGATATTTTGACGATAAAAATCCAATTTACAAAGTCGAAAGTGATATCGATAATACCTTAGTGTTTGACGACCTGCACATCAATAAACTCTTTAGTGATTCAATCATGGATTTAATTTATCAATCCTCGAGTATAGTTAATGATATCGAAATTCTTAAACAACTTGCTGAAGGGGGCCATAACATTAAAACATTTGATTACGATGGAAAAAAATATACGATTGAGGCATGTGGGCAATTAATTGATCAATTAGATAATGAATTAAAGGAAATCAAGGATAGAATAGCAAAAAATGACGTCGAAGTTTTAAACTATTTCAATTATATCGCAAAAAAAGCCAAGAAAGAGGCGGTATGGATTGAAAAATATAAATACTTGGCCTCATTAGACGAGGCATTCGAGGATAACATCAACTGTTATAATGATGTTGCAACCAGCCTTGAATTTATACATGTTACTACACCTTTTGCTACGATTAAAGCAAATCTCTTAAACCTAGAGCCTAAAGAGATTAAATTAAAAGAAAAAATCACTGCAATGCTAACTGATGCCACTTATGAAAATTTAATAACAGATGAAGTGAGAAAAAATTTACAGCAATATGTAGGTGAAAAACACACCTATTTTTGGGAGTTCAGTAATGAATATAATGATGCAGCATTAGAAATATTGTTCGTTAGCTTAAGAAATTTTCAAGATGTTTTATTGAAACATTACTTCGAGGCAAAAAGAGACTTGTTAGCTTATCAAGCTAGCCTCGTAACTACAAGTTAATTAAGTTCTATTATAATTTGATTGCATTAAATTATTAGCCACATCTACACAGATTACCTTTTGAGCAGTTCACGGTGGCAAAATCTGCGCATCTGTGGTTTTTTAATAAAACTTTTGGAAACGCCATGCGCCAAACGCAAGACTATTTACCTACTGCATTAAATTATTAGCCACAGATTAAAAAGGATTTTAGGGTATTTCATGTAATTTCAAAAAACGACCCTTTTATATTTATTTCAAAAAACTAATCATTTTTAATCTGTGGCTAACTTTTTAATTTTATTCATTATACCTTTCCTGTACCTTTTTCGGAAGCTTGGACAAAACCAATTTCCTCGAAGTTTCCACTCTTTTCTTTAATTCAGAATCCGTCAAAATCTCCAGATTATCAATCTGAACCCATTGTTTTTTGGCCATGTGAGACGCTTGTTTAATTCCATCTCTCGCTATAAGCTCATCAAATTCTTCGGGGGTACATTTAGTAGAAAAACTATTTCCATCGTCTATTGCGATAATTACAAAGATTTTCTCTTCTACCATAAAGCAGAGATGCTCCCACTTCATGCCCTCGGTGGTGCCAGGCAAGGCCAAACAAAATTCTCTAAAAGTTTCTATATCCATTGGTGTATGTTTAAAGGTTGTAATGTTTAAAGGTTACCCGATAATCCTATAGGAACTGCTTCGGAGCTAGCCGGACTTGTTGCCAAAGACATCACTTCGGGATAAAGTTAGGATGTTAAAGCGATAGATTTCGTATTTTTACAAAATGAACATCCTTACACCAACCGCAGATGGATCAAACACTTTATTTAACCAATCTGTGGGAGAATATTATCATTCAACAAATGGTGCGTTACAAGAGAGCAGGCATGTTTTTGTTGATGCGGGACTAAAATACGTAATCGATAAAAATGGAACGAGCATAGTTCGTATCCTAGAAATAGGATTTGGTACAGGTTTAAATTTCGTTCTTAGCTACGAAAAATCCAATGAGCTAAATGTTCCTATAAATTATATGGGTGTAGAAGCTTTTCCTCTCCCATTGGATGTGATCGAAACCACAGGGTATCAAGATTTTGTACCCCGTTCTATCTGGAAAAATTTTATCGATGGCTATGAAAAGTCACTATTAAGCGAGCAAGCGTTATCAGCGCAATGCAACCTGCAAATTATGCCTACTACTTTGGCCAGTTTTACGACTGATAAACAATTTGACCTGCTCTATTTTGATGCTTTTTCAGTTAGGCATCAACCAGAAATGTGGACTGATGAAATGATAGCGCATGCTTGTAGTTTCCTTAAAGTTGGCGGTGTCTTTGTAAGTTATGCCATAACCGGGAATTTAAAAAGAGCGCTTAAAAGCTGCGGACTAAACATAGAAAAACTACCAGGTGCAGCGGGAAAACGCGAAATGATTAAGGGCGTCAAAAATTAGCTAATTAGCCAATTAGCTAATAATCCGTTATCTTTAAATAAGTTAAACTATACCATTAATTAAAATTACAATGAGAGAAATTTCCTTGCCTTTTGTAGCCAAGTTGGCATTGGTCCTATTATCCATTATCATGATAGGTTATTTGGCCATTTTAGGCAAAAGCTTATTTGCCCCATTGCTCTTCTCTTTATTGATGGCTTTTTTATTGCTCCCCTTCTCCAACTATTTAGAGCAAAAATTAAGATTTAAACGGAGTATATCGTCTATTGTCGCGGTAGTTTGCATGATAGCAGTAATTTATATCATCCTTTATTTTTTGGGAAATCAATTAACAGAATTATTGAATGACTGGCCACTATTAGTTAAACAGGTAACAACCGCTTTTCATGATATTCAAAATTGGGTAGCCACTACCTTTCATATCAATATCGATAAGCAAAAAACATATATTTCAGATAGTCTAGAGAATTCTTTGGCAACGAGCGCTGTTCTCATAGCGAGTACCTTTCTTACGGTATCATCAACACTGTTATTTTTGGCATTCACCTTATTATTCACTTTTTTCATCCTCAATTATCGGAGAATTTTATATCGCTTTTTAACTACTGTTTTTGCCGAAGAACACAAAGCCAGAGTGTCAGATATTACCAGGGAAATTCAGCGGATCATTAAAAAATACATTACCGGACTCTTTTTGCAGATGCTGATCGTTTCCCTTTTGATGATGATCACCTTATCCATTTTGGGAGTTAAATATGCTATTTTATTAGGGTTAATAGCTGGCATTTTTAACATCATCCCCTACTTGGGGATTTCTACCGCATTGTTGCTAAGTACACTTATAACCTTTGCCACGGCAGGTGCGGCTAAAGCTCTTTTAGTAATCTTGGTTTTTGTGGGAATCCATACCATCGATGGAAATATTTTAATGCCTTTAGTTGTTGGTTCAAAAGTTAAAATTAATGCACTTTTCGCTTTTATAGGTATCATTATCGGCGAAATGGTCTGGGGAATCTCGGGTATGTTTTTATGTATCCCCTATTTAGCGATGTTGAAAATAATTTTCGAAAGAGTTGATGGTTTAGAGCCTTGGGGCATTTTACTAGGCGAGGGACATAAACCACCAAGAAAACGGAGAATTTATAGAATTACCAAAAAAATCCAACTGGAAGATGCTGAATAAAATGAGTAACGAACGAGAGAACAGGGCACCACATATTTTAAATACATCTGCTAATTTATTAGGATTTTGCTTTATTGTTTTAACCTCCGTTAAAATTTCAAACCTTAGAGAATCATCATATATTGATGAAGGTGCGGCCCTTGCAATTATTATTTTTATGAGCAGTTGCTTGCTTTCTTTTCTCGCTATGCGCAACAAAACTAATCGGGCTTTCCGATTGGAACGTATTGCGGATATACTGTTTTTAAGCGGTCTTATCGTTCTTTTTATTACCACTATGCTTATTGCTTTTAACATCATTAAATAATATGCCTTCAACTATTCCACCTCCTGCAACTACCACACCCGATACCGCGTTTTTAAGATTATTAACGGTGTTAGATACGCTCCGCACCCAATGCCCATGGGATAAAAAACAAACCATGGAAACGCTAAGGCATCTCACCATCGAAGAAACCTATGAGCTTTCGGACGCAATTTTGGAGGGGGATCTGCCTGAAATAAAAAAAGAACTGGGAGATTTAATGATGCACCTGGTTTTTTATGCAAGAATTGGGAGCGAAACCAATGATTTTACTATTACAGACGTGCTGAACAGTGTTTGCGACAAGCTAATCCACCGTCACCCTCACGTTTACGGTGATGTGGAGGTAAACAATGAAGAAGATGTAAAGCGAAATTGGGAACAGTTGAAGTTGAAGGAAGGAAATAAATCGGTTTTAGGTGGGGTACCAGCATCATTGCCTGCGTTGGTTAAAGCCAGCAGAATCCAAGAAAAAGCCAGAGGTGTTGGTTTTGATTGGGATGAGAAAGAACAGGTTTGGGCAAAGGTTGAAGAAGAATTGCAAGAGTTTAAAGCCGAATTTAATATTGCAGAAAACATAGCTATTGATAAAGAAAAAGCAGAGAACGAATTCGGGGACCTCCTTTTCTCGTTGGTTAATTATGCCCGATTTATAGATATCAATCCAGAAAATGCATTAGAAAAAACCAATAAGAAATTCATTAAACGTTTCCAATTCTTAGAAAGTAAGGCAAAAGAAAACGGAAAAGCGTTACAGGATATGACCCTAGCAGAGATGGATGTGTATTGGAATGAAGCTAAGAAATTGTAATCGGCTAATTGGGTGATTTGGGGATTAGCTAATGGAGAAATTACTACTATGAAAGAAAGACCGGTACTCTACATCGCTATCATTTTTAACTTAGTTGTGGAGCTTATCTTAATAACCTTAGTCTTCAATGCTGTTGGAGCACAAAGACTGCCTTATCAACTTGCGAGATTAATAGCACTGTTGCTTGTTATTGCTTTCGTTTCCGGAAAATCAAAATTTGCTCTTTTTCTTTTGGCCGGCTACCACATTTTTAATGGAATAGCCAATTTACATGCAATCGATAAAAATGGTTTAATAAGTGAAGTCCTGGCTGTGTATCACCTATCAATTGCGCTGATCATTTATTTTCATGATTGGATAGAAAATAAGATGAAAATTAACAAAAAAGTTTAATCAATAATTAATATAATGATCGCACATATTTCATTGATCGTTAAGGATTACGATGAAGCAATTGATTTTTTCACCAAAAAACTGAATTTTATCCTCCATGAGGATACGGTAATTGACCAGGATAAACGTTGGGTATTGATTGGCTCCAAAGATTTAAATGCCACGAAGATCCTATTGGCGAAGGCCAAAACCAAAGAGCAGCAGAGCAGGATAGGTAACCAAACCGGGGGAAGGGTCTTTTTATTTTTATATACCGCTGATTTTGACCGTGATTTTCAAAATTTAGTTCAGAATCAGATTAAAATAGTGAGACCTCCAAGACTAGAAAAGTACGGCAAGGTTGCTGTCTTTGCAGATTTATATGGTAATTTATGGGATTTGATCCAGCCTAATTACAACCAGTAGTGAACTAACTGTCACAAGTTTATCGATACAACTAGCCCATTCGCCGATAAACCCATACCAGAATTCGTTAGAATAATAATCTTTAAGAGCGAAGGATTCTAGAATCCTGATCGTCTAAAGATTACTAGGTATTGGAAGAAAACGAATTAATCCATCAATTAAGGGAGAGAAGTGAAACGGCCTATCGCTATCTGGTAGATTCGCATCGCACCCGTGTGTACAATACAATTATAAACATTTTACAGAACGAAGCTGAAGCTGATGATACCGCACAAGAAGTTTTTATCCAGGTTTACCATTCCATAGCCCAATTTAAAGGGGATAGTTCATTGGTAACTTGGTTGTATAAAATTTCGGTAAGAAAAGCATTGGATAAGCTAAGGCAAAGAAAAAATAGACAAAGATTACAAGGGATAATGCCTTGGTGGATGCCAAATGATGGGAAGCCTAAGAAAGAAGCTTTTTATCACCCGGGTATCGCGCTAGAAAATAAGGAAAGAGCAGCTATACTTTTTAAAGCAATAAATGAACTTCCTGAGAAACAAAAAATTGCCTTTACTTTAATTAAAGTTCAGGGATTAAAATATGAGGAGGCTTGCGATATCATGGAACAAAGTATCAAAGCCATAGAATCGCTGATCTCTAGAGCAAAACACAATTTACAGAAAAAATTACAGCAGTATAAAAATGATTAAGCCAATGGAAAATGAACCTATAATAGATCTGTATCTAGAAAGCTTAGCGGGAATAAAGGCTGCTGAACCGAAAGACTTTTTCTATAATCGATTAATTACTCGTTTAGAAAATGAACAGGCCCAGTCTACTTGGAACTTCCCACTAAAACCAATGTGGATGATCAGTACTTTATTGCTTTTTTTACTGGCAAACGCGTTCATATTAATACAACAAAACAAATCTATAAAAGTGGCAGAAACTTCTTCGATAGAAAGCTTTGCCAGTGCGTATGATCAACATATTTCATCTTATTAAAAAAAAATGGAACAGATTGCATATAAAAAATGGTTTACGCTGGTAGTAGCGTTATTGCTAGTGGTCAATCTTGCTTCGATTGTGGTTTTTTGGGTCGACAAAAAAAGCCGCCCCCCACAATCAATGGGCGGTCCAGCTAAGTTTATTATCCACGAACTCCATTTTACTAAGGCTCAAGAAGAGCAGTTTATGGCATTGGCACAACAGCACCAAGAAGCCATCCGCCCGATACGCGATAAGCTTAAAGATGCAAAGGATAATTTCTTTAGCTTATTATCCAAACCCGATTTGAGTGATAGTTCCAAATTAGCAGCTGCAAAGGTAATTAGTACCTATACAGAGCAATTAGATCTTATTACACTTCATCACTTTGAAAAGGTAAGGGGAATGTGTAATGATGAACAAAAAAAGAAATTTGATGCTATCATTAATCAGGTAACCGAATTGATGGCGATGCCTCATCATGGTCCGGGGCCTCCTAACCGTCCACCTTTGGGTAGAGAGCCCGGGATGGCGCCACCTCCAAATGAGCAAGAGGCAAGGCCACAGCCACATCCGTAATTATTTTTCGGTTAAGCGAAGGATTTAAAGAAGATAGATCGTCTAATCATTAAAACCCAATCTTAAACTTAAATCCACTAATTAACTCGCTGATCATGAAATCTATTTGCTTAAACTCGTTCATTACCTTGCTACTGGTAATCATTATGTTAGCCTGCAAAAAATCTGGCTCTACAACTGAGCCAACGGTAACCAATCCCGTGATAATTACAAGCGTTGGTAGCGGGGTTCCTGATGTTTATAAGAAAATATACGGTGCTTCGAGCATTACCTCAGATGGAAGTTATATAACAATTAAGAGCAACGGACTTCCTGATCATAAAAGTGCTTATTATGCAACCAATAATGCGTTGTACGAAGCATTTAATGGGATAACTTTTGGAGGGAATACCTTTTCGAAGAATCCTAATAGCATGGTTTCAACAGCCTATACATTTAAAATTCCTTTAAATCCTGTTGTTGCCACTACGCATGCCAGTACGCCTATGGGTCCCATCGGAGTGGCAATAAACGGGGTTCCTTTATACAATCAATATGCAGGTGGTGGTGCTGCTCTAGGGGGCGAAATCGTAAGTTTTGATCAGGGTTATGGCCACCCAGACCCAGGCTCAAGATACCATTATCATGTAGAACCAATTAAATTAACCGCCACAAAAGGTTCCGATGCACTGATGGGATTTCTCTTAGATGGTTTCCCTGTGTACGGTCCAAAAGAAAATGGCACCACTGTTGCTACTGCGAGCTTAGATGCTTACCATGGTCATACCAGCGTTACAGCTGATTATCCTGCGGGGATTTACCATTATCATTTTTCTACCGATGCCCCTTACTTAAATGGAGCGGGCTTTTATGGAACTTCAGGTACAGTAAGCTATTAAATGAGCACTACGGCTAAACTCTATTTCATTGCAGCATTTGCGTTGTTCCTTGTGGTATTTTATAAGGATAAATTCGCTCTACACGAGCAAAAGACAGTAGAAACAGTGCCCTTGTTTTTTAAAGATGTAAACGATGCTAATTTTCGATATCATCAGGATACCGTTTATTATCAGCAAAAACCATTTTCTGGATACCAATACTTACTGTATCCGAGCGGAGACACTGCTGTTGTAAAACCCTATTACGCCGGACTTGAAGAAGGCCTTATCAAAAAATGGTATCCTAACCATATCCTGGCAGAAGAAAGATATTATAGTGCAGGGAAAAAAGTAAGCGTACATAAAGCATGGTGGCCAAATGGTAAATTAAAATTTACATATGAATTTGATAACGATGAATTTAATGGTGTAAACAAAGAATGGTATGAAACTGGCGCCTTATTTAAAGAATTTCATTACGAAAAGGGATATGAAAGCGGCTCTCAAAAAATGTATTGGATCAATGGAAAAATACGTGCAAACTATGTTATCAAAAACAACAGAAGATATGGATTATTGGGCACAAAAAACTGCATTAATGTTGCGGATAGCGTGTTTATTAAGCATTAGTAGCATGATTTTGTCTTGTAATGGCAAGACTGAGCAAGAGAAACTACCTTATTATAACACGCCAAATTTTACTCCGTTATTTGTAAGTGATACCCAGCAATTGCCTAAACTGGTACCTCACCAAATTGCAAATTTTGCTTTTAAAAACCAGGAGGGAAAAACCATTACACAAACTACAATAGAAGGAAAAATCCACGTGGCAGATTTCTTTTTTACGAGTTGTGGCAGCATTTGTCCAATAATGACCAGTAATATGAAAAAGATTGATTCCGTATTTAACGAGGATAAAAACGTAGTCCTACTCTCTTACAGCGTTACTCCATGGTTAGATAGTGTAGAGATTTTAAAGAAATACGCAGAACGATATCAAATCACCAATCCAAATTGGCATTTATTAACGGGAAGTAGGGCCGAAATCTATAAGCTAGCCCGCCAATCTTATTTTGCCGAAGAAGATTTAGGTTTTACCAAAGACAGTACCAATTTCTTGCATACCGAACATTTCTTGCTTATTGATAAAAACAAACGAATCCGTGGAATATATAATGGGACTTTGGATTTGGAGATTATGCAGTTGATCAAAGATATCAATGCGTTGAAGGACGAGAATTAGCCTGCTATAGCTTAACCAGTACCTTTTCAAAAAAATCACCCATTAATTGCACGTTGTTATTATATTTGGGCATGAAAAAAATCGTGGTTATTTTTTTGCTGGGTATCATGGTCATAAGCGCTAATGCACAAACTAGCTCATCTAGTAGCAGTAAGCTAACAAAAGAAGAAACAGAAGGATTTTTTACGTCCACCTTCAAGAAAAAAAACCTGATCAATTTCCCAATTTTTAGGGCCTACACCTATTCGGACAAGAGCGGAACTTACTATGTTGCATTAACAGAAAGCGCCGATACGATTAACAAGGAAAAAGATACTGTTAACTACACCATAAAAGCATTCAACTTCAAAGTAGATAAAGGCATTGCGCTTAAAAAATGGGAGATAAATGATTTTAGACTACCCACTGAAAAAGGGGTTGAGAAAGAGAGCTCGATTTGGTTCTGGACAAAATATTGCGAATTTAATGATCTAGATAATGATGGCTTAATTGATCCCATCATCGTTTACGGAACTTTTGGCAGCAATGGCTATGAAGATGGTCGTGCTAAACTATTAATTTATTATAAGGGCCAAAAAGTTGCACTAAGGCATCAAAATAGTTTAACTGATGGGTTGAGAAAAACACAGGTGGATGCTGCATTTTACACCTTACCGATAAAGGTTCAGGAACACATTAAAGAACTTATGGAAAAAATGGCGAAAAACAAACATGCCATTTTCCCAAGTGCCTATGCGGAAAAAATGGAAAAGAAAGCAGTATTAATCAATAATTAGCTGATTAATGTTTCTTTTTCTTATTCATGATCGCTTTCTGCCCTATTCCGAAATTTGAGGTTTTTGAATTGCTATCCTTGCGCTTATGGAATGCAGCATCGCGGAAAGATTCTTCGTCTTCCTGTTCCTTAAGTAGTTTACTTTTTTGCAATGATGCTTTGGTAACTTCTTCAATCAGCAAATCTTCTGGCAGATCAGCAACTTCTATTTTCTTTCCGATTGCCTGTTCAATTTTACGCACCTGCGGAAGTTCCAGATCTGTTGTAAACGTAATGGCAACAACATCTTCATCACCCTGTTTAATTATTCTATTGAGGTAGGTCTCTTTTTGAACCGGAAGTTCGAAATGGAAAATAAAGGGAATGTTGTCCAAATTCATTGCATTTAATCCTTCATTGGCTACAATTAATACCCGAGCTTCGCTAATCGCTTTAAAATCCTCAATGTCATCAAACCCAGCTTCATCAAAAAACAAGGGCTTAAATACAAATACATCATCGGCCTTGCCATCAAATAGGTCTTTTGCAAGGGTTTGAGCAGTTAAACGGGTATTTACAAAAACCACTACCTTATCAAATACTTCAGTATCTTTAAGTAAGAGATTTAATAAGTTTAATTTGGTTCTGAAATTGGGAACGTGATATAAAAGTTGGGTATGCGTTGCAGTTTCAGTTTCGCCAAGATCTTCAACTTCTATTGTAAACGGCAACTTCATAAATGGCGCAATCATAGTGTTTAATCGATCATGAAGCACATCTGTAAATATTAGATGTTGACATTTTTGAATACTGTTGGCTAATTCCACAATCGGCAATTGCATCCCTAATTTTACCATTTCAGCAGCATCATCAACAACAAAAAGTTGAATTTTATTTGTGTTAAGTCCTAATTTCAGGTACACCGCCCTAGCTCTAGAAGGTACCGCCACAACAATATCAACACCATCGGTAATTTCGTTTATCTGTGTTTCCATGCTTCCATCTGCGTGGATACCCACAATCCGGATGGTTTCATTTCTATTTAACAATTCGAACTGCTCAATTACCTCTAAAACCCTCTCTTTGGTTGGCACTAATATGAGTGCTCTTGGAGCTTCTTCAAAGCCATATTTAAGCCTCATCAGCACGCCCAAAACATAGGTTGTTGTTTTTCCGCTTCCTTCTGGACCGATAGCAATAATATCTTGTCCGCCTAAAATTCTGGTCATGGTTTTGGCCTGGATTTCTTTCGGACTTAAATAACCTGCAGCGGTCATTGCAGAAACTAGGGGCTTACTTAATTTTAATTGCTCTAAAGACACTTTTAAATCTATGTTAATGGATAATGGGTCAAATTTACACAAAATAAAAAGGTTAACTGCACAGGCAATTAACCCACACGGGTTTGTCAAAGTGATTTACCACATTTATTATGATATTCTCGAAATAAATACCTTTAAATGCCGAAAATAATTTTTTTCAATACGGGATCGACAAAGTCTGGGAAAGAACAATTAACACATTGGCAATCAGATTGTCAAACCGATAGACACATTTAAATTTTAAAATTGAGATAAATGTTCTGGAAAGAAAAAATACATTTTTGTCTAGCTAGATAGGCAACGCCATTCCCTTAAACCAATATTTTTTCATTTTTAATGTAGCGTTGGAGGTATGGCCAACGTATAGGATTAAAAATCCCTTATATGAAGAAACTAATTTACATTTCAGCGCTGGTTATGCTATGCGCTGCTTGCGAGAAACCAAACAATGCCATGGATTTCCAGGGCCCCTACATTGGCACTTTTAAGGCCACTTATCAAAACAAAACAGAAACCAGTAGATCAGAAATCACCCTAAACAACAGAAATTTCGAGGTTTATAAAGGAGTGAAATTAGGGAGTGGTGTTTTTACACTGAACGATAAAAAAACTGTTACTTTCGAGGACAAAAATACTTGGCCGCCAAATTTTGATGCTGAACTGTTGTTAAACGGATCGTACACTTTTGAGGCTTTAGGCGACAGTTTAATTTTAACAAAATATGTACCACAGCCCGGCGATTTTATAAATACCTATCAATATAGGTTAAGACGTATACTTAAAGAATGAAAAAACGAATTATATAGATGCCGCAACAGACAACGGAAGTATCCGAACTGATCAACAGGTGCAAAAAAACACACTTACCTTCTCAAGAGCAGCTGTATAAGCTGTTTTATGGATATGCCATGGGTGTTTGTTTGAGATACCTTATTAACAGGGATGATGCGCTGGAGGCCGTAAACGATTCGTTTATTAAGGTCTTCAAGGCTATACACACGTTTAAGCAAGATGCTGATTTTAAGGCTTGGTTCAGAAAAATTCTGGTTAACACCTCTCTCGATTATAAGCGAAAAAATATGCGATTTAATCAAGCTATTGAACTTACCGATACCAACCCTCAAACCACTTATGTTTCTGGAATAGAGAAACTATCGGTTAAGGATATTTTGGGCCTGATGAAAAATTTAAATGAGCTTCAACATTTGGTTTTTAATCTATACGAAATAGACGGTTACACACATAAGGAAATTGCAAGCCTACTAAATATTCCAGAAAGTTCTTCTCGGACTTATCTAAGCAGGGCGAAGCAAATTTTGCAACAATTATTAATCACGCATTCAATTTATAAAAGATGATGGATCTAGATGAAGAATTAAGTTTACAGATTAGAACAGTTTTCGATCATTTTGACGACGGGCAAAGTGATATCGGATGGGCTATGCTTCGTACCAAATATCCAGAAGAACCGAGCAGAAAGTTTCCGCTTTATTGGTTTATAGGAATTGCGGCAAGCTTAATGCTTATTGGTGGGTTATGGTTCTTCGAAAAACCTGCACCTCAACCAGAAATCAGCCAATCTATTGTAGAGCAGCAGCAAGCGCCTAAGCCTATTATTGAAAAATCTGTTGTACAGCCTGAAAGCACAGCTAAAAAGGGCAAGGTAATTATAGATCACCAAGTTGCTACTCAAAAAAGCTCAGAAAATATAAAAGCCCAAACTCAAGAACAATCAATCATACAAACTAGTCCACTGATCGTTAACGGGAAACTTAATCTACTAGAAAATAAAGGATTGCCTAACCAAAACCTTTTCTTAAACAAAAATGAAAGTCAGCTACCCCTCCCACTACCCATCACTAAAGCTCCAAATGCCATTGTTCTAACAGAAATTGAAAGTCTGAAGATTAATCCACAGTTAAACAAGGTTCAGATTAAACCAAATCTTAGCATCATCACAAAAATAGAAGTCCCTACGCTTAACCAACAGTTATCTGGCAATCAGCAAATCACTAACCCCGCCGCCCAAGTTAAGCTGGATGGTACTAAAATGGATTCTGCCCTCAGTGCAGAAAAGGATGTGCAGGTGGCAAAAATCATAGAGAAAGAACCAGCTGTTCCTCTTCAACCTAAAAAAACCACAGAAGAATTTTTAAACGAACAATCAAAAATAGCTGCTGCAAAGGTTAAGCAAAAAGATAAAAAGAATAGGAACTTTAAAAATTCATACGAAGTTTTTACGGGCACATTTTTAAATTATTATGATGATAATGACATAAAAGTAAATGCAGGCTTTGGTTTAAATGCTAATGTCAAAATTTCTAAGAGTCTATACCTGAGCGTAGGGGCAGGAGTTAGCCAAAATAAGATTTCTTACCAAAACTATACGCCAAATTCGGGCTCAAAAAAGCTACAGGCTGATCTATCTGCTGCACCAAACAGCTATAGCATTGTTAACCCGGGCTCGGCATATCTCCTCCAATCAGGAGTGGTATCCAATGTTCAGCTCAATGCACAATTATTAAGTTTAGATTTACCGATTTCTTTGAAATTCTATCCTACAAGGAAGCAAAATCTCTACATCTCAACCGGTCTAAACTCAAATTCTTACTTTGCGCAAAAGTATGACTTTACCTATACCATTATCACTGCTTCTTCTTTGTTGAGCAACTCTAAATTTGATCGCGAAGAGACAGAAAAAAGCAAATTCAAAGGATTTAACCTTGCAAATAGCGCCATTTTCGCCATTGGCATAAATCAACGTATCGGAAAATCAAATAACCTCATTTTCGAGCCTTATTTTAAACCAGTTATTGGCTATATGGGCGAGAAAAATTTAAAGATCAATTCTGCTGGTTTAAATCTTAAGTTTAGTTTCGGCAATCCAACTAAAAAAATAGAAAAGTGAAAAAATAAACTATCTCTCCTAGCGCCATAAAATCTATAAGCAATAGGAATTGAAATTAAATTATAAAGCCATGAAAAAACAAGTTGCCCCCATTATTTTAATCTTTTTATTCTCTTTTTTATTGCTCTCTTGTGAAAAGGATTCCGATTCTGATTTATCAGGAATTTATAAGGTTAAATTAAACGAAACTATAGCTATGCCTGAAAATGGTACTGGAGCCACAGTTACGCTAATTGAATTTGTAGATCACCGCTGTCCTCCTAATTTCTTCTGCATTACATCTGGCATTTCTTATGTTAAACTTAAATTTAATGATAGAAGAAATGAACAGACCGTTCAATTGTGTTTTGAAATATGCGATGACAAGGAAGCGATAATTAAGCTAAATGGATCACAGTACTTAATTCACATGGACAATATATATGAGGTAAATCCACCTCCAACCGCTAAAGTTAATCCGATGCCGGTACTCTCAGTTTCTAAAATTAGATAAAGCAGAATCACTATCAAATTTTTGATACATGTGATAATTTATTTCAAATATCCGTAAGTTAGCCCTAAGGAACCTTACAGAATTACAATGAAAAAAATTATCCTAAACCTATTCTTTCTTGCTTTAAGCTTTGGCACTTTTGCCCAAGACGCAATAAATTATCAAATGCCTCCAAAGGCGATTGCCGATCTTCTCCTTGCTAAACCAACGCCAAGTGTAAGCATCGATAGTAAAGCCCAATGGATGTTACTAAGCGAAAGAAATTCGTATCCTTCGGTAGAAGAGTTAGCGATGCCCGAATACCGCATTGCGGGGATGCGCATAAATCCAAACAATTATTCTCCTAGCCGCCAAACTTTTATCAATAGTTTTAGCTTAAAAAATATTAAAACAGGCAAAACTGTTGCGGTTACCGGTTTGCCTAGTCCGTTATATGGCGGAAATGTAAATTGGAGCCCCAATGAAACCAAAATTTCCATTACTCATACTTCTCAAACCAAGGTGGATCTCTATATAATCGATGTTGCAACAGGAAAGGCTACCAAGATGAACAAACAGCCACTTAACGCCATAATGGGTAATGGAGGCGCAACATGGGTTGATGAAAATACCGTTCTTTATAGAACCATTACAAAAGCTGCTAATTTAGCGCCTACCCGCCCATTGATGCCCAAAGGGCCAACTGTTCAACAAAATTTAGGGAAGGCAGCACCCAATGCAACATTACAGGATTTGATCAAATCGCCATTTGATGAGCAGTTGTTCGAGTTTTTTGCTACATCCCAACTAGTGCAAAATAAAAACGGAGTGGAAACTTTAATTGGGAAGCCCGCAATTTATAGCGGTGTAAGCTTATCGCCTGATAAAAATTATATGATGGTGCGTACCATTAAAAAACCATTCTCTTATTTGGTATCAGCAGGAGGTTTCCCATCGGTGATAAACATTACCGACAGGACGGGAAAAGTAGTTAAAATGTTGGCCGACCTGCCCTCAACCGAAGTGAGGCCATCTGGTAATGATAACGTGCAAAATGTGCCAAGAGGTTTTGATTGGCGGGATGATGAAGCGGCAACCCTGGTTTGGGCCAACCCATTGGATAGCGGTCTCATTAAAAAAAATGTACCATATCATGATGCCGTAGTAGAATTGTCGGCCCCTTTTAATGGTACTCCGAAAGAACTTTTCAAGACCAAAATGCGTTATAGCGGAACCAGTTGGGGCGATGCCACTTTAGCGTTGGTTAGAGAAAATTCAAGAACTAAACAAACCTCAAGATTAAGCCGTTTCAATCCTACTACAGGTGCATTAGAAACACTTTATGAATTAAGTACAAATGATGCGTACAACAATCCAGGGTTTCCGATAACCGAAAAAAATAAATTCGGTCGACAGGTAATCTTAACAACCGATAATGGTACTAAACTTTTATTAAACAATCCTACCGGGGCTTCTGCCAAAGGCGATCTACCTTTCTTGGCAAAATTTGACCTCAATACTAAAAAATCCGAAATTTTATGGAGGAGCCAAGAAGGAAGTTTTGAAGTGGTTACCGATGTGTTGGATCCGCAAAAATTAACCTTATTAACTCGCAGGGAAAGCCAAACCGCTGTACCAAACTACTTTATTAAGAATTTGATGCTAAGGATAGCCGATGTTCAGCTTACTCACTTCACCAATCCTTATACCCAGTTAGAAGGGGTAAGCAAACAAAAAATCTCTTATAAACGAGCTGATGGAATTGATCTTACCGGCGACCTATATCTTCCTAAAGGATATAATAAGGAAAAAGATGGTTCGCTTCCCGTATTGATCTGGGCGTACCCACGCGAATTTAACTCTGCAGCTGATGCCGCCCAAATTAGAGGCTCTCAAGATAAATTCACCACTATAAGTTCAGGTGGACCCTTATTTTTTGTAACTCAGGGATACGCGGTTTTAGACAATGCCGAAATGCCAATCGTAGCAATTGGAGATAAAAAACCTAACGATACATTTGTAGAACAGCTGCAGTTAAATGCAGAAGCTGCGATAAACAAATTGAGCAGCATGGGTGTTGGCGATAGAAACCGGATGGCAGTGGGTGGACATAGCTATGGTGCATTTATGACAGCTAATTTATTGGCCCATACCAACTTGTTCAAAGCAGGTATCGCCAGAAGTGGTGCCTACAATAGAACTCTAACTCCTTTTGGGTTTCAAAACGAAGATCGCACCTATTGGGATGCACCTCAGTTATATTATGAAATGAGCCCATTTAGTTATGCCAACAAGATTAAAACACCTTTATTGTTAATTCATGGTGAGATGGATGATAACCCAGGCACTTTTCCGATTAACAGCGAACGGTTATTTAATGCCATAAAAGGTTTTGGAGGTACCACACGGTTTGTATACCTACCCTACGAAGCGCATGGTTATCGTGGAAAGGAAAACTTGCTGCACATGCTGTGGGAAATGAATACTTGGTTGGACACTTATGTGAAGAATGCGAAATAAGCGCAAAGCGATTAGCATTGGGCGTTAAGCGCAAAGCGATTGTCGGTGGGCGCGAAGCGATGAGCGTTTGATTTAACCTTTAAAATATCTCTTCATGAATACCCTAAAAAAGATTCTGATTTTAGTTGTTTTTAGTCTAGTTAGCATCAGCTGTGCTATGGCTCAAAAAACACCGAAGTTTAAGGTAATCGCCTTTTACACCGGAAAAAATGATCAGGCACATGTGAGCTATGTACATGAAGCCAATAAATTTTTTCCAAAAATGGCTGAAAAATATGGCTTTAGCTACGACTCCACTGCCAATTGGAGCAACTTAAATGCTGCTTTTTTAGCTAAATACCAAGTGGTACTATTTTTGGATACCCGCCCTGAAGTTCCAGAACAAAGAGCAGCATTCGAAACTTATATGAAAAATGGAGGTGCGTGGATGGGTTTTCATTTTGCTGCATTCGCATTATCACCATCCGCATTTCCACAGAACTGGGACTGGTACCACGATGAGTTTTTAGGTTCAGGGCAATACGGCAGTAATACATGGCGACCAACATCTGCCATATTAAGGGTAAATAAAAATCATCCGGCAACTAAAAAACTTCCAGAAACCTTCAAATCACAGCCTAATGAATGGTATAGATGGGAAAAGGACCTCACGAAAAACCCCGATATCACGGTATTGCTTGCTATAGATTCTACCAGCTTCCCTCTTGGTACTGGGCCAAAAACCTATGAAATTTGGCACAGCGGATATTATCCTGTAGTTTGGACCAATAAAAAGTACAGAATGATCTATGTGAATATGGGCCATAACGATATGGATTATGAACATAAATACAATAAATTTACTACATCACTCTCCCAAACCTTTGAGAACGAAATACAAAATAAAATGATAATTGATGGGTTGATGTGGTTGGGAAGGAAATAGGGCGGTTGACAATTTTCAGTTATCAGTTTTCAGTTGGGAGCGTGGAGACTAAAGTTTGGATTTGTGGAGTAATTAACTTAGGAAATTAACAGTTTACAATTTGCATCAAATCGGTGTAATCATTAAAAAATCGGTGTAATCATCCGCGAGGCGTATATACAATGGAAAAACTAATAGCCGTAATTAAGGCATCAAGAAACAAATTACTAACTTTAGTACAAGAATTAAGCATCGCTGAGATGAACCATATCCCCACGGGTTTTAACAATAATTTGGCATGGCAGATCGGTCATATCGTGGTTAGTCAACAGCTTTTATGCTACAGACTTTCGGGAAATAAGCTCTTGATTGAAGACGAATTGGTAGACGTTTATAAGAACGGATCAAAACCAGAAAAATACCTTAGTGAAGAAGAGATCACTAAAATGAAAGGTTACCTTTTAAGCACGATCGATCAGCTCGAGCTGGATTTACAAACCCCTAAATTTGATAATTTTAGCCCTTACACCATTTCTACCTATCCCGGTTTGGAACTAAGCAGTATAAAAGATGCGGTAACGTTTATTGTATCGCATGATGGTTTGCATTATGGTTGCTGCTTGGGACTGAAGAAACTCGCTAAAATGAATAGATAATGAAGAGGTTAAGATTTTTATTCATTGGTCTATTAATTGGATTTTCTATTAATGCCAATGCGCAAAAAATTTATGTAGACACCGTATTTGGCATCAGTTTTATACAGCCACCAAATTGGATAGCGAAACAATTTAAGCCCGATAAGAAAAAAGCCAAGCCAAGTAAGGAAGAAGTAATTATAAAAGGCGTTAAAACTCCCTATATCTACAAACTGCTTGCTTGGTATTATAAACACGAAGTAAATACCTACAGTGGGGTGAATGGAACAATAAGGATTAGCGTGAGTAATAATTTCCAGAAATCACAAATTCAATACGAAGATGATCTGTACCAAATGACGAATGGTTTAAAACAACTTTTTCCCGACTTTGTCATATTAGATAATCCACAACAGGTACTGGTGAGCAATATCACGTCTTATTATTTCTCAGGACATTATACCATAAAAGGCAGTGATGACATTTTTGGGGCTACTAAAATGATGATCTACATTCCCTATGGCAAGTATCTTTTTGAAGTGGACTATCTTTCTGAGAAAGATAATGTGGATGACCTTAAGACCTTCGAATCATTGGTTCAATCTATAAAAATTGGGAATTAATGAAGAGATATAGTTTTTTGATCATTTGTATAGTAGGGCTTTCGGCAAATGGATGGGCGCAAAAGGTGTATTTGGATACGGCATACGGAATTAGTTTTACTAGTCCGCAAAGCTGGATAACCAGAGAATTTAAACCATTTGATATAAAAACCGATCCTAACACGCAAAAAAGGGTGGATAGAAATGGTATAATCAACCTTTGCTTATATTTTAATTGCTGGACTCCAGAAATATGAAACAAACACATATGATGGGGTAAATAGCACATTAAATATTGGTGTTAGTAGTAAAAAACAGGAATCTTTTGTCAAATACAAAAATTACCTAAGCTTATATATTGATAGGTTAAGGAAGCTCTTTCCAGACTTTACCGTAGCTGAACAGACACAACAAATTTTGGTGGATAGTATTCCATCCTACTATTTTTCTGGAAATTATACCATTAAAGGTGGTAATAGGAATTTAGAGGTTACAAAAAAGATTTTAATTATTCCGAGTGGGTATTACATGTTCCTAGTAGACTATGTTGGTGATAAAGATAATGCTGAGGATAGCAAAACTTTCGTTTCGTTTGTCCAATCTTTAAAATTCAAAAACCAATAAATCATGAAAAAAGTCTGATTGCTGTGTGGGCATTAATAATGATAAAGATTGCCCCAGCACTCTGCTCTTGATCACGAAGTAGAAACTTGTTTTTACACTAAAGTTAAAGCCCTATCTTTATCCCATGAGGTACTTCTTCCACATCGCCTACTATGGCCATAGCTTTAGTGGTTGGCAAAGACAGCCAAAAGTTTATAGTGTACAGGAAGTGATCGAAAGTAAGCTCTCGCAGGTTTTTAAAAACCCAATAACTATTAATGGCTGTGGAAGAACCGATGCAGGAGTAAATGCAAGTCAGTTCTTTTTTCATGCAGACATAGACCATGCTTGGGATTTCGACCTCAAATTTAGGCTTAACAAGCTCTTGCCGCATAGCATAGCGATTTTTGATATCATCCCTTTGGAAGGAAAGCCGCATGCCCGCTTTGATGCTGTGCAACGTAGGTACGATTATTACATCCACACTCATAAAGATCCATTTCTGAACCAGCTCAGCTCGTATTACGAAATTGCGGATCTTGATTTGAACGAAATGAAAAAAGCGGTAGACTTATTGCCTAAATATAAAGATTATAGAGCTTTTTGTACCACTCCCGATAAAAATGAGCATACCATTTGCAATGTTATGGAGGCGCAATTATACAGCACAAAAAAGGGCGATCAAATTCGTTTCCACATTGCATCAAATCGTTTTTTAGGTAAAATGATCAGAATTATTACCGGAAAACTGCTAAAAATAGGGAGCGGAAACATGAGCGTAGCTGAATTTGAAGCGATGTTGATTTCAAGGGTAACCCCCGCAATGTTAGAACCGGCACATCCTACTGGATTATACCTCTCGAAAGTAACCTATCCTTACTTAAATTTACCCACACGCACGGCTTTTGCAGGTTTAGAGCAGGCGAATTGGATTACCATCGAATGATCAACATTAGCTAATTAGCTTATTGAATAATTAGCTAATTACTTGAACCTAATCGCTTTTAGCGGACTAATCCTACTTACCAATAAAGAAGGAATGAGCAGTACAAAAAGGCAAACAATGATTGTGGTTATATTTAACATCAGTACATCAACCAAATGTACTTCCATAGGCACATAATCGAGGTAATAATTTGTTTGGTTTAGCTTAAGGAGATGTGTTTTATCTTGGAGATAGTAGACGCCTAATCCAAGTAAATTACCTAAAATCAATCCAATCCCTACTAGGTAAACTGCATTGTACAGGAAGATCTGCATTACACTAAAGTCAGAAATACCCATTGATTTTAAGAGGCCAATCATTGTGGTTTTTTCTAATATCATAATCAGAAGAGCAGTAATCATATTAATTACTCCAACGATCATCATCAGTACCAACAGCACTTTAGTATTTACATCGAGCAAAGAAAGCCAGGTAAAAATCTCTGGTGTACTTTCTTGAACAGAACGCGATCTTAGTTTTAATTCCAGATTGGCATAAATATCATCCGATACAGTCTTCAATTGAGTAAAATCCCTTATCCGCACTTCCATCCCTCCCATTTGATCTGGGGCCCAGTTATTTACGCTTCTTATGACGTTAATATTGCCTAATACAAAGCCTTTATCAATGTTCTCGATCCCCACGGTATAGATCCCAACAACCTGAAATTTTCTCCGCTTTGGCGGATTTGTAATAAAATGCATCAAGAACCCATCACCAACTTTAAGCTGCAAGCGCTTTGCCGTATACTCCGAAACCAATAATTGATTAACCGTAGTATCCTTAAAATTAATTATTCGACCACTTATGAGGTGTTTTTTAATAAAACTCCAATTGTATGTTTGGTCTATACCTTTAAAATTAATTCCTTCTACTTCGCCATTGGCACTAATAATAGCGGGTTTGGTAGCAAATGGGTAGTAAAATTGAACAGATTTATTATTCTTGAGGTAGTTAATGGTCGAATCATTAGGTACAAAAGGCGATTTCTCAAAGGAGCCGTTCAAATCATAACGGTAAATCTGTACATCACCAATAAACCCTCGTACCTTATCCTGGATTTCTGTTTTAAATCCTTTAATTATGGCGATAGAAAGAATCATTACCGCAAGACTGAGCATTACGCCTGCAATAGCAATGCGTACGATGAGCTTTGAAAATGTGCGCTCAGATTTTATGGCAATCCGCCTTGCTATGAAATATTCTATATTCAAAATTTGTAATAAATTGTAACTTAGCAAAAATGCTGATTCGATTTCGAAATCAAGTATAATACTTTAAAAAACCTAAATGATGAACAAAATTGCAAGTACTTTAACATTTCTATTTACAATTATTGTATTAACTGCATGTGGGCAAAACCCTAATATCAAACTCAATCCTAATGTTCCAAATCCTTACAAAGTTAGGGCCGAAAATATAGATAGACCTAAAACAAAGACCAAATTTCAGACCGGAGCAGAACAAACAGAAAAATACCTGCCCCTCCTTAAAGGCAAACGGGTAGCTATTTTAGCCAACCAGACTTCTGTTATCGGTAATCAAACTACCGTAGATAGCTTGTTAAAGCGTGGGGTTAATTTTGTTAAAATATTTGGTCCTGAACACGGTTTTAGAGGAAACGCAAGTGCAGGGGTGCATGTTGATGATGATGTAGATGCTAAAACCGGTATCAAGGCAATTTCATTATATGGAAAGCACAATACCCCTACCAAAGAAGATCTGGAGGATGTGGATATTGTAATTTTTGACGTACAGGATGTGGGTGTTCGTTTTTATACCTACATGAATTCCCTTCAGCGCTTAATGGAGGCCTGCGCTGTAAACAATAAGGAAGTGATGATATTTGACCGCCCCAACCCGAATGGTTTTTACATAGATGGGCCAATTTTAGATCCACAATATGCATCAGGCATTGGTTTACAACCTATTCCTGTGGTGCACGGCTTAACGCTTGGCGAATATGCCCAGATGTTAAATGGCGAGGGATGGTTAAAAAACAAAGTTAAATGTAAGATTACCGTAATCAAGAACGCCCACTACAACCACGATATGCCGTATATATTGCCAATCAAACCCTCGCCCAATTTGAATACCGCACAATCTATCCTCTTGTACCCTTCAACCTGTTTGTTTGAAGGTACCTATTTAAATCACGGGCGCGGAACACAATTTCCTTTCACCGTAATAGGAGCGCCTTACCTAAAAGGAAAATATAGTTTTTCTTATACCCCTACAAGTATCAAAGGTATGGCTGAGACACCTCTATTTATGGATAAGGTTTGTTATGGATTGGACCTAAGAAAATACGATACTTCAAACTTTAGGGAAACTAAAATGTTAAACCTAAGCTGGTTGATTGAATTGTACAAAGCATCTCCCGAAAAAGAAAACTTCTTTAACTCTAAGTTAAGCAAGGAAATGGGTACGATTGAAAAATTAATAGGCGTGGGCAATTTCAGACAGCAAATTATAGACGGAAAATCGGAGAAAGAAATCCGAGCCAGCTGGGAGCCTGGGCTTAGCCAATACAGATTAATGCGTAAAAAGTACTTACTCTATCCATAATATTTCATACCATGAACAACGAAGCAAAAAAGAAAAATGAGAAAGCCTCTAGCAATTTTTTAGAGCCACAACCAAAAGGAAAGGTTGATGAGGGTAACAAGGTGGTTAAAAAAGAGGCTGATAAAGCATATACGAAAGAACCAGCAATGGCAAAAACCAAAAATCCTGCCGAAGCAAAAGAACGGAGTGAGCAACCCGTTCATCCTATTCAAAAAGCATAACTCATCGGATGAGCCATTCGATGAGCCATCCCATAACCATATAAAATGAGCGAAGATTTATTGCCATCATACGAAGAACAGAAAAGAAAAGCTTTCCTCGAAGGTATGAAGTTGATGAAGGCTGGGATGGATCGGGAGGTTATTTACGCCAGATTAGAAAAACAGGGAATCCCAGAAGATATTATTCAACACGTAATCAAAAATCTGTTTATACAGCAGAAAACAGATCATGTAAAAGAATTGACTCCCTTTTATAATGTGGCTTTAGTACGAATTGGCCTCGGAGTGGCCTTTGCAACGATTTTTTATTTGATTAACCCTAGCCAAGTCATTCTCCCAATCGGTTTAATTGGAGGTGGTATTATTTCTGCTCCTTATCAAAAACAAAATGAAGTAATTCGAGCATACACTATATGCTTAATGCTTTACGCTTACCGCCATACGCTTACCGCTTACCGCCATACGCCTAGCTCCCTATCCCTTACTCTTCACCTTCTTCAAAAACTCCAACAATACTTTTTCATCATTTTGCATCGCAGTAACGCTATTAGGTTTTACCGTATTTATCTTTTTGAAATATTTCTTCAATTCATCATTTTCGTAACTCACAAGTAATTGGGGATATACATACGAGCTTTTGCAAACTGTTCTGGTATTCCCTAGTTTGCTCGCCACACAATCTAATACCTCAACAATGATCTTCTTTTTAGACATTTCTGGATACTTCTCCGTAAAACAGGCCAGTTGTCTAAATGCTTCTAATGTACCGCCCCACGTTCTAAAATCTTTGGCTGTGAAATCGCTTCCTGTAATCTCTTTAATGTAATTATTGATCATTCCCGAATCCACTCCCTTGTGTTCTTTTCCGGAAGTGTAAAATTGAAATAAATCCTGCCCAGGAATATCCTTGCATTTTTTAACCAGTTTTGCTAGGTTTTTATCCGTTAATTCAACATCATGGCTTACCCCTTTTTTACCAATGAAATTGAGTACATATTTATCCCCCTTTTGTTTAAAATGCTTATCGTTTAACGTACTCAGGCCATAACTGCCGTAAGTTTTTTTATAACTTTCATTCCCAATTCTGATCAGGGTTTTCTGCATTACCTGCATGCAGATTGCCAACACCTTTCTTTCGTCGAACTCTTTTCTCCTTAAATCTTTCGCAATTTGTTTACGGGCATCAGGCAATGCTTTCCCAAAATCCAATAACCTGAAATACTTATGGTCAGATCTTCTTGCCGTCCAATCTGGGTGATAACGATATTGTTTTCTGCCAGCAACATCTATTCCGATTGCTTGTAGATAACCGTTTTTCTTTGGCGAAATCCACACATCAGACCATGCTGGAGGTAATACCAATTTCTTAATTCTATCTAAATCGTTCTCATTGGTTATGCGTTCGTCTTTTCTGTTTACATAATAAAAATTGCCCGGCTTTCCCTTTCTGTAAATGCCAGGTTGCGTTGGATTAACAAAAACCAAACTGCTCGAATTAATTACTTCAGAAGTAGGAACCATAGAATTTTAAGAAATATCAGTTAATTTTTAGTTATTTTGTTGGCTTAACGCAGATGAAACCCTCAATTTATTGATAGTCTCATTACAGATGAAAACAACATAGTAAGATGAAACTACAACTTTATAAGTAGCTTCATCACGCTGCAAACAACAAAATAGGATGAAAATAGTTTTTATGGGCACGCCTGATTTTGCGGTCGCCTCGTTAAGTGCCTTACAGCAAGCAGGTTTTGATATTGTGGGCGTTGTAACCGCGGCAGATAAACCTGCTGGTCGTGGACAAAAATTAAATGAAAGCGCTGTAAAAAAATACGCTGTTGAAAATGGATTATCCGTTTTCCAGCCATTAAAGCTTAAGGATCCCTCATTTATTGAAACATTAAGTGCGCTAAAAGCCGATCTTTTTGTAGTAGTTGCGTTTAGAATGCTGCCCGAAATCGTTTGGCAAATGCCACCAAGAGGAACAATCAACCTTCACGGTTCATTACTACCGCAGTATCGAGGAGCAGCACCAATTAATCATGTAATAATAAACGGAGAAAAAGAAACGGGTGTAACTACATTTTTTTTAAAACAAGAAATTGATACAGGAGATATAATTTTCTCTGATTCTGTAGAAATTAATGATCACGACACTGCAGGGGATCTCCATGATCAATTGATGGTGGTAGGGGCTCAACTGATAGTTAAGACCGTTACCGCAATTGCCAATGATGATTATAACGAAGTGCCGCAGCCAGAAAGCGAGGAACTAAAAAGTGCCCCGAAAATATTTAAAGACTTTTGCAAGGTTGATTGGAACCAAACCAATCAAACCGTTTATAACCTGATTAGGGGCTTAAGTCCGTACCCTACGGCATTTACTGTGTTAAACGATAAAAATTTAAAAATTTTTAAAGCTGAGAGAGAAGATAAAGAACCGGGCATTTCTACAGGTGCCTTTTTAACAGATCACAAAACCTATCTTAAATTTGCAACAAGAGATGGTTTTATCAAATTATTAGATGTTCAGTTTGAAGGTAAAAAAAGAATGCCTATAGATGAGCTTTTAAGGGGAATGCGTCTTTAGGCTTACGAAGTCTTAAGACTTCGTAAGCCTAAATTAAAAGTTCGTTCAACTTAGCACTCATCGCCTTTGCAACTTCGTTAAAATACCGTTTTCTCCCATATCCCATTATCCATTTGATACCCCCACTGGCATTGCTTATGAAAACTTCTTCGGCTTCATTTAATATCTCAGGGCTTAACTGGGCCTCTACCAATGGGAAATTGTGCGTTTTTGCCAATTGGAGAATTACAGTACGCATTACACCTGCCACGCAACCTTCTGAAAGTGCCGGAGTATAAATTACTTTCTGATACACTACAAATACGTTTGCGGTAGTACTTTCGCACAAAAATCCATCCTGATTTAAGATCAACGCTTCATCAACCCGTTGTTGCTTTTGAAACAAGCCCGCCATCACGTATACTAATGCATTGTTGGTCTTAAAATTTGACAATTTATTTATCGGTTTTGCAATCTCGTCGAACACATCAATAATCAAACCTTTTTGATTAAGTTCATAATTGGATTGTTCTAAGGGAGTACATTCTAACAGATATCCAGCCTTATTAACTTGAGGAGCATATAAACCTTCACCTTCGCGATAAATAGTTAATCTGAAACGAACATTACCTTTAAATTTGTTCTTTTTAAGGAGTTCTGTAGTTTTTTGTCTTAAAAAATATTCGTCAAATAAGGAAGAGCCTTCCATTTTTAGGGCTTTCATTCCAGCTTTCAATCGATCGGCATGTTGTATGGCGAACTGTAATTTACCGTTACACATCCGCATTGATTCGAAGAGTCCATCCCCAAATTTAAAACTCCTATTATTAGCTTTTATGATACCTTGATCCGCTGCAAAAAACTCGTCGTTAAATAAAATAAATTGCGACATAAGTTAATTTGATTGATTGGCATAATTTCGCCACTTGGTTAAAACCGCATCAAAATCTGAAGGCAAAGGTGCTTCAAATTCCATATATTTTTTTGTAGTAGGATGGATAAATCCCAAAATCTGCGCATGTAATGCTTGTCTGGGCATTAATTCGAAGCAATTACCTACAAACTGTTTATATTTAGTAAAGGTAGTTCCCTTTAAAATTTTATCACCTCCATAATTGGCATCGCTAAACAAAGGATGTCCGATGTGCTGCATATGGGCCCTAATCTGATGAGTCCTGCCTGTTTCCAATTGGCAGCTAATTAAAGTCACATAGCCTAACCGCTCTATAACCGAATAGTTGGTTACAGACCACTTTCCTTTTTCCTCATCGTCATAAACATCCATTATGATCCGATTTTTTAAGCTTCTGCCAATATACCCTTCCACACGTCCATCTTTTTCTACATCACCCCAAGCCAAAGCTAGGTATTTACGGGTAATGGTATGATCAAAAAACTGTTTTGCCAGCTTGGTCATTGTAATCTCGTTTTTACTAATCAACAGTAGCCCTGATGTATCCTTATCAATGCGGTGGACCAAGCCCGGCCTACCATCATTTCCAGGCAACGTGGGTAATTGTTCAAAGTGATAGGCCAAAGCGTTTACCAACGTTCCGGTATAATTATTAAATCCTGGGTGAACTACCATTCCAGCGGGCTTGTTAACTACCAAAAGATCAGCATCTTCATATACAATATCAATTGGAATATTTTCAGGATAAACTTCTGTATCGCGTGGCGGATGAGCGAAAACAATAGAAATCTCGTCAAATGGCTTAACCTTATAACTCGATTTTATCGTGGCTTTATTTACTAAAACATTCCCCGCATCAATTGCATTCTGGATTCTGTTACGTGATGCATTCTCGATCCGATGCATTAAAAATTTATCAACACGCAATAACGACTGTCCCTTATCCACTACAATATTAAAATGTTCAAATAAATCCTGCTCTTCTTCCTGATCAATACTATTGTTTTCCATGGCACAAAAATAGGATTATCAATTAGATTATTTTTAAAACCTTTTTGGCATGTTTTTAGTAGAGGTGATTTAACTATTTATTATAGTGGTCTTTTTTTATGAAAAATTTTACTGAAAACGTTAAAATTATTGCCAACTTTTTTCCTTATCTGCTCAGAAAGATATACTTTCGTTCCTGAGAACCAATCAGATAAAAAAATGAAAACAAAATCTTTTGCACTTAAATCTTTGGTGATTATAGGTGCTTTTTTAATGCCCTTAAATTTATTAGCACAAAATGATGTTGGAGATTTATTTAAATCGTCCCCTCAAGATGCTACAAAACTTGTTGATGCCTACATGACCCCTCTCTTTAAAGGTATGGGAATTGGATTAAATTCTGGCTGGACAAACACCGCGAAAGCAAAGAGTACCCTACGCTTTGATTTACGAATTACTGCAACTGCAGCCTTTGTGCCAGATAAGGACCGCAGTTACAATGCAGGAGCTTTAAATTTAGCAACAATCAGGCCTGCTGCAGGATCTACGGGTGTTGGCCCCACTGCCTTTGGCGACGATAACGTAGGGTCAAAAATGGAAATTTATACCACAAGTGGAACCCCTACAGGGCAAACTTTTAATTTACCTCAAGGTTTGGGCCTTAATTTTGTTCCCTCACCTCAAGTCCAATTAACCGTTGGTTTACCAAAGAACATAGACGTTAGCTTACGTTTTGTACCAGATGTAAAATTAGGTGATGATATTGGCAAGTTAAGCCAATTTGGCTTAGGCGCCAAAGTAGAATTACTTCCATTACTGATGGGCAAAAGTGATAAATTGCTGCCATTTGATTTAGCGGTAGCATTAGGTTTTACAAATACTACCTACCTATTGCCACTAGATGTTAATAATGGAAAATATAGCAATCAAGAAGTTGAAGTAAAGTTTAAAGGATTTAGTACAGAAGCCATCATTTCTAAAAAAATATTATTCTTCACCCCCTTCGCTAGTGTGGGTTATAACTCCTCTAATTCTAGTTTAAATGGTTATGGTACCTATGACTTTCAGACTGCAGGTGGCACCGCTACCTTTACAGACCCAGTTTCCATTAAACACAAGGATTTAAGTGCGTTAAAAGCCTCATTGGGTTTTCAGTTAAACTTGGCTTTCTTCAGGGTTTATGCATCTTATACCCAATCTGAATACGGTTACTTTAATGGAGGTATAGGTGTTGGGATTGGTAAATAAAAAATAGTATTTTTCTTTAAAAAAGCTTCTCTTTGGGAAGCTTTTTTAATATATGGAAATTTTAAGCCCGATACACCAAATCCAATTGCCTTCCAAAATCCAGATCTGGGTTAAGCGAGATGATTTGATCGATCCTTTTATTTCTGGAAATAAATGGCGTAAACTTAAATACATCATTAAGGCAGCGGCCGACCAGCAAAAAAACCATTTAGTAACTTTTGGCGGCGCGTTTTCAAACCATCTGGTTGCAACGGCAGCGGCTGCAGCACGCCATAATTTTAAATCAACCGGCTTTGTACGTGGGGAAGAAATAACAAACGAAATGCTCCTTATTTGCAAGCTTTTTGGCATGAACTTGATTTTCGTAGATCGCGAAAGCTATAAAAACAAAGCATATCTATATCATCAGTATTTCGGCGAAGATAATAACACTTATTTTATAGACGAGGGAGGAGCTTGCGCAGAAGCTGTTATGGGATGTGAAGAAATTATCGATGAACTACCCAAAGACATTAACCATCTCTTCTGCGCTGCTGGAACGGGCACAACCGCAGCTGGGTTATTAAAAGGACTGATTAGGCACAATCATCATGCTCAACTTCATATTATCCCTGTATTAAAAGGAGGCGAATTTATAAAAGCAGAAATAGCCAAACACGAAACTGATCTCAGTATGCTTAACCTACATACCAACTATCATTTCGGCGGGTATGCCAAAACCACTCCCGAACTGATTAATTTTATCCGAACATTTACCCAATCTACAGGTATGTTAATTGATCCGGTGTATACTGGCAAGCTCTTTTTTGCCATCGATGATCTAAATAGCAAAGGTTATTTTAAAAAAGAAGACAAAATCTTAGCCATTCATACTGGAGGCTTACTGGGTATGTTCGGTATGAAGGAAAAATTTAAGGAAACACTAAGCTAACCTCACTTTTATTGCAGTGATTTTATTGTTTTCTGAAGCAATTTCATAGCCCACTTCATCCAAAATTTCTACTTCATGAGGGCAATCACTTTTTAAAAAAGTATACTCCTCGTTTGTCCTGTTATCTTTTATTTTACCAATCCCTTTAAGAGAATTGAAACTAATTACCACTCCGTATTTCATGCTATTAATGCTTAATTGTTGAAACTGGTTTTTGTTTAATTGCGTCAATACCGACTTCGGACTTCCGGACTCCAGACTCTTTTGGTAAGGTAAACATAATTAGCTAAGGAAATCAGGTTTTTTTTTGTGGGAATTCTGGAAAAACTGCAGTTTTTTACCTTATTATTTTTCCACATTTTTAAAATCATTAGCAACATTAAGGTAAAAACTAACTTTAGTTCATTTAAACCTAGATTTTGGCTGGAAGGGCAAAATAGTGCTTAAATTTGATTGTTTGGCTCATTTTACTACTTTTGAAGATATCAAAAACATTCATCATGTACCAACTTAGTATAGCGCCAGATCAGGTAAGTGAAACCTTGCAACAACATATTTTAGCCGACGGTTTCGACCTCATCTATGATATGGAAAAAAGCAAGGGAGCTTATATTTACGATTCGAAGTATAACCGTCGACTTTTAGATTTTTTTACCTGTTTTGCTTCGGTGCCATTGGGCTACAATCATCCAAAGATGATAAATGATGAGGCATTTAAACATAATTTATTGTTGGCCGCCATGGCTAATCCATCAAACTCTGATGTATATACCCAACAATATGCAGAGTTTGTGTCAACGTTCTCGAAAGTTGGGATTCCTGAATACCTTCCCCATGCCTTCTTTATTGCTGGAGGAGCACTTGCCGTAGAAAATGCGATCAAAGTTGCTATGGATTGGAAGGTGCAAAAAAACTTTGCTAAGGGTTATAAAGAAGAAAAAGGCTTCAAGGTTTTGCATTTTGAAAAAGCATTCCACGGTCGTACGGGATATACCTTGAGCTTAACCAATACCTTGCCCGATAAAACAAAGTGGTTTGCGAAATTTGACTGGCCGAGAGTGAGTGTTCCACAGGTCAAATTTCCGCTTGTTGATGCAAATTTAGTGACTGCCGAAGAAACTGAAGCTTTATCCATTTCGCAGGTTAAACAGGCATTTGCAGACCACAAAGATGATATTTGTGCAATCATCATCGAGCCTATCCAATCAGAGGGTGGCGACAATCATTTACGTGAAGAATTCTTAATCCAACTTCGCCAACTGGCGGATGAAAATGAAGCTTTTTTGATCTACGATGAAGTGCAAACTGGAGTGGGATTGACAGGAAAGTTTTGGTGCCATCAACACTTTAGCGAACAAGCCAGGCCAGATATTGTTGCTTTTGGCAAGAAAATGCAGATCTGCGGTATCCTTGTAGGAAAAAAAGTGGAAGAAATTGAAAATAATGTGTTCAACGTACCATCCCGTATCAATTCTACTTGGGGAGGCAATCTGGTTGATATGGTTCGTTCTACCCAAATTTTAAACATTGTTCAAGAAGATCAACTCTGTGAAAATGCTACAGTTGTAGGGAATTATTTAAAAGAGAATTTAGCACAATTGGCTACTAAATATGATAAAATAAGCAATGTTCGCGGAAGGGGCTTACTTTGTGCGTTCGACTTCCCTACTAAAGAAATGCGTAATATTTTTATCCAAAAAGGGATGGAAAATAACGTGATGTTTCTAGGCTGTGGTAATCAGACCATCCGTTTTCGCCCTGCTTTATGCATCGAAAAACAGCATATCGACTTAGGATTAGAAGCAATGGAAAAGATTTTGCCGACCCTATAATTTTAATCCGCAGATCCGTAGATTGATTTACTCTAATCTGCGTATCTGCGGCTATTATACCATTGAATAAAAAAATTGATATATTGTTGGATTGCAGGTGGACATCCAAAACGCTAAACGCTTACGCCACACGCCCTACTTAAGGTTAAACAAATTATCCACTCCAAGCAGTTTTCGCGTGGTAAAGCCTTCGCCATATTCGCCCCCTATGCTTTTGCCTAACTCTCTTGCTCTACCAATAACAGATTCGAAAAATTCTGGAGATGAAATATAGGTTTGTGGTTCTTTTGAATCCGGATTATCAAATTGGGTTTTGAAGGCTCGTATGGCCTCTATTTTTTTGTCCATAAATTCGCTAATATCAATAATAATATCAGGTTTAAGGTAACGATCTTGGATATATTGTAATACTAATCGAGGCCGCCACGCCTCCTGACTTACACCTTCCATTCTAGTTTCGATTTTTATTAATCCTGATAAAAAAATCGCATCATTAGCCAGATCTCCTGCCCTTCCGTGATCAGGATGACGATCGTGCAAGGCATTGGTTAAAATAATTTCAGGTTGGTACTTCCTCACCATTTTTATCACCTCAAGTTGATGCTCTTCGTCGTTCTTAAAAAATCCATCTTTAAATTTTAGATTTTCACGGGCATGCAAGCCAAGTATTTTGGCCGAATCTGCGGCTTCAATATCTCTGGTTTCGGCTGTGCCACGTGTACCGAGCTCACCTCTGGTAAAATCAACTATACCTACTTTTTTTCCGAGGGCTATATGTTTTAAGATGGTTCCTGAGCAACCTAATTCGGCATCATCTGGGTGAACGGCAAAAACAAGAATATCTAATTTCATTTATTTATTTTAGTTTGGTATTGAGCAACTGCTGAAGCTTTTTTTTAACTTTTGATGAGCTTGGCTTGGTAAAAGGATAAAAATAATCAACAACCTCACCTTCCGTATTGATGAGGTATTTATGGAAATTCCATTTGGGTCTAGAGTTGATGTTGCCGTTTAATTTCTTTTCGCCTAAAAACTTAAACAGGGGATGCGCCGCCTCGCCCCGAACCATAATCTTTTCGAACATCGGAAATTGAACGCCGTAATTTATTTCACAAAATTCGTTGATGGCAGTACCATGTAAAGGCTCCTGTCCGCCAAAATCATTGGATGGAAAGCCTAAAACCTCAAATCCTTTGTCCAAAAATTCATTCCTTAAATCTTGCAGTTCTTGCAATTGAGGGGTAAAACCACAGCCAGTAGCCGTATTCACGATCATCAGTACTTTGCCTTTATAATCAGACAAGTGCTTTTCTTTTCCATTTAAAAGTTTAACCTTAAATGGATATATCGTTTGAGTATCATTCATATTTACTGCTGGTAATAACCAGAATTGACAATGATAGACTCTATATCCCTGTCTTCGGTTACACTGTAGGTTGTTTTAAGATTATGCCCAACAACTCTTGCAATTAATTGATAAGAAAATGCAGCAAAACCACCTTTGGTCTGTTTTACGATATCGTATGTAGTTCGTCCTACTTCTCTATCTATAAGCTTAGTCAAGATTTGACCTTGTGTGATAGTTAGTTCCTTTATCTCGGTATTGAACATGTTCTTTATTTCTTCATCACATTCTTTAACCAATTTCTTCTGTATCTTTTTATCAGCTTCCTTGGCCAAGTCTTGCTCTAACTTTTCGTATCTCCTTTTGGCATATAGCGCATAAGGCATTACTTTTAATACATTGTACCTTAAACGATTGTAAGCTGCTTGTTCTTCTGCAGACTTCCAAATACGTTTCCCGTAAATCACTACTTCATTAAGACCGATCCAAGGGATCATAAAGCCATTGTCGTTTGTAGCAGCTACGCGAATGGTATCATTTTTGCCTTTTTCTGGATAAATCGGTGGCGCAGTACTTTCCTGTGCTTTTACCGAAGTAGCAGCAATCATGACAATAAACAGAATAAAGAGATGATATTTTTTCATAAATTTATGCCTGTACAAAGTTAAAGCTAATTTTATATTTTCGCTTCCTCTACAATCGAATTTAAGTATTAATAGCTTAAAATACAACAATTTTACCTAGAAAAAACAAATACACACACTTGATGAAAAATACTTTAGTAATTGATATTGAAGCTGAGAAGCAGGAAATCCTAAAAAGATACCGTGCACTTTTAAGAGCTTCAAAGTCTACATTACAAAAAGGAGATAAGAAAGAAATCAGAAAAGCATTTGAAATGGCCCTAGAAAGCCATCAGAACATGCGAAGAAAATCTGGAGAGCCTTACATTTATCACCCTATCGCCGTTGCCCAGATTGCTGCCGAAGAGATCGGATTAGGAACTACCTCCATTGTATGTGCTCTATTGCACGATGTGGTAGAAGATACAGACATCACGTTGGATGATATCGAACGGGAATTTGGGAAAAAAACAGCCAAGATTATTGATGGATTAACCAAAATATCAGGAGTTTTCGACTATAACAGTTCGTTGCAGGCCGAAAATTTCCGGAAAATGCTACTTACGCTTGCTGATGATGTTCGCGTAATTCTGATCAAACTTGCCGATCGCCTGCATAACATGCGCACCATGGATTTTATGCCGCGGCAAAAGCAGCTTAAAATTGCTTCAGAAACGATCTATTTATATGCTCCGCTTGCACATCGTTTAGGCTTATATGCCATAAAATCAGAGCTGGAAGATCTTTCTATGAAATATCTGGAACCGGATACTTACAAATATATCGCCAACCAGTTAAATGAGAAAAAAGCTGAGCGAAATTCGTTTATCAAAACATTTGTAGAGCCAGTAAATGAGATTTTAGCAGAACAAGGCCTGGTGGCCAATATCTATGGCCGACCAAAATCTATCCACTCGATATGGAATAAAATGAAGAAAAAGAACATCCCTTTTGAGGAGGTATATGATCTTTTTGCTATCCGTATAATTTTAGACAGCTTGCCAGAACACGAAAAAGCAGATTGTTGGAAGGCCTATTCCATAGTAACCGATTTATATAGACCTAACCCCGACCGTTTACGCGATTGGGTTTCATCACCAAAGGGAAACGGATACGAATCATTGCACACTACGGTAATGGGGCCAAAAGGGCAATGGGTAGAAGTTCAGATCCGTACCCAACGAATGAATGAAATTGCCGAAAAAGGGTTTGCAGCGCACTGGAAATACAAAGAATCAAGCAATGATAACGGACTTGACCAATGGATCCAAAAAGTACGTGAAATGCTCAGCAATCCAGAAGCCAATGCACTAGACTTCTTGGATGATTTTAAGATGAATCTCTTTTCTGATGAAATCTTCATTTTCACACCCAAAGGAGCGCTACTTCAATTGCCTTTAGGCGCTACAGCCTTAGATTTTGCATTTGAAATCCATACCGATGTTGGGGCAAAATGCATTGGCGCTAAAGTAAACCATAAACTTGTTCCTATTTCGCACAAACTACAAAATGGCGATCAGGTAGAGATCATCACCTCAGGCAAACAGGTTCCAAAAGAAGATTGGTTAAATATTGTGGTTACCGCCAAGGCCAAATCAAAAATCAAATCTTCATTAAAAGAAGCGAAACGAAAAATAGCCGAAACAGGTAAAGAAACCTTAGAAAGAAAACTTAAATCGTTAAAAATAACCTATAACACCGATAATTTAAATAAACTCTCCTATTTCTTCAAACTACAGTCTAACCAGGATCTTTTTATTGCGGTGGCCAATGGGAAAATTGAGCTTAAAGACCTAAGAGACTACCTGAACAGTGAAAAGGAAATCGAGAATCGGGGTAATGATTTTAAAAACGATGGGAAACATGTTGAGGCACTTCTAAATAAAGTGAAAGGGCCTGAGTCGGATACCCTGTTGATTGGCGAGGATCTTCAAAAAATAGATTATACACTTGCTGCTTGTTGTAATCCCATCCCGGGGGATGATGTATTTGGTTTCGTAACCGTAAATGAGGGCATCAAAATTCACCGAACCAATTGTCCTAATGCAGCACAGCTGATGGCTAACTATGGCTATAGAATAGTAAAGGCGAAATGGAACGGGCAACAGGAGCTTACTTTTTTAACCGGTCTTCATATTATCGGAATCGATGATGTAGGATTGATTAACAATATCACCAAAGTAATCTCCAATGATTTTAAAGTAAACATGCGTTCAATTACCGTGGATACAAACGATGGAATTTTTGACGGATCAATCATGATCTTTGTAAACGATAAAGACCATTTGGATAATCTAATCAAGAATTTATTAGAAGTAAAAGGGGTTACTGGGGTAACTAGGTTTGACGCACAGTAGGGCAGTTGGGAGTTGGGAGTTTTCAGCTAGAACCCATAAAAATGTCATCCCTGCCTACCGGCAGGCAGGCTGAGCTTGTAGAAGGACAGGTACAACTTGGTAGAGTTTACGCAAAGGACGCAAAGACGTTTTCAGAAGAAATCTCAAAGAAATGCCTACAGGAAGGCATCCTGAGCTTGTCGAAGGGCGGGTTAAATTTAATGGTAAAATCTAAGCCATTAGCGTGTTTTCTTAGTCAAGTAGCCTGCACACTTTTGAGCTAATATTTAAAACGCAAAGGACGCAAAGATTTCGCAAAGAACGCAAAGGAGTTTTCTCCCGATAACTATCGGGATGGGAGTTTTCAGTTGGGAGTCGAAAGTCCTGAACCGCTGTTCGCAAAATGCCAAACGCGATACTTTCAACAATCTTTACGCAGTGTTGATTACTAATCGCTGTAATCCCTTTTATCTGTGTAATCATTTATCTACCTTTGGAGAGGAGTTTAAAATTATGTCTGGACAGAATACGAATGAGTTGGTTAGAAAAATATTCGAAGCCTATCTCGAGAATAAAAACTTAAGAAAAACCCCTGAGCGTTTTGCCATTTTAGAAGAAATCTATTCTAGAAATGACCATTTCGATGTAGAAACGCTTTACATCCACATGAAAAACCAAAAGTACCGCGTAAGCAGGGCTACGGTTTATAACACCCTCGAACTATTAGTTTCATGTGATCTGGTTACCAAGCATCAGTTTGGTAAGAACATGGCCCAGTTCGAAAAATCATACGGATACCACCAGCATGACCATGTGATATGCATAGATTGTGGTAAAGTGGTAGAATTCTGCGATCCACGCATCCATCAAATTCAAAGTATGGTTGGCGATCTCTTAAAATTTGATATCAAACACCATTCTTTAAACATGTATGGCGTATGTTTTGATTGTAGCGCAGCCGCAACTATTAAATCGGCAACCGCCCTAAAACAACAAGCAACAAACTAATAATCATTTTATAATCTCTTCTAATTTAACATAATGACGCAAGTAGACGTACTGCTAGGCCTGCAATGGGGCGATGAAGGCAAAGGAAAAATTGTTGATGTTTTAAGTCCGCAATATGATATGATTGCCCGCTTTCAAGGTGGTCCAAATGCTGGTCACACGTTAGAGTTCGACGGTAAAAAATTTGTACTAAACACCATTCCCTCAGGTATTTTTAATGAGGGCATCATGAATCTCATTGGAAACGGTGTGGTAATAGACCCCATTATTTTAAAAAGAGAGCTGGATAATCTTAAAAAAGCTGGCCATGATCCCGTAGCAGCCGGAAAGTTAGTTATCGCCCGTAAGGCACATTTAATCTTGCCCACCCATCAATTATTGGATGCAGCGAATGAACAAAAGATGGGAGCTGGCAAAATCGGCTCTACGCTTAAAGGTATCGGCCCTACTTATATGGATAAAACCGGACGGAATGGCTTACGTGTTGGAGATACCACTTTGCCAGATTTTAAGGCTAGATATGCCAAATTAGTGGAGAAACACAAAGAAATTTTGTCGCATTACCAATTTGAATATGATCTTGAAGAGAAAGAAGCCGCCTTTTTTGAAGCCATCGAATTTATAAAAACCATCCCTCATGTGGATAGCGAACATTTTGTAAATGACTATCTTAAGGCAGGGAAAAAAGTTATGGCCGAGGGTGCCCAAGGAACATTATTGGATGTAGATTTCGGTTCTTATCCATTTGTAACCTCCTCAAATACTACAACAGCAGGTGCCTGTACGGGCTTAGGTATTGCTCCAAATAAAGTGGGCGATGTTTTTGGGATTTTTAAAGCCTACTGTACCCGTGTTGGTGGGGGTCCTTTTCCTACAGAGCTGGATAATGAAGTTGGAGAAAATCTGCGTCAGATTGGACATGAATTTGGTGCAACAACAGGACGGGCCCGTAGATGTGGCTGGATTGATTTGCCCGCATTGAAATATGCCATTATGCTTAATGGTGTTACAGAACTGATCATGATGAAAGCAGATGTGCTTGATGGTTTTGATACCATTTACGCCTGTACGCATTACGAGTACAATGGAGAAACCATTGATTATATGCCGTATGATATCATTTCTATCCAACCAAAACCCGTATTAAAGGCAATTAAGGGATGGAAAACTGATCTTACCCAAATAACGCAGCTTGATCAGGTGCCATCAGAACTTGCAGACTATATCGCATTTCTAGAAACAGAATTACAAGTTCCAATCAAATATCTTTCGGTTGGTCCAGACCGTAAACAGACTTTGATGCTCTAAACTTACGAAGTTTAAAAAACTTCGTAAGTTTGAGACTTAAAGCATGGAAATTAATACCATAAAGCAGAAAGCAATGCAATGGGCAGCGTCTTTTGATGTATGTTGTTGCTTGGATTCCAATCAGTATACCGATCCTTACAGTCAATACGATTGTTTAATTGCCGCAGGTCAGGTTCATACACTTAACGCGCACATTGGGAATGCCTTTGATCAATTACATTCATTTTATGAGTTGCATCAGGATTGGATGTTCGGCCTATTGAGCTACGAACTTAAAAATGAAATAGAAGAGCTAAGCAGCTCGCATCAAGATGAACTTGATTTCCCTGACCTTTACTTTTTTGTTCCTAAATATTTAATTGCTTTTACTAATACCGATGTAAAAGTGATTAAGGGCGGTGATGATCTTATTGCTACTATTGAAAAAATAATCTTAACAGAACCTACCAACACATGTAACTTAACTATTGAGGCTAAATTTGACAGAAAAAGTTATATTTCTACTGTAGAAATGCTTCAATCCCATATTAAAAGAGGCGATAGCTACGAGATTAACTTTTGTCAGGAGTTTTTTGCGAGGCATGCCAAAATCAATCCTTTGGCAGTTTATAAAGAATTAAACCACATCTCGCCTACCCCATTTTCAGGTTTCTTTAAAATTGATGATCGTTACATTTTATCGGCTACGCCTGAAAGGTTCCTTTGTAAACGTGGCAACCAGCTCATTTCTCAGCCAATTAAGGGCACCGCTAAAAAAAGTTTAGATCCGGTTGAAGATCAACAAATTAAAACCGCTTTAAAGTCAAGCATCAAAGAACAGGCAGAGAATGTAATGATTGTAGATTTAGTGAGGAATGATTTAACCAAAAGTGCGGTTAAGGGAAGCGTAAGTGTTGACGAGCTATTTGGGATCTACACTTTCCCACAGGTGCATCAAATGATTTCTACCATTAGCTGCAAACTAGATCCAAATATTCACTTTATCGATGCCATTAAGAACACCTTCCCAATGGGCTCGATGACAGGAGCGCCCAAAATAAAGGCCATGAAATTGATAGATACCTACGAAAAGTCTAAAAGAGGTGTCTTTTCGGGTTCATTTGGGTGTATTACTCCCTCGGGAGATTTTGATTTTAATGTGGTTATACGAAGCATTTTATACAACGCTAAAAAAAATTACCTGTCCTTTCAGGTTGGGGGCGCTATTACTTATGCAGCAAATGCTGAAGAAGAATATGAGGAATGTTTGTTAAAAGCATCGGCAATATTAAAAGTATTAGCTAATTAGCTAATACTTTTAATTAGCTAATTATTTCTTGTAGTACTTCATGGCCTCTGGCAAATCTTTTTGAATTTGCGCGATCCGTGATTGATCTGTAGGGTGGGTACTTAAAAATACTGGTGGTTTAGCGGTACTTGCGCTAGCTTGTGACATTCTTTGCCAAAAGCTTACCGCACTAGTAGGATTGTAACCAGCCATTGCCATAAATGAAAGACCCATTTTATCAGCTTCTAGCTCTTGGGCACGTGAATTAGGTAATACGTAGCCTGCCTGGGCGCCAATTCCATACAATTGATTAACTGCATTTTGAGTTTCCTCAGATCTACCGCTTGCCGCTACGCCTACGATTGCGCCTCCCAATTGTGCTTTTAACATACTTGAAGCACGTTCTACAGAATGCTGAGCAATAGCATGTGCAATTTCATGCCCCATTACCGTTGCCAATCCGGCTTCATCCATCGTAATTGGTAGGATACCAGTATAAACTGCAACTTTCCCTCCCGGCATGCACCATGCATTGATTTCTTTACTTTCTATTAAATTAAATTCCCATTTGTAGTTTTTGATCTGTTCCCCGTATCCATTTGCATTCATGTATTGAGTTACTGCGGCAGCAATCTTTCCCCCTACCCTTTTAACCATTTGGGTTTGTGTAGAATTGGTTGAAACCACTTTGGTACTAGGATCACTTAGTAATTGAGAATATCCTATGGCAGCCTGCTGTTCTAGGTCTGCAGCACTTACCCCAAAGGTAGAAACTTTACGTCCTGTTAAAGGTACAACAGATGTTGTACATGAAGAGATTGTCACCATACTTGCGACAAATCCTATAATCATTAATTTTTTCATACTATTTTTAAATGAACGTTAAAAAAATAATCACGTTAATTAGCTTAACAAATAGTATGCCCGATAGTTTGAAAAAAGAAGCTATTGGCTCTGTTTCTTTTTAAAGAGATATACCTTCGACTCTTTGCCTTTCAGCAATCTTTCTAGGTTTTTTTGATGGGTAACCAATATCAGCACGCATACGCAGATGCCGTAAAGTGCTTCAGATTTGACAGATGATTGCAATACAAATACGATTCCTATGGGAAAGGTAAAGCCCGCGCAGATTGAGCTGAGAGAGACGTATTTGGTGGTGAGCAACACGACCACAAAAACAATTACACATAGTAAAGCGGCCATCGGATTAACAGCCAACACCATTCCGAAAAGTGTAGCTACACCTTTCCCACCCCTGAAACCCGCAAATACAGGAAAGAGGTGTCCCATTACCGCGATTACGCCCAATGCCAGCTCGTAGTTTACAAATTCTGCCGAAAAATGAGGACCGGTGATAGAAAGGCCAATAAATGCGGCCAACTTTGTTGCGGTATAGCCTTTGGAAATATCGATAACCATAACCGCAATACCGGCTTTTTTGCCTAATACCCTAAAAGTATTTGTAGCTCCGGCATTGCCACTCCCATATTCCCTAACATCAACACCATAAAATGCCTGACCTAACCACACTGCCGTGGGTATAGAACCAAGAAGATAGGCAGCAATTAGGGCTGAAATGGAATAGATCGAAATCATGACCTACAATTATACTAAAAAAATCAGATTCAAAACCTAGTATTTTGTTGAATTAGTATGCTTTTAAACTTAGGTCTAAACTTTTAACAGAATGGGTCAATGCGCCCATAGAAATGTAGTCAACCCCACATGCGGCATATTCTGCCACATTTTCTTCGGTTATGCCACCAGACGCTTCTGTAATGAATTTACCGTTAACCAGGGCAACTGCCTCTTTTAATAAGGATGGTTCAAAGTTATCGAGCATAATTCGATCAACGTTTCCTTCGGCAAGTACTTGGGCTAATTCTGCGAGATTTCTAACTTCTATTTCAATGGCCAAATCTAGATGATGATGTTTGAGGTATTGGTTTGCGGCTTTAATTGCATTGGCAATTCCACCCGCATAATCAACATGGTTATCCTTAATTAAGATCATATCGTACAAACCAATCCGATGGTTAACTCCTCCGCCAATTTTTACGGCCCATTTTTCGAGGTATCTGAATCCGGGGGTAGTTTTACGCGTATCTAAAATTTGGGTATGATAAGGCTTTAATAGCCCAACAATTCGGTTGGTTTTGGTGGCAATCCCGCTCATGCGCTGCATACAATTTAAAACCAATCTTTCGGCCAATAATATAGCGTGTGTGCTCCCCTCAACTGTCAAAACAATATCGCCTACTTTAACAGCAGCACCATCATCAATTAAAACAGTAATCTTTAATTGGGAATTAACCTGATCAAATATTTCAAGCGCAAGCTCTACCCCTGCTAATATGCCATCTTCTTTAACAATTAATTTGGCTTTACCTTGTGTATTTTCAGGAATAGTTGATAAGGAGGTATGATCTCCATCGCCAATATCTTCGGCAATGGCATTCTTAATAAAGAGATCTACTAATTTTTTATCCAAAACTTAAATTTATTTGCAAAACTAGTAATTTAAACGCAAAGAGCGCAGAGTTTTCGCAAAGAACGCGGAGGCTGGTTATCCTCGGGATAGCAGAGTTGAAAAATAAGGGAATCCTTGTCGGTATAAGAACAGAACATTATCCTTCTTATCAATTTGGCTACGGATGTCATCTTCTAAATTAAACCTTTCCTCTCCTCCAGGAGGCGGGGCTAAGGTAACTGAACTACTCTTTATCCTGTTCAATCCGTAGTTCTGTGATTACGAAAGTATTGGTTAATTTCTTTAAATTTAAAGTAACGGTAACCCTGTACTTCCCATTTTTTGTACCTAAAGAAAACGCGGCAAACCTAAAATTTTGGTTATTATTTAGACGGTGGATGAGGGTTACTTTATTAGGCGTATTTTTAAGAAAAAAATCTCTCAAAATCTGTTCAGATTGTGCTTTACTGTATACATCTTCCTGATCAATTATGATTAATTCTATAGAAGGGGCAAAATTTTTGGCAATTTCTTTTGAATTTCCGGCCTTAAATTGCACAAGCAAATCATCTATTATATCAGCCTGAGACGCGTTAGTTGATGGAAAATGCAAGAGCAAAAGCATTAATGCAAGTAATGGTTTCATCATTTGTGTTAAAAAACAAATAATTTAAAGCCAAAATTATGCCATTAATAAATCTTAATGCCCAAAAACTTTCTGTTAAAGGTTCAATAGGTTTATATTTGCGCTAGAATACTACAATAAAATTCAACAACAATCCACAGTCTTAATTTGTTCTAAAAACTATAATATAATGAAAGCTAAAAAATTGGTACTGTTAATACTTGATGGCTGGGGATACGGAAAGCAGGATAAATCGGATGCCGCTTTCGCTGCTAATACTCCATTTTTTGATTCGATGTTGAAGCAGTATCCTAACTCTAAATTGGAAGCTTCTGGAGAAGCAGTGGGCTTACCTGCCGGACAAATGGGAAATTCGGAAGTTGGGCACATGAACCTCGGCGCAGGTAGAGTGGTTTATCAGGAATTAGGAAGAATAAACAAAGCCATTTCAGATCGAACGCTCCATAGTAATCAAGTTCTTGTTGATGCTTTTAACTATGCCAAAAACAACGATAAAGCAGTTCATTTTATAGGATTATTATCTGATGGAGGCGTACATGCCCACATCAATCACCTTAAAGCGCTATGTGATGCAGCACAGGAAAATGGCTTGGAAAAAGTATTTATTCACGCTTTTTTAGACGGAAGGGATACAGACCCGAATGCCGGAGCAGGGTATATCAATAGTTTAAACAATCATTTAAAGACCTCTACCGGTAAAATCGCAAGTTTGATAGGCAGGTATTACGCCATGGATAGGGATAGCCGTTGGGAACGCGTAAAGCTGGCCTATGATGTAATGGTAAACGGGATTGGCGATAAAGCAACCGATGCCGCAACTGCCGTTCAGAAATCTTATCAGGAAGGGATAACAGACGAATTTACCAAGCCCATTGTAATAACTGATGGTGTTGGCAACCCAACTGCAACCATTAAGCCCGGCGATGTAGTGCTATGTTTTAATTATAGAACGGATAGAGGAAGGGAAATTACCGCAGCGTTAAGTCAGAACGATTACCCTGATTTCGGAATGCAAAAATTGCCACTGTATTATGTAACCATGACCAGTTATGACGATAATTTTGAAGGAGTTAAAGTAATTTTTACCAAAGATGACCTATCCAATACTTTAGGTGAAGTGCTAGAGGCCAATCATAAAAACCAGATCCGCATTGCGGAGACAGAAAAATACCCGCATGTAACCTTTTTCTTTAGCGGAGGAAGGGAAAAAGAATTCGAAAATGAAAAAAGGATTTTAATACCCTCGCCCAAGGTAGCTACATACGATCTGCAACCAGAGATGAGCGCTGCCGGAATTACGGAAGCAATAAATAAGGAGCTAAAAAGCGGATGGCCTGATTTTGTATGCCTAAACTTCGCTAACCCCGATATGGTAGGTCATACAGGAGTTTTTGAGGCCGTAGTAAAAGCAGTAGAAACAGCTGATTATTGTGCATCGCAAGTGGTTAAAACGGGGATCGAAAATGGTTATTCCTTTATCATCCTTGCAGATCATGGAAATTCTGAGTTTATGATTAATAATGATGGTTCAGTAAACACGGCGCATACCACTAATTTGGTGCCCTGCATTTTAATCGACGATGATTATAAAAGCATAGCTGATGGGAAATTGGGTGATATTTCGACCACAATTTTAAAAATTATGGGAATTGCCATACCGCCGATCATGACGGGTAATTGCTTAGTGTAATGAGAATATCCTTCTTTTTTCTGTTAATTATCCTATTTACTTCATGCAATTTTAAAAAGGAGGAAAAATCGAAAGTGAAAACCTATTTCGATCTGGAAGGCTATTTTAAAAAGGAAGCATCACGGTTGAAGAACAAAAATGAACCAATTGTTAAAACGGTATGGATTAACGGCAAGTCGGAGCAGAAAAAAATAATCATCAAAAATTGGGAAAAGGAGTTTAGCGTTTTTATAGATGCTGATATCAATAAAAGTTCTTGGAGGGGATCATTTAAAAAGTCAATACATCTTACTCCATATTCAAACAATGCCCAAGCATCTACTTTGAATTATGAAGTAACGATCTATACTTCAACAAATGAGAAAATTGCTGTTAAACAGATCTTAATCAGCAAGAAGGAGGATAAAATAAATTTCATTAAGGTTTTTATTCACAACAACAACGCCTTATATACCTCAACAGATAGCTTGAGCTATTTTCCCGATAGCGCATACCAGATTAAAAAGTTACAGCACATTAAATTGATGGAAGAAAAAAGGTATTTGATCGAAGGGCGCTTTGGGCACTGATATTATTTCTTTCACCACCCCTGCCTGCCGGCAGGCAGGTAAGACACCTCAGAAACCTAAGTTTTTCAAATGAATTCATTCAACTTAGTTGCTTCTTCGGGACATCGCCAACGCCTAACGCCAACCTCCAAACCTCTACTTAAGGCTAGCAATCTGAGCCTTCACATAATCAATGAGCTTAACAATATCATTTCTGAGTGGCTGCATGGTAAGCACCTTCTGAAAATCCGCAATTGAATTGTTAAAGATGGAGATGCAGGCTAACTTTTCTGGTGCTTTTTTAATTTTATACGATTTAAAAATAGCATAATCTTTATAGGCAATACCCCTATTTTGGAGAATTTGGGTGTCTTCTTCTCCATCAATTTCTATAGCTTTAGTAAAATCTTTTATGGCCGAAACATAAAAATTTTCTCTCAGCTGATTTAATGATTCTTTTGGCGCATTGGCAATGTTAAGCCTTGCTTTTCCGCGATAATAATAGGCAGAGTAGTCGTTTGGTTTTAATGCAATCAAGCGACTATAGGCCGTAATTGCATTTTCAAAATCACCGCATTGAAAATAAGAGTAGCCCAGCATTTTTAATACACTGGCATTGTTTGGATCATTTTGGTCGGCCTTCTCCAGCTGACCAACAGCAGCTTTATAATCGCTTTTCATGAAAGCTTGCATGCCCAATCGCTCATAATTAACCTGGGCGAAAGTAGTGAGTGCAGTGGAAATTAAAAATAGTACTAAAAATGACGTTTTTGAATAATTCATTCAGCGTTTTTATTTTGTTTAAATTACAAATCTCCGTTAAGGGGATAAACAATTATTGTATTTTGTAATATTTTCTCCTAATATACAAATTCTAGTTTGATACAAATATTAAGGTAAACGTTAAAAAGTGCTAAATATGTTATCAACTACTAATTTTTTTGAGGCTGACGTTTTAACAGTCAAATCAGCTTTTTAGATTTTTGGCACAAGAGTTGAAATTACAACCATCACTACACAATTATTAATTATATAACGGCATGCTGTCAGATTGTCGTTAATACTATTTAAAAAGGCCTATTTAAATGAGCAAACAAGATCACTTTGATTTTAGTCAAGCACTACCCATGATAAATGAAGATACAGAGTTCTTTCCATTGATGTCTCAACAGGACGAAGATGAAATGAACAATGAAGAAACACCCGAGATATTAGCCATATTACCACTTAGAAACACCGTTTTATTTCCGGGTGTAGTAATTCCCATCACTGTAGGTAGAGATAAATCTATAAAATTAATACGGGAAGCGTACAAAGGCGATAAAATTATCGGAGTAGTTTCACAACGTGATGTAGCAGTGGAAGACCCTACTTTTGACCAGCTTAACAGTGTTGGAACGGTTGCGCAAATTATTAAAATGCTGCAAATGCCCGATGGGAATACGACGGTAATTATCCAGGGGAAACAACGTTTCCAATTGGTTGAAGAAGTACAGTCTGAACCCTATATCAAAGTTATTATTGCCAAATTTGCCGAATCAAAACATAAATCTGATAAAGAATTTAAAAGTTTGGTTGCGGCAATTAAGGAAATGTCATCTCAAATTATCCAACTTTCTCCGAATATTCCGAGCGAAGCTGGTATTGCATTAAAAAATATTGAAAGCACCTCGTTCTTGATCAATTTTATCTCTTCTAATATGAATGCGGATGTTGCCGACAAGCAGAAAATGCTTGAAATGGGTAATTTGCGCAAACGTGCGGAGATGGTAATGGAACTCTTAACATCAGAGCTACAGATGTTAGAGCTTAAAAATCAGATCCAATCTAAGGTAAGAACAGATTTAGACAAGCAACAACGTGATTATTTTTTAAACGCCCAATTAAAAACTATTCAGGAAGAGCTTGGTGGAAATTCTTCAGATTTAGAATATGAGGCTTTGGCAATCCGCGCCAAAAAGAAAAAGTGGGCAAAACCAGTAGGTGATCATTTTGGAAAAGAGCTAGAAAAGCTGGGCAGGATGAATCCGGCAGCGCCCGATTATTCTATCCAAATGAACTACTTGGAGTTGTTGCTAGACTTACCTTGGAACGATTTCACAAAAGATAATTTTGACCTAAAACGTGCCCAACGTATTTTAGATAAGGATCATTTTGGACTGGAAAAAGTAAAGCAAAGGATTATCGAATACCTGGCTGTGCTTAAATTAAAAAGAAACATGAAGGCCCCTATCATTTGCTTAGTGGGCCCTCCGGGTGTTGGAAAAACATCGTTAGGAAAATCTATTGCAAAAGCAATTAATCGTAAGTATGTACGCATGGCCTTAGGTGGAATTAGAGATGAAGCCGAAATCCGTGGACATCGAAAAACTTACATCGGCGCAATGCCAGGACGTATTATCCAGTCCATCAAAAAAGCAGGTGCCTCAAATCCTGTTTTTGTTTTGGATGAGATAGATAAGGTTGGCTCTGATTTTAGGGGCGATCCTTCATCAGCTCTGCTTGAGGTATTAGATCCTGAGCAAAATAGTGCTTTTAACGACCATTATGTTGAGGCTGATTACGACTTATCTAATGTGCTCTTCATCGCAACGGCTAATTCGTTGAGTTCTATACAGCCAGCATTACTGGATAGAATGGAAATTATAGAGGTAAATGGCTATACCATCGAAGAAAAGATTGAAATAGCAAAAAAATACCTCTTGCCCAAACAAAAGGAGCAACATGGCCTTAAACTTAAGGATATCACCCTCAAAAGTTCATTAATAGAAAGAGTAATCGAAGATTATACGCGTGAAAGCGGCGTACGTGGATTAGAAAAGAAAATAGGCTCCTTAGTTCGTGGCGTGGCTACAAAAATTGCGATGGATGAGAAGTACGAATCCCTTTTAACACAGCACGACATCGAACGTATTCTTGGTGCCCCAACCTATGACAAAGATTTATATGAAGGAAATGAAGTTGCAGGTGTAGTTACCGGATTGGCATGGACCCAGGTTGGTGGGGATATCCTATTTATTGAAGCAAGCTTAAGTCCAGGAAAAGGAAAACTCACACTAACCGGCAATTTAGGTGATGTAATGAAAGAATCTGCGATCATTGCCTTGGCCTATATTCGCGCACATGCTACATTATTCGGTATAGACAATCAGTTATTTGATCATTTTGATGTGCACGTACATGTTCCGGCAGGAGCCACTCCAAAAGACGGTCCTTCGGCAGGTATAACTATGCTAACGGCCCTTACATCAGCATTTACACAACGTAAGGTTAAATCTAATTTAGCAATGACGGGCGAGATTACCTTGAGGGGTAAAGTATTGCCAGTAGGTGGAATCAAAGAGAAAATTCTTGCGGCTAAAAGGGCGAATATAAAGGACATAATCCTATGTAAATCTAATCGGAAAGATATTCTTGAAATCAAAGAGAATTACATTAAAGACCTTAAATTTCACTATGTGACAGAAATGAAGGAAGTAATTGATTTGGCGCTCACCAAAGATAAAGTTAAGGATGCGCAAGATTTGAGCATTAAATCCGTTTCAGTTCCAAATACTAATTGATGCGTTTAAAAGCTTTACTTATTGCAGCAATAATAGGCTACTGCAGTAATACCTTTGCCCAGAATTATAAAAATGAGATCGGACTAAAAAGTGATAATGATGCTTATCTTTTTATTTCACAAGACCGTTATTACACCAATGGGCTATTTTTAAATTTTCGCCATGCTACAGATCAAGAGAAATTAGGGAAAAATTTAGAGAAATTTATCTATGGGTTTACTATAGGTCAGAAAATGTACAATCCAATTTCGGGGAACCGGCCAATTAAATCAAAACAAGATCGCCCATTTGCCGGCTATTTATTTGCAGGCGGAGATTTTAATTTTTTCTACAAAAAGGAAAGTGTGCTAAAGATCAGTGCAGAGCTGGGCACCATCGGGCCTGATGCCTTGGCTGAGGATGCCCAAAAACTTCTGCACAGCACATTTGGCTTTTACGAAATTGATGGTTGGCAATATCAGATCACCAATGAATTGGCCGCCAACGTTTCTGCTCAATATACCAAGCTTTTACATCGATCTGAAGCAAAGGACCTCGATTTCTCATTAGAAACCTATATCAACGCAGGTACAACATTTAGCGGAGCTGGCGCAGGAGTAGTATTCAGAACTGGAAGAATAAATCAATTATTTAATTCTGGCTCTACCAATTCGGTGATTAGTAACAAGGCGACGACAGAAAAATTAACCAAAAGAGAATTTTTCTTTTATGCTAAACCCCAATTAAATTTTGTGGCTTACGATGCTTCAATCCAAGGAGGTATGTTTAACCATAACAGCCCTGTAACATTTGAAGTGAAGAGGTTTGTATTTGCTCAACAAGTTGGATTTGATTATAGTAGCGCTAGATTTACGGTTGATTTTAGCCTACTTTTTAAATCTCGAGAAGTAAAGAGTGTTGCGCTAGCCGACCAATATGGTATGATTTCGTTAAATTATCGGCTTAAATAGCGGAGTTAGAATGGGTGGTTGATAGTTTATAGTTCATGGGTGATAGCTGAGGCGAATACACTAGCATCCCCTATGCTCCCATGCTTCATGCTCTCAAATAATTGGCTTTTTTCTGTGCTCTTTTTTGGTGGCCTTGGCTAACTTATTATTAAGTCTCTTTTCGATAACGGATTTAGGAATTTTGGTTGGCTTTCGTTTTTTTTGGATTTTTAAGGATTTGGCTAGCAAATCGATAAATTTGATAATAACGATTTCTTTATTGGCCAGTTGGCTTCTGTCTACTTGAGATACAAGGTGGAGATTCCCCTCAGAATCTATTTTATTTTTTAATCTTTCCAGTAATAACGCTTTTTCCTCCTCGGTAAATAAAACAGTTTCTTGCACATTGAAGACGAGCTCAACTTTACTCGAAACCTTGTTTACATTTTGACCGCCCTTGCCTCCACTTCGTGAGGTTTTAAAGGTTACTTCTTTTATTAATTCTTCTTTAAGGGGTACCATTGCACAAAAATATTAAATCCTGATTAATGTACAATTTTTCGCGTAGCGGATGATTACACTGATTCGCTACGCGGGTGATTACACCGTCCCGATAGCTATCGGGAAAGAGATTACACCGATTTGTATTACTAACTTTACTGGTTCCATCTTCCATCTTCCATCTTCCATCTTCCATCTCCTAACTCCCAACTCCGACTCCCGACTTCTTTCGCTTCGCGGATGATTACACTGATAAACAGATTACACCGATTTGTATTACTATCTTGCTTGTTCAATTTTCCGGACTTTTGGACTTTTGGACTTTTGGACTTTTGGACTTTTGGACTTTTGGACTCTCGGACTTCGGACTTCCATCTTCCATCTTCCATTTGACATCCTACTCCTCTTCCTTACTCCCGCTCACTTTTTCTCTAAGAGTGATAATATCTTTATCAAGTTGGTACACCCCACCTCTGTCATTACCCACTAGTTCCAGTTTTTCTAACATCGTTTTGGCCATTTTCTCTTCTTCCAATTGTTCGTCAAGGTACCATTGCAAAAATTTAAAGGTGATATAATCTTTTTCCTGTAAAGCAAGATCTACAAGATTATTGATAGATTGTGACACCTCCAGTTCATTTTTCAGAAAATCCCTAAAAACGTCGATTACCTGCAAATAGTTGTTTTGAGGCATAGCGAGTGCTGGAATGATGGCATGACCGTCCCTATCGTTGATATAATGTATAAATTTGAGCATATGATGACGTTCTTCATCGCTCTGCTTGTAAAAAAATTCGGTATAGCCCTCTAATCCAGGTTGGGTTTCGAGCCATGAAGCTACGGCCAAATAAATTTGAGAGGATTCTGCTTCTATTTTAACTTGCTCGTTTAAAGCATTTAGCATTGTGGCTGATAATAGCATAAATTTTGATTTATATCCTATTAAACCCTTATAAGCATCAAATTGTTCTATTTATTTTGGTTTTGAACTAGGCTAAAAGCCATTAAGTAAATGCAAACTAGACCAAAAAAAACAATTTCAAAATATTACCTTTGTTGAAGATGAGAAAAAATCTGGTTATAGCAATAGATGGTTATTCCTCTTGCGGTAAAAGCACTTTGGCTAAAGCTTTGGCCAAAAAATTAGGTTTTATATATGTTGATAGCGGTGCCATGTACCGGGCAGTAACCTTATTTTTTATTCGTAATCAGGTTGATGTAACCAATCCAGAAGATGTGAAGGGAGCCCTTAATCATATCGATCTCAATTTTCACTCTAGGGACTACGAATCCCATATCCTTTTAAATGGCGAAGAAGTTTCTGATGAAATTAGACAAATGCCCGTTTCTGAAAGCGTAAGTGAAGTATCTGCCAATAAATTGGTTCGTTATGACATGGTTAAGCAGCAACAACGCATGGGAAAATCAAAAAATATCGTAATGGACGGGCGTGATATCGGCACTGCGGTATTTGAAGATGCGCAGATTAAGTTTTTTATGACAGCCGATCCTAAAATAAGAGCCGAACGCAGGTATAAGGAGTTAATTGCAAAAGGAGACAGAACAACCAGTTTGGAAGATGTTTTCGAAAATTTAGCTCACCGTGATTATGCCGACACTACCCGAAAAGAAAGTCCGCTGGTACGGGCCGAAGATGCTATTATTTTAGACAATACAGACTTAACAGAATTGGAGCAGCTTGATTTTGCTTTGGCCAAGATCAGTCCATTTTTGGATAGCATTAAGCACTAGATACACACCTTATTAAATAATTTGGTATTTTAGGTTCATATAATTGCTCATATGAGATTTACCACACTACTAAAAACAAGCTTCCTAGCTTTGATCTTGCTGGATAACAGTGATGCCATGGCCCAGAAAAAAGGCTGGATTGAACTCTTTAATGGAAAAGATCTTAAAGGCTGGACCATTAAGATCGCCAAACATGATGTGGGTGAAAATTATGCCAATACTTTTCGAGTGGAGAATGGCCAGATGAAAGTTAGATATGATGGCTACACGAATTTCGACAAACAGTATGGACATATTTTCTATAAAACCCCATTCTCCTATTACATTTTAAAAGTAGAATATCGATTTGTTGGCGAACAGGCGCCGGGAGGCGAAGGGTGGGCGCTAAGAAATAGTGGCGCAATGCTTCATGGCCAAGATCCAAAAACAATGCTCAAAGACCAAGATTTTCCGATTTCTATTGAAGGGCAGCTTTTAGGTGGCGATGGTACACATGAAAGGCATACAAGCAATGTTTGTACGCCTGGGACAACTATTTATATGAACGATAAGTTAACGATGGCCCACTGCCTGGAATCGAATAGCAAAACTTTTCATGGCGAACAATGGGTAACCGCTACTTTTGTAGTCTTGGGCGATTCGGTGATCAAACACTATGTAAATAATGAATTGGTATTAACCTATACGAAACCTCAAATTGGTGGAGGGAGTGTAACCAACTATGATCCCAAAGTTAAAATTGATGGGAAAGCCTTAACTGGAGGGTATATTTCTTTACAAAGTGAAAGTCATCCCATCGATTTTAGAAAAGTAGAATTGGTTGATTTGGCGCCTTATTCCAATGACAAGGTTAAGCTTGAAAAGGTGTTAACTAAGTTCATGGAAAAATAGTTTGGAGATGGGAGTTGAAAACTTTGGAAGTTGCCTGAAGAATAAAAATAAAAGTTGAGTCTAATTTATTAGAGTGGGCATAGCATATGAACTATTTAAATAAGTTATTGATTATAGCTGATAGGAATAGAAGCACCTCGGAGATTATCTATTGGTGGGAATTACGGAGATTACTTTACAATTTCGTAGTACTTTTATCTGGACTTTTAAGTTTAGCAATTATATCACCTCTCATTAATGTCCCCCCTGGAGAGGATGTTGTTGAACCCCTAGCGGTGATTGCATTTGCTGTGGTGTGCAACTTGTCCTACACATTAGGATGGTTAACCGAAATATTTATAGGAAAAAGCAGTACGTATGGCCCTAAAATGTTTAGGGCTGGATTATACTTTACTTTAATTATTGTGTTTATCCCTACCGTTGTTCATGTGATCTCATGGATTTTGCGAGGTTTCACCACGATGTATTAAATAGCAGGCAAAAAAAAGGTACAATGTAAACTTAAACTAAAATATACAATGAATAAAGCATCTTATCTCCTTATCTCATTTGCGCTATTAGGTTCTTTTAACTATTGCAACGCACAAAACATTGATAAAAATAAATTTAGCGCCCTCATTTCGTTAAATGAAAGCTACAAAATGGATGTTTCAACCACTTATTTGCACAGTTATGGTGAGGTGTATCTACTCACTTCAAATAAATCTATCGATTCTACCCTACTGGCCATGAGCAAAAATCAATATGTTTCGCAGAAGGGTATCTTTGATACGCTTAAAAGCCAATTTAATGTGTATACCATTGTAAAAAACGATAAGGAAGATGAGTTGTTCGATGATTTGGTAGAGACGAAAAATTACAGTACCCCATATTCATTTCAGCTCGACGAAAGAGTTAGACCACCCCAGTCTATTACAACCTATATCATGTGGCAACGATCATCTTCTGGATTTAGATTTTCGAAAGTTGATAAAAAGTGTAATCCTGCAAAAAGCTATTGTGCTGCCACCATTAAGAAATCTCCCAGATAATAATCAAGGTATTTCGGTGTCACCAATTGGATAAAAAATAATCCTTACCTTTGACAACCAGACTATTGGCAGTTAAACCATTATTATGACCAAAGGATCTTACATCATTATCTTGCTTGTATTAGGCACATTAAATTATTGCAATGCACAAAACGTAGATAAAAATAAGTTTAGCGCCATTATTTCTTTAAATGAGGGTTATAAAAGGGATGTTTCAACAGCCCCGAACAGCTATGGAGACGTTTATTTAGTTACTTCAAATAAAGCAATAGAATCAACCCTACTTTCCTTATGCATTAATCGTTATATAACGCAACAAAGCATCATGGATTCACTTAAAAGAAAGTTTAATGTTTACACGATAGTAAAACAAACGGTCAAAAATGGCGCAGGTGTTAAAATATTTGATGATTTAACCAATGCAGAGCATTACACAGGCAGGTATCTGCTTACCGTCGACGGGCCTAATAGTACTCCTGGTGTACTTCAAACCTTTAACTTATTAGGCCGAGCAGTATCTACTTATAAATTTTCTAAAGTAGACAAGAATTGTAGTCCGGCAAATAGCTTGTGTGCTGTTACCATTAGAAAATCTCCGTAAGGTATTTCACCACCTAAGACGCCTTAGACACCTTAGAGTATTACCGCAAGTAGTCAGTCTGAGGATTTCGAAGACCGACCTAAATATCTTTTTTCACCACCTCAGACGCCTTAGACGCCGCAGAATATTACCCAAGTGGTCAGTCTGAGGATTTCGAAGACCGACCTAAACTCTTTTTTCACCATCTTAGACATCTTAGAACAGCTAAGTGTATAGCGCCAAAAACCTTTGTGGTCTGGGCATACAATTTTTCAGCGTAGAAACTTTGTGGCTTCGCAACTTATCAGTAAAATGTTTAGTTTAACCCTTCGCAGTTAAGTATAGCTAATCGGCTAGCGTCAACACCTATCACCAAACACCTTTCGTATATCTCTATCAATCAGCAACATTAATTAAAAATTTCTTTTTTATTTAAAAGGAAATTTCTACCTTTGCAGTCCCTAAATAGGGAACAAAGGAGATAATTAATTAATGGCTAAAAAACAAGTAGCAGAAAAAGAACTAGAGGCTAAAACAGCCGAACTACAAGGTGCAGACGCTCGTCTAACCGAGAAAGAGACGATAGAATCAGAAGCTGATTCAGTATCGATCGAACAAATCAAATCATCATTAGCAACACCAGATCAAGATTTTGATTGGGATGCAGATGATAAAGTATTTGGAAATTACAGTGATTCAGACCGTAAGAAGTTTGAAGATATGTACACAGATACTTTCAATCAAATTACACAAGGCGAGATCATTAGCGGTATCGTTGTGTCTATCAACAACAAAGACGTAGTATTAAATGTTGGGTTTAAATCTGACGGTTTAGTTTCTACTTCCGAGTTTAGGGACACCCCTGATTTGAAAATTGGCGATTCAGTGGATGTATTCGTAGAAGCTCCGGAAGATGCGAATGGTCAATTGATTTTATCTCGTAAGAGAGCAAAAACACAACGTTCATGGGAAACTATTAACGCTGCCTTAGACAACGACACGATTATTAATGGTTTTGTGAAAAGCCGTACTAAAGGTGGTTTGATTGTTGACATTATGGGTGTAGAAGCGTTCTTACCTGGTTCTCAGATTGACATTAAGCCTATCCGCGATTACGATGTATACGTGGGTAAAACAATGGAATTCAAAGTTGTTAAAATTAACCATGAGTTTAAAAACGTGGTTGTTTCTCATAAAATCTTAATTGAGGACGATTTAGAAAGCCAAAAAGTTGAAATCGTTTCTAAATTAGAAAAAGGACAAGTATTAGAAGGTACTGTTAAAAATATCACTGATTTTGGTGTATTCATCGATTTAGGTGGTGTTGACGGTTTATTGCACATTACTGATATCTCTTGGGGCCGCATAGAGCATCCAAAAGAAGTATTATCATTAGATGAAAAAATCAACGTGGTTGTTTTGGACTTTGATGATGAGAAAAAACGTATTGCTTTAGGCTTAAAACAATTAACTCCTCACCCTTGGGAAAACCTAGATCCAACCCTTGCTGTTGGCTCGAAAGTTAAAGGTAAAATTGTTACTGTAGCTGATTACGGTGCTTTCTTAGAAATCATACCAGGTGTTGAAGGTTTGATCCACGTTTCAGAAATGAGCTGGTCACAAAACCTACGTTCGCCTCAAGAATTCTTGAAAGTTAGCGATGAGATCGAAGCTGAAGTTCTAACTTTAGATAGAGACGAGCGCAAAATGAGCTTAGGTATCAAACAATTAACTCAAGATCCATGGGGTAATGTTGCCGAAAGATATCCAATTGGAAGCAAACACACAGCTGTTGTTAAAAACATGACTAATTTTGGTGTATTTGTTGAGATTGAAGAAGGAATTGATGGATTGATCCACATTTCTGACCTTTCTTGGAGCAAAAAAATTAACCATCCTAATGAGTTTACCAAAGTAGGTGATACTTTAGATGTTGTAGTTTTAGAACTTGATGTTGAAAACCGCAAACTAAGCTTAGGTCACAAACAACTGGAGGAAAACCCTTGGGATACTTTCGAAACTATCTTTACTCTTGATTCAGTTCATCAAGGTACAGTAGTTAAAGTAACTGATAAAGGTGCTGTTATTGCTTTACCATACGGTGTAGAAGGTTTCGTGCCTACTAAGCACATGGCTAAGGAAGATGGTTCAACTATCAAAGCTGAAGAAACCAATGATTTCAAAATCATTGAATTTAACAAAGATGCTAAACGTATCGTTGTATCTCACGCCCGTATTTGGGAAGAGGCTAAAGCCGAAGCAGTTGCTGAAGAGAGAAATGCTAAAAAGAAAGAAGCGAAAGCCTCTAACACAGCTGTTAAAAAAGTAAAAGACTCTGTAGAGAAATCTACTCTTGGTGATCTTAGTGTTCTAGCTCAATTAAAAGAGCAAATGGAAGGCGAAGAAAGCAAGAAAAAAGGAAAATAGTGCTTTTTAACTAGCCAATAAATTTTAAGTCCCTGATGAAAATTAGGGACTTTTTTTTGTGCCGCTGTTTTTTAAACCACATTGAAATATAGGGCACATATAAATGGAACTAATACTTGGCTAATAGCTATGTGTACTATGTACCTATGGTGACTTTCGGAATCTTTTTTCACCAGCCCTGCCTGCCGCTAGGCAGGTTAGACATCTTAGATCATCTTGGTTTTTAAGTATTCGCCTCCTACTTTCGGACTCTTTTATTTACTTTTAGCAAAATCCTTTCAATGAAAAAATTTGTATTTACCATCTTACTTACAGCTATAGTATACCTTGCCAATGGGCAGATAAATGTTTTAACTAATAAATTGTCTGTTAATATTCTACCAAAACCTGTAATTTCTCAAACAGGAGACCCCAAAAACGACTTTACCATTAATGCAAATACAAAAATCTATATCCAAAGTGATTCTTTAATAAATTCAGCAAATTTCTTTATCGACTACGTTCAAAAAAATTATAATCGCACTCTTAAAATCACCACTGTTATACAAACCCAAAATGTAATCAATCTCCTTTCGCAAACCACTTTCGACAAATTCAAGGATACCTACAACCTTAATGTGAGAGGAAATGGAATAACGATAAATGGGAATTCTAGCGCCGGCGTTTTCTACGGCGTTCAATCACTAATACAACTTTTGCCTACAAAAAAAACAGCATTCCTTAAAATACCGTCGGCAACGATATTAGACTATCCCCGTTTCGAATACCGCGGCATGCACCTTGATGTAAGTCGACATTTTTTTGATGTTGCCTTCGTTAAAAAATACATTGATTACCTCGCACTGCATAAAATGAATTACTTCCATTGGCATTTAACAGACGACCATGGTTGGAGGATAGAAATTAAGAAATACCCCAAATTAACAGAAATTGGCGCTTGGCGTGATGGGAGCATTATTGGCTTATGGCCAGGAAAGGGGAATGAAGGTATTAAGTACGAGGTTTTACCAACCGAGATCAAGATTACCCCCAAAGATGCGGTAATCAAAACCGATGGTATTCGCTACGGTGGGTATTATACACAAGATGAAATTAAGGATGTGATCGCTTACGCAGCAAAAAGATACATCACCATTATTCCAGAAATTGAGATGCCGGCACATAGCATGGCCGTTTTAGCGGCTTATCCAGAATTGGGAACAGAACCTAATAAAAAATACGAAGTTGCCCAAACCTGGGGTATGATGAACAAATACAACAATGTTTTACAGCCTACAGAAAAAACATTCCAGTTCTTAGAAAATGTATTAACTGAAGTAATGGCATTATTTCCTTCTCCATACATCCACATAGGTGGAGATGAGGGCTCAAAGGTATGGTGGAAAAGTTCTTCTGTTGCGCAAGGGATTATGAAAAAGAATAACCTAAAGGATGAAAGTGCATTGCAGAGCTATTTCATCCATCGGATAGAGAAATTTGTAAATAGCAAAGGAAAAACAATAATTGGTTGGGATGAGATTTTAGATGGCGGCCTCGCTCCTAATGCAATTGTAATGAGCTGGCGAGGAGAAAAAGGGGGAATTGATGCCGTAAAAGAGCAACATAAAGTAATAATGACACCAGAAAACATGATGTATTTTAACCATAAACAATTTCTACAGGAAGACAGTTTAGCAGCAAATAAATATTCCCCCTTGGAAGTGGTCTACAAATATGATCCGGTTCCCTCAGAATTAACGAAAGCAGAAAGTGCCTATATTTGGGGAGCCCAGGGAAATTTATGGTCGGAATATATTAGTAATCCGTCCAAAGCAGAATACATGCTCTTCCCAAGATTGGATGCATTGAGTGAGATGTTATGGAGCCCTAAAGAAATCCGGGATTATCCCGACTTTTTAAAGCGACTCAAATCCCAGTTTGAGCGTTATGATTTGATGGGGGTAAACTATAGTAAACGCTATTTAAAATAATCAGCTACAGCCCAAGTACGAATGGTATATAATCTCTAGCGTATAAAGCTAATAAAAGCAGGGAATTAAAAGATATCGCCAAAAATTATGAAAGAATGCCTGATTTTGAACTGATTAGGATAGCAACAAAAGATGCATATGGTTTACGGCCAGAGGTATTTGAGATTATTAAACTTGAATTAAAGAATAGAAATCTTGATGTTAACATATTGAATGCAGCAGAAGCTCAAAATAAAGATTATTCTATTGAAGAAATCAAAGCATATGCTACCTTATTAGCGGGGCTTCCATGTCCAATTTGTGGCAGCAGTGAAGAAAAATTAAATGGAACGATTACCCATACTGTTAAAAGTATTATTTTCTTTACTATATCTTCAAGCGCTATATTAATTGCCTGCCCAAATTGTTTAGACAAAAAGATTGGCGAGGCCATTCTTTCAACTGCCTTGTTAGGGTGGTGGGCAGTACCGGGCCTGATTAAAACTCCCCAGTACATCCATAAAAACTATCAATCAAAGAAGCAAAATAGACTTAACGATCTTAACGACACGTTATTATCTTATACATTAGCTAATATTGGGCAAATAGAAGCTTATAAGTACGACAAAATAAAACTTCAGGATGTGATTAAACAGGCAGGATAACGCTGCATTTTTGCTTGTTGTAACATCGTTTTTCATTAAAATTTTGAGTTTAAGCTTTACAATTATATATTTATTGTAAATAACGCTCATCATGGAAAATCAGGAACCACATTACTGCGCTTGCTGCGCAAGCACTTATCAATTAGACGAATCATTCTGTAATACCTGTGGGTATCCCTTTCAAGGAAATAAAGAGCAGCAAAACGCTTATATTGCCAATCGCACAGTAAAGGAAATAGATTTAGTAGATCTGAATAAGAAGGTAACGAATGCTACTAATTCGCTGTACTTTATCGGAGGTTTTTTAGCTTTTTGGACTATCATCACGTTTTTTATGATGCAGGACAGTCCTAACCTATTTGGCGTACTAATTACCAATGTAATATTGATTATCGCATTTTTTGCCTTTGCCGTTTGGAGCAAAACAAAGCCTACTGCCGCACTAATTTCGGGCTTAGCCCTTTATGCCATTCTTATTATTCTCAATGCTGTGGCTGAACCTACTACATTGCTTTCGGGCATAATCTTTAAGGTTTTAATTATCGGCTATCTTATTAAAGGCATAATTGCAGTTCTGGAAGTAGACAAAATCAAAAAGGAGCTAAACATCAAGTAATTGGAAATTAGAAATGTAGCACCAAAGCTTTGTTCGAAATGTGAAGCGGAGATGTCTGCCGAATCAAATTACTGTAGCTGTTGTGGTGAGGCACAAAACTATAAAGAAGTCCAGTTTCATACAGAAACAAAGAAAAATTTACAGGTAATCGCTTTATTCTTTGCGATTGAAATTACTGTTTGTGTTATTTCATTGTTAATTGAAGAGCAGACGATTGCAATCTCTTTGTTTCTTGATCTCATTATGGCCATTACAGCAGTTTCGTTCTTTTGTTACCATTGGAACGAGAACAAGTTCTTATTAAAATGGCCAAATTTTTCTATAATAAAATTGATTGGTTTAATTTCAATAGCGATAATCGCTTCTGCGACCGTCCAATTCCTGTCGCCTTTTATTAACGAGCTCATATTTAACAAGGATTTTACCTTTTATTATGCTTATGCATTCATTCCCCACGGCAATTATATCATGATCGCTTCAGTGGCGCTGTTCCCGGCACTTTTTGAAGAACTTGCCTACAGAGGCTTTCTCATACAACGTTTATTACACATAGTGGATGAAAAAGAGGCGATATACATTAGTTCAATACTCTTCTTTTTTATCCACTTTAGCATGATTTCCTTTTTTTGGATGCTGCCATTTGCGCTATTATTGGGTTATGTAAGGATAAAAAGTAATACGCTGTGGTACGGAGTAGTGCTCCATTTTTTCTTTAATTTAACTGCCTGCTTGGTTGAAATCTATAATTTTGATGGTTTCAATTTTTAAATGATCTTTGCCAGATAAATTCAACCTATGATTCGCAAAATCTTCACTATTGTTGTATCCTTAATTACCCTCTATGCGCTTAAAGAAACAGTCTACATTTTTATTTCCGGTGAAACAGAAATTGTTAATCATAGAAAACAGTTGATTCTAATTGCGCTAAGTGTAACCGTTCCTTTGGTTCTATTTTCTTTATGGTTATGGAAACCTTCGCGTAAATCAGACATTTGATCGCCCTTAAGAGCAAAAGGGTTTATCTTTCACTATCCCTAAAACTAATTAGTTAACGCTTACCCTAAAAATTTATCCTTTAAATCTGGGCTTGGTACCCAACAGCTCTCTTTCTTACCAAACCATTTGTATCGGTTTCTGCCAATGTAATCATAAACCGCATTTCTAATAAAAGGAGGAACAATAATAAAGGCATAGGCTAAAGGCCAAAGACCATTTAATTTTCTGGCAACCCTTAAGGCAGCAGTTGAACGTTGGTAAACCTTACCATTCTCCAATAAAATAAAGCTTTCAAGGTCTTTGGGAGAAATATGAAATGGAGAAATCACCTCTCGGGCATAATCACTCTGTAAAGATGCGAAACGGAAATTATTTTTTGAATCCCTTTTAATCACAAACTGAACCGAGCTATTGCATAGGTTACAAAAGCCATCAAAGAAAATAATCCGTTCCATATACTAAGATACAAATTAGCTAATTAGCGAATTGGATAATTAGCTAATTAGCTTTATATTTGCCCAATCCTTTTTAAATGCAAAAGAGAACACTGCTAGACGGTCAGAAATTTCAGATCACAATTAAACGACTCTGTCATCAATTAATTGAGAATCACAACGATTTTACAAATACAGTTTTAATAGGGATCCAACCAAGAGGCATTTACTTCGCAGACCGCGTTCATCAAGAACTTACTACCATTTTAAACACAAGTTCAATCCAAAAGGGACATCTAGATATCACTTTTTTTAGAGATGATTTTAGGCGCAAAGACGGACTCGTTACAGCCAATAGCAATACGATAGACTTTATTATAGAAGGCAAGCAGGTTATTTTAATTGATGATGTGTTATGGACTGGCCGTACAATTAGAGCCGCTATGGATGCTTTGTTGGCCTATGGACGACCAGAAAAAGTAGAATTAATGGTATTAATTGATCGTCGGTTTTCGAGACACCTTCCCATCGAACCTAATTACATCGGCCAACAGGTTGATTGTGTAGATTCGCAGAAGGTTAAAGTAAGTTGGAAGGAAGAGGAAGGTGAAGACAAAGTAATTTTATTATCAGAGCCCTCCTTACCAAAAGGATAACGTCAAATTAGAGAATGATTATTTTGGCATGAAAGCTCTATCTGACATTGAAAACAACATATTAAACAGATAAAAAGCAATAATTTAAAATGGCAGCAGAAAAATTATCAACCCGACATCTTCTAGGAATTAAAGACATTAACCTAAACGATATTGAATTGATTTTCAAAACTGCTGATAACTTTAAGGGTGTTATTAATCGGCCTATCAAAAAAGTGCCATCATTAAGGGATATCACTATTGCCAATATCTTCTTCGAAAATTCTACCCGAACCAAACTATCTTTTGAGCTAGCCGAAAAAAGGCTTTCTGCAGATGTGGTAAACTTTGCTGCTTCTTCATCGTCGGTAAGCAAGGGCGAAACCTTGATAGATACAGTTAACAATATCTTGGCCATGAAGGTTGATATGGTTGTAATGCGTCATCCTTATGCAGGAGCGGGAGTTTTTCTGAGCAAGCACATTAAAGCGCAGATTGTAAATGCTGGTGATGGGGCACACGAACATCCTACCCAAGCTTTATTGGATGCCTACAGTATCCGCCAGAAATTAGGCGATGTACAGGGGAAAAAAGTAGTAATTGTAGGAGATATTCTTCATTCTAGGGTGGCTATTTCAAACATTCTTTGCCTTCAAAAATTAGGCGCCGAAGTAATGGTTTGCGGTCCAACCACCTTAATCCCCAAACATATTGGCGCACTGGGGGTAAAAGTAGAACACAATCTGATAAAAGCATTAAATTGGTGCGATGTAGCTAACATGTTGCGTATCCAACTTGAAAGACAAGATATCAAATACTTCCCTTCGCAACGCGAATATGCAATGATGTATGGCCTAAATAAGGAGATCTTAGACAATCTTGACAAAGAAATTGTTGTAATGCACCCAGGGCCCATTAATAGAGGTGTAGAGATTACTAGTGATGTTGCCGATAGCAAACAATCTATTATCTTAGAACAGGTAGAAAATGGGGTTGCCGTGCGGATGGCCGTTTTGTATTTATTGGCAAGTCAAAATGATTAAATGGAAAAGGTAGAATGTAAGATGGAAGATGTAACCTACATCCTCTCCCATCCATCTTCCATCTTCCATCTTACATCTTCCATCTTCCATCTTCCATTAAAAAATCCGATATCCTATCCCAAATCTAATCATGCTCGACGACGCATCATTGGTTCCGCCTAGTCTCTTACCCAAATAATTTGTAATGCCATAAGAATAGCCCCCATATAAATTTATCTTTTGATAATTGGCAACGAGCTGTATTCTGGGCCTAATATCAAAATCAATATTTTTTCTATCAATTGACGCGATCGAAAAACCCTCAGCACTGCCCTTATCCTTTAAATTTAAACAATAGCCCAAATCTACACCGCCTATCAGATCTAAGGCTAAATTTTGATTAATAAATCTATGGCCAATAAAGGGAAAGGTATTGATAGAATGCTGGACTAAATAGGTCTGACCAATTGCCTCGTTGCTAGTAGAGTGTAAGATAATCTTGCTCTTTAGGGTTTCGAAGCCCAAATCTAAGCCTAAAATTAAATTCTTTTTTCCAATATGTTTTAAATTGGCTGAAGCGCCGTAGCTGAATCCAGAATTTGAGCCATAGGGATTATTGGTATAGCCTTGATTAGCACTTATACTATTTATAAAACTGTAATTATCAGCTGTTTTCCCTTTATAAGAAAACAAACCCGAATTAAAAGAGAGCCCGACTTCAGTTTTTTGAGCTGATGCATCGAAACTAATAAACGCGATAAACCCTAATGCTAAGAGTTTAATGTAAGAAGGTGAAAGTAGAACATTTTTCATATCTAGTAAATTAATTTAGGTTTTTTAATTAGTACGTAAGAGTAGTTCAGAACGCTACAACAAAATTTAAATATATTAAGAGGTTTTGTTCCTAAATGCCACACACCCTTAAGATTATCTTTTTAACCATCCTCACACCGATTATTCGCTATCGTTAATGAGCCAATTTTATTCCTGTATCGAATACCAATTCTATCAGCTTGCCGTTATGTGTTATTAACAGATGTTAATTACTTATGTTGATATCATTGGATCGTATTTCTAATTTCGTACCAACCATATTTGAAACCTATGCAGAAAAAATTTCTCCTGATTCCCCTATTTTTAGTCGGCGGTATAAGCGCCAGTGTTGCCCAAGTAAGTCCACTAGTAAACCTTAATAAAAATTATCAATCTGGGTTAGAATTACTCCAAAATGAAAAATATGTAGCCGCTGCACAGCAATTTAGATTGGTAGAACAAACCAGAAACAAGGTAAGTACCCAACAGCAAAGCAATGCTGAACTTTCCTTATTAAAAGAAAATGCAAAGTTCTACGCTGCAGTTTGCGCCCTAGAACTAAAAAATGAGGATGCCGAATCGTTGTTTTTAGAATTTATCCGGGATTACCCTTTAAATCCAAATACCAAACTCGCCTATTTTCATGTCGGAAAATCGTATTTCGCACAAAAGAACTATGGAAAGGCTTTAGAATGGTTTGAAAAAACAGAACCAGGATCACTATCACAAAAGCAACGTGTTGAATATCAGTTTAAACAAGGCTATTCTTATTTTGAACTTAAAAATTATGAAAAAGCCGAACCCTTATTTGAAGTGGTTAAGAAAGAGGAATCTCCGTTTAAAGAAAGTGCTACCTACTATTTCGCTTATATCAACTACCTCAATAAAGAATATAAAACTGCATTGGCCAATTTCGAAAAACTGAAAGGATCGCCAACTTATGAAGCCAGTTATCCCTATTATATTACTTCAATGTATTATTTGGACGAGCGTTACGACGATGTTATCGAATATGCAATTCCAGTAATGGCCAGAACCAAGCAGCAATTTGAGCCCGAAATGCTCAGCTTAGTAGCGGCTTCTTATTTCGCAAAATCAGAATTTAAGAATTCGGAGAAATACTTTGCCGAATTTTATTCAAAAGATAAAAATTCAACAAAAAACAACCTATTCATCTATCAATACGGTTATTCCTTATTCCAAAATGGAAAATTTAGGGAATCTATCCCAGTTTTAGAAAAATTAAACTCAGACGATATCTACCTTCAGAACGGAATGTTCATTTTAGGTAAATCATCCCTAAAACTAAACAATAAGGAGAAAGCGAGAAGCGCATTCTTCAGATCATCACGGTTAGAATTTGATAAAAACATACAAGAAGAAGCCTGGATTAATTATGCAAAATTAAGCTATGAGCTTGAATTTAATTCGCAAGCACTAGAATCTACCCAAACCTTTATCAAACAGTTTCCAAACTCAAAACGGATTAACGAGGCTAAAGTCCTGTTAGGAGAAATTTTATTAACTAGCAAGAACTATCAAACAGCTATCGATATCCTCGAGCCTTTACAGAACAAAACAACAGAAGCAAAAGAGGCTTATCAAAAAGCGACCTATTTTAGAGGATTGCAGTACTACAATGAAAGGGCCTTTCCAAATGCGCTGTCTATGTTTTTGCGTTCCGGAAATTTTCCTGAAGATAAAGAGATCAATGCCCTAAGTGTTTATTGGATGGCAGAATCGATGTACGAACTCCGAAAATTTGGAGAGTCGGTTAAGACTTTCGAAAAATTCTTAGCTATCCCAGCGGCACAAAAAACAGACGTCTACAATTTTGCAAATTATGCCTTGGGTTATGCTGCTTTTGAAGATGAGAAATATGCTAAGGCGGCATCCTATTTCGAACGCTTTTTAAAAGGCGATGATAAAGATGATAAAACAGTTAATGACGCCACCCTAAGATTAGCCGATTCTTATTTTGTAAACAAAGACTATAGTGAAGCCATGTCTTACTATAACAAAATTATTAGCAATAAGGTTACAGGAGAAGACTATGCCTTATTTCAACGTGGAATGATCCAGGGATTGCAAAAAGATGATAATGCAAAGATCGGCACTATGCAAAGCCTGTTGAGCAAGTTTCCATCCTCAAATTATGCCGATGATGCTGGGTTCGAAACCGCTTACACCTATTTTAACAAGGGAGACTTTGACAAGTCTAAATCAGATTTGGTTGATCTTGTTGCCAAATACCCTAGAAGCAGCTATGTTCCACGAGCCTTGGTAACCATTGGTCTGGTTCAATTTAATCAAGACCAAGATGATGCAGCTTTAGAATCGTTCAAGAAAGTGATTAGAGACTATGCGAGTGCCCCAGAGGCAAAACAGGCTTTAGAATCAATCAAGAATATCTACGTTGAGCGTGGTGATGCAAATGGTTTTATAGCCTACGCTGCCACTACCCCATTGGGCAATTATTCCATGAGCGAACAGGATAATATCGTTTTCCAAGCTGCAAAGAATCGGTACTTAAACGGGGACGCAAAAGGGGCATTTGAAGCTGTTAATGCATATTTCGATAAATTCCCTAAAGCTATCCATGACAAAGAAGCAAAGTTTATCAGAGCTGAATCGTTGGTTAAATTAGGTCGGTCTGCAGAAGCAATTCCTGATTACGATTATATCCTTAACGATTGGACAAGTGATTATACTGAACGAGCCCTGATTAGTGTTTCAAAGGTTTTAATGGACGAAAAGAAGTACAACGAAGCCATTGTTTACTTAAAGAGATTAGAGACTACTGCCGATTACAAGGTCCATTATACCTATGCAATCAATAATTTATTAAAAGCCTACAATGCGCTAAACATGGCCGATGACATGATGAGATATGCTGATCTGATCAAAAATTCTGATAAAGCATCAGAAGAAGAGAAAAACAGTTCAGATCTGTACATCGGTAAAGCTTACCTGATTAAAGCAGATACCGTGCAGGCCATCAAATCATTTACTAGTGTAGTGGCTAAAACTAAAACTTTGGCGGCGGCCGAAGCAAAATACAATTTGGCAGCCTTACAATATGCCAAAGGCGATTATAAAACATCCCAAAAAACTTGTTTCGATTTAATTAACAATATGCCATCGTATGATTATTGGGTGGCCAAGTCATTCATTCTCCTATCCGACAATTATTTGGCCTTAAAAGACAAATTGCAGGCAAAAAGTACGTTGTTAAGTATCATAGACAACTATGAAGGTAACGATGACATTATTCCTACCGCAAAAGAGAAATTAGCAAAAATTAACTAGACAGAAATGAGATTCTATAAAAACATATATACCACCCTATTCATTTTAGCCATCGGTTCTTTTGCGGTTAAAGCGCAAGATCCGACAAAGCAAACGGAGAAAACAGTTAGTGAAGAAATTGAGGTAATAAGACCTTATAAACCCGTTTTAGCCGAAGCCGTTAAATTAAGGAGGAGTCCGGATTTAAATAATGTTGGAACTTATAAAGCTAAATTTAACTACATCTTAACCGATCATAAGTTAGAGCTTAACAGTGATATCCAAAAATTACAAGCCCAACAAATAGCTGATGAACGCGCCGCCGTCCTGGTTAATAATTATGTTAAAGGAGGTGTGGGCACGCTTAGCACTCTATTTGCCGAGGCATATGCTAACATTGGTTCTGACGAAGCGCTTCAAGCCGGAGCGTTCTTCAGGCATTTTAGTCAAGAGGGAAAATTATATAAACAAAATGAAAACTGGCAACAGCTAAGTGCTTTTGGAAGAAGTATTGGAGATAAGACCACGTTAAACGGTAGTGTAAATTACAACAGGCATGGCCTTTATTTCTATGGAATAAATGATCTTAACCCTACCGTAAATCCAAATCCGGAAAAGCAGGTATTTAATTTTTTCGAACTTGAAGGTGAGGCAATTAATAAGTTTACTGGCGATGAAAATGCAATCAGCTACGCGGCAAAAATTAATGCCTATATGTTAAATGATAAGTTTTCAGCAAAAGAAAAAGTGCTTACATTAACCGGGTACATGAATAAGAGGATCAGCAAGTTTAACCTTGGTTTGGCCGCTTCCCTCGAACTTGGAGGAACCGAAGACGTGAACACCAGTTTTTCCAATCATTTACTGAGAGTAAATCCTTACATCAAACTTCAAACAAACGGGGTTAAAATCACAGCAGGATTAAATTTCGTTCAGGAATTTGGTGAATACTCTACCACACGTTTCTTCCCGGCAGTAACTGCCGACTTTACGTTGATCCCTGATTTCTTATCCGTTTTTGGAGAAGTAAAAGGAGATGTTAACCGAAATAGCCTTAAAAATTTTACCGACGAAAATCCTTTCTTAAATAGCAATATTGAAATCCAGAATACCGTAGAAAAAATAAGCATCAGCGGGGGCATAAAAGGTACGGGAGGCCCAGGTTTTGGCTACAAGGCTAGGTTTTATAGCAAACGCATTACGGATATGCCATTGTTCGTAAATAGCTTTGCCAGTTTCAATAAATTTGACGTAATCTATGATTTTGGCACCATGAAACTGTTAGGACTTGAAGGCGAAATTTCAGTTCAGGTGAGTGACAATCTGAAATGGAACGGGAAATTAAATATCGAAAGCTATAAACCATCAGTTGAGCAAGAGAGCTATTACAAACCTCAATTGCGTATCAATTCTAATTTTGTATACAGCTACAATAAAAAATTAAGTTTCAATGCAAATGTGGTGGTACAGGATGATAGCAAAGCGAAAATCTACCTATCAAATACGTTAACACCTGATGGAAAATACCCCCCAGTTTCAGACCCTACCAAAGAATCAATAGTTACAGTTAAGGGTTTTGTTGACTTAGGTATAGGTGCAGATTATAAGATCAATGATAAATTTGGCGTGTTTTTAAAAACCAATAACTTGCTTAACAGTAATTATAGTAAGTACTTGTATTATCGCACAAATGGACTCAATGTGTTTGGCGGTTTAAGCTATTCATTTTAATAGGTTTGATAATATAATTGGTTGATACCAAATTAAAATTTATTTTTACCGAAATGGATATCCTAGCATACCTAATAGAACGCCTGCAAACCCGCACAGCCATTGGCATTGTGGGGCTTGGAACGTTTTATAAGAAAAAAACACCCGGTAAATACGATGCAGCTATACATGCGTTTGTTCCACCAAGCTACCAATTGTCTTTTACTAACGTAGTTAACGAAGATTCTGAGCTCGCGAATTACATTAGTGCAAAGCGAAATATCACACTTGAATCTGCTAATTATTATATTGGCGAGTTCGCAGAGCGGATCCAAAGCCAACTGGCAGATTACCAAGAAGCGGATTTAGGTGAAATCGGTAAACTTAAACTTGTTAACGATGAAGTTACGCTGATTTCAGATCAAGAAAATAATTTCGGCTTCGAATTTTTTGGACTGCCAACTCTACCAGAACTTAAAGTTGATGAAGGTAAGTTGGATATCCCTCCCGTTAAGGATGAGGTGCTGGAAGAGATTGAAGAAGAAAACAAATTTGAAGAAGAAAACCCAGGTTACGAAACTAGTACTCCCGAAATTTACCTAAGTGATGAACAGCTCACCTATGATGAAATTGCCGAAGTACAGCATCATCCTGTGATTGAAAATCAGTTTATCGTTCCGCCAAATATTGAGACTTCGGAAAAAGAAGAGGTAGAAAAAGTGGAGGAAGACCCTAGCGAAGAATATTTTCCAGAAGAAGTGGAGGAAGAAAAAGGCACGCCATTTTTCATTAAATTTTTGATTGTTCTATTGATCATTGTTGCAGCTGGAGCCATTGCATATTTCATTAATCCTCGTTTTTTCGACAACTACATTCAACAGAATTTCGAAAGCAAACCAGCTAAGAATGTACCAATAGTATCAAAAGACACGTTAAACAATAAAATTGATTCCCCACAAGTGGATAGTCTAGCTAAAAATAATGATCTGGTTACCCTGGTAAAAGATTCGACAGCAATAGATACCACTAGGACTTACTATGAAGTAATTGGCACATCTGAAAGTTCGCTAGCAGCAGCTGATGCCTATATAGCGAGAGTAGCGAAAAAAGGAATAATTGCCAAACACGTTAAAATTTCTAAAAGACGATTTGATGTAAGTATAGGAACATTTCAAACTCAAAAAGAAGCATTAAAGTACACTGATAGCTTAAAAACTGTATTAAAAAATCCAGGTATCTATCCACAACCTTTTAAACCCAAAAAAACTAAAAAATAAGTATGACCATATTGTTAATGACGGCTGTAGATACAGCGAAACAAGTAGTAGATTCAGTTAATGCAACTACATCGCCAGTAACTCCAGCTCAACCAGAACTGCATTTTATAGATTTGTTATTTAAGGGTGGATGGGTAATGGTTCCCTTGGCATTACTTGCATTTTTAGGATTGGTGATTTTTATCGAAAGATATTTAACTATCCGTAAATCGTCTAAAGACGAAACAAACCTCATGTTCCAAATCAAACAGAACATTCACGATGGTAGATTGGATAGTGCCATTGCATTATGTAAAAATACCAAATCGCCCTTGGCCCGAATGTTAGAAAAAGGATTGAAGAGAATTGGCCGACCTATTAAAGATATTGAGGGTGCTATCGAAAATACAGGCAAATTGGAGGTTTCAAAACTCGAAAAAAATATAGGCATCTTAGGTATTATAGCTGGAATTGCCCCTATGCTAGGGTTTGTTGGAACAATTATCGGAGTAATCACTATTTTCCATGATGTATCCATCAAGGGATCAATTGAAATTGGTACCATTTCTGGGGGATTGTACACTAAAATGATTACCTCTGCCACAGGATTGATTATCGGGATCGTGGCCTATGTTTTATATCACATTCTAAATATGATGGTTGAAAAAATTATCCTTAGAATGGAAACCGATGCCATTGACTTTATTGACTTGTTAGAAGAACCAGGCAAATAATGAATTTACGCAAAAGAAAAAAAGGTAGTGTCGAAGTTCATACTTCTGCGTTGAACGATATTATGTTCTTCCTGCTTTTGTTTTTTCTATTGGCTTCGGCGGTAGTAAATCCAACGGTAGTGAAACTGCTTGTGCCGCAATCATCAAGCGGACAACAATCAACTGCAAAAAAAGCAGTAACCGTTACCATTGATGAACAATTAAACTATACCATTGCCAAAAAACCTGTAACCCTAGCGCAATTAGAAACAGCTTTAGAAGGCTATAAAAACCTTGATCCGGATTTAACGGTTATTTTATATGCTGCTAGAAATGTAACCTTTCAGGATGGATTCCAGGTTGTTGATATCGCCAATAAATTAAAGTTAAAACTGGTGTTTACTGTTGAGCCCAAAAAATAATGACTTATCAGGAAGAAAATAATTATCCAAAGGCTATTGCAATTTCTGCAGTAATAATGGGGCTGTTCATTGCACTTAGCGTGATTTGGGTAATTGGATCTTTCGAACCTGTTGAACCTCCAGGTATGGGAGGCATCATTGTTAACTATGGCACTTCGGCTACTGGGATGGGCAGTGATTATACAAGCATCGATGAGCCTTCCATGGATCCAAATGCCAACGGAAAAGTACCCGATAAAGTAACTCCTGAACAAAAAGTTACACCGAATAGTTCAACCGCAGTTGATGCTAAAGATGTGCTGACACAAAATAATGAAGATGCCGTGGCCGTAAATACCAAAACTGTTAAAAGCACAACTGCCCCGACCAGCGCAACTGAAAACAAAACAGCCCAACCCACCATTAACCCTAATGCACTTTATAAAGGCAATAAAAATAATGGCAAAGGCCAGGGTGATGGAACGGGTACAACGCCAGGAAATCAAGGAAGTGTTAACGGAGATCCGAATGCCCCCAATTATGGTGAAGGTGGCTCTGGAAACGGAACCACTGCTATCGCATTAAGTAAGTTTAGTAACGTTAAGGCAATTAACGATAATGGGCAGCAGACCGGTAAAATTGCTGTTAAAGTACGTGTAAACAGAGAGGGACGTGTAGTTTCAGCCACTGCTGGAGCGAAAGGAACCACTTTTTCCGATCAAAATCTTTTTCGCCTTTGCGAAAACGCCATTATGGATGCTTCGATAGAGAATGTCTACAATGGCATAGAAACACGTTCGTTCATTGTAATTTTCAATTTCAAAGTAAAGTAAGCTGATATACGCTTCCCATTTTTCAAAGATCTTTTGCCTATTTCTGTTTATATTGGGCTAAATATCAATTTGGTTACTTACTTCCTCTTAGCTGATGAACAAACAGACCAGCAATTTTTACAACGCCTTTTCCTTTTTCTATCCACTGGTCGACTATTTTCTGAAACCTCAGAAAGCTGTGCTAGTTTCGGAAATTAATCAGATGCCAATTGGAAATATATTAGAAATTGGGGTTGGAAATGGTTCTCATCTTAAACTTTACCAGAGTCATCATATTACGGGGATTGATGTTTCATCAGCTATGCTAAAACAGGCCGAGAAGCAAAAAAACGCTCATGTAGAGTTAATGGAAATGAATGGGGAACATTTGTTATTTGAGGATCATAAATTTGATTACGTGGTGATGTCACATGTTATTGCCGTTGCAGAAAATCCAAACCAATTGATTAGTGAAGCATCCCGCGTTTTAAAGAATGGTGGTAAGCTCTTCATTTTAAATCACTTTACCCCCAATAATTATTTTAAATATGTCGATCAATTTTTTCAGATTTTTTCGAAATTATTTCACTTTAAGTCATTTTTTCAACTTAAAGATTTAAAAATGGAACGATTTACTTTGGAAAAGGAAATTTATTTTGGGAGCTTTAACTACTTCAAACTTTTAATCTATCACAAGAATTGAAACGCTCTACTTTACTTTTGTGTATTGCCTTATTGATCAGCTTATTCATTTACCTGTTCTATCGAACCGAACATACCGTGGTTAACTGGCTATTCAATATGGTTTTTGGCCAAAGTAACTATCATTTGCTAAGAGCAACCATCCATTCTTATTTTCCATTAAATGAGTTTATCATTTTTTCTCTGCCCGAAGGGCTTTGGGTATTTTGTATTACTTTAACATCTAAAGATTTCTATCTAAAATTAGGTAGGTTAACTATTCATTTTGCTATCCTTCCACTTTTCTTTGTGATAGGGCTAGAAATTCTTCAGTTATTTCATTTTACCAATGGCACCTTTGATCCAGCAGACATCTTAACCGCACTTTTATCGTGGATGGTAGGGTATTTTTTAGTGGAAGAAGGAAATCCAATGCAACATCCCCTGAAGCCTATAAATAAAAAAACCATTGCACTTGTAGCAAGTTATGCCATTGTGTATTTGGCACATGTTTCTAAATAATAGTAAAATAAGCTTCTCCTTATTATCTTTGACGCATGACCTATGCCGAAACTATAGACTTTTTATACGCGAAACTCCCGATGTTTACCCGAGTGGGTGCTGTAGCCCTAAAAAAAGATCTACACAATACCTTGGCTATGTGTGGCGCATTGGGCAATCCACAGCATCAGTTTAAGAGCATTCATGTAGGTGGTACTAACGGAAAGGGTTCAACTTCGCATATGTTGGCTGCCATTTTGCAAGAAGCAGGTTTTAAAACTGGCCTTTATACTTCGCCGCATCTAAAAGACTTTAGGGAGCGGATCCGTATCAATGGGAAAATGATTCCTAAATCTGTTGTTACTAATTTTGTTAAAAACCAGCAACAACTTATACAGCATCTAGAGCCTTCTTTTTTTGAAGTTACCGTAGCCATGGCTTTTGATTATTTTGCGCAAGAGAAAGTTGATATTGCTATTATAGAAGTAGGTTTAGGTGGCCGATTAGATTCAACCAATGTTATAATTCCAGAATTATCAGTAATTACAAACATCAGTTTTGACCATACCGCTATTCTTGGAAATACCTTACCAGAGATCGCTTTCGAAAAAGCGGGGATCATCAAAAAAAATATACCAGTAGTAATTGGAGAGGAACAGGATGAAGTTGCCAATCTGTTTATTCAAAAAGCAAAAAAAGAAAATGCCCCTATTTACTTTGCACAAACAGAATTACAGGGAAAAAATCAAAAAATAATAAACAACCAACTACAGGTGGATATTTATCAAAACCATCAGTTGATTTACCCTAAGCTTTCCCTAGATTTAACCGGGACCTATCAACTAAAAAATATACTCACAGTAATAGAAGCCGTTCTTATCCTACAGCAAAAACAATTTGCTATTAGCGATAAAGCAGTCTATCAGGCCTTAAAAAAAGTTAAAAAACTTACTGGTCTCCAGGGCAGATGGCAAACGCTCAGTAAAAGGCCTTTGGTAATTTGTGATACAGGACACAACAAAGCGGGCATCACCGAAGTGTTACAAAATATCAATACCACTAGTCATGATAAACTTCATATGGTTATAGGTATGGTTAAAGACAAAGACATTAATGGCGTCCTTGCTTTGCTCCCAAAAAATGCGGTCTATTATTTTTGTGAGCCAAACCTTGAAAGGGCATTAGCAGCACAGGACCTGGCTAAAGAGGCATCCAACTTTGGATTAAAGGGGCGCGCTTATGCCAGCATTGCCCAAGCCTTCGAAGCTGCAAAAGCAAAGGCAACAATAAATGATCTTATTTTCATTGGTGGAAGTACCTTTGTTGTAGCAGAAATATTATAATTAATTCACAGTTTCTTCACTATGCATTGTTATTTTTACGACGCTAAACTTAAAAAATGAAATTCAGACACTTCCTACCCTTAGTTATCCTAATTATTAGCCTTAGTGCCAACGCACAGCAAAAAACGAAAGCAACTCCGAGAACAACAACTTATCCCACCTCAATTGATAGGCCAAAATTAGTGGTTGGAATTGTAGTAGATCAAATGCGTTGGGATTTTTTATATCGTTATTACAGCAGATATGGCAATGGAGGTTTCAAACGCTTGGTTAACGAAGGATTTTCTGCAGAAAATACAATAATTCCTTATGTTCCTACCTTAACTGCGTGTGGACATGCGTCAATCTATACTGGAAGTGTTCCGGCCTTAAATGGCATAATTGGCAATAATTGGTACGATCCGCAGTTACGCCGTGATGTGTATTGCGTTGAAGATAAAGACGTAAAAACAGTGGGCAACAACAGTGTAGAGGGATTAATGTCTCCAAAAAATCTGTTGGTAACCACCATGACAGACGAACTTAGGTTAGCCACTAACTTCAAAAGTAAAGTAATCAGTGTTTCGGTTAAGGATCGCGGTGCAATTTTACCCGGTGGACATTCGTCTAACGGATCATACTGGTATGATGATGCCTCTGGGACATTTATCTCGAGCACACATTATATGAACGAACTCCCTACATGGGTAAAACAATTTAATGATCAAAAATGGCCAGACAAATTTTTCGCCAAAGATTGGAATACCCTATATCCCATAGCAACCTACACCAATAGCACAGCTGATGATAAACCCTATGAGCGTTTATTTAAGGACGAAAAAACTTCTACCTTCCCGCATCTATTTAAACAGTATATCAATAAAAATTATTCGATGATGGCCAGCATGCCGTATGGGAATACACTTTTGCTCGAATTGGCGAAATCTGCAATTTCTGGCGAAAAACTTGGTCAGATGGGCAATACAGATTTTTTAGCCGTAAGTCTATCGTCAACAGATTATGTTGGGCATCAATTTGGTCCTAACTCTATTGAAGCAGAAGATACCTATTTACGCTTGGATAAAGATCTAGAAACTTTCTTCACCTATTTGGATCAAACTGTAGGGAAAGGAAATTATTTACTTTTCTTAACTGCAGATCATGGTTCAACCCATACTCCTGCATTTTCTAAGGAAAATAAATTACCGGGCGAAGGCTTAGCTACACGAAAATTCAAAACAGATCTGGATAGTCTCATTTTTTCGAAATTTAAAGTAAGGAAAACCATCTTTACGCTGATCAACAACCAAATAGTTTTTGATAGAGATGCTATTGAAACCGCGAAAGGTGATTACGATCAGATCAAAAAGTTATGTATTGATTATCTTTTGAAGCAAGACGGCATTTTAAACGCTGTAGATCTTAAAAATCTAAGTGAGGCCAGCCTCCCCGCCGAACTTAAAATGAAAATCACCAATGGTTATAACGCACGGAGAAGTGGCGACATTTATTATGTCATAAATCCGGGCTGGTATTCATCCACCAGTCCGGGTACCGGTCATGGGGCTTGGAATCCATATGATAGCCATATTCCGGCTGTATTTATGGGATGGGGAGTGAAGCCCGGCAAATCCAATAAACAACATTACATGACGGATATTGCTCCCACCATTTCTGCGCTTTTGCATATCCAGGAGCCCAGCGGATCAATTGGGCAAGTAATTACTGAATTGATAAAGTAAGAAAATTTCCAAAATGATAATTTAATCTTCGGTTTTTTAAAAGAAATCGAAGATTTTTATTTTAGAGCAACCCTAACTATCAATATCATACCATTTCGGTATTCACCTTTGATAAAACCTTATAATTAACGTACCTTTATCGTTAGTTTCTAACCAATTTACATCAATCCTATCCAATTTCCTACCTAGGAAATTCTCATCTATTATGGAGAACATCGAAATCTACCGACCAAAAAATAAGATCCGTTTTGTTACAGCTGCCGCACTTTTCGATGGGCACGACGCTACTATAAACATCATGCGCCGCATATTACAGTCGTCTGGCGCAGAGGTTATCCATTTGGGCCACAACCGTTCGGTAGATGAAGTAGTAAACTGTGCCATACAAGAAGATGTTCAGGGCATTGCAATGACATCCTACCAAGGTGGGCATATCGAGTATTTTAAATATATGCATGATCTGCTTCAGGAGAGAGGCGCAACCCATATCAAGATATTTGGTGGTGGTGGGGGCGTAATTTTACCGTCTGAAATTGAGGAGCTTCAAGCTTATGGAATTACCAGAATATACTCTCCAGATGATGGACGTAAAATGGGTTTACAGGGCATGATCAATAACATGCTCGAACAAACAGATTTCATTACCACGGCAAAAATTACGAACGAGCTGGTTACCATCCCTCAAAAAAACGTAAAAAGTATCGCCTCAGCTATTACTGTGGCAGAAAATGACCCAGAGGGCGCGCAACATTTTGTTGATGAGCTTAAAAAAATAACCCTCAACAATCAAGCGCCAGTTATAGGAATTACAGGAACTGGCGGTGCAGGGAAATCGTCTCTTGTGGATGAATTGGTAAGAAGATTTCTTGTAGAGGTTAAGGATAAAACCTTGGCCATCATCTCTGTAGACCCTTCCAAACGCAAAACTGGGGGAGCGCTATTGGGAGATCGGATTAGAATGAATGCAATCAATAATCCAAGGATCTACATGCGCTCGTTGGCAACAAGACAAGCAAATTTGGCACTTTCTAAAAATGTTCAAGAAAGTATCGATATCTGTAAGGCCGCTGGATATGATCTAATTATTGTAGAAACATCCGGAATAGGACAATCAGATACCGAAATTACTGAGCATTGCGATGTTTCATTATATGTAATGACACCCGAATTTGGTGCCGCTACGCAGTTGGAGAAAATTGATATGTTGGATTTCGCCGATCTGGTAGCGATTAACAAATTCGACAAGCGAGGTGCTTTAGATGCGCTTCGGGATGTGCGCAAACAATATAAACGTAACCATAATCTTTTCGAAGCCAAAGACGATGAAATCCCAGTTTACGGAACCATGGCATCCCAATTTAACGATCCCGGAATGAACAATCTTTTTGTTGCGCTATTAAGCGGCATTAAAGAGAAAACCGGTGTGGATTTTAAAGCTGCTATGGTAACAACAGCAAATCAATCAGAAAAAATATACATTATCCCACCTGAGCGGATCCGTTACCTTTCAGAAATTGCCGAAGCTAGCGAATCCTACGCTGATTGGGTAGAAAAACAATCTAAAATTGCTAGGAAGCTTTATCAATTGCGAGGGGTCATCGATTTAATCAAAGGGGGTGATATTAAAGCTTCCAATCCCAAGGGAGATCCGATAGCTATCGGATTAGAGGAGGCTTATGCTTTCCTTGAAGAACAATTAGATGGCGAATGTAAACGCCTTCTTCGCCAATGGCCAGCAACCAAAGAAAAGTATAAAGCCGAATTTTTTGTTTATCAGGTAAGAGATAAAGAAATTAAACTGCCTCTTTACTACGAGTCGCTTTCTAAGCTGCAGATTCCTAAAGTATCCTTACCACGATACGAAGATTGGGGCGACATCTTAAAATGGTTACTTACCGAAAATGTGCCCGGAGAATTCCCGTATGCTGCAGGAGTATTTCCACTAAAACGCGAGGGTGAAGATCCAACCCGGATGTTTGCTGGTGAAGGTGGACCAGAAAGAACGAATAAGCGCTTTCATTATGTTTCATTAGGTCAACCAGCCCATCGCTTATCAACTGCGTTTGATTCGGTGACCCTTTACGGCGAAGACCCACACATTAGGCCCGATATTTATGGTAAAATTGGCAACTCTGGCGTGAGCATTGCTACATTGGATGACGCAAAGAAATTGTATTCTGGTTTTGATCTTTGTGCGCCATCAACCTCGGTTTCTATGACCATAAACGGTCCGGCGCCAATGCTGTTAGGCTTTTTTATGAATGCTGCCATTGATCAGCAATGCGAAAGATATATTTTAGAAAATGGATTAGAAGAAGAAATTGAAGCCAAAATAAAGACGATATATGCTGCTAAAGGCATAGAAAGACCTACTTACCAAGGTGATTTGCCTCAGGGCAATAACGGATTGGGCCTAATGTTGCTTGGATTAACCGGAGATGAAGTTTTACCCGCGGATATCTATGCAAAAATTAAAGCGAAAGCAATAAGTTCAGTTAGAGGTACAGTTCAGGCGGATATATTAAAAGAAGATCAGGCACAAAATACCTGCATTTTTTCTACAGAGTTTGCCTTAAGGATGATGGGCGACATCCAAAAATATTTTATTGAGGAAAAAGTACGTAATTTTTATTCGGTATCCATTTCAGGGTATCATATTGCTGAAGCGGGCGCAAATCCAATTTCACAATTGGCATTCACCTTAAGTAATGGCTTCACTTTCGTAGAATATTACCTAAGCAGAGGGATGAATATCGATGATTTTGCCCCCAATCTTTCCTTTTTCTTTAGCAATGGTATTGATCCAGAATACTCGGTAATCGGTCGCGTAGCAAGAAGGATTTGGGCTAAAGCGATTAAGAATAAATATAAAGGTAATGATCGTTCACAAAAATTAAAATACCACATCCAAACCTCGGGCCGCTCTTTGCATGCGCAAGAAATAGATTTTAATGACATCCGAACCACTTTGCAAGCGTTGTATGCCATATATGACAATTGTAATTCACTTCATACCAATGCATACGATGAAGCAATCACCACTCCTACGGAAGAATCGGTACGCAGAGCGATGGCCATTCAACTTATTATCAATCGCGAGTTAGGTTTAGCAAAAAATGAAAACCCATTACAAGGTGCGTTTATCATCGAAGATTTAACAGACTTGGTAGAAGAAGCCGTATTATCAGAATTTAAGCGTATCAATGATCGTGGCGGGGTGCTTGGAGCAATGGAAACCATGTACCAAAGAGGTAAGATCCAGGAAGAGAGCCTCTATTACGAAACCTTAAAGCATACAGGAGAATATCCAATTGTAGGTGTAAATACCTTTTTAAATAAAAATGGATCTCCAACCATTGTTCCCGGTGAGGTTATCAGAGCTACCGAAGAAGAAAAACAATATCAGATTACGGCGCTTAAATCTTTTCAGGATCGAAATGAAGCTCATACTGAAGAAGTACTTAAGAAACTTCAAAAAGCAGCCATCATGGGCGATAATATCTTTGAAAATTTGATGGAAGTGTGTAAGATCTGTTCCTTGGGTCAGATCAGTAAAGCGCTCTATGAGGTTGGAGGGCAATACCGTAGAAACATGTAGTTAAGGTAAGAGGTGAAATGGCAAATGGAATATGGAGCATAGTTTGTAAGGTTACAACCCCATCTTCCCTCTTCCATCTTCCATTTTACATAAGAAAAGCCTTCTTTCGAAGGCTTTTTTTATGCGTTTATCCAACTAAACTTATAATCCATGGTTGGGTTTTTCATTCGATCTGCCACTCTTAGCAAACGGTTTGGCAGAGCCATGATATAATCTCTTGCTTTTTCGCCAGCTTCGTTTAATTCCTGCATACTTTCTATTTTCCACTCTTCGATAAGCTGTTGCATAATTTCAACATAATCTATCGCGGTATAAACGCCTAAACGTTGTGCTGCATCGGTAAAATGACCAAACGTTTGTCCGATTTTAAGTCCCATCTCACGTAAGAAGTGAGCAGGCATTACGATTTTTTTACGCATCATATCTTCAAATGCGATCATCGCTTCACTTGGATCCACTTCAAATATTTTAGACATAAAATCTTTATATGCCTTTGCATGGCGAGCCTCATCAGATGCAATCACACCGCACATTTTAGACAATAGGGTATCACCATCCCTTTTAGCCAAAGAAGCTACTCTTCTGTGGGATATATTGGTTGCCAATTCCTGAAAACTGGTATATACAAAATTACGATATGGATCGTGGCCAGTACCAATATCAAATCCATCAGCAATTAAGTATTGTGTTGAAATTTCCATTTGGCGCATATCTACGCGACCAGATAAGTATAAGTATTTATTTAATAAATCCCCATGGCGATTTTCTTCAGCTGTCCAAGCTCTGTTCCATCTTACCCAACCTCCCTCTTCATCAAGAGAAATATCATCCATAGTCATTAACCAGGATTCGTAAGTGGGTAAAGCTTCTTCGGTAATGGTATCGCCTATAAGTACGGCTACTAGATCATAGGAAAGATCTTTCGCATTTTCTCTTAAAACCTTAATGTCTTGATAAAATGAATCCGAAGTAGAATCAGGCAAAAAATCAGATGGTTGCCAATTGGTATCTATAGGTTTCAAATAGGTAGGCATCATTTTTAACATGTATTTTTCTACATGCAACAATACTTCCTTTCTTGATCCAAAATTGATTTTCATCCGTTAGTTTTATTAATGTTAATTTACTGTTTTTCAGCTGTATTAATGAGCTCGTAAACTCGGTTTATATTTATAATGGTCGGATGGAGCTCGCCATGTTAAAATAATCCATCCAATTCCAATTAAACGACTATTTTAACATGGTCGGTTCATCGTTTTTTATTTAAGGCACAAAGATACGCATAATGCGCCGTTTAGTTTTAGTTTATTTGTAATTAAAACATCACGGAAGACTAAAGGTTTAACAAATGTGCAACAAAATCTAATATGCAATGAGGGTATGCGCTTAGCTTGCATATAATGGTCAGGGGATGGGCAAAGTTGGCGGCTCATTTAAAATTACTAGAAAATCTGAACGTTGCAGAGACCGAACGCGCTTTTTTGCCACACGCTTGTTAGCGGTCGTTGTTATCCTCATCAAGCAGTTGATTTATTTGTTAAGAAACTTTTCTATTAATGCAACAGTTGTGTCTGGCAATGTACTGTGTCCAATTGGAGGGTTTTTTTCGCCAATATATTCTCCGTGTCCACTGGGCAAAATTGCTAACTCGCAATTTGGAATAAGTCTATACATTTCAACAGCATGTTCAGGGTTGCCAACATCTTGTGTGCCGTTCATGATGAATGTAGGTGCTTGTATAGATTTTATTTGGTCGTCTGTCCAATCTTTAAACACTACCATTCTCTGCACATCTTTGTCAAACATATTAAGTAATGCAGTTTGGTCATTATTCACTTTTAAAAACTCGTCTTTAAATTGTTGTGGCATATGGTCAAATGTAACACCATCAAAACCTGACCAAAATTGAGGAAATGTCCCACTGCGTTTATAAAATGCTGAACAAAAAATTAACTTGTTAATTATGCTAGGGTATCGTAAAGCAATTTCAATTAGGGTGTGTCCACCGTTGCTAAAACCTAAAAAATCTGCTTTGTTTATTTCAAGACTTTTTAAAAGTTGTGCAACATCGTTTGCGTCTTGTTCAAAGGTCAAATAAGTCTCTCTGTCCCCTGTTCTTCCATGTGCTTGCAAGTCCATGGCAATAATTCGTCTGTGCTTTGCGAGTTGTGGTATGATTCGTTCAAAGGTAACTTGAATATTAGAACCTCCTCCGTGTATTAGTACAAGTGGTTTACCTTTTCCATATATTTCATAGTACATTTTAAGCCCGTTGACTTCTGAATACCCACTTTTCAAATTATTGTCTGCCATATTCATTGTCTATTAATTTTTATTGGTGTCGATTTACAATGACCGCTAACGTTCCGGGACTTGGCGACAGCTGGCGATTACGATAAATTTCTATGCAATATAACAGGTGGAGATTAAATTTCCTACCAATTTTACTGCGTAGCTTTCGGCTTGCAGCCTCAGGTTGGCAAACCTTTGTTAGTGGCAGTTGCTATAGGTAATGTTTCCAACTATTAATTTATTGGTTTTTCTAGACTCTATTCTTTAAGTTAATTGATACCTGATCATTTTTTTACTTAGCCAGGCAGAAAAATTATTAATGCGTTTGAACTTGTTAATCTTATCATCATCGCCTATTTGCAAAAAGTACCATTTCTCTATGGAAGCGTACGTGCCTACAAACTTATAGCAATTACAAAATGTTCTAATCCCAATTTTAAAATCAATTAAAGAAATGGTATACGGTGTAAATTTGTCCTTTATGTGCTCGTATTCTTCGTGCATTAGGGTGATTGAATTGTTTAAGATAGGTAGTTCACCGTTGCTTCCGTTAATGATTTCCCAAGTAGATAATTCCTTTCTTAAAAAAAGACATAGTTTCTGCCCCTTTTTAGGTTTATCAAATCTTACATCACATGTCCATTCTTTAAACATATTTACAGAAATCGACCCATAAGATTGGCCTTTTAGTGTTTCAGAAATTTTAAAAGTGTAAGAATTATCGATAATCACATCAATTTCTCCAATTACTATTAAGTCTGCGCTTCCAGCAATAACCTCTATTGGAAATTCAAATTTTTTAGCCTCAGCTTTTATTAACGAAAAAAATATGGCTAAAGTTATGATTGTATGTTTCATTGCATTTATCATTTGCTATAACGTTTTGAGGCGTGGAGAAGGTAGTGATTAAAATAGATTTAATAATTAGATGTACATCAATTGAAATTTCCATAATGGTATGAGGGATAAATTCCGATTGTGGATCAAGGAAGAAAGTGTTATGATTACGTGCCGCAAATGCGATTAGTAGGCCAATGGCATAGAAGCACTGGTTTTGAAAGCGAGCAATATGTTGTTATTTCTGGGAAGAAAGGGAAACTTATAATCGAAATAGAGAACGATTAGTTCAAGAACTGGTCGGCGCAAAAAAAGGGCATGAAAAAAGCCCCACCACTTTCGTGATGGGGCGTTTAAGATCTGGCACCGACCTACTCTCCCACATGTTACTGCAGTACCATCGGCTCTGGCGGGCTTAACTTCTCTGTTCGGAATGGGAAGAGGTGGACACCGCCGATATAGGCACCTGAATTTCCTTATGCCCCAAGGGGGCATATGATGACATATTATTGAAAGAAGTCTTTTCAGAAGAGCAAACAGCATTTGCCTTGATGAAAGCTTCGGGCTATTAGTAATACTCGACTGTGGTGTCGCCACCTTTACATCTGTATCCTATCGACGTAGTAGTCTTCTACGGCCCTATAAGGAATTCTCATCTCGTGGCCAGTTTCGCACTTAGATGCTTTCAGCGCTTATCTGTTCCCAGCGTAGCTACTCTGCAATGCCCCTGGCGGAACAACAGATTCACTAGAGGCTGGTCCAACCCGGTCCTCTCGTACTAAGGTCAGCCCCACTCAAAATTCCTACGCCCACAACAGATAGGGACCGAACTGTCTCGCGACGTTCTGAACCCAGCTCGCGTGCCACTTTAATCGGCGAACAGCCGAACCCTTGGGACCTTCTCCAGCCCCAGGATGTGACGAGCCGACATCGAGGTGCCAAACCTCCCCGTCGATATGAGCTCTTGGGGGAGATCAGCCTGTTATCCCCAGCGTACCTTTTATCCTTTGAGCGATGGCCCTTCCATGCAGAACCACCGGATCACTATATCCGTCTTTCGACCCTGCTCGGCTTGTCTGCCTCACAGTCAAGCAAGCTTATGCTATTGCACTCCGCGTACGGTTACCAAGCGTACTGAGCTTACCTTTGAAAGCCTCCGTTACCTTTTTGGAGGCGACCACCCCAGTCAAACTACCCATCAAACAATGTCCCCCGCTTGGCGGGGTTAGACACCGAATACAGAAAGGGTGGTATTTCAACGTCGGCTCCACGATGCCTGGCGACACCGCTTCAAAGCCTCCCACCTATCCTACACATCCTGTACCCAATGTCAATGTTAAACTGTAGTGAAGGTGCATGGGGTCTTTCCGTCCCGTTGCGGGTACCCGGCGTCTTCACCGGGACCACAATTTCACCGAGCTCATGGCTGAGACAGCGCCCAGATCGTTACACCATTCGTGCAGGTCGGAACTTACCCGACAAGGAATTTCGCTACCTTAGGACCGTTATAGTTACGGCCGCCGTTTACTGGGGCTTCGATTCAATGCTTCTCCTTGCGGATGACATCCCCTCTTAACCTTCCAGCACCGGGCAGGTGTCAGGCCTTATACCTCATCTTTCGATTTTGCAAAGCCATGTGTTTTTGTTAAACAGTCGCCTGGGCCTTTTCACTGCGGCTCCGCTTGCGCGGAGCGCCCCTTCTCCCGAAGTTACAGGGCCATTTTGCCGAGTTCCTTAGCCATGATTCACTCGAGCACCTTAGAATTCTCTTCCCGGATACCTGTGTCGGTTTGCGGTACGGGTCCTTATAGACTGGAGCTTAGCGGTTTTTCTTGGAAGTCTGATTACCTGCGCTATCCGTTCGCCCGAAGGTCCACGGTACTATCGGCTTTAAGCAAGGACTGCGGATTTGCCTACAGTCCCTATACCTACGGCCTTCAACGAACTATTCCGTCAGTTCGCGGCAGTTCCACTACTCCGTCCCCACATCGCATCTATAAAGAGTACGGTAATATTAAACCGTTGTCCATCGAGTATCCCCTTCGGGTTCCCCTTAGGCCCCGACTAACCCTGATCCGATTAGCGTTGATCAGGAAACCTTATCCTTTCGGTGGGCGGGTTTCTCTCCCGCCTTATCGTTACTTATGCCTACATTTGCTTTTCCAGAAGCTCCACCGCAGCTCGCGCTGCGACTTCGCCGCCGCTGGAATGCTCCCCTACCGTAATATAAATATTACCCATAGCTTCGGTATACCACTTAATGCCCGTTTATTATCCATGCACGATCGCTCGACTAGTGAGCTGTTACGCACTCTTTAAATGAATGGCTGCTTCCAAGCCAACATCCTAGCTGTCTGTGCAATCGCACCTCGTTAGTTCAACTTAGCGGTAATTTAGGGACCTTAGCTGATGGTCTGGGTTCTTTCCCTCTCGGCGCGTGACCTTAGCACCCCGCGCCTCACTGCCGGCCATATTATACAGCATTCGGAGTTTGTCTGGATTTGGTAGGATTTGACTCCCCCGCACCCAATCAGTAGCTCTACCTCTGTATAACTCTATGCCGACGCTGTTCCTAAAAACATTTCGGGGAGTACGAGCTATTTCCCAGTTTGATTAGCCTTTCACCCCTACCCACAGATCATCCGGAAACTTTTCAACGTTTATCGGTTCGGTCCTCCAGTACGTGTTACCGCACCTTCAACCTGTCCATGGGTAGATCACAAGGTTTCGCGTCTACCTCCCCTGACTGTGCGCCCTGTTCAGACTCGCTTTCGCTTCGGATCCGCGCCTTCAGCGCTTAACCTTGCCAGGGAAGAGTAACTCGTAGGCTCATTATGCAAAAGGCACGCCGTCACGCCACCTGGACGCTCCGACCGCTTGTAAGTATACGGTTTCAGGTTCTATTTCACTCCCCTGTTCGGGGTTCTTTTCACCTTTCCCTCACGGTACTGGTTCACTATCGGTCTCTCGGGAGTATTTAGCCTTACCGGATGGTGCCGGCAGATTCCCACAAGGCGTCTCCGACCTCGCGGTACTCAGGATACTGATGGGCCAATGGTGCATACGTGTACGAGGCTATCACTCTGTACCGCCGGGATTCCCATCCCGTTCCACTTCGCTGCATTGTAACCGTATCTCAGTCCTACAACCCCGTCCATGCCGTAACATGAACGGTTTGGGCTCTTTCCCTTTCGCTCGCCACTACTCAGGAAATCATTGTTATTTTCTCTTCCTCTGCTTACTTAGATGTTTCAGTTCGGCAGGTTTGCGCACTGTGTGCGACATGTCTTCAACATGCCAGGTTTCCCCATTCGGAAATCCGCGGATCAAGTCATATTTGCTGATCCCCGCGGCTTATCGCAGCTTATCACGTCCTTCATCGCCTCCGAGAGCCAAGGCATCCCCCGTATACTCTTTCTTACTTTCTTCCACTGGTGCGCCTTTTGCGCCGCACCGTGTGCTTTTTTGATATGATATGAACATTGAGATGTGAGATATGGGATCGCTCCCCTACCGTCAGACCCCAACAGATCAAATCGTCTCTATTGTTGTTTGCTCTTCTTATTAACTTCTTCCAATATGTCAAAGAACTTTTCTGTCCCGGCCCCGGGGGGCTATTTGCTCGGCACTTCTGTAACAGTGCCCGGTGAGGGTGGAGAATAACGGAGTCGAACCGTTGACCTCCTGCGTGCAAGGCAGGCGCTCTAGCCAGCTGAGCTAATCCCCCAAAAAAACGCTAGCTGTAGTCCCGTCCAGATTTGAACTGGAGACCCCTACATTATCAGTGTAGTGCTCTAACCAGGCTGAGCTACGGGACTAAAATTCAGTTCACAGCGCACAATTAGCAGTTGCCAGATTTGAACTGCTGAACTGTTAACCGTCAACTGGAAACCTATCCGTCCCTGCTTTTCCCGCAGAGCCACTGATGGCTTGTCTTCTTGGTTTTTCCTTAAGAGATATGTATCATTTTTTAGCGCAGTGGGTAGTCTTTCCTACTCCAGAAAGGAGGTATTCCAGCCGCACCTTCCGGTACGGCTACCTTGTTACGACTTAGCCCCAGTTATCGGTTTTACCCTAGGACGCTCCTTGCGGTTACGTACTTTAGGTACCCCCAACTTCCATGGCTTGACGGGCGGTGTGTACAAGGCCCGGGAACGTATTCACCGCATCATTGCTGATATGCGATTACTAGCGAATCCAACTTCACGGGGTCGAGTTGCAGACCCCGATCCGAACTGTGAACGGCTTTTTGAGATTTGCGCACCATCGCTGGCTGGCTGCCCTCTGTACCGTCCATTGTAGCACGTGTGTAGCCCCGGACGTAAGGGCCATGATGACTTGACGTCGTCCCCTCCTTCCTCTCTGTTTGCACAGGCAGTCTGTCTAGAGTCCCCACCATGACGTGCTGGCAACTAGACATAGGGGTTGCGCTCGTTGCGGGACTTAACCCAACACCTCACGGCACGAGCTGACGACAGCCATGCAGCACCTAGTTTCGTGTCCTTGCGGACTGTCCCATCTCTGGGACATTCACTAACTTTCAAGCCCGGGTAAGGTTCCTCGCGTATCATCGAATTAAACCACATGCTCCTCCGCTTGTGCGGGCCCCCGTCAATTCCTTTGAGTTTCACCCTTGCGGGCGTACTCCCCAGGTGGAACACTTAACGCTTTCGCTTAGCCGCTGACTGTGTATCGCCAACAGCGAGTGTTCATCGTTTAGGGCGTGGACTACCAGGGTATCTAATCCTGTTTGATCCCCACGCTTTCGTGCCTCAGCGTCAATAAGACCATAGTAAGCTGCCTTCGCAATCGGTGTTCTGTGACATATCTATGCATTTCACCGCTACTTGTCACATTCCGCCTACCTCTAGTCAATTCAAGCCCATCAGTATCAAGGGCACTGCGATAGTTGAGCTACCGTCTTTCACCCCTGACTTAACAGGCCGCCTACGCACCCTTTAAACCCAATAAATCCGGATAACGCTTGGATCCTCCGTATTACCGCGGCTGCTGGCACGGAGTTAGCCGATCCTTATTCCTTCGGTACATTCAGCCCGCTACACGTAGCGGGGTTTATTCCCGAATAAAAGCAGTTTACAACCCAGAGGGCCGTCTTCCTGCACGCGGCATGGCTGGTTCAGAGTTGCCTCCATTGACCAATATTCCTTACTGCTGCCTCCCGTAGGAGTCTGGTCCGTGTCTCAGTACCAGTGTGGGGGGCCATCCTCTCAGATCCCCTAGACATCGTCGCCTTGGTGGGCCGTTACCCCGCCAACCAGCTAATGTCACGCATGCCCATCTCTATCCCATGAATGTTTGACCATCCGGCCATGCGGCCGAAAGGTGTTATGCGGTGTTAATCCGAATTTCTTCGGGCTATCCCCCAGATAAAGGTAGGTTGCATACGCGTTACGCACCCGTGCGCCGGTCTCAAGCTAGCAAGCTAGCTCTACCCCTCGACTTGCATGTATTAGGCCTGCCGCTAGCGTTCATCCTGAGCCAGGATCAAACTCTCCATTGTAAAATGTTGTAGTTCGAACACTGACCATTCTTATTCTAACGAATTATTAATAGTCTTCTTGTATTCTGTATTATGTTGTCTGATAGAACAGACTTAAGAAACTCCAGCGGTCGCATGTACTTTGCAATACTGTTGCTTGCCCCGCTGCGCTTTTTTAAAATGATATCTCTTTAATGAACTTTCCGATCTTACCTCGCGGCGATCTGTATATGTTGCGATTGGCTGTTTTCCGTTGTCCGGTGGTCCTTTTTAGTCCACCGTTTCCCTTCGGTTGCCCCTCGTTTCAATCTTGTCTTTATGTCCTGCCAACATCCGTTGGCGAACTCCCGTTTTGTTTGGGACTGCAAAGGTAGAAAACTTTTTTAATCCAGCAAACTTTTTTTGAAAAAAATTTAGAAGATTTTTAATCTCTTATTAGTTTGCCTTTTTCGCCTTACATAATTTCAATCTCCCTCACTTTTCTTCGCCCCCTCTCCTTCCGAAGCGGGATGCAAAGGTAACAAAATTCTCTATCCCCTAAAAATAATCTGCGAATTTTTTAGCTGTCTTTTATAAGTGGCTTAGAATAAGGTGATTTGTTTTCTCGACTTGGGAGCATAGAGCATAGAGCAGGTAGCATAGAGCAGAGGAAAGAGCAGAGAGTTGGGAGTTGGGAGAGGTTTAAAAGTTAACTTATATATATATATATGTATATTAATAGATAGGCCATTTTACATTATCCATTAAAATATGTTTCTTAGCAGTAAATTAAAACTAGTTTAACTAAACAAATTCACCTACATGAAAAAACTATTCCTCATCGCCCTTACCTTACTAACGTCAAGTGTTTGCCTGGCTCAAAAAGAAAAAATAGAACTAAGACTGGCAAAAGACGTAACCTATCCCCAACGTATGTCTTCCGACCTTGTAATTACCCAAGAAGTTAGTGGACAAACCATGGTAATTAAAATGGGAATAGGCGGCAAAATGACCTACAAGATTTTAGACATCATAAATAATATATATACCATAGAGGTAGGATATGAAAGTTTAAGCCTCAAAATGGATGTCCAAGGTAATGTAATGTCTTATACCTCAGAAAACACCACTGACTTATTCGGGAAAATCTTTAATGCAATAACCAAAAAGAAATTCTTGATCAAAATGGATAGGAAAGGAAATGTTGTTGAGGTTCAAAATGCAGATAATCTATTTGATTCTGTTTTTGATCAGTTTACCGAAATACCTGATGCACAGAAAAAGCAATTAAAGGATCAGCTCGCAGAAAGCTATGGAGAAAAAGCTTTTAAAGGGAACTTGGAAATGAGTTTGGCCATATTCCCAACCGCGCCAGTAACTAAAGGAGAAAGCTGGAATACTAAAACAGCACTGAGATCAAAGATGGCAATGGATATCGAAAATACATTCACCCTAAAAGAAATTACTGATACCTATTATCTTATCACCTGTTCCTCTATTCTTACCCCCGACCCAAAAGCAGGCTATGTACAAGCTAACGGGATGGAGATGATGTATAATCTAAATGGAACGATGAATGCAGAAATAAAAATCGACAAAAAAACAGGTTGGGTGATCAACAGTAATTACGAGCAAACCCTTAATGGGTCTACAACGTTCAAAGCATCCGACCAACTCCCAGAAGGCATGGTAATTCCTATGAAAATGGTTAATAAAATGATTTTTAGCGATAAATAGCGATTCGTCGGTTTATCTTGCTAAACAAGATGATCAGGTTTATGTTAAAAATTGTTAAGTGTTTGACGGGTTCAAAGGCTTTATTTAGCTTAGCGAACTATTAGCGTTTTGCGATAAGCGTATTGAATCGCCATACGCCAAACTCCAAACGCTAGGCACAAATTAATTGACGTTATCGTATTATTACCTTATCTTTGCACAATGTTTAAAATTAAACACCTCCTTATTTTAAGTTTTATATTCATTTTATTAGGCACAACTGGCTGTAAAAGCCGTTTTGAAAAATTACGCCTTAGTAATGATGTAGGTAAAAAGTATGCAGAAGGTATTAGACTCTATAACAAGAAGGACTATGCAAAGGCATTGATCTTATTTGAAGGCCTTGCCCAAAAATACAGGGGAACTGCCGAAGCTGAAGACCTTAACTATTATTATGCCTTTACACTTTACCACTTAAAAGATTATACAACAGCTCGTTACAAATTTAAAGAATTTGCTGACACTTACCCAGCAAGTAAAAATGCAGAAGAGTGTAGATATATGGGAGCCTATTGCTACTTTTTGGATTCTCCCAAATCTTCGTTGGATCAAGAAAATACGTATAAAGCTATTGATGCATTGCAATTGTTTATCAACCTATATCCGAAAAGCGATCGTGCAACACAAGCGGCCCAATATATTGCTGTTTTACGTGGGAAACTGGAAAGCAAAGCCTTTGAAAACGCTAAATTATACTACGATCTTGGGGGTTACGATATTACCTATTATAAATCAGCTGTTGTTGCTTTAAAAAACGCACAGATAGAATTTCCTGATATTAAATATGCCGAAGAAATGAATTTGTTGATTGTAAAATCACAATACATGTATGCGAAAAACAGTTATGCAAATAGACAGGAAGATCGCTATAATGAAGCTATAGGTTATTATAATGAATTTACAGAAGCTTATCCCAATAGTAAATATGCCAAAGAGGCTAAGCAATTGAAAGACGATAGCATTGCAGGTATTGCTGCTGCAAAACAAGTTCTCGCAGAAGATGCCGCCTTAATAGCTAAATACAATGCACTGAATAAAGATAAGAAGCAAAAAGACAGTACAGAGAAAAAAATAGAGATTAAAAACCCATAATATAATGAATACACCAAAACCCGCTATACCAAATACTACGGTAACGAGAAATGTACATGATTTGGATCAGACTACTGATAACATTTATGAATCTTTAGTGATCATTTCAAAAAGGGCTAATCAGATTTCTAATAACATGAAAGAAGAATTACATGGCAAATTGGCCGAGTTTGCTTCTTCAAACGATAACTTGGAAGAGATTTTTGAAAACAGAGAGCAGATTGAGATTAGCAAACACTATGAGCGTATGCCTAAGCCTAGCTTAATTGCAATCGATGAGTTTTTGAATGGGAAAGTATACCACAGAAATCCTGCTAAAGAGCAACAGAAATAATTAGCCTGGGGCATGGCGCTTGGCGCATAGCGTTTTTTCACCCAGCCCCATGCCCCATGCACGATGCTTCACAACAAAAATATTATTCTTGGGGTTTGCGGCAGCATTGCAGCCTACAAATCTGCCCTATTGGTACGGGCATTGATTAAAGCTGGTGCAAATGTTAAGGTTGTCCTTACCGCTGATGCAAGTAACTTCATCACTCCCTTAACCCTAGCTACACTTTCAAAAAATCCCGTTTATACGCAATATTTCGAGGCCGAAACTGGCGTTTGGAGCAACCATGTAGAGCTTGGTCTTTGGGCCGATCTAATGATAATCGCTCCGGCATCGGCAAATACAATAGGCAAAATGGCCAACGGGCTATGTGATAACCTGCTCTCCGCGGTTTACTTATCGGCCAAGTGCCCAGTGTTTATTGCACCTGCGATGGATTTGGATATGTGGAAGCATGAAAGCACGCAAGAAAATATAGAGCGTTTAAAAAGCTTTGGGAATGTGATCATTTCCCCTAATAAAGGAGAACTGGCAAGCGGATTAGTTGGAGAAGGTCGAATGGCAGAACCTGAAGAGATCGTTGCATTTATAATTCTGGAAATCAAAAAAGGCCTACCTCTATTAAATAAAAAAGTTGTGGTAACCGCAGGCCCCACGTATGAGGCCATTGATCCCGTAAGGTTTATAGGAAACCATTCTTCGGGCAAGATGGGCTTTGCATTAGCGCAAGAAATGCATGCCTTAGGAGCAGATGTGACTTTGATTACAGGTCCGACAAGCGAAAAAACAGTAAATGAAATAAATAGGATCGATGTAATTAGCGCCCAAGATATGTTGGAAGCTTGTACGGCAAACTTTCCGCATTGCGATATATTGATAATGAGCGCAGCGGTGGCCGATTATACCCCTATCACTGTAGCCGATCAAAAAATCAAAAAACAGGAACATTCGCTTACTGTTGAACTTAAAAAAACGACCGATATCTTAGCAAGCCTGGGAACGGTTAAAAAGCAGGACCAATTGCTTATCGGCTTTGCCTTAGAAACAGAGAATGAAGAAGAATATGCCAAAGCTAAATTGCAAAAGAAGAACCTCGATCTTATCGTTCTCAATTCGTTAAACGACAAAGGTGCCGGCTTCAAAACAGAAACCAATAAAATAACTATCTTTAATAGATCATTAGTAAAGACTACTTTTGAAGTTAAAGCCAAAAAAGAAGTGGCTAAAGATATCTGCTCTGCGATACTCAACTTGATTATCAAATGAAGAAATTTATAGGATTATTAGTGTTATTGCTGGTCTTTGGTGTAGTTAAAGCCCAGGAACTGAATAGTCGTGTGCAGGTTTTGGCGCCCAATATTTCAAATATCAATAAGAAAAACCTTGAACTGCTTCAAACTACCATCCGGGATTTCTTGAACAATAACAAATGGACAAATGAGACTTATTTACCGCAAGAGCGGATCGAATGCAGTATTATAATCACCGTTACTGCTTTTGATGGCAGCTCTGGCTATGCCGCTGAGGCGCAGATCCAATCGAACAGACCCGTGTATGGAAGTTCATATTACAGCACCATTTTAAATATGAGCGATAAAGATTTTGATTTTATCTTTAACGATGGGCAGTCTTTAGATTTTTCGGATCAGAATTACATCTCTAATCTTAGCTCACTACTGGGCTTCTATGCCTATACCATTATCGGACTTGACAAAGATACTTTTAGCACGCTAGGCGGAACTCCGTATTATACAAAAGCCCAAAACGTAATTAATATCGCACAAACCGGCGGAAGTAAGGGTTGGAAAGCAATTGATGGACTTAGAAACAGATATTGGCTAAATGAAAATCTTTTAAACCCTACGTTTAAAAATTTAAGACTTTTTATCTATGACTATCATATGAACGGGCTGGATAAGCTCGTCGATAATGTAAATAACGGTGCAAAAAACATACTGTTTTTTCTGCCCTCCTTACAACAACTGGATAGACAGAAACTTGGTTCCATTTTCCCCAATGTTTATTTTTCAAGCAAAGCTGATGAAATAACCAATGTTTTAAGTAATATCATTGATCCTGGCGATCGAATTAAAGCATATAATCTCTTAAGTGATATCGATCCAGCGAATATCAATAAATACGAAGGCTTAAAAAAGACTCGCTAACTTAAGACGTATAATTTGGCTGTATCCCACGCTATTTCAGCGTTTTGAAGAAAAATTGTTAAATTTTTGTTAAATAATTTTGATTATACGAATACATTCGTACATTTGAATACGAAAAAATTCGTAGTGTAACAAAATGACCAATAAAAACATCAAACCAACAGAAGGCGAAATGGAAATTTTACAGGTGCTTTGGCAAAAAGGCAACTGTACCGTTCGCGAGGTTCACGAAGCATTGAACAAGAAAGATGCGGGCTATACCACAACTTTAAAATTGATGCAGATCATGCATGAAAAAGGCTTAGTAGATCGCGATACCAACGCTAAGACCCACATTTATCATGCAGTGGTTAACCAAGAGCAAACGCAGCAGCAATTACTAAATAAAATGATTGCCAATGTATTTAACGGCTCGGCAGCCCGATTGGTAATGCAGGCTCTGGGCAACAAAACCGCAAGCAAGGAGGAGATTGATTTGATTAAAGAATATTTAGATAAACTGAAATAGACAAGCACCTTGCGTTGAGCGTTGAGCGTCCAATACGTCTATCGCCAAACGCCAAACCTGACAACTAATAACAGCAAACATGGAAGCTATAGTAAACAATCTTATCAAAGCTATTGGATGGAGCATTCTCCACTCGTTATGGCAGGGGGCTCTTATTTATGGAGTACTTTTTATCGCCTTAATGGCGTGGCCAAAAATGAATGCACGGTTAAAGCATAATTTAGCATTTGGCTCATTATTTTTAATATTTGCCAGCTTTTGCTTTACTTTTTGCTCGGTATTTGAGATGCCATCCGTTAATAACGTAGCCATCAAAAATATCTCGATAAGCCAGTTTACCTATCAGGATCTAACAAAATTAAGCAGTAATCTTAAAGCAGAAGCCTATTTCCCTGTATTAGCGATAGTTTATAGTGTAGGCATAGCATTCCAACTCATTGTATTGATATCCGGCTATTTCAAATTAAAGAGATTAAAACAGGCAAGTACATTGGCTGTTCCCAAAGAGTGGAATGAAATTTTCGAATTGATCCTTGCTCAATTAAAACTTAATAAGACAGTTAAATTTCACCTTTCATCTAAAGTTAACGTGCCTTTGGTGATCGGCTTTTTTAAACCTGTTGTGTTATTTCCGGTTGCCTTAGCTACGCAATTGGATCTTAAACAAGTAGAAGCCATCTTAATCCACGAATTATCTCACATTCGAAGAAATGATTACCTGGTTAATCTTGTTAAAACCTGCGTAGAAACATTGTTATTTTTCAATCCATTTGTATGGCTTACCACCAAATTCATACATATAGAGAGAGAACATGCCTGTGACGACTTGGTGGTTAATTTTACAGGTACACCGTTAACCTATGCGCACGCACTATTGAAATTAGAATTATTAAAAGACAAGCAAACGCCTGCATTTTCACTTGCGGCAACAGGCACTAATCAACACTTGTATCAACGTATTAAAAGAATCACAGACATGAAAACCAACTACATGAATGCCAAACAGCAATTTTTTATCTTAACCTTAACCATTGCCACTGTTTTATCATTGGCTTGGATTAACCCAAGCAAAAAACCGATCATTCCAGCTAAAAGAGCACATTCGTTATTAACTATTAAAACATCTCCTATTGAAGTTAAATCATTAAAAGCACACCTGTTTACTAAAGCCGATACCGATACTACAAAAGCTAAACGCAAATATAAGGTAGTGGTTACCGATGAAAAGGGTAATGTAAAATCTTATCAATCATTAAATGAAATGCCTGATAGCTTAAGAAGAGAGGTACTTATTCAAGAAGCAAAAAAAGATTCGCTGTTCGCTTATTTTAAGTCGCCAGAATGGAGTACAAAAATGGCCGACATACAAAAAAATAGTGCTGAAATGGTTAAGAAATTCCAATCCAAAGAATGGAAAGACCAAATGGCCAAAGTACAGGAACAAAGCGTAGCTATGGCAAAGAAATTTACTTCTCCCGAATGGAAAGCTCAAGTTGAAGCCATGCACAAAAATGCAGAAGTGTACCAAAAAAAGGTTAATTCGCCCGAGTGGAAAGCTCAGATTGATGCTATTCAGAAAAATGCAGAAGAGATGACCAAAAAATTTAACTCGAAGGAATGGAAAGACCAAATGGCAAAAGTTCAGGAAAACAGCGCAGCGATGGTTAGAAAATTCCAATCCCCAGAATGGAAAGCGCAAATTGAAGCCATGCAGAAAAATGCAGAAGAAATGAGCAAAAAGTACAACTCTAAAGAATGGAAGGATAAAATCGAAGAGTACAAAAAATTGCAGGAATCTCCAGAATACAAACAATTGAGAGAGAAATATGAGAAAGACCTCGAAGAATTGAAGAAAAAGAAAGGCATTAAAACCGATAAAGCATTTCTGTTATTTGATACCAATGAAAGTGTAGGCAAACTTTTCCTACCAGCAACAGAAGGTTTTAAAGCACTTTTTAGTGCATTACCAAGCGTTAAGTTCGAGGGATCAACGCTTAAGTTTGATGCGTTGCCAAGTTTTAAACTTGACAATTCATTTAAACAATTTGATGCATTACCTGCAACTTTATATGAGTTACAACCAAGTAAAAATTAGTTAATAGCCCAAAGAGGTTCCTTTAATACACCCAAACAAATGAAGTCGAAAGGTAGGAAATGGTTTTCCTGCCTTTTTTTTATTTGGGATTACACACCTGCCGGCAGGCAGGGATTTAAATGATTACACAGATTTGTTGGCCATCCAGACATGCTACTAACAATCCACAACTGAAGTCTTGATACTTTCTACTTTATTCTTGTTACTAATTTGTTAATTTAGCATCGAGATATGCTACAAAAACTTTCCATTCGAAATTACGCTTTAATAGATAGCCTTGATATTGAATTTGACCAAGGTTTAAATATAATAACCGGCGAAACTGGAGCAGGTAAATCAATTATTTTAGGTGCACTATCTCTTATTTTAGGACAACGTGCTGAAAGTAAATACTTTTTTAACCAAGCCAAAAAGTGTATCATCGAAGGTACCTTTCTTCTTTCGGAAGATAAACTAAAAGTTTTTTTTGATGCTAATGAGGTTGATTTTTTAGAAGAAACCAATTTAAGACGGGAAATTTCTAGCGATGGTAAATCAAGGGCATTCATCAATGATACCCCCGTGAATCTTGCCGTTCTGAAACAGATTGGCGAGCAGTTAATTGCGATCCATTCGCAACATGCAACACAAGAGCTTAACAATAATGATTTTCAGTTGCTAATTGTTGATTCGCTTTCAGGCCATGGAGAGCTACTCACTAGCTATAGATCAAATTTTAAGCAATGGAAAGAAAATCAGCAACGCTTAACGGAAATGACCAGCAAGGCTGAAGAAGCCCGCAGCAAGCAGGATTATGAACAGTTTCTATTTAATGAGCTTGAACAGGCCAGTCTAAAAGCCGATGAGCAAGCTGAGCTTGAATTAGATCTGGAACGGTTAACACATGCCGAAGGAATTAAACGAAATTTAACCGTCACCTCGTCATTACTGGATGAATCGGATCCCTCTGCCCTATCCATCTTAAAAGAAGCGCTGTTGCAATTGCAGCAAGTAGAAAAATTGGATCCAGCAATTCAAAGCCTACACGAAAGATTACGCTCAAGTATGATTGAGCTTAAAGATATTGCTGAAGAAACCTCAATCCTTGGTGAGAAAACGGAACACAGTGCTGATCGGCTATCTTTTATACAACAGCGATTGAATGTTATTTACACATTACAACAAAAACATCGCGTAACTAGCAATACCGAGCTTTTAACCATTAAGCAAGGGCTGGAAGATAATTTAAGTCAATTACTCTCGTCGGATATACATATCGAAGAATTAAAAAAAGAAATCGATTTGCTCCATACGCAATTGATGAGCCAGGCCAATAAGCTAAGTACAAACCGTAAGAAGGCTATGATCATGGTTACTGAAACCATTATCAAAACGTTACAGCAGGTGAATATGCCCAATGCCAGGTTAACGATTGCGCATCAGGTTATGGGTGATATTAACAAGGATGGGATTGATCAGGTTTCGCTGTTATTTTCGGCTAATGCCGGGCAAGAGCCTGCACCAGTTGGCAAAGTGGCATCTGGTGGTGAATTATCGAGATTAATGTTGGCTATAAAGGCCTTATTGGCCAAGCACACTTCCCTCCCCACCTTAATCTTTGATGAAATCGACACGGGGATTTCGGGCGAAACCGCCTTGAAAGTGGGCAATGTGATCGCCGGATTGGGTAAAGATATGCAGATCATATCGATTACGCATTTACCTCAGATTGCAGCGAAAGGTAATTCTCATTACTTTGTGTATAAAAATGAAACCAACGATAAAACCACCACTGGGATACGTAAATTAAATGAAGAAGATCGGGTTACGGCAATTGCTGAGATGCTAAGCGGTAAAAATCCAGGTTCCTCGGCCATGCAAAATGCGCAAGAATTATTGCGATAAATACAAATCACATGTTGAAGATTAATTTCTTTCTATCTGTCTTATTATTAGCTTCAATATCTGTTTTTCCTCAGCGTACATTTAACATAAGTGGCGTGGTTAGGGATAACAAAGAAACCTTACCGGGTGCTGCTGTATATGTAAGCGGCTACAAGATGGCCACCACCACCAATAATGAGGGGAATTTTGTACTGCCCAGCTTACAACCTGGTAATTACAACATCTTGGTACAAATGATCGGCTATTTTCCTGTATCAAAAAACGTTACAATTGTTGATAGATCGGTTAATTTGGAAATAGTTCTGAAAGAAAATGTAACCTCTCTTAAAGAAATAATAATTAAGCCCGATCCCAATAGAACCTATTACCTAAACCTTTTTAAGGATTACTTCATCGGTAAAAGCCCAAATGCCGAACAATGTAAAATCGTAAATCCGCAAGTGCTAACTTTTGATGACGACACCAAAAACCGTGTCCTAACTGCAAGGGCAAGTGATTTTTTAATCCTCGATAATCAGGCATTGGGGTATCGAATTAAATACCTGCTAGATAATTTCGAGTACGATTATAACACAAAAATCATTTATTATGCCGGCCACTCCACGTTTGAGGAACTTAAAGGAAATTCATCCAAACAAAAAAAGTGGAAAAGAAATAGGATTACTGCATACAACGGATCCATTCAGCACTTCTATAAATCCTTATATCTAAATAAAACAACAGAAGAAGGCTTTATCATTAACAGACAGTACTCGGTTCAAAACACGAAAAGAAAACCCGATAGCTTAATCAATGCCAACATTAAAAGACTTATTAGTGGCAATCAAGGCATAGTTAATCTTGTGAAATATAATGGAGGAGATGATTCGCTCTCGTATTGGATAAAACAACGTTCAGAACCAAAAACATTTACTCTTTTAAGCAGGGCGCCCATTTTGACGGATACGTTGGTTAAAAATTTCGACCAAGATTTCAAGATGATGAACTTTAAAGATGAACTTTATATTATTTACGCCAAAGAAAAAGAAAATCCTAGTTTTAGTTCTAGCAAATTGAGGCTAAGTAGACCTCCCGATCTTGGGGATGCGCAGATTACAGTGATTACACTCTTGAGGGCCCCCATAAAATTTAATGGCATCGGCGCCATTCTCGACACAAGAAGCGTATTGTATAGTGGGTATTGGGCCTATGAAAAAGTAGCAGATCTATTGCCGTTGGATTATGTTATACGTTAAACTTCAGTTGGGAGTTGGCAGTTTAGATTTTTCAGTTGGCACTTGCCGAGCATCCCACAATCTTTAAATCCTATTAACCTGGTATTATTAACATTAAGTTGAAAAATCAAAACTAAAATTGCTAATATTTTTAGTAATTTTAGTTTATGATCAATGCTGAAGAAAATCAGGAATACCTTAATGGACGTGGTGCGCAAATTAATACTTCTAATAAATTTTTGCAACATTCGTTTGCGAAGGAGCATCCAGAGGGGATTGACGATTGGGAAGAGCCGAATTCAAAAACAACGTTCATCATCGGCACCTCAAAATCAGTAGTAAATAAGGTGGTTAGTCCCGATGTTGGCATGGCATATTCCCTTAACCCCTATCAGGGTTGCGAGCATGGATGCATTTATTGTTATGCCCGTAATTCGCATGAGTATTGGGGCTTTAGTGCGGGATTAGACTTTGAAAGAAAAATTATCGTTAAAAAAGATGCACCCTTGTTATTCAAGAAATTTCTCGAAAGAAAAGCTTGGGATGTTACCCCCATTTCCTTATCTGGAAATACAGATTGTTACCAACCAGCAGAGCGAAAGTTTAAATTAACCAGGCAGCTTCTAGAAATTGCGCTTGATTACAAACAACCGATCTCTATGATTACAAAAAACGCATTGATCTTGCGTGATCTGGACATCTTACAGGAGATGGCAAAGTTAAACCTTGTAGCGGTATATGTTTCAATTACCAGCTTGGATGAAAAATTACGGCTAAAATTAGAACCCCGAACTACTACGGCTAAACAGCGACTAAAAATTATTGAGGAACTAAGCAAGGTGGGTTTGCCCACGGGCGTAATGGCCGCTCCCATGATCCCAGGACTGAATAATCATGAAATGCCCGCTATTTTAAAAGCCTGTGCAAACATTGGAGCAAAAAGAGCGGGCTATACCGTTGTACGTTTAAATGGGGTTATCCATAAAATCTTTGAAGATTGGCTAAGGAAAAATTTCCCCGATCGATTTGAAAAAGTATGGCACATGATCCAAGATTGCCATAATGGAAATGTTAACGACAGTAGATTTGGCACCAGAATGCGGGGAGAAGGAAATTTTTCGGAAGTAATTAGGGATACCTTTAAGCTCCATTGCAGGTTAAATGGATTAAATACAGAAGACATCATTTTAAATAGAAGTTTGTTTAAAGTACCTAAAACACAACTTGGTCTTTTCGATTCTTAACCACATAGAAATAGGGCAACATAGGATAGTGCTATAAATTAGAAATTAAATTAAGACATAATGCCTCTGTGAATTATGTTTCTATGTGGTATTTTTTTAATTTCGCTCCTCAAACCACTCCAAATGAACATTGCACTTGTAACTTATCAGGATGATGGAGCATATCACAATGCTTCTGTACAAAATGAAGATGATTTATTGATCACATTTTTAAGCGATAAAGGATTAAAAATCAGAAAAGAGATCTGGAACAATGAGCAGGTTAATTGGCAAGATTATGATTTAGCAATCGTAAAATCTCCTTGGGATTATTTTAACCTTATTGAAGATTTTTACGCTTGGTTAGCGAAATTAAAAAGCAAAAACATAAAATTATTAAATCCCATCGATATTATTAAGTGGAATGCCGATAAGCACTACCTTCATGATATCGCAAATGCAGGATTGAAAGTAACAGAGAGCATTTTTTTGGTCAGAGATGAGTTTGTAGATTTAAGCAACTACTTCTCTCAATTTAAATCCGAAAAGTTTATCGTAAAACCCGCGGTAAGTGGTGGTTCTAAAAATACATTTAAAGTTACCGCAGCAAATGCCGAAGAGATTAATGAGAAGATAAAACCCTTGCTTAAAAAAGAAGATTTTATCATTCAACCCTTTCTAAACGAAATAGAGAAAAATGGAGAGTGGTCTTTTATTTATTTTGGAGGTAAATTTAGTCATGCCCTACTTAAAAAAGCAAAAACAGGTGATTTCAGGGTTCAATCCATGTTTGGAGGCACGGTTCATCTGCAAAATCCTTCAGCTTCTATATTAGAAAATGCGCAGCAATATGTAGATCAATTTGCAAAAGGTTGTTTGTATGCTCGGGTAGATGGGGCGATAATAAATGGAGAATTTACATTAATGGAGCTGGAATTGATAGAACCATTTTTATTTTTGGATACAAATGAGGATGCTTTGGAGAATTATTATCAGGCATTAGCAAATTTATTAGCTTAGCTAATAAACTGATTAGCTAATTATTTTTACCACGTTCGCTTCTTTCCGAAATCTTGTGTCCAGTAGTTTCCTTCCCTTGCAGCGCCCATTTCTTTGAAATCTGCATTCATCAAATTCATGCAGTGTAAAGGGCTTTTTATCCAAGAGTTCATCACCTCATATTCATCCCGTTGCCCCATAGCAATATTTTCTCCAATTAGCATCCATTTATACCCTACTGCATTAAAGCGGTCGCTAAGCATTTTGCCGTTGGATGAAGTATGGCTAAAAAAATTCTTTTTATACATATCCTTGCTATGCGTTGATGAAGCAAGAGCAATATCATCATTCCACACCAGTGCAGGTGCCGGTGGCATAATTTTATTCCCACACTTACATCCGGCGGCCCTCTTTTCATTGACCAATTTTAAGATTAGTTCATTGTTAAGATTGGTAAAGTTTGCCCCATTTTTAGATTCCCTTGGGTTAGGTAAGAAAAGCCAAGAGATTAATAAAGTAAGCGATAAGGTCTTAAGCATAATTGATTCGATTATTGTAATAACGACTGGCTTTTATGATTAGTATAGCCACAGATACGCAGTTTTGGAATAAGGAAAAAAATCGTAACCGATTAAAATCTGTGCAGCTGTGGCAAAAAAAACCCCGTAACATCACGCTACAGGGTTATAACTATTGGCTTAAATTAATTAAGCACCTTCTTCTTTTTTCTTTTTCTTGCCGTTACTTTTGTGGGCAACCGTTATCTCTTCTTTTTCTTTATCGTAATCAATTTCCAAGGTATCACCATCGTGGATTTCTCCTTTTAAGATCTCTTCGGCAATTGGATCCTCTAAATATTTCTGAATGGCACGTTTTAACGGACGCGCACCAAAATTACTATCAAAACCTTTATCTGCAATAAACTCTTTGGCTGTTTCAGTTAACTTAACTTCGTAACCTAGGTTATGCACCCTACCAAACAATGATTTTAACTCGATATCTATAATTTTAAAGATTTCTTCTTTGCCCAAGCTGTTAAACACTACCACATCATCAACTCTGTTTAAAAATTCTGGCGCAAATGCACGTTTCAATGCATTTTCTATCACCCCCCGGCTGTGTGCATCATTCTGACTAATCTTAGCTGATGTAGAGAAACCAACCCCCGCTCCAAAATCTTTTAACTGACGGGCACCAATATTGGAAGTCATGATAATGATCGTATTTCTAAAATCTACCTTTCTGCCTAAACTATCGGTTAACTGTCCTTCATCAAGTACTTGCAATAAGATGTTAAATACATCAGGATGTGCTTTTTCAATTTCATCGAGCAAGATTACTGCATATGGTTTTCTACGTACTTTCTCCGTTAACTGACCACCTTCCTCGTATCCCACATATCCCGGAGGCGCTCCAACTAAACGTGAAACAGCAAATTTTTCCATGTACTCACTCATGTCAATTTGAATAAGCGAATCATCGCTATCAAACATAAAACGAGCTAATTCTTTGGCTAATTCTGTTTTACCAACACCGGTTGGACCTAAGAAAATAAACGATCCAATAGGTTTTTTAGGATCTTTTAATCCCGCTCTGGTACGCTGTATCGCTTTGGTTAATTTTTTAATTGCATCTTCTTGTCCAATGATTTTCTCGGCAACGGTTTCATACATATTCAACAGCTTAACGCTATCGGTTTGACCAACACGTTGTAATGGGATCCCAGTCATCATCGACACTACTTCGGCAACATTATCCTCGGTTACCTCATAGCGTTTGGTTTTTGTATCGGCTTCCCATTCTGCTTTTGCACGATCTAGTTCTTCTAACAGATTTTTCTCTGTATCACGTAATTTGGCAGCTTCCTCATATTTTTGACTCTTAACTACCTTATTCTTTTCAACTTTGATATCTTCTATCTTATTTTCGATAGAAATGATATTTTCGGGCACATGGATATTCGTTAAGTGAACTCTAGAACCGGCCTCATCCAAAGCATCAATGGCTTTATCAGGCAAGAAACGATCAGTTATATACCTCGCAGTTAAGGCAACGCAAGCTTTTATCGCTTCATCAGTATAAGTAACACCATGATGTTCTTCATACTTTTCTTTAATACGATTTAAAATTTCAATAGTCTCGTCTGGAGTTGCAGGCTCGATCATCACTTTTTGAAAACGACGATCTAAAGCACCATCTTTTTCGATATACTGGCGATATTCGTCTAAAGTAGTGGCACCAATACATTGAATTTCTCCCCTTGCCAAAGCAGGCTTGAACATATTCGAAGCATCTAATGAACCAGATGCACCCCCTGCCCCAACTATGGTGTGGATTTCATCAATAAATAGGATTACATCTGTAGATTTCTCTAATTCGTTCATTACCGCTTTCATGCGTTCTTCAAACTGACCACGGTATTTTGTACCAGCAACCAATGAAGCAAGGTCTAACGTAACTACACGCTTATTAAACAACACGCGAGATACTTTACGTTGAACAATTCTTAGCGCTAAACCTTCGGCAATGGCCGATTTACCCACACCTGGCTCTCCAATCAAAATTGGATTGTTTTTTTTCCTGCGGGATAAAATCTGGGAAACGCGTTCGATTTCTTTTTCTCTACCAACGATGGGATCCAAACGACCTTCTTCTGCAGCCCGGGTTAAATCGCGACCGAAATTGTCAAGTACTGGCGTTTTAGATTTAATATCGGATACTTTCTTCGGAGCGCTAAAACTTTCTTCTTCCTGAAAATCGTCATCACCTCCACTGCTCGTACCTCCACCCTGGGCTTCATCCCTAAAACCATTTTTATTCACTTCTACTTCTTGCTTAAATATTTCGTAGGTAATACTATACTGCAATAAAATTTGGGATGCAATATTATCATCATCCCTTAAAATAGATAACAACAGGTGCTCCGTTCCAATCAGATCGCTCTTAAATATCTTAGCCTCTAAATAAGTAATTTTTAATACTTTTTCTGCTTGTTTGGTTAACGGAATATTTCCTAAATTAACGGTTACACTTGAAGTACCGCGAACGGCCTCTTCAATAGAGCGGCGAAGTTTAGATGTATCAACCCCTAACGATTTTAAAATCTTTATGGCCATACCATCACCTTCGCGAATAAGACCCAATAACAAATGTTCTGCGCCTATATAATCGTGTCCTAATCTCAGGGCTTCTTCCCTGCTAAAAGAAATCACGTCTTTTACTTGTGGAGAAAATTTAGCTTCCATAATATGTGTGTAAACCAGATGACTCTAAACTATAAATTTGTTTTATAAATACGGTCCCTGATTTTTTATAATTTATCAACAATTACGCCATTTTGGTGGATAAGGTTGTTGTTTCTACTACTAATTAACAAAATTTAACACCTTAAAAAAAGATATTGTTATTTTTCTAATTTACGTAATTAAATAGATAATAGGTTTTTACCACTAAATGTTCTATAAAATCTATCGTAAAAAGGGTTTTGTCGGTTAATTGTAAGGTTTTGATCGTTACAAAAATACTGACAAATTCGGTTGATTTTCTTAGAAAAAAGAAATTTTGGCAGGGCATTAATTTGATGGGGCGACAATGTGATATTTAGTTAATTTGGACCAAGGCATTAAAATAGAGAGGACTATACAACAAGAATATGTATTAAGAAAAATTGCATGGAGCAAGCTAGAGCAAAGATATTGGATTTTTGCAGCTGTTTTATCAGTGATAGGGATTGAAATTGCATTTTCAAAATCTTCGATTAATGGGAGTCCTTTAGAAAGGGATAAATTCTCTATTGCAATTGGCGCACTCATAGTAGGTTTCGCGATTGCAAATATTGTACTGGTATTAAGATCAAAAAAATCAATTATTCAAGGAGATTAAATTTAAAATTGCCCAAGGAAAAAGCGATGTTTACCTAACTGTGCTCACAAGCGAAAACATAATTACCGAAGGACCAAAAATGAAGGTGACCTACAAATGGGACTGTTTTTCGCATTATAAAGTATATAAAAATTATATTTATTTGATAGAACGGTTTAACCCAAGTCTTCCAAGTATTATAATTGATAGAAGGGAATTAAACGCTGAAGAATCGCATCAACTATTGGAGTGCTTTCAAAAGCACTGGGTAATGTTTAAACCATAGCCCGTTATGCCCAATCCATCAACTAATTAATCCATCAAGCTAATTTGCCTTTCAAAAGCCTCGCAGCCTGCGTATATCCACCATCGCCTCCATCAACAAAATGGATATGGGCATCTTTTAAATCTCTTACGTAACAAGACATTATGGATTCTTGACTTACATATAAGCCGTAAACAATTTCTCCGTCCCTTTCCAAATTGTCTAAAGCCTGGGTTAATCTTAAACGTTGTTGTTCATTGCCGCAGATTACGGTATTAATTTTACCATCCATTACAAGTGTATCCGACATTTCTATTAAACGGTTTAGGTATTTTTTGCCGTGTGTAGTAAGGAAATAGATCTTGCCAAATGAATTTACAAACCAATTTCTCACCAGTTCTAAAAATTTAATTTTCCCTATCCTCGCCCGCATTTCAGTACCTAACCTATTAAATGTGGTTTTAAGTTTAAGTTTATCGATAGAAATCGGCTGTCTTTTTTTAATGCTGCCATAAATTTCGTCAATAAGTGAGATTACGTTGCTGTAGGCTGCTGCCTGTTTCTCAATTTGGGGTGCCACAACCAAGAGGGTTACAATTTCGTTTATATTTTCTGGCGGAGGTATTTTATCCCATCTGCACTGCATTCCGTTCAGATCTAGCTCATGGAGCAAATCGTCTGGTTTCGCATTAAGCAAATAATCTTCTGCTTTGATTAAACTTTCGGCATAATGTAATCCATTACCCAACACTACTGGGATGGAGAAAAAATCGCTTATCGCAAACTTGCTGAGGGTAATCTGATGGCCTGCCTCGTATATCTGGGCAACAGGTACCGTTCCCACACGCAGATCAAGTTGGAAGTTTTGAATAGTATTTGCCTTAAATTGCAGCAAACTTTTCATGGCCATTTCCAACAATGAAGCAGGAACAATAAATGTTGCCCCATCGCCCCCAAAGAAAAAGGGAATCGTAATATCTGCTTTAAACGCTAAATTTAAAACTGCTACTATGCTACCCGTTGCAATAAAATTAACAGATTCGTTTAAACCTCCCCTTACCGCCTGGGTAGAACCCTTAATATCAGTGATGATTACATGCCACTCTGCTGGAACTGCTGCAAACAAATTACCTTTCACCAAAAGCTCACTTAACTGTAGCCTATTGATTGGCAAGTTGTTATAAAATTTATCGCTAGCTTTTGCCATGTTTAAATCTGCAGACTACGGTACTAACGTATTGAGGTGTAAAATGGATTTATCCTTAAGATTTATAAAAAAATAGTTGTTCCAATAATTCCTATTTTGTGCGCTTCAAGCCTGATTTCTACGCAGATTTGCCGAATAGTTTGGCTAGCTGTTTAGCTGTTATTAAAAATGAACCTGTCGCTCCATCTTGAGTTAGAGAAACATTTAGCGAAATCACGCCATGATCCTTTGTGGTTTTTAAGTTCATAAGTGATTTTCCCAGTTCAACCGCTTTTTTCACTTCCATTGGCTGCGCTCAATTGCTTTTTCATAATGGTGTATAAACCAGCAAGCTCTTTTTCTGTGGCCATAAATGGCACAGACTTGACGTCAGAATTTGAGGCGCTCTGTATGTTATTATAAACTAAAAAATAATTATTTGGCTTTCCTTTAGGCGTTTGTACCACAGATAGTGAGGCTATAAATGGCGCCGATCCTTTTCCTATTTTACCTACGCTCCCTACTTCAACTGTTTTATTAATTTTATCCAGTTCCCTGATTTGTGCGTGTGCAAAGGAAACCATAAATACCAAAACAAAAAATAAACCTTTCTTGAAGCCAGCTAATACATTCATTTTCATTAAATTACTTTTTTCTAATATACAACAAAAGTCTCACACCTTAGTCTTCGTTATATAATTACTCATATTCCAACGCTTATATCTCCTCATCGATTTAGTGGCAAGAATTAACAACCGCCCCGTTTTCGCCTCCTTTTGGCCCATAAAAGAATACCCAGGTAACAAAATCCATTGTAAAATCAACAAAATGGTGCGCTGCCCCAGCTGGGACAAATAAAAAATCGCCTTTGCTCACCTGCGTTATTTTTTCTTCTAAGCAAAACTTACCTTTTCCTGCTGCAATAACATAGATCTCATCTCGATCATGTGGCTGCTGATTATCCATTTCATTGGGTTTGTAAAGCTCTACGGTTAAACTCCCGGTTTCAAACAATACAGTAAACTCTTCATCAGAATTAGTTAATAGATCAACTGCTTTGCTAAGTTCAACTTTATTTATCATTTTAATTTGATTGGAATGAAAATACAATTTACGAATTTGTTAATTTAATTAGCTAATTAGCTTCCCCAACTCGTTTGTAACGAGGATGAATGAGCCGAGCCATGATATCGCTCAAACATCCACGGTTACTCTATTTTTGCCACAGATTAAACGGATTAAACACCGATAATTGCCCAACTCGTCCGCGTTTGTAACGAGGATGAAGGAGCCGAGCGATTGTATCGCTCAATCTAAAGACCGTTATTTTATTACCACAGATTAAACGGATGAACACGGATAATTCCTTCTCCAAAGCATTCTTCCATCTTCCATCTTCCATCTTTCCGTCTTCCATCATTTCATCTTCCATCTTCCATCTTCCATATTATCGTCTATCTTTGCAGAAATAAGAGTTCAAATTATGTCAGACGAAAAAATAATCTTTTCAATGGCCGGCGTAAACAAGATTTACCCGCCACAAAAACAGGTTTTAAAAAATATTTATTTATCCTTTTTTTACGGCGCTAAAATCGGTGTTGTTGGTTTAAATGGTTCGGGTAAATCATCTCTATTAAAAATTATTGCTGGTCTCGATAAATCTTTTCAGGGCGAAGTAGTTTTTAATGCGGGCTATAGTGTTGGGTATTTGGCGCAAGAGCCTATTTTAGATGAAAGCAAAACCGTTCGTGAGGTTGTTGAAGAAGGAGTATCAGAAATAACGTCCATCTTAAAGGAATATGAAGAAGTTAATGAAGCATTTGGCTTAGAAGAAAATTATTCTGATGCCGATAAGATGGATAAATTAATGGCCCGACAAGGGGAATTGCAAGATAAGATTGATGCGGTTAACGCTTGGGAATTGGATACAAAACTAGAACGGGCGATGGACGCCTTACGGTGTCCAGAACCTGAAACCAAAATTGGCGTGCTTTCTGGAGGCGAGCGCCGTCGCGTGGCCATGTGCCGTTTGTTATTGCAAGAACCTGATGTTTTGTTGCTCGATGAGCCCACCAATCACTTGGATGCGGAAAGTATCGATTGGTTAGAGCAGTTTCTCAAAAATTATAAGGGGACGGTTATCGCTGTAACCCACGATAGGTATTTCTTGGATAATGTTGCGGGCTGGATCTTAGAATTAGATCGCGGAGAAGGGATTCCATGGAAAGGTAACTACTCATCGTGGTTAGAGCAAAAAGCAAAACGCTTAGCACAAGAAGACAAAACAGAAAGTAAACGTCAGAAGGCACTTGAGCGAGAGCTTGAATGGGTAAGAATGGCACCAAAAGCACGTCATGCCAAATCTAAAGCACGTTTAGCAAATTACGATAAACTTGCCTCCGAAGATGGCAAGGAAAGGGAAGATAAATTGGAATTGTTTATCCCCGCCGGACCTCGCTTAGGAAATGTAGTAATTGAAGCAACCGATGTAACGAAGGCCTATGGTGATAAAATTCTATTCGAAAACCTTAATTTTTCGCTTCCTCCTGCAGGAATTGTTGGGATTATCGGTCCGAATGGTGCCGGTAAGACTACGCTCTTCCGTTTAATCACCGGACAGGAACAACCAGATAAAGGAACCTTTAGGGTTGGCGATACCGTAGCCTTGGGTTATGTTGATCAGATGCACAATGATCTGGATGCAGAAAAAACGGTTTACGAAAACATAACTGATGGATTAGATAATATCCAATTAGGAAATAAAGCAGTAAATGGGCGAGCATATGTTTCGAAGTTTAACTTTAATGGTGGTGATCAGCAGAAAAAAGTTGGAATTTTATCAGGAGGAGAAAGAAATAGGGTGCATTTGGCAATTACTCTTAAAAAAGGGGCAAATGTATTATTGCTGGATGAACCAACAAATGATATTGATGTAAATACCTTACGTGCTCTTGAAGAAGCACTAGAAAATTTTGGTGGTTGCGCAGTAGTGATTAGTCACGATAGATGGTTCTTAGATCGGATTTGTACACACATCCTTGCTTTCGAAGGCAATTCTGAGGTTTATTTCTTTGAAGGAAATTATTCTGACTATGAAGAAAACCGCAAGAAAAGATTGGGTGATGTAACACCACATCGAATTAGGTATAAGAAGTTAGCGTAGGTTAACAAATATATTTAGCCGCAGATGCGTAGATTAATAATCGTATTTATAATCTGCTCATCTGCGGCATTTTTATGGTCAGTGGTTTTATGCCAAAGAAGGGACTTACCAAACCGAAACCAGTTTCCAAACACAGATAAGGAGAGCTGCGGCCAATCCTAACATTAAGGGACTATTTCGTTTAACGAAACTTAAATGACCGTCGGTTTTATTTTGTACTTTCAAACTAAAACTAATTGAAAAGAGAATTATGCCAACTAGTGCAATCCAAAAGATAAATTCCTGGGGGAGATGTCTGTGTGAATGTGTAGACTGGCTAATGACAGCAACGAACAAGCAAACAAAACCGACTATTCTAGTATTGGTCTCTATCCTTGTTTTATTCCATTTATTTAAACTAATCATTTATAAGCGAATCGATATAAAGAACTCTTTATTATATTACCATGCTATTAGCGCATAAATTGCAAATCCAACTCCAGCTAAGGTTCTAAGGATTTCTCTTGTGTAATTAAAAATGGAAAAACGCCTCTTTTTTTTCTCTCTCCTGATTTTTAAGATAAGGCTTGTACAAAGCAGAATTACACTTGCCAATAAGATGTAGGGAAAATAAGGTTTGATCCTATATCCTCCGCTTATCAAATTACGTTGATACAATATAACCAATAAAATTCCCAAAACTCCAGCCATCCATATGGCAAACTCGATTATTCTTTGTTTTTTAATTAATTCCCTTTCCATGTTTTAAATATATAGAAATTAGATTGAACTTAAAAAACCGTATTCGTATTCCGTTGTTATATAACTAATCTAACAAACTTATATATTTGCCATTATGAAGAAAATACTTGTAGTTGACGATGATGATGATGTATTAGAAACCATCCAACTGATCTTAGAAATTGGCGGGTATGAAGTTGAGCCTTTAAATGATGCAGAGGTGATTTTTGAACGTATTGAGGAGTTTAAACCCGATCTCATCTTGTTGGATGTAGTACTAGGCAAAATTGACGGCAGGGTAATCTGCAGTCAAATAAAATGCCATTCGGACACAAGTAGAATTCCCATATTAATGATGTCTGGCCTCTATGATCTAAAGGAGGTACAGGATATGGAATGCGCACCAGATGATTTTATGTCTAAACCCTTTAAAATGGACGTACTGTTGGAGAAGATCGAAAAATTAGTGAACAGAAAAAGTCAGAGTTCTACCTCACGTTACGACATCAATTAGCTAATTAACTAATATGATAATTAGCTGTTTTTCTCTTCGCGTGGACCACGTTTATAAATAACCAGCCCATTTAAAAAATTACGTAAAATCTGATCGCCACATTTTTTAAAATTAGGATGCTCATCATTTCTGAAAATATCCCCTAATTCGGCTTTTGTTACGGTAAAGTTTACCAGTTTACAGATTTCTATAATCTGATCGCTATTTAAGGATAAAGCTACCCTTAATTTTTTCATGATATCGTTGTTGCTCATTTTTTTTTTTGTATTGCGTAGTGAGTATTGCGTAGTGAGATTATGCAAACTTCGGACTCCAGACTCTCCGACTTTCGAACTCTCTACATTGCTGTTTCAATTTTAACTTTCTTGTTTTTTATGCGTTCGTTGGCTAATTTTCCAATTACGCTGTGAACCATTTTTCTCTTTATGGCCACATAAGATGCCTGGTCTTTTACTTCGATCAAACCTACATCTTCCTTTTGCAGGCCGCCCTTTTTTAGCAACAATCCTACAATATCTATTTTATTCACTTTATCTTTTTTACCTGCGCTAATATACAAGGTTTGCCAAACACTATCTTGTGGTAGTTTGTATGGCCCTTTTAATTTTTCAATTTCAATATCAGTTTTTAGAAACGGATATTTTTCATCGTCTGCCAAAATAAGATAGGCTGTACCTTTTGCATTCATCCGCGCGGTGCGTCCGTTGCGATGCAAGAACGCATCTTCGGTATAGGGCAATTGATAGTGAATGATGTACTCTACTTCTGGAATATCCAACCCTCTAGCGGCAAGGTCGGTTGTAATTAGGATCTTGATACTTCCATTTCTAAATTTTAGCAGTGCCCGCTCTCTTTCGTCTTGCTCCATTCCCCCATGAAAGATATCATGGGCTAAATCTTTATCAATCAACAGATCGCTGATCCGATCAACCGTTTCGCGATGGTTACAGAAGATCAATGTGGTTTTAGTTCCAATTTTACAGATCAGTTCAAATAAGGTATCTAATTTATCTTCGGCCGTAGTTTCAACCTTTTTGAGCTTAAGATCTGGCGCAATTTGTACATCTTTTAAAAAATCGATTTCAATCGGGTTTTTTAATCCAGCAAAGGCTGGGATTTCTTGCATGGCAGTAGCCGATGTTAAAATTCTTTGTTTTAATGACAATAATGCAGTAATAATGGTCGACATGTCTTCTTGGAAACCAAATTCCAAAGCCTTATCAAACTCATCCAATACCAACGTGGTAATAGTTGATTCGTCGAAATTTTGATGGCGCAAATGATAGGCAATTCTTCCCGGTGTGCCAATTAAAACTGCAGGTGGCTGCTCTAAGTTATTGCGTTCTGTTTTGATCGGGTGACCTCCATAACAACAATTTACTTTAAACCCGGTTCCCATTTGCTTAAAAACCTGTTCTATTTGAAGCGCCAATTCTCTGGAGGGGACTAAAATAAGGCACTGAACACCTTTTTTATCCTTAATGAGATTGTTTAAAACTGGGATTAAGAATGCTAGTGTCTTTCCTGAACCTGTTGGTGCCAATACGAGGATATCATTTCCCTTTTTTGTAGCAGAAATGGCCTGCGCCTGCATCTGGTTTAGCGCTGTAATTTTTAGGTTATCAAGTATAGGCTGTAGGATCATGGAGCAAAGGTAAGCATAAGTTGAGCGAATAGCGATAGGCGTTTGGCGTTTGGCGGCGACCTGCCACAAATACACCGAGTATAGCGTTGGCACATGGTGTTGGCGGTTGGCATCGCTTAGGGCTAATCGCGAAGCCCTATCCCCATAACCTGTTGACAACCAACAAAATGTTAACAAATAAACACCACAAACTTCATGCAGTATTCACATTTACCACTTATTTTTAGGAAACCTGATTACGGGTTGCTTATGGAAGTATAACCTTAACACCAGTTACGTATGATTTGGAAAAAATTTAGCGGTGAGATTATTCACGCTTCTATTATTGACGAGGTAGAACAAGCAATTATTAGGGAAACCGAAAATGGATTTAAACTGAAAGTCTGTATCGGTACAGATTCTCAAGTAAAAGGCCCATTTACAGATTTTGCGACGGTGATAGTTTTACTGCGTGAGCACCATGGTGGTTTTATGTATATCGCCCAAGACAAAACCACGCAGCAAATGGGAATTAAGGAACGTATGTTGGTGGAGGTACAAAAATCTATCGAAACAGCCTATTCAATTTGTGATCTGTTAGATCTTTATGATGTTGATCTCGAAGTTCATGCAGATATCAATACCAATCCTATGTTTAAATCAAACAAGGCATTAAATGAGGCCATGGGCTATATTCTAAGCATGGGCTTTATTTTTAAGGCAAAACCCGAAGCATTTGCAAGTTCTACCTGTGCGGATAAGATGGTGCACTGAGTTGGGTCCCGATAGCTCCAAAGGAGTCCCTGTGGGGCTATCGGGATGGGAGTTGGGAGTTGGGGTCTGAGTTTTAGGATCAAATTATTACGATAATCATCTCCTCCTTCAGTCCCACATCGATTCCTATGGAGGAAAGGCGGGGGTAATCGCCTCGAAGCTTTTTGGGAAGTTTACAAAAATCATGTATATTAGTTCGTAAATCTTTTTTATGAAAAAAATATTTCTATTTGTTTTTTTGTTAGCCTTTTCGGCCAATGTTTATGCGCAGGACGAAGATCCAAATGCCAAAACCAAAATTGGTGATTCTGCTCCTATTTTTACTTTCGAAATTGAGAAGGGAAAGAAAGTTAGTCTTGCCGATTATAAGGGAAAACTGATTTTGATCAATCTTTTTGCAACTTGGTGCCCTCCTTGCAATATGGAATTGCCAGAAGTCCAAAGTAAGATTTGGGATAAATATAAAGACAATAAAAATTTTGCGCTTTTTATTTTTGGCAGAGAGGAAGGATGGGAAAAGCTAACTCCCTATAAATCGCAAAAGGGGTTTACATTTCCTATCTTACCAGATTTGGATAGATCTATTTTTAATCTTTTTGCTAAACAATCTATTCCAAGAAATATATTGATCGATCAAGACGGGAAAATCATATATCAGTCAATGGGATATGAGGAAAATGAATTCAAAGCCCTCTTAAAGCTGCTTGATAAAAGACTAAGTTCAAAAACCACAAAATAATTGTATTAGCTAAGTTTGGAACTGATGTCGCGATTATTATCGGAATAAAAGATTACCAGTTCTTACTTACCACTTTCTTTTCTTGGATCGGAGCAACTATGGGTGCTTTACTTGCCATATAGGCTTTAAACTTGCTCGCAAAATCGTTGGCAAAGGATGCCACTTGGCTTTTATACTCTTTCCATTGGGCTGCATTTAATTTCTCTGATTCATTTTCTAATGGAATTCCTGTGGTAGTAGAGGGAACAAAGTTTCCGTATCGGTCTCTATGATAGGGAATAAAACTGAAATCAGTTAACCAAAATCTGTATTTACCTTCTTTGATCTCCACTTGGAAATTGTACATTATCTCTCCTGAAGGATGTGACATTACCAAAAGGGTTTTGTTGATGATCAATCTCCCGTTTGCTAAAAATGCAGTATCGCCATTTATTTTGTTAAACCTTAGCAGTGTGGGATTCTTCTTAGCGTAGGCGAGCATTTTTAGTCTAAGCGAGTCTTTGGATGCTTTTTTAAGATCAACCACTTCATAGTAAATCAATTTACCACGATCGTCAACCGGCAAACTGTTATCACTCTGTGCATTGGCATAACTAAAACAGAAAAGGAGAATAAAAAAGTTTAAGATTAACTTCATGGTATAACAATAAAAACGCCCCGAGATTGGGGCGCCTAACGAGATCAAAATTGCTTAAAAAGAATACACTGCCGCTAAAGAGAATTGAGAAGCGGATTTTGTAGGAGTAGTTAAGTTTGATTTCACAAATCCCTGTGAAGAATCTTTGTCGTTATCAAAACGTACCTCTGGGATAAATGTTAATCCACCAGATTTGATATTAGCAGATAAAGTAATGGAAGTAACTGCGGCATCAGCTGCCGTACCAACTCCTTTAAAGTTAAAATATTCGCCCCTTAAACCTAAGGATACCGCAGGAGAAAATGCATATTGAGGGTAAAGTGCAATGCCGCTATAACCACCATTATCGTTAGAAACGCTATAATCGGCAGCGTTTAAGCCCAATTTAAACCCTTCGGTAATCTGATAGGCAGTGGTAATGTCGAAAATTGTTCCTGTACCAGCGGCACCAGCTGAGCGACCAGAGAGCACATTTAAATAAGCCGTCCATCCTTTTACCGGACTAACGGTTAATTGTGCACCAACGTGTGATACGCCATTTAAGTCTTGATAAACATTCCAATCGTTAAACAATCCAGCCATTAAACTTACTTTATCAGAAAAAGTATAGCTTGCTTTGATACCGGCATTTTGAAATGGGCCTGAACCGAACAAATAAGAAGTAGAGTAATTGAAATTGGCGGCCGGAGAAATAACCTCATATCCGATAAATGTACCCATGTATCCTGCTGTCATATTAAACTTATCCGAAAATGCATAGCTCACGTACAAGTTTTGAATATGGAAACTATTCGTAGTTTCATCATAAGCTCCAGCGGCATTAGGGATCGACTGTGATTGTCCGCGTGGACCGAAAGACAATTCGCCAACAAATGAAGCTTTCCCGGTAGTTTTCTTTAAAGCAACATCTATCATTCCTAAAGAGATAGAATTTTGTTCGTTAGCAAAATAGGTATTGATATTTGCCGTTTTAGCAAAATCATACTTGTAATATGTATCAACAGAACCTGAGATTTGTAATGGGGCGCTTGCCGTTTCTTGGGCTGATACAGCTGAGCTGAAGCCTAAAGCAAGGATTGGGAGAGTAAATTTAATTTTCATGTTAAATAATTATAGCGTGAATCTAAAATCGATTGTTTTTTTGAAGGGATTTTAAAAAGCTGTTCAAGCCTAAAAGACAAGAACAGCTAAATTTTATATGTTTGGAACTTCTTGTCCGGCCACGATAAGTGTACCTTGAGAATATTTTTCGTCGTGTTGAGATGCGTCCAAACCTTCTTCTTCTTCTTCAGAGGTAACACGGATCGGTTGTACGAGGTTGATTACCTTGAAAATGATGAATGACATTACAAAACTGAATACGACAACAATGCCTGCACCAGCACATTGAACAAGGAAGAAATCTGTACCGCCATAAAGCAATCCCATCTTACCCGCACTATTAACAGTTGTGGTGGCAAAAACGCCAGTCAACAACATTCCTACAATACCACCAACCCCGTGGCATGGGAAAACGTCTAAAGTATCGTCAAGGCTAGTTTTTTGTTTCCAAGCAACCACAAGGTTAGAAATAACCGCAGCAATGGCGCCAATAAATATGCTCGAAGGAATACTCACGAAACCGGCACCAGGGGTGATGGCTACCAAACCAACTACAGCGCCGATACAGAAACCGAGCACAGATGGTTTTTTACCTCTAGCAACATCAAAGAACATCCACGATAAACCAGCGGCACCAGCGGCGGTGTTTGTGGTTAAGAATGCAGAAACTGCTAAGGTATTGGCTCCCAAGGATGATCCTGCGTTAAAGCCAAACCATCCGAACCATAACAAACCGGTGCCTATTAATACATAAGGGATATTGGCAGGTGGAACCTCTTTATGTTCTAAGTGAGATTTTCTGCGTTTCAAAACCAATGCACCTGCCAAAGCGGCCATACCAGCCGAAATGTGTACTACTGTACCTCCTGCAAAATCGAGTACACCTAACTGATATAGATATCCAAGAGGATGCCAGGTCATGTGCGCTAAAGGCGAATAAACAAATAGAGCAAACAATACGATAAACAAAATGTACGATGTAAATCGGATCCGCTCTGCTACCGCCCCCACTACTAAACCAGGGGTGATAATAGCAAACATCAACTGGAATACTGCAAATAATGATAGAGGGATAGTTAAGGCAGTACCGCCTTCTAGTTTTGGTAAACCTGAGTTTACACCTTTAAAGAACAAGAAAGTTGAAGGATTGCCGATAAAACCATGAACGGTATCGCCAAATGCAAGGCTGAAACCAACTACGGTCCACAGCACAGTAATAATACCCGCGGCAACCACACTTTTAATCATGGTTGATAATACATTTTTACGATGAACCATTCCACCATAAAAGAAAGCAAGGCCCGGTGTCATAATAAATACTAGGGCTGATGCAATTAAAACGAACGCAATATCCGGTCCGCTATACTTTCCCTCGTCAAAATTAGGAAGTAAAGGAATGAATAGCGCTAGAATTGCGACTGCCATTAGAATTAGAAATGGAGCGAACTGTTTAAAATAAACTTTTGCCATAAATTTTTGTGTTAAGCGTTTGATTTTTTAATTAATTAGTTAAAACTACCTATAAATTTTCAAATATTCACACTAATTGGGAGTAAAAAATGAACAATTTATCATTTTTAACAAAAAATAACTCAAAAAATGTAATTTGAAACACAAAATCATCTAAAAAACAGCGAAATGAAACATATTTTTACCTAAAAACAGCAATTTTTGTATATTTTTCACAAAAAATTACAAATTTTAATGAATTTTACAATTTTATATGGTAAATAAAGGTGGTTTTTATTAAATTATTAATAAAAAAGGAAATCGTACCTTTATTGGATGAAAGCATATCACTTAACTTTACAACAAAGGTTTCCATTATCCCTACCAGAAATCTGGAATTTCTTTTCATCGCCCTATAATTTGGAGGCAATTACCCCAACTGAAATGGCTTTCGATGTTACTTCTGAGCTTTCGAAAACACAAAAAATGTATCCCGGGATGATTATTACTTATGAAGTGAGTCCCTTTTTCGGAATAAAATTAAATTGGCTGACAGAAATCACCCAAATTGTGCACGAAACTTACTTTATTGACGAGCAGCGCTTTGGCCCTTTTAAGTTCTGGCATCACCAACATCATTTTAAGGAAATTGAAGGCGGAGTAGAGATGACAGATATTTTAACGTATGGTTTACCATTTGGCTTTATCGGCGATTTTGCACACGAAGTTTTTGTAGGAAAGAAATTAGAAGAGATTTTTGAGTTTCGAAGGGAAAAAACAATTGCCTTATTTGGAAAAATCTAGAGATTGTTGGATTGTTATATTGTTGGATTGTTATACTAGGATAAACTGAGGCTTAACGCCAACCGCTATCCACCATACGCCGATCCCTGCATCACTCCCCTTCTTTCGATCTCTTTATCTATATAGGTTTGGATTGCCGATTTATTTAATCCCCAGTTGGGGGCGATCAGTAAATCCCAATCTGAGATTCCAAATAAGCGTTGGATTACAATATCGGGCCTTAACAAAGGAATAAGCTCGCACAATAAATCTGTATATTCTTCGAGCGTAAATAGTTTAAATGGATTTTTCTTGTATTTAGCGCCCATTATAGATCCTTCCACAATGTGAAGGTGATGAAATTTTACAAATTTGATCTGCGGGAAACGGTTGATTTCGTGGATATAACCGTACATCATCTCTCTAGTTTCCCACGGAAAGCCAAAAATAGTATGCACGCATAGTTCTAATTTGGTGTTTTCCAATAACTTAACCGCCTCAATAAACTCGCCATGACTACATCCTCTATTAATCTGATTTAGGGTTTCATCATAGATTGATTCCATGCCCATTTCTAGATCAACATCAAATCGATCGGTATAGCTTTCTAATAGCGCTACTTTTTCTGCATCAATACAATCGGGCCTCGTGCCCACCGCGAAACCTACTACATCCTCAGTGTTTACAGCTAATGCCTCATCATACATCATCTTTAAATAATGTACCGGGGCGTAGGTATTGGTATTGGGTTGGAAATAAACGATAAACTTATCGGCCTTGTACGAATTCTTTGCCCGGGTCATCCCTTCAATAAGCTGATCCTTAATATTGGGGTTTTTGCGGGAAGGTTCTGGCGTAAAGGAATCTACGTTACAATAGGTACATCCACCGTATCCTTTGCTACCATCGCGATTAGGACAGGTGAAACCACCGTCCACAATTACTTTAAATACACGTTTACCATTGTATTTCTCACGCAAATGCACGCCGTAGCCATTATACCCTTTTATTCCTGAATCCAGTGCAGTTCCCATACTAAGACAAAAGTACTAAGATTTACAGGATTAAAAGATTGTAACTACGATTTATAGGATTAAAAGATTATAGGATTACAATTTAGTTACACCGGAATTGGTTTACATATGAAAAAAAGATCATTCTTTAAGCGATTTGTAATTAATATTTTCAATGTGTTTTGTATTGTAAATTCTTTTGAATGTGAGGCTTCTACTTCCAAAATAATAAGCAACTCTGTTGGAAGATTATACGCTTCCAAATAATTAATTGCCTGAGCTAGGTGGCGATCATCTAGTTGAACGACTGCCTTCAATTCAAGCATAATGTTATTCTCAACAAAAAAATCCACTCTTCTACTACCAATTTTAATACCATCATAAAAGATAGGCATATCCATTTCCTTTATAAAACCTATATTTTGCTTCCTAAATTCTATCGCTAAAGCCCGTTGATAAATCACCTCAGGAAATCCGGATCCAAGCACCGCGTGCACTTTCATGGCACAACCAATAATATTACCTGTTATAACATCATGCTCCATACTTGTAATGTAAACACAAATGATGGCTTCATAAAACTGTAGCCGTATATTAAACGATATATACGTTTATAAACGGCTACAGCAGATATTTGTAATCTTGTAATCCTAAAATCCTATAAATTCTAGTCTTCTTCCAGGACGGGTATAATCTTGTAATCCTAAAATCTTGTTAATCTTAGTCGTTTTTTGGTTTTGTAATATAGTAAACTGGTATTCCTATAAGCATAATCGCTACACCCCATCCACAGGTATCGGGTTTAGTGATCAGCAATCCTACAGAGATGGCCGAGGCTGCAATAATGTATAATGCTGGTAAAAAAGGATAACCGAATGCTTTGTAAGGACGCTCAGCGTTTGGCATTTTAGCTCTCAAGATAAAGATGCCCAATATCGTAAGAATATAGAAAATTAAAACAATGATGATTACGAAATCCAGCAAATCTCCGTATCTACCTGTGAGACACAATAAAGAGGCCCATATTCCTTGCGCCCATAATGCCCAGGCCGGTACATTAAACTTATTTAAATGACTTGCTTTTTTAAAGAACAATCCATCTTTTGCCATGGTATAATATACTCTTGCACCCGCCATGATCAATCCGTTGTTACATGCAAAAGTGGAGATCATGATCATAACTGCAATTATCCATGTACCCGTTTCGCCAAAGATATGCTGTGCTGCCACCACTGCAACCCGATCTTCGGGAGCGCTAGCAATTTCTGCCATTGGCATTGCAGCTACATACATCACATTGGCAAGTATATAAATTACGCTTACAATCAAAGTACCTAAAAACAAACTTAAACCAACGTTACGTTGTGGATTTTTAATTTCGCCGGCAATAAAAGTAACGCCATTCCAAGCATCGCTACTAAATAATGAACCAACCATCGAAGCAACAATACCCGACATTAATGCGGTTCCACTTATCCCGATCCATGAATTAGAACTGCTATCAAACATTTTCGAATCCCAGGCATTGGTCCAATTGGCATTCCAAATTTCAGCCTTTGCAGCCAATGTTAATCCAAAAATAATAAGGCCAAATAAAGAAAGGATTTTTATGATCGTTAAAAAGGTTTGGAGCATCTTACCATTTTTTACCCCTCTACTATTGATAAAGGTTAACAATACAATTGTAACGATGGATACTATTTGCGCCGCACTTAATTTAAAGGAACCGATTTCGTATAAAATATTTTTTTCACTAAGCGTAGGAACTAGATAAGCAGCAAACTTAGAAAATGCTACTCCAACAGCAGCAATGGTTCCCGTTTGGATAACTGCAAAAAAGCTCCATCCATATAAAAAGGCGATCAGTTTGTTGTACGATTCTTTTAGGTACACATATTGCCCGCCAGCTTTTGGGAACATTGCACTCAGTTCTCCATAGCTTACCGCAGCGATCATGGTAATAACTGCCGTTAATACCCAAATTAAAATCAGCCAGCCGGCAGAACCAACTTGTCTAGTCATATCGGCACTCACGATAAAAATACCCGATCCGATCATCGAGCCTACCACGAGCATTGTGCCATCAAATAAGCCTAGCTCTCTTTTAAAAGCACCTTCTTCTTTTAGGTTTTTCATGTTTTAGTTTGTTGGTTTGGTCCCATTAAAGCCAATGATAACGCTTTGGATCTATCGGGATGGTTTATATTGGCTAATATATATTTAAAAACGAGTTAAAACAAATAGCCCTCAACGCTGTTAGGGCAACAATATTACGCGAAGCAAAAAAATGTTAACAATCATTTGTATAAAAATTTGATTATTAGCGAAACACGCTTATTTTTGCAACCCCTGTATTAATTTTATTTTCATTAACTAAACAACTAAAATATAAATTTAAAGTATGGATTTTCTACAAAACAATTTAATCTATTCCATCCCTCTATTAGGTCTGATCGGTATTCTGGTTATGGCCGTGAAAAGTGCCTGGGTAAACAAACAAGATGCTGGTGATGCTAACATGCAAGAACTGGCAGGTTATATTGCCGATGGTGCAATGGCCTTTTTAAAGGCCGAATGGAGAGTTCTAAGTATTTTCGTTGTAATTACCGCAGCTATTTTAGCTTATTCTGGAACAATCCCCGAAATTAATGGCGTACAAATGCATTCTAGCTGGATTATTGCAGTTGCCTTTATCATCGGCGCCGTTTTTTCTGCATTTGCAGGATATATCGGAATGAGAGCTGCCACAAAAGCCAATGTTCGTACTACACAAGCAGCTAGAACAAGTTTAAAACAAGCCTTGAGAGTTAGTTTCACTGGTGGAACAGTTATGGGATTAGGTGTTGCAGGCTTAGCGGTGTTAGGTTTAGGTGGCTTATTTATCGTGTTTCTCCAAATATTCCATGTAATTGCTCCGAACAGTGTTGAAATGAGAACAGCTATCGAAGTACTTACCGGATTTTCATTGGGTGCAGAATCAATTGCTCTATTTGCCCGTGTTGGTGGAGGTATTTATACCAAAGCTGCCGACGTTGGTGCCGATTTAGTAGGTAAAGTTGAAGCCGGAATTCCTGAAGATGATGTACGTAACCCTGCTACCATCGCGGATAACGTTGGCGACAATGTGGGTGATGTGGCTGGTATGGGTGCCGATCTATTTGGATCTTACGTTGCAACTATCTTGGCAACCATGGTGTTGGGACAAGAAATTGTGGTTACACAACTTAATGGAATTTATACAGATGGTTTAGGTGGGTTTTCTCCAGTCTTATTACCAATGGTGATTTGTGGTTTAGGAATTATTTTCTCAATCGTTGGTACTTGGTTTGTACGCATCAAAGGCGAAGATTCGAATGTACAAAACGCATTGAACTTAGGTAACTGGAGCTCGATTGTATTAACGGCGGTTGCTTCTTACTTTATAGTTAAAGCAATGTTGCCCGCAACCTTGCATTTAAGAGGAGTTGATTTTAACAGCATGGATGTATTTTATGCCATTTTGGTTGGTTTAGTGGTAGGTACACTAATGAGTATTATTACCGAGTACTATACTGCAATGGGAAAAGGTCCTGTTAATTCGATCATACAACAATCAGGTACTGGCCATGCTACAAATATTATTGGTGGATTATCCGTAGGGATGAAATCTACAGTGGCTCCAATCTTAGTTTTAGCTGGGGGTATTATTTGTTCTTATTCATTTGCGGGCTTATATGGAGTTGCTATTGCTGCAGCGGGTATGATGGCTACAACAGCCATGCAACTTGCTATCGATGCTTTCGGTCCGATTGCAGATAACGCAGGTGGTATCGCAGAAATGAGCCAATTACCTCCAGAAGTACGTGAGCGTACAGATAATTTGGATGCCGTAGGTAACACTACAGCTGCAACGGGTAAAGGATTTGCAATTGCATCAGCTGCCTTAACTTCATTGGCTTTATTTGCAGCATTTGTTGGTGTTGCAGGTATTAGTGCAATTGATATTTACAAAGCACCAGTTTTAGCCGGCTTATTTGTTGGCGCAATGATCCCTTTCATATTCTCGGCATTATGTATTGCAGCAGTAGGTAAAGCAGCAATGGATATGGTACAAGAAGTGCGCCGTCAGTTCCGGGAAATTCCTGGAATTATGGAATATAAAGCAAAGCCAGAATACGAGAAGTGCGTTGCGATCTCAACCAAAGCCTCGATCCGTGAAATGATGTTGCCAGGGGCGATTGCCTTGTTGGTTCCAATTATTGTAGGGTTTGGATTTAAAGGTGTTTTTCCAACGGTTAGCTCTGCCGAAATATTGGGTGGTTTATTAGCAGGTGTTACCGTTTCTGGGGTATTGATGGGTATTTTCCAATCAAACGCTGGTGGAGCCTGGGATAATGCAAAAAAATCATTCGAAAAAGGAGTAAAAATCAATGGTGAAATGTTCTATAAAAAATCAGAACCACATAAGGCTTCGGTAACTGGTGATACTGTGGGAGATCCATTTAAAGATACTTCTGGCCCATCCATGAATATTTTGATTAAGTTGATGTCTATCGTTTCTCTAGTAATTGCTCCATATATTGCGATTAGTGCAGGTGATATGTCAACTATTAAAGAGGTAAGAAAAGAGATAGAAGTTAGAAAAACTGTTGATTCTTTGGGGAATGTACAAATAGATACCGTTAAAAACGTTGTAGACACATTAACACATCGTTAGTTAAATCATAAATGTTACTAACTAAAGGGGATTTTGAATAAAAATCCCCTTTTATTTTACATAATTTTAATTATGTTTGGGATTATATTAATAAACTGAAAACTTATTGAAACACTTTAACTAAACCTTAAACTATGAATTTTAGAAAGTCGATTGACTTACTTACAAAAGAAGCAATGGCAAGTGGAGAAGGGACACTAAAAAGGACTCTCGGCCCTGTGAATCTCGTTGCTTTGGGAATTGGTGCTATTATTGGTGCCGGTTTATTCTCTATAACAGGTTCAGCAGCGGCAAATAATGCTGGTCCTGCTATTACTATTTCATTTATTATTGCCGCTGTAGGTTGTGCCTTTGCAGGATTATGTTATGCAGAATTTGCATCAATGATCCCTGTTGCCGGTAGTGCCTATACTTATTCTTATGCCACCATGGGCGAATTTGTAGCATGGATTATTGGCTGGGATCTAGTTTTAGAATACGCTGTAGGTGCTGCTACGGTTTCTATTAGTTGGAGCAGGTATCTGGTCAAGTTTCTGGGATATTTTGATATACACTTACCCGCACAGGTAGTGATGTCGCCGTTTGACACTGCAGTTTTGGCCGACGGCACTACGGTTTCGGGGATGTTTAATCTACCAGCAGTTTTCATCGTAGTGATCATGTCTTTAATCCTAATTAAAGGAACAAAAGAATCCGCTATGATTAACGGAGTTATTGTTGCCGTTAAAGTGGTGATTGTATTAATCTTCATCTTCTTGGGCTGGAAATACATCAATGCCGATAACTATTCTCCATATTTTATTCCTGCAGATAAAGCAGGCCATGAAAGTTTCTTCACAAATGGATGGGGTGGTGTAATTAGGGCGGCTGCTATTGTATTCTTCGCCTATATTGGTTTCGATGCAGTTTCTACAGCGGCGCAAGAGGCAAAAAATCCTAAGAAAGATATGCCTATTGGTATTTTAGTTTCTTTATTGATTTGTACAGTATTATATATTTTGTTTGCACACGTAATGACGGGTGTTGCAAATTATGATTTGTTTAAAGGTCAAGATGGTATTGCTCCTGTTGCAGTTGCCATTGATAATATGGGTGCTAAAAATGCCGCTGGCGTTGTTACTCCTGCGTATCCTTGGTTAAATAAAGCTATTATCCTTGCAATTTTAGGAGGTTATGCTTCTGTAATCATGGTAATGTTAATGGGTCAATCAAGAGTGTTCTTCTCTATGAGTAAGGACGGATTAATTCCGAAAATATTCTCAAATGTGCATTCAAAATTTGGCACTCCTTCTAAAAGCAATTTATTATTCATGGTATTTGTGAGTTTGTTTGCAGCATTTGTTCCGGCACGTGTAGTAGGCGAAATGACCAGCATAGGAACGTTATTTGCATTTATCTTGGTATGTATCGGTATTATCATTTTAAGAAAACGTATGCCAGATTTGCCTAGAGCATTTAAAGTGCCATTGGTTCCACTTATTCCAATCTTAGGGGTAGCCGTATGTTTAGGAATGATGGTATTCTTGCCACTTGATACCTGGGTTCGTTTATTGGTATGGATGATTATTGGTATCAATGTATATCTATTCTATGGTATTAAAAATAGTGCGCTATCAGACAATAAAGTTGTAACCTTAATCAAAAGCAACAAAACTGTTTCTTATGTAGGACTGGTTTTGGCAGCTCTATTGGTAGTTGTAGCCATGTTACATCATCATCTTTCAATGCAGGATATGGCAACAGATGCAACCTTAACCGCAGATTCAGGTTTATATTATTTCTCTTTAATATTCGCAGTATTCCACCTCATACTTTATGGGTATCGAATCGCTACCGCTAATAAGGTACAACCTAAATAATTTTTTTAACTGACACCAAAAAGCTCCCGATTTAACTATCGGGAGCTTTTTTTTATGTGGTATATCGCATATGCTTACGTTGTCTTTAACCTCGAGTAAGTCTGATGCTTTATACTAAAACACAATTCTAATCGTTTAATAACTAAGAATTTGTAACAAATTTTGTGTAACTTAGTCATAGTAAAGAGCCACAGTTATGAACAGTTTTGAGCAGTTTACGGTAATTATCGGCGTTCTAGCCGTTCTTTTTGAAGCTTTAAAGCATATCAAAGAGAAAATTAGGACTTGGCAGAGCCATCATTAAAGGCTTAGGTGTCTTAATCTGTAAGACTTGTGACGGTCTTTAAGACTTTGTAAGTCGGGCCACAAACATACTATCCGCTTTGCGTTCATAGCCTTTAATCAGCTCCATCTTTTCTACTTTCAGATCGAAATTTTCCGTTAAGTATTTTACTACATCTTCATTTTCAGCTTTAAACACAGAGCAGGTCATGTAGATTAGTGGCTTGCCAGTCTTTAGATACTTAACTACCTGTGCACCTATTGCTTTTTGCAACTTTACATAGTTCTCTATCTTATACTTCTCGAAATGATACAGCATTTCTGGTGTTCGGCCCCAAGTTCCGGAACCAGAACAAGGTGCATCCAACAAAATCCCGTCAAATTGGTAATGATGTAAGATCTGATCGTTATTCTGCAAAAGATCCATAACCTTTAACTGGAACTTTTTAATGCCGGCCAATTGAAACCGCTCTTGTAGATTGTTTAAGCTATTTTCTCTAACATCACTTACCAAGAGTTCAATGTGAGGTTCTATATCATGCAATAAAAGCGATTTTCCGCCTGATGCGGCACAGCAGTCCCACCAATAATCGTATTTGCTTGGGTTAAAATAATCACCTGTTTGTTGAGAAGAAAGGTCTTGGATCTGATAAAGCCTAGGATCGCTCAATACCTGCTCTAACTTTGTGCCGTTTGGCAGGGCTAAAGTAGTATCTGAAATTTCTTCGGCCAACACATTATTTGCTTTAAGTTGGTTTATAATGGCCTGAATATGCGTAGACTTTACCCTGATAAACAAATCTGGCTGCGTAAAAAAAGAAGTCAAGAATTTTGCTTTATCTATTCCTCCAGAAAGAGGCACCTCAAAAGGGAAAATCTGGTCGATTTTAAAATTGGCGTATCGTTTTTTTACTAGAGCTATTTTTTTGTCGATCGAAAGCGTAACTGATTCTTCCCAACCGTTTAGGTAATGGCTAGTAATGAGGCTCACGCTATCGTTGCATAAAAAATCAGCAACCGCTAATCTTTCTAATAAATCTAAATCTGGCAGTGCTTTGCCTAGCCTAAAAAAGCTATAAATATACCTGGTTACCCACCTTCTATCTGATGAACCCATTTGTTTGTTCTGCTTAAAATAAGCAAACAAATAACGATGCAACGGTAACACTCCATCGTAACTCTTAAAAAGCTGCTCAAATGCCCTAACCTGATGTTCTACCTTCATAATCCGCGCCTCTAATTAAAGCTTTTTTATTCGACAATGGTTAAAGTTAAATTTTTATACTGCAATAGCATTAATTGTGTATTAAAGTAGCCATACTTTGGATTAAATTCAAATTCGAAAGAATTATGAAGTCCTTTATAGTTTTCTTTGGTGAGGTAATCTAAATAATCTGGACCATGTTTGGTGATTAATTTTGCAAAATAAAAGCCGATATCAAAACCTTTAAAACTATATTCACTGGGTTCGAAATTATACTTTGCTCGGTATCTTTTAATGAAATTAATTACCGACTGATTTTTATAATCAACTCTGTAAGATGTGCTCACTACTGTTTTTAGATCTTGCAATTGATCAACATTATAGTTCTGTTTTGTCCAATTTGGATGCCCAATAAGATTAATGTCATATCCGCCAGTTTTTAGATTCTTTAGTTTAAACAACTTATCGATGCTTGGAGCTACAAAGGGCATGTCGGAAGAACAGATGATTACTACATATTGCTTTACTTTAATCATCCTGGTTTCAAAAGCATAGGCTGATGTAAATTCCTGTACCGTAAAAGCAGGGTATTTTTGCTGAAAACGGTCCTTTATCGGAATAGCAAACTGATCGTCTGCAGTTTTTTTAGGGTTAATTAATACTACAATAGAATTGGCACTTTGGTAATGATGGGCAATATAATCAGCGAGTTTAAACCCATGCTGATCTATATTATTCACAATCGAGATTAACTTAGGGTTATTGAAATCGGTAGGTTTCGATGCGGCCAAAGGCGAAACTATGGGAACATCATTAGTAATCGCAAAATTGGTAATATAATTAACCCCCTCTGGAAAAACAGGGCCAATAATGAGGTTACTTGATTTTAGAGTTTCCTTTTTAAAGAGGGTTACCAACTGACTAACGTCATCACGGGTATCGAATACGTTAATTTTAAAGTTAAGTCCTAAGGCAGCGGCAGAATCCATTCCCAACAGCACACCCTGATAAAAATCAATTGCCATATCTGATTTTTCTATTTGGGCTTTTGTGGCAGTTTTTAAGTTAAGCTGATTAAGCTTAAAGGGAATGAGTAAAGATATAGATGCTTCGGTAAACCGTTTTACAGGTTTTTCAACTTTTGGCTCAATCGGGCTTGTTTTAACGGGGATAGTTGTGGTTACTATTTTGGGAGAGCAGCTTAACAACAGCGCCATTGAGGTTAACAGTAATATACCTTTGCATTTTTTCATAACTAAATCTATCCTTCTACAACTCCAACCTACGGAATACAAATTACCCCAAATTAAATCTAACTCTCAATTCTATACTCCCAACTCCTAACTCACACCCAGCCTATTCCCATTCAATGGTTGCGGGGGGTTTTGAACTAATGTCGTAAACAACTCTATTTATTCCTTTTACCTTGTTGATAATTTCATTAGAGATCTTTGCGAGTACCTGATAAGGTAAATGGCACCAATCGGCAGTCATCCCATCAACAGACTCTACAGCTCTTAAACAAATAACATTCTCATAAGTTCTTTCATCCCCCATAACACCAACAGATTGTACGGGAAGAAAAATAGCGCCAGCTTGCCATACTTTATCATATAGGCCTGCTTCTTTTAGGTTATTGATATAAATAGCATCGGCTTCTTGCAAAATCGCAACTTTTTCGGCGGTTACATCACCTAAAATACGGATGGCCAAACCTGGGCCGGGAAAAGGGTGGCGGCCTAAAATAAAGCTTTCGATCCCTAAAGTTCTTCCCACTCTCCTCACTTCATCCTTAAACAGTGTATTTAAGGGCTCAACTACTTTCAATTTCATAAAATCGGGCAGTCCCCCAACATTATGGTGAGATTTGATGGTAGCCGATGGTCCTTTCACAGAAACAGATTCGATAATATCAGGATAAATGGTGCCTTGGGCTAGCCAAACCACATCTTTTACCTCGTGGGCAGCATCATCAAACACTTCTATGAAAACTCTACCGATCGCCTTACGTTTTAGTTCTGGGTCTTTAACATCTTTAAGCTGACTTAAAAAACGGTCTTTTGCATCAATTCCTTTGATATTTAGACCCATATGTTTATACTGCTCCAGTACACTTTCGTATTCATCTTTTCGCAATAAGCCGTTATCTACAAAAATGCAGTGCAGATTTTTACCAATCGCTTTGTGGAGCAAGATAGCAGCTACGCTGGAATCAACTCCTCCCGAAAGGCCTAACACCACTTTATCATTGCCTAATTTTTCTCTGAGGGATGAGATCGTTGTTTCAACAAAAGCATCTGCTGTCCAATCTTGTACACATCCACAAATATCTACCAAGAAATTTTCCAATAAAATTTTACCGTCGGTAGTATGCGTTACTTCGGGATGGAACTGAATGGCATAGGTATTGGTATCTTTTATTTGGTATCCTGCTACTTTTACTTCGGCAGTACTTGCTATAATTTCGAAATTTGTTGGCACCTCTTTGATGCTATCCCCATGGCTCATCCATACCTGAGAATCGATATTGATTCCTTTAAACAATTTGTTGGCCTGATTTACAAAATTAAGATTTGCTCTACCATATTCTCTGGTTGATGATGCCTGTACATCACCGCCCTGTTGTTGTGCAATAAATTGTGCGCCATAACACACCGCTAATAAAGGATAGGATTTAAATAATTCCAGATCAATAAAAGGCGCATCTTCCTGACGAACGGAATATGGACTTCCAGACAAAATAATTCCTTTAACGGTAGAATCTAAGGCAGGAATATGATTAAATGGGTGGATTTCGCAGTAAACATTAAGTTCGCGAACACGACGTGCAATAAGCTGTGTAAACTGAGAACCAAAATCGAGAATGATGATTTTTTCTAGCATGGGCAAAGATAGCTTTTTAAGCTGAAAGATTGAGGGATGGAAGATGGAAAAAGTAAGATGAAAGATGGATAGGCCAACATTTGCCTTTCACATCTTACCTTATTTTACAATCGGCAGCGAAAAATAAAAGCTTGTTCCTTTCGGTTCATTGAATTCGAACCAAATTTCGCCATGGTGGGCGTTGATAATTTGCTTGGAGATCGCTAATCCTAACCCATACGACTTCTCGCCTTTCGTACCGTCTCGTTTAGACGTTGTAAACATTTGAAAAATACTATCTTTAAGTTTAGCGGGGATTCCTATACCTTGATCTGCAACTGCAACTTGCGCCCGTTGGTTAACCATAGTTACTGTAACCTTAATAGTGGTGTGCTCGTGACTAAACTTTATAGAATTACTAATGAGATTACTTACAACTCTCAAGATTTTTTCTGGGTTCCCTTTCACTAAAATCAAACCCCCTTCAGCGCTAAACAATAGCTCTTGTTGCTTTTCCTGTGCTTTAAACTTAAGGAGTTCGATAGCATTTGCCACTAGACTAACGAGGTCGATCGTGATTTCCTTATCTACAACATTAAGTTTGTTATTTGATTCTGAGGCCTCAATTAACTCGTTGATCAAAGCAAGGGCATTTAAGCAGGTATCTTTAATGAGCTGATGTTGATGCCTCGCTTCTTCATTCGTATCTTCCTCGATCATCAATCCTACCAAAGAAGAGATCCCTCCAATTGGGTTCCGCAAATCGTGGGCAACGGCACGTAATAGGCTATCTTTCTCTTTATCGCTGCTTTCTAAATGTACTAATGTTTCTTCTAACTGCAGTTTTTGCAGGTTAATTTGATCATTCAACTGGGTTAAAAGTTTAACATTCTTTTTTGATCTTTTCCAAAAGAAATAAATCATCGAAATTAAGGCAATTGCCATAAAAGAGAACAGAATTGTAGCGTAGAGATACATCTTTTGAATGTGTTTCTCGCGTTTTAAATAATCGATCTCACTCTGACTGTCGAGATTCCTAAACCTCTCATTGATATCTGTAGCCTTGATTTTAGTGAGTTGTTTTTGCGCAGAATCGGTCATCGCCGTATACAATAACAAATGTTGATAGGCTTTTGCCTTATCGCCTGTTTTTTCTAAGTACCGGGCATACAGGAAGTGGTATGCGGTTTTAGCTTCTGATGAATTAAGCTTATCAATGCTATTTTTAAGGGCTAAGAGAACTTTGTAAGCATTAGTTAAATCATTTAATTCTAAATATAATTTAACCAGCTTTGCCTGAGTAAGTGCAGCGTCGTTATTTTCATATCCAGGTTTAACATTAATGTCAATGCTTTTCTTTAGGAATTCTTCGGCGGCGGCATAGGACTTCTTTATCACATATTCGCCACCAATATTTCCAAATACCACCCCTCTTGCTACTTCGAACATTGGTTTTTTCTGGGCAATGGTATCATTTGCATTAATATATTGGAGGGCTTTGTTATACATAAACAGGGCACTATCTGTTTGACCCAGGTTCGAATAACACAAGGCTTGGTTATTTAAAAGTTCCTGTCTTCTAAAAATAATAACGAAATCTTGCTTACAATCTGCTGAGGCTTCAAATGCTTGGTTAAAAAAATAATTAGCATTGGCATATTTACCTTGTCTGTAGAGCACCATCCCAATGCGATAACTGTAATCGCTGCTGGTACAGTTATCTTTTTTGTAAGACATGAGTTGCTTTGCATGATGATAATTGTCGAAGGATTCTTCATACTTTCCCAATGCAAACAAGACATCTCCTTTTGAATAATACCCTTGAGCTAGTTCACTAGAATAGATTAAGGGGTCTGAAGCTTCCATTACCGAAATCATGCTATCCGCGTAAAGCAATGATTTTGATAAGTCGATCTTCTTTATGTAATAATAGCCGCATAACTGACTATAAATTTTGAATTTAGATAGGTTACTGATATCATTACTAGCAAGGAGTTTATTAAGAAAAGCTACAGTAGTATCTGGCTTGTCTTCGGGATTCCAACTAAATGCAGCAACCAACGAGTCGATCTTATTTGATTCCCGAGGCAATTCTACTTTTTGTTTACATGAAAAAAGCGCGAATAATAGCAAAAATACGAGAAAACAGATTGATCTATGTTTCAAGAGGATAACATTAATGATTATGCCGTAAATTAGTGATTACAGGATAGGAAAACAAAAATTAAACCGATTTTATAAAAGCTTCAGTAATCACTCCAAACCGCTTTAAAAAATCAACGCCTTCATCACTTGCTAGGCCTTTATATGCGGCATAAGAATCTCTATAATATACCTTTTTTATACCTGACGACAAGATCAGCCTTGCGCAAGCAATACAAGGGGATAGTGTTGTATATAAAGTAGCCCCTTCTATTTTAGATCCATTCTTGATCGCATATAAAATGGCATTCTCTTCGGCATGTAGGGCCAAAGAGCAACTCCCTTTGCTATCTCTAGCACAACCCGTTTCTGGCCATTCTTCGTCACAGTTGTGGGTACCTGCTGGCGGTCCATTGTAGCCAATAGAAATGATCCTGGTTTCTTTGGTAAGTACTGCTCCTACATGCGCCCTTACGCAGTGCGAACGGGTAGCTAAATCTCCCGCCAAATTCATGAATATTTCGTTAAATGCTTGTTTAGCCATATTTATTAAATCAAAAAGCTTCCCGACTATGCATCGGGAAGCTTTCTTTTCTTTTATTTTTAATGTACAGCAACTTCCATTTCACCCACAAGTACGCCTTGCTTTTTCAAAATCTTTGGTGTGATATAACCATAGAATGCCAGATAGGCAAAGCAAACTACTGGGATAACATACGAAAAGTGGGTATAGGTAATTCCAAAAATACCTTCTGGATTTGTTTTATCAATATCGCAAATTGCACCCTGGATAAGCGGAATAATGCCTCCTCCCAAAATCATCATAATTAAAAAAGAAGAACCCTGGCCCGTATGTTTGCCAAGCCCGGTAATTGCCAAATCGAATATAGCTGGCCACATAATAGAACAGAATAAACCCCCGCTAATGATAAAGTACTGTGCTATTTGCTTATCTGGCATAATTAAACCAAGAATCATCATTAATACACCCGCCATGCCAAAAATCATTAGTGTCTTACCGGCACTTTTACCACCTGCAAAGCTCATTATTATAAAAATCACAATCCAGATTGGGTAGATATAGAATGAAGAAACATCTTTTCCGCTCCACATATTTGCACCTATAATTATTGCAAATGCAATAAAAGGAACAATAACCTTTAGGATATTTAACGTACTTTTTGAAACATTGAATACGTTTAGTCCACCATTCCATCGTCCAATCATTAAACTACCCCAATACAATGATATGAAGGGAGCGATCTGATTTTCGAGCACATTGCCAAATTCGCTGGTATGCAATAATGCTGGAAGATTACTTACAATGGTAACCTCTACACCAACATACACGAAGATGGCAAGCATACCTAATGTTAATTGTGGATATGCTGTAAACCACCAAAAATTAGATTTTTCTTCAACTTTTGCTTCTAATGGTTTAGGATCTTCTAGTTTTGATTTATAGAGGAAAGCTCCAGCTAAAAGAAATGCAACACCTAAAACGATGAAAGGCATCTTTACATCGTCTAACGATAATGTCGTGGAAGCTGCTTCGGTGCCAAACAATGCTAAGCCAACTATAATCGGGCCTATTGTTGTGCCCAATGAATTTAAACCTCCCGCCAGCATTAATCTGTGGGCCCCTGTAGATGGATCGCCCATGGCAATTGCTAGTGGATTAGCCACGATTTGCTGTAAAGAGAAACCTAATCCTACGATAAATAAAGCCGCAAGAAAAAATGGAAATGAAGAATAATTCGCTGCTGGAATAAACAAAAATGCACCGATGGCCGAAATTACTAAACCAAGTGCCAACGCTTTTTTATAGCCTAATTTTTGTAGAATATCACTTTTGAGCGATATCAAGAAGAAAATGATCGATCCAACAAAATAGGCAGCATAAAAGGCCCAAGCAACCAATTGTGATTGTACTTGGGATAAGGTAAATGTCTTTTTGAATACCGGAATAAGGATGTCATTACTCGCAGCTACAAACCCCCAGAAAAAGAATACAATGATCAGAGTGGAGAATTGCGACCAATTGGTTTTTGAAGTGTTTTGTTCCATGTGATGAGGTTATTGGTTAGTTCTAATAAATTTAGTTTGTTAAACATAAATAAAATTTAGGAATGTAAAGTGTAATTTTTACACACCCTACATTTTTTTATAAGCGTTATGTTAACGGCCATTTCGTTTTTTGAAAGGGAAAAAAATCAAACAACTATCAAGAAAAATGGAGACATTTTAGCTTTAAAAATCGCATATTAGCATATATATTATGAAAGACTAATGTTTGAAGCGATATTATTGGGTATTGGTGCTGGGTTAATTTCCTCATTCTTAACTGGTCCTGTTTTTTTCGCTATGATAAAGACCAGTATTGAGCGAGGATTTAAAGCTGGGTTTTCATTGGCGGTAGGCGTAATTATTAGTGATGTTCTTTTAATTGGCCTAGTTCTTTTCGGCAGCCAATTTCTATCTTATCAGGAAAGTTTTGATAAATATGTAGGTATTATAGGCGGCATCTTTTTGTTGGCCGTTGGAATATATTATCTCTTTAGTAAGGTTTCGATCAAATACGATGAAAACAACACCCTAATCAAAGTGAGTAAAAGGGGATTTGTGCTCAAAGGTTTTCTAATGTGCATTTTAACCCCTTCAACCTTGATGTTCTGGGTTATTGTAAGCGGAATTATTTCGGTTAAATTAAACAATAGGCTTGGGGAGCAATTATTCTGCTTTTTTATAGCCATGGCTACACAATTAACCATTGATGGTTTAAAAAGCTATTATTCGAGCAAATTAAGGTATAAAATAAAAGAGGCAACCCTTCGAAGACTGAATAAAGTTGCTGGGGTAATCATTATCCTCTTCGCAGTCTGGCTAATTTATAAGACTTACCATCAATTTTACTAGGCCTTTTAAAAGCGGGACTCTTCGGTGGCCATTGTTTTAGCGCTGTGGAAAATAGCTATAAGTGAGCAAGATTAGCTTCGATTTTTCTTAACTATGGGATGGCAAATCGTCTGTGGTTGAAAAAATTGATCACATTAACTGACGCCTAGGATCCAAAACAAAAAAGCCCGACAAATTCCTTTATCGAACTTTAGTTCTTGATTTACGCTGGCGATGAAGTCTTGCAATCGCCCCTGTTAATCATAGTCTGTTTAAAAAATTACGGATGACAAGTATAGAAACATTGCGTTGGGCCAAAAACGCATCCGAAAAATATTCCGTTGCAGAAACATCGGTCCATTCCTGCCGGACAGCTTTCGCCTGGATTTTCTCCCTCGCCACCACCCTTAATTTTCTTTAGTTCTTCTCTGCTTAAAACTTGAGGTTTACCATTTACCTTGCTTAATTTTAACATTTGCCTATAGATTAATGATTGGTTAGTGTTTTTTTACAACGTAAAAACATAAAACGATTGCTAACTAGCTGTTAACAACAATATGAAAATACGATTTTGTTTCAAGAAAAAAAAAATTTAAGTTAATGAATTATGCCGCCTTCCGTTGCCACTTGAAATGGTGCCATTATACAGATGCACGGCCTTACCTAGTAAGCACGCTGATTATTCCCTTCTTTCCAGTTTACAAAAGCTTTATTTACGACTCTATTACCACCGGGAGTTGGATAGTTTCCAGAGAAATACCAATCGCCCCTATGATCTGGGCAGGCTAAATGCAGATTATCTAAAGTTTGATAAATTACCTCTACTTCGGCAACTGTACCGGCGGGAGTAATAATTTTGGCAATCTGGTCTGAAATCTCCTGCTGCTTAAAGGGGCGATATATTTCTTTAACGTGGTTAATGATCTGCTCTTTTGGCAATAACAATGATGCTTTGCATTTTCGGTAAACATCTTCGATTATCTGATCCATTCCTCTTTGTTTTAGGAGTTGAATAGCGGCATCGAAAGCAACAAATTGTCCCATTTTAGACATATCAATCCCATAGCAATCTGGATAACGAATTTGCGGTGCTGAAGATACAATGATGATTTTTTTAGGGTGTAGTCTATCGATGATTTTGATAATGCTTTGTTTCAGGGTTGTTCCCCTAACAATCGAATCATCTACCGCAATCAAGGTGTCCTCATGGTTTTTGATTACTCCGTATGTGGTATCATAAACGTGGGCAACCATTTCGCCCCTATCTGCATCTTGCGTAATAAAGGTACGCAGCTTTACATCTTTTATAGCCAGCTTCTCTACGCGAGGTGCCATTGAGAGTAGTTCGTTAAGTTGCTGGTCGCTAAGTTTTTCTTTGCTGCCAATCAGGGCCTCTTTTTGAACTTCGCGTACATGCTCATGCAAACCTTCTACCATTCCGTAGAAAGAAACTTCGGCGGTATTGGGTATAAAAGAGAAAACGGTATTTTTTAAGTCTTTATTTACCGCATTTAAAACCTGTGGAATTAAAAGGTGACCTAACTTTTTACGTTCTTTATAAATATCAGCATCGCTACCTCTAGAAAAATAGATCCTTTCGAAAGAACATGCTCTTTTTTCTTCTGGTTCCCTAAACATTTCCTGGGTTACCGTGCCGTCTTTTTTAACAATTAGTGCGTAACCTGGCTCGATTTCTTTTACCTGCTTAATCTGTACGTTAAAGGCGGTTTGAATGGCTGGGCGTTCTGAAGCAGCAACTACAACCTCATCATCTGCATAATAGAATGCAGGTCTTATTCCTGATGGATCCCGTAATACAAAGGCATCTCCATTTCCTACAATCCCGGATATGGTATAACCTCCGTCCCAATCTTTCGCAGAGCGACGAAGGATATTGGTCATGTTCAGGTTATCAGAAATTTTATGGGTAATATCAACGTTATTTAAACCGTCTTTTTTATACGCGTTAAACAGTTCTTGGTTTTCGTCATCTAAAAAGTGTCCAATTTTTTCGAGTACCGTAACCGTATCGGCTTTCTCTTTGGGGTGCTGCCCCAATTCATAGAGCTGAGCTAACAATTCGTCAACGTTGGTCATGTTAAAATTACCTGCGATAACCAAATTTCTCGTCATCCAGTTATTTTGGCGCAAGAAAGGGTGGCAACTTTCAATACTGTTTTTTCCGTGGGTACCATATCGCAAATGACCTAAGAGTACTTCTCCCAAAAAGCTCACGTTTTGTTTAAGGTATTCAGTATCTTTCATCAGTTCTGGCGTTTCATTCTGGATATCTACAAACTTACTTTGTACGTATCCAAAAATGTCGGCCACTGCATTTTGCGCCATCGACCTGTAGCGACTGATATATCGGCTACCGGGTTTCATGTCTAATTTAATGGTTGCAATTCCAGCTCCATCCTGTCCGCGGTTATGTTGTTTTTCCATCAACAAATACAATTTGTTGAGGCCATAAAGTGCAGTACCGTATTTTTCTTGGTAGTATGAGAGAGGTTTTAACAGGCGGATAAAGGCTATCCCGCATTCGTGCTTGATCTGATCACTCATGTTTGATGATTGAGCTGCAAATTTACCCTTTTAAAATTTTAAAACCTAACAAGAAATCCTTCTGTTTCCCACAATAAAGTAAATTAACTGTCAATTATTAACAACAAAATGTACCGGCTTGGCCGCTAAGCAGTTGGGGGATTGGATGCAACTAGTGGAGATAATAAATCCGGTCAGAAATTACTTTACACTAACTTTTTTAGATTGAATCTTTTCCCCTAAAAACACTGAGGCATGGGCATCAAATGTTGAAGCATCGCCTGATGTATAAAAAGTTTGTTTAGCTTTTTTGGCCAGTTTACTTTCGATCTCTGGATGGCGTTGTAAATAGGATACTAAACTAGTTGCAACAATTTCGCCCTGTGTAAGGAGTTGAATATTAGTAGGAAGGTAGGCTTCTATCTTTGGGATCAATAGAGGATAATGGGTGCAGGCCAATAATATACAATCTACATCCGCTGATTGTTGCATTAACCCGTCTAGGTATTTAATCACAAAAAAATCAGCTCCTTCGCTAAGGTACTCGCCGTTTTCGATTAGTGGCACCCACATGGGGCAGCTTTGTTGATGCACTTTTAATGTTGGAAAAAAGTGATTGATCTCTATGGGATAGGAACCCGAATTAACGGTGCCCCGAGTTCCCATCACACCAATGTGTTGTGTTGTGGTAAAATTTCCTATCACCTCGGCTGTGGGCCTAATTACTCCAAGAACGCGGTGGTTTGGGTATTTTTTCGGAAGATCCAGTTGTTGGATGTTGCGCAATGCCTTTGCAGAAGCGGTGTTACAAGCTAATATTACCAGTTCGCAACCCTGTGCAAACAACCATTCTACGCATTCTAAAGTAAACTGATAAACTGTTTCGAAAGAATGATCGCCATAGGGCGAACGATCATTATCGCCAAGGTAAATATAATTGTACTGCGGTAATTTTTGGGCAATGGATTTAAATACGGTTAAGCCACCGAAACCCGAATCGAATACACCTATTGATAAAGAACTATTCATGTGTTATTTGAAAGCTGGAAGGTTAAAAAGTTGAAGGGGTGCTAAGGTTATGCTCCCCAAACATTTTTCCATAGGGATGCCTTTGGCACAACCTTACAATATTACAACATTAAAGCTACTAAATAAAAAAGCGGAATTGAGCTTATAACTCAATTCCGCAAGATATCTTAAAATGTGATTACACAGATGAAGACGATTCACCGATTTTTACTGTTTAGGTTTAGTACCTGCTGGTGTTTTAGCTGGTGCCGCTGCTGTTCCAGTAATTCCTAGTTTAGATTTAACTGCAGAAGTAATATCTTCTCCACCATCAAAATAAACCAAGCTGTTGAAACCTTGAGAAACCGACACATCAAATACATAGGCCAAGCCTTTTTCTTTGGCAACTGCCTGCATAGCGTTAGCTAATTTGGTGTTGATTGGCGGAAATAATCTCCCTTGTTCATCTTGGACATCTTTGGTTGCTTTGGTACGGGCATCCTCAATTCTTTTACCAAGGTCTTGCAATTCATTTTGCGCAACCAATAACTCTTTATCAATCACTTCTTGGTTTGCTACACTTCTTGTTCTCTCTTTATCTTGAGCAGCTTTCAGTTTTGCTTGATATTCTGTAATCATTTTATCAATCTCGGCCTGTTTGGTTTTAGCCAAGTTTTCTAAGGTAGTTTGTGCAGTTTTAGCTTCCGGCATACTTGCATAAATTTCATCAGAGTTTAGGTGACCTAATTTCTGTTGTGCGCTTGCAACGTTTGCAGTAAGCAATAATCCGGCTGCAATAAAAAATACGTTAATTAACTTTCTCATTTTTCTATTTACTTAATATTTGTTTTATAATTGATTTGTGTGTTTTTCTATTTTACCAGTGTGCCTGGCTTGTATCCTAATCTAACGATTACATCATTACTGATATCGTAATTGGCACTGGCATAAATCATCATGGTTGATTCGCTACTTTTATCAAAAACAAAATCAATGAATTTGTTTTTTGCAGTTTCGGCAACCACGGTGGCTACTTTATCCTGAATAGGTTTTATCAACTTAACCCTTATTTGAAACAGCTCTCCTTCAGGGCCAAATTTTTGTCTTTGAAGCTCTTTTGCTCTTTTTTCTTTTTCGATGATTTCATTTTCTTTTCTTTTCCGCATATCATCAGTTAACAATACCTGATTATCCTGATAGGCTTTATACATTTTGTCTATCTCGGCATAACTATCATCTATTTGCTTTTGGTACTGCGTAGATAATCCCTCAATTTGATTTTGCGCTGATTTATAATCTGGTAGATGTTTAAGGATATATTCTGTATCTACGTACGCAAATTTTTGTGCTGAAGCTCCAAATCCCATGAAGAGCAAAAGACTGGCAATTATTATTTTTTTCATTGGTATTATTTTAAGAGTTTTTACTAGTTAAATCCTCCAAGTTGTTGGGCAATGCTAAAATGGAACTGACCTTTATTTGCATCTGGAATACCTGGGATTTTATCAAATCCATATCCATAATCAATACCAAGCAGACCAAAAATTGGTAAAAATATTTTTGCTCCTACTCCAACAGAACGCCTAATATTAAATGGATTAAAATCGCTAAACTTGTTCCAAGTATTACCACCCTCAGCAAAAACTGTCATAAACGCTGTTGCTTGCTGCGAAGCAATAACAGGGTATCTTAATTCCATCACGTATTTACTAAAGATAGGGCTACCTGAGCTTTGTGCAATGGTTGCGTTAGCTCCTACAGGGATAACCGAGTTATTTGAATATCCACGCATTGCGATCAATTCAGATCCTTGCAAGAAATCAAAGCCCTGCATACCATCGCCACCCAATTTGAAACGTTCAAATGCCGACTCGCCAACAGCTTTGTTGTATGAGCCTAAGAAACCAAATTGCGCCTGACCTTTAAACACTAATTTACCAACTACAGTTTCAAACCATTGAGCCTCAAATTTCTCTTTGTGGTATTCGGTAAATTTATAACGTTGTTTATCAGATGCTATTGCATAGTTCACATTATTTAGCAATGAGTAAGGTGGAGTAGCCTGAATGGTAAGCTTAATATACGAACCTCCGGTTGGGAAAATCTGACTTCCAGATCTCGAATCGCGGGAAAGTTCTTGCGTTAAGTTCAGGTTGTAAGAAGTACCTGTACTAAACAAATAGCCCGGGTAGTTATTTAAGATATATTGGTTTAAGTTAACAGCGTGTGATAGGGCGAAAAAGTTGTCTGGGAAATTTAATCTTCTTCCTAAGCTTACAGAGATACCGTTTAACCGAATTTTTTGAAAAGTAGTTTCTCCTTCCGCCAAACCATTTGATTGTAAGGAAGTAAAGGCACTCAATCCAAAACTCACAGGTTTTTTTCCTCCAAACCATGGTTCAGAGAAAGAGAAGCTGTATGATTGATAATATTTACCATTGGTTTGACCACGTAGGCTTAATTTTTGTCCATCGCCTTTTGGCAGTGGCTTATAGGCTTCGCCTTTAAATAGGTTTCTTAATGAGAAATTATTAAATGTTAAACCTAAAGTACCAATTACACGGCCGCCACCAAAACCTCCAGATAATTCGATCTGATCAGATGGTTTTTCTTCTACATGGTAAACAATATCTACCGTACCATCTGGATTTGGCCTAGGAACAGGATTGGTTTTAGCTTCGTCGAAGTTACCCAATGCTCCAATCTCACGTACACTTCTTACTAACAGTTCTTTGTTAAATTTCTCTCCCGGCTTGGTACGAATTTCTCTTAAAACTACCCTGTCATTTGTTATGGTATTACCTTCAACTGTTATTTTGTTGTTTACGTATTGTGGGCCTTCATAAATACGCATTTCTACATCGACAGTATCTTTGTATATTCTCGTTTGCACCGGGTCGATATTAAAAGTTAAATAACCATCGTTTAGATAAACACTAGAAACATCATCGCTATTGGCACTTCCACGCAATTTCTTCTCTAATTTTTCTTCACTAAACACTTCTCCTTTTTCGATACCAAATACCTTTTCTAGATAATCAGTGGTGTATTTTGCATTTCCTATCCAGGTAATGTTTCCAAAATAATATTTCGGGCCTTCGTTTAGATCTATTTTAATGCTAACCGATTTATTATTATACTTATAAATACTATCTTTTAGAATAGCCGCATCCCTGTACCCTTTTTCCTGCATCTTGGCTATCATTTTTATTTTATCCTCTTCGTATTTCTCTTTGTTAAATTTACCACTACCAAAGATTTTATAAAACGCCTGTTGTTTTGTCTTTTTAAGATACTTTCTCAGTTTTGCAGATTTGAAGTCAGAATTTCCGGTAAAATCAATATTATGAACCTTTACACGTTTTCCTTTATTGATAAGTACTTGCAAAACCACACTGTTTTCCTGATTGGGATCAGGTTTAGATTTAAAATCTATAGTCGTATAAAAATACCCTTTGTCTAACAGGTATTTATTGATGATAGATTTTGTGGTATTGTACAAGTTGTCGTTAATGATGGTCTTACCGGCTTTATCAGCGAGCTTCTCATTCAGGTCTGTTTTTTGGGATTTAGACACACCGATCAGTTCAAATGAGGTTAACCGCGGACGTTCTACAACTTCGATATCAAAATAAACAGTATCGATACTCATTTTAGTAACCGATAGCTTAATATCATCAAATAAACCTTGGATCCACAAGTTCTTGATCGCATTAGTGGTGGCTTCCCCCGGTAATATTACAGTTTCGCCGGGAATAAGCTTTGAAAGTTTAATAATTACATCGTTATCCAAATATTTTGCACCAGTTAGTGTGGTACCGCCAATTACATATTCTTTCGGACTAAAATAGTCGAGGTTTAGGCCATTAACTTTTAATGTTTGTGCTGCCGGAGCAGGTTGTGTACGGATCTGAGCAATTGATGGCAAGCCGATCAACAACAAAAATATGAGTTGGTATATTCTTTTCATTTAAATCTAAAAAACGTTGCTAAGTTAATTTAAACACATGTTAAAAAGTGTTAAAAGTAAAATTAGTTCAATTGTTCGCTAATTTTTCCGAAGCGTCGTTCGCGTTTCTGGTAATCTACAATAGCCTCAAAAAGATGTTCTCTTCTAAAGTCTGGCCATAGGGTTTCGGTAAAATATAATTCTGTGTAAGCCATCTGCCATAGCAAGAAATTACTGATCCTATGTTCACCGCTGGTGCGGATCATTAATTCGGGATCTGGAATACTTGTTGTGGTTAATTGGGCTGCAAATAATTCTTCGTTAACTTGTTCTGAGGTTAGTTTTTGTTCTTCGGCAAGCTTTACCAATTTCTTAGCTGCTGCAACGATCTCCCATTTTGCACTATAACTTAATGCCAAGGTTAAGGTACACCTAGAATTTTTATTGGTGATTTCCATTACGTTCGCTAAATCATCAATGCATTTTTGGGGCAATGAATTCAGGTCGCCAATGGCATTTAACTTCACGTTATTTTTATTAAGCGTTTCGGCCTCCTGGTTAATAGTAGAAATCAACAGCTCCATTAATGCATTTACTTCCTCAATGGGACGATTCCAGTTTTCGGTAGAAAAAGCATATACGGTTAAGTATTTAACTCCTATATCTACACAACCTTCTACAATGTCTTTTACAGAAAGCACTCCACTTTCGTGGCCAAACACCCGGAATTTACCTTGATTTTTTGCCCATCTTCCATTACCATCCATAATAATAGCGATGTGTTCTGGCAATCGATTGATATCTATTTGTTCTTTAAATCCCATTTCTGCTTTATAGTGCCCTAAAAAGAAAAACATTTTTGGCTCACAAAGGTATAAGATATCCCTATACCTACAAACATGTAATTATCTCTTTTTCTAAAATCACCTCGTTGTGTACCAGGATCACCTAAATAAACTCCAGTTATTTCTCCAGATCTATCACTTAATGCCCTACTTAGTGTTGCATTACTACTGTTAGCAAATGCTGAAGGATCTGCATAGACACCGCTAACATCATCTACATAATCTGTTAATGGTGTTCGGTAGCCAATCTCAGAGAAAAAGGTGAGGTTTTCCTTCAATCTATATCTCAATCCTACCCCATAGGGGAAAGTAGGTGCATATCCCTTATATGGTTTTGCTTGACCTTCTGTGGTTAAACGCTGTAATTCGAGCTCATTTCCATTATAGATCGTTTTAGGGTTAAATATCAACAAACCAAATCCTGTAAAGATATAGGGGGTTATACGGCCTTTGCGACTATAAGACATGAGATCAAACAAATTAAAATCTACCAATACACTAAATTCATTTAACGTGGTAGAAAAACTAAGATTACGATCGTTATACTGAAGATTTTTTGATTTAGCATCATCGGCTTTGATCTTTCCATAGTTGTAATGAAATCCAAGTCCCCAATGTGGATTGAAATTAAGCTTGGCAAAAGCACCTCCTGCTATTCCGCTAATTTTTACGGGGTTATATGGGTTAAGGTCTCCAAGATATGACGATCCTCCCAACCTTGCCCCCAATTCTACTTGTTGGGCAAAGAGCATGGTGCATGGAGTAAAGACCAAACAGCAAAGCGGGAGGAGCAAGGAGAAAATAAATCTAGTTGGCCGCATTATTAGTAATTACGGGTGTCTATGCCCCAAAGTAATTTATTTCTTAACGTGGTTAAATAGCTTTCATTGTTAAGTCTAACTAAATTTACGTTAAATTTAGCTTTGCTAATAGTAATTTTAACCGAGCGATCTACGGTTTCTGTTCGCGAATCGCATGAAAGCAAGAATTTTGTACTTCTTGCTTCTATTTCAAAAGCCAACTCCACATCATCTGGAACAATAATAGGTCGTACATTTAGATTATGTGGCGCGATTGGGGTAATAACGAAGTTTTGCGCATTGGGTAGGATAATCGGACCACCGCAGCTTAAAGAATACGCGGTAGACCCAGTTGGTGTAGCAATGATTAACCCATCAGCCCAATAGGAATTTACAAATTCACCGTTCATATAGGCATGAATGATCATCATCGCCGAATTATCCCTACGATGAATAGTAATATCATTTAAAGCAAAATTTTCACCCTTAAATAGATCATTCTTGGATTCAAGATTTAGGATCCCTCTTTTATCCAGGGTATAATCTCCATTTACCATCGCATTAATTGCCGTATCTATCTCATTTTTATTGATACTGGCCAGAAAGCCTAAACGGCCAAAATTGATACCTATAATAGGGATTTGCGAATCTTTTACCAAGGATAAGGTATCCAGTAAGGTACCGTCGCCACCAAGGCTGAGGAGCACATCGGCATGGTTTAATAAATCGGAATGAGTGGTAAAAGTGGAAGTATTTTTAGGTAACCTTATTTTTTCCTTAATAAAGTTGTTGAACTTATCAAATACAACGACCTCAATTTTATATAAGGCGAGGGCATTAAATACCTGCTGCACAAATGGCAGAACGCTATCATTAAACTCTCTACCGTAAATTGCTATTCTCATGCAGGATTAAACGTTTAAATAGTTCATAAAAGAATTGAATCTATCTGCTGAGCCATCATCGTTTTGCGTATTGTTAAAAACCGCTTTCACTTCATAATTATAGCGTTCGAAAGAAGCGATAATGCCCGATAATTCGGTTTTATTTATTTTAAGCGTAACTTCCAATTTTGTTGAATCAGGAAAAGAGCTTACATAGGATGATAAAATCTGTGCATTATCTGCCTCAACTATCTGTGCCATATGCGCCAAAGAATTGTTTCTACTAGTGATGGAAAGCACCACAATCCCCCCCGGTTCTTTAACCGCATAGGTTTCGGCAGTATATTCCAATAGGCTATTGATAGAAACCACGCCTAAATAATTTTTATTAACATCAAGTACGGGAACTAAAGAGAGCTGTAGTTGATTAAACAACCTAACTACGTCATAAATATGCGCATCTTCGAACACAAATGGGTTTAAAATAGATAAAGACAAGCTTCCAATTGGTGCCTGTTGATCTCTTATCTCTATAAGTTCATCCTCAGCTACCAAACCTAGAAATTGCGATTCGTTAACGATGGGTAGATGATATAGTTTAAACTCACTCATCCTTTCTAAAGCCTTCTGAACGGTATCTGAAGTTTTTAGAGGGGGTATAACATTTGATATGAGTGTAGCTGCTAGCATTATTTGAGCAAGATTCGATTTAAAAATTTATCTAAATATTCATTAAAGACTTCGGGTCTTTCCATCATGGGGGCATGTCCACACTCATCTACCCAATTTAACTCAGAATTGGGCAACAGTTCATGAAATTCAACTGCTACTTCTGGAGGGGTAATTTTATCCTGCCTGCCCCATATCAACGATACCGGGATGGTTATTCTCGATAATTCTTTAGACATGTTATGGCGAATAGCCGATTTGGCTAATGCTAAAATCCGAATTACCCTAGAGCGATCGTTGATAGACTTAAACACCTCATCAACAAGTTCTTTGGTTGCGGTTTTAGGGTCAAAAAAAGTAAATTCTACCTTTTCACGAACATAATCATAGCTTTCTCTTCTGGGGAAAGATCCCCCAAAAGCATTTTCGTAAAGGCCCGAACTGCCAGTTAACACCAATGCTTTTACAAATTCCTGATGAGCTGCTGTAAATACCAGACCAACATGCCCTCCCAAAGAGTTACCGATTAAAACAACCTGGTTTAATTTTTTAAATTTCAGAAAGCGATGAACATATTTGGAGAGACTTTTAACTCCTAAGGTAAGGAGCGGCAAATCATAGATTGGCAAAATTGGTACAATAACGCGATAATTTTGCTTAAAATGATCTATTGCAGGACCCCAATTACTCAGTTCCCCCATCAGCCCATGAAGTAATACCAGCGGTTCACCCTCGCCAGCTTCAATGTATCTAAACCCATCATCTTCTATCACTTCGTATTCCATATATTATTAGTGCTGTTTTGGTATGTGCTACTAAGTTAATAGAGTAAAATTAAATTATGGCAAATTATGAGATATTTTTTAGAAAAAGGAGGTCATATCATGTAAAAGGTAAAATGGAAGATGGAAAATGGAGTGTTCCATGCCCATGTTCCATCTTACGTTTCCCATCAGGTCATATCATGTAAAAGGTAAAATGGAAGATGGAAAATGGAGTGTTCCATGCCCATGTTCCATCTTACATCTCCCCTGAGGTCATATCATGTAAAAGGTAAGATGGAAGATGGAAAATGGAGTGTTCCATGCCCATGTTCCATCTTACATCTCCCATGAGGTCATATCATGTAAAAGGTAAAATGGAAGATGGAAAATGGAGTGTTCCATGCCCATCTTCCGTCTTACATCTCCCATGAGGTCATATCATGTAAAAGGTAAAATGGAAGATGTAAGATGAAAACTGGAGTGTTCCATGCCCATCTTCCATCTTACATCTTATCCCAACTGCGCTTTTACAATTTCCCCAATCAATTTCCCATCGGCCTTGCCCGCTAATTCTTTATTGGCTACGCCCATAACTTTACCCATTTCTTTAATGGATGTTGCGCCAGATTCGGCAATAATTTTGGCAATAACTTTTTCGATGTCAGCTTTTTCCAATTGCTTTGGCAAAAATGCACTAATTACATCTATTTCTTCCTGTTCTACTTGGAACAGATCATCTCTCCCCTGTTCCTTATATATAGTTGCAGATTCTTTTCGCTGCTTAACCAGTTTCTGTAGAATTTTCATCTCCGCATCTTCGGTTAATTCTTCAGCCTGTCCTTTTTCGGTTTTGGCTAATAATAAAGCTGCTTTTATCGCCCTTAATCCACGTAATTTAGCTTGATCTTTAGCTAACATGGCTTGTTTTATTTCTTGATCTATGGTTAGTGATATCATGACTTAGGTTTTATTTGTAATCGAATTCTTCTTAATTGTTAGATTGTTCTATTGTTGTATTGCTAACCACCACCCCAATCAATCTTGATTGTTGCTTTGTTATATTGTCGAATTACTAGTCCACTATGCCAACAATTTAGCAATAAAACAATAATTAATTCCTTTGCTTGCCTACTGACTATACCAACAATATATACATATAACAATTTAACATTAGTTTAATTTCTCTTCACCATCGTTGCCGTAGCCTGCGCAGTGGGCATAATGAGCATATCGTTTATGTTTACATGTGGCGGGCGGCTTACCGCGAACCAAATGGCCTCGGCAATATCCTGGGCAATTAATGGTTCAAATCCGTCGTATACTTTTTTTGCCCTAGCCTCATCTCCCTTAAAACGAACAATAGAAAACTCGGTTTCAACCATTCCGGGGTGTATTGCTGTAACTTTAATTCCGTGGGGCAAAAGATCTATCCGCATGCCCTTATTTAAGGCATCAACAGCATGTTTAGTAGCACAATAAACAGTTCCATTACCATAAACTTCTTTTCCCGCAATGGACCCAATGTTGATGATATGTCCCTTCTTTTGTCCGACCATCCAATTGGAAACAATTTTGCTAACATAGAGCAAGCCTTTAACGTTCGTATCGATCATGGTGTCCCAATCGTCGGTATTTCCTTTATCAATTGGTTCTAACCCTTGGCTCAAGCCTGCATTATTAATTAAAACATCCACATTTTTCCAATGTGAAGGAAGGGTTTCTAGCACGTAGCTTATATTTTCTTTATCCCGAACATCTGCCTGGATCTTTTTAACCTCAATGGCATATTTATCCGCTAAATGATGGGCGATTTTTTCTAGGCGGTCTTCCCTCCTTCCCACCAAAATAAGGTGGTAGCCTTGTTGGGCCAAGAGATGTGCGCAAGCCTCGCCAATGCCCGAGCTTGCACCGGTAATTAATGCAATTTTTGCCATGTGTAAGTAAATTGTGCCAAAGGCATTCCTTTGGGGAAATGTTTAAAGTCTAAATGTTCCAATATTGATGCGGAACCTCGCGCTTCAATTATTAAGTTAGCAAAGGTATAACTTTTGGATAACGAATGGGGATAAAGATTCAAATGAGCATAGGGCATGGAGCATAGGGCATGGGGAAATAGTTAATCTTGGAGTTAATGCGCTCTGCTCCTCGCTCTGTGCTCTTCTATTCAAAAAACAAACTAAAAGTAAAATGCCGTAATTTGGCCTTATCGATAGGATTTGCAAAAGGGGTATCATCATGTTTTAATACATCTCCCAAAGAATAGGAAAGTTTAATTTCTGGCGACATTTTAAAATATTCGAAGTAGAAATCAAATCCTAAACCGGCCTCATAAGATAGAAAGTTGCCTTTATTTTTTAATAGCTTTTCCTTTGGTGCAGCATTAGCGTCGTTGTTCTTTTTACCTGATGCCAAGTCTATCGAATATTTAAGCCCCCCCAGCATGTAGGCTCTAAAATTCATTAAACGATCTGATTTCAATTTTATGCCCATTGGAAAATCAACAATAGTGGCGTTAACCTTTTTCTGGATAAGTGGGCTTCCAGGATTATATGTACCAGGAATTACATAATTATAATTGATATTCCGATCGTTAAATACCAAGGTGGGTGTAAACCGGAGATCTAGATTGGGGGTAATCTGACCATTTACTACAAAACCGATTCCGAATCCAACTGAAGGTGGCGAAGAAATAGCAGATAGGTTATCCGTTGCATAGGTGCCTGTACTACTATCAAAATAGGGCTGTCGCCAATCTCTCTTTTTCGTGATCTTAAATTCTGAGGAGATATACTGAAAGCTAAATCCAAAATTAATTCTATCATCATCTATACCCCCGCCCCAATTTTGCGCCTTTGTAAAATTAGCGGCAAGTAGAAACAGTAGGATAAAGAGAGCTAATTTTTTCATCATTTGGTACCGGTATAAATAGCACTAATTCCAAACGTTAAAGAACGATGTTTGGTATTTTTATAGCCTACATTTTGCATTAGCGTGGTAAATGATTTCCCATCTGGAAAAGCGGCAACAGATTCTGGCAAATAGGTATAGGCCCTATCGTCTTTTGAAAATAACTTACCAAAAAAAGGTGTCAAGTATTTAAAATAGAAATGATACCCTTGTTTAACGGGAAAAACACTTGGTTTTGAAAATTCTAAAATCACGATTTTACCAGAAGGCTTAAGCACCCTTAACATATCTTCTAATCCTTTTTGAAGATTTTCGTAGTTTCGAACCCCAAAAGCAACGGTTATAGCATCAAATGTATTATCCTCAAATTGAAGACCTTCTGAATCGCCTAACTGAACTGAAAAAATATGCCCAAGGTTTCGCTCCTTGATTTTTTTCTTTGCCACTTCCAGCATTCCTTCAGAAATATCTACTCCTATTACTTTCTCGGGCTGCAGGATCTTTATGGATTCGAAAGCAAAGTCTCCCGTTCCTGTAGCTACATCTAAAATAATCCTAGGTTTAATTGAAGATAGTTCCCTTATCGCCTTTTTACGCCAAATGATATCGATACCTAATGATAAAAAATGATTGAGAAAATCGTATGTTCCTGAAATGTTATTGAACATGGTAGCCACCTGTTCTTTTTTACTCTCAGTGCCAGAATATGGAGTTACGTGTTGATTCATATGATAAGCCAAAGATAGCTAAATGTTATGTAAGATGTTAGATGGAAAAGGGAAGATGTGCTTTTATGGTGACTAAACGCTTATCGCCTAACGCTAAACTCTCAACTCCAAACTTATTCCTTATCTTTGCACCATGATTATAAAATCAGCAACGTTTGTGGTAAGTAATACCAAAGTTTCGGCTTTGCCTTTGCCAGATATGCCAGAATATGCCTTTATTGGACGCTCAAATGTGGGAAAATCGTCATTGATCAATATGTTGGTTTCCCAGCAGGGATTGGCAAAAACATCACAACGCCCGGGAAAAACACAGTTGATTAATCATTTTTTAATAAACGAAAAATGGTATATTGTAGATTTACCTGGGTATGGGTATGCCAAAGTTTCTAAAAGTAGCCGCGAGAAATGGGAAAAATTCATCAGAAACTATTTAACAAAGAGAGAAAATCTACAATGCGTATTTGTATTGATCGATAGTAGGTTGGAGCCTCAGAAAATAGATCTTGAATTTTGTTCGTGGTTAGGCGAATGTCAAATTCCATTTGCACTGGTCTATACCAAAGCTGATAAGCAATCTGCACCAAAAACCGACCAAAATGTAGCTAAATTTAACAAGTCATTACTTGGTTGGTTTGAAGAAGTTCCTCCATTTTTTGTTACTTCGGCCGAAAAAGGGCAGGGACGGGATAAAGTGCTACAGTTTATACACGAAGTAAATGAAGATTTTGTTATGCCTATTATCAGTTCAGATTCACCAATTTACAGTTCTCAGTTGGCTTCCGATAGCTATCGGGATGGCAGTTCCCAGTTTTCAGGCACGAATGAAGTTCATGACAATGAAAATGAGCTCAACAGTTTAGATTAAATCGTTAGTAGTCTCAGATCTCATGTCTCAAGTCTCATATCTCAATACGCTATACGCACTATTCAATACTAAATGAAGAAGTACTTCTCACTGGTTTTATTTGCTCACTCGGTTTTTGCAATGCCCTTTGCATTAATCGGTTTCTTTTTAGGAGTAACCACCACTTCTCATCCCTTCAATTGGTATATATTGTTATTGGTTATTTTATGCATGGTTTTTGCCCGAAATGCAGCCATGGCCTTTAATCGCTATTTAGATCGAAATATCGACGCTAAAAATCCACGTACCGTAATGCGCGACATCCCCGCAGGGAAAGTTTCGGCAACGGAAGCACTAACCTTTGTAATTGTGAACTGTGTGCTGTTTATAGTGGCCACTGCGTTTATAAATAGGTTGTGCCTGTATCTATCACCAATTGCTCTTTTTGTTGTGCTTTTCTACAGTTATACCAAACGCTTTACCGCTTTATGCCATTTAATTTTGGGATTAGGTCTTTCATTGGCTCCAATTGGTGCTTATATTGCTGTTACAGGGCAATTTAATATGGTGCCCCTATTTTATTCCTTTGCAGTTCTATTCTGGGTAAGTGGTTTTGATATTATTTATGCCCTACAGGACGAAAATTTTGATAGAACAGAAAACCTACACTCCATCCCCGCAGCATTGGGCATTAAAAATGCACTGCGCTTATCGGTGGTGTTACATGTTTTTTCTGCAATATGCGTAATTATGCCCCTATTTTTTGCTTCCTTTAGTTGGGTTTATTTAATCGGAATTGTATTTTTCTGTTCGATGCTTACCTATCAGCATTTGTTAGTTAAGCCAAATGATATCAGCAAGGTTGACCGGGCTTTTGCTACCACCAATGGCTACGCTTCCGTTATATTTGCTATTTGCTTTTTGGCAGATGCTTTTATGAGGACCTACCATTTAACCACATGGATAATTTGAATTAGAATAAGGGGATTAGGGGATGAGAAAGTTAATGGATTGCCCCAAACATAAAACTTTTTAACCTTCAACTATTAAGATAAAATGAACGATTTAATTATAACTAAAAAACAAAGAGTTTATATTCCACAGGTTTTAAAAATGGAATGGGATAGCTTATCTCCCCTATTAGACGAATTGCTAAAAAGACCAATCAACAGTGTTGAAGAGCTAGAAAAATGGTTAAAGGATAAGAGCGAGCTCGAAGCTGCGCTTGAAGAAGACTTTGCGTGGCGTTATATCAAAATGAGCTGCGACACGGGGAATGAGGATCTTGTTAAAGCCTTCCAATATTTCGCAACCGAAATAGAGCCAAAGATCTCTCCCATCGGTAATGAGCTGAACAAAAAGCTAAATGATAGTCCTTATATAGATCAATTGGATCAAGAAAAGTACTTTGTTTACATCCGCGCGGTTAAAAAGGCGCTAGAATTGTACAGAGAAGAAAATGTAGAGCTATTTACGTTATTGCAGGTTGCCCAGCAAAAGTACCAAGGTATTACGGGTGCAATGAGCGTAAAAATCAACGATCAGGAATATACGTTAGAACAGGCATCCAACTTTTTGAAAGATACCGACCGTACTGTTCGTCAAACTGCTTGGGAAACCATTCAGCAGCGCAGATTGGCAGATAAGGACGAACTTAACATTTTATACGATGAATTGATCGCTATGCGCCATAAAGTGGCATTAAATGCAGGGTTCGAAAATTACCGTGATTATATGTTCCAAGCTTTAGGACGATTTGACTATACTCCAAAAGATTGCTATGACTTTGCGGAGGCGATTGAAAAGGAAGTGGTTCCGATTTTAAGAGAACAGGCCGAAAAAAGAAAAGAAGCTTTAGGTTTAACTGAGCTTAAGCCTTGGGACATGGAAGTAAGTACAACAGGCAAAGCAGCACTAAAACCATTTAATAACGGTCAAGAATTAATTGACAAAAGCATTGCTTGTTTTAACGCCATTAACCCTTCATTAGGAGAAAAGTTGCAGATCATGAAAGCTAACCAACTTTTTGATGTGGAAAGTAGAATGGGCAAAGCGCCAGGTGGTTACAACTATCCCCTAGCAGAAACAGGAGCGCCTTTTATTTTCATGAACTCGGCCAATTCTTTGAGAGATTTAACCACGATGGTTCATGAGGGTGGTCATGCCATCCATACTTTTTTAACCGCTGATTTAGACCTGAACGATTTCAAACATTGTCCCTCAGAAGTTGCTGAACTAGCTTCAATGAGCATGGAATTAATTTCCATGGATTATTGGCATGTATATTTTGATAATGAAGAGGAATTAAACCGTGCTAAGAAAGAGCAGTTGGCCGATGTGCTTAAAACTTTGCCTTGGGTTGCAGTTATTGATCAGTTTCAGCATTGGGTTTATACCAATCCATACCATAATGCGGCGGACAGAGAAACTGCATTTAAACAAATTTATACCCGTTTTGGCGCTGGCTTTGCAGATTGGACAGATTTCGAACAACAGTTTGGCAATTTATGGCAAAAGCAATTGCACCTTTTCGAGGTTCCTTTTTATTATATAGAATATGCCATTGCACAATTAGGGGCAATCGCGGTTTGGAAAAACTATAAAGAAAATCCCGCTAAAGCATTGGATCAATATTTAGCTGCTTTGGCCTTAGGTTATACCAAGCCTATGAACGAAATCTATGAAACAGCAGGAATCAAATTTGATTTTAGCGCCAGCTATATTAATGAATTAGCGGTTTTTGTAAAAGAAGAATTGGATAAATTAGGTTAGTTGATCTGAGTTAGTGTTGGGAGTCTATTCAAAACTAGAAACTCCAAACTTTTTATTAAGTTTGAACAAACTATAACCAAACTATGTTCGACAAGCTATTTAGAAAAAAATCGATCAGCAAAATTTTAGAAGATGCTGCGAAGGGATACGGAGATCACGGAGATTCGCTCCATAAAACACTAGGAGTAAGAGATTTAACTGCTTTTGGGATCGCTGCAATTATAGGGGCCGGTATTTTTAGCACCATTGGTCAGGCAAGTGCCGATGGAGGGCCAGCTGTAATATTTCTGTTTATTTTTACCGCTGTCGCCTGTAGTTTTGCAGCCTTTGCGTATGCAGAATTTGCGTCGATGGTACCTGTTTCTGGGAGCGCTTATACCTATTCTTATGTTGCATTCGGAGAATTAGTGGCCTGGATTATTGGATGGTCGTTAATTATGGAATATGCCATCGGTAATATTGCTGTAGCCATCTCATGGTCTGACTATTTTACAGGATTGATGTCATCCATAAAAATCCCCGCTTTAGGTATCGACGGAATAAATATTCCAGATTGGGCATCTATGGCTTATCCTAAGGCACTTGAAGGTCATAGGCATGCCGAAGCACTATTAAGTGCAGGTAAAAGCATGGCCAACTTAGATGAAGCAACCAGAGTAGCAAATAATGCATGGCTAACATCACCAAAAGTTGGGAGTTTTCATCTTATAGCAGATTTACCAGCGTTGGGTATTATTATTTTCATTACTTGGCTGGTGTATCGTGGAATGAAAGAGTCTAGAAACGCGAGCAATGCAATGGTGGTGGTAAAATTGGCAGTTATTTTATTAGTCTTATCAGTCGGAGTATTTTATATTGATACGAAAAACTGGAATCCTTTTGCTCCAAACGGTGTATCGGGCATATTAAAAGGAGTATCAGCGGTTTTCTTTGCCTATATAGGTTTCGATGCCATTTCTACAACCGCAGAAGAATGTAAGAATCCACAAAGAGATTTACCTAAAGGTATGATGTGGGCTATTATTATATGCACTGTTTTATATGTAGCTATCGCTTTAGTCCTAACAGGGATCGTAAAATCAGATACCTTAGCCGTAGGAGATCCTTTAGCTTTTGTATTTGATGCCATCGACCTTAAATTAATGAGTGGTATCATTGCTGTTAGTGCAGTGTTTGCAATGGCAAGTGTTTTATTGGTATTTCAACTAGGTCAACCACGTATTTGGATGAGCATGAGCCGAGACGGTTTATTGCCAAAAGCATTTTCAAGGATACATCCGAAGTATAAAACACCATCATTTGCCACCATAGTCGTTGGTTTTGTGGTAGCGGTGCCTGCACTGTTTATGGACCTGACCATGGTAACCGATTTATGTTCTATAGGTACCCTATTCGCTTTTGTTCTTGTGTGTGCGGGAGTTTTAGTTTTACAAAATAGGCCCGGTGTGGTAAGGGGAAAGTTTAAAATTCCTTACGCTAATTCAAAATATATTATTCCATTGGCATTTATAGTGCTGGTTGTAATCGGGTTTACAAAGTTTAAACAGGAAACAACTGCCTTTATCACCAATCAAACTAAGACTAATGAACCCGTAACTTTTATTAAATCTTTAGATAAGAGTGAAATAGAAACCGTTAAGAATGAGATAAGCATCAATCCTGTAGTCTTGCAAGGCAAACAAATTGATGCAGAGGCTTATTTAAGTAATTTGTCTACTCAACAGTACGAGGCTTTTATTGCTAAATCCAGTATTTCTCCAGATAAAAAATATCAGAGTGGTTGGAACTTGTTTCAGCATAAAATCCCAATGTGGATCTTTTTGATTATTTGCCTCATTATTATTTACTACTGCGTAACTAAAAACCTATCATTGATACCGGTTCTAGGCTTACTGAGCTGTTTGTATATGATGTGTGAGTTAAGTATTAGCAATTGGATTGGCTTTGGAATTTGGTTGGTAGTTGGTTTGGTGGTCTACTTTGCGTATGGATTTAAGAATAGTAAGTTAGGTAACCAATTGGAAGTAAAAGAAGCCTAATCGCCCATGAAACTGCTCATGACATTTCTCCTGCTTACAATCTTTGGGAATAATAATGGGGATATGTTGCAAGAATACGGCTTTATCAAAATTAGCAAAGAACTATCAGAAAGAAGGTTTCAGGTTCAAAAAATTATTCCTGATAAAAAATACCGCTATTGGGAGTTTGTAAGTAACAACAGCCTACTCAGGAAGGAAGGAAATAATGCCTCTTACAATATTAAGACGCCTAGAGGCGGATTCTTTGGCGAATGTTTACCAGGTTATTGCTACTCTTATATCGCTACTGTTGAAGGTGATACTATAAATTACATCATCACTGAAGCGGATTTTAGGAGATTTATAGGTCGAGTTGACAATGTGGAGGAAGCATTACTCCTGAGCCGAACCTATTACCTCTATATTGATGATGAAAATCCAAGAGGCGGCGCTTATAAAAAAACTTCGAAAGGGTTCGAATTAATGTTAATGAAATATTATCTCTGCCCAGAAAAGAAGGAATCTATTAAACTTACCATTGGATTTAACGGTGAGGTAAGTATGGAATCAAAAGGTTTTTACTATGAGAGCAAGAATTGTATCGTAATTTAATGTAAAAGCATAGTGCTTAATCTAGGGGGCCAAATCTCTAAAAACCGAAACGAAAATACAACCCTCATCGAGTAGTACACTATTTTATTGGTCGGTGTCTCCACCGATCAACGAATCAAACCTCGAATGACGCAATTAAAGGTCGGCTTTTCGGTAGGTGGACACCAACCGATAGATCAATATTAGACTTTTACAATGTTTATCATTAGGTGTATCCAGGGTTGCGTCAGACCTCGTAGAGGTCATATCTCCTAAAACACCAAATCAGGATATACGACCCCGATGGGGGTCGCACACTTTCCGAAATTCTTCTAATAAGATATAATCCCTACGGGATTTAACCAGTTTTTATGGAAGGTGTCTCCACAGACCAACGAATCAACCCTCAAATCTATGCGATTAGTTAGCTATAGCTACGGTTCAGCTGTCTCGGACGGTGAAGACACCAGCTGATAGATCAATATTAGACTTTTAAAATGTTTATCATAAGGTGTATCCAGGGTTGCGTCAGACCTCGTAGAGGCCATATCTCTTAAAACACCAATCAGGATATACGACCCGCACACTTTCCGAAATTCTTCTAATAAGATATAATACCTACGGGATTTAACCAGTTTTTATGGAAGGTGTCTCCACAGACCAACGAATCAACCCTCAAATCTATGCGATTAGTTAGTTCTAGCTACGGTTCAGCTGTCTCGGACGGTGAAGACACCAGATGATAGATCAATATCAGACTTTTACAATGTTTATCATAAGGTGTCTCCTAGGTTACGTTCAGACCTCGTAGAGGCCATATCTCTTAAAACACCAAATCAGGATATACGACCCCTATGGGGGTCGCACACTTTCCGAAATTCTTCTAATAAGATTTAATCCCTACGGGATTTAACCACTTTTTATGGAAGGTGTCTCCACAGACCAACGAATCAACCCTCAAATCTATGCGATTAGTTAGCTATAGCTACGGTTCAGCTGTCTCGGACGGTGAAGACACCAGCTGATAGATCAATATTAGACTTTTAAAATGTTTATCATAAGGTGTATCCAGGGTTGCGTCAGACCTCGTAGAGGCCATATCTCTTAAAACACCAAATCAGAATATACGACCCCGATGGGGGTCGCACACTTTCCTAAACTCTTCTAATAGGATATAATCCCTACGGGATTTGACTACTTTTTATGGAAGGGTGTCTCCACAGACCAACTAATCAAACCGGTTACGTCAGACCTTGTAGATATCCATTATATCTAAGTTCAGCCTTCGGTCTATGGAAACAACTGCGATAGAAACAATTAAATCGCCAACCTTTTTAATTCTATATCATCAGGTGTTACGAAAATTAACGGTACTTTCTCCACCTCTACATAGCTTGAATCCAATCCAAAACTACTCATTTCCGACATACTAAAATGTTTTAGGATAAAGTAGTAATCCATTATCGATCGTTCGAAAAAGCTCAAATTAGTAAATTTTGACAAGTGTTTTTCGAGGAGAACAAATCTAAAATCGCCAGTTATTTTATGCTTGTTTAATGAAGTGTATTGGCTAGTGATATCTATCTCACCATTTCTAACCAATTCTTCAACCACTTTACGATACAATAGATTTATCCTTTGCTCTATCCTAAATCCTAATTTGAAATCAATCCGTATCAGTTTGCCTGGGATGAGAAATTCCACTTTATAATCCATTGTATAGGGCTCATCTACAACGTCAACATGAACCAACCAATATACATCAGCACGTTTGGGCTCTTTTTGAATAATTGAATAAATAATCTTGGATTCGATTTCAGTTTTAAAATTCGCACTGGTTAAATAAACCAATTGAGATGAGTATTTCGGCACAGAAATATCCCCACTAAGTTCGCCAATGATATTGTAATAATCTTCTATTTCTACGTATTTAACAAACCTATTCTTTATTTTTCTAGCCACATACCAACTCCACATTATTGAGAAAAGTACAGAACCAATTAAAACAGTTACCCATCCACCATGCAAAAATTTGGTTAAATTACTTACCAAAAATGTTCCTTCAATTATTAAATATGTAATCAAAAATGTCGCAATCAAATATTTTGGAAAGCGCTTACTCCTCAAATAGTAGGTCACTAAAATCGTGGTCATAAGCATGGCAATGGTAATGGATAAACCATATGCCGCATCCATTTTTTCTGCTTTTTGGAAAAGAAAGACTATTCCACAACAACCAATCCATAACATCCAATTAATTGAGGGCACATACAATTGACCTTTAGACACGGTAGGATAAACTATTCTTATTTTAGGCCAAAGGTTAAGTCTTACTGCTTCAGCAATCAAGGTAAATGACCCACTTATTAAGGCCTGACTGGCAATAATAGCTGCCATTGTAGCCAAAAAAACCATTGGAATTTGGTATTGATCTGGAACAATCTCGAAAAATGGATTCATTTTAGCACTGGGAATATAAGCACTACCATTTTGTAATATCCATACTCCTTGACCTAGATAATTTAATATTAAGGTGAGCTTAACAAAAATCCAGCTAATCCTAATATTATTTCTTCCACAATGTCCTAAATCACTATATAACGCTTCCGCACCCGTTGTACATAGGAATACTCCACCAAGTATAATAAAGGCTAAACTATTGTTTGCCAACAAATGAATTGCCCAATACGGATTAAGCGCCCTTAGAATGCTATAATCTTTTATTATAAATGATACGCCAATAACGCCTAGTACGCCAAACCAAATAAACATTACAGGCCCGAATAACTTTCCAACTAAATTTGTACCAAACTGTTGGATGATAAACAATAGTGTTAAAATGCCGATAACGATGGGGATAACTGGAACATGATCAAACTTGTTCGTTAACCCTTCAATAGCTGATGTTACCGTTATACTTGGAGTAATTATACCATCAGCAAGGAGCGCACATCCGCCTATGGTTGCTGGAATTACCAACCATTTGGCTTTTTTACGCACCAATGAAAATAAGGAAAAAATACCACCTTCACCTTTATTATCAGCCCTTAAAGTGATAATTACGTATTTTATGGTGGTCTGTAAAGTTAACGTCCAAATTATACAAGAAAGCACGCCCAACACAACTTCTGGACTTACATTTTGGTTGCCTCCTAAAATAGTAGTAAAGATAGCATTCAGCGTATATAATGGAGAAGTTCCAATATCTCCAAAAACAATCCCTAAACTTACTAAAACCCCACCTGCGGTAAGTGCGCTAACATTTTTATGATTTGACACTGCTATAAAATTTGGATGCAAAAATAATTAAATAATTAGGATTAAACTCAATTAAAATTTTAATGAAAAATAGTTTCAAAAAAATTGAAATCTCGTTAAGCAAATTGTCGTGTTAAATAGTGTTAAATATTGTTTCATTAAACAAAATCTTTGATTTCTTTGTTTAATAATTTATATTTTTGTGATGGGTAAAGATGGATTTTAAGTCAAAAATAGCGTTCTCATGGGGTTTATTGTGCACAATTTGCATAGTAATGTTATGTAGTTCAGTTGTTTTCTCCCAGAAGGTAGATAGTTCAAAAATATCAATCAAACCTAAAGCTAAAATCGTAAGCAAAGTTCCACAGATTAAGGCTAATATCCAACCCTATAGGCCGAGCATATTAGGATATAACCCATCAAATAATGCTATTGTAAGCACTTCAATGCCTAAATCAGGTAAAATCCTTACGGTTTTAAAAGTTTATCCTAATCCTGTATCTGACCAAATCAATATCAGTTTCCGCTTAGAAAGAGAGGTAATGCTTTCGATCAAAATTACTGACCTTTTGCTTAATGATGTGGTGGTGTTACTCAACGAAAGATCCTCCGCTGGCGAGCAAACGAAAACTTTTACCATCCCCAACAAATTAAATAAAGGAATGTATTTTCTTAAAATCGAAGCTGGTGGCGAGCCAAAGGTGATGAAGATTTTTGTACCGTAATCTACCAATTGTTTTTAGTTTTGCAACCATCGCTTAACGCTAATCGCCAAACGCCAAACCCATTCTGCCCATGAAAGTAATTGCTATAGGCCGCAACTATGCTGCGCATGCTAAAGAACTAAATAATGCCATCCCAACCAAGCCAATTATTTTTTTAAAACCCGATACTGCGGTTTTAAAAGACAATAAGCCTTTTTATATTCCCGATTTTTCTTCTGATATCCACTACGAACTTGAAATTGTGCTGAAGGTTTGCAAAGAAGGAAAACATATATCAGAAAAATTTGCGGCCAATTATTATGATGAAATTGGATTAGGAATTGATTTTACAGCTAGGGATATCCAAAACGAACACAAGGAGAAAGGCTTGCCCTGGGAATTAGCAAAAGCGTTCGACAATTCTGCCGCGATCAGCAATTTTTTACCGAAAACAGAATTTAAAGGAATGTACGATCTTAAGTTTGAATTGCAGATCAATAAAGAAATCCGTCAAAATGGTCATACAGCTAACCTTTTGTTCTCATTCGAAAAAATTATCTCTTTTGTTTCTCAATACATCACACTTAAAAAAGGCGACCTAATTTTTACTGGAACTCCAGAAGGTGTAGGTAGAATAAATCAAGGCGATCAGTTAGAAGCTTGGCTAGAAGGCAAACAACTGCTTAATTTTAGTGTTAAATAAGGATGTTTAAAAACTCTACCAACGTAATAGCTAAGCTTCCCATTTTTTTCAGTCTTATTTTTATCTTCGCCATCAAGGCTGATGCTCAACAAATTTTTAGCAAAAATACTTATCCACTAACGGATTTTAGACCGCCGCTCGATATTGTTCCACCAGCATTGGCAGGATCATTTGGAGAATTAAGAAGCAATCACTTCCATTCGGGAGTTGATTTTAAGACTAACCAGCGAACAGGTTATCCGGTTTATGCAACCGCTGATGGCTATATATCAAGACTCAGGGTCCAAAACAGCGGCTTTGGCTTGTCAGTATACATAAATCACCCTAATGGTTATACTTCAGTATATGGGCATTTATCACGTTATAGCCCAAAAATTGCTCCATTGGTTAAAAATATTCAGTACCAGAAAAAATCTTATGAAATTGATGAATTTCCTGCAGTAGATCAAATCCCGGTGAGAAGAGGAGATATCATTGCCTATTCTGGCAATACCGGAAGTTCGGGAGGGCCGCACCTTCACTTCGAAATACGCGACACAAAAACAGAGGCTACCATCAATCCGCAGTTCTTTGGTATTCAAATTCCCGATAACATTCCGCCTGTAATTTATGCGATGTATGTTTATCGCCTTAATGGTAAACCTTTCAATGAATTTACCCCTAAACAGTACTTTCAGGTGGTTGGCTCTGGAGGAAATTATAGCTTAAATAAGGTTACCACTATTAATCTAAATGGAGAAGTTGGTTTTGGCATTACCACAACAGACAAACATAATGGGCTATCTGGACTAAATGGGGTATATTCGATCGAATTATTTGTAGATGACTCGGCTGTATTTACCTCAGCATTAGAGCGATTTAGTTTTGACAATAGCAAAGCAATCAATTCACATCTCGACTACCCTGCATTATTAAACCTGAAACGAAATATCCAGAAAAGTTTCGTAGATCCCGGAAATCCTTTACAGATCTACAGCAATTTGCTTAACAATGGTCGGATCGTATTTAACGATGGGAAACTACATCGGGTTAAATATCAGATCACCGATTCTAAAGGCAACAAAAGTATTTTGCAGTTTAATGTTCAAGCTAATGCTAATGCTGTTATCGATAATCCAAGTCCTACCACAGGAAATACATTCCTCTATAATAAAATAAACGAGTACAACACTGATGAAATTAAGGTGATATTACCTAAGGGCACATTGTATAACGACCTCAATTTTATTTATAAAAAGGGTACGAAGCCTCAACAAAATGCATTTTCGGCCATGCATCAAATCCACAATAACCTAACGCCTTTGCATGTAGGTTTCGAACTATGGATAAAGGCCGATAGTAACTTAGTAAAATATCAACAAAAAGCATTAATTGTAAATGCAAATCGCATATCACAAGGTGGATTTTATGAAAATGGCTATGTTAAAGCAATGCCCAGAAGCTTTGGTAGTTTCTTTATCGCCATAGATACCGTGGCACCCATTATCGTCCCGGTTAACATAGCCGACGGCAAAAACATGGCCACCCAATCTAAAATAAGCTTCAGAATTAGTGATAATCTCTCTGGAATCAAGAGTTTTAATGGCTATATTGATGGAAAATGGATTTTGATGGAATTTGATTCTAAAACAGCAAATTTATGGCATAACTTTGATGAGAGAACTCATGCTGGCAACCACACTTTCCAATTGATTGTTACCGATATGAAAGATAATGTGAAGAAGTATGAGATTGAGTTTTATCGATAAACTGAAGAATAAAAATTGTTGAATTGTTATATTGTTGAATTGTTTGCATGATGCTAAAGAGCAATCAAATAATAACAATCCATTTAGCTTGATATCGGGAACAATATAGCAATCGAACAATATAACAATCCATTTAGCTTGATGCCAGAAAACAATATAGCAATCAAACAATATAACAATACAAATATGATTCCACTTACAGAAGGGACTCAAGCCCCAAAATTTAACGCTAAGGATCAAGATGGAAATGAGGTTTCCTTAGACCAGTTTAAAGGAAAAAAAGTAGTGCTGTATTTTTACCCAAAGGATGACACCCCCGGTTGTACAGCAGAAGCCTGCGATTTTAGAGACAATTATCAGGGATTAAAAGCTCAAGGAATTGAAGTGCTGGGCGTAAGTGTTGATGATGAAAGGTCGCATCAAAAATTTATCACCAAACATAGCCTTCCATTTACCCTTTTGGCAGATACAGATCAAAAAATTGTTAATTCTTATGGCGTCTGGGGCGAAAAAAACATGTATGGCAAAAAATACATGGGCATCAATCGTACTACTTTCGTTATTGATGAAGAAGGTAACATTGCCCACATTATTACCAAGGTAGACACTAAAAGCCCGACAGCCCAAGTCTTAGATTTAATTAAAGGATAAGTATTCTTGCACATAGAAATTTTATTAACTTGCGCTGGAGTAAAACTAGATCATAGTTCATAGCAAATGGTTAATAGTCTGGGAGCTTAGGCATCCTTCGCGAACCATGAACCATGAACCAAAAAAATATTTTAACAAATGAAACATACAATTAGTGAATTAGAAGATATTGCCTCGCAAGTAAGAAGAGACTGTTTAAGAATGGTTCATGGCGTGCAATCTGGTCACCCAGGTGCTTCATTGGGCTGTGCAGATTTTTTTACTGCATTATACTTTGAAGTGCTTAACCATAATCCAAAATTTAACATGGATGGTGAAGGAGAAGATCTATTTTTTCTTTCTAATGGTCACATCTCGCCCGTTTGGTATAGTGTACTGGCCAGATCAGGCTATTTTAAAGTTAGCGAATTGGCTACATTTAGAAAGTTGGATTCTAGATTACAAGGTCATCCTACCACACACGAGGGCTTACCTGGAATTAGGGTGGCATCGGGGTCTTTGGGCCAAGGTCTGTCAGTTGCAATTGGCGCGGCCCTCACTAAAAAATTAAATGGTGATAAATCGTTAATTTATACCCTTCAAGGTGATGGAGAGCTACAGGAAGGCCAAAACTGGGAAGCATTTATGTTCGCTCCTTTCCACAAAGTGGACAATTTAATAGCTAGTATAGATTATAATGGTCAACAAATAGATGGCCCAACAGAAAAGGTACTCTCTTTAGAAAACCTTGAAGCCAAATTCCAAGCTTTTGGCTGGCATGTAATTACTTCAGATGGAAACGACATGGCAGAAATTACCAAAGCATTGCACTATGCTAAATCATTAACGGGTAAGGGCAAGCCTATTTTAAACCTGATGAGTACCCAAATGGGTTATGGTGTTGATTTTATGGTAGGCTCTCACAAATGGCATGGTTCTGCACCAAGTGATGAACAGCTTAAAACAGCGCTGGATCAAATTAAACAAACAGCTGGAGACTACTAGCGTTACGCGATGGGCGCTAAGCGATTACCAACGCTTAGCGCTTTGCGCTTAACTTAAAAGATTTTATAATGAAAAAATATACATATACAGAAAAAAAAGATACACGGTCGGGCTTTGGAGTAGGTTTACATGAAGCTGGAAAACGTAATCCAAATGTAGTAGCACTATGTGCCGATTTAGTGGGTTCACTAAAAATGGATGCTTTTATTAAAGATTTTCCTGAACGTTTTGTTCAGGTCGGTATTGCCGAAGCAAATATGATGGGTATTGCTGCTGGGATGACTATAGGTGGTAAAATCCCTTTTACAGGAACCTTTGCCAATTTTTCTACAGGAAGGGTTTATGATCAGATCAGACAATCAATAGCTTATTCTAACAAAAATGTTAAAATCTGCGCATCACATGCCGGTTTAACCCTTGGTGAGGATGGTGCAACACACCAGATCCTGGAAGATATCGGTTTAATGAAGATGTTACCTGGCATGGTTGTTATTAATCCTTGCGATTTTAACCAGACCAAAGCTGCCACTTTAGCCATTATGGATTATGAAGGTCCGGTTTACTTACGTTTTGGACGTCCTGTTATCCCTGTGTTTACAGCCGAAGATCAAAAGTTTGAAATAGGTAAGGCTTGGATGGTAAATGAGGGTACCGACGTAACTATTGTGGCAACTGGACATATGGTATGGAGAGCGATAGAAGCCGGAGAAAAATTAGCCGAACTGGGCATTGACGCTGAAATTATAAATATCCACACCATTAAACCTCTGGATGAAAAAGCCATCTTAAAATCAGTGAAGAAAACTGGATGTATCGTTACCTGTGAAGAACATAATAAGTTTGGTGGATTAGGTGAGAGTATTGCACGTTTATTAACCACAGAATATTTAGCTCCACAAGAATTTGTAGCGGTAAATGACAGTTTTGGCGAAAGCGCAACCCCTGATCAGTTAATGACCAAGTATAAATTGGATCCTGCTGATATTGTTGCTGCAGCCCAAAAAGTAATGAAAAGGAAAGCAAAATAAATAGATTTGAGATATGAGATTCGAGACATCAAGTCTAACCCAATCTCACATCTCACATCTCAAATCTGATCAAGAATGAAACAAGTTGAAGACGCAGAGATTTTGCAAAAATTTAGTGTAGAAAAAACACGAAATGAGGCCTTCAACCTGCTTTTAACTAAATACCAGCAAAAAATATACTGGCACGTCCGCAGATTGGTTATCGACCATGATGATACTGACGATCTGGTGCAGGAAACTTTTGTTAAAGTTTGGAAAAACCTGGCCAATTTTAGGAGCGATTCCCAATTATATACTTGGATCTATAGAATTGCCACCAACGAATCAATTACCTTTCTGAATAAAAAGAAAATAAAAAATAACATCTCTTTAGACGATGTGAGTGGCGAATTGGCTGAAAGCCTAGTAGAATCAGCCTACTTTGATGGCGATAAAATTCAACGAAAACTCCAGGAAGCTGTGCTAACCCTGCCCGAAAAACAACGAATAATTTTTAACATGAAATATTTCGATGATATGAAATATGATGAAATCTCTGAAGTTCTGGGTACCAGCGTAGGTGCCCTAAAAGCTTCTTTTCATATTGCGGTTAAGAAAATAGAAAGTATTTTACTAAATGAAGATTAAGTATTAAACCTTTTATGCTAAAATCTATCAATACTATTGTGATGAGTAATAAAGATGAAAATATGGCGAATGCCCCAAAGGGGTCCCATGGGGAGAAAAAGGAAGCGCCGCTGTTAGCTGGCTTACCTGTATCTACGCCTTATCGTGTGCCGGATGGGTATTTTGATGATTTGCAAGCTAACATTAACCATGCGATATTTTTGGATGGCCTAAAGACAACCGAAAATTCGGGCTTTAAAGTGCCGCAAAATTATTTCGAAGAACTGGGTAATCAGATCGAAAGTAGGATTGCTGTTGAAGAACTTAAGAGCTTAGTTAAGCATGAGGGTTTTATAACTCCAGCAAATTATTTTGATCAGCTCCAAAACCAGATTATAAGCAAAACTTCAGGTGCAGTATCACAGCCTAAAGTTATTAAATTATGGCATAGAGAAGCCATGAAATATGTTTCGGCAGCTTGTTTTTTCGTTGTCATCGCCTCTGGGCTTTATTTAAAACAACAAAATGAGGTGAAGGAAATTGCTAGCCTCGAACTCGCCAACGAACAGGTATTATATGATATTGACGAAAGTGTAATTTTCGAACACATTGAAGAAAGTCAAGCCGCTAGTAGTGCAACTCCAACAGAAATGGAAAACTATATTTTAGATAATTTCTCATCGAGTGATTTAGCAAATAATTTATAAATGATAAGCCAGGCAAGCTTGACATTTGAAAAGACATCTATCAAAAACAGTATATACCAATGAAAAACCTATTAATTGCCCTATTATTTATTTCATTACCCAGTTTTATCTTCGCTCAAGGGCCGGGACCAAGAATGGATGATGAAAAATGGGAATCTAGAAAAGTAGCTTTTTTAACTACCAAGCTAGATCTAAGCCCTGCGGATGCTAAGATTTTTTGGCCTATTTACAATGAATATACAAAGGAGCAAAGCGCATTAAGGAAAGAACGTTTTCAAAAAATGATCAGCTTTAGAAAATTAAAAGAAATTGATGATCTTTCTGATACAGAGATACAAACCTTGATCTTAAATGATTTTGCTTTTAAACAGAGAGATTTAAATATCGAAAAAAAATATTACAATAAACTTAAATCCAGCCTTCCCATAAAAATTGTTGGAAAGTTTTATAGGGCCCAAGAATCGTTTAAGAAAGAAATCCTCAATCAGTTTAGAGGTGGCAATGCTCAAAGAAAAACTGACTAAATAATAATTAATTTTTTTTAAAGAATCCTGTATGTTAAACCGTGCAGGATTTTTTATTTTCATTTGTTGAGCCGATAAAGGTTAACTTTGCCACATGCTTACACAACGTGAATTATTTCTTAAACACAATGCCCAAACCTCATCTAGTCCACTTTTATTAGAATTTGTGAAGGCAAAGGGATTGTATATGTATGATTCTGCTGGCAAAAAATATATGGACCTGATTGCAGGAATCGGTGTAAGTAATGTTGGCCATTGCCATGAATCGGTTGTTGATGCTGTTAAAAAACAAGCTGAAACCTATATGCACTTAATGGTATATGGCGAATTTGTCCAAAGTCCACAGGTTAATTTTGCCAGGGCTCTAGCGTCTGTTTTACCAGAAAATTTAAACTGCACCTACTTTGTAAATTCTGGAGCAGAGGCGGTTGAGGGCGCTATGAAACTAGCAAAGCGATATACGAACAGGAGCGAGATTATCGCCTATAGAGATAGCTATCACGGGAGTACTCAGGGTGCACTAAGTTTAATGGGAAATGAAGAATTTAAGCGGGCATATCGTCCACTTTTACCTTCAATAAAGTTCATTGATTTTAACCACTTACCTGATATAGAATTAATTACCGAACAAACTGCTGCAGTTTTTATAGAAACTATGCAGGGCGAAGCAGGAGTTAGAATTCCGGATTCAAGCTATATGACAGCACTTCGCGAAAAATGTACATCAACAGGAACATTATTGGTTTTGGATGAGATACAATGTGGTTTTGGCAGAACAGGAAAACTTTTCGGGTTTGAGCATTTTAATGTTGTTCCGGATATTTTATTATTGGCTAAAGGTATGGGCGGTGGCATGCCTATTGGGGCATTTATCGCTTCAACCACGTTAATGGCAGTCTTTACCGATAATCCTATCTTAGGGCACATAACCACGTTTGGAGGCCATCCCGTGAGTTGTGCAGCCGGATTAGCTACTTTAAATGCAATTTTATCCGAAAACCTAATTGAGGAAGTTAATGCAAAAGGCAAGTTATTTAAAACCCTATTAAAACACAATGCAATTAAGGAAGTGAGAGGAATGGGGTTGATGCTTGCAGTTGAATTTGAAAGCTACCAAATCAATAAAAGAATAATTGATGGGTGTATCGCCGATGGCATTATTACCGATTGGTTTTTGCATTGCAGTAACTCCATGCGCATTGCACCACCTTTAATTATTACTGAAGAAGAGATTAAGGAAGCCTGTTCAGTAATTCTTAAAAATATAGAGCAACATCATTAGCTAATCAGCTAATTTGTTAATTAGCTAATTCATCTTCTGCCTTTTAATCAAATATCCCTGTAAAATCTGATCAAATCCTGCATTAATATCTGCATCAATCATATCAATTTTATATTGCGCACATTTCAGTGCTATTTTCTGTCTATATTCACTCATTTGAGCCAAATAAGAGGCTGCTACTTTAGAGGTATGCACTTTAAGTTCTGCACCGGTCTCCATATCGATAAATTGATACGGACGATTTGCAAAATTGAAATCAACCTCTTTACTCTTATCGGTAACATTAAAAATTACTACTTCATGCTTGTTAAATTTCAAGTGCTGCAGAGATGAGAACAAGGTCGAAATTTTATCTTCATCCTGAGCAGTCTGCAATAAATCGCTAAATATAATTACAAGAGACCGTTTATGGATAAGTTCTGCAACCTGGTGCAATGCCAATGATAGGTTGGTCTGAATATTTAGTTTAGGAGTTTGAAGCACTTGCTCTAACTGTGCAAAGAGATATTTCTGATGCGCATTAGTAGATTTAGCTTGTGTACTTAAGTTAAGCTGATCTGTAAACAAACTTAAACCAAATGCATCACGTTGTTTTTTTAACAAATAAATTAATGCAGCTGTACTTTGGACAGAAAACGTTAATTTATTATACTTATCATCAGGGAAATACATAGATGACGAAGCATCTATTACAAACTGACAACGCAAATTTGTTTCTTCTTCGTAACGCTTGCTAAATAACTTATCCGTTTTGGCGAACAGTTTCCAATCAATATTTTTTACACTATCACCCGTATTGTACAAACGATGTTCTGCAAATTCAACAGAGAAACCATGAAACGGGCTTTTATGTAAGCCCGTAATAAACCCTTCAACTACTTGTTTGGCCAGTAGCTCGAGGTTAGTAGAAAGATGGAGGTTATCGTAGAGGTTATCCATTCTGTAGGCTGTATCGAGTTTTTGCGCTAATTAAGCCCTTCGACTACGCTCAGGGTGACAGATGCAGTAGAGTTATCTCTTAAGATGTCATCCTGAGCGTAGTCGAAAGACAGTGTAATCATCTTCTATTTTTTGGATATTCGATATAGATTACCTCCATCGGTAACTGCGTACAATGCACCGTCCTTACCTTCAACAAGGTCGCGGAACCGTTCTCCTTTATCTTCTAGCAATCTTTCTTCGCCAACAATTTTATTGCCCTTAATTACCAAGCGGATGATGTGTGAACCACTTAAAGCGCCCACAAATAGATTACCTTTCCACTCGGCAATCTGATTACCATTATAAAATGCGATACTCCCCGGAGAAATAACCGGATTCCAATAGTAAAGCGGTTGTTCCATCCCAGCTTTTTGTTGAATACCATCTCCTACTTTCGCACCACTATATTCGGTACCATAGGTGATTACTGGCCACCCATAATTTTTACCTGGTTTAATGATATTAATTTCATCGCCTCCTCGTGGACCAAATTCTGCTTCCCATAACTCACCAGTTTGTGGATTTATGGCCAAACCGTCAGGATTACGAAGTCCATACGCATAAATTTCAGGCCTTGCCCCTGTGGTATTGGCAAATGGCCCGCCAGCAACTGCCTTTCCACTTTGTGTGATGTGCAGTATTTTACCCAACGACGAATTGAGATATTGGGCCTGCATCCTTATATCTTTGCCAGAACGCTCGCCGGTGCTAACAAATAAGTTATCATCTTTATCAAAAACTATTCGAGATCCATATTGAAGTTTACCGCTATAAACCGGATTGGCACGATAAATTATAACCTGGTTCTCAATTGAAGTTTCATTAGCCGATAATTTTCCTTTTGCGATAACCAGTACTGCCCCATTGTCTTGTGGTTCGGCATATGCCCAAAAAATCATCCTATTTTTATCAAAATCAGGTGATAAGGTAGCATCTAACAATCCACCTTGTCCCGAATCATCTACTTTGGGTAATCCCGTAATCTTTTTTGATAACTTCCCATCCGCATTTAAAATAACCATATTTCCTTCTTTTTGGGTTATTAAAAACCTGCCATCAGGCATTTGAGAAATACTCCAAGGATTTTCTAATTGTTTATTTACAACAGCAATGTTCAAGGCAGCAACTGTTTTTACCCCAGCAATCCGCGTTTGTCCAACGAATGCGGGCTTGTAATCTGCAGTTGGCCTATTAGTTTCGACAGGATTTTGAGCAAAAATCGACGTTGTTATGCAGAGCGATAAAATGGCTAAAAGGGTATTTGATTTAAGTTTCATGGTAAAAGTATTAATATTTCTAAAGGATTTTATGAAAACGCTAATTAGAGTAGGAAAAATAACAAATAATTCTGGTGTTTATAAATTCTATCTATCAAGTTTATAAAACTCATCGAATGGATATTGGCATCAGGCATATATCCATCCGATGAGTGGTTAAAGAAAAACCCTAAACCAGTTAAGATTTAGGGTTATATTTCCTGAGCTTAAAGCTAAAAAGGTAAAGCATAAAGCCTATGTTTAATGCTAGCTTTAAGCTTTTTGCTTTCAGCTTATTATAATTGTTTATCCAGTTTTCCAGCTAATACCGACTTAGGTACTGCCCCAACCTGTTTGTCTACAACTTCACCATTTTTAAAGAATAATAAAGCAGGAATATTACGGATTCCAAACTGAGTTGAAATCTGAGGATTATTATCAACATTTACCTTACCTACCAATGCTTTTCCTTCGTATTCTTTTCCTATTTCATCAACAATTGGACCAACCATACGACATGGTCCACACCATTCTGCCCAAAAATCTACCAATACCGGTTTATCTGATTTTAATACAACTTCTTCGAAGTTCGCATCTGTTATTTCTAAAGCCATAACTTATAATTTAATTTATATACAAATATATTATCAATTGTAGTGCCATCAATAGCAGGCTGTCAATATGACATTATGGTGAGCATGGAACTTAGGGCACGGGGTATGGCGTAATGTGTTGAAGCCCTATGCCCTCTGCTATTAGTTCAACTTATAATTCACAACATTCAACTTCGTTAATTGTTCTAAAAATTGATTGTTGGGATTAATTTTCAACGATTTGGAAGGCAGTTCCAATTTCAGGTTTTGATCTCGGTCATACACTTCAAAATTCAACTTACAGTTATGTCTCTCGCTATTTTCTTTATTTTCCTGCACAATCAGTTCAATTTTTTCCATCAGTTCATCGTTAATCTCATCAATAGGCACTTGGATCGTGATGCATTTAGTGAGCTTATCCCGCAGCTCGGATAAAAGATCTACCGCTGTTACCTTGAACTCCCAATCGCCCTCTTTCCTAAACCTTTCCCCTACCCGACCTCTTATCTGCAAGAAATAACCTTCCGTTAGAAACTGTTTGAATTTTAAAAAATCATCCCCAAATAGGGCTATTTCACAACTATCATCGTAATCTTCAAAAATAAAAGTACCAAAAGGTTTCCCCGTTTTGGTAATCCGCTGAGAGGCGATTACTACCAGTCCGCCAACAACCAGGTCCTTATTTTTAATCCCTTCAAATTCTGCCAAGATTTCTTCAGTAGTGTCGCCGCTACGGATTTTATTTACCACCGCCAAATGCCTTACTGCATGTTGGCAAAAGTTTTTAAGTTCAAAACGGTAATCATCCAGTGGGTGGCCGGATAAGAAAATCCCTATCGCATCCTTTTCATATTTAAGCCGGTCTATCAATCCCCATTCTGGTGAAACCGGAAAACTGGGTTCTAAAATGAGATCGGCCTTTGACCCTCCAAAAAGTGAAGCTTGAGACGAATTTTCGTTGTTCTGAAAATCGTTCGCATATTTGATCAGCTTTTCTATGCCGTTCATTTTATCGTTGGCACCGATATAAAAATATTGGGCCCTGTGGAAACCAAAAGCATCAAAGGCGCCGCTATATACAAAACTTTCGTATGCTTTTTTATTTACTATTCGGGTATTTGAGCGCTTAGAAAAATCGAATACTGTTTGGTAAGCTCCGTTCAACACGCGTTCTTCGATAATACTTTCAACAGCCTTCTCTCCTACACCCTTTACTGCCGACATACCAAAACGGACTTCGCCCTTGGCATTTACAGAGAATTTTAGATCTGATTCGTTTACATCTGGTCCTAAAACGGTAACACCCATCTGCCTGCATTCTTCCATAAAAAACGCTACCTGCTTTATATCGCTCATGTTGTTAGAAAGAACGGCCGCCATGTATTCTGCCGGATAGTTGGCTTTAAGATAAGCGGTTTGATACGCAATCCATGCATAACATGTAGAGTGTGATTTGTTAAAGGCATATTCTGCAAAGGCTTCCCAATCTTTCCAAATCTTCTCTAAAATCACCGCATCGTGTCCTTTTTCTGCTGCTTGTTTAACAAATTTAGGTTTCATCTTATCCAGCACATCGCGTTGCTTCTTACCCATTGCCTTACGGAGCACATCAGCCTCACCTTTGGTAAAATCAGCTAATTTTTGTGACAAAAGCATCACCTGTTCCTGATAAACGGTAATCCCATACGTTTCCTTTAATAGTTCTTCACAGGCTTCCAGGTCATATTTAATCTCTTCCTCCCCATTTTTTCTTTTAACAAAGCTTGGAATATAGGCAATCGGCCCTGGTCTGTATAGTGCATTCATGGCAATTAGATCGCCAAAAACCGTAGGCTTTAGCTCTTTCATGTACTTTTGCATTCCCGGGCTCTCATATTGAAAAATTCCCACCGTTTCGCCACGTTGAAAGAGTTCGTATGTTTTTACATCATCTATGGGGAAGGCATCCGGATCCAGGTCGATATTATGTCTCTTTTTAACAAGTTTAACTGTATCCTTAATCAGGGTTAATGTTTTTAACCCTAGGAAGTCCATTTTTAATAGGCCTGCACTTTCAACAACAGAGTTATCAAATTGGGTCACATATAGATCTGAATCTTTAGCTGTTGCTACGGGAACGAAATTAGTGATATCATCGGGTGTGATAATTACTCCACAGGCATGAACTCCGGTATTACGTAACGAACCTTCTAAAATAATCGCCTGTTCTATGGTTTCGGCACTGAGGTTTTTGGCCAAGGCCAGGTTCTTAAGTTCAGTAACCCGCTCATATTCATCAGGACGCATAGCGGCTTTTAGAGCCTTTTCGTCTAGATTAAAAATTTTCGCCAATTTCATGTTTGGTATGAGCTTTGCAATTTTATCAGCTTCAAATAAGGGCAGGTCTAGCACACGTGCCGTATCCCGGATCGAAGATTTGGCTGCCATTGTACCATAGGTGATAATCTGTGCAACTTGGCTAGAGCCATATTTGTTGATTACGTAATCCATCACCCTGCCACGTCCCTCATCATCGAAGTCGATATCGATATCCGGCAGGGATACACGATCTGGGTTCAAGAAACGCTCAAAAAGCAGGTCGTATTTTAAGGGATCAATATTGGTAATCCACAAGCAATAAGCAACTACGGATCCTGCTGCCGATCCCCTTCCTGGGCCTACAGATACATCCCTTCTCCGGGCTTCTGCTATAAAATCCTGTACAATTAAGAAATATCCAGGATAACCCGTGTTTTCAATTGTTGCCAATTCGAAATCCAACCGTTCGATAAGTTCTTCGGTAAGTTCTCCATAGCGCTTTTTAGCCCCTTCGTAGGTGAGATGCCTTAAGTAGTTGTTCTCCCCACGTTTGCCTTTATCGGCCAAATCTTCAGCAACCAAAAACTCTTCAGGAATATCAAATTTAGGCAACAATACCTCCCGAGCAAGTTCATAGGCCTCAATTTTATCCGAAATTTCTTGAGTTGTTAAAATCGCTTCTGGAAGATCTGCAAAGAGTGCTTTCATCTCCTCAGTAGATTTAAAATAATACTCCTGATTTGGCAATCCGTAACGATAACCCCTTCCCCGCCCAATTGGTGTAGCCTGTTTTTCGGCATCTTTTACACACAATAAAATATCGTGGGCATTGGCATCTTTTTTATTAACGTAATAGGTATTGTTTGTAGCAACTAATTTAACTCCATGTTTACTAGCTAGCGCGATCAGATCAGCATTTACACGATCTTCATTTTCTTGATTGTGGCGCATAATTTCAATATAGAAATCATCGCCAACCAATTCTTTCCAATAGATAAGTGCTTCTTCGGCCTGTTTCTCGCCTAGGTTTAACAATTTACTGGGTACTTCCCCATACAGGTTCCCAGACAGTACGATGATATCACTTTTATATTGCTCGATTACTTTCCTATCAATCCGCGGTACATAATAAAAGCCTTTTGTATAAGCAATAGACGACATTTTTGCCAAATTATGGTAGCCCTGTTTGTTTTTTGCCAAAAGTACCACTTGGTAGCCATCGTCTTTTCTGGTTTTATCGGTATGGTTATCACAAACATAAAACTCTACCCCAACAATGGGTTTTACCAGTTGGGCTGTCGGAATTTCTCCCATTTTTATTGTCTCTTCATTTTTTGCTTTAGCTTCTTTATTATGCTTCGAAGCTGCGCTCACAAAATGAAAGGCGCCCATCATATTGGCGTGATCGGTTAGTGCAACTGCTGGCATATGCTGGGCCGCCGCAGCTTTAACCAAATCCGGGACACTAATTGTGGATTGTAATACAGAAAATTGTGTATGATTATGGAGATGTATAAAATTCGCAGTTGCCAGCTCTTGTCTATTCCCCTCCAACGTTTGTTTAGAAATGCCCCCCGGCTCAGTTTGCTGTAGGCGTTTTCTAATTTCATCTGATGCCTGCTTTAGATTAATGTGCTGTAAGCCTACGGGGACAATTGGTATAGGGTTAGCCTCTTTAAAACGCAAGAAGTAATCGGTATCTACCAATAATTCCTCTTTTTTAAAGATTTCTTTTTTGATCAGCTCTAAGAAACAGCGTGTAGTAGCTTCCACATCGGCAGTTGCATTATGTGCTTCAGAAAAGGGGGTGCCGAAAAGATAGTGATGTAGTTCGGTTAATGTTGGCAATTTAAATTTACCACCTCTTCCGCCCGGAATTTTCAATAATTCGGCAGTGATCTCAGTACAAGTATCTAAAACCGGCATATCAGCCATCTTGCTTTCGATGCCCAAGCGATGAAACTCGCATCCCATAATATTGACATCGAAACCTACATTCTGCCCAACTATAAATTTCGCCTTGCTGAGAGCGATATTAAACTTTTCTAAGACTTCGGCAAGTTCAACGCCATTTGATGAAGCCAGATCCGTAGAAATACCATGAATTCTTTCTGCGTCATAAGGAATATTAAATCCGGTAGGCTTAACCAGATAGTCTTGGTTCTCTATCAAATTTCCCATATCATCATGTAGCTGCCATGCAATTTGGATACAACGCGGCCAATTATCCGTATCGGTAATAGGGGCATTATAATTACGTGGTAACCCGGTGGTTTCGGTATCAAAAATCAGGTACATAACAGGGAAATGTTGGACACCAAAAATAGAGAATTTTGAGGAGCGCTGTGTCAGTAATTTATCAACAATCTGAGAAAAATGGACGATGTAAAATGGAAGATGGAAGATGTAAAATGGAAGATGGAAGATGGATTTTAAATTGTTTGATTATTATATGGTTAGGATAATTGCGGTGAGATCGAATAATTAATTAAGAGTAAAGCAGGGACAGAAGCTTTTTGGAAAGGATAGCCCCGCTTTCCGCTTTACTTCGTGCTCGCTACTCCCGCGAGCTATCGGGACGTGTTTATAAACTACTACTATTTAGGGTGGCAGATGAGTTTACAGTTTTCGGTTGGCAACCGATACTTGTCCTCGTTTGCAACGAGGATAACTGAGAATGACGATTGTATCGTCCACATCAGAAATGTGGGTTTCAAACTAGTTTCAGTTTACAATTTCAGTTTACAATTTTCGGTTGGGTTAACTTTGAACTCTCACTTATTCAAGTTTGCAACGAGGATAACTGAGAATGACGATTGTATCGTCCACATCAGAAATGTGGGTTTCAAACTAGTTTCAGTTTACAATTTCAGTTTACAATTTTCGGTTGGGTTAACTTTGAACTCTCACTTATTCAAGTTTGCAACGAGGATAACTGAGAATGACGATTGTATCGTCCACATCAGAAATGTGGGTTTCAAACTAGTTTCAGTTTACAATTTCAGTTTACAATTTTCGGTTGGGTTAACTTTGAACTCTCACTTATTCAAGTTTGCAACGAGGATAATAGAGAACGACGATTATATCGTCAACATTAAAAATGTTGTGCTCGAGCATCCTCGTTTCAAACGAGGACGAGTTGGCTAGTTTCCGTTTACAAGTTTTAGTTTTCAGTAGAGTTAACTTTGGACCCCCTTCTTGTCCTCGTTTGCAACGAGGATAACTGAGAATGAAGATTGTATCGTCAACATTAGAAATGTGGGTTTCAAACAAGTTTCAGTTTACAATTTCAGTTTACAATTTTCGGTTGGGTTAACTTTGAACTCTCACTTATTCAAGTTTGCAACGAGGATAATAGAGAACGACGATTATATCGTCAACATTAAAAATGTTGTGCTCGAGCATCCTCGTTTTCAAACGAGGACGAGTTGGCTAGTTTCCGTTTACAATTTTATTTTTCATTAGAGTTAACTTTGGACCCCTTCTTGTCCTCGTTTGTAACGAGGATAACTGAGAATGACGATTGTATCGCCAACAAAACGGGAAGATGCCTAACGGACGGGCAGAGAAAATGTAATTGGGAAGACGGGTTTTGATGATTGTAGCTTTCCCATTAAAATGTGGGTTTCATGCATCCTCGTTGCTTCACAAGAGGCACTTTGCGTCAAACGGGGGCGAGTTAGGAAGCGTGGGTTTTAAATTAAACTAACTCCCAACTATCAACTGTCAACTAATCATGCTCCTGGCTTACCAAGCTCCCTGTATCATAGCCCATTTGCCTACAACGTTCGATGATTTCCTTTAATAATATGGGATCCATTTTTGGCTCACGAGCCATGATAAACAAGAATTTTTGTGCGGGGTGACCTACTACCACATAACTATAATCGTCGGCCAGTTCTATTACCCAATAGCCCGCTTTAAATGGCCATATAAATTGGGCTTTCATATCGCCATCAGGCTTATGCTCATCGAAAAAGAGCTTAGACCTGACCGATTTTTCTTCAGGTTGTCCATTTTTGTGATAGGTTGTTAGTACATCAAAATGATCATCTTCAACCAAGGTGTACGTTTCTATAGTCTGTTTCCAATTTTTATCAAAAAGTGTCGGGATCGAATATAAAGAGTACCACTTTCCGGCATATGCCGAATAATCAATAATCTTAACGGGCTGGTTTTCTGTTGTATCTTCCATGGCAATGAGCTTTTATTAGTTAACCTTTTGTGTGGAATAATGTTTTATCTAAGTTATAATCATAGTATGGAGCATAGTGCTAAGCGCTCTGATCCATGCCCCATGCTCCGTGCTAAAAAAAATCATAAACCACTTTTTTTAACCCATCCAATTCTATAACTTCGGCCTTAAATCAATTTCTATCTTAAAAATCTATATAAAATGAAGATAACGGTAGTAGGTGCTGGCGCAGTTGGAGCCACCTGTGCAGATAATATTGCAAGAAAAGAATTAGCTGAAGAGTTAGTATTACTAGACATTAAAGAAGGTTTTGCAGAAGGTAAAGCTATTGACATGATGCAAACTGCTACATTATTGGGCTTTGACACCAAAATAAAAGGTGTAACCAATGATTATAGCCAAACCTCAGGTTCAGCTGTTGCGGTAATTACTTCGGGATTACCGCGGAAACCAGGGATGACCCGTGAAGAATTAATCGGCATCAATGCTGGTATCGTAAAAGGTGTGGCCGAAAATATCCTTAAATATTCTCCGGATGCCATTATTGTGGTAATTAGCAATCCGATGGATACCATGACTTATTTGGCATTGAAATCGTTGGGCCTACCAAAAAACCGCATTATTGGAATGGGTGGAACTTTAGATAGCGCTCGTTTTAAATATTATTTAAGCGTTGCTCTAAATTGTAATTCAAATGATCTTCAAGGATTTGTAATTGGAGGCCATGGCGATACCACTATGATCCCATTAACCCGCTATGCAACGTATCAAAGCTTACCTGTAAGCAATTTATTGGATGAAGCTACGCTAGCAAAAGTTGCAGCAGATACAATGGTAGGTGGCGCAACATTGACCGGACTACTAGGCACTTCTGCATGGTATGCTCCAGGAGCTGCCGGTGCAGCATTGGTAGAGGCAATTGTACGCGATGAGAAAAAATTATTTACCTGCTGCGTTAGCCTTGATGGCGAATATGGTCAAAAAGATATCTGTTTAGGTGTTCCTGTAATCATTGGGCGCAATGGATGGGAAAAGATTATCGATTATAAATTAAATGAAGATGAACAATCAGCATTTAATAAAAGTGCTGATGCAGTTCGCAACATGAATAATGTACTTGCTGAAATGAAATTAATCTAATCGGTATTAGCTTTGTCAATTTTCTAGCACACTTGTTAAAAAAATTGACAAAGCTTCTAAAAAATAAAATGCGAACTATTACTGTTCCTTTAATCTTAATTAGTCTACAAGACGACGGTTTCCATCTTTTGGTGGAAATCGTTGTTTTTGGAGAAAAATTATATGCAGTGGTAGATACCGGTGCTTCCAGATCTGTTTTTGATAAAAGTCTGATGGAAAAGCACATTACTGATCTTTCCTTGCACGAAGAAACCCAGGCCGCAACTATTTTTAGTAGTTCGACCACGTTGGAAGGAATAATCCCAAAACTTAAAATCGGCAAACTTACCTTAAAAAACTACAATGCTGTGGGTTTGGATCTACAGAGTGTAAATGATACCTATCTACAACTAGGACATCCCAACATTGCTGCTATAATTGGCGGAGATATCTTTATGAAATTTCAATCCAAAATTGATTACAAACAGAGAGTGATGAGGTTTTATAAATGAAAATAAGGTTAAATTGTTGGATTGTTTTATTGCTAAATTGTTGGCTTAGACCCACCAATGCCTTTCGGCCTGCGCTATTGTTAATATTCCTGCTTGGCTCTTCTTCGGCCCTTGCCCAACGAATTAAGATTATAGAAAAACCTATCATTTTTGATGCTACACGTACCAAACTTTCTATCGACTATTTAAAAAGGCGCCATGACCTGGTCCAAAAAACGGCAACAATAACACCAACCATGATTGTGCTGCACTGGACTGCCTCTCGAAACTTAATGGGAACCTACAATGCATTTAATAAATCTATTTTGCCAAGCGACAGAAAAGCCATAGCAGGTGCAAGTAGCTTAAATGTTTCGTCGCACTATTTGGTGGATAGAGATGGTACAATTTATCAGCTCCTACCAGATACGGCTTTTGCTAGACACGTAATCGGCCTAAATTATTGTGCCATCGGTATCGAAAATGTGGGAAGCATCGATTTTCCGTTAACAAAAGAGCAGCTTCTTGCCAACGAAAAATTGATCCGATACTTAAGCAAAAAATATCCCATTCAATATCTGATTGGACATTATGAGCACACTTTATTTAAAAATACGGCTCTTTGGAGAGAAACAAATCCCTACTACCATTCAGACAAAAGTGATCCCGGAAAGATTTTTATGAAGAATATACGGGAAGAACTTCAGGACACTGGATTGAGAGGGGCACCCTCTAAAGTAGACTAGGATTTTTAGGATTGGGGAATTAGTTTTGAAAGATTTTCCAACTTTTGTTAATAGCACTGTCCCAAGCTTTCTAAACCCGATTGAAATGAAAATTCTTTTCAATACATTATAGATTTTGAAAAAGATTGTAATGGAAAGCGGGACTATCCCTTCCCAAAAGCCAATGTCCCTGCTTTTCAAAATAAAGATATCTATACTCACTGTTATTCAGCAATTTAACAATCAAGCCATATAGCAATTCTATTCACCTTGCTAATTTTGATTTTAAAAAAAGATATGATTACCTTTAAGTGAACCAAAACAAAAAAACATGAAATTCTTAAAAGTTTTACTATGGATTGTCGGCATATTGCTGGTTATCTTTTTTGTAGGCGGGTTATTCTTGCCTAAAAGCTATTCGGTGAGTAGAAGTGCCGTAATTAATGCCCCCGATAGTGTAATCTATAAAAACATTGCTGATTTTAATGAATTCGCAAAATGGAATCCTTGGGCCAAAATGGAACCAACAGCCAAAATTACAGTTAGCGGTCCGGTTGCACAACCAGAACACCTATATACCTGGGTAGGCAAAGAAACCGGCGAAGGTTACATGAAAATTAAAAGTGTTGGGATGAATAAAATGGTAGATATTGAACTTAAATTTATAAAGCCTTTCGAAAGTTTAGCGGATACCCGTTTTGATGTTGCGGCAGAAGGGACAGGTCAGAAAGTAACATGGACAATGAGTGGCGACAATAAGGGCACATTAAACAAATGGTTTGGGCTCTGTATGGACGGGATGATTGGTAAAGACTTTGAAGCTGGATTGAAAAACCTGAAAGAAAAATCTGAAAAAGGACAATAGTCGATAGTCCATAGTCAACCGTACTAAAAAAGCCCCTCAACAGATTGAAGGGCTTTTTTATGTGCGAATGCTTGGTATCCATGCTAATGGACTATAGACTATGGTCTATCGACCACTAAGCGTCTATCTTCGCATACTTTGCATTACGTTCGATAAATTCCCTACGTGGCGCAACTTCATCGCCCATTAGCATAGAGAAAGTATGATCGCATTCTGCTGCATTTTCTATGGTTGCTTTTAATAAGGTTCGGTTGGCAGGATTCAAAGTAGTATCCCATAATTGCTCAGCATTCATCTCTCCTAAACCTTTGTAACGTTGGATATGAACGCTCTCTTCTTTACCAGCTCCTTTTAAGCGTTGCACGGCCAGATCACGTTGTTGATCATTCCAGCAATATTCTTGCTCTTTTCCTTTTTTAACCAAATAAAGTGGAGGTGCCGCAATATATACATAACCCGCCTCGATCAAGCTTTTCATGTAACGGAAAAAGAAAGTTAAAATCAACGTGGTAATGTGCGACCCGTCAATATCAGCATCCGTCATGATTACAATTTTATGATAGCGAAGCTTGGTGATATTTAATGCTTTATCGTCATCTGGGGTTCCAATACTTACTCCCAGTGCAGTAAACATATTTTTAATCTCGTCGTTTTCGTAGATTTTATGCTCCATGGCTTTTTCTACGTTCAGGATTTTTCCTTTCAATGGCAAAATGGCCTGGAAGTTACGATCGCGTCCTTGTTTAGCGGTACCCCCTGCCGAGTCTCCCTCTACCAGATACAATTCGCATTTTTCAGGATCGCTATCCGAACAATCTGCAAGTTTACCTGGAAGGCCTGAACCGCCCATCACACTTTTACGTTGAACCATCTCACGTGCTTTACGTGCGGCGGCCCTCGCCGTAGCGGCTAAAATAACCTTGTTTACGATCATCCTAGCTTCTTTTGGATATTCTTCCAAGTAAATGCCTAATGCTTCGCCCACGGCCACGTCAACCGCACCCATTACCTCAGAGTTCCCTAACTTGGTTTTTGTTTGGCCTTCAAATTGAGGCTCCTGAACTTTTACAGAAATTACGGCGGTTAATCCTTCTCTAAAGTCATCACCTGTGATTTCAAATTTTACGTTTTTTAAGAGACCAGACTTTTCAGCATAAGCTTTAAGCGTGCGGGTTAATCCACGTCTAAAACCAGCTATGTGCGTACCTCCTTCATGGGTATTGATATTGTTCACGTAAGAGTGTACATTTTCTGAGTAGCTATCATTGTACTGCATCGCTAACTCAACCGGAATTCCATTTTTAATCCCTTCTACATAAATAGGCTCCGGAATTAATGAAGGACGGGTTCCATCAAGAAACTGAACAAACTCTTTTAAACCACCTTCCGATTTAAATACTTCGGTTAAGAAAGTACCATCTTCATTTACTTCTCTTTCGTCAACCAAGGTTAAGCTGATGCCCTTATTTAAAAATGAGAGCTCACGCAAACGAGAGGCTAAGGTATCAAAACGATATTCTGTGGTTTGGGTAAAGATGCTCGCATCAGGGGTAAAAGTGATTACCGTACCGCGTTTTTCGGTTTCTCCTACTACTTTAACATCATATTGGGGCTTACCTTCTTTATATTCCTGTTCCCAAATTTTTCCTTCGCGGTGTACTTCTGCCTTTAAATGGGTAGACAATGCATTTACGCAACTCACACCTACCCCGTGCAAACCACCAGAAACTTTATACGTGTCTTTATCAAATTTACCACCAGCATGGAGTACCGTCATTACAATTTCCAATGCTGATTTTTTTTCCTTTTGCATGATACCTGTTGGGATACCGCGACCATTATCTTCAACCCGTACTGAATTGCCTTCTAAAATGTTTACCAAAATGGTATCTGCATGACCAGCCAATGCCTCATCAATAGAGTTGTCTACAACCTCGTATACTAAATGGTGCAATCCCTTAACTCCAGTATCTCCGATGTACATTGAAGGACGCTTACGAACTGCTTCTAAACCTTCTAAAACCTGTATGTTATCGGCCGAATAATTTGACTTTGGATCTTTTTCTTCGCTCATAATTTTGTTTAATACTTAAAGAATCAAAAATAACCATTTTTTAGCTAATAAGGCATATTGTGGATAACTAATTAGGTGTTGAAATCCTAGTGATTAAGTGCTATGCGCCATGCGCTAAGCGTTTAAATTACATGCTGATTAAGTATAAAATCCACCTATATTTAGGATACTCGGTTTTGATTTTTATATTTGCTAAAATTCTAATAAAAAGAGGAAGAAATAATCGCCTTGCGCCTAGCGCTAAACACAAATTAAACAAAATGAAATTAACTAAATTAAAAGTAAGCAGTATCGTAACTGCAATAGCATTAGTTTCGATACTAGCTGCTTGTGGAAATAAGGACGGCAAAACGGATGCAGCAGCAACAACACCTCCAGCTGCCGTCGTAGCTGAAAACGAGAAGATTGTTTTTGTAAACTCCGATTCGTTATTAACCAAATACGAATACTTTAAAACACTTAAAGCAAAAATGGAAGCCAGACAAAAAGCTGCTGAAAGCGATTTTGCTGCTAAACAACAAGCTGCTCAAAGAGAATACCAACAGTATCAGGCACAAGCTAATACCATGCCTGCCGACCAACGAGCAGCAACAGAACAAAGATTGCAACGCAAAGGGCAAGAATTACAGGCTTATCAACAAAATGCTGGAGCTGCTTTACAAAACGAAAGCGCTAAAGAAAATGAAAATCTTCGCAATAAAATTACAGATTATCTAAAAGGATATGCCAAAACAAAAGGCTATAAAATGGTTTTAACCTATTCTAAGGATAGCCCAAGCATCTTGTTCGCTGATGAAAGCTTGGACATAACCAACTCTGTAATTACGGGATTGAACGAATTATACTTTAAGGAAAAGAAATAGATTATTCATCCGATGACTGACTGTCATCAGATGAATATGTGTATATGCTCCGAGCAATCGGGGCATTTTTTGTTATTAGTCATCGGATGACTGACAGTCATCCGATGACTTAGCCCAAAAATATGGAAAACAAACAACACGAAAAGTTTATGCGTATTGCCATCCGCTTGTCGGAACAAAATGTGCTGCAAAATTTAGGCGGCCCTTTCGGCGCAGTAATAGTAAAAGATGGAAAGATCATTGCAAAAAGTGCAAATAAAGTAACAACAACCAATGATCCAACCGCACATGCAGAAGTTTCGACAATTAGATTGGCCTGTAAAAAATTAAAGACTTTTGATTTAAGCGGCGCGATTATCTATACCAGTTGCGAACCTTGCCCTATGTGTTTGGGAGCAATTTACTGGTCGAGAATTGAAACCATTTACTACGGTAACACTAAAAAAGATGCGGCCGAAATCAACTTTGATGATAAATTTATCTACGACGAATTGGACAAACCGATGGATCAACGTCAATTGCCGATAAAGCAATTATTGAGAGATGAGGCCTTACAGGCTTTTAGATTGTGGGATGAATCACCGATGAAAATGGAATATTAATTAGATAGTCCCGATAGCTATCGGGACACCAATTAGTTAATTAGCTAATAAATTTTAACAAATGACCACATACGAAGAACAGGTAACACACGAATTAGAATTCTGGAAAAGGGATATCATGAAAAAACCATCCCTCTTTGGTAATCTGGCTTCAAAGGTCCAACAGAAAATCAATAGTTATATTCCAACAAAGGTTCATAAGGCAATTACAACCACCATTAAGCAGATGGTAAAATTGGTTTTATTTGGTTCAAAATACACCACATCGGCCATGCCTAACGAAAACATAAGCTTAATGCATCGTGAAGCATTAGTTAAATCAAAAATAGAAAGCTATAGCAAAACAGGGGCTGCTGAGGGAGGAATAACTGGGGCAGGTGGGTTTTTAATGAGCATGGCTGATTTTCCTATCCTAATTGGTATAAAAATTAAACTGCTTTTTGAAATTGCTGCATTGTATGGCTTTGATGTAAAAGATTACCGTGAACGTTTGTACATCCTTCATATTTTTCAGCTTGCATTTTCGAGCAAGATCGGAGCTCAGAATGTATACAATCAAATGCAGAATTGGGACCAAAAATTAATTGTTTTACCGGAAAGTGCTGATCGTTTCGATTGGCAAACGTTTCAGCAAGAATATCGGGATTACATTGATTTGGCAAAAATGGCTCAATTGCTTCCTGTAGTTGGCGCTGCAGTTGGAGCTGTGGCCAACTATAAATTGCTTCAAAAATTAGGAAAGACGGCGATGAACGCGTATAGAATGAGGATGTTAAACGCTGAGCGTTTGTCGTAAGGCACGTTTATCGCATAACGCTATTCATCGAACATGCCTTCTATGAGGCCATCCGTTTCGCGCCTATCTTTTTTGGTCGGTCTGCCAGTGCCTCGGTCTCTTTTAAGATTAGGTGCATGAAATACAGATTTATAAGCATGGGTATCTTCAACAGGGGTAAGATCTTTGTATGCGGTAACAGCTATCTTTGCTTCAACCCTGTTGTATAAAAGCCCCACCACTTCAATTATCTTTTTTTCTATTCCTTTAGAAACCTGGTACACTTCGCCAACTTTTACAATGGCTGAAGGCTTAAGATTTTGTCCATTTAATTTAACCCTACCGGCTTTACAGGCATCAGTAGCCAAGCTTCGGGTTTTAAAGAGTCTAATTGCCCAGAGGTATTTATCAATCCGTAATTTCTCTTTCTCTGTCATAAGCCAAAAGTAGTTAATTTGGTTAACTGTCACAAAGGGATGCCTTGGCAGTAACCGTTTATTGGTAAACTGGTTAATTGTTGAACTGGTTAACTGTTGAACTTTTATATATGGCTAGTTGCATTTATTACGCTTGCCTAAACACTTAACCGATTAACCAGTCAACCAAATCTGCAACCAATTCAAACAATTAACCCTATTTTAAATAAAATTGATTTATTTTGTAAAAAAATTAAAAATATATAATGATTGCAGATTTAAAAAAGTTAGTGGAAGCCGCATGGGACGACAGATCACTACTTCAGTATACCGAATATTGTGAAGCTATAGAAGAAGTGATATCAAGATTAGATAAGGGCGAATTGCGTGTAGCAGAGCCTGTAATAAACACATGGGGTATAAATGAGTGGGTAAAAAAAGCGGTTATTTTATACTTTCCGATTAACGAAATGAAAGAAACCAAAGTTGGGCCCTTCGTTTACCATGATAAAATGGCATTAAAAACTGATTATAAAGCAAGCGGTGTAAGAGTTGTACCAATGGCAAGTGCCAGATATGGTTCTTATTTGGCAAAAGGTGTTATTATGATGCCATCATACGTAAACATTGGCGCCTACGTAGATGAAGGTACCATGGTGGATACTTGGGCTACTGTAGGCTCATGTGCCCAAATCGGCAAACGGGTGCATTTAAGTGGTGGTGTGGGCATTGGTGGCGTATTAGAGCCGATCCAGGCTGCTCCAGTAATTATCGAAGACGATTGTTTCTTAGGTTCAAGGGCAATTGTTGTTGAAGGTGTACGTGTAGAAAAAGAGGCGGTTCTGGGTGCAAATGTGGTATTAACGGCATCAACCAAGATCATCGACGTAACTGGTGCTACTCCGGTTGAATATAAAGGCATCGTGCCCTCACGCTCGGTAGTTATTCCTGGGTCATATACCAAAAAATTCCCAGCGGGGGATTTTCAAGTACCTTGTGCATTAATTATCGGTAAAAGGAAAGAATCTACCGACAAAAAGACATCCCTTAACGATGCATTGAGAGAAAATAACGTAGCTGTTTAAAGAGGCTAAAGGTTGTAAAGTTGGGAGGTTATAAAGTTCTAACCTTCCAACATTACAACATTACAACATTTAACACCTTATGAATATCGGATACGATGGTAAACGTGCAGCTAATAATTTAACCGGATTAGGCAACTATAGCCGATCGTTGGTTGAACATTTGGCGCTTCAATTTCCTGAAAATCAATATTTAATTTATACCCCAAAAGCTAAACTAAATACCGCTAATCTTGCTCTTTTTTCGAAGAAAAATGTCAAATTAGTTCTACCAAACAAATCAGGTTTGTTTTGGAGAAGTAGTGGTATTAAAGATCAGTTAGCCGATGATAAAATTGATCTTTTTCATGGACTAAGTCATGAAATCCCATTTGGAATAAAAAAAATAGGCATTAAAAGTATCGTAACCATTCACGATTTAATATTTCTAAAAGAGCCTAACTATTATAAATGGATTGACAGAACCATCTATAAATTTAAAAGTCGATATGCCTGCGAAAACGCTGATAGAATTATTGCCATCAGCGAGAAGACAAAGCAGGATATTGTAGAGCTCTATCAAACTGATCCCGCAAAAATCGATGTGATTTACCAAAGCTGCGATGATTCATTTAAAAAAGAAGTACCAACAGCAGAAAAGGAACAAGTACGGGAGCAGTACAAACTGCCAAAAAAATATCTCCTATATGTGGGCACCATCGAAGCCCGTAAGAATTTAGTAAGATTGATCCAGGCTTTGCCAAAGATCGACGCCTCCTACCGGTTGGTGGTTATTGGCAGGGCCACCAGTTATTTAGACCTCGTTAAAAAAGAAATAGAAAAAAATGGGTTACAGCACAGGGTGATTTTCTTTAACAACATTCCCTACAGCACTCTTCCCGCCGTATACCAAATGGCAACAGCCTTTATTTTACCTTCCTATTACGAAGGTTTTGGAATTCCAATTATCGAAGCTTTATACGGAAATGTACCTGTTATAGCGGCTACAGGATCGTGCTTGGAAGAAGCGGGAGGCCCAGATAGCCTGTATTTTTCTCCCGATAGTAGCGAAGATCTTGCCCATGCAGTTAATAAAGTATTAGCAAATAAGCAATTGCAGGATGTAATGAAAACAAAGGGACTACAACACGTGCAAAAATTTAATACTGGGATTGTTACAGAGCAATTAATGGATTGTTATCTAAAAACACTGGCATGATGAAAAGCTGTGTAGTTATTTTCCCGCTCTATCAACAGCCTAGCCCCATTGAACTTGCATTTATGGAAAACGGACTGCAGCAAACCAAAGGATTTAAGCAGGTTATTGTTGCCCCAGAGGGATTGTTAATAGACCATACCTATGGCTTATTGGAACAACTGGAAGTTAAACGTTTTGCTAAACATTATTTTGAAGGTATAAATGGATACAACAAATTGTTATTGGCCAAAGGATTTTATGCTGCCTTTGGTTTATACGATTATCTGCTCACCCATCAGGCAGATGTTTATTTGTTTAAGGACGAGTTAACCCAGTGGTGCGAAAAGGATTACGATTACATTGGTGCTCCATGGTTTAGGCCCGATAGGTTAAATCGGAGTGCATCTTTTGAATTTTGGCAAAAATTGAAGCTCAGCTATAAAAAGAATAAAACTTATGGAACCAGACATAATAAAGTAGGGAACGGAGGTTTATCTTTAAGAAAAATAAGCACTGCATTAAAAGTGCTCGAAAAAGTTAACCCAGCCTTGCTAAATAAATACCTAAACCTAGAGGGTGACGGATATAATGAAGATATTTTTTGGTCTTTGGAAGCACCTAAAATTATAGATTTTAACATCCCGGATTGGCAAGAAGCCTTGAAGTTTGCAGTAGAGTTCCATCCAGAAATTGCTTTTGAATATTTAAATCAAAATTTGCCTTTTGGTTGCCATGCACCATTGAAACATAATCCTGATTTTTGGGGAAAATTTATTCCAGACTTACGAAGTCTTAAGACTTCGTAAGTCTAAGAATCATCTACAAAGCATATGAGAAACGAAATCGAAAAAGCGTTACAAGTGTTAAAAGAAGGTGGGGTAATCCTCTATCCTACGGATACTGTTTGGGGACTGGGATGCGATGCTACAAATGAAGCTTCGGTGGCTAAGGTAAATGCGATTAAAGGCAGAGCAATTGATAAAAGCCTCATCATCCTGTTGGATACCGACAATAAATTACAAAGCTATGTTACCGAAATTCCGGATGTGGCCTACGAACTTATCGAATATGCTGAGAATCCTTTAACCATTGTTTTTTCTGGAGCAAAAAATCTAGCGAAAAATGTAATTAATAGCGATGGAACAATTGGTATTCGTGTGGTTAAACACGATTTCTGTGAGCAGCTTATACAACGATTCCGTAAACCAATTGTATCTACTTCAGCTAATATTAGCGGCCAACCCACACCAAAGTTTTTTGATGAAATAAATGAAGAAGTTATAGGAAAAGTTGATTATGTGGTTAATCTTGAGCAAGAAAGCCGCGATCCCAAAAAGCCATCAACCATTATTAAATTAGGTCCGTCGGGGCAGTTTGAGTTTATAAGGAAATAAACAAGGTATGACCCATTTTAGAAATAGGAAATGGGAAAGAGATGGAGAGTGGCTGTATCGAGATTATGAGGAGTAAGAAGTAAGGTATTTTGGGAATAAAGATTGGGAGCAATTTCTATTCTATATTTCCGTTCCTATTTCTCACACCTTATTCCCTACTCCCTATTTCTTATTCCTATTCCTAATCTCTATTCCCCATTCCCTACAACCATTATACCTGAAACCCAATTGTTTTTACTAATTTCGCATGTTTTTGTCCTGATGATGGAAGGATTTCTATAAATGAATCTGTGCGCTGGAGACAATCTAATTTTATGCAACAACACCTACAAAATCCAATATTTAAAATTCTGGCAACTATTGCCGATCAAACCGAAACAAAGGCTTATGTAATCGGTGGATTTGTACGCGATGTATTTTTAGAAAGGATTTCAAAGGATATTGATATTGTTGTACTTGGCAATGGGATAGATTTTGCCGAAAAAGTTGGTCGGCACCTAAATACTAAGGTGGCTATTTTCAAGAATTTCGGCACTGCCATGCTTAAATATAACGATCTCGAAATTGAATTTGTTGGTGCTAGGAAAGAATCATACCGCGCAAACTCCCGTAAACCCATTGTAGAGGATGGAACCTTGGAAGATGATCAGCTAAGAAGGGATTTTACCATCAACGCCTTAGCTATTACGCTTAATGCGCCACATTTTGGGCAATTAATAGACCCTTTTAATGGCCTAAGAGATTTAGAAGATAAAACTATCCGTACACCTTTAGATCCAGTTGTTACCTTTTCAGACGATCCCTTGCGCATGATGCGAGCTATCCGCTTTGCTGCCCAACTAAACTTTACCATACATGAAAGTGCTATAACAGCTATCAAAAACCAGAAACAGAGAATAAGTATCGTTTCTAAAGAAAGAATTACAGACGAATTAAATAAAATAATCTTAGCTAAAACACCGTCAATTGGATTTAACTATTTATTTGATACGGGTTTACTTCACTTGATATTTCCTCAAATGGCGGCTTTGTACGGCGTGGAGATTATTAAAGGAAAAGGACACAAAGATAATTTTTATCATACCTTACAGGTTTTAGATAATATTTGTGAGCATACCGATGATCTTTGGTTGCGTTGGGCCGCCATTTTGCACGACATTGCTAAACCTCCCACAAAAAGATTTGAGGAAGGTCATGGTTGGACTTTCCATGGACATGAAGATAAAGGAGCAAGAATGGTTCCCCAGATCTTCGCCCAATTGAAATTACCGTTAAATGAAAAAATGAAATTTGTGCAAAAATTAGTACAGCTTCATTTGCGTCCAATTGTTTTAGCTCAGGAAAAAGTTACGGATTCGGCAGTTAGAAGACTATTATTCGAAGCTGGCGAAGAAATTGATAGCCTAATGATGCTCTGCAATGCAGATGTAACTACCAAAAATGAATATAAGATCAAAAAATACCGAAACAACTTTGAGCTGGTAAAGCAAAAGTTAAAGGATGTTGAAGAAAAAGACCAGCTCAGAAACTGGCAGCCTCCGATTTCGGGAAATGATATTATGGAAACTTTTGGCATAACAGCGGGTAAAGAAGTGGGGATATTAAAAAATATGATAAGAGAAGCAATTTTAGAAGGGGAAATTAAAAACAATTATGAGGAGGCTTTTAACTTTATGCTTTTAAAGGCTAAGGAATTAGGTCTAAATCCCATTAGAAGTTAATCAAACCCAACGAAATTATTATTTATTTCTTAAATTTACAGATAGAAACAGTATAAGCGCAATGGCAATTTATAGATTTAAAATTTCTTTTGAAGATTTTGACGACGTAGTAAGAGAGATCGATATTAAAACAAATCAGACCTTTGAGGACTTACATCGGGCTATCCATCGCTCTACAGGTTACCAAGCAGATAAATCTTCATCATTTTATGTAAGCACGGATAACTGGATTAAAGGGGACGAAATTGCGCTTTTGCCAAACGAACGAAAAGTAAATAATGGGGTAACCTTAATGGAGAAGGCTAAATTGAGCAACTTTATTGAAGATCCACATCAAAAATTCTATTACATCTATAATTTCGAACGTCCATTTGATTTTCATGTAGAACTGATCAAAATTATTTTAGACAACGATCCCAATATTGAATATCCGTTTTTGGTTAGAAGTACTGGAGAAGCACCAAAAATTATCGATAAAAATGCTGGAGGATTTGCAGTAAGCAGTAATGCTGTATCTACAGATTTCGATTTCTTAAATGAAATGGATTTTGTGCCAGAAGATACCGAAGAATTAGAAGCGATGGGCGGTAGGGGCATTATGGCCGAAGAAGTGGATGAAGAAGCTGAAGAAGAAGAGGAAAAAGATGAATTTGCAGATAGCGACGATTTCGAAGAAGACTTTGGTAGCGAAAAAGAAGAATATTAAGAAATGATTTCACCGATTAAGATTAACTTTAGCTGTAGTAGAACCTCCAGATTATTACCCTAAGCTTGTTGAAGGGCATTCTCTGCCTTACGCTTCGCGGTTGATTACACAGATTTAAAGATTTCACAGATTAAATGGTAAATAATCTTGTAACTTACAATCTAGGAGTCTTAAAATCTGATAATCCTAAAATCATATTGAAAACATTAATTGTTATTGTTGGGCCTACGGCTATAGGCAAAACCGCCTTGGCTATTGAGCTTGCTAAGTACTTTCACACCGAGATTATTTCGGCAGATTCCCGTCAATTTTTCAAGGAAATGAATATTGGTACCGCTAAGCCCTCTACAGAAGAACTGGCTGCAGCACCACATCATTTTATCGATTCACATAGTGTAAAAACATTATTCAGTACTGGTGATTTTGAAGTTGAGGCTCTCCAATTAATAGCTGAGCTTTTTCAAAAACACGACATCTTGATCATGGTTGGTGGATCTGGCTTATATATTGATGCCGTTTGTAAAGGATTAGATAAACTTCCTGAAATTGATCTGGCTGTTCGAGACAAGTTGAATAAGTTAGTTGAAACAGAAGGTATTGAACCCATTAAAGCGCAATTGCAAGAACTCGATGCAGAATATTATGCAAAAGTAGACAATTCAAATCCACAACGAATGATCAGAGGATTAGAGGTTGTACTTTCTACGGGGAAAAAAATAAGCTCTTTTTTAACCGCTAGTACGAAAGAAAGGCCCTTTCACATCATTAAAATCGGACTCAATACCGATCGCGAAGTTCTATACCATCGGATAAATGAGCGCGTAGATTTAATGTTGGAAGCAGGCCTGTTGGATGAAGTAAACCAACTTCGGGCTTATCGAGAATATAACGCACTAAATACGGTGGGGTACTCAGAATTGTTTGACTATTTAGATGGCAAAACAGATCTTCCTTCTGCAGTTGCGATGATAAAACAAAACACAAGACGATTTGCCAAACGTCAACTCACCTGGTTTAGAAGGGATGAAAACACATCGTGGTTTGAACCAGATCAGATTGAGGAGATAGTTGATTATCTTACTGATAAACTCAAACTTACGAAGTTTTAAAACTTCGTAAGTTATGCTTGCGCCGTAGGTCCGCCAAAATTCATAGGGAAACCTGGGGGTTCTTCTTGGGTTTTAATTCTACCGTTTATCGCTTCATACTTCTCCAAATTATCTTGCATTGCATTTAATAATCGCTTTGCATGCTCTGGAGTTAGAATAATTCTTGCCTTTACTTTCGCCTTTGGCACACCTGGCATAATGCGGATAAAATCCAAAACAAATTCGGTATTAGAATGTGTGATGATAGCTAGGTTAGAAAAAATACCTTCAGCAATTTCTTCTGATAGTTCTATATTGAGTTGGTTCTCGTTCTGTTGCTCTTCCATAACACAAAAATAGGAATAAAATCCAAAAGGAGCTCATCGGATGAGTCATCCGATGAGCAGTTTAAAAAAAATCCCCAGCGATTTAACACTGGGGATTCCTTACAGTCCTTTTAAGGAGTTGTTATTGATCATTATGCTTCAACTTCTTCTTCTTCTTGTTTTGAAGCTAATAATTTATCGTATTCTTCTTGTGAACCTACAATGATACGCTCATATCCACGAACTCCAGTACCTGATGGGATCAAGTGACCAACAATTACGTTTTCTTTTAAGCCTAACATGTTATCACGTTTACCCGCAATTGCTGCTTCATTCAGTACTTTAGTGGTTTCCTGGAATGATGCTGCAGAGATAAACGATTTAGTTCCCAATGAAGCACGGGTAATCCCTTGTAAAATTGAACTCGCAGTTGCAGGTTGTGCATCACGTACTTCAATCTGTTTTAAATCTTTACGTTTTAACTGAGAATTTTCGTCTCTTAATTTACGCAATGAAAGAATCTGACCAGGTTTAACCGTATTCGAATCGCCTGCTTCTACTACTACTTTTTTGTCGTAGATCTCGTCGTTCTCAACCATAAAGTCCCAACGATCTACAGAATCATTTTCTAGGAAACGGGTATCCCCTGGATCTTCGATATGAACTTTCTGCATCATTTGGTGTACAATAACTTCAAAGTGCTTATCATTAATTTTCACACCCTGCAAACGATAAACTTCTTGAATTCCGTTTACCAAATATTCTTGTACTGCCGCAGGACCTTTGATTGCTAAAATATCAGCAGGAGAAATTGATCCATCTGATAATGGCATACCAGCTTTCACAAAGTCGTTATCCTGAACCAAAATGTGTTTAGACAATGGAACAAGGTATTTTTTAACTTCTCCGTCTTTAGATTCGATAGTCATTTCGCGATTACCACGTTTAACACCACCTAAAGTTACCACACCATCAATCTCTGTTACTACAGCAGGGTTAGACGGGTTACGTGCTTCAAATAACTCGGTAACACGTGGTAAACCACCTGTAATATCTCGGGTCTTACCTGTAGCACGAGGTATTTTAACTAAGATCTGTCCAGTTTGTACAGCTTCACCCTCGTCGATAGCAATGTGGGCACCAACAGGGATGTTATATCCTCTAATCAGCTCACCTTTTTTATCAACCACTCTAATTGATGGGTTTTTAGTTTTATCACGTGTATCGATAATTACTTTTTCGCGGTGACCAGTTTGTTCATCTGATTCTTCACGGAAAGTAACACCTTCTACGATGGCATCAAATTCGATTTTACCTGCAAATTCTGAGATAATAACCGCATTATATGGATCCCATGAACAGATTTTATCACCTTTAGCAACTTTATCACCTTCTTTAACATATAAAAATGCCCCATAAGGGATATTGTTGGTTACAATGATCTTTCCTGTACCTGGTTCGGTAATTTTAAACTCGCCTGAACGACCCAATACAATTTCAGTTTTACCATCTTCTGTATTAGTTTCTACTGTACGTAGATTTTCAAATTCGATAACACCGTCAAACTTAGCATTGATCTGAGATTCTGCAGCAATATTTGATGCAGTACCACCCACGTGGAATGTACGTAAGGTTAACTGTGTACCCGGCTCTCCGATAGACTGTGCAGCAATTACACCCACAGCCTCACCTCTTTGAACACGTTTACCCGATGCTAAGTTACGACCATAACATAGTGAACAAACACCACGCTTATTTTCGCAGGTTAATACCGAACGAATTTCAATACCTTCTAATGGAGATTCTTCGATCGTTTTTGCAATTTCTTCATTTATATCATCACCTGCAGCAACTAATAACTTGCCGTCTAATGGATTAAATACATCATGAAGGGAAATACGACCTAAAATTCTATCATATAATGGTTCAACAATATCTTCATTATCTTTTAACGCAGTAGTGTACATTCCTCTTAAAGTACCACAATCAACCGCGTTAACGATCATATCTTGTGCTACGTCATGTAAACGACGGGTTAAGTAACCCGCATCAGCTGTTTTTAACGCCGTATCTGCTAAACCTTTACGAGCACCGTGGGTTGAGATAAAGTATTCTAATACCGATAATCCTTCTTTAAAGTTAGATAAAATCGGGTTTTCGATAATCTCACCACCTGAACCTGATTTTTGAGGCTTAGCCATCAAACCACGCATCCCTGCTAACTGACGGATTTGCTCTTTAGAACCACGGGCTCCAGAGTCTAACATCATGTAAACAGAGTTGAAACCTTGGTTATCGCTAGACAATTGGTTCATTACAAACGTGGTTAAACGGTTGTTGATACGCGTCCAGATATCGATAATTTGGTTGTAACGTTCGTTGTTGGTAATGAAACCCATGTTATAGTTGTTTCTTACCTCTTCAACTTCACCAGCAGCTTGCTCTAATAACGTATGTTTCTCTACAGGAATATTAACATCCTGTAAGTTAAACGATAATCCACCTTGGAAAGCCATTCTGAAACCCAATTCTTTGATATCATCCAAGAATCTTGCCGAACGGGCCATACCAGTCATTTTTACTACTTCACCGATAATATCTCTTAAAGATTTCTTGGTTAATAGCTCATTGATATATCCTACTTCTTCAGGTACCATTTGGTTAAACAATACTCTACCAACAGTAGTATCGGTTAATTTATTTACAATAGTTCCATCTTCTTGTTTTACATTAACTTTTACTTTAATAAAAGCATGCAAATCAATTTTCTTCTCGTTGTAAGCAATAATAACCTCTTCTGGAGAATAGAATGAAGCATCTTGTCCCTTAACTACACGACCTTCATCAGTTCTACGACCTTTGGTAATATAATAAAGGCCCAAAACCATATCCTGAGAAGGAACAGTAATTGGAGTACCATTTGCAGGGTTTAGAATGTTGTGGGCTGCAAGCATTAACACTTGAGCTTCCAATATTGCTGCATGACCTAACGGTAAATGCACCGCCATCTGGTCACCATCAAAATCCGCGTTAAATGCGGTACATACTAAGGGGTGCAGTTGGATTGCTTTACCTTCAACCAATTTAGGCTGGAAAGATTGGATACCCAATCTGTGCAAAGTAGGTGCACGGTTAAGCAATACAGGGTGTCCTTTCAATACGTTTTCAAGGATATCCCATACCAATGGATCTTTTCTATCTACAATTTTCTTAGCAGATTTAACCGTTTTCACAATTCCTCTTTCTATCATCTTGCGAATGATAAATGGTTTGAAAAGCTCAGCAGCCATATCTTTAGGTAAACCGCATTCATGTAATTTAAGGTTTGGACCTACAACAATTACCGAACGAGCTGAATAATCAACACGTTTACCTAGTAAGTTCTGACGGAAACGACCTTGTTTACCTTTCAGAATATCTGAAAGTGATTTTAGGGCACGGTTACCTTCAGTTTTAACGGCGTTTACTTTACGTGAGTTATCAAATAACGAATCTACAGCTTCCTGTAACATACGTTTTTCGTTACGTAAAATAACTTCTGGCGCTTTAATCTCGATCAAACGTTTTAAACGGTTGTTACGGATAATTACACGACGATATAAATCGTTCAGATCTGAAGTTGCAAAACGACCACCTTCTAAAGGCACTAACGGACGTAATTCTGGCGGAATAACAGGAACAATCTTGATGATCATCCACTCAGGGTTATTCTCGATACGTGTTTTCGCACCACGGAAGGCTTCTACAACCTGAAGACGTTTTAATGCTTCGTTTTTACGTTGTTGAGAAGTTTCATTCGCAGCTTGGTGACGTAAATTGTATGATAAAGTATCTAAATCAATACGTTTCAATAAATCTTCTAATGCTTCAGCACCCATTTTGGCGATGAATTTATTAGGGTCTTTATCATCTAAATATTGGTTTTCTTTAGGTAATTTATCCAAGATATCTAAATATTCTTCTTCTGTTAGGAAGTCCATATAATTGATACCTTGATCTGCCATTAAACCAGACTGGATTACTACATAACGTTCGTAATAAATGATCAGATCTAATCTTTTGGTAGGTAAACCTAAAAGGTAACCGATTTTGTTTGGTAATGAACGGAAATACCAGATGTGCGCCACCGGAACCACCAAGTTAATGTGTCCCATGCGCTCTCTACGTACTTTTTTCTCAGTTACCTCTACACCACAGCGATCGCAAACAATCCCTTTATAACGGATACGTTTGTATTTACCGCAATGGCATTCGTAATCTTTTACCGGACCGAAAATACGCTCGCAGAATAAACCATCACGTTCGGGTTTATAGGTACGATAGTTAATCGTTTCAGGTTTTAACACCTCACCGCTCGAGCGCTCTAAGATATTCTCAGGCGATGCCAAGCTAATGGTAATCGAGGTGAAATTGCTTTTTAATTTATTATCCTTTTTGTAAGACATACTTCTTTAAGGTTAAAATGTAAGAGGTAAGATGGAAGATGGAAGGGACATATACGCCATTTTCCATCTTACATTTTACATCATTATTAGTCTAACGTAATATCTAAACCTAAACCGCGTAGCTCATGTACCAATACATTAAATGATTCTGGTACACCTGGAGTTGGTAGGTTTTCGCCTTTAACAATGGCTTCGTAGGTTTTGGCTCTTCCGATTACATCATCCGATTTAACGGTTAATATTTCTTGAAGGATATTAGCAGCACCAAATGCTTCTAATGCCCAAACCTCCATCTCACCAAAACGCTGACCACCGAATTGTGCTTTACCGCCCAATGGTTGTTGTGTAATTAATGAGTATGGTCCGATAGAACGGGCGTGCATCTTATCATCAACCATGTGACCCAGTTTAAGCATATAAATAATACCCACTGTAGTTGGCTGATCAAATTTCTCGCCTGTTAAACCATTATGTAAGTAAGTTCTGCCTGATGCCGGAACTCCTGCCTTAGCAATCCATTCCTCTACTTCATCAGAGCTAGCGCCATCAAAAATTGGAGTTGCAAATTTAACGCCCAATTCTTTTCCGGCCCATGCCAATACAGTTTCATAGATCTGACCTAAGTTCATACGTGAAGGTACACCCAATGGGTTCAACACAATATCAACAGGTGTTCCATCTTCTAAGAAAGGCATATCTTCATCACGTACGATACGGGCAACAATACCCTTATTACCGTGACGACCAGCCATCTTATCCCCTACTTTTAATTTACGTTTCTTGGCCACATATACTTTCGCCATTTGAACAATCCCTGATGGTAACTCGTCACCAACACTAATTGCGAATTTATCGCGTTTGTAAGCACCTAATTCTTCGTTAACACGGATACCATAGTTATGCAATAACAATTTGATCTGGTCATTTTTGTCCTCGTCAGTTGTCCATTTGTATGGGTTAATATGTGCATACTCTAGGTCTGCCAATATTTTCTGTGTAAACTTAGCTCCTTTGGCGATCAATAATTCTTTGTAAACATTGAATACACCTTGAGATGTTTTGCCGTTTACAATGGTGAATAACTTATCAACCAATTCGTTTTTAAGGTTCTCTGTAGCTAAATTATATCTTTTATCTAATTTCTCGATAGCTGATTTTTCTTCCGCTTTGGTAGTTTTCTTAGCTCTTGAGAATAATTTGGTATCAATTACCACACCTTTAATAGAAGGTGGAGTTTTTAATGACGCATCTTTCACATCACCAGCTTTATCGCCGAAAATTGCACGCAATAATTTCTCTTCTGGCGAAGGATCAGACTCTCCTTTTGGTGTAATCTTACCGATAAGGATATCGCCTTCTTTTACTTCAGCACCGATACGGATGATACCGTTTTCGTCCAAATCTTTAGTAGCTTCTTCAGAAACGTTAGGGATATCTGGTGTTAATTCCTCTTCTCCACGTTTTGTATCACGTACTTCCAATTCAAATTCTTCGATATGCAAAGAGGTAAAGATATCTTCTCTAACAATACGTTCGTTAATTACGATCGCATCCTCAAAGTTATATCCTTGCCAAGGCATGAAAGCCACTTTTAGGTTTCTTCCTAATGCCAACTCACCATTTTCAGTTGCATAACCTTCGCAAAGCACCTGACCTTTAACCACTTTTTGACCTTTCTTAACGATTGGTTTTAAGTTGATACAGGTATTTTGATTGGTTTTTTTGAACTTAATTAATTGGTAAGTTTTGCTATCACCTTCAAATGAAACTAAACGATCTCCATCGTTACGTACATATTTGATGGTAATTTCGTTTGCATCAACATATTCTACTACGCCATCACCTTCTGCGTTGATCAATGTTCTTGAATCGCGAGCAACGCGACCTTCTAAACCTGTACCAACAATTGGAGCTTCGGGACGTAACAAAGGTACAGCCTGACGTTGCATGTTAGATCCCATCAATGCCCTGTTCGCATCATCATGCTCTAAGAAAGGGATCAAAGATGCAGCGATTGATGTAATCTGGTTAGGAGCAATATCCATTAAGTCTAATTTCTCAGGCTCAATAATCGGGAAGTCACCCTCGTAACGTGCTTTAACACGAGGAGTAGTAAAGTTACCTTTATCATCGTACTCTGCATTTGCCTGAGCGATGGTTTTACCATCCTCATCTTCTGCAGAAAGATAGATAACATCTTTATCCATGGCTACGATACCATTCTCAACAATTTTATAAGGGGTTTCGATGAAACCTAAATTGTTAATTTTAGCATGTACACAAAGTGAAGAAATCAAACCGATGTTTGGTCCCTCAGGTGTCTCGATAGTACATAAACGACCATAGTGGGTGTAGTGAACATCACGAACCTCGAAACCTGCACGCTCACGTGATAAACCACCTGGGCCTAGGGCCGATAAACGGCGTTTGTGTGTGATCTCTGCCAAAGGATTGGTTTGATCCATGAACTGCGACAACTGGTTGGTACCAAAGAAAGAGTTAATAACCGACGATAAGGTACGGGCATTAATCAGATCTGTTGGTGTAAACACCTCATTGTCGCGGATATTCATACGCTCACGGATTGTTCTAGCCATACGGGCTAAACCAACACCGAATTGCGCATATAATTGCTCACCTACTGTACGTACACGACGATTAGACAAGTGATCAATATCATCCACTTCTTCTTTAGAGTTGATCAATTTGATCAAGTATTTAACAATAGCGATAATATCAGCTTTCGTTAAAACTTTTACATGATCAGGGGTATCCATTTTTAACTTACGGTTAATGCGGTATCTACCTACATCTCCTAAGTCGTAACGTTTATCCGAGAAGAACAAACGTTCGATAATACCTCTTGCGGTTTCTTCATCAGGTGGTTCTGCATTACGCAAAGCGCGATAGATGTTTTCAACGGCCTCTTTTTCAGAGTTTGAAGTATCTTTTTGTAAAGTATTGTATATAATGGTATAATCAGCTTGCGATGCACCATCATCTTTAGAAAGGATGATTGTTTTCACACCAGCATCAATGATCATATCGATATGGTCGTCTTCTAGAACGGTATCCCTATCTAAGATAACTTCGTTACGATCTATAGAAACAACTTCACCTGTATCTTCATCTACAAAATCTTCAACCCATTTTCTTAAAACTCTGGCAGCCAGTTTACGGCCGATAAATTTCTTCAACCCAGATTTGCTAACCTTTACTTCGTCAGCAAGATCAAACAGTTCCAAGATATCTTTATCAGAATCGTAACCGATTGCACGCAATAAGGTGGTTACCGGGAATTTTTTCTTACGGTCGATATAGGCATACATTACGTTATTAACGTCTGTTGCAAATTCGATCCAAGAACCTTTAAAAGGAATCACACGAGCAGAGTACAATTTGGTTCCATTTGTGTGACGGCTTTGGCCGAAGAATACACCTGGAGACCTGTGCAATTGAGAAACAATTACACGTTCTGCACCGTTGATCACAAATGTACCTTTTGGAGTCATATAAGGTATGGTTCCTAAGTATACATCTTGAATGATGGTTTCAAAATCCTCGTGTTCTGCATCATTACAAGAAAGTTTCAGCTTTGCTTTTAATGGAACACTGTAAGTTAACCCACGATCTATACATTCAGGAATGTCATAACGAGGTGGGTCAATAAAATAATCTAAAAATTCTAGAACAAATATGTTTCTTGAATCAGTGATTGGGAAATTTTCAGCGAATACTTTAAATAAACCTTCGGTATGACGGTTATCTGAAGTGGTTTCGATCTGAAAAAATTCTCTAAATGATTGCAACTGCACATCCAGAAAATCTGGATAATCTATGATATGCTTACTACGTGCAAAATTTACTCTTTGGTCTACGACTTTATTTGCCAAGGGACTAAATTTAATTTAGTTTAAGAATAAACTATTTGCTTGGTTTGCCTTTAAACAGATCATCAACCAAACAAGATGAAATGTATATAAACGGGAATAGACTCCGACTTAATAGTCGGAGTCTTATTCTTAAAGTTTCGTTAAAATTAAGTGATTACTTAATCTCAACTACAGCTCCAGCTTCTTCTAATTGTTTTTTCAAAGCTTCTGCTTCGTCTTTAGCAACACCAGTTTTTAATTCTTTAGGTGCACCATCAACTAGATCTTTAGCTTCTTTCAAACCTAAGCCAGTTAGGTCTTTTACCAATTTAACAACTGCTAGTTTAGCACCACCAGCTTCTTTCAAGATTACATCGAAAGTTGTTTTTTCTTCAGCTGCAGGAGCATCACCACCAGCAGCAGGACCTGCAACAGCAACTGCCGCAGCAGCTGGTTCGATACCATACTCGTCTTTTAAGATTTGAGCTAATTCGTTTACTTCTTTAACTGTTAAGTTTACCAATTGCTCAGCAAACGCTTTTAAATCTGCCATTTTTATAGATTTTAAAATTTTTACGTAAAATAATTTAATTTAATACGAACTTAGGGTTCGTTAACCTCTCTCTTGTAGTGTTTTAACTATACCTGCAAGTTTTCCTCCGCTAGACTGTAATGCCGAAACAACATTTTTAGCTGGTGATTGTAATAGACCAATGATGTCGCCAATAAGTTCTTCTCTTGATTTAAGACTTACTAATGAATCTAGGTGGTTATCACCAACAAATATTGCCGAATCGATATAAGCAGCTTTCAGCACAGGTTTCTCTTCTTTTCCTTTTCTAAGGGCTCTGATCAGCTTTGCTGGACCATTACCTACTTTTGAAAATAATAAAGCCGATTGACCTTTTAACGCTGGGAATATCTCAGATGAGTCGCCTTCTAATCCATCGATCGCAATTTTGATCAACGTATTTTTTGCAACTTTCATTTCGATTCCGCTTTCGAAACATTTGCGACGGATGTTATTTACTTTCTCAACAGAAAGGCCTGAGGTATCAGCAATATAAAAATTGCCATACTCTTGCATTTTCTCTTGAAGAGCTAAAACTACTTCTTGTTTTTCTTCTCTGTTCATAATTAGATCCCCGCTACTGATTTAGTTTCGATTGCAATTCCAGGACTCATTGTTGAAGAGACATGAATGCTCTTAAAATAAGTTCCTTTTGCAGCAGAAGGTTTTAATTTTGAAATCGTTTGAAGTACTTCTAACGCGTTCTCATATATTTTCTCTGCTGAGAATGATACTTTTCCTATCGAAGCGTGAATGATACCAGTTTTGTCAACTTTAAAATCAATTTTACCGCCTTTTACGTCAGTTACAGCTTTACCAACTTCGTTGGTTACTGTACCTGATTTTGGGTTTGGCATTAGGTTTCTTGGTCCTAAAACTCGGCCCAATTTACCTACTTTTGCCATACAAGCAGGAGTAGTGATAATAATGTCAACATCTGTCCAACCACCTTCAATCTTAGACACATACTCGTCTAAACCTACGAAATCTGCTCCAGCAGCTTTAGCTTCATCCTCCTTATCAGGAGTACAAAGAACTAAAACGCGAACAGTTTTACCAGTGCCGTGAGGTAAAGTAGCAATACCACGTACCATTTGATTGGCTTTACGTGGATCTACACCTAAACTCACATCGATATCAACCGATGCATCAAATTTAGTTGTAGTGATCTCTTTTACCAGCGCAGCCGCATCCTGTAAAGAATACGATTTACCGATTTCTAGTTTAGCTTGTGCCTGTTTTTGATTTTTTGTTAATTTAGCCACTGTTGTAAACTGTTTATTGTTAATTAATTTGTCCAGGGCGCATCACCGTTAACGGTAATTCCCATACTGCGTGCTGTACCTGCTACCATTTTCATAGCAGATTCGATAGTGAAAGCATTTAAATCAGTCATCTTATCTTCAGCAATTGACTTAACTTGATCCCAAGTCACCGAACCAACTTTTTTACGGTTGGGCTCAGCAGAACCACTCTGTAATTTTGTAGCATCCAATAATTGAATAGCCACTGGAGGGGTTTTGATGATAAATTCGAAAGACTTGTCGACATATACAGTAATTACAACGGGTAATACTTTACCTGGCTTATCTTGGGTACGAGCATTAAATTGTTTGCAAAATTCCATGATATTAACACCTTTAGCACCTAATGCAGGTCCTACTGGTGGTGATGGGTTTGCAGCTCCGCCTTTGATTTGTAATTTAACAAGTGCACCGACTTCTTTTGCCATTTTCTGATTTGTTAATTGTAATACTCAATGTTAAATATTGGAAGCATGTAACATTTAAGGTCTTTAGCTAAGAGAATGGGGCCTGGAGCTTGTGAGTACAAAACCACCTCTTCCCCTCTTTTTGCTATTTATATTTTCTAGTTCGGTTATGGCCTTAGGCATTAAATAGCCCATTACCCCATGCCCTCTGCTATTCTTTCTCTACTTGCATATAGTTAAGTTCAAGTGGTGTTTTACGACCAAAAATCTTAACCATAACTTTCAATTTTTTCTTTTCTTCGTTAACTTCTTCAATTACTCCGGTAAAGCCATTAAATGGACCATCCATAACTTTAACGTTTTCGCCCACATAATAAGCGATATTCATAGTTTCAGTTTGTTGGCTCATTTCGTCAACCTTACCTAAAATACGGTTAACTTCTGCTTGGCGCATTGGGATAGGATTGCCGGCTTTATCGCCCAAAAATCCGATCACACTGTTCACACCTTTTATAATATGTTCCAATTCTCCGTCTAAAATAGCTTCGATTAGCACATAACCAGGATAAAAATTACGTTCTTTAGCAATCTTCTTACCCTCTTTCATCTGGTAGTATTTTTCCATAGGAATTAATACTTGAGGTACAAGATGAGAAAAGCCTAAACGACTGATTTCAGAATCAATATATTGTTTTACCTTTTTCTCTTTACCACTTACCGCTCTAACTACGTACCACTTTAACTGATCGCTCATCTAGTCTAATTATGAAAGTGAATTATAAAAAGTTTCTAAAATATAGTTGGCACCCTTATCCATTGCAAATACAATAAGTGCAATAATTAACGATGCTACCAGAACCAATACAGCAGAATTTTGCAACTCTCCCCATGTAGGCCAAGTTACCTTCTGGGTCATTTCTTCGTATGATTCTTTAATAAATTGAACTACACCAGCCATATTGATATAAAATTAAAATTAGCTAATTAGCTAATAAGCTAATTCTCACATTGTTTTAGCACGGGAACAAGGATTCGAACCCTGATCAAAGGTTTTGGAGACCTCTATTCTACCATTGAACTATTCCCGTATGCGCAATTAGCTAATCAGCAAATCTGTCCCGCGAGGGATGCATTTGCACTAATTAGCTAATTGGTATTAATTAGGTATTATACCTTATTTTAAAATCTCAGTTACCTGACCAGCACCTACTGTTCTACCACCTTCACGGATAGCGAAACGTAGACCTTTTTCCATTGCGATTGCGTTAATTAACTTCACAGTAATGGTAACGTTATCACCTGGCATTACCATTTCAGTACCTTCAGCTAAAGTGATTTCACCTGTAACATCTGTTGTACGGAAATAGAATTGTGGACGGTATTTGTTAAAGAATGGAGTATGACGACCACCCTCTGCTTTTGACAATACATAGATCTCAGCTTTGAAATCAGTGTGAGGAGTTACTGAACCTGGTTTACAGATTACCATACCACGACGGATATCAGTTTTCTCAATACCACGTAACAATAGACCTACGTTATCACCAGCTTCACCATAATCAAGGATCTTACGGAACATCTCAACACCTGTTACAGTTGATTTAAGATTTTCAGCACCCATACCCAAGATCTCAACTGGATCTCCTGAGTTGATTACACCACGCTCGATACGACCAGTTGCAACAGTACCACGACCAGTGATCGAGAATACATCTTCAACAGGCATTAAGAATGGAAGTTCAGTTAAACGTGGAGGAATTGGAATGTAGCTATCTACAGCATCCATTAATTCCATGATTTTTGCTACCCATTTAGGATCGCCGTTTAAACCACCAAGTGCTGAACCTTGAATTACAGGAATATCATCACCAGGGAAATCATAGAATGATAATAGTTCACGAATTTCCATTTCTACTAATTCAAGCAATTCTGGATCATCCACCATATCAACTTTGTTCATGAACACAACAAGTGTTGGTACACCTACCTGGCGAGCCAATAGAATGTGTTCACGTGTTTGTGGCATTGGACCATCTGTAGCTGCAACAACAATAATTGCACCATCCATTTGAGCAGCACCAGTAACCATGTTCTTTACATAATCCGCGTGACCTGGACAGTCTACGTGTGCATAGTGACGGTTAGCTGTTGAATACTCAACGTGAGCTGTATTGATAGTGATACCTCTTTCTTTTTCCTCTGGAGCAGAGTCAATCGATTCAAATGAACGCGCCTCAGATAAACCAGCATCAGATAACACTTTAGTGATAGCTGCTGTTAAGGTTGTTTTACCGTGGTCAACGTGACCGATAGTGCCGATATTTAAGTGCGGCTTGCTGCGGTCAAACTTTTCTTTTGCCATGTTTTTATACTTATTAGTAGGTTAACTTTTTTTATTTATTTATTGTTTGATACAATTCAATACAAAAAACCTTGCTCATTCTGCCCATCCGCAGATTTAACAAAGCATTTGTTTATTCTTTTTGAGCCAACTATGGGAATTGAACCCATGACCTCTTCCTTACCAAGGAAGTGCTCTACCGCTGAGCTAAGTCGGCTTTTTTCAGTTTTCAGTTTCCAGTTTTCACTAACCGCAAACTGTCATCCCGATAGCTATCGGGAGCTAACTCAACTTTCATTGGAGCGGAAGACGAGGTTCGAACTCGCGACCTATAGCTTGGAAGGCTATCGCTCTACCAACTGAGCTACTTCCGCTTTCATCATCCGAAGCCGTGGCGAAGGATGATTTTCATTGGGTCAACTTCGCTAAGCTTCGTCGACCACAGTGGGGAGAGAAGGATTCGAACCTTCGAAATCTTGCGATAACAGAGTTACAGTCTGTCCCATTTGGCCGCTCTGGAATCTCCCCCCGTTTGTCCAGATGTGCAATCTGGACTTGCCGATCCGGATTTTAAATCCGGACTAACATAAAAAGAGCCTCCTATCGGGATCGAACCAATGACCTACTGATTACAAGTCAGTTGCTCTACCAGCTGAGCTAAGGAGGCTTTTATCTTGATATCACCTCCGTAGTCGATCAAATGACCTACTGATTATCCCGCACCTGCGGGACTCTACCAGCTGAGCTAGGGAGGCTTTTATCTTTCGTTAATTCGTTAAAATCAACGTTTTTGATAATAAATTAATCTTTCATAGAACTTCCGATTTCTTTTAGGCTAATGCCCCTTCCGAAATGGAATGCAAATCTACAAAAATTAATCTTTGAAAAAAATATATTTGAAAAAAAAATTTGGCGGAAGAAAACCCGCCAAATTCAATTTATTCGATAAAAAAATATTTCCTTAGTAATCAGACACTTCATCTGCATTTAACAAGGCCTTGTGCTCGCTTAGCTTCGCACGGGTTTTATCTTTATGTTTGGTAATTTGCTTTTTCAGGGATTCTATGGCCAAATCAGTTGCTTCTTCGAAAGATTTACATTGCTCTTTGGCAAACAACGTAATTCCGGGAACCATTAATTTTATTTCTGATATCTTATTTTCTTCGTCTTCTACGTTTTCTAACTTTAAATACACCTCGCCACCTATAATTTGGTCAAAGAATAAATCTAACTTATCTACTTTCTTTTGTATGAAATCCAGTAATTTCTGGTCTGCATTGAAATGGATCGACTGTACTCTAATTTTCATTTTTCCTCCTTTTTTATGCCTTTGGATGGGCTTGTTTATATATAGATTTTAAGCGTTCTACTGAATTATGTGTATAAACCTGGGTAGCAGCCAAACTGGAATGTCCAAGTAATTCCTTTATCGCATTGAGATCAGCACCACTATTTAGCAAGCTGCTCGCAAACGAATGCCTTAACACATGTGGACTCTTTTTATCTTGTGTTGATATATAGCCTAAGTATTTAGTTACAATCCTGTAAATAAATTTTTCGTAAGCATCAGCCCCTTTATCTGTAACGATTAACGCAGTGCTTTTGTTGTTAAATTTTTGAAGTGATTTTAGTAAGATATATTTATTTAATTGCTCTATCAATGGCTTATGAATCGGAATGATCCGTTCTTTATTTCTCTTACCCAGCACTTTAATTGTGCATTCGTAAAAATTGATATCACTTTCTTTGGTGCGTAACAATTCTGCTAAACGAACCCCCGTTCCAAAAAGGAGCTCGATCACCACTTTATCCCGCTGACTGTTAAAGCTCTCATCAAAATAGTCTATTTTATTCCCCATTTCGTCTGTAAAACCATCAAGCAATCGGTCTATCTTTATATCTTCTACAAAATTGGGCAAACGCTTCGGGACTTTTGGTGCCCTGATCAAGGTTGTTGGGCTCATCTTTATCACCCCCTCCCGAAGTAAGAACTTATAGAAGCTTCGAAGCGTAGAAATCTTTCGCCCAATGGCATTCTCTTTAACCTGGCGATCTAAAAGAGCAACCATGAAACTTCGGATGTGCGTAGCCTGGACATCAATTACCTTTAAATCTATTTCATTTTGCACAAAATCTTCAAACTGCAGTAAATCTGTTTGATAGGATTTGATAGTGTGGGGAGAATAGCGCTTCTCATGTTGCAGATAGGTTAAAAAACTGCTGATAAGCATAGGCCTTATGGTTGTTCGTGATTGTGAATATACAAATAATTAGCTTCCCCACAGTATCAGGAAAATAATTTATCTCGAAAGTGATAACATTGCACAAATTAGCTAATTTATTAAGCAAAAAAAAACCTTGAAACAAAGTTTCAAGGTTTTAATTATATTTAAACAATCAGAAACTATAAAGTTCCCTCTTGGTTCATATTCTGAATGTAGACAGCGTGTTTAATCTCTGTACGACGAGCTACTGATTTCTTTTCATAGGCCTGACGGCTACGTAGTTCTCTCAATACACCAGTTTTTTCAAATTTCTTCTTGAAACGTTTAAGCGCCTTATCTAATGATTCGCCGTCTTTAATGTTAATAATGATCATAACGTTGAAATACCTCCTCTCGTTGTTTTTAATCCCTTGTTTTACTAGGGGATGCAAATGTAGGTAAAATATTGAAACAGAGAAAGTTTTTTCGTAAAAAAATGAGTACAGCGGGGAGCGCGGGCGCGTGGAGGGTGAAGCGATAGATGAGTTACTCTATCAATAATTTATATTAAAACATTTATATCCAGGAAGGAGTTTAGTAATAAGCGGTATTTAATTAAATAAATTTAACTAAAACACTATGACAAAGGGGAAAAAAGTAGTCTCTATCATCTCAGCAGTACTGATCCTACTAATAGGATTTATTATTTATTACCATTATTATTTTGTTTTCGGTGAAGGTGTAAAAGCTGGCGAACTTAACTTCATTGTTAAAAAGGGCTACCTATTTAAAACCTACGAAGGGAAACTTATCCAATCAGGTATTAAATCCAAACAAGTGGGCAGCGTTCAATCCAACGAATTTGAATTTTCTGTAGATAATGAGGAAACCGCAAAAAAAATGATGCTAAATAGCGGTAAAACTTTCGAACTGCATTACCGAGAATATAAGGGAGCCCTGCCTTGGCGAGGGTTTAGCGTATATGTAGTGGATACGATCGTAACGATGCGGTAGGCGATGAGCGTGGGGTAAACGAGTCATCGGATGACTTAAAGTCATCCGATGACTTTCCTACTTCATAATCTCCCTAGCAATCACAATCTTCTGGATCTCTGATGTACCTTCACCTATGGTGCACAATTTACTATCCCGATAAAATTTCTCTACAGGAAAATCTTTGGTATATCCATAGCCACCAAAAATTTGGACTGCTTCTGTTGCACACCTTACCGCAACTTCTGATGCATAGTATTTTGCCATTGCGGATTCCTTGCTAACGGGCTGATGCCTGTTCTTAAGGTCTGCGGCTTGCCTGATCAATAATTCTGATGCTTCTATTTCCGTAGCCATATCAGCCAATTTAAAGCTAATAGCCTGAAAGCTTGATATGGGTACACCAAACTGCTGACGTTCTTGTGCATACGCTAAAGCGGCAATGTACGCTCCTTTTGCAATCCCTAAAGATAATGCTGCAATAGAGATCCGGCCCCCATCAAGCACCTTCATCGCTTGTTTAAAGCCCTCTCCCTCAACGCCTAGTAAATTTTCTTTCGGAACACGGCAATTATCGAAAATCATTTCAGTGGTTTCCGACGCTCTCATCCCAAGTTTATTTTCTTTTTTGCCGGCTGTAAACCCTGGGGTTCCTCTTTCAACCACTATGGCCGAAATTCCTTTTGAGCTTCCTGCCTCACCTGTACGTATCATTACTACTGCTATATCTCCCGATTTCCCGTGAGTAATCCAGTTTTTTGCGCCATTAATTACATACTCATCACCTTCCAAAACGGCAGTTGTTGTCATGCGTAGGGCATCTGAGCCTGTATTGGCTTCAGTTAGTCCCCAAGCGCCAATCCACTCTGCAGAAGCCAATTTTGGTAGCCATCTGTGTTTTTGCTCTTCACTTCCAAAAGCCAAAATATGGCCGGTACATAAAGAGTTGTGGGCCGCTACAGAAAGTCCGATAGAACCACAAACCTTTGAGATCTCCACAATTACATCCACATATTCTTGATAGCCAAAGCCCGAACCACCATATATTTCGGGCACTAAAACACCCATCAAGCCAAGCTCTCCAAGTTGTTTAAATACGTCTACGGGAAAATATTGGGTTTCATCCCAGTCCATTACGTTTGGCCGAATGTGTTTTTCGGCGAAAACGCTGACCATTTTTTTTACTAATTCTTGATTTTCGGCAACTTCAAAGTTGAAACCTGCGTGCATATAGGTAGGGATTAAAAAAAGAAACTGTTTAAACTCTCGGCTAAATAATAGCCTTCGGATTTAAACAGTTTCTAAGATTTATATTTGGTTTGGAACAATGATAAGCAAATAATATAATACAAACAAGGGTTTTTTATATCCTAATTGGTAGTATGTTTTGGTATTTGGTTCAATAACCCATTGCATTAAATTCTTTGGAGGAAAATGATGTTAATTTTTTACTAAAAATTTTTGAAAAAATATTTATTTCAATAGAGAATTATTCCATTTTGAAACTTTCAATAGAAGTTGACCACAAAGACACAAAGAGCTAAGCTATGCTAAGCAATTACAGTTTGCAGTAAGTTAGAATTAATAATCTTTGCTTGTCAACCTAAGCGTAGTCGAAGGGCCTAACTTGTCTTCGACTACGCTCAGACTGACAATTGGTCGAGTATATCAATAAAAATTAAAACTTCGCCAGCGAAAATGTATTTCCGCTAAACACATCTAATCTGTCTTTCCCGTTTAAAAAATCCAAGCTAATCAAAAAGGAATACGCTGAAACATGTGCGCCTAGCTGATTTACTAATTTAGAAGCCGCTACAACCGTTCCTCCCGTAGCCAACAGATCATCGTGTATCAGTACTTGCTGGCCAGCACTAAAAGCATCTTCATGAACTTCCAGTGTTGCATTGCCATATTCGAGGGCGTAGGATTGCTGAATGGTTTTATAGGGCAGTTTCCCAGCTTTACGTATAGGCACGAAAGGCACATTTAGTACTTGAGCCAACGCCAGTCCGAACAGAAAACCTCTACTTTCAATTCCAGCCACCACATCAATTTTAATTGTGCTTAACTGTTTGGCTAAGGCTTGGGTAATTTCGGCGCACAGTGCCGGGTCTTTTAGTATTGGTGTTATATCCTTAAAAACAATACCTGGTTTTGGAAAGTCGATTACATCCCGCAGGGTCTGTTTAATTTTGTCTTCGATCATTTTAAAATGTGAGATAAGGGATTAATGTCTGCAAATTTTGCGGCGTTAAGATAGCTACTTTCTTTAAATCATCCACGCCATTAAATCTACCATGTTGTTTTCTGAATTGAATAATGGCGTTAATTTGTTTGTACTTTAAATAAGGATGGTTTTTAAGATCTTCAAATTCGGCAGTGTTGATGTTTATTTTCTTTATAAGATCAACATCTATACTAATTTGATCTTTTATCTCTTCAAATTTTGCACTATCCAATCCAAATACTTCAATTAACTGTTCTTTTTTATAAAACCCACCTAGTCTTTCGCGGTATTTAACTATCCTTCTAGCAAAGGCTGCTCCTATACCTTTAATTTCATCTAATTGTAGAGTATCTGCGCTATTAATTTCTACAGTGAGCAACTCTTTTTTTGCAAAAGGGATCTTATCGGGATAGCCCAGATGGGGAAATTTGTTCTTCAAATCCTTGCCTTCAATGGTAATATAGGGTGCCAACTGCTCGTATTTTTGTGGCGATATGGTGTACATTTTCCGTAAATCTTCGGGCTTAAAAAATTTACCCCCTTTGTTTCTATAGTTTACGATGGCCTGTGCCTGCTTTACTGAAAGCCCTAGGGTTTGCCATCGTGCGACTTCAATTTTATTGGGATCAAACTTAAATAGACTGGTTCGGGCCTGAACTTCATCATCTTCAATCGCATTGTGGCTCGCTGTGTAATATATAGGTCGCTCACGACTTACTAAAATCAGTTTCTGTACCGCAGCCAATTCAGGTGAAGTGGGCAAATCCGGTTTTTCAACATAAGCAGTATAAAAGTGCGGTAACACACTTAATAGCAGCAAAATGGCCATCAAGACCAATAATCCATTGTACTCTCGCTTTGAGAAGCCAAAGTATTTATTTAACCAATTTTTCATCTCCTTGTTTAATTTTTTTACGGCGATGATACATCTGGATTTTATATGAGTTGTGTCAAAAAAAATGGTAAAATCAAGATGTTTTCATAGATAGCGTAGGTACTCTAAATATAAATCTTATTTTTGATATTGCTTTACTAAAAAAACACCGTTTTCTAAATGAAGATTATTACCAAACAAGAGTTTGCCAAAGCCACCAAAATAGACAAGTTAGGCGTACCGGGCTTAGCCGCTTTATTAATGGAGGTGATGAAGCTGAACGATATCAATAAAGTCTTCTCTAAAAATGAGCATTTTGCCGGATTAGAGTTTGTTGATAAGATTTTAGAAACGATAGGCGTTACCATAGATTTTGATGAAGATGACCTAAAGAACATCCCTAAAACAGGTGGCTTTATTGCGATCGCAAATCATCCCTATGGGGGTGTAGAAGGTCTAGCTTTAGTAAAGCTATTGTGTACCGTAAGGCCCGAAGCAAAGGTAATGGTTAACTTTATTTTAAAGAAGATCCCTAATCTAAGCGAATTCTTTGTTGCTGTTAATCCTTTTGAGAATGTACAGCATTCATCGAGCATAAGCGGTTTAAAAGCTACATTCGATTTATTACAGAGCGGAACACCCATCGGTATTTTCCCTGCTGGGGAAGTATCCACATTTAATTTGGAAACCCAAGAAGTTACCGATCGCATCTGGCATCCAGTGGTGGGCAAATTAATAGCCAGATCAAAGGTACCGGTTGTACCCATTTATTTCCATGGTAATAATGGGGTACTATTCAATATTTTAAGTTTCATTCATCCTACCCTCCGCACTGCAAAATTACCCTCAGAATTTTTAAATAAACAAGGGTTAAAGATTAAAGTTAGAATTGGCAAGCCCATAAAGATTGAAGATGTTTCTTATAAAAAAGATACCAATAAGCTGCTTGATTTTTTAAGAGCTAGAACGTATGCATTGGGCACTAGTTTGGCCGAAGAAAAGAAATTGTTTAATCCGATCAATCTTTTCAAACGAAAGAAGATTCCAGCTAAAGTTGTTGAAGAGACAGACCGAAACCTAATTGTTAAAGAAGTAGCTAAACTGGGCGACTATCGTGTATGGGAGGAAAAAAATTATGACGTTTATATTGTTCCAACTGCCAGTATCCCCAATATTTTAAGAGAAATCGGAAGATTGAGGGAAATTACATTTAGGGAAGTAGGCGAAGGCACCAATAAAAAAATTGACCTAGACAATTACGACATTTATTATAACCATTTATTTATCTGGGATAAAGATCTTGAAAATATTGTTGGCGCGTACAGAATTGGCAAGGGCGATGAAATTTTAGATACCATGGGAAGAAGGGGCTTTTATTTATCCGAATTGTTTAAAATTAAAGAGCCTTTTTATCCCATTTTAAGAAGAGGTATTGAGCTTGGCCGCTCGTGGATCAGAAAAGAATACCAACAAAAACCCTTACCCCTATTTTTACTATGGAAAGGGATCTTAAAGTATTTGGTAGATAATCCTCACTACCGGTACATGTTTGGTCCAGTAAGTATAAGCAATAATTTTTCGAAATTATCCAAGTCTTTGATTGTTGATTACATTACTAAAAACCACTTTGATTATGAACTTGCCTCGTATGTAAAGCCAAAGAATAAATTTAAAGCTGATTTAACGCCTATTGATACCGACCTGCTTGTAGAGAGCAGTGATTCTTTAAAAGATCTGGACGGCCTGATAGGCGATATTGAAAACTCCCATATCAAAATTCCAGTTTTGTTGAGACAGTATATGAATTTGAATGCAAAAATTATCTGTTTTAACATCGATCCTAAATTCTCTGATTGTTTAGATGGTTTTTTAGTAGTAGATGCGCAGCAAATCCCTACGGAAATGCTAGAGAAGATAGGGAAGAACTTTTAGTAGTCATCCGATGACTGCAGTCATCAGATGACCAAAAGAAAAGCCTCGACATCCATCGAGGCTTTTTTAATTAACTAACCTAAACTTTCATTAAAAAGTAACCAGCTTTTTAACATTGCAAAAGTAGGCAGCTAAGGTTAAGTATGTATAAAATGAAGGTAACCTTTGTGGTTGCGCATGGCGATAGGCGATTAGCGTTGAGCGATAGGCGGAAAGCGATAGGCGGAAAGCGTTTTTAAAATCTGGGAGCAATTCCGAGCACAGCTTTTGTTTCTACCGAAATGTAAATAACAATAGGTCCCAAAAGAGAATCCTGTGTAGTATTAAATCTAACGGATACTGCCTGTTGATCTTTGTACACCAAATATGTAATTGGTGCATCCTCTACTTTAGTAGTTACCGTTGCTTGCCCATTTGGGGTTAAGTAATTCCAAGCAATTTGTCGGTATTCACTTTCTCTGGCTTCTATCTCACTTGTGTTATCCTTTTTACAGGATGAGATAGTGAATAATACCAAAATATAAGCGATTACGCTAGTTCTGAAAAGTACATTTTTAGGTTTCATGACATGTTATTTTTAATCTTATACGTTAATGCACGGGATTTCGCTACAGCAGATTGAAAAAATCAGTCAATTTTCTAGTAGAGTTTGATTTATTGTACTTAGATTTAATATACCAAAAATTCTTAGGCTTTGAAAAATGTCCATAAACTTTGCTGCAAAGCGCTTCTCGTTGTTGCGTTTTGCTTCACCTTTCAGGGAGCGAAAGCGCAAAATTATGCTCTTGATTTTTACGAAGGCACATTTAATTTCGAGGTAAATCCATCGATATTGATTGATTTTAATGACACCCTGACGCAACAAAGCGTTAGAACTTTTTATGATAAATTAATTGCAGGAGATTATCAAAATCTTGTTCAATCCCTAGTTAGTTATAAAGAGAGGTATAAGCTAAATGATTGGCTCTATTATCAGCTGATAAGAAAAACTGCACAACAGATGAGTCCTAAAAACGAGAACTATAACAGATATACCCTGTATAAATGGTTTTTGCTTGCAAAATCGGGCTATAATGCCAAAATAGCGATCGGCAATAATCAGCTTATCTTTTATGTAAATAACGATGAAGATATAGCTGATATTCCCTTTTTTATAGTGGACCAAAAAAAATACATGTGTTTAAACTATCATGATTATGGTAAACTGTTTCAAAGTGAAAACACCTATGTGCCTGTTGATATTTTAATACCAGAAGCTCAACATCCATTTAGTTATAAAGTAACCAGGATGCCAGATTTTAAGCCTCAGGATTATACAGAAAGAACCATTGATTTTAGCTATAAGCATAAGCAGTACCACTTCCAAATAAAGCTAAACACAGAAGTAGATGCTATTTTCGCCAATTATCCCGGTGTAGATTTCGAGACTTATTTTAATATCCCTTTAAGTCACGAAACGTATCAATCGCTTATTCCATTGCTTAAGGAAAATATAAAAAACATGACTAAAAAGAATGGTGTAGATTACTTGATGCGTTTTACGCGATATGCTTTCTTATATGAGAATGATGAGGATAATTTTGGAAGAGAAAAAAGGCTATCGCCAGAGCAAACTTTATTAACTAAATATAGTGATTGTGATGACCGGGCTGCCCTATTCTTTTATTTGGTAAAAGAAATCTACAATTTACCAATGATAGCCATGCTTTACCCTACACACATTACAATGGCAGTTGCATTTGATAAACCCATCGGCAATGCCATAATTTATAATGGAAAATCCTATTCGGTTTGCGAGCCTACCCCTCAAAAGCAAAACTTAAGGATAGGCGAACTTTCTGCCAGTTTAAAGGACAAGCCTTTCGAAGTAGTATATCAGTACGATCCCCGGAAGAACTAAAGCCATCCTGAAAAATCAGCATGGCCTTAGTTTTACTAACTATAAACTGTGAACTGTGCCAAAGGCATCCCTTTGGGATAAGCTGCAAACTATTTTACGGCTCCAGGAGTAGTATAAGGAAGAGATTGTGGGTCGAAACTAGCCCAACCTGTTGTCCAGTTATCGGTTCCAAAAGCACCTTTATAAGCTACCGTTGTGAAACCAGTAGAAACCTTAGCATTGGTAAATGAGGCTCCGCTTGCTGCTGCCGAACCTGCAATTACAGTGAAATTGGGCGTGCCTACTCTGCCTGTAGAAGCTGCCGTTAAATCAGCCGCATATTTGTAAGGGTCGGTTAATATTGTTGTGGTATTCAGCGAACCGTCAAATATATTAGATGCGGTTAACAATGGCGTAATTACACCTAACGCAGTTGCATTTGATGCCTTGATCTGATTTGATTTACTGTTCGATCCGTAAATTAAATTATTGGCAATTACCGTTCTACCAGCAACCAGGTTAGCTTGTGAATTAGCGGTTGAAGGAGAAGCCGGAAGTGCATCGTCAATAAAGATCCCTTCGGTATAGTTCGCAAACACAGAGTTGAAGATACTTATTGCTGAATTTCGGCGGATTTGTGCACCATGTTGAAAGTTAGCATTCACCGTGCCTTGTCCAACGGGACCTAAAATTGTCATGTTAGAGAATACTGCAGCCGTTTGTGGAGTGGTATTATCACCTGCTGCGTTGTTATCAGATTCAAAACCATTAGACCCAGATACATCGGCAGTTACAGATAAGCGCTGAGCTAGCCCAAATTGAACTTTACCCGAGAAACCATTGTCTGTATCGAAATCATCATCCCAAGTATCGATTGCTAATAAGTGGGTGCAATTAACTGCACCACCAAACCATTCAAAGGCATCGTCGCCAGAACGGTAAACCTCGATATAATCAATTGTAGTACCAGAGCCTACTGAACCAAAGGTTAAACCGTTAATCTCATTATCTGGACTAAGTGGGATCCCTGCATATTCGATCCGCACATATTTCATTGTACCAGAATTATCTGCATTATCGGTACCGCCATGTTTTCCTTTATCCGTGGCGTCAGAAATACCTTCGATAGGCACCGAGGTACCTAGATTATTTTGAGCTTTACCTAATAAAATGATTCCGCCCCAATCTCCTTGCGAACGTGCACCGGCTGCGATGCTCGATGTAAATACGATTGGTTTATCCTGAGTACCAACGGCCATAATCTTAGCGCCTCTCGTAATTATTAAGGCTCCTTTGGTTCCTTTATCACCTTTAATTATCGTACCCGCTTCAATGGTTAATGTGGCGTTTTTAGTTACGAAAACATTGCCTTTTAATAAATAGATTTTATTAGCAGACCAAGTAGCATTTGCAGTTACATCACCTGAAATCTCAACGGTATTTCCATCTATTGGTGGATTTACCTCTCCGTCATCACCTTCATTTTTTGAACAACTTGCCAAAAGAAACACAATGCTAAGGGCACAAAGTAATAATTGTTTTTTCATCTTTTTATAAATTTTTTATTTGTACAAAAATGGACTTCAGATATAATTCCTTCATTAAAAGGATTTTAAATTATTGTTAAATCTCTCCCTTTGGATAGGTAGATTAGTTAACATTAGAATGAATAGGTAAATGATAATGAGTAATTGCTTCCAGGTTTATAACTACTTAGCGTATAATCTCCATTTGCTATGCTATATTTCTTATCCTGATCATTATCAAAATAAAAAGTATTACGTTGGTTTAAGATATCCCCTGCATTAAATTTCAACTCTCCTTTAGTTTTTAACACTTTTAAGGCCAATTGTAGATCGATAACATCTCGAGGATTTTCCCACACTCCGTGAAATAGGCGACCACCGGCAATGTTGAGTTTACGACCTACCCTATTGTACAGCGCATTGAAATTTAACTTATCATTAAAGAAACTATGTTGTAACCCTGCATTTATGACATAAGGGGCCTGGCCTACCATTGGCCTATTTGGTTCTAACAGATCGATCCCCGTATCATTCGTTTCAACCTTTGATTTCATGAAAGAGAGGTTAGTATAGAATGTGGTTTTCTTTAAAAAATCTGTTTGCATTATAAAATCGAGTGTTTTTCTGAACTCGAACTCCACTCCATATACGTTAACATTATCAGTATTGAGGTAAGTAATTGTCCTAGACGAGTTCACATCGCTATTGAAAGACTCAATAGCATTATGGAATTTTTTATAAAAGGCAGATATAGAGATTACCTGACCTGCTTGCGGATAAAACTCAAATCTAATATCACCATTATCTATCCTCGCCTCCTTTAGATTAGGATCTCCTTGCTGTATGGCCAAAAGTTCATAATCGTAAAAGGATCCTGAAGATAATTCTCTAAATTCTGGACGGGCCAACGTACGATAATAAGAAGCCCTTAAGTTTATCTTTGGTGTTAAGCTATAGGTATAATTTGCGGATGGGAGAACATCTATATAGTTTTCATCCACCGAAGTTTGGGGAGTTTTCACTTTCGCATCAAGGGCAACATGAAACTGTTCAACCCTTACACCCCAAACAAGTCTTGATTTTGTGCCAAACTTATTGTCTAACATCAAATAGCCCGCATTGGTGATCGAATTGGCTGTATAGCTGTCTGCGTCACCAGGAATTTCATCAAGGGTATAGGTGCCATTACTTAATACATCATTGGCAAATAAAGTATTTAGGGGCCTTTGTCTAATCAAATTTGCATCTGGTGTACCGGTGTTTAATTGAAGTCCTAAAAATCGAGCATTAAATGTACGGTCGCGGTACAAGGAACTTGCGCCGGCTTTGAAGGAAGAAGTTTGTCCGAACATTTTTATGGGCAAAACATAGTTAACCCCCCCAGAGAAATCATCTTCGTTTAGCTTTGAATATAATCTTGTATTTTCTTTCCCTAGTGTGGTTACGTTCGCAAAGTAGGCATAATTTGGAGTACCTATATCGGCTTGGTTTCTGTAGTAAGATACTTTTTTCTGATCTGGTTGATCATTTAAGGTATTGCTATAACTTAACGACCAATTGATCTTTGCATTTTTTTGCCCAAGGGGATGACTACCTTCGAGAGTGGATTTAAGCAGGGCTTTTTCCATCAAATCGAAAGCGAAGAATTTAACATCAGCTCCCCCGCCCACACTAGAATTCAGGCCTGATCGCGACAAGAAAACATCATCATATCCTCTATTATAGATGTTTTTAAAAGTGATCTTACTTTTCCCAAAACTATAGGCAAAATTGGCAATAGCACCAACGTTAGTAGAAAATTTATAAACATTGTCTCTATAGTCCACATCAACATAATCACGCATAACATCATTGCTTATATTTTGAGAATTGCGATAGGTTACAGAAAATAATGCCCCTAGTTTATTGTTGCTCCCTTTAAAATTTTTAACTCTTCCTAAGGTAAACAGCAAGTTTTGCGCAGGCAGGGCCATGTTGGTGTAGATGTTAAAGTTTTGTGGCAAATTTTTCATTGCCGCAATACTTTGGCCAGGCACGAGCAATCTGTTCACGATTTTATTTGTAGAGGGAAAACTAGACGACAATGCTTTATCTCCGTTTTCAAATCCAACATAGTCTGTAGGATTTCGAACCCCACTTTTAAAATCGTTGAAGGTAGAAGCGCTGTTATAACCTTGTCCGAGACCAAGGCTAAAAAAATTATGGTCTGGTATGTCCTTAGTTACGATCTGGATGGCACCTCCCGTAAAATCGGCTGGAAGATCTGGCGTAGCAGTTTTACTTACAATAATATTATCGACAAGGTTGGAGGGCACGATATCGAATGAAAATGCTTTCCGGTTTGGTTCTGTACTTGGCAAGGCGGCCCCATCAAGCGTAGCGGTATTATATCTATCACTTAAGCCTCTAATCACTACGAATTTATTGTCCTGAACGGTGGCACCACTGATCCGTTTTAAAACATCTGAAGTATTCTTGTCTGGTGATTTTTTAATTTGATCGCTTGAAACACCATCAGAGATTACAGCACTGTTTTTTTGCTTTGCATAAAGAGAGTTTACCGATTCCTGCTTATAAGAAGCTGTAACGGTTACTTGGTTTAATAAAGTTCCTGATTCCTCTAAGATTATATTCAATGAAGTAGTTTCACCGGTTTTTACCTCAATATCAGTAACCTTTTTTGGAGCATAGCCAACATAGGAGATTTCCAATGTATATTTTCCATCGGCTAACCCTGCAATAGCATACTTACCATCAACATCTGTTCCTACTGCTTTAGCCGTGCCAGAAAGTTTAACAGAAACCCCTATTAGCGTCTCTCCTGTTTTTTTATCTGCTACCGTACCCGAAATTCTTCCTGTTCCTTGGGCGAAAGCAGCGAGGCTACCAATTACACATACAATTGTGAAAATTCCTTTCTTAAAAGTTAATTGTGATTTCAATTTGCTTATAATTTTGTTTAAGCAAACCTATTAACTCAATGTTAGGTTGATGTTAGAGGTAAATTACCATTCGATGATGCGAAGGTTAAAAAATTGTTAAGCGGTGGGCGCTGGGCGTGTGGCGGTGGGCGCTGGGCGATAAGCGTTTGGGGATAAGCGTTTGGGGTTGAGAGAACAGAGCGCAAACACACTTAGCTGTTCTTAGATGTCTAAGATGGTGGAAATTTAAAAACAAAGAACCCAGGGAATTTCGCAAAGAACGCAAAGATGGATTCAAATTTCAACTGAGGTTTCTAAGCATTCTTAGGTGGTGAAACTAACCGCTCTAAGGGAGAATGTCTTTTGAACATCTTCCATCCTCCATCTCACATTTTAAATTATCAATACCGAATTCCTACTTTCTTACAGATAAAATGCAACAGCCAAATGGGTCCTATTAATAAAAACTTAACATCATCTAAAAACGAGGGCTTTTTACCTTCGATTTTATGACCAATAAACTGTCCGATCCAGGCAACAACAAAAATAACTAAACATGACATCCAAACTGCTGGTCCCCCGTTTGCCGCCCATGCTTCTAACTGAACAATGCAGAATGCCATTAATCCTATCACCCAAAGCATTAAGAAAGATAATACTGGGGAGAGTGTGAAGTAGTAATAGACAGAGAATGCGATTAAAAAGGATGCCCAATTAACGAAGCCATTGTATTTGCCTAAAAAATCCAAATGGGGAAATGGAATGGACCAAACCAGGCCCAATAGACTAAAAACAATTAATGGTACACAAATCCAATGAATGGTTTCATTGGTATGATCTTGATGGCTCTCAGCATATTTATCGAAATAAATATCTACCTGACGTTTTTCAATTTTTTCCATTTGGTTAGCTTTTTACCACGAAGGCACAACGTAGTTGGTATTTAAGGTTAGACTAAATTACATAAAAATAAAAAAAGTGATGAAAATTTTATCCATCACTTTTAAATCTGTGTAATCTATCTAATCTGTGTAATCATTGTTTATTTTGCAAACGCTACAGATCTGGTTTCTCTAATTACCGTAACCTTAATCTGGCCTGGATAGGTCATTTCCGTTTGGATACGATTGGAAATATCTGCTGCGAGTAATTCGGCTTGTTGGTCGGTTACTCTTTCGCTTTCTACCACTACGCGTAATTCTCTTCCCGCTTGGATCGCAAAGGTTTTTTCTACTCCTGGGTAAGATAATGCCAATTCCTCAAGTTCTTTTAAACGCTTGATGTAACTTTCAACCACTTCTCTTCGGGCACCTGGTCTGGCACCAGAGATCGAATCACAAGCCTGTACAATTGGGGAGATCATTGAGGTCATCTCGATCTCGTCGTGGTGGGCACCAATAGCATTACACACTTCAGGATGTTCCTTATATTTTTCGGCCAATTGCATTCCTAAAATTGCGTGAGGCAATTCTGGATTGTCGTCTGGTACCTTACCAATATCATGTAATAAACCTGCACGTTTAGCCATTTTTGCATTTAAGCCTAACTCTGCAGCCATTGTAGCACAGAAATTGGCCACTTCACGAGAGTGATGCAACAAATTCTGTCCGTAAGAGGAGCGGTATCGCATGCGACCAACCATTCTGATCAATTCTGGATGCAAGCCATGGATTCCTAAATCAATTACCGTACGCTCCCCAATTTCTACGATTTCATCTTCGATCTGTTTTTTTGTTTTGGCCACTACCTCTTCAATACGAGCGGGGTGGATCCGACCATCTGTTACCAAACGATGTAAAGCCAAACGGGCAATCTCTCTCCTTACCGGGTCGAAACCAGATAAAATGATGGCTTCCGGTGTATCATCAACAATGATCTCAATTCCCGTTGCCGCTTCTAGGGCACGGATATTTCTTCCTTCCCTACCAATTACCCGACCTTTGATTTCGTCGTTCTCAATATGGAAGATAGATACTGAATTTTCTATTGCAGCTTCTGCGGCTGTACGTTGAATGGTTTGGATCACCACTTTCTTTGCCTCTTTACTAGCCGTTAATTTGGCCTCGTCTACAATATCCTTAACCTGCATCATAGCTTGAGAGCGCGCTTCGCTTTTCATGTTCTCTACCAATTGATTTTTTGCTTCTTCGGCACTGAGGCCAGCAATGGTTTCCAATTGTTGCACATGTTGGTTTTTTAACACATCTACCTCTTCCTGCTTTTTAAGGGCCAAAGCGGTTTGCTTCTCTAGGTTAGCTTTATGTGTATCTAATTCTTTTTCCTTGCGATCCATGTTTTCCAACTTAGAATTAAGCGACTGTTCTTTTTGCTTAATGCTATTTTCACGTTGGTTAACTTCGTTGTTTCTGCTATTCACCTGTTGTTCGTGCTCAGTTTTCATTTGCAAGAACTTTTCTTTGGCTTCTAACAGTCTGTCTTTTTTTAAGATTTCTGCATTACTTTCTGCATCTCTTAATATCTTTTTTGCTTTATTCTGTGCGGCAACTTCTTGTTGTTTCAACAGGTTACGCAATAGGTATCTTCCTATAACTATGCCGAGTGCCAAACTGGCAAGTACACCTCCAATAATACCCGTAATATCTATTATGTCCATCTTTGTTTAAATAAAAAACCGTTACTAAATTATTATGTCGTATGCACTTGATTTTTAACCAATCCAGCAAAGCTGATGATGGGCTAAACCAAGAAATATTGAAACATAAAAACTCAGCAACGGCCAAATTTTATTAGCTAATGAGGTTAGATTACTTATCAACCCTTATAAAGAACGTTTTATTTAGCGAAAAAACCGTTTAATAAACTATCTAATTCTTCAACTTGTTCGGCAACTGCAGTATCTTGGTTTTGTGCTTTATTTTCTGATCTCAATACAGCCGTTGCGTAATGCAATACCGCCATTGAAAGCAAATCCTGTTTATCTCTAACCGCATAATTTTCTTGGTAGTCTTTTATGCGCTCATTAATAATCTTAGCTGCCCGTCTTACAATCTCTTCCTCTTCCATATTTACCTTTAAGGGATATATACGGTCAGAAATAGTTATTTTAATCGAGATTTCTCCCATTTTCTAGCTTTTGTTTCAATTTTATGCTGCTTACTTTTTAAGCAACACTACACACTTATCAATCTCCCGCACAAATTCGTTAATTTTTTGCTTTATATCAAGTGACTTCTCACTTGTTCCTTCAATACTCTTTGCTAATTTAAGAACCCTTAACTTTTCATCGAGATCGGTATGCTTTATTTTTGCAGCATCTAAGGCCGCTTTTGTTTGTTGTGCTTCTAATTTAAGTAAATCATTTTCTTCTTGTAATGCATTACAAAGCTCAATTAATCGAGCTGTTTTTTGTAATACACTATTTAATTGATCGGCAACCGAAGACATGATTTCTATTCTTTCGCTTAGCGCTAAGCGCCGGGCGTGTTAATTATTTTCTTATTTCTGCTTTCGCAGTTTGGGCCAAGTTAGCGATAATCTTTTGCATAATCGCATCAATTTGCTTATCAGTTAAAGTTTGCTCTTCATCCTGTAAGGTAAAATTAAGTGCGTAAGATTTTTTCCCCTCAGGTAATTTATCTCCCTCGTAAACATCAAATACCTGTACGTGCTTAACCAATTTTTTCTCCGTTTTAAATGCAATTGTTCTCAGTTGGTCAAAGGTTACCTCCTTATCAACTAACATAGAAAGGTCTCTCCTCACCGCTGGATATTTAGGCACTTCTTTATTTATGATCTTATTTTTGCGAACTGCATCCAACAATGCCGCCCAGTCAAAATCTGCATAGTACACCTCTTTATCTACTCCAGTTTGCTTTTTATCTGCGGCTGTTGCTGCGCCAAAAGAAACCAAAACTTTATCTCCCCTAAAATATTTTATACCAAATGCAAAATTCTCATCCTTTACCTCTTCGGTCTGGTAATTGCTCAAACCCAATCTGCCAATAACTGAGTCAACAGTTGCTTTTAAGTTATAGAATGTTGAAGGTGTAGAAGTATGGTTCCATTGTTCGCTTTGTTTGGCACCACTTAAGAGCACTAATAAACGAGGACGTTCTATGTACTGATCTCCAATGAGGTGGTATGTTTTACCAAATTCATAGAATTTTAGATCGGTATTTTTTCGGTTCTGATTATAGGCCACGCTTTCTAACGCCGGTTGCAACAGGCTTTGACGCATAACATTTAGATCAGAACTCAGCGGATTTAAAATTTGTACAGCTTCTCCTGGATTTTTCGAAAAGGTGGCCCGCGTTAATGAGTTGCACCAAATTTCTAGAAAGCCATTAGCTGTAAGCATATCGGCAATTAGATTTTGAACATTTTCCTTATTCGGCTTTGCCGTATAGGCCAATGAAGCATTCACTTTAGTGGGGATAAGGATATTGTTGTAGCCATAAATCCTTAATACTTCTTCAACAATATCACATTCGCGGGTAACATCAACTTTGTAAGCAGGCACCTTTAAGCTTAGGCCATCGGCTGTTTCATTAGCAATTGAAATGCCCAGTGCCAAAATAATTTCCCTAATTTCTGCTGATGGGATATCTTGTCCGATTAGCTTAACAATGTTAGCATAGCTTACTTCTACATCAAAAGGCTGTGATTTTACTGGGTAGATATCAGATATGGATGAAGAAATTTCGCCCCCAGCAACTTCTTTAATCAGCAGAGCGGCCCTTTTTAAGGCTACAACCGTAATTTCTGGATCGGTACCACGTTCAAACCTAAAAGAGGCATCCGTTTTTAAATTATGTCTTTTAGACGTTTTACGTACCGAAACTGCGTTAAAATAGGCGCTCTCTAAGAAAATGGTTGTAGTTTGATCACTTACACCAGAGGTTTTTCCACCAAAGACCCCTGCAATACACATGGGTTCCTCCGCATTACAGATCATAAGGTCTGCCGAAGAAAGTTTCCGCTCTACATCATCGAGAGTTACAAACGGCGTTCCCTCGGCACATTTTTTAACTATTACTTTTTTTCCTTTAATTTGGTCGGCATCAAAAGCATGTAATGGCTGACCGAGTTCGTGCAGCACATAATTGGTTACATCTACGATATTATTAATCGGGCGAATGCCAATTACCTTTAGTTTATCTTTTAACCAATCTGGAGACGGTTTAACCGTTACGCCACTAAGGGTCAAACTACTGTATCGTGGGCAGGCTTCTGTATCATCAACCTGAACATCAATCTTAAGATTTTCGTTGTCTACTTTGAAGGCGGAAATATCCGGCATCTGATAGCTTGTGCGTAAATATGCGGCTAAATCTCTGGCCACACCCAGGTGCGAAGCAGCGTCGGCCCTATTTGGGGTTAAGCCAATTTCAAATACAAAATCGTCCTCCATTTTGAAGTGGGATTTTGCAGCTATACCAATTTCAGTTGCAGATGGCAGTTCCATAATGCCTTCATGGGATGTTCCTAATCCAATTTCATCTTCTGCACAGATCATCCCTTCGGATACTTCTCCCCTAATTTTAGATTTATTGATTGTAAAGGGCTCGCCTTCATTCGGAAACACTGTTGTACCTACAGTTGCAACCACTACTTTCTGACCCACAGCTACGTTTGAAGCGCCACATACAATCTGCAATAACTCTCCGGCTCCTACATCAACTTTTGTTACCCGTAAACGATCAGCATTTGGATGTTGGGTACAGGATACCACATGCCCAATTACCAAACCTTCCAATCCCCCCACAATGGGCTGTACTTTTTCTAAGCTTTCTACTTCTAATCCGATATCTGTTAAAATGAGGGATATTTCTTGAGGTGATTTCCCAACCTGTCCGATAGACGGGTCGGTTTGTATAAATTGTTTAAGCCAACTATATGATATTTTCATCTTATGCGTGTTGCGTTTGGCGTTAAGCATTGGGCGATCGAGAGACGCCAAACGCCATGCGCTTGTTTATTGAATGGCAAAGATATTATTTATAGCTGAAAGGCAAAGCCACAAATCAAACAAAGTGGCCCTTGTTTTGTATATAGTACTATAATCAAGCATAAATTCAAATGATGAAATCCATTGGCATTTTATTTGCCTTCCTTCTTTGCATTGCAAGTTCGATTGCCAATGCACAAGAACTGAATTACGAAGCCGTATTAGGCACTTGGGAGTATCAAAGCCCCAAAAAGAAAAGTAAGTTGAGCTATAGATTTGATGTCGACAAAAAATTTACAAGCATAACTGAACGTAATGAAAATGAGGTGAAAACTGATGGTTCATACGAATTCGATAAAAAGGGAGGACTTGATCGGCTTAAATTAATGATTGTGGACAACGGGAACAGTACACGTACCCAAATGAGTTATCACTTAATCCGACTGGTTGGCACGGATACGTTAAAAATACAGAGTGTAAATGATAAGCAAGCGATTTGGCTTCCAGAAAATCGACGGAATACCATAACATTTGTAAAGAAAAAAGAAAAGCCGAAGAATAAATAAAAGATGTAGTTGGTAGATTCGTTAGCAGGATGAGCCTAACGGGGCTGTTCTACTCAGTTATAATCCGCCTAAAATTGCTGCACAGGCACCCACCCCAATAACGAGCATCACAACAGAAATAATTAACAAATTTAGCCCAGGCTTAACTGGTAGGTCCTTACTGGATAGTGAGACCATCCTAATTATGCCCAGCACAAAAAGAACCCCTACGGCAATCCAATATAAAATCGAAAAAATAATTAATGCTCCCATTCCGTTTCAGTTAATTTAAGTTCAGTTTTTCTCTTATGAGATCAATTTTATGGTCACGATAAAATATATTCATGGTTTCGAAAGGAATGATCTTGTATTTATCGCTCACAATATGCACACATGATTTTTTTACTGCCCTTACGTCAAAGTCTAATGCGTCCATAAAATTCATGATGATGATGCGAAAGAGATTGTTATAGCTAAGGTTCTGAGATTGCACTCGTGGTAAACAACACATTAATTCGCCGAAGGTATTTTCTGCACAATCAACCGAAACACCTGTACTAAATAAGTTTAGCATATGTTCTTTTAATTTTTCATCATGTTCAAAAACAATGGTATTCTTAGAATTATTCAATAAGTCTTCAGGATTAATGAGATTCGTCATTGGTATCACTTCACCATCGATTTTTAAGGCATATGCCATGCATAAGGCATCCGGATTACAAGGTACGGGAATTAAATCCTGTGGCGTAAAAATTGGGCATTGCTCATAAATTTTTCTCCGCACTTCAGTAAGGGTAATCCTTCCTGCTTGATCATTATAATTATCATTTCGTCCAGCAACCTGGGTTGGCTGAAAAGTAACCCCACGTACACATTTTTGTTTTAGGGCATATTCGAGAATTGAACCAATTTCATGATCGTTTAATCCGTTTTGTAAGGTAACCACTAAGGTGGTTGATACATTAAAAAGATTGAGGTGTTCAATTGCTTTCATTCTTGTATCTGTTAGGTCTTCACCCCTTAATTTCGTTAAAACATCGGCACTAAAACTATCAAATTGTAGGTAAATCTCGAAGTCGGGCATATAATTAGCCAGTTTTTCTACAAAATGGATATCTTTTGCGATTCGTATTCCATTGGTATTAACCATTAAATGTTTAATGGGCTTTGTTTTCGCTAAATCTAAAATTTTAAAAAAATCAGGGTGTACCGTTGGCTCGCCACCAGAAAGCTGTACTACATCGGGCTCCCCTTCATTGGCTACAACAACATCCATCATCATTTCAATTTCATCCAATGTTCGGTGCCTTCCATAATGCGGAGAGGACATTGCATAACACGTTGGGCAACTTAAATTACACCTATCGGTTACCTCGATTACCGTTAAACAAGAATGCTGTTCGTGATCGGTACAAAGACCACAATCATATGGACAACCAAAATGCACTTTAGTGTTGAATTTTAAGGGCATTTCAGATTGCTTATTATAGTTTCTGATCTGTTTATAATATTCTACATCATCAGCGATCATTACCTTGCTATCTCCATGGGTATGGCAGTTTTTAAGCATGAAAACTTTCTCATCCTGAAAAACAATCTTCGCATCGCAAAGCTGAAGGCATTCTGGGCACAGACTTTTGGTATAATCATAGTAGATATAATCACGTGTGTTTGCCATCTGATTGTTTTAAAGTTAAGGATATCATCCTGTTAAAGAATTTGTAATAATACATAAAAATGCATAAGGAGCATAAATGAATAATGCTCAAATTCAAAAATATGGGATGATATGGCTTTATGAATTCGACTAAAAAACGATAAAGAAAGTATAGTACCATAAACAATTTAAATCGATCGCCATTGATTAAGTCTACGTTCTTTATTAGTCGGAACAAAAAAATCACCAATAAAAGGTAGAACATTTCGTATAAGGCAATAGGATGTCTGAGCGTACCGTCACCTAAATCCATCCCCATAAAAAAACTTGTGCGAATGCCAAAAGTGGGTTCGGCGATACCCATCAAAAAGCACCCAATTCTACCGATAAATATCGCGATTAGTAAAGGGAGCACATACAGGTCTCCTGAAGCAATTTTTACCCCGATAATTTTTTTTATGCTTTCTACCCCTATTAAACCGCCTATTAAACCACCAGCAATAGTTTTACTTGAATATAAGGTTAAAAAGGTAAGGTTTTTTAATTCCTGGGGATCTTCTAACACAGCGATTAACCGTGAACCCACTAAAGCGCCAAGCATGGCCCCTAATAAAATCCATAACCTATTCTCGTCTGAAATAGGATCCTTAACTCCTTTTCTTAAAAAATAATAGGTACGTATGCCAATTATAAACGCTAAGGTTTCGATTATATAATGATAATGGTACAAATGTCCATTAATCTCAAATTGGACCGGAAATTTTAGCATGCACGCCCTAGCATTATTCGAAAAACGGTTTGGTTTTAATTAATTTACTTAACCATCACTATTGGATTTTGGCGAGTTGAACTTGGCTCCTGTTGCAATACTCCGTTGATCCATAGTTTTAATAGTGCCTTGTTGTTTTTCGTATTTAAGAATTCACCAATAAATTCATCTTCGGTCCCATCCTTGTATCTCAGGTACTGAGTAATTCGATTGCCATTAAAATTTTCAGGAATAACGTCGAAATAAACAATCATCTTGTATTTGCCATCTGCATTTTCTTTTACAATTTTAAAAAACTTTGGCGCATCCAAGTTGCCTTGATAAAGGCGGGTTTTAACTCCATTTTTTAAAATAAAAGCTTCAATATCCTCTGCTTTTATCGCATTGGAGGTAGCAGCGTTCAAAAGATCTGCACCAGCTGCATTTGTATAAGCAAGCCTAAAGTCTGCATCAATGTTTACACATCCACAGGGCTTTTTACATGAAATGAACGGCAAGACCAAGAGCAATAAGAAATAGATTTTTTTCATAACCAACTTTTGTTGTTTAAAGATAGTTGAACCTTAATTAAAAAACAACCTTGCAAACACGGGGAGGTGATCCGAGTAATAATGTAAATCCTTACTGTCTGATAAAACAGCGAATTTCTGTACTCTAAAGCCTTTATTTACGAAAATGTAATCGATTTTTCTTTTGAGTGGACTATTAAAATCAAAATCATTAAATGTACCATTCGGACCATAAGGAGGCTCTAATGTTATTTCTTTAGCGTCAGTTAAAAAAGATTTAATGGTGGCGATGGCGTCTGTTTCTGGGGTTACATTTAAATCGCCAGTAAAAACAACGGGTAATTTGGGGGCAATCTGTTGGATTTTCTCTTTGATTAATTTTGCTGACTCGATTCGTGCCTGTACACCCACATGATCAAAATGGGTATTGAAAAAGATAAATTCTCTCTTATTTATTTTATCATATAGTTTTACCCATGTACAAACGCGATTTAGTGCGGCGTCCCAACCTTTGCTTGGTACTTCAGGAGTTGTTGAAAGCCAAAAATTGCCCGTTTCTTTTTTAATAAATCTGTTTTTATTAAAATAAATACCAGAAAATTCATTTCTTCTGATCCCATCCTCGCGCCCAACACCAACAGCATCATAGTCTGAGTTTTCTTTTATATAATCAAACTGGTTGGCCATCGCTTCTTGGACCCCCACAATATCAGCATCGTAAAACTTGAGCAATGCTTTCACATTTTCCCGTCTGTTTTCCCAGATATTTACGCCATCAGTATTATTGTAATATCTAATGTTATAACTAATTACATTTATAGGTTGGTTTTTCTGACCAAAAGCTATCGACCCTATCGATAAGCATACAATTAAAAGTAAGAGAGATTTTTTCATATACTCAAATCTACAAAATTGATTTAAGATGATTACACAGATTTAAGATGATTACACCGAGGAAGAAGATTACACCGATTTCTATTACGACTTACTGATTCAAGTTTTTCCGACTTCGTACTTTTCGCCTGCTTTTCGCTTCGCGGTTGATTACACTGATTTTAGGATTACAGCGATTTGTATTACAACTTACTGGTTCAAGTTTTTCCGACTTAAGACGCCAAACTCCAAACTCCAACTTCACACTCCCCCCTCCCAACACCCTACTCCGCCTTTCATCAATCCTTCATCAGCAAGGCTAAAAAAAGATTGGTCGGTAATAATAAGGTGATCTAGCACTGGAAGGTCTAATAAAAGACCGGATTCTACCAGTTTCTTGGTAATGTTTAAATCAGCTTTGCTGGGTTTTAAATTACCGGAGGGATGATTATGTGCAAGGATGATCGCTGCGGCATGCTGATCTATGGCAATTTTAAAGATGATTTTAGGGTCGACTACGGTAGCTGACTGTCCGCCTTTACTGATAAATTGTTTGCCGATTACAAAATTTGCCCGGTTAAGCAATAGAATCCAAAATTCTTCATGGGGCAAATCTGCTAGTTCGGGCCGTAACACCAGGTCTACATCTTTGGAAGAACTGATTTTTTGAAGCTTATCATGAATTGATTCCTTTCTCCTCCTACCAAGTTCAAGGGCCGCAACGATGGTAATGGCTTTTGCCAGTCCGATCCCTTTAAATTTAGAGAGATCTTTAACGTCAAGTTTAGAGAGTTTCGTTAAATCGTTATTGTAGAAACTGAGAATGCGTTTACTTACTTCAACCACATTCTCTGTAAGGTTACCCGTTCTAATTAAAATGGCGATCAACTCGGCATTAGTTAATTGCCTTCGGCCCTGTAAGAGCAATTTCTCTCGTGGTCTATCGGCCTCTGCCCAGTTTTTTATTTCTAATTTAGGCTCTAGTTTATCCATTTGTATGCGATCAATTTTTGAGCTTTATGATCTAATTGTAATGGTATAAAATTTGCCGGGAAAAGCCTTAATAAAAAATAAAACAACAACTTAGGGCTAATATTATCATTTAAGAATTAAAAAAATATAGGCATAAAAAAACGGTATAGTGCTGAACTATACCGTTTCCTATATTTTAAAAGCGATTACTTTAAACCATTAACGAATTTCGTTAATTTAGATTTATTGTTTGCTGCTTTGTTTTTATGAATTACGTTTTTCTTAGCTAAACGATCTAACATCGAAATTATTTTCGGTAATAGTTCGGCACCAGTTTTCTTATCTTCAGCAGCACGTAATCTCTTAATGAAAGTACGAGTAGTTTTTGCTTGATATCTGTTACGTAGACGTTTTGTCGCGTTTGCTCTAATTCTTTTTAAAGACGATTTATGATTTGCCATTCTTGTGTAGCCTTTTTATCTTCTGTTAACTATATTTCGGACTGCTCCGCGAGGAGTACCCTTTTCTTTTGGAGGCACAAATATAGAGTTTATGTTTTTAAAATGCAAAACGATTTACAAATATTTTATATCTTTTCGGATAGTGCGGGTTTTTTTCGCCTAAATCTCTTTAATTGTCCCATGTGTTCTGTAGGAATGTTATCTCCAAGCAGTTTGCCCCAAGGTTTTAGGCCTTCAATTCTATCGAAAATTATTTTAAGAACGGCGATAAAGGGAATGGAAAGAAACATTCCAGGTATGCCCCAAAGTGCTGCCCCTAGCAAAACAATTACAATAGAGATCAGCGCATTAATTTGAACTTTACTTGAAACTATTCTCGGAACCAAAATATTATTGTCTATAAATTGAATAAACGCATAGGCGCCAATAACCAACAATTGTGTAGAGAACCCATCCTTTGTAAGCGTTACCATAAGCACGGGCAAAGCGATAGCAACCAAACCCCCTATGTAGGGTAGTAGGTTTAAAATAGCCCCAATTACCCCTATTAAAATGGCATTCTGGACTCCTAATATTAGTAATGCCGCAGAATTAAGTACAGCTACAATGCTTGTTTCGATCAAAAGTCCAACAATATAGCTTTGGATGGCTGATTTGGTCTCGCTTAAAATTTCTCCTACTTTTTTTTGGTTCTCTTCAGAAAACACTTCATATAAAAAATTTAGAATTAGCTTTTTATAGAGCAACATCAAAAATGTATATACCGGAATTAGAAAAACAACACTTAAGACCCCTAAAATTCCCGTTAGGGTTTGTCCAATTATAGCCTTGCTGTTATTTTCGGCGTCTTTAATAATTTGGGTTTGTTTTTGCGTAGACATTCCGAGCGAACGTTCTACCCAAATCTGGATCTCGTCTGCTATTTGTGATAATTTAAGTTTTATGGAATCTAAATCATCAAAAAAGTGTGCCACTTGTGAAGAGAGGAAATACATAAGACCAATTAATACGGCTATGGCAAACAGCATAGACAAGATTATAGAGGGGATTTGAGGCATCTTTCTTTCAAGCCTAGTGGTTAGGGGGTTTAACAGAATAGAAATGAGCACAGCAAATGCCAAAGGCACAAGAACATCTTTTAAAACGCTCAAAATGAATATTGCAGCCACTAATCCAAGCAATATAACCGGAGCTTTGATGTAGAAAGGGTAGTTTTTAACCATTATATTTTTCTCCATTAACAAAGGAACACCTAAAATAGTTTACATTGTTCATTATTGAATTCATTTTTTTGCCTTTAAGTGTCTAAAAATGTTATTTTTGGAAAAAAAAGCCCCTCACAACGATATTTTGAAAAAACGCATCGCAATTTTTGCTTCAGGATCAGGATCAAACGCCCAAAAATTAATGGAGCATTTTAAGCGCAACATAGAAGTAGAGGTTGCTTTGGTATTAACCAATAACCCAGATGCTTATGTTTTGCAACGGGCGGATAGTTTCGAAATACCTTCGCACATTTTTGACAAGCACGAATTTTACAAGACAGACAACGTTATCGATCTGTTAAAAAACCTCGATATAGACCTGATCGTTCTGGCGGGTTTTCTATGGCTGATCCCGAAAAATCTCTTAAAGGAGTATCCCGGCAGAATCATCAATATCCACCCTGCAATCTTACCCAAGTTTGGCGGTAAGGGCATGTATGGAGATTTCGTGCACAAAGCCGTTTTGGACGCAAAAGAACCTGAGGGAGGAATTACTATCCACTATGTGAATGATAATTATGATGAGGGCGAAATGATCTATCAGGCTAAGTACCGGATCGAAAAAGGAGACAATCTCGAAATGATTAAGTTTAAAGGTCAGCAGTTAGAGCATTTGCATTATCCTAGGATTGTTGAAAGCATTATAAAAAAGATAAAAAAGTGAGCAGAGTTGGGCTGATACTTTTATTTATCCTACAGGTCTCAGTTGTTAATGCACAAAAAATTTCCGACACCTATTTTCTACATCGACAAGAATATTGGAAAGCACTTAAGAAAAAAACTGTTCCACCAAACAACACCAAATCGCAGATTGAGGGTGCTACTAGGTGGAATAACTTAATTGCGTCTGCTGCAAAAAATGAATATAAACTTTTAAAAAGGGTCTTTTTGGATTACAATAAAAAATACCGCATAAATCTTGACACCGCTCAAATGCTGTACATTTTGTCCATTAGGCCTGGCGGTACTTTGATTTGGACTAAAACAGACACCATTTATGTGAAGAATGCCGATCGTTTTTTGACGGATTTTAAATCACTCAATAAAATTGAATACGCCACCCTAAATCAGGTAGACCCATACCGAAAGAAGTACATCGGGAACGTAATGAATATGATTTCAGAAACACCTAAAAGTGGGGTTGAAGATCTTATCAAATCAAGAACGCTGAATAAAGATGGTACGCAACGATTAGTATTGGACGGCTACGGATTTGAAGCCTATATCTTTTCGAAAATTAATAGAACCTATGAGGTAAACCCTTATTTTTTTCGCAATCCCAGGATGGAGTAATTCTCCCGCAATTTAGTTTTATTCCTCCCTCACTCAGTTTAAAAAGAATATTTAAAGATTTCGACCTTCCCTTTTCCTCTTTCGAACTATTTCTGCAGAATTTGAAGGCCGCATAGCTACAAAAATCAAAAATTTATCGGAGGCGAGCGCAGATTGGTAGAAGTTTATCTAATGATAAAAACCAGATCGAAATTTACGATTTTGGATGAGCCATTTTCACACCTCATGCCCATACACCTCGAAAAAATAAAAACTTTGCTTACCAAAGAGAAGGTAAACAAAGGTTTTTTTATTACCGACCACATGTATGAGGCCATCGTTGATATTAGTGATAACACCTATGTTTTTAAAGGACGGAAAAACATATTTAACCCATTCTATAGCCGACATCAAAAGTTTGGGGTATGCGAGGTTTTAGGTGGGGACACCCATTAAATCATACCAATTGTTATATTGTTGAATTGCTATTGCATTGTGCCAACAATCAAACAATATAGCAATTGAGCAATTCTTAGATTTATTTAAATATTTGTAATAAAAAAACCATCTCATTTCCTACCTTTGCGGCTTAAAATAATTGCCCTTCATGAGCCAGTCCGTTCAAATCAAAAATGCCTTAATTTCAGTTTATTATAAAGATGGTTTAGCGCCCCTGGTTCAATATTTGGCCCAACAGGGAGTTACCTTATTTTCTACAGGCGGAACGGAACAATTTATCAAAGATTTAGGCCTCCCAGTTACGGCAGTGGAGGATTTGACGGGATACCCTTCTATTTTAGGCGGGCGCGTAAAAACCCTCCATCCTAAAGTTTTTGGAGGTATTTTAAACCGAAGAAATTTAGCAGGCGATAAAGAACAGATCGCTGAATATCAAATTCCAGAAATTGATCTGGTTATTGTTGACCTTTACCCATTTGAAGAAACTGTAAAAGCTGGGGGAACGGATGAAGAGATTATTGAGAAAATAGACATCGGTGGGATTTCTTTAATCCGCGCTGCCGCAAAAAATTTCAATGACGTGGTTATTATTGCCTCTAAGAACGATTATGGTACTTTATTACAGCAATTAGAAACACAAAACGGCAATACTACCTTATCTCAGCGTAAAGCTTTTGCTAAAAACGCTTTCCACACCTCTTCTCATTACGATACGGCCATTTTTAACTATTTCAATACAGAAGAACCTTTGGCTATTTTTAAGCAGAGCTTAACACAGTCGCAAGCGTTAAGATATGGAGAAAATCCTCATCAGCAAGGTACATTTTACGGTAACTTAGATGAGATGTTTACCAAATTAAACGGCAAAGAACTGAGCTATAATAATTTGGTGGATGTAGATGCTGCAGTTAGTTTAATTGACGAGTTTACCGAACCAACTTTTGCTATCCTAAAACATACCAATGCTTGTGGAATAGCATCCAGAGATAATGTGCTCGAAGCTTGGAAAGTAGCATTGGCCTGTGACCCAGTTTCTGCATTTGGCGGTGTTTTAATTACTAACGTGGAAGTTGATCTTGCAACTGCAACAGAGATTAACAACCTATTTTTTGAAGTGTTAATCGCACCTTCCTACCAGCCCGAGGCAGTAGAGTTGTTTAAAGGCAAGAAAAATAGGGTAATCTTGCAACGCAATGAGGTAACATTAAGCAATAAGCAGTTTAAAACGTTGTTGAACGGTGTGATTGAACAAGATAAAGACCTTAGTTTAGAGGCCGCTGATCAAATGACAGTGGTTACCGATAAAAAACCTAACGATGAATCGATTAAAGACCTCATCTTTGCTAATAAAATTGTAAAACATACCAAATCCAACACGATTGTTTTTGTAAAGGATAATGTGTTATTGGCAAGTGGGGTTGGACAAACATCAAGGGTTGATGCGCTGAAACAGGCGATCGTAAAGGCTCATTCCTTTAATTTTAGCTTAATTGGGGCCGTGATGGCATCTGATGCATTTTTCCCTTTCCCTGATTGTGTTGAATTGGCAGCGGATGCAGGGATTGTTGCTGTGCTCCAACCTGGAGGCTCAATCAAGGATAAAGATTCTATCGATATGGCCAACCAAAAAGGAATAGCAATGGTTACCACAGGAGTTAGGCATTTTAAGCACTAAGAGAGTTTCCAGTTTTAAGTTGGGAGTGTGCAGTTCAGTTATATTAACGATCGTGAAATCATCTTTAATCGGTGAAATCATACTGAAAATATAATAAAAAGACTATTTTTACATTTGAATAGTATACATTACAGGAATAAAAAATAAAAAATATAAATGGGTTTATTTAATTGGTTTACACAAGAAGTAGCTATTGACTTAGGTACTGCGAACACCCTTATCATACATAACGACAAAGTAGTAGTAGACGAACCATCTATTGTTGCCTTTGATAGACAAACGAACAAAATCATCGCCATTGGCCGGCAGGCGATGCAGATGGAAGGTAAAACCCATGATAACATTAGGACGGTTAGACCGCTTAAGGACGGGGTAATTGCTGATTTTAACGCCGCAGAAGCTATGATCAAGGGAATGATCCGCATGTTAAATGGCGGTAAAGGATGGATGTTCCCGTCGTTAAGGATGGTGATCTGTATTCCTTCGGGCATTACCGAAGTAGAAAAACGTGCAGTAAGGGATAGCGCCGAAATTGCCGGTGCAAAAGAGGTTTACCTTATCCACGAGCCAATGGCCGCTGCAGTTGGGATAGGGATTGATGTGGAAGAACCGATGGGAAATATGATTATCGATATCGGTGGAGGTACTACCGAAATCGCAGTAATCGCCTTATCTGGGATTGTTTGCGATCAATCTATCCGAGTTGCGGGAGATAATTTCGATTCGGATATTGTAAATTATATCCGTAGACAGCACAATATCATGATTGGAGATCGTACTGCCGAAAAAATAAAGATCGAAGTAGGTGCGGCTTTGCCCGAACTTTCAGATCCACCTGCAGATTTTGCTGTACAGGGAAGAGATTTGATGACGGGAGTTCCGAAACAGATTACCGTTTCGTATACAGAAATTGCACATTGCCTAGATAAATCAATCTCAAAAATTGAAGAGGCAATTTTAAAAGCCCTAGAAATTACACCACCAGAACTTTCAGCTGATATTTATCAGACTGGAATTTACTTAACCGGAGGTGGTGCACTGTTGCGTGGTTTGGATAAACGTGTGGCAGCCAAAACAAAGTTGCCTGTACACGTGGCAGAGGATCCACTTCGTGCCGTTGTAAGGGGAACTGGTATTGCCCTAAAAAACATTGGTAATTTTAAATTTCTTATGCAATAATTAACAAGGAAAATGGAAGATGTAAAATGGAAGATGTAACCACCCATTTTACATCTTCCATCTTCCATCTTACCTCAAGATATGCGTAACCTTTGGATTTTCATCAGTAGATATAACGCATTTTTCCTTTTCATTATTTTCTTCTCTATCGGTATTGTGCTTACCATCAAAAACAATACCTATCAACACAGCATTACGTTAAACTCTACCAATGAAGTGGTTGGAGCGGCGTATGAACGTTTAAATGTGCTAAAAAGATATTTAAACCTTGGGCAGGTTAATGATAGTTTGGCAAACGAAAATGCCAAATTAAAAACCGAACTGCTGGCGCTGAAAGAAATTGATAGCAGTAAAACAGTGGTGGTAACCGACACGGTTAACAAGATCCAATACACCTATCTGTCTGCTAAAGTGATTAAAAATTCGATCAGTCAACGGAATAACGTAATCACGATAAATAGAGGAAGCCTTGACGGGATTGAAAAAGACATGGCTGTGATCTCGCCTCAAAAGGGCGTGGTTGGATTTATTTTAAACGTTTCAGACCACTTAGCAACCATTAGAAGTTTATTGCACGAAAATACCCCAATAAGTGTGAGGATCAAAAAAAATAACGCATTAGGTTCATTGGTGTGGGGCGATGGGAATTTCGATTATAGAAAGGCTTTTGTGAAAGAAATTCCGAACCATTTTCAAATAAACGTAAGGGATACGGTCATCACTTCTGGCTCAGGAGGTTTCCCTAAGGGCATAGCTGTTGGTATAGTGAGCAAAAAGCCAGAAGCCAATGGGGATATAGAGGTTGTTCTTTTTAATGATTTTAGTACGCTTCAATATGTGTATGTAATTAAGGATAAATTGGCAACAGAACAAAAAGCTTTAGAAACTATCTCACAATGAACAGCAAAACCATTTTAATTAATTTATTTAGATGGATTGTACTTTTATTTGTGCAGATCTTCTTACTGCGAAATCTTAGCTTCTATAACCTCTCCACCCCTTTTGTGTATGTCCTGTTTATTCTAGTTCTTCCTTTTAGGATCCCAAATCTGTTACTTTTTCTTATCGCTTTTGGTACCGGATTAACAATAGATGCTTTTTATGATACGCTGGGTGTCCACACTACCGCCTGTGTAGCTGTGGCATTTGTGAGAATCCTATTTATTTCTGTGAGTTTAAACCGCGATGCGATCGATGATCCTGAACCCTCGTTGGGCAATATGGGCTTTAAATGGTTTTCTATCTATGCAGTATTGTGTATTTTTGTTCATCACTTAGTAGTTTTCTTTCTAGAGGCCTTTAAGCTTGTTGAGTTTGCCTATACCATGGGAAGGACCTTGTTAAGTGTAGTGTTTACCATGTTTACTGTATTATTGGTTGAGGCAATCTTCCACAATAGAAAATCTACTTAATGGATCAACTGTTTAATAGAAAATATATTATCCAAGGTTTATTCGTTCTCATTGCCCTTATTCTTTTGGGCAAGCTTTTTTACATGCAGGTACTTAGCGAAAAATATTTTCTGAGTGCCAACAATAATGCATTACGTAAGATTGCCATCTACCCCGCCAGAGGGATTATTTTTGATCGTAATAATAAGGTTTTGGCCCAAAATCAGCCTACTTATGATTTATTGGTTACCCCCAATCTTGTAAAACCATTTGATACCCTATCGCTCTGCACTATTTTAGGGATTGATATGGTAGAGTTTAGGAAAAAATTCAACAAAGCCGTAACGCAATCCAGATACCAAGAATCCATTTTTCAGAAACTGATCTCTGTAGAAACCTATGCATCTCTTCAAGAACGAATGTATAACTACAGCGGTTTTAGTGTAAGAAAAAGGACGATCAGATATTATCCCGATAGTTTGGCAGCACAGTTTTTAGGTTACATGCGAGAAGTTACGCCAACAGATCTCGAAAAACATGCGGGATACTACAGTTCTGGAGACTACATCGGAAAGGCGGGGATCGAAAAGGAATATGAGCCTTATTTAAGGGGAACAAAAGGTGTAATTCACATGCTATATAATGCTCGAAATGTGGCGCAGGGAAGCTATGCCAATGGAAAATTAGATTCGGTAGCCATTGCTGGCGAGCAATTAACCTCTACTATAGACAGTAGAATCCAGAAGCTGGGAGAAGAACTGCTTGCCAATAAAGTAGGAAGCATTGTAGCCATAGAACCTAGCACCGGAGAAGTTTTAGCATTTGTAAGCAGCCCAGGATATGACCCAAACAAATTGGTGGGCAATAATTTTAGTCCTAACTATAAGGAGATATTTTCCAATCCAAATAGGCCATTTGTGGTTAGGCCAATTCAAGGCGGATATAGTCCGGGTTCGGCCTTTAAGCCATTAGATGCACTAATTGCCTTGAGCCAAGGGGTAATAGATCCAAATACGACATTTAATTGCCCTGGATACTACATTGCAGGAAACCGAAAATTTAAATGTGAGCACGTTGATGGTACCATTGCCTTGAGAAGAGGAATTGCCCGTTCTTGCAATACTTATTTTTATAATATCTTCGCAAGGCTGATGACTAAAAACGGCGGGGCCTATGCTAAGCAACAACGCACCTATGAAGATTGGCAAAGTATGGTCAGAAAATTTGGAATAGGCGATACGTTGGGAATTGATTTTCCAGGAGAAAAAGCTTACAAACTTTTCAGAATGGCAGATTACAACAAAATTTACAGTAAATACTGGGGCAACACTACTATTATGTCTGTAGCCATTGGGCAGGGCGAAATTAATACCACGCCGTTACAAATGGCCAATATCATGGCCATCATTGCAAATCGGGGTTACTACATCAAGCCACACGTGGTTAAAGCGATTGGAAACGGCAAAGCAATAGACCCAAAATATAAGGTAAAACACGACGTTGGCATTGATGCTAGGTATTTCGATCCAGTAATTGACGGGATGCAGGACGCTGTGAATACCAGCATCGGTACTGCCATCGAATCGAGATTGCCCAATATCATTATGTGCGGTAAAACAGGAACAGTACAAAACAACCGCGGTAAAAATCACTCTGTGTTTATAGGCTTTGCTCCACGGGATAATCCAAGAATTGCCATTGCCGTAATTGTAGAAAATGGGGGTTATGGTGGTGCTTATGCTGCACCGATCGCTAGTTACATAACCGAAAAATACCTCACAGATTCGCTATCTGGTCGCTCCATTAATGGTGCAACCATCGACTTGTATAAAGCTGCCAATTTATTACCAGCCTTAAAAACTAAACCCTTGACTAAACCCTTAACCAAAACAGATAGTTTAAAAAAGACGGATAGTCTGAAGAAAAAATCGACCTTATCTAATGTAAGTTTAAGTCATACCACTTCGCCAAACGCCAAACGCCAAACGCCAAACGCACAAACAAATGCAACAGCAAAGCAATAGATTCTTCTTTAATGTTGACTGGATAACCATATTAATTTATGTGGCTTTATGTGCAATTGGCTTTTTGAATATTTATTCTACAGAGTTTAATCCGGATAAAAAAGCTGCATTTAATTTTGCTGCCAATTATGGTAAGCAACTCATCTTCATACTTAGCGGCTTAGGTCTAGGTCTTTTGATCTTGCTGTTAGAAGCTAAATTTTTCAGTGTATTTGCTCCAATTATCTATGGGTTAACTATTTTTCTTTTACTATTGGTGTTAGTGATAGGAAGAAATGTGGGTGGTAACCAGGCTTGGATCGCAATCGGGTCGTTTCGTCTTCAGCCCTCAGAATTTGCAAAATTTGGAACCGCTTTGCTACTGGCGAGGTACATCAGTTCCTTTAATGTTAAGCTTAATTCCCTTAAGCCCATTTTAATCTGCGGAGCAATTATTGTACTGCCAATGTGCCTCATCATGCTCCAGCCTGATGCGGGCTCCATGTTGGTTTTTTTATCGTTTATGTTTCCTCTGTATCGAGAGGGCCTGCCCGGTAATCTGCTTATTCTTTTTTGGGGAATGGTTGTTTTATTTATCCTCAACTTATTTTTAAGCCCTGTAGTGTTAATCTCTTGTATTTTAGCGGTAGGAGCATTGGTGATTTACAGCAATCAGAAAAAACAGCAAAAAATTATCCGCACTGCTTTAATTACGGTACTAGCTATTGGTTATCTCTTTGTAGCTAAATTCATTTTCACCCATGTGCTAGAAAAGCATCAACGTACCCGGATCGAGCTGATTTTAGGCTTAACAACAGATAATAAAGGAGTGGGATATAATGTTATTCAATCTAAAATAGCGATTGGTTCTGGGCAATTTAGTGGCCGAGGGTATTTAGAGGGTACACAAGCTAAATTTGGCTACGTGCCTGCAAAAAGTACAGACTTCATCTTCTCGACCGTAGGTGAAGAATGGGGTTTTGTAGGTTGTTTCGTAGTAATCGGACTATATATTTTTCTTCTGTTAAGAGTTGTGAATATCGCAGAGCGCCAGCGATCCGCGTTCTCTAGGGTTTATGGGTATTGCATTGCCTGTATTATTTTCTTTCACGTATTCATCAATATCGGAATGGCCGTTGGGTTGATGCCGGTAATAGGAATTCCGTTGCCATTTATCAGTTATGGAGGCTCGTCTTTATGGAGCTTCACCATCCTGCTGTTTATTTTTCTGAAGCTCGATTCGAACCGGATGGGATTTATATAAAGGAAGATGGAAGATGGAAGATGGAAGATGGAAGATGGAAGACGGAAGATGGAAGATGGGCAATGTGGCTAGGCATCCTGCACACATATTCCATTTTACCTTTTACATCTTACATGAACCGAATCATTTAAATCTTGCGTTAAGTAACTGATAGAACTTATCTACGGTAGCCTGTTTGCTGGCCCAGTTATTTTTAACGGCGTAATTCTTTTTAAAGAAATTATCTGCCGCTTCAAAGTTGGGCAGTTTATTGGCAAGGTCAATTGCTTCAGAATAAGCTAGATTATAGCCATTAAATAGATCCTTGATATACAGTAATTTGTCGTTTAGGTTAATGGCTTGTTTTAGGTCGGTAATGCCTGCGCCGGCATTGGAGTTAATATTAGTACTTGCTGTTTTAGCCAATAGATCATTCAATGTTGGCTTATAGGTTGGGTCTTCAACAGGCTCCACTGTGTTTATAACTTGATCGGATTGGGGATCTTCTTTTAAGCCTAGGTCATCCTTTTCTATAGGTGATTCTGAAGGAATTTGTACCAAAAAGGGTTCTGGTCCTATTTCATCTTCTTCAGCTTCTGCATCGGTCAAATCAACTAATGGTTGTTCTCTAAGTTTCCTTTTCTGCGCCAGAATCTGTTCTTCCTCCTCGCTTAGTGCTCTGTTAAAAAGCTCGTCCACACTTTTTCCTTCAAATTCAAATTTTTCATTGCGTTTTTGGCTGTCTTCATGGGTAATGAAGCTATCTCGGGCATATTGATCATCATCTGATTGAGGCATGCCCTCGATGGTTTCATCGGTATTTAATTTATTTTCATGGCCGATAAGTTCCGAAGGAATCGCTTTAGGATTTTCATGTTCGGCGTGATCATTTAAAATAAATTCGAATGTTGAGGGCGACTGATCCAATTTGAAAACCTCTTCTTCAATCATTTGAGAATTTGGCTCTTTATATTCTTTAACTGCCGGATTGGGATTATCTTGAAAGGTTTCTTCCTCGGCTTGATCCGCAAAAGTGATTTCTTCTAGCTGAGCTTCATCCTGTAGGTCTTCATCCACAAAATTGCTATCGATTACAGGCGACTCTACTTTTTCATCAGGATTTACCGAATTAGATGGCCAAGATTGGTTAGCATTGATTTTTTTGATGATCTGAACATGATCTGCTAAGAAATTTGCATTTGCTTGAAAGAGCTCCAGTTCTAGTTGACTGAGCTGCTGAGGGTTTTGGGCCAGAAACTGATATTGTTCATTTAACTCGCTTAATATCAATCCTAATTTCTTAAAAAGGTCTTCTTGGTTCATAATAGCAATCAAACGAAAAAATATATTATTTATGTTAATTGAGCATTCAAAAATAAGATAAAAATCTGTTAGTTATGGTGTTTATTAAGAAATTGGGAGTGGGAAATATAGAATAGGAATAGGAAATAGATTGGATGCTTTTATGATTTGTCCATTCCCTATTTCCCATTCTCTATCTCAAATCTGAGATTGTAAATTATAGCAATTTTCGGTAGGTTTGAAGATGTTATTTAGCGAGCAAAATTATAGAAGAGGAGAATTTTATGGAAGCATAGAAGTAATTTGTGGTTCCATGTTCTCTGGTAAGACCGAAGAGCTGATCAGGAGATTAAAAAGAGCACAGATTGCAAAATTAAACGTGGAAATTTTTAAGCCCAAAACTGATACGCGCTACGATGAGACCGCTGTAGTTTCTCACGATCTAAATTCAATCCAGTCTACCCCAGTGGATAACTCATCTTCTATCTTATTATTGGGCACAAATACTCAAGTTGTTGGCATTGATGAAGCCCAATTTTTTGATGAAAATTTACCCGACGTTTGTAATAAATTAGCACTTAAAGGGATCAGGGTAATTATTGCAGGACTTGATATGGATTTTTTGGGCAAACCATTTGGGCCGATGCCCGCTCTTTTGGCAATAGCCGAACATGTTACCAAAGTTAATGCAGTTTGCATGCAATGCGGAAGCCCGGCGGTGTACTCTTACCGAACGGTAGCCAATGAAAATAAAATTCTATTAGGCGAAAAAGATAGCTATGAGCCGAGATGCAGGGCGTGTTATAATGCGCTTGGTTAGCGCATGGCATATCGCATCGGGTTTTGAAGCTCCATACCCAGGCCCTATGCTATTTAATCTTAAATATATACTCATTAGTCTGTTTAACCTATGAAAATCATTAACGATCAAACATCCACGAGTGAAATCACTGCAATAAAAGTTGGCGATTCGATCAGTAACGGCCTTGGGACTTTCGGTGAAGTAGAAGATATTAAGTTTGAAGATAAACCTGAACATTGGCACTTTACCTTTCAGCTTGTTGGTGGAGGGTTTATAGAGGCTAAGAAGGTACGGACAACATGTTAAATGGCTAATAAATACAATTTCGCATGTTATCTCCCACTTCAGACTGTCTTATCTGCACCTTAACTTTGTCTTAAAAACACCTTTGTCTTTCATTAAAAAATTTTCAACTTTCATTTGCAAGGCTATTGGCCCTTACATGGCTCCCACGAGCAAAAAGGAAATAAATTAACTAATCTACATAGCTATGATGAATTTTAAAATTGAGATCAATGCATCGAGAGAAAGAGTTTGGGAAATTCTTTTTGGCGAAAAAACCTATCCGATGTGGACTGCGGTATTTGCAGAAGGTTCGAGAGCAGAAACAGATTGGAAAAAAGGAAGCAAAGCATTTTTTACAGATGGAAGTGGAAAAGGTATGGTTTCTAAAATTGCTGAAAATGTGCCAAACGAATACATGTCTATAGAACACTTGGGCATGTACGATAATGGCAAGGAAGATCTAGAAAGTGAAGAAGTTAAAAAATGGGCAGGAGCTAAAGAAAACTACACTTTGACAGATTTAGGAGGCAAAACCGCATTAGTAATTGATATGGACATGTCTGATGATGAAAAGATGATTGCTTATTTCGAAAAAACCTGGCCTAAGGCCCTGGATAAAATAAAGGAGCTGGCCGAAAGCTAGTTTTTCAGTTATCAATTTGCAGCAATTAACCGATCAAAACTTATTTCAAAAACCGAATTGCTGGTTGATATAAAGGTCGTTGTTGATTATAACAGCGGATGGCATTAAGCATTATAAATGCAAAGTTGTAACCATAAGATAGCATAAAACACAATAAATAGGTTTCTGGCATTCCCAACCTACCTATATTCTCCATGGAAAGTCCGATAAATTGCGAACATACTATATAAGTGTAAAACAAGAAAAGCGCAATACACCATGTAATTTGGAAATTGATCAATCGCTTTCCAATTTCTTCAAGGTTTTTAACTTTATTCCTTTTAAGTACCCAAAGTGCAAGCGGCACAATTATACCCAACAAAGGGAAAGCAATAAAACTAAGTGCTGATAGATTTAATAATGCCAAATATCCTCTATCTTCACGTTCTGTCCAATCAATTAAATCATTTGGTGTAACGTCTAATGCGTTAGCCAATCTCTTTAAGGTATCCCCTCTGGGCTCGGTTTCGCCACCCTCAATGCGTTGCACTGTTCTTAGACTAAGCCCTGTTTCGTTTGCTAGTTCTTCCTGGCTAAGTCCTTTTTTGGTACGGAGTTCTTTAATTTTTTTCGCAAGTTCTAAATTTATCATGGTTTCTATATTTTATTATCTCCAAAGGTATTTTGTCATTCTTGCTTTACTTGCGTCTTGCTTACGACTTTTTTACGACATTTGTGCCAGCTTGGAAGATTTTCAGTTTGCGGTGCCCAATTTGCAGTTGCAACTAGGTTTCCTTTGGGATGAAATTAAAAAATCACCTACTTAATTGTGTTTTGAAGATGGATGGTAGTTCTAAACAATGCTGCATAAATTACCTATAAATCCTTTATAAAAGCAATTAGCCTTCCTGCTTCTTTAAAGCCGCTATGCAGATGAAAACTATAGCTCATGTGGTTTTCGAGATAAATATCAGATCCGATTTGTTTACATCCAGCTTGTCGTAGCCATTCTTCACCTTCTTTCAAGAGACTGCCCGCAATGCCAGTTTTGCGGTATATCGGCTTCACATAAATTCCCTCAACATACCCTGTTGGTGTATAATCTGAACCTTCTACGTACTCTGTACGTATACCCAAATAAATGAAACCAAGGAGTTCCCTGGCTTGCTGATAGATAAGCACCTTGAATTTTTCTGATGGAATAAGCTCGCTAAAAGTTTTAGCCAAATCGTTGCGCTCATAGTCGGGCCAAAGATCCGCAGCCATTTCTACGAGCATTGAAATATCATTTTCCTTAGCCTGTCGTATCGAACCCATACACTAAAATACGGACATGAAACTTCTAATGCAAGCCTGTTTGTGGGGCGTATCCGCATCTGAATGCATTTACCATTGATTTCGGGGTTAAAACCTGGACTTTATGTAATTCCACTTTCGCATCGGATCTGTATCCAAAGGGGCTCCATTGAGAAATCATCTTGTGGGCAACTAGGTAAGCTTCCTTGTCAATTGTTATAAAAGTCCCATCCGGCAAGGTTTTCAACTCAGCTTCAAAAGTTATTTTCTCATGATTAAGCCCAATTCGTTCTTGCTGTAGCACATCATCTATTTTCCCGATCGGAGTTTTCATGTCAAATCCGTAGTTGGGATTGCCCTTTATCCACGCTTCCTTAAAACGAACAGCATCCGCCCTGCGACATTCGAAACAAGGCCTGTGCCCAGCAGCCAATGCCGTAGCTTCATCAAAAAAGAAAAGCTCTGTCCACAAATTAGGTCCCATTATGGTTCTTCGCCTATCTTTAAATTTTAATAGACAGATGATCCACGCTTTATGCTTAAATGGTCTTAAAATAGTTTTGCCATTACCATGTAATTGACCTCGATTGCCCAACCATTGGCCACGGGCATCGGTGCTGATCAGGTTCCCGAAAGGGTCTACACGATTTTGAAGCATTTATACATGTTATTAAATACCGATTGGTATTTCGAACCAGAATGTGCTTCCTCGGCCTTCGGCACTCTCTACCCCAATTAATCCACCATGTTTTTCTACAATTTCTGCACAGATATACAGTCCAAGGCCAAGTCCCGACACCTGGCTTCCGCTATCATCGGCCCTAAAATAACGATCAAACAAATGTGGTAATTTATCAGTAGGGATTCCGGGCCCTTTATCAGACACTGAGATTCTGGCTTTTTCCCCCTCCCGCTCTACTCGTAAAATAATTTGCCGTGAATTAGGAGCATATTTAACGGCATTGTTCACGAAATTAACCACCACCTGTTCAATTCTATGTTCATCTGCCATAATCTCAAGTTCATGATCGCCCTCAAAAATGAGCTCGTACCTCCCGTCTTCACGGATGTGGGTACAACAATCAGCAAGCATTTTGGCTACACTGAACTTCGTTTTGTTCAAGGCTACGTGCCCTTGATTCATTTTGCTCACATTTAACAGATCCTCTACCAAACTTGAAATTTTTTCCATGCTCCGTGTAGATTGTTCAATAAGTTTAGGAAGTTTATCGTTGGGAGTGCTTTTCATCCTTTCTAAAAGCTGTAGTGATGCTTTTAGGCTGGTGATAGGCGTCTTTAATTCGTGGCTCGCAATGGAGATAAAATCGTCTTTTTGTTGTTGCAGTCTTTTATACTCTGTAATATCAAGTACAGTTCCAAGCAATCTTTTCCTATTCCCATCTTTATCATAATATACATTGCCCTGAACCCTTATCCAATGTTCTCCATCGGCAAGGAGTAGTCTAGTCTCGTAAATTAGTTTTCCGGAAGTTTTAGCACTTTCTTGTGCTTGGGCACTGATATGGGTGTCTGATGGATGGAAAGTGGCTAGTATTTCTTCCCTGCTTACTACACGATCAAAACCAAAAATTTGGTAGAAACGTTCAGATGCAATGGTAGTATTGGTGAGGTAGTCATAATCATAAGTACCTATTTCTGCAGCATTAACCGCTAAACGGATCCGTTCTTCTACATCTTCAATACTTCTCCTCGCCTTTACTTTATCCGTTACGTCTATAACAACCACCATTATTGCGCTCACCTGCCCACTTATTTCCCTAACAGGCTCATAAACAAAATCCAAAAATACATTCTCAGGAACACCATTTCGCACCAATATCAATTCGTGTTCATCGGCAATAAAAGGCACTCCAGTATCTATCACCTTTTGCAGAATTGGAGCATAACTTTCTGCGGCTTCGGGCACCGCATCCCAGATCGTTTGCCTTTCAAGCTCGCCCCTTCCTTTTCCTACAAGTTCCAAATAGCCATCATTTACTTCGGTTACCATCAGATCGTGTGCACGAATAACACAAATCGCAAAAGGCGCTTGCCTAATCAAATTTTTGAACCGTACTTCGCTAACCATAAGTTCGTCGTTGGTTTGTGCCAATTCTTCATTTATAGTGGCCAATTCTTCATTTGCCGCAGCAAGATCTTCGTTCGCGGCAGTCATCTCTTCATTTATAGCATGGATTTCCTCGCCCGCTTCTTCAACTTTACGTCTTGCTATTACCTTATCCGTAACTTCAATAGCAACAATCATAATCGCTTCGGGCACGCCCTCTGAATCTAAGATTGGTTGATAAACAAAATCTACATATACGGCTTCGGGAATACCCTTCCTGATCAATAAGATTTCATGCTCATCTGCATGAAAGGTTTCTCCAGTGGTAAGTACCCGTGTAGTGATAGGCTCGTAATAGAGTCTTGCTTCAGAAATAACATCCCAATAAGGCAAAGTATTAAATGGTTCTCGCTCCTTCCCTATGATTTCCAAAAACCGATCGTTAATCTCTTCTACCATCAAGGGGCTTCCCTTTACGATACACATTCCAACTGGGGCTTGTTTAACCGTATTACGAAGGTTTTGTTCTTGGATTTCCTGCGCCATGATTGCTTTAACCTTATCCGTGGTCTCAATACAGATAACCAATATTCCGCCTACATTTCCATTTTCGTCTTTGATTGGGCTATATGAAAAATCAAAATAGCATTCCTCGGCCTCACCGCTCCGCTCAAGCGGCACCATAAAATCAGGAAACCCAAATTTCTCTCCAGCCATTACCCCGGCAAACATCCCCCCTATCTGGTCCCAAATTTCTTTATAGGTATCTTTAGCGCTACCGCCCAGAGCAGCAGGATGCTTGTCCCTCCCATTAATGGGTCTAAAAGCATCATTATATAATTGAATATAATTCTCTCCCCAACAGAGCAACATCGGAAAAGAATTGTTGAGAATCATTGAAACAGCATTTTTTAACACTACAGGCCATTCAGAAGGGTTTCCGAGGGGATTGTTAGACCAATCTATATCGCGGATTAATTGGCCCATTTCGCCACCACCAGCCAGAAAAGGCAGTACCGAATCATGTTTCATTTTATTTTCAGACATTGAGATAAGGTGCGTTTAAAATGGCAGATTGGTTAATTATCCCATCCAATAACGTTATTTAAAGATAAAAGTTTTTAGCATTTGCTCCAAAAAGAGCGTAGAGCGTAGAGCGTTTGGCGTTTGAGCGAATAGGGTTAAGCGGTTGGAGCATAGCGAAAAGGGTTAGGAGTAGAGGGTTTGCCGGTGAGCATATCCCTTAAATGTAATGTTAGGTGGTGAAATGTATATCGAATGGTGGAAATAACCGCAAAGACTTATATTCTCTAATATGTCTTATTATTGGTTGATAAAATAACGCAGAGATCGCAAGTATTACGCAGAGAACGCAAAGCACTAAGATGTTTCTAAGATGCCAAGATGGTGAAAAAAGACTATGCTTCTCTTATAGGTCTTATATGGCCAATTAAATAACGCAGAGATCGCCAAGTATTAAGCAAAGAACACAAAGCACTAAGATGTTTCTAAGATGCCAAGATGGTGAAAAAAGACTATGCTTCTCTTATAGGTCTTATATGGCCAATTAAATAACGCAGAGATCGCCAAGTATTACGCAAAGAACGCAAAGCACTAAGATGTTTCTAAGATGCCAAAGATGGTGAAAAAAGACTATGCTTCTCTTATAGGTCTTATATGGCTAATTAAATAACGCAGAGATCGCCAAGTATTACGCAAAGAACACAAAGCACTAAGATGTTTCTAAGATGCCAAGATGGTGAAAAAAGACTATGCTTCTCTTATAGGTCTTATATGGCTAATTAAATAACGCAGAGATCGCCATGTATTACGCAAAGAACACAAAGCACTAAGATGTTTCTAAGATGCCTAAGATGGTGAAAAAAGACTGATTTTCTTATAGGTCTTATATGGTTAATAAAATAACGCAAAGACCGCCAAGTATTACACAAAAACCGCAAAGTGCTAAGATGTCTAAGATGTGGAAACGGATCAAACTTCTTAGATGTCTAAGCTACCTAAGGTGGTTAAATCAAGATTACCTTGCATTCAGTTTTTGTAGTGTAAACTCGCCCTCATCATCAATATGGAACTTGGTTATTGAGGAGTTTTCTTGTACTATGCGCCTATAGTTTTTTAAGGGCATTCCTAATTGATTGGCCATATACAATCGATTAACGCCATTATGGGCAACTACAACAATGGTTTGATTAATGTGCTTGATCATCATTTCATTAAAAAATGAAGTCAGTCTTTCTAGTATTTCATTACCGCTTTCTCCTGTTGTTCCCGCAGCAGCGGAAGCAGGATTTTCCATCCATTGCTGCCATGAATAAGGATCTTCCTTTACGAATTCATCTTTGGTTTTCCCTTCCCAATTTCCAAAATCTACTTCAATTAATCTGTTATCAGTGCTAACTTCTCTTCCAGTAGCTATTTCGGCCGTACGTTTAGCCCTTTTTAATGGTGACGAATACACAGCGTCGATTTTTTTTTCTTTAAGTAGTCCAAAGACTTCAACGGCCTGCGTTAAGCCTTTTGGTGTTAGTTCGATATCGGTGCGGCCGCAATAACGATTCCCATCGGCATTATAGGCTGTTTCGCCATGACGTAATAAATAAACGGTCAGCATTTAATTAGGGGTTAAATATCCTTTTTCCTTTAATAGGTTTATAAATTTCAAATATAGGATCTCATATTTCAGAACCAGTTCTTTCTCGGGTAAAATTTTGCTTTCAACAACAGTAAGTGCTTGCGTTGCTTCGGTTAGATTAAGGAAATAGGTTTTGGATGATGCCGAGATTGCCGCCCCCACTGCTCCAGAAACGTGCTTCATTTTAAAGATTGGCTTATTTAGCACATTAGCCCTTATTTTGAGCCATATTTCGCTATTGCTCCCTCCTCCCGCAGTAAACACTCTGTGCACTTTTTCATGGGATAATTTTTCAATCAATTCGAAAGCATACCGCTCTATGTAGGCTACACCTTCCATATTTGCCGTAAACTCTTCCGCTCTGCTAATTCCACCTTCAGTAAAACCCCGAGCTTGGGGTGCATTTAACGGAAAGCGCTCTCCTTTTTGCAGCAGCGGATAATTCATGTATCCTGTAGGAAATAATTCTTCGGCTTCTTTATTTAATTTCACCAAATCATCAGCAAACTCTGCAGTTACCCAATCTGCCCCTGTATTACTAGCTCCGCCCGGCATCCAGTATCCCTCGGGATGCCTGTGACTATAAATTCTACCTAAAGGATCTAGTACTTCGTTTTTGGTTACGCCTTTTACAACCAAGGTGGTACCGATAGTTGTGTTCCAATCGCCTAAATTCATAGCGCCCGATGCAATCTGTGAGGCACAACCGTCTGTAATGCCGGTAGTAATTTTTATCGTATTAGGCAAATCTAAGTTCAATGCCAATTCTTTATCAATTTCGCCAATTATATTTCCAGAAGGATAAACTGCAGGTAACCACTCTTTCCTTAAAGGAAGGTCATTAAATAAGTAATCGGGCCAAAGAAAATTGGTAACATCGAAGCCCGATTTAAATGCATTGGTGTAATCCGTAACGCCCCAAACGGTGCTCAGCTTTCCGGTAAGGTAATCTGCAGCATGGATCCATTTGGCAATTTTGCTTACTTTTTCGGGATGGTTTTCTACAAACCATACCATTTTTGCCAAACCAGTAGACGAATTGAAGGCCGTAAATCCTTTTTTATGAGATTTTAGTGCAGCTTTTGTACATTTCTCTGCCACACTTTCAGAGCGAGTATCACTGTACATAATCGCATTATGCAAAGGTTCATTATTTTTATCCAAGGGGATTACAGTACCAGAAGTTGAGGTAACGCCTATTGAAACTATTTTTCTGATTATCTCCCTATCTGTATCTTGGACCAGCTTCATTAACATTTTTAAGCAAAACTCCCACCATACTAGTGGCGACTGCTCTATTCTTGACGTGCTTGTTAAGTGAAAGGGCTCTTCTATTGACACCAGCAGATGGCCACGTTGATCTAATAAAATAATTCTGGCGCCTTGTGTCCCGATATCGATACCAATAAAATAAGCATTCATTAATTAAATGTTTCTTTAATTAATTTTCTTGTTTTTTTCCACGTGTTATACTGGGTCAAACACTCCTCATTTGTTAAAGAAGAAATGGTTTCTATGGTCTCGAGTATTAAGGGGTTCTTTGAGAGGGCTTTGTTGCATATCATAACTCCCCCTAATACAGACGACTGTTGGTACCCTTTTCTAATCAGCACTTTTTTACCAATCAACGACGCTATAAATTGCCTTAATAGCTGGCTTTGGAACCCTCCTCCACATGCCCAAATAAAATCTTTATGATGTGATGCGGTTTCTCGTAGCGTATCATAATTTTCTTTAATACTACAGGCGATGTCCCAAAGTGTTGCGTAAATAAAGGATGCCCTAGAAATTTCCTGACAAACAGGAACATCGAAGATAAAACCGGCCCTTGTTATCGAACCTTTCTCATTAGACACAACTGAGCCCAAGGATGCTACACAAGACCTATGGGTCATGGCGTTAACTTCCCTTTCGATTACATCATAACTCTCATTAGGATAGAAGATTTCCTTTAATCGTTGATAGTTTAAACCTGTAACCCCTGCATTGGTTTCGCACATAAAGCTATCCTCATCCACATGTCTTCCTGTCCACGTGCGCTGTTTATCATCCAACGAATATTTTTCCGTTATTTTAATGATCGGAGTAGTGGTGCCCGATACAACAACCACATCATTATTATCAGGCTGCGTGCCCACTACTGCAAGCTGCGTATCTGCGCCCCCTACTATGATTTGGGCATCTGCCGCAATATTGAATTTTTGAGCTTGTTCACTAATAATGGAGCCAAGGATGGTTCCAGAAGAGACCAGGTTTGGTAGGATGGAAACATTGAAATCAAAAATATCGCTGAGCTTTTTACACCATTTTTTCTGAACAATATCATAGAGCAACGTTTCTGATGCCTGCGAATGCTCATAATGCAACACTCCGCTCAATTGATACTCTACCCAATCGCTGATGCTTAAAAAAGTAGAAAACTGATCCCATATTGCTGGTTTCCGATGGCGAATTCCAATTAATTTAAAGGCAGAAAAGAGAGCTGTTGGATAGCGTCCTGTTAAGTTATAGACTAAATCTTTATCATTTACTATTCCCTCCCATTCCCGACCTCGAAAATCAATATTAGGCAAACCGATAAGTGCATTTCCGGATTGGTTTAATAATACGATACCTTCACGCTGACTGGTGGCTGTTAAACCAATAATCTTTACCTCGCCGGCTTGCTTTAGTGCATTTTTAGCTAAAGTAATTATAGATTCCCATAGTTTTTCTGGTTCAAAATATAAAGAATCAGGATAATCTTCGTCTTTGATATAAGCAATATCGCTGCGCTGAAGTCCTAAAATCTGTCCGTCAATGGATGCAACCGCAACCCTCAGGTTTCCCGTTCCTACGTCAATTATAATATATGCTTCCGACATTGATTAAACAGCTTTTTTTTGGTTATTGATGAGTTGATTTTCACCGTGCCATGCCAGTATTTTCTGATTTAATATTTTCACGTGGTGATCTTCCACTTCAAAAGTAGCTCCAGCAGTATGAGGTGTTGCCAAAACATTGGGATGATGGATTAGTCTATAATCCTTTTCGTCTGGTGGCTCATGATCAAAAACATCCAATACCGCCCCTCTTATCTTATAATTCTCAATTGCATAAAGCAGATCATCCCGATTAACTACACTGGCTCTTGCTGTATTTACAAAAATAGCAGTTGTTTTCATTTTAGAGATCAATGACCGATCAATTATCCCAATGGTTTCGCTGTTTACAGGTAAATGTACAGAAACGATATCACAGCTCTCAAAAATCATTTCAAGAGAAGTTTTTTCGTATGCCGGCATTGCATCCTCAACAAAAGGATCATAGAACTTGATAGGACAGGGAAAAGACACTAACATTTCTGCAATTCTTTTTCCGACGGCACCAAAACCAATTATCCCAATTGTTTTTCCAGCGAGTTCATTGCCTTTAAATTGCAGGTAAGAAGTATGTTCGCCCGCTTCCCATTTCTCGGCAGTTAACCATTGTTGGCTTGGTATCGTGTTGCGCATCAGGTTTACCACATTGGCAATAAACATTTCGGCCACTGCCTGCGCATTACGAGCGGGAGTATAAAAAACAGGAATGTCGTGCCGGTTTGCGCAGTCTACATCTACATTAGAGGGGGTTCCTCGGCATACTCCAATAAATTTCAAGTTAGGGAACTTATTGATCACATTAGCAGTTACCTCATCATGCTCGATAATCAAGGCGTCTGCCCTTGTCTCGTACAATAGGTCGATGAGCTCTTTTTCGTTGAAAGCCCTTTCATTTCCTTTCCATTCTTTGTAAACCACTTCACCAAAAATTTCTTGTAATTCTTTCTGTCCTTCTTTGTTATATGGCGCTGTAATCAATATCTTCATTCTATTCAGGAGTTGATGCGGTGAAATTTCAATTATAAATGGGTATTAATACTATAAAAATAATTAAATTTTATTTATAAATAATTAAAATATCTTTTTTTTTATTAAATAATCTTACAATTTATATATATCATCTTATTTTTAAATGCTCGAGTATCATTATGCGGCTAACTAATTTAAAACCATTATCTAATTAATTATCCCATAAATACCCTTCCCAAGCCAGCTAATCGATAAAAATTTAATGTTGACTAGTTAAAAGTAAATCGTTTTACGGAAACAGGTTAATAAATTTTAAACTTTTCTGAATGGTTTAATTCATTGAAAAAAAATTAACTTTGAGTAATCAATTTCCGCTATCTTAGATTTAAAGAAGATCATGAAGAACATTACCGACAGACATCAATTTATCTTAAAAAAATTAAAGCAAGATGGAAAGATAAATATCTTGGAGCTCATCGAAGAAATGCAGGTCTCTGGTGTTACGATCAGAAAAGACCTGAAAATTTTGGAGGATAAAAATCTTCTCTTCCGCACTAGAGGTGGAGGTTCTGTTAATAATCCGTATGCTATAGACAGGCCTATTAATGAAAAAGAGTTTATTAATTCTGACGAGAAAAAAAGGATTGCCAAATCTGCCATCGAATTGGTGGGCGATACGGATTCGATCATGATTGGTTCTGGTACTACTGCGTACGAATTTGCAAAGGCACTTTATCCATCAAGATCTTTAACCGTAATTACTCCTGCTGTAAAAGTTGGATTGGAGTTAAGCGATCGCCCAAACGTAGATGTGCTCTTACTTGGAGGAATGATCAGAAAAAATTCATCTTCGGTTGCAGGCTCCCATGCGATGCGCATTTTAGACGAGATATCCTGTAGCATATTGTTTATTGGAGTTGATGGAATTGATCTCGATTTTGGGGTTTCAATCTCTAATCTGGCCGAAGCATCACTGAACCAGAAAATGATTGACACCGCCCAAACTGTAGTACTCTTGGCCGACAGTACAAAATTTGACAAACGGGGTTTAGGTAGAATTTGTGGTCTAGACCAAGTTCACTATATCGTTACTGATAATAAAGTTTCGGATGCTAACGTGAAGGCGATGAAAGAACGTGGCGTGAAGGTTATTGTAGCCTAGGTGAGTTGCAGTTTTCTCCCGATAGCTATCAGGATAGAAGTTGGAGAGTTGCTGAAACAAAATAATGATCGCTTGGGTAAAAACCGCTTTCGTTATCCTTTATAATTTTGGAATCGAGCACAGTAAAATTTCCTTTGGTAAAAATAAAATCGATTTTTTTCCTGCTGTCCTTTTTTGGATCTTTCTCTCCCAAAAACTCGTGCGTTGTAGCCGTTTCCGTATTTGAAGCAATTGCCCTAAAGGTATCAGACCAGCCTCTTGCTATTACCAGATCATATACTTTATTCTGTGATGAAACATTAAAATCGCCGGTAAAGATCTGCGGAAGTTCAGCTAAATATTGATTCGCATCATCGAGCACAATTTCTACCTGTTTTTCTCGGGCCGGTTGGCTTTTATGATCGAGGTGAAGGTTAACTATCCTCATTTCCATACCTGTTTTCTTATCTTTTATCCTTACCCAATTCGCATTTCTGGCTCTTGCCGTATCCCATGAGGCACTTGCTGCAACAAGAGGAGTTTCAGATAACCAATATCCTCCCGCAGCGAGGAGCTCATATCTTTTAAGCGAAAAGAAAATGGGGTTTTTTGCGATGCCATGGTAACCCTCCTTAAATTTGTCCATTTCTGGTCCTTCAAAGCCAAAAGAGAAATAATCTTTGAACTCTTTTTTCAAATCTTCATTTTGTACCCTTAGCACTTCTTGTAAGCAGAAAATGTCTGGCTGTTGTTTACGAATTACAGTTGCGCATAATTTTTTACGTTTTTCCCAGCCTACACCCGCAGTCTCGTCTTCTGGCAGGGCAACCCTGATGTTGCAGGTAAGCACTTTTAGTGTACTGTAGGCCCTGCTATCAAACTGAAAACTTGAAGCGCTTACAACTTTTGGGAATAATGGAAGTGCGGCAATAACACTAGCACTTTTTAAAAAATTTCTCCGTGAAAATCCTGATTTCTTCATCTTTATGCTGTTTCCGTTAGTTGTACTGGATTAAGATAAGCTCCAGTGGCTCTCAATTCTTCTCTTAATTTTTCTACATCTATTGCAGAAGGAAAAATATTTTCGCGTACCGCCATTTTCGCAGCTCGTCCCGCTGCTTCTCCCATGGCCATACATGGTGCCATAACCCGAATAGCCGACATGGCTTCGTGGGTGGTAGAGATGCATCTTCCGGCTACGAGCAGATTTTCTATTTTTTGTGGAACGAGCGAGCGGTATGGGATATCGTAACAATCGCCACACCAGGTTAAGGTGCAGCCACCTCCCTCTGGATGATGAATATCAAGGGGATAGCTTGCAACGGCAATCGCATCATCAAACCTCTTGCAGCCCAAGATATCATCCGATGTTAATACATATTTGCCTACGATGCGTCTAGTTTCCCTGATCCCAATAAATGGAGCCATTTTTGTAAAATGAGCCTCTTCAAATCCGGGCACATAATCAATCAGGTACCGCTGGATATCAGTGATCTGTCGTCTTCCTTCTGTTTCGCCAAAGGTTAAGCTTGCGGGGTCGGTTCCATTAACGCCATTTACTCTCGTCATATTTATCCAAACTTCACCTTCCCTCAAACCGGTAATGATAATTGTTCTTTCTACGGGAAGGTCAAAGCCATTTTCGCGGGCTTTCTCCATCAAACTTCTCATACCTACCACGATAAATTGGTTATTCTGACCAAAATATTCTGCTGGAATAAAGTCGGTTAAATAGGTTCTTGGTTCTTGTGCAATGCTTAAGCGCAATTTTTCTGTATTTACATTTCCCATGCAAAACATCAGTGTTGGTGGCTGTACGCCGCCCAAATCATTTCCATATTCGCACTCTACACCCGCTCTAAATGCCACATCTCCATCTCCCGTACAATCTATTACGGTTTTTGCCAAGATCACTTCCCTTCCTGCCTTACTTTCGATGATTACACCTTTAATGGTATCTCCATCCATAATTACTCCCGCAAAAAACACGTATAACAACACGTTAACCCCAGCCGCATTCAACATTTCTAGTCCAACGGTTTTTACGGCCTCCTGTTCAACCAATGTTAAGCTCATGTGTAAAGGGCAGGGCCGATGTTCGCTTGCCGCGTTACGTTCCTTAAGCTTATCCATAAATTTTTGAGGCAAACCTTTAATGATCTGATTGCCTTTTTGACCTAAAAAACCTAAAATTGGCAAGCCTATAGTAAGGTTGCCACCTACAAAACTTCTGCTATCTATTAGCGTAACATTTAGTCCATCCTCTGCCGCCGCCTGGGCAGCTATTATCCCAGAGGGGCCTCCCCCTACCACTAGTACATCTACACTGGCTCTTATTGGAAGCTCTTTTGCGGGTTCTGTTATTGTTTGCATCTTAAACTATATTATTGAATTGTTATATTGTTTTATTGTTGAATTGTTGGAATTAGGGCGGGCTTTTCGGGCCTGATCATTGTCCATAAAATAAGAACGCCAATTGGGTGCAAAAATGCCATTACGATAAATATTTTTTCGGCACCCACCGTACCCATCATTTGTCCAACAAAATAGTTAAAAATCACGGCTCCCAACGCACCACATCCGCCAGCAATACCTAAAACACTAGCTACGTTTTTACTCGGGAACGATTCGGCAACTACAACGCTAATGGTAAACAGCCAGCTTAGACAGGCGATAGCAACAAGACTGAATATAGCAATAGTTGAAAATGCCGAGGGCAAGTAGGGCGTTAATACACATAATGGCGAAAGGCAAGCAATAGCACTGAGCATTATTTTCCTGGCATTTAAGGGCTTACGTCCTTTGCGCACCAAATAATCAGACCATGCGGCTGTGGCGATAGCACCCAGATCGGCCACAAGAAACGGAATCCATCCATATTTACCCACCTCAATCTTAGAAAGTCCAGACGATTCTCTTAAGTACCCCGGCAGCCACATCAAGCAGAAATACCAAACAGGATCTGTTACAAACCTGATCAATAATATGCCATATAAACTTTTCGTTGCCCATAATTGGCTCCACATAAATCCCGGCTTTTCTATTGCATTATCATTTTCAGTAGCTTCTTGAAGGATATGTGCGGGGGGATCGCGGTAAACCAAAATCCATAGCGAGGCAATTACCAAACCCATTGTTCCCGCAACCACAAACACCATTTGCCATCCAAAACTTAACTCTAGCCAAGTAACCAATGGCACCGAAATAATGGCCCCTATTGAACTTCCGGCTACGCATAAACTATTTGCAGTGGCCCTTAATTTACCAGGAAACCATATGGTAACCACCCGCAATTGCGCAGGAAAGTTGGTAGGTTCAGCAGCGCCAAGCATCCCCCTAAAAAATGAGAATTGCCCTAAAGTACGAGCAAAACCGCCGCCCAAGCTAGCGAGAGACCAGCCAACGATGCCAAAAAACATTACTTTTTTTGCGCCGTACTTGTCTACCAGCCAACCCGATACCGGATACATAATGGCATAACAAAAAGTAAAAATATTGATGATGTATGCATAACCACGATCATCTATTTTATAAACGTCTTTTAGTGTGGGCTTTAAGATCGAAACAATCTGCCTATCAAAGTAATTAAAAACAATAGCTAAAAAAATTATCGCTATAATAAACCAACGGCGAGATTCGGGCTTGAGGGGTGATGACATGTTAGTTAGTGGTTGTATAATAATCAATAATGCACAATTGCTCAGAAATAAAAAAATAAAGCGAAGTTATTTCTCCGCTTTATTTGCATCGATTACCAACCTGGGTTTTGAACTAAATTTTTATTTGTTAATACTTCGATATTCGGCAGTGGCCATAAGTAGTCTTTGGCAGGATTAAAGTTTCTGGTTTCAATTAACCTCATTTGGCTTCTATTAGTAACGTTTGTGTAATCAGCTGTTCCATTAGCATCAATTACTGGCGCATTTGAAAGGAATGCAGTTTTTATTCTTCCCAAAAAAGGCCCTTTCATCACTTGTTCGGCAATTTTCCAGCGACGGATATCAAACAGTCGAAGGCCTTCTACAGCTAGTTCACATTTGCGCTCCCTACGAACGATAGAACGAAGTTCGGCCTGGGTTTTGCCCGTGGTTATCGGCGGCATTCCAACACCTGGACGTTGTCTTACTTCGTTAATGGCATCATAAACCGATTGATCTATCTGGTTAGCCTCAATTTTTGCCTCAGCATAAATTAGAAGTACTTCTGCGTAGCGAAGTAGGATGATGTTAATATCAGAGTGTGTATCATCTGCTTTATCTCTAATGTCGGTATATTTTCTCCATAAATAACCCGTAAATGTAGCAAAGGCATTCGTAGCATCGGTATTATTAATTCGTGTAGCTGGGGTAACAGCGTAGTTCCATACCTTCAAACTATCGGGATGTGTTTCGAACTGTACATCAAAGTAAACTGAGCTTGGTAAAACAATAGAGTAGCCTAGTCGTGGGTCACGATTTAAAAAAGGTTTTGCCGGATTAAAAAGTGGCGATTTATCGATTGTCTTTCCATCAGTACATTCATACGAATCGACCATGCTTTGAGGTGGAACCTCATTAGAAACACCACCTCCTAGGCGCGATCCGTAATAATTAGGAATATTTTGAGTAATCACTCCTTTTAAGAATTGGAGCGAAAGAATAATTTCTGGAGAAGCTTGTCCATCGTAGTTGAACAATTTCGGGAAACTGGTATCCAATTTATATTGCTTTAAATCCATAACTGCCTTTGCCGCAGCGGCAGCTTCATTAAATTTACCATTGTAAAGGGCTGTTCTCGCCTTTATTGCTAATGCAGCACTTTTGGTGGCGCGGCCATGTTGAGCATCTAGACTTCCGTAACTGTTGGGAAGGTCTTTTGCGGCCTCATCCATCTCTGAGATAACAAAGTCGGTAACCTGTTCTTTTGTGCTTTTGGCAACTTGAAGCTCTTCCAATTTTAATACTTTAGTAACCAATGGAACTCCACCGAACATCTCAGCAAGGTAATGATAGTTTAATGCCCTAATAAAACGCGCTTCAGCTTTAGTTTGCGCATACACGGTAGCGCTTATTTTGCTTTTGAGGTCATCTATGTGGTCTAGCAGAAAATTACATCGGCCAATGCCCTCATAAAAACCTGTAAAGAGTTGAGTGATGGCTTTGGTTTGGCTAGTTAGGCTTCCATTGCCCATTGTCTGAACATCAGAACTACTTCTGTTCCAACCGATATCACTTGTCATATCCAGAATTGAGATCCAGGTACGTGGTTCACCATTAATATTGAAGTTAATCGATTTATAACATCCAGCTAATCCCAGTTTCAATTCATCTTCATTACTATAAAACGAAGACGATGATGGGCCGTTTAAAGGGACCTTATCCAAATAATCTTTTTGACAAGACGAGGCACACAGTATTACACCAACTGTTAGTACCAAATATTTTAGTTTATTTAACATGATTGCTCTTTTTAGAATTTAACATTAAGACCTAAACTATAGACTTTAACCAGTGGATAATCGTGCCCTGTTCCAACTGGGGTTTCTACATCATGGCCATCCCAAAAATTGTCGGCCGAAAATAAGTTTCTTCCGCTTATATAAATTTTGGCATTTGTAACGCCTACTTTTTGTGTAATCTTGGCAGGAATATTATACCCTATCTGTAAATTTTTTAGACGAAGATATGAAGCGTCTTTTAGCCAAAAACTAGAGTTCGCTTCATTATTTACCTCATTAAACGCAAGTCGTGGGAAAGTTGCATTAGGATTTTGAGGTGTCCAGCGATCTTTATGTTGTTCTTGAACTGTTCCGCCATGGAAAAACGGCATAATGGTTTCTTCGTATAAAAATCCGTCGGCCTTGCCTACTCCCTGAACAAATAAATTGAGATCAAATCCTTTATATGAAGCGTTAAAATTAGCGCCGAACGTATATCTTGGAATGGTACTGCCAATGATTACATTATCTGCTGCATCTATTTTATTATCGCCATTTTGATCTTTATATTTGATATCACCAGCTTTTACGTTACCAAATTGAGTAGCATGCTGGGCAACTTCGGCATCCGATTGGAACAATCCTTCAGATTGATACCCATAAATAGAATTCATGGCATAACCTTCTCTGTTAACTGTAACTCCGGTTAGGGCAACTCCGCGAAGATCAACCACTTTGTTCCTCACATCAGAAAGGTTAAAGCCGATATCGTATTTGAACTCATTAATTTTTCCGTGATAGGTGGCCGCAATCTCCCATCCTTTATTGGTAACCACTCCTGCATTTTGAAATGGTGCATTTAATCCACCGATAATCGGCACATCCAAGGTCAATAAGATATCGCTAGTTTTTCTCATAAAATAGGCAGCATCAATTGATAAATTATTAAATAATCTCATTTCAAAGCCAAGGTTAGTCTCTTCGGTAGTTTCCCACGAAATGTCTGTATTGGCCATCGTATTAAGTGCGGCTAGATCTACGATCTGTTTGTTGAAAGTATAACTTCCAAATGAGAGCTGTGAAGTAAAAGGATACGTTCCAATGTTCTGATTACCCAATCTACCCCATGATCCTTTCAATTTCAGTTCGTTTATTACTTTTTTTGCAGATTGCATAAAAGGTTCTTCTGATATTCTCCATCCAGCAGAAAAAGAAGGAAAAAATCCATACTTATTACCAGAAGCAAATCGCGATGAACCATCATAGCGGCCGTTTACTTCAAGGAGATATTTACTTTTGAAATCGTAATTGATCCTACCAAAAAATGATTGTAATGCCCATTCGGAGCCACCACCGGAACTTTGCTGATTTTCTGCAGAACCGGTATTAAGCACAGGGTAATCTGGAAGAATAAAACCATCACGGAATGCAGAAACGTTTTTAGTGCTAAAATTTTCTCTAGAAACGCCCAGTAATGCACCAAATGTATTGTTTCCAAGTTTTTTATTAAATGTAAGGGTACCAAAAAAAGTATTATAAAAAGAGCGTGTGTTTGCTTCTGTGAGGGAGGTTTTAGCGGGTTGAGTATACGCTTTAGTTCCATCATAATAATAGGTTGAGATGGCCTGCACAAAATTATGATCTAAAGACTGTGCATATTTAGGGGCAACGGTAACCTTTGCTTCAAGCCAATCGAAAGGCTTATACGTAAACGATGCATTTAGGAAAATCTCTGGATGATTATTTCTAAGGATACCCCCACCATCGCCGCTGTAGGCAACTGGATTATTTCCGTTCCACCCAACACCCCAATTCCCATTAGCATATAGAAATGCTTCATTTGAAGGGATACGGTTCATTTGATAAAAAACTGCTTCGTTGCCTCTACCAGGTTCATTTGTCAGTTTGTTATCCACTTGTAAGTCCATTCTCATCGAAAATTTCTCTGAAAAGGCAATATCTGCATTTGTGCGAAGGGTAATCCGTTGAAAGTTTGAATTTTGGATAATCCCCTTCTGATCAACAATTCCGGCCGAAGTAAGAAACTTAATTTTTTCTCCACCACCATTAAGGCTTAAAAAATGGCTCTGCATAAATCCCGAACCAACCAGTACTTCTTTTTGCCAATCTGTATTGGGATAAAGGTCTGGATTAGTAGCCATTCCGGCGGCATATTGTGCAAGTAGCGCATCGCTATAAAGCTGGGCCTTTCCAGTATTTACATAAGCCTCGTTTGTTAAAGTCATATGGTCAAGCGCATCCACCTTATCAGGAAGATTGGTTGGAGTTTGCCAACCCGTGTATCCACTGTAATTAACAGAAAGCTGACCTGCCTTTGCGCGTTTAGTAGTTATTAAAATTACTCCATTTGCTGCCCTCGAGCCATAAATTGAGGAAGATGCGGCGTCTTTAAGAATCGATACATTTTCGATCAAGTTGGGGTCAATATTATCAATATCCCCTTCAACACCATCGATTAAAATCAAAGGCCCAGCATTCCCTAAAGTTCCAATCCCGCGGATGCGTATGGTTCCCGTACTTCCCGGTGAACCCGATGATTGTGTTATCGTAACACCAGGAGCTAGTCCCTGTAATGCAGTGGACGTGTTGGCTGCTGTTTTGTTTGAAATATCCTCTGCCGAAACAACTGAAACCGAACCTGTAAGGTTTACTTTTTTCTGCGTACCATAACCTACGATTACAATTTCACTGAGTTTTTGATCATCTGAAATGAGGTTTACATTGATCGCGGATTTCCCATTTAGGGCAATTTCGGTTGATTTGTAACCTATATAGGTGAAAACAAGCGTTTCATTTGTGCTAGAAACGTTTATCGAAAACCTTCCATCCCCATTGGTAACAGTAGAAACTGTGCCGGATTTGGTTTTAACGCCTACACCAGGTAACACTACTCCTTTTTCATCTTTAACCACGCCCGTTACCACAGTTTGCTGAGCATAGCTGATGTTAGTGATAAGCAACATGAGACCCAAAAGATAGTGCCATTTGCCCTTAAAAAATTTTAGTAAAAAAATGTTCATAATTGATTTTTGGTTTTTGATTTATTTATTGAGTATAGTGAGATCGCAAATAAGTGGCGTATAAGGTTGCATTTTATAGTTATCTCCTGTAGAGCCGTAAGCTAGGTTGGATGGAAAAATCACTTTGCTCCGCACACCTTTTGGAATAAGGGTTAAGGCTTCTCTTAATCCTGGAAATCGTGCCTGTTCTGGCTTTATTTTCTCGTATTTTGTCGAAAATTCCTGTCCGTCTAGGGATGTGATGGTGTAACTCACATAAATTTCTTTTCCTGTATTATTTACAGTTTTTAGATAAGCCGGATAGAGCAATCCCGTTGATGTGGCTTTGTAGTCGAGCTTGTTGGCCGCTAAATATTTTTTGATCTTGCTTGGCTCAGCTATTTGTTGTTTATTGAGTTCTTGTTGCTTAAAGTCGTCAATTCGCGATATAAATGTAGGATCTGTTTTTCCTTCTTGGTTAATAACTTTATGAATTCTGAGTGTATATATGAGGTATTTAGACGTATCCTTAGCAAGAATGGGCGATTTATTGATCCGTTTAATCGAATCCATATTTACTTTCACCACAGCACTATCGCCTTCGCTTAAAAATGGGAATGCATCTTGCAGATCGCCTATAAATTTGGGCACTATACCATAAATTTCTAGCGGCCTTTGATCAAAGGTTCCGGTTGCAGATAATACTTTGCCATCCTCGGTAGACTCGGTATAGCTTAAAAATACCGCCGATACTTTTCCAATAGCCGGGGTATTCTTATCTTCTATTATTTTATACTGTAAATCACCTTTGCCCTTTTTATATTCAGAGCACGCCGTTAACATCAGCGTAGAAATTGCCAACAAATAAGTAACCGTTTTTTTCATATCAATTAATTTAAGGCCATTCCGAATGCTATCGAAATGGCCTTTTAATTATTAGTTGTACATACTTACTGTAAACTTGCTGTCTTTATCAACTTCCTCTGGTCCATTAGCTCCTGGTAATGGCTGTATAGTTCGCACCTCTATTGTACCAGCGGTTTTATTAAACTTTAGGATGCGCATATAGCCATTACCCCCATGATATCTCCCCTGATAATCAGACAACATGGTTTTAACAATATGTCCTGCATTATTATCAACACGATATCCCTCTCCAGTAACGTGGCCAGCAAGCATCAAGAATACATTTGGCTTATCGAATGCAATTCTATTATAAATCTTTTTTCCCTGTTCGGTAAATTCACCGTACGAATTTTCTGTAGCCTCATTTAAGTGTGTAGTATGGGTTAGATTATGTGTAGCATCGGTAGTTTTATGTGGCTTTAGAATACTATGGCTAACGATAATCACTTTATGATCGGCATGGGCATCGATCATGGTTCGGGCCCAAGCGGTTACGTTGTCTTCTATGGTAGAGCTATAAGGCGAGATAGTGCTAGAATGAGGACAATCTGGTGGGTAATCACTATCAGTTAAGCTATTTGGCTCATTATATTCGATATACAGCACCATGTATTTTTGGCCAAAAACAGTAAATGTGTCATAGTGGTTATCATTATTGTTTGAACTGCCATAAGGGGCACCATACCAAGGTTTTTTCGGTATTGGGGTGCTGTAATAAGGAGCTGTTCCCATGAAGCGATCTTTCCCGAAACGAGTACCGTAGCCATTATTGGTTGCACCCGACCCTGGATCACCATTACACCATTGGTCATGGTTACCAACGGCCAAACCATATGGCAGATTTGCATTATGCATCCTAGTTATTTGGTTATTTGCGTTTACCCATTCGTAATCATGCCCAGGTCGATCGCCACTGTCGGTGATATCACCAAGGTGAGCAACATACTGTATGTTTAGAGATGCTCTATTATCCATAATCCAATCAATCTGATTAGTAAACATCTGCATCGTACCAGCGTGCGTTCCTCCTGGATCGGTATAATATTGAGTATCTGGAATAACTGCTATATAAAAGGTTTCATCTGTAGCAAGTCCATTAGTGGAACCCACTTTTGCCGCATCTTCTGCTCCGGCAATTTTATCAGAAGATCCATTTATTGCATTTTCGACGCCCTTTTCACAGCCGAACAAGATTAACATTAGAATAGCGAGGGATAAGCCCTGAACAGAAAAAAAGGATGGGGTTTTTGGCCAAGAGAAATTTTGGCCCGTTCTTTTAAAAGTTTTCATTTAAAATAGGTTTAATTATAATTATTTATATGGTTAGACTTCTTCCTATTGGCAAGACGATCTATACTTGCCCCAATGCTCCTATAAATCCTATCATCGCCTTGAGCACCATCCTTAACACTAAATTAATTTGTTACGATTATGAAAGTAAAAGAAATAAATAATAACAATATAACTCTATATCAAAACTAAATAAAATCTTTTGAAATACAAATTAAAATTAAAATAAAACAAATAAAACCCCTAATATTTTATAAAAAGCCTTTCAGCGCGTATTTGGAGCCACAAATCTACAGTATTAGTTGTATTTGTATATAAATTCAATATTAATTTAAAGTAATTAAATTAAACATTTTGAAAGTTAAGGTTAAATTTAGGGATACTAAAGCTGGTTAGCTTTCCAATTGAAGCATTGGGCAGAGGGCAGAGAGCGACAGAGATCTCTTACGACTAGGCAAAAAATAAGCATTATACGTGGTAGATAGGTTTTAATTATCCAATAATCTTCGATGGTAATTTATTTGCCCAAGGTGATAATTTAGGTGGGTGAGCAAGTGAATTAATGTATATAACATTTGGCTGGGTTTATCCCAGATCGAAATGGGAAAATTTTCGTTCAATTTATTTTCATCAAGATTGGTTAAGCCCGTATCAACTACAATTATTAACTGCTCTATTTTTTGGATCAGTTCTAATTTTGGAACATTAGATAGGGAAAATTCAAGATCGCGACGTCTTATATAATCGGTTTTAACTAGCCCTACCCCAATATACGCATTCAGATTACCTATTAAGTGCAGGCATAAATTACCAGCCGAGTTAAGAATATCCTTTTCAATCTTCCACATATTCGTTTCATCCCGGTACAATTCTATCTCCGCATTTAGCTTTAGCAAATCTCTATTAAAGAGCGACCTTAAAATATCTACTGTCATAATGTGCGGTATGAATTACTAATTATGAATATTACGGAAACCAAGTAAGCCCCTGTCAAAAAATGACGCTTGGTGCACCCTTACAAACTTACAGGATACCAAATAAAAAACCTAAATTGCCTTACATTCCTAATTACCCATTTTATCCTACCCTTATGGAGGTCGCTCTCGCTGCATCGGCTTTGATTGTCATCATTGGTTTGGTGCTTTATTTCCAGCTAAGAAAACAGTGGCAAAACCTAAAAGATAGCTCGGAGGATTACAAGCATCTATTCGATGGCATACCCACGCCGATGTATATCTATGATGATCGGACTTTTCGTTTCCTAGCGGTAAATGATGCCGCCCTTGAGCAATATGGATATACCAAGGATGAGTTCCTTAAAATGAAGCTTACCGATATTCGCCCCCCAGAAGAAGTCCCTACCCTGATCAAATTCCATGAAACTCTCCCAGAGGGGCACATTAATGCGGGCCGCTGGCTACATGTCAATAAGACAGGACAGCGGTTCTATGTTAGTGTGTATACCCATTATACCGTTTTTGAAGGCAACGGAGCCCGTCAGGTGCTAATTGTTAATATCGACGAAAAGATGCGTGCCGAGCAGATCGTGACTGAAAAATCCGCCGAGCTAGAGAATATCCTCGATAGCATCACAGACGGTTTTTACGCGCTGAACAGCGATTGGGAAGTCACCTTCATCAATAAAGCGGCGGAAAAGGCGCTGTCCTGCTCAAGGGAGGAAATCATGGGCAAAAACCTGTGGGACTTTTTTCCTGGCTCTCGGGAAGGCCGTTTCTATTCCGAATATGAGCGGGCTATGACTGATAAGGTGAGTGTGCATTTTGAAGAACTCTATGCACCCCTGGGCGTCTGGGGATCGATGAACGTCTATCCGACCAAGAATGGTATCGCAGTCTATTTCGTGGATATCACCGAACAGAAAAAGATCCAGGAAAAGATCTACAATGATGGCCAGAATCTTCGAGCGATCATCAATAATACCCGCGACTTGATATGGTCGGTAGACAGGCAATCCCACATCATCACCGGAAACCAGGCTTTCTGGGACCGCTTAAAAGAACTAACGGGGAAAAATGAAGAGGAGGTGACCCAAGCTGATTTTGTGCAGGAAAGGCTCAAAGTTTTTTTCGAAAGCTACGAGCGAGGCTTTCTAGGAGAAGCCTTCAGTATCGTCAGACAGCGGGAATTCGACGGCAGGCAGGTTTACGAGGAATTGAGCTTTAACCCCATCCGTGACCTACATGACCAGGTCATTGGTGTCAATTGCTTTCTGCGTGACATCACCAATTCGCAAGAGTACCTACATAAAATAGAAAACCAGAACAAGCGCCTGCGAGAGATCGCATGGATCCAATCTCACCGCGTCCGCGCACAGGTAGCCAATATCTTGGGGCTTGTCCAACTTTGCGACCCAAATGATTCTCCCAATGCCGAACTCATTCCCATGATTAAAAAAGCGGCCGAAGATCTGGATCAGGTAATCAGGGAAATTACCGTATTGACCGACGGCCTCTGATTAGTGTAATGAAATAACAAAGCCCCAACTATTAACTAGTTAGGGCTTTTAAAGTGGTATGGGCCGGGATCGAACCGGCGACACATGGATTTTCAGTCCATTGCTCTACCGACTGAGCTACCGTACCTACTTCCAGTTTGGGATTGGCCCAAAGGGCTCCCCGTTTCGGAGGGACAAATGTAGTGTCTTTTTTTGAAAGCTGCTAAAATTTTTTAATATTTCTTTTAGGTTATTGAAACACAATGGCACTTTAACTCTAAATCAGCGAATTACACGGAGAAGAAAATATAAAATAGTAGTCTAAATGTCCAGAGACCAAAAGTCCATTGATACTATGAGTTCTCTAACGCCATCCGTTCATCGCTATGCGCCCAACTATTCATATCGATTCTAAATTTTAAACTTTATGCATGCATAGTAATATTTTTTAAAATTAAATCTTTTAACTTAGTCAAACCATTACATCAAACAAATTATGGCATCACAGCTTATCTTCGGCATCATTACGCTTGCAGCAATTGCGCTTTTTAGCTTTAATGTGCGCAAAGTAATTCGCAATATTAAAATTGGCAGGCCGGCAAAACGTAATGATCAGCCCACAAAGCGATGGTTAACGATGTTTAAAGTAGCTTTCGGTCAAACGAAAATGGCCAAAAGACCAATTCCATTTTTACTTCATTTGGTAGTTTACTTAGGGTTTGTAATCATTAACCTTGAAGTACTGGAGATCATGATCGACGGCATTTTTGGTAGCCACAGGGTATTTGCCGGATTAGGTGGTTTATACAACTTCCTGATCGGTTCTTTCGAGCTTTTAGCCATCGGTGTGTGGTTGGCATGTGCGGTTTTTCTCATCAGAAGAAATATTTTAAAGCTCAAGCGTTTTACGGGCATCGAAATGAAATCATGGCCGAGGTCTGATGCAAATTACATATTGATTACGGAGATCTTATTAATGACCGCCTTTTTGCTAATGAATGCCGCAGATGCAAAATTACAGGCATTAGGAGAAGGGCATTATATTAGTGCAGGTGCATTTCCCGTAAGTGCTTACCTCCAAAATCTATTGCCGAGCGCCGCTGGTAGTCTTATTATCATTGAAAGAGTATGTTGGTGGTTCCATATTATCGGTATTCTTGCTTTTTTAAACTACCTACCTTACTCCAAACACTTCCATATCTTATTCGCATTTCCCAACACCTATTTCTCTAATCTAGAGCCAAAAGGCGAGTTTAACAATATGGGAAGCGTTACCAATGAAGTAAAAGCAATGCTCGATCCCTCATTTGTTCCGGCAGAAACGGCACCAGGCAAGTTTGGTGCTAAAGATGTGAACGATCTGAGTTGGATCAATTTAATGAATGCCTACACTTGTACAGAATGTGGAAGGTGTACATCCGTGTGTCCGGCCAACTTAACAGGAAAATTATTATCGCCCCGCAAAATAATGATGGATACCCGGGACAGAATGGAAGAGGTGGGGAAAAATAGGGATAAACATGGGACCGATTACCAAGACGGAAAAGCTTTATTAGACGATTATATTACCAGAGAAGAAATATGGGCCTGTACAAGTTGTAATGCCTGTACCGAAGCTTGCCCAATTAATATTGATCCTTTAGCCATCATTGTTGACTTGAGAAGATTTGCAGTGATGGAAGAATCAAATGCGCCATCAAGTATCAACACGATGTTGGGCAACGTAGAAAATAACGGGGCACCTTGGAAATATTCGCCAGCAGATAGATTGAACTGGGCGGAAGGCAGTTAGCGGTTTTCAGTTGGGAGTTGGGAGTTAAATCAACTACAGCATATTTAATGATGAAAATAAAAATTAGTTTATTAATTACCTTTTTAACAGGATTGTTTTTCCTCGGTGCATGCAGTGAAGGTAAAAGCAGTAATAGAGACAAAATAAATGGTGTTGATACAGTTAGTATCAAAAAACCTCTTGGGTGGATTAATGATTATGAGAAAGTTTTTAATGTTGCCGAAACAAAAGCGCTAGACAGCTTAGTTAACCAATTTGAAAAAGAAACTACTATAGAGTTTTGCATACTTACGGTTGACACCTCCATGGTAAGTAAAGAAAAATTAGAAGATTATGTGTTAGCCACTGCGAATAAATGGGGTGTTGGCAAAAAAGAAAAAAATAATGGCGTAATAATTGGATTCTCACGTGGATACCGTAAAATTAGAATCGCTAATGGATATGGAATTGAAAAGATAGTATCAGATAAAGAAACTAAAGCGATCATTGAAAAATATTTTATTCCAAATTTTAAAAATGAGGAATATTATAAAGGAACATTTGAAGGTACATCGGCAATGATGGACTTACTACGAACAAAAATTAAGAAATAACAGAATGCACTATGCTGTTCGCGAAACGCTAAGCGCTTAACGCAATACGAAAAGAAATGGAATTCAAAGTACCAACAATGGCCCAATTAATGGCTATGGGCGAAGAGCCTGAAATATTATTCTGGGTGGGCTGTGCAGGAAGTTATGATGAAAGAGCACAGAAAATAACCCGTGATATTTGCAAGATCCTACATCATGTAGGGATCAAATACGCTGTTTTGGGCACCGAAGAAAGTTGCACCGGCGATCCCGCTAAAAGAGCTGGCAATGAATTTCTTTTCCAAATGCAGGCCATGGCCAATATCGAAGTGCTAAATGGTTATAATGTAAAAAAAATTGTAACTGGTTGCCCACATTGTTTTAATACCATTAGAAACGAGTATCCTGGTTTGGGCGGCAGCTATGAAGTTATCCATCATACCCAATTAATCCAGGACCTTATTAACGAAGGTAAATTAAAAGCCGAAGGAGGTGAAAGTTTCAAAGGCAAAAAAATTACTTTTCACGATCCATGTTATCTCGGCAGAGGAAATAATGTTTATGAAGCCCCACGCAAAGCCTTAGAGGTTTTAGATGCACAACTAGTAGAAATGAAACGCTGCAAAAGCAATGGCCTCTGTTGTGGTGCAGGCGGTGCCCAAATGTTTAAAGAACCTGAACCTGGATTTAAAGACATCAACATCGAAAGGATTGAGGAGGCCTTAGCTACCCAGCCACAGGTAATAGCTGCTGGTTGTCCGTTCTGCATGACCATGTTAAGTGATGGGGTAAAATTAAAAGATATGGACCAAGAAGTTAAGGTGTTGGATATCGCAGAGATTACGGCGAGAGCGAATGGTTTGTGATGTAAAATGTAAAATGGACAATGGAAGATGGAGCACACCCATTTTCATCTTACCTCTTACATCCTATCTTACTTATTAATGAAAGATGTAACCCAGCCCATCTTCCATCTTACCTCTTACATCCTACCTTACTTATTAATGAAAGATGTAACCCAGCCCATCTTCCATCTTACCTCTTCCATCCTACCTTACTTATTAATGAAAGTTGTAACCCAGCCCATCTTCCATCTTACCTCTTACATCCTACCTTACTTATTAATGAAAGATGTAACCCAGCCCAGCTTCCATCTTACCTCTTACATCCTACCTTACTTATTAATGAAAGATGTAACCCAGCCCATCTTCCATCTTACCTCTTACATCTTCCCTACTTATTCGCCGCCTGTAGTGCTTCGTTAACTTTCTTTAAATGTAAGGCCAGTTGATTCAGTTGCACTTCATCAATATTTTTTAAGGGAATAACAACAAATGTTCCAGTCGAATCGATTTCGCCATTTCTATCATTACGGGTTTGAACCACTACATCGTCATTTTGCGTACGCAGATAAAGTTCGCCTTTGATTGAATTTCCGTAATAATCCATGCTTTTAAAACGCGACAGATTAAAAGCAAAGTATTCTTCTTTTCCGTTTGTAAAAATTTTACGATATCTACAAAACCCAGTGTTAGTAACATTGATTTCATAACGCTTAATTTCCTTACCTTGAACGTCGTTATCATAGTATTTGGTTAGTATACTTTGTATATAAACGGTTTGCTCCTCTCGTAAATCGAAACCGGAAAAAAGCAGAAAAGATAGGCAGGCAGAAATGAAAACGAACTTTTTTAAGTTCAATGTAAACTTTTTCATTAGTGATAAGTTTTAGCTCCAGTAAATTAAATAAAAGTATAAATTTGATTATGATTTTTTCTCCACATTCTAAAGTTTGGATCTACCAAAGCAACCGTCGTTTTACAGCAACAGAAGCTGAAGAAATTCAACAGAAACTGGATGCCTTTACCGCACAATGGACAGCTCATGGTCATCAATTAAAAGCAAAAGCCGAACTCCCTTACCATTTTTTTATTGTGCTGATTGTGGATCAGGAATCTGCATCGGCAACAGGTTGTTCGATAGATTCGTCCGTTAGGATAATCAAGGAAATTGAGCAGGAATATGGAGTTGACTTGTTCGATCGCTTTAATATGGCCTATAAAATAGATGATGAGGTTCATGTAAATACGAAAGAAGATTTTGAGACCCTGATCAGCATTAAAAAAATTACCCCACAAACTATAGTATTCAACAATCTTGTGCAAACCCTCGAAGAATATCAGCAGAAATGGGAAGTGCCAATTGAAAATAGTTGGCATAAAATGATTTTTGCCGAACAGTTAGCAGTTCAATAGTTCACTTGTTCAATAGTTCACTTGTTCATTAGGCAGGATGCATAGGCGACATGCACAAATGAACCAATGAACCAATGAACCAATGAACCGTTAAACATAAGTCCATTTTAATTGTTATCTTCATAACACACAAAATGCATCCTATGTCTCGCTGGCTCAAAATTTCTCTTAAAATCCTATCCGGAATTTTCGTCCTGATTGTACTGGTGTGGTTGGGTGCTGCGTATTACATCAACCATAACAATAAGGCTATCTTAGGAACCATTCTTAAGCAATTAAATGCCAATGTAAACGGGAAAGTTACCGTTGGAAGCATGGAGACCACTCTTTTAAGAGGTTTTCCGGGTGTATCTGTTTCGCTTAAAAAAGTAGAACTGAAAGATAGTTTGTACGAAAGCCACAAGCATCAACTATTAAACGCCGGTGATATTGAGGTTTCCCTAAATGTTTTTTCCCTCATTGCTGGCGACGTGAATATCAACAAAATAACCATCAATCATGCTAATATCTATATCTATACCGATAGTGCGGGATATAGCAACACAAGCATGTTTAAATCAAAAGATAAGGATAAGCCCAAATCCAAATCGGCAGAAAAGGCTTTTGAGATTAAAAGGGTTGATTTTAATCAGGTAGACCTGATCGTAGACAATCAGCGAAGATTTAAGTTATTTCATTTCCTGATTGATGAACTAAAAGGAAAAATCGACTATCCAGATTCGGGATGGAATGGTAATATTAAATTGAAAACCATAGTTAAAAACTTTGCTTTTAATACAAAAAAAGGGAGTTTCTTAAAAGATAAAACACTTGAAGGGACATTAGTTGCGCATTATAACAATACATCAAAAGCTGTAACCATTGATCAAGAGCCATTAAATATTGGTGATGATAAATTTATCATCGGTGCTAAGATTGATCTTGCAAAGAACGAATCCGCATTTGCAATAAATGTAAGGGCTGATGAAATCCTATATAAAAACATCGCCCTGCTATTATCTCCAAATATTTCTTCAAAATTATTAAAATTTAGTATCGCAGAACCTATTGGCGTGGTAGGACAGATAGTAGACAACGGGAACAAAAAAGAAAGGGATCCGCTGATCAACGTTAGGATGAACGTTAAGGACAATACGGTTAACATCCCCTCTGGGCAATTAACGAAATGCAATTTCACGGGAACATTTACCAACAAAGACACCGCTAGCAAAGCCATAGGCGATGAAAATTCGGCAATCAAGTTTTATGCGCTCTCTGCCGATTACTACAATGCACCCATTAAAATAGACACATTTACCATCGCCAATTTAGCTAGACCATTAGCAGCTGGCTTTGTTACGGCACAGTTTCCATTAGAAAAATTGAACAGTTCGATAGGAGGTTCTACCTTCAATTTTAAAAATGGCACAGCCGATTTGAGGCTTTACTGTAAAGCTGATATTGATAATTTTAGATTCACACGGCCAGTACTTTCGGGAAATGTAGTCATCAAAAATGCGGATATCACCTATATTCCAAGGAACATGAAACTGGTAAACAGTTCATTGACCCTAAACTTTAATCAAAAAGACTTAAATATAACCAATAGTAGATTTCAGATCGGGAAAAGTGTATTAAATATGAACTGTTCTATTCAGAATTTTCTCAACTTCTATTATACAGACCCAAGTAAGATCTTGGTAAATCTTAATATGAGCAGTCCACAGCTAAATCTGGGCGAATTTATTGGCTTTTTAGGTCAGCGAAAAATCGTTAAGAAAACCATTCCCGAAAAAAATGCGGTTAAAGAGGTTACAGACCAGCTAAGTACGGTGTTAGCCGCTGCAAAGGTTCAAATCAACCTTAAGGTTAATCAGGCCATTTACAATAGATTTGTGGCCACCAATCTCAGCGCCAACATTTCGCTATTGAACGATGGAATTTACTTTAACAAAATAAATGTGAGCCATGCGGGCGGAAACCTGAGCCTCAGTGGGAATATAAAGCAATCTGGGGCGGTTAATAAGTTTACCATTAATTCTGTAATCAGTAGGGTAAATGTGAAGGAATTCTTTTATGCTTTTGAAAATTTCGGACAAACGTCCATCACCAACCAAAACATAAAAGGGTATTTGTCTGCCAAAGTAAATGCTTCTGGGAGCATGACCGATAAAGGCCATATCGTTTCTAGGGCTATGTATGGGGAGGTTATTTTTAACCTTAGCAATGCGGCGCTCATCGGATTTGAACCACTTCAAAAAGTTCAAAAACTGGCTTTTGCCAATCGAGATTTTTCTAACATTGCCATCGACAAACTAGATGGAACGTTTACCTTAATGGGCGATAAAATTGCCATTAGCCCAATGCAGGTAAACACTAGCGTGCTAAATTTTAACATGACAGGCATTTATGGGGTAAATGATGGCACCAACATCGCGATGGATATTCCGCTTAGAAATCCAAAAAAAGATGAAAACGCTGATAAGGAAGAAAAAAAATTAGCGCGGATGAAAGGTATAGTACTCCATTTAAAAGCAGTAGACGAAGAAGGAAAGCTGAAGATTAAGTGGAATAAGGAACATGAGTAAGAGTAAAATGTAAAATGGACCCAACCATCTTCCCTCTTCCGTCTTCCCTCTTACATCTTCCCTCTTACATCTTACATCTTACATCAAAAATCTAACGGTCCCAACCTTCTCATATTCTTTAAGATCAGATATTGTTTGTGCCTGATATAACTGGTGGGCCTTTTCGGTGTCCATCTACGTGGGTTGGGAAAACAGGCTGCGATTAATGAGGCTTCACTTTTTGTTAAGTTGCTGCATGATTTACCGTAATAAGTCTGTGAGGCTGCTTCGGCACCATAAATTCCATCTCCCATCTCTATCTCATTTAAATATACTTCAAGAATTCTTTCTTTGCTCCAAAGTAATTCGATCAATAACGTAAAATAAGCTTCAAAACCTTTGCGTATAAATGATCTTCCAGGCCAAAGAAATACATTTTTTGCGGTTTGTTGCGAAATAGTGCTTCCACCCGTGATCTTTTTTCCCTTCGCGTTACTGGCATAGGCTTTTTCAATTGCTTTGATATCAAAACCCATATGATTTAAAAAAGAAGCATCTTCGGCTGATACCGCAGCACGTTTCATGTTATCGGAAATATCCTCAAAATTTACCCACTTCTTCATCATTTTATGGGGCTTATCAGCAGCGCTACGTTCCCAATTACGCTGTATCATTAACAAGGTAATGGGTGGATTTATAAATCGATAGGCAAGAACCCAAATTACACTAACTAATATAAACCAAAGAATAACTTTGCCCGCCGCTATGGCAAAGCGTTTTAACCTTGATGGTTTTGCGCTAGCAGTACTTTTCCCTTTTATTTTGGCCATTTGACAAAGGTAAATAAAAAGGATAAGTAAGTATTTATGTATAGCTGATTTCTTATTTTAGATGATTAAAGAAATCCACAGTTCAATGGCAAAATCAAAATTAAACGACACGGCACAGGTTGAGGAATTGATTTCTGGCTTAGATTCACCTGTAAAAGAAACCATTGTCTATTTAAGGGAACTCATTTTAAAAACTGACCCATTAATTGCCGAGGAAGTGAAGTGGAATAGTGCAAGTTTCTATTATACTGGCGTGATGAAGCCTTTCGATCCAAAAACTTACAAAAGAGACATTGTAGTCTGTAATGTTCACCGTGGTAAGATTATGCTAGTTTTCCCCACGGGTTCAAAAGTAAGCGATAACTTAAAAGGAAAAGATTATCCTGATGGGAGAAAGATTATCACAATAGAGGATCTAACTGATTTAAAAGCGAAGGAGAAAGATCTACAACAGGTGATTAGAGAGTGGTTGAGGATGGTAGAATAAACTAATAATTTCAATCTATGTAACATCTGACCTCCCCTTGTCGTCTTTGCGAGCTTTTCGCGAAGCAATCTCCTTGCTGCCGAATAAGCCGGGAAGGAGGTTGCTTCGTCCCGATGAAGGATCCGGACTCACAAAACCGCACAAAAAAACCCTCCTTGAAAATTCAAGAAGGGTTTGTATTTTAATTTAATGTTAACCCTTCGACTAGGCTCAGGGTGACAACTTATTATTCTGCTACTACTTCGAAAGGAACTTTAACTTTCACTTCTTTGTGCAAGTTTAAGTTAGCGATATACTCGCCAACCATTTTAGGTTCAGTTTCGAAAGTAATACGACGACGATCTACTTCAAAGCCTTTAGCTTTTAAAGCATCAGCAATCATAATGGTATTTACAGCACCAAAAATCTTACCTGATTCGCCTGCTTTAGCACCAATGCTCAATTTAACATCAGTTAAACGTTCAGCAATGCCTTCAGCATCTTTCTTAATTTTATCTTGTTTAAAAGCTGCTTGCTTTAAGTTTTCTGCCAATACTTTTTTTGCAGATGGCGTAGCTAATTGTCCAAAACCTTGAGGAATTAGATAATTACGACCATAACCTGGTTTTACTGTAACGATATCGTCTTTTTCACCTAGTGATTTGATATCCTGTTTTAAAATAATTTCCATTTCCTGCGCTTATTTTAATTGGTCGGTAACGAAAGGCAACAAACCGATGTGGCGGGCACGTTTAACCGCTTGGGCCACTTTACGTTGAAATTTCAATGAAGTACCAGTTAAACGGCGAGGTAAAATTTTACCTTGATCATTGATGAATTTTAACAGGAAGTTTGCGTCTTTGTAATCAATATATTTGATTCCGTTTTTTCTGAAACGGCAATATTTCTTTCTGTTATCGTCCACTTTTGGAGCGGTAACATATTGTATTTGATCTTTTGCCATTATGCTGCAGCCTCCTCTTTCTTAGGTTTTTTGTTAAAAGCACCGCTGCGTTTTTTCTCGCTATAAGCAATCGCATGGCGATCTAATCTTACAGTTAAGAAACGTAAAACACGCTCGTCGCGTTTTAATTCTAGCTCTAACTTGTTAATTAATTCCCCTTCAGATTTGTATTCTGTAAGGTGGAAAAATCCGCTTGCTTTCTTTTCAATCGGATACGCTAATTTTCTCAAACCCCAACTGTCTTCTGCGACAATTTCGGCTCCGTTATCAGTAATGATCTTTTTGAATTTGGCTAATGCCTCTTTCGCAACATCTTCTGATAACAATGGGGTAAGAACGATAACAGTTTCGTACTGATTCATTGTTGTTTTTTAATTGATTAATAATTTATTTTCCGCTATTAAAACGGGATGCAAATGTAGTTAGAATAATCATTAAATCAAAGAGTTGAGAGGAAAAAATTAGCTAATTCACCAATTAGTTAATTAGCTAATTAAAATTGTTTAACCTTAACCCTATACCTTCCCTTAAAGTATTCTTGCATCTTGATCACTTCTTTTGATTTTTCGGTAAGCCAGAAAGTGGCGTAGCTATCTGTGGCATAATTAATTTTAAGCAACCAGCATTTTACTTTCGTATCCTGATTTAATTGCAGGTCTTCTTTGCCAATTACTTCGTATCGGTGATATTTAGGCTCTTTTTCATTTGGGTCGAAGAATGAAATATCAAACAGCTGCCCTACTTTTTTTATTGGCAATAAGGGATAGGTTTCTAGATCTAGCTCCCAGCTAATAATAGGTATGGTTAGGGCAACCTTTGGTCTCTTAACCGCCATATTATTCAGTACTGTATCTGATGGAAGCATAAAATCATCATGATAATCATACGCTAAGATACCACGACCTTTATAATTACCATTTCTGTAGATAGGGGCTAATGTTTTACGATTACAGATATTGAGAATAGTAGCATATAAAGTATCGTTGTGTAGCCACTTCCACTTAAATTCTACTACTGGCTGATTTTTGAAGGTGGTAAAAGCAGTGGTTCTTTGCCAAAGATCTCCAATAGTTCTCTTTCCGCTTGAATCTGTAAAGTAAACTAAGTAGTCTGTGGTGCCCTCCTTTAGGTTTTGAATAATCAATTTGTTGTTCTTGGCATTTATGGTATCAACCTGTGCCTGGGCTCCAAGTTGTAATGCCAGTAGCATTAAAGCTGTAGTTAGAAATCTTTTCATGTGGTTTAAGGTTATTTCAGCTTTAGACCGAGACAATCCTACTTAAGTTACAAGAAAAGGAAAGGGAGATATCCGATGGCACAAAAAAAGAGATCGCTTTATGGGCCATCTCTTTTATCAGCATTATTTAGGGAGTTTAGTTAAGTTGGAGGGTCTGAATGTACTCTTGATTATTAGTTCTTACAATAAATGTTAATTCTTTGGCATCAACCTTAGCCACATCAAATGTTTTTGTAAAGTTTGATTTGGCTAAAAAAGTTTTACTGTACAATTCATCATTTACAGCGCTCAAAATTTTAACTTCTACAGTTCCTTGGGGTGCATTTCCAAGATTAAGCGTAATCAATCCATTTTCTTTGGTGAATACCAGTTTCATTTTTTCAGTAATCAATGGCTTGGCTACAGTTGCTTTACCATTTTCAATTTGTAGTTGGTATTCGGTTATTTGCGAGTCTGATTCCAATTTCAGCAAATAGCTTCCGTCTGGAAAAGCTTCTAAATTATATGTTTTTGCTATGGGAGCCTTAGTGCGTATTTTCTGTGTGTACAACAATTCGTTGTCTGAACCAAAAATTGAAAAATCTAAATCTTGAGCTTGTTCAATGTAGAACGTAACAGCCTTATCGCTTTTAATTTTTAAGGAAATGTTTTCATCGTTAGCAAAAGTAATTGAAGAGCTAAGCAATATCATTGCTACGATACAAATTTTTAGGAAATTTTTCATGATGTAATTGTTTAAGAGTTAATGATTTACCGATAAGCAAAACTACCAGGGAATTTCACGCAAAACGTATTGACAATTCCCATATGTCTATGCAAAATTACCCTTTAAACTAATTTGTTTACGTTAATTTAACAATAAGGCATAGTATTTTGGCTACTTTTGGTTAAATGAAAAAAGCTAGTCCAAGTTTTGAGATTGTTGAACCTTCTTTTGGTAGTTCTTTTTACTATTCAAAATATCAGGAGAATGCGAACAACAAAGCTCACCTTTGGCATTACCATCCAGAAATTGAAATGGTCTTTGTAAATGGCGGAGCGGGAAAGCGGCAAATCGGCAGCCATGTTTCTTATTATGCCAATGGCGATCTAATTTTGATAGGCAGTAACTTGCCGCATTGTGGTTTTACTGATACCCATACGGGCAATAAAAATGAAACCGTGATCCAAATGAGACCGAATTTTCTCGGAAGTGGCTTTTTAGATCTACAAGAAATCAGTTTTATGGCGCAGCTATTCGACAAAGCAAAGGGAGGAATAGCTTTTGGCGAGGAAACAAAGCGTGCTGTAGGCAATAAAATTGAGCAGATGGAGAATCAACCGCCATTCGAAAGATTATTGTCGCTGATTAAAGTTTTAAAAACTCTAGAACAATCCAACGACTATAAGATCTTAAATGCAACTGGGTTTTCAATGGAAATGCAGGTTCAGGATAATGATCGGATTAACATGATCTTTAACTACGTGAAGGATCACTTTTTAGAAGAGATTAGTTTGGCTGAAATTGCGTCCCTTTCGAGCATGACGATACCCTCATTTTGCAGGTATTTCAAAAAAATTACGAAAAAAACGTTTACAAGATTTGTAAATGAATATCGATTGGTACATGCTGTTAAGCTTTTAGCAGAAAAACAAATGAGTATTTCGAACATTTGCTATGAAAGCGGATTTAATAACTTTAGTCACTTTAACACGCTGTTTAAAGAATTTACTGGTAAAAGTGCTTCACAATACAGGAAAGAATTGAAAACGATTATGAAGTAGTTGGAGTTGGGAGATGGGAGTTTTAACCCAAAGACGCGGAGTATTTCGCGGATGGTATAAAAAGTTTACCGCGAAGGTCGCAAAGAATGCAAAGCCATAAGTTCCTAATAGGACTAATTAATCTTAGATGTAATAAGATGTCTAACCTGCCTGCCGGCAGGCAGGGATGGTGAAAAAATTAACGCTAAGATCGCAGAGAGGTACGCAGAGAACGCAAAGCCATAAGTTCCTAATGGGACTAATTAATCTTAGATGTAATAAGATGTCTAACCTGCCTGCCGGCAGGCAGGGATGGTGAAAAAATTAACGCAAAGACCGCAGAGAGGTACGCAGAGAACGCAAAGCCATATCTTTCTTATTTGCCTTAGGTTATAAATCTTAGATGGTCTAAGATGGTGAAAAAATAACTGCAAGGTCTCGATGGTCGCGAAGCCTTATACGTCTTATATAGTGAAAATGTTTACTTAGGTTCCTAAGGCATCTTAGATGGTGGAAAAATAAATTACTTAGGTTTCTAAGGTGGTGAAAGACTTTTCAACATTCTACCCTTCCCACATTTCAACCTCAACAAAAATTCCTATTTTCGTTGCGATGGAAAATTTTATTGTTTCAGCACGTAAATATCGTCCGGCTACGTTCGAAACCGTAGTGGGGCAACAGCATATTACGGGAACTTTAAAAAATGCCATTAAGAACAATCAACTTGCCCAAGCGTTTTTATTCTGCGGTCCGCGGGGCGTTGGCAAGACCACCTGTGCCAGGATCCTAGCAAAAACCATTAACTGCACGCAGCTTACGCCCCAATTAGAGGCCTGCGGTACTTGCGAGTCATGTGTTTCTTTCCAGACAGGTCATTCTTTCAATTTCCATGAACTAGATGCAGCTTCTAACAATTCGGTAGACGACATTAGGAGCTTGATTGAACAGGTTAGAATTCCTCCACAAGCAGGAAAATATAAAATCTACATCATAGATGAGGTTCACATGTTATCGGCAAATGCGTTCAATGCATTTTTGAAAACGCTAGAAGAACCCCCTTCCTATGCCATCTTTATTTTGGCGACCACCGAAAAACACAAGATTTTGCCAACCATTTTATCGCGTTGCCAGATTTTTGATTTTAACAGGATCCAGGTAGAAGATATTGCCAGCCATTTAAATACCATCGCTGTTCGTGAAAATATTTTGGTAGATAGTGATGGCTTGCACATCATCGCACAAAAAGCAGATGGCGGGTTGCGTGATGCACTTTCAATGTTCGACCAGATCGTAAGCTACACCAATAAAAATGTAACCTATAAATCGGTGATCGACAATCTGAACATCCTAGATTACGATTACTATTTTAAGCTAACAGACTACTTATGCAATGGCGAGGTGAGCAAAGCCCTGTTATTGTTTAACGAAATATTGAACAATGGATTTGATGGAAATAATTTTATCAATGGCCTTGCTAGTCACTTTAGAAATTTATTGGTTGGCAAAGATGCACAAACCATCCAATTGCTTGAAGTAAGCGAGAATATCAAACAAAAATACCTTTCGCAAAGCAAATCTACCGACTTAGGATTCTTATTAACGGCTTTGAACCTCGCCAATCAGTGCGATTTGGTGTATAAAAACAGCAAAAATCAACGGTTACAGGTTGAGCTTTCGTTGATAAAAATGTGCCATATCCCATCGGTGATCAAACTAGCTACACTTCCACATCAAACCGAAGCAACTGATTTAGATCAGGATAAAAAAAAAACAGTAATCCGAGCTGAAAGTGAAGAAGTCCGAAGCCCGATAGCTATCGGGGCCGAAAGTCCGAATAGTCCAGAAGTCCAAAAGTCCAAAAGTCAAGAGAATCCAGAAACTGAACACCATATTTCTACCGCAACTTTAGCTGATCTCAAAGATTTTATCGAAAAGGAAGAGCTTCAAGATTTACCGGATCATTTAGATATTCCCTTACCAACGATACCACCATCTGCCCCTGCCCCTTCTAGTAACATTCATACATCTTCTTCGGGCTCTATCAAGATCCAACCGGTTACAGGTAACTTAACATCCTTAATTCCATCTTTAACAGATCTGGAACGTGTGGCGGCGGGAGAGGAAGATAAAGGTCCGCAATATATTTCGGGTAACGAGAAACAAGATTTTACTCCTGAGCAATTTTTTGAACTGTGGAAAGTATATACACAGAAAGCGAACGATGAGGATAAAATCCATCTCTACACGCTGATGAATAATGATCCTATTTTAGAAGGAACGCAAATTACGGTATTGGTAGAAAATTCTGCTTTAGAAAGCACCCTACAAAATGAAAAAGTAGAATTGCTCAACTTTTTGCGTACGGCACTTAAGAATTTCGACCTTCAGATCGTTTCAAAAAGAGCAGAAAATACCCAACAAAAAAGAATTTATACCAATAAAGATAAATACGCTTACCTAGTTGATAAAAACCCCCAGCTCGATGATATGAGACGGAGGTTTAATTTGGATATTAATCCGTAAATTAGTCTTAAGTCAATAGTCCCAAGTCACTAGTCTGTTCAGACTAAGTACTACTGACTCAAGACTGAGGACTATCATTAATGGGATACCCTTCTTCATCTAAATCATCGCGATCATCTTCGGGGGTGCGTGCTAAAAGTTCGTCTTCTGGACTTAAAATTACACTTTCTCCATTGTCTAGATGCATTCCCATTTCTCCTAGACCTTCTTCTACCACTTCTTCCTTGTCGGCATACTCATCACCAACATACGGGTTCGCTTCATCAAAGGTCGAATTATCATCAACGGCCCCAGTGGCAACAGTGTCATAGGGCATCGGGTGATCGTAATCTGAATCTGCTTCCTTTACATCAAGTTCATAACTCTGTTTATCTTCATTAAAAGATAAATCATTAAAATCTTTGGTCTCTCCAAGATCACTTGGATGAAGTTTATCTGCAGCTTTATTGGAATTTGAATCTGTGCTCATAATATATCGGTTTATAAGAATAAAACGCTTGGGATTAAAGATTGTTTTTGGATAATTGATTACACCGATTTTTACGCTTCGCGGATGATTACACTGTCCCGATAGCTACCGGGAGAAAGATTACACAGATATCTTTAGGCATCTAAAACTGGCAATACTGGTAACTGCCAACCTTAATTACGCTTCGCGGATGATTAGCCCTATCCTGCTGGCAGGTGGTATTAAAAAGATTACATAAATAACTTCGTGAGAAAGACTTTAAAATGTGTCACACTGAGCGTAGTCGAAGTGGAAAAGAAACGATCGGATTAAATAAGGCTTCGACTACGCTCAGCCTGACACCTCAATGGATTCTTTAAACAAAATAGCCCATCTGCATAGCAAATGGGCTAAATTATTTATTAAATGAATAGATTACAATGATGCCAGTGTAGCATTTAGCGTTTCGCTTGGTCGCATTGCTTTAGTGGCTAGCTCATCATTTGGATGATAATAGCCTCCGATATGTTGTGGTTTACCTTGTGCACCAATTAACTCTTCAGAAATCTTATCTTCATTTTCAGTTAAAGCTTTTGCCAAAGGGGTAAACCTAGCTTTAAGTTCAGCATCTTTGTTTTGCGCTGCTAATGCTTCGGACCAGTAAAAAGCTAAATAAAAGTGTGACCCACGATTATCAATGGTTCCTAATTTTCTTCCGGGCGATTTGTCTGTTGCAAGGAACTTTGCATTAGCTTCATCCAGTGCATCAGCCAAAACCTGGGCTTTTGCATTTCCTTGGGTTTGCGAGAGGTGCTCTAACGAAGCTTGAAGCGCCAAAAACTCCCCTAACGAATCCCAACGTAGGTATCCTTCTTCGATAAATTGCTCTATATGCTTTGGTGCCGAACCTCCTGCTCCAGTTTCAAACAATCCACCTCCATTCATTAACGGAACAATAGAAAGCATTTTCGCAGACGTACCCAGTTCTAAGATGGGAAATAGATCGGTAAGGTAATCACGCAATACGTTTCCAGTTACCGAAATAGTATCCAAACCTTTGCGAATCCTTTCTAATGTAAACTTGGTAGCTTCAATTGGTGCGAGTATTCGAAGATCTAATCCACTGGTATCAAAATCAGCTAAGTACTTATTTACTTTGGCAATAATCTGACGATCATGTGCCCTTTTTTCATCTAACCAGAATACGGCTGGAGTGGCCGATAATCTAGCTCTATTTACGGCTAATTTTACCCAATCCTGGATTGGTGCATCTTTGGTTTGGCACATTCGGAAGATATCTCCCTTTTCTACGGCTTGATCAAAGAAAACATTACCGTTTGCATCGGTTACACGAACTGTGCCTTTATCTTTTGCTTGGAAAGTTTTATCGTGTGAGCCGTATTCTTCTGCCTTTTGGGCCATCAAGCCAACATTCGGCACTGAGCCCATCGTGCTCACGTCAAAGGCACCGTTTGCTTTACAATCATCTATTGTAGCAGTGTAAACGCCAGCATAACAACGATCCGGAATTAAGGCCGTGGTATCTTGAGGCTTACCTTCTTTGTTCCACATTTGACCTGAAGTACGGATCATAGCGGGCATAGAAGCATCAACAATTACATCTGAGGGAACATGCAGATTTGTAATCCCCTTATCAGAATTTACCATAGCAAGTGCTGGTCCATTTGCAATTGTATTGGCTAGATCAGCTTCAATTGCAGCTTGTTTTGGACTGCCAGCAATTTTCGCATATATATCACCTAAACCATTACTTGTATCTATGTTTAGTGCTTTAAATTCATCAGCATATTTTGCAAATACATCCGCAAAATAGACCTCTACAATTGCACCGAATATCAATGGATCGGAAACCTTCATCATCGTAGCTTTTAAATGTGCCGATAACAAGGTTCCCTCTGCTTTAGTGGCAGCTATTTCCTTAGCAACAAATGCTTTTAGTGCGGCTAAGCTTAACGCAGAGCAATCAATCACTTCGCCGGCTTTTAGTGGCGATAAGGTTTTGAGTTCTGTAGTAGTTCCATTTTCAGCAACAAATTCTATTTTAAACTGGCTGGCTTCATCTAGGGTGAGTGATTTCTCTGAACCGTAAAAATCGCCCTCGGTCATGCTCGATACTCGAGTTTTCGAATCGCTAGACCACCTGCCCATCGAATGTGGATTAACCTTTGCGTAATTTTTAACGGCTTTTGGAGCTCTACGATCTGAATTTCCTTCACGGAGTACCGGATTTACAGCAGAACCCAATACTTTTCCATATTTGGCTTTTATTGCTTTCTCTTCATCGCTCTGCGCATTATCAGGATAATTTGGCAAGGCATAACCTTGTGATTGTAATTCGCTTATAGCCCCTACCAATTGTGGTATAGAAGCTGATATATTTGGCAATTTGATGATATTTGCTTCAGGTGTAGTGGCCAATTGACCTAATTCTGTTAGTGCATCACCAATTTTTTGTTCGTCTTTTAAGTACTCTGGAAAGTTAGCTAAAATTCTTCCTGCCAGTGAGATATCTCTTGTTTCAACATCAATACCTGCTGATGCAGTAAAAGCCTGTACAATAGGTAATAGTGAATAGGTAGCTAGCATTGGCGCTTCATCTGTTTTGGTATAGATGATCTTTGAAGTAGTTGACATATAGGTAAGTTATATTATTATTACTGATGAGGTTGGAAGGTTGAACGTTAAAGGATGGAAGTTGAACATTGCAAATAAAACATTACAACTTAAAACATTAAGTCCAATCACGCCCATCCGGTTAAAATCGGTTAAAGATAAAATAATCAGATGGATTTTGTGACATTGAATTGTAGATTTGGCTTAATTGAACTATAAAAAAAGTTTAACCTACCAACGCTTAAATATATCCCCTTAAGGTAAACGGATATGCTTAAAGATTAATCTTGAGTTATCCGAAATATTTCTATTTTTGATTTAGATCTTTTAAATCCTGCATCAGGTATGTCCTACAGTATAACCGAGCACAATTGCAAACAATGCGGAAAAAATGGTTCTGGTAACTATTGCAACAATTGTGGCCAAGCTTACACGGTTAAAAGAATTACAATTTCCACTATCGTCCACGAGATTTTCCATTTCTTTTCGCATCTCGACAAAGGTATTTTATATACCTTAAGGCAACTGATCATCGCCCCTGGCAAGCCGCAGCTAGAATATATTGAAGGACATCGGGCAAAACACCAGAAACCCTTTTCGATGTTTTTCTTGTGCGCAACGATCTCTGCATTGATCTATTATTGGACAAATTTGGTTCTGTATAACCATTTTAAGGTAGGTGATGTAGAAAATGTTCAATTTTTTCATCAATACATGGTTATCTTAACCATTCTGATGTTGCCTATCTATACCCTGATCACCTATCTGTTTTTTATAAGATCAAAATTTAACTATGCAGAAATCTTTGTCCTTCTTTTATATAGTCTTTCCTTTCTTGTATTAATCTCTAGCCTCTTACAGCCACTCAAGTTTATGTTTTTAGAACTTAATACCGAGTATATCGAACTACCCATCATTTTATGCTACAATTGGTTTACGAATAAGAATTTCTTCCGCCATGAACCAAAGTGGGTGATTTTTGTAAAAACAATTCTGGCTTCCGCAGTTTGCTTTTTTCTTGCTGGTATAGTTAAGGAATTTTTAATTGATTTTATTTAGATCATGATTGAAAGCGAGCGATTAATACTAAAGCCTTTAACCTACAGCCAATTGATTAAATATATCAAAAATGATGATTCGTTGGAAGCTGAACTCAAATTAAATCCTACTTCAAAGGTTATTTCTCCTGAATTAAGAGAAGCATTGGAGGGAACGATTTTACCAAATGTTGCCGACGCTGGAAAAAATCATCTTTATAATACCTTGTGGACCATCATTTTGAAATCCGAAAGCCGAATGGTAGGCGACATTTGTTTTGTAGGCGAACCCGATGAAAATGGAGAAATAGAACTCGGATATGGCACTTATGAAGCTTTTAGAGGCATGGGCTACATGAAAGAAGCGGTGGCATGTTTGTTAGAATGGGTTAAATTCCAGGATAATGTTAAATATATTTTTGCACAAACAGCCAAGGATAATCCTGCTTCATTTGCGGTATTAATAAGAAATCAGTTTGAAAAAGTTGGGGAGGATGAAACGATATTTAATTGGAGATTAAAAATTAAAGAGTAGTCATGATCATAAAAACTAAAATTGAATCTTCAGCTTATATCCAGCTGATTTTTAAACTCGCTTTTATGGAATCACCTATTTATCGTGCATCTCTTAACTAGGGATTTAATTTTTAGAAGAGATTTTATTACCTAATGTTCAATTCATACCTTTTTTAACGCTATCATCATGACTAAAAGCCTAAATCTGATCTGCCTTTTTCTATTGGCAGGAAATCTTGCCATCGCGCAAACTAACAAAGAATTAGCAAAACAAAAGCTAAAAGAAGCCATTAAACTGGAAGATGAACAGGGCAAATACGACGAAGCACTCAAGCGGATTTTAGAAGCCCAACGATTAGATCCAGAAAATATCGATTATCCTTATGAACTGGCGTATACTTATGATGCCAAAAAAGAATATAAAAAAGCGATTGAGGTGTTAGAAAAATTATTAACCCACAAAGATGTTTATGATCAGGTTTATCAGGCATTAGGAAATGCCTATGATTATGATGGAAATAGCGAAAAGGCTATTGCTACCTATGAATTAGGATTAACAAAGTTTCCAAAATCAGGAGTTTTGTACACTGAGCTCGGTAATATGAATCTCAATAAAAAAGATTTCACCAACGCGGTTAAGTATTACGAAAAAGGAATTGAGATATCTCCAAAATCAACAGCCAATTATTATCGTGCCGCTAAAATATTTTTAGCGACCGAAAATGAGGTTTGGGGTTTACTATATGGTGAAATCTTCATGAACTTGGAACGAAATTCTAAACGTACAGAGGAGATAGGCAAATTGCTCTTCGACACCTATAAATCACAAATAACATTCAAGAACGATACCTCTTTAAACATATCACTCTATAAAAACGTGATGAGCTTGGATGATGTTAAAAACATGGCGAAGAAAGGCATCCCATTTGGCATGGCTTATGAAATGACCACTTCACTGGCAAGCATGAACTTAGCGCTTGCTAAAGGAGAGGACAGGGTGATACGCTTATCCAGCTTAAATTCACTGCGTTCTAACTTTCTTAAGTTTTACTATGAAAAAGGTTTCGAAAAAAAATATTCTAATGTCTTATTTGATTATCAAAAAGAAATAGAAAAACAAGGTCATCTAGAAGCGTATAACTATTGGATCTTGATGAAGGGCGATGAAAACGAATTTATTAAATGGAGGAGTTCCAACCAAGAAAAATGGGATAATTTCATTAAATGGTTCGGACCTAATCCATTAAAGCTAAGCGAAAGCCATTACTTTAGCAGAAACCAATATAATTAAATCATTGATTGCTATAAACGATATCCTTTATAGCAATATTATACATTAAGGGTTAATCTCCAAAACAACTCTATGTTTCGGCTGTTTAAAAAGCATAACTTCTTAATTATGAAAAATCAGCTTCTTAGTAGCTTAATTCTATCTTCTGCTCTCTTATTTGGTTGCCAAACCAATTCAAACGGTCAGCAGACCGCTCCAAAAATCAAAGTAAAAACTGGCAGTGGTAAAACCATCGAACTTCCCGCAGCTGATACAAAAGCAAGCAAAACTAATTTTAGTAAGGTAATACCTTGGCCAGAGGGTCAAATGCCTCTTGCACCCGCAGGTTTTACAGTAACCAAGTTTGCAGAAGGGATGAAAAGTCCGCGTAATATTGTGATTGCTCCAAATGGTGATGTGATTGTGGTGCTATCCAATTCGCAGCGAACCAAAGCAGAACAAGTGGTTAATGCAGTTACGGGCAAAGCAAGTTCAGAAGTACAGGGAAAAAGCGTAAATACAGTAATGCTTTTCAGAGATGCTGATAAAGATGGGAAACCCGAAATCGTGAGCACTTTTTTAACTGGATTAAACCAACCTTATGGCGCTGCATTTATTAATGACTCATTTTACGTGGCTAATACGGATGGGGTTTGGATGTATCCCTATCAAAACGGAGCTAAACAGATTACCGGATCGGGAAAGAAAATTTTAGACTTGCCAGCGGGTGGCTACAATAACCATTGGACAAGGAACCTGATTGTAAACGAAGCCAAAACAAAGATTTATGTAACTGTTGGATCAGGAAGTAATGTGGCAGAACATGGCATAGAAAATGAAAAAAGAAGGGCTAATATCTTAGAGATAAATCCGGATGGCAGTGGTGAAAGAATATTTGGAAGCGGGTTACGCAATCCGGTTGGGATGGCATGGGCACCAGGAACAAATGCTTTGTGGACTGCAGTGAATGAACGCGATGGTTTAGGTGATGATCTTGTGCCAGATTATATTACAAGTGTTAAAGATGGTGCCTTTTATGGCTGGCCTTATGCTTATTTTGGTCAAAATGAAGACCCGAGGTTAGCAGGACAAAATCCAGAACTGGTTAAAAATACGATAGTTCCCGATATTCCTGTTGGTGCACATACCGCCTCTTTAGGTCTAGCTTTCTACACTGCTAACAAATTTCCATCAACTTATCAGGGAGGGGTGTTTATTGGGCAACACGGTTCGTGGAACAGATCAGAATTATCTGGCTATAAGGTAGTTTTTATACCTTTTAAACAAGGTAAGATGAATGGCCAACCCCAAGATTTTTTAACTGGCTTTGTTGCTGATAAAGATGCAAGCAAAGTGTACGGAAGGCCAGTTGGCGTAGCTGTGGCACAAGATGGAAGTTTGTTGGTTGCTGATGACGTAAGCGGAATCATCTGGCGTGTTGCCGCAAAATAACTGGAGCTAAATAGATTTCATTTGAAAAAAGCCCTTGTTTTACTTTTTACAATGAGCTGGCTTGCGGTTTTTCCTCAAGTTAAGCAAATTGATTCGGTAAAGATGTTGAGTGAGGTTCAGGTAACCTTATACTCTCTCTTCCCGCGGGATTTGTCGCGAGCAACCAGCGCACAAAATCTCATTAATACCACCGACATTAAAAACCAACAGCAAAATTCGCTTGTTGGAATTGCGAATACGGCTCCTGGAGTGCGCATGGAAGAGCGTTCTCCAGGCAGCTATAGATTATCGTTGAGAGGAAGTTTGTTACGCTCGCCTTTTGGCATCAGAAATGTTAAAATATATCTCGATGAATTCCCCTTAACCGACGCCGGTGGAAATACCTATTTAAATCTAATCGATGCGGGATTGATCAATTCGATATTTATTTTAAAAGGTCCACAAGCAAGTATCTTTGGGGCCAATACCGGTGGGGCTATTTTGGTAAGCACCAATGATTATTTGAACAATTCAAACGAAATAGGTTTAACCGCGGGCTCTTATGGCTTATTTCATCAAACCGGAAAAGTTAATCGAACCGTTAAAGATTATAGTTTTAGTATCGCCGAAGGTTATCAACAAAGTGAAGGCTATCGGGAAAATAGTACGTTGAAACGAAAATATATCCAAACCTCACATCGCTGGCAATATAATGAAAGAGGATCCCTCACCGCTTTCGCTTTCTATAGCGATCTGGCCTACTTAACCCCAGGGGGCTTAACCGAAGCGCAACTTTTGGCTAATCCTAAATTGGCCAGGCCCGCTACACCAACGCTTCCAAGTGCCATAACACAACAAGCTGGGATTTATAATAAAACCTTTTTCGGCGGATTATCAACTAATTATGAATTAACCCAAGATCTCCAATTTGTACTTGCTGCATTTGGAAACCATACCGATTTTAGAAATCCTTTCATTACCAATTACGAAAAGCGCAAGGAAAACACGATGGGTGTGAGAAGCTTTATCAGCTATAGTAAAACTGATGGGCCAACTAGTAGTTACAATATAAATTTGGGAATGGAAAGTTCGCGCACCTCAACAGCTTTTCGAAATTATGGAAACGATAAAGGAACACCTTCTGCATTGCTGGCAAGTGATGATCTGGATGCCAAACAGGATTTCGCTTTTCTAAAGGTCAATGTTGATTTAAATAGTAAGTTAATACTTGAGCTAGGCACAAGCTTAAACTTCTTTGGATACAGGTATAAAAGTTATTTTCCCATAGCGATAGATAAGCAAAAAAGAAGTTTTAAGACTCAACTGATGCCCAAATTCGCCACTTCCTACCGTCTTATTCAAGGGCTTAACATCAGGGGTTCAATTGGCAAAGGTTACTCTCCCCCTACTATAGCCGAGGTCCGAGCTTCGGACAATACCATTAATAACGATCTTCAGGCAGAAGCTGGATGGAATTACGAAACCGGATTCAATTACCGCACAAGAAACAATAGGTTTACTGTTGATGGTGGATTATTTTATTTCCATCTAAAGAATGCCATTGTAAGAAGGTTAACCACAAACGATGCAGAGTATTTTGTAAATGCTGGCGGGACTAAGCAATTGGGCACCGAAATACAAACCTCATTATGGATACTAGAACCTCAGCAAAAAAAGCTTTTAGATGGAATAAAGGTGAGCAGCAGCTTAACCTATTACCACTTCAAATTTGAAGATTTTAAAAATGCTGCCCAAGATTACTCTGGAAACCGATTAACCGGTGTGCCCAACTACACTGTGGTGAGCAGTTTAGAATTAGTTTCAAAAACCAGACTTTTCTTATTCGCGCAGCATAATTATACATCGGCTATTCCATTAAATGATGCAAATTCAGTTTATGCAAAAAAATATCATTTGGTAGATTTAAAATTGGGTTTAAGACAACTACCTCTTGGCAGCACCACCATAGAATTCTCTGTTGGGGTTAACAATCTTTTTGATCAGGATTACAGTTTAGGAAATGATCTCAATGCGGCTAACAATAGGTATTATAATCCCTCGGCTAAACGGAATTATAGTGTGGGTTTCGGTGTTAGGTTGTAGCTGTTTTACCACCCCTGCCTACCGACAGGCAGGTAAGATGCCTCAAAAACCCAAGTAAACTATTTTTAACCGTCCCACCTGCCGAGCAGGTTAGAAATTTAGAACAGCTAAAATTTAAAACATATAAGACATATAAGGAATTATAAGGCCTATTTTTCTTCGTAACTTTGCGGTCTTCGCGGCCTTCGGGGAATTTTTCACCACCTTAGACACCTAAGAAGCAATCTACTTTTTCACCATCCTTGCCTGCCGGTGGACAGGTTAGCCATCCTATTGCTTTGCGTTTTTTTTCACCATCTTAGACATCTGAGACGGCTAAGTTTGTTAACCGTATAGTCTTTGCGGTTATTCTCACCATCCCTACCTGCTGAGGGGACAGGCTAGACATCTTAGTGCTTTTCTTTTTTTCACCATCTTAGACATCTTTGAACGGCTAAGTTTGTTAACCGTATTGTCTTTGCGGTTATTCTCACCATCCCTACCTGCTGAGGGGACAGGCTAGACATCTTAGTGCTTTTCTTTTTTTCACCATCTTAGACATCTTAGAACAGCTAAGTTTGTTAACCGTATAGTCTTTGCGGTTATTCTCACCATCCCTACCTGCTGAGGGGACAGGCGAGACATCTTAGTGCTTTTCTTTTTTGTTCACCATCTTAGACATCTTAGAACAGCTAAGTTTATTAACCCTATAGTCTTTGCGGTTATTCTCACCATCCCTACCTGCTGAGGGGACAGGCTAGACATCTTAGTGCTTTTCTTTTTTTTTCACCAGCTTAGACATCTTAGAACAGCTAAGTTTGTTAACCGTATAGTATTTGCGGCTATTCTCACCATCCCTAACTGCTGAGGGGACAGGCTAGACATCTTAGTGCTTTTCTTTTTTTCACCATCTTAGACATCTGAGAACGGCTAAGTTTGTTAACCGTATAGTCTTTGCGGCCGTTGCTACCTTTGCGGTTATTTTAATCACCCCTGCTTGCTGGTTAGGCAGGTTAGACATTTTAAAAAGTTAAAATTAAACATATAAGAGATATAAGGACTATAAGGTCCATTCGCTTCGTAGCTTAGCAATCTTCACGGCCTTTGCAGTTATTTTAACCACCTAAGAAACCTAAGAAAAATTGCTTTTCACCATCCCTTGCCTGCGGCGAGGCAGCTTAGACATCTTAGGACAGCTTAGTGTTTGCGTTCTTCGCTACCTTTGCGGCAATTGCGCTTAAACATTCACCAAGATGCCTCGGTGCTTTGCGTTCTTTGAGAAATCTTTTGCGGCCTTTGCGTTTAACACATTTACCCCTCCATGCCTCGCGACGAGACAGGTAAGATACCTCAGAAAAGTAAGATCTCAAGCATTGAGGAATTAAAGCTTTGCGATCTTCGCGACCTTTGTGGTTGATTTTTTAACCATCCTGCCTGCCGACGAGGAAGATAAGACATGTTAGAACAGCTAAAATTATTAACTATATAAGACATATAAGGAACTATAAGACCTCAGATTCCACTTGTATCCCCAAAAAACGGACCCTCTTGACGCGGTTAAACCGAAAACTGTCAACTGAAAATTGCTCAACCATTCTTACATACCTAACGGTTAGACTAACCATTAGGCACATAAAAATAGCTTGTAATAATCTCCTACTATTAAACAGTTGCTTCCAGTTCTTTCTTCGCGATGGTTACTTCGTTAACCACAATTTCTGTAGCGTAACGTTTTGTACCGTCTTTCGCTTCATAGTTGTTGGTTTGTAACTTACCCTCGATCGAAAACCGCGTTCCTTTTTTGATCTGCGTTTCAGCAATATCTGCTTTGGCATTCCAAAAGGTTAAAGTAAACCAATTCGTCTTTTTTACATCCTCCCCGGCTGAGTTGATGAAACTCTCGTGTACTGCTAAATTAACACGGGCCAATTTTAAACTGTCTGAGATCACTTTTACTTCCGCATCGTTGCCAGCAAAACCACTTAATAATACTTTGTTTACTACATTTTCCATAATCTTAAAAATTAGGTATCTAAATATTTAACGAACAGCAATCACCACGACTGCCGACAGAACAAAGGTGCATTGAACGGTAGAAATTAGTCGGATGTTAAACATATATATCCGAGTATAAACGAATAAGACTAATTAAACCTTTAAACGAACAAAAATGCCGTTTGAAGGCCCAAAATCTAAATCCATTCCGTGTAGCTTTAATCATTCTCACCAAGTCTAAAAAAACCTATGGAACGTTTATGCTTAGATTGCCAAAAGCAAGTAAATGGTCGCGCCGACAAAAAATTTTGCGATGATAATTGTCGCGCTAATTTTAACAATTCAAAAATCGCCAAAGAGCTGCGCTATCTGAAAAAGATCAACCAGATTCTTAAAAAAAACCGTAAGATTTTGAAAGAAGAAAGCGGAGAAAGAAAAATAAAAATCAAAAGAGCCCAATTGCTGAGAAGAGGATTTAGCTTTGACCACCATACCCATACCTACCTTACTAAAAATGGCTCCACCTATTTCTTTTGCTATGAATATGGGTACTTAAGTTTGGGTGAAACGGAGGTATTAATTGTTAAAAGGGAAGGAAAAGAATGAGGATAGCTACAGTTTTTTATTTAGGCTTTCTCAACTTCGATTATCAATTTTCCTTTCTTCGCTGAAATGACCAGGTATTGGCCGGCGTCAAAAAGCGGGCTCCTTAACCAGTGTCCAACCAATCGAATCTGTGGAACATAATCATAAATACTTTCTTCCTTTACCCAAGCTCTTGGATGAACAACTAAATGTAGTGAGACTTTAAGCCGACGTTCCCATCTACGAGTTTTAGTTTTCTTGGCTCACATGCACCGCATGTACAAGTTTGTAGATTGGAATTCTTGGATGATTTTTGCAGGGGGTATTGAACCTAACTCTTTTAGATTTTGGGACTTTCGCGTTTTTTTAAAACATTTAAACCCGCTAGCCGCAAGACTTTTCGAGGTCGAAAAGAAGCAGAACGTACTGCTTTTTGTAATGGATTTTGGTTCCGTATAACTTTTTCAATGTATAGCTATTTAGGATGTGACACATCTTTTCTATAAAAGCAAAGATGATATTTTGATATCCAAGGATTTGAACAATTGGTGGAAAAAATAAGATGTTATTTAAAATTTTCATAACTTCAATTAACCTAATATAACCTTAACGCCCTATGAAGTCTCTTCCATTACTATTTTTACTTTTGCCAGTTTTAATATCAATTTCTGCCAATGCTCAAGATATCATTGTTTTAAAAAATGGTGATGAGGTAAAAGCAAAAGTGACCGAAGTTTCTGTAAACGAAGTAAAGTATAAAAAATATAGTAATCTCGACGGGCCAAGTTATACGGAATTGAAAGCGAATGTCTTTATGATTAAGTACCAAAATGGCACAAATGATGTATTTAATACCTCCCCTGTATCTGCGCCTACACCTGCTCCTGTTGTAATTAACAGAGATGAAGAGAAAAAAAATTCAGCATTAGTAGTGTTAGAAAAGTATTTCAGTAATTTATTCAAAAGTACCGCACCTTATAAATATATTAGTTATAAAAAAGTAAACGGAGTTCTACTTAACGTAAACGGCCAATCCATTTATCAGATTGATTTCGATTTTACTATACAAGTACTTCGGGATATTTGGCTGAAGGGAAATTCACAGACAGGTTTTTGGAGTACGCGGTTCAGTTATTATGACACAAAACCTGACCTCTATGCGTCTGGTGAAAGATTTGTTTATGAAACTAAACTTATTCCCGCAAGATCTGTTTTTACATTTGGATGCACTGCAAAGTTTACAGATTCAGACAATGGATACGTTTTTAGCAATTATGATATCAAGACTATCACGGATAGGGGTGTCCAACTATTACAGAACCCGGTAAAAGTTTCTCCACCACCTCCTCCCCCTCCACCAATTGTAAATGAGGCTGTAGACTTTTCCAAGTTTAAAGGACTATTTTTTTATGATAATAAAAATTATGCTATAAAAATAGCAGATATCAAAATTGAAGATGAGCTAAACAACATTTCAGAATTCCAAAAGAAAACTCTTGAGGTCTTTTCGGCTACAAACAGATTATCCAACTCAACATTGACAGATGCCAATGAAAGTGTCGAATTAATTGTGAAGGCTAAAGTAGCCTATAAGGAAATGATTAGAAATGATGCACCTACATATTTTTCCAGTGCAGTTCTAAGTATTTCTCTAATTACTACAAAAGAAAAGAGCGTACTTTATACAAATAGTTACTCCATTTCAAACTATAGCATTTTATCTAAGGGATTTCCCACGAAAATCCAAGCAAACAGAGACCTAATATCATATTATATAAAAGACCCTATCCATCAATTCATAATAGGGAATTTTCCAATTAAAGGCGAAATTGTCGAAATCACCGAAAAAAACAAAAAAGGTGATGAAGCGAAATTTGTAAAGATAAACAGGGGCTCAAACGATGGGGTGAACCAAGGTTATGAATTTATTATAGATGAGCCTAACGTAGAGAATAGTAAGGGGGACCTGACTGTGAAAAGCGTTTTTGCCGACTATGCTTTATGCAAAGTAAATAATAATGAGAAGAAAATTATTGAATTACTGAGCCTTGGTAAAATTTATTAAGATAAAAACTAAATATAAAGCTGATTTGAAATGATGTGTCTTAATGAATGGCTCGAAAAAAAATAAATTGGACATTTGGTGCCTTCAAAAAAAATGAACACGCAAGAACAAATCAATGAGCTGATAAATAGCCAGCTGGAAACAAAACGCAGTGAAATGCAAGAATTGCATAATCTCATTCTTAAATTGATGCCTAACTGTAAACAATGGTATTTTGATGGTAAAAATAAAGATGGGAAACAAGTAGCTTACCCTACCATTGGTTATGGTAATTACACGATAACCTATAAAGACGGAAGCACTAGAGATTTTTTCAGGATCGGATTATTAGCTAATCCAACAGGTCTTGCAGTTCATATAATGGGCATTGATGACAGAAAATTCTTAATAGACACCTATGGAAAAACTATAGGTAAAGCTAAAGTTGGTAGTTATGGCATCACCTTTAAATCTATAACGGATATTAATTTAGAAGTTTTAAAAGAAGCAATACTAAACCGAGCTAAAACCAAGAATTGAAAATAGAAAATTAAGACAGTGTCAATCAACACTAAAGATTTTGCAACCTGAGGCAGCAAGCCGAAAGCTGCCCAGTAAATTGCTGGGATCCCGATAGCTATTGGGACATCTTCAACCAGTTATATTGCTTCGGAAATTAACGCAAGCCCACCAACGTCGGCAAGCCTCGGGGCGTTAGGGGTAATACTAATACCTTCAAATTGTTACTCTGCATTAACGCCCAAATTTGTATTTTAGCTTTACACACATTTAAATCTAAAAACATATGAAATTTCAGGTAGACATTAGATCAGTTTTGATCGGATTTTTTGGCGCAGCATTAATGATGGTGGCGTTCAGTTTTAAAAATGGTAATATAGAGGGAGATGGACGCTTCAGTACCTCCGTAACCGAGAGTGGGGTGATAATTTTAGATACGAGAACCGGAGCGTTCATCCTCAACAACGATTTTTATAACAGGGCTTGGAGAAAAGGTAATTTTAGTGATATCTACGGTGGTGCCAAAAGTAAATAAAACATGCCTTAACAATCGGCAAAGCTTTGGAAAAGTTTAATCGCAATTCTCTCTATTAAAAAAGGCCGATCTCTAAACAAGTCGGTCTTTTTACTTTTCGCATGTAATTCTGAAAAATCCTGGCTCCTTTGAGTTTAAAAAAAGACGGGCTTCGGGATCTCCAGGCCCTGGGAAGTTGGTGGCATACTTTGCGAAGAAAAAATACTTAAAACACAAACGTAATAATGATTGCAATCGGATTAATACTCATTTTCTTTACACTAGGCATTATCTACTCTTCGTATTGGCTCTTAAAGACACTGGGTTATCCAAAAACTGGAAAATATATCGCTATATTTTTAACACTATCCATTTCTGGAATGATTACTTATGCATTCGTTGAAGATGACCTTTTCTCTAAATCAGATGCCCATAAACTATTGATGGAGCAGGGCATCCAATTAAAAGACAATTTCAATTTGGAGAAAAACGAATCAACATTTTCGCCTGGTGATTATTATCATACATTTACCTTAAGCATTAGCGAAGAGGATAAACAAAGAATTATAAATGAAATAAAAAATTCTTCTAATTTCTTAAAGGGCGATCAATCAGAAAGCTATGTAAACGACGACGAAAATTATTATATCGGCCCCAAAAGGATAAAAAATTATGAAACAGAGGACCAGTTCATTAGAGAACTTTTCGAACCGAAAGGAAAAGGATACGCACCAATTTGGAGAAAAATAGAAATCGATAAAAAACTAATAAATTAATTTTTGAAGACATCGACCTGTAGCTGGCACGAAAAAAGATTGGAACCAGAGCTGAAAACCGAAAGCTAGGCGGTAAAAATTGGTTGAATCCCAATAGTTGTTAAGGCAATTTTAACCTTTTATGTAGTATACCAAATTTAACTTAACAGCCCCCTGTCCCCCAGCCCCGGAACGTTAGGGCGTAAATGCAGGCCGCGTACCCACCATGTTCCAAACCTAAAAATCCATATATTTACATTTCGTTGAAGGTTATTAAATAAGATGATTTTTACTAAAAAATTGACATTTACGACGATATTTTTAGCCCTTTCTTTTTTTAATGCATGGTGCCAAACAACTATTGATGGAACTGTTGTTCTAAAATCTGACAATTTACCGATACCCGGAATATGGATTTTAGAAAAGGGAACAGCAAATAAAACCACAACAAATGCGGACGGCCTTTTTACCCTAAAGCTGATTAACCCCAATTCTACGTTAATATTCTCAGGCATTGGCATGAGAACGCAGGAATATAAATTAAATGGACAAGAACATCTTTCCATCGCAATGAAAGAAGACTGCAACATAGATTTCTTCGACGCCCAAGAATTAAATATCTACGCAAAAAGTGGTCTTATTGCAAATCCCTTTGGTGGTCAACTTGATATCAGTTCTCCATACGTGTTTTTTGGAGGAGTTATTAAAGCCTCATATAGTTATCAAACCAACGGTCAAAAAAACAACTTTCAGCATACTACTGTAGAATTAAGCCATTTCATTTCAAATTGTGATCTTAATATCGACTTCATTTGGAACAATAAGCAAGTGTCTTCAAAAAACATGCTGAACACGAGATCTAATTCAATTGAGGCAGACTTAAATATTAAAAATATTAAATGGATCGCAGGATATGGCCATCTAAATCTTCACAGACTTGACGAGGCCAATACTGAAAATTTACCTGGCCTGCTTGTTGGCCTGGGAAAATATCTCAATATGCCTTTTCATCCGACTGCAACGGTTCAGGCTTCTCTTTATAAAAACAGAATCGAATATGAGGCCTCTATCGTAGGTGGAAACAAAAAATTTATTTGTTTCTTGAACTATTACAAAATCGATACATTCAATGAACTTAGTTTAGGAATTGGTATGAGAATGAACTATCGCATAAATCGACACGTTCAATAAACTTAGTTTAGGAATGTTTGTGCTACCTCCCCAAATATTGCCCACAGCTACTAGGTAAATGTCTCCGCTTATATAAGCATTCTAGACTATCACTATTGCAACAAAGTAAAAAAATCGGCTCGAGTTGGGTGATCAAATATTTCAATGCGAACTTTAGTTGTTGGAAATTCTTTTGGATCCCAATCAATTCTTCTAAAGCATTGTCCCGGCGAAAAATCAGATGATATTTCACCTCTTCGTATTATTTCTAAATCAATTGCATTTTTATGAAGGTCTAAAACCTTATAGGTAATCACGTCAGTTATTATAAAGTTTTTTTGAGCAACTCCAGGCCAAAGTAAAATGTTGTAGCTTTTTTTATCCCTCAAAACACTGGGATAAATCATACCATGCAAAGGCATTTCCCCAGAAAACATATCTAAATAAAAACGTGTAAGGGCAATACTTAGCTTGTAAATATGTTCGTATCCCAAATCTATTTTATGCTGAAAAATTTCATTGATCACCCCATCCAACTCTTTGCTTTCTTCTGACTGATCTGACAGATCAATGTCGCTCAAACTTTCGTCAAATGGGGCCATCTTTTTTAAATCATCAACGCCTACATGAGCGATATCTAATGCATTCAACTCGCCCTTTTCATCAGTTATTCCAGAAAAATTAGCTACTGTAATATATTGGCCAACAGTAGGCCTTGTCTCAATTATAGAAGTACTCAATTTATTAGAGCAATACAAAAAACTTTCTCCAATGTTATTACATCTTCCCATGGTTTTGACAAGATCTATCGGAGGATTCCAAAACTCAGTTTCAGTAGTGAATTCTTTGCCAAGCATTCCAAGTTCATGATTATGATTTCTTCCTCTAAAAAATCCGGGTATCTGAGTGTATGGATTGTTCAAAAAATAGAAATCTGGAATTTGCAACAGTTTATAATGAAATAGCTCCATGATTTGACTGATTGACATATCTTTACTTGCCGCAATTAAATCATCCGTTGTGAAATTTGATCGTAAATCCATTATGCAGAGTATAAATTGGTGTTCAATTTAAAAAAATAACGGGTAAGTTTTCGTAAAATTCTATCTATCAGTATCTTGCAAAGATAAAATTTTTAATAACTTTCTAAAAATTAATACTGCGATTTCGGGATTAACGCAAATATTTTTAAATTTAAACATGATGACCACACTCTTGGATGAAAATCCTTGGAATTCGCTGGAAGTAATGAAATTGTTGATTGGTGGTTTAACCCCAATTATTGTTATTTTATTTGGGCTTTTTTTAAATCGAAAACTTAAACAATTTGAGCATAAACAATGGCGAAATCAAAAATTGATTGAAAAGCGCATTGCAATCTATGACCAGATTGCCCCTTACTTTAATGCGATGCTTTGTTATTATACTTACGTTGGCGACTGGAAAAAATGTGAACCTATTGAAATTGTAAAAATGAAGCGAGCTTTAGACAAGCAAATATATTTGTCAAAAGCAATTTTTTCAGAAACATTTTTCTCAAAATCAATGGCCTTTATTGATAATTGCTTTAAATCCCACCAAGGTTGGGGTGTAGATGCTAAGTTATTGACCGACTTTGATAGACGGAAGAGTTCATTTGGTGAGGAATGGAAAACAGAATGGGAAAAACTATTCACCGATGTACCTTCAGATATTGCCTCTACACAACGAATAAAAGAATCATACAGTGAAGTAATGGATGCCTTAGCCAATGACATGGGCATAAAATAAAGTTTACTCCTTTTAGAGCTGTCATCAACTTTAAAAGTTAAAGAAGTGAGTCCCAAGGCAACATAAGTCGCTCAGCTTTGGGGTCTTGGAATCCGAAACAATAAAATTCATCAATGAAAATCCCAACCATCCACGGATATATAGACCGAAGAATTTTGATCAACTTCACCGCTGACCCAAAATCGGTGGAGAAAATTGTACCGTTTCCTTTTAGGCCCAAAATTTATAAGGATAAAGCTATCGTTGGGATCTGCCTAATCAGACTGAAGAAAATAAAACCAAAAGGATGGCCAGACTTTATAGGCGTAAACTCCGAAAATGGTGCACATCGAATTGCAGTAGAATGGGACGAAAATGGGGAGATAAAATCAGGAGTTTACATTCCCCGCAGGGACACTTCGTTAAAACTAAATGCACTGGTTGGCGGACGAATATTTCCTGGCAGACATCATCACGCAAAATTTAGTGTTAAAGAGGAAAATGGAAATTATGATATTGCCTTTAAAAGTTCTGACAATACCGAAATAGGAATTAATGCCACGGAAACAAACGTGTTTAGCGATAAATCAATTTTTGAAACACTATCCGATGCATCCAACTTTTTTGAAAATGGGGATCTTGGATATTCACCTAATAAGGACAAATTTGATGGCCTAAGATTAAAAGCATACCAATGGGAAGTTAAACCACTTGAGGTGTTGAAGGTAAAATCAAGTTTCTTTGAGAATGAAGAAATTTTTCCAAAAGGTTCGGTAACTTTTGACAATGCACTACTCATGACAAATGTAGAACATGAATGGAAAAGTGCGCCGGACAAATAAGCGTTTAATCCACCGGATGTTGCAAAAACAGTAGAATATCTAAAATAACCCTTTCCAGTTTTTTAGTAAATTTATTTTAACTCCCCAGAATTAGTAATTTTAACTATTAGTAAATACAACATGTCCACTAAAAAACAGTTCAAAGCAACTTTTATCTCATTGATTTTTATTGTTATGGCCGCTACATCAAAGTCGCAAACTGCCAGTAACTTTAAACTAATCAGCTCTGCGTTCGAAGAAGGGAAGCCTATTCCTAATAAATATACTTGCGATGGCGCTAATGTATCCCCCGCGCTTAGCTGGACCGGATTTCCAGAAAAAACGAAAAGTTTTGCCATCATTATGGATGACCCAGACGCACCAATGGGAACCTGGGTACATTGGGTAATCTATAACATACCTAACACAGTTACTAGCCTTGAAGAGAAAAAAATTGCCTCAGAAATTAACGCAATAGATGGCTTAAATAGTTGGAATGAAAAGGGATACAATGGTCCTTGCCCCCCAGGTGGAACTCATCATTATATTTTCAAATTATATGCCTTGGATATGACGTTGGCTCCAACGCAGAGCATTACAAAAGATGAACTGCTGGATGCGATGAAAGGACATATACTTAGTGAGACCAGCTTAACCGGAATGTTTAGAGTTGAATAGATCACCATTTCTTCATGATCATCCACGGGGCTTACATCGGCACAAAATCCATTTCCACCTTTCTAGTTTTTTAGTAATTTTATCTTAACTCCATCGCAATAGGTGTTGGAAGACCGTAATAGTTAAACATTAACCAATGAGAAAATTAATATTTTTTATGCATACCTCACTTGACGGTTTTGTGGCTGGATTGAAGGGAGAAATGAACTGGATAAATATAGACGAAGAGCTATTTGATTTTGTGGGAACGATGACCGATAAAGCCGACGCTGCGCTTTATGGACGTGTAACTTATGAAATGATGCAAAATTATTGGCCAGATGCCGGCGAACAACCAAACGCATCCAAACACGATAAAGAGCACTCGGCTTGGTACAACAAGGTTTCGAAAGTAGTTTTGTCAAAAACAATTAGCGAAAAAGGCCTTACCAACACCAGAGTTATTAGCAACCAGCTTGTAGAAAACATAAACGAGGTAAAAAATCAAAAAGGAAAAAATATTTTAATTTTTGGAAGTCCTACCGCTTCTCACTCCTTATTAAGTGAAGGTTTGATTGACGAATTTTGGTTGTTTGTTAATCCGGTGTTACTTGGAGAGGGCATCCCGCTATTTAAAGATGTGAAGGAAACAACAAAGCTAAAACTTATAGAAACGAAAACATTTTCTTGTGGAGTAATTGCTCTTCATTACGAAACAAAACCCAGTTAATAGAGCTGCATAAAATGAAAATGATTTAACCATAAAATATACTTCGATGGCAGAAGAAAAATTAACCACAATAGAAGAACAAATCAAAGACTATATTTCCAGTCAGCCTGAACCAAAACGAAGTGAAATGCAAACGTTGCACCAGCTAACGCTTCAAGTTTCACCGGCGTGCAAACTGTGGTTCTTAGACGGGAAGGACGATAAAGGCAAAACTGTTTCTAACCCTAATATAGGATATGGACTTTACACCATAACCTATGCGGATGGAACAACCAAAGAGTTTTATCAAATTGGCTTAAGTGCAAACACCACCGGAATTTCTGTTTACATCCTAGGCCTCAAAGATAAAACATACTTAGCCAAAACCTATGGAGAAACCCTCGGGAAGGCAAGTGTAACCGGGTATTGCATTAAGTTTAAAACACTGAAAGATATAAACATTGATATACTTCAAGCGGCAATATTAGACGGGTTCGAAGGCGGGCATTGAGAACAGGATAGCTACTTACAATAAATTTATAAAATGACAAAAAGCGATATCACATTAACTGAAACAGAAATAGAGGATTTAAACCCCTTTTTTCAATTTCAGCTTAATGAAGAAGCAAATTTTTTAGCCGCGTTCACCGCTAAAGACCCAACAGACAAAGTTGCTTACCTTGAAAAGTATTCCAAGCATTTAGCTGATCCTACCATAAATATGCAGACCATAAAAGTAAACAATGTAATAGCTGGTAGCATAGCAAAATTTATGCTGCACAACGAAGCTGGGATTACTTACTGGATCGACAGGGATTTCTGGGGTCAGGGTATTGCTACAACTGCACTTCAACACTTTTTAAAAACGGAAAGCACCAGACCACTATTCGCGGGTGTAGCATTCGACAACTATGGCTCACAAAAAGTTTTAGAGAAATGCGGCTTCAAAAGGATAGGAAAAGATAAAGGATATGCAAATGCCAGGCAAAAAGAGATTGAAGAATATATTTATAAACTTTCTGAGTGATATAGAACTATCGCGCAACCTTAGCTATCTTCCTTCCTAATTTGGCTTCGAACCCTTATCAAACAGTTTAACTTCATACAAATCCTTTCGTCTATCTTTAAGAATCTTAACCGTTCCAAAATGGTGCAGCTCATCCAAGAGGTGAAGATCAACATCAACCACAAGCATCATCTCGGTGTTTGGTGTGGTCTCTGCCTTTACTGCATTGGTGGGGAAAGCAAAATCAGATGGAGTAAATACCGCAGATTGAGCAAACTGTATATCCATATTGTTCACCTTTGGAAGGTTGCCCACACATCCGGCAATAGCCACATAACACTCATTTTCAATGGCCCTAGCCTGGGCGCAACGCCTTACTCTGGTATATCCGTTCTGGGTATCTGTTAAAAAGGGCACAAATAAAATTTGCATTCCCTGATCAGCATAGATCCTGCTCAGTTCTGGAAATTCAACGTCGTAGCAGATCAGTATGCCAATTTTTCCGCAATCGGTATCGAACACACCAATTTTATCGCCGCCAACCATACCATAGTATTTCTGCTCGTTCGGTGTGATATGTATTTTTCTATATTCTTCCGTTAGCCCGTTACGGTGGCACAGATAAGAGGCGTTGTATAGTTTGTTATCTTCAAGGATCGGCATACTGCCGGATATGACATTCACATTGTAAGACACCGCATATTGCTGGATCTTAGCCACGATTTCCTCAGTTTTTTCGGCAAGCTTACGCATTGCTTCCATCTCCGGAAGGTGATTGTAAGGCTGAAGCAGTGGAGTATTAAAGAATTCAGGGAACATGATGAAGTCTGATTTATATCCACTCACCGCGTCCACAAAAAACTCTACCTGTTCATAAAAACTATCCATGTTTGGGAACAGGCGCATTTGCCACTGCACCAATCCAATTCTAATAGTTTTTGCAGACCGTGCCGAATCATTGTTCTGATAATAGATATTGTTCCACTCAATCAATGTTGCATATTCCTTTGATTCCGTATCTCCGGGAAGATAATTTTTCAGTATTTTACGAACGTGGAAATCATTGGAAATCTGAAAGGTCAGGGTAGGATCAAACAATTCTTTTGCCTTTACCTTATCGATATATTGCCGAGGGGTTAAGGTAGCGTCGTGTTGATGGTAACCGGGAATCCTGCCACCGGCTATAATGCTCTTTAGATTAAGGCGCTCGCACAACTCCTTTCTTGCTTCGTACATCCTTCTGCCCAAACGCAGGCCGCGATGCTCGGGATGCACAAAAACTTCTATCCCGTAAAGCACATCGCCACCGGAAGTATGGGTAGAAAATGTATACTTACCCGTAATGTCTTCGTAGGTATGGTCGTCTCCAAAAATCCCATAATCTACAATAATCGATAGTGAACAGGCTACTACTTTATCATCAACCGCGATACAAAGCTGTCCCTCTGGAAAAATATTTAATAGGTTTTGGATATTTGCCTTACTCCAAATGCCATTTCCGCTAGCGTCATAAGCCTGTACCATCGACTCTCTCAAATCTTTATAATCAGCTATAGTTAGCTTGCGTATTTCTATATTCATGGATTTATCTTTCTAATAATTTGGCACCTATACTAAAAGGTATGCCGTTTGGGCAAATCTACTTAAGTTTAATCAATTAACTTGGCCCCACTAACTAAAATAGTACAAAATGAAGTAATTTGCGGATGCGATAAAATTCATCTCACCTCTTATATTTGTATGGAGATTAGGCTAACGCTCCCCCAATACAACGAACTTCTGGCAACAGCCTTAAAAAAAACACAATGAAAAAGATAATTCGCTTTTTGGCATTGCTTCCTTTTCTTATACTTACATCATGTGATAAAAAGCTAGATACAACAACCATAGAAAACGAAGAAATACGTGTTGAGAAGTATAGAGTAAGTGAAATAAGCACAATCCATCAATTTATTGACATCATTGATAAAAGCCGGAATAAGGTTGAACGGATACTTGAGGCCAATGACGGTTCTGTTGATAGTGTATTTATAAAACAAGACACATTGTTTATTCAAAAGACGTTAAAGCAACCTATAATTTATGATCTTGCAGCTATCAAATTTGGATATAAAATAGTTTTATTAGAACCCAAGAATGAGTGATCAAGCCAACAAATCACATACTTTTTCGTAATAATGGCTGAGGTTTTAAACGCCAACCTCATTCAGTAATAATAAATAGATAAATTTAAAGATATGGCAAAAAACAAGACCGCTGAAACAGAAGTAGACGTAACTGATTTTGTAAACTCTTACGTTGACAATGAACAAAAGAAAGCCGACAGTTTTCGTTTAATAGAACTGATGCAGGAATGGTCTGGCTTTGAAGCAAAAATGTGGGGACCAACCATTATCGGTTTCGGAAGCTACCATTACAAGTATGCGAGCGGACATGAAGGCGATGCTCCACTAATTGGTTTCTCTCCAAGAAAACCAGCATTTTCGCTGTATGTTTTTTCTCCAACAGAAGAAAGCAAAAAAATGTTGCCCCAGCTTGGCAAGTTCAAAATAAGCAAAGCCTGCATCTATATAAAGAAACTCTCCGACATCAACATCGCAATTCTGCATCAACTGTGCGAGGAAGGAATAAATTACCTTAACGAACACCACGAATGTTCATGCAGAATTAAATAGTAATAATTGACGGAGAAATTAGGATAATAACAGCACATTTTCATTTTTGGCGCCGAAGTATTTTTTGAAAATTCTTCGCATATTTGGTAATAGATTACTTCATATATATGGAACAAATAAAAATATATTCCAGTAGAAAAAAATCATTTTGGCGAGTAATTGGCTGTCTCCTTTTTGTCCTTGTAGGAATTTACATGTTTATTGCGGCAGAACATCTTACAGGTTATAGAGGTAGAAGTCCCCTTTTTTATAAAGCTATTGGAGCTGTTGCAGCTGTTTTTTTCGGAATAGGGCTGTATGTTTCGATCAATCAGTTATTGAAAAATCCATTAATGCTTATAATTGACAAAAATGGCTTAGATGTTAACCCCAAAAAACCATTATCTCAACTAATAGAATGGAAAAATATAATCGGCTTTTCCGAAATAAGAATCCGCAGTACCAACATTGTAATCATTAATGTAGATAATCCGGAGTATTGGGTCCAAAAAGAAGATAATTATATCAAGAAAAACCTGATGAAATTTAACATAAGAAATTTTGGCTCACCATTCAGTCTATCTGCAAGTTCAATGCAAATAAACAATATAGAGTTTATAAAGATTTTAAATGAGAATTTAAACAAGTACAAAAACCAAGTTTAAAACAGAGCTATGTCAATTACTAAAGAGTCTGAATTAATTGGGATGCAAAAAGCTAGTGAAGCAGTTGCCTTTGCGCTGAGAGAAATGAGAAATTTTGCTCAACCAGGGATCACAACAAAGGAGTTAGATACTTATGGTGCACAGATTCTTAACAACTTTGGGGCAAAGTCAGCGCCACATCTAACCTATGGTTTTCCTGGATGGACGTGCATTAGCGTAAATAATGAATTCTGTCACGGTATTCCCTCAGCTACAAAAATACTTAAGGAAGGAGATCTAATTAACATCGATGTTTCAGCAGAGCTCAATGGTTTTTGGTCCGACAACGGAGGCTCATTTGTACTTGGTGAGGATGTAAACCACCATCAAAAACTGATCGAAGCCTCAAAACAGATCTTGCACAAAGCGATATCCAACATAAAGGGCGGGGTCCGCATTGCCGATATTGGTTATCTGATAGAATCGGAAGCAAAAAAACGAGGTTACAAAGTCATTAAAAATTTAACAGGCCACGGAATAGGAAGAAGCCTCCACGAAGAACCAAGCGAAATCGCAAATTACCGAGATCGTTTTAATCAGACAAGGTTTAAGAAAAATGCTGTAGTTGCGATCGAAACGTTTATTTCGACTACTTCTACCTATGCCGAAACGTTGCAAGACGGTTGGACGATGGTTGGAAATAAGGGAGGCTTTATGGCCCAACATGAACATACCATTGTGGTTACCAATGGATATCCCATTGTACTAACGGAGATGAATGAAATTTGGAATTGAAAAACACTAATTTTCTTATTTTAGGGAGTCCGTTAGGATAAGTTAATCAAAAATCGTTTACATGAACTATTTCGATTTTTACAAAGAACAGTACTACAAAGAGTTGGAACGCTCAATTGGCATATCCAATTCGTTCGCTTCGCCCATTACAATTATGTCTGTTCTTAGTGGAGGATATACTATGCCGTAGTTTCCTACCCCTCGATATCTTCAGGGATGAGGTTATTTTTTATTTTCATTAGTGTAGCTACCTCTTTTTTATTGTTAAAATCAATTTATCATCTGATTAAAGCCATTTCCAACTTTAAGACAGGTTACGATTACTATCTATTGCCAGTAGCAAATGAACTCCATAATTATCAAACCGAATTAGAAAAAAGAAAAAATGATCCTAGTTACCAAATCCCTCATCCACCAGCAGTAAAAATCCAAAATGTAAGTCGCAATCCCAATCAACAACAAAGGGGATTTCAAGATAAAGCAGAAATTACTTTTGAAGATTACATTTTGAAAATCCTTATCAAATGCATTACCAAAAATCAGCAAAATAACGATATTAAATTATATCAGCGGTTTCTATGCATCAGGTATTTAAGTTTTGCAATTTTATGCCTTAGTTTTTTAATAATTCCGTTAAGCAATAAAAATAATGAGAGTGCTACTAAAAAAATTGAAATCTCGCTCCCTGCAAAATTAGAAATTAAAAAAATCGAAGGGTAGCAGCCGATATTCTTTAATGACTGAAAATCATAAATGAACTTACATTGTTGATTTTTGCTATTTTTATTGCAATGAATCTATTTTTAGTTTGCTTTATTTCTGGCGCCAGCTTATTGCTTAGTTTTATATTGTTTTTTCATCCCCTACGCCAAAATGTAATTGCGAATAGATGGCTTAGCTTTTTTGTTTTTATCATTAGTTGTGCTTTTATTAACACCTACTTCATAAAAACAGAGGTAAACAGCCCAAATAGCTTAATATTTAAATGTTTAAGCAGCTTACAATTCCTTTTGTCGCCCAGTCTATTTATTAGCATTCTCTTTTTTGTAAAACCAACTAAAGTATTTAATAAGCTCGATTGGATCCATTTCGTTCCCTTTGCAATCTATACTATTCTAGAACATCTACTCTTCTTGGGAAAAGAGAGCATCTCGCTTGTTGTGCTCTTTCGAGTAAACACAAACGTATCATTTTTGGTGAGGGACCTGCTTCCCTTTCAAACCTTATTTTATCTGATCCTATCTTATATCGCCTTAGCAAAGCATAAAACCAGGTTAAAGTTGGTTTCTTCTTCTATTGACCGCATTAATTTAGACTGGCTGCTCCAATTCTTATTCATTCTATTGCTTACTATACTGATTTGGATCAATGATGCACTTTTTGAATTGCCATTTTTAACTGCAGCAACCTCTTATGTATATGCTGGATCTATTTTTTTCCTAGCCTATTTCTCTGTACAGCAAAAAACAATTTTTTCTTTTAAGGAAAAGGATATTCAAGAAATATCAGAAGTAGTAGAAACAACTGTGGAGAGGCAAAAAAGATTGAACATAGACCAAATAACACATTTATCGGTTAAGCTAATATCCCTTATGGAGGTAGATAGGCTTTTTCTGGACAATGACTTGGACCTACCTACTGTTGCAAATAAATTAGGCATCAGCATTCATGAGGCTTCATTTTTAATTAATGAAATCACAAAAGACAACTTTTACACCTTTATAAATAAATACAGGGTTGATGAGGCTAAGAAATTGTTAACGTCTTCAAGGATGGAAGAACTGAACATCTTGGGCATCGCTTTTGCATCAGGTTTTAACTCAAAGACCACCTTTAATATCACCTTTAAAAAAATGGTTGGGGTTTCTCCCTCTCAATACATCAAAGCTCAGAAAAAATAGTAAACATGTTCCGTTGGATAAAAGCGAACATTAAAGGGTTTCTTGATCTCTAATTTTAGCCTTTCCTATCCTAAACATAGAATGATGCAAAAATTAAATAGAATGACTTACCTTTTATTGTGCTTTATTTTAACAAGTGGCCTCACCGCTAATGCCTGTACCATTTTTATGGCCAACGATGGGAAAAATGTGTGGATAGGTAACAATGAAGATGAGCTCCAAAACGTAACCTATAGGATATGGTATTACCCGGCAGAAAAAAATAATTATGGGTATTCCATTTGGACAGAGCTATCATTTGGAAAATTATTAAATGGTTTATCCTATTTAAATCCACAGGGGGGACTAAATGAATATGGATTGTTCATGGATTTTACAGCAATAGCCGAAATTCCAATTATAGAAGACAAACAAAAAAAAGATAGAAAAAAACAGGTAGTTACCAATATACTAAAGAAATGCAAAACCGTTAATGAAGCATTGGCTTACCTAAACCAATACAATTTAATAGGGCTTAAACATGCGCAATTATTTATTGGCGATCGCACCGGAAACTATGCAACCGTTACAGGGAGATCCGTTATTCGTAAAACTGATAATAATTTTGCGCTCACTAATTACTGCATAGATAATGGATACAAGGAGCCTTGTTATAGAAGAGAGGTTGTGTCCCTTTATTTAAATACTGATCAGCCGATTAATTTAGCTAGGATTACCACCATCTTAGAAAAATCGAGCCAAAAACTTCCAAATAATCTTATCTCCAATTATTCGATGGCTATAGACTTAAAAACCAGCACCATCTACTTATATAGCAAAAATGATTTTAGCACAGTAGCTACCCTTCCATTGATGAGCGAATTAAAGAAAGTAAAACACCACCAAGATATCATCGATTATTTCCCAAAAAGTATCACGCCAGTTTTAGAAAAACAATACATCGCCAATGGAATAGATGCAGCGACAGACTCTTACAGTGCATTGCGGAAAAACGGTTTTAATACCTACAACTTTAAAAATGACGATGCCATAAATCTTGCAATAAATTGGATCGAAAAAGGTAAAACGCATGACGCCATTAAACTGTTAACATGCTTAAAAGAATTTGATTCACAAAAAACATCCATCTATTCTTGGCTGGGCGTTGCCTACCGAAAGGAAAACAATAGCGACGAAAGCAAAAAATATTTTAATGAGGCATTACAAAAAGAACCTAATAATTACGTAGCTACCCTATTTGGGAAACAGGTAGATCAGAAAGTTACTTTTAAATTACCTGATTTCGAAGGAGCTACACAGGTCTCTATTATGGGCGATTTTACGAAATGGACAAAAAATCCTGTTGCTATGAAAAAAGAAAATGGTTTCTGGACCTGTGAAATAACCCTACCAAAAGGAGAAGTGATCTATAAATTTTTAGTTAACAATCAATACCTAGCAGACAGCAAGAATTTTATGCATATTGGTACAGGACCAGATATCTTCTCAAAACTTTACGTGTGGTAAGATTAAAGATAGTTTCCCACTAAGAAATATTAATTTCTAAACAATTAATATCCATGTGCGCAGCTGTCTTTAATTAAAATGTTCCTAAATTAGTAACTTACATATAAGCCGAATTCAGATTGGCTTCTGACCTTAACAATTTTTTATGCAAACCGGCACCAAAGAAAATCCATGGATTTTAAAAACACCACCCCTGTCCTCAGACTTTACCATGTACAAAGACAGTAAAGATGGGAACGAAATTTTAGTATGCACAGTCGGTAAAACCATTCTACATTATCAATTTCGATGTCTTGCAGACCTACATAAAATGTTAATAGCGCATGGCGATTGGATGGAGCTGGGCAGTGCCGATGAACAGAAATCCGCAAAAGAAAACACAGTTGAAGCCTGGGGTCGATCTGAAACTAATCCCGTTGGTGGATGGTACGGATTGAAAAAGGGCCTTCGTGGTCGCTTCGGAATGTATGTTCCTCCCTTGATGGAAGCACTTGGGCTTGCTGAACTTACTCATGATCCTAAGGGAAATAAAATGAGGGCTATTTAGCAGTAGGCAAAAAGACACGAAGAAAGATGCCAACTATTTATTTTCCTTGCGTCTTTGTCCCAAGAGGGACTCCTTGGAGCGGCTTAAAGCTTTGCTCCGGCTAAAACAAATGATTTCAAAAATTCCCTTGCATAGGGCGAAACCCATACGTCGCCATTTCCGAGAGGATAGGGTGCACTTAGCATATCACTATTGGCCATAATTATAAACGAAAGCTTTTTTTCGGGAATTCTAATAATCAACGATGACATACCTGTCCAATATCCATAGTGCCAGGTTATTTTTGCTCCTTCCTTTTCCTGTATAAACCATCCTAATCCATAGGGAAGTATTCTACCTTCATTAGAAACCATTGGCGTAAAGACTTTTGCTTTCATCTTATCCGATAATAGGGCGTTATCGTCCAAAGCCCCAGCATATTTCAACATATCATCTATAGTAGAAATCAGCCCAGCGGCCGTACTGAAGTTTTTAGGATAATTTACAGTTTCAATCCCATTGGATTGATACCCCTGTGCAGTATTTTGCTTTAAGCGCAGGGTATCAAACCCATCAGCCATTGCTAGTTTCATATTGCTAGGGGCTGTACTTTGTAAACCTAGCGGTTTTGTTATTCGGTCCGCAACTAGCTTATGGAAAGTATTACCCGTGCCGGATTCGATAACCTGGGATAATGCAGCATACCTGCTGCCATTGTAGCTGTAATTATGGCCGGGCACCCCTTCAGACGTGTGTGTTAATAAATGGATCACTCTTACAGTGTCGGTGCCAGGCAACTTAATCCCAAAGTTGGATACCGGAGCATTTAGGTTGATTTTACCCTCATCTTCAAGTTGCACGATCACAGTAGATGCAAAGGTTTTGGTAAGAGATGCCAGATGAAAAATCGTAGCATTACTAACCGGTATATTTTTTTGGACATTGGCATAACCGTAATTTTTTATCCAAATTATTTGCCCCTCTTTAATAATACCCGCAGTTATCCCCGGGATGTTTGACCCTTTTCGTAGATTATCCAGTCTTGTTTCAAAATCTACCATACTCACCGCAGAAACAGGATCAGTAATGGATTGCTTTTTACAGGTGCTTACTTCTGTTAGCAACACTACTAATAGCAGCATAAAAATGTTCTTGGTAATATATAGCTGGGTAGTCATATATTAATTTTTTTGTTTTGAGATTTACAATGTCTAAGCCATTAAAGACTGTCCACTTTTATCGAAATATGGGTTTTACCTTTAAAAAGGCATTTCATTTTGTTAAAGTCAAATTGAAATTACCAACATCACCCAAACAACCAATTGTCAAAAACCAAATAACGAGATACAAGTTACTCGGAATTTATAACAAAACCATACATAAAATGAGGAAGTTCTCTTTTATTCAACTGATTATGAATTAGATATTGATGTGATTAGAAGTCCCTTGTGCTATAGAAAATTAAATAAAAACTAAAATAGTAGAGAAATATATTGAAATTAGAACTTGAAAAAAATAATACCATGATATCAGGAGCACATTTAATTATCTATTCAAAAGACGCAGATGCGGATAAAGCGTTTTTTCGTGATATTTTAAAGTTAACAAATGTTGATGTTGGACATGGCTGGTTGATTTTTGGACTTCCTCCTTCAGAACTGGCCATTCATCCATCACCATACAGTGAGCATCATGAAATGTACCTCATATGCGATGACATCAATACATTTGTAACGCAACTTACAACGCATAAAATAGCATGCAGCGAAATCCGGGATCAAGGCTGGGGGCTGTTGGTTCAACTTACTTTACCTGGCGGGGGTAAACTTGGGGTTTATCAACCAAGGCATGCCAGACCTTAATAAATAGCAGTTGAAACAGGCAACATATTCTTATCCTAAATTTTACCTCTACAATCGGATTGTTAAGGCTAAACTGTTTATCGACAAAAATTATACGGCTAACATTGAGCTTGAAAAGATTGCCGACGAGGCTTATTTTTCAAAATTTCATTTTATTCGACTTTTCAAATCCACGTATAACAAAACCCCTCATCAATACTTAACCCAGGTTAGAATCGAAAATGCAAAGCATTTCTTACAGCGCGATCACAACGTTTCTGAAACCTGCTTTATGGTTGGTTTTGACAGTATTACCTCGTTTACTGGCTTATTTAAGAAAAGTGAAGGAAAAACTCCATCTCAATATCAAAAACAACATCGCATCCGGCAGAAAGAAATTAAATCTCAGCCACTAAATTTTATACCCCAGTGTTTTGCCGAACAAAAAGGGTGGACAAAGAATAGCAATTTTCAAGAGGTTTAACAAAAAGACAATGTTGACATTTGGATCATTGTTTAACTAAAAAGATATCCATACAATGATTACAAAAATGAACCACGTTAGCATCTTTGTCCTAGATCAAGAGAGTGCTTTTGAGTTTTACGTAAATAAACTTGGTTTTAAAGTTCATACCGATGCCCCGATGGGCCCAGGAATGCGTTGGTTAACCGTTTGTCCACCAGAACAGCCAGAATTAGAAATCTCATTAATGGCTATTGAAGAGGGAATGATGTTTAAAGGCGAATCGGCAAAACAAATGAGAGAATTAGTAAAGAATGGAACCTTTGGATTTGGAGTATTTGAATGCAACAACCTTAATGCCACCTACGAAGAATTAAAAGCCAAAGGAGTTACTTTTAAGAAACCCCCTACAAAAGAATTTTATGCTTACGAGGCACTTTTCGTTGATGATTCAGGAAACTGGTTTTCTTTGGGCGAGAAATCAAAAGATTAAGGAATTGATAAAGAAGGGTAGCACCATATAATTGACCGAGAATTTTTCCCTCCAAATCATTAAATTGCATTTAGCAATGAGGGGCATCAACTATTTAAAAATTAGGGCTTTTGAACTTAACGGACACTTTTACGAGAAGTTGGGTGTGCGCTATTTTAAAAAGTTTGCTTCATCTGGAGACTTGGTGACTAAAAAACTAAGAAAAACCGATCCAAATTTTAAGATTGTAACTAATTATCAGTCGGCATTAGATTGGGAAGCCCGTACCAACTTCAATGAGATTGTGCATTTGCTCAATCTCATCTTTAATATTATCATGCTAATTTGGTTGTATACCAAAGGAAGGTACATGTGGATAATCCCGATTATTTTGCTAAACCTGCTGCTGAATGTATATCCAATTATATTACAGCGCTACAATAGGGCAAGAATACAACGCATCCGTATGTTAAAACAAAATTTGAAAGCAACACTTTGACAAAAGATAGCATCATCATCAGAAATTTTGAGCTTACCGATAGTAAAAGCTTAGCAAGCTTAACCAACGAGTTAGGCTATCCCACCACTGTGGAAGAAATGGAGGCGAGAATGAAGATAATCAACCGCTTGGAAAATCATTGGACTGTTATTGCTGTAGTTGATGGAAACGTGGTGGGATACATGGGCTTGAACAAGCATTATTTTTGGGAACAAAACGGGCATTTTCTGCGTGTGCAGGCCCTGGTGATAAAGAAAGAATTTAGGCGTTTGAGCATTGGAAAAAAACTGATTGAACATGCTGAGCAATTAGGAAAAAAAATAGCAGCTAAGCTGATTATTTTAAACTGTGGTAATAAACCAGAACGAGAATCAGCGCATCTCTTTTATCCTAAAATGGGATTTGCACCAACATCAACCGGTTATGTAAAACACTTGGATTGATCTTTAGTTAATAGGCTTAATTTAGTATCTTGGTACTCAAAAGCCTGCAAGAAAAAACTAATAATGGAAAACACAAATCCTCGCGTAGATTTTTATTTTAACAACGCCAAAAATTGGCAACAAGAACTAGAAGAATTAAGGACTATAGTGCTCAGTTGCGAGCTTAACGAAGAATTAAAATGGGGCGTTCCCTGTTATACCTTTCAAGAAAGCAACATTGTGCTTATCCATGTGTTTAAGGAATATTGTGCACTCTTATTCTTTAAAGGAGCATTGTTAAACGATCCAAATGGAATTTTAGTTCAACAAACTGAAAATGTGCAGGCAGCTCGCCAAATCCGCTTCAGCTCTAGTGTACAAATTGTTGAGCTGAAAACTGCGCTGAAAGCATATATATATGAAGCCATTCAAGTGGAGAAAGCAGGGCTGAAAGTAGATTTCAAAAAGACGAAAGAATTTTCAGTCCCCGAAGAATTTAAATATAAATTAAATCAGATTCCCGAATTAAAAACTGCATTTGAAACCTTAACCCCTGGGAGGCAAAGAGCCTATCTACTCCATTTTGCTGCACCCAAACAATCCAAAACAAGAGAGTCGAGGATTGAAAAATATATACCAAAGATTATAAATGGAAAAGGACTAAATGATTAATTTGTCATCGGATGACTCATCGGATGAATATAGGCATAATGCAAATATTCATCCGATGAATAGCAGAAAACGATTATGAAAAATAATAAAAAGGAACTATTACCTGAGCAAAGCCAAGAACTGCTCAGCATCTTGAAAGCACGGTTTGAGAAAAACATGAATCGGCATAAAGGACTTGAATGGGCAAAAATAGCAGCAAAACTGCAAGCTAATGCCGAAAAACTATGGGCGCTTGATGAAATGGAAGTAACCGGTGGTGAGCCTGATGTTGTAGGGTACGACAATAAAACTGAGTCGTATATTTTTTATGATTGTGCGCCTGAAAGTCCGAAAGGCCGCCGAAGTGTATGTTATGACCACGCAGCGCTTGAGGCTAGGAAAGAACATAAACCAGCCGATAGTGCAATGAACATGGCTGCAAATATGGGCATCGAAATGTTAAGCGAGGATGAATATCGAACTTTACAGGGGTTCGGAAATTTTGATACAAAAACATCAAGTTGGATAAGAACACCAGCCAACATCAGACAACTTGGAGGAGCACTATTTTCTGATTATCGTTATGGTACAGTCTTCGTTTATCACAACGGAGCCGAGTCTTATTATGCTGCTAGAGGATTTCGCGGCTCGCTAAAGGTTTAACGCTATTGGATTATGATAAATCCAATTCATAAATGACAATTTTTAGAACATGATAAATTCACAAGAGTTAAAAGATGGTGATCAATGTAAGGTAATTGGTGGTACCCACGTTGGTAAATCTGGCACCGCGAGGGATCTAAACATCAGCAAAACGGGCCACCTGACCATAACGGTTGAGCAAGAAAATGGAGTGCGCTTTAAGACCCTTGGCAAGAATGTTGTTGTTGTAACAGCATAACACAACCTGCTGATACAGAAAGATTTTGAATATGGAAATCATAAGAATAAATAATACCGAGAGTAATTTAGTTATTGGTTTATTTGACAGGTACAGGGTATTTTACGAACAGCCCTCAGATCTTGAATTAGCGAAACGGTTTATTGAAGCACGATTAAAAAATAATGAGTCTGTAATTTTTGTGGCTTTGGACATTAAGAATGATGAAAAAATCCCAGTAGGTTTTACCCAGCTTTACCCTAAGTTTTCATCCAAAAATGCGATAAAAATTTGGGTGCTAAATGATTTGTATGTAGAATCAGCATATAGAAAGCAAGGGATAGGCGAACAGTTGATCCGAACTGCATTTCAGCACGCAAAAAATGATGGTGCAGAAACTGTAGAGCTTTCAACTGCAACAGATAATTATACCGCGCAAAAATTGTACGAATCCATGGGCTTTTCAAAAAAGACAACAAGCACAGGGTTTATTGATTATAGCATATCTATTTAATTAGTTTGGACATCTGTAAGACCCCCTATCAGACTTTATAAGTAAATAATTCGTTTAAACATGGAAATTGAAAAATACCTATCCGATCAACTAAAAAACAGACAGGAAGTATTAATTGCCATTCATCAGGCCATCTTAAAAAATGACGAAACTGTTACCGCCGTAATCGAACCCATGATGGGCAAGGAAATGATTATTTATAAAGCCAGGGGAATGATGAAATATGGCTTATCGGCTGTAAAAAATTACATGTCGCTCCATGTATTGCCCATTTATATGAACCCATCCTTACATGCAAAATATAAAGATCTACTGCCTCAGGCTAATTTTCAAAAAGGTTGTATCAACTTTAAGGAGGCCGAAGAAATCCCGATTTCCATTATACAAGATTTGATCAAAGAATGTTCTACAATAGATTTGGTAAAGATCCGGCAAGATTACTTAAATTCGAAGAAAGCCAAGAAATAACGTGAAACAGCGTCCATATTTACTTTCTGTCCTAATTGCCACGTTAGTACTGAGCTTAATCTGCGCCGAGCTGCACGCTGCCCAGTCATTAATCGTTTTCCCGAAAGGATTGAAACCAAATGGATTGGTATTTGCCCTATCCCTATTTTTTGGGCTTTTTGTAGCCCTCGCAGTACACGAACTCGGTCATTTACTAACCGGCCTTGCACAAGGATTTAGATTTGAACTATTTGTAATCTTTGTTTTGGGTGTTAAAAGAACCGAAAATGGCATCAAGCTGTATTTTAACAAAAACTTAGGCTATATGGGTGGGATCGCGGCCAGCGTGCCTACTGAAAAATTACCAGAAAACAGAAAGAAGTTTGCGTTAATGGTAATCGCTGGGCCTTTAGCTTCCTTGGCATTCGGACTTATTTGTTTTGGTTTGTTAGCTCTTACAAAAAATATGCTCTTCACCTTTTGGTTAGTTGCGGGTTCAACATCTATAGGTCTCTTTTTTGCAACAACCATACCCTCTAAATCAGGTATATTTTTCACCGATAGAGCAAGGTTTCAGCGTTTAATAAGTAAAAGCGAGGATGGAAAGGCCGAAGAAGCCTTGCTGTCGATAATGGCACAAACCACGGCAAGTAATTCTTGTAAGGAAATTTCATTAGCTGATACAGCCATACTGCAACGAGATAAAGAAACATTTATCCGCTTTTGGGGCCATTATTACGCCTACGAATATTATAAGGCAAACGAAAATACAGACAAGGCCGAGCAAGAATTCATTCAATTGCTTAACTTAAAAAAAGCCATTTCGAAGCCGGTTTGGAAGGCCCTACAACTTCCGGATTAGAATTTCTAAACAACGATTACTTTTTTGTATTTTGTATCAGTTTTAAGATCCTGATTTTTTAACCTAAATTTTAAACATGAAATCATTGTTAATTTCGGCTTTGCTCTTTGCATGCGCATCATCGCTCTGCGCACAAAGCAAGAAAGATAAGATAGAAGAAATCATGAAATCTTATCATAATTTCAACATGTTTGATGGCAGCGTGCTGGTGGCCGAAGGTGAGGATGTAGTTTATAAAGGCGCTTTCGGAATGGCCAATCGCGAATGGAACATTCCAAATGCTACGGATACCAAATTCATGATCGGTTCGGTCTCCAAACCCATAACCGCACTACTTGTGCTGATTCAGGTTCAAAAAGGCCTCATCGATCTTGATCAGACCATTAGCCATTATATTCCTGAATTTTCTAAAAATAACGGGGATAAAATTACAATTCGGCAATTACTAAGCCACACCTCGGGTATGCCTAACTACGACATTTATCAGGATTTCTTCCCTAAAATGAGCAGACAATATTATACTAGAGAAGAATACATTAAATTATACCAGGATGCGCCTTTGGTATTTGAGCCGGGCAAAGGCTATTACTACAGCAGTTGGGGTTATTATACCTTAGGTTATATCGTAGAAAAAGTAACCGGAAAGTCGTACTCCCAAGCAATGAAGGATGATATTTTTGATAAGATTGGAATGAACAGTTCTGGTTCTTATGCCCATATGCAAGTGGTAAACAAAAGAGCATCGGGTTACGATTATAGCCTAGGAGAATATAAAAGCGCAGATTTCAGGGACCAGTCTAATACCATGGGTACCGGCGACCTCTATTCTACAGTAGAAGACCTCTTTAAATTACATACCGCACTCTCGAAAAATACATTGCTCAATAAAAAATTAACTGATGAAATGTTTAAACCAGGTATCGCTCCAGCTAATTATGGTTTCGGGTGGTTTAACAAGAATTTCAAATACCAAAAAGACAGCATAGCATCAAATTTCCATCTCGGAATGACCGAAGGATTTATTTCATTCTTGGTAAGAACATCATCTCCCAATAGGCTGGTTGTTTTTTTGTGCAACAGTTCGCCTACCGATTTTTTTGGTATTGCAGGGAGTTTAATGAGGGCATTAGATAATAAACCCGTAGTTGTTAAACACCCCGTTCACAAAGCCATGGCAACTTTAATCGCCACAAAAGGTGCCGCTAAAGCTGTTGAAGCTTATTCGGCTATGAAAAAAGACACTGCCGGCTACTATGTAGACTGGATTTCCATGGATTTTTTAGCCAACGAACTTTATAACCTGAAAAGATATGAAGATGCAAGAATTATTGGCGAAAATAATGTAGCTGAGTTTCCCAATAAAGACCTTGTGTTATTAACCATGGCCAAAACCTATCAAATGCTAGGCAGAAAAGAGGACGCAATTAGCTGGTATAAAAAATTGATTGCTCTGGGCACAGACAATCAGGAAGGAAAAAATCGTTTAAAAGAACTGGAAGGTAATTGATGATTGATACTAAAAACATCCCATTCCAATCCATAGACTGGTCTACAGTAGAAAAAACCACACACCGGGGAGAAACTGGGACATCCTACTGGCAAACCATTCAATTTAATGGGCTACGTTTACGGATTGTGGAATATAGCGCTGGCTATTTAGCAGACCATTGGTGTACCAAAGGTCATATTGTTCATTGCCTAGCAGGAGAGTTTGTGAGCGAACTGCAAACCGGAGAAACGTTTACACTGTATGCAGGAATGTCTTACATCGTTTCAGATGATTTGAGCTCCCATCGATCAATTTCCAAAAATGGAGTTAAACTGCTGATTATTGATGGGGAATTCCTAAACTTGAAAGATCAATAACCTTAAATTTCTAAGATGATTACCCTCCAAAGAACCACCTCAACCGACCCTCACTTTATTGAACTCGTAAAACATCTTGATGCTTACCTTGCTGAAAAAGATGGTGAAGAACATTCATATTATGCACAATACAACAAAGTTGATCTGATTAAACATGTAATTGTGGCTTTTGAAAAAGATAAGCCCATTGGATGCGGTGCGATCAAAGAGTACAAACAGAATGTGATGGAAGTAAAACGGATGTATACATCGCCCGATGGCAGAAATAAAGGAGTTGCCACACAAATTTTAACAGCCCTCGAAAAATGGGCTGCAGAATTAGGCTATAAAAAATGTGTGCTCGAAACCGGTAAAAGGCAGCCCGAAGCCATTGCACTTTATCATAAATGTGGTTATGAAGTTATCCCTAATTATGGGCAATACGCACAAATGGAAAATAGTGTGTGCTTTAAAAAAGAACTTTAAAAAAACTCAAAGAGGAAGTAAGATGGGCCAATGGAAAATGGATTCTGAATGATACCGTTGCATTTTGCAAGAGATAAAGATTTTCCATCTTTGATAGCCTTTTAGGTCAATATGCGGCTCCCATGCCACGGATTACATTATAAAAAGATCATATTTATATCATGGAAATTAAACAGCTTTCAGTTATCAATCCGATTTTAAAAGATTACATTGATTATTATTATACTTTATCTACAAAGGCTGACCTAAAGGCTGCACAATATATAGCCTATCCCTCTGTTAATACTGCTCTTTGTTTTCTTGATAAATGCAACATCAAGATCTTCCCTGATCACACCATTGTAGAAAAAGATAATGATTCTGGATTAAAAACAGTAGTCGTGGGGCGCACGTTAGAGCCTGTGCACATTTCTATGCCACCAGAAATTCAAGAATTTTGCATCGTATTTAAGCCTCTTGGGCTTAATTGTATTGCTACAGAAAAACTGGGGAAATTGCTTTATAGGGGTTTGAAAGAAACAAATCAATTTGATTTTTTAAAACCTGCGGTGGATAAAATTTTAAAAAATGGTTTCGACGTAACGTCGCTTGAAACCGAAATTATTGCAAATATCAAACATACAGAAGAACTTAACCGTTTTCGCACAATTGTGGCTATGACCTGTGCTTCAGATTCAATCTCCTTTAATCAACTCACTATTAAACTTGGTATTCCTTACAAAACTATTTACCGTTTGTTTAAAAGACATTTTGGTATAAGTCCGGTACAATTTCGCGCCATTATCAAATTTAGAACCGCATTAAATAAAGCGAGCAATCCTGAATATAAAAGTAAAATGTCTGCAGTAGCGCTCGAAAGCGGTTATTTCGATCAGGCACACTATATCAATGAATTTAAAAAAATTTCCCGATTAACACCTAAGAATTTTATTTCATCTATTTGGTTCGATGACAGCAGAAAAATTGCTTGGAGGTTTCAATAAGTGTCTGATTTTTCCAATCAATTAATTTCATTTCTCCTTAGGTTTGAAATAAAAAATCATGAAGAAATCCATAATCATCGCCTTGTGTGCGTTTCTAACATCTCCAAGCTTTTCACAACAACAAAACCCAATCCTCCAAAAGCAAATCGATAGTTTACTTTACGTTGATCAGTTGGTGCAACTGAATATGATTGAGGCTAATCAAAAAAAGGTTCCTAAAACAACGATGGATAGTTTAGAGAATGTTAAAATGGAAACATTTAATAGGCACATCCCCATATTAAAAAAGATTATTGTAACGTATGGACTACCTACGTATAGCATGGTAGGCGAAAAAAGCTCAAACAATTTTTTAACCATGGTTAATCACAGTTTTTCAGATATCGATTTCCAAAATCAGGTAATCGCCTTAGCTAAAAGAGAAGTTAATAGGAATAATATCTCCGGGCGGGAAATTGCGTTACTAACTGATAAAATGTTGATCAAAAGTGGTAAAAAGCAGTTATATGGCTCTCAGTGCGACTATGAAAATGGAATAGCTATAGCCAAAAATCTGGCTAATCCAAAAAGTGTAGACAAAAGAAGAAAGAAAATGGGGCTAAATCCATTGAAAGAATATTTGGCTTTTATGACAGATCTGCATCAGCAAATGAATAAAAGAAATTGAGGGTTTAACTTTTATTAGCGCCCCAAGTATTGATAAAATTCATAAAAATGAAGATTTTGGTAAATATAAATAGCAATGAGGGTGAAGTTGAGAAAAGACCAAATTACTATTGCTATTAAGGCACCAAAAGTTAACTTTAGCATTGGCCAAAAACCCTTCAACTGCATAAACCCTTTGTAGGCAATTACAAAATAGATCCATTGCATAATTAAACCTAACAAAGGTATCACTGCTGCAATAGGATTTCCGTTAAGGAAAGTTTGTATGGGAAACACGATAAGAGAAAATGCCAGATTAGCCAAACTTACAAACATAAGATTGGCCACTAAATGCTCTGAATAATTGTATTTTTTCCGGTAGTAGATTAAATAAAAATACAACGCAAAAAAAGGTACAGCTACCATAGCAATAATATTTCCATGTCTAGCAATGAAAACCTTTGCTGTATTCCCTCGTTGGAACATGGCCATAGCTTTTTCCTTTTGTCTAGGGTCTTTTATATAAGACAACTCTTTCGGGATGGGTTTCGTCTGGTTAAGATCGGACTTATTAAAGCTGTTCGAAAGCACAAAAAAAGCGGCAAGTAATAAGAAGAAAGTAAAAGGATTAAAATACTTTTTTCGTTTTCCTGAAATGTATTCTCGGGCTACAATCCCTGGCCTAATGGTGAGTTCTTTTAGCAGATAAAAAAGTCCTTTATCGGCATGTGTAAAGGCATGAAAACCTTCATGAAAAAAATGGCCTAACGTAAAACGATGGATTTTGGTTGTTTGGCCACAATGAGCACAAAAATTTTGAGCTTTCGCTACTTCAGATTCACAATTTAGACAATGGGTAGAATTCATGGAGCGTTTGAATTTATACCTAATGTCGGCAATTGGTTTTTAAAATCAAATAACCTTTTCGTTAGATCAAAAACTTTTTAGCATAATTATTGTTGCTAATTATAAATTAATCAACCCTTTATGTCTTTTAAAAATAGCCTCTTCGCACTAGCAAGCATCATTGCTACACTTACAGCCTGTCAAAGTAACACTACTGATCACCAGACCAGCGACACCAGTCCAGTAGACACTAACATTGTAGCAGGCACCCAACAATATTGTTATAACTACATTAAAAATAGGGATACTGCAAAAATGACTTTAATGAGTTCAGGGCCAATAACCACAGGTGAGCTTAGTTATAATCTATTTGAGAAGGATAAAAATAAGGGAATTTTTGAGGGAGAACTTCATGGAGATACGCTAATAGCCGAATATACGTTCAACTCAGAAGGAAAAGAATCGGTTAGGCAGATTGCCTTCCTTAAAAAAGGCGATCAATTGCTAGAAGGTTATGGCGATATAGAAGAAAAAAACGGAAAAACGATGTTCAAAAATACCGCCAATTTAAAGTTTGGAGAAGGACTGGTGTTTAGTAAGGTGGAGTGCTATTAGGCGGTAAGTATTTGGCGATAAGCGTTTGGCGATAAGCGATGAAGGCTAGGCGATTGGCGTTTGGCGATAAAATCCTGTCTAACGACTTAAGCTTCTGACGTTAGACTTCAGACTAAAACCCTTCAAATCGTTCCCAAAACCCATCAATGGGTAAGGGCGCAAAAATAGAGATAGGTTCTTTTTGCACAGGGTGAATAAATTCTAGTTTCCGTGCATGGAGGCAAATACTTCCCTTTCTGCTTCCTCTCGGATAACCATACTTGTTATCACCTACGATCGGACAGTCCATTGTTGAGAGTTGTACTCGAATTTGATGAGATCTTCCTGTTAAGGGGTTTACCTGTAACAAGAAAAAACCTCCTACTTCGCCTATTAATTTGTAATCAAGTTCTGAGCGTTGACTTCCCGGCACTTCTTTATTATAAGGAGTAACCACATTTTTTTGCGGATTTTTAATTAACCAATGTACCAAGCTACCTTCTAAACGAGCAGGTTTAGTACGTACTACTGCAAAATAGGTCTTGCGAACTTCGCGATTTTTGAAAATGGCATTCATCCGTTCTAATGCTTTACTGGTTTTAGCAAATAGAATTACGCCACTAACCGGACGATCTAAACGATGTACCACACCCAAAAAAGCACCATTTGGTTTATTATATTTCGCAGCAATATACTTTTTTACCTTTTCGTCTAAAGGTTCATCGCCCGTTTCATCAACCTGCACAATATCGCCAGCACGTTTATTGATGGCTATGAGGTGGTTATCTTCGTATAAAATATCTGCTTCGGTGATGGGCATTGGGCGGTTGGCGTTTGGCGTTAAGCGTTTGGCGTCTGGTATAAAAACGCTTAACACAAAACACTATTCTTAGTATTGTTCTTTCTCGTTTGGAAATTCTTTCGCTTTTACATCGTTGATATATGATTTTGCAGCGCCTAAAATTCCGTCGTATAAATTTATGTATTGGCGCAAAAACCGGGGTTTAAACCCTTTCGTTAATCCGATCATATCATTTACTACTAAAACCTGGCCATCGCAGTCTTGCCCAGCACCAATACCAATTGTTGGAATATGTACGCTTTTGGTAACTTCATTGGCTAATTTTGCCGGGATTTTCTCTAAAACTACCGCAAAACATCCGGCATCTTGGAGCGCTAGGATATCTGATTTTAACTTGTTCGCCTCCTCTTCATCTTTGGCCCTAACGGTATAGGTACCAAATTTATAGATAGATTGAGGCGTTAGTCCTAAATGCCCCATTACAGGAATACCGGCAGTAATAATGCGCTGAATCGATTCAGCAACTTCCGAACCGCCTTCTAACTTCACACCGTGCGCCCCTGATTCTTTCATTATCCTTATTGCCGAATTTAAGGCCTCTTTAGAATTTCCCTGGTAAGAACCGAAAGGCAAATCTACTACCACAAACGCTCTATTGGCTCCTCTTACCACCCCCTGTGCATGATAAATCATCTGATCAAGCGTAATGGGCAAGGTAGTTTCATGCCCGGCCATAACATTCGAGGCCGAATCTCCTACCAGTAAAACATCCAAACCTGCATCGTCTAAGATGGTGGCCATAGAATAATCATAAGCGGTAAGCATCGCTATCTTTTCTCCGCGTTGCTTCATCTCCTGTAAAATGTGCGTGGTAACTCGTTTTATTTCCTTGTTTACAGACATTGGATTAGTTTATATTGCAAAATTAGGGTTTAGAATTGAGAATGAAGAATGTATTGCCTTGAGCGTCTCCCGTTATGGTTGTATAACGCTTATCGCCTACCGCCAGAGGCCCAGCGCAAGAAATTCACTTTTTTCTTGAGAAATCCCTCAAATTCCGTATCTTTGTATCCTGAAATGAGTGAGTTCAATCAGCTATTTTTATCATTCCTTAAAAACTGTGTAACGTTCCAAAGTCTTCCCTTTGGGATTAAACAATTCCTTTCCTTCTTCTTTAATTCAAGCCTTTTATCAAAAAGGGATTTTTTATCTTTTTATTGTAATACGTATGACTAATTACACCAAGTTACCTGCAATTTTGTTATTAGCTGATGGCACTGTATTTTACGGAAAAGCGGCCGGAAAAATTGGCACCACGACAGGCGAAATTTGCTTTAACACAGGGATGACAGGCTATCAGGAGGTGTTTACCGATCCTTCTTACTTTGGTCAGATTATGGTAACTACTAATGCACACATTGGTAATTATGGGATGCATAAAGAAGAAATTGAATCGGGATCGATAAAAATTGCGGGCTTGGTCTGTAAAAATTACAATATTCTATATAGCAGAAAAGAAGCCTCAGAATCTATTCAAGATAATTTCCAAAATGAGAATATAGTAGGAATTTCGGAAGTAGATACCCGAGCCCTCGTACGCCACATTCGTAATAAAGGGGCGATGAATGCCATTATTTCTTCTGAAATAACCGATTTACAAGAACTTAAGAAAAGATTACAGTCGGTACCCGATATGGATGGTTTAGAGCTTTCTTCTAAAGTATCAACTACCGATGCTTATTATTATGGCAATCCAGATGCTAATTTCAAGATAGCAGCGCTAGATTTAGGAATTAAGAAAAATATTTTACGAAATTTCGATAACCGAGATATCTACGTAAAGGTTTATCCTGCAAAAACTACTTTTAAAGAAATGGACGAGTGGGGCGCAAATGGTTATTTTATATCTAATGGCCCTGGCGATCCGGCTGCCATGGATTATGCAATCGATACGGTTAAATCTATTCTTGATGCAGACAAGCCCCTTTTCGGCATCTGCCTTGGTCACCAGCTATTGGCCGAAGCAAATGGGATTGGTACGATGAAAATGTTTAACGGTCACCGTGGTTTAAATCACCCTGTTAAAAACATCATTAAAGATCATTGTGAAGTAACCTCACAGAACCATGGTTTTGGCGTAATCCCTGAGGAAGTTAGAAATTCGGATAAAGTGGAAATTACCCACGTTAACTTGAACGATAATTCAATAGAAGGCATTCGTGTTAAAGGTAAAAAAGCATTTTCGGTTCAATATCATCCAGAATCATCTCCAGGTCCCCATGATTCTCGTTACCTTTTTGATGATTTTGTGAATCTAATTAAGGGCGACCTGGTTTGGTAGACTAGGATTTCAGGATTATAGGATTTTAGGATTTAGCACTATTTATATAGTAAGTTCCCAGTATTGTAATCCCTGGTCAACCTCTCGTTAGTAAACGATATCATCCTGAAATCCTATCATCTTATTAATCTTAGTACGTACTTCATCCTAGTTTTACATCATTTTGTCGACATTTTACTGCCATTCGGTCGAAATTCATTTTCAATTCATCTAAACCTTCTTACATTTATCCTTATGGAAAATAAGAATGCCATTATCAGTGTAAAAAACCTGGTAAAAAATTATGACGAATTTCAAGCTGTCCAAGGATTAAGCTTTGAGGTGTACGAAAACGAAATATTTGGACTACTTGGCCCCAACGGCGCAGGTAAAACCACTACCTTAGAAATCATTGAAACATTGCGTCAGAAAACAAGTGGTGAAGTGATCGTAGACGGTTTCTCGGTTGATAAAGATCCCAATGCCATCAAAAGTATAATCGGTGTACAATTACAGGCTGCAGGATATTATCCCAATCTGAATTTGATAGAACTGCTCGAATTATTTGGTGGTTTATATGGGGTTAAGGTAAATCCGATGCAAATGCTCGAGAAGGTAAACCTCCAGGACAAAGCTAAAGCAAAATATAAAGCCCTGTCTGGCGGACAAAAACAACGATTTTCTATAGCAACTACGCTGATCAATTCGCCAAAAATTGTCTTTTTAGATGAACCTACCACAGGACTTGATCCTCAGGCAAGGAGAAATCTGTGGGACCTGATTACCGAAATCAGAAATAATGGTGCAACGGTTGTAATTACAACTCATTATATGGACGAGGCAGAGCAATTATGTGATCGGGTTGCTTTTGTAGAAAAAGGACAGATTATCGCATTAGATACACCTGATAAATTAATCGACAACCTTATTGCAAGTGGCTTCGAACGTAAAAAAGAAGTTAAAAAAGCCAACTTAGAGGACGTATTTATCAATTTAACCGGTAAAGAATGGCGAGAAGACTAGCCAGTTTTCAGTTATCAGTTTTCAATAGTCAGTTAACCTCCCGATAGCTATCGGGATAAACAGTTAACCAGTTTTAACGTAATCAAACGAACCAAAATGCAACAATCTTACAGCAACACCAAAGCCACTTTAGCCTTAGCAAAAGCCAGTTTCCGCTCCATTATGCGGAGTCCATCGGCTGTTGTGTTTACCTTGGCCTTTCCCTTGATCTTTATTTTGGTTTTCGGCTTTTTAGGCGGAGGAGGGACAAAAGTAGATGTGGCCCTGGCACCTAATTCTGATGTTCATAACCCAATGGTAGCTGCCATGGAAAAGATTTCCATCATTCAGTTAACCAAAAACGATACTCAGGAAAATATCGATAAAAAATTAGAAAAAGGAGATTATGATGCTGTGATCAGCGTAGAAAAAAATCCCTCAGGCCTACCTGCTTACATTACCAATGTGAAATATACTTCAGCATCGCTGGATAAAGGAAATATCCTTAAATCCCTCTTAAATGAAGTTTCTTATAAATTAAATACAGCCAATATTCAACCTACTGTAACTGAGATTAGAGCAACCACGATAACCGGACGGGCCTATCGGTATATTGATTTTCTCTTACCAGGGCAGCTAGGCTTCTCATTATTGAGCACTGGAGTGTTTGGTACAGCCTTCGTATTTTTTAGTTTGAGACAAAATCTGGTAATCAAGCGGTTTTTCGCAACCCCAGTTAAGCGCTCAAGCATTGTTTTGGGCGAGGCTATGGCACGGATTGGCTTTGCGCTTATTGGCGCGTTGATTATCATCATAATAGGACACCTTTTCTTCAAATTTACATTAATCAATGGGGCATTAACTGTAATTAACATGCTTATATTGGCATTTTTTGGAGTGATCGTTTTTATGGGATTTGGCTTCGTAGTCTCGGGTCTGGCAAAAAATGAAAGCACCATTCCCCCTATTTCAAATATCATTACCCTTCCACAGTTTTTACTTTCCGGAACCTTCTTTTCTATCGATGCGTTTCCAACTTGGCTTCAACCCATTAGTAGAGCCCTCCCCTTAACACATCTCAATGATGCCATGCGAAAAGTAGCATTCGAAGGTGCAGGTTTATGGGATGTTGGGCATCAGATGCTAGTTATGTTGATTTGGGGAATTGCAATTTATGCCGTTGCAGTGAAAACGTTTAAGTGGGAGTAACGTAGGGCATGGAGCAGGGAGCGGGTTCAAACACCATGCTCCATGCTCCATGCTAAATGCTTATATTCGCTTTTATGAAAAACATCTCCATCATCTCTGCAAGTGTAAGGCTGGGAAGAAAAAGTCATCGTGTAGCACTTTACCTCAAAAACTACTTGACAGAAAATAAAATTGCTGATCCTGAAATAATTGACCTCGCAACTTTAAACTTCCCAATTTTTGAGGAGCGTTTAAGGTTAATGCCCAATCCTACTCCAGAAATTCTAGCCTTTGCTGAACAGGTTAAAGCTGCTGATGGAATTATTATCGTAACCCCTGAATACAATGGTGGTTATCCCGCTAGTTTAAAAAACGTAATTGATCTGCTTTATGCCGAGTGGAAGCGGAAACCCATCGCAATTTGCACGGTTTCTGAAGGTGCTTTTGCCGGTTCGCAAGTAATTACTTCCCTTCAATTTACTTTGTGGAAAATTGGCGCCCTTACCGTCCCCGCTCAATTCCCTATAGCAACCGTAGATAAAACCTTTGATGAAAAAGGCCAGCCCAGCGATCCAACCCTAACCAACAAAAGAGCCACTTCTTTTATAAATGAACTGATATGGTTAATGGAGGCCCTCGAGAAGAAAGTATAGCGCAAAGAGCATAGGGCATAGGGTTACAGCTCTATGCCCCACGCTTCATGCCTTAAACATTTTTTCGCTCCAGCTTACCGATAGTTTAAAATTTATTTTAACTTTGGATACACCCTAACTAATTGTACTTTTTACACTAAGGGTATTTTTTAATCAAATCCAAAATAAAATGAGTTTAATAATTGATGTTCATGCAAGGCAGATCCTTGATTCTAGGGGCAATCCAACAATAGAGGTTGAAGTAGTTACAGAAAATGGCCAACTTGGGCGCGCTGCGGTTCCTTCTGGTGCAAGTACTGGTCAGCATGAAGCTGTTGAATTACGTGATGGTGATAAAAAGACCTATATGGGCAAAGGTGTTTTAAAGGCCGTTGAAAATGTAAATACTAAAATTGCGAATGCTTTGCAGGGTGTTGATGTATTTGAACAAAATCTGATCGACAAATTAATGATCGAATTGGATGGTACAGAAAACAAAGGCAATTTAGGTGCGAATGCGATTTTAGGTGTTTCCTTAGCTGTGGCAAAAGCGGCAGCTGCAGAAAGCAGACAACCATTGTACCGCTATATAGGTGGTGTAAATGCAAATACCTTACCCATCCCCATGATGAATATCATCAATGGAGGGTCTCACTCTGATGCTCCAATTGCTTTTCAGGAGTTCATGATCATGCCCGCTGGTGCACCTTCATTTTCTGAAGCGTTACGTTGGGGAACAGAAGTATTCCATAATTTAAAAGCAATTTTGCACGATCGCGGATTATCTACTGCCGTGGGCGATGAAGGTGGATTTGCGCCTACTTTTGATAGCACTGAAGATGCGGTAGAAACGGTGCTAAAGGCAATTGAAAAAGCAGGCTACAAACCTGGTGTAGATATCTTTTTAGCACTCGATTGTGCTGCCTCAGAATTCTATAAAGACGGAAAATACGATTACACAAAATTTGAAGGCGATAAAGGTGCCATTCGTACCAGCGCCCAACAAGTTGAATATCTAGCTGAACTATCTACCAAATATCCCATCATTTCTATAGAAGATGGCATGGATGAAAACGATTGGGACGGATGGAAATTGCTAACAGAGAAAATCGGAGATCGTGTACAATTAGTAGGTGATGATTTGTTTGTAACCAATGTAAAACGCCTGCAAACCGGTATCGATACCCAAACCGCTAACTCTATATTGGTAAAAGTTAACCAGATTGGTTCTTTAACAGAAACGATAAATGCAGTTAGTTTGGCTCAAAACAGTGGCTACACTTCGGTAATGAGCCATCGTAGTGGAGAAACAGAAGATACTACCATCGCAGATTTAGCTGTGGCATTAAATTGCGGTCAGATTAAAACAGGTTCAGCTTCACGGTCGGATAGGATTGCGAAATACAATCAATTATTACGAATAGAAGAGGAATTGGGATCCGCTGCCCGTTTTATTGGCAAGGATTTTAAATATGCAAAATAGCTTTCTTTGATTTGGCGCAAGCTATAAGCAAAGCTGATGTTAATAAGTGCAAAACATCCGAGGATTTATAACCTTCGGATGTTTTTTTTAATTATATATTTGTTAAGGCTTTTGAATTGGTCCCATTTCATAATTTATGAAACGTATTTTAGAACTTTTACGTAATAAATACTTCTTAGCGATCGTAGCTTTTGTGGTATGGATGTTGTTTTTCGACAAAAACGATATGCTGGCTCAATATGAGTACAAAGCTGAAGTAAACAAATTGCAGCAGGAAAAAGATTTTTATGTGAAGGAGACCGCAATGGTTAAGAAGGATCTTACCGAATTAGACAGCAATTTAACTACGGCAGAGAAATTTGCGCGCGAAAAATATTTCATGAAAAAGGATAATGAAGATGTTTTTGTAATTGTAAAAAGTGATAGCCAAAATAAATAGCCACTGTTTAGCGCTATTTTCGGGAAGATTTTAACACAAATCCCTTATATTAGACGTTAAGAAAATAACTGCCCTTAAGGTTGTACTAAAACCGAATAAGGCCGTATTTAGATATAATTACTATTAACATAAACATCCTATCAAACAAATAAACAAGTTAGAATGAAAAAAATAGCGCTATTTTTCTTGTTGTTTTTTGCTTGTATTACCTATTCTTATGCTCAAGACCTGCCTAATCTGAAGCATGTTAAGCTAAATAAAAAATCGCATTTTAGATCAACAGAGCAACTCACTTTAAAGGTGATTGCCTATTTATTTGAAACTCCCTTAAACAAAAGGGACAAGTCGCGAACCGAAGCTGGTCAGTTTTTACTGAGCTGGATGAATGGGACACCTGATTACACTTTTTACTTAGAAGAAAAAGAAACCAATTTTTTCAATACTGATTCTGATCTTTTGCTGATGTATATGGCCGGCTTAACGAAGTATACACTGGAAAACCCGACGATTACAGATCAAAAATCGCTCATATTAGGAACCATGTCGATCTTACTTCCGTACTTAAACCAACAAGAAGACAAAAAAAACTGGTCAAAGGATCTAGTGCAACTAAATGAGGCCTACCTAAACGGCAGATTGGAAGCTTACCTGTATGGCTCTTGAGCGGAGAGCATAGGGCAGAGAGCGTTGAGCATACTGAAATATTACCTGTATTATCCCTTCCTACCGGCAGGCAGATATGCCATCTGTGCATATAGGCTTCATGCCTATTAGTTAGCCCTGCCAAAGGCATCCACTTTGAAACAGATTAAGGAAGACCAGGTTCGAAGATGATTTATCTGGTGGTTGCGCCTTGCCCCTTGCCCTCAATACCCAAACTTCGGCAATGCCAGTTTATAGCGTACCACTAAGATGCGTAGTGCAACTATAAATGCAATCACAATTATTTTAGCCACATCAGCCTTTAAGTTAAAATAGAGTAAGGTAAAGTATAACACTCCTCCCAAGATGCATGCGGTTGCATAAATTTCTTTTCTAAAGATCAATGGAATGGTATTTAAGAGCGTATCTCTTATTACACCTCCAAAGCATCCCGTAATGGTACCAAGGGCAACGCACATTCCCGGGCTTAATCCAAACACAATCCCTTTCTGCACTCCAACTAAGGTGAATAGCCCCAAGCCAAGAGAATCAAATAAAAATAAGGTAATCTTAAAGCGTTTGATCTGGGTTTTAAAAAATATAGTAAGCAATGATGTTATCAAGATTAACAAGCAATAATTTACATCACGCATCCAAGCTACGGGAGTATCACCTAAAAGCAAATCTCTAACGGTACCGCCACCGATAGAAGTTACAAACGCAATAATAAGTACCCCAAAAGGATCTAACCTTCGTTGCATCGCCGCAAACGACCCTGAAATGGCAAACGATATAGTTCCCAAGATTTCGATTACATAGGTGGTAGTAATTGGCTCCATTATATTTCTCCGTTACGTTTCCTTAAAAACCATTCGGTACTAAGCAGTACGACAATCAATGCAAACAACCATTTTAAATTAATGATTTCTTCATATTTTCGATCTTCATAATTAATAGTTTTTGCCAGGCCGCTTTTTTCAATCTCATCGGCTATGGATAATAAGTTAGATGGCATAACTAGTTTACCATTGCTCTGCTGTGCCATGGCATATAACAATTGATGGTTTGCCGTAGTCTGTTGATATTCGGCAATGAGTGCATTAACATAGAATGCCCCTGAAGAAGTGTAATTTTTATCGCCCAAATTAGTGCTTGCTACAAATGTATAATTGCCCTGAGGCAAAGTCCCTGCGTCTAAACGGTAGGCCGCGCCAAATTTCGAAAAGGTATAGTTAAATATTTTTCCATCTGCATTCTTTAATTGAACTTTAACATCAGGTGTAGTTACCGCTTCATAGGCGTCGTTGTAGAGCACCGCATTAATTACGATATTTTCATTTTCCTCATAGGTACTTTTACTACTAAATGCCCTAAATTTTCTTTTATCGTCTTTTACGGTGAGGTATTGAACGGATTTTGTAATCAATTCATCCACTAGGGGAAAGTTTTGCTCATCTTTCGCTTCTTCTAACTTCCACTTCCATATCCCCTCTCCTATTAAAAATCCAACTTTTTTCCCATTATCATCTATAAAAAACAACAACGGACTTTGTGTATTAATCTTTCCAATGCGTTGATTTAAGGCCGAAGTATAACTTCCCTTAATGTTCAAATTAGAGAAAGGAACTTGCAATGGATCGTAGTTATTCAGCTGTTTTAAGGCGATGGCATCCAAATTGAACAAAGTGAAATTAGGGTCCGGATAAGGGAATATCTCTTGTAGAGAACTAGTAGATCGACTATAGTTTATTAAATTTTGTGTCTGATTCAAAGCCCCGATGTTACTTTGGGCGCCTATAACGTACCATAAAGAGATTTTAGTGTTTGCTAATTTAGCTAGAAATCCTCCAGCCGGATTGTTAGTATTTGGCAGTTGATATAGGATAGCCAAACTATACTTGCTCATATCCACCGTATTCAGATCATCAGCCAGTGCCAATGTAACTTCATAATGCTTGTTGTGCTCAATGGCTTGTTTAATTGTTGCCAAATCAGGATGGGGAGCCGCTGCAGCTAGCAAAATTTGTTGTCGGGCATCGATTACTTCAACAAAGATGGTCTGGGAATTATTTTTTAAGGTAATCTCATTTTTCAGGGATGATAGCCTTACCGTATATTGCTGTACTCCAACTTTATTGGCCTTCAGCTTTACTGGAATATCTTTAACAAAACTTCCGGCATTAATGGCGATCAGTTGTTCCTTAATTTTATTTCCGTTTTCGAAAACCGAAATAAGGGTACTTTCTCCTTTACTTTCGTAAGCCTGTACTTGAATATCCAAAGTAAAGTCATCATCAAGGTAAACTAGGTTGTTGTAGTTAACATTGGCGACGAGCAAATCTCTTTTCGGAATCGTATCGCCAAGGGCGATGGTATAAAAAGGTGCTTTAATTTTATTCATTTCGTAAAGAGGGTTGCCACCGCGATTAAAAATCCCGTCGCTGGCAACAATTACCGCTCCCACATTTTTGTTAAGCAACTCATCGTTTAAACGATCAATAAGGGCCGAAGCATTACTTAATTTCCCTCTACCAGAAAAATCAAGTCCAGATTTAACACTATCGCTAAAGCTGTAAGTTTTAACCTCATACTTTAACGAAAGCTGATCCACTAGTTTTTTCAGGTCTTGTTGGTATTTATTTCGATTAAATCCAGCTGGCTCTACCTGTGCAACAGAAATTGAGTTATCCTGCGCCACTACGATAATGGGCTTTTCGGGCAGGTAAGAAATCTGCTTAACCAAAGGAGCAAAAAGAAGCCAGGTAATTGCGGTTACCACCAACATGCGTAGCGCAGCCAAAGCGTATTTTAGATTTTTGTTTAAGCCGACATTTTTTCCATACAAAAACCACGCATATAGGAAACCTAACAATACACATGCTAGAAAAGTGAAGATAGAAGCAGCTGTAAAAAAATTACCCATAAGCTTAGCGTAAAGATGCTAATTTTCTAAAAAAACCAACGTAATTTGTTTGTTGATGAGTCAATAAAAAACTGAAATCAAGGGCGTTTAGCTAGGCGATAAGCGAGAAATTTTTGTTAGAAGCTTTATTTAGCTATTCCAATTATACCATTAAGAAATTAATGGTCATTAAGACAACTTTAATTCTCTTAATGCCTTAACGTTTAAAGTAAGAAAGGAGCTTCGATTAGCAATACAGAAGAAACGTCACAACTCTAGTTATACCAGTAGTTTTTTCACCGATTGTTAAGATTTATCTTAATGTACCATCTTACAATTCCATCTTACATTTTCCATCTTCCTCTCTTAAAGCATTCCTCCGCAAACAGAGAGGGTTTGTCCGGTTACGTAAGCGCTCATGTCAGAGGCCAAGAAAACACACACGTTAGCAATATCTTCGGTTTCACCAGCACGTTTTAATGGAATATCCTTTTCCCATCCGGCAACAACAGCAGGATCTAAAACTTCAGTCATTTCTGTGCGGATAAAACCTGGTGCAACAACATTTGCACGAATATTTCTAGAACCTAATTCCTTGGCCACAGATTTGGTAAATCCGATAATCCCAGCTTTTGAAGCAGCGTAATTTGCTTGTCCTGCGTTACCGGTAACCCCTACAACAGAACTCATATTAATGAAAACACCTTTACGGGCTTTCATCATTATTTTCGAAGCAGCTTTGGTTACATTGAAAATAGACTTTAGGTTTACATTGATAACATCATCCCAGTTTTCCTCACTCATTCTCATTAACAATCCATCCTTAGTAATTCCGGCATTGTTAACTACGATATCGATAGTTCCAAAATCTGCCACAACATCAGCAATCAATTGTTCTGCCTCAGCAAATTTCGAGGCATCAGAACGATAGCCCTTAACTTGGGTGCCATAACTTTGTAGTTCCTGTTCTAATGCCTGTCCTTTTTCTACAGATGATAGATAGGTGAATGCTACATTAGCACCCTGCTCGGCAAATTTCTCGGCAATTTTGCGCCCTATTCCTTTTGATGCACCTGTAATTAGTGCTGTTTTTCCTTCTAGTAATTTCATATTCGAATATACACAAACTTACGAAGTCTTAAAGACTTCGTAAGTTTAAGCCAACGGTTCCTGCTGGCTTAAGCAATGGAAGCTTCCCAATCCCCAAATAATATCCGTAGAATCTATTCCGATTACTCTTCGGTCTGGAAAAGCATTTTGAATAATATCTAATGCTATGTTATCATTTACATCCCTAAATGTGGGCACAATTACCGCTGCATTGGCGATGTAAAAATTGGCATACGATGCAGGCAAACGCGTATCATCATAAATAACTGGTGATGGCATTGGGAGTTTAATGATGTTTAACGGCCTACCATCAAATAATCTCATTTCTTTTAACGCAGCCAAATTTTCTTGCAACAGTAAATAGTTCTCGTCGAGCGGATTACTTTCTATTACAGTAAGCACGGTATCTTCATTTACAAAGCGAGTGATATCATCAATATGCCCGTCGGTATCATCTCCAACTATCCCATCGCCCACCCACAATACCTGTTGTGCACCATAAAACTCTTTAAGATAGGTTTCTATCTGTGATTTATTTAAATGAGGGTTTCTATTCTTGTTTAATAAGCAGGCTGTACTGGTTAAAATAGTTCCCGCGCCATTAAATTCAACCGACCCGCCCTCCATCACAATAGGTGGCGTAAATAAGCGCAAACTAAAATGCTTAGCTATTTTTGTAGGAATTACATCATCTAAGTTAAATGGCGGATATTTATTACCCCAGGCATTGTAGCCCCAATCTACCACGGCTTTTTCATTCCCTTTTACTACAAAAGCAGGCCCATGATCCCGGCACCAGGCATCGTTACTTTCATTAAAATAAAACTCAATCTGATCCAAATCAGCCTCCACCTTCTGTAAATGTTTAGTTGCATCTAATTTCATGGCTTCATCCGTCACATTGATCCGAACTTTTTCGCCTGTGGCAACAATCTTAATAAATCGGCAATAAGGTTCGTAAATAGCCTCTATTTTTCCCGGCCAAGATTCTTCCTTATGCGGCCAACTTAACCAAGTAGCCTCATGTTTGGCCCATTCGGCGGGGAAGGAGTAACCGAGAGTTTTTGGAGTTGAAGTAAAGTCCAAAAGTCCCGGAATAGAGTCGGAAAGTCCGGGACTCCGAGAGTCCGTTGGTTTATTGTGGGAATGAGTTTTATTGTTTGACATTTATTTCATTGATTTCATAAGTGCGTTGATCATCAGTATTTCTTCGCATAACTTATACAATTGGTAAAAAACTTCTTCTATTATGTACTTTCTTCTTCTCCCAAGGTACAAACATCCTACTACTTCTATATCCGACCTTAATGCATATCTTAAAAATCGTTTAAACTCTGCATTGCTCTGCCCAGTCCTTCCCTCAGCTATATTTAGTGAAACAGAATCAGCTGCTCTTTTCATTTGGGAAGTTAAGATATAAATCTCCTCTTTTGGAAAAGTTTTAGTTAATAAATCGATTTCGTCAGCTAGATCTAATGCCTTTTGCCAGACCTGTAATTTTGCAAATTTGAACGCCATTTTTTTTAATTTAAGTTCGATTAAACTTAAATCAAATACAATTTACATTTAGAGTTTTATAACCCCAAGCTTTATATTTTAACCTTCTTTATTACAAAATATCCTTATTACGATAAATGTACGGACTCTCGGACTCTCTGTCTCTCGGATCCATCTTTAATCACCATCCAAATACCTCTTCGTTATGGGCTGATAAGAATCAATTCTTCTGTCTCTCAAAAAAGGCCAATGTTTACGGTAATAATCAGATTGGGATAAATCAAGTTCTACCACTTCGGTTTCTTCCTTATCGTGGGAAGCTAAATAAAGGAGTTTACCTTGGGCATTGGTAGCAAAACTTCCGCCCCAAAATTTCATAGCGCCATCTTGCTCAAATCCAACGCGGTTAACACTTACCACCGGTACCCCATTTGCCACTGCATGCGAGCGTTGAATAGTTTGCCAGGCATTATATTGATCTGTATTGGTTTCCTCATCCTGATCGGTTGCCCAACCAATTGCAGTTGGATAAAACATGATATCGGCGCCCATCAAAGCTGTAATACGCGACGCTTCAGGATACCATTGATCCCAACAGATTAAAATGCCGATTTTGGCAAACTTGGTTTCGAAAACCTTGTAGCCTAAATCTCCCGGAGTGAAATAAAATTTTTCGTAAAAAGCTGGATCATCAGGGATATGCATTTTACGATATTTACCCAAATAAGAGCCATCAGCATCTAACACTGCGGTAGTGTTATGGTATAATCCTTCAGCACGTTTTTCAAATAACGAAGCGATGATCACCACATTCAACTCTTTAGCAACAACTGCAAGCGCATTTGAAGATGGCCCAGGGATAGCTTCCGCAAGGTCGAAATTATCGTAATCTTCTACATCACAAAAATAGAGCGAGGTAAATAACTCTTGTAAACACACAATTTGAGCTCCTTTAGCAGCCGCTTCCCTAACTTTTACAATTGCTTTATCTAAATTTTCTTGCTTATCCTTAGTGCAGCTCATCTGCACCAGGCCAACTTTTACTTTGCTCATAGGTATAAAAATTTGAATGCAAAGGTAAGGAATAAAGAGCAAAGGGCAAAGGGCGATGAGCGTAGAGCCAAGAACGGGGAGCCTTCTGCGAGACAGCTGCCACTCAATTGTCAATCCAAATCGCCATTTTGTTCCTCTATTGATAATAAAGGTATTTATGTGCTTAAACTCTCTGTTTTCGCTGCGTGGACTTTGACCAAGTCAGTCTTTCGATAAAGCTTATTCTTAATAGGGGTATTTAGTACTTATCCATCCACATTCCAGAAAAACGGAAAACAAAATTTAATTCATATTGTATCAATGGCAAGCGCTTAAAGTGCGGGCGGCTGTCTGCGCAAAACACCTAAAAATTTAATTATATGTTAGCAATGGATTATCGCGGGCCATATAGAGTCCGAGCAGTAGAAAAACCCATGCCCGAAATCCTGCATCCAGAAGATGCAATTATTCGGGTTACCCGTACCTGTATCTGCGGGTCTGATCTTCATCTTTATCACGGCATGGTACCCGATACCCGAGTGGGTTCAACGTTCGGACATGAGTTTGTTGGGATCGTGGAAGAAATCGGTCCATTGGTGCAAAAACTCAAAGTGGGCGATCAGGTTCTGGTACCATTTAATATTGCGTGTGGCAAATGTAACTTTTGTAAGCAGGGACTTTTTGGTAACTGTCACGAGTCTAATCCTATGGCCACAGCTGTGGGAGGGATTTTCGGCTATTCGCACACAGCGGGTGGATACGATGGTGGTCAGGCAGAATATGTCCGTGTTCCCTATGCGGATGTGGGTCCAACAGTTATCCCTCCAGATATGGATCCAGATGATGCAGTTTTGCTCACAGATGTGGTGCCAACGGGCTATCAGGCAGCAGAAATGGGCGGAATTAAACAAGGAGATACCGTTGTCATTTTTGGTGCCGGTCCGATCGGTATTATGGCCGCAAGATGTGCATGGTTTTTTGGTCCATCAAGAGTAATCATTATCGACCATATTGATTATCGATTGGAATTTGCACAGAACTATGCGCATTGCGAAGCTTACAACTTTAAGGATATGGAAGATCCAGTAGTCTTTTTAAAGAAAACGACCGACTGGTATGGCGCAGATGTATGTATCGACTGTGTTGGCTGCGAAGCTGAGGGAAATACCTTGCAAACTTTCAGCGGAAGAGTAATGCTGATGCAAGCCGGGGCTGGAACTGCTTTACAATGGGCTATCAACTCGGTAAAAAAGGGAGGTATCGTTTCTATAGTTGGTGTGTATGGCCCTCCATTTAACCTCATCCCGATCGGAAACGTCGTGAATAAAGGAATTACCATACGAGCCAACCAGGCATCCGTTAAGCGACTACTTCCAAAATTGATCGACCATGTACAATCAGGCAGGTTAAATCCAAAAGGATTAATTACCCATCGTGTGCCATTAGAAGAAGTAGCTGATGCCTATCGTTTATTTTCTTCGAAACTTGACAATTGCATTAAAACCGTGCTGATTCCATCGGCCAACCATTAAAAAGAGATGAAAAATTTGAATATAAATTATAGAGATATTCCTGGATGGGGCATGGATGCCGATCCAGAAAATGAGCCTACCTATCCCATGAAGCGATATACTGGCGATGACCACAACCGGATCAACTATGAAAGGTCATTACCGCAACCGCAGGATGTAGAAATTTTAATGTCTAATGAGCGACCAGCACTAACAGCGGTGTTCGGTACTTCTGTACCACCTTCTGGACTAAGCGGAATGGTACGAAGATATGCATTTAAACATAGTGAAGATCGTTACCGTCATTGGATTCCACTTATCCTTGCAGATAGGATAAATGTATTTGAAGGATTGATTGAGGATCTAGGAAAAGGATATTTTCCTAATGTGTTCGCAGAGCGAGGATTAAAAATGGAAATGAAGCATAATCCTAAAGGTTTCGCCGTGAAGGTAGCTACAGTTGCTGCGGTAGGATTGGTTGTTTACGCGCTGATGAAAAAGAAGAAGAAGAAATGGTAAAGTAAGGAATAAGTGAAGGAGAGAATGGGCTATCATTCAATCCTTCACTTTTCAATTTATTTAAGAGTTAGTCTATACTCGTGTTGAAGTTCAAATAAACACTTCGCACATAAGCACCCGTCAAATAATTCGCTAATATGTTGCACTTCATTTATACTTAACTGTACGGTGCTACATTGGCATTTGGTATACGAATTTGCCTTGCACTCGATAGCCGTTCCGCAGCGTTCGCATGGAATGACTTCGTGTTTCGTAAGATAGGTACTTAATGACATGTTGCTTTAGTCGATGGTCAATATTCAATGGTCAATAGTCGATGAACGATAGACGATAGACATGACGCCTATGTATCTAGTCCATGGACCCTGTTAGCAAAAATAACAAAGTAAAGCTTAAAAAATTGACACCCATCAAATCCTTACTTTATTTTGAATATTCATTATCGGTGTAATCTTAATAATCTGTGTAATCATTTAATAAAAATCCCGCTAGCTTTTACACTAACGGGATGGTTCATTTATGATTGGACTTAAGGGTATTTAGTTTAAATGGTCTTTTGGACTTCTGGACTTCTTTTTTAGATCCTGATGGGAACGGACTTTCCGACTATCGGACTTTTCGGACTCTCTATCCAGAGCAACTAATACATCCATCTTCCATTGAGCAAACTGGTCCGTCAACTATTTCTTCGGCCACTTGATCTTGCGGAATGGTATCCGGAATTACAGCTTCGATTGCCTTGCCACCTTGGTTTTCTACGGTAAACTTAACGGCTTGAGAAGCGGCTTGGGTACGGAGATAGTACATACCGGTTTTCAAGCCTTTTTTCCAGGCGTAGAAATGCATCGAGGTTAATTTTGACGTATTTGGCGCATTGATAAACAGGTTTAAAGATTGAGATTGGCAAATGTAAGCTCCTCTATCCGCAGCCATATCAATGATGTTACGCATTTTAATTTCCCAAACGGTCTTGTAAAGTTCTTTGATATAATCTGGAATTTCGGCAATATCCTGGATTGAACCATTCGCTAAAATAATTCTATCTTTCATTGCTGGATTCCATAAACCTAACGAAACTAGATCTTTTAATAGATGTTTGTTCACCACTACAAATTCTCCACTTAATACTCTTCTGGTGTAAATATTTGATGTATACGGTTCAAAACATTCATTGTTGCCCAAAATCTGTGAAGTAGAGGCTGTAGGCATAGGCGCAACCAATAACGAATTATATACTCCGCTTTTAACTACCCGCTTACGTAGCGAATCCCAGTCCCAACGATTGCTTGTTGGTTTAACGTTCCAAAGGTCAAACTGGAATTTGCCTTTAGAAAGAGGCGAGCCTTTAAAGCTTTGATAAGGGCCATTTTGTACGGCAAGATCCGCTGATGCGGTCATTGCAGCAAAATAAATGGTTTCGAAAATATCTTTGTTCAGTTCTTTTGCTGCATCACTTTCGAAAGGTAGGCGCATTAAAATAAATGCATCTGCTAAACCCTGTACACCTAATCCAACCGGACGGTGACGGAAGTTAGAATTTTGGGCTTCAATTACAGGATAGTAGTTGTAATCAATAATCTTGTTCAGGTTTAATGTAGCCTGATACGTTACCTCATATAATTTTTGATGATCAAATTCGCCGTTGATTACAAATCTAGGTAAGGCCAACGAGGCTAAATTACACACTGCAACTTCATCTTTCGAGGTATATTCGATAATTTCTGTACAAAGGTTAGAACTTTTAATTGTACCTAAATTCTGTTGATTCGATTTACTGTTAGCTGCATCCTTGTATAATAGATAAGGCGTACCAGTTTCTATTTGGGCATCTAAAATGGCAAACCAAAGCTCTTGCGCCTTGATGGTTTTACGAGCTCTGCCTTCTAATTCATATTTGGTATATAGGGCATTAAATTCTTCACCATGGCAATCCGCTAAGCCTGGGGCCTCATCTGGAGAAAATAAGCTCCAATCGCCATTGTCTTCAACACGTTGCATAAATAGATCGCAGATCCAAAGTGCATAGAACAAATCGCGTGCACGCATTTCTTCTTTACCATGGTTTTTGCGAAGATCCAAAAATGCAAAGATATCAGCATGCCATGGTTCTAAATAGATCGCAAAAGCACCTTTACGTTTGCCTCCACCCTGATCTACATAACGGGCAGTATCATTAAATACCTTAAGCATGGGTACAATACCATTACTTGTGCCATTTGTACCACCAATATAGGCACCGGTAGCACGAATATTGTGGATGCTAAGTCCAATACCTCCAGCACTTTGAGAAATTTTCGCGGTTTGCTTTAACGTATCATAAATACCTTCGATACTATCGTCCTGCATGGTTAGTAAGAAGCACGAAGACATTTGAGGTTTTGGGGTAGCTGCATTGAACAAGGTAGGAGTTGCATGTGTAAACCAACGCTCGCTCATTAAGTTATACGTTTTGATAGCGCTTTCTATATCAGATTTATGGATCCCAACTGATACCCGCATAAATAAATGCTGTGGTCTCTCTACAATCTGACCGTTAACCTTTAGTAGATAAGATTTTTCTAGTGTTTTAAAACCGAAATAATCAAATCCAAAATCCCTATCATAGATAATGGTACTATCCAAAATATCGGCATTCGCCGAAATTACTTCCCAAACGTCTTCGGCTATCAAAGATGAAGGTTTATCTGTTTTAGGATCAATGTACGTATATAACATTTCCATCGTTTTAGAGAACGATTTTAATGTGTTCTTATGCAGGTTAGAAACCGCGATACGCGATGCCAACAAGGCATAATCAGGGTGTTTTGTGGTTAGTGATGCGGCTGTTTCTGCTGCAAGATTATCAAGTTCAGAGGTTGTAACTCCATCGTACAACCCTTCGATTACCTTTCTGGCAACATCAATTGGGTCTACTAATTCTGCATTAAAACCATAACACAACTTCTCGATACGAGCAGTTATCTTATCAAACTTTACCGCTTCTTGGCGGCCATCTCTTTTTAGTACAAACATCCTTTTCTTTATTAATGGTGCATATTTTGCAATAGCGGCACCAGGTTTAAAACTTATTTATTTAGCATGGAGCGTAGGGCATAGAGTTAGAGACCTGCCCTCTGCTCTATGCGCTTCGCTTCTATTAAAAGTCGTCATCTAATGAAAACGCCGCTGCTTTGTCTTCTGTTGAAGTAAGCACACCACTTTTCTGGTAATCGCCCACTCTCTTTTCAAAGAAATTTGTTTTTCCCTGAAGAGAAATCATTTCCATAAAATCAAATGGATTGGTAGCATTGTATATTTTAGTATATCCTAATTCGTGTATCCATCTATCGGCTACAAACTCGATATACTGACTCATTAGCTTTGCATTCATACCAATTAATGCAACTGGCAATGCGTCGGTTACAAATTCTTTTTCAATTTCTACTGCATCACGGATAATTGCATGAACAGCCTCTTCAGACAATCTGTTTTCTAGCATCTTATAAAGCAAACATGCAAATTCGCAGTGCATTCCTTCATCTCTAGAGATAAGTTCATTACTAAAGGTTAAACCCGGCATCAGTCCGCGTTTCTTTAACCAAAAAATAGAGCAGAAGCTGCCACTAAAGAAAATTCCTTCTACTGCGGCAAAGGCTACCAAACGTTCGGCGAAGTTTCCATTGTCAATCCATCTCAATGCCCATTCCGCTTTTCTTTTTACGGCAGGAACAGTATCTATTGCATGAAATAACCGATCTTTTTCATCTGGATCCTTGATGTAGGTGTCAATAAGCAGGGCATAGGTTTCTGCATGGATGTTTTCCATCATGATTTGGAAACCATAAAAGCAACGTGCTTCGGGCAATTGTACTTCACTCATAAAGTTAACTGCTAAATTCTCGTTCACAATGCCATCACTAGCAGAGAAAAAAGCTAAGATATGAGAAATGAAATGTCGCTCGCCACTATTTAAGTTGTCCCAATGTTTCTGATCATCAGATAAGTCGATTTCTTCTGCCGTCCAAAAACTCGCTTCACTTTTCTTATACATCTCCCAAATAGCGGGATACTTAATCGGTAAAAGAACAAAACGGTCTTTGTTTTCCTTTAATAGTAACTCTTCTTGCATAAGTTCAACTTTTTTAACGTTTAGAAATTTCTTTAGAGTTATTTATTTCTTGAGCCGAAAGCCCATTGTCAATACCCCTACCCGTTCTTCTCAAAATATTGCCGCCCAACAAATACTATTTAGTTTCAGCACTTTAAAAACCTTGAAATTTCAGGGGCTTTTAAACAACTAAATATTAAGTACTTAAATAATATTGCGAGTGGATTCTCTTAAAGAACTTTGTTTAACAAATATAGAAGTTGAGGCATTTTTTGCGTTACAAAGTTGTTAACATGTTGTTGGTGTATGTCGGGATTCTTATAAAAATTTCGTTATAAACGACATTCAAAAAAGCTAATTATTTCTTTTTAAGGACTTAGGAAAAAAAAATGAGTGTTAATAATTTTAAAAAATGAGGTGTAACAAGAGAAATAGTAGTCACCTATTTTTTGAGTACGTAGGAGATTTCCACACGGGCATAACCTAGTTTATAAATCCCTAATTCTTTGGCTGCAGCCACGGAAAGATCTAATGAAAATTTCTTGCTATGCGGCCCCCTATCATTTACACGAACGATCACAAACTTATTATTCCGTAGATTTCTAACGGTAATCATCGTGCCAAACGGAAGTGTTAAATGGGCTGCCGTATATTTTTTACCCCGGTACACCTCACCACTGGTGGTTTTTCTTCCCTCAAACTTTTTAGCATAGTAACTGGTGAAGATTGTTTTCACAATAGTATCAGGTTGCTTTGAGATGGTTTGCTGCGCTTTAACAGTAAGGGTAGCAAAGCATAAGAAAAGTAAAAGTTTCCAATGAAGTTTCATATTCGGTTCAAAAGCGGAGGGCAAATATAACAAAAAAAAGCATGGGGCGGAGAGCGGGGAGCGGCGAAGAGCTCAAAGCACTTTACGCATAACACCTAAGGCCAACCGCTTAACGCAAAAAAGCCCGGCTTAAGCCAGGCTCTCAATTTGAAATCAAAATCTATTCTTATTTCTTTTCTGGCACAAAAACCATCGAAATAGAATTTACACAATGTCGGGTGTTCTTTGCGGTTAACCCTTCGCCAACAAACACATGACCAAGGTGAGCGCCACAGTTTGCACAAACAATTTCTGTACGTTGTCCGTCGGCATCTGTATGTCTTTTTACAGCACCCTTAATCTCATCGTCAAATGCTGGCCATCCACAATGCGCATCAAATTTCGAATCAGATTTATACAATGGTGCGTTACAACGCTTGCATACATAGGTTCCCTTTTCGAAAAATTTATCGTATTTACCCGTACCGGCCCATTCTGTTCCTTTGTGAACAATTACATCCTCTTCTTCCTTGGTTAATTTATTCCATTCCATTTTCTTTGTCGTTTTTGATGGTGGTGTATTGTCCTGCTTTTGCGCACATGCCACCAAACTTGTTGCAAATAACAGGCCTAAAGCTAAAAATGTTTTATGAATTACTGTTCTCATCTGTGTAAGTTTTATACCTCTATATACGCTAAATAGAAAACTTCGGATGTTAGCGCTAATACAAATATAAATAAAAACCAGAGTGGAGTCTTCAGTCGAAAGTCAAAAAAGATTCCGGGAGTCATGAGTCCGAGAGTCCGTTCCCCTCAGAGTTTTTTAGGGAAGGAGTGCAATGGAAAGGAGCTAGAAGTCCAAAAGTACGCTTCGCGGATGATTACACCGATTTATAAGATTTCACCGATTTCATTAAGTTAAAATAATCAAAGATGGGATTCTTTTTACCTCATCCTCTCAATCTGTGTAATCCTCTATAAAAAAAGCGCCCCATATAATGAGACGCTTCGATATAATTTTTTTAGGCTTTTGTTATTTATTTAATGCATTTGCCATGGCTTCGCCAATTTCGGCAGGACTTTCTACTACGATAATTCCGCATTCTGCCATAATTTTCATTTTGGCTGCTGCAGTATCATCGGCACCGCCCACGATTGCGCCTGCATGGCCCATTCTACGTCCCGGAGGCGCAGTCTGACCAGCGATAAAACCTACAACTGGCTTAGTACCATTTGCCTTGATCCATTTTGCTGCTTCAGCTTCCATTCCACCTCCAATTTCACCAATCATGATAATTCCTTTGGTTTCAGGATCATTCATCAATAATTCTACCGCTTCTTTGGTTGTGGTACCAATAATCGGATCACCACCAATTCCAATCGCCGTAGTTATGCCTAATCCGGCTTTCACTACCTGATCTACTGCCTCATAAGTAAGGGTTCCTGATTTAGACACTACTCCAACTGTACCTCTTTTGAAAATAAAGCCTGGCATAATACCAATTTTAGCCTCATCAGCAGTAATAATTCCAGGACAGTTAGGCCCGATTAATCTACAATCTTTATCAGCTATATAAGATTTTACCGCAATCATATCCTTTGTTGGAATACCTTCGGTAATACAAACAATTACTTTAATGCCCGCTTCTGCAGCTTCCATAATTGCATCCGCAGCAAATGCCGGAGGTACAAAAATAATAGATACATTGGCGCCCGCTTTATCAACGGCATCCTTAACAGTATTAAATACTGGTCTGTCTAGGTGAGTCTGACCGCCTTTACCTGGCGTTACACCACCAACAACGTTCGTACCATAAGCTATCATTTGCTCAGCATGGTAAGTACCTTCATTTCCGGTAAAACCCTGTACAATTACTTTAGAATCTTTATTTACTAAAACACTCATTATATCTATTTTTGTGTGTGCAAAGCTAAGGTAAATGCAATGGATTTTCAAATGCAAATGCAAGATAATTTAAAAAGTGGAGCGTTTGGCGTAAAGCGATAAGCGAGGCGCAAATTTGTGTAAAACAATGGCAGTAGCTTTTGGGCAATTGCAGTCCTGCTCTACGCTTTATCCGCCAGCTAACGGATGCTCGCTCCGATCAGGTTGGATAACAAAGTCAGTAGCTTTGGGGATAAGCTGCGAACTGCACGTTCATTGCTAGTTAACATACTGTGAGAAGTTAAATTCTTGAGCCTGGTTCAAATAAAAATGATTGGTAATCAAAGCATTGAGCTCCTTGATTTTCTTCATCAATGCAAGTTTTCTTTCTGATTTATCGCTCAAAGAAACTTCCATATTAAATTTTTCATCCTCTATCACCAACTGTTTTAAAAAACCGATGAAGAAAGATTTTTTAGGACCTACAGGATGATCATCTCTTATCGCATCATATTTATCATAATCTTTACGCAGATTGACACTATATTCTGCGTAGGCATATATCCTGTTGTGCTGGTGCCCAAAAAAAGTCCCACCCTGTACTAACAATCCATGGATTGAATTGATCAGCCTGTAAATTGAAATTAATTTTTTCCTATGTATTTCTGCTTGTTTTCCAAGGTTGTGTTGCTTTAAAAAGTAGGAATACATTAGGAAATAATCGTCTTGACAGACCTCACAACCAAACATCATAAAATCTTTCTCTTCTTCATCTGTAAAATCAAAAGGACTCGGTCGGGTTTCGTAAGAAATATCGGGACTTTTGAGCATATCACCATTTCTACACTGCGGAATAAGCTTATATGCCAGGTTTAATCGCTTCCTAGAAAACTGGATGGTATCATTACCAGGATAAATCTCGATAAGCAAATCATTAAAATTCTCTTTATTTTTCATCGTTTTAGTATCCGCTTTCGTAACTATACGATCGCCCATAACGATTTTAACTGCATCTTTTTTCTTAATCTTTTGAGGTTTTTCTGTAGGATTACAGCCAAGAAAAGCGAGCGCCAATATGAGTATAAACAGGGTTTTCATGTACATCTAAAAATGCTCTTCTTCTGCCTTTTCTATCGCAGCAGGTTTGATTGCCCTTTGATATTTCTGCTCATCAAATTCATTTTCGCTTTTGGCAATTACAATGGTTGCTATTCCATTACCAATCATGTTGGTTATGGCCCTTGCTTCGCTCATAAAACGGTCTACGCCCAACAAAATAGCGATATGCTCTACAGGCATGATGTTGAGTGCAGTTAATGTACTTGCCAATACGATAAAACCACTTCCTGTTACCCCTGCAGCACCTTTAGAGGTAATCATTAAAACACCCATAACAATTAACTGCTTTTCGATGGATAAGGGAATGTTAAATACTTGCGTTAAAAAGATAACTGCCATTGATAGGTAAATGGCCGTTCCGTCTAAGTTAAACGAATAACCCGTTGGAATAACGAGGCCCACCACAGATTTATCACAACCTATATCTTCCATTTTCTTCATCATGCTCGGCAATACCGATTCTGAAGATGATGTACCCAATACCACCAGAATTTCTTGACGGATGTATTTTAAATATTGCCACAAACTGAATTTATAGTACCTACAGATTAAATTAAGGACTACAAAAATAAACAGAAAACAGGTGAGATAAACCGAGCCCATCAATAGTGCCATCGGCTTTAATGTTTTTAATCCAAATTTAGCCACACTAAAAGCCATTCCTCCAAATGCGCCGATTGGGGCTACCCGCATCACAACTTTCATGATGTTGAACAATACTTTGGAGATTTTATCAAAAGTACCGATCAACGTGTGCCCTCTCTCACCCAGTTTACTCAGCCCATAGCCAAATAAAATCGCGAAAAACAAAATCTGTAAGATTTCGCCTTTGGCAAATGCTTCGAAAACATTTTTAGGAATGATGTGCGCAATAAAATCTAGCCAGTTAAAATCTTTGGCTTGTTCGGTATAAGTAGTTAGTTTTTGTGCATCATTAGCGGTAGCTTTTGCAACCACTCCAACTCCGGGCTTAATCCAGTTAGCTACGAGCAATCCAATTCCAATGGCTAACGTAGTAACGATTTCGAAATAAATCAATGCTTTACCCCCAACCCGACCAACTTTTTTCATATCACCCATATGGGCAATACCCAATACAATGGTGAAAAATATAATCGGAGCAATCAACATGCTGATCATGCCAATAAAACTTTTGCTGATCACGTCTGCGTAAGGCGCAAAACCCGGCCAAAAATGGCCTACCACAACACCTAAGGTAATAGCAACGAGCACCTGAAACGTTAAATTAGAGAAAACCGATTTCATTTAATTAGAATATAGGGTTGAAGTTATAAATATTAGTTCAGAATTGATGTATTGCTTGATTGTTGTATTGTTGGTCTACATCATGCCCTGAACAATTCAACAATATGAATTGCCGTATTGCTCGATTGTTGTATTGTTGGGCTCCCCTTGCATCATGTCGGAGCAATTTAACAATTCAACAATATAACAATTCTAAGAATGTTTAATTTGTTATTACCTTTACCCCGTTAACTAAGCGCCATGAAAAGAATACAAATTTCTGCCCTACTATTGATAATGACCTTAATTGGCATTTATGGCTGCAAGAAGGATGAGTTAACTAGTCAGGAGTTTGTTCAGAATTTTATTATTGGAAAGTGGCCACTCAAATACAATATCCGAACTATTTCGAATGCAAACTTTGGTGATAAATTAGATACTTTAATTAAATATAACCCTATCGATACCCTAGTTTTCACCAAAGAAGGCACAGTAAACAGAGTAAATAAAATCCTAATTTCTTCAATGAGTTATACCATTGATGAGGCGGGAGAAAACATCACTTTTAAAGGCACTACAACAACTACCTTAAAATTGATCTCCGTTAGAAATAACAGTATTTTAATTGGTACACAAACCATTTCGAATAGTAGTGGTAAAGAAGTTACAACTACTATCGCCGATTACCTGATCAAATAAATTAGGGTTTAATATCTATGATGTTTTCCTGAGGTAAAAATTCCAAACTCGGCCGAGTTAAACTTGATCAAGTCTTTTTGTGCTTTGAATATTTTTAGGATTGGCAAGCCTTACTAGGTTATCACCTGCTATGGTAGCTTTAATGTATCTCCTTGCTTTAATAAAGCAAATAGTAAAAACTCATTCTCAATAGTATGGCTCTCTTCAATAAAATTTGATGAATAGCCAAACCTAACTATTTTTATCAATCTTTCGCTATCCCAACTGATGAGAATTGCAAATCGTACAAACGTTTGTAATACCCATCTTTCTTAAGCAGTTGCTGATGGGTTCCCTTCTCCTTAATCTCTCCCTTATCCAACACAATAATCAGATCTGCCTTTTGGATGGTTGATAAACGATGGGCAATTACAATAGATGTTCTACCATACATTAATTTTTCAATGGCCGTCTGAATCAGCATTTCTGTTTCGGTATCCACCGAAGAGGTAGCTTCATCCAACACTAAAATTGAAGGCTGGTAAACCAAGGCCCTAATAAATGAAATCAACTGTGCCTGTCCGGCCGAAAGGGTTGCTCCCCTTTCCATCACATTGTAATGATAACCACCAGGCAAGCGTTCGATAAAATCATGAGCACCAACCTTTTTGGCTGCATCAACTACTTCATCAATGCTTATTGCTGGATTATTAAGGGTAATGTTGTTAAAAATCGTATCAGAAAAAAGGAATACATCCTGGAGAACGGTAGCGATATTGCTTCTCAAGTAATTAAGCTCATAGTCTTTGATATCCACGCCATCTACCTTGATCTGGCCTTTTTGAATTTCATAAAAGCGATTCAAAATATTGATGGTAGAAGATTTACCCGCGCCAGTGGCTCCTACTAAGGCTACAGTTCTTCCGGCTTTTACTTCAAAAGAAACATTTTTTAGCACATAATTTTCATCTTCAACCGCTTCATCCTGATTATAGCTAAACCATACCTGATCAAAGCTAATCGAGCCTTCCATTTTTGGAGGTGCATAGGTACCCGTGTTTTCTGTTGTTTCTTGCGTATCCAATACTTTAAATACACGATCGGCACCAACCATTCCCATTTGTAGGGTATTAAATTTATCGGCAAGTTCCCTAATTGGTCTAAACAACATGTTGATAAGCATAATAAAAGTAGTAATCGTACCCGGTTCCACATTTAGGGGCTTAGCCAAGATCATCCGAGCACCATACCAGATCAAGAGTCCTAAAGACAATGCAGAAATAAGCTCCACAACTGGAAAAAAGATAGAATAATACCAATTTGATCTTATGTTCGCATCACGGTACCTAGAGTTGATCTGTTTAAATTTTTTGTATTCCTGATCTTCCCTAGCAAAATATTGGATAATTGCTATCCCGCTAATGTGTTCTTGGAGATAGGTATTCAAATTGGAAACTTCGGTCCTAATTTCTTGAAAAGCAACTTTGATCGATTTCTGAAAAATTCGTGTCGCCATTAATAAAAATGGAATGGGTAACAATACTACGATAGTGAGTTCCCAATCCTTCCATATCATACATCCAATAATTACAACCACCTGTAAGAGATCGCCAATCATGGCAATTAATCCTTCCGAAAAAATATCGGCGATGGTTTCTAGATCGGAAACTGTTCTGGTAATGAGCTGGCCGATGGGTGTTTTATCAAAATACTTTAACCTTAAATTACTAATATGGTTAAAAACATTAATCCTTAGATCCTTAATAGCCGACTGACCTAAAGTATTGGTTAACAAAGTTTGGCTATATTGGATAATGGTTTGAATAACCAAAAGGATGATCATTAAAATAGTAGCTTCAACAAGGCCACTGTAATTTGCTTTTAGAATAAATTCGTCCAATGCATAGCCTATAAGAAAAGGTCTAACTGGGGTAACTATTGCCAGCGAAAGCGTAAGTACAATAGACCATCTAAAAATACTCCGATAGGGCTTTACATACTCAAAAACTCTTTTGAGTAAGCTTACATTAAACGCATCACCGGTTATTTTAGACATAAAGTTAATTTTTAGCGCAGAGCATGGAGCATAGGGCATGGGGTTGCCCTACGCACCACGCTCTATGCCCTATGCTATACATAAGGATATTCCACTTTGGTTAAATACAGCCCACATGCGGGCACAGATTGGCCAGCATTACTTCTGTTTTTACTTGCTATAATTTCTTCAACAACCGTTTGATCAATATCGCCCTTTCCTACTAAAATCAGCGTACCTACAATTGCCCTTACCATATTTCTCAAAAAACGATCGGCCTCAATGGTAAAGATCAATGCTCCATTAACCAATTCAAAACTTGCTTTCATTATTTTGCAATTGTTGGTAAATGTTTGTGTGTTGGACTTACTAAAACAAGAAAAATCGATGTGCTTTAATAAAACCTGCGCAGCCAAATTCATCTTTTCTACATCCAGGTTACCTTTAAACAACCAAGAGCGATTAAGTTTAAAGGGATCCTTGTTAAAATGAATTTGATATTGGTAGGCCCGAGCTGTTGCGTCAAACCGGGCGTGTGCCTCGGGCGATACTGGAAAAATCTTCTCTACCGCTATGGTATAGGGCAAAAGCGAATTTAAGCCCGTAACTGCGTTTATTACTAGCTCCTCGTTTAAATCAACAACATCAAAATGGGCATAAAACTGTGTGGCATGCACTCCCGCATCCGTTCTGCCACATCCTAAAGATGTAATTTCTTGCCTAAAATAGATACTCATTGCTTTATCCAAACATTCCTGCACGGTTATCCCATTGGGTTGTGTTTGCCAACCATGATAGGTGGTACCATCGTAACTTAATGCTATGAAATATCTTTTGCTGATCACTTTGTGCAAAAATAGGTTTTTCTATCAATTTAATTAACCTAAAGTTGAGGCATAGAGCATGGGGCATAGAGAGCATGATGCTCTATGCCTCATGCTCTATGCTCTTTGCCCCACCTCATTTCTTTTTAGCTCAACTTTTGCTAAGTTTGTTAAAAAAATTAGCTTATGATTCAGAGAATACAATCGATATGGTTATTGTTGGCAAGTATTACCATTGCCTGTCTACTCTTCATCCCCATGGTAACTGCAACTATTGGTCCTGCCCAATATAAGGTATTTGCAGATGGGATATATCAAACCAGTGAGGGGGCAAGAAAACTTGAGTCATTCCTCCCATTGCTCATCAGTGTAATTGCGGTTTCTTTGATGGCTTTCGTTAATATTTTCAACTTTAAAAATAGACGGATGCAAAAGATGTTTATCATGGTAAACATTGTGCTGATCATTGGCCTGTCTTTTTGGTGCAGTGTGTATGCCAAGAGAATTCCCGGCGGTTTAGAAGCTGCAAATTACGGTATTGGCATGTTTTTACCGGTGATTGCGATTATTTTTTCGCTGCTTGCTTTGAGAGGGATCAAAAACGATGAACAATTGTTAAAATCTGCTGATCGGTTGAGGTAATTTCCACTAGGCATCTTGTTATTCCTTAATTTTAGGTGGTGCCTTCCAACTACCGGCAATTTTACAACCTGTTCAATAGATTGTTAAAGCAAATTTTGTATCTTGGTTAAATGAAAACGGCTCTTAAACCCTCTGCTAAGCTTTTAGCTATTCTTTTTATTTGCCTAACAGTTGCAGGTTGCAAAAAAAGAAATGAAACCGCTGTTAACGAAACCTGTACCGGAAAATGTATCATTGTTAAGGTTAAGGTGGGTTCAGATTTGGATAGCAAAACCCCAATTAGCGGTGCATCGGTAGAACTTTCTTGGGGCAAGCCCGGTTTTCCCAATGGGGATGCCGGACGACTAATCTCAACAGGAACTACGGCGGGCGATGGAACCTTAACTTTTTCGTTTAAAGCCCAGGATAAGGAGCTTAAAAGTGGCAGGTATAGTATTATAGTTAGAAAAGGTAGTGAATATTTCGATTATTTCAGGGATTTTTCGAGCACCAATCCCGATACTTCAATTAATTTCAATGCACACATCGCGAGCAAGGCAAACATCAAAATAATATATAAAAACTTCAGCCCTAAAATTTCTACTGATTTTTTCGAATGTCAACCCTATTTTAAAAGTTCCAATTTTACCAGTGCAGGCCCAATAAGGCTATACAAAGCAGACGGACAAACCTCCAACGATTACTTCTTCTCAACCGATCCTCCATTTTCGACCTTAGAACTTTCTGGGGTAACGGCAGGCAATGAATATACCTATTTCAGCATCCTCAAAAAATCGAACGGCGCGAGAATAGACTTAAAAGATAGTATCTACATTGCCAAAGGAGATACAAAAACTTATGTGATCGATTACAAATAATCGCTGTGCTAGCTTGTTGAACTTACATGATCCAAAGATCTAATTTTAAAATAGCAGCAAAAATATCGCTCATCTATGCACTGGTTACCATAATTTTAAATGTCGTAAGTATATTCCAGGTTAAATATCAAATAGTTAGTGATTTTATCCCTAAAAGCTTGATTTGGGATATCACGAAAGTATATGTGCTTATAGCGATGGTCTATACCGTTGTTCTATCCATCTGCTTAACACTTTATTTTTATAAAAAATACAGTTTAGTTATAATAATAATTGTTATCACCCCTTTTTTGCAACAGGTTTATTTATATTTAAATTAGTTGAAACCCTCCGTTTAGAATTTAGATACTTATGAAACCACTTTTTGTTCTGATTACGGTTTTTCTCATCAGCTTATTTGCTACACGGTTCCAAACAGGGGATTACCTTCATTTCCTCTCTGGAAAAATTGCCATGGCGGCGATGTTGGTCTTTACCGCTGTAGGGCATTTTATATATACCAAGGGGATGATGATGATGGTGCCCGACTTCATACCGTTTAAGAAAGGGGCAGTTTATATTACGGGATTAATGGAAATCATTTTTGCCGTAGGCCTGCTGTTTCCAAAGTTTCAGGAAATCACCTCTTATGCGCTTATTTTCTTTTTTGTACTAACGTTGCAAGGAAATATTAAGGCCGCTATGGAGCATGTCGATTATCAGAAAGCAACAAATAATGGCCCAGGCCCTAATTATCTGTGGTTTAGGATTCCCTTGCAGGTGTTGTTAATTGCTTGGGCCTGTTTTTTCGGGCTCAATAATTAAATAGGATCCAATTAGTACTAATGGCCTGCTATTTGAACCTACTAACTTACCGCTAATGAAATAAAAACTTCAATCTATTAGAACCAAGATTGATTTAGTAAATTGGCTAGCGCGAAATAATAGTATAAGTAATCATAGGTCAAATCTTACATATGAAAAAAGTTTTAAGCCTCTTAATTTTAGTTTCGGTATTTACTTGTGCGGCTAGAGCGCAAGGATTTAATAAATCCGTAAACATGGATTCTTTGTTCAATGAATTGCTTAAAAAAGTCCCTAAAGAAATGCAGGCCCAACTAGGTAAAGAATACAAATCTGCAGATAAAACAACCAAAGAATTTATGTTATTTATGATTTCCATGCCGAGGAGTAGTAAGGAAGAACTCATTAAAAATATTGATTCTAATTTTCAAAATATTTTAAATCTACAAACTGAATATGCAAAGTTCGTTCCGAGCGGATTTACAGTTAGTATAGAATTTAACTCTCCTAATATACTCGCTAACAGTAAAGAAAGTGTCGACTTACGAATCGAACAAAAAAAAGATAATGGGAATTTGTTTGAACAGCAGTGGAACTTGAAATATGGTTCTGCTGAACTGGATAAAATGCTAAAAATCATAGGTTGGAACGAAACAACCTTGATAAATATTAAAAAATTACTCACTGATGCACATTGCATTTCTATAGAGAATAGTAACATTACTACAATCGGATTTGCAAGAAGTGGGATGGGCAAATATTCTTTTAAATTATTTGGCGAAAATTTAACTCAGGATGAGATTAAAAATTACAACGACAAGTGCAGATATATTTTCTATAAAAGCAATATTGTATTGGAATATGGAGGGGGGTGCGGTTGGAACACAATGTTTTCCGGAACAAAGCAAATAGTCAATACATTCATAATCAATAATTTCTCGCAAAAAACTATTTCCCTAACTCACAGTAAAATACGGATTATTAACCGTACCTTTGCGGCTTAATTAAAAATGTTATAATGATAAACCCATTTAGTAAATTGGGGATAAGTGATGACGTTGTTAGTGCCGTAAAAGAGCTAGGTTTTGAAAATCCTACGCCAATTCAGGAACAATCTATTCCTGTACTGTTAGAAGGTAGTAACGACTTTGTTGGTTTGGCCCAAACAGGAACAGGAAAAACAGCCGCATTTGGATTGCCGCTGTTAGAATTAATAGACTTTAAGATCAATAAGCCGCAGGCGCTCATTTTGTGCCCTACGCGTGAATTATGTCTACAGATTACAAACGACATCAAGAATTTCTCAAAAAACACGCCTAATGCACATGTGGTTGCCGTTTACGGTGGCGCAAACATTATGCAACAACTACGTGAAATACGCATTGGCGTACAGATCGTAGTGGCCACGCCCGGCCGTATGTTAGATATCATTGGCCGTAAAGCCATTGATTTTTCGAGCGTTAAATATGTAGTATTGGATGAAGCCGACGAAATGTTGAACATGGGCTTCCAAGAAGATATTAACGAAATTTTATCAACTACTCCAGATGATAAAAAAACATGGTTATTCTCTGCAACTATGCCTCCTGAGGTTCGTCGCATTGCAAAAAACTACATGGAAAACCCTGTAGAATTAACCATGGGCACAAAAAATGCAGGAAATGTAAATATCGAACACGAATATTATATCGTTCGTGCCCGTGATAAATATGCTGCCCTTAAACGGATTGTAGATTTTAACCCAGAAATTTTTGCCGTAGTATTCTGTAAAACCAAATTGGATACCCAGGATGTTGCCGAGCATTTGATTAAAGATGGTTATAACGCAGATGCTTTACACGGCGATCTTTCGCAGCAACAACGTGATAAAGTGATGCAGCGTTTTCGCGATCGTAACATGCAATTGTTAATCGCAACAGACGTAGCTGCACGTGGTATCGACGTAAATAACGTAACCCACGTAATCAACTACTCGTTGCCAGATGAAATCGAAAGTTATACCCACCGTTCTGGTCGTACAGGCCGTGCAGGTAAAACAGGTATTTCGATCTGTATAATTAATTCTAAAGAAACCGGCAAAATCCGTCAGATCGAAAGAATTATTGGCAAACAATTTACAAAAGCAGAATTGCCTACAGGCTTTGATGTTTGCGAAAAACAATTATTTGCCCTTGTACATAAAGTACACAATGTGGAAGTAAATACGGATCAAATAGATCAGTATATCCCACGGATCATGGACGAATTCGCAGAGTTGAGCAAAGAGGAAGTAATCAAACGTTTTGCTTCGTTAGAGTTTAACCGTTTCTTGGATTATTATTCGAATGCTCCTGATCTGAATGCTTCTGCAGATGATCGTGGCGAACGTGGTGATAGAGGCGAACGCGGAGAAAGAGGAGATCGTGGTGAACGCGGATCTAGAAATTTCGATAATAGCAATTATACCCGTTTGTTTATCAATGTTGGTTCTGTTGATGATTTCACCAGAGGTGATTTATTAGGCTTCATTTGCAACAACGGAAAAATTAGTGGTAAATCTGTTGGTAAAATAGATTTGAAAGGCGTATTCTCTTTTATTGAAGTAGAAAACGATACGGTTGATGCGTTGTTTACCAATTTTAAAGACGTTAAGTTTAACAATCGCGATGTAAGAATCGAAAAAAGCGGCGACGCACCAGTTGGTAGTCGCGGTGGCGATGGTGGCGAACGCAAGCGCAGTTTCGGCGGCGGCGGTGGCGGATTTGGCGGTGAGCGAAGAAGCGGCGGTGGCGGTTACGGCGGCGAAAGACGTGGTGGCGGCGAAAGAAGAAGTTCTGGCGGTAGCGGTGGTGCTAGCGGCAGACGAGAAGGCGGAAACAGTGGTGGTGGTTTTAGAGATTTCTCTGGCCGTCCACGCGACGATAAAGGTGGTAATGCTGGCGGAAGCGGTAGACGCGAAGGTGGAAGCGGAGAAAGAAGACGCCGTTCTTAACTAACGGTTTTCAGTTTTCAGTTAATAAAAAAGCCTTCACAAAAATTTGTGAGGGCTTTTTTATGCAGTTAGTTAACTGAAAACTGCCAACTGTAAACTGTAAACTAATTAGATGGTTTATCTTTAAGCCATGGGTTGTGTCCCACAAACCATTAACAACTAATTAGAAGGTTTATCTTTAAGCCATGGGTTGTGTCCCACAAACCATTAACAACTAATTAGAAGGTTTATCTTTAAGTCATGGGTTGTGTCCCACAAACCATTAACAACTAATTAGAAGGTTTATCTTTAATCTGCGAAGCAGTCAAATAAATTTTAGCTCCTTTACTGTTGATGTAATATTTATTGTTTTTTCCATCAATATAAACATCAGATCCATCTGGAGCTACTTTGCCTTTAAATTTGGCATCAACAACTTTGGCAGTTCCTTTAACTGCTACTTCTGCAGTTTTATTGGCACCACTTTTTACCGCTTTTCCAGTTTTGTGGATTACTTTACCAGCTGTGGTCTTTTTCTCTTGTGCAGCTGCAGTGAAGCTAATCGAAGCCATCATTCCTATCGCAGCTAAGCCTAATATAATCTTTTTCGTTTTCATAATATTTGATATTTTATGAATAACAACAAAATCTTAGTATTGTTTGAACAGTAAATTAGCTAATCAGCTAATTTAATAATTAGCTAATTCGATTATTAGTTCAACTTTTCTGTTAGGGCCATCATTTCAATACTAGGTACCTTATTCTCATATAGAATGAGATAAACCGCAGTACTAATGGGCATTTCTACCTTGTATTTCTGGTTAATTAAATACATGCATTTTGCGGCATAATATCCTTCTGCAATCATGTTCATCTCTAGCTGAGCGGATTTAACGGTGTAACCCTTGCCAATCATGTTGCCAAAGGTACGATTGCGACTAAATTGAGAGTAGGCCGTAACCAATAGATCACCCAAGTAGGCTGATTCTTTAATGTCGCGATCAATAGGGTGCACGATATCAACAAAGGTCTTGATTTCACGAATTGCGTTAGAGATCAGCACCGCTTGAAAGTTATCGCCATAGCCTACTCCATGACAGATGCCACTGGCTACAGCATAAATATTTTTTAATACCGCAGCATATTCTGTACCGAAAATATCATCAGAAACGTTGGTTTTAATAGATCTTGTATTTAATAGGTTGGCGAAGATGGCAGCCACCTCGATATCCATACTTGCTATCGTTAGGTAGGATAACTTTTCTAAAGCAACTTCTTCTGCATGGCAAGGTCCGCTAATTACCAAAATATCAGCTAACGGAACACCAAATTTTTGATTCATGAATTCGCCAATAATCAGATTTTCTTCAGGTACAATCCCTTTAATAGCGGATACAATTTTTTTACCCTTTAGATCTGCAGGTGATAGGGACGAAAGTGTTTCTTTTAAGAATGCTGCAGGAACATTTAAAACAATAAAATCAACTTCTTTGATCATTGTTTTAAGATCAGAGGAAATATTGGAATCGGGTAATTTAATTTCTACCGAACTAATATAATTAGGGTTGTGCTTAAATTTTTTAATGTGTGAAATTGCATCTTCATTTCGCATCCACCAAAAAATTTCCTTTTCGGTTGTATTGTCCGAAAGTATTTTAACGATAGCTGTAGCCCAGCTTCCGCCACCAATCATGGCAATTTTTGGAATCATTTTCAAACTTACGAAGTTTTTCATACTTCGTAAGTTTGTTTAGGATATTACTTTTTCTTCTCGCTAGTAAAAAGCTGATCTTTAGTGGTTTTTTCTACCTTCATTCCATCTTTTAGTTTATTCTGAATGGCAGAATAAGGGCCTGATACAATTTCTTGTCCATTTTTAAGCCCCGATTTAACGATGATAAACTGGTCGTTCTGAATACCTGTAGTAACTTCTACTTTTTTAACTGTCGATAACTTACTGTCAAATAAGTACACGTATTGTTTTACTTTTTTATCTGACAGCTTAGATTTTTGCTTGTCCATATCTTCTGAATTTCCAGCACTTGCCATTGGGTCCGTAGATTTACCATCACCCGTAAATACCGCTTGGATTGGAACCGCCAAACCTGTAGTAGTTTCACTCTCGATGTCTACCGTAGCCGAAAGCCCTGGCTTGAAAGGTGAAGTGGATGATTTTGAACCCTCCATAGCGCCATTGTCAGCAATTAAACGCACTTTAACAGAAAAATTAGTTACCTGATCTACAGAACTTGAGGCCGTACCCACACTTGTCGACGAACTTGCAATCTCTGTTACCACACCTTTGAATTTTTTATCTGCAAATGCATCAATTTCTATCGTAGCGCTGTCGCCTACATTTACTCGGTTAATATCATTTTCGTTCACATCCACATTTACTTCCATGGTGGTAAGATTAGAAATCCTCATAATTTCCGTTCCTGCCATTTGTGAGGTACCCAGAATACGATCTCCCAATTCTATTGATAGTTTTGAAACTACTCCATTAACTGGGGCATAAATAGTGGTTTTTGCTAGGTTGGCTCCAGCCTCTTTTACATTTGCACCAGATTGTTCCAAACCGAATTTCGCTCCGGTAACATTTTCTTTTGCACTTGCTAAATTAGCTTTAGCAGTTAAATAGGCCGCTTTGGCTGCGTCAAATTCGGCAGCAGAAATCACTTTTTTATTATATAGTTCTACATTACGTTTATAGATCGCTTCTGAATTTACAAAATTAGCCTGATTTTGGATCAGCTGTTGTTGCGAAGCAGCTACACTAGCTCTTTGAGAATTGTAGGATGCCACAGCCCTTTCATACCCAGACTGCAAAACATCAGGACGAACCTTACACAACAGTTGACCTTTTTTAACCACATCACCCTCTTTTACCAGAAGTTCGGTTACCTCTCCAGAAACTTCGGAACTTAATTTAACTTCAGTTTCGGGCTGGATTTTTCCACTGGCAGTAACAGTTTCTACCACTTTTTTGTCGCCAGCTTTTTCTACGGTTACCTTCTCATTTTTTTCTCCACCAATTATACCAGTTAATCTAGCCACTACCAAAAGTGCTATAAGTATACCACCGGCAATTAAAATGTGTTTAAGTTTCATAATTTTTTGTTTGTTGTTGTTTGTTGTATGTTCTAATGTTTGTGCCAAAAGATCCATTTTCGCTTGGTCTTTTACCTTTAAGCTTTATGCTTTGGTCATTCAGCTTTATACTAGTTAAAATGTAATTTGTTTGCCTAAATAATAATCGATCACCTTAGCCCTAAATATCAAATCGTATTTAGCTTGGATCATATCTATTTCTGCTTTATTTCTATTGGTTTGTGCGGTGCTAAAATCCAATGAATTTACCAGTCCCACATTATAGCGCTGCTCTACTACATAAAAAGCATCCTTTTGGGCATTAAATGCATTTTGTGTAGAAACATATCTACTTTCGGCTGCCCTTAAATCTAATACCGCCTGAGAAACAACTTTGTTTAAATTATTTTTTACAAGTTGCTCTTGTACCACCGAATTTTGATAACTAATCTGTGCTCTACGAACGCTATAACGTGCAGCAAAACCGTTAAAGATAGGAATCTGAAGGCTCATACCCACACTCTGTCCGAAACGTTGATTAATTTGATCAGCAAAAGATTGTTGGGGAGATAGTCCAGAATAATTAAATTGATATGAATAAGAGCTGTTCAAGCCCGCACCAAAGCTCAACCTTGGGAAATATCCTGCCCTAGCAATGTCGATTTCTTGCTTTAATGCCAACGAACGCAAATTCGCAACCTTAACATCTGGAAAAGTTTTTAATGCACTTGCGTATACTTCAGCTACATCTTGACTGCTCGACACGGTACCATCCGTACCCACAAGTGGCGCCTGAACCTCAAATTGAGTATTTGAAGGCATTTCCATTAACTGGTTAAGCGTTAGATAAGAAATCGACAAGCTGTTTTGTGCATTGGTAATATTGAGTTCTGCGGTGGCAACTAAAGATTTTGCCTGAGAAACATCAGCCAAGGTCTTATTGCCCGCATCTAATAATGCTTGCTCCCTATTAGATGTTTGCTTGGCCACTTCTAACTGTTGTTGTGAAGCTCTGAGCAAATCCTTATTAAATAATATCTGCATATAAGCGGTTACCACTTGTAAAATCAGATCGTTTTTTATTTTCTCTATATTAGTTTTGTCTGCCTCAAGAAAAAGTCGTTGTTGCTTTACCTGGTTAATCTTCGAATAGCCTTGAAATAGATCCACATTTGCGCTTATTCCACCACTTGTATAAAGAGAGGTTTGGTTGGTTACCTGAAAAGTAGTTTGATCTAGACCCCTACCGAATGTTATATTTGGACCAATATTAGCGTTTACGGTTGGCAACAACGCATCCTTTGCTCTAATTAGATCCTCATTAGTTAAAGCTGCACTGAATTCTGCTTGTTTAATTGTTAGATTATTCTTTAGCGTATTGTCTACAGCTTGTTGAATGGTAATAACCTGCTGCCCATTGGCATTTTGTGTAAAAAAAGTAACAGCTGTTAGCGTAAAGATTAAAGAGAGCTTGGTTAAAAAGCTAAAATTGGCAACTTGTTTCATAAAAATTAGTTTCACAATATTAAATAAACAATTAAATTGATTTTGTAAATTTTTAAGTACACCCTTTATTTGTTTACTTTTGGGTATGTACCTAGTTAAATCACCACTTTTACTCAAGTGGTTTTATCCGTCTTTAATCTGGAATAAACCTCGCAAGGATAAAATTGTCTATTTAACCTTTGACGATGGACCTATACCCAATGTTACAGACTTTGTATTAAATACTTTAAAAAGCCATGGGGCAAAAGCCACTTTTTTTTGTATCGGACATAATATTCATAAGCATCCTGACGTTTTTGAGCAGATTAAAAAAGATGGCCATTCTATTGGTAACCATACCTATAACCACCTAAAAGGATGGGAAACCGATGATGAAATCTACACAAATAATTTCCTAAAGTGTCAAGAACTTACCCAAACATACCTTTTCCGGCCACCATATGGTAGGATTAAGAAAAGTCAGATCAAAAGTCTCCAATCAGTTTTCAATTCTCAGCTTTCAGTTTTCAATTCACAACTCCCAACTGATATCCCTATAGCTATCGGGAGCCAACTGCAAATCGTAATGTGGGATCTACTAAGTGGAGATTTCGATACCCAGCTATCACCAGAAAAATGCCTTCAAAACGTGATCAAAAATACTCAAAATGGTTCAATAATTGTATTTCACGATAGTTTAAAGGCTTTTGACCGTTTGCAATATGCCCTTCCCTTGGCCCTCAACTACTTAGTTGAAAAAGGTTACCAATTTGGAACACTTTAACTTTGCTCAAAAACACCAAGTTTGTGCCAATATCAAATTGAATTTTAATATTCTAATAGTCAGTTAGTTAACTTTTTAAAAAATTATTAACTGTTCATTAACGCACTAAGGTGTTCAATAGCGTACAATTTTTATGGGGTAACAAATTGGCCAATACTATTCTTTGATAGACAATATTATTATAACTTCGGCATTAAAACCGATCAATTTATGACTAAAACATCATTCCTATTATCCTCCTTATGTATTGGTATACAATTCTTGGGTAACAATGCAATTGCACAGGTAAAAGAACTTGAGGTTAAAACTAAAATCAATACAGATAGAAGTGTAGACTTTTCAGCAGAAAAACGTTCCCCAGGTGCCTATACAGTAGTATTAAATTTTAGAGAGCTAACCAATACTTCAGGAACAAGTGAACCTATTTATAAAATTAGAAACAGCACCGAAAATTTCTTGACGCTATCTCCCTTAAATAAAGACCAAAATATTGGATATTCATATACCTACAGATACATACGGGGCGAACTTAAGCCTAAATATAATGCTCAATTTCTCTATGCTATTCCCTATGCCAATGGGAAAAAAGTAAGGGTAGCAGAATCTAGTTTTATAAATGCCACTTACTTTGGGTCAACTACCCCTGATGATTGGAAGGTCTATCGTTTTTTTACAGAAAAAGCCGATACGGTTACATCTGTTAGAAAAGGAACTGTGGTTAGTGTTTCTGATTTATACGATGAAGACAATAAGACGGTGTCGTATACTAGCAAAGTAAACGTTGTAATTGTTGAACACGCAGATGGGTCTTTAGCAACTTACAGAGGATTTAAAAAGGGTATTTTCGTAAAAGAAGGACAAACCGTATTCCCCGGAACGGCATTGGGTATAAACAGCATTACGAGTGAACGATATGGTATTTCGTTAATGCTTACCTATCTAAAATCTGTGGATTTTGAAAACCCTAAAAATTTAAAGGAATCCAAAAGTTTGTATGGTTTTATCACTCCTTATTTCTGCACTGTGGAAAATTTAAATGGTATTTTAAGTACTCAACAATACTACACGGCTGCAATTACCCCAGAAATAGTGCAAAAAGAAATGACCAAAAAGGAGATAAAGAACTTAGAGAAGAAATAAGTTGTCGTAAATATAGCCCTATAGTTAAAACTTTTGAGATTAAAATATTGCTTATTAATGTATTGTCCATCTAACTTTGACATTCACATTAATATAAGCGACAATTATTTAAAACTATTCCAAATAATATAATGAGATACAGATGATAGCGTTACGCCCGTTTTTTTTGTAAATTCGCTTCCAATTATACAGTAGATTAATTTAAAAAAGATATCAATGGCATTCGATATAGAAATGATAAAAAAGGTATATGCAAACTTTAGTAGTCGTATTGATGCGGCTCGCAAAGTAGTAGGCAGACCTTTAACACTTTCAGAAAAAATATTATACGCACACCTTTGGAATGGCAATACTAACACTGCGTTTATGCGTGGTACCGATTATGTTGATTTTGCCCCGGATAGGGTAGCTATGCAAGATGCAACTGCACAAATGGCTTTATTACAGTTTATGCAGGCTGGAAGGCCACAAGTTGCAGTGCCTTCTACAGTTCATTGCGATCACTTAATTACCGCAAAAAATGGTGCTGAAGTAGATTTGCCTCAAGCCAACACAGAAAGCAAGGAGGTTTTTGATTTCCTAGCATCAGTATCGAACAAATATGGTATAGGTTTCTGGAAACCAGGCGCTGGCATTATTCATCAGGTAGTTTTAGAAAATTATGCTTTTCCAGGCGGGATGATGATCGGAACCGATAGTCACACCGTAAATGCTGGAGGTTTAGGTATGGTTGCAATTGGCGTTGGTGGTGCTGATGCCTGCGATGTAATGGCTGGATTACCATGGGAGCTTAAATTCCCTAAATTAATAGGAATTAAATTAACGGGAAAATTAAGCGGGTGGACTTCTGCCAAAGATGTAATCCTAAAGGTTGCCGGTATCTTAACGGTTAAAGGTGGTACGGGTGCTATTGTTGAATATTTTGGTGATGGAGCAGAAAATTTAAGCTGTACGGGTAAAGGTACCATCTGTAATATGGGTGCCGAAATAGGCGCAACTACTTCTACGTTTGGCTATGATGCTAGTATGGAACGTTATTTACGTGCTACTAATAGAGCCGATGTTGCTGATGCCGCCAACGAGATCAAAGAACATTTAACAGGTGATGCAGACGTATATGCCTCTCCCGAAAAATATTTTGATCAATTAATAGAAATCAATCTTGATGAGTTAGAACCCTATTTAAACGGTCCGTTTACACCAGATTTAGCCACCCCAATTTCTCAAATGAAAGATGTGGCCAGTGCTAATGGATGGCCGTTAAAAGTAGAATGGGGTCTAATAGGTTCATGTACCAATTCTTCTTACGAAGATTTGTCTCGTGCTGCCTCAATAGCACAGCAGGCCATAGATAAGGGCCTAACCATTAAAGCAGAATTTGGAATTAATCCAGGATCCGAACAGGTAAGGTATACCGCAAATCGCGATGGCTTATTAGGGACCTTTGAAAATCTAAATGCTACCATTTTTACCAATGCCTGTGGTCCATGTATTGGAATGTGGGATCGGGTTGGCTCAGAAAAACAGGAAAAAAACACTATCGTTCACTCGTTTAACAGAAATTTCGCTAAACGTGCCGATGGGAATCCAAACACCTATGCCTTTGTAACCTCTCCTGAAATTGTTGCAGCTATTGCGATTGCCGGAAACCTGGGCTTCAATCCTCTCACAGATACATTAACCAATAATAGAGGCGAACAAGTTAAATTGGATGCCCCAGTGGGTGATGAACTTCCTTTAAACGGGTATGCTGTAGAAGATGCTGGATATCAGGCCCCTGCCGAAGACGGCTCTAGGGTTCAAGTATTGGTATCTCCAACTTCACATCGTTTACAGTTGTTAGACCCTTTTACTCCATGGGAAGGTACTGATCTAAAAGGATTAAAATTATTGATTAAAGCCAAAGGAAAATGTACCACAGATCATATTTCAATGGCCGGACCTTGGTTAAAATTTCGTGGTCACTTGGATAATATTTCTAACAACATGTTAATTGGAGCAGTTAACTACTTTAACGATAAAACAGATACTGTTAAAAACGAATTAACGGGCGAGTATGGTCCAGTGCCTGCAACCCAAAGGGATTATAAGGCAGCTGGCTTAGGTTCTGTAGTAGTGGGTGATGAAAACTATGGCGAAGGCTCGTCTCGTGAGCACGCAGCTATGGAGCCGCGTCATTTGGGCGTTCGTGCAGTTTTGGTAAAATCGTTCGCAAGAATTCACGAAACCAACCTGAAAAAACAGGGGATGTTAGGTTTAACCTTTGCCGATAAAGATGATTATGATAAAATTCTTGAGGATGATACCATTGATATCTGCGGCTTAACCACATTTGCGCCCAATGTACCGCTAGAAATGGTTTTACATCATGCCGATGGCTCTAAAGAAACAATTACGGTAAACCATAGCTATAATGCACAACAGATAGAATGGTTTAAAGCTGGTGGTGCCTTAAATATTATCAGAAGAGAAGCAGCATTAAAAGCAGCTGGACTTTAAGAACAAAGATAAAAGAGCAAAGATTTTAGTAAACGATAGCTAATTCTTTGCTCTTTGCACCTTGCCCCATGCTCTCTAAAGTTCATCGTCAAGACTTACATCCTCGGCTAATATGGCATTAATTGCCTCTACATCTTTTTCAAATACGTGAAGTTTAACCCCTCCCGCGGATAAATTGTACAATGGATGGATGGTACCTACATTTTCGTCTGTTAAAAAACAGGGAATCCCATTAGCTTCCAGTCTGGTTTTAACAATATTAGCCTCTATCGGACTATAATGGCTACTATGAACAATGATTTTATCTTCCATATCGTGCTAACAAAATTAACTAATTTAAATCATAGAATGACTGGTATGCAATGATTGAATTGGATCCCCAAATTCACTAAGTCTCTCATTCATTGATTCTATCATTCATATTGATGTAGTTTTTTTATACATTTACTGTATGCGTTGGTTAACTTTTCTTTTCATTTTTATCACTTTACAAGCTCGTGCACAAGCACCTGCCAATGATGAAATTGATAATGCCATAACAATAACCAATCCTGATGCTTTTTGTTCGGCCGATGCCGCATTTAATAATATTGGGGCCACAAGCATTAATGGTGCGTCGCAACTGTGGAGCGGGCAGGTGGGTAAAGACGTCTGGTTTAAGTTTACCGCTCTAAAATTCGACCTAAGTGTTAGTGTTAGTGGAAAAATAAATGCCGCAAGCGCAAATACGATGTTAAATCCATTGGTAGCCATTTATACCCGGGATATCGCAACCAATGGACTTACCGAAATCCCGGGCTCCTTGCTTACGTCCAATAACGTTACGAGTTTTTACAAGGGAGCGCTTACTATTGGGCAAGTTTATTACATTAGGATCAGCGCCGCAAATAATAATGAGGGATCTTTTAAGCTCTGTGTAGACAACTTCTTTCCTCCCCTGGCTCCCGGACAGGATTGCAGTTCGTTCTCTGTGCTGTGTAGCATGGAGAAATTTACACAGATCAACGTTACGGGCACAGGGGCTAGCAATACCGAAAGTGCAGGTACTTGCCTGGGCACAGAATCTAATTCGGTCTGGTACAAATGGACAGCCGCGACAAGCGGAACTTTTACTTTTTTAATTACGCCAACGGTAACCACTAATGATATCGATTGGATTTTATACGATTTAGGGCCTGGCGGAGATTGTAGCAATGTAAAGGCTTCAACCGCCATTAGATGTGCAGCGGGAAATGGAGTTGGCTGCACAGATATCAAATATTTTGTTACCGGGTTAAGCATGGATGCTACTGATTTTAGTGAACCTGCAGGCTGTGGGAGTGGCCAAGATGGGCTTGTAAAATATGTTGACATGATTGCGGGCCACAATTACGCTTTATTAGTAGACAACTTTTCTAGTGGCAACAATGGCTTTAATATCGAATTTGGGGGTACTACATCATTTGCCGGACCAGTGGCCGATTTTTCATTGCTCAAAATTGACGAGTGCCTTCCTCAGCAAAGCTTCCAGTTTACCAACCTGTCTACTAACTATAATTCGCTAAAGTGGACATTCGGCGAAGGGGCCAGCATAGCCACTGCCACAGGAGAAGGCCCCTATACTATTACATACAGTACACCTGGAGATAAGATAGTTGTATTGGAAGCAAAAAGCTCCAACGGCTGCAATGTGGTAAAAACCATTCCTTTTACGGTAACTTTAAAACCTGCCTTACCAACAGCCACCTACATCACACAACAGCTTTGCCCCGGAAATACGCTTACTTTACAAACTCCATTTGTAGATAAGGCAACCTATCATTGGGATGGACCAAATGGATTTACATCAACCGAACAAAACCCTCAGATTACGATAACCGGCCCTGAAAATTCAGGAGATTACCAGTTATATGTTCAGGTTAATGCCTGTAAAAGCGATGTGATTACCTTGAAAATCCCTCCTATCGACATCAAACCTACATCAAGCTTTACCATTAACACTAATTTTCCATGCGAAAATAAACTCAGTTTTACCTTTAAAAGCACTTCTAATTACGATGATCTTACGTGGGATTTTGATGGCGGCATGGTAACCTCTGAACCAAATGGAGATGAAACGGTAACTTATAGCACCAGTGGAATAAAAAATATCAAGTTAACGGTTAAAAGTCCAACAGGCTGCGAAGACATCAGTGTCCAACAGCTGATTGTTCAACTTAAACCCGTAACGCCAATCATCACTTCAAATACCGTTAAATATTGCCCGGGCAACGACGTAACCTTAAGCACTGATCCGGTAGCTAATGCCATCTATCATTGGAGCGGCCCTAACAATTTTACTTCTAGCGACCAAAATCCGAACGTTGTAATTACTGGCCCAGAAAATTCTGGCAATTATCAATTAATAGTTGAGGTAGGTGGTTGCATGAGCGATCCAGGTATAATAAATGTACCCACGATAGATTTAAAACCAGAGGCCATATTTGTTGTTGTACCAAATAATAAATGCCAAGCTAACCAAAGCTATACCTTTAAAAATGGGTCGAAAAATTACCAAACGATTACTTGGGATTTTGGCACAGGCATAAGCAGTACTACTACAGCAACAAATGGCGATATTACCGTAGTTTACAATACCAATGGCGTAAAAGATATCTTGTTAACAGTAACCAGTCCGAGTGGTTGTGTATCTACAGCAGTAGATAGGTTTGAGGTGCAGCTAAAACCACTTACCCCAGTTATAAGTATTAATAGACCTAAATTTTGCTTGGGAGATACGATAAAAATAGCCATCGATTCACAGCCGGGTGTAACATATAAATGGATTGGTCCCAATAATTTCACCTCAGATCAGCCAGCTTTTGAAATTATTGTCAAAGATTTTAATGTGGCGGGCACCTATCAAATCCTCTTAGAAATTGGAGAATGCACCAGTGATCTTGTAAGTATCACTATTCCTCCCATTGCCAAAGTACCGGTGGCGAGTTTTGGAACAGATCCCATCTATACCGGCAAATATGTAGCACCTTTTCCCATCACTTTCAAAAACAATAGCAAGGATGCTGATACTTATTTATGGGATTTTGGGGATGGTACAACTTCTACAGAGGTCAATCCTATCCATACCTTTATCCAACCTGGAAAATATAAGATTAAGCTTACCGCATTTGCGGATGAGGGTTGTTTTAATAGTGTAGATATCGGCGATCTACTGATCCAGGATATTTCTTTATTTGTACCTAATACCTTTTCGCCCAATGGGGATGGTGTAAATGACGAATTTGTGGTAACCGTATTAAATTTAAAAAAATACAAGATCTATATCTATAATCGTGCTGGCGAAAATCTCTATCAAAGCAGTAATATATTTGAAAATTGGAAAGGAACCTTTAAAAACCAAGAAGTTCCCGTTGGAGTTTATTACTACGTAATTTATGGCACCAATGTTTATGATAAAGATGTCAAATATTCGGGATCGCTAACCCTGATCAGATAATCCTCATCCGATGACTTAAGTCATCCGATGACTAATATAAAAAAAACTTGAAAATTACCTTAATCGCCATTGGCAAAACCGAAGACAAATATCTGATCGAAGGAATAGAAAAATACCTCAACAGATTAAAGCACTATATCAATTTTAACATGTTAATTATTCCTGACATCAAAAACACGAAGAGTTTAAGTGAAGCCCAACAAAAAGTTAAGGAAGCGGAATTGATCAGTAAACAAGTTAATCCAACAGATGTTGTGCTTCTTTTAGATGAGAGAGGCAAAAAACATAGTTCTATTACATTTGCAGACTACATAAACAAGCAAATGATTGGGAGTGTCCAAAATCTTGTTTTTATCATTGGCGGGCCGTATGGTTTTGATGAAAGTATCTACAAAAGAGCAAATGGCAGTATTTCGCTCTCAGATATGACATTTTCGCACCAGATGGTGAGGTTGTTTTTTGTTGAACAATTGTATCGGGCATTTACTATTTTAAAAAATGAACCGTATCATCACGCATAGTTTATGGAATTAACAACCAATTTTCATCATAACAAAAAGGAGAAATCATGAAAACACCAAATGATTATAAAAGAAACTACAGATTTAGATCAGATACATCAAAAGAGAGAAAATACCTGAATATATCGTTAATCGTATCTGTCATTATCATTATTATTCTTTGGTTTCTAATAAACTGATCAAGATGATAAAATTTAAATGGATGATCGTATTGCTTTTTGTTCTTTTAGGGACTTCAAGCATCGCTAGTGCTTGTAGCTGCGAGCCGCAAGGTTCATTTCTAACGGTTGCCCCTAAAACCAACCTGGTCGCCTTGGTAAAAATCACTAAATATCTTTCGTTTAAGCCGATATATGATCAGCAAATTCCCATGAACATGGAAGCGGAGGTAATTTTAGTTTACAAGGGGGTTGAGACCAGAAAAAAAATCACCATTTGGGGAGATAACGGAGTCTTGTGTAGGCCATATCTTTCTAGTTTTAAACTGAACGATTATTATGTAATCGCTTTTTTCGGTTCATCAAATTGGAATAGCGAAGAGCATAAAGAAAAATCAGGCGATTATTTCATTTCCATTTGTGGCACCTATTGGCTTCCCGTAGATTATAAGAAAAGAATTGCCTTTGGTGACGTAGGTAAACAAATGAACAAAATAGATCTTAAGGATATTAAATCGAAGGTATAAAAAAACACCAGCCGTTAACTGACTGGTGTTTTTTGTATATAGCATTGGTTCTTGGTTAATGAAGTTAGCGTTTGCTTATACCTCTAGGCCATTGCCCATCAACCATGATCTATCAACTAAACCCCTTTCTTACTCGTCATACTTGCTTTTTTAGCAGGTGCCGACTTAGCTATTGGAGCTTTTGCGTTGCTAGGTTTCGCTTTTGGGGCCGTGGTTTTAGATTTTGAACCTTCAGCTCCTATAGCTGGGGCAGATTTTCCGCTCTCGGCATCTTGTTCGCTACCAGGTGCCGCCTCTGTAAATAAGGGCATGTCCTTAATTAGATGGTACCATGTTAAAATCTTCTTCATGTCTGAAGTATAAACTTTTTCTTGGTCGTGCCCAGGAGCCACTTCTAAAAAGAATTTTTTTAATGCATTTCCATCGCTGCTAGCGGTGGGCACTTCTTCCTTAACCGCAGCAATATTGGTTAAAACATCTATTAATTTCAGTTCAGCATCTTCTCCATAAACTGTAATATCTTCTAATGAAGCTAGTTTAGTGGTAGAAATATTAGCTATAATTTTTAATTTTTGCTCGTCTAAGCTCTCTAAAACATAGCCAGCTTTATTTTGTCCTACAAGTTTAAATAAACCTGGTCTGCCCGATACGGCTACTATTCCTCTTAAATTCATATGTTGTGCGTTGGGCGCTTGGCGGTTGGGGTAAAGCATTTAGACGCTTAACCTAGCCGCTTAACGCTAGTCTATTACTTCGATACCAAGAATCTTATCTCCTTGTTTAATATCGTCTACAATATCTACATTTTCGATCACCTTACCAAAACAAGTATGGTTGCGGTCTAAATGAGCGGTATTGGTTCTGCTATGACAGATAAAAAATTGTGACCCTCCAGTATTTCTTCCGGCATGTGCCATTGATAAAACACCGCGATCATGGAATTGGTTTTCTCCGTCTAATTCACAGTCTATTTTATAGCCTGGGCCACCAGTTCCTGGCATACCAGAAGCTCCATCCTTTGAATTTGGACAGCCTCCTTGAATCATAAAGTTCGGAATTACACGATGGAAAGTAATTCCATCATAAAAACCTTCACCGGCTAACTTTTTAAAATTCGCAACTGCTTTAGGTGCATCCTTATCATAGAATTCAACCGTCATGTTACCTTTTTCAGTTTTTATTATTGCTTTGCTCATTGTAATAATTTTCTTTAGTAATTTTTATTCAAAGGTTAAGAAGCGCCAAAGGAATCCCCTTGAGGCTATCATGAGTTATTATTTGCTTTTTCTTACCGAAACTCATGAAGATTTGCGGGGGTAAATTTAGTAAATTACATCGATTAGCGCTACACATTGCGTATATTTCCTAACAAGAAATGATTATCACATATCAATTGTTTTAATTTAACGTTTTAAAGAGCATATTAAATTTTACAATCGTCATCCAATAATATACATTCGTATAGGATGGTAGGGAAATAGGAGATGTAAACATAATGGGTAAAAAATATATTTTTTTAATAGGTTTCCTGCTACTCGCAATGGCTGCAAAAGCTTCATCTATATTAATCTATATGGATGAGGATCAAAAGAACCATTTAAAAGCGTATGGCATTGCGTATTGGAGTATTAAACAACAGGCAGATGTTGATTGGCTTTTAAATTATAGAGGGGGAAGTTTTTTAATCAAATATGTTAAAACTGTAGAGGACGAATGTAAAATTAGGGGTGTTTCTTATGAAATTATTGCTGATGGAAAAGTGAATGCCATTTTAAACGAAATCAATAATCCAGATGTAAACATGGAAATGGTTAAGTTAGAAAAAACACCAAAGATTGCTGTTTATACCCCTAAGACCAAACTTCCGTGGGATGATGCCGTAACCCTAGTTTTAACCTATGCAGAAATCCCTTACGACATCATTTATGATGATGAAGTATTGAAGGATAAATTAACCAGTTACGATTGGGTACACCTTCATCATGAAGACTTTACCGGGCAATATGGGCGCTTTTGGGGATCATTCAGAAATGCAACATGGTACCGCGAAGATGTAAAATACCAAGAGGCTGCCGCCAAAAGAAACGGTTTCACCAAGGTTTCGGATATGAAACTCGCTGTAGCTAAAAGAATTAAAGAATTTTGTGCCGGGGGCGGATTCCTTTTTGCGATGTGCTCTGGCACCGATAGTTTTGATATCGCTTTGGCAGCCGATGGAGTAGATATTGCCGAAAGCATGTTCGACGGCGATGGAACCGATGCAAATGCCCAAGGAAAACTAAACTATAATAATTGCGTAGCGTTTAAAGATTTTAGACTGGATATGAACCCGGATCGTTATGAATTCTCTGATATCGATGTTACCCAAACCCGAAACTTTAACGAATCAAACGACTATTTTACCTTGTTCGATTTTTCTGCAAAGTGGGACTTGGTACCAACCATGTTAACCCAAGACCATGAGAAGGTAATCAAAGGTTTTATGGGACAAACTACTGCTTTTAGGAAAAGTCTTGTTAAACCAAATGTTACGGTTTTAGGGGAGAACAAAGGTGGAAACGAGGTGCGCTACCTGCACGGCGAAATCGGCAAAGGACAATTTACATTCTATGGCGGGCACGATCCTGAAGATTATCAGCATCAGGTTAATGATCCACCGACAGACTTAAGCCTACATCCAAATTCTGCAGGCTATCGTTTAATATTAAATAATGTGCTCTTTCCTGCCGCTAAGAAAAAACCGCAGAAAACCTAGACTCATGGACGCTTAAGACTTCGTAAGTCTAATCATAGAAGCTCCAACTTACCCCAAACTTCAAGATACGATCTGGCATGGGGTATCGGTTTACGGTATAAAAGCCCCCACTAAAAAGGCCTTGGTTTGCGTAATCGTACTTTAAGAATAAGTTTGTCCTACGTAATCCCGCTTTTACCCAAACATCAACCACTGGCTTCGATCCAAGTTTAACAATGTTGCCGTTGTAAAACTGACTAGCTGCTGGCGAGTAAGACAGCGCATTATAAGTTGAATTATACCTTATGTCTACACCAATCTGTGTTTTAAAGGCCTTAAAGAAGGTCTGCTCCTTGTAAATACTATTGAACGTATAAAATACCGGAGTTCTTAACACATCAGTATGATCCGTTTTCTGATAAACTACATAACTGTCCAAATGAAAAGAACGATAAGCGAATCTTTTACCCACACTAATCTTTAATAAACTTATCGCGTCACTTTCTTGGGTAGGAATGATATTGCTCTTAACCAATGAATCTCCATCAAAGTACAGATAATTCGTAATCAGGTAATAATTGGCAGATGCATCAATGTTATAACGATCATTTAAATAGCTGAATGACAGATTTGCTGTTTTTGTACGTTCCAGGTCCTTACTCAAATCCCAATTGTAATGGTTTCCAAAATAACGACTATAGATTTCTTCTGGAGATTTATTCTGCAAATAGGTACCCAACACAATTCGCCCGGCTTTTTTACTCAAAAGTAGATTGCTTTTGGCTTCATAAAGGAAATCCCCAGCCTGTTTACCTTGGAAGATCTGCTGTACATCGAGGTTCAGATCTACCCGATTGCTAAAACGATATCCCAATGTCCCTAACATAGTTAGATTTTGAAATGAGGAAGTATACCTGTAAAAATTAGTGGTATCCCTGTACTTCCCGGTTTGCTCGTAATTATACACGTCATGCCTAATTCCTGCATTAATTTTGAGCTCATTTTTTATGATAGAACTGCCCTTCGCTCTTAGAAAGAAGGTATATACAAATTCATTTTGCAAGTGCTTAACGCTAGTAGAATCGTTAGTAAAGGTGGTATCAATAGCGTTTTTCGGCAAAACCAGATAAGTGTCTACTTCGTCTTTTCGAAAAGAGTACGAATCTTTATTATAGGTTAATGTATGCGTAATTTTATTTGTAGGTAAAATACTTTGCGAAGTGGTTGTAGTTGTACTATCTATTCGGCCAACAAAATAGCTTTGCTTTAGCATAAACGTATTTTTTCGCCATAGTTGCCTTGCCGTTGTAAGCCGCACAGATTCGGCTTTCTTATCTACCAAGGTCCCTGCACTATCTTCAAAGATATTTTCTTTGACAATGGATCCATTTTCGTTTGCTTTTAACGTATTAAAAATTGCATTGGCCCATAAGTTATATCTTTTGTTGTGGGATTGGTACCATGTAAAAAACACACCATTTAAGTGATCACCACGTTGATGCGTATAATCGCCATTAGAACCGATCCGGTTAAAGTTGGCTCCAATATTCCAGTTCTTTTTGATATTTTGTGTATGAGTAAGCTTAAGGACTTGCTCCTTATCAGACCCGCTTACGTAATATAGATTTGTATATGGTGTTCTTGCCCTATAATATTTAATATCATCAGGAGTTAGCGCATAGGGTTCTAAGGAATGGAAGCCAGCTTCGAAACCAATTGTTTTTACAGGCTCAAACAACAGAGACATAGTTGGCAAACCTAATAAACCTGTACTTATTCTAGGATTTCGGGGCTGCACTATAATGCTAAAATTCTGTATGCCTGTTAACCCAGTATCAATGGGGATGGTTTGGATACTATCCTTGGTTAATCGCAATGTGGTATACCTGATGTACTTAGAATTAAAAACAACCGAATCTCCAGCACTTTCCTCTTTTTTTCTCAGCGAATCCAGTTCTTTATTATTACCTACATTTGTTTTGAGATCTTGCGCAAAGACATTCGTTATGCCTAGCAAAAGACAGCAAAAAATCAGGAATACTCTAATCTTACGCATTATAAAGTAGAAATAAGCTCACTAAGTATGGCTGTCATATTGGGTTCGGCACTTGTAGCCGTAGCGATGATTTCTTCTACACTAACAGGTTTAAGTTCATCAGGAAAGCCTTCATCTGTTAAAACAGAAATAGCAAAAACAGGCAAGCTCATATGGTTGGCAACGATTATTTCTGGTACGGTACTCATTCCTACAGCATCACCACCAATAATCCTAAGGTATTTATACTCTGCTTTTGTTTCTAAATTCGGGCCGGTTACGGCAATATAAACTCCCTGGTGACAAGTAATATTTGCCGCCTTTGCAATTCTCAGACCTTCGGCAATTAATGTCTTTTTATAGGGTTCGCTCATGTCGGGAAACCTGGGTCCGAGATCAGAATCATTGATACCACGCAACGGACTTTCAGATTGAAGGTTGATATGATCATTGATAATCATTAGATCCCCTTTCTTAAAAGCCGGATTTAAAGATCCTGCAGCATTCGAAACCAATAAATGTTTAACACCAAGCTCTTTCAATACCCGAATCGGAAAAGTAATCTGTTGCATAGAATAGCCTTCATAAAAATGCAATCGGCCTTGCATCGCAACCACTTTTTTACCTTTTAATGTTCCGAATATCAGTTTTCCCGAATGGAACTCTAAGGTTGATATCGGAAAATTGGGAATGCTCGAATACATAATGCTATGCAAAACATCGATTTCTTTTACCAAACCGCCAAGTCCAGTACCTAGCACAATCCCAACCTCTGGCTCAAAACTTCCTATTTTCCGTTTAAGGTATTCTATTGATTCTTTTAGCGTTTGCAACATAGTTTATTATATTTTGGTCAAAGATAAGCTTATCTTTTGATGCGAGTTCAATCTCAATTGGCAAATAAAATATTGGCAAATTTAACAGTAAATCTTTTATCTCACCTGTTAATAAACGCTTACTATCCTTTTCTGTTGTAATTATAATTTTTTCCTTTGAAGGGTGGTTATTAAAAGCTTTAATTAACCGCACGATATCCTGCACTTTAAAATCATAATGATCAGGAAATTCAAATTTATGAATGTTGTTTGAATACTTCTCTAGATAAGCATGCAGGGGTTTCGGATTAGCGATACCAGTGAGCACAAAAATAGTTCTGTTTCCGAGTGTTTCGTTTGTTATATTTTCGCCATTTAATACATGAATAGGCGTAGCATAGCTGATAGAGGAAAAGGAAATCCGTTGATCGAGCGTCACATCTATCTTGCGCCTAATTTCGATCTGATCTACAATATTTACGGGGCTAGGACTTTTTGTAATTAATACTGCATTTGCCCTGTTATAATTGGATAAATGTTCTCTTAAATTTCCCGCTGGTAATAATAATTGCCTTTTTAGCAACTTTTCAAATTCGAAAAGCAGAATAGTGAAGCCGGGCTTAACCGCCCTATGTTGATATGCATCATCCAGTAAAATCACATCATGGCGATCCTTTAAACGACGAATCCCTTCTACCCTATCTTCACAAACGGCAACCGTTACCTGGGGAAACTTCTGATAATATTGTAGCGGCTCATCACCTATGGTTTGAACAGTGGCAGCAGGATCAGCCAAGATAAAACCTTTCGTTCTACGCCCATATCCCCTACTTAGAATTGCAATTTTGTAAGCTGATAAAAGCCTAACGACATATTCTGTAGTTGGTGTCTTTCCGGCACCGCCAACAACCAGGTTACCAATGCAGATTAGCGGCAGATCAAAACTTACAGATTTGAATATACCCCAATCATACCCTTTATTTCTTAACAGGATGATAAAACCGTAGATCAATGAAAAAGGATATAATAAGAGGCGTAGGTAACTATTCATTCCCCTCAAAAATAACCAAAAATACCAAGATTAATCCTATAATCCTGCAAACTTAAAATCCTAGTCCTTATCTTTGCAGAAACTAGAATATAATTTATGCTAAAAGGATTTTTTAACGTACCTACACCTGTTAACGAACCCATTTTGGGTTACGCACCGGGAAGTAAAGAACGCGAATTATTAAAAGAGGCATTGGCCGATGCCCGTTCAAAAGTAATAGACATTCCTATGTACATCGGCGGAGATGAAGTTTTTACAGAGGAAACCGGGAAAGTTACCCCTCCGCATGATCATCAGCATTTATTGGCTAATTTTAGTAAAGGAAATAAAGACCATGTGAGTTTGGCCATAGATGCGGCCTTGGCGGCAAAAGCCGATTGGGAAAACTTAGCGTGGGAACATCGAGCAGCCATTTTCCTTAAAGCTGCCGATCTTATTGCGGGGCCTTACCGCTATAAATTAAATGCAGCAACCATGTTGGGCCAAAGTAAAAATGCCTATCAGGCAGAGATTGATTCAGCTTGCGAATTGATAGACTTCTTACGGTTCAATGTAAGTTATATGTGCGAAATTTATAAACAGCAGCCTCCTGTATCGCCTCGTGGCAGTTGGAACCGTGTAGAGCAACGTCCCTTAGAAGGATTTGTATTTGCGCTCACGCCATTCAACTTTACTGCAATTGCAGGGAACTTGCCTACCTCAGCTGCTATGATGGGCAATGTGGTTGTTTGGAAACCAGCAAATACGCAAATTTTTGCAGCAAATGTATTGATGCAGATTTTCCGCGAAGCCGGATTGCCTGATGGTGTAATCAATCTTGTATATGTTTCTGGCCCAGATGCTGGAGATGTGATATTTTCGCATCCCGATTTTGCAGGGATCCACTTTACAGGCTCCACCGGTGTTTTCCAGGGCATTTGGAAAACAATTGGAAACAATATCCATAAATTCAAAACCTATCCCCGCATTGTTGGCGAAACTGGTGGGAAAGACTTTATATTAATTCATGGTTCAGCTCATGCTGAGGTATCAAGTACCGCTATCATACGTGGGGCTTTCGAATATCAGGGGCAAAAATGTTCAGCAGCTTCCAGAGTTTATATCGCAAAGAGTGTTTGGCCAGAAGTGAAAAAATTTATGCTTCGTGATCTTGCTACCTTTAAGATGGGCGGAACAGAAGATTTTGGCAACTTCATCAATGCTGTAATAGACGAGAAATCTTTTAATAGCCTAGCTAAATATATTGATGCTGCCAAAAAAGATAAAGGTGTACAAGTTATTGCGGGCGGCAATTACGATAAAAGTAAAGGCTATTTTATCGAGCCAACGGTGTTGGTAGTTGATGATCCATCCTACACCACCATGTGCGAAGAGTTATTCGGCCCAGTACTTACCGTATTTATATACGACGACAACGACTTCGAAAAAACACTGGATATTATTGATAGCACTTCTATTTACGCGCTAACGGGTGCCGTAATTGCTCAGGATCGCTATGCAATAGAAAAAGCAACACAGCGCTTACGCAATGCGGCAGGAAATTTTTATATCAATGATAAATGTACAGGCGCGGTTGTAGGCCAACAGCCATTTGGAGGTGCCAGAGGAAGCGGAACAAATGACAAGGCAGGCTCAATGATCAATCTACTACGTTGGGTTTCTCCACGTACGATCAAAGAAACCTTCGATCCACCAAAAGATTATAGATATCCTTTTTTAGGAAACGATTAAGCGTTTAGTAAAAGAAGCCACAGATGAAAATTTGTGGCTTTTTGCATTATCTTAAATATTGGAGGGAAAAAGTCTTTAAACTTGACAAAAAAAACTTTTAAATTACCTTTTTGACAGAAAAACCTCGTAGGTTCTGTAGAACCTACGAGGTGGCGCTAAAAAATGCATTATTGAACAAGCTTTTTTATTTATCGATCTTCATTTTAAAAACTGGCAAAATATCTTCTGCACTAGATGTACTTACCTTCAGATCTGTAATAATTCCAGTCTTAAGGTTGTAGACCCAAGCATGAACGGATAGTTCCTGACCACTTGCCCATGCATTTTGAACAATTGAAGTACAGGTTACATTGGTAGCGCTTTCAATAGCATTTAACTCCACCAATCTGTTGCTTCTTTTTTCAGGATCTTTGATTGTTGCCATTTCACGATCATGGATACGGATCACATCTTTAATATTCCTTAACCAATTATCTATCAGGCCCACCTGGGTATTTCCCAGAGCAGCATTAATTCCACCACAGCCGTAATGACCACATACGATGATGTGTTTAACCTTCAGCACATTTACAGAATAATCCAATACGCTCAGTAAATTCATATCGGTATGGGTTACTACATTGGCAATGTTACGATGAACAAAGATATCGCCTGGATTGGTATTGGTGATTTGATTAGCCGGAACACGACTGTCTGAACAGCCGATCCATAGCACTGGCGGACTCTGGCCGGCAGATAGTTTATTAAAATATTCGGGATCTACATTTAATGTTTCGGCAACCCAATCTTTGTTGCCCTGCAATAAACTGTCGTAAGTAATGGTTTGCTGATTATAATTTTCTATTGATTTTGCGCACATAATTTCTTAATGATTAATTTCTTCTACAATCTTGGTGTTTAATTTTGGCACAGTGTAATGACTTTTAATATGATCTAAAGTTACAATAATGCCCTTAGTATATGCATTGTGCTTGTAATTAAATATCGTTTCCAACACATCTGGATCGATAAACCGGGAATTTGAACCGTCTATAATAACATTTGTTTCTTTCGGAATTCCCGTTAAAAGCACTTGAATTGCCGCTTTGTTTAAAAATGAAACCTCTTCTGCCAATTTTATTCTGATATGTTTCTTATCGCCTTCTTCCTGTATCTTGTAAAAATATGGATTTCTCATATTGGTTCTTAATAGATAAAATATGGAGAATGCCATTCCAATACCTACACCCTTTAACAAATCGGTTAGCACAACCGCTACTACGGTAACCACAAACGGAATGAATTGATCCCATCCTTTATGGTACATGTGTTTGAACAATGAAATACGGGTAAGTTTGTAACCTGTAAACAACAGAATAGCTGCTAAACAGGCCAATGGAATCATATTAATCAAATTCGGGATGAAAATCAACGAAAGCAGCAACCATGTTCCATGAAAAATAGACGACATTTTCGTTCTTGCCCCAGCATTAGTATTCGCCGAGCTACGCACAATAACTGAAGTCATGGGCAACCCGCCCAACATACCACTAGTGATATTACCAACGCCTTGGGCAATGAGCTCTCTATTAGTTGGTGTAACCCGTTTAATAGGGTCGAGCTTGTCAACTGCTTCAACCCCCAATAAAGTCTCAAGGCTTGCCACTACGGCTATTGTTCCGGCCACCAACCATACATCCCAACGGGCAATAGCTGAAAAATCTGGACTGGTAAACAAGCCTGTAAATTCTCTCCATCCGTTAAAAGTGGGGATATTTACCATATGATCGCCTTTTAATTCATACGAGGTGCCTTTAAAAACCAAGGCCAATCCTATACCTAAAGCCACCACTAAAAATGGTGCAGGCACTGCATTTAGCTTTTTTATTTTAGGCCAATAAATTAGTATCAGCAGACATGCTACACTAATAATTACGGCAACTAAACTGAATTCGCTAATTGAACTAAGGATAGCCGAGAATGTGTTTTCTCCATTTTTTTGAAAAAAACCTTCATCTCCAAAAAAGTCCTTATCTACTCCAACGGCATGGGGCAATTGTTTCAGGATTAGCAGCACACCAATTCCTGCCAGCATCCCTTCTATAACGCTTGACGGAAAGTAATTCCCTATGGTTCCTGCTTTAATTAGGCCTAGCACCAACTGAAGTCCGCCAGCTAAAACTAGCGCAAGCAAGAAAATCTGATAATTGCCCAAACTGGCGATTGAACTTAATACAATGGCCGTTAATCCGGCTGCCGGTCCGCTTACACTTAATTGCGAACCACTCAAAAAACCTACCACAATACCACCAACAATACCCGCAATTAGACCTGCAAATAGTGGTGCTCCTGAAGCCAATGCAATACCCAAACACAGGGGTAATGCTACTAAAAATACCACTAGACTTGATGGAATATCGCGCTGTAGGTTCTTTTTTAAGATATATTTTTTTACTTCGAACCTGAATGTGGCCGAATTTCTATTTTCCATAACGGTGCGTTAAATTTTATTAATTTTTAAATATGGCAATGCCTGTAAATGGATATTTACAGTTCATTTTTAATTCATTAAAAACTAAGAAAAGTTAGGTGGCGGTGTGGGAACAGAAGGGTGGTACGGATCTACATGTCGCCGGGAGTGGTCGATAAAACTATTGTTAATCCCGATACTAATAAGTATGGGCACATAAGTTAGATCGTAGCGATGGATCATTAATTTATGATCTGCAAATTTCACATTCTCTTTAGAGGTATCATCCCCATTATTTTCATGCTCTAGCTGCATAATTACAGCATTCATCAAGTCTTTGTCCATGTGGGCAAACAAAATGGGTGCACCAGAAATTACCATTTTAGCAGTAAAGATGCCCATAAAGACAACCACTATCAGTAAATAGTATTTTCTTAAAAACATAAAATGATCATTTTTTTGTTCAAGCTTCAAAAATAGCTCCAAAAATATCAGATCGTTTAATTTATTAGTAATTAAATTGTAATAAATGTGCTGAGCGATTGGGTTGGGCGTAAAGCATTGGGTTCGCTTAGCGTTCATCGCAATACGCTGAGCCTTAAATGAGCTGAGCGATTGGCATTGGCGTAAAGTGGTTAGTTCGCTTTGCGCTTATCACCAAACGCCGAGCCTTAATTTTTTTAACTCAACTACAAAAAAGCAACAGATTAAATGTAATTTAAGCGCTTTAAATGCTCATCAATAATCTAACAGATGAAAAATAAGATTGAAAAGCTACAGGATAAAGTACAGGAAGCGCATTTAGGGGGCGGTAAGCATAGAATAGAAAGTCAGCATAAAAAAGGCAAACTTACTGCAAGGGAGCGCATCCATTTTTTAATGGATGAAGGGAGTTTCGAAGAAATAGGCATGCTGGTTACCCATCGCAGTACCGATTTCGGCATGGAAAATGAAAAATACCTTGGGGATGGAGTGATTACAGGCTATGGAACCATTAATGGCAGATTAACTTATGTTTTCTCGCAGGATTTTACCGTTTTTGGAGGTTCTTTATCAGAAACCCATGCCGAAAAAATCTGTAAGATAATGGAGATGTCAATGAAAAATGGCGCTCCAATTATTGGATTAAACGATAGTGGAGGTGCCCGAATCCAGGAGGGTGTGGTTTCTTTAGGAGGCTATGCAGATATTTTCTACCGCAATGTACAGGCATCGGGGGTTGTACCACAACTTTCGGCAATTATGGGACCGTGTGCGGGGGGCGCAGTTTACTCGCCAGCAATAACCGATTTTATTTTAATGGTAGAAAATACATCGTACATGTTTGTAACCGGTCCGAATGTTGTAAAAACGGTTACCCATGAGGAAGTTAGTTCTGAAGAATTGGGAGGAGCAATAACCCATGCTACAAAATCTGGTGTAACACATTTTGCCTGTGCCAATGAGTTGGATGCGATCAGTCACGTTAAAAAGTTGTTGAGCTATATGCCTCAAAATTGTGAAGAAACACCTTCCAATTTACCCTATCAAATGGGCGAAGAAAGCAGACCTGCCTTAAACGAGTTCCTACCTCAAAATGCAACCCAGCCCTATGATATCCGGGATGTAATTGGAGCTGTTGCCGATGGGGATAGTTTTTTAGAGGTACATGCTGCCTATGCAGAAAATATAGTGGTGGGCTTTGCTCGTTTAGCGGGAAGAAGCATTGGGATTATTGCCAATCAACCCGCCTATTTAGCAGGAGTGCTTGATAACCATGCTTCTGTAAAAGCGGCAAGATTTGTTCGTTTTTGCGACTGCTTTAATATCCCTATCTTGGTTTTTGAGGATGTACCCGGCTTTTTACCTGGTACCGATCAGGAATGGAACGGGATAATTACCAACGGGGCGAAGTTGTTGTACGCGTTTAGCGAAGCAACGGTTCCAAGAATTACAGTAATCACCAGGAAAGCATATGGGGGGGCCTATGATGTAATGAACTCGAAACACATCGGAGCCGATTTAAACTATGCATGGCCCAGTGCAGAAATTGCCGTGATGGGAGCAAAAGGTGCAGCAGAGATTATCTTTAAACGAGAAATTTCTTCTGCAGAAAATCCACAGGAAAAGTGGCTCGAAAAAGAAAAGCTTTATTCCGATATTTTTGCGAACCCTTATCGTGCGGCAGAACGCGGCTTTGTTGATGAAGTAATTGAACCGTCACAAACCCGAATAAAATTGATTAAAGCATTCAAAATGCTAGAAAACAAAGTGGTAAATAATCCAAGAAAAAAACATGGGAATATCCCTTTATAACATGGAAAATGTGAGATGGAAGATGGCAGATGTGTCTAGCAATTCTCCATTCCATTTTCTATCTTGCCTCCTCCGGGCAAATGAAAGACGGACGATGTGTCTTGGGATTCGCCCTTCCATTTTCCATCTCACCTCTTACCTTTTACCTATTACATGGGCTTAAAACGTTCAGACACTCTCCTTATGGCTTTTTGCACGGGCTTAATCGTTGCCAATATTTATTATTGCCAACCTTTAATTATCCTTGTGGCTAGAGAATTTAAGCTTTCAGAAACTGATGCGGGACGGATTACCTATCTTACTCAAGCTGGTTACGCCATTGGGTTATTTCTTCTGGTGCCATTGGGCGATATGTTTGAACGCAAAAAGCAGATTCTCGTTATTACAAGCCTAGCCATTTTTGCTTTATTGGCTGCGGCATTTTCTCCCTCGTTCTTGCTTTTAGAGATAGCAAGCCTATGTATTGGTGCCTGTTCTATTGTGCCCCAATTAATTCTGCCACTGGCGGCCAATTTAAGTAGCGATGAGAATCGTGGGCATAACATTGGTATAATCATGAGCGGCCTATTGGTAGGGATCTTAGCTTCTAGAGCAGTAAGCGGAAGCATTGGTTTTTGGCTAGGATGGAGAGCGATGTATTTCATCGCCGCTGGCATATGTTTACTGTTAATAGGCTTAATGGCTAAGCGGTTTCCTCAAAGCTACCCGGCTTTTAAAGGCACCTATAAACAATTAATGACATCGATGTTTAGTTACATCAAATCGCAGCCCGCTTTACGAGAAGCTTCGATCATTAATTTTTTAGCTTTTGCTATCATTAGTGCATTTTGGACTACCATGGTGCTTTTTTTAGCTAATCCCCCTTTTAACTTCCAAACCTTACAAATCGGACTTTTCGGCATTGCCGGCGCGGCGGGAGCATTGGCTGCCCCATTGGTGGGCAAACTTAGCGACAGCAATAATCCGCGTAAAAACTTAATGATAGGATTTTTGCTCCAGCTAATTAGTGTTGCCCTGTTTTACTTTACAGGAAGCTATCTTTATTTTTTCGTGTTAGGTATCGTATTGATCGATATCGGTCAGCAGGCTATCCACGTAACCAACCAGACCAAAATCTATACCCTTATACCTGAAGCGAGAAACAGGCTAAATACTATTTTTATGTCGGTAAGCTTTATCGGCGCTAGTTGTGGTTCAGCATTAGGGCTATGGCTGTGGGATTTGGGTGGATGGGATGTTTTTTGTTATGGCATTACCGCCATCATCCTAGTTAATATCTTAATCTATCAATTTTACAGTAGAAAAAATAAGTAATAGCAGGTCGTTTATGGCAACAGCAGTTGTAGAACAAATATTTCCACCATTAACTTGGCGCATTAGGCACCGTGCTATGTACCCCGAGCATCCTATTGAATTTGTTAAATTAGAAAATGATTTTGATGGAACCCATTTCGGAATCTATTTCAATGATGAATTGAAAGGCGTAGTGTCATTATTTACACACGGTGATGTTGGGCAATTCCGAAAACTTGCCATTTTGCCAGAAGTTCAAAATCAAGGGTTGGGCACACAATTGATGCATTACCTGATCGATTTTTGTACCGTTCAACAAATAAGCATGCTTTGGTGTAATGCCCGAACAAATGCGAAAGAATTCTATTTCAGACTGGGTTTTACGGAAACGAAGCAAACATATACTGCAGCTGGATTTGAGTTTGTGAGGATGGAGTTGCAAATGCGCACCTAACGCTTAGCGCCAAACGCTTTACGCCTTACGCAAGAAAAGATAATAATAGTTACAACAATATTTATATTTTTACCGAAATCGTAATGATTAACCAAAAAGGCACTAAGATCACAAAGAAATAGAAATAAAAAAATCGGTGTAATCATAAACATCGGTGTAATCATATTATGGCAAAGAAGAAAGAAGAAACTAAGAAAAAACATATCCCGGTAGTAACCGATAAATCAGTACGGTTTTTTGAAGCGTACATTAACAATCCCGCTCCTACAGGCTATGAATGGGGCGGGCAAAAGATATGGCTCGACTACCTTAAACCCTATATCGACGAGCATTTTGTAGACAATTATGGAACTGCGGTTGGAGTAATTAATCCTAAAGCCCCTTATAAAGTAGTGATTGAGGCACATGCCGATGAAATCTCTTGGTATGTAAACTACATTACTAGTGATGGCTTGATCTATGTTATTCGTAATGGGGGCTCAGATCATCAAATAGCACCATCTAAACGTGTAAACATCCATACCGAAAAAGGCTTGGTTAATGCGGTTTTCGGTTGGCCTGCTATCCATACCCGTCACGGCGAAAAAGAAGAGGCGCCGCAATTGAAAAATATTTTTCTAGATTGTGGATGCACAACTAAAGAAGAGGTAGAGGAATTAGGAATCCACGTAGGTTGTGTAATTACCTACGAGGATGAATTTATGATCTTAAATGATAGGTATTATGTAGGTAGGGCTTTAGATAACCGTGCAGGTGGATTTATGATTGCTGAAGTTGCCCGTTTATTAAAAGAAAACAAGAAAAAATTGCCTTTTGGTTTATATATCGTTAACTCGGTGCAAGAAGAAATAGGTTTAAGGGGTGCTGAGATGATTGCACAACGCATTAAGCCTAATGTAGCTATTGTTACCGATGTAACCCATGATACCACGACACCAATGATCAGTAAGATTACGCAGGGCGATTTAGCATGCGGAAAAGGACCCGTTGTTTCTTATGCCCCGGCCGTACAAACCAACTTAAATAAATTATTAATTAAAACAGCCGAGCAGCACGAAATTCCTTTCCAGCGCCAGGCATCGTCTCGTTCTACGGGAACCGATACCGATGCATTTGCCTATTCGAATGGTGGGGTACCCTCGGCATTAATTTCTTTGCCCCTACGCTATATGCATACTACGGTAGAAATGGTGCACAAAGAAGATGTTGATAACGTAATTAGCCTAATTTATCAAAGTTTGTTAAATATTAAGGCCGACCAGGATTTTAGGGAATTTAAATAAGAACTGAAAGACTGAAGCAACTTAAGCCCGGGATTAATTCTCGGGCTTTTTTTATGTGGTTGGTCGAGAAATTCTCTCTCGACCATTGAGGGTCCTGATAGTTATCGGGATACAATCCGCATTATTAAATCAGAATTAGCTGTATATTAGATTGATAAATGGGAAATTATTAATAATAAATGCTCACTGTTACAATTCAATACCTTATTTATGCATGTGGCCTCTATGCGGTAGGGTTTGCCATTTTTCATCTCTTCTTTTGGAAACTGTTTGATTGGAAAAATGACCTCAAAAAAATAAATTTAGCGAACAGGGCAATTATCCAGATCGCCAATTTAAGACTAATCTACTTTTTCTTGTTTGTAGCCAGCATCTGTTTTGTATTCCCAAAAGATTTGGTAGAAACGAAACTTGGCAATTGGTTTATGATAGGAATTTCAATATTTTGTCTGGGCAGAACTATTGAGCAGTTTATCTTTCTAAGGATAAACAACACCATGGTGCATGTGTTAACCTTTTTGTTTATTGTAGGCACGATCCTATTCGCGCTACCAGTGCTAATTTAGTACACCAACACCAGTGTCTCAGGTCTGGTTCAAATCCCTTCCAACCTCCAACTTTCTCCCGAAGGGATGCCTTTTACAACAACCTTTAAAACTTTCTCCCAAAGGGATGCCTTTGGTACAAACCTTAAAACAATTATCTATTTTTGCTTCATGAATAACATCAACGTTATCGCATTTGATGCTGATGACACTTTGTGGGTAAATGAGCCCTACTTTAGGGAAGCGGAAGAGAAATTCTGCAAATTATTGGAAGATTACCTGCCATTACATAGTGTTGCAAACGAATTATTTAAGACAGAAATCAGAAATCTTCCATTGTATGGCTATGGTATTAAGGGTTTCATGCTTTCGATGATCGAGACCATTTTAGAGGTTACCGAGGGTACGGCCTCACTTGAAATGATTAACAAAGCCATCGAATATGGAAAAGAACAATTAAACAAGCCGATAGAGCTATTGGATGGTGTTGATGAAGTGCTTTCGGCGCTGCAAGGAGAATACAAGCTTGTAGTGGCAACCAAAGGTGATTTGCTTGATCAGGAGAGAAAGTTACAAAAATCAGATCTTGAGCATTACTTTCACCATATCGAAATTATGAGCGATAAACAAGAACGTGACTACCTAAAATTGCTGAAGCATTTGGATTGTAAGCCCGAAAATTTTTTAATGATTGGAAATTCCTTAAAATCGGATATCCTCCCCGTATTAGCCATTGGTGGAAATGCAATTCATGTGCCTTACCATACCACTTGGGCCCACGAGGTGGTAGAAAACAATGTAGAGCATATAAATTTTACATCTATTAATTCACTCGCAGAGATTTTGCCTTTACTAAGAAAATGAAACAGCTTGTAGATTTGAGCAATTGGCCCCGAAAAGACCATTTTAACTTTTTCAATAAATTTGAAGAACCGTTTTTTGGCGTGTGTGTAGAAATTAACTGCACGATAGCCTATCGGAAGTGTAAAAAGGAAGGCAACGGCTTTTTCTTGTATTATTTACATCAATGTTTAGCTGCGGCAAATGCGATCGAATCATTTAAGTTGCGTATTGAGGATGGCCAAATCTACTGTTATGATAAGGTGCATGCATCAGCCGTAATAAATAGGCCCGATCATACCTTTGGGTTCTCTTATATAGATTACGAGGTCAGCTTTGAAGAATTTAAAGTAATTGCCAATAAAGAAATAGATAGGGTTCGGAATAGCTCAGGATTGGTACCTGCAGGTTCAGGGGATAATGTTATTCATATTTCCGCTATGCCATGGTTAAAATTCACCGCATTATCGCATGCAAGATGCTTTTCGTTTAAAGATAGCTGCCCCAAAATTTCATTTGGGAAGATGACCGAAGTTAACGGCGAAAAGCTAATGCCTGTGTCTATCCATGTAAGCCATGCCTTAATGGATGGTTATCATGTAAGCTTGTTTGTGGATGAATTTCAGCGCAGAATGGATCTATCCTAGCACCATCCTATAATCATTTCGGGTAACTCTATCCTCTTTTTCATTAGCCTAATTAATATTAAGGAAATCAAAACCTTTGCATTAACTGTTGTTCAAAAAGACTGGATAAAATGGAAAATAGCCCCTTAATAATTATCGGAAGTGCAAGATCAAATGGCAATACGCAGCGTTTTGTAACTGAGGTATTCAAAAATATTAACCATCAAGAAATTAATTTGCTTGAATATCACATCTCTCCTTATAACTACGAAGGCGTATATGATGCTAACGATCGGTTCGATTCTGTTATAATTGAGCTCTTAGCACATCAAACCATAATCTTTGCTACACCTGTTTATTGGTATTCCATGAGTGGGGTAATGAAAAATTTCTTTGATAGACTTACTGATCTGGTTACCACGCGAAAAGATATTGGTAGAACATTAAAGGGTAAAACCACATCTTTAATTGCGATAGGGACAGATCCAGAACTGCCTGATGGTTTTGAAATGCCCTTTAAATTAACCTCTGCTTATTTAGAAATGGAGTATAAACCACGAATCTACTTTACAGAGGATGAACAGCCATTAAGTAAGGAGAAAAAAGATGAAGTGGATTTATTTTTAAGTAGACTTCCCTGAAATACTTTCATTAGAAATAAGTGGTTAAATAATAAATTATCAAACTAGCCTCATTTCAGTTTGTTGTTAATGAAATCAAACAAAAAATGGGTAGTCAAAAAGCTTTATTTATAGAAAAAATAAAAGCATCATATGCCCCTACGGGCCAATCAATTTATTTAGGCGCGGGCATATTAGATGGCGAAGTACTTAGCGAAGCAGAGGTTAACCTGCCCTTGCGCATGATGAATAGACACGGCTTAATTGCGGGCGCAACAGGAACCGGAAAAACCAGGACCCTCCAATTGTTGGCAGAGCAACTTTCGGAAGCCAATGTGCCGGTTTTTATGCTTGATGTTAAAGGGGATCTTTCTGGTTTATATGAACCTGGTACTACCAATCCTAAAATTGAAGAACGAGCAAAACAGCTTAACAAACCTTTTATCCCTAGTTCTTTTCCCGTAGAACTTTACTCGCTGAGCGGAAAAACTGGGGCACAAATGCGGGCAACAGTTACCGAGTTCGGGCCAGTTTTGTTAGCTAAGATATTAACACTAAATGAAACTCAAACAGGGGTTTTAGCCGTTATATTTAAATATGCCGACGACAACAAAATGCCGATCGTAGATTTAAATGATTTAAAAAAATTGCTGGGTTACCTATCTGAAGGTCTTGGGGCGCTAGAAATAAAAAGCAGTTATGGTTCTATCTCCACTTCAACATCCAGTACCATATTACGAAAAATAGTAACCATTGAGCAACAGGGGCTAAGTAATCTATTTGGAGAAACATCCTTTAATATTGAAGATCTTTTTAACCGTATTGATGGAAAGGGTGTAATCAGCCTTTTAAATATTGCTGATGTCCAAAATCAACCTGTTTTGTACTCGACCTTCTTATTAAGCTTGCTGGCCGAAATTTTTCATGCTATGCCCGAAGTTGGCGATTTAGACAAACCAAAACTCGTATTCTTTTTTGATGAAGCACATTTGTTATTTAACGATGCTTCGAAAGCTTTTTTAGACCAGATAAACACCACTATTCGCTTGATCAGATCAAAAGGGATAGGGGTATTTTTCTGTACACAATCTCCTATGGATATTCCAGAAACTGTATTGGCGCAATTAGGAAATAGAGTACAGCATGCGCTGAGGGCATTTACACCTAACGATGTGGATGCACTTAAAAAAACAGTTAAGACCTATCCGAAATCTGATTTCTATGAAATTGACCAAATTTTAACCACCTTAGGAACAGGACAGGCATTGATTACCGTATTAAATGAGAAGGGCATCCCTACCGAAGTGGTAGCCACGATGCTCACCCCACCAAGAGCGGTAATGGGCCCATTGGCAACTTCAGTGTGCGAAAAGCTGATGGAGTCCAGCCCCTTATATGCGAAATATCAAAAACAAATCGATCCTGTAAGCGCTTACGAAATGTTAACGGATAGGATCAATAAAACATTAGCCGAGGATAACGAAATAGCGATAGCTGCCCAAGAACAAAAACGCCAGGAACAGGAAAATAAACCTCGTACCGGAGAAAAAAGTATAGTCGAAAAAGTAATGGGTGCAACCATTACCCGCCAAATTGGTAAAGAGATCGTACGCGGGCTTTTCGGCATGCTCACCGGAAAAAAACCAAGAGCAGGAAGAGGTGGTATTTTCGGCTTTTAAAACTTACATTTGGAAACTTTTTAGTAAAATCATTTTTAATTAATTTCAATGAAACCTACCTTATTAATATTAGCTGCCGGAATGGCAAGTCGCTACGGAAGTATGAAACAAATAGATGGATTTGGTCCTAACGGGGAAACCATTATTGATTATTCTATTTATGATGCCATCAAAGCAGGTTTTGGTAAAGTAGTGTTTATCATTAAGGAAGAGTTTGTAGAAAATTTCAGAAGCATCTTTGAGCCTAAGCTCAAAGGAAAGATTGAAGTTGACTATGTGTTTCAAAATTTTGACCTTAAGCAGTTTGGTATTGAGGAAGAAATTTATAGAGAAAAACCATGGGGTACTGCACACGCCATCCTATCAGGCAGAAAAGTGGTTAAAGAACCATTTTGTGTAATTAATGCCGACGACTTTTATGGATTTGAGGCCTTCAAAAAAATGGTGGATTTTTTAACCGAAGAAGCAAATGATAGCAATTATTCGATTATTGGCTATCAACTAGGGAAAACCTTATCGGATTTTGGTTCCGTTTCTCGTGGTGTATGTAAAGTTGACGAAAGTGGAAACTTAGATGAAATTATCGAACGTACAAAAATTTACCAAGAGGATGGCGTAATTGTCTACGAAGAGGATGATAAAAAATATCCCTTAGATTTCGAAACTCCAGTATCGATGAACTTTTGGGGCTTTACTCCTGCAGTTTTTAAAATTACTGAAGGATTATTCAAAGATTTTGCTCTCGAAAATAAAGATAAGCCTAAGGCCGAATTTTTTATTCCCCTGATAGGCGAAAGTTTAGTTAAAAGCAACACTGCTACCTTTAAAGTGGTTCCAACTGCTAGTCAATGGTTTGGCGTTACCTATAAAGAAGATAAGCCATTTGTACAGGCAAGCATTAATCAGTTGGTAAAGGATGGAATGTATCCTGAAAAATTGTGGAGCTAACTATTGATCAGGATATACTAAAATCGTACGGGTTTTTGCCAGAGGCGATTTCAGTACATCCGATAGGCGCTGGGCATATTAATGGTACTTTTTTGCTTTCTGTAACTGATAGAAAAGAACAATACATTCTTCAGCATATAAATATTCAGGTATTTAAAGATCCACAGGCCATTGCAACAAATCTCAGTGCAATAGCTTTCTATTTGAAGCAGAATTATCCTGATTACCTTTTTCCTGCACCTATCCCAACCTTAAATGGAGAGCCAATGGCAATCCATAAGGGTGATTATTGGCGTTTACTTCCCTTTGTAAAAAATACCATCGCCTTTGATGTGTTAAGTGATCCGAAACAAGCCTTTGAGGCTGCCAAGCAATTTGGAAAATTAAGTAGGTTACTTGATAAATTTGACACTTCACTTCTAAAACCAACTATTGCTGGTTTCCATGATTTAGGGTGGCGTTACGAACAATTTACCTTCGCGTTAAACCAGTCGGTACCGGAGTTAGTTGCGCCTGCCAAGCCCGAGATCGAAACGGCCTTACATCATCAATTTATCTTATCTTATTATAATTCTTTCTTACATAGCTCTGAAAGAGTGCCCGAGAAACGAGAATTTCCAGACCGTGTAATGCACCACGACACAAAAATAAGCAATGTCCTTTTGTCTGAAGATGATAATGGTGGAGTTTGTGTAATCGATTTGGATACGTTAATGCCTGGCAAATTTATCTCCGATCTGGGGGATATGATGCGGACCTATTTATGTGCTTTTTCTGAAAATGAAACCGATTTGAGTAAGATTAAGATAAGAATACCCTATTTTAAGGCAATGATCGAAGGCTATCTTTCTGAAATGGCCATCATTTTAACTTCTACTGAAAAAGAGCTTATTTTATTTTCTGGCAAGTATATGGTATACATGCAGGCCTTACGTTTTCTTACTGATTATTTAAATGGCAGTATGTATTATCCGATTTCTTATCCCGCCCAAAATTTGGATCGGGCCAAAAATCAGTTCAAGCTTTTAAGTGAATTGTTCAAAAATGAAAACATTCTTCAAGGTATAATTGAAGAATGTTTATCTTGAGGTTAAATTAATGCTCTATTATGTCACAAGTTTCAAATGAAATAAAAAAAGAATTTCAGATCGAAAGGATGATCCTTTTTACGGATGCGGTTTTTGCTATCGCAATTACACTTTTGGTTATTGAAATTAAACCCCCGATTGTGGATCATCTTGCAATTGTTAACAATCTCACAAAAGAAATTATACAATATCCCACAAACGAACAGGTAATTAATCAGCTATTGCATCTTTTCCCATTTTTTTTTGGCTTCTTTATCAGTTTTTTTGTAATTGCTATTTACTGGCGCTCTCATCATCGTTTGTTTTCTTTTATTAAAAACTACGACGACAAACTAATCTGGCTCAATTTCTTCTTTTTATTCAGCATTATTTTAATGCCATTTAGTTCGGCTTATTATAGTGAAAACATGATGTATAACATCCCTTATTATTTTTACTGTGCAAATGTAGCTGCAACAGGACTGTTAAACTATGCCTTATTATCTTATATCATTAAACATAAGGGGCGAATTTCTGATGGATTTGATGATCCAAAAGCAAGGCAGCTAGCCAGATGGAGAACACTTATGGTTCCTATGATTTTTTTCTTTGCTATTTTTTTGGCCGCAGTACTCCCTTGGAACATTAATTTCTTAAGTAGGATGACACCAATGTTAATTTGGCCGTTTATAATAATATTGAATAAACATTTCGGTAAGAAAAACGAACTAGAATTTACGATTAATAAGCAAGAAAACAAGTAGATTTTCTAACTAAGACGTCAATTTTTCTATAATTTTTTCCAATTGCGCAATAATCATATCTTTATCTTTTAACCTTTCTTGATAAAGGAATTCTATCTTCTTATCTTTTTCTTTGTTCTCTGCGGTTGAATCTTCAACGAGGATTTTATTCGCATTTTGGTTGATCGGAGAAATGGGCTTAGAGGTTGGTGCTAAGTCTCCAAAAAATGAAACTGGGTCACTCTCAAAAATCAATAAAAGTTCTGGTAAGTATTTGGCCCATGTAGAGGTTTTGCCAGATTCCAAGCGCGTGTATGCTGAAACATCTATATTTAATTTCTCTGACATTTGTTGGGTAGATAGCCCTTTCGAGATACGAAGTCGCCTAATTTTTTTTATCACTTCATGATGCATAATATGTAATTTTTAATGGGGATGTGGCATTAATAATTTATAAATTAAAATCAATCACTATTTTCCGATGCAAATTCAGCAAGAAAAACGGACATTTTAGCTTCGCTTTTATACAATTAAAAACTAAGCTTTATGTAACAAAAATGTTCTCGAGAAACACAATTGTTACAAATAACTAAATTAATTCATTCCTTAACAAATTGTTTTATGAAAAAAACGACAAGAAAAGCCGCCTTAATATTAGGATTGTGCTTATTACTAACAACATCTTCATTTGCCATGGTTGATGAACTGGTAAAAAACACGTGTAAATTAAGCTTTAATTTCTTCGGAATCGTTAGAGTGTGGTCAGGCGAGAAAACGTACACGGCCGAAGACATGTATGGAAATACGTATACTTACACCACTGGTTGTGGAGAAGACGGCGGCACCTGGGATTGGTTCTGGGAATAGTCTACTTTCTATAAAGGAGAGCTGCCAGGATAACGGCAGCTTTTCAATTAAGTAAGATGGATAGAATAACAAATTGATCATATGCGAAAAAAATATTATTTGATCTTATTTTTGCTAATCCTTTCTAATAGTGTAAGATCTCAGGTTAAAACGGTTACGATCTTATCGCAAAGTGATCACAAACCAGTCCCTAACGTTTTGGTCTATTTTAAGACAAAAGTTCTTGGAGAAACAGATATATTCGGAAAAATAACCTTAAAACCAAACGGAATTGACAGTATCACTTTCGTTAAAAATGGATTTCAAGACTATAGCTTACCAGTTAGCCAGTTGAGCGAATTTGTGGAACTTATTGCAAACGATGTTATTGTATTAAGAGAAGTTAAGATCACCCCAATTAATCCTACGATGCTACTCAGTAAAATAGCTGAGTTTATGAAGAGTAAAGATGAAAATGGATTGCCAAAACCCCAATCAAATTACAGCTTGCCACGCAACATACAGATTTTTAACCAATTTATGGCAAATAATGATACCCTCCATTATTTGAACAATAGGTTTACCGTTGATAGATCGAATTTTAAAATAAATATTCAAAATAAAATCATCAAAAAATTTGAGACCATTAAGACTAATGAAAATATTTATCAAAGTTATTCCTGGAAAGGGAAATCTGCTAATTTTTCAGTCTTAAGCGCACAAACCCCACTTGGCATACACAATAGCACCGAGTTTACAAACTTTTTCTATCACCAAGATTTATTTGACTACAAAATTGAGGAAGACGAGAATTATTATAAGCTAGTATTTAAACAGAAGAAAAAATCGAATTTTTCGAATATTGAAGGATACCTGATCATAGATAAATTCGATTATGGGATTTACGAGTTTGAGTCAAAATTACTGGATAATAAGCCTTTTTTTAAACGGGAAATAAATTTCAGTAATTCAAAACCGATTAACTTTAAAGTAATAGTAGAAAATTATCGTTTCAAATATGTTAAACAAAACGATAGATATATTTTGGACAACTGTACTAAAAGCACAATTTTCATTGATGATAGCGGAGATCTAAAAAACATTTCTTTTATTTCTACTATTCAGGTCGAAAAAACTGTGGATTTTATAGATAAGTATTTGAAAAATTTTAACATGTATAGTTGGGAATACAAATGAAAAAGGCTTTTATAATCATAGGAATTTGCTTTATTTTATTCTTAAGCATACAAACCTTTAGGATGTACGCTTCCGGAAGTACCATTCCTCAATATAATTACCTGGGCCTTGATGGTAAATACCATACGAATATAGAATTAACAAAAAATCCTACTTTATTTATCTATTTCTCCCCAGATTGTGGTTACTGCGAAAAAGCAATAGTAGAATTATCCAACCTACATCGAGTGTACAAATCAATCAACTATATATTTGTTTCCAGTAAAAATAGCACTAAAGTGGTTAGTAATTTTGTAAAGGCAAACAAAGTGGATGAACTTACACCGGTTGTTTTAATTGATAACAAGGATAGCTTCCCCGCTGATTTTGGACTAGGCATGATCTATGGAACACCAACCATCCTAGTATACGACAGTTCTGGTAAATTTGTCCAGGAAGTTGAAAATTATAAGAATATTAACCAATTGAAATTTTAGCGGATGAATGTCAATAAAAAAGCGTCCCGATTTTGATCGCGACGCTTTTTAACTATTCATCGGATGATTTTAAGTCATCCGATGATTAAAACTATTTCTTCTCTTCGTCTTTTACTTCTTCAAAATCAACATCAGTAACGGTATCGCCACCTTGTTGAGCATCAGCTTGAGGGGCTCCTTCTTGAGGTTGACCATCCTGACCAGCTTTATACATTTCTTCAGAAGCCACATTCCAAGCATTTTGAAGCTCTTCTTGTGCAGCATCAATATCAGCGAAGTTTCTAGCTGCATGAGCATCTTTTAGCTTTTGCAGACCAGCTTCGATTGGCGCTTTTTTGTCGTCAGATAATTTATCGCCAAATTCTTTTAATTGTTTCTCAGTAGAGAAAATCAACGCATCGGCACCATTAATCTTATCTGCTTCTTCTTTTTGTTTGGCATCTGCATCTGCGTTGGCTTCAGCTTCTTCCTTCATTCTTTTGATTTCTTCGTCGGTTAAACCAGATGAAGCTTCAATACGAATTTTTTGCTCTTTACCAGTAGCTTTATCTTTAGCGCTCACGTGCAAGATACCATTGGCATCAATATCAAAAGCAACTTCTACTTGCGGCACGCCACGTGGAGCTGGTGGAATTCCGTCTAAAATGAAACGGCCAATCGTACGATTCTGAGCGGCCATTGGGCGCTCACCTTGTAAAATATGGATTTCTACACTTGGCTGATTATCAGCGGCGGTAGAGAAAGTTTCTGCTTTTTTAGAAGGGATAGTTGTATTTGCTTCGATCAATTTGGTCATTACACCACCCATAGTTTCGATACCTAAAGAAAGTGGAGTAACATCCAATAACAATACATCTTTTACTTCACCAGTTAAAACACCACCTTGAATAGCAGCACCGATAGCTACAACCTCATCAGGATTTACACCTTTACTTGGCTCTTTACCAAAGAAAGCTTTAACAGCATCCTGGATTGCAGGAATACGAGTTGATCCACCTACTAAAATGATTTCGTCGATATCGGTAACTTTTAATCCAGCATTTTTCAATGCAGATTTACAAGGATCAATGGTACGTTTGATCAAATCGCCAGCCAATTGCTCAAATTTGGCACGGCTTAACGTTCTAACCAAGTGTTTCGGACCGCTTGCATCAGCAGTGATATAAGGCAAGTTAATTTCTGTTGAGGTAGTGCTTGATAATTCGATTTTGGCTTTTTCAGCAGCTTCTTTCAAACGTTGTAACGCCATTGGATCTTTGCTTAAATCCATGCTGTTTTCGGTTTGAAATTCTGAAGCCAACCAATCGATAATTACATGATCAAAATCATCACCACCTAAGTGTGTATCACCATCAGTTGATTTTACTTCAAATACACCGTCACCTAATTCTAAAACAGAAACGTCATGTGTACCACCACCGCAGTCGAACACCACAATTTTCATGTCTTTGTGTGCTTTATCCAAGCCATACGCTAATGCTGCAGCAGTTGGCTCATTGATAATTCTCTTTACAGTTAAGCCAGCAATCTCACCGGCTTCTTTTGTAGCCTGACGCTGAGCGTCATTAAAATATGCAGGAACGGTAATTACCGCTTCAGTAACTTCTTGACCCAAGAAATCTTCAGCAGTTTTTTTCATTTTTTGCAAAATAATTGCAGAAATCTCTTGTGGTGTATACTTACGATCGTCTATTTCAACACGAGGTGTATTGTTATCACCTTTAATTACTTTATAAGGTACTCTAGAAATTTCTTTAGCAACTTCAGCATAACTGCTGCCCATAAAGCGTTTAATAGAATAAATTGTTTTTGTTGGGTTCGTTATCGCCTGACGTTTAGCCGGCTCACCCACTTTGCGCTCCCCATTTTCTGCAAAAGCAACAATAGATGGTGTAGTACGCTTACCCTCACTGTTGGCTATAACTACAGGTTCGTTACCTTCCATTACAGAAACGCAAGAGTTTGTTGTTCCTAAGTCTATACCAATTATTTTTCCCATTTTATTATATATTTTTCTGTTAATTTTTTATTGTTTATATGCATAATAACAAGCAATGTGCCAATTAGGTTTTGGCAGGCATTACGGCAAAAAGCCTGTTAAAATGTAAAAAATAAAGGATAAAATGGCTGACACCTTGGCAGAATTGGTTGTGCATCATGTGATCACCACCTCAGTCACCTTAGAACAGCTAATTTGCCAACGGCTTTACGCTTCACCGCCAAACGCTCTACTATTTCACCATCTCAGACATTTTAGAACAACTAAGTTGCCAAATGCTTTGCTCCCACCGCCGAACGCCAAACTATTTCACCATCTTAGACATCTTGAACAGCTGAGTTACCAACCGTTTAACCCCACAGCCGAACGTCAAACTATTTCACCATCCCAGACATCTTAGAGCAGCTAAGTCGATAACTCTCCTTCGTGGCTCTGTGGTAAAAAACTTATGCCCTCTTCCTATGAGCTTTTAAACCACGAAGGCACAAAGACACGAAGAAAGGACAAAGTTGGAGGGATCGCTATTCAAGAATTTTTTAAATTAATGGGAGTTTGATTATCAACTAAAGATTTAGTACATTAGATAGTGCAAAAATCAATCCTCATATGCTTGGTATTTATTGGCTTTGTTAAGTCCACTGTTTATGCTCAGAATAAAATCGATCCCTCGAAAATTAGTGAGGCTTTGACGTTTGTTAAAAAGAATAACATGGACTCTTCAATGGTTCTTTTTGTTGATATGAGTATCCCTTCTGGGAAAAACAGGATGTTTGTTTATGATTTTAAAACCAAGCAAATTCTCATCGAAGGTCTTTGCGCACACGGCGTTGGAGGCGGAAGTACGGCTACAAAGCCAGTTTTCAGTAATAGGGAAAGTAGTTATTGCACTTCTCTAGGCAAATACAAAGTTAAAGGAAGATCATACAGCAACTGGGGCATCCATATCCACTACAAAATGTACGGATTGGAGAAAACCAATAGCAATGCCTATAAAAGGATTGTGGTACTCCACTCCTACACACCTGTGCCAGATCACGAAATTTATCCACAAACTTTATTCGGACAGAGTGCCGGTTGCCCCGTTATAGCAGATGCGGGAATGACAAAAATAGACAAGCTTTTACAGACCAGAAAGAAAGCTGTTTTGCTTTGGATATATAATTAAATAATATTTTTATATTTTGTATAAAAAACAGGCTATGACAATACGAACCTTTTGGACAATTTTTTTAAAGATTTTAGGAATATGGTTATTGTTAAGTAGTTTAACGGTAATTCCATCATTCTTATACCCAATCTTTTATGCAAGTACAATTGAGATGGATAGTTCAACTCTTTCAATCATTCCATTACTATTAATACTTATAATTTATTTTCTAACTTTTTTTTTATTGATATTCCAAACAACTTGGTTAATCGACAAGCTTAGGCTCGATAAGGGCTTCATTGAAGATAAATTAGATTTTAGTATACAGGCCTCGACATTATTGGCTATAGCAACAATCGTTATTGGTGGGATAATAGTTGTTGATGCTTTGCCTCAGCTTTGCCGACAGTTGTTTCTATTTCTTCAACAAAGCCAATTGTTTATCGAAGGCAAATCATCAGGATGGATCATATTTGATCTAGTTAAAACGATTATAGGCATTTTTCTTATGACAAATAGTAAATTAGTTGTTCAGTTTATTAATAAGCAAACAGGAAATAAAAACGTTGACGATGAGTAATAACTTACCCCTTAGTTTACATTCTTTAACTCTTTGCGGTTAATTATTTTTACCGTCATAGCAGCCTGGGAGGCAGGTTAAACATCTTAAATACTAAGTCTCGGGCACCATCGCCTCCGCGTTCTTTGCGGAATCTCTGTGTTCTCTGCATTTAATAAGAATAGCCAAGTCTTAAACCTTTGCGTTAGAGATTTAGTAACTTCTCCAAATGATGGTATCCAATTCCAAAATAAGCCTTTGTATCCTTAATTTTAAGTAATATATCTTCTTTGCTCCCCGCCCTTTGCTCCTTACCTTTCACTCCCACAACAAGAACATTCTTTGGAGTATGCGCGTCGGAAATAAATTCGAACACTTTGGTTTTATACCCAAAATACTCTAAAATCAGTGCTCTTATCCCGTCGGTTACCATTTCGGCTTGGCGCTCTAAGAAAATCCCATATTTCGTTAAAAAAGTAACCTCATTTTTCACTTTGTGTTTTTCGATTTCCCCTCTAATTTGTTTGTGGCAGCAAGGTGCAACTACAATTAATTCGGCACCTGCTTTAATACCCTTGTAAATGGCATCGTCAGTGGCAGTATCACAGGCATGCAGAGCGATGAGTAGATTAATGTCTTTAACTGGATAATCCTCAATTGTACCCTGCACAAACTTTAATTGCCCAAAGTTAGCTTGATTGGCAATATCATTACAGAGTGATACGAGGTCTTCTCTAAACTCGACACCGGTAACGGTAGCTTTTAAGTTGAGCTGCTGATGCAGATAATCATACAGAGCAAAGGTTAAGTACCCTTTACCAGATCCCATATCCACTACGTTCTTTACCGTTTCTTCTGGGAGTTCCCTGATTAGCGAACTTAAAATCTCGATATATTGATTAATTTGCTTGTATTTGTCCTGAGCATTTTTATATACATTTCCTGCATCATCAGTAATTCTCAAAGCGTGTAAATAAGACGTTCCAACGCCCTTGATTATCCTTTTCTTTTCCTTATCGTGTGATAAAGTTGGCTGAAGCTTTTCATTCAAATTTCTCTCACGGATTCCAATCATATTTTTTTTATTATGTTCGATGATCACTTCCCTATCCCTGGTAAAAAGAGTGCCGATTTTGAAATCGTTGCTCAAGAGATTGGTTAATAGATCAACACCTTCAATGATAGGAAGGTTCTTAAAGATATCCCTGGTTTGATATCGATAATTAAAGGAAAGCATATCCATCCTTTTAATTTTCACAGGCTTTATGTACAGATTTTTAAGCGCTTTATCATTGCCATGATAGTTACCTAAAGAAAGCTTTACAAAGCTACCAGTGGTTATCACTTCGATTAACATATCTTTAAATTTTGCTAGTGTTTCACTATTGCCCATAATCTGTGTTGATTTACAAAAATACATCAAATTAAATCAAAACGATTACTCACCCGGTTGCTCATCCGATGAGTATAATTCTTTCATTTCACAAAATTTAGTTTAAATTAGGATAACTAAACACTCTATACATTTTATAATGAATGATTTCCAAATCAAAAAATCTACAACGGTATACGATGCCATTGTTGTTGGCTCAGGAGCTGGAGGTGGAATGGCCGCCTATGTATTGGCAAATGCCGGTCAAAAAGTCTTAATGCTAGAAGCTGGGGAATATTTCGACCCACGAATTGATGCTCAACAGTTAAAATGGCCATGGGAATCCCCCCGTAGAGGCGCAGGAACTACTCGACCTTTTGGAGATTTTGATGCTTCATATGGAGGTTGGCAATTGGATGGCGAGCCCTATACCACTAAAGATAAAACAGAATTCGAATGGTTCAGGTCGCGAATGTTAGGTGGTCGTACCAATCATTGGGGAAGAATTTCGTTACGTATGGGGCCAGAAGATTTTAAGCCTACTGATGGATTAACGGACGACTGGCCAATAACCTACGCGGATCTTAAACCTTTTTACGATAAAGTAGACAGGATGATCGGGATTTATGGTACGGTTGAAGGTATACAAAGTGAACCCGATGGGATTTTTATGAAACCACCTAAACCTCGTTTAAATGAACTTTTCATTAAAAAAGGAGCCCAAAAAGCTGGCGTTCCGGTAATTGCAGGTAGGGGTGCGGTAATGACAGAGGCTATTAAGGGGAATGATGATCGGGCGCCATGTTTTTATTGCGGACAGTGTGGACGGAGCTGCAAAGTGTACGGAGATTTTTCTGCCTCATCGTGCTTGGTTATCCCGGCGGTAAAAACGGGTAACTTAACGGTAATTACCGATGCTATGGTTAGAGAAGTTATGGTAGATAAGGATGGAGTAGCAAAAGGCGTATCGTATGTTAACCGAAAGGATCTGCAAGAATATCAGGTAAATGGAAAGCTCGTAATTCTCGGAGCTAGTGCATGCGAATCGGCAAGAATACTTCTCAATTCGAAATCCTCCCATCACCCAAATGGATTAGCCAATAGCAGCGGTGTTGTAGGTAAATACCTTCACGACTCTACTGGCGCGAGTGTGTCTGGCTTCCTTCCCCAATTAATGGATAGAAAACGGTATAACGAAGATGGTGTAGGAAGTGTCCACATCTATTCGCCTTGGTGGCTAGATAATAAGAAACTTGATTTCCCGCGGGGCTATCATATCGAATATGGTGGCGGAATGCGCATACCATCCTATGGTTTTGGTGGTGGTGTTACTACTATGAATGGGATGGTACCCGACAGAAATGGGAAAACAAAGGAAGCTGGTGGATATGGAGCGTCATTAAAAGATGATTATCGCCGTTTTTATGGCACTGGGGTAAATATGGCAGGTAGAGGCACAGCAATAGCCAGAGCAGATAATTATTGTGAAATTGATCCGGATATGATTGACAAATACGGCATTCCAGTATTAAGATTTCATTACAAATGGGCGAAAGAAGAGATTCTTCAAGCTAAGCATATGCAAGAGACCTTCTTATCGATAATGAAAGAGATGGGCGGTATTGTTACCTCTAAAATTGAGGGAGCTGAAAGCAATTATGGATTAGAGGCTCCCGGAAAAATCATTCACGAAGTAGGAACCATTAGAATGGGCGATGATCCCAATAAATCTGCACTCAATAAATATTGCCAAGCCCATGAGTGTAAGAATTTATTTGTGGTTGATGCTGCACCTTTTGTGCAACAGGGTGATAAAAATGCTACCTGGACTATCCTTGCGCTTTCTATGAGAACTGCTGAATATATCCTATCAGAAAAGAAAAAACAAAACATTTAAAGGAAAATTATGAATAGACGTGATTCCTTAAAAGCCATAGGCTTAACCGCATTAAGTACAACAGTGCTTATTGGAGCGTGTAAACCCAGTAAAGAAAAAGTTGCCCCAACTAAAGAAGCCGAGAAAGAAGCGGGAAGAGAGCAATGGGAAATAGACCGGAATAAAAAGTTAACATCAGAAACCTTTTTCACCGAGCATGAAATGGCCACAATTACAGTGTTGGCTGATATTATCATCCCAAAAGATGATTTTTCTGGAAGTGCATCCGAGGCGAAAGTGCCAGATTTTATCGAGTTTATCGTAAAAGATATACCAGACCATCAGGTTCCAATGCGTGGCGGACTTAAATGGCTTGACATTCAATCTTTTAATCGATTTAATAAATCTTTTGTTGAAGCTTCGGCTAAAGAACAATTAACCATAATTGATGAAATTGCTTATCCTAAAAAGGCAAAGCCCGAAATGCAAGCGGGCGTAGCTTTTTTTAATAGAATGAGAAGCTTAACTGCTTCCGGATTTTATACTAGCGAAATTGGAGTGAAAGATATTGGCTATGTGGGCAATGTACCGAATGAGTGGGCGGGTGTTCCTAACGATGTCTTAAAACAGTATGGAATGGAAAATGTAAAAGTGTAAGATTAATTGTTAAAATAATAATCATGATAAGCAACCATGAAATAGATTATCGCATTTTCGGCGAGGAGATGCAGTATGTAGAAATAGAATTAGACCTTAACGAAACGGCAATAGCAGAAGCTGGAGCCTTTATGATGATGGACGATGGCATACAGATGCAAACCATATTTGGCGACGGAAGCCCACAACAAAGTGGATTGTTAGGGACGCTGTTTAGCGCTGGTAAAAGATTATTAGTGGGCGAAAGCTTATTTATGACTGCCTATACCAATGTTGTTCAAGGTAAAAAACGAGTAAGTTTTGCCTCTCCCTACCCTGGAAAAATCATCGCACTAGATCTTTTAAAACTTGGCGGAAAAATCATCTGTCAAAAAGATGCATTTTTATGTGCGGCAAAGGGAGTTTCCATCAGTGTCGAATTTCAAAGGAAATTGGGTACAGGTCTATTTGGCGGAGAGGGTTTTATAATGGAGAAGTTAGAAGGGGATGGAATGGCTTTTGTTCATGCCGGTGGCCATGTTCTCGAAAGAGAATTACAATTTGGAGAATTAATTAAAATAGACACTGGTTGTATTGTAGCTTTTACCAAAGAGGTTAATTATGACATTCAATTTGTTGGGGGCATAAGAAATACAATATTTGGCGGTGAGGGGGTATTTTTTGCTACATTAAGAGGTCCGGGAAAAGTATGGATTCAAACTCTTCCAATTAGTCGTTTAGCTAGTAGGATCCTATCATTTTCTACGGGATCTAGACGAGAAGAAGGTAGTTTGCTAGGAGGATTAGGCAATTTGCTGGATGGAGATGGCAGATAGAACCACAAAAAAGCCCTTTAGAAATTTCTAAAGGGCTTTTAATCCTAAGATCTTATAATCTAGTTATGCTTTTGGAGCTTCAGGATCTTCCTTAGCAGTAGTTTCGCCTTCGCTTGCAGGTGCTTCTGGAGTTTCTTCTACAGCTTCTTCAACAACTTCTGTTTCGGCAACAACTTCACTTTCGTTCGCTGGAGCTTCTTCAATAGCTGTTTCGGTAACAGCTTCACCTTCGTTCGCTGGAGCTTCTTCAACAACTGCATCTTCAACAACTGTAGCATCTTCTACAACAGCGTCGGCTTTAGGCGCTTTTGCTTCAGCAGTAGGAGCATCAACTTTTTTCGCTTTGCTTCTACCTCTACGTGTAGTTTTCTTTTCTGCAGCTGCAGCATCATTACCATAAATTTCATTATAATCAACTAGCTCGATCAAGGCCATTTCGGCATTATCACCTAAACGGTTGTTTAATTTGATAATACGAGTGTAACCACCTGGGCGGTTGGCAACTTTAGCGGCAACGTCACGGAATAATTCGGTAACAGTTTCTTTATCTTGTAAATATGAAAATACGGTACGACGAGAGTGGGTTGTATCGTTTTTAGATTTTGTAATAATAGGCTCAATATACACACGTAAAGCCCTTGCTTTAGCTAAAGTTGTTGAAATTCTCTTGTGTTTGATTAGTGATGAAGCCATATTAGCCAACATCGCTTTTCTGTGCGAAGTTGTTCTACTTAAATGGTTGTGTTTTTTACCGTGTCTCATTTTTTGTTTTATAAAGTGTATACCGTCTCGTTGAACTTAATCTGAGGGAATTATACACAGTGAATAATTAGTTGCTTTCGCAACGCATGGCGCATGGCGCTTAGCGCTTAGCGAGTCTATTCTTCGTCTAACTTAAATTTAGAAAGGTTCATTCCAAACGATAGTTGTTTAGATTTTACCAATTCTTGGATTTCGGTTAAAGATTTTTTACCGAAGTTTCTGAATTTTAACATATCAGCAACATCGTAAGAAACTAGATCAGCTAAAGTGCGAATATCCGCTGCTTTTAAGCAGTTTAAAGCACGAACAGAAAGATCTAGATCTACCAATTCGGTTTTAAGGATTTTACGCATATGCAAAATTTCTTCGTCCACTTCTTTAGTTTCTTCTTTAGCTTGAGATTCTAATACAAGGTTCTCATCAGAGAATAACATAAAGTGTTGGATCAAGATTTTAGCTGCTTCTTTCAATGCTTCTTCCGGGTGGATAGATCCATCGGTAGAAATATCTAGAATTAATTTCTCGTAATCCGTTTTTTGCTCAACACGATAGTTTTCAATCGTATATTTTACATTTTTCATTGGAGTAAAGATCGAATCGATTGCGATTACACCAACTACGGTATCAGTAATTTTATTTTCTTCTGCTGGAACATAACCACGACCTTTATTGATAGTTAATTCTACCTCTAAAGTAACTGATTTCTCCATGTTACAGATTACAAAATCAGGGTTTAACACCTCGAAATTGTTAGAGAATTTTGTAATGTCACCGGCTAAGAACTGATCTTGACCGTTAACAATGATGAATACTTTTTCTGAATCTCCAGAATCACCAACTTTTTTAAAACGTACTTGTTTTAAGTTAAGGATGATTTCAGTTAAATCTTCTACAACACCTTTCATGGTAGAAAATTCATGAGAAACGCCAGAAAAACGAATACTAGTGATAGCAAAACCTTCTAAAGAAGAAAGTAGAATTCTTCTTAAGGCGTTACCAATTGTTACACCGAAACCGGGCTCTAAAGGACGAAATTCAAATTGACCATCGAAATCAGTTGATTTCTGCATGATTACCTTATCGGGTTTCTGAAATGCTAAAATTGCCATTTATAATGTTTTTAGATCGTTATATAAATAATGTGTAACGTGAAAAAGTTAAAGCCACGAGGGCTTTAACAAGTTTTATTACTTAGAGTATAACTCTACTATAAGATTTTCTTTAATATTTTCTGGGATCTCATCACGTTGAGGATAAGCTAAAAACTTACCGCTTAACTCACTTGCATTCCAATCTAACCAATTAAATTTATTGATCATTCTTCCTGCTACAGAATTAGTGATGGCTTCTAATGATCTAGATTTATCACGTACAGCAATTACATCTCCAGCTCTTAATTGATATGATGGAATATTTACTACCTCACCATTAACAGTTACATGCTTGTGGCTAACCAATTGACGTGCACCTGAACGGGTTGGAGCGATACCTAATCTATAAACTGTATTATCTAAACGTGCTTCTAATAATTGCAATAAGTTATCACCAGTGATACCTTCGCGAGATGAAGCTTTTGTAAATAAGTTACGGAATTGTTTTTCTAACACACCATAAGTGTATTTTACTTTCTGTTTTTCCATTAACTGTACTGCATATTCAGATTGCTTTCCTCTTCTTTTCGAAGCGCCATGTTGGCCAGGGGGATAGTTTTTTCTGTCTAGTACTTTGTCAGGGCCAAAAATAGGCTCTCTGAACTTACGGGCGATTTTGGACTTGGGTCCGGTATATCTTGCCATTTTGTTTGTGATTTTAAAGTATCATCCCAACTGTATCGGGTGACTCTTAGCTTTAAAAAATAAATAATTAAACTCTTCTTTTCTTAGGGGGACGACAACCATTGTGTGGAAGTGGAGTGATATCTTTAATAGAGGTCACTTCAATACCCGCAACTTGTAAAGTTCTGATTGCAGACTCACGGCCTGAACCTGGACCTTTAACAAATACTTCTACTTTACGCAGACCTAAATCAAATGCTACTTTACCGCAATCAGATGCAGCTTGGCCAGCAGCGTATGGAGTGTTCTTTTTAGAACCCTTAAATCCCATTTTACCTGCAGAAGACCATGAAATAGTTTGACCGTTATTATTTGTTAGGGTAACAATGATATTGTTGAACGTAGCATTGATGTGCGCCTGACCTACAGACTCAATAACAACAATACGTTTTTTGGTAACTTTTTTACTTTTAGCCATTTTTTCTTTTAGATTTGAGATATGAGAAGTGAGATAAGATTAACCCTACCTCGGCACTCAATACCTTTATTATTATCCTTTATTCCAGATTTGAGTAGATTTCTGAGATGTTTAACACATCTCGTATCTCATATCTCATATCTATCAATTATTACTTAGTAGCTTTTTTCTTGTTAGCAACGGTTTTTCTCTTTCCTTTACGAGTACGAGAATTGTTCTTGGTACGTTGACCACGAACAGGTAAACCTTTTCTATGACGTAGACCACGGTAGCAGCCGATATCCATTAAACGCTTGATGTTCAATTGAACTTCCGAACGTAATGCACCTTCTACCTTAATGCCATCATTAATAATTGTACGGATAGCAGACAACTCTTCGTCTGACCAATCTTGTACTTTTTTGTTGAAATCTATACCTGCTTCAGTTAAAATGTTCTGAGCAGTAGATCTACCTACTCCGTAGATATAGGTTAATCCGATCTCACCTCTTTTGTTTCTTGGTAAATCTATACCTGAAATCCTTGCCATATTTATATTTATCTTTTTTAGTAACTCCGAACGGCGGGCCACCGTTGTACGGTATATTACAAATTCTTTAATTACCCTTGACGTTGTTTGTATTTAGGATTTTTCTTGTTAATTACGTAAAGTTTACCTTTACGGCGAATAATCTTACAATCAGCGCTACGTTTTTTAATTGATGACCTAACTTTCATTGCTTTTTGTTTTTTTCTTTGGTAATGAAGTTCCAATGAACCCTCTGGGGGCTATCATAAGCCTCAGCCCATGATAAATCACTTTTACTTGTATCTATATGTAATCCTGCCCTTTGATAAATCATAAGGCGACATCTCTAATTTAACTTTATCTCCAGGAAGAATTTTGATGTAGTGCATCCTCATCTTTCCAGAAATATGAGCGATAATCTCATGACCGTTCTCGAGTTCAACTCGAAACATCGCATTCGATAATGCTTCTCTTATTACTCCGTCTTGTTCAATTGAGGCTTGTTTAGCCATATTATATTGATTTTTACTTAATTAGCTGCTATTAAACAGGGTTGCAAAATTAAATAAAAATTTTTAATTTTTTATCTTTTTTTATCTAAAACTTCTTCAATCAATGAAAAGGTTGATAAAACATCCGCTTTCCCTTTTTTGATCGCAACCGTGTGTTCAAAATGTGCCGAAGGTTTATTGTCTCTCGTGGTAACTGTCCATCCATCATTCCAGAATTTAATGGCAGCTGTTCCTGCATTGATCATAGGTTCGATAGCAATCACCATTCCTTCTTCTAATTTAATTCCATGACCACGTTTACCATAATTTGGTACTTCGGGCTTTTCATGGAGCTTAACCCCCACACCATGTCCTACTAATTCTCTAACTACTCCGAAGCCATTGCTTTCTGCATGGTTCTGTACGGCAAATGCCACATCACCAATTCGCATTCCAACAACTGCCTTTTCTATCGCAAGGCTTAAACATTCCTGTGTAACCTTGGTTAGTTTTTGCTTTTCGGCATCAACCTCTCCAATAGAAAATGTATAGGCTGAATCTCCAAAAAAATCGTTCTTTATCACTCCACAGTCTACGGAGATCAAATCACCTTCCTTAATGACATAATCATTTGGAAATCCATGGACAACCTGATCATTAGGAGAAATACATAACGAATTGGGAAATCCTCCATAATTTAAAAAAGCTGGTATTGCACCATGATCTTTAATAAACTCATAGGCCATTTTATCCAACGCAAGGGTAGTTATCCCCGGCTCAATTATTTTCGCAACCTCTGCCAGTGTCTTCGAAACAAGTAAAGAACTTTCTCTTATTAATTCTACCTCCTCCGGAGATTTATAATAAATTTTAGACATAGTATCAATTAGTCAATTTGTTAATTAGTGCCAAAGGCATCACTTTGTGACTAATTAAAGTGCTGCACCACTACCGGCAGCAGGAATTCCTGTACGGCCAGTAACTCTTCCGGTTTTCATCAAACCATCATAGTGACGCATCAATAAATAACTTTCGATCTGTTGTAAGGTATCTAAAACTACACCCACTAAAATTAGCAGTGACGTACCCCCAAAAAAGTGTGCAAATTCATTCTGTATACCAAACTTAACGGCTAATGAAGGAAGAATAGCGATAATAGCTAAGAATAAAGATCCAGGGAAAGTAATCTTAGAAATTACATCATCAATAAAAGATGAAGTGGCTAAACCTGGCTTAACGCCTGGAATAAAACCGCCATTCTTTTTCATATCATCAGACATTTGCGTAGGATTAACCGTAATTGCCGTATAGAAAAAAGTAAAGGCAATAATTAAAAATGCAAATGTCGCACTATAGGTTACTGATGTGATGTCTTGGTAGTTGTGCAAAAATGTATCACTTAATCGATCAGGAAACATTCCGATCAATGCGCTCGGGATAAACATTAAGGCCTGAGCAAAAATGATAGGCATTACCCCAGCGGCGTTAACCTTTAAAGGAATATATTGTCTAACACCACCAACTTGTCTGTTGCCCACAATTCTTTTTGCATATTGAACAGGCACTTTACGCACCCCTTGAACAATAAGAATAGTAAACATTACTACGGCAAATAACGCAACCACTTCAAGTACCAGTTTAATCAATTGTCCGTCGTTCCCAGCAAAAAGCGAAGAAATCTCCTGCATCATTGCTGTTGGTAAACGGGCGATAATACCCACCATGATAATTAATGATGTACCGTTTCCAATACCTTTGTCGGTTATTTTCTCACCTAACCACATTACAAATAATGTACCGGCAGTTAACACAAACGCGGTTAAAATATAGAATAATGGTAATGATTCTATCAATCTTGCGGCTGGGTGAGGGGTTAAAATCTGAGTTTTAACATATCCTACAGATTGCACCAATGTGATAGCAACGGTTAGGTAACGTGTAATTTGTGTTAGCTTCTTTCTGCCACTCTCTCCTTCTTTTTGCATTTTCTGGAAAGTAGGCACTGCAATACCCAACAACTGTACAACAATTGAGGCTGAGATATACGGCATAACACCTAATGCTACAATAGATACTTTAGAAAAAGCTCCACCTGCAAACATATCCAACAAGCCTAAAATACCTGTTTTTGCTTGAGTATTAACTAACTGAGCAGGATCTACACCAGGTAGAACCACTTGACAAACGAACCTGTAGATCAAAAGAATCATAACCGTAAATAAAATACGGGTCTTTAATTCTTCGATTTTCCAAATATTACCTAAAGTAGTAAATAGCTTCTTCATTAATTTACAATTTTACGATTGAGCCTCCAGCAGCTTCGATGGCTTTCTGTGCAGTTGCAGAAAAAGCATGAGCTGTAACTTCTAATTTAGCTGTAACTTCACCACGGCCTAAGATTTTAACCAGGTCGTTTTTAGAAGCTAAACCATGCTCTTGTAAAGCGGCAAAGTCAATGCTTGATAAGCTAAATTTCTCTGCTAAACCTTGTAGTACATCTAAATTAACCCCAACATATTCAGTGCGGTTAATAGGTTTGAAACCTACCTTAGGCACACGACGTTGTAGTGGCATTTGACCACCTTCGAAACCTATTTTCGTTTTATGACCAGAACGTGAACCAGCTCCTTTATGACCACGAGTGGAAGTACCACCACGACCAGAACCTTGACCACGACCAATTCTTTTTATTTTTTTTGTAGAACCTTTTGCGGGTTTTAAATTACTTAAGTCCATTATTAAACTTGTTGTGTTGTCCTTCGCTTTCACTAATCAGGATCAACGATAAATAAATAAAATCTGTTCAGAAAATAAATCTTCAGAACAGATTTCTTACTAATTATATAGCTTCAATCGCTACTAAGTGATTAACTGCTCTCACCATTCCGATAATGGCAGCGTTAGCCTCAACTTCTACACTTTGGTTCATTTTAGTTAAACCTAATGCTTTCATTGTTCTTTTTTGGCGCTCGCTTCTATCGATAATGCTTTTGATTTGGGTTATTTTAATTTTAGCCATGATCTTATCCGTTAAAAACTTTGTTTAAATCTACACCACGGTGCTGTGCTACTGTATAAGCATCACGCATTTTGGTTAAAGCATCTACTGTTGCTTTTACCACGTTGTGTGGATTTGATGAACCTTTTGACTTTGCCAATACGTTATGTATACCAGCACTCTCTAATACCGCACGCATTGCACCACCAGCAATTACACCGGTACCTACAGCTGCAGGTTTAATCAAAACGAAACCGCCAGAGAATTTACCGATTTGCTCATGAGGCACCGTTCCGTGCAAAATTGGAACTTTTACCAAGTTCTTTTTTGCATCATCGATACCTTTAGCAATCGCTTCCGTAACTTCTTTCGCTTTACCTAAACCATAACCAACAACACCTGCTTCATCTCCAACAACCACAATGGCTGAAAAGCTGAAAGTACGACCACCTTTGGTTACTTTGGCAACACGTTGTATGCTAACTAAACGATCTTTCAATTCGATTTCGCTAGTCTTAACTCTTTTTATATTGATAGTTGACATCTTATCCTATTTCTTAGATTAAAATACTAAACCAGCTTCGCGGGCACCTTCTGCCAACGATTTAACACGACCATGGTATAAATACCCATTTCTGTCGAAAACAACTTCCTTCACACCAGCTGCAATTGCTTTTTCGGCAACTAACTTGCCTACAGCTACAGATTGTTCAGATTTGTTTCCTTTACCAGTAAAATCTTTAGATAAAGATGATGCTGAAGCTATTGTGTTACCAGTTACATCGTTAATAATTTGAGCATAAATCCCTTTATTACTTCTATAAACTGATAAACGTGGACGGTTTTCAGATCCAGTAAGTCTTTTTCTGATACCTTTTTTGATACGATCTCTACGAGATAATTTTTTTCCTGCCATTTTAATTATTTTTTAGAAGCTGATTTACCTGCTTTTCTTCTTAACACTTCACCAACAAACTTGATACCTTTACCTTTATATGGCTCTGGTGCACGTAACGAACGGATTTTTGCTGCTACTTGGCCGATCAATTGTTTATCGATACTCTCTAAAATAATTTTAGGAGTCTGACCTTTTTCAGATGTGGTGGTTACTTTAATTTCTTGTGGCAATTGGAATACATAGTGGTGAGAATAACCTAAAACCAGATCCAAGGTATTACCTTGGTTAGTAGCACGGTAACCCACACCTACTAATTCTTGTTCTATTTTATAACCTTCTGTAACACCAACAACCATATTGTTGATCAAAGAACGATATAAGCCATGAAGGGCTTTATGTCTTTTTTGTTCAGTTGGACGTACAACAGTTAAAACACTATCTTCTAGTGTTACTGTGATATCTGCATCTACTTGTTGAGATAACTCTCCTTTTGGTCCTTTAACAGTTACTAAATTCTCATTAGAAACAGTTATCGTTACACCAGCAGGTACGTTGATTGGATTTTTTCCTATTCTTGACATTGTGCTATCCTCCTTTAATTAATAAACGTGACACAATACCTCACCACCAATGTTTAATTTGGCTGCTTCTTTATCGGTCATTACACCTTTAGAAGTAGATAAGATTGCGATACCTAAACCATTTAATACTCTTGGCATGTTTTCTACGCCTGCATATTGTCTTAAACCTGGTTTGCTGATACGGGTTAACGTACGGATAGCAGAGATTTTAGTAATTGCATTGTACTTTAAAGCGATTTTGATTACGCCTTGAGTGGTAGTGTCTTCAAACTTGTAGTTTGCGATGTAACCTTTGTCAAAAAGTACTTTCGTAATTTCCTTTTTAAGGTTTGAGGCAGGGATCTCAACAATTCTGTGATTTGCTTTGATAGCATTTCTTACTCTTGTCAGATAATCTGCGATTGGATCTGTATTCATTATTATTGTTTTGTGATAGTGGTATCCGCTTGCCACCCGGCGATTGGACCTTCTATCGGTTAAATTCTGATTATTGTTATGCGCTAAAAAGCCATAAGTTGTAAGGGCTGCAAAAATACAACTTACAACTTATAACTCCAAACTTATAACTCGTTTATTACCAGCTAGCTTTTCTAACTCCAGGTATTTTACCTGCTAAAGCCATATCGCGGAACATCACCCTTGAGATACCAAAAGTACGCATATATCCACGAGGACGACCAGTTAATTTACAACGGTTGTGTAAACGCACAGCCGATGAGTTTTTTGGTAACTTATCTAATCCTTCGTAATCACCTGCAGCTTTTAATTCTGCACGTTTATCTGCATATTTAGCCACCATTTTTTGGCGCTTAATTTCGCGAGCTTTTACACCTTCTTTTGCCATTATTGCTCTGTTTTTTGATTTTTAAATGGTAATCCAAATTGTTTTAAAAGTTCCAATGCTTCAACATCAGTAGCAGCAGACGTTACAAATGTAATGTCCATACCTAAAATTTTGCTGATTTTATCGATGTTAATCTCTGGGAAAATGATCTGCTCAGTAATACCTAAAGTATAATTACCTTTTCCATCAAATCCTTTATCATTGATACCTTTGAAATCACGGATACGAGGCAAAGCTACAGAAATTAATCGATCTAAAAACTCGTACATGTTATTATCACGTAAAGTTACTCTAACACCAACAGGCATTCCTTTACGTAACTTAAAGTTCGAGATATCTTTTTTAGATTTCGCTCCTACTGCTTGTTGACCAGCAATGGTACTCATTTCTAAGATAGAGCTATCCATAACTTTCTTATCAGTTACAGAATAACGACCAACACCTTGGTTGATGGCAATTTTCTCCAATTTAGGAACCTGCATGATGCTTTTGTAATTGAACTTATCTTTAAGAGCAACCACAATTTCCTCTTTATATTTGCTTTTTAATCTTGGTACGTATGCCATTATTTGATTTCCTCCCCTGATACTTTAGCAACTCTTACTAATTTTCCGTCAGCATTTAATTTTCTGCCAACACGGGTAGTTTTACCAGATTTTGGATCAACTAACTGTACATTAGAAATATGAAGAGCAGCCTCTTTTTTAATTATACCACCATTTGGTGTTGCAGCGTTTGGTTTAGTATGTTTTGATACCATATTGATACCTTCAATTACCACCCTATTTTTGGTAACAAGTACTTCTTGTACTTTACCTTGTTGGCCTTTTGAATCGCCAGCTATAACCTTTACTAAATCACCTTTACGGATCTTTGCTTTGGTTTGTGTTACTTTATTTTTCATATTATAATACCTCCGGTGCTAATGATACAATTTTCATGAATTGTTTTTCACGCAGTTCTCTTGCTACCGGGCCAAAAATACGTGTACCACGTGGCTCATCCTGAGCATTCAACAATACCGCTGCATTATCGTCAAAGCGAATATAAGAACCATCCTTACGTCTGATTTCTTTTTTCGTTCTTACTACAACTGCTTTAGAAACTGTTCCTTTTTTAATGTTACCAGATGGCAAAGCGCTTTTTACAGTAACAACAATTTTGTCGCCTATAGAAGCATATCTTTTGCCAGTCCCGCCAAGTACACGGATAACCAATACTTGTTTTGCGCCGCTATTGTCGGCTACGTTTAATCGTGATTCCTGTTGTACCATCTTATTTAGCTCTTTCTAAAATTTGTACCAATCTCCAGTTCTTGTTTTTACTCAGAGGACGAGTCTCCTGTATCAATACCGTATCACCGATACCACATTCGTTTTTCTCGTCGTGAGCCATAAATTTGGTAGTTTTCTTAACAAACTTACCATAGATTGGGTGCTTCACTTTACGTTCAACCGCCACAACAACAGATTTTTCCATTTTGTTGCTTACTACCAATCCGGTTCTTGTTTTTCTTAATTGTCTTTCCATTTCGACTCTAAAGTTATTTAGTTTCAGTTGCAGACTCAGCATTGTTAAGCTTAGTCAATTCAGTGTTTAATCGGGCAATGTCTTTTCTAACTCTTGTAATACGAGTTGGATTTTCTATAGCCGAAATTGTATGTGCAAATTTTAACTTTACCAAGTTTTCTCTTTCTTCTGCAATCTTAGCTACTAGTTCTTCTTTTGAAAGCCCTATGATTTCTGAGTTCTTCATTTTATTAATTTTTATGTTCGGGTCTAGCGGTTATAACAACAAGTCATTTACAACATTGATCCCTAAACTTTTTTATGCTTCTACGTAATCTCTACGTACTACAAATTTTGTTTGAATAGGTAATTTTTGAGCGGCTAATCTTAATGCTTCTTTAGCAATTTCTAAAGGCACACCTTCTGCTTCAAAAATAATACGTCCGGGTCTAACAACAGCTACCCAATATTCTGGAGCACCTTTACCTTTACCCATACGTACTTCAGCTGGTTTTTTAGTTACCGGTTTATCCGGGAAAATTCTAATCCAAACTTGACCTTCACGTTTCATGAAACGAGTTACCGCAATACGGGCTGCTTCTATCTGGCGACTTGTAATCCAAGTGGCCTCTAGAGATTTAATCCCGAAAGAACCGAATGACAATTCAGCACCACGAGTTGCTAAACCTTTCATTCTGCCTTTTTGCATCTTTCTGAACTTCGTTCTTTTTGGCTGTAACATTTTATTTTAATATTATCGTTAAACGATCTGTTAACTATTTGCGTGGACCTCTATTGGCACCACCACCTTTATTATCTCTTCCACCCGCACCAGGGCCGCCTTGACCCGGACGACCACCACCACCAGGGCGTTTGTCATTCCTTCTGTCGCCACCGCCTCTGTTATCTCTACCGCCATCACGGCCGCCAAAAGCACCTTGAGGTCTGTCGCCACCTTTGCCTGGAGCATTGCTCGCAGCACCGATGTTTGGAGATAGATCACGTTTACCGTAAACCTCACCTTTACAGATCCATACTTTAACACCTATTTTACCATAAGTAGTTAAAGCTTCTGCTAATGCATAATCAATGTCTGCACGGAATGTATGCAAAGGAATTCTTCCTTCTTTATACTGTTCGCTACGAGCCATCTCAGCACCACCTAAACGACCTGAAGTCATTATTTTGATACCTTCAGCACCCATACGCATGGTTGATGCGATAGTAGATTTCATTGCTCTACGGAAAGAGATTCTAGCCTCTAGTTGTTTTGCAACACCTTCTGCAACTAATTGTGCATCAAGCTCAGGGCGTTTAATCTCGAAAATGTTAATCTGAATTTCCTTTTTAGTCAATTTCTTTAACTCTTCTTTGATTTTATCAACCTCAGCGCCTGCTTTACCGATTACAATACCAGGACGAGCAGTATGGATAGTAACGGTAATACGTTTTAACGTACGCTCGATTACTACTTTAGCTACTCCACCTTTTGCAATACGTGCAGAAAGATATTTTCTTATTTTCTCGTCCTCAACTAATTTATCAGCATAGTTGTTGCCACCGAACCAGTTAGAATCCCAACCTCTGATGATTCCTAACCTGTTACCTATTGGATGTGCTTTTTGTCCCATTTCTGTTAATTAGTTTGAGTTTCAACGTTTTTACTATCTACTATTAGGGTAACGTGGTTTGAACGCTTACGTATTCTGTAACCACGGCCTTGAGGAGCTGGTCTAAGTCTTTTTAACTGACGACCACCGCCTACCATTATCGTTTTCACGTATAATTGATTTTCTTCAGGGCGAGAGCCTTCATTTTTCGATTCCCAATTTTTGATGGCTGATAATAACAGTTTCTCAACTCTTATTGCTGCATCTTTATTGGTAAATTTTAAAATATGTAAAGCTTTCTCTACACGCTCACCTCTGATTAGATCTACAACCAAACGCATCTTACGTGGTGAGGTTGGACAATTGTTTAATTTCGCTAGTGCTTCCATCTCTTAATTATTTTTTCTTATCAGAGTGACCCCTAAATGTTCTGGTTGGAGCAAATTCTCCTAGTTTGTGACCAACCATGTTTTCTGTTACGTATACCGGTATAAATTTATTACCGTTATGTACTGCAAATGTATGACCAACAAAATCTGGTGATATCATTGATCTGCGAGACCAAGTTTTGATCACAGACTTTTTGCCTGAATCATTCATAGAGACTACTTTTTTCTCTACGTTATGGTCAATATAAGGTCCTTTTTTTATCGAACGAGCCATTATTTCTTCCTTTTCTCTATGATGAAACGATTTGAGTATTTTTTCAATGTACGGGTTTTGAAGCCTTTAGAGTAAACTCCGTTTCTTGAACGAGGTTGACCACCTGAAGAGCGACCTTCACCACCACCCATCGGGTGATCTACTGGGTTCATCGCTACCGGACGAGTCCTTGGGCGACGACCTAACCAACGGCTACGACCTGCTTTACCAAGTACTTCGTTAGCGTGATCAGAGTTAGAAACAGCTCCGATTGTTGCTAAACAGGTAACCAAGATAGATCTTACCTCGCCTGATGGCATTTTAATCGTTGCATATTTACCATCCCTAGCTGCAAGCTGTGCATAAGCACCTGCGCTACGTGCCAATTGCGCACCTTTACCTGGATGAATTTCTAAATTGTGTACAATAGACCCTAAAGGGATATTTGACAATTTCAAAGTGTTACCTACTTCTGGAGTAGCTGTGTCACCCGAAAGCACTGTTGTTCCAACTTGCAACCCTTCTGGTGCAATAATGTAACGCTTCTCGCCATCAACATAATGCAATAGTGCAATACGTGCGGTACGGTTTGGATCGTATTCAATAGTAGCTACTGTAGCTGGAATGTCAAACTTATCGCGTTTAAAATCAATTAAACGATAAGATTTTTTGTGACCACCGCCCATGTAGCGCATCGTCATTTTTCCTGTATTGTTACGACCTCCCGATTTCTTAGAAGATACAACCAATGATTTTTCGGGCTTGGTTGCTGTAATCTCCGTAAAGCTTGCGCCTACCCTAAAGCGGGTTCCGGGAGTGACTGGTTTAAATTTTCTTAAGCCCATAGTTATAATTATATTCTGTATTAAATATTTGCGTAATAATCTATTGTTTCACCATCTTTCAATGTAACAATAGCTTTTTTGTATTTCGGGCTACGACCCGATACGATACCACCTTTAGTGTTTCTTGATTTTAACTTACCTACAACTACCATAGTATTTAAGGCAATAATGTTAACACCGTACATTTTTTCGATGGCCGATTTAATCTGCAACTTATTAGCTCTATGATCTACTCTGAAAGTAAAACGGTTTGCTTTTTCGGTTAACGCAGAAGCTTTTTCGGTTAATATTGGTTTTTGTAAAATTTCCATATTACTTGGCAAATGCCTCCTCCAATGTTTTAAGCGAATCTGCAGTGAACAAAAGTGTACCTGCGTTTAATACATCATATGTATTTAACTGATCTGCGGTAGTAACTTTAGCTTTCTGAATATTTCTGCTTGATAAATAGATATTATTATTTTGTGCAGGCAAAACCAATAACGTTTTCGTTCCGGCTAAGTCTAATGCATTAACCAAATTGATATAGTTTTTAGTTTTAATGCTATCGAAAGTGAAATCTTCTAACACAACCACGTTGTTATCAATTGCTTTATACGATAAAGCTGATTTACGTGCCAATGATTTTAATTTCTTATTCAATTTAAAACTATAGTCTCTCGGTTGTGGACCAAAAACACGACCACCACCATTGAACAATGGAGATTTAATGCTTCCGGCACGTGCACCACCTGTACCTTTTTGTTTGTATAATTTACGGGTAGAACCTGCAATCTCGTTACGTTGCTTAGATTTATGAGTTCCTTGACGTTGGTTAGCCAAATACTGCTTTACATCTAAATAAATCGCGTGGTCGTTTGGTGTAACACCAAATACCGACTCAGGGAGCTGCACCTTGGCACCAGTCTCTTTTCCTGAAATGTTTTTTACTTTAACTTCCATCTGCTTACTTATCTAAGATTACGTAAGAACCCTTAGCTCCTGGAATGGAACCACTAACTACAATAAGGTTTTGCTCAGCATAAACTTTCAATACCTGTAGGTTTTGAATTTTTACCCTGTCGCCACCCATTCTTCCTGCCATACGCATACCTTTAAATACGCGAGCTGGATAGGATGCAGCACCCAATGAACCTGGTGCACGCAATCTGTTGTGCTGACCGTGAGTTTGACCACCCACACCACCAAAACCATGACGCTTAACTACACCTTGAAATCCTTTACCTTTTGAAGTACCTACAACATCAACAAAATCGCCTTCAGCGAATACATCAACAGTTACAGTATCACCTAAACTAAGTGACTCTGGAAACTGAGGGAATTCTACCAACTTGCGTTTCGGAGTTGTGTTTGCTTTCGCAAAGTGACCTTTTAAAGGCTGAGTAGTGTTTTTTTCTTTGGCTTCGCTGTATCCCAGTTGAACTGAAACGTAACCATCTTTTTCTTCGGTCTTAACTTGTGTTACAACACAAGGTCCAGCTTCGATCACCGTACAAGGAATGTTCTTTCCTTCGGCGTCAAAAATGCTGGTCATTCCTACTTTTTTTCCAATAATACCTGACATTTTCTATTTTTAATTTAACACCCATCGAAGCAGTAGGGCTTCGTTCAAGGTGGATATACATCCCCGCTAAGGGACGGCAAAAATAGGAAATTATTCTTAATCTTCAAATAGTTAGCTAAAAATAATTTCAAATAATTGAGATTATTTTTCTAAGCATCAGCTGAATAGCTTTAAAACGAGTATTAATGCGCAATATCTAAATATAAACTGGTGATAATCACACACAATACAATTATCCCAATAAGAACATACATCAAATCTTTTTCCATTAGGAAGCTAAAAACAGAAAATATTACCCGAGCTATGGGTGTAAAGATGAGCAACAACACACCAAATTGAATAATCGCCAATCCGTCTAGCGATTTTAACCCTCTTAAAATCTCAGCAATAGAAGAAAATTTTGTTTGTTCGGGCTTAAAATCATGAAAAGAAACATGCTGACCATGCTGTTTGTACAAAAATATGAGGCCGCCTAACAATACCACCGATGTAGCCACGATCACGCCTACACGCAATAGCGTTCCTAGGATCAACTGTACATCCTTGTCGCCTAAATAATGTTTAATTATCTTGCTCATCAGTTACCAGTTAACCCCTTATATATCATTTGAAAGGCCAAAAAAGTAACTACAACTGCAAAGATCACTTTTAATTTATCGGTTTTTGTTCTGATCAAAATTTTTGACCCTATGGTAGCTCCTGTTATTACACCTAAGGTAACCGGCATCGCGATAGCGGGATCTATCTGCCCTTTATGCAAATATACCAACGCACTAGCTGCAGCGGTTACCCCCATCATAAAGTTGCTCGTGGTGGTGGAGACCTTAAATGGGATTTTCATGATGTTATCCATCCCTATTACTTTAAGTGCGCCAGAGCCAATGCCAAGCAGCCCTGATAATGCGCCTGCCACAAACATCATAGCGAACCCCCCCATTACGTGATGAACCGCATATTGCTTTATGCCACCTTCTGTTGGATAACTCCCGTTTAATTTAAAGTAATTGGCAAGTACACTCGTTTTTTCGTTGTTAGAATGGTCTATTTTCTTTTTAAGCATCGAATAGGCCGAAAACAATAAGATCAGGCCAAAAATCACCATAATATAATCTGCCTTAATATAAGTAGCAATTACTACCCCTACTATTGCACTGATGGTGGTTGCTATTTCTAAGAACATACCAATTCGGATATTGGTAATCCCTTCTTTCACATATGCAGCAGCAGAGCCTGATGAAGTTGCAATTACAGAGATAATGGAAGCCCCAATAGCATAATGAAGATCTACTCCTAATAATAAGGTTAGCAGGGGAATAATAATTACCCCTCCGCCTAAGCCGGTTAACGAGCCTAGTAATCCAGCGGCAAATGCGCCAAGTAGTACGATTAGGGTAAATGCCAGCACAGTCATGGCTGCAAATATAAGTTACTAGGTACTGCATAACCTAAAAATATTTGGTTTAAGTAAACGACAATATCGGTGGGGAAAATGGATGAAAGATGTAGAAAAGGTAAAATGCCTGCCTGCCGGAGGCAGGGAAGATGGAAAATGGAAAATGGAAAATGGAAGATGGAATGGGAAAATGCGCAACTTGCCCGTAGACATCCAGATCATGGAGTATGGACTCCAGATTATCGACTATGGACTTTAGACTATTTTTACTATACTTGTTAATCAATATCCCCTATTGTTATGAAAAAAAAGCTATTTCTGATCCCCATTTTAAGTGTGGCACTGTTCTTACAAAATACTGCAGCCCAAACCACCCACAATGCACAACAGCCCGTAGCTACTACGCAACAGGCTCCAGTTAAAGACAACCCTCCCACACAAAAAAAGCGACTGCCGATAAAGATCCAGGTTCCAACAACAGTTAAACAAAGCGTTGCTAAGACGGTTCTTCCAAACGTTGATACCGTTAAAAATAAAGACTTCAGTTTAAGCGGCCAGTATCAGTTCCTACTTTCTAGGTCCAGAAGCATTAATGGCTATAAATTAGTAAACCCATACCGTTTGTCTACAGTTTGGAAAAGTGCCCTTGATACACTTTCAAAAGAACGGGTAGAATTAACTAAAGCAAAAGTGAAAATTGCCGAACAGACTAAGACGATCGGTATTTTACAAAGTGAAGTTAAGGGCAACGAAACTATAGTTACGAATACCAATGCCAAAATAGATGAGATCAATTTCCTAGGGATCTCCCTTAATAAAAACACCTACAACATCATCGTATGGAGCATTATTGGGGTGTTAGCCATTTCTTTGTTTGTAGTAATTGCCAGATCAGCTAAAAATATCTTGGAGGCAAAACATAGAACCCAACTTTACGATGAGATTACCGCCGAATTCCAAACCTACAAAGCTAAAGCTACAGAGAAAGAACGCAAACTAGCCAGAGAATTACAAGACGAGAGAAATATCGTGGAAGAGATGAGGAATAGTAATAAATTCTAAAAGAGTCCGAAAGTCGGAAAGTCCGGAGTCCGATGATCTAAACCAAGAGAGAAGGGCATTAAGGAGTCGGAAAGTCCGGAGTCCGATGATCTAAACCAAGAGAAAGGTATCGTAAAACAAAATTACTTTTAGCTACCTACTACTACTTTCGGTCGGTTAGGGAGGTCGTCTTTGCGAGGGCTGTACTTCACCGCTCGAAGTGATCCCCCTTCCTGGCGGTGTTATGCGGTAAGGAGATTGATTCGCGAAAAGCTCGCAAAACCGAAAAAGCTCCCCATCAGTCGCCTATCTCAAATCTCATCTCAAAAAAAAGCCCTTAGAACTTAATCCAAGGGCTTTTTTATAAATACTTACCAAGTCTTTACGACTTCGTAAGTCTAATAATTAAACTTTGATCTCAACTTCAACACCGCTAGGCAATTCAAGTTTCATCAAGGCATCAACCGTTTTAGAGTTAGAGCTATAAATATCTAAAAGACGTTTATAAGCACACAATTGAAACTGCTCACGTGCTTTTTTGTTTACGTGTGGTGAACGCAAAACGGTGAAGATTTTCTTTTCTGTTGGCAACGGAATTGGTCCGCTAACTACTGCACCCGTAGGTTTTACAGTTTTAACGATTTTCTCAGCAGATTTATCTACCAAGTTGTAATCGTAAGATTTTAATTTAATTCTAATTCTTTGGCTCATGATCTTGTTTAAATTATGACTTCAGGTTAGAGCTATTTATAACGTGAAGTCGGTTTATCTTAATATGATTTCACCGATTTTAGAAGATTACACCGATAGGCAATAAACTAATCGGTGTAATCTCCTTCAATCTGTGTAATCTTCTTTTAGTCTTCCGCTTTAACTTTTCCTTTTGATTTTGCGATTACTTCGTCCTGTACGTTTTTAGGAGCAGCTTCATAGTGATCAAACTCCATTGTAGACGTTGCACGACCTGAAGTAATGGTACGTAACTGGGTTACATAACCAAACATCTCAGAAAGAGGCACAGTTGCTTTAATTACCTGAGAACCTGCACGTGTATCCATACCTAATAATTGACCACGACGACGGTTCATATCACCGATAACATCACCCATGTTTTCTTCTGGGGTAAGGATCTCGATTTTCATGATTGGCTCCATCAACGTTGGTTTACATTTAGGCAATGCTTCACGGTAGGCCATTCTAGCTGCTAGCTCAAATGACAATGCATCTGAATCGACCGCGTGGAATGAACCATCAATTAAACGAACTTTCATATCAGGAAGTGGGTAACCTGCCAATACACCATTCGCCATTGCTGATGCAAATCCTTTCTCTACAGAAGGGATAAATTCACGTGGGATTGAACCACCTGTAATTTCGTTCACAAACTGTAAACCACCTTTTTCAAAATCAGCGTCAATTGGTGAAATAACAACTTGGATATCCGCAAATTTACCGCGACCACCAGATTGTTTTTTATAGGTTTCACGATGTTGGGTTGTTCCAAAAATTGCCTCTTTATACGCTACTTGCGGTGCACCTTGGTTAACTTCTACTTTAAACTCACGTTTTAAACGATCGATCAAAATATCCAAGTGAAGCTCGCCCATACCAGAAATTACAGTCTGACCAGTTTCCTCGTCTGTTTGAACTCTAAATGTTGGATCTTCCTCAGCTAATTTACCTAAAGCCATACCTAATTTATCAACGTCTGCTTGAGTTTTAGGCTCAATTGCCAAACCGATTACCGGCTCAGGGAAGTTCATTGATTCAAGGATGATCGGGTGTTTCTCATCGCAAAGTGTATCTCCAGTTTTGATATCCTTGAAGCCTACTACCGCAGCAATATCACCAGCACCTACATTAGGAATTGGGTTTTGCTTGTTAGCATGCATTTGGAAAATCCTAGAAATACGTTCTTTGTTTTCAGAACGGGTGTTGTATACGTATGATCCAGCTTCTAGGTTACCTGAGTAAACACGGATGAAACATAAACGACCAACAAAAGGATCTGTTGCAATTTTAAATGCTAAAGCTGCAAAAGGTTCTTTTTCTGATGGTTTTAATAAAACTTCGTTACCAGTATCAGGGTTAGTACCCACAACACCTTCGCTATCCATAGGTGATGGCAATAATTCCATCACGTAATCAAGCATAGTTTGAACACCTTTGTTTTTGAAAGATGAACCACAAACCATCGGTACAATTTTAGCGTCTAAAACTGCTGCACGTAAAGCATCTAAAATTTCACGTTCGGTAATTGAATTCGGATCTTCAAAGAATTTCTCCATTAAAGACTCATCGTAATCAGCAACTGATTCTAGTAATTTTTCTCTCCACTCTGCAACCTCATCTAACATATCTTCTGGAATTGGCACTTCGGTAAAGGTCATACCTTTATCATGCTCATTCCAAACGATACCACGGTTGTTGATCAAATCAACCACACCTGTAAATGAATCTTCAGCACCGATAGGCAACTGCAATGGAACTGCATTGCTACCTAACATATCTTTAACCTGTTTTACAACTTTTAAGAAATCTGCTCCAGAACGGTCCATTTTATTAACGAAACCAATACGGGCAACATTATAGTTGTTGGCTAAACGCCAGTTGGTCTCAGATTGAGGCTCAACACCATCAACTGCAGAGAACAAAAACACTAAACCATCTAATACACGTAACGAACGGTTTACCTCTACGGTAAAATCTACGTGTCCGGGTGTATCAATAATATTGATGTGATAATTTTGGTTTCTGTATTTCCAGTTAACAGTTGTAGCAGCAGAAGTAATGGTAATACCACGCTCTTGCTCTTGTGCCATCCAGTCCATTGTTGCCGCACCTTCATGCACCTCACCAATTTTGTGACTAACACCTGAGTAATAAAGAATACGCTCTGTTGTAGTGGTTTTACCCGCATCAATGTGAGCAGCGATCCCGATATTTCTTGTAAATTTTAAATCTCTTGACATCTTAAATGATTTCTCTTATTAGAATCTGAAATGTGAGAACGCTTTGTTGGCTTCAGCCATTTTGTGCGTATCTTCTTTCTTTTTAACTGCTGCACCTTCACCTTTAGCTGCTGAAATAATTTCACCTGCTAATTTTTCTTTCATCGTTTTTTCACCACGTTTACGAGCGTAAGTAATTAACCATTTCATGCCTAAAGCAATTTTACGGTCTGGTCTTACCTCTGTAGGAACCTGAAAGTTTGCACCACCAACTCTACGAGATTTAACCTCTACAGCTGGGCTGATATTTACTAAAGCACGTTTAAATACCTCTAATCCGTTCTCGCTAGTTTTTTTCTCAGCTAATTCTACGGCATCATAAAAAATTGCATATGCGATAGATTTTTTTCCATCGAACATCATATTATTTACAAATCTTGTAACCTGAACATCGTTAAATTTAGGATCAGGAAGAATAATTCTCTTTTTTGGTTTTGATTTTCTCATGTCTGTTTCCTCCTAATTATTTTTTCTTACCTTTTGCTGGTGCCGCTGCTACTTGTCCTGGTTTAGGTCGCTTGGTACCATATTTACTACGACGTTGGTTACGGCCTGCTACACCTGATGTATCTAATGCTCCACGAATGATGTGGTAACGTACACCTGGTAAATCTTTAACACGACCGCCACGGATTAACACGATTGAGTGCTCCTGTAAGTTGTGGCCTTCTCCAGGAATATAGGCATTCACCTCTTTTCCATTGGTTAAACGTACACGGGCAACTTTACGCATTGCTGAGTTTGGTTTTTTAGGGGTAGTAGTATATACACGTGTACATACACCTCTTCGCTGTGGACAGCTGTCCAACGCCGGAGACTTACTCTTGAACTCCAGTGCTACTCTACCTTTTCTAACTAATTGTTGAATGGTTGGCATTTCTTGCTTTTTGTTTTTGCTATTTTAATTTAAAAAACTCCACTAATGGTCAGCCTATAACAAGGCCACATTAAGGGACTGCAAAAGTAGGTACTTTATTTGTGATAATCAAGGGCTTGAAAGAAAAATTTTATATCTGAGCTAAAAGCAGAAAGATAAAAGGCGAAAGCATGTTAATTTTTAAATTCCTCCTTTTAAATTAAAGATTATAAACTAAATGCCGTACTCTTATCCTAGCATACTATTAAAAGTTGGCCATTAGAAAACGAATGTCAGAGCCAATGGCAACACCTGCCCCGCTAATGTTCCAAGCTAGTGACATCAGATATCGAGAGGCTTTCCACATATAAATTGTTGAAACGTTGCAAAGTTTGAATGTAGATTATCTCCCATCTCATATCTTACATCTTAATACAATTATTATATTTATCTAAAATTATCGCTCATGGAAGAAAGATATCCCGCATTAGTTTCAAGATTACAATCAACTTTTATAGACACGCTCTTAATCATTATATTAATGTTTGTCTTTTCTATGGTGCTAGATAGTTTTACAGCGGTACCCAACTGGGTTAGAATAAGCTTATTTGTTCTCCTTTTTGTTGCCTACGAACCGCTTTGTACTTCGCTCGGCTTTACACTCGGTAACTTTATACTGGGCATCAGAGTTCGGAAAGTGGAAGATACTTCACAGCGGATCAGCATTTTTCAGGCTATTTTAAGGTATCCCTTTAAATTTGCACTAGGATGGATTTCGTTTCTAACTATCCACAGTAATGCTCAAAAACGCGCCATTCACGATCTAATTGCTGGGAGTGTGATGATTAAAATATAAATTACAGTTTCCACGAAAGAAGGCAAAGGCATTTTATTAAACATCCACTCCGTGCATTCTTTGTGTCTTCGTGCCTTCGTGGTTAAAAATTGTCTTACATTTTAAACGCAAAGAACGCGAAGGGTTGCGCCAAGTACGCAAAGAGAAGAGTATTAAACACCCACTCCGTGCAGTCTTTGTGTCTTCGTGCCTTCGTGGTTAAAAATTGTCTTACATTTTAAACGCAAAGTACGCGAAGGGTTGCGCCAAGTACGCAAAGTGAGGAGGATTAAACCCACTCCGTGCATTCTTCGTGCCTTCGTGGTTAAGAATTGTCTTACATTTTAAACGCAAAGAACGCGAAGGGTTGCGCCAAGTACGCAAAGAGAAGAGGATTTAAACCCCCCACTCCGTGCATTCTTTGTGTCTTCGTGCATTCGTGGTTAAAATATCTACCATTGTTTTAACTTCCTAAATCTCTTAATAGTTAAAACATAGTCCGGATTCAAGCTGGATGCATTCTTTAAGAAAAATAAAATCCTATCTTAGTTGAAACCCTATCAATTACCCAAATGGCACCTTTCAACCGCAGAAGTTTCCTTAAAAAATCCAGTATTGGTTTATTACCAGCATTTATTCCTTTCTCTGGCTTAGCAGGCGATAAGGCTAAAATAGAGAACCCACTACCCACTGCTCCAATCATTAAGTTATTTGGCGATGGCGAAATGTTTGAACCTGGAGATTACCTCAACGAACTGCAAAAAGCACATGCCACTACGGCGATCGTCAAAGATAGATACGGGGTGGGTGGCGTGGTAGCCGCTTTAGAAAAGAAATTCTGCGAAATTACCGGGAAGGAGAAGGCTATGTTTATGCCAAGCGGAACACTCTCCAACCAATTGGCCATCGCCGTATTGAGCGGCGAAAAAGCAAAGGTTTTTGTACAGGATACCAGCCACGTTTACCGTGACGAAGCCGATGCCGCACAAACCATCTTCCAAAAAAGATTGATGCCCCTAGCTAAGGATGAGACCTTTTTTACAGCCGATCAGTTAAAAGAAGCAATAGATCATTTAAAAGATGATGAAGTTTTTGAGAGCGGTGTGGGAGCCGTTTCCATAGAAAATCCCGTGAGAAGATCTTCAGCCAAGTATGTGCCATTAGCAGAAATCGAAAAAATTAGTGCGTATTGCCGCAGCAATAACATTAAACTTCATTTAGATGGAGCCAGAATTTACATGGCGTCTGCATGGACTGGCGTTTCTATCAAGGAGTATGCGGCTCATTTTGACACCATTTATATCTCTTTATACAAATACCTAGGCGCAAGTGCGGGAGCGATGCTTTGTGGCGATGCCGCAGTTATCGATAAAATGGTTCATCTGGTTAAAGTACATGGTGGATCGATGTACGGCAATTGGACCAACGCAGCAATGGCCTTGTACAAACTTGAGGGATTTGAAGCCAGGTTAAAAAATGCAATAGCAAGATCAGAAGAAATTTTTAGCGCCTTAAATAAAATCCCCGGTCTAAAGATCCAAAAGTTGGATGGAGGGACCAATATTTACAGCATGCAATTGCCAAAGGGTTTAGATGGCAGGAAACTACAGCAAAAGCTCAGCGCAGAGTATAACATTAAAATTCCTATGGCTGATGCCACAAATCACATAAACATAACGATTAACGAAACCCTCCTTTATCAAAATGCTGAGTATGTAATTGATGCGTTTAAGAAAAGTATGAGTTGATTACACGGATTAGAAACGATTGCACCGATCAGTACCTCATCCCACTTTCGTTATGAAGGGGAAGGAGTTGGGTTATCTTAATGCCCCCAATCACCCACTCTGCGCCTTCTTGGTTCCATCTTCCATCTTACCTCTTCCCTCTTACCTCTTACCTCTTCGTTACGATCACCCTTCCCGTTATCAAATGGAACTCGTATACCCGATACAGACCATCATCACTAACATCAATATGATCAACCAAACTGGTCTTGCTAAAGCCGTCGGTAACCAGGTCGCCAATTTTGATATCCTGTAAAGTTTCTATAGAGGTTTCGTCGTTTATTCTGATCATGGGAAGCGGTGGGCGGTTGGGTTAAGCGTATGGCGTTTGGCGATAAGCGTTAACAAAATTGCTTATTTTAAAATTAAAACTCGACATCAATGTTGTTTTGTTTAAGATTAAATAATAGTTTAGGTAAAAATTATCCTATGTCGAAAAAAATACGCTCAACCCTCCTACTTTTTTTATGCATCATCAGCCTAAAGGCTCAAAAGGTTACGTTAACCTGGGGATCAGAAGGCGAACCCGAGAATTTTTCGTTCGTTACCTTTGCCAAAGGCGAAGATGGTGATCTTATTAAGTTCTGCTTTAAGGACACGCGTTCGGGCAGTGAGCCCGTTTTTACCCGGTATGATGAAGAGTTGGAAAAACAGCACAGTTTGGCGTTTCTCAACAATGCCAAGGGAGCATCGTTTGTTAGATTTTTAGGACTAAAAGAAAAATTGCTGTTTTTTACCCAAACACATGATGGAAAAGCAGATCAAACCACTTATTATTGCCAGTATGTAGACCCTAAAATTTTCACCGCTTTAGGTCCAAGATTAAATCTTGGTACTTTTAGTGATCTCACCAAGAACCTTCCAAAAGTTCGTTATTCGTTCTCGAAAGATTCGACTAAAATACTGATGCACACCGAAACGGTTAACGACAAAACTGATGCAGCACATCATTATTTTGGCATATTCGATCAGGATATGAAAAAATTATGGGAAAAGAATATCATTACCTCCTTTAAAAAAGAGAAAGTTCTCCAAGCCACCGAGTTTGTAACCAATGATGGTCTATTGGTACTTAATTTATGGAACGTAACGGAAATGAAGAAAGATGTTGCTGAAGAGTACACCAGTAAATTGATGGTTTATAGTAAAGACAGTGCAGCTCCGCAAGAATATAAGCTAAGCGAAGGAACCAAATTAATAACAGACTTAAAATTTTGCGATGACGGCAAGGAGGGATTGACCTTCTTCTCTTTGTACAGATCCAAATTTGATGGTTTTGCCAATGGTTATCTCGTTTCGAAAATTAACTTAGGCACCCAAAAGATAACCCACATTGCCAGCGGCTTTCCGCTTACCCTATTGCAGCAATTAAGGGATAACGACAATGATCTCGCCAATGTTAAAGATAAAGATGCAGGCATTTCCAATTCATTTAATGTTGTTCAATATGCTAAACGAGAAAATGGAGATGAGGATTTTATCTTAGAATATGCCCGCACTGTACCTTACATCAATATTGGCGATATCATTGATATCAGTTTAAAGAAAAATGGCACCCAAATCGTGTCCAGAATTCCGAAAATGCAAAAATCAGTCTATGGATTCGGCATCAGTTTTAAAGCGGTGCCGTATAAAGATAAATTACTGTTCTTTTATAATGACAGAGCAAAAAACCTAACCGAACCCCTTACTGAGAAAGCTAATGAGACAAAATTGTATGCTATTTTGGGAAATGTTCCGGATGTAGATCTGGTTATGGCAAGTGTTGATGCAAAAGGAAACGTAGAACGAAAGGTAATCGCAAGTAAACCTGAACTACAGGGCATTCCAGTAATCAATATGTCACTATTTGTAGCGCCTAAAAAGTTAGCGTTTTATACCACAAGCATGTCTAAAGATAAATATTGCTATCTTTTAGTCGAGTAATACAAAAATTATGTTCTTGCATTGGCCTATGCGTTAAGGATTGAAAGATTTATCACCGTTCTTTACCCCTGAAAAGCCTTACCTAATTCCATACATTTCTATCGTTAAACGAAATGGGGTAACTCCGAAATTTCCTTTTTAAATTTTATGTTAAATCTTGTAACATACATATGAGCATGTTGTCTTATGTGATATTCTTTAGTAATGAAATATTTCATTCACTTCATCGGTCGGCAATCGGCCCTATTTAATTTCATTTAAATTCAAAATCATGTTCTTAATTTCATTAGGTTTTATCATTTTTATTGTAGGTTTTATTGTTTCAAAACAAGAAAATTTAGCCGCACGCTATGGGAAAATTGTAAGGGTTGTTGGTGTTGCCATTGTACTAATTGGGGCGCTTACCTCTATGTTCAAGGTAATTGATGCCGGACAGGTTGGTGTTAAAAGTGTTTTCGGGAAAGTTGATAACGATGTTTTGTACAGTGGTTTAAACGTAATCAATCCGATTGCCGAGGTAACCACTTTTGACGTAAAAACGCAGAATTATACCATGTCGGCCATTCATGACGAAGGTGATAAGGAGGGCGATGATGCCCTACGGATCCTTTCTGCAGATGGACTAGAAGTAGTGGTTGACCTTTCTGTTCTCTTTAGGGTTAAAGCTAGTTCTGCTCCAACCATTTTAAGAGAGATTGGAACAGATTACCTAGAAAAGATTGTGCGTCCCGTGTCCCGTACGGCCATTAGAGACAATGCGGTCGCTTATGATGCGGTTGCCCTATATTCGAGCAAGAGGGATGAGTTTCAGGCAAAAATATTTGCCACCATTAATAAAAGTTTTGCTAAAAGAGGTTTAGAATTGGAGCAATTGTTAGTACGTAACATTACCCTACCAGCATCAGTAAAAGCAAGTATCGAATCCAAGATCAATGCAGAACAGGATGCGCAGAAAATGACATTTGTACTCCAAAAAGAACGTCAGGAAGCAGAAAGAAAAAGGGTGATGGCACAAGGTATTGCCGATTATCAAAAGATCCTATCAACAGGGCTGAGCGATAAGCAGCTTCAATATGAAACTATCCTTGCCCAAAAAGAAATTGCAACTTCGCCTAATACGAAAGTGATCATTATGGGCAACAGCAAAGGAGCTCCGATAATTTTAGGAGGGAATTGAGTTGTCAGTTGTCAGTTGTGAGTTAAGAGTTTTCAGTTGGAAGTTTAGTTTATCTTGGAAAATAGTTTAAATTTAAACATGGTAACTTTCGAAACTTTTAAGCAAATCGCACTATCTTTTCCCGACGCTAATGAACAGAGCCATTTTGAAAAGCCTTCATTTAGAGTCGGGAAAAAGATTTTTGCTACGTACGATAGCAAGAATAACCAGGCTTGTTTAAAGTTAAACGAAATTGACCAATCGGTTTTTTCTGCATTTGATAGTTCAATTATTTTTCCCGTTCCGAACAAGTGGGGCAAACAAGGATGGACGTTTTTTAACCTGACTACGGTGCGTGAAGATTTGTTTACAGACGCACTAACTACTGCTTATCAACACATTAAGAAATAATATAGATGAAAAAACTTCTTTCTACAGTTTTACTAGCCTTTGTGACGTGTAGTTTAATGGCCCAACAGCTAAATAACTTTACATCAGCAACCGAAACCCATCGCTTGGTTAGTGGTACAAGACTATACCTTATCCCTCCCATAAACTTCCTTGAGAGCAAATATTTTAAAGGGTTCCAGAATCCGATAGATCCCGCAACAATGATCTTGATTACAGAACTCCCCGCTCCTTTTGAGGAGATTTATAAGGGATTTACTGCCGAAAACCTTAAAAGTAGAGGCATGGAACTGATCGACCGAAAAGAGGTGATGTTAAATGGAGCTAGTTCTCTGCTCCTTACTATAGACCAAACATCGAATGGGCGTACGTTTACCAAGAATATTCTGGTATTTGGAGATTCGAAATCCACCACGATGGTAAATGGTGTCTATCTAAAAGGAAGCAATATAGGAATAGACGTTTTAAATGCCATAAAAACAGTATATGTTGACAATTCGATGGTAGCAGATCCAAGAGCTTCGCTTGACTATCAAATGGATGAAACTGTAGGTAAATTTAAGTTCCTCGGTGTAATGGGCAATGGATTTTTATTTAATCGTGATGGAAAAACGCCTACCCAAAGTCCCGATAAGGCTTCGCTTATTACAGATAAATCGTTCGCACAAGTAGTTGTTCCAGACAAAAAGAATTTCGCATTAAACAGAATAAAGGGAATTAAAAAAGACAGCGACACTTTAACAAATGTTCGTATTGGAGAAGTAGAAATCAATGGCTTACAGGGTTATCAGATCTATGCCACCAACAAGAATAAGAGCGAAGAAATCTGTCAAGTTATTTTATATCCTGAAAATGGAGGATATTACTTATTTGTGGGAACTTATTTAACGGGAAATGCAGAGGCCCTAAATGATATTAAAAAAGTAATAGGCACTTTCAAAAGGAAGTGATATGGGGTATGCCTTTAGTTTAATTCATTGTCCAATTTATCCCTGCCAATAAATGCCTTAAAAACAAGGGGTCTGTATAGCATTCTTTCGTATGGCCAAGGGCGGTATAGAAAATCTTACTTCCTTCAAATTCGTGGACCCAGCTAATTGGATGGTTATTATTCATCGTTCCACCAGTATAAGAGGTTTCGTCTATCTTAATTAATACCTTGATTTCTGGCGATACAGATTTGAAATTATACCATTCGTCTGTATGCATCCAAGGCTGTGGCAAACCTTTATTGATCTTGTTTTTTGGTAAAATGATCTCCAATTTCGCGTTTTGGATTTTAGGGTGTTTCTCAAAAAATGCACCCACCAATCGGCCGTACCATTCCCACTCATAATTTACATCCGTTGCGGCATGGATCCCTACAAAACCTCCACCGTTATGAATGTACTGCATAAAAGCGCTTTTTTGCGCATCGTTAAAGATGTTAGTTCCTGTTGGACTTAAAAAGATAAGTGTTTTATATTTTTTCAGATTCTCTGCCGTAAACAAATTAACATCTGTTGTGGTGTCTACATCAAAATTATTTTCGTCGCCCAATTTTTTAATGGCAATGATCCCATCGGCAATAGAAACATGATGAAAGCCCTTGGTTAAAGAAAAAATCAGCACGGATTTTCTTTTGGCATGCGATCTATCGTCAGCTTTGAAGCTAAAGCATAGGATGATGGCTAGGAAAAATGGGATAAGTTTAGAATGAATTTTCAAGGGAATATCGGGTTTGTTAAATTTACTAAATTAAATATATAAAATTAACCTGTGAATACCTTATTTGCCTATGAATTAATCGATCTTTAATGGTTTTAGCACCTTTTTTTCTGGAGGCAATAATTTATACTTACTATAGCAATCCATTACATAATACGTAAATTCTTCGGGAGTTGCTTTTACTACAAAGGCATAACTCGGTCGGTACAACACCATAAATGCATCTAATGCTAATCCGCTGATCGGTAGTATTTCCCCTACTGTTTTAAGATTATAACGTTGATCAATCTTAGTTTCATATTGTTCTTTCTTTATAAAACGAACAAACTTTCGAGCCTGTTTACCCTTTTTGCTGAAATAAGCAGATGGATAAAATAAAAAGCCTCGACCTGGTTTAAGCAGGTAAGGGTTTGCTAGGTTAAATGTTTGGGCATATTGTTCTCTGATATCCACCTTTTTTGCTATGCTTACGGTTTTTAGCATATTCGCATCAGCTTTCATATAATGCTTGTGAAAATTTAAACTAGTTAATAAAACCGTATCTGTTTGGTACCCTACGCATCTAAAAATGAGCCGATCGTTAATTTGGGCCATTAACTTAAATTCACCCTTTGCATTACTAACGGTTTCTTTCTTATTACTCAGATTGATGATGTGAATTTGATCTAAGGTCTGATTGCTAACCTGATCCAAAATCAATCCTTCCAAACTGGTTTGTGCATTAGCGCCACTAAAAATAAATAGCAATCCAAAAACGAAAGGCAAGTTTTTCCATCTCATAATATTGAAGATAATCAATTGAGAAATGGCGAGTTAGTTTTTAACTCTTTTTAACTTTAATGAAAAGTATTCAGATATAATTTCTCTACCTTTTTACGCGCCCAGTCTGTTTTGCGCAAAAACTTAAGACTTGATTTTAAAGAGGGATCTTTTTTGAAACAGGCAATATTAACCAGATTACCCAACTCCTCCCACCCATAATGGAAAAATAATTGCTTTAAAATAAATTCAAGCGTTAGGCCATGAAGCGGATTGTTTTTTTGGGGTTGCTTGTCCATTGTTCAAAGATAAGGAAAAATGGAAAATGGAAGATGTAATATGGAAGATGTAATGAAGCGACCGTCACACTCCATCTCACCTATTCCATCTCATCTATTCCATCTTACCTCTTACATCTTACATCAACGTAACCGCAAAAAAAAGTCCCGATTTGCATCGGGACTTTAATCTATAAATAAAATAATGCTTATTTGCCTTTCGTAAGTACAAAGCTTTGACCTTGTGCTGTTAACGTCAATTCATTTTTAGTAGGGTTGAACTCAAATTCCAAATCATTTGCTTCATAAGCAAATTTATTACCGCTAACAAAAGTTAGATTCATCAATGGATTTGTTCCAATTTGTGCGGTTAACTTACCATCCGCTTTAGCGATAATAATTTTAACTGGAATCTCTGGAGAACCGTAAGAACCTGCAAACACATCTAAATTTGCCGGAGGAGTAGCCACTGCTTTTGTTGCTCCCTCTGCTAACCATGAATTATTATCTGGGTTACCATCTGGCAATACTTTATCAGGGTCTATAAGCACTTCGGTAACTTCTTCAGTTGTAGGATAGCGCACTAACCACGATGTATTTTTCATCCAAACGTCAACAGGAACTTTAATGATGTCGGTTTTACCGCTTTTTGTTTTAATCTGGAGAATAATTGGCATTGGCATTTTTTCGAGGTTGTTTACTCGAATGGTATAGCCTGTGATCATGCCATCTTTCATTACTGATTTTACCTCTCCCAATCCTTGATCACTTTTCCAGTTGTTCAAAAACCAGCTTCTCCAAAACCAAGCCAAGTCTTCACCAGATCCATTTTCCATAGAGCGGAAGAAATCAATTGGAGTTGGGTGTTTGAATGCCCAGTTTTTAATGTATTGACGAAACGCATAATCAAAGCGATCTTTGCCTAAAATTTGGTCTCTTAAAATATTCAATCCCCAACCTGGTTTGCTATATAAATTGATCCCGATATTATTTTCGGCCATTCCATCGGGCATAAGCATGATATTTTCTGTACGTGGATTACCAATACTCGATTTTCCGATCGAATTCATATTAGAGGGGCGTTGTTTATACTCTCCATTATTAAAGTTCTGCGAAGAAATACCATTAATAAAAGTGTTGAAACCTTCATCCATCCATCCATATTTACGTTCATTTGAACCTACAATCATCGGGAACCAGGTATGGCCAAACTCATGGTCAATTACACCCCATGCACCACCCCTCTTGGCTGTCCATCCGCAAAAAACGATCCCGGGATATTCCATTCCGCCAATGTTGGTTGCTACGTTTACAGCCATTGGATACGGAAATTCGAACCACATTTTCGAGTAATGTTCGATTGTACTTTTAACATATTCTACACCACGACCATAACTATCCATTCCATTGCTTTCTACAGGATGTGCAGAAACGGCGAGCGATTTTTTTCCGCTTGGCAGATTGATACGTGCTGCATCTAGCACAAAAGATTTTGATGAAGCCCAAGCTGCATCACGAGCATTTACAATTCTGAACTTCCAAGTTAATTTATCTTTCGCAGGGCGAGAAGATGGATCTAATACCTCAGCTTCTGAACGGATGTGTACCGTTGCATCGCTCAATTTAGCAGCATTCCATCTTTTCAATTGTTCTGCCGTAAATACTTCTTGTGGATTTAACAATTCGCCCGAGCCCATTACAATATGAGATGCAGGTGCAGTTACCGAGTAGTTGATATCGCCATACTCGCAATAAAACTCTCCGCCACCCCAGTATGGCAACGTATTCCAACCTAACACATCATCATATACACACATGCGTGGAAACCATTGTGCAATGGCAAAAATCTCTCCGTTTTTGGTAGTTAAATGTCCGGTTCTGTCTGAACCTTCTTTTGGAACAATATAAGAATAATCCATTTTAATGGTAACGATATCACCACTTGCCGCCAATGGCTGGTCTAAACGGATCTGCATTCTTGTATCTTCAACCAGGGAAGTAAATTTAACTGGTGCCGCTTTTTGCGATACACTTATATTCTGGATGTTATAGCCACCCTCAAATTTCTCTCCCTGGGCACCATAACGACTACGAACAGGCGTAACCGCGTAACCCCTTGACGTTTCTTTAAACGTATTCTGATCTAATTGTAGCCATAAATATGGCAATTTATCAGGGCTATTATTTTTGTAGGTGATCGTAACTGTTCCACTTACCCTATTCTTTGTTTCATCTAAAGTTGCGGTAATGTTATAATCTACTCTATTCTGCCAGTACTTTGCACCAGGAGCCCCGTTTGCAGAACGATATTCGTTTCCATTTTGAGTATAGAATAATGGCCCGAAAGCATCGCCAGAAACATAATTGGTGGCAGGTGTAGTTGGCGGCGTTTGCTGTGCAAAGCTGGTTAAGCTATACAAACAAACCAATACCGCACATAAAAAGGATTTGTGTTTAAGCATGTTGATTTATTTTTTCGCTAAGGTAAATTGTAATTGAATAAATTCAAATTAATATGCAAGATTGTTACGCCATTGGGGAGGAGTTGGAGTTGGGAGCTTGGAGTTTGAGTTGAGCTAACTCTCAACTCCAAACTCCAAACTCAATTTTTAGGTTTAGTTAGAGGGGGCAACTTACGTTGGTCGGCTGGTAATTTCTGCCAAGCACTATAAGCACTAATGGTATAATAAACGTAGTTGAAGGGTCTCTCTGCCTTAACTTCTTCCACCGTTGGGCGATACATTCCCATAAAATCTTTAATGTCAGGTCCTTCAAATTTAACGAGCGATCTAATGTATTCTTCGTTAAAATTTTTATTGATTTCTTCTTGGAATCTTTCTCTTTCTTCTAATTGTTGGATCTTCGCCTGCTCTTTTCGGTACTTACCGTACCCTAAGGTTAATCGTAGGCCACCACGTTCTTTGCTATAATCAACCTGACGTGCTGGTGTGGCATTAGGATCTTTAAGGTCTAGATAGGGTGAAATTTTTACGTTAGTGATATCTACCGACTTCAAATTATTGACTACCAACCTTAAAAAAATATTTTTAGGAAATAAATTCACCAAATAAAGCGTATCGGTGTTATATCCTACCATGGCAAATGAGATGAGATCTCCTATTTTGGCACCAATTGCAAAATGGCCGTCTTTATCTGTCAAGGCCACATTTTTAGTGTTCAAATTCTTAATGGTAGCACCTTGTAGTATTATAGTTCTATTATCGTTGTCGAAAATATTCCCCGTTAAAGTGTTGTTCTGTGCCAATAATTTAAACGGAAGCGTAATCAGAATAATTATAATTAACTTTTTAAGCATATTCAAATTTAAATCTCTTTTGGGTGAAGTGTGGGCTTTTAACAAAATTTAACAAAATTAGTACCCTTTTAGGTTGTATTTAAAACAATCGAATGTTTTAAAAGGTTAGTTTAATCAAAAGCATAATGCTTATCAAACTGATATACAAATGAAAGCGAAAAAGAAATGTATCTACATTTTAGAGGATAACGATGATATTAGAGAATTGATAGCATATCTCTTGATTGAAGAAAACTATAATGTGCAGGGATATCCAACGGTAAAATCTTTCAAAAATGAAATGGCATTTGCAAGCCCTGATATGATTATTTTGGATGTGATGTTAACAGACGGCAACGGAATTGATGTCTGTGATGAGCTGAAATCAAATAAACGTACCCATGATATTCCCGTTTTAATGATGTCTGCTCATGCTTCTCTTAGTGAGATTAAACCTAAATGCGAGGCCGAAGGATTTATCAGCAAACCTTTTGACATCAATGATTTAGTAAAGAAGGTTGATCATTATTTGCATTAATTATTAGTTCTAGTCAGAAACTCCATCTTTAATCAATTAACAGTTAACCAAAAAACAATTTAGGTCAACCTATTCCTGTAATCGTTTTCTGTAAAACCTAAGAGAACAGCCTTGTCGTTTTGTTCAACAATTGGCCGCTTAATGGCGCTGGTATGTTGGAGCAGATAAGTAATTGCTTTCTCGGGAGAGTTAATTTGTGCTTGTTCTTCTCTAGTTAATTTCTTAAAGGTTAATCCATTTTTATTGATCACTTTCTCCCAACCAAAAATATCAAACCACTCGGTTAACTTGGCGGCAGTTATTCCTTTCTTTTTAAAGTCATGGAATTCAAATTCGATATGGTTTTCTTTAAGCCAATCTTGTGCTTTTTTTACAGTGTTGCAGTTTGGGATGCCGTAGAGTGTCATAGCTATATAGTAAAGGGTTGATGGTTCATGGTTGAGGGTTCGTGGTTCATAGTTGATGGTTCATGGTTGATATATTGGATTCATAGCTAGGCGCCACGGCTACTATGAACCATGAACTATTAGCCACCTATTTGCCAAAAACTCATCTTCAAAGTTAATCAAATCTCTCGTTCATCACATTTTCTGATGGGTCTATCACATTTTTTTTCGTACTCTTATGATCATCGTTAACATTGTGGTATCAAATTAACTTTATGAAATTAAAAGATTTACAAAGAGCCGAGTTCTGGATTTCGACCATATTATTTTTAATTGCTGGAATTACCATTACCTCAAATACTATTGACGGGAGTAGTGGCTATCATTTCAATAATGCAGTAGACTATTTTATAGCAAATCATATTTCCTACTCCTATTTTTCGAATTATTTTGTGCCAGAAATTTTTCGTGTCTCCCTAATTTATCTTAGTTTCCTTCTTCTCAGTTTTTATCTGATACCAGCACTTATCGATAAGCGAAACGAACTACTCAACTATTTTCTGGTTTGCATTCTAATCATTGTCGTGGGTTCAATCACCGGGATTTGCAAAACTTACGCAGAAGCTTATAGGTTAATTTCATTCGATAACTTACAAGAAGCCTATAACTACATGTTTTTTAAAAGTTTTAGCTATGCAATTTGGCTTGTAATCTTAATAGCGGCCTACGTACTAATTAAAAAGTTAATTATCTATCTAATTGAGGGTCAACATAAAAACTCCCTAAATCAGTATCAAATGAAGGTTGATATTGGCGTTGGTCTTGCATTTTGGCTAGTTGGATTGTTATTGTGGCTTACCACAAGATCCCCTTTTGAAATTACTGTGGTGTGGACATTGGTTATATTTTCCGCTATCGGCATTATCATTTATTCCATCTATTATTTATTGCCATCATTGTATGCGAAACAAAAAACTTTCAAGAACTATTTTTGGCAGATAGTGCTTATCGCCTTGTTATTGGCCGTTCCGATGAGCTTAATTGGCCTTTTCTTCTTCTATGAGCGGGAAGAGTTTGCCTTTGTTACTTTCTTCTTTCACATGCCTACCCAATTAATAATTAGTGCCCCTTTATCTTGGTATCTATACAAAAAAAGAACAGAAAATCGCAACGAAATTACCAATTTAAGAACAGAATTAGGAAAATCGGATGCCAGTTTAAGCTTTCTGCAATCCCAGATTAACCCTCATTTTTTATTCAATGCCCTAAATACCTTATATGGAACAGCTTTGCAGGAAAACGCAGACCGGACCGGGGAAGGAATTCAAAAATTGGGAGATATGATGCGCTTCATGTTACATGAAAATATGCAGGATAAAATTTCGCTTACGCGTGATGTTGATTATCTGGAAAATTATATCGCTCTGCAAAAACTACGCACTTCCAGATCATCAGAGATCGTGATAGAAACCCAAATTGACGAACAGTTAAATAATTTTCAGATTACACCAATGTTACTTATTCCCTTTGTTGAAAATGCATTTAAGCATGGAATAAGCCTACAACATCCCTCACACATTAAAATCACCCTACAAACCAAAGAAAATACCTTATATTTTGATGTACACAACAGCATCCATGTTAAACCGGATAATGATCCAGAAAAGTTAAAAAGCGGAATCGGCTTAGCGAATGTTAAACAACGACTGGCCCTCTTGTATCCCGGTAAGCACGAGCTGATCATTAGGGAGAGTGCTAAAGAATTTTTCATACATTTAACCCTTGAATTGTAAAGGTTAATTGGTTAACTGATTAATTGGTTAACTGAGTTAATTGCTTAACTATGCAATTAACCGATTTCAACGATTAACCATCTTTTAAAATGATCGCAATAGCCATAGACGACGAACCAATAGCCTTAGACATTGTGGCGGCGCATGCCAATAAAGTTCCGTTTATCGATTTAAAGGAAAGATTTACAAACGCATTTGAGGCCATCACCTATTTACAGCAGCATAAAGTTGATCTCATTTTTTTGGACATCAAGATGCCTGATATTAGTGGGATAGATTTTTTGAAAGCATTAACAAAACCCCCATTGGTGATTTTTACAACGGCCTATAGTGAACATGCCGTTCAAAGTTTTGAGCTAGATGCTGTTGATTATTTGTTAAAACCTTTTTCGCTTTCTAGATTCTTAAAAGCCTGTAATAAGGCGAAAGAACTTTTTGACTTAAGAAATAATTCTGCCGAATACAAAGCGGATTTTATTTTTGTTAAAGATGGATATGAGCAGGTAAAAATTATATTAAACGACATTTTATATATCGAGGCTTCCGGGAATTATACCCAACTTAATTTAACTGACGATAAATTAGTGAGTACCAGAATCACTATTAATGAACTCGCTGAGCTCCTACCCGCTAAACAATTTATCCGGATCCATCGGGCATATATTATTGCAAAAGATAAAATTAGCAAATATGACCGTTCGCAAGTTTGGATTAATGGAAAAGGCATCCCCATTGGGAACAGTTATCTGCAAAATCTAAAATTTTAACCTCCCCGCTTAACCTTTGCTTTTAGTAAATGCTTACTTATTTGTTTTAAATATTATCTTAGTGCGCTCAATCACGCAAATCAATTAGATGTTTAAACTGTCATTTAAGAAGCAGGTCCTCACTGGATTTGCCATTTCTATACTATTTGTTTTTATTTCGGCTTTCTTTTCTTATCTCAGCATCCGATCACTTACAGATAGCTCTAGTTGGGTAGAACATACCTACGAAGTAATTAATACTGCCGAGAAGGCTAAAATAGCCTTGATAGATTGCGAAACAGGGTTGAGAGGTTTTATCATTACCGAAGAAGATTCATACAAAACACCCTACGATAACAACATCAATCAAATACAGCAGCAGATTAACGCCCTTAAGCTACTCGTTCAGGACAACCCCAAACAGACGCAACAAGCAGACAGCTTAGAATTTTATGCTATACATAAAGTAAATGACATGAAAAAGATCATGTCTAAAGCTACAGGTTCGGATTTCGCGGCAGCCAAACAGGCGATCTTAACCAATGAAGGGCAGCGCTATAAAGTTAATTTCTTGCGCATCACCAATAAATTTATAAATACTGAACTATCGCTGCTTAAAGAGAGAAAAAATTCTAACAACAAGAACAGTAAACAAACCATCCTTATTGTGTTGTTAAGTTCGGCATGTATTTTTATTCTCATTTTATTTTTGCTCAGTTACATTCGCCGTACGTTTGATCAGCAGAAAGGAATAGAGCGACAAATTTTAAGCAGCAATGCAGAGCTTGCGGAACTATCGGCCCTGAACGAGCACAATAACTGGTTGCTTTCTGGCGCTGCCGAAGTAAATGAAGCCCTGCAAGGGCAACAGGAAATGGAAGACCTGGCCCAAAATATAGTCGCTAAATTAAGCAACTATATCGATGCTACTATTGGAGCATTATTTTTGATGGATGATAAGTCGAACATCCTTAAATTAATGGGATCCTATGCCTATCCTGGGAAACCAAAAAATACTTTTCGTTTAGGCGAAGGACTAGTTGGCCAGGTTGCACTAGACATGAAACCCAAACTTATTAGTGATATCCCTAAAGATTATGTCAGGATAAATTCTGGGTTGGGAGACACCAGTCCATCTTTTCTGTATCTAGTTCCTATTATTTATGAACATAATACCATAGCTGTTGTAGAGCTTGGATTTCTATTGAAACCACAAGAAAATAAGCTGCAGTTAATCGGTAACATTGCCGAAAATATTGGGATCGCTCTAAATAGCGCTCTGGCGCACCTGCAATTGAGAGATCTTTTTGAGCAAACCCAACAACAGGCTGAAGAGTTAGCAAGCCAACAAGAAGAATTGCGCACTACCAACGAAGAACTTTTCCACAAAACAGAAGAGCTTCAGGTTTCTGAAGAAGAATTGAGAGTGCAGCAAGAAGAATTGCAGCAAACCAATGTCGAACTGGAAGAAAAGGCCCAATTACTCGAAGAGCGTAATGCGTCGATTAATGAGGCCAAGGAAGCGATCAGCCTTAAGGCCGAAGAACTTGAATTGAGCAGCAAATATAAATCTGAGTTTTTGGCCAACATGAGTCATGAACTGAGAACGCCATTAAATAGTATTTTAATTTTGGCCAGGATATTAAAGGATAACAAAAACAATAACCTTTCAGAAGAACAGATCAAATATGCGGGTGTAATCCAAAATGCGGGTAATGATCTCTTAACGCTCATCAACGACATCCTAGACCTCTCAAAAATCGAAACGGGAAATATAGATCTGCACATAGAAAAGATCAGGCCAGTTCAAATAGCAAACAATATCGAATCATTATTTACAGAGCTCGCCAACCATAAAAAAATTGATTTCCAAGTGAAACTCGCCCCTAATTCGCCAGTTGATTTTGTGTCAGATCAGGGCCGATTGGAACAAATCCTGAAAAATCTATTATCGAACGCTTTTAAATTTACACCAGAAAGTGGCAAAATTAGTGTCGAAATAGCCTTAACTGATTCGGCAGTTGCCAAAAATGCCAATCTTGTGGCAAGTGGAGATACCATTTTATCATTTAAGGTAAGTGATACTGGCATCGGGATAGCTGCAGGTAAACAGGAGGTTATTTTCGAAGCGTTCCAGCAAGAAGATGGTTCAACGAGCAGAAAATATGGGGGTACTGGACTTGGCTTATCGATAAGTAAAGAATTGGCCCAACTCTTGGGAGGCGAAATCCATATCGAAAGTGTACAAGGTGAGGGGAGTTCATTTACCCTTTTCATTCCAGAAAATCTTTCGGTTTCTGTTGACCGAGAAGTTATTACTCCATTGCCCATTAGCAATCATGTACAAGAAATACTCATCCGCGAGCCACAACCGAAAATAGAGGGCAATCTATTGTTGATTGTTGAGGATGATATCAATTTTGCGGAAATCCTAAAATCGTATGCCATCGAGAAAGGTTTCGATCCTGTGTTGGCCCATAGTGGGGATGTAGGGCTCGAAATGGCTATAGATCTCCTTCCTTCTGCCATTATACTTGATATTATGCTGCCTGTAATGGATGGATGGACCGTGCTCAAAAAACTGAAATCAGATCCTAAAACAAAACATATTCCCGTGCATCTTATGTCGGCCGATAATGAAAAAGGTACATTGGCCGAGAATGAAGGTGCCATAGGTTTCCTTAAAAAGCCCATCGAAAAGGAAAAATTGGATGAGGCATTTGATCTTTTGAACATGAACCAAAGCTACCCCTTCAAAAATGTACTGGTTGTAGAAGATCTCGTATTACACAGTAATAACTTAACCGAACAATTGATCCAAAAAGGGATAAATGTAGCCCAAGCCTATACGGGAAAAGAAGCCTTGTTGTTATTGGAAAACCAGCATTTTGATTGTATCATATTGGATCTGAAACTTCCTGATATCTCTGGGTTTGATCTATTGGACCAAATCAAATCCCAGGAAAAGTTTAAGCATATCCCAGTAATTATCAATACTGCAATGGAGCTGCAGCGCGATAAAATGGCTCATATTATGCAATATACGGAGGCCATGGTGCTAAAAACAGACAAGTCTAACGAACGGCTGTTAGATGAGGTAAGTCTCTTTATGCACAAGCTTAAAAAACCAGACAAAGGGGTTTATCCGTATGTACCCGTTCATGCCTCGAAAAACATACAAGTGAATACCTTAGAACAGGCATTAAAGGATAAAACTATTTTAATTACTGATGATGACATGAGGAATATCTTTGCGCTTTCTAGTGCATTGCAAACTTATGAAATCAATATTTTAATCGCTAATAATGGATTTGAGGCGCTCGAAAAATTAAAAATGCATCCTGAAATCAATTTACTGCTAATGGATATCATGATGCCAGAGATGGATGGCTACGAAGCGATGCGTCAAATAAGAGCCCAAAAGCAGCATGCCAATTTGCCGATTATTGCCCTCACCGCAAAGGCGATGAAAAATGATAGAGAAAAATGCATTGAAGCTGGCGCCAACGATTACATCTCGAAACCGGTGGATGTAGATAAATTATTGTCGATGTTACGTGTATGGCTAAGTTAGAAATGAAAAATAAGGTTCCATTCTCTGCTTCAATCATCACCGACAAGGAATTAGAACAGTTGTTACTTATTATTAAAAAGGTGCATGGTTTCGACTTTGGAAATTATACCCAAGCTTCGATAAAGAGGCGCATTTTAAGAATCATGGATTTAAAACAAATGAGTTATTTTGATTTGAGTAACCATTTGATCAATGATCATGATTATTTCGACTATTTCTTGATGGAGGTTACGGTTAATACTACCGAAATGTTTCGGGATCCCCTATTTTTTAAAGCCGTAAAGGAGAAAATCATTCCTTATCTAAAATCATATCAACATGTTAAACTATGGAGTTGTGGCTGTTCAACAGGCGAAGAGCTTTACTCTTTGGCGATCCTATTTACCGAAGAAAATTTATATGAGCGATGCTTTTTCTATGGCACAGACATTAATCAAGAGGCTTTGGGGCAGGCGAAGGAAGGGATCTATAGTTTGGCAAAAATGAAGCAGTATTCTGAAAATTTCATGGAAATCGAAGGGAAAAATTCACTTTCTGCCTACTATACCGCTAAGTACGATGCGGCATTGATCAGTAGAAAGCTTAAAAAAAATACCCTTTTCTCTACGCATAACTTGGTTTGCGATGGTCCTTTTAACGAATTTCAATTAATTTTTTGTAGAAATGTATTGATCTATTTTGATTCGGATCTTCAATCTAGGGTAATCCGGTTATTTTACGATAGCTTGGCAAACTTTGGATTCCTCTGCTTGGGGAGCAAAGAATCAATTAGGGATTTAGAGCTTGCTAAAAAATTTAAAATAATCGACAAAAAACTAAACATATATCAAAAAATAAACTAACCAGCTATGTCCAACATGCCGAAACTTAATCTTTTGATAGTAGACGACAAACCTGAGAATATAGTAGCGCTTGAAGCGCTCTTGAACCAACACGATATTTCAATTATCACTACCACATCACCTAATGAGGCCTTGCGGATTTGTTGGGAAAAAGATATTGCCATCGCTTTGGTTGATGTTCAAATGCCGGGAATGAACGGTTTTGAATTGGTAGAGATCTTAAAAAACAATCCACGCACCCAAGAAATCATGGTTATTTTTGTAACTGCTATTTCTTTGGAGGCAAAATATGCTATTAAAGGTTTAAATGTAGGTGCAATCGATTATCTCTATAAGCCGCTAGATCCTTACATCACCTCGGCTAAAGTTGACTCTTTTATTCAACTTGTACGCAACCAGCGGGAAATTAAGCAAAAAAACCTGCAATTAGAAAGCTTCCAAAAGGAGCTAATAAAAGCAAAAGAAGACGCAGAACAGAGCAAAAAAGCAAAGGAAAGCTTTATGGCTAATATGAGCCATGAAATTCGAACGCCTATCAACGGGATAATCGGTTTGGTACACCTGTTAAACAAAAGCGAGTTAACTACTGAACAGAAAGAAATGCTATTACTTTTGGAATCATCATCAGAATCCTTGCTTGGGGTTATCAATGATATCCTTGATATTTCAAAGATCGAAGCGGGCAAATTCAGAATCAACTATGCTAAGACCAATATCCGTTTAGTATTAACTCAAGCTACCAATCTGCTAAATATAAGAGCGAAAGAAAAAAATCTTGAGTTGAGGTTAGAAATCGATGAAAAACTTCCAACAACTATCATGGCCGATTCATTACGCCTGAACCAGATATTTATGAACCTTTTGAGTAACGCGATCAAATTTACCCAAAAAGGAAGCATCGTATTTAAAGCGGAGGTATTGAATAAAAAAAGCAATACAGTTGAGATCGAATTTTCGATTTCCGACACCGGAATTGGCATCTCTGCCGAGGACCAACTTAAGATCTTCGACAAATTTGAGCAGGTAGAAGAGCATAGCACCTCACAACATGGAGGTACTGGTTTAGGACTTTCTATTGTAAAAAAACTGGCCGAATTAAAGGGCGGCAAACTTCATCTCCAAAGCAAGGAAGGGGAAGGAAGTAAATTTTGTTTCACTAAATGGTATGAGTATGTAGAGCAGGAACAGAAATTGGAAGCTAAACCTATAATTAAATTATCACCATTGAAAGGGATGCGGGTTTTGGTAGCAGAAGACAATGTAATCAATAAATTCCTGATTCAAAAAATCCTAAAACAATGGGAAATTGACACTAAATTCGTAGCAAACGGACTTGAAGTTTTCGAAGTTTTAGCAGATAATGATTTTGATGTGATCCTAATGGATACCTATATGCCTGGTATGAATGGGCTAGATGCAACCAGAAAAATTAGGGCTGGTGCGGTTGAAGGAAAGGCAAATATTCCTATCATTACTTTTACGGCAGGAATTATAGATATCGAAAGAGAACCATCTATACAGGCAGGTGCCGATGATATTTTAAGTAAGCCCTTTGATGTAAATGTGTTGCACCAAAAACTTGAATTTTACCACAAAGCTTAACTATTTGTTAAAAAGTGTCATCGTCTGGGCTGCACCAATGGTTACGAAGCTTTTAATCATCGTAACTCCCCTATTGATTAAAGTTGGGAGCTCCTTTTGTTCGTCTTTGTCAAATGGGGCCAGCACATAATCAGCCTGCATTCCTTTTCTAAAATTATCGCTTATCCCGAAACGTAAGCGGGCGTAGTTCTGTCCACCACACACTTCTTCGATACTTTTTAGTCCATTGTGCCCGGCGCTGCTCCCTTGTAATTTCATCCTTAATTTGCCCAGTGGCAGGGCTAGATCATCAACTATCACAAGTACATTTTCTGGGGCGATTTTGAGATCCTTCATCCAGTAATTAACCGCTTTCCCACTTAAGTTCATAAACGTAGTGGGCTTAATCACGTGTAATTTTTTTCCTTTATGGCTTACTTCGGCATAATAGGCCAAGCGTAGTAACTCGAAGCTACCACCCAGGCTTTCTACCAATTCATCTGCAATGTTAAATCCGATGTTGTGTCGTGTATTTGCATATTCTGGACCAATATTGCCCAGTCCAACGATAAGGAATTTCATTTTGCTAAGATAAAAAAAAGTCCGAGAGTCGGGAAGTCCAAGAGTCCGAAGATGAATGCCAATAGTCCAAAAGACCAAAAGTCCAATAGTCCAATAGTCCATAAGTTCACAGGCCATAAGTCATCATGAAGTTGGACTACAACTTTGGATCTGTAGATGTAACTATCATTATTAAACGCTTATGCACGAATAAACAACATAAAATACGAAATATGATATTGCAGCTAATTACTTGAAAAATAGATTTTTACGTTAAAATTGAAAAAATAGGTTATTTCGCCTATTTTAGAGTTAGTGGCAATGCAAAACGCCTAACCCACTCCCACCTTTCATTCGAAAATAAATTTGTTTCGTAGTAACTTATAAGTTACCTTTGTTCATGAAGGTAAGAGAAGTTATAGCTTTTAAGGATTACTTTGAAAAATTCCTACTTGAACAACCTAAAAAGGTTCAGGATAAGATATTCAAAATTATCGAAGCTATTGAAACTCTTGAACGTGTGCCGTCAAACTATCTGAAATTTCTTGTTGGTACAGATGGCCTTTACGAAGCAAGAATCCAACTGGGTTCAAATATTTGGCGAGTGTTTTGTTTCTTCGATAATGATAAATTGATTATCCTATTGAACGGATTTCAGAAAAAGACACAAAAAACACCAAAAAACGAAATTGAAAAGGGGTTGCGCCTAATGGCAGAGTACTACGAACAAAAAAATAAGAAAAATGGAAACTAAAAGCTGGAAAGAAGTCAAAGATACCGTATACGGAAAAAAGGGAACGGAAAGACGCGACGAACTTGACAGAGATTTTGCGAGTTTTAAAATCGGACTAATGCTGCGCAAGGCAAGGGAAGACAAACACCTAACCCAAAGCGAACTTGGAGAACTTGTAGACAGGAAACGCGAATATATTTCTAGGATAGAAAACAATGGAAGTAACCTAACTTTAAAAACCTTGTTTGACATTGTAGAAAAGGGACTTGGCGGAAAAGTTAAAATCTCTATTGAACTATAGCCCAGGATAGCACTAATAGCCTTATAAAATTTACAACTATTGGCATCGCAAGTAGTGGGGCTTTAGTGAGCCTATTGAAAATTGTAAAAATGAAAGATGAAATAATCAAAGAACTTCTACAACTCGAAGAGCGTCACGACATAAAAATTCTTAACGTTATGTGCAAGTAACAAAGACAGTGCAAAAATGAAAGACTAAAGCACCCATCGATATGAAAACAAGAATAATGTATATTGAATTTAAAGGTGAGAGCTTGACAGGTGAGGCTAGGATCGGAAGGGTACAATTTTCTAAGACTGGCAAATCGATTCACTACAATGGAAAAACCTTTCAAACGTTAGGTGGACGGGGATTTAAGGCCAACTATTTTGATGTAGAGACGGGAGAAGAGTACTGGATTTCAGGTTGCAAAAAAGACGGGGAGGATAGGCTCTACCGAGAAAGACTCCCAATTCACATTGACGAAGATGTAAGGGAAGAATATTGGACAGAAATTCGAAACCTCCCAAACAACACGAACATCAAAGCAATAAATGCAAAATGATGTATAGGCAATGCAAAACCTACAGGTAACAAGCAGTTTGGTAAAGGTAGAGGAAAATTCATCCTCACCTCCTATATTGCATTAGTGATTTAACCTACCCTTAGATGGGAAAATTTAACTTTATAAAAAACCTTCACCCCTAAACCATGCCAAAAAACAACCTACTCCAAATGCACAATGTTGGGATCGTTGTAGAATCCCTTGATAATGCCATTTTATTTTTCACAGAAATTGGGCTGAAGCTCGAAGGACGTGCCATGGTAGAGGGAGAATGGGCTGGGCAGGTAACCGGACTGGGTAATCAATCTGTAGAAATTGCCATGATGGTTACACCTGATGGCCACAGTCGCCTTGAACTTTCGAAGTTTATTACTCCAGCCACTATAGCCGACCATAGAACTGCTCCTGTAAATTCCCTGGGTTATTTACGAGTGATGTTCAATGTAAAAGATATCGATGAATTGGTAGCCAGGCTTATCAAAATGGGCGCCCAACTTGTTGGAGAAATCGTTAATTATGAGGGGATCTATCGGTTGTGCTACATTAGAGGAACCGAGGGAATTTTGGTGGGTTTAGCAGAAAAGCTCGATTAGCATTTAATAAAGAGGACTAACCCTATGCAACGCTGCAACCTTAAATAATTGCATTGCCTTTGCCAACTAGCCCCGACAGACACGGAAATACTTTTTGCAACCTCGTAGGTTCTGTAGAACCTACGAGGTTGCAAAAAGATTGGAGTAGATGGCGGGACTGCCTTTAATTTTTGGCACTGCCCCTGCGCTTCAAAGAAGTTTAAAAACCCTAAATAAACGGCTATCGGTTACCATAGGATCGAACTTATCCTTCAGCGAATATCATTGTATTGTAAAACCCAAAGGAGATTGCTTTGCTTCGTTTCTCGCAACCGTGCCTCCCCGCAAGGACGACCGGTTAATCGGTGTAATCGTCTAAATCTGTGTAATCACTTAATATCGGTGTAATCACCTTAAAAAAAAGCGGTACAAAATTTCTTCTGTACCGCTTAGGTTTTAGCAACTGAAACTGCCAACTGTTAATTGTTAACTGCTTATTTTCCTTTAGCTGCTTCTGTTTCTGCTTGTTTCAATGCTCTAGACATTCCAACAGAAACGATTGTATCTTCTGGGATATTCGTTACAGCAAAATCACCTTTTTGTAAATCACGTACGCGGAACAAACTTCCCACTTCCATTTTCGAAATACTTACTTCAACTACTTGAGGCATGTTTTTAGGCAATGATTTAACACGTAATTTACGTAGTTTTTGAACCAATTTACCACCCATTTTAACACCTGGAGAAGTTCCTACCAATTTAACAGGAATTTCCATGGTAATTTCTTTATCGTCAAACAGTTGAAGAAAATCAACGTGCAACAATAAATCAGTTAGTGGATGATATTGTGCGTCTTTGATGATAGCTTTAGTTTTAGTACCACCGATGTTGATTTCTAAAAAGTTAGCTTCTGGAGTGTAAATAGCTTCGTTTAGGTCTGTACTTGTTACTGCAAAGTGCACTTGCTCTTTACCACCATACAATACTGCAGGAACTTTACCTTCATAGCGAAGCTCTTTAGCATCGCGTTTCCCTACGTTCTCTCTTGGAGAACCGCTAATTGCGATTGTTTTCATTTTCTATTTATTTTAATTTGTAATTAAACTCTTTTTCTAGCATCGGGCATGGGGCATGGGGTGACTCTCTGCTCCCTGCGCTCTGCTTAAACTCTAAAAAGGTCGCTAATTGAACCATGTTCGTTTACATTGGCAATAGCCTTTGCAAACAACTTGGATGTACTTAGTACCCTTATTTTCTCACACTCTTGTTTTAGCGGAATGGTATCTGTTACGATCAATTCTTCTAAAACCGAGTTCTGAACGGTTTCATACGCTTTTCCAGATAAAACCGGATGTGTACAAACCGCTCTCACACTACTTGCGCCGTTTTCCATAATCAGCGCTGCTGCTTTGGCCAATGTTCCAGCCGTATCGCAAATGTCATCTATCAATACTACGTCTTGCCCAGTCACATCACCAATAATCGACATAGATTCGATCTCATTGGCACGCTTACGCCTTTTATCACAAATAATCACTTCTGCGTTAAAAAACTTTGCAAAAGTACGAGCTCTATATGAGCCCCCCATATCTGGTGAAGCAATGGTTAAATTCTTTAGGCCCAAGCTCTTGATGTAAGGCACAAAAATAACCGATCCATCTAAGTGATCTACCGGAATATCAAAGAAACCCTGGATCTGTGCCGCATGTAAATCCATCGTCATGATCCGGTGTATTCCAGCAGCTCTCAATAAATTAGCCACCAGTTTTGCACCTATTGCTACCCTAGGCTTATCTTTTCTATCCTGTCTAGCTAAACCATAATACGGAACTACAGCAGTTATGTAATGTGCTGATGCTCTTTTAGCCGCATCAACCATAAGCAACAGTTCCATTAAATTATCGCTGGGCTGATAAGTAGACTGAACCAAAAATACATCGCTTCCTCTTATAGATTCATCAAAAGAAGGCTGAAATTCGCCATCGCTAAACCTACTTAAAGTAACACTTCCGAGTGGCTTGCCGTAATCTTCGGCAATTTTATTCGCTAAATCTTTTGTACCGCTTCCGGCAAAAATCTTAACTGGGTTAAATTGCAATGGCATGATTCGCGGGTATCAATGCTGGTTAAAAAAAATCGGATTGCGGTTTTAGTCACAATCCGAAAAAAATTTGTTGTCCGACCTGGATTCGAACCAAGACAAACGGTACCAAAAACCGTTGTACTACCCTTATACTATCGGACAATCTCCCGTTTAGAACGTTGTTCTGAAATGGAATGCAAATTTACGTTTATTTTTTTTAGCTGCAAGCCCGAATTCAAAAAAAGTTCAAATAATTTCAAAAGCCTATCCAAGGCTAAAATAAACGGTTAATTTTTGTTAAATGCACTAGATTTTTTATACTAATATCAATCTATTTCTTTATTTTCGGCAGCATTTTTATGTGTCAATACCAAATTATTACTCCTATACAATGAAATATTCTAAAATAAATAACATCGTAGGATGGATTTGCTTCCTCATTGCAACTACTACTTACATTTTAACCCTTGAACCATCGGTAAGCTTTTGGGACTGTGGAGAGTTTATTGCCTCAGCGTTAAAAATGCAGGTTGTACACCAGCCAGGTGCACCACTTTTCTTAATGATCCAACGCTTCTTCTCTCTTTTTGCGCTTGGTGATAATACCAAAGTTGCTTATTTCATGAATGTTGGTTCGGCCATTGCCAGTGGAGCAACAATATTGTTTTTATTTTGGACCATTACCGCTTTAGCTAAAAAGATTTTAATCAAAGGTAACGAACAATTGAGCAAAGCAAATCTCATCAGTATTATGGGAGCCGGTTTAGTTGGAGCTTTAGCCTATACGTTTAGCGATAGTTTTTGGTTTTCGGCGGTTGAGTCTGAGGTATATGCACTATCATCACTATGTACAGCAGTTGTATTTTGGGCAATATTGAAATGGGAAGCAGTGGCTGATGAGCCTCGTGCTGATAGATGGCTCTTATTTATTGCCTACATTATGGGGCTTTCTATAGGGATCCACATCCTAAACTTATTGACCATTCCGGCGATGGCTTTTGTTTACTATTTCAGAAAAACCGAAAAGCCCAACTATGCGGGGATGTTTAAAACCATCGCCATTGGTGGCCTAATCCTAGGCATTGTGCAATATGGAATTATTCAATACCTTGTATCCTTTGGCGCCTATTTTGACCTTTTCTTTGTTAATACGCTAGGTTTAGGCTTCGGAACCGGTGTATTGTTCTTTATTATCCTTTTGGTTAGTGGACTGGTTTTCGGGATCAGATATTCTATAAAACACAATAAAAAGATTTTAAATCTTGCTTTGTTATCAACTACCCTAATCATCTTCGGTTATTGTTCATTCGCAATGATCTTAATCAGGGCGCAGGCAAAACCTAATTTAAATAATAGTAATCCTGATAATGCCTTTTCTTTTCTAAGCTATCTTAACCGCGAGCAATATGGAGATAGGCCCTTATTAAAAGGCCCGAATTACAACTCGGTTCCCCTGTATGAAAGTGATCTATCGCAACCAAAAACCATTCAAGGAGGCAAGACTTACCGAAAAGGCGAAACTAAATATGAAGTTTCCGGTATAAAAACCCATAATGAATATAGTGAAAATCCGGACATGCCTGATAGTATCCGTAATCTGCAGCACGAGGTTCTTTTTCCGAGAATGTACAGCGAAGAAAGAAGGCACGTAAATTACTACAAGGATTATATCGATAAAAATAAAACCGATAAAATGGGGAATACGGTTAGCTATGATAACGACAAGTATTCGCCAGATTTCGCAGATAATGTAGGCTTTTTTGCCCGCTATCAAGTAGGGTTGATGTACATGCGCTACTTTATGTGGAATTTTGTTGGACGACAAAATGAAGATCAAGGTCAGGGAAGTTATTACGAAGGCAGGTCATTGAGCGGTATCAAAGCAATTGATGCCATAAACTTAGGTGATCAAACCAACTTACCTCCATCTATAACCGAAAGTACATCCTATAACCGTTTCTTTTTCTTGCCTTTGATATTAGGTTTATTAGGTATGATATGGCACTTTACCCGTAACCCTAAAGATGGTGGAATTATTGGATTGTTATTTTTCTGCACTGGTATTGCAATTGTGCTTTACCTAAACCAAAAGCCCCTCGAGCCTAGAGAACGTGATTATGCCTATGTAGGATCATTCTATGCTTTTGCCATATGGATCGGGCTCTCGGTACTGGCCATAAAAGAATGGGTATTCGGTAAGATTAATGCTCAAACCGCAGCAATTAGTGCAACCGCAATCGCTTTAGTCGGTGCCCCGGTGTTAATGGGAAGCCAAGGATGGGATGACCACAATCGCTCTGAGAAGATGGTTGCCCATGATATCGCCGTAAGTTATATGGAATCATGTGCCCCAAATGCTATCCTTTTCACCTATGGTGATAATGACACCTACCCGCTCTGGTATATTCAGGAGGTTGAAGGAGTTCGTCCAGACATTCGTTTAGTAAACCTTAGCTTATTTGATACCGATTGGTACATTAACGGAATGCGAAAAAGAGTGCATCAATCAGATCCACTGCCAATTACAATGAAAGAGTCCCAGTATGTTACGGGCGAAAGAGATGTGATGTATTACAAAGAGATGAATATCGAGGGCAGTGTAGAATTGAAGGATATCGTTGACTTATTGTTGTCAGAGAACCCAGCCGATAAAATTCCGCTAAATGATGGAAACAAGACCAATTTTATTCCAACTAAGAACTTTAAGCTAACGGTTAATCCGCAAGATGTAGTTAGCACAGGTACAGTTCCTGCGAGTGAGGCTGGAAAAATTGCGCCGGTGATGGAATGGAAATTCAATAAGGGCTATGTAACGAAGGGAACATTGGCTATGCTCGATATTTTGGCGCATAACAATTGGAAAAGACCTGTATATTTCTGTACCACGGTACCGAATGAGCAATTTAATGGATTAGATAACTATTTATACAACGAAGGATTGGCTTACCGACTATTGCCTTTAAAGATTGATACTGCAGCAGCCTCTACAGGCGAGCAGGGAATAAATCTTGAGCCGATGTATAATCATATCATGAACAAATTTAAATGGGGAAACATCAAAAAAGCTTCTTATTTGGATTCGCAATCGGCAGATGATGTTTCGATCTTCAACAATATGTTTAATAGTCTGATTACTGGATTAATTAAGGCCGGAAGAATTGAAGACGCTAAAAAAGTAGTTGAAAAGTACTACGAAGTGATGCCGACCAAAATTTATGGAATCCGCATCATGATGGGTGTACCAACGATGGCGCAAAATCTCTATATTTTAGGCTATACCGACAGAGCGAATGAACTGATCAAAAAATCAGCAGCTTATATTAAGAAAGAAGTAACCTATTTAGCTGATGTTTCTAAAAGCAAAGAAACACTGGTGGGTGGGCAGAATGTACAAATTGGTTTAATGTATGGATTAGAACCAATGGGAAAAATAGCTGGCAAATTTGGTCAAGCTAAGCTTGCGCAAGACATCGATAAACAGTACAATGAACTATACAGTAGATTTAGTCAGTTCTTCGGACCGCAACAGTAAGCAGCTGGGAGTTCTCAGTTTGCAGTTTCAGTTATCGGTTTTCAGTTTAGTTAACATAAAGAAAGCCTCTCGAGATAATCGAGAGGCTTTCTTTATGAATCAGTTATCGGATGATTTAAATCATCCGATGACTCTTAATTTTCGTTTACCACGCCCATCGCACAAAATTTATCAATTCTTGTTGCGATCAATGTATCTGTGTCTACGCTTTTAAGCTCTTCAAGGTCTTTTAAGATCTGTTGTTTTAATGTTTGCCCCATTAATTCCGGATTTTGATGTGCACCCCCAAGAGGCTCTTTTATGATTCCATCAATTAGGTGGTTATTAAACATATCATCAGAAGTAAGCTTTAAGCATTCGGCTGCTTTTTCTTTATAATCCCAACTTCTCCATAAGATAGAAGAACACGATTCTGGGGAGATTACAGAATACCAGGTATGTTCAAGCATGTACACATGGTCTCCAATGCCAATGCCCAATGCCCCTCCAGAGGCCCCCTCGCCCACTACAAAGCATAGAATAGGCACCCGTAAAATAGACATCTCCAATAAATTTCTTGCAATCGCTTCTCCCTGTCCGCGTTCTTCAGCTTCTAAACCTGGAAATGCACCCATGGTATCAATGAAAGATATTACAGGCTTATTAAATTTTTCTGCCAAACGCATTAAGCGAAGGGCTTTTCTATATCCCTCAGGGTTTGCCATTCCGAAATTACGGTATTGGCGCTCCTTTGTATTTTTTCCTTTTTGGTGCCCTATAATCATCACCGTTTGACCCTCGATGGTTGCGAAGCCCCCAATAATAGCCTTATCATCTTTCACGGTTCTATCGCCATGCATTTCAATAAAGTCATCACAGATCATACTGATATAATCTAATGTTTGGGGTCTTTCTGCGTGGCGAGACATTTGAACTTTTTGCCAACCAGTTAAATTGTTATACAAATTCTGACTGGTAGTGGCTACCTTTTCGTCGAGTTCTTCTAAAGTTGCAGACATGTCTACTTTAGTCTTATCAGCCACTTGTTTTACCTTTTCTATTTGCTGCATTAAATCAGCCAAAGGTTTCTCAAAATCGAATGATGTTTTTATCTGTTCCATAAGCGGGCTGTAAAAATAACGAAAAAATTTGAGGAACAAAGATAAAATAGCAACGGGCTCGGAGCGAAGAGCATGAAGCCTGGGCGTAAAGTGTTCAGCTAGACTCTGCCCGCTCTGCTCTTTGCATAAAAAAGCCGATATCAAATTAATGATATCGACTTAAATCAACAAACAAATTTTTTATTTATCCCACCATACCTTTCCGACAAGCTTATCGCCTCCAGGAACTGCGGCTACAGCTGCTTTATAATTAGAGGCATTAGAAACACCTTCTGATAAAGGGTATGGAAAACGGCGAGGAATAGTTCCCCCAGTGTTTGTATTTGGATAAATAATGGGTGTTAGTACCGGAAAGCCCGTTCTTCTCCAATTTGACCAGGTCTCATAAAAATCTAGCATTGTAATGGTGTGCGCCCAATATTGTTGGGAAATCATTTCTAAACCATTTGCCGCAACATAGGGATGGGCTGCCAAGTATATCGTTGCATCTCCCGAGTTAATGGCCATTGCAGGATCATATTGCGAAAGAAAAGTCATGGCCGCGGTAACCCCAGCATTATAGTGTGAAATGGCGGTACCGCCAATGTTATAACGTTGTGCAGCTTCTGCCCAAATCAGTTCAGTTTCTGCATACGTTAAAATAAAGGTGTTGCCATCTTTTTTTATCATACCTGGATGAGGAGAAGAATAATCTATAAAAGCGGTAAATGAGGCATCTTGACGAACATCCCTGCCCGCAATACCACTTAGATCCTTTCCGTTTGGCATTCCTTTTTGTGCTGCAGGAGTAGCGTCGAAAGCAGCATTCTGGATTTTCGTACCATCGGTTAAAAATAATTTGGTAACCGCTACTTTACCCAAGCGCGGGTCATTGTTGGTTTTCAAGAAGGTAATAAATGTATTGCTCCATCTGGTATAGAAGTTTTCCTGACCTCCATCTCCTGCCAAAACCTGACTATTCCTGTTTTGGGTTACCCTGCCACCCGATACATCATGTTTAATCATGGCGTTATCTGCATCCGCTGTCATTGTTTTACCAACAGCTTTTGTGATATAGGTTTGTGCTAAGGTGGCATCAGCCTTGCTTAGCCTCATTGCCGTCCGTAACATTAAGCTCGCAGCAAAACGCTTCCACTTGCCGATATCTCCACCATATACGACGTCACCACTTACGGCATCACCACTGGTATTTAATGCATTTCCTGCTTCATCTAATTCTTTGAGCAAATCAGCATAGATAGCTTGTTGCGAATCGTATTTAGGATATAAAACGCTAGTATAATAACCCTTGCCCGCATCAAAATAGGGAACGTCTCCATATAGATCAGTTATTCGTTCAAAAATCAATGCCTTCCAAATCCTGCCCATTTGATGAATATTATTGTATTGCGCTTTGCCTTTGGTAAACTCAACCAGATCGGCGGCATATTTTACCTGATCTGGATAGGCTTTTTCCCAATAAGCCGCTGTATAACCTTCATTTAACATATATTTATCTCCGGCCCAATAGCTGATTACAGAAGACAAACCCTGCATCATGGTGGAGGCATAAATTAGATTGCCCCTCCATGTTTCATATGCAAAGTCAGTGCTCCCAGTATAAGTAAGCTGTGCGGTTGATAAGAGATAATTGGGGTTATATTGTTCTTGTCCTACCGATACCGGATCGGTGTTAATTTCCTGGAAATCTTTTGTACAGCTTGTTATCAATATCAAGGCTGTAAAAAACGGTAGATATAGTTTTATGATCGTTTTCATTTTCAATTCTTTTAAAGATTACAATTTCACACTTAAATTTAAACCGAAGGTGCGAACCGGTGGAACGCCCCCTAACTCCAATCCTGGGAAAGTAGCATTATAACTAGATTCAGGATCAATATTGTCGGTTTTCTTCATCAGAATAAATAAATTACGACCAACGAAACTTACGTTAAGTCCCTTTATTCTATTATTGAACATTTTTGAAGGAAAATTATAGCCCAATGTGAACTGTCTAAATTTGATAAAGCTCGCATCTTGTACGAATTGCTTTGATACATTGTTAGCATAAGTGCTATAGTAGGTAGCTGCACCGTTTCCTAAAGCATCACGGTCTACTAATGTAGCTTGGTGCAGACCGAAAATATAACCGTAGTAATCGGTAGCAGCGAAGATTTTTCCTCCCCATTTACCATCGATTAGGAACGATAAATTAACCCCTTTAAAAGAGAATTCGTTGTTCCAGCCTGCAGTATATTTATTAAATGCCGAGCCAAAATCCATCAATTCTCCCCTTTCTGGGATGCCGTTTGATTTTACGATATTACCGCTAGCATCATATTTAAAATCGTAAGCCATTACTTGTGCTGCAGACTTACCTGCAATATTTTGCAGAAACCCTACTCCAGTTCTTGACGTTGCAATGGGCTGAGACATGGTTCCTTCAGCCAAGGAAAGCACCTGGTTGTCGTTATAAGAACCATTAATGCTAGACGTCCAACTAAAATTCTTGTTTTTTAACACCACGCCCGACACCAAAGCTTCAATCCCTTTATTTCTCATTTCGCCGGCATTTAAAACCGCTCCACTATATCCAGTTACTGTAGAAGTAGTGACATTGATGATCTCGTCTTTCGATTTTTTATTGTACCAAGTTAGATCAAGATTAAGTCGATCGCCAAAAAAGCGCATCTCTGTACCAATCTCGAACTCACTTGCTTTTGAGGCAATCAAAGCAGAATTTGGAATAAATTCATTTACGATATTTCCGATTGGCTTACCATTTAATGATTCGCTTCTTAGGTTATAGTACAATTGTGTTTGATAGGGATCTGTAGCCTGACCCACCCTTGCATAACCTGCTCTTAGCTTACCGAAGCTTAAGAATTTGGGTTTCCATAGCTCAGAAAACACAAACGATCCACTAATCGACGGATAAATTACATTAAGGTCGTTGTCTTTATTCGGCGTCGCAAGTGTAGAAAACCAATCGATACGTCCACTCCCAGTTACATATAAAATGTCTTTATAGGCAAGCTCTAACGTTCCATAAGCGGATTGTACTTCTGAGTTTACCTGAGACAAGCCCAGAGATTTATTTTTAGTATTGGTAAGGTTATAAATCCCAAATATGGCAAACTCGCCTCCGTTATTTGTGGTTTGACTGGAACTTGTACGCCGATAGCTTCCTCCTAAATTCGGGGTAATGGAAAAATCCTTTAATGTAAAGCTCTTGCCCATCAAGGCATCAATATTTATATCAGAGAATTTAGTAGTTTGTTCGGTCATACCCCCATTTACATTATAAGCAGTTCCCGAAGGTGTTACAGCGGTATAACTATCATTATAAGCATCCCTTCCGGCACGTGCCTGAAGAAAAAGGCCATTTTCGAAATTGTACCTGGCATTAAAAGAGCTAATTAACCGTTCTCTTTTGGTATTGTGTACAAACTCGTATGCAGCAAAGTAAGGATTCGTTGCATACGTATTCCCCGTATTATAAGCCAATTCATTACCATCGGCTTTTTTACCGGGCTGAAGGTTTAATATATCAACGCTAGTGGGTAAAAAAACCGCGTTATAATTGGCGTTTCCTGCACCATCTGAGAGCATTGGGCGATTCTTGGCCTGTTCCAAAATATAATTGAACCGTGCGTCAATTGTTAGTCGTTTGATCGCATCTACAGTTCCCGATAAATTAAAATTTTGACGGTTCAAGCCAGAATTAGGCACTACCGAATTATTATCTAGGTTACTGGCCGAAACCCGTACTACCCCACCTTCAAAAGTTTTGTTAAAAGCTAGCGTGTTGGTCCAGCTCCCACCCGTGCGGTAAAAATTCTTCACATTATCTTTCTGCGCTATATACGGCCTACTAATACCATCAAATTGGGGAACACTTGAGCCATCTAATCTAGCTCCCCAACTCGAACCCCCTACTTGCGCCGCTGAGGTAGCGTCTGCAGGCTTCACACCATTGGCTCCCTGACCATAGATGTACTGCCAATCTGTTCTATCCATTACCTGCTCGGCAACATAGTTGCTATTGAATTCAATATTATTCCCCTTTCCACTTTTTGTGGTTATTAGAATTACCCCAGCTTTAGCGCGATATCCATACAGGGCCGAGGCAGCTGCACCTTTCAGGATGGAGATGCTTTCGATATCATCAGGATTTAAATTCCCTACAGCATCACCCAGATCGGGAGCATTATCGTATTGACCTCCTGAGTTGCCCGAGGGATTTTTATTATTGATGCCCACTGGTTTATTTTCCATTGGCACACCATTGATTACATATAACGGCTGACTGGTTTGGTTGATACTAGATACGCCACGAATGGTAACACTGGTAGCTGCTCCTGCACCACCCGATGTTGAGCTGATGTCTAGACCTGCCACTTTACCAACCAAAGAATTTACGATGTTATTTTCTCTAGCTTGTGTTAAGGTTTCTCCTGAAACTTGGCTTACTGAATATCCCAAGGCTCTTCGCTCCCTTTTAATTCCCAAAGCAGTAACTACAACTTCGGTTAGCTGCTTAGTATCTTCTACCAATAAGATTTCGAAAGTGGTTTGAGAACCAATGGCTATTTCCCGGCTTTGAAAACCTGCATAAGAAATAACCAAAGTTGCGTTTTCGGGCGCATTTAAGGTAAATCTACCATTCACATCCGTTGAAACCCCTATTGCAGTTCCCTTTACCCTAACGCTCGCTCCAGACAATATTCCTCCAAGATTATCTTTAACTACCCCTGAAATAGGAACTTCCTTATTTCTGCTAATCACCACTAAACCTTCATTTGAAACCGAATAATTTAGGTTAATTTTATTTAGCAATGTAGCTAGTACGTCGATAACGGGCATATTGGTTACGGTGATGCTTACATCTTTGTTTATTGGGACATACGATGAGCTATACACAAAATGATAGCTACTTTGCTGTTCAATAAGCTGTAATACCTTTGCCAGCTTGGTCTTTCGCACATCGAGAGAGATTTTCTCTTGAGAAAATACCGATGCTGAAACATTCAAACAAGCCACGAAAACCAATATACAGGTTAACTTCATTAGCAAAATGAATTTTAAGAGCGATTTATACCTATTTCGCTCTTGCGGTAAGTAATAATAAATCATATTTTTGTTTTTTGGTTACAAGGTTATTTGGCAGTAAAACTGTTAGCGCATGAGCTGCCAGGGACTGATCAAAAAATTAAAAGGGCGGTGCGTCAACACCGTCCTTTTCTATTTGGAGATAAGTATTTGGTTGTTTTTTATTTCATATTTAAAGTTTTCTACTTTTTGTAAGGCCTCTAATACTTGTTTAATATTCTCATTGCTAAATGTAGCGGTAAAGCGATAATGCTCAAGCCCAGGATTAGCAAACTTGATTTCTACATTATACCATTTCTCTAGTATCTCCCGAACTTCTTCAAAATCTTGATCGTAAATTTCAATCCTATTCTGGATCCAAGCGGTTTCTACGATTGTACTGTCTTTAACCAGGGTGTAGTGATTGATAGATATCTCTGGCTTAGCCTTAATGGCTTTAACCACCTTTTCTTTGGCAACTGGAAGTTCTGCTTTATAAAACGTTACTTTCTGACTGGGTTTCAACGTAATTACCCCTCCATCTCCAGTAGTAGACTCCATAGTGATCAAACCTCGAATTAACGTAGCTTCGGATTGTAATTCATCCGCATATGCTTTAACATTAAAAGCAGTACCTAAAACATTGATATTAAAAGCACTAGTATGTACTTTGAAAGGTTTGTTTTTATCATGTACCACATCAAAAAAAGCCTCTCCGTTTAGGGTAACCTCTCTACATTTCGAGTTAAAATCTTTGCTTAAGGAAAGTTCACTTTTTGCATTTAGAAATACCGTTGAACCATCTGGAAGGTTAACTTTCTTTCTTTCGCCAGCTTTGGTGCTAAAATGAAGTGCAGCTGTTTGTACCGTATTGGCCTTTTTTAAATTGTAGCTAAGAAAAAAACCAATACCAGATATAATAATTATTGCTGCAGCAATTTTTAACCAGCCAAATTTGCTTGTCTTTAGAATTGGGGTATCAACTAAATAGTTTTGTTTAAAAGTAACAGTCTGTTTATTTAATTGCCGTTTATTTCCACTCAATATTCGATATAATCTTTGTGCTTCCTTTATGGTAGGTTGTTGCTCTGGATGTGCCTGAACATATTTTTCCCAATAGGCTGTGCACCGCTCATCTGTTCCTGAACAGTAAAGCTGAAAAGTATTATCAATCAGGAAATCTTCGGCATCAAACTTACTTCTATCTGTCATTATAAATTGCCTTTTATATAACAGTGCCTAAATACTTCTTTTTTTCCTAAAGAAATCTTAACTTTTTTTTAACATAGGATGTTTTAAACCTCTATTACCTGAGTTCATCGGATTTTAGCGCTTTCCGCAAAATTTTTAAGGCATCGTAAATGGTATTGTAGGCAGTTTTTATAGATTGATGTGTTTGCTCGGCAATTTGCTCATAAGTAAGGCCTTCGAAAAATTTAAGATGGATCAATTGTTTCTGTCTAAACGTTAGTTTTTCTAACGCAATTTTTAATTTGTACTGAACCAGCTCATCGCTTTGCACCTTCACTATAAATTCTTCATAGCTCATTTCAATCCATTCGCCATCAGCTCCAGCATTAAAAAGTGCATCATTTATTTTTCGGCGACGATCTAAAATTCTAAGTAACTTCCTTTTTAGAAAGGTCCTAAGATACGCCTCTACGTTATCAACCCGTTGAAGTGTGGTGCGTTTATCCCAAATGGTTGTAAAAACCAGATCCGTAGCCTCACTTGCGCTGTCTGCATCAGCACAAACGCGAATGCCAAAATTAACCAAAGGATAATAGAGTGTTTTGTAGAGATCGAAAAAAGCGTCTTTATCTCCCATACGCAGTCGTTCCCAAAGTAAATGATGCGCAAGTTTATGATCCATAATTTGGTTAGTAGGAGAACAATAATAACTAAAATTTTGGTAAGCGTTGGCAGATAACTTGTTGAGCGATGAGTACTTACCTAACGCCAAACGCGTATCGCCACACCCTTTACTTAATCGGCATCATCAAACTTGTACTGCCTCCAGCCTGGGTTGTGGGTAGCTTACCGTCCCATTTTTTAATCCATTCTTGCTGGATCAACATAGGAGTTAGGGATGCCTGCCTCAAACGATTAGCTTCAGCTTCAGACTTTGCCCGTACCAATAAGGCTTGAGCCTCGCCCGTTGCCGTTGCCACCTTAACTTTTGCTTCGGCATCAGCTTGTTTGGCTTGATTCTCTGCTTTAAGTCTGGCTTGGATAGAGGCATTTTTCTCGTCGATCATCTGTCTTAAGCTTTCTGGTGGTGTGATGGCCGATGTCAATTGGTCATATACAAATCCATCCTTACTTAGATTTTTTGTTAGTATAATTTGAATCCTGTCTTCAAATTTTTCTCTATTGCTCATCACCGAATCTGAGCTGAACGAGTTTGCTACTATTCGGTACGCATCATAAATCGTATTTCGCATAAATTGTTGTTCAATCTCCCCTAAAGGCTTACGGTATTGCCGATAGATTTGTGGAACCATTGAAGCATTTACATGGTAATTTAACTTAGGATCGACCTTAAATTCGGCAGCATCCTTTGTAGTTACAACAAAAGGTTCGTAATCTACAGACTGTGTGAACGTAGGAAATTCGATAATTTTGGTTGTCCATGTATTGTACCAAACCCTGCCCGTAACAATGGTAATGTTGTCAACGCCCCTATCAGAACCATATAGGTTTATTTTAATTCCCACATTTCCTGCGTCAATATTCTCATAAGTAAAAGGCTGTATCGCATAGATCAGAATCAGTAAAACCAATCCCGCCGTATATTTGATTATTTTCTTAATTAAAGGCCCTCTGTCTGAATCTTGAAATTCCATAAGCGTTAAAGTTTTTTAAATAATAAAATGATGGGGTTGTATACAATCGCAATTCCTAAGAGCACTTCTACTATACCAATAACCACTTTTAGGCTAGACGGTTCGCTGATGTTATCTACGCCCAGAGTGATAAAGATGATGGCTGCGATTACCCGGATTAGAATAATAATTTGATTCATTGTTACAATTTGTTGTTCGTTACGCACCGAGGATAATTCACTCCTGCTTGCCTGCAGGCAGTAATTATAAGATTTCGCCGATCAATTTTAGGCCAACTCTTATCTCCTGTAATGATAAATATTTGGATGGAAGAATCAAAGAGGCAAAGTATAGCGCATTTTTTAGCCTAGAGAAAATACCAATTAAAACTTCGCTGGCACTCCAGGTTTTGGCAATGCTTTCTGAATAAATTCTCTGATATGCTCATTTCCCATGGCTAGATCAGGTTTACGCAGGTACATCATGTGTCCACTTTCATAACCTTCCCAGCTCATCCTATCTTTTAGCTTCCCGCTAGGATCAAGTTGCCACATGTTATATTTGGCATTGAAATAATCACAGGCACCATCGTAGTAGCCAGATTGTACCAATAAGTGTAAATACGGGTTTTGCGCCATTGCCGAGCGGAGATTTTCTCCAGTTCTATCGCCGGTATTGTCCCAAGGATTTACTGGGCCAAACATGTTGTATTTCAGATCGGTTTTATAGTTCAGTTCATTTCTGATGTACATATTTATAGCTGGAGTGAAAGAATGTAACCAAGAGGTTAGCTCTGCATTATAATCAGGCCCATCACCCGCATCAGCTCTATCGATGCCCTTATAACGTGAATCTAACCTGCCCACGGTAAATCCTTTATCGCGCAATAGTTCCTTCCAAAAGAGATTTGTTGATATATCAAGATTATTTTGAAGGATTACTTTTTCGGAAATTCCAGAAAATCTGGCCATTTTCGCGGCTATTTTTTGCTTTTCGGCCATTGGCAAAAATCCACCTTTGGTAATTGCGGGAATAAGTTCATTTACGGTAAAATTCTCTACTTCTGGAAGCATATCTGTCAATTTTTTGCTCTGCAGATCAGCGGGAAGCATTTTATGGTACCATGCAGTGGCGGCAAAATAAGGCAAATGCAGTGCAGCATCCATGACATTGCCTCTTTCCATACCCAATTCTGTAGGCGATACCAGGATTACACCATTTAAATACATCCATTGATTACTCTGTAATTCTAGGGCCAGGCCCGAAACGCGGGTTGTACCATAACTTTCGCCAATTAAGAATTTTGGGGATGCCCAACGGTTATTCCTGGTTACAAATGTATTTAACCATTCGGCGAGATATTTGATGTCAGCTCTTACTCCAAAAAATTTATTGGTTGGTACATCTTTACTAGTTGGCCTAGAATATCCTGTATTTACGGGGTCGATATACACGATATCGGCAACATCTAAAATAGAGGAACTATTTTCTTTATAACCATAGGGTTGGATGGGATATCCCTCATCATCAATATTTAGTACCACCGGACCCGTATAAGCGATGTGCATCCAAACAGAAGCCGAGCCCGGACCACCATTAAAAGAGATCACCAATGGTCTGTTTTCTCTATTTTGAACGTCAGAGCGCTCGTAGTAAGTGTAAAATAAACCAGCGATTGGTTTGCCTTCTTCATCCCAAACAGGTAAAGTTCCTGTTGTAGCTTTATAGGGAATGGATCTTCCTTTAATTGTAACCGTATGATTGGTTATAACCGAACTTTCGGGCACAATGGTACGTGATTGCGTACTTGGGGTACGGGCCATGGGTTCTTCCTTAACTACCGTGGTAGTTGTAGTTGCCCCAGAAGGCGGTGTAGTTGTTGTACGTTGAACATTTTGACCTTGTTGACGCTGCTGTGACTGCGCAATGCTAACAAAACTTAAAACAATTAATGCAGTGGTAAAGATCTTCTTCATTGGTTAAGAGTTTGATGGTTGGATAAATATACAAATTAGCTAAGTAGTGAATTAGCCAATTAGCTAATTTTAAGGTACGTCGCAGAACTTTTACTTTCCTATCAATTTGTTAGCCACAGATTAAACAGATTTGATCCATTTAAACCCCTGCCTAAGGGGTAGAAAGGTGTGGTGCGCCAAATTATTAAGATTTTGTTACACACAATCTAACAATAAAAAAATCTAGCAATTGTCTTGAGCTCTTATTTTAAGATGGGCCTTAATACCCTTGCCTTCCCATCAATTTTATTGGAGAATTTTAAACCTAAAATCTTTGCAATCAGGGGATAAATATTTACGTTCTCGAATGCCTCTATTTTCAAATGTTCTTTAAACTGCGGTCCCCAAGCATAAAATGTAGCGTGCATATCTGTTATGGAGGGATCAAAGCCATGTTGACCGATATCCGGCTTAACGCCATTGATATTAAATACGTTCGGCAGCTTTGGCACTAATAAAATATCCCCCACTCTCTGGTAATGATCTTCATTTTTATTGTAATGCCATGCTTTGGGAATACCCTTTGCTAAATACACGTCGTAGTTAATGGCTTCCTCTTTTAGGGAAAGATAGGTTGGTTTTATTTTGTTCTTTTCATTTGCATATACATGGAGCAATGAATTGCCTGGCGGCACTATAAATTGGGTCAGATCTATTGATTTTGGCATAGCGATGGTATTTTCCCTATCAATGGTTGTCATACCATGATCGGAGAGCACAATAAAATTTACAGGCAATCCCGAGGCTTGGGCTGCTGCCACCAATTTCCCAATGGCCTCATCAACGAGTTGTACAGCGGCTTTAGTCTGCTCAGAATCAACTTGGTAATTATGAGCTGCCTTATCAACTTGTGGGAAATACAATGCTATAAAATGCGGTCTTTTTTCTGCTGGTAATTTTAGCCAATCGCTTACGATGCTTATCCTTCTATCAATTGGAATAACCTCGTTATAGTTATACAAATAGGTTGGTCTGATGCCATCCATCGAAATTTCTGATCCGGGCCAATAGAAAATAGCAGTTAATAAGTGTTGTTGTTCTGCCACCACCCAAAGTGGCTTGCCCCCATACCAGGAACTATCAACAGCCATTTTTTTATCCGATTTCCTATAAATAATTGACCTAGTTTTATCATAAAAAATATTATCAACTATTCCATGGTGCGAGGGGTACAGACCTGTAATAATGCTGTAGTGATTAGGAAAGGTTAACGAAGGAAACGAGGGTTTTAGATAAGCGGCCTGTACCCCATTTTCTCTTAGCTTAATGAGATTTTTTGCTTGGTATTTATCAGCCAAATCCCATCTAAAAGCATCAATAGAAATTAGAATAACATAAGGCTTTTCCTGTTGCTCCTTACTATTTGCTCTATCTGGAACAACTCTTTGTGTGGTATCCTGTGCATTAACCCTAACGCAATTTAAGCTTATAAAAACGACAAGTATTAAAAATCTCGTGTAGCTGGCCATGAATCAAAAATACTGATATATTGTGGATTTATGAGGGAGATTTCAACTGTAATTTTAATCCCTGTTTTTATTAGAAAATTTTAATCGGGCTTTTAAAGAAAAGCGAAACTAAATTGAATTCGAGTTGTTCTATATAACACGAAGAATAAATAATTCTCCTCTCAAGACACACTTCGGTCTGATCAACTTCTCAAACGAATTCAAATTAGCTAATCGTATCCAACATCTACTCCTTAAGAATATTCGTAAATAGAGCTAAAGGGGTTGCAAAATAAAATTGTTTTAATGTAGGATAACACATTAATAAAGTTACTTTAGCTAAAATATAAAAACTGTTCAAACGCTCTTCTACACAAATTATGACAAAGAAAGTCAAATTCACCAATGCCAATAAATCTACCTTTTATGCCACTTTACGTAAGCGTGTTGACGCTCATTTTGAAGATCAGCAATTAAGTGTACATGCCAATGGTGCAATGTGGTTCAAGACATTTTTTTTCTTAGGGAGTTTTATTACTTTATACCTTTTAATTTTATTGGGCAATTTTAGCCCTTTGGTAATGATGGGTATGGCTATCCTTTTGGGAATGTTCGGTGCGTTTGTGGGTTTTAACATTTGTCATGATGCTATTCACAAAGCATTCTCAGACAAGCCTATCATCAATCAATCTTTTAGTATATTATTTAGTTTGGTGGGAGCAAGTGCCTACGTTTGGAGCATATGCCATAATATTGTTCACCATACCTACACGAATATCGCGGGTCACGATGAAGATATAGACGTTGCTCCGGGATTAATCCGCTTTTGCGAAAACGAGCCCGTAAACAAAATTCAGCGTTTTCAACATTTCTATGCCTTCGGATTATATAGTTTAGCGATGCTATCATGGGTTTTTAGAAAGGATTACAAAAAGTTTTTTCAAACTAAAATTGGATGCCAAGTTGCGAATCATCCTAAAATCGAATATTTCAACCTTTTCTTTTTTAAATTTATCTACTATTTCCTTTTTATCATTTTACCGTTAATTGTGATTGATGTTGCTTGGTGGCAATTTATAATTGGCTTTTTGGCCATGCAATTTGCGCAAGGACTGGTTTTGGGACTGGTTTTTCAATTAGCACACGTTGTAGAAGGTACAAGTTTCCCACATCCTAATGAGGAAGGAAATATTGAAGAGGCTTGGGCAGCACATCAAATGATGACGACAGCAAATTTTGCGGTAAATAGCAAGGTCGCGGGGTTCTTATGTGGCGGATTAAACAGGCAGGTTGAACATCATCTATTTCCTAAAATTTGTCATATTCACTATCCTGCGATTGGTAAAATTGTGAAGGATACGGCCATCGAGTTTAATCTTCCTTACATCGAAAGTCCTACTTTTATGAGTGCTTTGGCTTCTCATTATCGGATGTTAAGAAAATTAGGCAAAGAAGCCTATCAGCAACAGGCAGTAAGTCCAGTTCCTTGTATCCTAACTGCCAAGGTTAAAATTACGCAACTTTCATAGGGTTCATTCCTCTATCTGGAGTGAAAATGTTTAACAATTAACTATTTAATTTGTTAATTGTGCATAAATTCCTTTCATTAGCTTTTGTAGAGAGTTGTCCCAAATGAATAAACCCAAAAGAATTACTGTTGCAGATGATGATCCCGGCATTTTAGATGCGGTGGGCATGATGCTCGAGATGGAAGGCTACGAGGTAAATGCTACTTTAAATGGAAATACAGTCCTCGATTTCCAAACTCCACTACCTGATATTTATATATTAGATATTTGGATGTCTGGTTCTGACGGGCGAGAGTTATGTAAGCAATTAAAAACCGAAGACCTAACCAAAAATATTCCTGTAATCTTGATTTCTGCCAGCAATGATCTAAAACGATCTGCGGAAACTGCCGGAGCTGATGATTTTTTAGCAAAGCCGTTCGAGATCGATGTTCTCTTAGAGAAAATAGCTTTGCTGGTATAAAACGTTGTAGGGAAAGCGCTTGGCTATTTGACATATAAAATACACCCTATTTTCTCGCCCAGTACAATTAAGCATTCCCGATCAGATTGGAGGTTATAAAATATTTCTAATTCATAGCCGTTCATCCATTGTTTGCTACATTTTGGCGGATTTATCTTTAATAAACAGCTTCAGTTTTGCAAATTTGAGCCTAAGATTACCTAGAACGTAAAATGGGATTAAGTTATCGTATTTGTTCGATTTAAAAAGGTAATTTAACCCTACATGATAGAAAGGAAGTTACCTTTTAGGAAAGAAGGCTGGATGCGTACCAATTTAAAGTATGCAGGCATTGGTATTGTTGTTGGAATAGTGATGAGCTTGTTCGGAGGCATATTTAATCCAAATTATATGCATCTCCAAAATGTACTTCTAAATATTCTGTTCAGTTTCTTTATCACATTAAGTATTACCAATGTGATTGGGCTGGTATTATGCTTCTTTGAACCAACCAATTATAATTTTTGGCGATTTATTCTCCTATATTATAGCTGTAGCCTGGCGGGAATGGTTATTGGAATTGAGTTCTCTTATTTCATCGTTTCGTTGATCTTTAATAGTCATTATGATTTTTTCAGTCACCTGAGCGAATATAAGTTTACCACATTTATAACTTTGATCATTAGCACCTTAATTCTATTGTACCATTTTCAGCGCGTAAATGCTGAAGCGGTACTAAAAGAAAAAGAAATGGAACTGGTAAAATTAAGTCAGCTAAAAACAGAGGCTGAGTTACAGGCCTTACAGTCTAAAATCAACCCCCATTTCTTATACAACGCCTTAAATTCCATTGTAAGCCTTATTCATGAGGATGCGGATAAAGCTGAGGAAATGACCATTAAACTTTCCAAATTATTTAGGTACAGCATTAACACGATGCAAGAGAATTTTTGCTCTATTAAAGAAGAAGTTGAGATTTTAAACACCTATTTGGCAATTGAAAAAGTGAGGTTTGGCAATCGGATAAACTTTAAAATAAATCATCCTAATGGAATAGAAGACCAATTAATTCCGCGCTTTTTATTGCAACCTCTAGTAGAAAATGCGTTGAAACATGGTTTAAAAGACATTCCTGAACATGGGGAGCTCGAGGTTTTGATTGCTCAAAAAGACAACCGCATAGAGCTTATCGTTTCTGATAATGGAGAACCCTTTCCCGAAGCAATTGAAGCTGGATATGGTTTGCAAAGCACTTATGATAAGCTTCAGCTTTTATACAAGGATGATTATGAGCTGCAACTCAACAATTCCCCTAAGAAACACATCAAAATTTCAATCCCTTTACATTAAAAGATATGTGGAAAACAATTATCATAGATGATGAAAAACTGGCCCGTCAACGTTTGAAACGGTTATTGGCAACATATATAGAAATCGAGATTGTAGCAGAAGCTGAAAATGGTGTTGAAGGTTTAAAGTTGATCGATGATCTCAAACCTGCGCTCATTTTTTTAGATATAGAAATGCCTATTTTAAATGGCTTTGAAATGCTTAGCAAACTGAGCCATTACCCAAAAGTTGTATTTACCACTGCCTATGACCAATATGCCATTAAAGCATTTGATGAAGGTTCTGTTGATTATCTGTTAAAACCCATTGAACTTGAGCGATTAGAAAAAACCATAAAAAAGTTAAGGCAAACCGAGCTGGCAGCAGATCCCATTGCCATTGAAGAGCTTATTAAACAAATACACGGTAAAAAAATACTAAAAACACTTACGGTTAAGTTGGGTGATAAAATTCTGCTCATTAAACTTTCAGATATTGTGCATGTGCAGGCAGAAGATAAATATGTTTTCTTGCACACGGTGGATGGGAAAAAACATCTTACAGACTTTACCTTAACAACCCTTGAAGAAAAACTCCCTGATGAATTTTTAAGGATTCACCGAAGCGAGATGATCAATACGGATTATATTAAAGAAATCAGGAAGGGATTTAATGGTGCATTGATTTTTGTACTTAATAATGCCAATGAAACCCGTATCACTTCGAGCAGATCTAACAGCGAGGCTTTAAGGCAAAGATTCGATATTTAATCACCTGGTTGATTAATAAAACTTTTATTTAAAAATCTTTAATCAAAAAGCAAAAAATTTAACCTAAAATATATTAATTATTATATTCAACCAATTGAATATGAATGATTTATATTTGACTATTAAATACTGATGCTGATGGAAAGTTTAGAAGTTGCTGTTGTAGAAATTGATAAAAAACTGGGCTTATTAATGGATATTATTCAAACTGGTTTTGAAGCCATTAATAAGAGATTGGAGGCGGTTGAAGAAAGAATGGAAGTCCTCGAACAACGAATGGAAGTCCTCGAGCAAAGGATGGAGATCCTTGATCAAAGGATGGAGATCCTTGATCAAAGAATGGAAGTCCTTGAGCAGAGAATGGAAGTCCTTGAGCAGAGAATGGAAGTCCTCGAGCAGAGAATGGAAGTCCTCGAGCAGAGAATGGAAGTCCTCGAACAACGAATGGAAGTCCTCGAAAAACGAATGGAAGTTCTCGCACAAAGGATGGATGCTCTCGAACAAAGAATGGATATCCTTGAACGTAGAATGGATGCCCTTGAGCAGAGAATGGAGGTGCTTGAACGTAGAATGGATGCCCTTGAGCAGAGAATGGAGATGCTTGAACTGAGAATGGATGCACTCGAGCGAAGATTGGATATTCTTGAGCTTAAAGTGGAGGCACTTAAGCTAAGAATGGATTCATTAGAGCAGAAAGTGGACGAGTTAGAGCTAAAATAAATGCGCTAGAAATAAGGGTTTATGAATTAAAGGTGGAGCTATTGAAAATCAATGAGGTTACGAGTTACAGAGGCGTGTATGAAAATACTTTTAGTATTGATAAGACAAAAAAGCGCTAAACCAACTTGTTTTTACTGATGGATATCAATTCGCTATAAGGTTATTACCTCAAATAAGGCTCCATAATTCCTTTCCAAATCTCATATCCCTTAGCATTCATGTGCAGATTATCCGATAAGAAAATATCCTTTTTAATCAATCCATCAGGATCAAACATCGAATCAAAGGTATTTATAAACGTTGTGCGTTTCATTTTAGCAATTATTTCAACTAAAGTTCTATTTGCTTCGATCATCTGAGGCCAATATTTCTCTCTTGAGGGACTGGGTTTAATGGAAATATAGGCTATATAAACTTTTGGGTATTTAATTCTAATCAGCTCAAAAAGTTTCTTAACCCTATCCACCACAATCTGAGCTGTTATCCCATTTTCAGTAAAATCATTTTCACCACAGTAAATTACAACTTGTTTAGGTTGATAAGGATAAACGATATCCCCAACATAATTGATGAGGTGAGGTAATGACGATCCACCAAAAGCCCGGTTAATAATTACATGCTTTGGAAAATAGTTTTGTACATCTGTCCATTTGGTGAAAGTAGAGCTGCCGATAAAAAGAACTGCATTCTTTGGTGGAAAGTTGATACTGTCTAGCTTCTTAAAGTGTTGTATTTCTTTGGCGAAGGGAGCTTCTTGCGCATTTAACGTTGAAAACGTAATTAAGAATGCAAGAATTAACGTAAGTTTTTTCATTTTATATTCAATAGATCCTACACCTAGATTAATTAGTTGGCAGCTTTAACTTGGAAGCTGAACGTGCTTGATGCGGGATTGCCATTTTTATCCAAACCATTGATGGTGCCTAAATACGTGCCCGGTAAATCAGAACTGTAAAAATTAACCGTCCCTGATCCATTTGAATCAAATTTTAAGGTTGGCGACCAATAAAGTACGTTCCTAAAATCTGGTAATCTACTGTTTAACTGAGAGGTTGTTTCGTATACCGGTGTATAAAATTCTCGCTGAAGTTGCATGCCCTCATAATCTAATACTACGGCTTTGGGGTTTAGATCAATATTGGCCAGACTAGGTTTATAACTAAAAAAGCTAAGAATCCCTTCAAATTTGGAAGAACCTAGATAAAAACCTTCCACAACTACCTCTAACTTTTCTATTTTATTTGGATCAATATTCATTGCATTGTTAATGTTAAAATAAGGAATCCCATCTATCAGCACCAATGGATCATCAGTTAAACTAATATCTTGACTGATAATATTGATATGAAAATTTTTATCTGACTTAGATACCATCGTTTCCTTCACATATTCCCTCAGCGTTTCCTCCATTGTTCTAAAGCGGGTGTAATCATTTAATTCATACGTCCGAAATAATTTGCCATAAAATGATAGGCTATCAATTGCTGGCCGCAAAAATTTATTTGTCTTATTGGACATGTAACTATTTTGCACCTGGGCTCCAAGGCTTTGGAGCTCAAAAGAATTCAAACGGTTCTTATCAACTACAAATCGCGAAGAAAGAGGAGAGGTATATTGCTCTGAAAAAGGACTAAGAATGGAGAGCGTAGAAGTTGTATCCGATTGATCTGATTGCACTACAATTTCATTATCGCCATAGAAATCATTTGTATTAAATAGAAAGTTGCCATCCGCATCACTTAAGCTTTCATAAAATTGAATTCTCCTTCCTGCAACACCAAAATAAACATGGGCAGAACTTAATTCTTTGCCGTTTTTATCTACAATTTTACCATTTATTAGATGCCCATTATATTCAGGCAAAAATTTAATTTGAGGCGTTTCATTCAATACTTTATCCCAAGCAAATCTTCTCCAACCTTGAGTAATTAATAAGTTATTTAGCGCTGTTCTCGCTTCTGCAGTCTTATTGAAATAATAACTTGGAGATTCCACATTTCCTTTTAGATCCGAACTTAGCTGTAGGTAACTTTCTATATTACCTTCGCCCACTTCTTGAAGGGAATCTAATTTTCGAACTGAAAGTGAAAAATCTAACCCATCTAAATTTTGTACTTCACTTTTTACTGAAATAGACACATTTACTTTGCTTCTAAGCGAATACGAGCTAAGCAAAGGCTTGGCATCTACACTTAAAATTGTAGTTGCTTCTTTAAAATATAACCGTTCGGCAACAGCCTGTTCCTGTTCGTTAAATAAGGTTATATGTGAAATTCCATGCCCAAGCTTAGATTGTTCAATTTGAAATGTAGCCTTCCCCCCAACAATATTAGCGAGCGTTACTGAGGATGTTACTCCCTTATTGTGAACGAATAGATATACCTTTGCTGAATTTAGGTTTGTGGCTACATCAACTTGCAACGATGTCCCATGGTCGGTAACCAACATCACATAACCTTGTTTTTTACTGGCAGGGAATGAAGTACTGATTGGATTTCCGCCCGATACAATTACAGCCCGATAGGTGGTATTGGCCTGCGGCATAAATTTAAATTGACCAATCCCGAATTTGAAGCTGTTGAATTTAGCAACAGTATCATTTTTTTGATTTAAGATTGCACCATTCACATTTACTCCCTTACCATCGCTTCCTGTTGCCTTAAATCCAACATTTGTAGCAATCCCCTCTACAAGGTCTCCTCCTTCTGGAAAAAATTGCAGGTCGATATTATTTTTTTCTATATTAACTTTCTCAGGTGTATATTTCCCATTTAAGAGGGTAATCTGTTTTTCGAAAAACAAATCCGGACCAAAATTTTTCATCCAATTGGTATAGGCTCTAAATTTATACACTCCACTTTTCAAATCAGAGGGGATAACTAACGAGCCATTGCCACTTCCGTTTACCAAGGAAATCTTGGCTTGTAGAAGAGGTTTATTATTTTGATCTAATAGCTCTATGTAGGCAAGTTTGCTTACAGCAGTGGGTTTATCTGTAACTGTATTTATCGTATAGATCTTTAACCATAACAGTTCTCCACCAACATAGCATTCCTTATCTGTATGAACAAACAGCTTTTCCTGAAAATTCTGCTGATAGGCCGCAAATTTACCCTCTACTTTCGGTAAAAGTTGAGCCTTAACGGTTAGATGAACTACCGTTAATAAAAAAATCAATATGAATCTATTAATTATCTTAGTCATACGTTTATTGCCAAAATGCTGGTTTCTTATTTACTCCCCTTAATGTACAATCAGCGCATTGTCTGCTAGAAGCTGCCACTCCGGTTGCTGTATAGTCGATCGGAATATTGAATCCTGAACCAAAATAAGCTTTATCATCTCCTGGTTGCTTAAGGGTGGCCTCACCTATTGGAAAACACTCTCCGTGTACAGCTACCCTATATGTTCTTGGCCATTCGTCAAAATTGATATAAATCCGTTGTTGTTGAACACTCCCCGCACTAATATATCCAATTACCGACTCTCCCGCATCGCTTACATTGTGGATATTCCCTGTTAATTGGGAAGGCTGGGCATCAAATATAGAACCTAAGCTTTCTGTATTTTTTTTAAGGTTTTGCCAAAAATCATATGCCTCCTTGGTTAAAGCATATTGCTTAACTAAAATGCTATATCTTTCGGAAAGCCTTTCTGATGAAGATGGAATAAAAGTAAGTGGCTGTTTAGAAATAACATCCTGATCAAGTTTTACTGATGACCCTAATAAAATTGAACTGGATTTGAAATTTCCCCAGCATTTATGAATATTGTTATTAACCATGTCTCTTGGAGCAAGCTTGGTTCCATCCCAAAATAAGGTAGATCTAAAGCTGGCATAGAAGATCCAGGTCTCATCATATTCCCATCTATAATATCTTGCTTTATTGGTAGCATCATGTGTATTCAAATATAGGTCTAATCCCTCATCTCCCTTAATGTCAAATCCTACCTTATCAATTGGGGGAGTTAGTTTAACTTCAACAAAATCAGAAAGATATATTCCGCCTTTGGTGGTTTTAATTCTAAGACGATATTTTTTACTTGGATTTAAATTTAATCCCAAAGCTGCATATGTGCCTTTGGTAAGGGCCAATTCTCCTAAGGTATAGATGTCATTGGCATCACTTTCTACCGTTACCGTGGCTGCTGTTTCTGGGTTAATGGTATTCTCTTTTGCAATTACAACTGTCCTGCTCAATTTAATAATTGTTGAATCGGCACCTGAATTAATAAATCCCTCCACAACCAGAATATTACTATTAGAGGTGGTAACTTCTGGATTAAATTTTTCTTTGCAGCCTAAAAAAAGCAAGCCAACAACTAATACATATGTTTTAAATACTTTTCCCATAGCTAAAATCTTATGTTATAACTTATAAATGGTAATATAGAGGCGAAAATTGATAATTTATACCCAGATATTACATTGTTTTCTTTCGTAAAATAGATAGAGTAAGCATTTTTTCTTCCAGTAAGGTTATACAAGCCCATCGTAAAAGAATTATGAAAGGTTTGGTTCAACTTGTGATTTCCTTCAATATTAAATGACAGATCTGTTCTAAAATAATCAGGAATGCGATAGGCATTTCTTTCCGTGTAGAATACCCTCTCACTTCCCGCGTAATAATATTTCGCTGTAGGTAAGGTAATAGGCCGGCCAGTGCTATAAGTAACATTTAACGATAAACTATAACGTTGCTTAAAGGCATAGTTGCCTGTAAAATTAAATGCATGGGGCTTATCGTAATTTGCAGGATAATAGCTTCCGCCATTTATTGGTGTTTCACCATTTGCATCATCTACCTTAAGTAAAATTCTAGAATACGCGTAGCTCATCCATCCGGTTAATTTTCCGGCATTTTTTTTCACAAAAAATTCCAGTCCATATGCTTTGCCCTGTGTTCCTACCACATCTGTTTCAATATGATGATTCAATACCAGATCAGCTCCGCTTTTATAATCCAAATAATCTTTTAGTTTTTTATAATATACTTCTACAGAGGTTTCAAATATTTGGGCAGAAAAGTTCTTATATAACCCTAATGATATTTGATTGCCCAATTGAGGTTTGATGTTGGGGTCGCTGAGCTTATAAATATCTGTGGGAGCTATTGCGGTGGTATTTGATAGTAAATGAATGTATTGTCTTAACGTATTATAAGAAGCTTTTACAGAAAGGTCTGAAGCGAGGTTATACCTTGCCGCAAATCTTACTTCTGGCCCCTGATAGGTGTTAATTACCTTATTTTTACCATATGTAGACGTGCCCACTTGGTTGCTTTCGATAATCGGGAGATTTGGAGCGTAATTTGCCAGCGTATGCGCTCCTAGATAATTGTAATTAGAGAAACGAAGACCTGCATTGATCGATAAATCCTGGGTTATATCATAGGTATCGCCCAAATAGATTGCACTTTCTAATGCCCGCTCAGATTCGACCACATCTGGCACAACTAATGACTCGCTGCCGATGGGCTGGAATGATCCTGGTTTAAGCTGATAATAAATGGTAGAAAGGCCAAATCGAAGTGTATGTTTAGGGCTTAAGCCATAGACAAAATCAGTTTTAAAATTAGTTTGATTGATATTAAACTTAAGCTGATAGGCATTAACAGGATTAGACTCGCTCTCGATGCTATAATCATATAGATCTGTTCCAATGGCAAATGCCACATTTAATTTCGGATTAAAAATATGTTTCCATTTAACGGCAGCATTTTTATTGCTATACTTATAACTGGTATCACTATTTAATTTAAAATTATCCTTGCTGTAATAAGTAGTAATAGAGAGCGAATTTTTTTCGTTAAATTGATGATCAATTCCTAAATTAAAATCGTAAAAAGCAGCTTTGCTTTTCTCATACGAATCCGGAAGCAATTTCAGCAGCCAATTTGAGTAGGTTGCTCTTCCGCCAAAAATGAAAGAAGTTTTGCCACTGTCAATTGGTCCCTCAATATTAAACCTACTGGTGATAATCCCAATACCTGCCGAACCAGTAAATTTCTTTTTATCTCCTTCTCTATTGGTTACTTCTAGAACAGAGGATAATCGGCCGCCAAACTTTTCTGGAATGGTACTTTTATACAATTGAACATCTTTTACCAGATCCGGATTAAAGGCAGAGAAAAATCCAAAGAAATGCGAAGGATTATAAATTGTTGAACCATTTAACAAGATCAGGTTCTGATCAGTTGATCCACCACGAACATTAAATCCCGTACTGGCCTCGCCTACGGTTTGCACACCCGGCAATGTTAAAACTACCCTTAACACATCGGGCTCACCAAATAACGATGGTACTTTTTTAAGCGTTTTAACATCGATTTTATTAACGCCCATCTCCACGCTTTTTACATTAGAAGCTTTATTAGCTAAAATTTGCACCTCTTTTAAGGTAAGTACTTGCTCTCTAAGATAGATGTTTAAACTTCCATCGCCATATACCATCAGTTGCCGTGTAGTTTCTCCTTTTCCCGGACTACTAATTGATAAGATATGCATACCCAGGGGTAAGGTTAGCGTATAATATCCATTTTGGTTTGCGTTAGTTTCAATGCCCAATTCATACACCGAGATTTTGGCGGGCAAAGGCTTGTTAGTGGTAGGTTCCTTAACGTAACCAGAAAGAGTTGCCGTTCCCTTTTTTAATTCGTTGGTTTTAATACCAATCTCGTAACGCTTGTTTGGAGTGGTAGCTTCCTGTATAATTACTGTTGAGTTGGTTGGAGCAGGATCTCCTTTTGTTGTAATGGTTTGATAGGCCTGCGGCAAGCTCAATAAAGGTTGGCTGTTTTTTGTTAAAAACACATCATTCTTATACACTAAAAAATTAACAGTTGAGCCTTCGAAAAGCTGTTGCAACAAGACTGAGAAAGGTTTATTATTAATTTTAGCAGTAAAAGTCAGGCTATCCAGCAGTTGTGGATCATAATAAAAATGGTAGTTGCTTTGACGCTCTAAATCATCAACAATTTTGCTAATTGTAGCTTGTTGAACATCGACACTGTACAATTTTTCTGTTTTATCTTGTGCAAAAGCAGCTGTGGCCAACAAAAAAGCAAAAAAGAATAAGAGTGAAAGTAGCCGCATATTAATTAGATAAGCTTTCGTAATAAGTAATTAAGGTTACCATTGCCTTTGCAGGATCAGTGTTGAACTTTATTTTTTCGCGATTCGCATATTTTTTCATTTCATCCTTCTTATCCTTAAATAAAGATAGCAATGCACCTTCACTACCGATTTCGAAAATCTCATTTCCCCTTAGCACAAAATATTCATCAGCAGATTTAAAATAATAAGGCATCTCTTGGTTAGTTGAAATTTTTAGTTTTTTAGACCTTTTAACCAAAACCTTATTCCTTCCATCGTAGGCCAATTCATAAAAGCCGTTTTTTAATTGTGTTTTATAGGGAGACATATCCATATATATAAAATGATGGGTGTTGATATAGAAATCATTAACCTTTTCGTTAATAAAACTAAATGCCACACGGTCATTGGTAGAGACTAATCTGTCAATATATAGATCATACATCAAAGGAACCCCATCATATACCTCATGCTCATAGATCAATCTTCCTCTAACTAATGTCGTATCAAGAAAAGTAGACGAGCCACCAACATTAGTACCATAAGAATAATAAGTGGTGCCATTGAAGATGCGGGATTGTTTATTAATTAAACTTACAAAAGTGGCAATTGCGGCCTTTTCTGAAGGATGGGCCTCAAGGTCGGTGGTTGCTTGGGCAAAAATCGCAGTTGCACTTAAATTCAGAATTATGCATAATTTTAAACCAATCCTCATAAAAAAAATTTATCCCAATATAAAAATATTAAGTCAATAAAACGATAGTTAAATCTTATAATAAAAAAATTTTATCTTGTTGTTTACCTTTTTCTAGAAGAAAATTAATTCGTATCGATTACTTGAGTAAAAAATTAGTGCTGCCTGATAATTTGTTTTGTCATTACGCCCACTACCCGTATATTGTATAAAATAATTCAAATGAAATCATCATCTAGGATCAAAAAATTAACCTGTAGTTGGTTATTGGTATTAACTGCACTTTTTGCGGTAGCTCAAGATGTACATCCGAAATTTAAAGCTATCCATCAACAGTTTTATGGCAAGTGGCCCAAAACAATAACATTCGTTCAAAAAACAAATAATTATCGTGCCGATACGCTTTTCCGCTCCCAGACTTGGTATGAGGCAGGGATATTTCCTAATCTTTTCAGAATTGACATTGGAGATCCCAAAGATGGTAACGCTATTATTTACAGAGGAGATTCGACATATAACTTCAGAAAATCCCAAAAGCTTAAACCTGCTGTAAATCCAAATATCTTGGTTTATTTATTAGGTGGAATGTTTTTTGAAACTATCGAACAGGTTAAACAAAAATTAAAATCAGCAAGTTTTGATTTGAGTAAGAATTTTAAAACTACATGGAAGGGCCATGACGTTGAGGTATTTGGGGTCTCAGTCCCAGATACTACTAAAAGTCAATTATGGTACGACTCTAAAGAACATTATCTGGTGAGAATGATCCAACAAGAAGAAAAATCCCGGCTAGAATGCCAATTCGAAAATCACGAGAAAGTGGGCAAAATTTGGCACGAGGGATTTGTTAAAATCTTTGTAGGCAATAAGTTAGTCCAAACAGAAACTTATTCAGATTTTAAGATCGATGTACCTTTAAACCCAGATTTTTTTAATCCTGATAAATTCGGGTCATGGCATTGGCGAAACTAGGTAGATGAAAAAAATTCTCCCTACGCTAGTCATTGCCCAGTTTTTTTGTACTTCATTATGGTTCGCAGGTAATGCAATCATGGGCGATATTGCGCTACGTTTCAAACTTGACCCTAGTTATTTAGCCTTATTAACGAGTACGGTTCAATTTGGATTTATTGTTGGAACCTTGGTATTTTCATTACTTGCCATAGCAGATCGATTTTCGCCATCGAAAGTTTTCTTTGCCTGCGCAATACTGGCTGCCCTCGTTAATATGTCAATTGCGATTAACGGAATTGATGTGCCTATTTTAGTAATCTGTAGATTTTTAACTGGCTTTTTCTTGGCAGGCATTTATCCCGTTGGAATGAAGATTGCAGCTGATCACTATCCGCAAACACTTGGAAAATCATTGGGTTTTTTAGTAGGAGCATTAGTGATGGGAACGGGGTTTCCGTTTTTGCTAAAGAGCATTGGGGGTTTACCTTGGCGAGATGTTATTTTTGCAACTTCCATTTTATCACTCTGTGGAGGCCTGGCGATACGAACTTTGGTACCCGATGGACCCTTTAGAAAGGCGGGCGAGAAATTAAAGCTGGGCTCTTTTCTGGCTTGTTTTAAACACAAAAAATTTAATGTGGTTGCCATGGGCTATTTTGGACACCAGTGGGAACTTTATACATTTTGGGTATTTCTACCCTTAATTTTATCGCATTATAAAAGCCAACATCAGCAGGTGGATTTTAATGTGCCTCTTCTTTGTTTTCTGATCATTGCTGCAGGCGCCATTGCATGTGCAATAAGTGGCTTGGTTGCTCAACGGTTTGGCGCAAAGAAAATTGCAACACTTGCATTGGGCACCTCTTGTTCCTGCTGTTTGCTTTCGCCGATCCTGTTAACTAGTTCGCCCACCGTTCTGCTGGTTTTCCTGTTTATCTGGGGGATGGCAATAGTAGCCGATTCTCCCCTATTTTCTTCTCTAGTTGCACAAAACGCAGTTGCCGAGCTAAAAGGAACTGCGCTAACCATTGTGGTATGCATCGGCTTTGCCATTACCATTGCATCTATACAATTAATAAGCGCACTGCGGACTAATGAAAATGCTAATTACATCTATATGCTATTAGCCTTGGGCCCTTTTGTTGGGATAATGGCTTTGGTTAAGGATAGAGACGCTGGAAAGGCAACTTCATAGCTGTATAAACCATAGTATGCAAGTCCTTATCAGTATAGAAATGTAGGTTCCAGCATTCCATTGCCCCAGCCAGTCCTGCCCCAAATGGGCTCTCCTTTGGTGCTTTCGTTGCAAGGTCATGGTTTGCACCTTACAAAATTAGGGTTCCATGGTGGTTTTCTCATCAATCAGGTTTATCCAACTGTCTTATCCTATTCCGTTAAATACTTTCAGTTTTTCTATAAACTTGTTAACTTACATCAGAAATAACTACGTCCATTTTTATTATCCATGAAAAGAAAAGAATTTCTTCAATCCGGTTTTATCGCAGCGGGGCTTACTGTTGTACCAGAAGTGATTTTATCAAAGGATCCTCAAGCAAAAAAATCTCTTCGCTTTGCCTTTATGTCCGACATCCATGTTAAACCTGGCGCCGTCCCGGAACTTGGCATGGAAAAAGCAGTAAAGCATATCAATAGTTTGACGCCCAAAGTAGACTTTATCGTTAATGGAGGAGATTGTATCATGGATGCACTGGCAGCAACAAAAGAGTCAGTGCAAACCCAATGGAGTCTCTATCATTCTATAATGAAAAGGGAGAACAGATTACCTGTTTACCCATGCATAGGCAACCACGATGTATATGGATGGTTTCAAAAAAACCCAGATCCTACCGATCCGTTGTTTGGAAAAAACTGGGCGGTTAAGGAGCTGGAAATGTCTAACCGCTATTATCATTTTAAGAAAGGCAAATGGAATTTTATTGTTTTAGACAGTACACAGAATAATCCAGCGGGGGGTTATATTGGAAAAATTGATGAAGAACAATTGGTCTGGTTAAAAAACAAACTGAACGAAATACCTGCAGATGGTTTCATATGCATCATATCCCATATTCCGATTTTATCTATCTGCGCGGGACTTTTCTTTAATAAAACGGAAGCAAATGGCGATCTGATGATCAAGCGCAACTTAATGCATTCAGATTTCTTTACCCTTAAAACCTTATTTAATCAGCATCCAAATATTAAGGTATGTTTAAGTGGCCACATCCATTTACAGGATGAGATTAATTACCACGAGGTAGATTATTATTGCAATGGCGCTATTTCTGGAAATTGGTGGAATGGGGCCTTTCAAGAATTTGATCCTGCATATGCGATATTCGACTTCTTTGATGATGGTAGCTGTAAACGGGAAATAGTATCTTACCCTTGGAAATAACTGTAGTTTAGGATTCAGTATTGCATAAAAAAACCTCTCAGTGTAAGCCGAGAGGTTAAAGCGACTGAATCCGTGCTCAATCAGAATCAATTTCTTCCGCTAGCTGAATATTTTGATGGATATTGTTCGGATATCCTATAGACAAGTAGGGATGATTTAAGAAATTGCAGCGCTTATATCTTTAATTTTATGTAGCTAATCAAAATCTGCTCTAAGATAGAGATTAGATTTCACTCGGCATAAAAAAGTTTAAAATCTGTGGTTGTACGTTTTTTTTTACACCATCATCTTCTAACTTCTGCTCGTTGGGTTTAAGATTTACAACAGATTCTTTTTCAACTTGTTTACTTAATCTTGCGTGATTTCAAAGCTGCTTAAACTTACAAATTCCTGTAATCGTTTAGCAATTGTTGATTTGTCTAACTCTAATAATCGCTCTACTCCAAATTTTTCTACACAGAATGAAGCAAGCGCAGAACCATAAATCAGTGCATTTTTCATATTATTGAAATTTACTGTTCCAACTTGCGATAAATACCCAATAAATCCACCAGCAAAGGTATCTCCGGCGCCAGTAGGGTCAAAAACATCAGCCAAAGGAAGCGCAGGGGCCGAGAAAATTTTATCTTCATGGAACAACAACGCTCCGTGTTCACCTTTTTTAATGATCAGGTATTTCGGACCCATAGTTAAAATCTTATTTGCTGCCTTAACTAATGAATATTCGCCAGAAAGTTGGCGTGCTTCAGAATCATTGATCGTAAGTACGTCAATTAACTTGATGGTCTCCAGTAAATCATCCATCATAATATCCATCCAAAAATTCATGGTATCCAATACAATTAATTTTGGACGGGTTTTTAAGCGCTCAATTACTGTTCGCTGTATTTGAGGAGTTAAATTGCCCAGCATTAAGTACTCGCAATCTTGGTAACTCGCGGGAATGATGGGGTCAAAATGCTCCAGTACGTTCAATTCTGTTACCAAAGTATCACGACTGTTCATGTCATTATGATATTTACCGCTCCAGAAGAACGATTTTTCACCTTCTTTAATCTGTAAGCCTTCGGTATCAATACCATGGTTGTTTAGCATAGTGATGTCTTCTTTCTCAAAGTCATCGCCCACTACGGCAACAATTTTTGTTTTGTCATAAAAATAGGATGCGGCTAAACTTGCGTATGTTGCGGCGCCACCAACGATTTTGTCGGTTTTACCAAATGGGGTTTCAATGGCGTCAAAAGCCACAGTACCTATGATTATCAGGCTCATATCTATTGGGTTATATTTTTTTTGAATTTTTTCTCTACAAATATTGCATAAATAATTTAAAAGCCCTAATATTGCATTCCCAAAACGAACAAGGCATTATGTTCTTGACATTGTCAAAATGGCGTTTTAGGATTAACCAGTACTCCCTCTTAGCTCAGCTGGTTAGAGCATCTGACTGTTAATCAGAGGGTCGCTGGTTCGAGCCCAGCAGAGGGAGCCAAAGCCACAATGAAAGTTGTGGCTTTTTTTATTTTATACCCGGGCGAGAAGTTTATCCAGAGCGGAGCGAAGGAAGCCCAGCAGAGGGAGCCAAAGCCACAATGAAAGTTGTGGCTTTTTTTATTTTATACCCCGGCGAGAAGTTTATCCAGAGCAACAGCCTGTTCGGAAGGCAGTAGCGAAGGGAGCTATAAGAGTTATTAGTCATGGTTTGATTGGCAGGAATCCACATCTTACTATCCTTCAGGAGGATGGGGAACCTTCTACAAGTTCTTTCAGACCTTTAAGTATTTTATCCCATCCTTTTTCTGAGCGTTTAAACCTTTTCTCGGCTCCACTACCCTGTCCAACATCATCGGTAATGGTAAGCTTTGTAATTCCATTTTTATAATCAAGCTGATCGGTTACTGTAGAAAACGAACCATTCTCTTTATCGCCCGTATTACTGAGTGTATATTTCAATCGTTTTCCCGGTTCAATTTCCAAGATCTTACCTGTCATTTTAAACTTTATAAAAAAGAACATTTTTCCTTTAAACGTAATCTTACTGCCCTTTTTCCAAGTGGAGATTACCCTAGCATTAAAAAAATATTTTTTGGTCTTTTCTGGATTTGTTAATGCATCCCAAACCTGCGCAGGTTTGGAAACAATATCAATGCTTTTTTTAACCACGTATTTCATTTCGCTTAATTTTAGAGTTAAAACGGATGAATATGACTGTTTGTTTTTGCTAAGTCCAACACTAACCGCAAAGGTTGCCAAAGGACCCCAAAGGCTTATATGGTGTAACGGCTGTGAATGACAAGTAAATTAACCGCAAAGGTTGCAAGGTTCAATTTCATATGTGTCTTATATGGTTTAATTATTCTGCAGTCTGAGAAGTTTTAGGTTAAACCTACCTCAATTCCCCTATCACATCGAACTTTTCAAATACAGCATCAGTATGGGGAGCATCCGGAAGCTCTCCAGTGAGGTCTTGTCCGGCCCAATGCTCGTAATGTTTACCATCTTTCCACAATCGACTGCTCCCTACATCATAGACCTTCCCTTTATACGCTATCCAAACTTCAGGCTTATCCTGACCATTTCTAAGCGCCAACTGCTGCTTTGTGTAAATTGGTAATTCCATTATCTGGCTGTCCGGTAGTTGAAAAATTCTAACAGATATACACCTAATAACAAGATGCCCATCATATAAAAATGGATTTCAAAAGGGATATTAACAAGGTTAACTCCAATACTTTCTACCTTGCTATAGGAAATTATCGGAAGGTTGCCGATCAGCCCATAAACGATGTAAGATGGAATTAAAAACACCAAAAAAGCCCGATAGAATTGATACATAAACCTTAGTTTATTTACATACTCTATGCCTAGTAATAACACAAATACTATCGAGACCGAAATTAGTGGGAACCATTTGCTATGTGCGAAAAATAAAACGGCGACTAAAATGCCAAGGATAAGGTTACTTAATGCCAAACTATATTTCTGTAGTTCATTGTTTGGAAACTTAGCATTCAGATAACTGTATGTTCCTAATCCAGCGAAGCTGAAAGCAACTAAAAACAAGAATCCTTCTAGGGGGAAAGCCCAATAATAAATACCTAAAAGATAAGAGGGATTAAATACCCATACTTTATGCATGGTAAAGAAGATAGCCACGATCGAAAAAACCACTGCCGCTAGAATTGATGGTATAATCGCAGCTTTCAGTTGTGTTAACTCGAAAACTTTACTGTCTATTGCAAAACAAAAGGGGATAAGGAAAAGAAAAGCTGTTATAATTAGATAAGTATAGGTCATTTGCTATTATGTCTTTGCCAAAAGTAGGGTTTTGGAGCGAAAAAGCCGCAAACGTGCTTATCAAAAATGAAAGCCACAGAATAAGAAGATTATTGAATGTTAAACCTAAATAATCCCTGCCTAGCTGCCGGGCAGGTGTGGCTAATAAAATTACCTTTTAGCCTGGAGTTTGATAACCATATAAAATCTGCCAGTATCTGAAATGTTAACCCACAAAAAAAGTCCCGATTTATTATCGAGACTTACTATATTTTTTAACGTTAGGTTAAATTATTCTGATGCCGATAGATCTTTGGCATAGGTTTTTAAATATTTTTTAAGAATGCCACGAGCAACGTGGATGCGTGTTTTAACTGTTCCGATTGGAATATCTAACTCATCAGCTATTTCATGGTATTTGTAACCTTCAAAATATTTGATAAATGGAACATAGTATTCTGGTTGTAATGTAGCCAAAGCTTTATGGATATCTCCCATTACAAATTTGCTTTCTACTGCATTACGAGTAGCGCTATAATGTAGGTTTGCAGAAGAAATATCTTCGCTCTGCGTAATTAATGTATTAGTTTTAACCATGCGTCTGTAGTTGTTGATGAACGTATTGCGCATAATTGTAAATAACCACCCTTTTAAGTTCGTACCTTCCTTAAATTTGCTGTAATAAGTTACAGCTTTTAACATGGTATCCTGTACGAGGTCGTTGGCATCTTCCACATCTTTAGTAAAATTTAAAGCAAATGACTGTAATGATCCAGAATAGTCGTGCAATTGGTGGTTAAATTGTAACTGTGTCATAGTTTTTAAGTTTTAAGTTTTAGAAAAGAAACAGAGCTCATGTGGTCTAGCTACTGTTCTTAATAGTTGTTAAAACTTATACAACTATGATACCAAAAATATCATGATTTGGTTTTTTTTAAGAAAATATGCGCTGAACAGTAAAAAAAGGTAGTGTCACAAAATGTTTACCTCTCTTTCGAGCCTAACACCAAATTTAGTATACACCGTATTTATAATTTGTTCCGAAAAAATGTACACCTCTTGTCCACTTGCGTTGCCATGGTTTACCAACACCAAAGCCTGATTTTTCCAAGTACCTGTTTGGCCAACTACTTTTCCTTTAAAGCCGCATTGCTCAATTAACCATCCTGCGGCTAATTTGATTTTATCATCGGAGGTGGGGTAGTTTACTACATCCGGAAAATTTTTTAGTAATTCTTTAAACTGTATACGGTCAATTATGGGGTTCTTAAAAAAACTCCCTGCATTTCCAATTGTTTTCGGATCGGGCAATTTACTTACTCTGATATCAGCAACCACTTTCGAAATATCAGCAATGGTTGGTTCAGTGATCGACCTATTTTCAAGCTCCGCAGTAATGGCTCCATAATTGGTTTGAAGGATCGCCTGTTTGCTTAAATGAAAGTTTACACGAGTAATGATATACTTATCTTTTAATTCATTTTTAAATATGCTATCGCGATAGCCAAACCTACAATCAGCATATGTAAAAGTTTTCATCTTACCGGTGGCGATTTCGAAAGCGTCACACGATGAAAATACATCCTTCAGTTCGACCCCATATGCGCCAATGTTTTGGATGGGAGATGCCCCAACAGTGCCGGGAATCAGGCTTAAGTTTTCTATTCCAGCAAAACCATGTTCAACACAATAATTAACCAGATCGTTCCAAACAACACCTCCGCCTGCAGCAACTTCAATATTGTTCTCCATCACCCTGTATGTAATACCAGGAATACTTACCTTAATTACCAATCCATTGAAATCTTTGGTAAACAGCATATTGCTTCCCCCTCCCAATACCAAAAGTTGCTGGTTTTTTGCAAGCGGATTGCTAAAGATTTCTTTCAGATCAGCTTCGCTTTTGGCCTCGGCAAAATATGTTGCATTTACCGCTATGCCAAATGTATTATAGGATTTTAAGGAAACGTTTTCTTTGATTAGGGACATAACTAGTTTAAATTCCAAAGATAGCTAATTAGCTAATTGGTTTTGCTATCCCGATAGCTATCGGGAAGCTAATTATTTTGATCATCAATTATCACATTTTCAATCCGCTTATCAGGGATGAGCCAGATTAAGGCAACTATACCATAAATAGCGGCTGAAATCCATACCTGTAAAAATGCACATGGAATGGCTATAATGTAACATGCACAAGATATTTTTCCTTTAAAATCACTCCCGATGGCTTTATAAAGTACCGATTCGTGCCCGTGATGTTTAATAAGCGAAATGGTTAAGATGGTATAAGCAATCCCGTTCATTAATAATACAAAACCGTACAGTGCAATTGGTAATGGGGCAAAGTAGTTTTCTCCCATCCACGCTGTGGCAAATGGAATTATCGAAAGCCAGAACAGCAAATGCAAATTGGCCCAGAGTACGGCACCATTAACCTTGTTAACTACCATAAACATGTGATGATGGTTGTTCCAATAAATCCCAACATATATAAAACTCAATACATAACTTAAAAAAACTGGCCATAAATCGTACAGACTCTTAAAATCAGTGGCATGGGGAACCTTAAGTTCCAAAACCATAATGGTAATGATGATGGCAATTACACCATCACTGAAAGCTTCGATTCTTCCTTTTTTCATTGTTATTTGATGTTGTTGGAGGTTAAGGTTCTAAGATAAAAATAAATCCTATTATAATTTGAATGTAGAATTTCGTCTGGCGTTAGACGTCTTGCGTTGGGCATCATGAACGCTTTTCGCGCGACGCCAAACCCTTAACTCTACAATTCACCTGCTTAATTCCGTATTTCACCGATAAGACCTGTTTTTGAAACACATTAATTTACTCTTTTGTACCATGGAAATACAACAACAAGAGTCGACATTGATCGAAGAAATAAAAATATTAATCAGGAAACTTTGGGATTAAAAAAAGTTTCCATAGTTTTGCTTCCAAATTTAGGAGTTATACATTGGAAGTAAAAGAATACATCATTGAAGAAGCGGATAAACTTTTTTGCCAGTTTGGGTTTAAAAGTGTAACGATGGATGACATTGCCAAACATTTAGGCATGTCTAAGAAAACCATTTATCAGCATTTCAGTGATAAAGATGAATTGGTTAATATTTTAATCAGAGAAAAATTAAACAGTCAGGATTGCAACATGCATGATTGCGAGGTAAATGCAGAAAATGCGGTTCAAGAACTCTTTTTCGCAATTGCAAATATCAACGAATTATTAACCACCATGAATCCAAAGCTTTTTTATGATTTACAGAAATACCATCCCAAAGCATGGCTGACCTATAAAGAATTTAAAGAAAAGATATTGGGTGCAAAAATTCTCTTGAACCTTGATCGTGGGGTTAAGGAAGGGGTTTATCGCCCAGAAATTAAAAAAGGCATTCTTACTCAATTACGTCTTGAACAAATAGATGTAATTTTTAGTCAACAACACGGCAATTACACCCTTAACAACCAGTATACCATTGCCCAGGTAATGGTTGAGATCACCGAGCATTTTTTATATGGCATCTGTAACGAAAAGGGATTGGAATTAATCAAAACATATAAACTAAAATACAAGCAACTCTAATTATATATATGAAACGTACAATTTACATTTTGCTCTTTTGTTTCAGCTCAGTTATCCCAGCCCTTGCGCAACAAAAAGACACTACAGCGAGTTTTAGCTTACAAGAAGCTATTTCGTATGCACAAGCTCATCAGATAAGCATCAAAAATGCTAAGATCGATGAGCAGATCGCCATTAATACGGTTAAACAAACTCTCGGAATAGGATTACCCCAGATTAATGGTAACGCCAGTTTCCAAGATTACTTAAAAGTACCAACCAGCTTATTGCCTGGCGAGTTCTTTGGTGCACCTGGCACACAGATCCCTGTTAAATTTGGGGTGAAGTACAATTCTGGAGTTGGATTGGAACTGAACCAACTCTTGTTTGATGGTTCTTTTTTTGTTGGCCTTCAAGCTTCAAAAACATATAAGGAGCTTTCGGTAAAAAACACGGGGAGAACAAGAATTGAAACAACTGTAGCGGTAACTAAAGCTTACTATTCTGTTTTGGTTAATAACGAACAACTTTCATTACTTGATGCAAATATCGAACGTTTAAAAAAATCATTGAATGATACCCAGCAAATGTTCAAAAATGGTTTTGTCGAAAAGATAGATGTAGACAGGTTAAGTGTACTAAACAACAATTTGCTTACCGAACGCGAAAATATCATAAGGTTATTGGCTCTAAATGTAAACCTGCTTAAATTTCAGATGGGGATGACCATTAACAGCTCGCTTACCCTAACCGATAAGATTACTGATGTGAACGTAAACAAAACACCCCTTTTAACTGATAATCTGGTCTATAACAAAAGGATAGAATATTCCTTATTGCAAACCCAGAAGAAATTAAATGAATTAAGTGTTAAACGATATAAAAGTTTATTCCTCCCTTCATTATCTGCATTTGGGTCTACTTCGTCCAACTTCCAATCTGATCGATTTTCTAACTTGTACGATACCCGTTTCCCTACCACGGTTATTGGATTAAGGTTATCAGTTCCTTTGATATCCGGAGGCCAAAAATTGTATCAGTTGCGTAATGCGAAACTTGAGGTCCAAAAATCAGACAACGACTTGATCAATCTGCAGAATGGCATAGATCTAGAGGTTGCACAAGCACAAACCTCTTATTTTAATGGTCAAAAATCTTTGGAGAACCAAAGAAGAAATATGGACCTTGCTAAAGAAGTTCTTCGGGTAACCAAAATAAAATATGATCAAGGTGTTGGTTCAAGTTTAGAGGTAACCAGTGCAGAAACAGAGCTTAAAGAAGCCCAAAACAATTACATCAATTCTTTATACGATATGCTAATTAACAAGGTAAATCTGGATAAAGCTTTAGGAAACATCAATTATTAACCCTACATAATCAAAATAAAATGAAGAAATTATTATTCATCTCAGCTATTGCACTTTTAGCGGCATGTTCGCAGAAAAAAGATCCCAAAGCTGAATTAGCTGATCTTAAAAAACAACGTACAGAATTGGACGGAAAAATTCTAAAATTAGAAACCGAGCTAAATGCCAAGGATACAAATAAAGTAGTAGCAAAAGATATTTCCATTTATGAAGTAGCAACAACCAGCTTTAAAAATTACTTGGAAATTCAAGGCAAAATTGATGCGGAAGAAAATATCCAGATCAACCCTGAAGTTCCCGGTGTAGTTACTGCCGTTTACGTAAATGTTGGTCAAAATGTAGGGAGAGGCCAAGTTGTGGCACAACTAGATGATAAGGTTTTACGTCAGAATATTAACGAATTACAGACTCAATTAACTTTGGCAACTAGTTTATATAATAGGCAAAAAAATCTTTGGGATCAGAAGATCGGCACAGAAGTTCAATTTATCAATGCCAAAACCCAAAAAGAGGCTGCAGAAAATCGCATTGCAACATTGCGATCTCAAATATCGATGTATAAAATCAAATCGCCTATTAGCGGAACAATTGACGCCATGGATTTGAAAGTTGGTCAGTCTGTGTCTCCGGGCATGTCTGGTATTAGGGTAATTAATGCTAGCAAACTTAAAGCAAAAGCATTGGTAGCTGAAACATATGCGGGTAGGGTAAGTCAAGGTGGAGAGGTAAACGTTATTTTTCCGGATATTCCGGATAGTATAAAGACAAAGATCAACTTTGCCTCCAAAACAATCGATCAGGCATCAAGAAGTTTTGAGGTGCAGATCAATTTACCATCCAACAAAAAATATCGTCCCAATATGTTGGCCGTTTTAAAAATTGTTGATTATCAAAACCCAAGCGCAATTGTAATACCTGTTTCATCAATTCAAAAGGCAGAGAATGGAGATTTTGTGTATATCGCCGAAAATGGAAAGGCCAAAAAAACAATAATTAAAACCGGAAAAGCTTATGAAGGCAAAGTAGAGGTTTTATCTGGACTTAAAATTGGCGATAAAGTAATTACTGCTGGTGCACAAAATTTGAACGAAGACGACGCGGTTAAGTTCTAAAAATTATTCCATAAACAATTTATGCTTAATCTTAAAATAGATGAAAGACGACTTTAAAAAAGAATTTGGGCCATCAAGTTGGGCCATAGATAACAAAACAGCAGTTTATGTGCTAACGGTTATCATTGCCATCATGGGTTATTTTGGATATGTTGGTCTACCAAAAGAAAATTTTCCAGAGGTAATTATTCCAAAAATATTTGTTTCTACGATTTTTCCCGGAATGTCTCCTGCCAATATGGAGGTTTTGGTAACCAAACAAATTGAGAAAGAATTAAAATCTACCAAGGGGCTAAAGAAAGTTACTTCTAACTCTTATCAGAATTTCTCAATCATAACCGCAGAGTTTAATACCAATGTAGATGTTGCTGATGCGAAACAACGGGTTAAAGACGCAGTGGATAAGGCCAAAGACGACCTTCCTAATGATATGCCAAATGAGCCTACCGTGTCGGATATTAATCTGGCTGATATGCCAATTATGTACGTTAATCTTTCTGGCGATTACGATCTTAAAAGTCTAAAGAAATATGCGAAAGATCTTGAGGATCGGATCGAAAGCTTTAAGGAGATCTCTGGGGTTGATATTATTGGCGCGCTAGAGCAAGAAATCCAGATCAATGTAGACCTCAATAAAATGAGCGCTGCTAAAATATCGTTTACTGATATCGAAAATGCTGTTAAATATGAGAATATGACCATTTCGGGTGGTGATATTACAATGGAAGGCCTTAAGAGAACTTTAAATGTTAAAAAAGAATTTACAAGCGCTGATCAGATTGCCAACTTAACGGTGAAGACACCAACTGGCCAATCTGTTTATTTAAGGGACATTGCCGAAGTTAAAGACAGTTTTAAAGAACAAAATAGCTATGCAAGCTTGTTTGGCAAAAATGTAATTACGCTAAATGTTAAAAAACGCTCAGGTGAAAATTTAATTGAAGCATCAAATAAGATCAATGCGTTGATCAAGGAGATGAAGGAAACTTCATTACCTAAAAACCTTAAAATTACCATTACCGGTGATCAATCGGATCAGACCAGGGTTACTTTGCACGATTTGATTAATACCATTATCATTGGTTTCATTTTGGTAACCATTATCCTAATGTTTTTCATGGGTGTAAAAAATGCGCTTTTTGTGGCACTTTCGGTACCATTATCCATGTTTATTGCCTTTATTACCATGCCATTTTTAGGCGGATTATTTGGCTTCAGTTTTACCTTGAACATGATAGTGCTCTTCTCCTTTTTATTAGGATTGGGTATTGTGGTTGATGATGCGATTGTAGTAATTGAAAATACACACCGGATTTTTAACAATGGAAAAGTGCCCATTGTAAAAGCAGCGAAAGCAGCGGCTGGCGAGGTATTTATGCCGGTACTTTCAGGTACCTTAACTACACTGGCCCCTTTTGTGCCTTTACTGTTCTGGCCTGGAATAATCGGCGAGTTTATGTTCTTCTTACCAGTTACATTAATCATCACGTTGTTAGCTTCATTGGTAGTAGCCTATATTATTAATCCCGTTTTTGCGGTTGATTTTATGGAGATCGAAAATCATGAGGCACCAAAACCCCATTTTGATAGAAAAGTTAAAAAGGTATTGCTGATTATGGGAGGCATTACCATCTTAGCTTATTTAATCGGATTTGGAGTTGGAAATTTCATGGTATTGATGATCCTGTTGTATCTTTTAAATCACTTCTATCTTGAAGGAGCTGTTATCAACTTCCAAAATAATTTATGGCCTCGTTTTCAAGCAAGTTATGAGCGCCTATTAAGAAAGGCTTTGAACTGGCCACGTGCAATGCTATGGGGCACTGTTGGATTATTGGTTTTCACTATTGCGTTAATGAAGGTTGTGCCACCTAAGGTTGTGTTTTTCCCAGAGGGTGATCCAAATTTCATTTACGTGTACTTAAACCTTCCCTTGGGAACAGATCAAGCACATACCAATGAAGTAATTAAAGGCCTTGAGAAAAAGGTAACCGAAGTTGTAGGCAAGAACAATAAAGATGTGTCTTCGATTATCTCTAACGTTACCGTTGGTGTTACCGATCCCCAAGATGAAGATCAAGGAGAATATACCAATAAAGGCAAGATTACAGTTGCATTTGTTGAATATGGTAAACGTACGGGAGAAAAAACATCAGTTTATCTAGATAAGATCAGAAAAGCTGTAAAGGGAGTTCCTGGCGCAGAGATCACAGTGGCCAAAGAACAAGGCGGACCACCAACATCCAAACCAATTAGTATTGAAATTACTGGAGATAACCTGGATTCGCTGGTTAAAACTTCTGAAAACTTAAAGAAATATATCGTTTCTAAAAAGATCGACGGAATAGAAGAGCTGAAGTCAGATTTCTTGAACAACAAACCTGAAATTGTTTTCGAACTTGATCGTGAAAGAGCAAATAGAGAAGGTTTATCATCAGGTCAGATTGGAAGTGATCTACGTACTGCCATTTTCGGAAAGGATATCTCTAAATTTAGGGATGTTGATGAAGATTATGACATTACACTTCGTTCTCAAGCAGATCAAAGAAACAATCTGGACGCTTTAAGAAATATGAAAATGACCTATAGGGATATGGGCATGGGCGGAATTATCAGGCAGGTGCCCTTATCATCTTTTGCAACTATTGATTATGTAAATACCTATGGTGGCATAAAACGAAAACAAGAGAAGAGAGTAATCATTTTATCTTCAAACGTTTTGGCAACTGCAAACCCAAATGAGGTTGTTGCGAAAATCCAAAATGAAATTAATCAGTTCAAAGTGCCAGCTGGAGTTAATGTAGTTATGGCCGGCGAGCAGGAAGAACAATTGGAAACAGCTGCTTTTTTAGGAAAAGCGATGTTAATTGCACTAGGATTAATCTTGATTATTTTGGTTACACAATTTAACTCAATAAGTAAACCAATGATTATTTTGAGCGAGATATTGTTCAGTATTATTGGTGTAATGCTAGGTATTACCATCTTTAGAATGGAAATGTCTATTGTAATGAGTGGAATTGGAATTGTGGCTTTGGCCGGAATTGTGGTTCGAAACGGAATTTTATTGGTAGAATTTACCGATTTACTGATCGAACAAGGGACGAGCGTAAAGGAAGCCGTTATTGAAGCTGGACGTACGAGGATGACACCAGTATTGTTAACCGCAACAGCAACTATGTTAGGTTTAATTCCGCTTGCAGTAGGTTTAAATATAGACTTTACCACATTGTTTACAGAGTTTAATCCACATCTTTATTTTGGGGGGGATAATGTTGCTTTCTGGGGTCCACTCTCATGGACTATGATTTTCGGTCTAGCATTTGCCACTTTCCTAACCTTGATTTTAGTACCTTGTATGTATTTACTTGGTGATGTTAACTCTAAATTAATCAAAGGTTGGTTTAAGAAAAAACCAGAGCGAGTAGATAAATTTTCAACCAATAAATAAACTTACTTTTAAATAAACTTACGAAGTTTTAAAACTTCGTAAGTTTGCTTTCAAACCCCTCTTTAACTTAAAAATTAAAGAGGGGTTTTTATGCATAAGCAATGGCCACCGCCAACACTTAACGCCTACCCTCTACTTAATCGCACTGATTTTGGCTACGATAAACGTAATGAGTAATCCGAAGCAGCCAATTACAGCATACGAATAACGAAGGCTAGATAAGGCAGAAATATACCCGATAAGCGGTGGACCCATTAAAAAGCCAAAATAGCTTACTCCAGAAACCATTGCCAGTGCAATACCGGGAGCCACTTTTGTATTGCTGCCCGCAATGCTGTATACCATCGGCACAATGCCAGACACGCCAATACCAACTAGCATAAAGCCAAGAACTGCCGGAATGATGAAAGGAAAAATAACCGATATAAACATTCCTGTTGAAATGATTACTCCGCTAACCTGCAACAAGCGTTTTCGACCATAGCTAAGGATTACTTTATCGCCTAAAAATCTCCCGGCGGCCATCATAATCATAAAAGAGGTGTATCCTAAAATTACAAGTGTGTGAGGCGCTTTTACAATATCTTTAAAATAAACACCGCTCCAATCAAACATGGCGCCTTCAGTTGCCATACTGCAGAACCCGATAACGCCCAATTGCACCAATACCCCTTGCGGTTTAGTAAATAATTTAGGTTTCGCCGTATCAGTGGGCTTTTTCCATTCTAATAAAAATCGATAATTAATAGAAATATGGATCCAGGCTAAGACGGCGATGATACAATAATGGAAAAACGGCTGAATGTGCAGATTAATCATCAACAACCCAATTAATGCTCCAGAGAAGCCTCCAACACTCCAAGCTCCATGAAATGAAGTCATGATAGGTTTGCCATAATACGTTTCGCCAGCCACTCCCTGTGTATTTAGGGCAATGTTGCAAAGATTACCCGAAACGCCAAATAGGAATAAGCAAAATGCCAATTGCCATCCAGCGCTAGCCAAGCCTAAAAATGTTAAAGCTAAAGCATATAAGGGTGTTGCTATGGTCAACATCCTCCTACTCCCAAAGATGGTGGTTAATCTGCCCGAAAGCGGCATGGTAACTAACTGTCCGAGAGGTAATGCCAACAAAATACTACCGAGCGCAGCATCTGAAAGTTGTAATGTAGATTTTAGATCGGGAATTCTACTTGCCCATGAGGCAAAACAAACTCCCTGACCGAAATAAAATAACGATACCGCTAGCCGTACTCTCTTTCTGCTATAAGGATGGTCTTGAAAGGAAGTGAGTGGAGATGCAGTAGTTTCGGACATAATTGATTCAGTTGAGCGGAGGGCGTCGAGCGTAAGGCGGTTTGGATGCATACCGCACCTTCTATTCTTCCTACTCCCTACCTTTGTCAATACGCTAAACGCCACTCGCTTAGCGCAAAACGCTTAAATATGTATCGCTCTATTCTCGGTTGCAGCCATTGCCGCTTCTTTTAGGGCCTCTGTATAAGTTGGGTGTGCGTGGCAAATTCGGGCAATGTCTTCGGCTGACGCACGGAACTCCATTGCTACTACGGCCTCAGCAATCATATCCGCAGCACGCGGGCCAATCATATGTACGCCCAAAACCTCATCTGTTGCTTCATCAGCCAATACTTTAACAAAACCATCTGTATCCATACTGGCTTTAGCTCTTCCACTAGCTTTGAAGGGGAAAGATCCCGTTTTATATTTCGTGCCCTTTTCTTTAAGTTGTTCCTCAGTATACCCTACAGAAGCAACTTCAGGCCAAGTATAAACTACCCCTGGAATTAAATTATAATTAATGTGTGGTTTTTGGCCAGCAATTGTTTCGGCAACATAGATTCCTTCATCCTCGGCTTTATGGGCCAGCATTGCGCCTGTAATTACATCGCCTATGGCATAAACACCTTGAACAGGCGTTTCTAAATGTGCATTAACAGGAATTTTTTTACCTCTTTCTTCTAGAGAAATTCCAATTTTATCCAAGCCTAAACCCTCACTATATGCCGTTCTGCCCACTGCGACAATGCAATAATCGGCTTCAAATTTTACCGCTTCGCCTTTGGCATTATCTGCGGTAACCGTTACCGTTTTACCTTTGGATGTTGCTCCGGTAACCTTATGGCCCATGAAAAATTCCATGCCTAAGGTTTTCTTTAATACACGTTGAAGTTCCTTGCCCAATCCAGCATCCATTGTAGCAATAATTGAAGGCATAAATTCAATCACTGAAACTTTTGTACCCAAACGGGCATATACAGACCCTAGCTCTAATCCAATTACACCCCCTCCTATTACCACCATGGTTTTAGGAACCTCAGTAATGTTTAAAGCCTCGGTAGAAGTAATGATTCGTTTTTTATCAATCGGCAAAAACGGTAAAGCGGTAGGTTTTGAGCCTGTTGCGATGATTACGTTCTTAGCGCTAATGGTCTCCGTACTGCCGTCACCCTTGGTTACCAAAATGGTATTTTTATCTACAAAAGACCCAAGTCCTTCAAAAGCATCGATTTTATTTTTCTTAAAAAGATAGGTTATCCCTGCGGTGTTTTGGGCTACCACATCATTTTTCCTTGCAATCATCTGGTTCATATCCACCTTCAGATCTTTTAGGTTGATACCATGCGTTGTAAAGGTATGTGCCGCATTATGAAAATGCTCTGATGAATCCAATAATGCTTTAGATGGGATGCAACCCACATTTAAGCATGTTCCACCAAAGGTTTTATATTTTTCTACTACCGCGGTTTTTAAACCCAATTGGGCACAGCGAATGGCACCTACATAACCGCCCGGACCCGAGCCTATAACAACTACATCGTATTGCATAATTCTGAATTTGTTGCAAAGGTAAGCCTAATTAGCTAATTAGCAAATTAGCCAATTAGCTAATTATTGTTGACATATCAACTAATTGTAACTTCTTTATTGAGTATTATTTTTAAACTCTGCAATTTCTATATTTACCTTAAATAACCTCAGATATGAAACGTTTAATTTTTTTTACGGGATGCTGCATTGCATTTCTTTGTTCAGGTATAGATGTATTAGCTCAAGAAACTGATTCAGCTTATGTTAGAAATCATTATACCAAGATAGAAAGACAAATTGTAATGCGTGATGGTATAAAATTATTTACGTCTATTTACATCCCCAGAGATCAAAGCAAAAAATATCCCTTTTTAATTACGCGTACCCCTTACACGGTTGCGCCATATGGCGAAGACAAGTTTAAAACAAGCTTGGGTACTTTTCCGGCCTTAATGCGTGAAGGTTTCATTTTTGTATACCAGGATGTACGGGGCAGATGGATGAGCGAAGGGACTTTTGAGGATATCAGGCCCCAAACCATTAAAAAAGGCAATAAAGCAATTGATGAAAGTACAGATACCTATGATACTATAGATTGGTTAGTAAAAAATATCCAGAACAATAACGGGAATGCAGGAATTGCCGGGATTTCTTATCCGGGATTCTACTCTACTACTTCCCTGCCAAATGCTCACCCGGCCTTAAAAGCGGTGTCGCCCCAGGCACCAGTAACAGATTGGTTTGTAGGAGATGATTTTCACCATCGTGGCACCTTATTTTTAATGGATGCCTTCAGTTTCATGAGTTCTTTCGGGGTACCCCGTCCAAAGCCAATTACTCCAGATAAAGGCCCTAAGGGTTTTACTTTCCCCATTCAGGATAATTATCGCTTTTATCTAGAAGCCGGTTCCATTAAAAATTTAAAAGACAAATACTTTGGTGATAGCATTAAATTTTGGAATGATTTAACCAAACATGCTAATCTGGATACATTTTGGAAGGCGAGATTGATCCTGCCCCATCTTACCAACATAAAACCGGCGGTAATGGTAGTTGGCGGTTTTTTTGACGCGGAAGATGCCTATGGAACTTTTGCCACTTATAAAGCCATAGAAAAACAAAATCCTGGAGCCAATGCTATTCTTGTTGCCGGCCCATGGTTTCACGGGGGCTGGGTACGCAGCAATGGAAGTAGTTTTGGAGATATCCAATTCGGGCAGCCAACAAGCACCTATTACCAAGAAAATTTTGAGCTTCCATTCTTTAAATATTACCTAAAAGGCGAAGGCACTTTTAATCCTGCCGAAGCAAATATCTTTGTTACGGGCAGCAATGAATGGAAGAGATTTAAATCGTGGCCACCTGCAGAGACTGAAAACCGGAATTTATACCTTCAGCCCAATGGTAAACTGGCCTTTACCAAAGTTGGAAGAACCGATAGTTGGGACGAATATGTTAGTGATCCCGCCAGTCCGGTTCCTTACCAAGACGGGGTGCAAGCTAGACGTACACGAGAATACATGATAGACGATCAACGTTTTGCGGCCCGCAGACCGGATGTTAAAACCTATCAAACGGACGTGCTAACAGAAGATATTACCGTTACAGGACCGGTGTTGGCAAACTTAGTCGTATCAACTACAGGGACCGATGCAGATTATGTAGTAAAATTAATAGATGTATATCCAGAAAATACTCCAAATCCAATTCCGAACCCAAAAAATATACTTATGGGGGGCTATGAAATGTTGGTGCGCGGAGAAATTATGCGTGGCAAATACCGTAATAGTTTTGAAAAACCTGAACCATTTGTACCGGGCGCAATTACGAAAGTAAATTATCCCCTACCGGATGTAGCTCATACCTTTAAAAAAGGCCATCGGATCATGATCCAAATCCAGAACTCGTGGTTCCCATTGGCCGATCGAAATCCACAAAAGTTCATGGATATCTATCAGGCAGAGCCGAAAGACTTTCAAAAGGCAACACATAAAATTTACCACGATACATTTAATAGCTCATTTATTACCCTGAGCGTTTTAAAGCCATAACAACATGCTCATCCTTTAGAAACCAAAACAAACATGAAAAAACTATTTTTATCAATTTTAGCTTTGATCCTGCTTGGTCATCAGGCCGATGCACAGTTGGGTGAATCAAAAAAAGGCTTCACACGTGCAGATACACTACGCGGAATGCTCACACCTTTGCGCACCTGTTACGATATCAATTATTATCACCTGGATGTGAAAATTAACCTTGATGATAAATCTGTAAGCGGCAGTAATAAATTTGTATTTACAGCTACCGAAGATTTCAACAAGCTACAATTTGATCTTTTTGCTAACCTTAAAATTGAGAAGATAGTTTATGGAGCTGGGACATTGCCCTATACTCGAGAATTTAATGCAGTGTTTGTATCCTTCCCAAAAACTATTAAAAAGGGCAGCAAGGATAATTTCACTGTATTTTACGCTGGAAATCCGCCTATTGCGAAAAGACCACCTTGGGATGGCGGCTTCATCTTTAGTAAAGATAAAGCCGGCAATCCTTTCGTATCGGTGGCCTGCCAAGGTCTAGGCGCAAGTGTGTGGTGGCCAAATAAAGATCACCAAAGTGATGAAGTTGATAGTATGCTAATCAGCATTTCGGCCCCAAAAGATTTAGATGAAGTGTCCAATGGGCGATTACGCAGCATCGTTGATCAGCCCGATGGCTATCGCCAGCACAATTGGTTTGTAGGTAATCCCATTAACAATTATACCATTGCTTTTCAAATAGGTAAATATGCGCATTGGACGGATACCTACGCGGGCGAAAAAGGTCCATTGAGTATTGATTTCTGGTCGCTAAAAGAAGATAGTGCTAAAGCCCGCCCCCATTGGGACGCAGATGTAAAACCGATGTTAAAAGCCTTCGAATATTGGTTTGGACCGTATCCTTGGTATAATGATGGATATAAACTCGTACAGGCACCACACCTGGGGATGGAACACCAAAGTGCAGTAGCTTACGGCAATCAATTTAAAAAGGGTTATTTGGGCTACGATATGTCGGGGACGGGTTATGGGCTCAAATGGGATTACATTACTGTTCATGAAAGTGGCCACGAATGGTTTGCCAATAACATTACCACCAAAGATATTGCCGATATGTGGGTACACGAAGGTTTTACCAACTATTCAGAAGTGCTGTTTACCGAATCAACCCAAGGCAAAAAAGCAGGGGAAGCCTACTTGATGGGATTGAGACAGGGCATCGGAAATAAATCCCCAATTACCGGACCCTATAATGTAAACAAAGAAGGAGATGGGGATATGTATCCTAAAGGTGCAAACATGATCCACACCATCCGCCAGTTGATAGATAATGATGAGAAATTTAGGCAGATTTTACGAGGATTAAATAAAACCTTTTATCATTCTACCACAACCTCAAAAGCTGTTGAAGCCTATATTTCTAAAGAAAGTGGGCTAAAATTGGACAAAGTTTTTGATCAGTATCTCCACTATGCGAAAATTCCTGTATTAGAATATAAAATTGCGAATGGCTCATTATCATACCATTGGATAACCGATGTGAAAGATTTTGATATGCCGGTTAAAGTTTCGCTCAAAACGGATAGCTATACATTGATTAAACCTACTAATGAGTGGAAAACCATAAAAATTGATGAAAGTATAAATATGGATACCTTTAAGGTTGATCCTAATTTTTATGTGTTTATGAAGAAAGGATCATAAATTGCTATATTGTTGTATCGTTAGCAATGCTTAACCGTTATGTCGGATAACAATATAGCAATAGAACATTACGATAGCAATCGGTACAACAATATTTTCATATTGATGCAACGTTTTACCCAAAACAATCGTCTTATAAGAAAACCCTAAAACAATGAAGAAAATAATTTTATCATTAAGCTTAATTTTTGTGGTTGCAGGAATGGGCTTCCAGCCGATAATGGCATCTAATCCTATATTAAAGGGCATTTCTAAATTGAGTAATGAAGATCGGGATGTAAAGAACTTTAATGCCATTACAGCGGGTGGACCAATTCAGGTAATTGTAACCTTAGGCAATACCGAAAGTTTACGATTTGAAGGAGATGCTGAGGCCATTTCTACCTTAATTACAGAAGTTAAGGGTAATGTATTGATCATCAGACCTGAAATTAGCTGGACAAGTTGGGCCAGAAAGTATCAGAATAAAAAGATAGTAGCCTATGTATCAGCAAAAACAGTTAAAGCATTGGTAATGAGCGGTGATGGGAGCATTACAGTAAAAGGCACAATCAAAGGCCAGTCGCTTGCTACAACCTTGAGTGGATCGGGCAGCATCACCGCAGGAGTTGATGTAAGCAATTTCGCTGGTGTGATGAGCGGCTCTGGAATTCTGAATATTTCTGGCACAGCCGATGAGGCAAATATAACTATTAGTGGTTCTGGAAACTTCGCTAAAAAAGGTTTTACCGTTGGCACTCTTTCTACTGTAATTAGCGGATCAGGCTCTGTTAATATCACTGCCCAAGACAAGATCAATGCTATAATTAGCGGCTCTGGTAGTGTAAACTATAGCGGCAATGCCGAAGTGGAGCAAAGAGTAAGTGGCTCTGGAAGAATTAGAAAAGTATAACGCTTTTAACACACAATAAAGCGCAAGCTCCTCGAGATGATCGGGGAGCTTTATTTGTGACAGGGAGATAAGCTGTAGAATTTGTATATTAGTCTACATAGATTAGGATTAATGAGAATTAAACTCGTGTTTTTATTAGGCATTGTACTAAGCTTAGGATGCTTTAAAGGGAATGACGGAGACCTTCAAATTGCAATTATGGATTATAAGCTTGGCAAACTTACCGTGTGCGAAAAAAAATTGATAGCATATACCACGAAGTACCCAGAAGATAGCAAGGGCTGGAGTTTTTTAGGAACAGTTGAGTTAGAACTCGAACATGACTCCTTAGCCAGTATTGCTGCACAAAAAGCAATAAAATTAAATCCGGAGGATTACAAAGCACTTACCAACCTAGGTGTGCTAGCAAGACATGAAAAAAATTATAACAAAGCTGCCAGTTTTTATCATAAAGCGATAGCGATTAAGCCAAATTATGCTCAGGCCTATATGAGCCTGTTGGTGATTGAGCTCAAAAAAAATAACATCAAAGAGGCGATTGCCCTGGGCGAAAAAGCTGTAGAGCTTGATCCCACACTCTTATCAGCGAAAGCTAATTTAGCCTTAGCTTATCATTATAATAAAAGTTATAAAGAAAGAGATGAGCTTTTTGCTGAGCTTAAAGAAAAAGAATACAACTATATTAACGAGCTTCAATTGTTGTTTAACGGGGAGATGGGAATTGAGGATCTTTAATTTGTGGAAATACCGAGCCAATTACATCCTACTTGAAAGAAATACCTTATGCACAAGTTCCTCTCTATAAAAAAACTGAAAATAACGCTTTTTTTTAGTGCATGCATGTTATGTGGCTGTTCTCCTTTATTAAAAGAAAAGTTTAGCAACAATAAAAACAGATGGGAATTAAAGAAAACCGATGTATTTGAGGTTAAAATTGAGGATGGCAAATTTCATGTTGAGAAATTTCGGAAAAACAAAGAGTATTATGGATGTTTATGGTACCATAAAACCATCCCGAAGTTTAATGCAAACCTCAACTTTTCTATACAGTTTGATGTTCTGATAAGCAAAGCTGATGACGATTTTAATCAATTTGATTTTTCATGGGGTACCCTAGGTAAGGAAAATCTTTTTTATAACTTTTCTTTTTCTCCAGAAGGTTCTTTCCGCTTCAACCGTTTTTCTTCTTTTGAGGCCCCATCTAACCGATGGACACACGAGCCCGTACATTATGATAACTTAGTAAAAAAGGAAGGGTACAATACAGTTAAAATAATCCAAGAAGGAGGTTTATGCCTAATTTATTTTAATGATGTAATCATTTTCAATAATAAAATTAATCCTGTCCCTGGCAATGAGATTGGGTTTCAACATTGTACAAAAACCGCATGGATGCTAGATAACCTCCTCATCAAGAATATTTAGATCACATTAGCATTTAGCTATTCCATGATATTTCATCCACACCTTCGCTCGAGCTATCCTACGAAGTGCTTAAGAAAGGTCTAGTCTATAGATCTAAAGTGTCACTACCAAAAAAATCACTTATTAGAAGCGGGTATAAACAGCCAATTGTGCAACCCTATTTGAAGTATTTCTAGTGGTTCCTTTCACATATTGGTTCAGGTACCCGCCTTCTATATCTAATTTCTTCGAAACACGATATCCAACAGCAATATAAAACCTATTTTGATCAAAAAAGCTATTATTTAATAACTCTTTGTTCTGAATATTGAGAAAAATTTCATCCTGCAAAGCAATAAAAATTCCTTTTTTAAACACTTCTTCATTACCATGTAGTGGCCGTAGTACTCTTATAAAATACCTAAAACGCTGTGCAAATAGATTTTCGCCCATAGCTTGCTCAATAAAACGCTGCTCAAGTCTAAACCTATGGCTTACAAAATTTGCTTTAAATTTGTGGTTAAGCAGGTATTGCTCCCATGTGCGTTGCTCATGAAGCGTTGAGCTGTTAATGCCATTTCTAGTTTCTGTTGAAGCCCACAGGTAACCGGCAGATAATATGTTCGTACTATTTAAGTTATAGGTTATTCCTGGTCTGATCAGAACATTCCTCACATACTCCCAATTATCGGCAGAGCGTAGTTGAACATCTAAAGATAATCCTACCCTATTTTTAATCTTAGTATTATTTACCAGGGTTAACCAGCCAGAGTTCTGGACTATGGTTTGAGCTGAGGCAGAAATGGATATCAATAAAAAAAGGGTAGTTAATTTTATATTTTTCATTAAAGAGATGTTATCTTTTTTACTTATTCTGGTAAGTATTAACTTTAATTTAACACATAGTGATGGGGCAAAAAAAAGCCTTAACTACTGGGTTAAGGCTTTTACCATTAAATTTATAATTAAATGCCTAATAATAATCTCGAAGGATCTTCTAGTAATTGTTTAACACGCACCAAGAATCCAACCGATTCCCGTCCATCAATTATTCTATGGTCGTAAGAAAGGGCAACATACATCATCGGACGGATAACCACTTCTTTATTTTCGGCAATTGGACGCTCTATAATATTGTGCATTCCTAAAATTGCAGATTGCGGGGCATTGATAATCGGAGTAGACATCATAGATCCAAATACCCCCCCATTGGTGATGGTAAAGGTACCACCTGTCATTTCTTCGATAGTTAATTTACTATCTCTAGCTTTAGTAGCCAACTCAACCACTGTTTTTTCGATTTGGGCCAAGCTCATGCTCTCTGCGTTTCTAATAATTGGCACCACCAATCCTTTAGGTGCTGAAACCGCGATAGACACATCCACGAAATCGTTATATACCACTTCTTCGCCATCTATACGGGCATTAACTGCAGGGAAATCTTTTGCCGCCTCACAAACTGCTTTGGTAAAGAAGCTCATAAAACCTAAGCCCACACCAAACTTTTCTTTGAATTGATCTTTATACTTTGCCCTTAAATCCATGATCGGTTTCATGTTTACCTCATTGAATGTGGTTAACATAGCTGTCTCATTTTTTACGGTAACTAAACGTTTGGCTACTGTTTTACGCAATGGCGACATTTTTTCCCTGCGCTCATTTCTTAAGCCCGCTACTACAGGAGTTGCTGTAGGTTTAGCGCTTTCAGCACCGGTAGCTATCGAGGACTTTGGACTTTCTGCTTTCTCCGACTTCAAGGCGTCGTCTTTGGTAATTCTGCCATCAACTCCGGTTCCTTTTACGCTGCCCGTATCCACTCCTTTTTCTGCTAAAATCTTAGCAGCAGAAGGCGATGGGGTGCCAGAAGCATACGATTCCTTAGTCGATAGTCCTGGGTCGGAAGTCTTTGGTGCCTCTTGAATAGGCGCATTAGAAGAATCAGACTTAGGACTAACGACTTCGGCCTTAGAACTACCTTGTCCTTCTTCAATTGAACAAACTACCGCACCAATTGGTAAGGTATCTCCTTCAGCGGCTACTATTTTTAAAGTTCCTGCTTTTTCTGCTGTTAATTCGAAAGTGGCTTTATCAGATTCTAACTCTGCAATAATTTCGTCCATTTCTACAAAATCACCATCGTTTTTAACCCAACGAGATAATACTACTTCTGTAATCGACTCGCCAACAGGCGGAACTTTTATTTCTAAACCCATGATTTGTACTTTTATATGTGTTAAGCATGGAGCAGGGGGCACGGAGCGGTTGAAACTCTATGCAATTTGCTCTATGCTAGTCTATATTTACTAATTTCTTCGTTGCTTTTGCAACAATTTCTTTAACTTTTTCTGTTACTGGAACCTCAAATGCAGCGGCTACGATTGAAGCCTGTTGGTTTGCATGCAATTTTGCATAACCAGTTGCGGTACTACTACTTTCTTCTCTAGAGATTACATCCATTTTGTGGAATGAAGTTTTCCTCAGTTTACGCAATAGGTAAGGCCATGCACCCATATTCTCAGGTTCTTCTTGAACCCAAACCGCTTCTGCAGCGTTTTTATAGCGTTTGTAAACTGCTTCCATCTGTACCAATGGAGTAGGATACAATTGCTCTACACGTACCACAGCCACATCACCCTTCTGGTTTGCTTTTTGTGCTTCCAATAGATCATAGTAGATTTTACCACTACAAAAAACAACACGTTTTACCTGTGTGGCCTTTACATTCTCATCATCTATTACTTCTTTAAATTTACCATTGGTAAAATCTGCCAATGGACTTACACACAGTGGATGGCGCAACAAACTCTTAGGACTAAATACAACCAAAGGTTTACGGAAATCGCGTTTAAATTGACGCCTTAGCGCATGGAAAAAGTTGGCCGGAGTGGTGCAATTAGTAACCTGCATGTTGTAATCTGCGCAGAGTTCCATAAAACGCTCTATACGGGCAGATGAGTGTTCAGGTCCCTGGCCTTCATACCCATGTGGCAAAAGCATTACCAATCCGTTTTCTCTCTGCCATTTTGTTTCCGAACTGGCAACATATTGATCAACAACAATCTGTGCTCCGTTAAAGAAGTCGCCAAACTGGGCTTCCCAAATGGTTAACGCATTAGGATTTGCCATGGCATAACCATATTCAAACCCTAGTACACCGTATTCTGATAAATGAGAATTGTAGATATCAAATTGTGCCTGTTGATCTGAGATATTGGCCAATGGAGTATATTCTTCTTCAGAATCTTCTAAGGTTAACACCGCATGGCGATGGGAAAAGGTACCTCTTTTTACATCTTGTCCACTTAATCTAACCCTTTTTCCTTCAGCTAATAAAGTACCATAAGCCATTTGTTCGCCCATGGCCCAATCAAAAACATGAGTGGTTGTGGCCATTTTAAGTCGTTCATCAAATAATTTCTCAATTTTTTTGAAGAATTTTTTATCGCTCGGCAAGGCGGCAATCCTCTTTGCTACTTCTAAAAATGTCTTTTCTTTAACCGATGTATCTGGCGACGTATCAAAATCTTTTGCAGTTGCAATACGCATATCAGACCATGCACCGCCAAATTTTACATCGCTATAAGTAGAGGTAATCTCTTTTGATTCATTTAAGCGCTCTTGTAAAATACCCTTAAATTGCTTCTCCATTTCTTTGGCCAAACCCGCCTCTAATTCGCCACTCTTGGCAAGTTTTTCAATATAAATATCACGCGGATTTGCATGCTTTTCTATTGCTTTATAAAGTAAGGGCTGTGTAAACTTAGGTTCATCTGCTTCGTTATGACCAAATCTGCGGTAACATAAAATATCTATAAATACATCATTCTTATACTTTTGACGGTATTCCATAGCTAAATTAATCGCATAAACCAACGCTTCAACATCATCTCCATTTACATGGAAAACAGGAGATAAGGTAACTTTTGCAATATCAGTACAATAGGTACTTGAACGTGCATCTTTATAATTGGTGGTAAAGCCAATCTGATTATTGATCACCAGGTGAATAGTTCCACCCGTTTTATAACCTTCTAGGTTTGCCATCTGAATTACTTCGTATACAATTCCCTGTCCGGCAATAGAAGCATCACCATGGATTAGGATTGGTGCTAATCTACTGTTATCACCAGCATATTTGAAATCTATTTTAGATCTCGACATGCCTTCAACCACTCCATTAACAGTTTCTAGATGGGACGGATTAGGGCACAGGCTTAAATGAACACTTTTGCCGCCGTTTGTTGTAACATCAGTAGAATAACCCAAGTGATATTTTACATCACCACCAAATGGCGATTCGGCGCTATAGCCCTTGCCCTCAAACTCAGCAAAAATATCCATATAGGTTTTTTGCATGATATTGGCTAAAACATTTAAACGACCCCTGTGGGCCATTCCAATTACAAATTCTTCAATCCCCAGGGCAGCCCCTTTTTCGATCACCGAATCCAAGGCTGGGATTACCGCTTCGGCACCTTCCAAAGAAAAACGTTTTTGACCTAAGAATTTTGTGCCTAAGAAATTTTCGAAACTTACAGCCTCATTTAATTTCGTTAGAATGCGTTTTTTTTCGTCGATAGAAAACTTTGGCGTATTCCGTTCGGTTTCCATTTTGGTTTCTAACCATTGTAAGATCTCAGGAGTACGGATATATTTATATTCCGCTCCTATAGAAACGCAGTATGTTTGCTTTAAAAAGGCAATGATATCACTCAACTTTGCGGGTACACCAATACCTGTATCCACTGCTGCATTAAAAATAGTATTTAGATCAGTTTGAGCTAAACCAAAATTCTCTATATCAAGTGTTGGGGTATGTTTTCTCCGCTCTCTAACCGGGTTCGTTTTAGTAAACAAATGTCCGCGTTGGCGGTATCCATTAATTAAATTTAAAACATTAATTTCTTTTAAAAAATGCTCAGGAGCTTCTGCACTAACGTTTGCTGCATCCGATCCTCTCCCGAAATCAAAGCCCTCAAAAAATTTCTGCCAACCAAATTCAATTGAATCTCGATCTTGTTTATAGCTTTGATATAATGACTCTATATATTCGGCATTGGCGCCGTTGAGATAAGATAAGTTATCCATTGTGTATTAGTTACGATAAGTATTGCAAAATTAGGATTTTACCTTGAAAAATGGCAATAAACTTCACAATTAAAATGGTTAATTGTTCGAATTGGTTAATTGTCGCAAAGGGATGCCTTTGTCGTTAAATCGACATGTCAGTTGGTTGTTAAGACAGTTAACCTCCCCATAGCTATATTAACAAACAGTTAACTGATTAGCTCAAATCAGGCTCTCACAGCTTGTGCATAAATGCCTTTAGGATCCACAATTTTAAGTTGTTTTTCGAAATCAAAGCTGGTTGTTAATCGCTCGTCATTTCCTACTCCGGCTATATTGGCCCAATTGCCCCAATTACTTGCGGGACTATAATCAAGCAATCGTTCTTCAAAATAGGCCGCACCCATTACCCAGTTTATGGTTAATTCGTAGACCAAATAAGTGGCCACCAATTGTCTGGCCGAATGGTTAATGTAACCAGTGGTGTTTAATTCCTTCATCAACGCGTCAACTAAAGGATGGCCGGTGTTTCCAGTCTTCCACAATTGCAATCTTTCGCTATCATTTAAAGTAAAAACTTTTAATTGAGTATTAAAACCTGAGGGTTTAAAAAAAGTGTTGCCATATTTTTTAAACATAAATCGATAATAATCACGCCATAAAAGCCCAAGTATAATTTGATTAAAATAAGGTTTTAGTCCATAAGATGATTCCGCTTCCTTCATTTTCCAATACACTTCACGGGGTGATAAACAGCCTATTGCTAACCATGCCGAAAGCTTTGACACGATCTCGTTCTTCTTTAGGGCGGCGTTCGCAAGTGCCATCCCTTCCCCTGTATGCAAAAAATCGTGTAAATGCTTGAGAGCCTCTTGTTCGCCCCCTTTAAAATCAGTATTAATTTTAATATCAAGGGCGTCCAAAGTAATAAGCTCACTTAATTTGGGCAAGTTTCCCCATGATTGAACAGCAACAAATTTTATTTTCTCTGGAGTTAAAAAGCAGGGTTTTACGATGGCATCACGTTCAGTTTTTTTCTTGAACTGTGCAAAAACATCTGGAATATCTTTAATGGGAAATGGTAGATCTTCTTTATTGTAAAGCGTATGACCGATAAAATGCTTTAAATTTACTTTCTGCTTCCATAATAGATCTTCGACACGGGTAGACACGGCTGTTTCTTCGCTGGCCACTTCCCGATGGTGATATACTTCTGAAATTTCATTATCGGCAACCAACTGTGGTAAATGATCTTCTGGCTTTCCTTTTAAGATAAGAAGATCACCTCCTAAATTTTGAAAAGCTATTCTAAGTGCAGCTACACTCTCTAATAAAAAATTACTTCTAAGGGCGCCAGTTTTAAGAGTATGGTAACGGGTGGCTTCGTAATGTCTGGGATCGAAAAAATAAACGGGCAAAATCTCATCGGCTTTGGTAATGGCTTCAACCAGCATTTCATTATCATGCAAGCGCAGGTCGTTCCTAAACCAAACCAAAATCTTTTTGCTCATATCCGTAGCCTTTTTATATTGGCTTGCAATTTGCACAATTTGAAGCAAATTACAGTCCAAATGGCGTATTTTTTACATGGCGCTAACATTTTTAAAATAACTAAAAGTTAAAATGAACAAATCGCGGTAATTATTGGTTATTTCTAGTATAATAACCCTTTTTCAGAGGCAAAAAGCAATATTAACTACAAAGCGTTTACTAAAATCATTATCTTGTAAACCTAAACCATATTAAAGTTCTACGCGTTTATTAAGTATGTCGAAAAAAATTCTCATTACCGGGGGTACCGGATTAGTTGGCAAAATGTTAGTTCCTGCATTACAGGCACTTGGTTACGAAGTTTCAATTTTATCACGGAAACAGACTACTATTTATGGTGTGAAAGTTTATTTGTGGGATGTATATAAACAAACAATTGATAAAAAAGCTTTCGATGGTATAGATACCATTATCCATTTGGCGGGCGAGGGCATAGCCGATAAAAAGTGGACTGAGGAAAGAAAAAAAGAAATTATTGATAGCAGGGTATTATCCGCAAAGTTATTGTATGAAACAATTAGGGCTACAAATGCACCTGTAACGAGCTTCATTTCTGCTTCTGCCGTAGGTTTTTACGGAGATAGAAAAGATGAAATCTTAAGGGAAACCAATGAAAGCGGCACCGGTTTTCTACCAGATTGCTGCGTGCAATGGGAAGAAGCCGCCAATGAAGGTATTGAAATGGGCATAAGGGTAGTAAAAATACGGATAGGCCTAATATTAAGCAAAGAGGAAGGTGCACTAGCGGCCATGCAAAAACCAATCAAGTTTTTTATAGGCGCACCACTAGGCAGCGGTAAGCAATGGATGCCTTGGGTGCATCTGGATGATGTAGTAAAAATATTCATAACAGCTGTTGAAAATACGCAACTAGTTGGAGCATATAATGCCTGTGCGCCATTTCCTGTAACTAATAAATTGCTTACTAAAACCATTGCGGGAAAATTAAATCGCCCGGTATGGCCAATTCATGTTCCGAAATTTGTGTTGCGGGCTGCAATGGGCGAAATGAGCATTTTACCTTTAATGAGCAGCAATACAATGGTACAAAAGTTATTGGATACAGGGTATAAATATGAGTATGTTAACTTGGATGCGGCATTAGACTCTATTTATAAGAAACAAACTTCTTAGCTTTTCATAGCAAAATGAATGGCAACAGAAGCAAAAAACATTGAAAGTCAGAGAGAAATCAGCATTTGTTGGCTAAGGAGAGATCTTCGCCTTAATGATCAATCTGCCTTATACCATGCCCTAAAAGGGAAATATCCAGTTCTGCTTCTTTTTATTTTCGATAAAACTATTTTAGATAAACTATCAAACAAGGCCGATGCTAGGGTAACATTTATACACTCAGCATTAGAAAAATTAACTGCCGAACTTAACTTGAACGGGTCTTCCTTACTAGTAAAATATGGCAAAATAGAAGAAGTATGGCCTCAAATTTTAGCTTCATATAAAGTACGTGCTGTATATGCAAACCACGATTACGAACCCTACGCCACCAAAAGAGACGATAGCTTTTATGAATATTTAAGGAGTGAAAAAATTAAGTTTTCAACCTATAAAGACCAGGTTATTTTCGAAAAAAGTGAAGTTATTAAATCAGATGGAAAGCCATATAGCATTTTTACGCCCTATTATCGCCTCTGGTTAAAAAATTTAGACTCCTATTCTATTAGGCCTTATCCAACACAAAAATATTTCAACAATCTATTTCAAACTCCGGCGCTTTCGATTCCAAGTTTAGAGGAGTTGGGATTTGAAAAGTCTAACCAACTAATTCCATCCCCGAATTTTGAGCCGAAGCTTAAAGGTTACGATATAAACCGTGATTTTCCTTCGCTTGATGCCACTACACGCCTTGGGGTTCATCTGCGTTTTGGTACGGTTAGTATACGGGCAGTAGTTAAAGAGGCCTTAGAACGCAAAGCTGAAAAGTGGCTTTCTGAACTGGTTTGGAGAGAATTTTACATGATGATTTTATGGTTTTTTCCTCATATCACGGATCAGGCATTTAAACCAGAGTACGATCAAATTGAATGGCGTAATGATGAGGTTGAATTTATGGCATGGTGCGAGGGTAAAACGGGTTATCCTATTGTTGATGCTGGAATGCGACAATTAAATGAAACAGGATTTATGCATAATCGTGTGCGGATGGTTGTAGCCAGTTTTTTATGTAAGCACTTACTGATAGATTGGCGATGGGGAGAAGCCTATTTTGCAGAAAAACTATTGGATTATGAACAGGCTAGCAATGTAGGTGGATGGCAGTGGGCATGTGGATCAGGAAATGATGCAGCACCTTATTTTAGAGTCTTTAATCCGGAGTTGCAGCTTAAAAAATTTGATCCTAAAATGGAATATGTGCTAAAATGGGCCCCTGAATATAAAACCATTCAGCCACTCCAAATTGTTGACCATCCCTTTGCAAGGGACCGTGCACTCAAGGCTTACAAAAAAGCCTTAACGTAAAAAGGGCCCAACAAACGTGAGCCCTTATTTCATATATTGGAATGCCTATTTTGCTATGCTAACAATTTCTACATCAAAATCAAGTATTGCATTTGGGGGTACGCTTCCTCTTCCAGCTGTTCCATAAGCTAAATCTGAAGGCACAAAAAATCTTACCTTGGTTCCTTCTGTCATTCCTAACAGAATATCCCATCCTTTTATTGCTTCTCCAGTTGCCTGATAAACAAAAGTAGCATCTCCAGAAGTATCGAATACAGTTCCATCAAGGAAACGGCCGGTATATTTCACAGTTACCGTAGAACCGATATCTATCGCATTGCCAATACCTATAACACTTCTGTTATAATAAACCCTGAGAGGACTTTTAACTGCCGTTATACTTTTAGCAGCCAAGAAGTCGCTTATAGTTTTATCGTCGATCTTCCATTGCGCTGTTTCATTATAGGTTGAAAGTTCGGATACAATAACCTCGTTAGAAGGTACGGATGTATTCCCGTTTTTGCCGTAGGCCAAGTAAGATGGCAAAATAACCCTAACCTTTGAGCCTCTATTTATGCCGGCCAGTGCAATTCTATAAGAAGCTGGAGAGGTATATCCTACATAATTTCCTTCATTGCCGTAGGCAGGGGATGTGTAATATACTGTTCCATCAAGAGATTTGATAGCTAATTTATAGAAAACCGAATCTTTATTTAATAATGGCGCTCCAGCGCCAACGGTTAAAACCTGATAATAAAATCCAGTAGGATCTTTTGTCATGGTTAAATTATTTTGTTTGATGTAAGCTTGAATTTTAGCATCATCAATACTTTCTATTGATTCGTATTCCTTTTTACAAGAGTTAAAAAGAACTAATATGCCCAAAAAGGCAACAGAATATAATGTTAATTTTTTTAGCATTTGTATATTATTGTGCATTTAATAAATCGATAGTAAAGTCTAGAACAGCATTTTCAGGTATTCCAGCACCAGGTGAAGTATTTTTATAGGCTAAGCTCGAAGGGATAATCAATCTAATTCTCCCTCCCTTTTGGATCAACGGAATTCCTATTTGCCATCCTTGGATTAAATTCCCTAATGCAAATGTAGACGTAGTTGATGATTTATCGAAAACATTTCCATTCAATAATCTACCTTCATAATTCACCGAAACATTAGTTGATGGCGAAAACGTTACATTACCAGAACCTGGAGTAATAATTTGATAATAAATTCCAGAACTATGCTTTACTGCAACAATACTATTTTTTGCAATAAAATCTACAATCAGCGCATCATCTATTTTTAATTGTTTATCAGCATCGTAATCTTCTTTTTTACAGGATGAGAAAGCCCCAACTATTAAAAGAAGGCCTAAAAGTATTCGAGTTTTTAACATAATTGCACAAAAATAAGCTTTTATTGCCGATAGCACAATTTTTAACCATTTTTAACAAATAAAGTCTAGCGCATAGGCATGGAGTAGGGCAGCCCTAAGCGCTCAGCACTATGCCTAAAAGCAGTACTTATTAGCCCCTATGATCTGTTGAGCAACATTTTGTCGGGCTTGCTTTACGTTAAAAGGCTCTATTTTTGTAAATCTGCGCAATCCAACAAGCATCATTCTTTGTTCATCGCCCTCGGCAAAGGCCCATAGTGCTTCTTTGCCGGCTTTCTGAACGCCATCAACTGCTTCCACAAAATAGATTTTCATCATATCAAGTTGACCTTTGCAGGCCTCTTCTCCCCGCATGCTCACTAATTTTTCTGTTCTTAGCATTGCTGATTCGGCCACATATACATAACTGGCCATATCGGCGATGTTCATTAAGATCTCCTGTTCCTTAGAAAGGCTCATCATCAATTTTTGAACCGCGGCTCCAGCAACCATTAACGTTGCTTTCTTAAGATTTTGGATTATTTTTTTCTCTGCAGCAAATAAGGTGGTATCCTCCTCTCCAAAATCTGGGATCGACATTAGTTCTGCCGCCACCGCGGTTGCTGGGGTCATTAAATCCAATTCGCCCTTCATTGCCCGTTTTAGCATCATATCTACGGTCAACAATCTGTTGATTTCATTTGTACCTTCAAATATTCGGTTAATGCGGGCATCTCGATAGGCCCTATCCATTGGTGCATCTGCTGAGAAACCCATTCCACCATAAATCTGTACTCCCTCATCGGTAACGTAATCCAATACTTCAGAACCCCAAACCTTTAAGATGGCACATTCAACAGCGAACTGTTCTGTAGATTTTAATTTTGCTTTCCCAGCGTCGGTGCCTTTGGCAACTAGCTCATCATAAGCATCGTCAATATTTTGTCCGGCACGGTAATTAGCTGATTCAACTGCATAGATCTTAGTTGCCATTTCCGCGATTTTAAAACGGATTGCCCCATACTTTGAAATCGGTCGTTCAAACTGGATCCTTTCATTAGCATAATTTACCGCTTGACTTAAAACTTCTTTCGAACCGCCAATCGCCGCAGCAGCCAATTTAATCCTCCCGATATTCAAGATATTTACTGCGATTTTAAACCCGTTCTCACGGTCAGAAAGCATATTCTCAACCGGAACAGTGCAGTCGTTAAAAAATACCTGTCGGGTCGATGAGCCTTTAATACCCATTTTATGTTCTTCTGGGTTCATTGTAATCCCACCAAATTCTTTTTCTATAATGAAGGCCGTAAGATTTTTATCATCGTCTATTTTTGCAAATACGATAAAAATGTCTGCAAAACCCGCATTGGTAATCCACATCTTCTGACCATTAATCACATAATGCTTTCCATCCGCAGATAATCTTGCCTTTGTTTTTCCGGAGTTTGCATCTGAACCAGAATTTGGTTCGGTTAAGCAGTAGGAGGCCTTCCATTCGCCAGTGCCTAATTTTGGAATATATTTCGCTTTTTGCGCCTCACTTCCATAATACAATATCGGTAAGGTTCCAATCCCGGTATGGGCTGATAGGGCGACCGCGAATGAATGTCCCGCGCCGCAAACATCTGCTACCAACATTGAGGTATTAAAGTTCTTTCCAAAACCCCCAAATTCTTCGGGAATGGAAACGCCCAAAATCCCAAGTTCACCGGCCTTATCCATCAGTGATGGCATAAGTCCCTCTTCCTGGCTATCAATTCTATCTAAAATAGGATTGATTTCGATAGCTAAAAAATCACGGCAGGTTTGCGCAATCATTTGCTGCTCTTCATCAAATTCTTCGGGAATAAATACATCCTGAAACTGGGTTTCTGTAATTAAAAATTCACCACCCTTGATTGTTTTTTTGCTTGTAGTTTCCATTTTAGTATTGAGTAATGCGTATTGCGTATTGAGACATAGTTCAAACGTTACGCTAGTAATTTTATCTTGTGTTAATGAGTATTTCGCCTACTTATCTTCATTTAGGTTAATTATTTATATGCTATTGCGAATTTGCATCATGCAGTTCGCCTGTCTCAATACGCAATACCATATCTCATATCTTAAAAGACCTCAAACACCCCTGCCGCCCCTTGTCCGGTGCCCACACACATGGTTACCATCCCGTATTTCTTGTTCTGTCTTTTTAGTTCGTTAAATAGTTGAACAGAGAGTTTTGCCCCGGTACAACCCAATGGATGGCCTAAAGCTATTGCCCCCCCGTTTACGTTTATTTTTGATGGGTCAAGTCCTAAGGTTCTGATAATTGCCAACGATTGGGAAGCAAAAGCTTCATTTAATTCTATTAGTTCTATATCTTCCTGTTTTAGTCCGGCTTGTTTTAAGGCTTTCGGAATAGCTTCAATAGGACCTATACCCATAATTCGTGGTGGTACACCGGCAACCCCATAACTTACTAAACGAGCTATTGGCTCGGCTCCCAATTCTTTCATTTTTTTTTCTGAAACCACCAAAACAAAGGCTGCACCATCAGAGGTTTGCGAAGAATTGCCAGCTGTAATGCATCCATTTGCAGCAAAAACAGGTTTAAGTTTCGCCAGTTTTTCTACTGTAGTGTCCGCTCTGGGTCCTTCATCTGTATCCACTACATACGAACGGGTTTGCCTCTTCATATTGGCATCCAAGTAATTTTCATTTACAGTAATCGGTAAGACACCTGCCTTTAAATGTCCATTTTTTATGGCTTCTACTGCTTTTTTATGCGATTGATAAGAAAACTCATCCTGGTCTTCCCTACTAATGCTGTATTCTTTTGCAACAGCTTCTGCAGTAAGTCCCATCCCCCAGTACCAATCGGGATTAGTTTTAGCTACATCTGGATTTGGCACCAATTTCCATCCGCCAAATGGCATTCCCGACATGATTTCTACACCACCGGCCACGATACAATCGGCCATGCCCGACTTAATTTTGGCTACAGCTGTTGCAATGGTATCCAGACCAGATGCGCAGTAACGGTTAATGGTTACGCCAGGTACTTTATCGGTGTCTAGTCCCATCAAGCTGATCATACGGGCAATATTTAAACCCTGCTCAGCCTCGGGTGTAGCGTTACCCACAATCACGTCGTCTATCTGCTCTTTGTTTAAATTTGGTACCGATGCAACCAATTCTCGGATTACATTAGCGGCGAGTTCATCCGCACGGGTAAAACGGAATACTCCTCGTGGGGCTTTTCCCACTGCGGTTCTAAGTCCGGCTATAATATAAGCTTCATTCATATTTTTCGTATTGCGTAGTGCGTATTGCGTAGTGGGACAATATGCCTACAGTTCACTGTTATTTCAAAGCTGCCTGGAGCTTATAATTCATTTTTTGTAATTCGTCTATATTATCTAATAGCCTTTCACACATAATTTCATCCATAAATCCCAACTTTTCAGCAATTACCAATTGTGTTTGTAGTTCGAAAGAAGAACCATTTGCAATGCCTAAAAATTGTTTAAACTCTCCTGTTGTATTCCTGCCTGCTCCTTCTGCTATATTAGAAGGAACTGAAACAGCACATCTCCTCGTTTGAGAAATCAATCCAAAACGTTCGTCCGTCGGAAAGTTACTAGACACTTTATAAACGTTAACTGCTAGGTCAATTGCCTTTTGCCAGATTTTTAATTTTTTAATTTCATGCATAATCTTAAATTTAAATTTTGCACAATAAGGATTTGTATGTCAATTTTTGCTTAATACATATGTCCCAATACGCACATCGCAATACGCTATACTAATTTCTCAACGGTTTACCCTTAGTCACAATCGACTGGATTCTCTCCAGCGTTTTTCTTTCTCCACAAAGTGATAAAAATGCTTCCCGTTCTAAATCCAGTAAATATTGCTCTGTTACTTCTGTTGGCGATGAAAGATCTCCACCACATAGCACCCAGCCTAGTTTTTCAGATATTTTTTTATCATGTTCAGAAATATAATTTCCAGAGAACATGGTATTTGCTCCGGCATAAACAATCCCTAATCCTTGCTTGCCCAATACTTTAATGTCTTTCCGTTGGATGGGCTTGGTATACCCTGCATCCGCCAGTTCAATTGCTTTTTCTTTTGCATCTGCAATTAAGCGACTCCTGTTCATGCTAATTGCATATTTATCTTTTTGAAGATAACCCAATTCAAAAGCTTCAACCGCAGAAGTCGAAACTTTGGCCATCCCAATGGTTAAGAAACGATCTTTCATGGTATTCTGCACAATTTGATCTGCTCTATATTCGTCTGATGCCCTTAAAGCAAATTCTTTTGTACCGCCTCCGCCTGGAATTACACCAACTCCAAATTCAACCAGACCCATATAGGTTTCGGCATTGAGTTGCACAAAATCGGCATGTAAGCTGAACTCGCATCCCCCACCCAGTGTTAAATTATGCGGCGCAACAACTACCGGAATTGATGAATATCGAATGCGCATTGATGTATTTTGGAATAACCTTACTGCCATATTCAATTCTTCCCACTCCTGTTCTACGGCCATCATAAAGATCATGCCCACATTGGCTCCAGCTGAGAAGTTTGCCCCATCATTGCCGATTACCACACCACGATAGTCTTTTTCGGCCATATCTATTGCTTTATTAATGGCTGATAAGGTATCCCCTCCAATAGTATTCATTTTAGAGTGGAATTCTACATTCAATATGCCATCGCCTAAATCGATGATAGAGGCACCAGCATTTTTATAAAGCACTTTATTTGCCCTTAAATTATCGAGGATGATAAAGCTATCGGTTCCAGGAATGGCCTTATAACTCTTTGAAGGAATATCATAATACTTTTTAATCCCATCTTCCACCTTGTAAAATGAGGTATGTCCTGCCCCTAACATTTCGGTAACCCATGCAGCTGGAGCGTGTCCATAGCGTTTCATTCCATCAAGCGAAGCTGATATTCCAACCGCGTCCCACACTTCAAATGGACCTAAATCCCAACCAAAACCCGCTCTCATGGCATCATCAATTCGGTAAAGTTCATCGGCAATTTCTGGAATGCGATCAGAGACATACTCAAATAAGCCATAGAATGATGCCCTGAATAATTCTCCAGCTTTATCTTTTCCTTCCGCAAAAACCTTCATCCGGTCTTTTACATTTTCGATGTTTTTGGTAATCTCCAACGTTGGCGATTTAACCTTCTCTTGAGGCCGGTATTCGAACGTTTTCAGATCAAGGGCCAAAATTTCTGTTTTGCCTTCGGCAGACTTGGTCTTTTTATAAAAGCCCTGATTGGTCTTATCGCCCAACCAATTATTGGCCTCCATTTTTTTTACGTAATCCGGAAGTTGAAATAGGTGGTGCGCTTTATCATTGGGGCAGTTATCATACAAACCTTTGGCTACTTTAACCATGGTATCCAAACCTACCACATCTGTTGTACGGAACGTGGCAGACTTTGGCCTACCTAAAGCAGGGCCCGTAAATTTGTCCACTTCCTCTACCGTAAGTTCCATTTTTTCTACCAGATGCAAAAGTGACATAATCGAATATACACCAACCCTATTGGCAATAAATGCGGGAGTATCCTTGCAAAGAACAGTGGTTTTACCTAAAAATTTGTCTCCATAATACATCAGAAAATCTACAATCTCTGATTTGGTTGAGGAAGTAGGTATAACTTCCAATAATCTTAAATAGCGTGGCGGGTTGAAAAAGTGCGTTCCGCAAAAGTTGGCTTTAAAATCATCGCTTCTACCCTCTGCCATCATATGGATCGGAATTCCAGAAGTATTTGAAGTGACCAACGTTCCGGCTTTGCGAAATTGTTCAACCTGTTCGAAGATTTTCTTCTTGATGTCCAAATTTTCTACCACCACCTCTATTATCCAATCATAATTAGCGATTTTAGGCATATCATCCTCAAAGTTGCCCGTACTTATCCGCTTAAGCACCGATTGCGAATAAATTGGCGATGGATTGGTTTTAACCGTAGTTTGAAGCGCGGTGTTAACCACACGGTTTTTAACCATTGGATGGGTTAACGCTAATCCCTTAGCGGTTTCTTCAGTATTTAGTTCCTTTGGTGCAATATCTAAAAGAAGTACCTCTACACCGATATTGGCGAAATGGCACGCAATACGAGAACCCATGATACCCGAGCCTAATACTGCAACCTTATTTATCTTTTTGTTCATCATAATTTGGGTGAATAGGCCAACGTTAGCTGATTAACTTTTTCTAATGCAGCAATTAACTGCTCTTTTTCTTTTGTAGTCATTTTTTCATTAAGGTATTCGTTAAAAGATACCACCACATTTCTGGCCAGCTTCCGCTTCTCAATTCCAAATGGTGTTAAAAAAACTTTTACCGATCGCTTATCACCAGAGGCAGTTTCTCTATAAATTAGACCGAGCTCTTCCATATTGTTCAACATTCGAGATAAACTCGTAGCTTTAACCCCCAGTAAGGCTGCTAATGCCGAAACGGCGGTTCCTTCTGCCTCAATATTAATAAGTACATACCCAATGGCCTGAGTAATCCCAAAACCCGAGGCAATTTGGTTATAGGTGTTGGAAACATTTTGCCAAACCACCTTCAGAAAATAATCTACTGTTTCTTTCTGCTTCATTAATTACTATGCTTGCATAACAAATTTATAATTAAAAAAAATAGGATGCAAGGGGAAAATGAAAAAAAACCTGTAAGGTTTTCAAAAAATCTTACAGGTTTGGTGTTACAGCAAAAAAGCGCCTCGATTACTCGAGACGCTTTCTGATTAAGAGATTTAATTTGACTTAATACAAAGTAAATTCAACTCTTCTATTTTTTTGACGACCAGCGTCTGTATTGTTTGAAGCAATTGGTTGACTTTCGCCATATCCAACAGATTCGATTCTGCTTGCGTTAGCACCTTGGGATACTAAGTAAGATCTAATCGCCTCTGCTCTATCTTTAGACAATTTTAAATTAGCAGCATCGCTACCTACATTATCAGTATGACCAGCTAATTTCAAGCTAAAGTTTTTCTCAACCAATAAAGCAGCAACTCTATTTAAGGTAGGATAAGATTTAGCACGAATGGTTGATTTACCAAAATCAAATTCTAAGTTAGTAATAGCATCTGCTACAACTTTACGATCTGCCTCGGTAACTACAACTCTTTCGGTAATTTGAGGAGCAGGAACCTTTAATGGACATCCACCTCCATCAACTACTGTTCCTCTAGGAGTACCTGGACATTTGTCTAATTTATCAGCTACACCATCTCCATCACTATCTTTTAATAGATCACCCATTTCTGAACGCAATCTAGCATTTTCGGCTCTTTGTGCATCTAAATCAGATTTCAAAGCGTCAGCAGCATTTTTTGCAGCTACTGCTTGATCATATGTAGCAGCTGTTGGGCTAAAGAAAGCTAATTGTTTTCCTTTTCCTAATGCAAACTCTAATCCTGCATAGCCATAAGTATATTTATCGTTTCCATTAGCTTCACGACCATCGAAGTTATCAGCATCAACATAATTCATTGTTGCGCCAATGTCTAAGTTCATGGCTTCAGTTAAACGAAATTTAACACCTAAACCAACTGGGATATTAATTTTAGTAACCGTTGGATTTTCAACTACCAATGTTCCCGCACCTGAAGAAGTTGTAGTTGCTGTATAATTTGTAAAACCACCACCGGCAGATACAAAAAACTGCGCATTATTTTGTTGTTTAAACATGCTCCAGTTAAATACATTAGCAACAGCACTTAAGCTACCTGCATAGTTAATATCTGTTCTGAACGAGCTAAATGGGCCTCCTACGGTTGAGCCACTATTAAAAGGCTGGGTATTATCACCTTTGGTTGCACCCCTAAAACCATCTAAACGTAACGAGAAAGATGGAGTAATTTGTTTTTTAATATACAGCCCATAAGAAAAGCCTGTTTCCCAATGAGAATAATCATTTCTTCCACCCAGCGGTGAAATTGGAATAGTTGTACCAGCGTTAAGACCGATAGACCATGTCCTAAAAGGCTCCATGGTTGTGGTTGTGGTTTGCGCCGAGGCGGCATTCCCAATAAATAAACCAGCTAAAACAACTGGTATACATTTTAAAAATTTCAGTTTCATAATATTATTTTTATAAGGTTAAGCGTTTTCATACTTATCTAATGCCTATAGGCAATACCTATACCAAAATCTATAAAAAGAGTTACAGTTAGTATCAATAACCCTTATCTACAAGTGATTGAATGGGTTTTTACTATTTTAGAATGTTAAAAAGTGTTAAAAAAGTGTGTGGTTTGCTATACAGAAATATATAAAAGTGTTGGGGCACCCCGAAACAAAGAAACCTACCTTTTGTTTTGAATAAGATGGCATTATAGTTTTTAACCATCTAAAGCACACCTTAGCGTATTCGCTTCAGTTTTTTAGATATCTCCTTGCCAGCGCGATCTGGGGTGGTAAAAGTAAAGATGCTCTAGTTAATCTCTCCTGCAAATTTCCATTTAGTGGTGAAGTTTTCTGGAAGCACCTGATTGGTTAAAAGAGCCCGTACCATTTCTACAGGCATATTGTTTTCTTTTAAAATTCGATCATGGAAATCCACATTCGACATTTTGCCCCCATCAACCAGCTCTTTATGTAAAGCCCTAAATTCTAGGCCTCCTAGCATATATCCAATTTGATAGAGTGGCCCATAACCTCCCGTAAAGGACCTTCGCACTTCCGCTTCGGCATTAGCTCTTTCAAAGCCTACGCGTTCGACCAAAAAATCAATACATTGTTTTGGGGTCCATTTACCTAAATGATAATTCATGGAAAAAATGATCCTTGCACAGCGATGCATGCGCCAGAAAAGCATTCCGACTTTATCCTCTGGGGTTTTGGCGAAGTTCTTGTCCCACAAAAGCATTTCCCAGTACAGCGACCATCCTTCGGTCCAGAATGGAGTTCCGAAACCCTTCCGATAAGTTTTATATCTATTTTGCATAAAATATTGAAGGTTATGCCCAGGTATAAGCTCATGAAAAACTACGGCTCTAGAAAAATGGCGATTGTTACCCCTTAAGGTCATCATTTTTGCATCTTCGCTCATGTCTGAAGTTGGGTAGGCAATAAGAACTGATTCGCCACCCAAGAAAAAGGGCGCAAATAATTGTTCTTGTGGAGTTAGCATCCGCATTCGCCAACCTTCTTTAGCTAGCTCGGGAACATCAATCAACTTATTCTGCTCTACAAAGTCAATGGCTTCTGTTGCCAATTGATAAACAAATTCAGGTTGTTTGCCCAATTCAGGGTAGTCGGTTTTAACCTTTTCCAATGCTTTTTTCCAGTAGTTACCAAAACCCATTTGTTGCGATGCCTTAATCATTTCTGCATCACACCAAGCAAATTCCTTGTTGGCTATGGCTTCAATTTGTTCGGGCGTGTAAGCAATCATTTCGTCGTTAAGCAGCTCTAAAAAAGCCTTACGCCCTATTGGGTTGCCCAAAATGCCACTTCCATCATCCTTAACATTAGACAGTTTAGCGGTTTTATTTAATTCAGTAACATAGGCCCTCATTTCGTCTACTGCGTTTTGGTAAGCTATTTTTGTGGCCTTCGTAAACTGCGGATCGTAGCCATCATAAAACTTATACGCTTCCATGAAAACATTCAGGTATTGATTTACCGTTTGTTGAGCCCAATTTGCCTGTGCCGGACTAACCACCAACTGTAAGTTGTTAACTGCTTTAGTGGTATTTCTGATATCATCCCTTAACGTGTCGAAGATTTGAGAGGTAAATTTACCATCCTGTTGCTTGCCAACCCGTCTCTTTTGTTCGAAATCCACGATCGCTTTTGCAAATGGAATAGTAAAATTATTGGATTTAAATTCGATATAGGCTTGTTGTAGATCTCTATTATCGGCATTAATATCACGTTGGAGCAAGATATAATCAACCCTTTCATTTACGGTAAGTTTTGTGAACGGCACTTCCTTCAGCTTTGCGATCCAGGTAGCATAGAAATCTTCCATCCTATTGTAATATTCTACAGAACGTTTAAGCGTATACTTCCTATTGAGCATCTGTTCATCAGCCTGATACTGATTAATAAGCGGCGCGATAAGGCTTGCTTCATTGCTTTGCGCATGCGATAATTGAAGAAAACCAAAAAATAAAAGAATAAGTAGAGCTCTCATGAGAATTTGTTTATAGTTACGCTTCGCGGTTGATTACACCGTCCCGATAGCTATCGGGAAAAAGATTACACCGATTACCTCACCCCCGCCTCTCCTGAAGGAGAGGGGCTGGTTAACGTAAAAAGTGGAGCTTATTGATAAATCTTGTGGACTTTGGCTTTCCATCTTCCATCTTCCGTTTTACATTTTACATCTAACTACCACCCAACTGCCTTATCATCCCCTCTAGGATCCGCGCCACCTTGATAATATCCCCATTTGGTTTTTAAGATTGCGTCTACTCTGCCGATCGGTCCGCGAGGAACCATTTTATATCCTTTTTCGGTTAACTTTATCAGGGTTAGGCTATCTATTGCTTTGTCTTCCATATCTACCTGATCTGGCAGCCATTGGTGGTGGAATTTTTTGGCATTTACGGCTGCCTGCATAGATTGGTTAAAATCAATTACATTTAAAATGGTCTGAAAAACCGAGGTAATGATCGTTGATCCTCCCGGAGTACCCACTACCATAAATAGTTCTCCATCCTTTGCTAAAATTGCTGGTGTCATTGAACTTAACATCCGCTTCTGCGGTGCAATTGCATTGGCTTCTCCTCCAACCAATCCATACATATTAGGAGAACCTGGCTTAACAGAAAAATCATCCATTTCGTTGTTTAGCAAGAAGCCTGCGCCTTTTACAACAACGGCAGCTCCATAAGAACCATTAAGCGTGGTGGTAATCGATACCGCATTCCCGTCGCGATCAACAATAGAAAAGTGCGTAGTTTCTTCGTGTTCGGTTGGCGCTATTTCACCCGCACTAACTTCAGCGCTTGTGCTTGCTTTTTGCCAATTTAGACTAGACATACGTTGCTTCACGTAAACATCATCAATCAACTTCCTTTGAGGCACTGGATAGAAATCTGGGTCTCCAAGATGGGCTGCTCTGTCTGCATACACCCTTCGCTCTGCTTCAACCATTAACTGGACGGTTGAATCGGTATTAAAACCCCACTTACTTAGTGGATAAGGTTCTACCGATTTTAAAAGTTGGATAAGTGCAATTCCGCCACTTGAAGGCGGTGGCATGGTAATTACCTGATAGCCACGATAAGTGCCCGTAACAGGTTTACGCCAAATTGCTTTGTAGTCTTTAAGATCTTGTTTGGTAATGATGCCGCCTCCTCTTTGCATTTCGGCTACAATAGAGTCGGCCACTGCACCTTCATAAAACCCACTTCTGCCTTTTTCTTTAATTAAGGATAAAGTAGTTGAGAGTTCTTTTTGTACCAGTACATCCCCTTCGTCCCATTTTGTATCTTTTACCAATGCGGTACCAAGTGGATTTAATTTTACCAATCTTGCTTTTAGTCCGTTAAGTTCTCTTGCTTGGCGCGCCGAAATCTTAAACCCTTCCCCAGCCAAACGAACGGCGGGTTCAACCAATTCTTCCCATTTTAAGCGACCATATTTTTGATGGGCTTCGACCATGCCTGCTACCGAACCAGGTACACCAGCAGCCAACTGTCCATAAAGGCTTTTATCAGTTATCGGATTACCAGAAGCATCTAAATACATATCTCTGCTTGCCGATGAAGCTGCTTTTTCCCTAAAATCCAAAGAGTTGATTTCGCCTTTGGCAGAACGATATACCATAAAACCCCCGCCACCAATGTTACCTGCGTTGGGATGAACAACAGCTAGTGCAAATTGCACCGCTACGGCTGCATCAACAGCGTTTCCCCCTTTCTTTAAGATTTCGACTCCAACGTTTGAGGCAATCTCATTGGCAGAAACTACCATTCCATTTCTATATTCTCCGCTGTTATTTTTACCTAGTTGATGGCTAACGCAGCTTAAAAACAAGCTTGTGGCAATAATTACCGCAGCAAGGCCAGTAATTTTAACTTTTATAATTGTCTGCATCTTTATATATCTTTTCGATGATTGTAGCATTTTTTTCTAAGATTACTTTACGTTTGAAGCTCAATTTTGGGGTCAGTTCTCCCCCGTCAATGCTAAATTCTTTTGAGAGCAAGGCAATGCGTTTTACCTGTTCCCATTTACCAAAATCTGCACCTAAAGTGGCAATTATTCTATTGTATTTGTCATTTACCTGCTCATTTCGGATCATTTCGCCATTGGTAGTGTAAGGGATTTCTTTTTTCTCACACCAGGCTTTAAGTGCCGAAAAATTAGGAACAACGAGTGCGGCAGGGAATTTTCTATTTTCGCCCAATACCATAATCTGTTCTACCAAAGGCGATTCTTTATACCTGTTTTCTAACATTTGTGGGGCAACATATTTGCCTCCAGCCGTTTTGAAGATCTCTTTTTTACGATCGGTGATCTTTAAAAAATTTCCAGGCAGGATTTCGCCGATATCACCAGTGTAAAACCAACCGTCCTTGTCGATACTTTCTTTGGTTAGATCATCCCTTAAATAATAGCCTTTCATTACATGGTGTCCTCTTGTCAAGATTTCACCATCATCTGCTATTTTTATTTCTACCCCTTCAATTGGGGTGCCTACCGTACCGAACATTGTTGCACCAAAATGGTTTACCGTTATAACAGGAGAGGTTTCGGTGAGCCCGTAGCCTTCAAAAATAGGCATTCCTGCGGCCCAAAATATCCGGTTTAACCGTGGATTTAAAGCGGCACCACCAGAAGCCATTACCACAATATTACCCCCTAATGCTTCTTTCCATTTTTTAAATACCAACTTACGGGCGATGCCTAATTTGAACTCATACCACCAGCTGTTTTTAAGGTCGTACTTTTCGGCGAGTGCCAAGGACCAATAAAATATGGCTTTTTTTATTCCACTTAGCTCCTTCCCTTTCTCCATGATTTTGTCATAGATTTTTTCTAGCAACCTCGGAACTGTAGAAAAGGTATTGGGCTTAACTTCTTGGATATCAGCAACGATGGTATCCATGCTCTCTGCATAATAAACACTCACATTTGCATAGGCATAGAGATAGGAAATCAATCTTTCAAAAATATGCGATAAAGGCAAAAAACTGATGGAGGTTTTAATTTCTGTTGGAAAGATGATACACGATTTCATGAAATTTTTGACCAAGTTGTCATGGGTAAGCATTACCCCTTTTGGAGTTCCGGTTGTGCCGGAGGTATAAATGATGGTTAGAATATCATCCGCTTTCACCTCATTTCTATAGTGTTGCAAATCTATCTGTGTAGTTTTTCCGATATTAACCAGGTCTTCCCAATAAATTGCACCTTCAATCTCATTAAAGGTGAAAATTTGGACAGGATTTTTAAGGCTAGCATTTACCGATTTTACTTTATTATAGATAGCTTCATCACTAACAAAAACGATGGTAATTTCGGCGTTTTCTATGATAAATTTAACATCGTGCTCCGCTAGTGTAGGGTACAAAGGGATTTGATACGCCCCTAATTGCATAATGGCATAATCGCACACATTCCATTCGGGCCTATTTGCCGACATTACCGCTACACGAGATCCTTTTGAAATACCCAGGGTAGTTAATCCACGACTAAGATTATCTGTGGTTTCACAAAATCCGACCGTACTATATTTTTTCCATACACCATTAATTTTTCCACTAATAAATTCTTGCTTAGGGAAATTATCGAGGTTATATTTTAATAAGTCGAATACTCTGGTTATAGATGTAGACATGAAAGCAATTTTTTTGGCTAGCTATTAAACGACGAGTTAAAAGATTGTAATAACTGTTGTTCTCAAATCTAACAAATTATCTTTTCTAATAAAATATTTTCGGTTGTGTTAATTTCCTCCTTTTTTCATTAGTTAAGACACCTCGAACGCATTACTTTTCACCACCTAAGGCGCCTTAGACACCTCAGTGGGCAGACGCTTTGCTTTTTTCACCATCCCTGCCTGCCGGTAGGCAGGTAAGACATCTTAGAGCAGATAAGTTGGAAACGCTTTTGCACTCAACGCCAAACGCTCTGCTATTTAGTCGACAACATATTTTCCTTTACGAATCTTAAAAACGCGGGCTTGTAGGTTTCTCCGACCTGAAAAATCTCATTATTTTTAAGTTTGATAAGATTACCTTCAATTTTTCTGATTTCATTCTTAGCAATGATGTACGATTTGCCGATCCTGATAAATTCATCAGGTGACAATGCGGCTTCGATGTGGTTTAAGCCAAGGTGAGTAATAAATTTTTCGTTGGCAGTAGATATAATGATATAGTTTTTTGCAGCCTGAACCGAAATGATTTCATTGGAATTTAAGAAGTGGTAAGCATTTTTTTGGTCTGCTTTTATAAACTTCAAGTTCTTACCTTGGTTACGGAGTACAGATGGTGCTATTTCAGCGCTCAATAGATTATTTATGGTTAATGCAAATTTTGAAAATGTAATGGGTTTAAGCAAGTATTGGTTAGCTTGGACCTCAAAAGCGGATAAGGCATGTTTGGAATGACTGGTAATAAAAATTAGAAACTTACACTTGCTTCTTAAATTTTTTGCTAACTCTAAACCCGATAAATTTGGCATTTCAATATCCAAAAAAATAAAATCAAGTTGATCTGCTTCACTAATTTCTGCCAATGCTACTAAAGGATCGGTAAATACATTAAATAGGGATAAATTTGGCATATCGGCCACATATTTTGCCAATGCATTAGCGGCGAACTGCTCATCATCGATTACCACACATTTAAAAGCCATGGCACAAAATTACTAAAGGTAAGTTAAACTATTAAATTGAATTAAAAAAGAAAGGCGCATGGGGCGAAGACCGTCAGGCGTAAAGCGGTAAGATTATCCATAAATAAAAAGCCCCAATAAGATCACTCTTACTGGGGTTTAATTTTATTTGTCTATCGCTGTTACGCTTAGCGCTTAGCGCCTACACTCCCATCCATTTCTTACGAACTGCGAGCTGAGTTGGTGTTGCATTTTCAATCAGTGTTGCTTTTAAACGAATATTCGGATTCTCTTTTAATGTTAAGGTAATATCTTTTTCAATCCCATCACGTCTTACTTTAACCACTACCTGATCTCCAATTCGCTTTTTATTGATAGCTGATAGGTTATCCATCGAAAGGCCCGGAACTGGTCTGATATCTTTCATCAGATCGGCTATTGCCACACCATCAATGCTCACTATTTCATCATTCACATTTAAACCCGCATTCCACGCTGCCGAATTTCTGCTTACGCTAGCCACGGTAACCGCCCTACCATTGCTTATCCCCGCTCCAGCAGAGGGTACATTTGGAGTGGCATTTTCGGCAGTTACATTTATTCCGGCGTATCCAAAATATTTGGCAAACTCTACATCCGTTGTTCCGGTCACATATTTATCCCAGAAACTGGTAAAGCTGATTCCACTAATTTTTTCGACCATCGCTTTAAACTCGGCATCGGTATAGCCCCTTTTCAGTGTTTTGCATTGCCAGTACATCGCTTTCATTACATCATCCAAACTTTTCGCTCCTTTAGTTGCGTTTGCTATTTCGAGATCCATTAAGTTTCCCACTACCTGTCCCTTAGAATAATAAGATACGAAGGTATTGTTTGCGTTTTCGCTTGGGCGATAAGCAGGATTGATCCATGCATCAAAACTTGATTGTGCGGCAGAATTTATTTTTGCTCCGGGAATGTTCATCACACTTCCTATCGCCCCAATATATCCATTGATAAAGCTTTCTTGGTTGATCAGGCCTGCTCTTAACATAAACTTGTTTTGATAGTAGGAAGTAAATCCTTCTGCAATCCATAAGTTTGTGGTGTAATTTTCATTATCGTAATCAAATGGACCTAATGCAATTGGACGTAGTCTTTTCACATTCCAAAGGTGATGATACTCATGTGCCACTAGGCCTAAAAAGCCAGTATATCCTCTCTCGGTTCCATAACCATTACGTGAAGCCCCTAAAACTGTAGAACTTAGGTGTTCTAATCCACCTCCACCTTGTGCAAAATTATGAACAATAAAGGTGTAGTGCTTATTAGGGTTTTCGCCATAAACTGCTGTTGCTTGTTCAACAATTTTTGCCATGTCTACTTTTAAACGCTCTTTATCGTAATTTCCCCCTCCGTACATCGCTACTTCATGTCTTACTCCAGCAGCATTAAATTCAAACACATCTTGGTTACCAACTTCTAGAGGACTGTCAAACAAGATATCAAAATCAGGCGCCGTATAGGTAAATTGTTTACCAGCTACAGGCTCTAGACTTGTACTTACTTGGGTCCATCCTTCAAACGGAATAATCTTTACTGTACTAGGCGTTTTGATCATCCATGCTGGATACATAAAGATATTTGCAGATGATAAAAATGCATGTGAGGCATCAATAAATGCGGTACGCACAGAAATCTCGAATGCATATACCCTGTAATTAATTTTCACAGCATTACCTTTAGCATTATATACCCTCCATGTATTCTTATTTATTTTTTCTGCTTTAATCATTTTTCCGGCAGACGTTGCAGTAAAACCCTCTACACTTTTTGCAAATTCGCGAACCAAATAGGAGCCTGGTGTCCAAACTGGCATTTTAACATCCACAAATGCTTTTGTAGCAATACCCGAAATATTCATTTGCACTTCGGCATAATGTGCTTGTGGCTCTATAAAGCTCACTTCGAAGTCTATTTTAACTTGAGATTTGGCGGCCATGGTAAATGTTAGTAGTACTACTAATCCGAAAATTGATTTTTTATTTATAAACATAGTTGAAATCTTTTGCAGCAAATTTATAATTTAATTTTACTTAAGCACTGAATTCACAGATTTATGAGGTGATTTCACAGATATTTTACAAGCATGGGGCATAGAGCATGGAGTATGCGCATCGCACCATGCCCCATGCTCCGTGCGTATGCCTAATATATTCGTAACATACTTAGTACATCAAATGATAAGACAAACAATTAAATATTTTTGTGCGTTAACTAAGCATAACACCATACATGAAAAAAAGATATATTATTTATACGCTTCTCTTATTGGGGATTGTGTATTTAGTTTACCATAGAATTTCGGAAAACAAAAAAATTGAAGCTGAGGGTGCTGGCGGAAAAGGCGCTGCAGGCAAAGGCGGTAAAGGCGCAAAAGATGGTAAAGGTGGCCCTGGAGGTGGAGCCCCTGGGATGTCTGTAGAGGGTATTGTGGTTAAAACCATTGCCTTTGATAGCAATTTAGAAATTTCGGGCAGTATAGAAGCCAACGAATCAGTGGTTTTAAGAAGTGAAGTTCCTGGTTTGGTTACCGGTATCTATTTTAAGGAAGGCAGCAATGTAAGCAAAGGTGCTTTGTTGGTAAAAGTTAATGATAGGGATATCCAAGCACAACTGCGCGAAGCAGGCACCAAAGAAAAGCTTTCTGCCACCAACGAAAATAGGGCTAAACAATTGCTGCAAAAAGGGGCCATAAGTCAAGAAGAATACGATACTTCGCTTGCAGATCTGCAGTCGCTTAAAGCACAATCACAGCTGATCAGGGCACAATTGGCCAAAACATCTATTGTAGCTCCGTTTAGTGGTAAGATAGGATTAAGATCAATCTCGGTTGGCGAATACCTGACCCCATCTACTACAATTGCGAATTTATTGAGTACCAACCCAGTTAAGATCAGTTTCTCGGTGCCAGAAAAATATGTTGGCCAGATTAAAATTGGATCAGAAATTACCTTTAATACCGATGCATCTGCTAAAAGATACAAAGGAAAAGTATTTGCTATTGAGCCAGGCATTAACCAACAAACCCGTACTTTACAGATCAAGGCCCTAGCCCCTAATGCCAGTGGAGAATTACTACCAGGTTCTTTTGCACAAATAAAATTGGCACTGAGCACTTTAGATAATGCCATTCTGATTCCAACTGAGGCCGTTATCCCTGTCTTAAAAGGAAAAATAGTTTACATTAGTAAAGATGGAAAAGCGAAGCAGGTAAAGGTAGAAGCAGGAACACGTACTGCTGAAAGCGTGGTTATTACCTCTGGCCTAAATGTAGGCGATACCGTTTTAACCACAGGCGCCATGTCGCTAAAACCAGATGCCCCAGTAAAAGTAAAATTGGCTAAAATTAAGCAATGAGCATTTCAACCACCAGTATAAAAAGGCCAGTTCTTGCCATTGTGATGAACCTTGTAATTATTCTTTTCGGGGTAATTGGCTATAATTTCTTGGGCATTCGGGAATACCCCTCCATTGATCCCACGGTAGTTTCGGTTCGTACTTCTTATCCGGGTGCTAATTCCGATATTATCGAATCGCAAATTACAGAACCTCTAGAAAAATCGATCAATTCGATAGATGGGATCAGGAATATCTCTTCTTCCAGTAACCAAGGATCAAGCAATATCACCATTGAGTTTAACCTGGGGAAAGACATCGACGAGGCTGCAAATGACGTTCGGGATAAAGTTTCTCAAGCTGCCCGTAACCTTCCCAAAGATATCGATGGCTTGCCAACAGTAACCAAAGCCGATGCCAACTCGGATGCCATTATTTCGATGACGGTACAGAGTGATAAACGTGGTGTAACCGATCTAAGTGATTTTGCTGAAAACGTAATTGCCGACCGCATCCAAACCATCCCCGGGGTAAGTAGCGTACAAATACAAGGTCAGCGGAAGTATGCCATGCGCATAAGAATAGATCCCAATAAACTTTCATCTTATGGATTAACTTCTTCTGATATCGTAACCGCATTGGGCAATGAAAATGTAGAACTTCCATCAGGAAAACTTACAGGCGCATCAACAGAGTTGACAGTAAAGACCTTAGGTAAACTTACCACACCTACAGAATTTAACAACCTTATCATTAAAGCAGACAGTAATAATGTAGTTAAACTCCAAGATGTTGCGCTGATCGAGCTAGGATCAGAAAATGAAGAAACCGTACTTCGCGAATCCGGTATTCCGATGGTTGCAGTAGGAATTATCCCGCAGCCCGGCGCCAATTATTTAGAAATAAGCAAGGAATTTTATAAGCGCTTTGATAAGCTGGAGAGCGATATGCCTAAGGATATCAAGTTGAAAGTCTCATTGGATTCGACCTTGTTCATTAAAAAATCAGTAACTGAGGTTGCCGAAACGATCCTGCTCTCTCTTATCCTAGTGATTTTGATCATTTACCTGTTCTTTAGAGACTGGGCAATCGCATTTAGACCTTTAATAGATATTCCGGTTTCTTTAATAGCCACTTTCTTTATCATGTACATTTTTGGATTTTCAATTAATGTACTTACATTATTGGCCATCGTTTTAGCTACAGGTTTAGTGGTTGATGATGGAATTGTAGTAACCGAAAACATCTTTAAGAAGGTTGAAGAAGGGCTCTCGCCTATTGAAGCCGCAATCAAGGGGTCGAATGAGATATTCTTCGCAGTTATCTCAATTTCCATTACATTGGCCGCTGTATTTTTACCCGTAATTTTCTTACAGGGTTTTGTGGGCCGGCTCTTTCGAGAGTTTGGGGTAGTAATTGGTGCAGCGGTTTTGATTTCAGCGTTTGTATCGCTTACGTTAACCCCAATGTTGAATGCCTATCTAATGAAAAAAGGCGGTCATAAGCCATCTAAATTTTACAATTGGACAGAACCTTATTTCGTAAAACTGAACGAGTCATATACAAGTAATCTCAATAAATTTTTAGATAGAAGGTGGTTAGCCGCCCCTATCATATTAGTTTGTGTTGGATTAATTGTGTTATTCTGGAATTTGCTACCCAAAGAAACTGCACCGTATGATGATCGCAGTGCGATAAATCTCAACCTAAGTACTCCAGAGGGAGCATCATTTGCCTACACAGACCGATTTATGTCTAAAGTGAGCAAAATGGTTTCGGATTCTGTTCCTGAAAAAAATGTACTGATTACCATTACTTCGCCAGGTTTTGGTGGTGCCGGAGCAACCAACTCGGGTTTTTTAAGAATGGGATTGGTTGATCCAGGCGACCGTGAGCGAAGCCAAAAAGAAATTGCCGATAAGTTAACCAAGATTACTAAAAAGTATTCGGAAGGTAAGATAACGGTTAACCAGCAACCAACAATTTCTGTTGGACGTAGGGGTGGTTTGCCGATCAGTTACATTATCCAAGCGCAGAATTTTGATAAGTTAAGAGAAAAGGTGCCATTGTTTATGGATGAGGTTTCAAAAGATCCTACTTTCTCGACCTCGGATGTGAACCTTAAATTTAATAAACCAGAAATTAATTTAACTATTGATAGAGCCAAAGCGAATAACTTAGGAATTTCTATCGTAGATATTGCGCAGACTTTGCAATTGGGACTAAGCGGTCAGCGCTTTTCTTATTTTTTCATGAATGGGAAACAATATCAGGTAATCGGGCAGTTTGATGTAAGCGATCGAAAAGATCCTTTAGATTTAAGTTCTGTTTATGTACGAAATAACAAGAATGAACTGATCCAACTTGACAACGTAGTAAGTGCCAAAGAAGAAAGCAGTCCCCCACAACTTTACCGAAACAACCGTTTCATTTCGGCAACCGTCTCTGCAGGCTTGGCTCCTGGAAAAAGTATTGGTGATGGGATAAAAGCTATGGACGCGATTGCCGCTAAAGTTTTAGACGAATCGTTTTCTACGGATCTAAGTGGCGAATCACGAGATTTTCAAGAAAGCTCATCTAATACCTTATTTGCATTTGGCCTGGCATTACTATTGGTTTATCTAATTCTTTCGGCACAATTTGAAAGTTTCAAAGATCCCATAATTATTATTTTAACCGTTCCTATGGCAGTTGCGGGAGCATTTTTATCGTTGTGGTTATGCGGGCAAAGTTGGAACATCTTTAGCCAGATCGGAACAATTATGTTAATTGGTCTAGTTACAAAAAATGGAATCCTGATTGTAGAATTTGCTAACCAATTAAAGGAAAGAGAAGGAAAATCTGTTCATGATGCCATCAGAGAGGCGGCTGTTTCTAGACTGAGACCAATTTTAATGACTAGTATGGCCATTGCCATTGGTGCACTTCCTATTGCGATGGCCTTGGGTGCAGCGGCAAAAAGCCGGATGAGCATGGGTACCGTTATTATTGGTGGAACGTTATTTTCATTGATCCTAACTTTATTTGTTATACCTGCCATTTACTCGTTCTGGTCTAAAGAACATAAGGTAAACCAAGATCTTAAAGATTCATTAGTAGCAGCAGAGGCTGAAGAGGAACAACAACGCAAATTAAATGACTAAGATGAACATGAAGCGTTATCTATTTTTTATCGCCCTATGGCTAGGCAGCAGCACGCTAACTTTCGGTCAGGAAAGACTAAGTTTAGTTGATGCAATCAGCATTGCTTTGCAAAATAATTATGATATCAAATTGGTGAACAATGATGAACTGATTGCCAAAAACAATGTGAATTTGGGTAATGCGGGTATCTTACCGGTAGCTGTAGGTAATTTTAGCACTGGCGGAAGTAGGCAGAACACGGTTCAAACACAATCAGCCGGTACGCAAAAAATAACAGATGGCGCACGGAGCACCAACCTTTCTTATGGAATTGGATTAGGTTGGACGGTGTTCGACGGATTTAAAATGTTTGCAACGCTAGATCGATTGAAAGCATTAGAAGAACAGGGCAGGATCAACTCAAAAGCACAGATTTTAACTACTGTTACAGAAGTGGTATCCGCTTATTATAATTTGGTTAAACAACAAAAATTAGTTGTTGCTGCTGATAGCTCTATTGACATTTCTAACCTTCGTTTAAGGATTGCCAACAACAAACTAGAAATTGGACGTGGATCTAAGTTGGATGTGTTAGCCGCGAAAGTGGATTACAACACCGATACATCAAGCTATTTGCAGCAGAAAAATTTACTGGACAATTATCAGGTAACGTTAAACCGTTTATTGGCGAGGGATGTAAACATTAAATTTAGGGTTGATGACAATTTAAGCATTGATCAATCCTTAAGTAAGGACCAATTGTCTGGCCAAATGCTGCAACTGAACCCCGATCTACAAAATGCACTGATCAACAAAAAAATAGCAGAATTAACGTTAAAGCAGGTTAAGGCCGGCCGTTATCCCCAAATTAGTTTAAATACAGGATACGATATTAGCCGCAGCACCACGCCAACAGGGTTTAATACCAATTTTAGGGCAAGTGGGCTAACCTACGGGGTAACGGCAAGCATCAATATTTTTAACGGTTTTTTGCAAAGACAGAATGAAAGGAACGCGAAAATTGGAATAAATTCTGCTGATTTAAGCATAGAGAGAACCAGGTTGGATATTAACTCACAGCTTACCACAGCGTATCAAAATTATAGCACATACCTTGATCTTGTAAAATTGGAGCAGGGAAATGTTGATATTGCCCGTCAGAATTTAGATATCACATTAGAGAAATATCGCTTAGGAAGTATTGCTCCCTTAGAGTTGCGCGAGGCACAAAGAAATGCGATTGATGCCAATAGTAGATATGTGGAGATCCAATATCAGGCTAAATTGGCAGAAATATCATTAAAAGAGTTAAGCGGCACCATAAATATTTATTAATTTCCTATTTTTAGTGCATGATTTTAGTAGCAGACAGCGGTTCATCTAAAACAGATTGGATGGCGTATAGCCCCAATCAAACTTTATCCTTTAGCACCCAGGGAATCAATCCTTATTTTGTAAATGCTTTTGATGTGGTTAAAATCCTAACCAAGAACCGGGACTTATCAGCCTATGCTAATTCAATTAAGGAAGTTTACTTTTTTGGCTCAGGCTGCTCCTCTCCAGATAAGCATGAAATTATCTCTAATGGTCTCTCCTCTTTCTTTACCAAAGCATTTATTAGTGTCGACCACGATTTGATCGGATCTGCCTATGCTACCTGTGGCGATCGAAAAGGATTAACCTGTATTCTAGGAACAGGCTCTAATATCGCGTATTATGATGGCCAAGAGGTGCATCATGGCAAACACGGTTTAGGTTATGTGCTTGGCGATGAAGGGTCTGGTACTTATTTTGGCCGTAAAGTTCTAGTTTCTTATTTATATGGAACCATGCCCGAAGAGTTGCAGGAGATCTTTGCTCAAACTTATGATGCTAAAAAAGAAACCGTAATTAGCAACATTTATCAAAAACCATTTCCCAATTCCTATTTGGCCTCTTTTAGTCGATTTATGATCGCTCGTAAAGCACATCCGTTTATCCAACAACTTTTAAAAGATGGATTTCAAGAATTTATAGACACTAATGTAAAGGATTATAAAGCCTATAAAACGCTGGAGTGCAATTTTGTAGGGTCTATCTCTTATTATTATCAGGACGAGCTAAAGGCCGTATTTGCAGAAAATGGAATTAAAGTTGGTAAAATACTACAAAAACCCATCGAAGGCATTTTTGAATATATTTTAAAAAGGGAGGGCATTAGAGTACCTATTCCGGTAACTCCTGAAGGAGAGGGCTAAGTGTAATTTTGGTTAATTGGTTAACTGTTGACGAATAGAAGATTTCGCAATCGTGAGCTTTTGAACTTGTTTGATGTCACCCTGAGCGTAGTCGAAGGGTAGATTAAAAGGCCAAACTAGAGATTTGCTGAGGTCTTCGACTACGCTCAGACTGACAACCAAATGGAAATTACTTAAAATGAACTATGGATTCAGGGGATCTTTCTAAAATTTACTCCGAACTTGTAGAAGGGTCGACTTCGCAACTTTTCAGCACCCAATTCCCTTTAGAATCCTTCTCGTAGCTTGCTTTATAGTTAGATGAGGGCGGAATGGTAAAATGGAAACTAAATGATTGCTCGTCTTTATTTGTTGGGATAAAATGATCTTTTATCGCATTAGCAGTAGCTTCTATTAATAATTCCGAAGATTTTTTCATCTTTAGTTATTCCCAATTTTTCGTTCTATAAACTCGCTTTCATTCCCAGTTCTATCAACGGCAGTAACTCCATACGCATTTAGTGTCGTTTTGCTTGTTCCATTTGGGCTCCTGCTTATTGCTGCTAGGATATCCATGCTCGAATCATTTCTATTTAAGATTTTATAATTCCATTTATCCCCATATTTAAAATAGACTACCCATCTAAATACATCGCTTCTTTGCGCATGGCTCCAGTTAATCTGCAATAATGTGTCTTTTGCTACGACCGTTACGCTGGGCGCATCTGGTGCTTTTTTATCCAACCAATCGCTTGCCGGAACAATGGCCTGTTTTTGATAAGGCCCATCCAATAGACCTTGCCTTAGTTTTTCGTGTTTAATTAACCCTGCGATACTCCAGTGGATGGCTCCTTTGCTCTGAGGCGTTATGCCTCGGGTAATCATAATCTGATTGATCACTTCATCGGCATTTTTATCATCGCCACCCTGGCTAATATTCATCCCTGGCCAAAGGTGCCTGCCTTTGGTATTTTCAGACTGCCACCACCCCAATAATACCGGAAAGCTTAACTTTTGGGCATTTACGGTCCAGTACAACTGCGGACTAAAATAGTCTATCCAGCCTTTGTTTAACCATAATTTAGCATCGGCATATAGTTTATCATACTGATCAAATCCTTCGATAGATTCGGGGTAGCCTGGGCGCCAGATCCCGAAAGGACTAACACCGAATTTAACATACTTCTTTTCTGCTTTTATTTCTTTGTACACTCGTTCGATAAAGGTATTTACGCTCGCTCTTCGCCAGTCGGCCCTTGTTAATTTGCCCCCACTATTTTGGTATGCTGTCCAACTTTGTTCGTCGGGAAAATCTGCACCGCCGTTATATTCTGCATAGGGATAAAAATAATCATCAAAATGAACCCCATCAATATCATATCTCTTTACCAGATCCCGCACAACTGCCGCCGAATGGTCTTGTACTTCTTGTTTAGAGGGATCCATCCAATATTGCCCATCCTTTAATTTTACTACTAATTCTGGCTTAGCCTTTACAATTGAAGTGGCACTTGGCTCTCCTGCAGTTTTAGAGTGGGCTCGATAGGGATTTAGCCAAACATGGAGTTCTAGACCACGGTTGTGAGCCTCTTCAACCCAAAATTCTAATGGATCGTAATAAGGATCGGGTGCTACTCCTTCTGTGCCTGTTAAAAAGTAAGACCAAGGCTCTAGCTCGCTCTTGTATAACGCATCTGCTTGAGGCCTAACCTGAAGAATAGCAGCGTTAAAATTAAGCCGTTGCAATAGATTTAGCAGGTTAATGGCTTCCTGCTTCTGCTCGGCAACAGTTAGGCCAGGTTTACTGGGCCAGTTAATATTGGCCACTGTTGCTATCCATGCCGCCCTAAACTCTTGCATTACTTTGGGCGGCCTATTCATTGCTTCATTAGGCGTTTGGGCAACAATAAACGTATTGAGGCTTAGTGTGAAAATCAAAAATAAGAGCAGCTTTTTCATATGGGAATGGGTGTAATGAAATAAATCTTTTCGTCAATAGCTAATAGTCCATAGACCATGGCCTGGATTCAAATGGTATCGCTATTTGAATTCAAGCTGACTATCGACTATGGACCATCGACTATTGTCTAGTTAAGTCCACCTTTACGATTGGCTTTTACCGGAGCTGGCCAAACGCCTGGTTGGTTAGTTCTAGGATTTACTGTCATTGGGGCTTTCTCTGTTGACGTTTTTTCTGGATCTTCGGAGGCCATGTACACCAATATTGCAGCTAAAACCACATTATTCCGCACCTCATCAAAAACTACTTTATCGTAAGTATCACGGTTGGTATGCCATGTATAGCTGAAATAATCCCAAGGTAACGCTCCCAAAGACAATCCTAATGCGCCAGCAGCTACAAAAGATGCATTATCCGATCCTCCACCGCTTGGTGAGCCTGGAAAACTGGTTTTAATCTGGTTTTTAATGGTATCTGGAACTGCGGCCAACCATCTTGGCACAAAGTCTTTGGCGTTAGCAAAACCTTGACCAGAGATATTAACCACTCTTCCGGTTCCGTTATCCTGATTAAATAGGGCCTGCAAATTATTTACAATTTCTGGGTGATCTTCAACAAAAGCTCTTGAGCCGTTCAAGCCCTGCTCTTCACTACTCCAATGCCCAACCAAAATTGTTCTTTTCGGGTTTGGGTAGAACTTTTTCAAGATGCGCATTGCTTCCATCATCATAATCGTACCCGTGCCATTATCGGTAGCTCCGCTAGAGGCATCCCAAGAATCAAAATGGGCAGATAACATCACATATTCATTTGGTTTCTCGGTACCTTTTATTTCGGCAATGGTATTAAAGGTAGGAACAACACCCAACTCTTTAGATTCGGATTGGATTTTAAGCATGGGTTTGTTGCCGCTTTCTGCTAATCGGTAAACCAGTCCGTAATCTTCAACGGATAGATCCACAGTTGGGATCTTGGTAGTGTTGGCACCGAAAACCTTATCTACTCCCCAACCGGCCGACCAGTTATTGATGATTACTCCGGTGGCTCCTGCTTTTTCTATGGCTAGAGCTAAATTTTTTGCATTTAGCCCGGTTTTAGCCAATCGATCTCTCCAGGCTTTTGCGGCATCATCTTTGTCTTTCTTAAATTTTACCAATCCATCTTTCGTAGCAAAATCTTCAAAGTTCTTATCTGGTCTGCCCGAAATTTGCGGCATTGAAATCAACACTAATTTACCTTTTACGTTGGGCAACCATGCCTGAAAAGCAACGGAATCAGTCACTAATGGCAAAACAATTGCCTCACTATTAATTCCTTTTCCTTTGGTTGACGGGCTCCAAGCAAGCTGGGTACCTTCTAGGGTTCTTAACCTCGGGCTCACGAGATCAATATGGGTGATTCCTCTTTCCCATCCACGCCATTGGCCCCACTGTTCTGTTTTGGCAGATATCCCCCAATCGCTGTATTTCTTTACCGCCCAATCTCCAGCTTGTTTCATTTGCGGGGTGCCAACCAATCGTGGTCCCACTACGTCAAATAACTCATGGGCCAGATTTTCTAATTGAGAGTTTTCATTGGCTTCTTTCATTGCATTAGCAACAAATGCTTCTTTGGTCTGAGCAAAAGTTGAACTGCTGATCAGCATTGCTGCAATAAAAAATAGGGCAGATGCACGTTTACTTGCCAATAGACCTGTAAATTTTAGTGAAATTTTCATTGGGTTTGTCTTAAAGGTTAAGCTTGAAAGATAAGACTTTACCATTATTTTAACAAACCCGGAGTGTAAGAAGGATAATACGATTGGATAATTTTTTAACCCTTTAGATTTTAGGCTCATAAATCGCTAAACGAGACTTGGGAACATCGATCTTTAAAAGATTAAAATTTTATTAAAATCTTAAATATTTAATTATTTTTGAATTAGAACAAATTGGTATTCAAAACTTTATCTACTATTTAAGGCTAAATAACTCAAATCTTTGTTAATTAGAGTGAATAAACTATGCCTAAAAATTGGAATCAGAAAGTTAATAGTGAGAGTATCATTAAAGTAAAACCAAGCTAATTTTAAAACCAGACTTAGTAATTTCATCCCGTTACAACAGGCATATGCCGATTTGGTTAACCGTGTATATTAATATCTGATTGTCAATGTTTGAAAAAGTTTTTACAAAATGCCCCAAATGTAGCACTGGCTCTTTGGATCAACGTTTACCCCGTACATTTTTATATAAGAATATCATCTTTTGGAATAAGTATAAAAGATATAAATGTAGTGCATGTGGTTATAAGATGCACATTAAGCAAGATTACAGATAATTTTTCTTTTTTCTATATTACTTGATTATAGTTTCCATTTCTAACATTGCCAGCCTTGATTGAAAGCCGAAATTTAAAGTCCTTAGAAAAGCAGATTTCTGAACAACGCCTTTCGACAAATCAATTTGATGCATCGTATTTTCTGCAACTTCCATCTTAGCTTTATTCATATCGATAATCACTTGTGCTGGAGGATTTGCAACTTTTTTTATATACTTAAGTGCTACGTCTTTAATTGCTTTACCATCAACTGTTTTACTAGAGGTAATGGTGCATACAGAATTAGGACGATCGAGGTTTGTTACTTGAACTTTTTCCACGGCATCAAAAGGTTCTCCTCCAAAAGGGTTTGCTATCTGACCGTGATGAGTTTCGACAAAATTTGATTTGTAGTTAAAGCCATATAACAAATGGTAGAATTTAATCTGCTTTAGTAACACGGCTTCCAATCCTCGTTTTGAAGCAATTAGTTCTTTTGTTACTTTAAATAGCAATTTCATAGATAAATCGCTTGAAGTTTTGGAAATGAGCTCATCAATGGCCTTATCGGCAATTTCTTTAACTTCCACAGAATTTAATAGCTCTACAAATTGACCATTCTGTGAAAGCTTAATAAGCAACTTAGTATTTAGAAGTTTTGCAGCGAGTTGATTTTCGATCAACGGGTCGTTTGCGGCCAATTTTGCGTTTGTATAGCTCCATTCAACTTTAAAGGCAGTATCTGAGGCTTCCTTGATCAAAAAATTTGCCTGAAATGTAGACAAATAATTTATTTTCTTACCATTATATGTATCATAGGTAGTACTCTTGATATTTACCAAGAAACTCTCATTGGTTTTCCAATACGGCACTATATCTATCGAGTCTTTAGTTTGCGCATAGACGCTGCCAGCGAGTATAATATACAAAAAGACGAAAATGGAGTTAAATTTCATTGGGATCGATTATCCCGTAAATATAGGAGGCTTTACCAAATAGTACACTACTATATTGCAGTATAATGTGGTACACACATAAAATGTCCCATTCAACACCAAATTTAATTTAAGCTTCCAGCTGATTTTATAAGGATAATAAGCACTATACCATATTCATTACACCGATCTTTTTCCCGCTCCAATCTGGAAACAGTACTTTGTCATTATTAATGCCCAGGTGTTTATCTGCTACTTCGCTAAACACGCTTCTAAAATCTGTGGTAACCGCTAAATCTCTTCCATCCTCCAAGTTTTCTCTACTTAATGGGTTGATTAAACCGTGTACCAATCCACCATTAACGCCATTTCCTAAGATAAAGTTACAAGATGCACGACCATGATCTGTACCGCCAGTTCCATTTTGAGCAACAGTTCTACCAAATTCTGTCATGGTCATTACGGTTACTTCATCCTGGTATTTTGCCATATCATTCCAGAACGCCATGATGCAGTTGCTTAGATCGTTTACATTCCGAGCAAAAATCCCGTTCTCGGTTCCTTGGTTAAAGTGGGTGTCCCAGCCTCCCGATTCGGCAAAAGCTACTTCCATTCCTACATCCATTTTAATTAATTGGGCGATTTGCTTTAACGAATTGCCTAATGCTGTAGGCGGATAAACTACATTAGCCTCAGGTCTATAATTTTTGGTATCTGTTTTCTGCAACATTTTAATGGCATCGAAACTCTCCTTACCTGTATTTTTTAACAGTCCAGATGTAGTTTGATCATACAGATCCTCAAAACTTTTAGAGGCCATGTTGGCACCCGCCTGATTTCCCCTCAATTGAATATTAAAATCGGCTAGGTTACTAATGGCTACGGCCGGATTCATCCCGTAGAACGATCTTGGTAATGAAGAAGTTAAACTCACTCCTTGGAACGGAGTAGCTGCATCATGACCCAATAAACCAACTGCTCTATTTAGCCAACCACTTTCGGTCCCCTTGTTAAATGGAGTACCAGATTCCATATAATCTTGGGCATCGAAGTGCGATCGCGTAGTGTTTGGAGAACCTATTCCATGTACAATACCCAAGCGTTTATCACGAAACATGGGTTCAAAAGCGCTCATCGAAGGATGCAATCCAAATTTTCCGTCCAAATCAATTAAGGGCTTATTTCTTCCGCCTTGCGCTGCCGACATAAATAAGGTGGGGCGAGCAGATTTTAAATACTCATCGGTAAACGGGGTAACCGCCATTAATCCATCCATCGCACCTCGTTGGAAGATACATACCAGTATCTTTTTCTTTTTAAATAAACCTGGTGTTGTTGTACCTGCAACAGCATCCGCTAAAAAGCCTGGTATGCCGCCTAAACCAATTCCGAATAAAGCCAATCCTCCAGCTTTGATAAAACCTCTTCTTGATGTCATGATTTCTATTTACGTTGAAACTCTGGTGAACCTATAATTACGCCTACTACTTGTGCCAGCATGGTATTATTGCCTGTTTTTTGTTGCGGAACGGCATTTAACAATGCTTTTTTGCCTTTAACTTTGGCATCTGCTCCTCCATCCATAAGATTTGCATCTTCGTTTGCCATGGTATTCATCTGTTTAGGAGGGGCACTCTGCTCTGCAGCCCGGGCCACATTCGCCTCAAGATCTGGATCTTTGAGCATGGGCTTTAACCGAGCAATGGTAGCATCCAATTCCCTCTCGGGCATAATTAATTTACTATATATTAAAAGTGCTGCCTCTGCACTTTCAGGTTCATGGTTGTTGTTCATGGCCGCCAAATTAAAGGTGATGCCAGGAATACGTTGTGATGCCAAGGCGAGTCCAAAATTCATCCGGTTAAGCAGTGAACCAGTATTAATCCAATACTGACCACGATCCGGAAAGCCGGTGGGTGCTTGATAATAATACATCTGCTGTCCCATTTTATTTATCCATGTGTATAATTGATACGGCTGTTTAATAGTGGCATCCAAACTTCTTACCGCACTAATTGCCAACTCAAAAGGAGATTTTGTTTTCTCCCTTAATGCATTGGTGGTCCAAAATTCTGGCGAACTTGCCATCGTGATTAGCACACTTTTAATATCTCCATCGGTATTGGTAAAAGTTTTTGCCATTTTATCTATTAAACTTTGTGGTGGATTATCACTCACAAAACGTACAGCAAGTTTTTTCGAAATAAACTTAGCGGTAGATTTATGCTGGGCCAAGATATGCAAAAGCTCTAGACCTTCTTCATAACCACCACCGGCAGGAAATTTTTTACCTAGTACAACCTTCTCTCCATTATCATGACGATTTACTGCAAAAAGAAAGTCGCCCTCGTGAACAAATCCCCGCTTCCGCAAATTATCTTCGCCTACTTTTTCTATGATTTTTTTAATAGGTGCCCCATATCCATTATCGCCCATCGGGGCCAAGGTCCATCCAGTTAATACCCTTGCGGCTTGGGTTACATCACTCTGTGTATACCCACCATCAACTCCTAAGGTGTGTAGTTCCATAACTTCACGGGCATAATTTTCGTTTAAACCTGCTTTCCCCTTTTTCGCCTGGTTTTTTGCAGCTTGTAATTTAGCGAGCTGGCCCTTCCTATTGCCGCCCCTTCCTCCTTTTTTATCCATGGCCATTTCGTCACCAGGTTTGTCCATTGCCGTATTATCGCCCGCACTGCTAAAGTTATCCAGGTACATCAGCATTGCTGGAGATTTTGCGGTACTTACCAATAAGGTTTCGAATTTGCCAAAAACATTGGGCCTAATTACATCACGTTCATAGGCAGGCACATATGTTGCACATTGGTTTTTGCTTAGAGAAACATTAAAATGATTGAACCAAAAATCAGTCATTAACTCTTTAAACTGATTGTTGGTATATGCAGCTCTTAATATTTTTTGATTGAAAAATTGACGGTACAGCTCTTGTTGGGGCTTATATCCCTTTTGCTGCATGTAAGCCTGTATTTGGTTACGGTATTCTTTACCATTTGCTTTGTTTACAGAATCCTTATTGATGATTCCATCTTTAACTGCAAAACGTATCAATTGCGCATTTCTAGGATAAATATTCTCAACTTCAGTATTTGTTAGGTTTAATGCATCATACTGACTAAGCATCTGATCAAGATTTGCATCTGCTTGATTACCTTCCAACTGTTGTTCGAACCACTTTTCTAGTCCCATTTTCACAACCAGTTCAACATCACCAGTTTTAGCGCCATAAGTAAAACGACTCAATAGATGTGCTGCTGCTTGCTCCTTCGTTAAGCCTGCTTGTTTATAAGGCAGAACAAATTTTTCTTTTGGTATCTCATTTCTTACGAAAGAAGAAAAAATTAGTGCACAACAAAAGGCGATTAGGCAAAAATAAAAATGATGAATTCTTTTCATATGCTTGTGATTACAATTGTATGACACGCTAAACTAAAGAAGGATTAATCATAGCAAAAAAATCTTTACTTATTGGGTCAAGTTGCTGGGAGTTCGATAAAAAAAGTTGTTCCTTTTCCTTCTATACTTTTGAAATAGAGCGATCCACCGTGGGCCTCAACATTTTGTTTTGCAATGGCTAGACCCATTCCAAAAGATTTTTCTCCCGCCGTTCCAGTTCTCTTTCGCTGGGCATTTAGCGTAAAAATTTTATCGCTTATACTTCCTGGAATTCCAATCCCACTATCCTTAATGCTGATCACTATTTTTGTTTCGAAAGCTTGCAACGCAACGGCTATTTGGCTTTGGGGTGGACTAAATTTGATAGCGTTCGACAGTAAATTGGTAATGACACGCCATATTTTTTCGCGGTTTACCCTTGAGATAAAGGAGTTACCTTCTAGAGTGATTTTTTGCTGTTTCTCATTTGCTTTAAACTGGAGTTGAGTAACACAGTAGCTTAAGAGCTGATAGATATCTACCTGTTTTATTTCGATTTCAGAGGTTTCCTTATCTAAAATCTCGTTTATAAATTTTAGAGAGTCTATTCCGGAGGTGTGTATTAGGCTGATCACTTCCATATCTTCGGAGGGCAACCTTTTTTCATCCATAATAAAGCTCGATAGGCCAACAATTGCTGCCATCGGACTTCTCAGATCATGCGCAATAATCTGAAGCATTCTTGTATTTTCTACATTGCTTTCTTCAAGTGCTGTCAATGCATTCTGAAGAAAAGTATTTTGCTGAAGGATCACTTTGTTGTTTATACTCAGTGCTTCATTTTTTTTCTTAATAATCCGAGCGCTTTTGGCCATCCTAAATTCAAGGCCAATTGCCATCAACGCAAGGGCAAAAGTAAAAATGAAATAACTATCATTTAGCTGTTCGTTTTTTTTCGAAAATACAAGGTCATTTTTCTTGTCATTTTTATACTTAATTTCTACGCTAGGAGTTGAATAACCAATTTGTCTGGAAGTTCCAACGTGTGAAAAGCAAAAATTAGCTTTTTCGATAAAAGCACAATACTTAATGACACGGTAATTATTTTTAACTAAAGTTGTAAAATGAACGTAAAAGTTAAAAATTAGGAGAAATGGGATGAGGAGGACGTTAATCGATTTTATCATAGGCTTTGCTTAATTTTTTAATCTTATTTCTAAGATATTAGTATTGCCTTATGCCTGTTTAAAAAATCTTGTTCATTTTTAGTTATTTAAAAATCAAATAGTTAATCGAAATAAATGAAATTTTATTTATTCATAAATTCTTAAAAAATTACAAACCAGCTTGTTTTGTTTTATGGGGATTTGGGGTGAGAAGTAGTTGATTTGATAATTAGCTAATTAGTGGATTTGATAATTAGCTGATGAGTTGGGAGCATAGGGCGCCTCGCCAATATCACATTCGCTAAATGGATAATGAGCTAATTAGCTGATGAGTGGGGAGCACAGGCACCTCGCCATTATCACATTCGCTAATTGGATAATCAGCTAATTAGTTGATCGATGTGGGCATAGGCACCTCGCCATTATCACATTCGATAATTGGATAATCAGCTAATTATCTTATCACCAATGTACTAATAGAATGGGGCAAACTCACGGTTTCGGCGGCGTTTCCTTCTACCCACAATAGGTAGGGCAATTTCTGATCGGTATTATTCATCACAACCACGGCAATAGAACCATCTGGATTTTTAAAGGCCGTGCTGATAAGCATTGTGCGACTAGGAGCACTGCTAATTCTTTTCGCCCCTGGCTTAATAAACTTAGAAAAATGGCCGATATAAAAATAAGAGTTGGTATAACGCAATTTGCCGGTTCTGGTGTCGGCATGTATGGGTGCAAAGCAGAAATTGCCTACATGGTTTGGGGCCCCGTTTTCATCTAAAAGAATATTCCAATCCGTCCATGCGGTTGTGCCTGCATTAAAATCATTGATCATAGATAGACCATAGCGTTCGCCCAATGTCCAATCGTTAATCCTATCAAAATCAAACTTTTCTACACAGCCTTCAGTAAAAATGAGCTGTTTAGAGGGGAAGGCCTCATTTACCCGTTTTAGATTTTCGAAGTTCTGTAAGCTTCCCGTCCATGTTTCATACCAATGGAAGCCGATGCCCCAAATGTATTTTGCGGCTAGTGGATCATTTAACAACGTTGATGCTCTTTGAAAAATAAGATCCCGGTTATGGTCCCATGCAATTAACTTCTTAGTGCCCAGCTTATTCTTTTGTAACGTAGGGCCTAAAAAATTCTTGATGAAATCTCTTTCTTCTTCAGCAGTATAGATACATGACTCCCATCGCTGGGTTGCCATGGGCTCATTCTGGACAGTTAGACCCCAAACAGGTAATCCTTCCTTCTCATAGGCCTGAATAAATTTAACATAGTAATTGGCCCAACTCTGCATGAAAGCAGGCATTAGAGTGCCTCCTCTTATCATACTATTATTTGATTTCATCCAGGCTGGGGGGCTCCACGGACTAACAAATAAATTTATCTTGCCTCCTGCCGCAGCAGTTGCCTGTTTAATTAATGGGATTTTAAATTTACGGTCATGATCGATATTGAAGGTCTTTAACGTCTTATCATGATCTGCAACATAGGTGTATGTATCGCTCGAGAAATCGCAACTGTTAATGTTGGTGCGAGCTATTGTGTAACCTATTCCTTTATTTTTATCGTAATATGCATCCAAAAGTTCTTGTTGTGCAGCTTTTGGCATCTTCGCAAAGACTTCGGCACTTGCATCCGTTATTGCCCCCCCAATTCCGATAAATGTTTGAAAGGTTTTAGTGGGGTCTATAAATACCAAGGTTTGTGTTTCTGTTGGCTGTTTTAACGTTTTGAATGTGAGCACACCCGTTTCTTCAATAGGCTTATCGGTTCCTTTAGCCGTAGTAAAAACGGTAACTCTTTTGGAGGCAAAAGATACCGGCTTTTTTTGTTGTGCAACTGCGCTTATTTGAAGTAGAACTAGGCTAAAAATTAGTGCTTTCGAATATCTGTTCATCATTCTAAAGAATTTGGTTATGCAAGTTGTTTATTTTAATTGCGTAATGCAACAACCTTTGGTTATTTCTACGCAAAGGTTTGCCTTATATCAGTTTGCAATTGTCAGTCTTGGATGCATGCCTGCAACATTTACGACTATACATCTAAAAAAATCTTTTAATTGGTTTTACTTTCAACCACTTTACTAACTCTATACATTAAAAAAATGCTGATTACAGAAATTACAATGATTACGTAGCCCACGATGTTATAATTTTCGAGCGGACTGAATTTGTCTTTTTGTACCACTATTAATCCGGCCACCGCAGCTGCAACTCCACCTGCAATCTGCTGTAAAGAGGAATTGATGCTCATAAATGCACCGCGATCTTCTAAATCAGGAATGGCACTGGTTAATGCAGATGAAGGAACCATTCTGCTCATGATCCCCATCATCATTAGAATATTCAAACACACAACAATCCAGAAAGAAGTTACTGAAAGGTTGGTATAAACTAGACACATGATCATCATCCAAACTGAAGCAACAGCAAATATTTTAAATTTGCTAATTCTATCGCTCAATCTCCCTATTAAGGGCATTACTACCAAAGAACTTAACCCAGAGATCATAAATAGCGTAGGGAGTTGGGAATAGGTAATTTTGAGATTGTTTATAGCAAAGGCACTTCCAAAGGGCATCATCATGAAGCCACCGATAGATAATAAAGCGGTGGCCGTGAAACCAATACGGTGTTTCTTTTTTGCCACAGTGTGATAAAGATGCATAAAAGCAGATTTGTCACGTTGCACACTAAGATGTGATATAACTGGCCTGAGCATCAGCGTGATCATTACAGCGATGACAATAGCTAGCGAAGCAACCATCCAAAAAGTAGCCTCCCAATTCCATAAATTGGCGATGTAAAGTCCAATTGGCACCCCTAAAACCTGACTTGCACCAAAGCCCATCTGTACAAATCCCATCACCCTGCCGCGTTGTTGCAAGCTAAAGATATCGGTGATGATGGCCAAAGAGATAGATCCGATAACCCCACCAAATAGACCTGTGATAATCCTAGCGGCCACTAATTCTATAAACGTATCGGCCAAGCCGCAGAAAATAGTGCCGGCAATAAATCCGATATAAAAGAACATCAAGAGCTTTTTACGGTCAAACCGATCCGCAAATCCCGCAGTAAGCAATCCAGATATGCCCGCACTAAACGCATATGCCGAAACAGCTACTCCAAAAGAAGAGGGTTTTAACGAAAGTGATTTCATCAGCATATCGCCTAATGGCGACATGACCATAAAATCTAGAATTACCGTAAACTGGGTAATGGCCAGTAAAAAGATAACTAGTTTCTGGTATCCAGTAAAAGGGATTATTTCTTGTTGTGGCTTCATTAATTTTAGATTAACTCACAGCAAAAGTGACCGTGATGAGTAATTAGTTCTATAATTTCTTGAGGGTTTAACGTATAGGATATCACTCTTAAGATACAATCTGGATCATCCAAGGCAATATTCCATTGTAAAATTCCATCATGATCATCAAGGAGAGCCTGTAATTTATTTCTATAGGCTTCAGTACTGATATCTGTTTTGAATATTAAAATATGATCTAAACTTTCCATTATCGCTAATTCTTTAATGCCTTTATTACCACTGCGAAAGTTTGCCATAAAACCTCATCAGACAATTTAAATGGTTTACCCCCTATGCTCTGCCCCTCCTTATCAAACCGAACCAGTGCATAGAGTGGAGCATAGGCTACAGACCAGAAAACCTCTAATGGCATTGGATTTACTTCGCCCTTATCAACTATGTTCTGCATAAACTCACTAATTATTGTACGGAATTTGAGCATGAAGCTTTCCAAAAACCTAACTTGGTAGCTAGAAATTCGCAGCTGCTCGAAAAACAAATAGGAAAGTGGATTTTCTTTGATATAGTTATACCTGTTTATCCACTGTACCCTCATACCTTCTTCAAATGAGAGATTAGGATCAAAATCTTGAATGAAAATATCCCCCATCCGGTCTCCTTCCTCTTTGGCGATACTGATGATTAAATCGTCTTTATCCTGATAGTAAATGTAAAGAGTAGCCACAGAAATTCCGCAGATCTTAGCAAGTCGGTTCATGCTAAATCCTTCAAAACCATCTTTTACGATGCTCTCTATCGCTTTTTGCTTAACTAATTTTACTTTATCCTCATCCCTAGCACGCATGCAACAAATATAAGTGAATATTCATTCATTTAAAAATTAGTTTTTATTTTTTAAAAGTGATCGAGATTAACGCTTGATCCATCCGGTTTGCTGATCAGCACTGATTACCAATTGATAATCGCCGTAAATGCCAAGCAACTCTACGGTTTGGCCTATTTGGAGGTTTGATTTTATGGCAGCTAAGCTATCAGGTTTATCAAATATGGGCTGTATGGTTTTTAATTTCAGTTTAGATAAGGGCTTTATTGTTGTAGAAAGCTGTTTATCCGATAAAAACCCAATATCACCATTTGGCAGTTCAATTCTATATTCGTTACCGGTTGCTCCGGTAATTCTTACAATGGTATGGATGTTTAACGGTTTTTTATTAATTGAAACTTGACCAATTGTGCGCATTGTGGTGTTAAGCTTAGTTGTTAATGCATTTATTTTAGGTGGTTCTGCTATTTTTGGATTGATAAAAGGCAAGGGATCTATTGCTCCATTGCTGGTATAAACCCCAAAGTGTAAATGCGGAGGTGTACTAGCTGCATTTCCTGTATTTCCCATTCTACCGAGGGTATCGCCTAGGGATACGACCTGACCTTGACTCACTGTTTGCTCATCCAAATGTGCATAGTATAACGTATAATTTTTCCCTTCTGGTCTAAACCAAACCACCTTGCCCCCTAAATTATTGTTAGTTACACTGGTAACAGTACCTGCCGATACAGCCACAACGGGAGTTCTAAATGGGGCAAAGATATCTATCCCCTCATGTTTTCTAGTATATTCATCCCTCCCATCCCCGAATAAACTTTGGATTTGGTTATGGTTCATTGTTTTTAAAGGATAGCTTAAAGAAGGGCCTATAGTTAAGGATACGGTGTATTGTCCGCTTCCTAATAATTCTGGTTGTAACCTCATGATGTAATCGCCTGTTAATTCAGCATCAAGCTGGATCACATCATTTAAGGTATCAGCGGCAGCTAAAAATTTGAAATCGCTCCCATCGTTTAACTGCCAAAGATCCATGTAGATTTTGAAACCTTTGATTGGAGTTCTATTCAGCTTTATGAGCACCCTTTCGCCTCTGGTTAATTTAAACCTATAGGCGATTGCTTCTACTTTCTCGGCCGCAAAGTATCCGGTTTCTTTATAGGGAAGCTTGATAGGGAGTGCTTTTTGAAGACTTTGTTGCGCATTATTGATCCATGTTGCGCCCATGGCTGTTTGGTCTAGCCCTGAGGCAGTTATCTTTCGTTCGTATTGTTGGTGAGGAGAGCTAAGTTTGATTAGATTAAATGGTCCGCTTTTACAGCTTAATAACAACCCAAAAATTAACGGTGTGACGAAGATAGAGCAGGAAGATCTAGTTGTACGTTTCATTTAACCTCTACTTATTTTAGTTAAACAAAATAAAAGAAGAGGATGTTTGTGTCCAATTTGATTTAATAATTAATGGAAACTTCTAATAAATTAAACAAATTATCATTCTATGTGTTTTCTTTTTGAAAAAGAAAAAGAAATTGCGATATTTGCAATTATCGTAATGCTCTGATTTATAGTGCTCATGAAAGTTAAATTTATCGATTACCATGCACTTGCGTCCAATTTGGTGTTTATCACCTTTGTGATTGGTATTGCAGTTATTTTTATCCGTGGGTTAGACGAAGTTGCGGATTTGATAATTTCAGCACTAATTTTATCGCTACGTTATTTTTCAGTTATTTTGATTAGACGTCGTTTTGAGTTTGGAAAATATTTGCTGGTGATATTAATTTTCAGAAATATTTACAGATTAATTCATGCACACGAAAGTATTGGCATGAATTCATTGGCCACTTATCTCATTGTTGTACAGATTATTTTAACGCTTGCTGCATTCATACTGATATCAAAGGCACCCCAAAAATTATTGAATGATCTTAGAAAGAAAATTCAGGATAGAGACAGATCTCCATCTCTTGTCAAGAGGGATAGTTAGATCGCCTATATTTTTATCCCTATCAAATGAAAAGCATCAATTAGCAATAGTTGGTGCTTTTTTTATTGGCATAAGCTTATGTTAATCCATAATCTAGCTAAAATCATGGTTTAGTAGATTTTTGCAGTATTTCGTCACAGCGTGATGTCATTAGTAATCTCCGATAGCTCCATAGGAATCGCTGTGAGATTATCGGGATAAGCCTTAAATTTAGTATCTTCATTTATCATTTTAATTTTTTCTGATGAAAAAGGCAATACTGGCAATTATAATTTTTGCTTCCGTAGGTACTAGTGCTGAAGCACAGGACGAGAAGAATAGCAATTATCTTTTTGCTACTTATGAAGATGCTTTGGTAAAGTTTAAGACTGGTCCGAATGTTAACGTCAAATTAAACTATAACATTGCTACCGAAGAAATGATTTATCTCCGTGGCAATACCGCATTGGCTATTGCCGAAACAGGAAGCATTGATACCATTTACATTAAGGAGCTTAAGTTTATCCCCATTGAGAATGTTTTTTACCAAGTTGTAAATCTAAACGATAGGCAGCTCTATATCCGTCGTACCACAAAAGCCATCCCACCGCCAGTTGATACCGGATTAGGCACTACCCAAACCAGTGTCCACTCCACTACGGCTATTAAAGTGGAGAATAGAATGTACAGTTTTGATCTGCCCGGATACCGGTTTATTCCTAAAAACATCCTATATCTGAAAAAAGGGAGCCAATTTGTAATCTTATCAAATGTGAATTCAGTATCGGCATTCTACCCGGGTAAGACCAAAGAAATTAAGCAATTTGTAATCGAAAATAAAATAGATTTTAATAAGGCTGATGATGTAATAAAACTGATAAACTCTCTCTCAAAATAGATTAGAAACCACTGTTCCTTGCGCCATGCGCTATGCCCTTAGCTATTTATTACATCTTTAAGCACAGCCCATACATTTTTTGCGATAAGCTGATAGCCTTCTGCCAAAGGGTGCAACCCATCCGGTAAATTTAATTGTTTTGAACCAGCAACGCCTTCTAATAGAAACGGAAGGAATGCCATGTGGTATTCCTCTGCTAACTTCTTGAACAGATTTCTAAAATCATCTACCCGTTTTCCAGGCACCCAGGTTGGAAGTTCCATTCCCAATAAGAGCAGTTTAACGTGTGGATATTTAGCTATAACTCGGTCAATAATTGCTTTTAGGTTAGTAAAAGTAGTTTCTGGAGAAATTCCCCGAAGCAAATCATTAGCACCTAAAGCCAATACAAATACATCAATAGGCTGATCTATCGTTTTGTTTATGCGTGCTAACCCGCTTGCAGAGGTATCTCCACTAATCCCCGCATTAATAATCTGATAATCTGCACCGCTCTCATTGATAAAGCCCTGGATCAATGCCGGAAAAGAATCAAGATGAGCATTTCTTAACCCATAACCCGCCGTTAAACTATCACCAAAAAAAAGAATTTTCTTCATGCCTACACAACCTATTATTCGTAAAAAGGTTTGTATAGTCCTTAAATAAAGCTATTCAGGCTGCTTATTTATCCGAAAAAAGTTTTCTGCGTAACTGATTGCAAATTAATTTACAGTTAATTTTAATTGCGTATTACTAAAAATATTAGTAATATTGAATTACATAATTTGTTAATCTTAAGATATTTAGTATGAAAAAAAAGATAAATCAACATTTTGAGGGACAGAAATTATTTGAATACCTACTTATAATTTCGCCCGATGAAATAGTTAGAAATAAAATCATCCAGATCAAGACCTATTTTAGTGAAGAATACGGCTGTAAAAACGCTGCACATCTAAAGCCGCATGTAACCATGATTAAATTTCTTCACTATGAAAGTGCAGAATTCAGGATTGTAAACTGTTTTGAAAAGTTCGTGAAAAATGTTACCCCTTTCGCAATTGCATTAAATGGCTTTGGAAGTTTTGAGCCGCACACCATTTATTCAAAACTGGATTCTACAATGGATGTCGTGGCAATTGTAAAGGATATGAGAACAAAATTTAAAAATCTACTTGAGATTTCAGCAATATTAAAACCTAGTTTCATTACCAAACCTCATCTTACCATTGCACGGGGAATGACCCAAAACCAATATGAACTGGCCTGGAAAAGATGGCAAAAAGAAGAATTTTTGGCCTCTTTTGAAGTAAGTAAGATACACTTAATTAAAAGGGAATTAGACCCAATGGATCTAAAACCTATAGGAAATTACAAGCCCGTTCAGGATTTTATTTTTAATGGGTATAAGGAGGAACAACTAATATTAGATCTGAGCTAAGTCGAATTGTATCTCACATTTGCTAATTAACCTATTTTCTAATTCTTTCATTCTCTAAGCCATCACCTTCACTGGCCCCAACATTCCATTAGAATATACCGGCTGATTCTTGTTCTTGATCCATTTAATGGAATCCTTGTTCGTTTTTAAGGAGCCGATATAATTACCCATGGTAGTTGTTACTTTAATGATGATGGAATTATTTCCGTTTTTAACCTTCCCCGCAATGGGATACAACCTATCCCCATACCACTTTACGCCCAAACTTTTACCATTAATGATCAGTTCGCTAACTCCATGCACCTTGCCCAGGTCTAAATAATTGGCCTTGCTTGCGTCTTTTACTGCCAGTGTGCTTTCGTAAATTGCCACACCTCCAAACACGCTTAGATCAGCATCGCTCTTGAAATCAACCAAAGTATCCAGTTTCATTTCCTTTTTCGAACCGTCCATGTGATTTAACGATAGTTTCCAAGGATTGGTGAGCGTAATTGCACTTTTTTGATCTGGCTTCGCAATCTGATACCTTTCACCTTTGGTATTGGTATCAAAAACTATCAATTTTGACTCTGCAGGCCCTAGTTTAATGTGCAGTTTATTTTTCGCTCCGTTGATTGGGTACAGCAAACGCGATCCATTTTCGGGATTCCATAGCCATGCAGTTTTGGTTATGGGCACATCAAATTCTGCATTAAATTCATGGGGCTTATCTTTGCTGTAATTGGAGATAAAGTAGCAATCTGTTGTTCCTTGCTTATAATAAACCTGACTTACCGACGAACTCAATTTATCCATCTTAATAAAGGGCTTGATATTTAGTTCATTCTGCAGGTTTTTGAACCAAGTTAATATTTCGCCTGTTGGTGCCGGGTAGGTTAGCGCATTAGCGGGATATTTTTGTTTAGCCAAGTTTATGGTATCGAACACCATTTTATCCATCGCTTTGCCTTTTAAGCCAGGAGCTTGGTGCGGTTGTTTACCTATAAATACCACTTTACCTCCTGCGGCGGCAAAATCACTTATAGCTCTGGCTGTAATGGCTTCCATGGTTTCTACCTCTACCACAATCAATGTTTTATAGCTCCTTGGCCCATAGGTCATCTTGCCGCTTGCAAACTTTGCATTTTGGAGCACATGCTCACTCACATAATCGCAGCCTCCCCCATTTTGATGAATGGCTTCCCATACATTATGGGCATAATTTGGATGAGCCCGTTCGGGAAAAGGATCCCACTGCACGCTGTATTTGCTCCATAGGTCGGCCAAGGGATGCATTACGGCAATATCTGAACGCATTTCTGCTTCTTGGAATACGGTAGACAGTCTGGCCTTATAAGCAATCCATAACTTAAAGAACGGGTAGATCGGATTACCCTCATTCACAAAAGTGCCATAGCGCACCCAGCCTGGAAATGGAGCATCAGGCGGGCTATAGTTAAATCCATGGATAATGCTATGATTTACCCCTGATATATTGCTTTGATCACCAGTTAATTTGATCATTTCCATAGTGGCATTAAACACTACTTCAGTATTTGTAATTTCTTCGCAAGAAACTAGTTTCTTCCCACTTAATTTGGCGCCAGAAGCTACAAACTTATTTACGGGCGAATAGGCTCTGCCTTGGGTATAATCATAATCTTTTAGTTCTTCGCCTATATATTTGCGCATCCAGGTTTCGCATTCTGGGATATCGATACTCATGCTCGAATCAGAAGGATGATATTCTCGGCCATAGGCCTGCACCCTAGACAGTACCCCATTCTGCTTGCACCAGGTTAAAAACGAATCCAAAAAACGCTCTTTAAACAGTTCCATTTTGGTGGTTTCAAAATCGAAGCGGATCCGTTCTACGGCTTCTTGCAAAACAGGCGAATATGTTGAACCATATACTTCATTGATCGGCCTGCCGTGGGTGCCCGTTTTAAAAAGAATAAATGGAATATGAGGTCTCAATGCATACCCTCTTCTTTTAGCAAATTCAGCTTCCATATCATCGCACCAATTGGCACCCTGCAATTCTAAACTATCTACAAATACCGATCTGAACAAATTACCCATAGGCCCAAGTTTGGCCTTAATGGCATCAGACAGTTTATTAAGGTACATTTCTACCGCTTTTTTGTTATAATGGTTCAATACAGGACCATTTGCGCCGGGTGCACCATAAATTACGTTCATGTAACCCGTAATTTTCACCAAAAAATATAAAACATGGTTCCCTGCCGGGATTTCAATAGTTATGGTTTCTTCATTAATCTTACTGTCTAGATCTATGGCAGTACTTGGATCAGAGAGCTCGGCCGGTGCCAATCTTAAAAAGCTAAGTTCCTTAAATGGTGTTTTATTTTTTGAGGCCAATGCGGGATCAACCAGCTCAAGCAGCTCGCTCCTTTTGATTTGAAGGTTTTGAGGCCCGGTAAAGTTTTTTGTTCCTAGAGCCATCATCTGCGTCTGCTCATCTTTTTTAAGGAATTCGGCACCGAAAGGCCACCCAGAACCCATAATGATATCACAAACAATGCCCCGCTCTTTCGCACCTTGTACTGCGGTTTTGATCATATCAACCCATTCGTCGCTTAGCCAATCCATCTCTTTATAGTTAAGCGGATTTGAAGTATCGGGAAATCTGATCGAATTAATTTCTACACCACCAATACCCGCAGCCTTCAACATGTCGAGTTCGCGTAAAAGTTCTGCCTTAACCACACGGTTACCATTCCACCACCATCTTACATAAGGTCTGGCCTGGCCGCTGGGGTTTTTAAAGGCCTCATATAAATTAGAGGGAGCTGGAATTACATCCAAATCCCGGTACCAAGATGGGTTAGAAGTAAGCTTGCTAAACGGAATTCCGGCAAGTGTGATGGATCCTAATTGTAGAAATCTTCTTCTGTGCAGTTTCATAATTGGTTGGTTTGATTTTAACAATACCTGGTTTTAAGCAGGTTTTTCATATAGCAATTAATTTCCCATTGACTTGCAACAGGTTCAATAGTATTATTTTTATAGCTCATGTAAGGGTATGGCCCAAACTCTGGAGTTATTGTACATTTTGATATGTTGCTAGCTTTAAGATGGGCTATCCATTGATCCCAATATTGCAAATGATAGCGTAGTGCTTCTTCATTTTCTGGTGTTCTAGGGTCGCTAACCTGCGGACCTTGGGTATGCCCTACCCTGGCATGAAGATGCACAGTATGCCTAATGGCCAAGTCCATTGCCTCTTGCTGGTCGGTTAAAAAACTTTCAGACACACAGATCCAATGTGAAATATCCAATGCTAATTTAAGCGTCGGGTACTTTTCTAAGTAGGTTTTTACAACATGTGCGGCAAAAGACCATTTATTGCGGTGTGTTTCTTGAATAATAGGAATCCCTGTTTCGTTGCTGATCCGGTCGCATATTACGAAACATTCTTCCATTTGCGCTTGGGTATAATACTCTCGGCCTGTTTGCGTAGTAATAAACTGTGGTTTAATCTGATTTGTCTGGTAGTTAACCAGTTCATATAGATTTCGTTCTAGCGCCTTTAGGTACCGTTCAACATTTTTGCCCTCTTCCATTTCGGCATGTAATAGCGAAAATTCCATTCCTTTATCCGCCAGAAGGGCTAACATTTCTGGTTTGTCTTGAGGGCTCTGCAAGGGATACACCTCGATACCGTCGAAGCCAGCCGCTTGCACTTGATCTAAAAACAGGTTCCAAGGTATGATTTCAGACCCCCATCGTGGATAATAGAAATTGATGTCGAGTTCCATTGCTTATTTCTTGTAGATAAGCGGATTTTGCTCCTCATTATTTAAAAGGTCACCAACAGCTAAAGTTTTTAAATAAGGATCAGGCAAAATATTAGGTTCACCGTTAAAAGTATTGCCATCAGGCATATAAGCACAGGTCATCGCTCTGCGAAAACCGGCAGTCATATTGGCGTGCGCACCATGTATCGTTAATCCGTTATGAAAAGAGCAACTTCCGGCTTTCATAGGCGCAGCCACAGATTTAGAGTTTTTGAACTGGGGATAAAAATTAAATATTTCGCCCATATTTTTACCAATTCCTGGATTTTCGAACGTCGTTTCTTTGTATGATTTGGGGATAAAAAACAGACAGCCATTCTCGTACGTGGCATCATCTAGCGCTACCCATATAGACATTGCCCTCCGATCAGAGAACGACCAAAATGGAGTGTCCAAATGCCATGAAGTTGGATTGGCCCATGGCCTTTTGATAAGTGCTTGGTCGTGCCAAATCCTCACCCCATCTACCCCTGCCAATTCCGAAATCATCTTTCCGATCCGCTCATCCAACATAATCGCTTTAACTTTATCATTGGTTTGCCAAAGATTTAGCAATTGATCAAATACATTATTAAAATAGGCAGCATCCTTGTTTATTCCATCATCTTCATTAATGTTGATGTCTTTACCGGGCATTTTCAACCCTTTTCGCTCTGCGATGGATTCCATTACGGCCTCTCGCCAGATCTCTAGCTCTTCGGCACTTAAAAAATCTTCGATCACTACAAAACCATTTTCTCGGTAAAATTGGATCTGCTCTTGGGAAAGTTCAGCGTTCATAGGTATTTATTATTTGGTAAATTAAATTTATAAACACTCCCATTGAAAAACGTAGAATATCTGTTTAAATATTTGTACTTTTTGATATATTTGTGTATTCAATGAACAATTACAGTAAATACCTTTTATCTGGCAAACTTGAAGAAGATTGGGGCTTCTACATTACTACGGTTGGCTACACTAAAACAGACAGCAACCAATCTTATCCACTCAATAACCAACATCCAGACACGCATAAATTTAATTGGGATAGCGGAAGGATTTTAGATGGCTATTATCTCGTTTTCATTTCCATGGGGGAAGGGGTTTTCGAATCGGCCAAAACCCCATCCTGCACAGTTAAAGAAGGAACTTGTTTTATACTGTTTCCAGAGGTTTGGCATCGGTATAAGCCGCATCGCAAAAGCGGATGGGAAGAATACTGGGTAGGGTTTAAGGGCTATTATCCAGATCTATTGATGAAGAACTTTGATCCAGCAAATCCCTTTATCAAAACCGGCCGAAGCGATCAATTGCTCAAACTTTTTCATACCCTGATAGAGCAGATCCAACAGGCTGCCCCTGGGTATCATCAAATGATAAGCGGAACAACACTTCAGATCCTTGGCTTGATACAGTCGGTAGTACAATACCACGAAATTAACGTTAATGCCGATGTGAAATTGGTTGAAGAAGCTAAATTCCTATTGAGAGAATCCGTATCAAGCACTGCAAAGATAGAGCAGATTGTGAACAGCTTACCCGCAGGTTACTCGAAGCTGCGGAAAGATTTCAAGAGAATCACAGGTCTATCGCCCAATCAATATTTGCTTAACCTAAGGCTCGACAAGGTTAAAGAGCTCCTCAATAATACCAGCCTAAGTATTAGCGAAATAGCCTATCAAACCGGTTTCGAATCCGTTTCCTATCTCTCAAAAATCTTTAAAAAGAAAAATAAGGTTTGCCCCAAGATTTACCGCAGTGAGATTTTAGAGTAGAGGGGTTGACTATCGGGAGGTTAACTGTTTGATTGGTTAACTGTTTAACTGTTGACTGCCAACTCCCAACTGATAACTGCCAACTGATAATTTGTATATTAATTTCTTTTATTATATTTACGTTAGTTGCTTAACCTTAGGCAATTAAGGATTTATGAAACGCTCTCAAAACAATCTCCCTGTACCACTGCTGTGGACTGGAAAAGCTGTGGTTCAAATTCGAAATGCTGCCAGCTTAGATTTCCATTCTTCAAAAAAAATCTTTAAAGGTTTTACGATGAGCGTTCTGTTTCAGACCCATCACCCTTTAATAGATCAGCCATGGATGTTGTAACCGACCTTTCTGCTCATGCCATTTCTTTTTTATCTGTTTATCAGGATATCTGTAAAATTACAGGAAAAGATACGGAGCTAAGTATTGAAATAGTAACCAAAAATACCGATTATTTCAAGAATCTGAATTTAGACGAACTAAGTAGCGATAGTAAAGATACCATTGATCGATTAATCGGCGAACTGATCTGGAAATGTGGCTCGGCAGATAACGCTTTATTAGGAAATTTTGGTGAAAAAATTAAAGTTCTGGCCGCTGTAATGCATGAAGGAAGGAAAGGTTGTGAAGTAAGCCGATTTAATGAAGACAGTCCTTACCATTGGCGCAGATGCTTGAAATATGTGTTCTACGATAAGCCTGAGCACAGAATGACATTGGCCAATGCACTCGAATATATGCCCATACAGGTAATTATGGCAATGGGGCGAAAAAAGGAAAAAGCATATAATAAACGCTTGTATCAAGTATGGGGCGAAGGAAAGGAAAGATTAAATGGTAGCGATAAAAGAAATCTATCTGCCGCTGCGCAATACACCAGTGAAAGGAATAAATATGATAAATGGTGGGATACCCCTTTTCTCCACGACAATGAATTGACTTTGGTTGTAGGCGGTAAAGCAAAAAGAAATGCGCAAAATTTAGAGCCCTATAAACGAAAGAATAATGTAGAGTTTTTTTTAACCAATGATCAGGCACTGATTAACCGGCTCAACATCAACGAAATCTCATTACCTTTTGAAACGCTATTTGTTGAGGAGTTGAATGAAATAGAGAAAAGTAGGGAAAGCAGGATAATAGAGTTAAAAGATGTTGAAGAAGAAAGCGTATGGTCTATTCCCAAAGCTAATTATCCCGAAATCCTAGATCCACTAAAGCGAGCAGAAAAGATGAATCTCTACGGACTTGCTTTTTCGGGGGGAGGAATAAGATCGGCGACTTTTAATTTGGGAGTAATCCAAAAACTTGCCGAAATGGATGTGCTCAAACGTTTTGATTACATCTCTACAGTATCAGGAGGGGGATATATTGGTTCATGGCTCATTTCCTGGTTCCATCGCTCATCTTTCTCAAAAGTAAATCTAAGATTAAATCCCAAGATCTCTGCCGAACCGATGGGCGAGGAAGTTAGACCAATACGGTGGTTAAGGATGTACAGCAACTATCTTTCACCAAATAATGGGATCATGTCTGGTGATGCATGGACCGTAGGCATGACCTGGGTTAGAAATACAATTGTAAATTTATCTGTACTTTTTCTGTTGTTATGCACATTATTAGTTGGCATAACATGCTTTTATGAACTCAGAAATATTGGTTTCATCCCCACCTCTATTTGCTGTAGCAATATGTTTCTTTATAGTTTGATATTGTTTAGCGTTGGAGCTGCTTTAACTGCGGCAGGAATGAGTGTTTTCGATAGCGATCAACACCCATCTACAAGAATAAGATTTGGAGCTAGTCCAAAACTCCCGTTTTTGCTAATTATATGGGGGATAATAACCTCATTTCTGATCAGCCTATGGCTTTCAAAAAACATTTCGGAAATGCATGAAGTGAGTCAGTACATCACTATCACCTTCGTTCCATTTACTGCATCAACGTTTATTGCGATGATAATTATTGCTTCATTTGGAGGTTACTTTTTTCAAAAAGGATCAGCCACTTTTTTTGAAAAAATACTCACTGTGGTACTTTCGTCTATTGTAGCATCTGGATTTGGAGCTGTTATTTTAGGTGTAGCGTGGTATGTTTTGGCTTTGGTGTACAATAATACCGTATTGGTTAAATACAGAGAAGAATGTGCTTTTATGTTCGGAGTTCCATTGGTTCTGGAAACGATCAGTTTTTGTGTGGTGATCCGAATGGCACTGATGGGCAAATTCTTTTCAGATGAAAGGAGAGAATGGTGGGGAAGAATTGGGGGACTTGTACATCGAACCATTTTAATCTGGATGGTTATTTGCTTTTGTGCTTTAGTACTCCCCGATTTATTTAGATCGATAAATTGGAGCCAAAAAATTAAAGTATTGCTCCCTGCTGCAGCAAGCTGGACGGCAATAATCGGGCTTGCTATTAAGTTTGCTTTCTCGTCCAAAGATGAAACTAGTGTCACTAAAAAACAAACGATTAATTACAAAGAAATATTTATCCGTTTCGCCCCATATCTTTTTATGGTGGGTTTTCTGTTATTGGGATCCATGATTTTTAGGAGCTTGCTTAATTATTTAGGCGGCACGTACTACCAGATCGCCAATTACATCCTTCTGTTTATTGTACTTGGATTCTCTACATGTATCATTAGTTGGAGGGTGGGCGTAAATGAGTTTTCATTACATCATTTTTATCGGAATAGATTAACAAGAGCCTATCTCGGTGCAACAAGAAGAAGAACAGACCGCGACCAAACTTCCAATAAATTTACTGGTTTTGATAGCAAGGACGACATTAAGCTCAATCAGTTCTGCTCTCCAAACTATAATGGTCCTTATCCAATTATCAACACCTGCCTTAATGCTACTACCGTTTCGGCACTTGATAGGCAGGATCGGAAAGCAGAATCTTTTATCCTTTCTCCCCTCTACTGCGGATTTGATTTTAGTTCGGTAAGGTCTGCCTCGGAAGCGCAAAATGGCATATTCCAATACGGATATCGACCAACCAAGGAGTATTCAGAAATTGGAGGGCCATCTTTAGGTACTGCAATGGCCGTTTCAGGGGCGGCAGTAAACCCAAATATGGGATACCACTCATCATCACCTACTGCCTTTATGCTAACCATTTTTAATGTGAGATTGGGAAGATGGATTGGAAATCCGCGTTTAGACCAATGGAAGAAATCAGATCCAGAATTGGGGATAGGTTATCTAATTGGAGACCTGGTGGGCACTTCTGATATCGATAGCGATTTTGTATGCCTTTCTGATGGAGGTCATTTTGATAACATGGGTCTCTATGAACTAATACGGAGAAAATGCAGCTATATTTTATTATGTGATGCCGAAGAAGACCATAATGCAAGTTGCGAGGGTTTGGCAAATGCAATTAGAAGGTGCAGAATTGATTTTGGAGTAGAGATTGATATAAATATTGATGCAATAATTGATAAAGACCTTCCTTCTAATTCTCAAAAACACATTGTTAATAATGGAAAGATTTATTATCCTGGTGATATCAAGCCGTCAGGAAAAATAACCTATATCAAAGCCAATCTTACAGGAAATGAAGATGTGGATATCCGTCAATACCAAATGAATAACGAAGACTTTCCGCAGCAATCTACTGGTGATCAGTTTTTTGATGAGACACAATTCGAGAGTTACCGAAAACTTGGTTATCATTCAATAGAAAATAAAAAGGAGCTTTAACGATTACTCTTCTTTTAGCTCTATCCAAACGGGGCAATGATCGCTGGTTTTTTCCCATCCCCTTACGTGGCGATCAACCGCTCCGCTTACTAGTCTTTTATCCAATTCATTGCTCAACAAGAAATGATCAATACGTAATCCTGCATCCCTACCGTAGGCATTGCGGAAATAATCATAGAATGTATAGATTTTTTGATCGGGATATAATTTCCTAATGGCATCTGTCCATCCTTGATCAACCAAATTTTTAAACGCAGCTCGAACCTCGGGCCTAAAAAGTGCATCATCTACCCAACGTTCAGGTTTATAAACATCCAATTCTGTTGGCATCACATTATAATCGCCAACCAAAACAGTTGGCAAACCAAAAGAAAGCAATTTTGCGGCATGCGCAGTTAAACGTTCGAACCAAAGCATTTTATAATCCAATTTCGGTCCTGGGGCGGGGTTTCCATTGGGCAAATACAAACACCCAATCACAATTCCATCAACTATGGCTTCGATGTATCGGCTATGTAAATCATCCGGATCGCCATCAAGACCTCGCCTTAATTCTTTAATCTCTTTATTTCGAGCCAGGATAGCTACTCCATTCCAGCTCTTTTGTCCGTGCCAAATAGCATTATATCCTGCATCCTTAATGGCTTGCTCCGGAAATTTTTCTTGAGGTGCTTTCAGCTCTTGAAGGCAAACAACATCGGGCCTTGTTTCTTCTAGCCATCGAAGTAATACAGGCAATCGGCCATTTACACCATTTACATTATATGTAGCTATTTTCATCGTTTCTTTCTTAATTTTCTTTGTTACAAATTACAAAATTACCACCAAAGACTAGTCTTGCTAGCACATCTCATTTAAAAATAACGAAATATCTGCCATGCCTTTTTTTGTGGCGTATGGCTTGAACAAAAATGCGAGCATCTTTAAATAATGCCCTACTTTGCCGTCAACGTCTATTCTTTTACCCGTAAGGGCAGCTTCCGACATCCAGAACCGGTTTACCAAACTGTTTATCGAAACCAGAAACCATTGTTCTTCTAGTGTTTGTGGTTTCAGCAAACGCTTTGCAACCAGGCTTTTAAAGTCAGCCTCCAATTTGCTCCTTCTCGTGCTTTCAACCGTTTTATATTTTTCTGCTATGATGGGGTTTTGTTGCATCAAATGCACCATACTTAACATTAAACATTTGTAATTGACCGCGTTTTTGAACAGGGCTTCGTCCTTTTTCAAGAAATCATACAAATTAGTAATGGCAAATGTTTGATGTATGGCAGCGTTAGATGAGGAATATTGCTCGGAGATATGATATACCAGATGATCCTTTGTCGGAAAATAATAAGTAATATTGCCAATGCGCATTCCTAGGCCTGCTGCCAATTCTCGCATCCCTACATACTCAATACCTTGATTATTAAATAGTTCTATAGCTTTAACCACTATCTTCTCCTTAGTGTCGATCATTTTTTTTTAAAAATATTTTGGTCAATGACCTAAATTATTTACTTTTGGTCAGTGACCAAAATTAGCAAACTCATTTAAAAAATTAGCATAATGAAACATTTAAAAAATTACACTTTAATAGTTGCCTCTATAGCTTTTATAGGGATGATAGGTGCAGGCGTTTACGAAACGATAGCGATGGTGCCTAGATGGAGTGCAGCTCCTCCAGCTTCCTTAACGATGTTCCAAGGGCAATACGGCATCAATGCGGCACTTTACTGGATGTCTATCCATCCCGTAACCATTATTCTCCTTATTTCTGCGCTAATTTCCAACTGGAAAACTCCTAGAAAAAAGTTTATTTTGTGGCCTTTCTGTATTTATATCGGCATGTTGGTAATTACTGCAACCTATTTTGTACCTGAGCTAATGGCTATTACAAAAATGCCTTATCAAGACCATGCAGATGCGGTCGTAACAGCGAAGGCACATACTTGGGAAATTTTGAATATCGTTAGGGCTATTATTTTAATCGGTACGGCAGTAGTGTTATTAATAGCCTTAACCAAATCTGAGCAACATAATAGTTCAAATCGCTGATGGACAGCTTCCCTTACACCATTGATAACGGCCATGGAGAGCAGCTCACGTTTCTTGGCCTAGAGATACGGGCTGGCATCGAATATCTCTTTGTAGAAAACAGCATCGAGCCCAATTGCGGACCGCCGATGCATGTACACTTTCTACAGGACGAAAGCATTACCATTGTTAGCGGCCTTGCAGGGGCGCAAGTGGCTGGCCAAGAGTCTTGTTTATTACATCCGGGCCAAAGCATTCAATTTGCCAGGAACATTCCGCATCGTTTTTGGAATGCGGGCGATAGCCTATTAAAATGCTCAGGCTATATTTCGCCCGCAAATAATGTAGCATACTTTTTGTCAAAGATCTATCAATCTACCGCCGAAGGAAAAGGCAGACCGCAGTTATTTGATACAGCCTATCTGCTACACCGCTACCGGAACGAATTTGACATGGTAGGCATACCTGCTCTCGTTAAGAAAATAATTTTTCCACTAGCAAGATGGTTAGGAAAGCTTCGAAAAAAGCACTTAAAATTTGCTGACGCACCGAGGGGCTTAATTGGTTAGTCTTTCAATCCATTCCATACTGGATATTGTCCTTTATATGGACCTGGACCATAGGGTAATTCTCCATTTTTCGCCTTCACTTTAAAGCCCCATTTTTTAAGATAGTATGCCCGAGGCTTAAACTCGTCGTTAAGTGCTGTTAATTTTGATTGTAACTTAGCCTCTAAATCCGCTTGCAAAGAAGCATAATTGGGCAAATTAACAAGATTTTTGAGCTGATAGGGATCAGTTTGATTGTCAAACAGAAGCCAGGGACCTTCAAGATTTCTCACATAGGTATACCTTGATGTACGGACACCGCGGAATTCTTTACCTGCATAATTCTCTGCAAAAGGTGCCATATTCATGATCAGTGCAGCCCGGTCAAATTCCTGTGTCTTTTTTAAAATCACCGCCGATAAATCATCCCCCTCAACTGATGAGGGTTTTTCTATTTTAGAAAGGGATAATAATGTAGGGAGTATATCGGGCGTATTGATCGGCATTGTAATCTGCCTTTTCCCATTAGTCCCATTCAATGGGTAGTACAACAGAAAAGGCACCTTTATCGATTCATCCCATGGACGTTGTTTTGCTTCGGGATGTACTCCATGGGATCCCAGCATCTCTCCATGATCGGATGTAAACACAAAGATCGTATTCTTTTCTACTCCGGCAGCTTGAATTGCCTTTCTTAATACGCCTATACACGAATCAATCGCGGTACAGTGCGCATAATAACCAACGGCCTCTTTTCTTGCCTCGCTCGCCATACTGTCTGGCACATTTGGCCTTAGTTTAATTGAGGCCTCAGGATAGGTTTTCTTTATATTTTCTGGAGCAGTATCATGTGGAAAATGTGGCGCCCCTATCGCTAATACAAGAATAAAAGGCGATTTATTTTGTGAGTTTGCTTTAATATAGGCGCTTGCATCCTCAGTTTGGGCATAGGCATCATACCCTTTCCAGAAGCGTGCGGTAGTATCATCGTTGGCAAAATATTTGGATCTATTATAATTGTGGGTACATTCTAATACCTTCCAATAGTCAAATCCCTGTCGGCGTTCTTTTGGTATGTAACTTTGCCTCCCATTACCATCCAAGTGCCATTTGCCGATGTAAGCCGTTTGGTAGCCTGCCTTTTTATATATCTCTGCCATTGTGATCTCACTTTCCGGCAAGGCTGCATCATTTAAAAACATACCTGTATGCTGTGGGTAACGCCCGGTAAGCAATGCCGCCCTATGAGGTGTGCAAACCGGCAATATCGAAACTGCATTCGAAAAATTAAAACTCTCTTTGGCAAGCTGATCTAAATTTGGTGTCCTCACGTTTGAATCGCCAGCATAGCCTGTGGCTTGAGCACGCCATTCGTCAACCAGCACATAGACGATGTTGGGTTTTTGCACTTCATCAACGAGTGGAGACGAAGGATAAAATGTTGATTTACGTGTAGTTAATGCCATTAAGGTGGCACAGCATACCATCGCGCAGCACAAAAAGAGAAGGTGTTTATTTTTAATGGTCATGGGCAAGAATCAGAGATAGGATATGGGAAAGATCTCAACTCTAATTTACAGTAGATTTTATATTTTAACGATTTATTTTATTAAAACTAATATCGATAGCAACAATTAGTTAAATTTATTTTATAAACAATTTTAACGATGGTTAGATTAAGGTATTTGCAACAATTTTTATTTATCGTATTGGGCGTTTTGATTATACCTACGTTTGTTTTAGGACAACAAATTTCAATAACCGCTAAAAACAGGGTTGATAGTCTGTTAAATGCACTTGCGGTTACTGAGGGCCCGGGCTATAGCATGGCGCTGATCAGCAATAAACGCGTAATTTATGAAAAAGCTGCAGGTTACAGTGATCCCGAAACAGGGCAACGTGCAAGCCGTTTTACCAATTATAGATTGGCATCGGTTACGAAGCAGTTTACGGCGCTTGCCATATTGCAATTGAACGAGGCCAAGAAACTATCTGTAGAAGATGATATTCAAAAATACCTGCCAAGTCTGCCCGCATATGCAAAAAACATCAAAATTAAACAGGTATTGGACCATATTTCTGGCTTGGTAGATTATGAGGACCTGGTAGAGGGATATCAGGGAACAGTTGTAGATGCAGATGTGTTAAAATTACTCTCCAAACAGGACACTACCAAATTTGTGCCCGGCACAAAATACAGCTACAGCAATAGCGGATACAGTTTATTGGCATCAATTATCGAAAAGGTAAGTGGTGTAACTTATGCACAATACATTAGGACCCATATTTTTAAACCCCTAAAAATGGATCAGAGTTCTTTTAATATTCGCGAAATGGAAATCGCTAATCGTGCCTATGGATACACTAAAAAAGGAAATCGATTTGAAAGAACTGACCAAAGTTCAACGAGCTTTGTGCTTGGTGATGGGGGGATTTATAGCTCGGTAAATGATATGATAAAATGGGAAAATGCCCTGCTAAAAAATAAACTGATCAAAGGAAACCCTTTGGAACAAGCAAATCGGTACGGATTTGATATTAATTCAACTAATAGATATGCCTGTGGCTGGCGGATAACACGTAAGCATAATGTAGAGATCTACAGCCACACCGGGGGTTCAAGAGGCTTCTTAACCTACCACGTTTTTATCCCCAAACTGCAATTAGGTATGATTTTCCTGACCAACCGAACCGGCGATTTTGATCCTTATAAAGTGGGAGATCAGATTGTGGAGGCGGTATTGAAGGAGTAGTTTTAATTTTTACTAGGTTAACCACAGATAAGGGGGATGAACACAGATCCAAAGTCTGCGCAACCGCGGGAAAAATAATTGACCAATTAAAAATTAATCTGTGTTAATCTGTGGTTTATCTTTATGCATCATGCTATCTGCATCCAGACCCAAAAACGCTTTACGCCAAACGCCCAACTTCTTTCAAAATTAAACCAAAACACAAATTAACCATCTATACGTAATGCTTACAAAATTAATCTCCTCAACAAAGTTCAAAACCAGCTTAATTTTTCTGGTTGTGCTTACCATAAGCCTCATTTCTGCAAAAAATATTTTAGCAAGAAAGCAAAATGCGCCCATTGTAATGGAGTGGACGGTTAATGGGGTATTAAGAAAAGCGCTAGTATATATTCCTGAATCCGCAAAAATTAAGCCCACGCCAGTTATTTTTGCTTTTCATGGACATGGAGGTACGATGAATAACATGTACAATACAAGGAGGTTCGATCAACTTTGGCCAGAGGCGATTTTTATTTGTCCGCAAGGATTAGCCACCCCAGGAATGCTAACAGATCCTGAAGGAAAGAAATCAGGATGGCAAATGGCGGATGAAGACTCAAACCAAGACCTTCTTTTTTTTGATGCCATGCTCAAAACCTTTCAAACTGATTATAAGATTGATCCTAAGCAAATTTTCGTTACCGGACATTCAAACGGAGGTGGCTTTACCTATTTACTTTGGGCAACCAGAGGTGATGTGTTTGCCGCCGTTGCCCCCACAGCTACTACAGCGGCAAAATTAATACGGAAATTAAAACCAAAACCCGTGTTTCATTTAATGGGAGAAACCGATCCTTTAGTAAAACCCGAATGGCAAAGGCTCACCTATAACGCAGTGCTTAAAATCAACAAGTGTGTTCCCCTGGGCGAAAAGCTAGATAACTTCTCTACATTGTACAAATCAGAAAGTGGAAATCCAGTGGTTCTATTTATACATCCAGGAGGGCATACCTATCCTACAGAAGCTAATGTGGCAATTATAAATTTCTTTAAGAAGTATAGCGGTTGGCGCTAACAGTGAAAAAATGCTTAACCGCCAACCGCCGATCGCCTTAATTTATTTCCTTTTCGTTATCCTCCGGAAATGAATCAATAGTGTTCAAATCAGGATCTATAACAACACGAACAGGTTTGCGTAGCATTACTATTTTACCGCTTATTTTAGAATTTATTACTGGAAATGATTGTATAACCCTTTTTTGATCAGAGGTATACACCGCTACTTCGATGGTTTGGTCTATCTTAATCCGCGTTCGTTTACCAAATCCATTTTCACTAAACTTATCACAAGTTCCCTCAAAGTAAATCTCGTATTTTTTGTCTTTTAATTTCTGATAGTTTACTTTGGTTAATTTCGAATCATAGGTGATGATCTGTTTAAATAGCTCATCTATCTTAACTTTTTCGCTGGTAGAACAAATATCGTACAGTTCGTTCAATAAATTGAGCGAAGTTGGTGCAATGAACGGATAAGAATGATGTAAGAGAAGATTTTTTAGCGCATGATTAAGTCTTTTTTCTCCAATAAGGGTTACCAGTTGGTGCATAACTGCAATTCCTTTATCATAAGGTAGATGGGGTGTATCGTATCCGGTTTTATATAAAGGCATCTCTTTAGAAAAACTGCGCAAGCTTAAATATTGGTTTAAATGTTTTCTTACTTCGGCTATTGCCATGTCGTTACCACACTTGGCTCGATATAGCATAAGTTCAGTGTAATTGGCAAGCGTTTCTGTTAAGATCCATCCACCCTGTTTATACGCGGGCACCAAAGTAGCAGCGCCCCACCATTGATGGGAAAGTTCGTGACCGGCTAACATGGTAATACCGTTTATTTCCTTATCGTGCAATTTGGTATAAAAGCTTGCATTCTCTTTCATATAAATTACTCCAGGATACGCAGTAGCGGCAAATCCTTCAGCAAATGCTGATACCTCTGCAAAACGGACACTATGATGAGGGTACGCACCAAAATTTGCCTCGCAATAGGCCAATGTCCGCTTTGCTTCATTTAATAGTTCATTTACATTAGCCCCATGCCTAACATCATAATATACCTCAATCGGAATATTCCCGTATTTCGTTTTTTTAATCTGATAATCGGCCGATGAAACCGCAAATCTGAAAGGAATGGGCGCTGATGTGCGGTAATGAAAATAATTGCGCTCAGCTTTTGTCCATTTACCTATCAAGTCTCCAGAGGTGATAACAGTTTGATCATTAGAAGTTGAAATCACGGCATCAAAGTTTATAAATTCTGCATCGTAAGGATCAGGCAGTGGAGCTTCTAAACTTGGAATAGGATTTTGGGGCTTCATTCCCCTCTTTTTACGCTCAATAGTATTGCCTATTTCATTTTCGTTCTTATAACCGAAAGAAGGAAAATAATTACTTAATCGCATAAACGAGCCATTTTCTATGATCGAATTAAAAGGAGTGTGTCCTTTAAAAGGCGACCAACCAGATCCAAAACTGAAGTTCATGTGAGTTGAATCTCCAGGCTGTAATGGCTGCTTAAAAACATACCAAGCATGGTGATTTTCCTTATCATTAAGATGAATGGTGGCATTTTCAATGGTTAAATGATAAAGCTGTGTTAAGGGATGAATGTATATTAACATACTATCCATCGGTTTGCTGCTATGGTTTACGATCAGATATGATCCATTAACTTTATAACGGTTTGTCCCCGGAAATAGATCAACGTTCATTTTAACTGTTGCAACCACAGGCGAACTGATGCTTTCATATTTTTTGTACTTGTTTTCGTAGGCCTGCTTCCTATTATTTACTTCTTCACTAATGAGGTATTCGTACTTGATATTAGTTTGATAAAAAATATATCCGCCCAGCGCAAGCCAAACCACCGCAGAGAAGGTAACAGCTTTAAAATAGGATTTCTTGAGGCGAAAATTTTTGTAGTTAAATACAATAACAAAAAATAATATGGCTGCAGCATAATAGCAATTGTACCAGTTAAAAGAAGTGAGGTAAGCACCAAACCCATTCATATCAAAATATTCAATTCCGATCGGGCTACCAAACCTAAGTAGTGGGTGATTGATTCCTATCATCTTTCCAACCGCAGTACTAGAGATCAGTAAAAAGATACTGGCAACAAATAGTCCACTGTATTTACCTTTAACCCCATTTTGGATCATAACGGATAATGCGGTACAGCACAACAAAGGTATTCCGATGCTATAAAAAAGCATTAAGTAAAACTTTATATCAACGGTTGCGGGCTGATTAAAGGTCTGGAAGACCAATCCAATAAAGCAACTTAATAGGATAAGTAAAAAAGGGATAAAGGCTAACGAGATAAATTTAGCACCAGAGGAGATTAAACTATTTATTGGGGTAGCCTGCTCAACCGAATCAAATTTTACAACCCTACTCCGCCATATCAGTTCGGAGCTGTAGAACAGAATAACGAGAAGCGAAAAGGTTGGCAACAAACCAGAAATGGTAGAAATGATCAAGCCTGTGTTTGCAAAATTTTCTCCAATTCTAATATCTCCCTTAATTTCATTAGAAAGCTCAATCCCCAATAAGGCTGTCCATATGATTACGATTAGTTTCAATGGAATTCCTCTCAAAATTGTAGAAATTTCGAGGTTGATAAAACTTGATAAGGCCTGGAGATTATGCGTTAAGGAACCTGCATTAGTTACTACAGGATGGTATGATATAGGCCCAACGTAGTAACCAATTTCTATTTTTTCACGTTTAATACGCCGTTTTATCTTTCTGAAAGAAAACCGCAGGTAAGCATAGCTTACTAAACCAATTGAAAATACCAGCCAAATCAATCTATTCAATAAAAAATTATCCCTTAATTCTAATTGAAGTGTATTTCTTTGCATTGCGGTAAAAAACCGGGTTTGTTCAAAATATGCTGCCATCCCAAATGGGTCAACTTTAGAAAAAAGAGACATGGTTTCATTACTTACAGGAGTAGATCCCGCAATTAATGGGGAGTTAGAGAACATGGAAGCAAGAAAATAAAGGATATAGATCAACAATCCTGATATATAGATAATGAGTTTATTTTTTGTGAGCCAACCTACACTACAAAGTACCGACACGCATAATAGGATATTCGGGATTCCAAGTACTAAAAATGGCCAAAGGTAATTGATCATCCTAAACGCTCCGATTTTATCGGCGGGCAAAGTATTGGTAAGGTTTCCACAACACATACCTAGTGTGGCTGCACTAAGTATTAGAATCGGAAGCGCAACCAATGCTAGGAACCTGCTAGATAAATAATTGAATTTTGATACAGGGGTAGCATAAATTAAGGCATCAAATTTTGTATCAGTTTCACGTAAGATACTTTGTGCCACAATTATGGTAATCGGTAAAACTACCGCCAATGAAAGCAATCCTGTTAAATAGCTGATGCTATATGGAGAGTTGATGAATACGTTGGGAAACAGAATTCCACTGCCCTGTCCCATCAAAAATCCAAGTGCCGCAAATGCGAGGGGCATGAGATAAAAAAGGCGTTTGTGAGTTTGGTAACGAAATTCAAAAGCCAGCAAATAGTTAAACTGTTTCATTTCCATAATTTAATAAGGTTTTAAAATAAACATCCTCAAGTTGCGGACTCCTAGTTTCGAACCCCACATCAGGCTTCTGAGTGGCAATAATGTGAATTTTGATTTTACCGGAATGAAGTTTTTGCGAAATCACCTGATGTTTACCGGCATATGTTGCTGCCTCACTTTTTGAAACTTCTTTAGCCCATACCATTCCATGGATCTGCGATATAAGTTCCGAAGGTTTTCCATGCGATAATACGTTTCCACTATCCATAATCGCCATGTTAGTGCATAAATCGCTCACATCTTCAACAAGGTGTGTAGAAAGAATAACTATTCGTTGCTCGCCTATTTCACAGAGCATAGTGTTAAAACGATTGCGCTCTTCGGGATCCAAACCAGCGGTGGGTTCATCTACAATAATTATTTTGGGATCGCCTAGTAAGGCTTGGGCGATCCCAAAACGTTGGCGCATACCCCCAGAAAAGGTGTGAACAGCCTTATTTCTGTGTTCAACCAAGTTTGTTTGTTCTAGCAAACCCATAATTTGGGCATCACGTAGTTTTGTGTTGGTTATACCTTTCAAAACAGCCAAATGTTCCAATAATCGAAGAGCCGAAACAGCGGGATAAACTCCAAATTCTTGTGGAAGGTAGCCTAGATTCTGCCGCATAAATACTGGGTTACGAAGGATATCAATCCCGTTGAAAGTTATGCTGCCCGAATCAGGTTGTTGCAATGTGGCCAGAGAGCGCATAAGTGAGGATTTACCAGCACCATTTGGGCCTAATAATCCAAACATGCCGTTTGTAAGTTCCAACGATATCCCATTCATCGCCTTTACGCCATTTGGATATCTTTTAGTTAGATTTTGGATGATTAATGTGTTCATAATTTATTTTTTTTTAAGCAATAGCATTCCATACGGCACGATTTTCGTCCCGTTAGGATTAAGATTTCATAACCTATTTTTTGTATTCGAGGATATCCCCAGGCTGGCAATCCAGTTCCCTACAGATGGCCTCGAGACTCGAAAGTCGGATGGCCTTGATCTTTCCTGTTTTAAGCACAGATAGATTTACGGTGGTTAGGCCAATACGTTCTGCCAGCTCATTAGAGCGCATTTTACGTTTAGCCAACATTACATCTAGATTTACAATAATTGGCATAATTATAGGGTTAGATCTTGTTCTTCTTGTAAAACAGTTCCTTCTTTAAAAATAGCAGTCATGAAATAGGCAAATAGACCGATGATAAAATGCAACGTGGCAAGAATAGCCACATCTTTAACCTCTCCCTTTAAAGAAATAGTGATCAGCAAAACTATTCCCGGAATGATAAGATTTGTTCTATAAAACCACGATAACCGCGCTACATTTTTAGGTGTAAATAATTTTTTCTTCCGAAAAGCATTAAATACCTCTCCTAATAAGATTAAGAATATCCCATAGAGGAAAATCGCTCCCATCATGCCACTTAGATACAAAGCAGTGCTATCCCCCAAGAGAAAAGGCTGATGGGTAAATGGATAATAAATCTCAAAGGTTTTATTGGCCAACTCCCGATACAGACCTAAACTAGGTACAAGAACGGCAAGAGTGGCATAAAATCCAACGATCAAATATAGCAAGCCAGCTACGGTTACTATATAATAGAAAATAGTTGAAATTAATCGTACAGTCTTCATAATTAAATAATTTATAAACAAATGTATAATTAATTATCGAATAACGATAATAAAATATTAATATTTATTTATTAATTACGAATATGCCCCCCTGATCGGCCCATTGGAGAGACAATTAATTTAATTTATCTAATACTTAAAATGGTGTTAATTTTCTCTAGACGGCATTTTTTGTTGGGATTCCTGATGGTATTCGATAAGATTAGTGAAGATCTATTTGTACCATACAGTGCGGTAATTACAGAATTTTATACCATAACCTTGTTCCCTAAGCCAATCCCAAACCTGGTAAACTGATCCTCTGTTACTAAAGAAAACTCAAACCCATGGTTCAATAAAATTTCTCTAACTAAGGTTAATCCTATGCCCTGCCCATCCTTTTTGGTACTATAAAATGGACTGAACAATTGTTCGGCATCGCCTTTGGCAATCCCTTTTCCGTTATCGATGAAAATAAGCTTACGCTTAATTGGATCTAAAACAATCGTAATTGTTCCGGTATGATCTATGGCTTCCAGCGCATTTTTTACGATATTGATAAAGGCCTGCTCCAATTGTTGTGCGTCTGCTAAGATATAATAAGGTTCGTTTGGCAGGCTTAACTCAAAATGGATCTGTTTATTTTGTGCAGCAAAACGCATCAGGTCGGCCACAGAATTTAATAAAGAAACTAGATCGATCCGTTTTTTATTGGCTTCTGGGAGTTTAACAAGATCCGCGAAATTTCGCATAAAAATATTCAGGTTCTGGTTTCTATCCATCGCTATTTGAAGGGCGCCTTTCAAAAGCTGATCATTTTCATTAATCCATGCCTCTTTATGAACCAGTGCAGAGCTGATGATAGAATTTACTGGTCCGACGGTATTGTTTACCTCGTGCGCCATCATGCGGATCACCTTGCTGTAAACATTCTTTTCCGCTTCAAAAATTTCGGCGGTTACCTCTTCTATCATAATAAAAATCCGTTCAAAACCACGATCGATAAACTTAGACTTTTGAACTTTATAAGTGCGCAATCCGCCACTCCTGATCATCTTGGCCCTTCCAACCTTTATAGGGTTAACCTGCTCCGTTAAAAAATCGGGATCAGCGTCTATTATTTCCTTTGCCTTGGGATTAATCTGTTTAATCTCTCCATCATAATCCAAAACAATTATTCCAGTAGGAGAGGTTTGGATCAGTTTTTCGAGAAAAAAATGCTGCTCTTGCTGTTTGGTACGTTCTGTTCTCAGCTCATCTATCATCCGATTATAAACATCTACCAGCTCATCAACCTCCTTTTGTCCGGTAGCTAAAAACTTGATGTTAAAATCCTGGTCTTTTATGGCATTAACCCCCTGTTTTAAATAAAGCAACGGCTTGATCAATTGTTTGTATAAACTAAGTGAAATAACGATAGAGACAACGATAACCGCTTCGGCAAGGATGAAAAAGATCTTTTCATGTTCGAAAATCAGATAGCTCATCAGCAGACAAACCAGGTGAATTCCCACCACAAAGGCGATATACTTAGTCTTCAGTCTCATTAAATGGGATTTGATACTTTTCCAGTCTGCGATAAAGTGCATTTCTGGTTATGCCAAGTGAGGCTGCAGCTTTAGTGATCCTGTTTTTATGGAAACTCATGGCCTGTTTTACCATTTCGGCCTCCATCTGATCTAGGGTAATGGTTCCTACTCCGGGGAGTTTAACTTTATCGTTCTTTAAGGGCGAAAGATGCATTTGCCCGTGAAAATCGTCAATTCCCAGCTCTTCTTTTCCAGTGATCAGCACTGTACGTTCTACTAGGTTTTTTAACTGGCGGATATTTCCGGGCAGAGGCAACGCTTTTAACCAGCGCATGGCGGATGCTGAAACCGCCAAGTGAGGTCTGTTATATATTTCTTTAAGGTTATCAATAAAAAAATTAACCAATAAAGGGATATCTTCCGAACGTTCTCTTAATGCCGGCAAATGAATGGAAATCAGGTTGATCCGATAGAGCAGATCTTCCCTAAATGTGCCGAGGGCAACCATTTCATTAAGGTTTTTATTGGTTGCACAGATTACCCTGGCATCAACCACCTTGGTTCGGCTACTGCCCAAGACCTCATAGGTTCTATCCTGTAGTACACGCAACAATTTAACCTGACTGCTCGCTTCCAAGTCGCCAATTTCATCTAAAAAAATGGTCCCTTTATGCGCCATTTCAAAACGGCCCATCCTATCAAAGCGGGCATCGGTAAAAGCGCCTTTGGCATGACCGAACATTTCGCTTTCGAACAATGAAGTAGAAATACCGCCCAAATTAACCTTCACGAAAGGCTTGGCTGCACGCATACTATTTTCGTGGATCGCTTCTGCAATCAGCTCTTTTCCTGTTCCGCTTTCTCCGGTAATTAAAATTGAGGCGTTGGTACTGGCCACCCGGCCGATGATTTCCAGAATGCTTAATAAGCCTGCATCCTCTCCGATGATCTGTTTAAACTGATATTTTTGATCAAGTTCTTTTCTGTTTTTTGAAGAGGGTTTCTTACCGTTCAATTGCAGGAGAGTGGCCACAGATTGAAGTACATAGTCGTTATTCCAGGGCTTATGGATAAAATCATTTGCTCCTAGTTTCATGCCCTGTACAGCAAGGTCTATGCTGGCCCAGCCTGTAATCAGGATGATTGGCAAAACTGCATGGATGGCCCTAATCTGTTGAAGCAGGCTCATGCCCTCTTTCCCGGAGGTATCGATAGAAAAATTGAGATCCAATATAACAAGTTCAGGCTTTTGAGACTGTACAATCTCAAAAGCCTGAACAGCATTACTTGCCGTGACCACCTCATTTCCAGCGCCTTTTAAAAGTAGCGTTAGGGAGGTTCTTACTGCGATATCATCATCAACTAGTAGTATCATATGCGAAGTTAAGATAAGTATTATTCTTCATGCAATGCAACTGCTGGATGAATTGCTGCGGCCTGCTTGCCAGGATACAATGAGCACGCAAAAACCAAGAGGTAAATAAAAACAATGGCCAGCAGCATGGCGATAAGGTACACACTTGTGGGTACATCAAAAACGCTGAGCAATGGGAACTGAACGGCAAAGAAACAGCCCACGATCAGCGATAAAGTTGCTAAGATCAATGCCTCAGACACCAGTTGAAAGGATACCGCACTTCCACTTGCACCAATCGCCCTGCGCAAACCAATTTCTCCTCTCCTTTTGTTAATGTTATACCACAGCACCCCAAATAAGCCAAGCGCCACATTAATGATCAGGAAACTTGCAATAATGGTGAAAATTAAGAGGGGAATGATGGTTACTTTGTTTTTAGCAACACGCATTTCATCCACATGTTCTATTTTTATATTCGCCTCCTTGATACTATTGGTCATAAACTTGTACAATTGGCTTTCGAAAGTGGCACTCGTATTTGGTTTTACCTTTAACAAAATGGTACTGGTACTGGCAAGATAACCTGTATCTAAGCGATTGAACAAGTTATTCTCTGCGGGCCAATAATCGCCATCGGTTCTGATATCCTGTACCACACCGATTATTTTCATTTTTTGTTTGGCATCATAATCTCCTATTTCCTTACCCACTGCATCTTGTTTTCCAAACATCGCCTCCTTTAGTTTAACGTTAATCACCACTGGTTTATCTTTTGAAGCTGCATCTTCGGCATTAAACCAGCGTCCTGCAATTAGTTGCATCCCCCAAACTTTTGGATAATCCTCATCAACAACAAAGCTAAGTACCCGATTGTACTTTTTGCCTTTCATGGTTAATCCTGTACTCGACATGCTATTTGAGTAGGCGAAATTTGAGCTCGAAAAGCTTACTTCCTCTATTTCTGGCATGGCCTTTAAAGATTTGCGAAGATTGGTATAAAAGATATCCAGCGTATCTGTGTTACTTGTTTGTTGGCTATTATCATAACTGATAGACCAAACCTGTTTATAATCGAAACCAAGTGGCGAGTTATAGTTCTGGTAATAAAAAACCAGAAAAGAAAATACCGCAAATATCACTAGGAATGAAACGAAGATTTCTGAAAGGAGCAGGAAGTTTTGCTTCTTTTTGTTCCAGATCAGTTTAAATAAATGTTTTAACATAATAGTTTTTTTAATAGTAATTGATTAGGCTTTCAATGCTTTTACTACATTTAATCTAGACATTCGCCAAGCCGGATAAACTCCAGAAAACAGACCGAAGAATAAACAGGTGAGTAAACAATAGCCCAAAACTTTAAGATTGATTTCTAAATGCAGATCGGAAATAAAATTGGCTTCATTTAGAAAATAAATGGCCACGGCGGTAAAAATAAGTCCAATTACCCCACCTAGTAAAGTAAGGATGATATTCTCTACAATAAACTGGTACACCAATGTTTTCGAGGATGCACCAAAGGCTTTTCTCACGCCAATTTCTGATGAACGCTCCATAATCCGCGTGATGTTAATGTTTACCAGGTTAATGGTGGGTAAGAGAAGGAAAAGCAATACCATACCGCTGATAATCATAATAATACCTTTCAGCCCAGAATCCTCGCCACTACCAGCAATTCTTCGGCTCATGCTTTCTGCATAGTAATCTGCATTGCAGTACACCTTATCAAAATCTTTGCTTGGAGAAGGCACTTTACGCATCATCTGATCAAACTCCTTCTTCATTTTGGGCACATCTCCTTTAGTGCGAGCCAAAAGTACCGCATTAAATGAACCCATTAGTTCTACCTTATCATAGTTCTCTTTTGAAAGGGTGTAGGGCACATACATATCGCCAAATAGTTTATCGCTGCTTTCGGCTACGTTTGCCACTACGCCAATTACGCGGTAGTTTACATTATCGGCCGAAATATATTCGCCCACAACATTTGCCTTATCCCCAAAGTAAGCCTTTTTGGTATGCTCAGAAATTACTGCAACACGTTCTGCATTTGAGATCTGGGATTGATTGTAGGGTTTTCCCTCTAAAAACTTATATTCTAGCACATTCCAATAATCTGCATTAGTGTATTTATAGCCGATCACAATCTTTTTGTTGTTTACATAGGCATTTGATGAGATGGCGCCCGAAGAAATAGCCATTTTCTCAACAGTTTTGAGCTTAGATACATAATGGCTTAGAAAGTAGTAGGAAACATCACTTCTGTTGAGCCAATTTTCCTTCGTGTTTTTTAATTCCATCGTACTCACGTATAATGAGCGGTCTCGTTTATAATCAGGATAATCGGCACTTAGTATTTTATCGAAAAAAGCGGTAACTACCATTAAGATAGTTAGTGTAAAACTGATCCCGAACAGGCTGATGAACGTGAAGAACTTTCTTCGCTTCAATACAGCAATAGCAATTTTAAAATAGTTTTTTAACATAATCGTGCTTATTGAACTTGTGAACCATCAAAAAGACGAACCAATCGGTGGGTTTTATTGGCCATGTTTTCGTCGTGGGTAACCATTACGATGGTAGTGCCTTCATTTCGGTTTAGGTTGATCAGGATTTCCATAATTTCATTTCCCATTCCGCTATCTAAGTTGCCAGTGGGCTCATCAGCAAGTATAATCTGTGGATTTCCCACAATTGCTCGGGCTATTGCTACCCTTTGTCGCTGTCCTCCTGATAATTGAGTAGGAAAATGTTTTAACCTATTGCTTAATCCAACTTTCTCTAGCGCAGCTGAAGCAAGCATTTTACGTTCTTTTGCCGACGAGTTACGGTACAATAGCGGAAGCTCAACATTATCCAATACTCGAAGGTCGTTGATAAGGTGGTAGCTTTGAAAAATGAAACCCAGTTTTTGGTTCCTGAATTTTGCTAACTGCTGGTCTGAGTACTTGCTGAGATCCTGTTCATCAATGCTGATCTTACCTTTAGAAGGCTCGTCTAAAAGTCCCATAATATTTAGCAGCGTACTTTTTCCGCAGCCTGAGGGTCCCATGATCGACAGGAATTCGCCTTTGGCAATGTCTAAATTAATGCCGTTTATGGCCAGCGTTTCTACCGTATCTGTTCGGTAAACTTTTTCTATGTTCTGTAAGCGTATCATTTGTGCAATTTTAATTTAAGTGTTATGAATAGGTTATTTTTTTATTGTTTTCAAAATCGTAGAGCGACAAATAGCGCAGCTGATAATAAGCCGCCCAAAAATCCCGGAGCGAAGAAACATAATCGCGCTTTGCTCGGTCATTTTCTTGAAACGCAATGCTCAAGTCGGTAATGCTTAGGTTGCCCAGCACGTAGCGTTCGCTCGCAATCTTATACTTTTCTGCAGCTATTCTTTCGGCAGCATCAGTGAGCTGGATCTGTTCTTTCATCATATTAAAGAGCGTAACCTGCGTAATAATCTGTTGCTTAAAGGTCTGTTTATCCTGTTCTACAGCATAGGTGGTAAACTGCTCGTTTGCTAAGGCAGTTTTGGTTCTTGATTTTGATCTTCCCCAATCCATAATCGGAATGGAAAGCTGAAGCTCAACAGCCTGCTGATTTTTTGGCGATCGGTAAACATCAAAAATATTCGGACCAGCACTAGAGTAACCCAAGTTTGCCCTTAATGTAGCCGTTAATCCATTTTCGCCTTTGGCTTTGGCCACATCTCTTTTAGCTTCTGCCAAACGGCGAACAAATGCAATGGCATCTGAACGGTTTTCGAAAGCTTCCTGTAGCACTTTATCTGCAGCAACATTCATTTGTTTAACTACCTCGGGCATGGTAAGTTTAATTTTGTCATCGCCTTCAATCCCCGCGTAACTACGAAGATTTAAGGTGGCAATCTCTACATCACGCTTTGCGGTGCCTACTGCTTTTTGGGCATTTAATACTTCCAGTTGCAATTGTAGGATTTCATTTTTAGAGATTTTACCCAATTCGAACTTTGTATTTGCAATGGTCAGGATCCGTTGTGTATTGGCAAAATTGGTTTCAGAAATGTTCAGGTTTACCTGCGCAAGGAGAAGATCAAAAAAGTACTCCGTTACAGTAATGGCAATTTTTTCCTGTGTTTCTATAAATGCCTGTTTGCTTTCATCGTATTTTAAGGGTTCAATTTTCTTATCCCATTTCAGCGCATTAAATTGCAATAAAGGTTGGGTATAGCCTATGCCATACGGAATTCCGTTATAAAGCACATTATTTCGGTCAAAATCATCAAAGCGTTGCAGTTGGGTGGTACCGTAAATGGTGCCTCCTGTAGCGGAAATACTTTGGCTAAAGTTGAGGGTAAGCGATGAATTGTCGTTATGAACAGGTTGAAAAAGTATGGTACCATTGGGTTGTTGCACCTGGGTATAGGTTTTAGAATAACCTGGCAAAATCCCCTGTAGCGACAATTGTGGCTGATAATTAGAGCGAAACGTTCGCCATTCCCAATATTTGGTTTCCTTAACCGTAATGGCTTGTTTGGCTGCAATAGAATTTGATTTGGCCATGGCAACCACTTCTGGTAACGTTAGTTTTAAGGTATCTATGGATGCGGCATGCACGTTTATAACCCCTAGCACTACTAAACCAAAAACTAAAAATTTCTTCATTATAGTTAATAATTCTCGTTTAAAATATATGTTCATCCTTTTCATTTTGAGTCGGCGCATCTTCCATCTTCCATCTTCCATTTTCCATCTTCCATTTTCCATCATTTATTACTGTCCAATGGTGATCGTTTTAGTGTTCTTGTAGGCACTCATATCCGAGGTGATGATCTCTTCCCCCGCTTTAAGACCGCTCAGAATCTCTACATAATCAAAATTGCTAAGGCCGGTTTTTACCGTTCTTCGCTCTGCAATTCCGTCCTTTATCACAAATACATCCTGTAGATTGGATCCATTGAAGGTGGGTCCGTTGGCTACGCGTAAAACCTCATTTCGGGTTTCGGTAATCAAGAACACATCTACCTTTTGGTTTGGCCTTAATTCTTTGCTGCTCTTATCATTAAGTTGGATATCAAAGGAAACAATACCATTGTTTACCGCTGGCGAGATATTAACGATCGCGCCCCTCAACAGTTTATCCCCAATCCTTACAAGGGCCGGCATTCGGTTGCTAATTTTGTCTAACATATTATCAGACATGCTTCCTGCCACTTTAAATCCGCTCAGATCCGCAATGCGTACCAATGCTTCTCCTTCGTGGATGCTGGCGCCGATATTTTTGTTTACCCAGGTAATTACCCCTGCTCTAGTGGCAACCACTTCTGCCAGATCGAGTTTTCTTTTGAGTGCGTTAAGATCATTGCCCTGAATGGCCAAAGCAATCTCTGCTTCCCTGATTTCGATCTTCATAGTTTGTTGCTTGCTCTTAATTTCGTTTTCCAACTGCAGTTTTTCCAGTTCTGCCACTTTTAGATCGAGCTCGGCACGTTCTACATCCTCTTTTGTTCCTCCTCCAGCTTTGAGTAATCTTTTAGCTGAAGAAACCGCATCTTTTAGATTGCTGATGCGCAATTGCTTAATACTATTATTAGATTTAATATCAAAAAAGCTCTTTTCAAGATCGAGTTTTAGCTTGCGGATCTCATTTTCCTTTGATTCCATCTGGAACCGCAACTTCTCATAATCTGTTTGAGTAACGGATTTATCCAATGTAAGGATAGATTGGCCTTTGTTTACTTTGTTACCTGCATCCATTAATACATTTTTTATTGAGGCATTAATGGGACTTGCTATTATTTCTTCAAATTCTGGCAATACTTCTCCGGTAGCATTAATCGTGTTTTCTATAAGACCAACTTCAACTTTCGCGGTAGTAAAATCTGCTGCAGTTAATGAAGGTTTAAAGTAAGTTCGGAACAACCAGATTGTTGCGATAAGTAAAATAATGATAAGACCAGCGATCAACAATCGTTTTTTTCTTTTTTGGCTGATGACTTCGTCTTCAATAAGTGTATCCATTTGTTCGGGGTTTGGCGTTTGGTGTTTAGCGTTATGGTTTAGTCCTGACGTAATCCTATTGATCGGTTAAACTTAGTTATCCTTCAATCCTATCCTTCTTGTCATCCTAGCCTTGCAAGAGCGATGCCATTGTTAACTATCTATATTTAAGTTAGTTACCGATATTTTAAAAGTAAAAAATGCCCGATATCGAACATTATGGTTGGAAATGAGCAGGTGAGGTGCTTTGTAATGATAGCGTAAGGGATAATTTAATTTTTCAAAATAAAATACTAGATTTAATTAAATTAGGTGCTATGTACAAAAATTTTTATCTATTGCTTCTTTCGGCATTTATCACCACGAGTGTATATGCTCAACGTCCCCCCGAGGAGTTCTTTAAAGGTCTTAATCTCATGGGTGCTAACAATCCCACCGCCAAGCAGCAATTTTTAATTGCGCTGCAGAAAGATTCGACATTTTATGGCACCTATCATTTTCTGGGGGTAATTGCTTCTACCGACAATAAACTTGATTCTGCTATAGTTTATTTCAAGAAATCGATTTCGCTTAATACTGACAATGTTAACCATACTAAAGAGATGGCAATATCCCGCATCATGAGCGCTTATACTTACCAGAAAAATTATGATGCAGCGTTTTTAACGGGATATGATGCTATAGTAGCCTATCCAGAAAATAGGGAAATTGCCACTAAATTAAAAGATGCGTGCCTTTGGTCCTTTTATACCAAATATAACCAACTTGATCCAAGCTATCTATCCCCTAATCTTAGAGAAGATTATGTAGTAAATTCTATATCCGAAGAATATTTAATATTGAGAACCATTCGCATAAACGATGAACCGCTTCTCGTTATTAACCAAGCACTAACGCAAGAAAAAAATGCACCTTATGATGTGTTTTCTTGCGAATCAGCTAAAAGCAAAACGCCCATCAAAGTAAAGTTTAAAATTAACTGGGACATGGCTAAGTACTTTGGTGGAAAAACAGCGCTAACAGCGCCAGTAATAGCAGGCCTTAACAATCCTGCCCATGAAAGAGCGGGTGCAATGCTAGTGGCAGATAGTAAACTTGACCTGAGATCGACCTTGGAAAAACTTATAGCTAAGTAGAGGAGAGGAAGCCGAGGGCTTTAGTAGGAAATGTTACCTCGCTTGTTAGTATTGGGTTAGTTAAAAGCTGGGCAATATCCAGCTTTTAAAGCTTATCCCGTTCTAGTTTACAGCCCATTAATGAGACCTCCCAAGCCGCCACTCTTTGCTAGCGAACTTGTTATCGAATCTGGGGTAATGCTGTTATCATTTGGGTCATTTGCTTTGTGGGCAAATTTCTCTAAAATACCTGGGATCGCACCTGCTATGGCTCCCGTAATTGCTGGTGATAAGCCAAATTTTGTTCCGAGTGAAGATACAATACCTCCAGCAATTGCGCCGGTAATAGGACTGCCAGAAAGACTGCCAGATAACGAAGACAAGAGCCCACCTACTCCCCCTTGTTCTACGGCATGTTGTTGCAGTCCAGTTTTAATCTGTCCGGCAATTTCCTGGTGTACTTCTTCTTCGTTTTCAACCGGGATAATACTCCCGCCAATTTTCTCCTTTACTAAATCTAAGATTTGTTCAAACATATGGGTTTAATTAAATGTTAATCATTAAGCAGCTAGCTAACATCTCAAAAAATAGATTGTTTGTCTTTTTTTAGGCCGCTTCCAGATTAATACTCAAAACTATTGTTCGGTATTGCTGTTGTATTTAAAGACTGCAATTAAGCACTCAAAATCATTAACCTTAATTTAAAAATGGCACATCTAGAAGTTGAACCAAAGCCATCGCGCCCTTGGTGGGTATGGCTCTTATTATTACTCGTACTCATCGCACTCGCGGCATTATTGTTTAAAAAATGTGGTAGTGAAACTACAGGCAGTGGGCCAGACTCAACCGCCAGTGATTCGACAGGAAAAGCGATTGCAGCAACCATGCCCGATTGGAACAGTGTTGATTTTAATTCTGCAGCCACCACAGACGCAGACATTACCGATAGCGATATTGTAACCAGGGGTAACGGAACCTATACCATCTACACTCTAGGAGAAAACATTTTGTTCCCTACAGCGGGAAATGATGTATCGGCCACAGGGCAGAACAAACTTAAAATGATCAGTGACGTGATCGCCAAACGCTTTCCTGGAGCAACAATTGGTGTGTTTGGAAGTACCGATTCAACCGGACCAGCAGATGAAAATAAAGAACTTGGTAAGGAACGTGCAGAAGCCGTTAAAAATTGGCTAACTACAAGCGGAAATATTGCTGGTGAAACCATTTCGGTGCAGTCTCTCGGAGAAGCTGAGCCCGTTGCCACTAATCAAACCAAAGAAGGAAGGCAACAAAATCGCAATGTTTCTATTGTTGTTTTTCCAAAAAGTTAATAAGCAACCCTACATCAACCTAAAAAACATGGAACAACAAAAAAATACATATAGATCGCTCCAAGAGCTATCTAAAAGCGATTTTAAGATCGTAGACGGAGAGCCAAATATCATTGGCTGGAAAGTTAAAAGTGAAAATGACACTTATCTGGGGAAAATAGATGAGCTCTTATTTGATCCTGAAACCAGATCGGTTCGTTATTTAATCGTAGATCTGGAAGAGAACGAACTAGATGAGCGGAAGAAGGTTATGATCCCAATTGGCTTAGCCCATCTGCATACCAGCGAAGATGAAGTTGTCTTTCAAAATTTTCTGATCGATCAGTTTAGTGCCCTTCCAAGCTATCAACGCGGCGAGGTTAGAGCAGAAACAGAACTGCAAATTAGATCCATCTTCGGAAATCCAGATATTGATTCTCAAGAATCGATCAACGAATTTGATCAGAACAATTTTTACACCCATCAAAATTTTAATAAGGATCGTTTTTATAAGCGTGATCGTTCAGATGAAAACACTATCGACTAAGGGATAATCATATTTCACCTCCTTATTTGCCAGTGCGTTAAATTGTAAAGACCTAGTAAACGAAAAGCCGCTAATATAAATTGGCGGCTTTTCTATTAAAAAACTATTAAACGTGTAGGGATATTATTTAACTCCGAAAATCAAAGGAAATAAAAAGGTTACGATGAATGTCCAAACCACATAAAGTGGCAAATAGGAAGTAATTGCTTTTCCAACTTCGATGATGCCTGCCTTTTTAGAAAGGACCTTTAATAGCTTAAGCATTACCAAAAGGAGATTGCCCAAAATTAAAATATTACCCCCCAAAACCGCAGCTCTATTTGGGGTTATTCCCAGTTCGGAAATCCTAAATAGGATGGCTGAAAGTGCAACGCCGTTAACTATTATAGTTACCACAGATAATAAAAAAAGTACCCAGATCTGGAGGTCATTTTTAGCGCTCTTTGCTGTTTCGGCAACAGAAAAGAAAATAATGGCCATTACACCAATTAATAGGGCATTAAAAATAAGTAGGAATTCGCGATCGTTGTAAGGATCTTTCCCCGAATAAACGATTGCAATAAGATAGGTTACAAGCATCAGTATTACCAGCGGACTAAAAAGTTTCGCGATTACGGGCGAAACTTTACCTACTAATTGTGGGTTAGTTTGTACAAGGTAGGTGCCCACTATAGGCGCTGAGGCAAGGCCGATAATTGCTATATTTTTGAAATAAAACTCTTCGATATTTAGACCGATCAACGAAAAAAGGCCAACGGTTAAGGCCGACATGATTCCGCCAGCTATTAAAATCAGTGTTGTCATTACCACCAGATCGCCATTGTACTTTAAAAAATTAAGTCGTTTTTCGCCTTCATTTTTGCCACCGCCCACAAAAGAAAAGCCTAACATAGACCACAGCAACAATGGTAAATGGATGCACGATAGAATTAAGGTATCGCTTTCCTTAATATTCAAAAAAGAATAATTGATGAAAATTACACTTGCAAGGGTTACAAAAGCAATAAAGGCAATTTTGCCAATGGATAATTTATTCTTCCAGGCAAAATAAACCGTTAGTAAAGGGAATACGATAAAACCAATATTTCTGGTGTAAAAAAATTCTTCGTTAATACCGAAGATTGCAGGAAACTTTGCAATAAATCCCGCTGTAAGCGATGCTATGATTACCATGAGTAAATCTTTGCCTGTACCCCAACTCACCTCATCACTTTCGTAATTTAGCCTCTCGTTCCAATAACCCGCAAGTGTATTGTGCTTAAATTCGGGATATAAAGCATTAAATTCCCGCTTAAAGGAAGCCTTATCCGAACGGTACAAGCGCTCAAGTTGTTTTGAGTCGTCAAGATGTGCAATTATTTCGTCTTTCATCTGTTTAATTTTAATTTAATAAATCTCTAGGTATTATTAATGCCACATGGTACCTGCCAGGCCCAAAACGAAGCTAAGATATAATGCAATGATAAACCCAATAACACCTATTATTATGGAAGCTGTTTTTCTCCAACCGCCTTCATAACCGAAAAGTAGGTACAGGAAATAAAAACAGGCAGCACCCCCGGCGCCTCCAATGGCCATAACTACGAATGGCCTGATCATCCAGTATTGCCCCCATTCTGGTCTTGCTGTATAATTTCCTGAGAGGAAAATTGCCATCAGTACTAATCCGATGCCCGCACCAATCAGCATTCTATTTATTAATGAAGCAATTTTAAATTGTGCTGTAAGGTTGTTTGTTGTTGTCATGGTCTGTAACTAAATTTTTCATGTTATAAATTAATTTTCTTTTGTAAAAACCCGTTCTCCTCCGTTACGTTTTATAATCAATTGTTTTTTATCTACATCGAATTCAATCGTTAAAGGAGGAGTTTCGACTTTAAACTTATCTATCGCAGTTGGCTCGAGCGGAATAAGGGATTGACCTGTTAACTGTAAAAAAAGCTTTTGTCCATCTCTTGTTACCGTAAATTTTAACGGTGCAGCAGGGTTGGCGTATACTCCAACATATTTATCAAGCACTTCTGTACTTATCACTAGCGATTGGAAGGTAGGAATGGCGACTTCCTTTCCCCAATAAATATTAAACACATTATCGATCATATCAGCCACAGGATAAACTTTACCATTTGTAGCATAGGAGACGGTAAGCTTTTCAGCTGGTACATATGCCAACCAGGCACCAAAACCATCTACACCACCGGTGTGGCCATATGCAATTTTGCCATTATAGGTAAAAGTATCCAAACCTAGTTTACTGTTCGTCATCTGATCAAGGCTTGTTTTCGAGACCAGTTTAACATTGAAGAGTGCCTGAATAAAGCTGGCCATGTCTGCAGCGGTAGAAACTATTGAACCTGATCCAAAAAGAAGGCTTGGGTGGGTTTCTATTTGCTTTTCCCAATCGCGACTATACTTATAAGAAAAACTTTCGTTCTTCGATATATCAATATTTCCGCTTGCTGGATAAGTATCCTTTATGCCTATCCTATCTGTAATTCTTTTCTTTAAAGATTCACTGTAAGACTTTCCGGTTAATTTCTCTACAAGGGTACCCAAAACAAAATATCCCGTATTACTATAGGCATATTTTTGTCCGGGTTCAAAATCTGGAGCGCTTTTGACGATCAAAGCCATCATTTCGTCTTGTGCAAGCCCTTTAGTTCTTAGGGCCCGATAATCCTGATCGTTGCTCACTTCATGGATCCCGCTCCGATGCGCAAGTATTTGTTCAATCGTAATCTTCTTAGCATTTGGAACTTGCGGTAAAAATTTGTAGAGCGTATCTGTCAATTTTAACTTTCTTTCTTCAATAAGCTGAAAGATCATCGTAGCAGTGAACACTTTGGTAATGGAGCCAATCCTGTACTTGGTTTGTGCAGATAAAAGTTTCTTTTCTGTTCCATCAATCTGGCTGTAGCCAATAGAGCGGGCGTATAGGATTTTGCCATCTTTGGCGATGAGCAAACTTCCCATCGCTTTCTTTTTCTCATCAAGCTGATCTAAAAACTGGTCTAGCTTTGCTTTGCTTGGTAGTTGTGCATGCCCTACCGAAATCATCGATAGCGTGATTATAAAAGTGAATACAAATTTTATTTTCATATAATAATTGATAATGATGCAAATATACAAAAGCACTTTGAATTACAAAGCAATTTGTTGAATATTTATGAAAATAGTCAAGATACTACTTCAATACGATCAGGATAGGCATTTTTTGGGGATCTTAAATGGATAATCTAAAAGAACTGCCAAACTATGCCACTGGATTCCTTCGAGAAAAAAGCCAACTGGTAGCTGTTTTGTCATCGCATCCTAATAATTTTTCTTTTTTGGAACAATCGTTCCATTATTGAGTTATGTTTGCGGAACGATTATTCCAATAGATATAATAGATATAACATGAAAAGATTAACAAACAAAGTAGCGGTAATAACAGGAGCATCTAAAGGCATTGGTGCTGGGATAGCTAAAAGCCTTGCAGCAGCAGGCGCAAGTGTAGTTGTAAATTATGCATCGGCTAAAGCTGGGGCAGAGCTTGTGGTAGCAGAGATTACCGATAATGGTGGTAAAGCCATTGCTGTACAGGGAAATGTAAGCGATGCTGATGATGTAGCGCGTTTATTCGACGAAACAAACAAAGCTTTCGGGGCAGTAGATATTTTGGTAAACAATGCGGGTGTTTATAAATTTGGTGCGATAGAAGAAATCAGCGCTGAAGATTTTCATACTCAATTTAATACCAATGTATTGGGATTGTTGCTAACTACACAAGGTGCTGTAAAGAATTTTAATACACAGGGTGGAAGCATTATCAACATAGGTTCGGCAGTTAGCAATATCACGCCTCCCGGAAGTTCAATCTATACGGCAACAAAAGGTGCGGTTGATGCCATCACCCGTGTATTATCCAAAGAGCTTGCGGGAAAAAATATCCGGGTAAACTCTATCAATCCCGGTATGGTAGAAACTGAGGGAACGCATACCGCCGGGTTTATTGGTAGTGATTTTGCGAACGAAGCGGTAAACTCTACTCCTCTTGGCAGGATGGGTCAGCCAAACGATATCGCCGATGTTTCCGTATTTCTTGCATCAGAAGACTCTCGTTGGTTAACGGGAGAGATATTAATCGCAAGCGGTGGCGTAAGGTAAGAGCGAGGGCTTTATAAAAAGTAATTTAAAATGAATAGCTTTGCTTTATACAAGCAAGGCTATTTCTGGTTATGGCAAGAACGAAAGATTTTGATGAGAACGAAGTGCTAACCAAAGCAATCCAACTTTTTTGGCACAAGGGATACAATGGCACATCCATGCAAGATTTGGTAGATGCGTTGGGTATCAGTCGCTCGAGTTTATACGACACCTATACCGACAAACACACCTTGTTTATTAAAGCTCTTGAGAGCTATCAGCTTGCGGGTGCTGCGAAAATCCAAGACATTATTGATCAAACAGAGTCTGCAAAAGAAACGATTACCGCCTTACTAAGGCTCACCACCCCTGAAATTGTTTGTGATAGCCAGCAGAAAGGTTGCTTTATGGTTAACGCCGAAGTTGAAGTAGCTCCGCACGATCAGGAAGTGGGCAGCTTGGTATGCAAAAATGACCAGCAAATGGAGGAAGCCTTTTATCTCGTAATTAAGAAAGGTCAGGAAAGTGGTGAAATTAAGAATAATCAGGATCCCAAAGCACTTGCCAGATTTATCCTCAATGCTGTAAAAGGGATGCGGGTTACAGCCAAATCCAATCCAGCACCCTCTGTTTTTGATAACATTATTAAGCTTACTGTTTCAGTGCTTGATTAAATATCATGATTTTCCCTGATCTACTTCACACCTATTGGGTTAAGCAAAGCGCTCATAAAAGATTTCGCAAAGCATGATCAGATAACACAGGTTACAGAAGAAGGTTACTACCAACAGAAGTACCGTAATTGTATTTAAAGTTCCCGGAGTTAATTTATGGCTGTTATTAAACTGATTTTTGAAATAATAGAAAGCAACTATGCTTATAAATATAAAGTTTAAACCTGCCAGAAACACTAGGGGCAATTTATATACGTCTGGAAAAGCCGAAATTAAATACCCACCAATAAGTGATGTTACGGACAATCCGATCGATATAAGGGTCAGTATCAGAAAAATTCGATAGGTTTTGTTGCTGAAATACTTGGTTAAATTCATACCCAAAAATAGAGATTAATGACGTATGCCTAAGAAATAGCTGTTATACCAAATTCTATACCTCAAAACCAAAAAGAAGCGCTAACCAAAGCCTACCCTCTAAGAAGCTAACTAATTCTTGACCCTATTTTTGTTAATGAAAGCATCAATTGCTCCATCTAACCATGGTATTCTTTTAAGGTCGTAAGTAATGGTATTTTTGGGGTTTTTGATTTCAGTATACCAATGGTCGTTTTCTAAGTGGGCCCAACGTATTCTATTTGCATACTTTAATGTATCATTGGTTAATATGATTTCGGCTGAGTTGATATCCGAAACTATCCACTTTGCATCACTACCCCTAAAAAAACTCTCTTTTTTCCCGAGGCGGATGATGCCGTTTTCCTTAATTAGCGTGTCTGCGCTTTTTATTTCGATCGTAAGATTTATGAGGGGAATCGTTCAATTTACGCCAGGCCTCATAAAAGGGCTTATCGTTGTAGGTTCCTTGCCAGCTACCTACAAGCCACGAAACATCCACAGGTTTTGTTGTTGATTGTGCACAAGCGGTAAAAGACAGCATAAAAACACAGATCAAGGTGTAATAAATTCTTTCCATACTCTTATAATTAAATACATAAAGCAAGATGATCTTAAGGCTATCGCACCAATTATTATCCTAACCCAATGTTTTGAAATCACTTAAGCACTTCTTGCACCAGCATTTGGAGTTTAATTTTGATCAGATGTTACTCTAAACTATATTTTTGCTAAACACTGTTAACATCAAGAAAAGAAAACTTATTGAACAGCTTTGGTATTTATTTTCATCGCATCACTATAGGCCGTTTTTGCAGGCTGGTACATGCATTGTAACCTTGCTGGTCCGCTTGTAAACTCACCTGTATGGGCTACTATTAATTCATAAGTAATTTCTGAAATCCCTTTCGGAATGGCCTCTGCAAAAATATCTAGCCCTGTATCTCGTATAGACAGGTAATAACCAAATCCATCTGTATATCGATAACCGCTATTATTTTCTTTAGGTTCGAAAGCTGCAGCTCGAGGATCGTTGATATGAACAAATTTCAGTCGCGAATCTGTTTCAATGCTTAGTTTAACCCGCACACGATCTCCTGTTTTTAATGGTGTCTCCGCATTTAATAAACCCCAGCCTCTACCTTCATTATAGCTAAAGAACTGCCTGTTTATAGTGATACCCTTATTTAGGGTATTCAATTGTGAGGGCTGAGCAAAATAATACCAGGTTAGGTTACCATTGGCATTAGTACCATCTTGCTTAATGGTTATTGATTGTGGTAGCTGATCAGTTTTAACCATCGAGGTTGGAACACCTGTTAACAAATCATCAGAAATTGAAATTTTCTGGTCATTTACCTGTGCTGATAAAGCCTTGTTGCCATCAAAGATCTTTTCTTTGTTCTTTTGCAAAAGGTCTATTGCGGCGGCAGTGGCTTTAGTAGTTTGCCAATGGTCGTCTTGGCGGGCGGTAAGCAACCATTTTACGATCCCAGTTTGTACAGTTGGATACTTTCCACTCAATTCAAAAGCTTCGGCAAGAAGAGCCATAGTTTCTTCTTCACTGTTGTTCAGCTCCTCCGTATCCGAAATCTCTTTCCAACGAAATCCATTTAACTCGTCGTAGATGGCCAATTGTTTTATATTCTCTAATTGTGTTTGCGCTTTTTGATTTAGGGGGTCAGCAATTGTGGTAAACCTAAATGTAGTGATGATAAGTAATGCTTGTTGCGACAGGTTTTTTTCATCGGCCTTTGCCCAAGCTTTATTTAATACGGAATTTACCTTTTGTGCCATTTGCTCAGTTAAGGAATAGGTTTTGCACCAATAAGACAATGCATAAAGCTGAAAAAGATCGCTTGATTCTATTTCGGATGATTTAGCCAATAAGCTCTCATGATAATTAAATAAATTTCCAATAAACTCGTTGTGTTTTCTTGCCCTTTTCGGTTCTGGCACCCATCCTGTTTGTTTTAACTGCCCAAAGCCTGCAAGCACATAAGCTGAGATATAAGGATTACTCTTTCCTCCTTCGAACCAGGTTAGGCCGCCATCAGATTGCTGTAATTGATATAGTTTATCTAAATGGTTTTCGACGCCTTTTTTGGTCGAAACCGTATCCAGTAAGTGAAATAATTGGTTCTGTTGGCGTGCTGCATGGCTACTTATTCCTAGCCAGGGCATGGTCTCATCGGCCAATTCATCAGGCAGTTGCTCGGTTGGCAGGTTCTGTTTCGCCACTACGGCAGCAGCTTCTTTAAACGCTTTTTGTACAGTAGTGTCTTTTTGGATCAGCCTAAGCGCTGTTACCTTAGCCCGCAATTTGTTAAACGTTTGTTCGGCACAATCATAAGAATAGTTGGCCAACCAGGGCAAAGCATAAACTAATGATGCTGCAGGTTTTTGATCGATAGAGATACCAACTCCATACAATAAAGCATCAGAAGGCAGCTTAACTGAAGGTACAATAACCGTGGATTGATCGGTAAAATGAATAGGTTTATTCTGCCTTGTAAAGATCCTGGTTGATAAAACCGGAATAATATGTTCTTCAGCATCGCCTGTGCTTGCAGTGGCGGCACTGATTACAATTTTTAGTGGGTTGGTTTGCTGGCTGGGTATGCGAAGCACAAAAGACACCGCCCCTGAACTTTTTGGATCTAGTTTAAACGGCATAGACTTAGTAGTGGCTATCACCGCAGTTAGTTCTTCACCTGTTACCGCATCCTCTATTCTGCATGTAGCAGTTCCTTTTATGGCTAATGTATCCAGATTAGTGATTCTGCTCTGAAGTGTAATGGCATCCCCTTGGTATAACAAACGAGGCATATTGGGCTGCACCATTAAACTAAGCTGGGTCTGCAGCTTTTTTTCTAGGTAGGCAAAACTAGCTTTGCGGGTATGGGCAAGCATTTTCCAATTCCAATCTGTAGCGGTTTCGGGCATGGTAAAACTAAATGTATAAAACCCATCAGCTCGGGCATGTACCTGGGGGAAGAAAAATGCAGTTTCGTTAAAGTTTTTGCGAATCTTTACTACCGTTGGCTCGGTATCTGGTAACACAATTGGTCCTTTGGTGCTTATGATAAGTACCCCATTTGCGGCATCGGATCCATAAAGGGCAGTTGCATCAGCACCTTTCAAAACCATGGCCTCAATTATCGATGTAGCGTCAAGTTTTTTTAGATCATCACTAAAGATTTTGCCATCAAGAATAACAAGCGGCTGGCCAAAATCTAGAAGGCTCCTGTTCCCGCGTAGAACTACTCTGCTTGAAGAAAGAGATCGTTGGATACTCGTCCCATATCCTACAACAACCACCTCCTGTAATCCCCTGGCGTCGTTTATACTTAACCCTGCTACTTTACCTGATAAAGCGGTAAACGTCACGGTATCGGATTTAACCTGATTAAAATCTGAATAGATTGAAAACTGCCCTTCTCGATAATTTCCAGCGGCTGTGGGAAAAGTTAACGCATAGTTCCATCTAGTGTATAAATTAGGAGAACGAGAGGGTGTAGGCAGTTGCCACTTATGCGGTTCTAGCTTATCAAGTGAGGCATCATATAAAGTGGTTAATAGTTCTGCAGCTATATTATCGTTCTTCGTTTTAACTGATAACGAAAAGGTTTCCTGAGTACCGGGAGCCATTACCCTACGGTATTTTTCTACGGTAATTTCGGGCTGGCTTTTACTGGCCGCCTCAATAAAAATCCGTTTCTCTAGTTTTTCTATGGTATTATTGCTCACCGAAATCTTGTTGATCATGATCTCATCAGTAGCATCTGTTGGTACCAGATATTTCCATAAGTTTATACCGGCCTTTTCTACCTTGGTTTGGTAGCTATTTCTTATACCTTTTTTATTCTTTCCTCCTACATATAGGATTTGATAAATAGCATATTTATCTTTTTTAGACGAAGAATACCAGGTAATCCATGCGCCCGGCTTGACGCTGTTAAATTCCAGATAATCTACGTCGTTAATGGGAATGCCAGTTTCTTTACTATCGAATACGCTAAAGTTCGCGGTGGTTTTACCAATCAGCCTACCATCGTCCCTACACTCGGCCAAAAGCTGATAAAACCCCTCTTTGATACGCTCCTTATTCAACCTCAGTTTTTCAAAAGTCGCTGTATTAATTAGAGTGTCTAGGATCAATATCCTTTCGTCTTTTGGTTTAACTCCCTCTGCTCTGGTAGGAAACCAGGCATTCCACTCTGATTGATTGTAATACCATTGGTCTATACGGTTAATATGGTAATCTTTTAACTCTGGATCAGTTACTTTATAGAGCTTAATATTTACTATTTTGCCTACCGTGCCTTCATAATAGGCCTCTGTGCTCACATTTAGAACAGGAAAGTTTTGCCTATCATACACTTTATTTAATGGGATTCTTATTTTAATTGGTTGCGTAGAAACGGCCAGAGATTCATCTATTTCGGTGCTTTCGCCCGTGGCATCGGTAGCGGTAGCGTTTATCGAATAGTTAAAATTCCATACTGCATCACCTTTCGGTATCGCTTTAGCTGCAGTCGAATCGCTTACTGTTACCAAAAGTTCGCCTTTGTTATTGGTATATCCAGTTTTATGGAGTAGTTCTGTTTGCTTGTAATCGTCCACGTACTCGCTAGCCCCATTTTTCAATTCCGAAAAATGGCCACGGCGTGTAATGGTATAATTTATCGGAATATTGCCCAAATCGGCCCCGCTTAACGAACGGAGCCTAAACTTAACATCAAAAGATTGCCCAGGTTTGAGCATTTTCTTTTGTTTTTCTATGGCGAGTTCGATGGTAGGTCTTTTGTATTCCTCAACCTTAAAATTTCCCCTGTTACCGCGATAATCTGTTTCGGCTTCACCTTCGATAGACCATTCGCCTGTGGCAGCAGTTTTTGGAACGGTAAAAGAGCCCGCAAAACTGCCAAAATCATTTAAGGTAAAGCGGGTTGAGTCTATTGTTTTCCGAAATGGATCTTGTAACCAAATTTTATCATTATCATCGGCCAACCATTTCTTTAACCTGTTTTTAAAAATTCCGTCGCCCAGATTTTGCCGATTAAAAAGTATGGCCTTCCCTGTCTTTGGATCGTTGGTTAAGAATATAATTTTATAATGTACGGTCTGCCCGGGCCTATAAATGCTTCGATCGGTAAAAATTTCCATTCGTACGTGATCTTCGTGAAACTCAAGAAGGTCGTCATATTCTTCTTTTGAATAGACTTCATCGCTAAGGGCGTTTTTTATCGCATTAAAGTTATAATTTAGGGTATCGCCTTTGTACACAATGTGGATGTTATCGGCTTCCTTAGTCTGTACGAAGCCGTCTTTATCAACAATTATAGGAATTCCTTTGCCAACCGATCTGTTATCCTTAAACATTTTTATTTTGGCCCCCGCCAGCGGAAAGCCTGTTCTTCTGTCCAGTACAGCAATCTTTTCATCGCTATTTACAGCGGCTATGTTGGTAACGTTAAATACAATGTTATTAAGTTTGGTGCCAATTTCTAATGGCATGTTGCTAAACAATAAGCGATAACGCCCGATGGGCAACGGTTCAAGTTTTAGATAGATGGCGTGTTTGTTATGATCTAGTGGCAAGGGCAACGAAAAACTCCCTTGAGCTGCAACAGCTCTAGACAATAGGGAGTTAGTGGCCAAAACCGTATCTTTTAGGGAAGGTTCTGTTGAACTGATTTTAATGATCCGGTAATTTAATGCATTTATATTTTTGTAAGTTACAAGGAGTGGGATGGCTTCATTTGGGAGGTAATGATCTTCCATTTCGACCCATATGCCCTTAGATTGGATCTGTTTGACCATCAGTTCCAAAACCCTGTTAAATATGGGATAATTAACCATCCACGCTCGATTATCAAGATATAATTTTAGTGCTTTTATAAGGGAAAACTGATTTTTTGGATTTAGACTTTGAGGTATATAGGAAAGGTATGGTACTCCAGACCCCAAATATTGATTGCCTTCTTCATTATATATCAAGCAAAGCTGATAAATGGCATGCGCCTTTAGCGCAGGATAAGGCGAGGTAGTGCTTTCCTGTAGATATGCGGTATAATCTTGTTTTGTAAGCGAGTCGCTTTGAGCAGAGAGATAGATGTATTTGCGAACAAGCGATTCGATAAAAGAAGACGTTGCCGGGCTGGCTTCGTTAAAGGCCAACCACTGTTGGTAGGCTTTTAGAGCTGAGCTGCTGGCCGTATCTTTCGAAAGCAGCTGTAGTTTATACCTAAAATCTATGGAGGACAAAGACAACCACTCTTCTGATCTTACTCTTTGTTCAGCATTATAAGATCTCTCAATGGCCAAGAGATTAATCCGTTCTGAAAGTACAATATCTTCAAATTTAGGCTCGAACAGAAAAATGGTGGGGTTAGATGAAATCCATGCCAATTGTTTACCATCAAAAGTTGGATCATGATATTGCATTGCCGCCATTAAATCAGCCATTACCAAACTATCCCGTTGAAAGGGAGTAAGTGCTGCATAATTGCCCGTTAGATCTTTTGTACGGTAGGTGGCGGCATTAAATCGCTTATACATATTTTCAAATGCACTAATACGCTTTGCACGCATCACATATAATATGGCTTTAAGTTTTGGGGTTGTATTTGCCTTTAAAAGCGTATCTATAAAAGCGCTGTTACGAAAATAAAGGGTATCTTCGGTACGCTGATCCTTAATTTTCATAAGATTATATAGTGCCCGAGCATACAATATATCGTTATGAGATTGGAGCGCTTCCTTTTTTATAGCCTCAAATTCTTGTTGCGTTTGTTGCAATATCTTCTTTTCTAAAACATCCCTTTCCAGTTGCTCTATACTTTTGTGTATTAAGGGCGGAGCTTCATTTTGGGCAAAACTAGTTGAAAATTGAAGGCTAATGAGAAAGATCAGAAAGTAGCGGAGAGGAAGAGTATACAAAGGGCGCATAGCGGAAATTTGGAGAAATCAATTTAAGAATTTAATTCAAGATGTGGTATTGATTGATTTTCCATAAATTTTGTGACGGGGAGATAACAAATTAGCCGCTGATGCGCAGATTGGGGATTTATCTTACCCTTCTGCGCATCGGCGGCTATAATTAGCATTATACTTTAAAATTTAAGCCCTTTGTATCTCAGCTTATAGAAATCTGGCGAGAGCTAAGCTTCGCTTCTTCACGTTTGGCAATCTTGATCTTAAGGAGCCCGTCTGTATAGTTTGCTTCAATGTTATTTTCATCGGCGCTTTCTGGAAGGGTAAACGAGCGGGTGAAAGAAGTAAAGCCAAATTCTCTTCTGCTATAGCTTTTGTCCTGATCCGAGTCAGTTAATTCTTTGTCGACAGAGATACTTAAAAGTTTACGCTCTAAATTAATTTTGAAATCTTCTTTTTGTAATCCGGGAGCTGCAAGTTCAATTTGGAAATGGTCTGCAGATTCGCAAATGTTAACCGCTGGCACCATTGCCATGTTACGTTCAGTAAAGAAGTTGTCTGTAAAGATGGAGTTAAATACATCGTTAAATGCAGGCACTAACGCTCTTTTGTTGTTGTTTTTGTCTGAATTAAATTTAACCAGTGTCATTGGTTTTTCCTCCTTAATTTTTTTAATGATTAAAACTATGATTAATTAAAATTGGAAACATCCTGTTCCGAAAAATTTGGGACAAGTCTTATGCCAATGGCGGTAAGGGGCATCCTAAGCTGAAAAAATTTCAGTTTTACTGAATTTTTTTCAGCTTAGGATTGACAATTTTGCATATTTGATTTAATGCTATCCTTGGCAAATAATGAGATACGGATAGCTAAAGACTGGAATGACCAATAAAGTTTAATATTAATTCAACGCTTTGATTTTATCCCCTTTTACAGGAGAATAATCTTTTTTCAGCTCTCCATTTACTAGGAGTTCGGAGAAATAACATTTCACACCAAATGTCTTCTCAAAATCTTCGTTATCTTGAATATGAAAATGCAGGTGTGGTTCTGAGGAGTTACCAGAATTGCCACAGAGGGCTAAAATTTGTCCTTGTTTTACCATGTCTCCTTGTTTAACCTTAACTGAATGCTGCTTTAAATGTCCATAAAGAACATATTCGTTGTTTTTTGTTTTGATCAAAATCGTATTCCCAAAAACGAAAAAAGAATTCAAGGATCCCGGGATATTGTCCTTTACCCCATCAACTACTAAAACCACTTCCCCCTCGCATGCCGCTACTAACGGTTGGCCAAAAGCGTAATAATCTTCGTTTATTTTCCCATTTGTTCTATAACTTTTTCCTTGCGCATTATTGATTAGGATATCGAATGCATTTTTTTGAAAACCATATTCAACATGATAATTTTGTTCCTTCGTATCTCCACCCCAGAACACCGTCCATTCTCCTTTTAACGGAAAGTCCATTTTGGTTAAATTACGCTTCATTTCGTATGGACTAACAAACAAACCGTTAATATATGGTCCTGTTACAGCTATACTTAATGTTATAACACCTTTATCAAATTGCGCCTTGTATAGGTTATACCCATTTTTAAAATCCTCAAATTTTAGCGTTACGATATTCCCCAAGTTAGCATGTAATTGACCTACAAATTCTTTCGTTTTTTCTAAAGGTATAGCAGTTTTAGTGGTGGCTGTGAAAAGTTCAAAAACACTATCTGCTCTATTGGCATTGTAATGCTTCACAAATTTATCAGCAACAGCTTTAGTTGCACCGGTTTCGGTTTGCGCAAAGCAATTAAATGCAACTAAAGAGATAAGTAGCGTGATGATGTTTATTTTCATAATGTTCTTTTTATAAAGATGTTATAAATTTATAGTAATCTAACTTGAACGCCGGCTGTTCATTAAAAGATCAACCGCATTTGCAAAGGAACCTGCGGTTAGCACTTCTCCGTCGTTAACAAAAAAGATCGAATCGGCATTCTCGATGGTCTTGAGGCGATGGGCAATAATTACCAATGTGGTAGATGATGGCAAGCGTAATAAGATCTTCTCTAACAATTGTTCGGTTACCGTATCGATATTAGCGGTGGCTTCGTCTAAGATCAGTAAGGCAGGCTTGCGCAAAAAAGCACGCATAAAGGCAATCAACTGTTTTTGGCCCAGGCTTAATCCTCCTCCAGAAGTGTTTACTTCGGTTGCCAATCCCTGGTCAAAAACCGAAAGCAAGTCTTCTAGCCCCGCATCTCCTATTAGTTTTAACAGTTCTTCGTTGCCGAGCTTACTATACGCCTCATGTCCATACACAATATTTTCGCCCACGGTGCCCGAAAACAACAAGGGTTCCTGCAAAATAAAACCGATCTGTGCGGCTCTTTCGGCTGATGGATAGGTTCTAATATCTTTGCCCTTAAAAAATACGGTTCCGGCTGATGGATCGTATAATCTTGCCATCAATGAGGCGGTTGTTGTTTTTCCTCCACCAGTTGGCCCTACAAAAGCGTAGCGTTTACCCTTTTCCAATGTAAAAGAGATGCGGTGCAAAACTTCCTTCCCATTAGGGTAATTGAAATTTACTTCACGAAACTCCAACAATGCTGATGAAGCTTCTTCGGTAGGGGAATCAGAAACTTCTACCAAATTATTCTCTAGTCCTAATAAATTCGAAATCCTGTCCCAAGCCGCTAAGGCTGTTTGGAAACTGGTCCATAAAGTGGCCAATTGTCTAATCGGATTATAAAAGTTAGTGGCATAGGCAATATAACTGATCAGCAGCCCAACAGTTAAGCTATTTTGTCTTATCAGATATACCCCATAGATCAATACTAATAGTTGGGCAATGTTGGCAAAGAAGCTAAACACGGGCATAAATACAGAATTGGCTACCCCTGCACCAATAGCCGTACTATAATTGTTGAGGTTGGCCAAACTGAACCGCTGCCTAAAATAATCCCTACGGTTAAAGGCAACAACTACCTTAAAATTTTCAAGGCTTTCCTGTATTTCGCCGCTCAGCGCTCCGGTACTCTTCAGGTTTGCTGCATTCTTTTTTCTTACCCAGGGTGAAAGTCTGTTTACGAACAGCCAGATCAGCAGTGCTGGAAGAATGGTTACCACGCCCAATCTAAAATTGATGGCCAACATAAAAGTTCCCGCAGCGAGCAGCATGAATAAGCTGTTTACAAATTGTAGCAATGCCTGCGAAAAGAATTGGTTCAGTCGTTCGGTATCGCTATTAACTCTTGAGATCAGATCGCCGGCCTTATTCTGGTTAAAAAAGGCAACGGGTAAGGATTGTATTTTTTGGAATACGGCATTTTTCATCCCAAAAACGATCCGTTGTGCAGCACCGCCCATTAAGGTGGTCTGTAGATAGCTTCCTCCAAAAACGATGGCATATAGGATCAGTAACAGACCTGCAATTAGCAATACACCATCAAATTGTTTCGTAGCTATATAATGATCTATGGTATATCCCATGATCAGTGGGCCCATTAGATTGATAAACGTGTTAAGCAACATGAGCAAAAGCGCAATGATCAGGTTCTTTCTTTCGCGTCCGGCTACTTTGGTTAGTTCCTTCAGCTCTGCGAAAATAGATCTGTTGATGGCTTCGGCCTTATCATCAAGGTTATAGTTCATCACTGTTGGTGCTACGTTGCGAATTAAACAATTGTATATATTCAGGACTCCGATCCATCAGCTCTGCATGTGAGCCCTTATCCAATAATTCACCCTCCATCATCAGGATAATCTGATCATAATCGGCTACTGCCGCAATTTTTTGGGTAACCGAGATCAGGGTAATGTTGGGATAATTTACGCTTATATTTTCTAGGATCCGTTTTTCTGTCTGCTGGTCAACACGGGCGGTAAAATCATCCAATAACAAAATCTTTGGATCGATGGCCAAAGCCCTGGCCAACATGATCCGTTGTTTCTGCCCTCCAGATAAGTTAAGTCCACGTTCAGACACATTGGTTTCCAATCCGCTGGGAAGTGAAGCCACAAATCCCGAAAGTTCGCTGCTCTCTATAGCTTTTGCAAGGTCAGCATCTGTTACTTCTTTAGAAAAAGCGATGTTTTCCCTTAAGCTCATATTAAACAGTACACTATCTTGAAACACAAAGGCCACCTGCCTATAGAACGAATCCTGATCTAGTTCGGAGAGCAGTTGTCCATCATATCTAATCTCTCCGCTATTAGCTTTTGCCATGCCCGCCAACAAAGTTAACAAGCTTGTTTTACCGGCTACTGTTGGCCCAACGATGGCTACTTTAGAACCTGGCGCAACATCGAAGCTAACATCTTTAAGCACTTTCTTTTCGCCATAGCTCATCTCAATGTGATCAATGCTCAGTTTACCGCTCAAGTTAATATCAATAGTTCCTAAATGCAGATCATCAGGCGCATCCAATACCTTTCTTACCCTGTCATAAGAAACCGTGGCTTGTACAATCACATTGCTCATGAAACCAATCACCAGAATAGGAAAAATCAGCATAGCCAGGTAGCTATTAAATGCAGCCAGTTCTCCGAGGCTCATTCTGCTAATAATTACGAGGTGCCCGCCATACACCAAAATAACAAGGGCAGCCATACTTGCGGTAAAGGTGATTATGGGAATAAGCCAGGCAAAAAGCCGAAGGATTGATAATCCTAGATCCTTTCCCTTTACACTTGCCACCAAAAATTTATCATATTCTAGGTTTTGCGCATTCACTACACGTACCAAAAATGCTCCCAAAATACTTTCTGAAATAATCTTGTTTAAGCGATCTATCACTTCCCTGCTCAGTTTATAACGGGCTTTTACCTTGCCCAAAACCACATAAAAAGTAATACCAATAGTAGAGGTGATAGAGATTACGAGCAGTCCGAGTTGCCAGTCGATGCTAAATAACAGTATTGCAGCTCCAAAAATAATTACTACTGAAGAAATGATCGAAACAATAGCTTGGGAAACAAAGGCCTTGATCGATTCTATGTCTGAAGTGAGATTGGTTAACAGTTTGGCTGCCGTATGTTCTGCAATAAAACCAGTTCCTTGGTTCGAGATCTTGAGTGCAAGCCTTGTCCTAAGGTCGAGTGCCACCTTTTCTGAGCTATAGATCTGTAGGAGGGCCTGTACGTAGCCCAGCATAAAAACAATAAAGGTAATGCCCGCGAACTCCCACATTGAAGATGAAAGATCAAAGGCCGGATTGTGAAGGCCGTCTATTACCTTCCCGATCAGCTTAGGAAGCAAGAGCCCCATCCCGCTTGAGAGCAACGCAAACAGCAAAAGCAGTGCGATCCGTCCACGGTAGGGCCGTAGTAGGCCCAACATGCCAGGACTGGCAAATGGCGCAGCTTTATCTTTCATGTAAATTTAAAGGCAAAGGTAAGACTACCTATAAAAGGATTTAATGGCATGGGGGTAAAGTTAAGGATTATCGGATTGTAAATGTGGCTAATTCTATCTCCAAATGAAAGGTTTAAAAGAAGGGTTGTCGGAACTAGGAGAATAACAGTTAGAACCACTTCCTTTTCATCATCCCTTTAAGCAGCTCTCCCGTTTTCCAATCTCTAGCTATAACTTGATGATTCTTCATTAACACTGCTTCGATAGGTTGTTTACTCGTTTTACAGGTATATTTTATCTTAAAATCTTTATTTAACCCTATCACATCTCCACTAAAAGGACGGGCTAAGATGCATAAACCACTTTCTGAATTAAAGCTGAAGTCTCCGATAAATTGTCCTGTTCCCTGTTCGGCCTCTTGGAGTTTTCTTTGTTCTTTAATTTTCCAATTTTCTAATCTAATGAGCGTGTGGTAATCTGAAACCCAAATTTCATCATTTATTATAGTAGGCATTGGGTTACCCGAGTTACCTGCCAGCTTAACCCTATCTGTTATTTTATCCAACTCTAAGCTATACCTGTACAGAGACCCATCCCGTTGAACGGTGAATATTAATTCGTTATTAACTTCTGTAACACCAGTTAAACCTTGGTACATAAAATCAAAATCACCTTTGGTATACCATTCAATTTTATTATCCTCTAGAACAATCACGCCATCTCTAACGGATAAAAGATGAAAATCAAAATCGTTATTTAGTTCTAATCCAACCACATAATAGTTAGGCACAAATTGCCAATAAGAAACATCCCCGGAAAATGAGGTCTTGAAATTATCGAAGCGAGCAGTGCAGTACGTATGTTCTGGTTCTTTGCAATGATGTATAGATATTTCTAATTTGTCAGTATCATCGTGGTGTACTACAGAAAAGTATCCATCCTTGCCTGCGCGCAGAGAAAGATACTTGCTATCAGATAATTTTACACTATAGTTTTTTTGACTAACCCCATCATATTCCCATAAACAACCTTTATCAACCCATCCTAAATTTGAGATTACCTTTTGAAGAGGTTCATTAAATACCATCATGTAATAAAGCTACAAAAATCAAAAAGAAGCACCTATCGACATTCCATCTTCCCTGCCGATCGGCAGGCAGGCATTTTACGTTCTCACTACCCCGAATGATCATGCAAGATCTTCCACTCATTTTTTTCCTTTGCAAAAACCAATGTAAAGGTCCCCTTGCGTTCTTTGATTTTATCTGTTGCTTTTAAAATGAATATGCCGGTTAAAAAGGCGTAGTTTTTGCCGAGCATAGTTACTTCATAGTTGGCATAATTAAGTGGCTGTTTGGCCTTATCCCCTTCAAAGTAATACTTCTCGTACATTTCTCGGATACTTTTTATTCCCTCTCTTCCAGTAGGCAACATCATGGTGGCTTTGGGCGAATACAGGGACATATAGCTATTTAGATCGCCTTTGTTCCAGGCTACTGTTGCCTCATCCATTAGTTTTATAAGTTGCGCACTTGCATCCTGTGCTTTCAGTTGTGAGCTTGATATTAGGATAAAGCCTACTACCAAAAATTTAATCGTTTTCATACTTGATTTGGATTTAAATAAAGTAACAGAAAAATAAAGAAAGGTGGCTATATCTTTCAATAATTTTACGAGGGAGATTGGGCGAAGAGAAGGAAAGAATAACCGCTCCAAGGGAGTTCCTTTGGGACAAAGAGAAAAATAGCGTAAGAAAAAAATAACCTTTTTTAACCACATAGGAACATAGGGCACATAGCTATGTGGTTTATGTTTCTATGTGGTTCGATTTTCGGCTTCTCCTGCCTCACCATGTACGCAAGTCAATAAAATTGAGAGTAGAAGAATAACATGGCTCTTGTTGTCAATAAAATCTATTGCGACAAATTGACCTCTAGTTAATTCTCTTGAGAGACAGGGACATTAATCTTCCCACTTACACAATGTTTTGCCTTTCTTTTTTGCGTCTTCTAAGGTAGTTTTAATAATTTTATGTTGACAATTGCTTAGCCCGCGGCAGGATGATTTGTAATGATATCTTATCGCACCGTCGCTGTCGCAGAGATAGACTGAGGTTGAACTTATGCAAGTTACATGAGAGAAAAAAATTAGCATTAATAAAAGAGATTTCATGATGTTATATATATTTAATTAATGATAAAAAGGAATGTCTACATTAGGAATAACTGATCTAAGGATTACTATTAGCACAGAAGAGAGGCTGAAAGTTATACCAATTAATACGGCGCCTTTTACAAGAAAATAGCTGAAATTATCATCTTCCATTTCTTCAGCTTCATTGACTTTTAAGGGTATTAAACTTGTTAAAAATTTAACTACAATAAACCATAAGAAGAACCAAACAAATCCAACTCCAATAACCATTGTGATAGCTTTAATTAATTCTAGATAAATTTTTGCAGGTCGGATTTTAATCAGATTGTCTGTTATCTCAAATACTACATTCGTCGTACTAGAAATTATATTAGCTCCGGATAAAAAGAGAGTCGCAAACCATATTCCAAAAGATACTTTTAGTTTACCTTCATTATTAATTTTAGATCTAAACTTCTTAAGTAATAAGTAAATTATAAGAAGTAAGAGTGCAAATGACAGGATAATAAAACAAGAAATTGTAATTGATTTTAATGAGTTCATATTAGTTTGATTTTAAGGATATGCGCCAATAGTTGGTGTCTGAAATTTCATTAGATAGCAACCCTGGTTTGGCATTTGGAATTGTGGTTTCCCAAAAAACATAGCGTTGATTGTTGTACTCAAATGCCTGCCCTTCATATGGTAAATTTATACCGAGAATTGAATGACTATAGTGCGCGCTACTTAGTAGGGCAACATCATAATCATAATGTGAAAGTATAGTGTAAAGCAATAGGGTTCTTGTATCACAATCTCCATTTAAATAAGCCATAAATTCTACTGGTGTATTGATGCCAAATCTTTCAAATCCATCACATCTAGCGCCGGGAGATGCTAAATATTTTGTTGTAAATTCATCATTATAAAATCGGGCGTCGCAAGATTTAGGGAGTATTATGGTATAGGGGATAGCTTGTACGAAAGAGACTATTATTTCAGCAAATTTTATAGAATTAGGTCTATTACTCAATCGCACAGAGTCGAACATCGTATATAATCCTTCAAGATTATTTTTATCGTTTTCTTTTAACGAGAAAATAACCTTGTCATAATTGTGTTCATTATCAGTAGAAATATTAAGATTTTCCTTATATAAATGGGCCTGATCTACTGTGCTTTTTCTTAATGAAAAATCACCTTCATAAGTTTTTCCGTTGTAATCATCCCATACCATGTTGTGGGATATTAAGGTGTCAAAAGTTAGTTTATCAAAAGATGTATCTACGATTGGCGTAATCCTAGGCTTAACTATAGTTGGTCTTGGCCTAATTACAGTTTGTTCATTTCTTTTATGTTTATTGGAAAGTATCGAAGAAATAATAGCAAATAAAAATAGGAGTCCAAACAAAAGTCCAACAAACCTGGCAAGCCAATTACCAAATCTAACGGGCAATAAGTTTAATAAAAAGGGGATTAGAACAAATGGAAGCAAAAATGTCAAGTGTGGTAATAGAAACAGGAAGAATAAACAGCTTATTGCAATGCTGAGAATGCTTCCAAAAGAACCAAAGCAACCAGAATTAGCTGTGGCATAAGGGCTATTTTCTGGATAATAAGTTTGGGTTGGTTGTTGAGCGGTTGATCTAACGAATTCTACTGTCCAACTGCCCCAATATTTAGTACAATCGGCGTTATAATATTCTTTTTTAGTATGCTTTCTGCCATTCTCATGTTTTTCTTCTGTATGGCCCGTTGCTCCAAAGCACTCTTCAACAATTATTGTATCTTCATGGCTTTTTATTTCTTTTACGTATCCATAAAAAATACCGGTGATGGTACCAAAACTTTCTCCTTCATGCTTAGTTACATTTATAATTTCTGGATTTGGAATGGTTAGATCAGCAATTTCCAGCTTATAGTCTACAAGATTATTTTGTTCATCTAATATCTGACAGCTAATGGGCTGCTTAACATTTATTTTTATTGGTTTGTACGAGTCAAAAATAGCTTTGAATTCTTTTGTTAAGTTATTTTTATAAATACGTTCAATTATCGCAACAGTTTCTGTAACCTTAATTTTATAGTCAGTCTCTCTTAAAATATTTTCGGCTTCTTTTTCAAGGTGTTTCCCAAAGTACTTGATAAAGATTTTTCCTTTAATGTAGGTGCGTTCTTCAGTATATACAGTTTGTGTTTTGGTATAGGTTCTTTTATTTTTGTTTTTTGGCTCTTTCGCTTGTTGTTGGTTTTTGTAGGAGTGGTATTGATCATAAGCAAACCTTTCTTCTTTATTGCCTAAAACTTCATAAGCTTCATTAATCTCTTTTATAAGGTCGGCATATTCGGGATGGTCTGGATGTAAATCAGGATGATATCTCTTTGCTTGTTTTCTATAGGCGAGCTTAATTTCATCTGGTGTAGCAGACGCATTTAACTCTAAAACTTTATAATAATCCTTTTTAAAGTCGTTCATTACTAAATCAGGTTATTAAAGAAATCTTCTTGTGACAGATAATTTGGCAAAGGTTTTCGCTTAGTATTGAAGGGAGGATCAATAAAGGGCTCGTGAAACTCTACATTCATTAAACCATAATTTCTTTCAAAGAATAGTCGGTATCTGCTTTTAAAATCTATATAATTATTGATCACTAATTCCTTGTCATTCTTCTTTTTCAGATCGTAATATCTACTTTTTCCAGAAATAGAATAGATTAATGCTACAGGAGTAAAGAACACTCCCAATACCAGGATTACGATAACTGAAGAACCAGAATATTTGCTTGCAAGCTCTATCCTCTTAATAAAAAAATTAGAGTTTAAAATACCCCCATTTGCCTTTAAATTGGCAAAAATAATCTGGTTATTTATTTTAGAAATAGCCGTATCGATTTTATGAATTTCTTCATTTAATGTCGCCGATTTAGGCATTGATTTAAATTGAGCCTTATTGTAATTAAGCTTTTTAAGATCGGAAGCATAAAATTGGGCATTAACATTTGAAAATTTCTCATAGAGCTTGCTCTGATAGTTAACTATATCATGATCCAATTGATGCCTAAAAAAAAATATTTTAATGGGCTGTGCGATTAAAAACCCAATCATTAGTACAAATCCCAATCGCGATAAGTTAGATAGATTCAAAAATTTAAGCTTATATCGTGTCGGAAAAACTTCTTTCGAGAAGGTTTGGATTAAGAATATGTAAATGGTAAAAAACATGAGGGAAAAGAAAGAGGAAAGCAGAATTTCTGCATGCCACATATCAAACATTAGATCAAAGGCATAAAAAACTGCACAAAAGCTTATCGCTAATATTACCAATACCAGGGCGCCAGCGATATAAAATTTACGTATATTATCATGCCCTGATTCTTCAAGTATTGGGTAATCAATACCAATCAAACTTACGATAGATCGCCTACTCCAAAACGTTGCATTCCTTTGCTTCGTCATTATTCTTCGCTTAAATAGGCATCTGGATTTTGGTTAATATCGTTTTGCTTTTTATTCTTCCAAGCACCAATTGCCTCATTGCTTAAGTCGCTTTGCGCTTCCAATAATTTAATTTTCTCCTTTAATACCTTAAGCACTTGATGATTGATGACCAGGTCTCTTTCGATTCCTTCTCCGTCAGGATAAAAATTATGCTTGATTTCAATCCCTTTATCGGCTTTTATTAATTCCTTGATATTTTCTTCCATGTAATCGTATGGGCTTTTGATGAGCATTAGTTTAAAAAATATTGGAGTAAGCTCAATTGTCATGAATAGAAGTGTTACAAATAGGGATATTACCCACCCAGCCTCTTCATGCGCGAGCTTGATTCTTTCGAGAAGACCGTCTAAACCCGCAGAAACTTTGTCAGCTTCCTCTAGCTTTTTAACTCTTTGTTTTTCCAAATCACTTAGCTCTTTTTGAACCTTAACATAATCGGGATCAGCTTTCAAAGTCTTAATATCATCAATATTTTGAGCGAGCTGGACTTGAAACGCGGCAAACCTTGGGCCCGGTTTTGTTCTAGTTTGAATAGCTATATCATTTTTTAATCCATTCCCAATGGAATCCAACTGAGCAATTCTCTTTAGTGTTCTTGTTATGGTTAATTCTTTCTTTTTTATCTCACTTCCAAAAACTAAATCGATGTTAGCTTTATATTCTTGTTGTTTTTCTATTTGCTTTTTATGTAAGGCTACATCAATTTCGGTTTTAAACATCCTGATCTCTACAGGTTTAGAAATAGTTAGCGCAATAATTGCCCCCATAATAATTCTGGGCAGGGCACCAACAAGTTCTTTTCTTGTTATAGCCTCAGTACCATCGCCCTTACCTGTTGAAGTAACGATGAACCTATCAATATTAAATATAATCGCCCCCCATATTAAACCGAAAACCACGGAAATCATGGCTGTTGGGATATGGGTTGGATCATAATTACTTTGAATACCTTGTACAGCTTTGAAAGAATCTATTGCATTGCCCTTGGGCGCAAAAATAGTATAGAAAGCATAGCCCCCTGCTATGGCTGCCATTACACCAGTGGCGATAATTATTCCACCCAAACAAACATATTTGATCTGATCGCCATAAGTGCTTCTTTCTAAAATGTAACGATCAGCGCCTGCGGCCTTCCAAAAGAGGCGCATAAAACGGCTTGATTTTGGGGATTGGTAAAATTCACTATTCATGAGAGGTTAATTAGGATAGGTTATATTGATAATTTTTTTGATCTGCGGTCGTCCTACAATTTCCGCTTTAAATGAATGTATCTTAAGGTGTAAAATTTTAGGTTTGGGGATTGGAATGATAAGCTTTGGTTCGAGCCGATGTACCATTGCTGGGAAATCAATTGGATAATCCATTGCTAGCCTTTGCAGTTCTATAGAATACTTCTGCTTTCGCCATGAACCAGAAATAATAATTTCAAGCCGGTTAATGTGTTCTGGAAGATATATGTAGGCAGAACCCGAAGTAAAAGTAGATTGATATCTTATTGATTTGATCTTTAGCCTATGAGCATTTCTCATCTCCCAGCTGAAAATAAAATAGCCTTTATCTTCAATCACATAACTGGCGTAGGCTAGGCGAGATAACGCTGGGATATTTGTAGTGAAAGAATTTCTTATCCAAAGCCATATAAATCGAAGATAATTCATTTAATCTTTTGTTTAAGTTAAGGTCCATTAGTTGCTTATAAATCTTTCTGAAATTTCTTCTTCACCCACCATTTGGCCGTTGGGCAATATCATTTTTAGGGAATGGTCAATTGCATTTTCAATTATGATAAAACTACTCCTACAGTTATGATATCTATGGTTAAGAGCCACCAATCCTTTAAGAAAACCATATTTTTTAGTGTGATTATATACATATCGGGAACAACTTATTTTGAATATGCATTTACGTCTTCTAGACATAGGGATAGCCCAATAAAGCTTAATAAAAAGGATGAGAAACATCTTCATATTATTCTTTGCTAAAAACCACCATTTGATAAGAAGCAATATATCCTGGTTTGGCTCCTAACCCAAAACATCCAGTATCAGGTTGGACATAAGTTGACACACTTTCGAGTCGCAAGTATTGCCAACCTTCATTCATGTAGTGTGTAATTAGGGTCTCCAATTGGTTTGCAATAACACTGGTTGTCTGCTTTTTTTGATCGAGCGTTGCTACGAACGGTACTACTTTATATTCCATAACTTAAGTTTTAACCGTGATTACATTCTTGTGAACAATAATAACAACCATCAATATTTGCTTTAGGATACCTACTTTTTGCTTCCGCTACTGCTCCATGACATGAGTTAAAAGACCCTAAAGGGATCCTATTTTCTGGTAGTGGTAAATGAGTACATTTTGCAACATTGTGAACTTCGTGCTGACCATTCGGCTGAGCATTTTTATTAATACAATAATTCATAGTTAATTTTTTTAATGGATGGTTGATCAAATTTAGCCTGACGAAAAAAGTTTTCCTTACGGAAAACCGTAAAACGATTTTTTTTCCGATAAGTTAGATAGTTGTTTTATAGAGATTTAAGGCTTCAACCATTTTATAACATGGATTACTGTACCATCCGCTTTACAAATCGCCGGTAAGGCATGCCCTCTACCAATGTGGTATCTTGAACATAGATGTTGGTAGAATTAACCCGAATCCAATGTAACCTAAACGGGCCAATCTTTTGTTTCCATATACTGTCTATCACTCCACTTATATGGTGCCGTGTAGGTGTACGAGACTCTTGAAATCGGTTAATCCCGCATGAAGATGTGGCGAATAATAGAACTGCCACAAGTAATAATTTGATGGTTTTGTGATAGCTAATTTTTAATCGCTGTACTGATCGTGGATTACATGTATTATTGGTGAGAGGGCCAAGGCCTGTTGGGGAGAGTGATTGAAGGTTGTCAAGGTTGGGATTAGCGATCATCTATATGACCCAACAATCCTATATGATCTGGGCGAGGCCAAATGTATATGGAACCAAATCGGTTCCTTTATGGAAAACCGTAGGTGAAAGCACAACTCAGTATTTTATTTTATTAGGCCTAGGCAATCAAAGCCCGTGGTGGATACAAATCAGGATGAATAATTACTCAGATAATGTCATTATCCTTACAATAAGCAATTAATTGCCCTGTATTTGAAATGTTAAGCACGGTTTTAAGATGGCTTATGCACTTTTCTATACTGCTTAAGCTAGAGGGTTTGATTCGATTTTGCTCTAAATAGTTCGAAATCTGTTTTTGGGACTTGCCTTGAGAAATTAAAGAGACGATAGTTTTTTCTAATGCAGTAAACACATGGGTATTTTCTGTTCTAAAGGCTTTTTTGAGATTTGGGGAAAGGTATTTTTTATCTTTATAAATGGTTTCAATCGCTAAATTAAGATCTTTAGCATCATTTCTACCTTTGGGCACATAGGCATCAATATCCAATTCGACCACTAGCGATTCGGCGACGAATTCTCGGTTCTCAATTGAGAATACCAAAACTTTAATTTCGGGCTGGAGCTGTTTAACCGCCTTAATCAAATCTACACCAGTGGTGATTTTTTGACCCGAAGTATCATCATCGAAGGAAAGATCGGTGATGAGCAGCTCATACGGTTTATTTTCGCTAAGCGCTTTTTTAATTCTCATTAAGGCATGATCGCAATAAAATACATAATTACGTGTATCGTGTACTATTCCAAGATCCGCTAATGTTTTCTGGACTGAATAATTCGCCAGTTCATGATCCTCTGCTATTAAAACTCTTTTAAACATCTCTTTTGATTTTAAGAAATAGGAAAAGAAACATAAATGCCTAATCCTTTTTCAACTTTGATATCAAAAGTAAATTTGCCGTTAATATTATTTATACGGTTTTCCGTATTTGTTAATCCATTTTTAAATTGAATATCATCTGGAACTCCTATACCATCATCTTTATAACTAATATTGATCTGGTCTTCTAACCGTTCAAACACTATAGAAACCAGAGTAGCATTACTATGCTTGTCCATGTTAATCATAAGTTCTTGAAGGATATGTTCAATTTCGTATTTTATTTCAGAACTCACATTTGCCCATAATCCAGCGTTGTTCCCCACAACCTTAACTTTTAAACCAATGGTTTCGAAAGAAGATAAAAGATCAGCTATAGTTTGGTTAAAGGGATGGTCTGCTATGATGGTATCTTCATAAGAGATATCGCGTGATTTGTTGTAAAGCCGGTCTATCTTATCGAGAATACGCTCCTTATCAAAATCTGCTTTGTTTTCCATTTCCGTAATCACTCGGTAAAGTCCATTGGCTACTACATCATGTACCTTCTTTGAGGTTTTTAATTGGCTTTCTCTAATATCTTTCTCCGCTTTCGCTTCTATTTTTTGCTTTCTTTTTTTATACCAAAGTGCAGAAACAATAATTGCACAAGTAAATAAAAGGAAAGCTCCTCCCAGAAACAATTCTCTTAAAGCGATTTGATATTGTTTTTTAGAATTGTCTTTTTCCAGCCTCAGGATATCAGACTTACTTTGTTCTGCTTCATACCGTATAAGAGCAAACTGGTTTTTTGCTAAATTGCGAGCAGTTTCAACACTATCTGAAAGGCTCTGATATATTTCAAAATATCGTTTAGTGTCTCTTAAAGGACTTAAATTAATAAGTCTTTGAAGTGCCACAAGTTTGTCATCAGGACTATTTATTTTCTTTGTGATGCCATACATTTTCTTAGCATAGCTCAGTGCCAAATCATGGTTAACACCTGTATAATAATCAGAAAGGTGAAAATAACTTGAATTTAATCCTGATAGGTCATTTTCTACCGTACGAATTCTCAATGCTCTTAAATAGGATGGAACTGGATTATAGGATCGGTTCTGAAGCCATTTTGTGTTTGAAATATTGGTCAAGGTTCTTGAATATTCAATTTGGCTAATGTTAGGTTGACCTAAAATCCGGCTGTATATTTTTAAGGCGGCGTTGTAGTTTTTTAGTTCTTGATATGTTTTTGCTTTGTTATTTAAACTTATAAGGATATTGGCAGGATCATTTGTATAATTCAAAGCCGAATTGTAAAATCTTAATGCATTATTATAATCTTTTAGTTTATAACAAGCAATTCCAAGATTATTATAATTTGAATTAAGATAAACTTGATGGTGAATATTATTAAAATCGAAATAAGGCAGCGCCATAATTGAAATTTCTTGCCCACCATAATAATCTCCCTTATTTGTTGAAATGATCGCCATATTTACCAAACACTTTCCTACCCCCAAACTATCATTTTGTTGTAGAAAAAACTCTTTTGCTTTAGTAAAATATAGGAAAGCACTATCTGCTTTTTGAAGTTCTCTATATTCAAATGCCTTGTTGTATAATAAATTTTTTTTAATCTCTACGCCCTTTTTTCTTAGCTCACTTTCAGTGCAAGATAATAATGAACAGATGATAAGTAATATTAGATAGAAGCGTATCAATGAAATTAGTTTTCTTCTAAGTTAAAAAACTAAACGCTGATTTAATGAATTGACTAGGAATTAAAAAGCGAGGTGATAAAAATCAGCCTCGCTTTTTAAATTATGGTTTTGGAGGAGGAATCTGTCCAGTGTCACCACCGGTTCCAGTACCACCGGTTCCACCGCCACCCGTACCACCACCTGTTCCACCGCCAGGTCCGCCTTCGCCTGGATCTCCAGGATCACCCGGCTCTCCTGGGTCGCCTGGGTCGCCAGGTTCTCCTTCGGTTGCATTAACGTGAACGGTAGTATGACAGTTAGTATAGGTGCCTCTATTTGGGCTTGCCAATCCTAATAAGATGGCAATAAATAATGGTAAAAACATTGTTCAAAAATTTAGAAATGAATTACTGTGTAGGCTCCCACGACCCATGCGCGGGAGTTGCTACGTTTGTAAATCAGAAGGCCTTCTGAAATTTTTGGGAAGTGTTTTTTGAATTGATCGCGGGAGTTAATAACTGCTTCCCGTTCGGCTACCAACTACCGCGATCTTTTCGGATTAGAAATCTGTTTCGTACATTAGCTGTGATAGCTAGTCAAAGCTTTAACAGATTGCTGGGACAAATATGAGGTGCTTAATTATCTTGTTATCAAACAGTTCCGATAATTCCTATCATTCCGATAGAATTCCGGAAAACCGTAGTAATTCCGATAATTCCGCTCTATCTTTACTTAAACTTTTAAGAAAATGCTCGCAGCGTATAAAAAAAATGTAATTCTAGCCTATCATAAAAAGAAAGATATAGGGAAGCTTTCTCCTAATTTGATATCCCCAAGTCCTGGACAGTTGAGGGATGAATGTCTAATTGTTTATCACGAGAGATATGACCCAAAAGATGATGAAATCTTAAGGTTGTTCTTTAGTTCAAAAAACAATGACAGTGTATATAGTAAAAGCATCGAAAATTTTAATATAAACGAACTGAGACCGCTCGTATATCTTTTAAAGGGGAAGGTCAAGGAACCTGGGGATAAAATCATCAGTTTACTTGCTTGGTTAATTGACTTCAAGCCAAGGCCATATACCTTTGGAGAAACTGGAGATGGCTGGGAGGACTCGAAAGATGAAACCGATAAAGGAGAGAAAGGAACTGGAACTGTAGTAATTGATAATCCTGAAGTGATTATCAACAAATCACCATGGAAAAAACTAACAGAATTTTTCTCACGACGTGTACCAAGAAGTGCCGCTCTTGCAACTATTTTAGTTTTGTTTACAAGTAGTGGAACATATTTCTGGTGGACCGCCAACAACCAACAATGCATGTATTGGTCTACTGATCATTACAAAGCAACTGCGTGCGATGACAAAGTAGATGCAATTGTTGTTGCATTAGATGCGGAAAAGGTGGAGAAACTGAAAAAAATAACCCAACAAGACACCATAACTTATGCTAGTATTGGCAAGGTTGGGTGGGCAAAAGTGAACGGGAGAGTAGAATTTTATACCTCGACCGGCGATCATCCAACAGAACCCAATAAACGATTGTTGCCGATTACCAAATATATGATCGATAAATATATTTTGCCTTTAAAGCAATAGGTTCAAGGATTTAGGTTCGTGCGATTCGCCTAATACTTAAAATAAGTGAAAAAGTCCCTAGACTCACGATAACTTTTGGAGACAACCTTGTTCCCAAATTCGAACCGCACATCGTTAGTGGTTAAAACTAAAATTCAACCTTCTTAGATTTTAACCACGCAAGATAATTTGTGATAGGTAAATCAGTTTAAAAGATTTTGTTAAAACTATCAACAACCAAAAGAATCATTGCGTTGATTATCAATAAAATGACTACGTTTGCAGCGTCGCTCCATAGTGCTCAAAAATTAAACTTATCATCAAGCTTGCCGTATCCTTTTTAAGGATATGCCGTTTAATGCAATGGATTTTATATGATTACAACCGTTTTTAAGATTCCAGTGCTGCGTTTTGGCCTAATCGCTCTTCTTGTTATCTGTTTATGTGGCTCCACGTTTTATCTTTATATCCAGTATAATAAATCAATTAAACTTCGTGATAATGTGAACCGATTGGTTACCATGCGAGAAAATGCGGCCCAAATAGATAGTTGTATCCTTATGCTTTATAGTGCGGATAACGACAGTCGCCTTTACGGAGTAACCGGAGACACACGATACCTTTCTAAATTCACCTCACAGGTTAAAAAGGTAGATTCTGTTCTAGATAATATTACCCGCTCAAACGGTTCTCCGATAAACACTTCAACAGAAAAAATCTCGGATTTGATGGATCGCAAAAACCTAAAAACGAACGATTATCTGCGTTTGAGGCGACTTTCTGACAGTTTGATTGCCTCGGCGTTAATAAATCAGGCACGGGTGAATACCATACCTGTTGAAAGCAATAGCGTATATAACCGCTCAAACAAAGCCCCGGTTATAGCACCAAAACGAAAGAAGTTTTTAGGCCGAATAGCTGATGCATTTTCAAGACGAAAGACAGCGACAGAAATAACATCTCCCCAAGTGGCAGCCATAATAGATACCGTATATATTGCCCATAGCAGGGAAGCCCCCTATTTTGATTATTATCGGAGACTTTATAAGGCCAATACCAAAATGCGGGAAAAGGAAAGAGAAATGCTTTTCATTAATTCTGGGATCATACACGAACTCATTATTGTACTTCAGCGTTACAAGAGCCAAGAACAGGGATATGTGGCGTTGAGAAAGAAAGAATTGCGTGGCACACTGTATACTATTTTCACTAAGTTTTCTCAGCTTTCGGCATTAACAGGTATTCTTCTGGCACTTCTTGTTTTAACCGTACTTTATAATATCTGGAAGATTTTTAGGCATGAAAAACGAATGGTTCACTATAGTGCGGAAGCGAGTTTGTTCGCCGCAGAAAAGAGTACTTTTTTGGCCAATATGAGCCATGAGATCCGTACGCCCTTAAATTCAATCGCCGGCTTTGCTGAGCAATTGGAACAGAGCAAACTTAATGGAGAGCAGGCCGCACAAATAAAAGCCGTACGAAATTCTGCAGAGATGTTGCTCAATGTAGTAAACCAAGTACTGGACTTTTCGAAATATGAAACTGGAAAAATGAATTTTGATGCAGCTTCCTTTATGCTCGATAAGGTAATAACAGATGTTACCGTTAGCATGGGCATATTAGCTCAGCAGAAGGGCCTGCGTTTACGTACAGAATTAACCTACCTCCCAGAACTTTGCCTTGCAGGTGATGCGTTTAGGCTTCGGCAAGTGATCATAAACCTCGTTGGAAATGCGGTTAAATTTACCACAACGGGAGAAGTAGTTCTTAAAGTAGGCACAACAGAGTTAGCTGGAGGTATTTATAATTTACATGTGGCTGTAAAAGATACCGGGATTGGAATTGACAAAAAACACTTCCCCTTTATTTTTAAGGAATTTACCCAGGCAGGAGCAAGCAATAGACAGAACCGAATGGGAACGGGGCTTGGATTGGCCATCTCAAAAAGTATTGTGGAGCTACAGGGCGGATCTATTGCTGTAGAAAGCGAGCTGAACAAAGGTTCGGTGTTTTCTTTCACCATGCCATTTAAACTAGGTGAAAGCCTATCGCCCCAGAACGAAGCCATCTTTAATGAAACCGAAGTAAGGTTGTACTTAAAAAACAAACATGTACTATTGGCGGATGATAACAGCATTAATATTATGCTGGCCAAAACGATTCTCCATAAATGGAACATGACCTGCGAGATCGCTTATAATGGTAAGGAAGCGCTTTCCTTATTTGAAAAAAGTAAATTTGATCTTGTATTAACGGATATTCAGATGCCCGAGATGAGTGGCGTAGAGCTTGCAACCTGCATACGTAAAACTGCTGATAAAGACAAAGCAAATATTCCCATATTAGCGATAACCGCTAATGTGATGAAAGAAGACCATGATGAATATTTACATTCTGGTATCAATGATATAGCCTTAAAACCATTTTTTGAGCAGGAACTTATCAAAAAAATCAACGCGGTACTTAAATTATCGCCCCTAATCCCCGCCTGATCTCACAACCTTACCCTATAGTTTTAGATTGTGAATAATTATGTCATGATAAAATCGAAGGCCCGCCGCAGCTCTTTTTGTCCCTACTCATTTTAATCAGTGCTCCAATCTCTAGTGCCAGCCCAATGCCGGTGAGCACTCCTTTATAAAGATCTGGAATAGCATAGTATCGCCCGAGGAGCGGAACCATACTTACCAACATTAAGCCGGTAATAAGCAATATGAGTGGAGTTCTAGTGATAGGTTTTGTTTTCATACGATTATGATTAGTTAAGTTGTTCTGAGATTTTTTCCAGTCGAATACGGAGCGCTTCTAGTTTTTCCTGGTTTTTTTTAAACATCCGCGGCCTTACCACCATCCAGTTAAACAGCATAAAAGCAACAGTTACGATTAAAAGCACTATCGTGAAAAGCATATTGTGGGTAGCAGGTTCATAGAGATAGAGTAATAAACCTATTGAACTAACCAGCATCATTATGCCCTGCGTTTTTTTGTAATAATAAATTTGGTTGAGGCGGGTTTGATTAAGAAATTTCAGGAAATCCTTATTACTATGGTCATCAAGCTGATAGAAACGCTTGAGCGACATTACATTACTAATTGCGAGGTAGAGTGCCACTCCTGCAACTAATAGTCCGCCGATATACGTAGTAGCAAAGTATAAACGCCCGTTAAATGTTACCACGATCATCAGTATGCTTAGCAGGCTGGTACACCCTATCACCATATACTTCTTATTAAGTCGTTGAGATCTAAAACGTTTCACTATCTGGATCATTTCAGCGCTGTTAGGCAAGCTACTTGTATCGGCCGTACGCCATATGGCTTTCAAATCAGTTAAATTGTCCATAGTCTTTAAATTTTTGAGTTAGTTTTTCTTTAATGCGGTGAACCTTTACCCTTAAGTTACCATGACTTATCCCTACAATAGCCGCTATCTCTGCCTGTGGCAATTCTTCCAGCTCTAGGGTGATAATAATCCGCTCGGTTTCTTCAAGCTCTGAGATACATCGGTATAAGATGCTAAGTTTTTCTTCGGGCGATTCTTCTATCTGCTCGGGCAGGTTATCGGGCAGTTCGGCGGTCGGGATCCGCTTCTCCTTTTCAATTGCACGTAAACAGGTATTGGTGGCAATGCGGAAGATCCACGTACTGATCTGCGAGCGGTTCTCGAACGTATGCAGGTTTTTCCACACTGCAATAAAAGTCTCCTGAACCAGATCTTTGGCTTTGTCGGCATCATTGGTATAGCCCATACACACCCGATAAATCTGGGGAGAATAACGCTTATATATATCTTCAAAATCCGTCATGTCTAAAAAACCTGTTGTTTGGTTAATATGCGCTGTTTGATACGGAGGGCCTACAAATGTTACAAGCTTATCTGTAGATACAGTGCGTTTCCTTAGAAAGGATCACCTAATGGTTTTAACATCTAACAATGCATAGCGGACAAAAACCAAACAATACTGGTAATAACCAGAATGCCGGCATTTACCATAACAATCTCAACTACTGAACTTGTAGAAGGTCTCAAAAAAATCTACACAATTATCCCTGCGGCTAGAACCATCTTAATGATCCTATCAAGGATTGACAAACTAGTTCCCATAACAGTAAATTTACGCTATATTAATTTCATGATTTTAGTAGGTCATTTCCACATTTTTTATTGAGGATGAGTGGAGATGATGAATACTTTAGCTCATCGTTCATTTTTATCATCTCGGTCATCTTAGGCATCTTAGGCATCTTAGATTTCAACCAAGCGAATAAGAAAATATAAGGTTTGCAGTCTTTACGAAATCCTCTACGTTTATTTTTTCCACCCTTTAAAATATCGTTGATGGGAATTAGGATCTTTCTAAAGTGTTCGTAAAAACAAAAAGGCAGTGAATGTTTAATTACAGCCTAACGCCCTAAGCTTTAGAAGGGGTAATTGTATAAAGCCGAATTTAGTACCCCTCCTTTAAAATCATTTAATAAACGGACAGTGCATACTGAAAATGAAAGACATATCGTTCCGCATATTTATTTTATTTATCACTGAGGAAATATTTTATGTCTTCTAATCTATAAGGAGCTGGCAGTTTATATCCGTTAATAAATATTGTTGGCGTGGCAGTTATCTCTGCGACCTCGCACCATTCATCGTGACGTTTTAACATATCCTCGGCATGGGAATCTATTATTGCCGGATATTTTTTTGCCCATACATTATAGTTTTTCATTTTTGCTGAATACCAATCGTTTAAAGCTTTTTCCATTAACTCTACACTGACTTGTCTACTTAAAGCGGCTAGATGCCTTGCAACCGCAGTTCTTTGATCATCAAAGTCTGAAGACATGAACACTAGTTTTAAATTGAAATCAATCCTATTTGCAAGCCAATCTCCGATTACGGCATGTGCTTTAGCGCATGGAGTACAAAAGGGATTGCTAACCATTGTTATGGTGGTTTCGGCATTAGCGTTGCCAAGATTTATTACATTAGTTTCAGCAGGAACTGAATATTTAGCCTGAGCCGTCAAAGTCTGTCTGAATATGTCACTATTTTGTTTAAATTTTCTAAGCTGACTATGTAAAGGTTTTAATTGGGATGATTTTAATAAAAATGGTTTAAAAAATGACCACATTACAATGGGAGCTGTAAATATAAGTACAAAGGCGAACCACTGCGAAAAAGTTATATTTGAAATAGACTGGAACAAACTTGACACGCTCGGGCCGGACAAAAAATATACAATAGCGTCTAGCCAAAGCAAAACTTGTATAGTGCAGCATAGTATGCACCAATTGTTATTTTTCCATTGATATCCAATAGAATAAAACGAATATGTTACCGAAGACACGCATAATAAGAACAAAAAAGGCAGGGCAAACGGTAATGATAATTGGCTGGTTAAAGACCCAACAAAATAAAAAAAGCCTACCTCACTCCAAGAGAGCCAAGGTGTTACTTTAGCAGCGTCAGACTTTAGTAAAGCATTACAATCGCTTTTTTTTGATAGATTACACAGATTCTGAATGAATGGGTTGCTTGCATCAATACTATTAATTAGTAATAGTACAGAAACAATTACACCAAAAAATTTTAAAAATGCCGATAATAAGAGCCACGAATGTCCAGGAGATTGTATTAGCGCAAAAATAAATGTAGCGATGGCGAATAAAATTATAGCCGGAATCCTTGCACCAAACAATCTTTTTTTTAACGCAACATCCTTGTAATTCTTATCACCACTTTTTTCAGTAGCTTCTGCATATAATAGTATCCCCGACCACCTTTCTAAAAACTCCGCAAGTGATATTTTAATGGAGTCATGTTTTTCATCTGAATAACAAACTATACCATTTTTAAATTCTCGTACTAAAATAAACCGTCCTCTCTTTTCCTTAAGATGAGCTATAAATGGATATGAAAGTGGTTTTGTCGTAAATTCTTCATTACTAATTTTGTAAACATTATTCTCAATCCTCCAATCGCTTAAACAATCGCTTATAGCAAGGATGCTCGGATATTGCGGATGATTTATCAAAGCTTCTGTGACAGTTGATGAATGAACCCTGACTTTGAGGATTTTTACTAGGCCGACAGTTACAGACTCTACATTGTTTTTTCTAAATTGATTAAACATATTAAATAATATTTGTCTAAAATAGGTTATCATGGCATGTAATCTACTATATATCAATATTTTTTTGTTACGATAGAAGTGAAATCTGACAAGCGGTCAATAAATAGACTACTATTCAGTTTGAGTTTTGCTATATTAATTTTCACCTTGGAATGACATTGAATACTAAGCCTTAGCTCCTTCGTAAGGCTACATATTATTTTTGTTACAAAGTTCTTCTTAGATTAGAATCGCCTATCTTTTCATATTAAATTATGTCATATTTCACAGGAGCGCTTAACAATGCATTTGAGTTAGTTTACGGTGAACGCATTGGAATAGACAGAAATCAGAAGGAAGTCGGAAGGCTGAATTAACAAAAAAATTTGTTAATGATATATCATATCATAATTAACCATCACATAAAATGCTAGAAATAGTTAGAACCAATGTGAATATTAAACTAAAAACGATTGCTACGTTATTAGCGGCGCTAAAATAAACCTGGCGTAAACGGTTTATAAACCTAAATAAAAACCAACTGTATGAAAAATTTTAATGTACTTAGTAGAGGAGAAATGCTTAAAATCATGGGAGGAACTGGCGATACAGATTGTCCAGATTTGTGTGATGAAGGCCTAAACAAATGTCCGGCCAGACAAAAATGTACTTCAACAGCATGTGGCGTAAATGGAAGAAAAGCATGTATTAATGACGCTGAAGAACTATAACAGGTAAAGTATAATAACTATTGGTTGTAAATCAGTAGTTATTATTACCTTTTTATAAAATTATGTTAAAACTCACCATATTTTTTCTGCTAATTGTTACTTATAATGCTCATGGGCAAACAAAAAACACGGTTATAAGTGGTCGTTTGAAAAATTTCTCAAATCGTGAAATGATGAGAGATTATTCTGAAATCATTGAGTTGCAATTACAATATATGGATATTAAATTTCCTCTGGTACCTGATTCCATGGGGAATTTTTCATTGAAGTTTAATTTATTAAAACCCGGATATTACTTATTAGGGAGAAATACATTATACCTACAGCCTAATGATAAGTTAGACGTTGTTATCGACTATGAATCGCCCGAATTATCTACATTTAAAGGAAGAGGCAGCCAAGCCAACAATTATTTAAAAAATACTCCATTTGCGCAATCTGGATCTTATGTTGCCGGCGGAAGTGGAATTAAAAAAACTGTTGGGGAATCAATAGTTTTTTTAGAGGGCGAAGCTAGAAATAGAACAAATGCTTTAAAAAGCCTACAACATATATCTTCACAATTCAGGCGCCTTGAAGAAGTACGAATAAAAGCCGATATGCTTAATAGCTTTAATAACGTGGCTGATTATTTTGTGACGCTTAAAAAAATTTCCCCGCAAGACAGTAAGAAAATTTATGTTGAGGCCGACAGTTTATTGAAGCCTTTATATATTAAATATAATAGTGGCATTATTAGCTCGGATTATTTAAAAATAGATGTGTATAGAAAGATTCTGAGCACAATTCTCAAATCAACTGATGGTGATCAAATTGAACGTGATAAAATTGAAGATTATTTGTCTGCTAGATCACTAGCAAGAAAAATTATGCAGATCTCCGACAAACAGGAACTTGGATTACTGAAATCAGACGTGATTAAAGTAAGAAATGGTATATATCGCGGCAAGCTTAATGAATTAATCAGTTTTAAGGCACTCTTTAATAATGGAGATACTGCAAAAGAAATTATTGGAGAGGATGTCAAAGGTAAAAAAATTGCACTCACCGCATTTAGAGGGAAAGTTATATACTTAGACTTTTGGGCGACTTGGTGTGGGCCATGTATCGATGAGATGCCCTATTTTAACCAATTAAGAGAGAAGTATGCAAGTAATCCAGATGTGATATTTATATCAGTCTCAATAGATGATAATAAAGAGCTGTGGAAGACAAAGCTCCAACAAAGTGGCGCGAAAGGAATACAATTGATCATTGATATAAAGAGAAATGCTGATTATCAACTCCACCGAATTCCAAGGACAATTTTGATATCAAAAGATTTTAAAATTGCAGAAATGTATGGTCCTCAACCCTCTTCAAAGCAGGCTGAGGAAAAAATATTGGCACTGATTAAATAACACAGCTACTGGTTTAGTCTTGCAGTTTACACATAAAAGGCCGCATTACCATCGATATAGGCGATATAAATTCGTTCCTGATCTTACATAACTAATACATGCCAAAAACGGGTTTTTTTAAGGTATGCTCAATTACGGTGATATAACTTTAACACTCCTGTGGCTCTGAGGCAAGATATAGCTATTATTATAGGGTTGCCCAGATGGCATAATAGAAATAGTAAGAACTCCTTTGAGATACAAAAAAAATAAATAACTTTATATGGTATTACGTTCTCATTCTAACGCATTCTCCGCCAGTTAGCGATGTTGGATACATGTTGTATGATCTAAAAGAAGCTTATAAAAATGCGGTTTAAGTTTTTAATTATTTGTCTGGCAATCCACCTCAATGCTTTTGCACAAGCGCCTGTAATTACGTATAATGGGCCACAAACCTATATCACTGGAATACCAATTGCTCCTCTAACACCAAACAACAGTGGGGCTACCGTTCCTTCAACCATATTTGGAACAGTAACCACCTTAGCTGGTGACGGTGTTGATGGCTCAACCAATGGTAGTGGAACCGCTGCCCGCTTTTATGACCCAATTGATGTAGCTGTTGATAAAGCAGGAAATATATTTGTTGCTGATTATGGCAATCACCTGATCAGGAAAATTACTCCTAATGGATCGGTAAGCACATTTGCGGGTAGTGTAGCTGGTTATAAAGATGGTATTGGTACAAATGCGAATTTCCAAGGGTTGTCGTCAATCACCATTGATGCCAATGATAATCTTTATGTATCAGAAACTGTAAACAATAGAATTAGGAAGATTACCCCTGATGGCGTAGTTTCTACTCTTGCAGGAAACGGAATTTATAACTTGAAAAATGGTACTGGCACAGCTGCTTCATTTTTACAACCGATAGGTCTTGCTTGCGACGCAACTGGAAACCTCTATGTTACAGAAAATGGGGGTTCTGCCATTAGAAAAATTACTCCAGATGGTGTAGTAACAACGTTTGTAGGCGACTTCTCCGCTGGTTTTGTTAATGGGATAGGTACAGCAGCACGTTTTTCTGGCCCAACGGAGCTTGCATTTGATTATAGCGGAAATTTATTTGTAGTAGACCAAAGTAGGAGACTAATTAGAAAAGTAACCCCAGATGGAACTGTCTCTACTTTTTTACCCGCTAACCAGATGGGCTATTCTTCTTATTTTATTAGAGGGCTCGCTATTGATCGGTCGGGGGGAATGTACGTTGCAGATAATATTAACAGCCTGATTAGATACATCACTCCAACAGGCACCGTAATTAGTACTCCTGTGGCAGGAAATGGCACTAATGGTGCTGATGATGGAATTGGAAATAAGGCTACATTTAATGGAGTAATGGAACTACAATTGGATGGGAAGGGAAATCTATATCTTGTGGACCAATTTAATTCGATGATCCGAAAAATGGTATCCACTGGATATATGGTAGTTCCGGATTTGCCCACAGGCTTACAGTTTGACCGCGCAACTGGAATCATTAGTGCATATCCTTTAGTAGCTTCTCCAGCAACAAACTATACCATAAATGCATTTACAGAAGCCTATTATGCCAGTACTATCGTAAACATTAGTACAGTAACAAATTCATCAACTCCCACCATCGCATCTTTCAGTCCAACAACTGGTTTCGTGGGATCTATCATTACGATACAAGGTAATCATTTGATAAATGCAAAAAACGTTAAAATTGGGGGTGTCGAAGCAATAGTACTTTCCAACACCAATACAGAAATAAAGGCAATGGTGATGCCGTTGACGTCTACAGGCAGCATTTCCGTTGCAACCCAGGCCAGCGTGGGCTCTTCATCCCAAAACCTTACCATTAAGAGTGCACCGGTATCTTTTGCACAGCAAGGGAGCAAAGTGTCAAGTCCTTCTGCCAATGGCGCTGCACAACAAGGCTATAGCGTGGCCATTAGTGCCGATGGCAATACAGCAATTATTGGCGGATATTTCGATAACAATAGTGTTGGGGCAGCTTGGATCTATACCAGGTCAAACGGGATATGGACACCTCAAAGTGGGAAACTGGTGGGCACAAATAGTATTGGTGCCTCTAAACAAGGATACTCAGTGGCGCTAAGCGCCGATGGTAATACAGCATTGGTTGGAGGCCTAAATGATAATAATGGTCGAGGGGCAGTGTGGACCTATACCAGATCCAACGGCATTTGGAGCCAATTAGGGAAAAAAATATTCGATGGAAGTTCATTAACCCAAGGCAGATCTGTAGCCATCAGTGCAGATGGAAACACAATGGCTTTTAGTGGTTCTGGCAATATACCTGAAGCGGGTGCAATATGGATCCACGCACGTAACGGTGATACATGGAAACTTGAACGTAAATTTAGTCCTGACAATTCGTGGGGAGCATTATTTGGTTCTTCTATCGCATTAAGCGCCACTGGAACCAGAATTATTGTTGGCGGGTCTTTTTATAATAGTCAGGCTGGAGCAGCATGGATGTTCTATAAAAAAGAAGGGACCTGGGGCTCACAAGTACTCGCCATTGGTTCTGGCGCTATTGGTGCTTCTAAGCAGGGTACTTGTGTGGCTATAAGCGCCGATGGAAATACTGCAATGGTTGGAGGACCTGGTGATAACAATGGAACGGGAGCGGTATGGGTATTTTATAATTATTATGACACAGAGTGGCCTCAAAAAGGAAGTAAAATAACCCCACCCTCCGATGCTGTTGGAACGAGCGCCTTCGGTTCGTCCATTGGTTTTGGTGTAGATGGCAATGTGGCTATTATTGGTGGAATTCAAGATGAATATTATCAGGGAGCTTTATGGGTATATAAACTAGTGAATGGCACCTATATGCCCCAAGGAAACAAATTAAAACCCGGGGGCGCTGTAGGTTCTCCCTATCTGGGTTTGGCCACGGCGTTGAGTGCTGATGGAAACACGATCATTTCTGGGGGACCATTGGACGACAACAACAAAGGTGCGTTCTGGGTATATAAATCACAATTGGCTCCAGATGTTTTTAGCACTGACGCTACAGACATTACACAATCTACGGCCACATTGAATGGGACTGTAGATGATAACCAAACCTCAACAACCGTTAGTTTCGAATATGGGAAATTACCTGATCTAAGTGATGCGATAGTGGTTAATCCCTCAAATACTTCTATCCTACCCCCTGGTAGTGGTGCAACCAACTTTACCGCTAAACTTACCAATCTAACACTTGGCACCTCTTATTTTTACAGAATCAATGCAAGTAGCAGTTATGGAAATACAAAAGGTAACATCTTAAAATTTAATACCGTAGGTGGTATACCGACCGTGGGTGCCCCTAGTCCAAGCTCTGGCGCAATCGGTACATTGGTTACTATTCTTGGTACAAATCTGCAAAATGCAGAGGTAAAGATTGGCGGAGTAACAGCATTGACTATTTCTAATTCAACAACACACGTTTCAGTGATTGTAATGCCTGGATCGGTTAATGGGCAGGTTAGCATTACCACAAGCGGCGGAAATGTAAGTGCAGGAAACTTCAAGATAACCAATACGATGTACCCTAGTGGTTCGGTTGATGATAGATTATATGTCACCACACCCGTAATTACGCCACCATCAACTTCAAACACTAGTGAAACCAGTATATCGCTAAGTGCGGACGGCAGTACAGCACTATTTATTAGTTCAAGTAGCGCCTATCCCAATCTTAATAAGGTAGAAGCATGGGTTTTCATTCGGGTGAATAATCGATGGGTGGCACAAAGCAGGCTAACGGGTCCTTCAGATTTTATATTGGATGGTAGGGCGAGATTTTCAGCAATAAGTGCTGATGGCAATACAGCAATAGTAACTGGAAGAGAAATGTCAGATCAATTGGTGGTTTGGGCATTTACCAGAACAGGCACTACTTGGTCGCAACCTGTTCGAATTAAATCGCCCGCAAACAATATTGTGTTTATGTCAGACCGCAATAATGTTGTATCCTTAAGCGGTGATGGCAAAACTTTAGCTATATTATCTTCTCAAGGTAATGCCAATACCCTAGGTGGAGTATGGGTTTATAAGAAAACCGACGATGGCTGGTCTGAACAACCTAGGGTGTTGATTGGAAATGAATTTACAGCAACTAGGGGGATAGCTATGACCATAGATGGTAATGTGATCATAATTGCAGGAGAAGGAAATGGCACTGCATTTCCTGTTTGGACATTTCAAAAAACAAATGGGGTTTGGCAGCAACTAGGTCCTAAATTGTCGATTGCAACAAAGTCGGCCTATGGACTTTCAGTAAATGCTGATGGAACTACTATGGCAATTGACGAGGGCAGCGAAACCTTTGACAACCGAAAAGTGGGCTTTTTTGTAAGAAACGGCGACACTTGGACGAAACAAGCAACAATAGACGCGCCATCAAGTGTGCGCTATGATGCCCACTTTGGGTATTCATCTGCATTAAGTGCCGACGGAAATGTAGCAATAATTGGGGCACCCGGTGATAACTTTTTAGATGGAGCTGTTTTATCTTATCAGAGAACGGGTTCCACTTGGAAGTTTATGAGTAAATTGGTAAAATATCATTATGATCCTACTGTTCAAGGTGGGTCCCTATCGATGGCAGCTAACGGCTCAATTGCCTTAAGCACCCTTAGCAGTAGTGATGATAGTAGGGGTGCTGCATGGACATATTCTGCTTTACCAGCTGTAGTTACCTTACCACTAAGCTCTTTAACGAGCACCAGTGCAACACTTAATGGAAGTGCATATGCTAATGGTACTAGCACAACGGTGAAACTGGAATATGGTACTTCAACAACAGCGCTCACTTCTGCAACTTTAACTTCGGGCACAAGCCCTCTTGATGAAAATTCAGGGACTACTAATTTTTCGAGTTCGTTGCAGGGCTTAACACCCAATACGACATATTATTACAGAATAAGTGCAACCAACAATCAAGGCACTATAACTGGCGAAATGCTCAATTTTAAGACCTCAAATAGCCCATTAATCTATTCTTTCTCACCCACAACGGCTAAAGCCGGTACAGAGATAACCATAACGGGTTTAAATTTTACAGGAATCACTAATGTAACGTTTGGCCAAACTGCAGCTAAATCTTTTGTAGTAAAATCGCCAACAACAATTACGGCTATTTTAGATAACGGTAATGCAGGGCAAGTAATGGTATTTTCTCCAGCAGGAAATGTTAATGCAACATCTACATTATCATTTGTACCCAAGCCTGTAATTAGTGCAGTTGGGCCTGTAAGTGTGCCTAAAGGCAATGTAGTTGAACTAAAATGTACTGCACCTTCAGGATCCTACACCTACAAATGGTCAAAGGACGGGGTTGATCTTTTAGGATCTACTAATACCTATACCGCAAGTCAGCCGGGGGTGTATCGTGTGATATTGAGTCTGGACCAAGTAACTGAAACGTCAGAGCCTTTGGAAGTATTTATTGGAACTGAGTTTGGCCTCCCTAGCAACAATTATAACATCACCACCACGGGTGTAAGCTGTAGAGGTCAAAGTAATGGATCAATAAATATTACAGCTGTACAAAATACTTTAGGCTATACTGTAAATCTAACCGGTCCTGTAACCAAAAGCATTAGCATGTCTAGCAGTGTAAAATTTGATGCGCTGCCAGCTGGGACCTATACGGTTTGCTTTAAGGTTTCGGGCGAGCCTACCTACCAACAATGTTATACTGTGGTGGTAACAGAACCTAAAAATCTTGCGGTATATAGCGCTGTTAACCAACAAGACAATACGGTGAACCTTACTTTAGAAGGAGGGCAAACCTATACCATAGATTTAAATGGCAAAATAACCACAACTACCCAAAGCAGTATTACACTTCCACTTTCTTCAGGAATGAATGTGCTTTCGGTTTCCACCGAAAAACCTTGTCAAGGCGTTATCAAAAAAGAAATTTCACTTTCAGGGGGTACTATTGTCTACCCCAATCCATTTGTTAACTCTTTAAATGTAAATCTCGGTGATGACCCGGGTGGTGGGGTTACGGTTGAGGTATTTTCTAGCATTAAAAACGTTTACAATAAAAAATATATTGGGCAATCGGGATATGTTCAGATAGATTTGCCCAACCTAAGTCCCGGATTATATATTGTAAAGATTTCGTCCCGAAAAAGTGTTAACACGTATAAGGTAATCAAACAATGAGGAAGCGATTAATTTTAGTACTGCTTACAGTTTACATACTCACTAATTTATATAGTTGTGGTAAAACAAAGGAACCAAAACCAAGCCCTTCTCCACCAGCTGTGCCTGCACCTACTGAAGTAACCTTAACTTATCCCGAACAAAACATGGCCTGCACCTCTGGAAAAGTCGTTACAGCTACAACAAGTTCAATTATTTTTACCTGGAACACATCTACCAATACAACGAGTTATATATTAGTGGTCAAAGATTTGCAACTGGGCACCAGTTCAAACTATCCAACAACAAAAAATACCTTAGAGGTTACCCTATTGCGTGATACCCCCTTTTCTTGGTATGTTATTTCTGTATCGGATAAAACCTCGGCTACTGCTCAAAGTGCGGTTTGGAAATTCTACAACTCTGGGGTTGGCGTAGTCTCGCATCCGCCCTTTCCTGCAGATGCCATAAGTCCAGCCTATGGACAAGCAATGGTTGCAACCAATGCAACAATTAATCTCGCTTGGAAAGGTACCGATACAGATGGAGATATCGCCAATTATGATATTTACCTAGGAAAAACAAGCACCCCGGGATTGTATAAAAGTAATGTCACTACTCAATCTCTGCAAGGAGTTACAGTTGATGCAGGCTCCTATTATTGGAAGATCGTTACTAGAGATGCTTTAGGGAATACCTCAGACTCTGGCAATATCCAATTTACCGTAAAATAGCATAGGCTGAAATTATTCAATTAGGCCTGTAACATGCGAATAACTATATCTAACGGGTGGGGTAAACTTAATATAAACACGCCACAATAGACTATAATTATTCAAATGAATCCATTTGTTCAAGGACCTAAAACATGGTTGTAAAAGACATCGAACTTAACCATATGCAGTCGAGGCTTGCTTTATTGCCACTTTCAAAATTTAGCATGTCCCCAAGGGCAAGCACTAAAGATGTGTAATGATCTTTGTTTTTCGGATTGATGATTGCCCCCATTACTATCTATCTACACAAACATCAAGTTATTGATTTTAATGAATGACCTGCAGTACAGTAATATCTAGCTCTTTTGGAAAACAAATGTGCTCGTTCGTCACCATATATTTTGTTTAGACCAATGGGTTGGAGTTCCTTTACGAGTTTTCCAATACCTTCCTCCATACCGTTCACGACTGGCATGCACTGTGCGCTTGCAACTGCTCCTAATAAGTAAGCTACTTCAGGCATGATAATTTTTTAATGATAAACATCAAACATCCCAAAATCAATATTAAAATTAAAACATGTTAATTGATGTAAAGCTGTTTGTGTTTTGTATGTAGAAATAAAAAAACCGCATTAGGACAAATCTAATGCGGTTTTAATGTAGCCCGTAGGGGAATCGAACCCCTGTTTCCAGAATGAAAATCTGGCGTCCTCACCCCTAGACGAACGGGCCATTTCGGTTTACAGTTACCAATTTTCAGTTATCAAAACTGCCAACTTTAAACTGTGAACTGCAAACTTTCAAAGGTAGCGGGGACCAGACTCGAACTGATGACCTTCGGGTTATGAGCCCGACGAGCTACCAACTGCTCCACCCCGCACACTATACAATTCTAGAAGCCTTAACAATATCCATTGCCCTTGTTCCGAATTGGAATGCAAAGATATAATTCGTTTCTTTGCAGAACAAATTTATTTCAAAAAATATTTAATATGTCGCACAAAGCAGGTTTTGTTAGTATCATCGGGAAACCAAATGTGGGTAAATCAACCCTCATGAATGCCCTGGTGGGCGAAAAGCTTTCGATCATCACGCCCAAAGCGCAGACCACCCGACACCGTATTTTGGGAATTGTAAACGAAGATGACTTTCAAATTGTATTTTCAGACACGCCCGGCATCATAAAACCACTTTATCAACTTCAAGATTCGATGATGAGCGCCGTAAATGGTGCGCTTAGCGATGCCGATCTTATTCTGTTCGTTACAGACATCAACGAGAAGCATGATGAGAACGATGTGCTCGAGAAAATTACCAATACAACCATCCCTTTGGTAGTACTTCTTAATAAGATTGATAATGCAACCCAAGAGCAGGTAGACGAAAAATCGGCCTATTGGCAAGAAAAGCTAAACCCAAAACATATTTATGCTATTTCGGCCCTGCACCAATATAATCTCGAGGGTATATTACCAATGATCTTAGATAACATCCCTGAGCATCCTGCCTACTATGATAAAGAAGAACTAACGGATCGCAGTCAGCGGTTCTTTGTATCGGAAATCATCCGTGAGAAAATCTTTACTAATTACCAAAAAGAAATCCCCTACAGTACTGAAGTAGTAGTTACTTCATTTAAAGAAGAGCAGAGCAAGGGCGGACCAATGGTGCGGATTACCGCAGAAATTGTAGTAGAAAGAGATTCGCAAAAAAATATCCTGATAGGTACTGGCGGATCAATGCTTAAAAAAGTAGGCATGGAAGCTAGAAAAGACATCGAGAAATTTTTGGATACCAAGGTCTTCTTAGAAACTTTTGTTAAGGTAATCCCCGATTGGAGAAGCAAGAAGAATTATTTGAAGAATTTTGGATACGACAACTAAGATCAACAAAACCACATAAGACATATAAGATCTTACGTGTCTTATGTGGTTTATAAGCAATACTTGCTACCGCAGAACGAATAGCAAGCATCTACGCCTTAGCAGAACGCCTCTTGCTAGGGTATAGTGATATAGAGTTTTTGAGGGCCCTTCGGTACAAAACGCTTTAAGCCCTCGTGGTTTGGCACTAGGTAAATATCACCTTTAGGAATGCTATATTGCAATACCTTTCCATTTTCTTCGGTCAAAACCGATGTTTCACCTTTCTTTCTTTTCGCGAAAAATACCAGTGCATCCTGTTCAACCTTAAGCCCGTTCTCTGCAAATTCCTTTCTAAGGCTATCCTGCTTTTCCTTTGGTAATGAAGAAAACTTTACTCCTGTAAACGTATCGGTTGCTGCGGTATACGTGTAGATTTTAGGCTGATCTTGTGCGGCCGCATCACCAGCAAAACTCGCTATGCCAATTGCCATGATGCAAAATGATTTTAATAAGTGCTTTTCCATAAAACAGTATTTACTTTACGTACGAAATTGTTCGTATATATAAATGTACGAACAATTTCGTATGATGCAAATAAATTTTTCTCTCACAAAACTTAGGATATTCAGGCTAATTAGACTAAAGGGAACTAATCTTTTCAAGTTCGATAAAAATCCGTACCTTTGCACTCCTTTTAGGAAGTTAACGCTTTATTAATTAAAAGGTTACTAATGGCTTATAGCTAATAGTTAACGGCTCAGGGTTTGGATGCCTAAGTGAAACACTTTAATCCGGCTATTGCCAAGATCTATTAACCATAGGCTTATCAAACATTACAACGTTTAACATTAAGCGTTCCAACACCAACACCATGAGCAATATCATCGCAATAGTAGGAAGACCAAACGTAGGCAAATCTACCCTTTTTAACCGCTTAACCGAAAGTCGCAAAGCCATTGTTGATGATTTTAGCGGCGTAACCCGTGATCGTCATTATGGCAAGGCCGAGTGGACGGACAAAGAGTTTACCGTAATTGATACAGGTGGTTATGTAGCTAATTCTGAAGATGTTTTTGAAGCCGCCATTCGTGAGCAAGTTGTAATCGCTATCGAAGAAGCTACCGTTTTGTTATTTATGGTTGATGTAACCACGGGGATTACGGATCTGGACGATGAGATTGCACAATTACTTCGCCGTAGTAAAAAACCAGTTTTCATTGTTGTAAATAAGGTCGACAATCATCAATTAGAAAATGATGCCACTGTATTCTATAGCTTCGGATTGGGAGAAATCTATACGATTTCTTCAATGACAGGTTCGGGAACTGGAGAATTATTGGATGAAGTGATTACCCATTTTGAAGACATTCCTGAAGAAGAAAATAGCTTACCAAAAATTACGGTTATTGGCAGGCCTAACGTTGGAAAATCATCATTGATTAACGCACTGATTGGAAAAGATAGAAATATTGTAACCCCAATTGCTGGTACAACCCGCGATTCGATCCATATCCATTATAATCAGTTTGGTCACGAATTTATGTTTATTGATACCGCCGGTTTACGTAAGAAAACAAAGGTTAAGGAAAACATCGAATTCTATTCGGTTATGCGTACCATTAAGGCGTTAGAAGAGGCTGATGTAGTGATGTTGATGATTGATGCCGAAGATGGATTGGAAGCTCAAGACGTAAACATTTTTCACTTGGCCGAAAAAAATAAAAAAGGAATTGTAATCTTGGTTAACAAATGGGATTTAATCGAAAAAAACAACAAGACCATTAAAGAATTTGAAGATCAGATCCGTACCAAATTACAGCCGTTTACTGATGTGCCAATTGTATTTATTTCTGTATTAAATAAGCAAAGGATTTTTAAAACGATAGAAACAGCGTTAGAAGTCTACAAAAACCGCAGCAAAAAAATTCCTACTTCAAAACTGAATGACATTATGCTGCCTATTATTGAAAATTATCCACCTCCGGCTCTAAAAGGAAAATACATTAAGGTTAAATACATCACCCAGATCAATGCTACATCTCCAATGTTCGCCTTTTTCTGCAACCTTCCACAATACATCAAAGAACCTTACAAACGTTTCATCGAGAATAAGCTGAGAGAGCATTTTGATTTTTCTGGTGTGCCCATTCAGATTTATTTTAGACAGAAGTAGGTAGTTAAGGTTAAGTCTAGAGAGAATTTAATTTTAGATTCCGGAGGCCGAGAGTCAGTTAAATTAACGCTAGAGAGCTTTACTTAGAGCCCAAAAGTTGGAATGTCCAAAAGCCCAGGGGTTTAGCGCCAGAGATCGTTTTACTTTAAAAGAGCAGGGAACTGCATATATTGCTTCTCAAATGGTGTCATATGAAGCCTATCAAAGTGTATTCCACACCGGATTACATTTCAATTAGATAATTTCGAACTTTAGGACTCGCATTCTGGACTTCTGGACTCTTGGACTTTTCGACTTTTTACTTTGACTTTTTGACTTTAAAATGGACCTCAATATTGTTAATAGCACCCTCGCCGATCTTCCTACAATTTTCGAATTTTATGACCATGCTGTTGCACACCAGAAAAAGGTATCGAATAAGCACTGGAAAGGTTTTGATAAGGCATTAATAACGCGGGAAATAGTGGAGAATAGGCAATATAAAATTATTGCAAAGGGGAAAGTAGGCTGTATTTTTATGGTCACTTTTAGCGACCCCCAGATTTGGGATGAAAAAAGTAAGGATGCGGCCATTTATCTGCACCGTATCGTAACCCATCCCGATTTTAGAGGCTTGGGCTTTGTGAAGTTTATTACCAATTGGGCTATCGACTATGCCAAAACTAACAATTTACACTACGTACGAATGGACACTTGGGCGGACAATGAAAAACTTGTTGGATATTATAAGAAATTCGGTTTTGAAGATGCAGGCAAGATGACCATTTTACCAAATAGCGGGTTGCCCAAACACTACGAAGGGATAACGCTGCAGCTTTTTGAAATTTCGCTGCGCGAATGATTACACACCTGCCAGCCGGCAGGCAGGGATTTTTAGAAGATTACAGCGATAGGCGCATTTCAACTCGCGCTTGGGCAGGCCCGTATGCTAAGCTTATCAATCAGGGCGCGGAACCATGAGTTATTTTCACAACTCCATGGCTGTAATATTCTTAATCGGTGTAATCCCTTTCAATCGGTGTAATCCCCAAATAAAAAGCCCTCAAAGATAAATCTTCAAGGGCTTTGAGTTATAATCCAAAATCTAACCAGAAACTAAAATTAATTTTTTCCTTTTTTTGCTTTAGCTGGTTTAACAACTTTAGCAGGAGTTACTGTTTTAACTACAGTATCTTTTTTTGCTTTGTGTGATTTTTTCTCAGTTTTAGGAGCTACTTTTTTAGAAGTTGCTGGAGTTTGTACTGCAAATGCTCCAAATGATGAAGCAACTAATGCTAATGCTAAAATGGTTTTTTTCATGTCGTTGATATTAATTAAATTGTTAATCAAAGTTGCTACATCAACATGAAGATAGTATGAAGAAAAAACTTCATTATTATTTTAAGTTTCGATCGGGTCTTTAAACTTCAGCAATACGGTCGTACCATTTCCCAATTCGGAATTTACCATGATATTTATCTGATGAAAATCGGCCACATGCTTTACAATTGCTAATCCGAGGCCATAACTTTCTTCATCCGTAGGATTTAATTTTTGAAAGCGGCCAAAAAGATTCTCTACATGCGCCTGCTCCATACCTATCCCGCTATCACGGATCTGCAGTGTATAGATTCCCTGCACAGCGCCCGAGCTTATGGCAATACCACCGTCCTGCACATTGTATTTAATGGCGTTGCCTACTAAATTGGTGACCAAAATATTAAAAAGCGAAGCGTTACCTTTAAAAATATAATCTTTGGATAGGTCTACCGTCATGCGCAGCCCTTTCATTAACAAGCGATATTCAAGTTCATTAACTACATCATTTACGGTTTCGTTTACCGAAATATCATCCTCCTTCACAAACTGGTCGTTCTCAATTTTTGAGATCATCAATAAGCTGTTAATGATGGCTTTGAGCCTGCTTAATGTTTTTAGATTTGCAAACACTTTGTTCTCTCCTGCCTGGCTCAGTTTCTCCTCGTTCAACAAATTTTCAAGTCTAACTATGAGCACCGAAATGGGCGTAAGTAGCTCGTGCGATACATTGGCTATAAATTCTTTTTGGGCAGAAATCAATACCCTAAACTTGTTCATCAGCATGCTGATACTTTCATCAAGCATCAAGAAATCAGCAGTGGATGTTTTTATGGGGATATAACTAAAATGTGTAGGATCGTTAACCATATTGATCTTCTCGTCTATGATTTTATAAAAGGGCGAAAGCAGGTATTTAGAAAAAATCAGATCAGAGATCAGGGTTATTGCCGCTGCAATCAGGAGCACCAACAGCGTAAACCTAGAAATCGTTTTTCCCAAAAGATCAACCGTAGTTAATGATTCGCCCAGTTCTAACTTAAAGTTGTGCCCATTATGCACAAAATCTTGGGTTAAGATCTGATATTCTGACTCGTAACCATCGATTACCCTTTTCTCTTCAGAAAAACGTTCTTTAGTGTCTATTACCTTAGGGAGTTCGGTAAGTGTAAAATACTCTTCCCTTAACAGATTGTAATCGGTATAGTTGCCCTGACGCTTCAAAAAATCCCTAATTTCTGGCTCAGAAAGATGCTTAATAATTTTAGTGCGCTTCTCTTTTAAACGCTGTTGAATGTGATTTACAGAGATATTTCGAATAAAAAATAGAATCAGAATTCCTAAGAATACAATTATGGCTGCCTTGGTTAAGGCGTTGTACAATGCAAGCTTAAATTGTAGTTTCATTTTTTTTGATTACACGGATTACGCTTCGCGATTGATTACACTGATTACACCGATTTCCTGACTCGACTCCAAACTCACCTCACCCCCGCCTCTCCTGGAGGAGAAGAGCTAGTTTAACGTCTTGCCTCCTTCCATCTTCCATCTTCCATCTTCCATCTTCCATCTTCCATTTTACATCTTACATATTCAACCTATACCCAATACTCCTGACCGTTTCGAGCCAGTTAATAGACGTAAAGGCACTTAGCTTTTTTCTTAGATTCTTAACATGGACATCAACAAAGTTCGAGTCGCTATTGATTTCCAGGATATCGCCCCAAACATGTTCAGTAAGGTTCATCCTAGAAATTACCCGGTTTTTATTAAGTGCTAAATAATTAAAAATTTCGAATTCTTTATTAGTTAGGTTAATCCGTTGCTGTTCCCAACAGAGTTGATGATGCTTGATGTCGAGTACAAATCCGTGCACATTTACCTCATTCTTTTCGAGTTTGTGCTTCCTTCTGATAATGGCGTGCATCCTGGCCAGAAGTTCTGTTAAAGAAAATGGTTTAGCCAAATAATCATCAGCTCCTGCTTCCAAACCCGTAATCCGATCATCAAGGTCGCCCCTAGCCGTGAGGATTATTACCGCATCTTCTCTCCCTGCAATCGCTTTTAGCTGATTTAATAGAGCAAGCCCATCACCATCTGGCAAACCGAGATCGAGCAAAATAAAATCATAGGTATTCACAAAGATTTTCTCTGATGCAGATTTCCATTTCCAAGCATGTTCTATTAAATAGCCCTCCTTACCTAAAAAATCTGCCATCTCCAGGGCGAGATTCTTTTCGTCTTCTATAATTAATATGTTCATCAGACTCAAATGTATGAATTGTTTAAATAGTCCGGAAGTCGGGGAGTCCGAAAGTCTGGAAGATTAACTTAAAGGGAAATTAGCTTTGGTAATCCCTAAGAGTCGAAAAGACCAAAAGACCAAAAATTCAATTGCTTTTCGCGAAATGCCTGTCCAACTCCCTACTCTCTGCCCAACGCCTTAAGCTCCACGCCTATTGAACACTCATCAACGCCTGTTTAACCATATTATCGTTTAGGTTATGCGCTTTGTAATATCCCTCATCGCCCAAGTGGTATTTATAGAGCATAACTTTTAGATCATTATAGATCAGCGCCTTTGAATCTGTCAACTGTTTACTGTTAACAGGGATATGTTTCGTTTGGACATATTTAACAAAATCTTTAAAATCGCTATCGCTAATAGAAAAGGTGGTTAAGTTCTGAGATAAAAAGGTGGGATTATAGCGATACGCCAACACATCAAATACGAAATCTACCAGCACTTTTTTGCTTACCAGACTGGAATAAAATTTAGTGTATCCGGTGGTATCCAGTTTCACGTAAACATCAGGCTGGATGCCGCCGCCGCCATATACCCTCTTTCCGCCATGCGTAACATAAGCTATTGTTTTTTGAAGACTGTCTTTTGTTTTAACATTCTTTGCGGTAAGCTCTCCATCTGTATACCGATCTTCTAACTCATGTTGATAGGCGGCGTAACCCTTTTTGTATGATTTTTGGATGCTTCGTCCCAGGGGAGTATAGTACCTAGCAATGGTGAGATTAAGTGCCGAACCATCTTCAAAGGCGAATTGTTCTTGCACCAATCCTTTTCCGAAAGATCTTCGTCCAACAATAACACCGCGATCAAGATCCTGTATGGCACCGGCAAAAATTTCGCTAGCTGAGGCAGAATTCTCGTTAATGATAACCACTAGTTTTCCCTGTTCAAATTCTCCACCTCCAGTGGTAAAATAATCGGTACGGGGCTCATGTTTACCCTCGGTATATACAATGAGCTTGTTTTCTGGTAAAAATTGATTTGCCAATCCGGTAGCCGCAGTAACATATCCTCCACCATTGTCCCTAAGGTCGAGCACTAGTTTTTTCATGCCCTTGGTTTTAAGGCTCTTCACCATATTCACAAAATCTTCGTCTGTATTGGCGCCAAATTTACTGATCCTAATGTAGGCAGTTTCGGCATTCATCATGTAGGCTGCGTCAATGCTACTCACCTCAACCCGCCCCCTCTTGATGGTATACATCGTTGGCGCAGTAGAGCCTGGATGCAACAGGGTAATCTGAACTGGGGTTCCGCTCTTGCCTTTAATCTTTCCCATCATTTCTGATCGGGGCAGCGCCTTCCCACTTACGGTAATACTGTCTATCTTAACTATTTTGTCGCCCTGCTTTATTCCAGCTAAAAATGCTGGTCCGTCTTTAAGGACATTTGTTACCAGCAAGGTATCATTCAAAATGTAGTATTCTACCCCAATTCCCTCAAAATTTCCTTCTAAAGTTTCCGAAAGCTCAAATGCTTCATTAGCCGGCAAATACATGCTATGCGGATCGAGTTGGTGCAGTAAACTATCAATGGGCAAATGCTGTAAACTATCGGCATTCACGTCGTCAACGTAGTTTTTATTAATAATATGGATAATATCTTCTACTTTTTGCGCGTTGTTATCCGCATAGCGGGCATCTCGTTGAATCTTAAAGCCTTGATCTTTTAAAAATTTATAGCCCAAATACATCCCACCTATCAAGGTAATTGAATAGGTTAATGCAATAAGGATATTAATACGAGTGTTCTTTTTCATTGCGTAGCGGCTTTACAAAGCTATGAAACCGCCCTCATTATAGCAAGTTTGTAACTCCATGAATATCAAAATCATGCAAGGCTAATCCCCCTAAAAAAGAACAATTTACAAACAGATGAGAATTATGATGTTAAATTGAATTAAAACAGGCTACTTTTTAGTTTTTTGAATATTTTAAGACAAATATTTGGATGGCTGTAATCTTCTCTCTAAAATTGCAAGGATTTTATAGATAATATTTCCTGTTAATTGAGAAATTAACCATCTTTAACATAAATCATACCCATGAAGAGAGTAACCGAGCAGGAATCCAAATATAATGATATTGATAAGATGTCTGTTTTAACCATTTTATTAAGTATTAATGCAGAAGACCAGACTGTACCCCTTGCTGTTGAAAAAGCATTGCCGCAAATAGAAAAACTGGCATCGGCAATTGCCGAAAGAATGGCCAAAGGAGGCCGTCTGTTTTACATTGGCGCTGGCACCAGCGGTAGATTAGGAGTTGTTGATGCCTCAGAATGCCCACCTACGTTTGGAGTGCCTTTTGATAGCGTTGTTGGCATTATTGCTGGCGGAGACACCGCTATCAGAAAGGCTGTAGAATTTGCCGAAGATGATGCTGAACAAGCATGGATCGATCTCCAGGAATATAACATCAACGAAAAGGATTCGTTGGTGGGGCTAGCAGCTTCTGGCACAACTCCCTATGTAATTGGAGGTTTAAACACGGCACGTAAACACGGGATTTTAACGGGGTGCATCGTTTGCAATAATGGTGGACCAATTGTTGCCGAATCAGATTATCCGGTAGAAGTGGTAGTAGGACCAGAGTTTTTAACGGGATCTACACGGATGAAATCGGGGACCGCACAAAAACTAGTACTTAACATGTTAAGCACTACGGTAATGATTAGACTGGGACGTGTTAAGGGCAATAAAATGGTAGATATGCAGTTAACTAATCACAAATTGGTTGATCGCGGAACGCAAATGGTAATGGCCGAATTGAATATCGACCATGATCAGGCTGCAGACTTATTGAACAAATACGGAAGCGTAAGGAAAGCAGTTGAGGCGAGCAAGGGATAAGCGTTTGGCGCTAAGCGTCTTGCGTAAAAACCAATTCTATAAATTAATCAATTGCGTTATCAAACGCTTAACGCTAGTCTCCTAAAGCCACACGCTAATGCACGAAATAGAACCCTTTTACTTATGGAGAGATGATTATATTGCCGCAGAAGATGAGCGATCTCCATTCTTTAATACAGAATACTCAGAATTTTACTTCGACAAGCAGCTTTATAATTTCCTTATTCACCCCCAATGGGACGCATTCGGCTCGAACACGCTATACATCAAAGTTATTTTTGTAGACTACGAAAAGCAGTATGCGATAATAGAATTGATGGGCGAATGGAATGATGCGATTAATAACGACATCATGCTGCTAAAAAGAGAGATTATAGAGCTAATGGTTGATGAGGGCGTAACCAAGTTTATCCTAATCGGAGAAAACGTGCTCAATTTCCATGCTTCAGATGATAGTTATTACGAAGAATGGTTTCAGGATGTGGAAGAAGGCTGGATTGCTGGGATTAACTTTAATGAACATGTAATCAAAGAGTTCCGCGATAATAGCATCGACTATTACATTAATTTTGGAGGAGAACTGGACGAACTGCATTGGAGGAAATTAAAGCCCCGGCAGTTTTACAAAAAAGTTGAAGAATTACTGACAAAAAGATTAAATTAAACGCTTATTTTTATACTATTAAATCATTATAATCAATGAACGAACAAAATTATAACTATCAAGATGATAGTGTTATCCAAATTGAAGAAGGAAGCATTTCGAAAAAATTCTTCGCCAATGTATTTTTATGGATGTTTGTGGCGCTAAGTTTATCAACTTTGGCTGCGTTATTCATGAACAGCTTACCAGGTGCTCAGGGATTGATTAGAAACCTAGAAACAGGTAAACCTACAACACTCGGCTACATTGCTACGTTTGCACCGCTAGGTTTGGTTCTTTTGATGGGTGCTGGATTTAGCAGATTGTCATTTGTTTCTTTACTAGGTGTCTTTGCCTTATTTGCTATATTATTGGGAGTTAGTTTAAGCTCTATTTTGATTTTTTATAACCTCGGATCAGTTGTAGCGTGTTTTGTTGCAGCAACAGGAGTATTCGGAGTTATGGCTTTTCTAGGTTATACTACAGAAGTGGATTTAAGCAAATTTGGACCAATTTTAATGGTTGGTGTTGTGGGATTAGTGATTGCTAGTCTTATAAATATGTTTATAGGAAGCGAAAGATTTGATTATATCATGAGTTTTTTCGGCGTCGCTATCTTTACTGCACTCACGGCTTATGATGTACAAAAAATAAAAAGAATAGGCCTGGGCATAGAAGAAAGTGGGGATCAAATGGTAGCCACGGATTCAAAAAAGCTAGCCATCATGGCCGCCCTTTCTTTGTATCTGGATTTCATTAATATCTTTTTATTCTTGCTACGCATTTTTGGAAGCAGAAAATAGGCGCTAAGCTTTTACGATCAATCCAAACATTATACCGAAGGCCGTGCATATTTGCATGGCCTTTGTAATTTTATTTGGTTTAATTCGTGTATTTTTGGAATTGACAAGGCTTTATTGCATTTTTGTATTGCTTATAAAGAAAGGCGGAGGGATTAGACCCTAAGATGTCTTAGCAACCTGTGCTTACAAGGTGCTACATTCTATCCAGTTCCAATTAGTTGTGGGAATTGGGAAAGATAAGTTTTAGACGATAGTCTATCTTTCTGAATAAGTCATTAAATTATCTTATAGTGCGTAAAATATCGAGAGCCGTCGTGCTGGGTATGTATTTGAATCTTCCAGATATAAAATGTAGTACGCTTATCAAGAAACACTTGATATTGGAACTACTTATTATTTAAAGAATAGCGTTCAGAGTTAAGTTAAAGAGTAATAAAATGCTCCACGCCCCATGCTCTACGCTCTACGCAATACTAAATGGATATTAGAGAAGAGCTACAAAAACGAATTTTAGTAATAGACGGTGCAATGGGCACCATGATCCAACGCTATACCCTAACCGAAGACGACTTTAGGGGCGAGCGCTTCAAGGATCATCCCTGTGATGTAAAAGGCAATAATGACCTGCTGAATATTACAAGACCAGACATAATCAAGGCCATCCACCTCGAATATTTAAAAGCGGGGGCTGATATTGTTGAAACTAACACCTTCAGTACGCAACGAATTTCTATGGCCGATTACCAAATGGAAGAACTCTCGTATGAGATGAGCTTTGAAGGGGCCAAAATTGCCAAAGCGGCAGTAACCGAATTTATGGCAGCCAACCCAGATCGGAAGTGCTTTGTAGCAGGCGCAGTGGGGCCTACCAATAGAACCCTTTCTATGTCGCCCGACGTGAATGACCCAGGTTACCGGGCCATTTATTTTGATGAACTGGAGGCCGCTTACTATGAGCAGGTGCGCGGTTTGGTTGATGGAGGGTCGGATGTACTTTTAATTGAAACTATTTTTGATACGCTTAACTGTAAAGCCGCAATCGTGGCGATCAAAAAATATGAGGAAGTGGTTGGCAGGAAACTAGAAATCATGATTTCTGGTACCATTACTGATGCCTCAGGCAGAACATTATCTGGGCAAACCGCCGAAGCTTTCCTAAACTCAATAAGCCATGCCAATCCGCTTAGCGTTGGCTTTAACTGTGCCTTAGGTGCTAAAGAAATGCGTCCACATATCGAGGAGCTTTCTGAAAAAGCGGGATGTTACATTTCTGCCTATCCCAATGCTGGCTTGCCAAATGAGTTCGGTGCCTATGATGAATTGCCTCATGAAACCGCTCACTTGGTCGAAGATTTTATCACTTCTGGGTTTGTAAATATAGTTGGCGGATGCTGTGGCACTACCCCCGAACACATTGGCTGTATCGCCGAAAAAGCAAGGAAAATACAGTCCCGAAAAATTCCAACCATAGAACCCTATTTACGCTTAAGCGGATTAGAACCGGTTACCATTACCCCCGAAAGCATTTTTGTAAATATAGGCGAACGTACCAATATCACTGGATCGCCCAAATTCTCTAAACTTATCTTAGGTGGCGATTACGAAGCTGCACTTGCCGTTGCCCTACAACAAGTAGAAGGAGGAGCGCAGATTATTGATGTAAACATGGATGAGGGAATGATTGATTCGGAGGCGGCCATGACTAAATTCCTAAACCTCATTGCTTCAGAACCTGATATCGCCAAACTGCCTATCATGGTGGATTCTTCTAAATGGACAGTTATTGAGGATGGTTTAAAATGCATGCAGGGCAAAGGGATCGTAAATTCAATTTCTTTAAAGGAAGGTGAAGATAAATTCCGAGAAAGTGCCCGAAAAATTATGCAATATGGCGCTGCAGTTGTAGTGATGGCATTCGATGAGCAGGGCCAGGCAGATAATTTTGAAAGAAGAAAAGAAATCTGTAAAAGAAGTTATGACATCTTGGTAAATGAGATCGGTTTTCCTGCACAGGACATTATTTTCGATCCCAATATCTTAACCGTAGCAACTGGTTTAGAAGAGCATAATAATTACGCCGTAGACTTTATCAATGCCACAAGGTGGATTAAACAAAATCTTCCTTATGCCAAAGTAAGTGGTGGCGTATCTAATATATCCTTCTCATTTAGAGGTAATAATACCGTTCGAGAAGCAATGCATTCGGCATTTTTATACCACGCCATACAAGCTGGCTTAGATATGGGGATCGTAAACGCGGGAATGCTTGAAGTTTATCAGGAAATTCCACCAGAGTTGTTAGAGCGGGTTGAAGATGTATTGTTAAACAGAAGGGATGATGCTACCGAGCGATTAGTAGAATTTGCCGATACCATTAAAAGCAAGGGCAAGGAGATTGTTAGGGATGAAGAATGGCGCAAAGGTTCAGTGGAAGAAAGGTTATCGCACTCTTTGGTAAAAGGGATAGTAGAATACCTGGATGATGATGTTGAGGAAGCCCGTAGGCTGTATGCTAGGCCAATTCAGGTAATCGAGGGACCGTTAATGGACGGAATGAACATTGTTGGTGATCTTTTTGGGGCCGGAAAGATGTTTTTGCCTCAAGTGGTTAAATCGGCGCGGGTAATGAAAAAAGCCGTTGCCTACCTGTTGCCCTTTATAGAGCAGGAAAAGCTGGATAATCCAGATCAAGACCAAAATTCATCAGCGGGAAGAGTACTAATGGCCACTGTAAAAGGTGATGTTCATGATATTGGAAAGAATATTGTAGGCGTAGTTTTAGCCTGTAATAACTTTGAGATTGTAGATATGGGCGTAATGGTTCCTGCGCAGGATATCATTAAAAAAGCCAAAGAGATTAATGCAGATATTATCGGGCTAAGTGGATTGATCACACCTTCACTGGATGAAATGGTTCACTTTGCCAAAGAAATGGAACGCGAAGGATTTACTATTCCGTTAATTATTGGTGGCGCTACCACTTCTCGGATCCATGCCGCAGTTAAGGTTGCACCTAACTATTCTGGGCCGGCAATCCATGTATTGGATGCATCAAGAAGTGTAACGGTTTGCAGCACCTTAATGAATCCAGAAGCTAAAGAGGAGTATGTAAATGGCATCCGGGCCGAATATGATAAGGCACGAGAAGCACATTTAAATAAACGCTCTGATAAACGTTACAAAACAATCGAGGAAGCAAGAGCTGATAAATTTCAAATTGAACTTGATCGGGTAATTACAGCTCCAACATTTACCGGAACCAAAGTTTTTGACGATTATCCATTGGAAGAACTCGTTCCTTACATCGATTGGACCCCATTTTTCCACACCTGGGAGCTTCGTGGTAGCTATCCAAAGATCTTTGATGATAAGTTTGTAGGGATCGAAGCCAAGAAATTATTTGATGATGCCCAAGTTTTACTAAATCGGATTGTTAACGAGAAATTGCTAACCGCAAAAGGCGTTATAGGATTTTGGCCCGCAAATGCGGTTGGAGACGACATCGAGTTAAGCGTTGAGCGTGATGCGATAAGCGACACAGAACGCCTAACGCCCGGCGCCAAACGCGTAACCATTCACACTCTTCGCCAACAGGCGGAAAAAATGGCTGGTGAACCTTATTATGCACTTGCAGATTTTGTTGCCCAAAAAGAAACAGGGATCAAAGATTACTTTGGTGGATTTGCGGTTACTACCGGAATTGGTTGTGACGAACTGGTAGCAGAATTTGAAAGAAATCATGATGATTATAACAGCATCATGGCCAAAGCATTAGCAGATCGTTTAGCAGAAGCTTTCGCAGAACGGATGCATGAGCTGGTACGTAAAGAATATTGGGGTTATGCCAAAGATGAAAATTTGAGCAACCAAGAGTTAATCAAAGAGGAATATGCAGGTATCCGCCCAGCACCTGGCTATCCGGCCTGTCCGGACCATACCGAGAAAGAAACTTTATTTAACCTATTGGATGCAGAAAATAAAATCGGTTTACGCTTAACGGAAAGTTTTGCTATGTACCCTGCCGCTGCAGTAAGCGGGTTTTACTTTGCACACCCACAATCACGTTATTTCGGACTCGGAAAAATAACCAAAGACCAGATTGAGGATTATGCACTTAGAAAAAACATGGATATAGAAGAGGTAGAACGATGGATGAGTCCTAATCTGGCCTATTAGTATTGAGTAGAGCGTATTGCGTATAGAGACAAATCGCAAACGAGAACTCAAGAAATGATTAGTATAATATATATTTTGGATTACTGTCTCAATATGCAATATTCATTACGCTATACCAAAAATGAAAATCACCGACCATATAAAAAACGCAAACGGCAAAGCCTTATTCTCATTTGAACTGCTACCACCAATAAAAGGGCAAAGCATTCAGTGGATCTATGATGCTATTGATCCACTTTTAGAATTTAACCCGCCTTTTATTGATGTAACTTCATTGAGAGAAGATTACATTTATAAAGAACAGGGAAATGGTCTATTACAAAAGGTCTCCTACCGTAAACGTCCGGGTACCATTGCAATATGTGCCGCAATCATTAATAAATATAAAATCGATGCCGTTCCCCATTTAATTTGTGGGGGTTTTACCAAGGAAGAAACTGAAAATGCGTTAATAGATCTACAGTTTCTAGGTATTGATAATGTATTGGCTTTAAGGGGCGATGCGCGGGCCGCTGACAGTTCATTTGTGCCTACTCCCGGCGGTCATTGTTACGCAACAGATCTAGTTCAGCATATCAAAAACCATAACGAAGGAAAGTTTTTGCACGAAGATATAGAAACATTTAAAAGTGATTTCTGCATCGGTGTTGCCGGATATCCCGAAAAACACTTTGAAGCCCCGAATTTAAATGCGGACTTTAAATTCCTGAAGCAGAAAGTTGATATGGGTGCAGAGTTTATCGTTACCCAAATGTTTTTTGATAACCAAAAATATTTCGAATTTGTAAAAAAATGCCGGGAAAACGGGATTAATGTGCCCATTATACCGGGCTTAAAACCCATTAGCACGCTTTCTCAGTTAAATGTGCTACCTAAAATATTTCATATCGATTTACCTGACGAATTAACTGATGCCCTATCCCATGCTAAAACTAATGCTGATGCAAAAGTAATTGGAACAGAAGCCATGATCAAACAATGTAAAGAACTGATCGAATTCGGTGTTCCCGTATTGCATTTTTACACCATGGGAAAACCAGAACAAACAAAACAGATCGCTAGAGCTATTTTTTAAATCAATAATCACATAGAAACATAGCACACATAGTTCAGTTTCTTGTTAGTTTCTAGGCTATGTTTCTTGGTAGATAAAACATCTACCTTACGACCACATAGACACATAGTTTAGTTTCTTTCCTATGTTTTCTATGTGTCTATGTGGTTGCATACCCAGGATGATCATCTCTTGAGCAAATAATCCTTAAACCCTTCAAAATCTTGTCCAAGCTCATCATAAAGTTCTGGGCTATTTTTTAAGTTTTGCACCTGGGCTGGCAATTCTATTTTTGCAGAAATATGATTTGGGAAAACTTCAGGGAATTTGCAAGCGTGCGCAGTTGAGAGGAATATTTTCGCAGATTCATCACTTGGATTTTGGGCCATAAAAGCTTTTGTTGCTAACCAAGCGATTGCAGTATGCGGGCAAGCAATATAGTTAAACGTATTATAGATTTCATTAATTGCATTCAGGGTTTGCTCATCCGTAAAACGATAGGCTTTAACGAGTGCCAAAATTGCTGATCTATCTTGCTTAAAAAGATCCATAATACGTACCCAATTACTTGGTGCCCCCACATCCATGGCATTGGCATAGGTTTGTACAGATGGTTTTGTTTCGTAAAGCCCGGTTTCCAAGAATCTTGGAACGGTATCATTTGCATTTGTTGCAGCAATAAATTGCTGTACAGGAAGTCCCATTTTATAAGCGAGGAGTCCGGCGCCAATATTTCCAAAATTGCCACTTGGTACAGAGAAAATAACTTTGGTAATACCTTGTCTCTTTAGTTGGGCATAGGCATTAAAATAATAAAAGGTTTGTGGAATTAATCGGGCAATATTGATAGAATTAGCTGAGGTTAACCTCAATTTTTTGTTGAGTTCCTTATCTGAAAAAGCTTGTTTAACCAATGCCTGACAATCATCAAAAGTACCATCAACAGCGACTGCCCTTATATTTTTCCCATTAGTGGTTAATTGCAGCCTTTGCACATCACTTACTTTCCCTTTCGGAAAAAGAATGGTTACCCTAGTGTTGGGAACACCTAAAAATCCCAGGGCCACGGCGCCCCCAGTATCGCCAGACGTAGCTACCAATACATCAAGAAGCTGCTCGCCGTCTTTTAAAAAATAGCTCATCACCCTGCTCATAAACCGTGCTCCAAAATCTTTAAATGCTAACGATGGTCCATGAAATAATTCCATAACATACGTTTCGTTTCCCAGTTTCACCAATGGGGCATCAAAATCTATGGCATCATCAATAAGCGCCTTCAGGGCATATGGTGGGATTTCATCCTTTAATAAAGCAGATGCAATTTCAAACGCAATTTCACTTAAGGAGTATTTTTCTATATGTGTTATAAAATCTTTCGATAGAACCGGAATCTCTAACGGCATGTACAGGCCTTTATCCTGGGGCATGCTATTAAAAACGGCTTCTTGAAATGAGACCCTTAGAGAAGGGTTGTTGGTTGAGTATAGTTTCATCATTTTATGGAAGATGGAAAATGGAAGATGTCCCTGAGCGATGCCTTTGGCAGAAGATGGAAAATTGCACAGTTCCATTTTCCATCTTCCATCTTACCTATTACATTATTCTTGGTCCCTCCGCATTTACCGAAGAAACATATGCTTTGCTATTAATATTTAATTTAGTGAGGTGCTGCTGTTGCAACTGGGTTATTTTTCTTGCGGTTCCCTCATCTTTGGTTAAAGCAAATACCGAGGGGCCAGATCCAGAGATTCCGAATCCTACTGCACCATTATCCATTGCCAATGTTTTCAAGACATAAAAATCTGGGATCAGTATAGATCTTACCGGTTCTACCAAAACGTCTTTCATGCTTCGCCCTACTAGATCAATATCGTTGGTATATAGTCCTGCAACCAAGCCCGCTACATTTCCCCACTGAATAACCGCATCTTTTAACAGTACTTTAGAACGGATCATCTGCCTTGCGTCTTTTGTAGGCACGTCCACTTCTGGATAAACAATCGCTGCAAAAAGGTGGGATGGTGTTGGCAATGCGATCAGATCCAAAGGTTCGTAACTACGCACCAACACAAAACCTCCCATCAAAGCTGGAGCTACATTATCCGCATGCCCATAACCGCAGGCTAATTCTTCGCCCTTCATGGCAAAAGGTACGAGTTCCTGTGCAGACAGTAAATTACCCATCAACTGGTTAATGGCAAACAGCCCCGCTACAGTGCTTGCCGAACTAGACCCTAAACCACTGCCAATGGGCATTTTTTTATGGAGTTCTATTTCTATGCCAAGATCGGGTCTGTTTAAGTGATTAAGGTAATGTTGAACGCTAACGCTTACCGTATTCTTTTTGGCGTCTAATGGAAGTTTACCATCATCTCCTGTAATTTTCAATAATCGTACACCTGGCTCGTCAACAAGGCGCATTACCACTTCGTCTCCTGGTTCGTTTACCGCAAAACCGAGTACGTCAAATCCGCACACCACATTGGCTACAGTGGCAGGAGCGAAAACTTTTATTTCTTTCATATAAATTGGTATAGCGTAGGGCGTATTGCGTATTGCGACAGTTTATAAATCATTTTAATTTTAACATTACAACGTGCCAACATTTACAATATCCGAAAATACACCCGCAGCGGTAACTTCGGCGCCTGCTCCAGGTCCTTTCACTACCAAAGGTCGCTGATTATATCGATCTGTAGTGAAAGAAATAATGTTATCACTTCCAGAGAGCATATAGAATGGGTGGTTTTCATCAACCATCTGTAGGGTAATAGCGGCTTTACCGTTTTCGAGCTTACCGATATACCTTAACACTTTTTTGCTCGACTCGGCTTCCTTCTTTAATTGGTTAAAATAATCGGCATTTGCTTCCAGCTGTTTATAGAACTCTTCAACGGTTGGTGCTTTCAAGCACGATTCGGGCAACATGTTTTGGATACTTACGTCCGATTCTTCAAAGGGATACCCGGCATCACGGGCTAAAATCAGCATTTTTCGCATAAAGTCCTTGCCGTTTAGATCATCCCTAGGATCGGGTTCCGTATATCCTTTTTCCTGTGCCTCCTTAACAATTTCATGGAAGGCCGCATCGCCCTTAAAGTGATTAAAGATATAAGAAATTGTTCCCGAAAGGATGGCTTCAATCCGCTCAATTTTATCTCCGCTCATCATCAGCTCTTTTAGTGTTCTGATTATTGGCAGTCCGGCGCCCACATTGGTTTCGTAATAAAAATCTACACCGAATTTGCGTGCTGTGTTTTTAAAGGCCTGGTACTGGGCTAAACTTCCCGAATTTCCAATTTTATTACAGGTAACTACAGAAATGCTTGATTCGAAAATACCTTGATAAAATGGCACGGGTTGAGGGCTTGCTGTATTATCAACAAACACACAGTTTGGTAAATTCATTGATTTCATTTGGGCAACAAAACTCTCCAGGTTAGCGGTTTCTCCGGTGGATGATAAAGTTTCTTCCCAATTTTCGAGTGCAATTCCATTTGATGATAGGAGCATTTTTCGTGTGTTGGTAACGCCCATCACTTTTACCTGCAAATCGTTATTTTTTGCCAGAAAAGGCATTTGGATCTGTAATTGTTTAAATAAGGTTTTACCAATATTACCAGTACCTAAGCAAAAGATATGCAGCGTTTTATTAAGTTCGGTATAAAAAGCATCGTGAACTGCATTTACCGCTTTTGATAAATCTGCTTTCGCAAGGATAACCGAGATGTTATATTCTGAAGAACCTTGGGCTATGGCATGTACATTTACACCATTCCGCCCTAAAGCATGGAACAGTTTTCCAGAAATACCGGGTGTACGCTTCATATTTTCGCCCACAATGGCTAACACCGATAAGCCATCCTCAACTTCTGGTTCCTGTAGTTTTTGTGCTTGTAACTCGAGATCAAATTCTTTGTTTATCAGTTTTACGGCCTTAATGGCGTCGCTCGGTTTAACCGCAAAAGTGATGCTATGTTCTGAAGAAGATTGGGTAATTAATACTACATTAATCTGCTCACGCGATAATAAAGAGAAAAGTCTACCGCTGAATCCAGCCTTCCCTACCATTCCACTACCAGCCAAATTGATAATACTGATTTCGTCTATTGAAGAAATACCTTTTATAGGCAATGCCGATGGTTTTGCGCCGTGACAGATATAAGTGCCCTCGAAATCGGGATCGAACGTGTTTTTGATTACGATAGGTATCTTCTTTAAAAATGCAGGGGTCATGGTTGGTGGATAAATTACCTTCGCTCCGAAATACGAAAGCTCCATAGCCTCGATATAGCTCAATTCCGTTAAAGAAAACGCTTTTTTTACCATGCGTGGATCAGCCGTCATCATTCCATTTACATCTGTCCAGATCTGTATTTCGGAAGCATTTAACGACGAGCCTAAAATTGCCGCCGTATAATCGCTCCCTCCCCTGCCCAGAGTAGTTACCCTGTTAGCATCGTTGCTAGCTATAAAGCCAGTAACAAATAACATTTTATCGGCATGGGTTTCGTAAAAATCTCTTACTAAAAAGTCGGTAAGCTGGGTGTCTACTTTCGCCTGACCGAAATTGCCATCGGTTTTTATAAATTGAACGGCATCGGCAAAAAATGCTTCTGGGAATTGCTGCTTTGCAATGTGGCATACCATAAATGTGCTGCAACGTTCGCCATAACTAAGCACCAAGTCTTTGGCCTGTAGACTTAATTCTTGAAGATTATAAATGGCCTGTAACAATTCTTCCAATTCGTTAAAATAAATCTTAAGCTTTGTTAAAACAGGGTTTTGGGCCGATGCAGGCAATAATGCCCTGATCACTTCAAAGTGCCGATCTTCAATGCTGAGTAATTCTGCACTATAGTCCTCCGCTCTAGCAGCCTTTTCGGCCATCGTGGTAAGAAGATTGGTAACACCGCTCATTGCCGAAAGGACAACAACAGGTTTGTTTGCTTGCTGATTTTCTTTAGCAAGGATGTTTAGGATTGCGCTAATGCTTTTAATGGAACCTACGGATGTTCCGCCAAATTTTAGTATGTTCATTTTTTAAGGGCTAAAAAAAAAGCGCTCCCGAATTTCGGGGCGCTTTCTGTATGTTTTGTGTTCAATTAAACCACTAGCGTTTCCCCATCAGGCACTGGCCTGTTGTTGATGTAATAATGGTAATAATGCTGTTATTTAAAATCATTTTTTCTTAGTGTATTTTCTACACCGCTAAGTAGGGGATAATTTTTAACAATGTCAAGCATTATTTGAAAATAATTAAAAATTTTTATCGAATTGGCTTTTAGGTTGCTAAATTTTTAACGACGGATTTGATAGACTTATGGTTTGAGTTTAGCTATGGTATCCTCGGAATTAATAATCATTAAACCACTCAAAACTTTCGATATGCCTGTACTCTTCTGGAACACTTTTTAGTTTGATGATCTTTTTAGGATTTTCATAATACCGATATCTGAGGGTTTTAACATAATATCTATGGATAGTATCTGTTGGATCTGGTCTAATAAATTCGATGGTATCCACTTTAAATCCATTCCATTTATACTTGTACATTCCCACCTCACCAGGATGTCCGTAATCTATCCCTCGGATAACTTTTTCATTTGGAGAGAAGGTGGGGTTCATAAATGTGTACTCATCTGTGAATAATCCATTATTTTCCTTTCTCAGATACACATGATAAACGTTTCTCCTACAACATCCGGTATTTGAATAAGAATGCACCAAGAAATCCCTTAATCCATCACCGTTTACATCTTTAATCTCATCGCCTACATAGCCAAGACTTGTATGTTCTCTATGTACAAGTGGAATAAATTTGCCGCCCTTTATATGATAAAGATCAATGTTGGCAAAATTATCCCAATATATACTTCTAATTAATAAATGCCTATCTGTTTTGGAGAAAAGATGCCCCATTTTGATTTCGTTGGTGATAACGAATGAGCTATCTAAGGGCTGGGTATCATATTTCTCCGAATAATTATCTGCTGTAACATGTTGGGCAGCTATATTGACTGCATGTTTTAATGCCTGGTCTAGGTTTAAGCTATCTAATAAATCTTCGGCATCATATTTTTTTTGCTTGCTTGAGATGGAAACAGAGTCTGCTTTTTTAGGTGTGCTCACTGCCTTTTCTTTCTTGCTTTGCAAACAAGAATAAAATGAAATAGCAATTAGAATATAAAAAGTGGACTGCCGAATCATCTATTGAAGCTATTAAAACATGTGCATTACCTTTGTAACATAAATCAAAGCTAGAAATAAGAGGATAAAAACTATGAGATTTCCTGTCTTTTTTGTCTTAAGGTGATAGGCAACAAAAAAAGATAAAGCAAAGGCAAATAAAGTTGGTGCACTGGTTGAATGAAGAAATAGATTTACGCTATCTGAAAAGGTATATTTCGGCATAAATGAAATTCTTATCGTCTGGACTATAATTTCACCTACGGTAAAAATAGCCAGTCCATGTAAAGTCAGGCGCAACACACTTTCAAAAGGATCGAGCTTAATCATGGCCTTTTGCAAAGCCACAAAGAAAATAATTAAGAGCAGCGTAATCAGCATACCATCAATATTGAACTTACCGATATACTTGGGCAGAAGTCCCATGCTTACCAATCCCCATTCTAGGAACGCACCAATTAAGAAAATGACGAAGTATTTTAGGGTTAATTGTTTCAATTAATTAAAGAAATCAAACTTCTGGACTAATATAAAATAATTAGGACTTAATTAAGCCTAGTATTTGCCCCATTCAACTTTTGTTTCTTGCACTGCCTTTTTTTCTCTAAACCTGATGGTAGTGGAAATACTTGCGAGAAATATACTGTCAAAGTGATCTTTAAGTAAATGATGTGGAGAAGGACGTCGCAAGATTGAAACCAACAGCAGGGCTTTCCCTTCACCCATGGCATTGTCATCGCTTTTCATACCCTTCCATATTACATTTTACATCTTCTGCCAAAGGCATCCCTATGGGACATCTTATATTTTCTCCTTACATTTGCTCTAATGCAGGGATTAGTCATCAAATCAACCGGAAGTTGGTACCAAGTTTATGCCGAAGATGGCAATAATTACGATTGTAGGATCAAGGGGAAATTTAGGATCCAGGGGATCCAAACTACCAATCCCATTGCTGTGGGAGATAAAGTAGGTTTCGAACTTGAGCCCAATTCTGATAATGGGATAATTGACACTTTACATGATCGTAAAAACTACATTATTCGTAAATCGATAAACCTTTCTAAACAGGCGCAAATTATAGCTGCTAACTTAGATCAGGCATTTTTGATTGTTACCTTGGCTTCGCCCCGAACGTCTCTGGGCTTTATCGATCGCTTTTTGGTTACTTCAGAAGCCTATAGCATTCCTACTTGCCTCATCTTTAATAAACTTGATCTTTTTAGTAAGCAAGGACTTGAAATCTTGGCCGAGTATAAATCGATCTACGAAAAGATAGGCTATCCTTGTTATGAAGTTTCTGCTTTAAAAGGCACCAATATTGGACAGATAGAGGCTTTGTTAAAAGATCAGACCACACTGTTTTCTGGTCACTCAGGGGTAGGCAAATCGAGTTTGATCAATGCCCTGCTTCCGGGATTCGAAATCAAGACCGGGGAAGTTTCTGAATGGAGCGATAAAGGTCAACATACTACAACATTCGCCGAAATGCACACCTTACCCTTTGGGGGCTATTTAATTGATAGCCCTGGAATACGGGAATTGGGAGTTTTTGACATTAAGCCCGAAGAATTGAGCCACTATTTTGTAGAGATGAGAGAACGCCTAAATCAATGCCGTTTTAATAATTGTAGACATATTAATGAACCAGGATGCGCCATTATCACAGCAGTGGAAGAAGGGGAGATTGAAGTAAGCCGCTATGAAAGTTATTTAAGTATATTTCATAATAATGATACAAGAGCATAAGCAGTGTCAGTGGACAATTAACAGCTGCAGTTATAAAAGAGTACTAAATATTAACTCCATGATAAACTTAATCCTACAATCCAATAATCTTATAATCCTATAAATCCTAGTATGAGAGCAGTAATTCAACGGGTTACAAAAGCAAGTTGTAAGGTAAATGATCAACTTACGGGTGAAATCGGGGCAGGATTGTTGGTTTTATTAGGAATTGAGGATTCAGATACCAACGAAGATCTTGAATGGTTGGCCCAAAAGATTGCCAATATGAGGATTTTTAGTGATGAGAATGATTTGATGAATAAATCTTTGGCAGATATTGATGGCAACATTTTATTGATCAGTCAGTTTACATTGTTTGCGGCTACCAAAAAAGGAAACCGCCCGGGATTTACCAGAGCAGCAAAACCCGATAAAGCCATCCCTATGTACGAGCAGATGATTAAACAATTATCAGCCTTGCTAGGCAAAAAAATTGAATGTGGTATTTTTGGAGCGGATATGAAGGTTAAATTGTTAAATGATGGCCCGGTTACGATCATAGTTGATACTAAGAATAAAGAATAACACTAGGATTAGCAGGATTAAGATTACAAGATCAAGATTTGCCGTTCCTTAACATTTCAACCTTTAAACGTTAGAACCTTACAACCCTTAAAACATCATGACTCTATCAGAAGCACAACAATCAGTTGACCAATGGATAAAAACCACAGGCATCCGTTATTTTAACGAACTTACCAACACTGCTATATTAATGGAGGAAGTGGGGGAAGTTGCTAGGATCATGTCTAGAAAATATGGCGAGCAATCCTTTAAAAAAAGTGATGAAAAAGTAGATCTTGCTGATGAAATGGCCGATGTACTTTTTGTGCTGATCTGCCTTGCCAACCAGACCGGTATTGATCTAAATGCTGCATTTATCAAAAATCTAGAGAAAAAAACAACTAGAGATGGGGAAAGGCATAGGGTGAATGAGAAGATAAACCCGAGTCCGAAAGTCTGAGAGTCCGGACGTCCGAAGATATAATTTTAACACTAAGATGAAGAGTAGTCCAAAAGTCGATAAGTCCAGGGATTGGGTTTTAAAACTAAGATATTTTCTTTGATCTTAGATGGTGAAACCTCAAAACCGATTGATTAACTAAACTTGTGTACTAAGGTGCCTTCCTTGCCTGCAGGCAGGGGTGGTTAAAATAATTAAAAAGTAGCCCTTATTTTAGCCGCAGCTTCCGAGAGTTCCTGCGGTGAAGGGGTTAATTTCTCCTTGCTAAAATTTATATCGCCTACATTGTTCATCGGAATAAGATGGATATGCGTATGGGGCACCTCTAACCCGATTACTGCTACCCCAATTTTTTTACAGGGGAAAGCTTGTTTAAGTCCATTGGCTACAACCTTGGCAAAAATGGTCAAACCTGTATAAGTCGCATCGTCCATATCAAAAATATAATCGATTTCCTTTTTCGGAATAACCAATACATGGCCCATTACTAATGGGTTTACATCCAAAAAGGCCATGAACTCGGTTGTTTCTGCAACAATATATGCTGGGATTTCTCCGCTTACGATTTTTGAAAAGATTGACATATGTTTGGGGTTAGGCGTTTGGCGTTAAGCGTATAGACCGCTCTCCCGATAGTATCGGGAGCCAAACGCAGTACGCTTATCTCGAGATCTCTAGGATCTCGAACTCCATTTTTCCGGCAGGAACCTGTATTTCTGTGGTATCGCCAACAGATTTACCTAAAAGCCCCTGGGCAATTGGCGACTTGACAGAAATTTTTCCGGTTTTTAAATCCGCTTCGCTTTCTGCCACCAATTGGTAAGTCATCGTTGCTCCGTTTTTAATATTTTTTATTTTTACAATAGATAGCGCTAACACTTTCGAGAGATCGAGCTTACTTTCATCTATCAGCCTTGCGGTTGATAAGGTGGCTTCCATTTTTGAAATTTTAGCTTCATGTAATCCCTGAGCTTCTTTAGCTGCATCGTATTCTGCATTTTCAGATAAATCGCCTTTATCCCTAGCTTCGGCAATAGCCTTAGATATTGCCGCTCTGTCTACAGTTTTTAACCTGTGTAATTCCTCCTTCAGTTTATCTAAACCATCTTGGGTATAATAAGTTACCTCTGACATAATTAATTGTTGTTTATAAAATCTCCTAAAAACAAACAAGACTATATCGGCGTAATGCCTACATAGTCTTGCTTCAAGTAAAACGAAGATATAAGGCAATTCTTACAAAAGCAAATATTTTAAAATAAAACTAATAAGGAATTTCGCCTTGTGTAAAAATAAAGCAACAGTTATGGGCATCGTTGTATTTTATTTAGATTAGTGGTTCTAAACAAAAAATCAAATGAAGAAACTAGTTATTATTCTCCTCTTTGCAGTAAGTTTTTCTACAGCATTTGCGCAAGATCTATATGTACCCCGCAACATTAAAGCGGCTTATCAAAAAGGAACACGTTCGGCAGACGGTAAACCAGGGAAAAATTATTGGCAGAACCATGGAAAATACCACATGGAAATTACCGTAAATCCCGACACGAAAGTTGTAACTGGCACCGAAACCATAGATTATACCAATAATAGTCCGGATACCTTGAAATCGATTACCATTCGTTTCGTAAACAATCTGCATAAGCCCACTTCGTCTAGAGGAAGTTCGGTAAATGAAGATTTTCTATCTGCGGGACTAACGATTACCAGCTTCAAGATAAACGGAGAAGTGTATAATGTAAACGCAAAATCATGGGGTACCACAGGCGAAGTAAGGCTAAAATCGCCTCTGTTGCCAAAGCAGAAAGCAGCTTTGAATATTGATTGGAACTACCCATTGTCTAAAGAAAGTGGCCGCGAAGGGCAAATCGACGCAACCACCATGTTTGTAGCCTATAGCTACCCACGAGTTTCGGTTTACGACGATTATAATGGATGGGATAGATTGCCACACACCGATCGCCAAGAATTCTATAATGATTTTAACGATTATGTGTATTCCATTAAAGCTCCAAAAAATTATGTCGTATATGCCACAGGCGATTTATTAAATCCCGACGAAGTACTACAACCCGAATTTGCTGCGAGATTAAAAAAATCTTACACAAGCGATGAGGTTATCCATGTGGCTACTGAGCAAGAAATGAAATCAGGAAAGGTAACCCTTCAGAACGACTGGAACACCTGGAAGTTTTCGGTAAACCATATTGTTGACGTGTGCTTTGCAGTGAGCAGCACCTATATCTGGGATGCGGGCAGTGTTGTTGTGGACAATAAAACGAACAGAAGAGTAAGCACACAGGCGGCTTATGACATTAAGGGAACCGATTTCGTAAATTCCGTTAAAAACAATAATTATGCGCTGAGCTGGTTTTCAAGTAATTGGCCAGGTGTTCCTTATCCATTTTCTAAAATGACCGCTTTTCAAGGCTTTGCCGATATGGAATATCCTGGAATGGTGAACGATTCGCAAATGGGAGATCCAAAATTTGCTCAGTTGGTGCAAGACCATGAAATTGCACACACTTATTTTCCATTCTACATGGGTATTAACGAAACCCGATACGCATTTATGGACGAAGGTTGGGCTACAACATTAGAGTACCTGATCGGAATTTCAGAATATGGAAAAGAATCTGCCGACAAATTCTATAAAAGTTTTAGGGTAAACAGCTACATTAAAGATAAGTCTACAGAAGAAGATCAGCCTATTATTTCCTTGTCAACCCAATTGTCTGGCGCAGGTTATGGAAACAACTCTTATGGAAAAGCCTCACTATCCTATTTAGCTTTAAAAGATATGCTGGGCGATGCACTTTTCAAAAAAGCATTGCACACGTACATGGATAACTGGAATGGTAAACATCCTATCCCATGGGATTATTTTAACTCCATGAACACTGGCTCCGGACAGAATTTAAACTGGTTTTTCCAGAATTGGTTCTTTAGTAACAATTATATTGATTTGGCAGTTACGAAAGTAACATCAAGTGCTGGCAAAAATGCAGTGGCCATTAAAAATGAAGGTGGTTTCGCTATTCCGTTCGATGTGGTGGTAACGTTTGCTGACGACAGCAAACAGACCTTGCACCAATCACCTTTGATTTGGAAATCTAACCAGAAAATAGCGACGGTAAATATGAGTAGCACAAAGAAAATTAAATCTATAATGCTTGATGGAGGAATTTTTATGGATGCTACGCCGAACGATAATAATTGGGTTAATCCCGCAAAATAATTAAGCTAAGGTGCCATGCTGAGCCTGTCGAAACAAAATGATCTTTTTAGATCTCATCGTCTTCGACAAGCTCAGACTGACAATCAATGGTTTTAATTATTGGTTAATCGCAGTGCACTTGGGTTCGTGCTTTACCGGAAAGTTTAAAGAATTAGCGATGAAGCACATTTTATTTGCTTCTTCATGCAGTGCATTGGCTTGTTCTATCTGTTCCTTTTTAGAGATCAATACTTGAGGCTGAAGGATCACCTCACTAAACTGCCCACTGCCATCCGCGTTTTCAACCATTGTACCCACGGCGTTGTCCTTATATTCCATAACTACAATATCGTTCTTAGAACAAAGGTGGAGGTACCAAAGCATATGGCAAGAAGAAATAGACGAAAGTAAAAGGTCTTCGGGGTTATACTTGGTTTTATCCCCTAAGAAAACAGAATCCGATGATCCAGAAATGGGGGCTTTATTTTCAATTGACACTACAAAATCACGATCATAAGAACGGTAATCCATTGTACCAGAACCTTTATTGCCCGCCCAAACTAAATTGGTTCTATATTGATGTTCTTTTGCCATAACAGTAAGTTAAGAGATTAGCGTTGAGCGTTGGGCGAGCAGAACGCCTATCGCTTATCGCTTATCGCTAATCTAGCGATTTATAATTTCATTTCAGCTAGCTTTTGTGCCAAAACTTCAGAAATTTTACGATACGAATCAAAGGTCCACCCCCCAACATGTGGAGTTAAAATTACTTTACCTGTGGCTATTAGCTCATTATACCATGTCTGTTCACCGAGCATCGGGAATTTTTCTACCTCGAGCACATCAAGTCCGGCGCCTAAAATCTTTCCTTCAGAAATTTTATTGAGCACGGCTTTCGTATCTACAATTTCGCCCCTGGCGGTATTAATAAAAAATAACGGTTTCTTAAAATGGAAAAGATATTCGTCGTTAACCATTTGTTTTGTTTCTTGGGTTAGGGGAATGTGAAGGCTCAGCACATCACTATGTTTTACAATTTCTTCCATACTTACTTCCCGGGCATATTCATTGGTAAAACCGGTTTTATATTTATCGTAAGCAATTACATTTACTTCAAAACCGACTAGCTTACGTGCCATCTTTTGCCCCATAAAACCATAGCCAATTAAACCAACGGTCTTCCCTTTTAATTCGTATCCCCTGTTGCTCTCGCGGTCCCAAATCCAATTTCTAATTTCTGCGTCCGCCTTGCGAAAATGGTTCATTAACGATAACAACATTCCGATCGCATGCTCACCAACGGCATCCCTATTTCCTTCTGGCGCGTTTATTAGCTGAATGTTCCTTTTTTTTGCTTCTACTTCATCTATGTTATCCAAACCAGCCCCGGCCCTAGCCACAAATCTTAACTGGGGAGAAACATCAAAAAGCTCTTTGTCGATCTTAAATTTGGTGCGAACGGCTATTCCAACATAATCTTTCACAATAGCCAAGGTTTCGGCCCTGCTAATTAAGGGTTGGTCATCAACCTCAAATCCCAAAGATTTGGCCATTTCCGCAAATGCGGGATGAAGATCATCAACTATTAAAATCTTCATCCTAATTTTGTTTTATATGATCAATTACTTGTTCTACCCAATCTTTTTTGAAGGGATCTAGGTTAATCTGCGGCTTAATACCTATACTTTCATAGGGTAGATCTTGTGTTCTGGCCCTCATATCTGTAATATAAAAATTAAACCTTTTACTAGGTGTTTTTAATACCACATCCGTATTGCTTCCGTAGCATATTGTACCTCTTGTATTTTCCCCGTAGATGAATACCTTGGGATTATTCATCAAATCAATGGTAAATTGTTCTGCATTACTTACTGTATAACCATTAACTAGCAGATGGACCTTGCCACGAAAATCTTGAATAAGATCTAGAAATTTTTTAGAGGTCTTATAACCCCCTCCACCATTGTTTCGCAAATCTACAATGAGGTCTGCAGTTGAATTAGGGATCTTAATCCCGTTAAAAAAACTGATAGACTCTGCAATATGTTCTGGGTTGGTAGAAAAACTTCCCAATCTCAGATACGCAATATTACCCCCAATCTCTTTAAAATCATATTTTGGTGCAGCAGTAGGCAAGCTTACAAAATCATTCGTCAAATATTTTTTATAGGGGGTCCCAACCAATCTACCGTTGGTATAAACTATATTTCTATTTAACACATACCCTCCTCCTTGTTTCACAAATCCAATTTGATCAAAGTGGTTCGGGGTAACTTCATGAAGCATAAACTGTGTGAAATATCGTCCTTCAAATTCGCTTACACTAATAAATTCATGGTTTAGTTTAAAAATAAGAAATTTATACTTTCCTGCGTAATAGGTGCCACACACACTATCGGTTGGTTTTCCGGCACTTAAGACCGAATCGATTACCGATTTATTAATTTCAAACAGATTTGGTTTAGCAAAAGTAGAATCCGGATTGCTGTAAAAAGTTAAGTGATTATCCCTTATTGGCTCAATAAGCGCATATAATTTTAAAAAAACTTCAAATAGATCTTCATTCTCTGAGAAGGTAAAATCTTTATCAAGATCGAATTTAAGCTTAGGATTTGTTTTAACCTGGTCTTTGTAAGAAGGGAGTTTTTGGACTGCTTGGTAAAGGAATTCTAGATCCTCTTTATTTTTCAGCACTTGGCTCTTTGCACCTAGTGCAAATGCACTTAAGAAAAGGAGTAGGATGAGGTTTTTCATATCAATACGACACGTTATTTCTACTAAAGTTGCATTAATGCGCTCAGATGCTGGGTTAGTGTGATGAAATCTTCCACCGTTAACTGTTCGGCACGCTTATCAAAAAAAGGATGGTTATCCATTTTATCTTTAGGGATCGTGCCCGATAACGCATTTCTTAAGGTCTTACGGCGCTGATTAAATCCCCCCTTAACCGTACGCCAAAAAAGTTTCTCGTCACACGGCAAGGTAACGGTTTGGTTTCTGCTTAATCTTATTACCCCCGAGTTAACCTTTGGGGGAGGATTAAAAGTACCAGGTTTTACGGTAAATAAATAATCGATATCATAATACGCCTGGATCAGCACACTTAAAATTCCATATTCTTTTGTTCCTGCTTTGGAAGCGCATCGCTCCGCAACCTCCTTCTGAAACATACCCACCATTTCTACGATATGATCTTTGTGATCTAAAATCTTGAATAGGATCTGTGAAGAAATATTATACGGGAAGTTACCGATTACCGCAAATTTACCCGGAAAAATGGAAGTGAGATCTAGTTTTAAGAAATCTCCACTAATTAACCGGCTGCCTAGTTGAGGGTATTTATCTTTTAAAAAAGCTACCGATTCTACATCAATATCAATTAAAAAAGTTTCGAGATGGGCTCGTTCCAATAAAATATCAGAAAGTATCCCCATTCCTGGACCAACCTCCAAAACCTGATGATACTGATCGGTATGCACCAAACCATCAACAATTTTTTCGGCAATCCGTTTATCCGTTAAAAAATGTTGCCCTAAATGCTTTTTCGCTTTAACTAAACTCATTTTCCTAAATTTTAACGCAAAGAGCGCAAAGATTTACGCTAAGTACGCAAAGTTAAGGTTTCAAACCATAGTTGCGGTTTATGCTGCTTTTTTCTTTCTGTTTTTCTGAGAATTCTTCTCTGCGACCTTTGCGTATACTTACCGTGCTTTGCGTTTAACTTTTTTATGCCTAATTTGCGCCAAATCTTCGAATAACGACATGAGCGATAAAGTTAAATTAGGGATTAGTATAGGTGATATAAATGGGATTGGTTTAGAAGTTATCTTAAAGACTTTTGCTGAGCCCAAGATGCTAGATTACTGTACGCCAATTGTTTACGGGCATACTAAAGTGGCGTCATTCCACAGAAAAGCTCTGAATATTAATGAGCTGGTTTTTAACGTCATCAATCAGCCAAGCGCTGCCCATCCCCGTAAGGTAAACATGATCAACTGCTGGGAGGAAGATGTGAAGATAGATTTAGGCGTTGCCAATGAAACTGGCGGAAAATACGCCTTATTATCTCTACAAAAAGCAACAGATGATCTGGTTAGCGGAGCGATAGACGCCTTGGTAACCGCCCCGATCAATAAACATAATATCCAAACAGAAAATTTCTCCTTTCCTGGTCATACAGAATATTTACAAGAACGCAGCGGAAGCAGCGATGTGCTCATGTTTTTGATCAGCGAAACGTTACGCGTAGGTGTAGTTACTGGCCATATCCCGGTACTTGATGTGCCAAAGGCGATTAGTCAGGAAAAAATTGTGAAGAAAATCCAACTGATAAATGAGAGCCTAAAGAAAGATTTCTGGATCGAAAAACCTCGGATTGCGGTATTGGGATTAAATCCACACGCAAGCGATAATGGTCTTTTAGGCCAGGAAGAGGCCGAAATTATTTCTCCTGCTATCCAGGAAGCATTTGATAAAGGAATTATATGTTTTGGCCCTTATGCTGCCGATGGATTTTTTGGCAATGGCACCTATAAAAAATTCGATGCTGTTCTGGCTATGTATCACGATCAAGGTCTTATTCCCTTTAAAACGATCGCTTTTGACACGGGCGTAAATTATACTGCCGGACTAAAATTTGTACGTACTTCACCAGATCATGGAACAGGGTATGATATCGCTGGTAAGGATTTAGCAGATCATACTTCGTTTATGGAAGCTGTTTTTGCAGCAATCCATATTATCGAACATCGCAGAGAACAAGAAAGCCTGTTGAGCAACCAATTAAGAAGTGGCGGCAAATTAGTGGAAACTGCGAGTGATGTGAAGGATGATGCGAACTAGGCGGTAAGTGGTAAGCGTTTGGCGGTGAGCGATTAGGTGATCAGGTATCTTGGGTGCCATTCATTTAGTAGGCTATAAATCGTATATAAATATAAAGCCTTGTCCTTAATACATATTCTTTTGAATAGTAAATCAAACTTTCCATATAAAAATTAGCCGTGTGGATTTATTTTATTTACCTTCAAATAAATCAACCCAACAAATGCAAGCTAACAAACGCAACTCAACAGCCTTAACTAGGCCAACCTTACTCTTTTTAAGAAACCTACCTATCCTTTTACTTTGATGGAAAGATTACTTTACAGCAATTAAAAGATAGAAAGGGCTGCAACTAATGCGAGAAAAAAATTTATTCTGGATTATTGTATTTCTTCTTCCCTTATTTTTAAGCTTAACCAATTTCGTTATAGATTGTGCTTTAGACTGGAATATCGCCATACATAAATTCAATTACATTTGGGCTTATTTCATCTATTATCTTCTATTTAGGTTATGGTTATTTATACCGATTATTATAACTTTTACTTGGATTTTTAAAACAAACACGGCTAAAACTATACCTCTCGAAATTGGATATGTAATATTAGTAGGTACCGTTCTTTCTGTATTTATATTTAAAAATGATTTAAGCATGTTTAATTCATCCTTCATAAATGCAAAAAGACTACTATCGTATCTTATCTCAGGTTTATCTGTTCTTATAATTTATAGATATAATTCTTTTCCAAAAAATGATAGAATCAACCCCGAACAAAGATAACACACTGCACTTTGACTTGCCAATCCACCCATTCTTAAATCACTCCTTAATTAGTAAAAAAAGCATTTACTTATAAGTTAGTTTTTATGTAAATTGGCTTGTCAATCCCCAGAAAACGCCATGTCAACCTTATCCCCACTTATCCAACCCCAAGATCTAGTTAAGCTTAACCCTTCAGATTTCATTTTATTTGATGCCAGTGCGGGTTCAAAAGAGAGATATGATCAAAATCACCTCGCTGGCGCCCACTATATCGACCTAAATACCGAATTGGCCAATATTAACGATTTCGCCCTTGGCGGAAGGCACCCCCTACCTTCAGTGGAACAGTTCGACATTACGCTAAACAGTTTCGGGATTAACCAATCCAGTTATGTAATTATATATGATGATAAAAACGGTTCTAACGCTGCTGCTCGGTTTTGGTGGATGTTAAAGTCAATAGGCCATGAAAGAGTGCAAGTGGTAAACGGTGGATTTAAGGCTGCTATAAAGGCAGGTTTCCCTACCAATAGCGAAAAGGTTACAGCTGCCGAAGGCGGAAAGCCGTACCCTCCTGCTAGCTATTGGGATAACAGCTGGCAATTGGCCACCGCCGATATCAACGAAGTAGAAAAAGCAAGTAAAACCGGTGATCAAACTATAGTTGACGTTAGGGATAAAAATCGCTTTGCGGGGTTAACAGAGCCAATAGACCTCATTGCGGGCCATATTCCCGGCGCCATAAATATCCCTTTTACCGAAAATCTAGATCCTGATGGTTTGTTTCTAGATCCAGAAGTCTTAAATGAGAAGTACAAACAAGAATTGCCCAATGATGCGAAACATACCATTGTACATTGTGGCTCGGGGGTAACTGCTTGCCATATGTTGTTGGCCATGGATTATGCCGGCTTGGAAATCCCTAAGTTATATATCGGTTCTTGGAGCGAGTGGAGCAGAAACGGCAAGGATATGACCTTGGCAGAAAAATAACACGATCATGAGTTGAGCATATTCCTATCAATATGCCAGGATTATCATCTTTTGGATTGTAAAATCGAGTAGCATATTAAGACCGGTTCTCCTCTAAAAAATCTAACCCTAAAGGAGTTATCACGGCCCACCATTGTACAGCACTCCTATTGATTTTAATATAGCCATCTTTTTCCAAAGTAGTATAATCTTCCTCTTCTCCTCCAAGAATAGAAGAACTTACTTGCTGATTAATGATTTTTAACAAATCAATTTTTTCTTGCTTTTCCATGTGAATATATCTTTTATGATCAATCATTTAAAACGATAAAGTTATGAAAATCGATATGCATTAATTCTAAAAAATATTTAATTTTACACAGTATAGGGTTCAAAAACCTATAAGGTATTTAGCGATGGAAACGCAAAGAAGGGTACACTAAGCGAGGAGAAGTAGCGCTGTTTTTCTATTCCTATTTTAAACAGCGATATGCGTAGCGAATGGAGATGTGGGCCATATTTCATTCATCGTTGCATTTACGGTTTAGCCTAGCATATACCAATGCTACAAACCATCCAACAATAAAATGATGTTCTATATTTCTCTAGCCTATTTTTACAAAACATTTTATTTAATAAAAATATTTCTTACCTTTGCAGGCTAAAATTTAGTTACAATTGAAGGCATTAAAACAATTTTCAATCCCTTTTACAGGCTTAAAATTGGGCAAACATCAATTTGATTTTGAGATTGATAAGAGCTTTTTTGATGCTTTTGAGTACTCTTTAGTAAAAGATGGGGCACTTAAGGTAGTAGTTGATCTGGATAAACAGGAAACAATGTTGATTTTGCATTTCCACATTTGGGGCACTATTCAATTAAATTGCGATAAATGTTTAGCAGAATTTGGTCAACCTATCGAATTAAATGAAAGGCAGATTGTAAAGTTTGCCGAAGATGATTTAGAGAGTGATGATTTAGAGATCGTTATGCTCAATAAGAAGGAAAGTGCGATTGATGTTTCGGAAATGATTTACGAATTTATCAATGTCGCCATACCTTACATTAACAACTGCGAGCAAGCAGATAACGGCCAGAAATGTGATCCTGAAATGATTGCTACTTTAGCCAAATTAGCTAGCGGAACCGCAGAAAAAGAAGAAGAACAAAGTGACGATCCCCGGTGGGCGGCATTAAAAAAATTAAAATAATAATTAAATAAAGCAGCAATGGCACATCCAAAACGCAAAATTTCTAAACAAAGAAGAAATAAAAGAAGAACGCATTACAAAGCTGAAGCTCCTACCTTGGCTACTTGTCAAACTACTGGCGCCATACACGTTCCTCACACTGCTTACAATGTTGATGGCAACTTGTACTACAACGGCAAACTAGTTATAGAAAACACCTCAATAGGATAGTTTTCTAAGAAAATTTTTGTGTTTTCTATTGGTTTAAGTTTAACTTAGATGAATAGAACTAAAAAGCATAATGCTTACACACAAAAGATTTTTACTATGAAAATAGGTCTCGATATAATGGGCGGAGACTATGCTCCCGAAGCGAATGTTTTGGGAGCAATTGCTGCTCATCAATCTCTTACTCCCGATCAGCAATTAGTGCTTATTGGAGATACTCAGCAGATTAAACCTCTACTCTTAGCTAACGGATTCGACCCAAATCTATTCGAATACGTACATACTGATGAAGTAATTGGTATGGGAGAACACCCCACCAAAGCTATTCTTCAAAAACCAAATTCAAGTATTGCTATCGGCTTTCAATTATTAAAAGAAGGCAAGATTGACTCTTTTGCTAGCGCAGGAAATTCTGGCGCAATGCTTGTTGGTGCCGTATTTAGCGTAAAAACCATTCCCGGAATTATCCGCCCCTGCCTTTGTACCATTATCCCCAAACTCAAAGGGGGCATCGGTCTATTGTTAGATGTTGGCGCCAATGCCGATTGCAAGCCGGATACCTTGCTTCAGTTTGGTGTTTTGGGAAGTTTGTACGCCGAAAATACCTTACAGATCGATAATCCTAAAGTAGCCCTCATGAATATTGGTGAGGAAGATGAAAAAGGCAATATGCTTTCTTTAGCCACCTTCCCGCTGATGAAAGAAACCCATTTATTTAACTTTGTAGGCAACGTTGAAGGTCGTGATCTATTTAATGATAAGGCCGATGTAATTGTTTGCGATGGCTTTACCGGGAATGTAATGCTTAAATTGGCCGAATCATTCTATGTACTAACGATAAAAAAAGGCTTAAAAGACGAATTTTTTGATCGCTTCAATTATGAAAACTATGGTGGAAGCCCGGTTTTAGGCGTGAATGCCCCTGTGCTGATCGGCCATGGTATCTCAAGCCCGCAAGCAATTAAAAATATGATTTTCCAATCTAGAGATATGATATTAACTGGATTGGTAGGTAAAATACAAGTGGCATTCCAATAATTTAAATCAAATAAAATGAACAAAATTCACGCTGCTATTACTGCAGTTAATGGTTACGTCCCAGACTATATCATGACTAATAAAGAGCTGGAAACCATGGTTGATACTTCGGATGAATGGATCACCTCTAGAACTGGCATTAAAGAGCGAAGAATATTAAAAGGAGAGGGTTTAGGCACTTCAGATATGGCCGTAGAAGCGGTAAATGGCTTACTTAAAAAAAGAGGGATAGGCGCTGAAGAAATTGAACTGATTATTTTTTGTACTACTACCCCAGATTATCCCTTCCCAGCATCTGCAAATATATTGGCCGATAAAATAGGCGCTAAAAATGCATGGGGATATGATCTTCAGGCTGCGTGCTCTGGGTTTATTTTCGGGTTATCTACAGGATCGCAGTTTATCGAATCTGGAAAACATAAAAAGGTTCTTGTGGTTGGAGGTGATAAAATGTCATCAATTATCAATTACCAGGATCGTACAACCTGTATTATTTTTGGTGATGGTTGTGGCGCAGTACTCTTAGAACCTAACGAAGAAGGTTTAGGTGTACAAGATTCTATTTTACGTACTGATGGATCTGGAAGAAATTTTCTGGGCCAAAAAGCTGGGGGCTCAGCTCGCCCTGCCAGTGCAGAAACAGTGGCAAATAACGAACATGTGGTGCATCAGGAAGGTCAGGCAGTGTTTAAATTTGCCGTAACAAACATGGCTGATGTTGCCGCAGAAATCATGGAACGCAACAATTTAACATCTGATGATGTAACATGGCTAGTTCCACACCAGGCTAACAAACGTATAATTGACGCCACTGCGTCTAGAATGGGTTTAGATTCTGATAAAGTGATGATCAACATAGAACGTTACGGCAACACTACCAACGGAACTATCCCATTGTGCTTGTGGGAATGGGAAAGCAAACTCAAAAAGGGAGACAATTTAATTTTAGCCGCATTTGGCGGAGGATTTACCTGGGGATCGGTTTACCTGAAATGGGCATATTAGTTGGACCATAGTCCATTGTCTATCGACTATCGACTCTATTTTAAAACAAAAAAACTATAACTTAGTTAATTCATAAAGACACCAATTTTTTTAACATAACAACAAAAGAATGGATATCAAACAAATTCAGGAACTCATTAAATTTGTTTCTCGGTCGGGCGTAAATGAAGTTGCTATTGAACAAGAGAACTTTAAAATTACGATTAAAACCAATCAGGCACCTGTTTATGTAAATGCAGGCCTACCTGCACCTGTAGCCCAGTCTGCAGCACCAGCTCCGGCACAGCCAGCAGCAGAAACCAAATCGGTTAGTACCCCAGAAGTAGAAGACACCTCAAAATATATTACTATTAAATCGCCAATGATAGGTACTTTCTATCGCTCATCTAGCCCAGATAAACCATCATTGGTTAATATTGGGGACGAAATTGGTGTGGGCAAGGTGGTATGCATTATTGAAGCCATGAAACTTTTTAACGAAATAGAAAGTGAAGTTTCTGGTCGTATCGTTAAAGTATTGGTGGATAATGCATCTCCAGTAGAATATGATCAACCGTTATTCTTAGTAGAACCAATATAAGCAACATTCCATGTTTAAAAAAATATTAATTGCCAACAGGGGCGAAATCGCTTTGCGTATTATCCGTACCTGTAAAGAAATGGGCATAAAAACGGTGGCTGTATACTCTACTGCAGATAGGGAGAGTTTACACGTGCGTTTCGCCGATGAGGCGGTTTGTATAGGTCCGCCTCCAAGTAAAGATTCTTATCTTAGTATTCCAAACATAATTTCCGCAGCCGAACTAACCAATGCAGACGCTATTCATCCTGGATATGGCTTTCTTTCCGAAAATGCTAAATTTTCATCGGTTTGCCGCGATTATGGAATTAAATTTATAGGTGCTACTCCAGAACAGATCAATGGTATGGGAGATAAGGCTTCGGCCAAAGAAACCATGAAAATTGCTGGCGTGCCCACTATTCCAGGATCAGAAGGACTATTAGAAAGCGTTAAGGAAGGCATTAAAATTGCCAAAGGCATGGGCTATCCTGTAATTTTAAAAGCAACCGCTGGTGGCGGTGGCAGAGGGATGCGAATTGTTTGGAAAGATGAAGAATTTGAAAATGCTTGGGACAGTGCCCGTCAAGAATCAGGGGCTGCATTTGGTAATGATGGACTTTATTTAGAAAAATATATCGAAGACCCACGCCATATCGAAATTCAAGTTATCGGAGATCAGTACGGTAAAGCTTGTCATTTATCTGAAAGAGATTGCTCGATCCAACGTAGGCACCAAAAATTAGTTGAGGAAGCACCATCTCCATTTATGACTCCAGAATTGCGTGAGAAAATGGGCGAAGCAGCAATCAAAGGGGCCCTAGCGGTAAACTATGAAGGCGCTGGAACAGTTGAATTTTTGGTTGATAAACATCGTAATTTCTATTTTATGGAGATGAATACCAGAATTCAGGTAGAGCATCCCGTAACGGAAGAAGTAATTAATTTCGATTTAATTAAAGAGCAGATCAAGGTAGCCGCGGGCATCCCGATTTCTGGAAATAATTATCTGCCAAATATGCATGCGATCGAATGCCGTATCAACGCAGAGGATCCAGCAAATGGCTTCAGGCCCTCTCCTGGTAAAATCACTAACTTTCACTCTCCCGGAGGTCATGGTGTTCGTGTTGATACGCATGTGTATGCAGGTTATCAAATTCCATCAAATTACGACTCAATGATAGCAAAGCTGATCTGTGTAGCGCAAACGCGTGAAGAGGCAATCTGCACTATGGAGCGTGCGCTGAGCGAATTTGTAATTGAAGGTGTTAAAACAACTATTCCATTCCATCTAAAATTGATGAAAGATCCCAACTTTAGAGCGGGGAATTTTACTACTAAGTTTATGGAAACTTTTGAATTATAGCAATAAATTAATCTTTATGTAGATTTAAACCGTAAATACCATTCTATACCAAATAGAATGGTATTTTTGTATGGAGTTGGGCGTTTGATGTTAGGCGAGCAGAATGCCAAATGCCCACTCAGTTAATAATCATTTCAATGAGCAAGACTAAAACCCAAGACCTAATCGATTCCATCAAGAATAAAGGAAAATCACTGGAGGCAGAAATGTCTTTCTTCGATCACCTTGATGTGCTAAGAAAGCACCTGCTCAGAACATTGGCTGTGGTTACTGTATTTGTATGTGGTGCATTCTACTTTTCTGATTTCATTTGGGGCACAATAATAATGGGGCCTAAAAAAGCAGATTTTTGGACCTATAGAATGATGTGCAAGCTTGTGGAACTCTTTCCTTCTATCATACCAAAAGAATTCTGTATCACTGTAATGGACGCAAAGCTGATCAATACCGAAATGGCTGGGCAGTTTACCTTACAAATGAATTCTTGTATTACTGCAGGTTTGATTTTAGGTGTTCCCTATCTGTTATTTGAGATCTGGCTGTTCATTAAACCCGCCCTACTAGAGAATGAAAGAAAATCGGCAAGTGGTTTTGTACTTTTTGCTTCGATATTGTTTTTTGTAGGTGTGCTGTTCGGTTACTACATCATTGCACCATTATCCATTAACTTCTTGTTAACGTTTACTGTAGATCCAAGTATCGCTAATATGATTACCATAGATTCTTATCTTTCTATTATTTTAACGCTCGCTTTGGGATCGGGGATCATTTTTCAACTCCCGGTAGTTATTTACATCCTTTCAAAACTCGGAGTAATGACGCCAAAATTCATGCGCAAAAGCAGAAGATATGCGGCGGTATTAATTTTAGTAGTAGCGGCAGTTGTTACCCCTACAGCCGATCCTTATACGATGATGATTGTTGCCTTTCCACTTTTCTTATTGTACGAATTAAGTATTATGATCTCTGCCAATATTGAAAAGAAAAAACTTAAGGCAGAAGCGCTGTTTTACAAGAATTAAGTGGTAAGCGTTGAGCGATTCTGTATAGCGCTCAACGCCTCACGCCAAATGCAAGACCCTTATCGGTGTAATCATTTTTTTACGCACAACTAAATTTATTCTGTATAAATTTGAGCTATGTCTACAAACCTAAAATTAAAGATTGCAATTGGTGCCGATCATGCTGGTTTCGAGTATAAAGAAGTTTTGAAAGATTACCTATCGGGGTACGAACTTAAAGATTTTGGGACCTACTCTACCGATTCTGTTGATTATCCTGATTTTGCACACCCTGTTGCATCGGCAGTAGAAAATAACGAATTTGATTTTGGGATCTTGGTTTGTGGTAGCGCAAATGGAGTTGCCATTACAGCCAACAAACACCAGGGAATAAGAGCGGCTATATGTTGGGAAAATGAATTGGCATCTTTAGCAAGACAGCATAATGATGCAAACATTTTGTGCATACCAGCAAGATTTGTCTCAGCCTATTTGGCCAAAGAGATGGCAACCACTTTTTTAACAACTGCTTTTGAAGGTGGCCGACACGCAACCAGAGTGAATAAAATATCCTGCTAACTTATAAACTTATATAAACCAACGATGTGATGAGCAATTTTCGCATCAATTATTAAAAAATCAATGAAAAAAACATTTTTATACACCGGCTTTGCAGTAATGTTAAGCATGAGTGCGATTGCCCAGGACAAAACGGCTATCAAATATAGTCAAGGCATCAATAAAACGAGAGCCTATAGCCATTTGTCTGTATTGGCTTCTGATGAATACGAAGGAAGAGAAACTGGTAAAAAAGGAGCTTGGATGGCTGCAGATTACATTAAAAAACAATTCCAGAGTTTTGGATTGGTTGGTCCGGTTAAAGATGGAAGTGATCCTTACTTCCAAAAACTTGGTTACGCTTCTATTGCTCTTTCTAGATCGGCATTCTCTGTTAACAACCAAGCAAAAGAAAGTTTAAAGGATTATTATATCACACCTTCTTCTGTTAGCTCAACAGGTTACAACGTTACTGCAAATTCGATTTTATTTGCTGGCTATGGAATGAGCAAAGACGATTTTAACGAATATGCGGATCAAGATGTTACTGGAAAAGTGGTAATGATCTTTACAAATGGAGATCCTACAGCAAAACCATCTACAACACCACCCGCAGGTGGCCGTCGTGCACCAGCCGGTCCTGGTAGCCTGCAATTTAAAATCAAGTACTTGTTAGACCACAAAGCTGCGGGTGTATTGGTAATCAACCCTCAAGTTGATAATCTTAATCCTCAAATGAAAGGTATGCTTCAAAATGGCAATCCTTATTTGAAAACTGTGGATAGAGTAAAAACTATGGCTGCTGCAACCGCATTGCCTACAGTAACTATCGGTACCGCAACAGCAAACCAAATCTTGGCCGCTGCAAACACTTCAATAGATGACATTAAGAAAAAAATAACCGAAACCATGAAACCTGCTACTGTTTCGATTAATATTCCTGTTTCATTCAGTGCAGCAAGCGTAGAAACAGACGTTAGAGCAGAAAACGTTTTGGGTTTCTTAGAAGGATCTGATGCAAAATTAAAAAATGAAGTTTTAGTGGTAACCGGCCACTATGATCATATTGGATTGATTAATGATCCTAACGCAGTAGATAAAGTAAATAACGGTGCAGATGATGATGGTTCGGGTACTACAGGAGTGTTGTTATTGGCAGAAGCGTTTTCAAAAGCTAAAAAAGAAGGCAAAGGCCCGAAAAGAAGTATTTTATTTATGACGGTAGTGGGTGAAGAAAAAGGCCTATTGGGTTCAGAGTGGTATTCGGAACACCCAGTTTTCCCAGTTGAAAATACCATTGCTGATTTAAATACAGATATGATTGGCCGGATAGGTGAAGAATATCTTGGCAAACCTGATAGCGCTAACTATATCTACTCTGTTGGTTCGTTTATGCTAAGTACCGAATTAGGTAAATTAAGTGAAAAAGTAAATGATACCTACACTAAAATGAAATTGGATTATAAATTTGATGATCCGAAAGATACCCAAAGAATTTACTATCGTTCAGACCATTATAATTTCGCAAAATTAGGCATTCCTGTAATTTTCTATTATGATGGGATGTTAGAGCAGGATTACCATAGACCAGGTGATGAGGTGAGTAAAATCAACTTCGATTTACTAGCCAAACGTGCACACTTAACCTATTATACGGCGTGGGAACTAGCTAACAGACCAAATAGGCCTCTGGTAGATAAAAATGCAGACGGATCAACGAAAACGAAATAGGCGACAAGCGTTGAGCGATAAGCGTTATGAAAAGCGATGGTAATAAAAAATTACCATCGCTTTTTTGTTTGGCGTTTAGCTCAGTTTTATGTTCCATTTTCCCTCTTCCCTTTTACATTTTCTGCTATCTTTGGGCATGAGTACTACTGCCGAAGAATTTTTGGTTAAAGCAGATGAAAAGGCCTTTGATTTGCCGCATCGTAAAACTATAAATCACAATATTGGAAAATACAATGCTGCCGTAGAGCGTGGGCTTTCAAAGTTCGAAAACCTTGAAGCCTCAAAGAAAAAAGCACATGTCATTAAATGGCGTGTGATGGAAAACCTAGACAAATTCTTGCCTGAGTTCGAATCCAATTTTCAGAAAAGAGGGGGCAAGGTAATCTGGGCCAATGATACTGCAGAGGCACAAAGAGAAATCTTAAATATCATTCAGAAAAACGGCGGAAAGACAGTAATTAAGTCAAAATCAATGACTACAGAAGAAATTCATTTAAACGAATTTCTTGAGAAAAACGAAATAGAATCCCTCGAAAGCGATCTTGGCGAGTACATTGTTCAATTATTGGGGCAAAAACCATATCATATTGTAACACCAGCAATGCACTTGAGCAAAGAAGAGATTGCACAGCTTTTCCACGAAAAATTCGGCACCGCCATAGATGCCACACCTCAGCAACTCACACAGAAAGCGAGGGAATTGTTAAGGGATAAATACCTACAAGCAGACATCGGAATCTCTGGAGGTAATTTTTTGGTAGCTGATACCGGAAGTATTGCACTAACAGAAAATGAGGGAAATGCCCGTTTATGCACCACCTTCCCTAAAATCCATATTGCCATTGTTGGCATCGAAAAAATAATACCCTCTATCGCCGACCTCGATTTATTTTGGCCTCTTTTGGCCAGCCACGGCACAGGACAAAATTTAACTGTTTACAATACCCTACTTAGTGGCCCTAGACAAGATAACGAAACAGACGGGCCTGAAGAGATGTATGTGATATTATTGGATAATGGACGTACCAACTTATTGGCACAAAAAGATCAGCGCCAAGCGCTTTATTGCATTCGTTGTGGAGCCTGTTTAAACGCTTGTCCGGTGTACAAAAACATTGGAGGCCACACCTACAACACAACTTATAGCGGTCCTATCGGCTCTATCATCACACCGCATTTTAAGGGAATGAAAGAATTTAAACACCTCAGCTATGCATCAAGCCTATGCGGAAAATGTTCTGAAGTTTGTCCAGTTAAGATAGACATCCATAAAATGTTATTGTTAAATAGGCGTGATGCTGCAAATGAGAACGACAACTCTAAACTAGAAGACATCGGATGGAATTTATGGAAGAAAGGAATGAAAAAACGATCAACCATGGATATGCTAAGCGGTAAACTTAAAAATTTTCTGCTTAAAACGTTCTTCAAAAAAAGTTGGGGCAAATATCGTTCAATGCCAGAAATCGCACCAAAATCCTTTGCTAAACAGTTTGAAGAAAAGCAGAAAATTAATGATTTATAACCTTAATTTAACTAAAAATCAGTTATGATAAAGTTAGAACTATTGTATACAAATTTGCTTGAGAGTTATAAAAAAGATTTGCCTAACAATCTAAGCCAACATTTTGACGCTTTGGTCGATGCAGAAATTAGTTCTACCACTTTCAGTTTTTATACATCAGTTTCCTCTGTATTCAGTAGTAAAATAGAGGGCGAAGAAATAGAACTGGACAGTTATATTAAGCATAAAAAATTTGGTATAGAATTTTTATCAGATTATACTAAAAAAATTGATGACCTATATAATGCCTATGAATTTGCTAAAACCAATACCCTTAACCAGATAAATATTGAAACGGCCCATCAATTATTGAGCAAACACATTCTAGCCCTTCCCCAGCAAGGAAAACTACGCACCCACAATATGTATGTTTCTACTCCAGATGGTCGAATAGAATATGTTGCGATTTCACCTTATGACCTCCAAAAAGAAATTGATTCCTTTTACAGAGATATTCATGTATTACTTCATACCCAATTAACTCTAGAAGAAGTTTTATACTTTGCGGCAATGATACATCTGGTTTTTGTGAAGATCCATCCTTGGAATGATGGAAATGGAAGAAGTGCAAGATTAATTGAAAAGTGGTTTCTAGCTCAACATTTAGGCGAAAAGGCTTGGTTTATACAAAGTGAAAAAAACTATTATAAACAACATCAAACTTATTATCATAATTTGAGATTGCTAGGTCTAGAATATACTGAGTTAGATTATTCCAATGCCATGCCTTTTCTTTTGATGCTCCCTCAATCGTTAACCGATGAAAGTTTGAACACCTAATCCATTGCCCTACGATAATTATATTCTAAATCCTGTAATCCTATAATCCTAGTTTAAATGCAATTCGATAGAAAAGATAAAGACGACGCTGAACTTTTAAGAATTTACAAAATGCTCCTTTATCCTCGAATGGTAGAAGAAAAAATGCTAATTCTCCTTCGCCAGGGACGAATCGGCAAATGGTTTTCTGGTATCGGTCAGGAAGCAATCGCTGTTGGGAGTACATTGGCCATGCAGAGCGATGAATATATTCTCCCTATGCACCGCAATCTGGGTGTTTTTACCAGTAGAGGCGTCCGATTAAAGAAATTAATGGCGCAATGGCAGGGAAAAATTTCTGGATTTACAAAAGGTAGGGACCGTTCCTTTCATTTCGGAACACAAGAGCATAAGATTATCGGAATGATCTCTCATTTAGGTCCACAAATGGCTTTAGCCGATGGTATTGCCCTCGCTGATGTAATTGCAAATAAACAACAGGCCACCTTGGTTTTTACTGGTGAAGGCGCTACAAGCGAAGGCGATTTTCATGAAGCGGTTAATGTAGCAGCAGTATGGAATTTACCAGTAATTTTTCTAATAGAAAATAACGGATATGGGCTTTCCACTCCCATTAGCGAGCAATTTAAGTGCAAAGATTTAGTGGATAAAGCTATTGGCTATGGTATTGAAGGAGTACAAATAGATGGAAATAATATTCTAGCAGTTTATGATACAATTGATAAAATTGCTTCATCAATACGAGAAAAACCAAGACCAGTATTAATAGAGTGCCTTACTTTCAGGATGCGTGGACACGAAGAGGCATCAGGCACAAAATATGTGCCCCAAGAATTAATGGATGAGTGGGCGAAAAAAGATCCTGTTAAAAATTTTGAAGATTACCTTGTTGCCCAAAAAGTGCTGGACGAAGAATTGATTGCCACCATCAAACGTAATTTTAAATCAAGCATTGAGAGTGAGGTTGAAGAAGCGTTTAACGAACCTGAACCCATAGCTAAAACCCTTACTGAGGTAGACGATATGTATGCCCCTTTTCACTATCGGGAAACCAAGGCAGGTGCGGCACAAACAGAAAAACGCTATCTTGATGCCATTAGTGATGGCTTAAAAGAAGGCATGCAACGTTATGATAACTTGGTGATCATGGGTCAGGATATTGCCGAATATGGAGGTGCTTTTAAAATTACAGATGGTTTTGTTGCTGCTTTTGGAAAAAATAGGGTTCGCAATACGCCAATTTGCGAATCAGCTATTGTTGGTGCCAGTCTTGGGCTTTCAATAAATGGATACAAAGCAGTTGTAGAAATGCAGTTTGCCGATTTTGTTACCTGCGGATTTAATCAAATCGTTAATAACTTGGCCAAAACACATTACCGTTGGGGCGAAAAAGCCGATGTGGTAGTAAGAATGCCTACAGGAGCAGGAACGGGTGCAGGGCCCTTCCATTCACAAAGCAATGAAGCTTGGTTTACCAAAACCCCAGGTTTAAAAATTGTTTATCCCGCATTTCCCTATGATGCAAAAGGATTATTAATAGCTGCAATTGAAGATCCAAATCCGGTGATCTATTTTGAACATAAATACCTTTATCGTAGTTTAACTGGCATGGTACCCGATGGGTATTACACCCTTGAAATCGGTAAGGCGAATGTGTTAAAACAGGGAAATCAGTTTACCATCATCACCTATGGTTTAGGAGTACATTGGGCATTGGAATATTTGGCACAACATCCCGAGTTATCGGCAACATTAGTAGACTTGGTAAGTCTCCAACCCTGGGATAAGGAAACAGTAGCAGCTGCAGTTAAAGCAACTGGGCGTGTCATCATTTTACATGAGGATACCCTCGGAAGTGGTTTTGGCGCAGAGTTAGCCGCTTGGTTGGCAGAACATTGCTTTGAAGATTTGGATGCTCCTGTAATGCGCTGCGCAAGCTTGGATACGGCTATACCGATGAGCAAAGTGTTGGAAGATAATTTTTTACCAAAAAATAGGTTTGGTCAAATGGTAGAGAAAATTCTTTCCTACTAATTCTAGCTATCCTCCACTATTTAACATCTTGGTCATATTCCTTAAAAAGCGTTGAAGCAGGGAGCTTTCTCGAGTTATGATTTCTGCATCTGCCATCATCCCTGGCTTTAAAACGATTTGATGCTCTGGATCCTTTACTTCAAACTTTCCAAAATCTATTTTTGCGATAAACACGCTATCTTTTAAAGGTGCGTCTGTAATATAGCTGACTTTACCATTGATAACTCCATATTCCTCAAAGGGATAGCTGCGGAGCTTAATTAAAGTACGTTGTCCAAGACTTACCTTACCCATATTGTATTGCGGGATCTGTACCTCCCCAAAGAAATCAGTGTTGCCGGGGTTAATAATGAACAACTCTTGGTTTAGGGTTACATTTTGGTTTTCCTGCAAAATACCAGCATACCCTACTTTTCCAGCTATGGGCGAAAAAACCACATATTTGAGCAACCAACCTTCAGTGTCGTTGATCATACTGTTTAAGGCCTGTATAAATTTCGACTGCTGTTCTTTTATTGTATTTTCTAACGTAACTATTTCCTTTTGCTTCGCTAAATAACTACTGTTATTATTCAATAGCGCAGTTGCCGTTTGTTGTAAAGGATATTTGCTCGACAAGTATTTATTCTCTTGTTGCTTAAACTCGCTATTAGAAATTACTCCTTTACTTCTTAATTTTTTATAGGCCTCATATTCTTCTTCAGCATTTGCGTACTCTTGTTGCTGTATTTTTTGTTGTTGGTTAATCTGGTTTTGTAATTTATTTATTTCTAACAAATCCCGTTGTAAATATGCTTTTTGTTTAAGATAAAAGCCTCCATTTTGGGTATTGATAAACGACAGGTACTCTTGGTAAAAAGCCTGATAATTCCCTTGCAGCTCTCCAAGATTTAGTCCATTACTTAAACTGCTTTCTTTGATTAGCTGTGCAGTAGTTAATTGCTGTTCTAGTTTTTTTAGGTTAGCCGCTAATTTAATAACATCTTCGTGGTTTGCCGTACTCTCTAAAAAAGCCAGTGGTTGTTTGTTAATAACCTGTTGGTTATCCTTTACTAAAATCCTTACCAATTTGCCAGATTGATGGGCGATAACACCTTTGGGAGAATTGAGCGAGTTAACTTTTAAAGAAGTTTTCACGATATCGGGGTATCTAATAAAGGCCGACAATAAAATGATGGAAAGCAAAACCAAAAAAATCAGCATAATGCCGCGACGTAAGATCCATGAGGGTACCGCCGTAATAATCTCGTTTACTTCTTCGCTGTTATCGTAAATTTGTTCTTGTTGTATTGGCATATATTATTTGAGTACACTAATTTTTATCCTTTAACATTTCTCTTATTTCCTTCCCTTTTTTTGAATTTTGAAGATCCTCGGGTAGGTTCTTATAAATTTTCTCATAATCTAACGGCGCTTTAAGGCCAATTCTTTTTTCCACTTTAATAACTATACCTAACAGCATCAGAGCAACAGGAGATTGACCATGCTCTTCGAAAAAAGCTTTATAATTGCCTGTTTTAATAGCTTCATTCATCGCGCTTATGGCTTTATTATTATCCCCACCGATTAATTGTGAATCTTTTACCACTTCGCTTACATTAACCAGAACCGAATCGTCTAAAGCAATAATTAGTGATTCAGATAATCCCTCATTTCGCTTCTCTATAATATCTGCGTATGTTCGAGCAGAATCTGAACCGAAATAAAGAATAGCAGTCTCAAATTCCTTTTCTTTATTTACTAGAAAACTAAACTTTTTGTTTACAATAGGTTTTTTAATAGTGATACTTCTATCCGGCAGAAATAGATAGGCATAGTTATAAGGCGATGCAACCAAAAAACCATCAATTCTCGCGGTAGGCGATTGAGCATGTGTTTTAGTGAATTGCATGACCAAATAAATGAATGTTATACCTAGAAAAATTTTAAACTTCATCGATTTTTATTGGTTAAAAAATATTAGTTAACAACAGACCAAATAACTCATCTGGCCGAGTTTGCAGTGCTATTATAGTCTGGTGTAGTTGGCATTTTTATTTATTTAATAACGCCTGCCCATTAAAAAGCAGACGTTAGTTTTCAATTAGTCGATAGTTCCGTTCGTACAGTGACAGGACTGCATAGCTGGCCGATATCCATTAGCCCAACAGGCAAATTGAGGTGCGGTCTCACAATCCTCAACGATTGTCCAAAAATCCCCCAAATAGACTGGACTAGAGCCATCCCATACACAGTGAACTTGGCATCCGAGTAGTACCCAGTTGCCTCCTTTAACCTCACTCATGTCTTTTCTACTTAACTTTTTCATATTATTTTGGTTTAGGTAAATGCCATTTGCGCCCGGCAATATAAGCGGCAGTTTTTAAATGGCACTGCTACCATTGTGTTGTTCAAACCTGGCCTCACTAAGCTCCAAGTTCCAATTGATTTTTAACAAGCTTATAATATTCTCCTTTAGTTTTTGTTAGCTCAGCATGAGTGCCCTGCTCGATAATCATTCCATGCTCCAACACCACAATGTTATCTGCATGCTTTACCGTACTTAATCGGTGGGCTACTACAACTACCGTTTTCCCCTTAAAAAAATCGGCGAGGTTTTGGATGATGATGCTTTCATTATTTGCATCAAGCGCATTTGTGGCTTCGTCAAAAAAGATATATTCTGGATCTTTATAAACTGCTCTGGCAATTAATATGCGTTGTTTTTGACCCTGACTAATGCCATTTCCTTCGGCGCCAATTCGGGTATTTAACCCTAAAGGAAGGGTCTCAATCAAATCTGTTATGTTGGCAACTTTTATGGCATGTTCGAGCTTCACCAAATCAGGATATTCATCGGCCACCGCAATGTTCTTTGCTATACTATCTGAAAAAATAAAGCCATCCTGCATTACGATTCCACATTTTCCGCGCCAATAGCGATAGCCAATTTGATCTATGTTTATACCTCCTACCCTAATTTCACCTTTTTGGGGTGTATAAAAACGAAGTAGTAATTTCAATATTGTGGTTTTCCCGCTTCCGCTCATACCAACAATAGCGGTAGTTTTTCCTTCAGGGATAACTAAGTTTATACCTTTCAAAACAGGTTCATTTCCTGCACCTGGGTAAGTAAAATTGATGTTATTGAGTACAATGCTTCTTTGTCTAGGCAATTCTTTCAAGAAGGTTTTATCGGCGGGTTCTTCGTCTTCCATTACATTGATTTCATTGAGTCGCTCCAGACTGATTTTTGCATCCTGCAATTGCTGAATAAAACCGAGCAACTGTTCTATCGGGCTATTTATTTGACCGATGATATACTGAATGGCCATCATCCCACCTAAGGTTAATTGTCCGTCTATTACAGACTTAGCTACCAGAAACGTTATTACAATGTTTTTTCCTTCATTGATAAAAAACGCTCCTGCTTGTTGGATTTGCCCTAATGAGAGGCTTTTTATACTATATTTGAACAGCCCAGCCTGCAGGCGCTCCCACTCCCACCGTTTCTGCTGCTCGCAGTTATTAAGCTTAATCTCCTGCATGCCACCAATTAACTGAACGATACTGCTCTGATTTTTAGAAGAAATATCGAACCGCTTAAAATCCAATACTCTTCGTTTTTTTAAGAATGCTATAACCCATAACGAATAGAGTACTGAGCTCACCAAAAAAATGAAAAATATATTTACATTATAGTAAGCGAGCACTGCAGTGAAAATTATAAGGTTAAACATTGAAAAAATCACATTCAACGTAGAGCCCGTTAAAAAAGTCTCTATTCTTTTTTGATCGTTCATCCGCTGCATAATATCCCCGGTCATTTTCGTATCGAAGAAACTCATGGGCAATTTCATCAGCTTGATCAGGAAATCGGTAAGGATAGAAATGTTTATTCGTGTACTGATATGCAATAAGATCCACGATCGTATAAAATCTACGCTCATCCGCCCTAAAAACAACATGGTTTGTGCGATCAGGATGATATAGATAAAATTAAGGTTACGGGTGTTGATCCCTATGTCTACGATAGACTGGGTTAGAAAGGGAACGATCAATTGCAACAAACTTCCCACCCCCAATCCTACAAATAACTGCATTACCAATTGTTTGTAGCGGTACAAATAGCGCAGAAGATAACCAAAGTTTAGATTTTGATCTAAATCTCCCTCCTGATTGTAGAGCGCTGGCGTAGGTGAAAGCAATAGCACAATTCCGTTACTGTGCCCATTATCATTTACGCTTAACCATTTACTCAAAAATTCAGCTTCATTATATTCCATTAGCCCACTGGCCGGATTAGCAATATAATATTTTCCCTTTTTTATTTTATATATTACCACAAAATGGTTCTGGTTCCAATGAAGAATACTAGGAAGATCAGTTTCTTTCAATTGCTCTAGGGTGAGTTTACTACCGATTGTCCTAAATCCAATTTTTTCCGCAGCTTCACTAATGCCTAATAATGACACCCCTTCGCGATTAATGCCACTGATGTCTCTTAGACGTTGTAAACTAAAATTCTTGCCATAGTGTTTGGCTACCATTCGGAGGCAAGTAGGCCCACAATCCATTTGGTCTGGTTGTCTATAAAAGGGGAAAGTGCTCAAATTGAAATATAATTAGTATTAGATGTTTAATAGAATTCGTTTTTCATGCCTCAGAAGCTAAATCAATAACCAAATAATTCTTTCAATTTAGCGTCTAAATTTTTTTCCATTAGATTTTTTTCAATAATTTTTCCATTGCTGTCTAAAATAAAATTTGCTGGTATTGCCCGTAAGTTAAGTTTCTCTTTTAATTCATTATAATTTGCAAGATATTGTGGCCATATGTCTATTTTATCCGCAACAATTGCCTCTTGCCACAGATACTTTACCTTCAGTTCGTCTACACTTACGCCAATGATTTGAAAATTTTCAGCCTTATATTTATTATAGATTTTAATAAGATGAGGATGTTCAAGCCTGCAGTATCCGCACCAAGTTGCCCAAAGGTCTATCAAAACTACCTTACCTTTGAAGCCCGTTACAGGGATATTTTTTCCAGTAGAATCGGCAAATATTAAAGGCGGGAATGCCTTACCGGGCACCAGGTTTTTACTCCGGCTAATTACCTTTTTCATTTGAACAATACTCTCACTTTCCAGCTTACCGAAACTTCGGTTAAGCAGACTATCGATTTGAAAAGGATCATGATTTATTCTTGTCCTATCCAATGGTCTATAAGCATATTGCAAAAAAGCGTATAAACCATTAAAAGTATTGGGGTTTTGCTCGAAATAGTCTTTATATGCCTGATCTATGTTTACAGCTATGGAATCTTTAATAAAATCAATTCTTTTCGTAAAGTTTTCGCCCGGATAGTCTTTATAGGGAATTCCCTTAACTAGGTTATTGGTAATCTTATCCAATTTGACTATTTGTTGGTCGATCTCGGCAAAACCTTGGCCCGTAATGCTTTGACCTATCTTTAAAGAAGTGGTTGTAGAATCTACATATAAGTCTATCCGATCGTTATATATCCAATAGCTAAATCGATGTGCCGTTTTATCTTGATAAACCATGATTTCTGCTTTAAATGGCTCAACTTGTGCTATTGAGATCTGATATGTCTTTAAAGAAATACGATATTCATTAGTCCGTTTTATTTCTCCATTTAGATCGAAAAGCTTAATTTCAACTCCTATGTTTTTATTATAATGATTATGAAATGTGATGGTTGACCTGGTTTCGTAAGCGCCTGCCCTTGTGATCAATGAAAGGATGAAACAGCTCAGGAAAAAGACATATTTGATAAAAATAATTTTCATAGAATCTGTTTAAGCCTTAAAGAAGGTGGTAAAGTACCAGTCTTACTTTTATAATAAATCAATTTTTTGTTTAAGTTTTAGTCCTGCAGGAGATTCTTTTAAACGAACAGAAAGACTGTTGAACATTTGTTTGATATCTCCGAATACAATGGGCGAGTTACTATTAGGAAGTTGATAAAACCGAAATAAATTCAATAGAGATACTATTGTTAAATTAGAATCATTGTATTTTTTTACCCACTCGGGGATGGTTGTCTCTTTTATTGCCTTAGAAAATGCAACATACTGTAAATTATAAATTCCCTTATCTGTAATTTTAGCTTTTTTTAATGATGATGCAGAATCTGCTTCAAAAGTAACCTCTTCGAGAATGACGTCGCGGAATCGATAGTCCAAACCTGGTTCCCAAACCCTAGTTTTCGTTTTAGCCCTATACTCATCTACTGTAATATCAGTTCCATTGTCCATGAAAAGAAAGGCGTGTTTTATAGGTAACTCCTCCATTAACGTTTCTCCCCTAAATTCAAATTTATTGTTGATCAAGGGTACCTTTAAAAAAAAACCAGACTTAGAACTATTTACCAGATAAGCATACTTACTTTCTCCTACATTCTTTATATAACCGCTAATGTGATAGCTAATGGATTGAGCGGATGTAAATAATGGCGATAGAAATAGTGCTATCAATATGAACTTTTTCATAAAGTTTTTAAGAATATATGAAGTAGACATAAAAATGCCTACTTAAATATTGACATGTTAAAAATGACAAGTTCGGCCACAGAAATCATAATCAGAATTTTCTAATTCATCATCCGGACCATCGCTCACAAAATCCAAACAGCACATGTAACAAACGTTAGATGGCCCAGATAACCAAGGTCCATCGCATTGGCCACCACCGCCACCGCCAGGCGTATTTCCGCCCATTACTTTTCTCATTTCAGCTTTGCTGAGTAAATTTACTTTTTTCATGTGTAAAAAATTAAGTTTTAGGTCAATTCTATAAACCTTAACGAAGGTTTATTTAGCGTCATGTATTTTAAAACTGCATGATAGTTATTTGCATATGGAGAGATGGTATGTTAAGGGATTGAGATACCCACTCTTATATTATAATAAATCTATTTGTTGTTTAAGCTTTATTCCTTGTGGTGTTCTTTTTAGACGATCGGAAAGGCTAATATACATTTGTTTAATATCTCCGAATGCGCTAGTTGAGTTGCTATCTGGTAATTGATATACTCGAATCAGGTCTTGCAGATATTCCAAGGTAACGTAAGAATCATTGAATTTTTTTACGCAGTCGGGTAAAGATTTCGACCTAACTGCCCTAGAAAATTCGACACTCTGTAAATTATAAATTCCATTCGCTGTAATTTTAGCATTTTTTAATACAGAGGCAGAATCTGCTTCAAAAGTCACTTCTTCAAGGATAATTCCTCTGAATTTCTCGTCCAAACCAATTTCCCATACCCGTGTTTTCGCTTTAATAGTGTACTCTTCAGATGTTATATCAGCTCTACTGTCCATAAAAATTACTGCATACTTTATGGGCAAACCTTCCATTTGGAGCTCTCCTCTAAATTCGAAACTATTATCGATTAAGGGTACCTTTAGAAAAAAGCTCGGTTTTGATGAACTTACTAGATATGCATATTTACAATCCCCAACATTTTTTATATGGCCTCGAATATTGTAAATAAGGGATTGCGAGAATGTATGTAGAGGAAACAGAAATAAGGCTATTAATAGGAACTTTTTCATTAAAGGAAAATATTAATAACCACACTGGCTAGCACACCTGTCATAATGGTAAGGTTCTGGATGATCATCACCCCAGAAATATAAACAACAATTATAACAAACCACACCTGTTCCAACCCACCAATGATAGCATGGATCGCCCCCGCCTGGATCGCCAACACCTCCATCATCAACAACTCCACCCATCACTTTTTTCATTTCAGCCTTGCTGAGTAAGTTTACTTTTTTCATGTTTAAAAATTATTTTGTTCAGATTAATTTCTGTAACCTTCACGGAGGTTTACTTGGTATGTATTTAAAAGTTCATGATCGTTAGTTAGGGCAGCACGTTTGCAAGCGAAAAAGCCCTTTTTTTTATCCATTTTAATTAATTAGATATTTAATGTCTTCTAATCGGTAAGGTTCAGGAAGTTTATACCCATTCACTAAAAATGTAGGAGTAAATGTAATTTCCGCCAATTCGCACCATTGTTTCTGTACTTGCGTTACCTTGCTAAAATCCTCCTCAGTTGATATGGGATGTCTGCTAGTCCACGAGCCATAATTTTTATCTGTAGAATTATACCAATCGATTAATGCATTCTCTACCGATTGATTGCTGCTTGATGCATTTAAAGCAGCTAGATGCCTTACAACCTTAGTTCGCTGTTCATTCTGCTCATCTGAAGTGGCAAAAATTAATTTAACTTGAATATCATTGTTTTTTTTGAGCCAAGCATTTATAGTTTCATGTGCTTTGGCACATGGTCCACACAGGGGATTGCTAACCATTGTAATGATCGTCTCCGCTTCGGGATTACCAAGCACGATGGGTACTAATTCCTCCCCAATTGAATATTTAGGTTGACTTTTTAATGCTTGATTAAATAAATCTGCATTGTACTTAAATTTCTTAAATTGCTCTTTAAGGGGTTTAAGTTGCCCAGCATCGATAAAAAAAGGCTTTAAAAATGCCCATATTAAAATAGGGGCGAGAAAACAGCAAATTAGCATTACACTATCCCTATAGCTAAGGGCAATTGCTACAAAGGATGGGTAAGAAATTGAAACAATAGCTTCGAGCAGAAGTACCGCTTGTACTGTACAGCATAAAATGCACCATTTTTTAACCCGATACTGGTATCCAATCGAATAAACAATATAGGGCAGTGCTGCTATACTTAACCATCCTAATACATTGTTTGTAGAAGGACTATACAGAAGATAGAAAAATGAGCCGGTAAAATAAAAGAATCCCACCTCGCTCCAGCTCAACCAGGACGTCACTTGAGATGCCTGGGATTTTAAAATGGCATTACAATCATTTTTACCTGTAAGGCCGCATAGATTTTTAATAAAAGGATTGTTTGAATTTAAGGATTGCATTAATAATAATATACTAAGGGCAATACCTGTTAACTTAAGTAGTATCGAAAGCATTAATCCAGATGTAATAACGCTTTTACCCAGTAAGAAGTAAAGTATACAACAGAGCAAGATTAATGCTGTTGGAGCAATAAGTGATCGAAGAAAAGATTTGAAAGCATTACTTCGATAAGCAGATTCGCCACTATGTTCGGTAGGAGTTGCATACAGGGCAATGCCGCTCCAACGTCTTAAAAATTCTTCTGTTGAAATATCTAATTTACCTTTTTCATCTATTCCCTCTACCCGATCATTAGCAATTGTTTTTACTAAAGTAAAACGGCCCCCTTCTTCAGGTAAATGAGCTATAAATGGAAATAAGAGGTCATCGGCACTAAACTCCTGTTTATCTATTTTGTAGGATTGATTATCAACTCCCCACTCATTTAAACTATCACTAATGGCCAATAAGCTGGGAAAGTCGGGATGTGCTTCTAGGTTTTCTTGAATAGTACTGGAGGTTACCTTTACTTTCAGTTCCTTTACTAATTGCCGTGTAACCTCTATGATGTTGTGCTTGATTGAAAGTGAGAGCTTAAACATGTCGGGCGTTAATAGGTTGTTATAGAGATTTTGAAGAATTAAATTTAAACGATTACGTTTCAAATTTTTTGTGATTTATACGCACATTTTGTGATTTATATGCACATTTGGATTCGAAAATTATTATTGCTAATTTCATATAACCTATTGTTAAACATCTTATTATGAAATTCGGAATCATCCTGAAAGAACTCCGACTCCTAAAGGGAGTAACTCAGCAAAGCATTGCCAACAAGCTAAATATCGAACGAAGTACCTATTCCAAATGGGAAACAGATAAAATAGTGCTCCGTGTTGACCAATTAAAAAATTTAGCAAACATCTATGGATTAGATTTTGAATACATTGGCAGGTGTGTAGAAGCGGAAAGAATTATCTCTAAAAACGATGCTGAAAGATTTATCCGCATGCAAGAGCAAAAAGAAAGGGAGTTATATCAGCATAGAGCTAATACTTGAAATAAATCTCCTTTCGAACGACAAACACCTTAAATTTTTATGAGCCTTGGCACGATAATAGCCTTATCCTAAATAAGAAACCTAATTTATGGATGAAGCATGAAAAGTGTATATTATTTCGTTTTATTGGGGGCTTTTTGTACACTTCTGAGTTGTAACCTAAAATCTGACCATCCCCAGTCGGAAATTACGGACCAATATGCTACTGATCTTACAGCTAAGACAATTATTAGATATACCGATTCCATAGATAAGAATTTAGGCAAGCTCTCGAAGCAAACAAGTCTGGTTTACCTCTTGGGCGATCTATCATTTTATGTAGAAAAATTTAGCAGCAACGGCACCCCCGTTATAATGGTTGAGCATGCCTACAATGGTGCAACCAGCAAAAGCTTAAAAAAATATTATTTCAGAAACGATAGCCTTATTTTAGAGGATGTAAAAACTGAACTTTCCAATGATGATGGAACTGTTTTTAAAAATACAAGAACTTTTTTGCGCAGTAATACCGTCTTTAAATTAGAAAATAGAACTGCATCTTCGCAGGCTTCTATCAACGCGCTTCCCTATATTGATGTTCCCTTAAGTCAGAACCCTAATCCAGATCAGAGTTTAATGGAAAATGTAAGTTCGTTAAACGATGTTTTAAACGGTAATGACAAATTTGACATGGTATTTGAGAACATCACCACCTATCCTGATTCGAGGTATATCATCTTGCGAAGCAAGATCCAGAACAGCTATATTGCCAGCATCTTAGTGAATGATAAGGATCAATTTATTGATAGTCTCTTAAACGATCCCATTAACTTCAAAAACCAGAAGCTTAACATCCATTGGGTGGTAAAAGATCATGAGGCGGTTTATGTACCCGCGGTAAGCGCAGGGCGATCGGCGGATGGCGAGCGTTGAGGTTTAGACGCAATTAGATAAACTTATGACGTTAAGGTTAAGCAAGCGCTTAGCGCAAGACGCCTAAGCCTCAAACAAACACTTCCGCTAAAGGATTAAACAAATAAACATTTCCATTATCCAAACACTCGCAGCGATAACGTTTTCTAATGCGTTCTCCTTTTTTAAATTTGCGGCCATCCTTTAGCGTAAAAACGGTATGCAAGGGAAGTTCCTCTATCCTAATAGTAGATAAATGGGTATCGTATTTTTTTAAAGCCCTTGCTAAGGTAAGGTCTGTGCAACTTGAGGCTGCTGGGTTGTTTAAATAGTTTATAATGATCTGAGAGATTTCTGGAGGAAATACATGAAGTTCGAAAAATGGATTCATCATTCGTTTAAAATTGAACTTCCACTCAGAACCATGTGGCTTTGCTTTATTTTTATGATCGTTCCAAGTTAATAAATGAGCAAACTCATGTACTGTCGTAACCAAAAATGCGTACGGGTTAAGGTCGTTGTTTACAGAAATTTTATGCCCTTTTCCTTTAAATGGATGCCGATAATCGCCCAGTTTTGTTGCCCTATTTTTGGAAATCTTAAATTCACATTGGAAATAATCGATCCATTTAGCAATAATTGGAGCCGCAGGCTCGGGCATGTACTGCGCTAAAACATCAATTTTATTCATTAATAATGATTACACCGATTTAAATGATTTCACAGATTGATGATTATACAGAGTTGGACCATACTTCGCTTTGCGCCAAACGCCAAACAAATTTAAGGTTTTATTTCAAGAACTGATAGGCTATTAAACTTGCCACATAGGCCATGGCCGTCATGTAAACCAATTGGATCATTGGCCACTTCCATGATTTTGTTTCCCTGTACACTACGGCAACGGTACTCATGCACTGCATAGCAAAAGCATAGAATAGCATGAGCGAAAGTGATGTAGCAAAGGTAAATATGGGCAATCCGGTTTCTGGATTTTTTGCATCTCTCATTTTATTGCGGATTGTTGCAGTTTGCTCATCTCCACTATCTACGCTATAGATGGTTGACATGGTACCTACAAAGGCCTCTCTAGCAGCAAACGAGGTGATTAAAGCAATGCCGATTTTCCAATCAAAACCCAAAGGTTTGATGGCGGGCTCAATGCTTTGTCCTAATATACCTGCATAAGAATTTTCGAGCTTCTCGGCCGCTTTATCTCTTTCGATTGAGGCCAAGCTAACACTATCCTTAACGCTAGATTCTAAGGACTCATATTTTTTCTCAATGCTATCAAACCTGTCGCCTGGCCCATAAGTTGCCAACACCCATAAAACAATAGATATGGCGATGATCACTTTACCGGCCTCCAATACAAAGGTTTTAGATTTTTCGTACATGGTGTAAAGTACATTGCTCCACCGCGGCATCCGATAAACAGGAAGCTCCATTATAAAGTAAGATTTTTCCTTGGCCTTAATAATAAACTTCATCACAAAGGCTACTAAGATTGCGGCTATGATACTAATAACATACATCGCCATTAAGGTAATTCCCTGAAGGCTAAGAAATCCAAATATCATTTTATTGGGAACCACCAAAGAGATAAGCAGCGTATACACGGGTAATCTTGCCGAGCAGCTTACCAATGGCGTAACCATAATGGTAATAATCCTATCTTTCCAGTTTTCGATATTTCGGGCACTCATAATGGATGGAACCGCACAAGCAATTCCTCCTATCATCGGCACTACAGATTTCCCGCTTAGCCCAAACTTTCGCATCACCTTATCGAGCATAAAAGTTACCCGCGCCATGTAACCCGTATCCTCTAAAATAGATATTAAGGCAAATAAAATGGCGATCTGGGGAATAAAAATAATGATTCCTCCTAAACCTGCCAATACTCCATCAACCAATAGATTGGTAAGGATCCCTGGCGGCAAGTGCGCGTGACCAAAGCTGGTAAGCCAAACAAAACTGTTTTCGATAAGCTCCATTGGATAAGCCGACCAAGAGAAAATGGCGTTAAATACAAAGAAAAGGATGAGAATGAAGATGAAAAATCCCCAAAACCTATTGGTTAGTATTTTATCAAGCCTATCCGTAACCTTAAACTTCTTTTCGGCACCTAGATCAAAAATCAGATCAGTTAAGACAGTACTTAGATAACGATATCGTGCAATGGTTTCTGCCCCTTGTATTTTAGCCGATTCAAAATTATTAAGTTTTTTAATCGATTCGATATCCTCTTGTTCCTTCGGTGTTAAAAAAGTAAGATGTTGATGCTGATGTAATACCTGAAGAGCGAAATAGTCGTTTTTAGTAAGCAGTCTTTTTTTTACTGCAGCTATGGCTTCTGCTGCAAATATCGTTACATCGATGCCACTAACCTGGGTGGTAACGGAGGTAGTATGAGATAGCGCCTTTTTAAGTGTTTCTAGGCCATCGTTTTTCCTGGCCGACATGGCTACAACCTGAACACCCAGTCTTTTTGCCAGAATATCTACATTTACGTGGATCCCCTCCTTACGTGCCAAATCGGTCATATTAAGCACCAATAACATGGGCAGCCCCAAATCAGCAACTTGAGAATACAAGAGCAGGTTACGGCGCAAATTAGTAGCATCGGCAACCAAAACAACTATATCGGGGTGACTTGAATTATTTTGATCTGCTAATACCTGAAAAACGATACTTTCGTCTTTGCTTTTAGGGTATAGGCTATAGGTTCCCGGAAGATCGATAATTTCAGCCTGCTGCGAATCCGATAGTTTGGTATAGCCAATTTTTTTATCGACGGTGATGCCTGGAAAGTTCCCAATTTTTTGGTTTAACCCAGTTAAAAGATTAAAGAGGGTAGATTTTCCGGTATTTGGATTACCAACTAATGCAACTTTAATATCGGCCAAAATACTATTGAATTATAATCACTGCGGCTTCGCTTTTACGCAAACACAGTTGATATCCGGCAACGCGGATAGCCATAGGATCGCCAAGGGGAGCAAAACGTTCAACTTCTACCACCTCACCAGGTAAACAGCCCATTTCCATCAGCTTTACCGACATTTCTAAATCTGTAAAAGAAACAATGGTTCCTTGTTCTCCTGTATTTAATTGTGATAGGTTCATCTCTTAAATTTGGTGCAATTTACCCTTTATTTATATTAAATCCAAATAAGATTAGTCATCGGATGATTAAATCATCTGATGACTAGCGTAAGGATTCAAATCATCCGATGACTATAAAAAAAAAGTCGTTGGTTTAAAACCAACGACTTTTTTAAAGGGGCAAAAGCCGAGCGATTACATGCCCATTCTCATTCTTTGGCCTCCTTGACCTTGTCCTTGTCCTTGTACACTTCTTCCTGCCACATTGTTTAATGAGTAGGTAAATGAGAACATGTAATAACGTTTCAGCACATTAAAATTCTGATCAATAATGGTGTTGTTTGCTGCTGTACGAGAGATACCAGTATTCTCATTGAATAAATCGTTAACAGATACTTTAAAAGTACCTTTATTTTTAAAGAACTGGCGGCTCATATAGCCATTAACCAAGGTATATTTCGTGTTGAAATCATCTCCCCTACCGTAGGTTTGGTTGTACGTAACATCTGTTTGTAAACGTATATTTCCAGGGAACAAATAACTGATGTCAATATTTGGAGCAAGTGTATAGAAGTTAGTGGTGGGAGCAGTGGTATAACTTCCATGGCTCCAGTTTCCTGAAACTCCTGCAATCAGATCTAATTTATCTAAATTTGAAACCAATTTATAGCTATTGGTAACACCAAATGATTTTGTAATATTCTCTATCGAATTAGAAATATTGGTATTCTTTGCATAATTACCATTTAATCCAATCTGAAGTGTTAATTTATTGCCTTTTATAATCGGCTGACCAATATTACTAAATACAATGGCATTAAAGTTACCATCAACATTAACTGGACTTGTAGCAATTTTACCGTAGTTTACATCTGCTGTGTTTGTAATCAACACTTGGTTACTGCCAAAATCATTAGAGGTTTGATTAATTATTCCGCCAATAAAAAACGTTCTATATGTGGTAAAATCAAAGTTATTATAGAAAATACTTAAATTATTTGTAAATGATGGTCTCAATGATGGATTTCCCAAAACTACAGTTTGCGTATTGGTATTGTCAGGAATGGGCTGAATTTGATCTATACTTGGTTGTGTGGTACGTCCGTTATAATTGATCCTTAATCTTTTCGTGTTACTAAACGTATATCTAAATTGTGCAGAAGGGGTAATGTTATAAAAATTCTGATTAAACACTGCACCTGTACTGGTATTTACGTTTTCGCGATCCGTATTTTGAACGCCTAATCCTACATTCCATGTATATTTCTTTTCAGTTTTATTGAAACTAAAGCCAAGGGCATTGGTTAACGTGGTATTTTCAAAAACATTAGAATAGGTATTGTCTTTGATATCAAAATTTTGGGTTGCCGCATTAAAATTATATACAAAACGTTCCTTATTCTCGAAGCTATACCCATTGGTATAGTTAAATTCGATACTTAGTGTTTTTGACAGGGGTTCTGTATACACCAATCTTGAAGTATTACTTAAAGAGTTGGTATTATAGTCATTTAATTGATTGGTTAACTTTTGGTTAGTAACCGTACCAATCGTTGTTCTATCCGCAATGTAATTGATGTTGTCTGCATCGCTATCGTTAATGCTGGTATTGATATTTAGCGATAGCGTACGACCTCTACGTTGAAACTTCTTACGGATTAATATACTGTTGTTAATACTTGGGGTTTCAGATTTAGTGGTATAATTCTGTGTACCCAATGTAGATGTAGTTAATACCCCTCTTGTATAATTACTCAAGCTATTGCCTGTGTTCTCTGTATAAGAGATATTTGGTTGTATTCTTATTGAGGTGGTTGAATCTAATTTGGTATCGATCGTAAAGTTTAACCTGTGGTTTAAACGTTCTGTTGTACTTACTAGATCATTTAAATTGGTAGTAGTTGTGTTACCCAACAAGTTTTGGGTAAATGTAGTAGAAGTGTTAAACAAAGAGGTTTTATTAAAGAAATAACTTCCGTTGATCGTTGTCTGGTCGTCATACGTATCGGCAAAGTTCAAACCAATTGCATTCGTAGTAATGATACCTGGAGTACTAGCACCACCGCCGCCGCTAAAGTTTATTCCACGACCACCGCCACCGCCGCCACCGCCACCAATACCACCACCAAAGTTCTGTTTGTTAATGTTATTAAATTGGCCTATTAATGAAAACTGCTGGGCTTTATCAAATCTGTTTACATTTAGATTCACATCGTATCTATCATCAGTACCGTATCCAACCGTACTATTTCCAAAGTAACCCTTGTTTTTAACACCATTTTTGGTTACGATATTTAGGATTTTCTCTCTATTTCCATCATCAACGCCAGAGAACTTTGATTGCTCAGACATATCGTCGATGATTTGGATCTTATCTACCATATCAGCCGGCAGGTTTCTGGTTGCCAATAATGGATCATTGCCCATAAAGTCTTTTCCATCAACCCTAACTTTTTTAATGGTCTCTCCCTGTGTTGTAATGGTACCGTCTTTAGAAACATCTACACCTGGCAATTTCTTTACCAAGTCTTCTACTACAGCGTTTTCTTTTACCTTGATAGTAGCAGCACTAAATTCTAAGGTATCTTTTTTAACCACAACCGGTGGGATTTCGCCTTTAACCTCTACGGTTTTAAGGTCTACACCAGTATTTTCCAATAGTAGGTTCCCAAAGTTGATGCTCGGATTTGCTGCAGTAAGCTCGAAATCTTTGGTAACGGTTTTTAAACCGATAAAAGCTACGTATAATTTATATTTTCCAGGCGCTAGTCCAGAAATGGTAAAACTACCTGTTGCAGTGGTATTGGCTCCGCCAACAACGCTCGAATCGCTTAATTTCTTAATGGCAACCGAAGCGTAATCTACTGGTGATTTGTCTTTTGCATTTAGTACCTTACCAGTTGCGGTACCGTTGGTTTGTGCGCTCGCATAATAACTTACGAATAAGAAAAGTATTAATATTGATTTTTGTAAAAACTTGTTCATTTCTGTTTTATAATATTTTGTAAAGTTACCTATCAGACTATCGTAAGACACAAAAGTTTGTTAAGAAGTGTTAAAATGCGGGTAACATTTTAAATACAACTAACTTTATCGTTACAGAGTTTAGATAAATGTAGATTTAGATAAGGAGAAGCGATTTTTAATAAATTTAGAATGTCGAATAAGCACGTGGCATTTTTGGGCAATGACAGGATGGCTTAAACAAACTACATGAATTAAACAGTAGTACCACTAATAAAAGGAAAACCAACTTATACTTTTTCATTGTAATTTAGCCGATGTAATAATATGTAGCTGAACACTCCCATCAATGCCCCAATCATATCGCATGCAAAGTCCCACCACTCGGCCGAACGATAAGTGAAGATTTTCCACTGTAACAGCTCAATCCCCCCTCCAATTATTGCATTGATAATTATAATTTTAAAAATAGTAAGCGACCTAAAACTATAATTATGTTGATAGTTGATCTTACCGTAGAACAAAAGTATGGTTAAGATATAAAAGAAACCCAAATGGACCATTTTATCAAATCCTTCAAAGAAAAAACCACCACCTTTGCTTGCCGGAAGTTCAATGTTACAAAGCACTATAATAAAGACCGCCCATAAAATAGACCACCTCTGCGTCTTTAGTGCTTTGTAATCAAACATTAAGCACCAACTAAGGTTTTATAATCCTCAGCACTTAGTAATTCTTCCAACTCAGCTTCATTGCCAATGGTAACCTTAACCATCCATCCTTTACCATAAGGATCAGAATTTACCAATTCGGGATTGTCATTAATCTCGTTATTAATTTCTTGGATAGTTCCAGATAGTGGCATAAATAAATCAGATACCGTTTTCACAGCTTCTACTGTTCCAAAAGTTTCTTCCTTAGCTATTTCGGTTCCCACACTCTCTATTTCGATGTACACGATATCACCTAGTTCACGCTGAGCGAAATCTGTAATGCCAATAACAGCAGTGTTTCCAGAAATGCTAATCCATTCGTGGTCTTTGGTATACTTTAGTTCTGATGGAAAGTTCATATTTTAAATTTTATAAGTTAAATTCTGAATTAGTGGTGTTAGAATTAGTTGAATTAGAGAATGTGTAAACACTCATTCGTCTCCCAAGGGATGCCTTTGGCACAAAACTCAATCATTCTATCATTATCATTTTGTTCAATTTCACAAAGGTAATTATTAAACCCGTTTATCCCAATTACTAATTGAGTGTAACCCTCAAACTAAAACCGAAATTACTGAAAGAGGTATTGAAAGATTGTGAGGTATAGGGTTTTGTTATATTAGAATCATAGAATAGTTTGACGCTAAATCGTTGGTTCAGCATATAATCAATACTAGGCCTCAAGGTAATGTTTTTTGCTCCAGATGATACTTCTGCTTCTTGAATGTCGGCCCTGTAGATTACAGTTTTATTATCCCTTACTGCTACGTCAAGCTTAAAATCCATATTGTTATCCATTTTTAACTGCTTGAAGAGCCCGAAAGGGAACCTGAATTTAGTGGTACGATAACCTAAACCAAATACCAAATTGTTTTCAGACAATTGTGCAAGTTGGCTATTGGATAAGCTTAAAGCGATAATTCTGGTTTTATTAACTTCAAAATTGGCGGTGAGGTTATTTTTCAATTTAGTATCAATTCCGATCAAGGGCGCAAATTGTTCAGACATGCTAACCTGGGCGAACTGATACAATGGCAAAAAGTTTTGGACAACATCCCTAGCACTAGAATAACCTGCATTTTCTTGATACTTGAGTAGGCTATTGAACCCATTTACACTATAGGTAGCCCGATAAGTATGCCTTAAGCTCAATTCAGAAAAACGTTCGGCAAGAAAAGGAATTTTTGATAATCCATTATAAGTGATTCTCCAATTAGGCAATGGAATTTTAGGCAAGCTGTTCAAGCTAGCATTGCTCGCATCTTTACCTGTGTAAGCAGCAATAAATGCAGAAATAATTACATCCTGAGAATTTTTGTCATACCCATCTGCAAAACCATTTACTGTTCCGTTAGAATTAGGGTTTAAACTGCCGAGGCGATTAGAAATAACCTGTCTGTTAGCCATAAACTGATTAAACACTGTTGAAACCGTGCTACCGTTTTTATCCTTAAAGGCAGTTCTAAGGGTGATGATGGATACGCTATAATCTCCGGTTGTCGTTGGGCTTAAATTTCTGAAATTGCTGATAGAATTATCATATTTAAAATTGGTAGAATAGTTTAAGGTTCTATTTTTTGTGGCGCTTAACGTAATTCTAAAATCACGTAAGGGCTCTATAGTACTTGTCATCTGGAAATCTTCTCTCAATGTATTGATATACAATTGTGTTTGGAGCGGATCTGTAGTGATCCATCCATTTAACAAGGCCATTTCCCTAATGTCTCTCTGGCTACCAAAAACAAAGCCCAATCCAGGTGCTCCTGTAGCATTATCTATCCCAAAATAGTTTGTTTGGGGCAAATATCCAGGCAAAAATGTACCTTTCGTTTGCGTAAAGGCCACATCTACTTTTTTGATACTGGTTAACAATCCAACCATTACATCAGAAAAGGAACGGGTACTATCGGCCTGATTAACACTCCTCCTTACAAAACCAAATTTATTGTACATCCGATCTAGTGTTAACGAGGGGTTTAACTGTATTGTTCTCGAATTTTGGATGGTATTGCCCAAATTAATGTTAGGGTCCCTTAAGGTAGAAAGCGGTTCGGTTTGCCAGTTAAAGTTTGTTCCATACACTGCTGCCACATTTATAAAATCAAGGCCCGGGATTTTATTGATCGGTAAATTGTATTTAACGTTAAGGTTATGGTTATAATCAGTTGTTCGGCCAAGTGATTTTAAATTCTGCCAAAGTGTATCCCGCTTTAACCCTTCAATCCTTCCTTCTGGTTCATCAACGATAGAGTAATTGGTAGCATCAAAATCGATGCTCAGAGAATTGGTCAGATCCCACGCAATGCCATAGACCCTAGAAATGAGAAAGTTTTTATTAAAGGTGGTGTTAATAGGGATGAAATTATTTGGATCGTTATTGCGTAAGGTATTTTCTGCATAGAATCGATCCACATCAACCCTGAAATTAATTGATCGTGGCAGGAGGGTAAAATTGAAGTCCTTTAATAGTTTTAATGTATTTGATTTGATCAGCTTATCAAAGGGCGTATATATTTTTGGATCGCCCTCGTAGTTATAACCTAAAGAAACCTTATAGGTATTCTGCAAGCTGTTTTCGTTAATGAAATCGCGGTGCGAAAATTTGGTTTGGGCATAAGAAACATTAAAATTCTCTATATCCCACAAATGTGTTTTTGTATCGGTTGGAGCTCTTTCTTTACGTACATTGGTAAAATTTAGGCTGCTTCTGGTGGTATAATCCTGTGCAAAATTTAAAATCGAATCCTTTTGAATACCATTTGCGTTTTTCAAGGCATTTTTTAACTCGATGTCTGGTGTACGTGGATCAAATTGAGGGGTAAGTACCTGCTTAGAAAAACTCACATACATCGGGATTTTTATTCCTGTTTTTTGGGGCAAAAATTTTCCGAGTTCTAAACTTGATGAAACATCAAAAAATGCATTATCAGATCTATTTCGCTCACTTACCTTTTTCTCTAATGAGCCAAAACCAATAGTTGCTTTGCTTCCGGTTATGTTTACATCCGCAAAGTCGGCTAGTTTGGCCGACATTCGAGCCGTAGCTGCCCAACCTCCACGCTCATCGAATTCGGTTAAGCGCAGCTCATTAAACCACACCTGAGCAAACTTAGGCAAACCATCATCGCCCGCTGGCAAAGAAGGGTTTCGCAAAGGATTTTTAAGGCCTAACATATAAACCCGAACCTTGCTCATGTCTGGTTGGCCTTTTACTATGATGGTATTTCTTCCGTCACTATAACTAAATGGAACATTGATAGGCCAGGGAAGTCCCGCGCTCGTACGAGCTACATTTCTTGCAGTTTTTGCTTTTTGGAATAGTTCAAGATCGATATCCATCTTATTGGCATCAGGCCAGATGGCATAGGGATCTGTAGTAAAAGGGGCTGTTACTTTTAATGGCTGATTATATTCGTAATAATTATCTTGATTATCTGTTCCGATTCTTAAAAAAGCGCTTACATCGTTGTCTGCAAGAGGATTAGTTGTGCTCACCTCTTCCAGGTGCATGTACATTTCCAGTCGTTTGTACGATCTAAAATCGTTATTAAGCGCTGTTTTAAAAGCAGCCCGGCCATAACCATCTTTTAAATCCTTAATTATAATAGACAATGATTGTTCATTCTGGCGGGTATCTCCACGATAATTACTAAAATCACGTTCGCGTTCTATGCCAGGAGGAACTACATACGGAATTGGAGATCTCTTTCCATTTTCTTCGATATTTACTGTAGCTACTTCAATTTTAGAATTATCTGGACTTGCAGGAGAGATTGCGGGATCAGCAATTACCTGAGAGGCTTCATTTTTTGCATTAAACTGTCGCCAATCGCCCCTAACCAATTGCATTTTCGCAAATCTTAAAATTGTTGTATCTGCAAAATTGGTCATGAACACACGCATAAACCGAATCGATTTAAAGTCTTGGATGCCACCTACTTTTTGATCATATTGGGCCAGAGGGATACGAAATTGGTACCATGTTACATTTTGGAGCTGACCATTCGCCAATTTAACCTGTGATACCACTTTATCAGTGATGTGATTTTGCCCTACGGTTAATAAATCGCCAGGACGGATAGAAATTCTATATTGAAAATACTCGTCAGACTGGGTCATGTTATTATCCCTATTGATATCTTCACCATCAGGAAGTGAAGTAGAGGCCGAGTTTTCTAATCCTAATTCGGCCTGCGATTGCTGAGAAGTTTTCGAGTTTCCTTCAGTTCCGTTGTAATTTTGGTATCTTCTTAAAATTCCAGCATTAGTGTTATCAAGATTATTTCCTCTAAAATAGGAATAGTCATCCGATGAGGGATCATTCTCAAACACCTGAGCAGCATCTGGATTTAGTTGCGCTTTAATCTGTGTAATTAGTGCCGAAAATTTTACCTTTTCGTTCGCATTTGATAATCCATCCAACCCTACATCCTGCGCTTTTCTTGCATCCGGATCGTTATCAAATGCTTGTACTACAGGTTGTAGTTTGGCAACCCTTCCCCAATTGGTTTCATCATATTTTGTAGGATCGCCATTGGCTGGTAATCCATTTTCTAGGGCTTTCCTTCCATCCTTTAAAATATCTTCAGAGATATTGCCGACATTAAAATACAGATCACCGCCAATAGAACCCGCTTTGTAAATAAATGGATCCAATACCCAAAGCTCGATATACTCGATATTATTTGCTTCAAAATCATTCACATCAATGCGGCGAGAAATCCCCCCCCATCTTGATCTTGGATTATTCAATTGACCGTTTGGCGCAAAACCGGTAGTGGTGTAATTATAAGGGCCACGAATATTGGGATAATAAGCAAGATCTAATGTTGGTAGCCTAATTGATTGTCCTGTGCTTATTTCTTTAAAAGGAAATACCTCTTGCTCAATTATTTCTCGCACATAGTGATTAGAAAGCTCGTTCTTATTATTTTTTAAACTTGAAGGAAGATCCGAAGAGCCTGTGGTATAGAACGTGGGGTCAATATTATAAAATGCGAGCTTAGCCCTATTGTAGCCGTAAGCCAGGTTATTAATCAATTGGGATTCAGGAAAAAGTTGGGGAGTGCCAGAAATTTGCCAAGGAACTGCACTTTTTAGATCCACAATAGAACGAGAAGCCTCAAAATCATCTAAGTAACTAGAACCTCCCTTGTCGCCACCCGAGTTGATTGCACTTGGATGTCCAGGAATTAATTTGGCATATTCTCCAGCAAAAGTAATACTTGAAGGAGCTTTCGTAGAAATGAACGGTAATTTATCTACCAATCTGGTAAGCCAACGGGAGGGCGAACTATAGTTAAAATCCAGTCCGAAAATGGTGTTGGATATGGGCTCTTCTAAATAATTTACTTTCTGCGTTAGCGGTTTCTCGGTTAAGTTCATCAAAGTACCACCAATGCTAAGTTTTGGGCTGATATGATAATCCATCCGTATCCCAAATAGCGACCGTTGCTGCAGGCCAAAGAGTTCGCTGTTTTCGGTATTGATCCGTATGGGCTGACCAGATATTAATATTGCCGTATTTATAATCTTTACCCTACCTCCTTGATAATCTACGGTATAATCTTGGCCTTCTATTAACGGAATTGTACCAGCAAACACCTTCACGGAGCCTTCGGTTACATTGATAGAATTTAGTGAAAATTCTGAGGATATATCAGATTGGTAATTACCCTTGATCACATAGACGTTTTTGTTGCTGAACAATTGTTGCGCCACCACTTTGGTCGAATCATACAATTGCGGATAGGTGTATTTATCGGCCAGGGGCTGTTCTCCGGGCAGATTAAACTTAGCTGCCAAGTCACTACCAAATGGCTCTATCAAAGGAAAAATTACCCTGCCATTTAATGGGTCTATCGTTACATACCCATTGTTGGTATTGCTAATTAATGTACTCAAACTCGCGCCTGAGGGAGAAAAACTGCCAGGCAAAGGATTATTTACGTTCTGTTGAGTTTGGGTAGGTGCAAAAGGTTTATTTTCTGCTTCGAAATCGAAAATACCATCTGGTTTTTTCTCTTTTTGTTGGTTAAGTTGGTCTAGGTTCGTGAGCGTTATGTATTGTTTAAGGGAGGTTCTCGACCCCTCTCTAATAACGGGCATTTCAACTCCGGTCTTATCGTCGATCCTAAAGATATCTAGTTTAAAATTTTGCGGACTTATCTGATATCCACCAATAGCATATATATTTTTCATCATCAGGTCCCAAGTTGGCAAATTGGTTTTGATGGTTTCGTTTTTGAGCAGTTTAGTAAACAGCACCTTTGGGGTTACCTGATCAAAAGCAACATCAGTACTGAATTCTCCAACCTGATATTCTATGCCATTAAACGTATAACGATAGGCTACTGCCAAAACTTCATCTGCATTTAGCGCATTATTTAGGGAGATATACCCTAATTGCGGCTGAAAATTATATTCTCTATCGGTTAGCTTTCGGGCATAGGTAAGCTTAGCAAAATTATCTGTCGAACCATTTGCCTGAAAATATGATATGACGCTATTGCTATTTGTCTGTCGGGCATCAGTTGGCAAATTGGCCAATAAATTATTAGATTGTTGCGGAAATGTGGGGTTGGCAAATGCCGAAGGCAGCACCGATGTACCTCCCGTAACCTGAGCGGTGTTGTAAGGTTGGTTTTCTCCCAGGTCCAAAAAGGCCAATACATCCCTAGAGTCTTGGGTATTTCCTGTTTTATTGGTAATCCAAACCTCAATTTTAGTAACCAATATTCCCGAAAGAATGGTGGGTGGGTTGGCTAAAGAGCGATTGTAGTTATCTCTAAAGTATTTGGCTAAAAAATAGTGCTTATTGGCCTCATAATCGCTACCACTGATCCGATACTCATTCTGCTGTGCACCGTTATTGATTAAGAGCTCTTTTGATTGGGATTTTTGTTGTGAAAAAACCGCTGCAACATCTAGTTTTCCGAACTGCAATTGAGTTTTAACCCCAAATAGGGCCTGAGTACCGTTTATCAAGGTACTGTTTAATGGCAAGCTTACATTACCCGCTTCAATTTTTTTAATGATATCATCTTTTCCACCGGTGTAATCTAACTTGATCTGGTTTTCGAAATCAAACTGAGCTTCGGTATTGTAGTTCATTTTGATTTTCAGTTTTGTCCCGATATTGCCTAGCACATCCATCCTAATGACTTGATTAAAATCGAAATTACTCTGAACACGCTGGCGTTCGTTAAAAAGCGGGTTTTCGTTTTTGTTAATCCTTCCTAAAAAGGTAAGTTCGGCATCACCACGTGGCTGAATATCAATGGTATTGCCTCCAAAAATCTTCTCGAAGACACGGCTATTAACATTAACCGGGGGGATAAGTCCTGTTCTTCTAACTTCATTAATTTCTGAATTGGAAAGATTACGCCAATTTTCGCGTTTTAACTCACTATTTACGAGCCGCAAGTATTGGTCTATAGTTAAATACTGAGGAGGGGAAAATAAGTGATCACCAATTTTTTCGGTAATGATGTATCTCTTGTTGAGCGCATCATAGGTAACCTCTCGTCTTATATTTGAGGGCAAGGTTAAAAAAGGATTAGCGAAATTTCTTAATCCTAAATTCTGCTTTTCCCGTAAATTAAAAGGATTTCTAAGTGAATCAGCTTCTACTCTTGGCGGCGTAACTTGGGAAAATACCCTATTGCCAGCAAGAATAATTAGAAAAAAAACTAGTAGCGTAAGTTTGTTTCTCAATCGCAATCAATTATAAATTCTTTAAAGCTATTTTGATCATTTGCTCTACTGTTAAATCCTGATCAGTATTTTTAACAGCATTGTCTACCGCTTTTTCTGCAACCTGCTTGCCAAAACCCAACATTACTAAAGCAGATAACGCTTCATCTTTAGTCGTATTATGCAACGGCATAGAAATTAGTGAGTCGGGACCTTCCTTTCTCAATTTATCTTGTAGTTCTAAAATAATCCTTTGGGCCGATTTAGCCCCAATTCCCTTAATTTGTTGGATCAGAGCCACATCCGCCTTAATTATAGCTTGTTGTATTTCTGCGGGGGTGATCGAAGAAAGCATCATACGGCATGTGGTCGGCCCGATTCCGGAAACCGAGATCAGATGTAAAAACAACCTTCTTTCCCCTTCTTCGGCAAAGCCATACAGCGTATGCGCATCTTCCTTTATATGTAACCAGGTATAGATTTTGCATCGCTCTGCGTTGCCTAAGGCAGAATAGGTATTCAGCGAAATATTGATGTGGTATCCAACCCCTCCCGCTTCTACCACAACATACGTTGGGCATTTAAATGTCAATTTACCATCAATATATGAGAACATGAATATTATTTTTTAGCGATCCTTTTTAAAATACCTCTTCTTTTTACTGCTGCATTTTCTTCTTTACCCTGCACATCTAATACGGCAATAGTAACCATATTCACGATTTCGCGTACCGAGCTGCCAAGTTGTACAATGTGAACGGGTTTTTTTAGCCCTAATAAAATTGGACCAACAGCTTCGGCGCCACCCAATTCTTGCAAAAGTTTATAGGCAATGTTGCCGGATTCCAAGTTAGGAAAAACTAATGTATTTGCCGGTGCATCTGCTAATCTGCTGAAAGGAAAATTTTCTTTCATTAGAGAATGGTTAATGGCAAAATTTCCCTGCATATCTCCATCAACTACAATGTTGGGATGTTGTTGATGCAGAATTTTTACGGCTTTTCTTACCTTCTCAGGAATAATACCTTCATTTGAACCAAAATTAGAGTAAGAAAGCAATGCAATACGCGGCTGTATATTGAACTTACGGACTGATTTATCCAATAATAGGGTCAAATCTACCAGTTCCTCCACAGTTGGGTCTACATTTACCGTAGTATCACCAAAAAATACCGGTCCTTTTTCAGTCATCATCATGTACATTCCTGCAACACGATTAACGCCATCTTCGGTACCAATTACCTGTAATGCCGGTTTTATGGTAGACACATAATTTTTGGTCAATCCAGAAATCATGGCATCGGCCTGGCCAAATTCTACCATCGAGGCTCCAAAATAATTACGATCTCTCAATAGTTTATTGGCCTCGAAAAGCGTAACACCTCTACGTTGTCTCTTATGGTACAGCGACTCGGCGTATTTTTTCATCATCTGCGGTTCTAAAGCCGGTTCTATTATTTGAACACCATCAAGCTCGAGACCATTTTCTTCAATTATTTGATGAATGATTTCCTTATTTCCTAAAAGGATAGGGATGGCAATGTTATCATCTTTAACAATTTGTGCAGCTTTAAGAATTTTATAATTATCAGCCTCTGCAAAAACAACACGTTTAGGTGCAGATTTCGCTTTGTTGGTAATGGCACGCATAATAGAATCGTCCATTCCTAAACGGCGCTTCAGTTCATCGGCATAAGCATCCCAATCGGTAATTGCTTTTCGGGCTACGCCTGATTCTATGGCTGCTTTTGCAACTGCCATAGAAACGTTGGTCATTAATCGAAAATCCATTGGTTTCGGAATGATATATTCCTTTCCAAACTTGATGTTTCTAGCATTATAGGCCATATTTACAGCTTCTGGAACCGTTTTTCTTGCCAGCTCTGCGATTGCACGCACAGCCGCAATCTTCATTTCTTCATTAATACTGGTTGCACGCACATCCAGTGCTCCCCTAAAAATGTAAGGGAAACCTAACACATTGTTTACCTGGTTGGGGTAATCTGATCTACCCGTGGCCATGATAATATCTTTACGGGCCTTAATGGCCAGTTCATAGGCAATTTCTGGATTTGGATTGGCCATGGCAAAAACTATGGGGTTTTTAGCCATAGATTTTAACATATTAACCGTTACGCAATCTGCTGAGGAAAGACCAATAAAAACATCAGAATCTTTCATAGCCTCTTCCAAGGTATTTAGGTTGCGGCTGGTCACAAATTCTTTTTTAATTGCATCGAGATTTTGGCGGTCACTTCTAATCACACCGCTTCTATCGCACATAACAATATTCTCTTTTTTAGCGCCTAGAGACACATATAAACGAGAACATGAAATTGCGGCAGCACCAGCACCATTTACCACAATCTTAACCTTATCTATTTTTTTCTTTTGTAAGTCGCAGGCATTTAACAATGCGGCCGCAGAAATGATGGCTGTTCCATGCTGATCATCGTGCATTACCGGAATATTCATCTCTTCCTTTAAACGACGCTCGATTTCAAAACATTCCGGCGCTTTGATATCTTCGAGATTAACCCCACCAAAAGTAGGCTCAAGGGCTTTTACGATCTTTACAAAATCATCTACGTTTTTAGTGTCGAGTTCGAGATCAAAAACATCAATATCAGCAAAGATTTTAAAGAGTAGCCCTTTTCCCTCCATAACAGGCTTTCCGGCTTCCGGACCAATGTCTCCCAATCCTAATACTGCGGTTCCGTTGCTTATTACCGCAACTAGGTTTCCTTTTGCGGTATATTTATAAACATCTTCAGTGTTTTCGGCAATTTTTAAACAAGGCTCAGCAACCCCTGGCGAATAGGCCAGTGTAAGGTCTCTCTGCGAAGAATATGGTTTTGTAGGTACAACCTGGATTTTGCCTGGCCGCCCTTGCGAATGATAGTCTAAAGCGTCTTGTTTTCTATTTGTCTTACTCATACAATACTTTTTGGTAACGGGCAAAGTTACAACTTTTGTCGAAGTAAACGGCTTTTAAATGGAAGATGTAAAAGGGAAGATAGAAGAGGGAGGATGTAAAATGGAAGGTAGATGGCTCTAGCAACAAATAACCACATAGGCAGATAGATAACATAGTTAGGTGCTGAAAAACTATGTGCTCTATGTTCTATCTGGTAAAAGATGGAAGAAAAAGTTTAACCTTTTATTTTTAACACCATTCCAGGTTGGAGAACAGCTTTGCTTAACTTATTTGTTTTCTTGATGCTTGCTACCGTAGAGCCTTCAAACTTTTCGGCAATGCCTGATAGTGTGTCTCCCGCTTTAACCTTATAGCTGATGAAACTTGGTTTTGCCGCCACTTTTGGCTCAGCACCATTGGCATAAATGGTTAACTTTTGACCTGGAATAACCGAGTTGTCCTTTAACTTGTTCCAAGCTTTAAGATCCTGCACCTCAACCTTGTTCAGTTCAGCGATTTTACTTAAGCTCTGACCGGGCTTAACTTGATATATCCATACTTTGGGAGCAGCTGTGGTATTGGCCAAAATCTTTTTACGAAGGTCTCTTGCATCATCAGTTGAAGCCAGCCTCACCTCCTGATCAGTTTGAAAATCAGTAGTTAAAATTTCGTAAAGTTTGGCATAGCTGGCTTGTTCTACTTTTGGTAAAATTATTCTTTTAGGCAGGGCCATGGTGCCATTTACAATTTTCTTTTTATAAGATGGATTTAAGCCTACCACTGTTTCTTCATCAAAATTAATGGCCTTTGCCAAATCTGGGAGTGATACAAAATGAGTTACCTGAATGGTATCCGTTTTAATGGTTACTCCAATTGACCGCGCAACAATCTGGTGTGTTTTGGCGTAGTTCATGATGTATACCGTAGCTATAAAAGCGGGCACATAATCACGGGTTTCTTTGGGAAGATACTGCCTGATCTGCCAAAAATCCCTTGAACCTGCTTTATCAATTGCTCTAGTTACGTTGCCCTTGCCGCAGTTGTATGCTGCAATGGCCAAAAGCCAATCGCCTAGTTCTTCGTAGGCATCTCTAAAATATGCTGCGGCGGCGTAGCTTGCCTGAATAGGGTCTTTCCGTTCATCAACAAAATTATCCATGTTTAGTCCGTAAGCTTTGGCCGTGCCGAACATAAACTGCCACATCCCGGTTGCGCCCACCCTCGAAATAGCATGGGGATTCATTTCAGATTCTATGATCGGAAGGTATTTGATCTCGTCAGGAATTTGATATGCCCTTAATGCGTTTTCAAATATGGGGAAGTAGTACGATGATAAACCCAGCATCTTACCTATCAGATCTTTTCTTTTACTGTATTTATCTATGAAACTTTGGACATATTCGTTATAACTCAGTGGCACAATTTTCTGCACCGAATCCAAGCGCAACTTATAGCTTAGATTTTGGTTATAAAATAACGGCTTATCTATTAGCGGGATCGCTACGGTATCTAAAGTACTGGAAGAAACAATGCTTTTTAATAGCGAATCATTCTGTACTGTTTTTTGGGGATTTTGGGCTGATACAGCACTATAAGCAAGAAAATAAAGGAAGGAAAGTACTATTTTTCTCATAGGCTAAAGGTGGGCTGAATCAATCTAATGTTTATCATAACCTTCGTCCAAAAACTGATAGGAAAGGTTAAGCAAATCCTGCTCATTAAAATGTTTGGTCATTAACTGCACACTTAACGGTAAACCACCCTCATTATTGCCTAAAGGGAGGGCAATGGCAGGTATTCCCGCCAAAGAGGCTAACACGGTAAAAATATCCGCCATGTACATTACAAGAGGATCCTGCATATTTTCGCCCATTTTAAAAGCTGGGGTTGGGGTTACCGGACTAAGCAAAAAATCGAAATCAGTGAGCAGGAGTTCTACTTTTTCCCTAATCAATCTTCTTACCTGTTGCGCTTTCTGATAATAAGCATCATAGTACCCTGCGCTTAACACAAAAGTACCCAGCAATATTCGTCTTCTTACTTCTTCACCAAAACCCTCGGCCCTTGATTGTTTATACAGAAGGTTTAAGCTTTCTGCTTGTGTATTTCTATATCCATAGTGTACACCGTCATATCTGGATAAATTGGAAGAAGCTTCTGCAGTAGTTAACACATAATAGGCCGGCACCAAATAGGCCAATAGATCAAAAGAAACATAGCTTACTTCGTGTCCTTGCTGCTTTAATTTTTCGATCGACAATAAAATTGAAGCCTTAATTTGTGGATCTAGGGCTTCATTTTCAATCGTTTCTTTTAATACAGCTATCCTTTTGTTTCCGCTTTGCGAAAGATTTTCTTGATAATTTGAAACGGCTTGAGAAGAGGCGGTGCTATCCAATCCATCAGCTCCTGCTAAAACAGCTAACAGCAAAGCGGCATCGCTTATGGAAGATGTTAAGGTACCCACCTGATCAAAGGAGGAGGCATAGGCAATGATCCCATAACGGGATACACGTCCGTAGGTAGGTTTAAGGCCGATTACTCCACAAAAAGCGGCGGGTTGGCGCACAGAGCCTCCGGTATCGGTGCCTAACGCAGCCAGGCACATATCTGCTTGTACAGCTACTGCTGAGCCTCCAGAAGATCCTCCCGAAACACGCTCATCATCAACAGCATTCTTAACCGGTCCAAAGTAGGAGGTTTCATTAGAACCGCCCATTGCAAATTCATCACAGTTTAATCTACCAATTATAATGGCATCTTCCTTTAGCAACCGATCCACAACTGTTGAAGAATAAGGCGAAACAAAACCATCCAACATTTTTGATGATGCAGAAACCTGATGATCAAGGTAACAGATATTATCTTTAATACCGATAATCATCCCAGCAAGTTTGCCCGCATTACCTGCCTCTATTTTTTGCTGAACACATATTGCCTGCTTGGTAGCAGAATCAAAAAACACCTCATTAAAAGCATTGAGGTGTTGATTTTTTTCTATCTGCTCAAAATAATAGGAAAGGAGGTCCTTTATATTAAGTTGCTTTTTTGCAAGATGGGCCTTTATCTGTACTAAAGAAGTGTATTTCTTCAAAATTTGAATTTAAAAAACAAAAGATGAATAATTATTATACAGGGGGATTGGTATTGTTAGGAGTTGAGGGTGGTGGAGGTGGTGGAGTATTGTTAGTGCCATCTAGACCGTCTTTTCCTTCTTTAAACTCTTTTACACCTTTCCCTAGTCCACGCATTAATTCAGGGATTTTCTTACCTCCAAAAAGCAATAATGCCAAACAAACGATCAGGATTATTTCTGGGGTACCTAGCCCTGCGATTAAAATTGTTGGTTGTGTCATGATATTTATATTAAGTTTTTTAATGTAAAGAAACTATAAATCTGTTTCCTTGTTGTTTTTTACACTTGGTTTTTTAGCAGAACGTTTTTTTACCGTTGCTTTTTGTTCTTCTTCAATAGATTGGATGGGGGCATCTTCTGCTGAGGGATGATGGCTCTCAGCGTTATTCTCCTCGGCCTGTGCCTCTTCTAATTCTTTAGCTTTAGTTTCTTCCTCTTCTAATTCCTTCTCTAGATCTACGTTATTTATGTTGCGATGGATTTCTCGTTTTACGCCTTCCGAAGCATCTTTAAATTCTCTGATTCCTTTACCTAATCCTCTAGCTAATTCGGGCAATTTTTTTCCTCCAAATAACAGCAGTACAACCACCATGATGAGCATTACCTCACCGCCTCCCATGTTTAAAAACTCTAATAATATGCCTGAGTACATCTTTAATTAATTATTCTACAAATATAGACAAATAAAACTCCCAATAGTTTATCTGGCCAACCAACTTTCGGGGTTTTGGGGTGTACTTCCCCTTCTGATCTGGAATCCAACTTCAGGTACGCCTTCCGTGATTCCGGCAATTCCGATGTTTTGTTTAGTAGTTACTTTATCCCCTTTAGAAACACTAACACTTTTTAAATTCTCGTATATGGTGAAATATTCACCGTGTTTGATCATTACAAAAAACTTTCCAAACTTATCAAAAACATACGAGACAGTTCCGTTAAATACCGACCTTACGCCCGCTCCTTCACTTGTTTGATAGATAATCCCCTCGTGGTTATCAAGTGCCTGATCTACTTTTACGATCCCAAAACGGCTTGTAATGTATCCGGTAGTAACCGGAGCTGGCAAACTTCCTTTATTGCTCTCGAATGCATTCGAAAGTTTTTCGGCTTCTGGGGTAGCCCTCAATAATTCGCTTGTAGTTTTTGGTTTAGTTGAGGCTACAGGGGCTGGTCTATTTTCGGCCTTGGCCTTAGCAGCGGCAACCTTTGCAGCTTCCCTTGCTTCGTCTTCCGCTCTTTTACGCTCTAATGCAATTAATCTATTAATTTCATCCCTAACTTGGCGATCTATGGCAGCACGCTGTTGTTTCTTTTTTTGGATATCCTGAGTAAACTGCCTTTCTTGTCTGCTAAGCTGATTTAATACCACAGCCTGTTCGCTTTTCTTTTTATCTAATCGGTTCTTTTCGTTAAGCTGCTCCTTTAACAAATTGGTTTTGCTCTTCAGATCTTGATCTAGCACATTGATCTGAATATTTAGATCTTTTTCTGTCCCCTGAATATAAGCGGCCTGTTTTTTACGGTACTGACCAAACTGTTGTAAATATTTAATTCTTTTGTAAGCCTGATTAAAATCCTTGGCCGCAAAAATAAACATCATTTTATCGTATTGATTTCTGTTGCGCTGAGCAAACCTGATCATCCCTGCATATTCCTTTTTGAGATCAACCAACCTACTTTGCAGGTTATGGACCTTTCCAGTGTTTTCTGTAATTTTATGATCGAGGCTCCTCATTTCCGAGTTGATGGTAGAAATCTTATCCTGCATCAAACGAACCTGGGCCTTTATCGTGTTGATTTGGCTTAACGTTAATCGCTTTCCGTTGGTGGTTTTATTTAGGTTTTTTTGTGCTAGCTCGATCTGTCTTTCAATTGCCTCCTTTTTTAGCTTAAGTTCTTTAAGCTCTCTGGATGTTTCTTGGGCAAAACTGGTTGAGCATATTGCTACAAGCAGCAGAGAAAAAAATAGTTTGTATAGCTTCATTGCACCAAAAATATAAAATTTTAGTTGATTACCTCGAAATTTTTAGGAACTGAAAACGGAAAATCAACCGGGACATTGCTTTCTATCTTTACAAACTCAATATCGATCTTAATTGATTTTGCTCCAGACATAGAGCTGATTTTTAGATTTGACGGAAAAAGAGCATTGTTAACGGAGATGTAATCGCCATAATTAACTTTAAACGCTTGGGCAGATTTCGCATCGTTCAATGTGGTTTCCGTTATTTTTAACAAGGTGTTAAATACACTGCGATAAGCTAAATCGCCAGCTGTACCGCTTAGCACCCAAACTCCATTTTCTTGTACCAAAGCTGATTTTTCGTTCATAAAATCACCTATGGTATTGCCAGAAATTACGGCTTGCAAAAGGCTGAAATTAATTTGCTTGTTCGTAAATCCGTAGATATAACTAAAAGGTTTTTTGGTATATGTTTTTTGTAGCCTATTTAGCAGCAAGAGGCTATCTGGAGTAATTACGGCTCTAGCTCCCTCGATACCAGCAATACCAGTTACACTTACCCATATCTTTTTATCTTTTTGGATCCTGATGTTCATGGTTACATTATTTTCATCACCATTGACATTTAAATTGGCTTTACCCTTTAGAGACAAGGTATTAAAAGATAGGTCTTTACTTTTTAGGAGCTGAAGATTTTGAGGCTTCTCGTCTACTTTAACTACACTGCTTTCCTGACTCCCTGAAACTGGAGGAGTGGTTACGATCACTTTTTTAGGTCTGCAGCCTACGCTAAACAACAGGCATGCAACTATCAGAAAGCTATTTAATGTACTTCTTTTCATTGATTTTTTTATTAAGTTTTTCGGAATCATTTCCGGCTTGTTTGGCTTTTTGCCATTGCACTACCGCAGCATCTTTATCCCCTTTCAAGAAAAGGATATCGCCATAGTGCTCCAAGTAAACGGGATTTGAAGCCTCATTGTTTTGTAAAGCTTTCTGTATAAAGTTCTGCGCCAGATCATATTTGCCCAATTTGAAAAGAACAATGGCATAGGTGTCAAGTACAGAAGCGTTTTTGGGCATTGCAATAGCCGCTTTTGAAGCGAGTGTTTCGGCTTTGCTCAAATTCTGATTTCTTAACGCCAAATAATAGGCATAATTGCTTAGGGTTAAATAATTATCTGGGGCTAATGCAATGGCTTTATCAAATGCAAGATCTGCTTCTTTTAGTTTTTCTTGATCAATAAAAACTTCTGCCTGAAGTGCAAATATCATTGCCTTTAAATTATTATCATCCCCATCTAACTGCAAAGCTGATTTGATTTCGATACCCGATTCTGCATTCTGACCATTTCTATGCAAAGCAAAAGCTCGATAATAGTATAAAATTGCTTGATTGGGGTAGATCGAAATGGCATCTTCACCTGTTTTAATGGCATCGGTATATTGTCCAAGTAAAGTTTGAATCCCCAATAACTTTTCCCAAGCGGGATAGAGTTGGTCTGATATTTTAAGCGCTTGCTGATAGTTTTCTTTTGCCAAATTGAGATTACCCTGTTGATATAAAACGTCGCCGTATAAGGCCATTAATTTAGGATCGTTGGGATGCGTTTTAACTGCAATTTGCGTTAGATCTGTCGCATCTTTAACCACCAATGGATTATTGAATCTTGGCAACATTTGGCTAACAATCTTAATCTTGCTAGCTACAGGCATATTTACGTTTGCAAAAGCGGTTTTGAGGGGACCTATAGCCAGTTCATTGTTTTTTTCTGTTTGATAGATATCGGCCATTGCCAAATCTATTTCAAAATTTTCTGGTTCAATGGTTTTGGCCTTTTGCAGCAAAGCTAAAGCTTCATCTTTTTTGTTTTTCTCTAGCAAAACACCACTTAAGTAGAGGTAGTTTTTTACATCTGCCGGATTATCGGTCAGCAGTTTATTTATTGCCTCATTAGTTGGAACAGTTCCGCTCTGAACCGTTATCCGCTGTTTGGCAAGGGTTAACTCGCTTGATGGACCAAACTTCTTTTCTATCACCTCATAAGCATTTTGAGCTTCTTCGGTTTTACCGGCAATGAGGTAGGCATTGGCCCTGTCGAAATACAGATCAATACTTTCTGGGGCAAGCTGGATAAGCTGTGTAAAAACAACAACCAAGGCTTCCATATTTCCATTGCGCTTATAAATTTCTGCTTGTAACTTAAGGTACCAGCTGTTAGCTGCATCTAAGCTGATTGCTTTTTTTACAAAGGTTTCTGCCTCTAGAAGTTTATTCTGACGGAAATTTAAAGTCGCCAACTCAAAATAAGCTGCAGCATTTTTTGGATCAATGGCGATAATTTTAGTAAAATTAGCGTTCGCATTGGTATAGTTTTCGGCCATTTTTTCTTTAAGGCCTGCAAAAAAGAGTTCCTTTATGGCATTATTCTCCATCCCAGCCGGCAAAGGCGGGTCTTGTCCATACAGTAAAGTATGGCAGCAAATAAATAAAAGTAGGATTATTTTAAACTTCATATTACGCTTTGCGGATGATTTCACTGATTAAAGATGATTTCACCGATTTTAGTAAACTTGTATATGCATTTTTCCAACCTTCTAACCTTTCGCTTCGCGGATGATTACACCGATTAGAAGATTACACCGATTTGTTAATTGTTTGTCCAAATTTTTCCATCTTCCATCTTCCATCTTCCAATTTCCATTACTCCCAACTCACTTCCCCGTATGCCCATATCCTCCAGAACCACGATCAGTATCGCTTAATGCGGCTACACTTTCCCAGCTAATGGTTTCATGCTTGGCGATCACCATTTGAGCAATTCGATCTCCGTTATTAATTACAAAATCAACTTCAGAAAGATTAACCAATAACACTTTGATCTCACCTCTATAATCGGCATCAATTGTTCCGGGAGAATTCACAATTCCAATTCCATGTTTATAGGCCAATCCGCTCCGTGGTCTAATCTGTGCTTCATACCCGATGGGTAATTCGATGTGTAAACCTGTTGGAACCAAAAGACGTTGCAAAGGTTTAATCACGATTTCTTCCGGAGTGAATGCTCTTAGGTCCATACCGGCAGCATGCGCTGTTTCATAGGCTGGAAGTGGATGATTGGAGTGATTAATAATATTAATTTTCATGCTGCGTGGTGGAGAGTATGCTTTTGATGTTATCCTTTTCCATAAAATAAATACCTGTTAAAAATAAAATAAACAGGCCATTACCAATAAAAATATTCTGTTCAAATATATAAAATGATAGATATACCAACATAATTGCAACGCCCAAATAAGCAATCATTCTTTTAAGATTATATGGAATTGGATAGAATTTTTGACCTAAACAGTAAGAGATGATCATAATGATTAAATAAGCCATCATACTTACCCAAGCAGAGGCCATATAGCTGTATTTTGGAATTAAGACAATATTCATCACTATTGTAAAGATGGCCCCTATCATAGATATGTATAAACCATAACGTGTTTGGTCAGACAATCGGTACCATACCGATAAATTCATATAGATGCCCAAACACACATATCCAAACAGCAGAAGAGGTACTGCAGGCAGACCTACCCAATATTTGGCATCGATAAAGTGCTTTAACAGGTCGATATTTGCAATAAGGCCTACAAAAAGAATAGCCAGTGCCAACACAAAATAGTTTAATATATTGGCATAGGTAGTTTTTGCATTTTCGTTTTTAGCGTGTCCGAAAAAGAAAGGCTCTGCCCCTAATCTAAAAGCTGTATTGAAAATACTTATAAATATGGCCAATTTACAAACTGCCCCATAAATTCCGGTTTCATGATCGGCAATGTTTTCAGGAAGGTATTTGCTCAATAAAATTTTATCCAGATTTTCATTGATAATAAATGAAAGGTTGGCAGCCAAAATTGGCCAACTATAACCAAACATCTTGATAAACAAGGGGCGATCAAACTTTAACTGAAGCGCTAAGAACTCTGGAAGCAGCATTAGTAACGTAACTATGCTCGCAATAAGATTTGATACAAAAACATACCCTACCCAATTATGCTTAAACCATCCAGCTAACCATTCGTGGCCTAAACCACTAGTTTTTATAGTTGAAGGGATTACATAAATAAAAACAAGGTTTAGCGCTACAAAGACCCCAATATTTACAAATTTGATCAAGCTGTATTTAAAAGGTTTCCCATCAGCTCTTAGCTTAGCAAATGGGATTATGCAAATTGCGTCTATAAATAAGATCCAAATGAGGTACTGAACATATTTCTTTTGATCGGCAAAACTCGCCAAAGCATCGCTACCTAATGTAAATCTTGCAAAATTGTCTGTAAAGGCCAGTCCGGTAAGTAAGAACAATATGGATATAAAACCAATAACCAAAAAACTGGTATTGTATATTTCCTGCTTTTTATCTTCGTGCTTATTGAGATACCTGAAAAAAGTAGTTTCCATCCCAAATGCCAAAATCGGAGTGATAATAGAGGCATAACTAAACATTTTTGTGAAAATACCATAAACGCCTTCTACATAAACCCTCGTATAAATTGGGGTTAAAATGAAGTTAAACAACCTTGAAAAAATGGTACTTAAACCATACACAAGGGTCTGACCAGCGAATTTTTTATATACAGACATTTGCGTATCGCGATATTCGTATTGCGTAGTGCGATGGGTCATCAACAATATAGCAATCCAACAATTTAACAATTAGATTTTTTTGGGTTACCAAAGCAAGTTCTTTTTAACAACTTCAAAGTTGCGATAATTTTTAGATTCTCCATCTACAACCTCCACATTTTCTACCTTTGCTTTTTCGGGCCCTTCCTTGCACCAATCAATGAACATCGACAGAGTTGATTCATCGCCCTCTGCTTCTACATACACCGACCCGTCCTTTTCATTTTTAACAAGGCCTTTAATCCCCATCTGGTCTGCTACAGCTTTTGTGCTTGCCCTAAAAAATACGCCCTGTACCTTGCCTGTAATTTTAATGTTGATGTGTTTCATTGAGAATTGATGTTTTTGAAGTTGGTCCGATAGCCATCGGAGTTGTAAAATTAGAATGTTTGAAATGAACCTTTAAACCGGACTTGTAAAAGCCACTTTGGCAAAACAGAATGTAAATATCGCATAGATCAGCAGTGGAAGGAGTAAAATAAATAACATTTCATGGTGCGAAAGTAGATATTTGAGGATTGCCAAACCTCCGATCATATAATGAGCAAAATTTGCAATTGCTACAGGTTTGCTATAAATACCGCCAATCAGATTTGCTCTGGCAGTCCAGTTTAAAAATGCAAAACCCAAATATAATGCACCAAGGAGCTGGACAAACAATGAAAGGAATTTTACCCAGTCGAGCCCCATCATCATCAATAGTTCATTGGGCAAAAAAGTAAAAAGAATACCCATAAAACCTAAAGTTAAGGCACTCATCGACATTAAAAATTTTGTGTTCATTCTTATCAGATAGGTAATGCTTTAATTATTTCTTTTGTTTTGATAAACTCATTCCAAATTTCCTGTAAGATAAGGGCTGCGGGTTTAATTTCATTCAGCATAGCTGAGATCTGCCCAATTTCTAGTTCACCTTGCTGCATATCGCCTTCAAACATACCTAATTTTGCCCTTGCTCTCCCCAACAATTCTACTAATGTTGCCGCATTTGCGCCATCAGCCTCTGCTTGGGCAACTGCATCTGCAAATTCATTTTTAAGAAGCCGTACAGGTACCAGTTTTTTCATTCTTAGTTTGGTATCTCCCTCTAAAGCATGGATGATCCGATCTTTAAAATTTGGATGCGCTGAGGATTCTTCGGCCACTGCAAATGCCGACCCAATTTGAACCCCATCGGCTCCTAGAGCGAAGGCAGCCAGCATTGCTTTGCCACTCGCTATGCCACCCGCGGCAATTATCGGGATGGTTACAGTAGCTTTAATCATCGGAATAAGACATAAAGTGGTAGTTTCTTCCCTACCATTGTGTCCACCAGCTTCGAAACCTTCTGCTACGATTGCATCAACACCACATTCCTGTGCTTTTAGGGCAAACTTGGTATTGGCAATTACATGAACCACGGTAATTCCATTCTCTTTTAAAAAGGATGTCCATGTGGCAGGATTGCCTGCTGATGTGAATACAATCTTTACTTTTTCCTGTACCAGGATATTCATAATCTCTTTCACGTTCGGATAAAGTAAGGGTACATTTACAGCAAAAGATGCAGAAGTAGACTTTTTGCATTTCTGGATATGCGATCTTAGCACGTCTGGGTACATGGATCCGGCCCCAATAATGCCCAATCCGCCGGCATTAGAAACCGCAGAAGCTAACCTCCACCCACTGCACCACACCATTCCGGCCTGAATAATCGGATACTTAATATTAAAAAGTTGGGTAATTGGATTAGTCATTCAGTTAAAATAAGCGTTTTATTTGGGTTTCATCCTCAATACTTCCATTTTCATCCAATTTGATCAGATTAATCCCTGGCTTTTTACCGATTTCGAAACTACCAAATTGCGAATCTATTCCTAAAAATTCGGCCCCATTTAATGTTGCCCATTTTATGGATTCTTCGAAGGGAATTTGCTTGTGGTCCTGTAATGTCTTCATCTCAGCCAAAATATTAAGCTGATGATTACTGGCCAAACTATCCGTACCAAGGGTAATCTTTAGCTTTTCGTCTCTAAAAAGCATTACATCTGGCAAGCTATCTTCGATGTATAAATTGGCATTCGGACAAAGGCACCAATATAATTTTTGATGCTGCTGCCTTGCAAAATCCAAATCAGCCTTATGGCTAAAAGTATTGTGCACTAAAAGTGTATTTATCGTTTTGGGCAATTGCGGAAGGTGATAATTAAGCGCATTTTTTTTAGAATTATGGGCATCACTCTGTGCAATACCCATGGCTGTAAAGAAATCTGAAAATGCCCCCGTACCCGATTCGAACAATTCATTTTCTCCAACGGTTTCTTGGTTATGAATGCTCAAAATATCAGTTTCGGTGGTAAGTTTACTAATCTCATTAAATAAGTCCGAAGAGACCGAATAGGGTGCGTGAGGTACGATAGATGCCTTTAACGGAGCGAAATCATTTTTAATCACCCTTCCTTTTGCGACGGTCTCCGCGGCGGGACCATTAAAGCCAAATACTTCCACAAACGTGTGATAATAGATCTTACTTTCGAGTTTTACAGTTTTAGAGATTACTTGATTTGAAATATCGCCTACGGCTACAATGCCATTGGCATACATTTGATGATCCGCCCGCTGCATTGCTGCTATAATTTTATCGGATGGTTGATCCCGGATGGATAAAATTTCCCTAATAAAGCCTGTTAAACCAGTTTTCTCCGAAATCTTATTTTCTAGATGGGAAAGTTCCAAATGGCAGTGCGTATTGATAAAGCCCGGCACTAAAACGCCGTTGTACCTCTCAATATGTTCTATTTCCTGATTTTCAGCTTCGCTGGATGTGAGCACAACGTTGATGCTCCCATCCGGGTTTACTCCTATCACCCCCTCTCTTATTGGAGCTGCAGTTATGGGGTAAATGAAATCAGCAGAAATATATCTAACCATATCACAAATTAAGTCATAATTAGCTAATTTGCCAATCCGATATTATCATGACCTTATCAGCCCTCATTTAATGAACCGCATCGATAGACTTTTCGGAATTCTAGTGCTTTTACAATCGAAAAGATATGTAACGGCTGAGAAGATATCTACGCAGTTTAATATAAGCGTGCGTACGGTTTACCGGGATATGAAAGCCTTAGGAGAGCAGGGAATTCCATTAAGTTTTGAGCCTAATAAAGGCTATTTTATTGTACAGGGCTATTTTTTGCCACCTATTTCTTTCAACTCAGACGAGGCCAATGCCTTACTTTTGATGGAAAGGTTCTTAGAAGGCTTTGCTGATAAATCAATTACGCAGCACTATACTACGGCATTAAACAAGGTCAAAGCTGTATTAAAAACTTCCCAAAAGGAAAAGCTGGAATCACTTAATGAAAACATTAAACTACAACTGCCCGAACGCCTAAAGAACGACTTCGAATACCTTTCAGTACTACAAAATGCAATATCTGCCAAATGCATTGGAAATAACCTATAGAGACAACAAAGAGCAGATCAGCACCCGTGAAGTTGAACCGATTGGCCTCATCTTTTACGCTTTTAGTTGGCACCTCATCGGCTGGTGCCACTTGCGAAACGATTATCGTGATTTCAAACTCAACAATCTAATTAAGGCGATCTGTACCGAAAGAAGCTTCAGAAAAACAGATCATATGCAGGTGAGCGATTATATGAAACTGCTACCAGTGAACTATTAGCATGGGGCATGGGGCATAGCGCATTCCAAATTTACAATTCTCCCAAAGGGAGCCCTTCGGGGCAAACACATAATTTTTTTGGCACTGCCATAGGGTTGTCAGTGCCCTTACTTTTCTTTGTGTGACTGGTGAAACGTAAAGCTGTTTTACCAAAAATTAACGAAAACAAAGAAAAATTATGAAAATTTTAGAATTAGTATTAAAAGAGTTTGAACAAGAGGCTCAAACAACAAGAAAGATGTTAGCGCTTGTACCCATGGACAGGTTAGATTGGGCGCCGCATGAGAAAAGCATGAAAATGGGCGCCTTGTCTACCCATATCGCCGAACTGCCAAGTTGGGTAACACTGGGATTTGATACCGACGAGTTGGATTTTGCAACCGCACCCTACGAACCTACTTCAATCGAGAGCAATGCTGATTTGTTAGCTTTATTTGAAAAAAGCTACCGATCGGGCCAAAATAGTTTAATCAATGCAAGAGAAGAAGATTTAATTGGAAGATGGATTTTACGTACCGCAGATACCGTCCATGCCGATATGAGCAAATATGAAATTGTTAGGCACTCTTTTAGCCAAACTATCCACCACAGAGCGCAGCTTGGTGTGTATTTACGTTTATTGAATATTCCTATTCCCGGAAGTTATGGGCCTAGTGCTGATGACGCGACGTTTTAGCATGGCGGTGAGCGCATGGCGTTGGCCTAGCTCGCTATGCGCCTTGCGCTAATCGCTTATCTTTTAATGTGTTTTTATCTTACCTTTGTAATTCAATTACACATTCTACCCCAATGACCGATTCTACAACACGATTAAATAAATACATTAGCGAAAGCGGACTATGCTCTAGGAGAGCTGCAGATAGGTATATAGAGCAAGGTCAGGTTTTTATTAATGGCCGCAAAGCTAAAGTGGGAGACAAAGTGTTTTTTGGCGATCTGGTAAATGTAAATGGGAATTCAATAGAACCTAAACTGGCCGAGAATTCGATTCTTTTAGCTTATAATAAACCGGTAGGGATTACCAGTACCACTGAAGCAAATGTAAAAGGCAATATTGTAGATCATGTAAACCATAGCGAACGCGTCTTCCCCATCGGGCGATTAGACAAGGATTCGCAAGGTTTGATTTTTTTAACCAATAATGGAGATCTGGTTAATAAGATTCTAAGGGCAGGCAACAATCATGAAAAGGAATATATCGTTACGGTAAATAAACCTTTAACAGATCAATTTATTGAAGGGATGGCGAAGGGTGTTCCTGTTTTAGGCGTAATGACCAAAAAATGTAAGGTTATTAAAGAAAGTCCTTTTGTATTTAAGATTACATTGATCCAAGGTTTAAACAGACAAATTCGTAGGATGTGTGAACATTTTGGCTTTGAAGTTACCAAGTTGGAGAGAACCCGGATTATGAACATTACGCTCAAAGGTTTAGCCATTGGAGATTGGAGAGAATTAACAGAGCAGGAACAAACGGAGATATTTAAATTAGTAGCCAAATCTAGTTCAGAAAAGCCCGCAGCACCAAAAAGAACGACCAAAAAAGCAGGCCCAGAAAAAGAAGAAAAACCTGCACAACGTTTTTCGAAAAGCAAATCCTTTGCTCCAAAGGCAAAAGAGGAACGTAAAGGTGGTGGACCTTCAAGAAGCAGTGCAAGCAGCAATACAAACGATTGGTTTAAGAACAATGGACCTAGCAAGCGACCCACCCGCCCGTCAAATGGTAAACAAGGTACTGCAGGTGCGAAAGTTCGAAGTCCGAAAAGGAAATAGTTGCGTTACATGCTAGCTCCCCTGTAATCAATTTCTTATTGATGTATAGGTTGAAGAAGGAAATTATTGCGTGCAATATGTTTTTACCACCTTCAAACCTTTTTTCTTATCTTTGTATAAAGTTATTAACAAATAAGGCGATGGAAACATTAATTATGCACCCCGTAAATAAAGAGCAATTAAATGCACTTAAAGCTATTGCGAAGGCATTAAAAATAAATGTTGAAAGCGAAAAAAGCCCATATAATCCCGAATTTGTGGCAAAGATTAAAAAAGCAGAAAAGCGAGCAAATTACAAGACGGTTGATGCAAACGATATATGGGGAAGTTTAAACTTAAAATAGAGGAGCTAGCCGAAGAACATTTCAAAAAGCATTTTAAATCTGGAAATAGGGCAAGTATAAAAAAAATCGAAAAAATACTTGTTGAGCTAACCGAAACCCCATATACTGGAATAGGAAATCCTGAGCCGTTAAAATACGAATTAACAGGTTTTTGGTCTAGAAAAATCAATCAAAAAGATCGCCTAATCTATAAAGTTGAAGAAGACACCGTAATCGTGTTCATTATTTCTGCTATGGGACATTATACAGATAAATAATCATGTCAACACTTCAAATTAAAAAAATCGACATCCGTTCATTGGATCTGCAAGCTTTACAACAACATTTTGTGGAGATGAAAGAACCTGCCTATCGTGCAAAGCAAGTGTATCAATGGCTTTGGGAAAAATCTGCCCGTAGCTTTGATGAGATGAGCAATTTATCAAAAGATTTACGATTAAAATTGGGCGAAAATTATGCCATCAACGTTGTTGAAATAAACAATGCCCAATTTAGTAATGACCATACCATCAAAAATGCTTTTCGATTATACGATGGCAACATAGTTGAAGGGGTTCTGATCCCAACAGAAGAACGAATGACAGCCTGCGTAAGTTCGCAAGTGGGCTGTAGTTTAACGTGTAAGTTCTGCGCCACAGGTTATATGGATCGCAAACGGAACCTCAATGCGGATGAAATTTATGATCAGGTGGTGTTGATCGATCAGCAGGCAAAGAAGAATTACAATATTCCACTTACTAATATCGTGTATATGGGCATGGGCGAGCCCTTGCTTAACTATGCCAATGTGTTAAAATCTATAGAGCGGATCACTGCCCCAGATGGCTTAAACATGTCGTACAAACGAATTACCGTGTCTACAGCTGGCATCGCAAAAATGATTAAAAAATTGGGCGATGATGGCGCAAAATTTAATCTGGCACTTTCTCTTCATGCGGCCAATGATATAAAGCGCAATGAAATTATGCCCATTACCGAACATAATTCGTTGAAGGCCTTGGCAGAAGCACTGAAATATTATTTTCAAAAAACCAAGAATCCGGTTACCTATGAATACATCGTTTTTAACCACTTTAACGATGAGATCCAAGATGCTATAGAATTAGTTAAATTTTGCAAACATGTTCCCTGTAAGGTTAATTTAATTGAATATAACCCCATTCAATTTGCTGATTTCGTAAACGCAGAAGGCGATAAGATTGATGCCTTTGCTACTTATCTGAGGAACCATGGTGTTAATACAAATATCAGGCGTAGCCGAGGGAAAGATATTGATGCCGCATGCGGACAATTGGCCGTTAAGGAAACAGCTGGAGGAGAAGTCGGAAGTCAATAGGAAGTCGTTAGTCGGGTTAACTTAATTAACCCTAGCAATTCAGCAATTTAACAATACAGCAATCTTACGTATTTATTCCACTTTTAGTTTTTATTTTCCTAAATTGGAATATGATAGTCGTACCACGCCTTGCCTCAGATTTGATTAGCCTGCTTTTTCCGGTGCTATGCAATGCGTGCGGCACAAACCTGGTTAACGGCGAAGAGGAAATCTGTGTCAAATGTCTATTTGATCTTCCCTATACCGATTATCATCTTTATGCAGATAATCGAGTGGCTAAACAGCTATGGGGCAGGTTACCTTTTCAGGCGGCAACAGCGATGCTTTATTTCAAAAAGGGCACCAAAGTTCAGAATCTAATCCATAGTTTAAAATACAAAGGAAAAACAGAAGTTGGGGTTAAATTGGGGATCCTTTTAGGTGAAAGGCTTAAAAAAAGTGAGCTGTTTAAAGGCATTGATATTGTAGTACCTGTACCACTTCACCCTAAAAAGGAAAAGCAACGCGGGTATAATCAGAGCGAACATATAGCAACAGGCGTTGCTAACGCATTAGGTGTTAAGGTAAGTACAACGCATTTGGTGCGCACTAAAATTACGGATAGCCAAACCAAAAAATCACGGTATATTCGTTTTGAAAATATGCAGACTATTTTTAATGTCAATCAGCATAAACAATTAGAAAACCTACACGTTCTATTGATAGATGATGTAGTTACCACAGGTGCCACATTAGAGGCTTGCGGAAACGCCTTATTGGATTCGGGGATAAAAAAATTAAGTATTGCAGCTTTAGCTTTTGCAGAATAATTATGGGATCAAAATTGTTTCTTCTCTGTATAATTTTACTTGGTTTATTGGCTTCGTGCAATAAAGATGAGGAGTTAACATTCGATCCAAATGCAAAACTAAATTTTTCTTCAGACAGTGTCTTGTTTGATACCGTGTTTACCTCGGTAGGTTCTAGTAGCCGAAGATTGAAGATCTTTAACCCTAACTTAAAAGCAATTAATATCGAGAGTATCAAACTATCGGGGGGGAATACTTCGGCATTTAGCCTAAATATTAATGGTTTGGCAGCACCAGAGGCAACCAACCTCAAAATTAATGGCAATGATTCTATCAATGTTTTTGTGAAGGTCAATATTAATCCTACAGCACAAAATTTACCTTTTATTGTAGAGGATTCAGTTCAATTTTACTTCAATGGCAAAAAACATAGCATTCCCTTGGTGGCGTATGGTCAAAATGCTATTTTTATAAAAGACAATACCATCAGCGCGAATACGACTTGGAACAGCCGGCTTCCCTATCTCATCTATAAATCTGTAACGGTTGCTAAAGATGTGATCCTTACACTCGAACCGGGTACACGAATCTTGTTTCATGGTAATTCTACCATGAGTATTAAGGGTACATTAACCGCCAAAGGCAATAAAACAGATAGTATTTTGTTCGCTAGCGATAGATTAGAAAAGTTGTACAACGATGAATCCGGGCAGTGGAATGGGATCCATTTCTATCCAGACAGCAAGAACTCGCAGCTAAATTATGCGGTAGTTAAAAATGCCATAGCCGGGATAACGGTTGATTCACTATCCCTAAACAGCAATCCGAAGCTACTTCTAACCAATTCTATTATTAAAAACATGGAAGTTGTGGGCCTTTTGGGTTATCAAACTGAAGTTTCGGCCTTTAATAACTTATTTTTTAACTGCGGTCAGTATTTGCTCTATGGCGCCGGCGGGGGTACTTACAACCTCAAGCAAAACACCTTTGCTGGATACAACATAAATTTCGCCAGAAAAACAGCAGCGGTTTATCTTTCAGATTATATTAGCAGCACACAATCGTCTAATTTAAATGTTGATCTCTGTAATAACATTATTTGGGGCAATTTAATGGAGGAATTTTTAATTGATAAGAAATCTGCCACAACCACCGTAAATGCTCTGATTAAGAACAACCTCATTAAAACTTTGTTAAATACATACAATAACAATGGTAACATTTTAAATGTAGACCCTTCATTTGTAAAACCAGAGAAAGGGAACTTCAGATTAAATAAGCCCGGCCCAGCAATCAACAAGGGCTTTAACCTATCCAATGATGCCTATTTTTCAACTTTTCTTTTTAAAGATCTTGAGAATAAAGTAAGATTATTTCCTTCTGATATAGGCTGTTATGAGAATAATTAAAAAAATAAACTTTTTTTAAAACATTTTAACTGGCGAATACGTTTATATATCGAGAGCGTTAATTTAGATGGTAAGGGTCGATATTTCTTTGGAACTATCGGCCCTTTACTTTTTCATTAAGCTTAAAGGGAAGCGAAAAGGAAGTTTATTCAATTAAATAACCTCGCAAGTGCTTTGCTTTAGACCTTGGTCCCTTTTCCGAAATAAGTGCCTAAAACCGCTTTGATTTCTTCGGGATTAAATGGCTTTAAAATATGTCCATCCATTCCCGACTCCTTAAATTTCAGATTCTCGTTATGTAGTGTAGAGGCTGTTAAAGCAATGATCGGAAGTTTTTTATAATAATCCCCAGGTATTTCACGAATAATTCTTGTGGCATCAAAGCCATCAATCCCTGGCATTCTAATATCCATAAAGACTAAATCGTAACCATTGTTTACAATTTTATTGATCGCCTCCTCCCCATTGGATGCAAAATCTATAATTAATCCCCATTTGCTCAAAAAGCGCTTGGCAATTAAAATATTTACTTCATTATCATCTACTACTAGGATCTTTTTTCCCGTAAATAAACTGGGGATTGGGGCAATAGGTATAGGCTTAAAGGCGCTCGAAAGTGTATTAAATCTAATGGCGAATGAAAAGGTCGTCCCTTTTCCTTCTGTACTTTCCACTTTTATGTTCGAGTGGTATAGTTTTAACAGTCTTTTTGTTATTGCCAGTCCGAGGCCAGTACCTCCGTACTTTCTAGAGATATCCGTTCGGGCTTGGGTAAATGTCTCAAAAATGTACGATTGTTTGTCTTTTGGAATTCCTATCCCGGTGTCCTTAACTTCAAAATAAATTTGAGCATCATTATCCGTAAACTGTTTTAATTTAATGATCAGTTCTACTTTTCCTTTAGTGGTAAATTTAAGCGCATTTCCTAATAAGTTAATAATGATCTGGTAGAGGCGTGTTTTGTCTCCTAATAAAGGTTCTGGGATCCGATCATCATAAATGAGCACAAGCTGATTGCCGTTTTTACCCGCACTTACCTGGAGAGAATTGATAATATCTACACAAAGGGTATGTAGATCAAATGGATTAGATTCCAACTGCAGGTTTCCTGTTTCTATTTTGGTAAAATCAAGAATATCATTGATGATGTTAAGCAGATTTTCTCCAGAGAATTTTAAAATATTAAGGTCGTTTATTTGGGATGTCTTTGGGTTATTATCCAAAAGAAGGTGTGTCATTCCAATTACCGCATTTAAGGGCGTTCTAATTTCATGGCTCATTACCGAAAGGAACATTTCTTTTGCTTCACTTAATTGCAATGCCTGTTCTCGGGATTCGAGCATTTCTTTCTCCACCTGCTTACGTTGTGTAATGTCATAAATTAACTCAACCTGTCTTTCTACCTGTCCCTGCACGTTTAAGATGGGCGTATTAGCTACAGAGAGCCAAATCGGAGTGCCATCTTTTTTATGTGCCAACACCTCAATGTTGTAGGCCTGTTTGTTTGCCGCTTTTTTTCTTGCTTCGGTAATTATTTTTTGATCAGTTGCCTGTGATGACAATAGATCGCCCAACAGTCTACCTGAGAGCTCCTCCAAAGGATAACCTATCAGTTCCTCTAACGCTTCATTAACCCAAGTAATTTCTCCTTTTTCGTTGGTAATCGTAACACCCGTATTGGTTTTGCTTGCAACGAGTGATAAAATCTGCAGTTCTTCTTCAGCCTTTTTCTTTTCTGTAATATCTATAATAATCTCTACTTCGGTCTCTACCTTTCCGTCTTCGCCAAGTACCACCGTATTGTATATGGATAACCAAATCTGTTGCTTGTCTTTTCGGTAGGCTAAAATATCAACTGTAAACGATTGTTTCTGATTGGTGAGCTCTCGGGCATTTTCAATCAGCGACCAATCCGTATCCGGACCGCTAATGAGATCGCCCAATGGCTTGCCCTCCAAATCCTCTAGCGTAAACCCGGTTATTTTTGTAAATGCTTCATTAATCCAGGTCACATGATTTTGAGCATCATTAATAACTACGCCATTATTTACCTTACTGGCAACAAATGAAAGCTTAGTTAACTCATACTCAACTTTTTTTCTTTCGGTAATATCTCTTCCATAACAATACCATCTATTGTCTTTGGCAACCATTCCCCAACCAATCCATTTCACCTGCCCGGTTTTACTCACCAACCGAAAGTCGATACTAAATTGCTTTTCTTTGTTTTTTAGGCCCTTTTCTACAGTAGCAACAGTTTTTACAACATCTTCGCTATAGCAGTATTTCCACATACTTTGCCCGATTACTTCATCAACCTCGTATTGAAGCATGGGGGTAACCGCATCATTAATGAACAAGATGGCCCCTTCCCTATCTAAAATGCAATGTATTTCTGGAGAAACGGTGAAAATTCCAATAAATTCATCGAAGCGTTTCGTTTGCGCCTCTAGCTGGCTATTTTTCCTTTTTAGTGCCAATTGTGCCACTACCTGAACAGCCAGTGTTGCCAGCGCTTCTAGTTGATGATTGCTCAGATTTCTTGGTTTCCAATCTAATAATACCAAACAACCTAAAGAAAATCCTTCAGCATCCTTTAGTGGAGCACTTGCATAGAACTTTATTCCATTGCCTAGGGAGAGCATTGAATTGCTCGCCAACTCCGGTTCTGCAGACACATCTTGCACCACATAGATGTGATCATACATCATGGTGTATTGGCAAACCGTTACACTTCTGGGTACTTTTTTATATTCATCAGCAATCCCGACTACCGATTTTAGAATAATATCTTCTCTATCTACGAAAGATACATAGGCCATAGGAACATTGGCAATCTGTGCCGCCAATTTTACTAAATTATCAAGTTCATACTCCAGCCCTTCTCCCAAAATATCGTAAGAATACAATGCCGAAAGGCGTTGTTCTTCTTGCTCAGGCGAGAGAGTTGGGCTTGTAAACATAATTTAAAAAAATGCCTATTATTTATATAAGGGGAAACGACTCACTAAATTTAATACCTTTTCTTTAACCTTTTGTAGGTTATCTTCGTCGTTCGGACTTGTTAAAACCTCATCAATTAGCTCAACGATCTGTTCCATTTCGGTTTCCTTAAATCCTCTGCTGGTTATAGCTGCAGTACCCACCCGCATTCCTGAGGTTACAAATGGCGACTTATCGTCAAACGGAACCATATTTTTATTTACCGTGATATCTGCTTTTTCCAAAGCACCTTCGGCCACTTTGCCGGTAATGTTTTTGTTTCTTAGGTCGATAAGCATCAAATGGTTGTCCGTTCCACCAGATATTATTCCATATCCTTTTGCTACAAATGCTTTTGCCATAGCTTGGGCATTTTTACCAACCTGCTTAATATAATCCAAATATTCGTCTGTTAGGGCTTCTCCAAAAGCGATGGCCTTAGCCGCAATAATATGCTCTAATGGCCCACCTTGGGTACCTGGAAAAACCGCCATATCAAGTATTGCCGACATCATTTTCACTTCTCCCTTTGGAGTTTTCAATCCCCATGGATTCTCAAAATCTTTACCCATCATTATCATTCCACCCCTTGGCCCTCGTAATGTTTTATGGGTGGTAGTAGTTACGATATGACAATGTGGGAGTGGGTTGGCCAATAGACCTTTTGCGATAAACCCAGCTGGATGCGAAATATCGGCAAGTACCAAAGCACCTATTTGATCGGCAACTTTGCGGATAAAGGCATAATCCCATTCTCTCGAATAGGCTGATGCTCCACAAATAATTAGTTTGGGCTTTTCTGCAAGAGCAACTTCTTCTAACCTGGCATAATCAATTAGGCCATCTTCTTTTTTAACCCCGTAAAAATTGGGTTGGTAGAGTTTTCCAGAGAAATTAACAGGCGACCCGTGCGTTAAATGCCCACCATGTGAGAGATCGAATCCTAAAATCTTGTCTCCGGGCTGAATTACTGCTAACATTACCGCAGCATTTGCTTGAGCTCCCGAATGTGGTTGCACGTTAACCCATGCTGCTCCAAAAAGCTGTTTTGCCCTTTCAATAGCTAAATTTTCTATCTCATCAACAACTTGGCAACCGCCATAATAGCGTTTACCTGGTAAACCCTCGGCATATTTGTTGGTTAATACTGAGCCAGCTGCTTCCATTACCTGCTTGCTAACGAAGTTTTCTGACGCAATTAGTTCAAGGCCGTTTTCTTGCCTGTCCAGTTCCTTGTTGATAAGGTCGAAAATTATAGTATCTCGTTTCATTTATTATTTTGTTTTCGGTTTGTAAGTTGGAGCCTTTTATGCGTAAAATATTTGCTAATAGCCTGACTTCTATTTTAGTTATGTCGGGTTCACTAGAGGAAAGTATTCTCCGTAAAAATAATCAAATATTGCATAATTCAATTACCTTAATATAACATTGTGGTTAATAAGGTTTTGGGTGTTTTAACACGCTTTCCGCTGTATCTTGTGAAGACAATGTGAACAGCCTCCTTGCAAGGATGCCGCTACTCCCGATAGCTATCGGGCGTTAACGCGGTTCAATTATGAATAATCGGTATATCTATTCATCTGCGAGATCATTTTCTAAAGAATTCTTGATAAAAGTATAAAACAAAATACCGTACTTTGTATTTTAAAAATTTGCATGAAAGTTAAGACCGGACCGCTTTTATCTACAATAAATTACCCTGCTGATTTAAAGCAGTATACGGAACAAGATTTAGAGCAGATTTGCCAAGAATTACGCCAATATATTATTGATGTAGTAAGTGTAAATGGCGGTCATTTTGGCGCGAGCCTCGGTGTGGTAGAATTAACCGTTGCTTTACATTATGCCTTAAACACCCCTTATGATAGATTGGTTTGGGATGTAGGCCATCAAGCTTATGGACATAAGATTTTAACTGGGAGGAAAGATGAGTTCCATACCAATCGTATTATAAATGGCATTAGCGGCTTTCCAAAAATAAGCGAGAGCGAATATGATACTTTTGGCGTAGGTCACTCCTCAACTTCCATTTCAGCTGCTTTGGGTATGGCAGTTGCTTCCCACTATAAAGGAGAGAAAGATAGGCAACATGTGGCCGTAATTGGGGATGGCGCCATGACTGCAGGCCTGGCCTTTGAAGGCTTAAATCACGCAGGCATAGAAAATTCTAATTTATTGGTTATTTTAAATGACAACTGCATGTCTATCGACCCAAATGTAGGTGCACTTAAAGAATACCTAACCAGTATCACAACTTCGAAATCATACAATCGTTTTCGCGAAGACGTATCTCAAGTGCTTACCAAGATCTCAGAACTTGGACCGAATGCCCATAAATATGTTAAGAAGATTGAAAAAAGCATAAAAGGTACCTTATTACATCAAAGCAATTTATTTGAATCATTAAACTTCAGGTACTTTGGTCCGGTTGACGGGCATGACGTAAAACGATTAGCTTCAATAATAAAAGACCTATCAGCCATTCCGGGGCCTAAATTGTTACACTGTGTAACGGTAAAGGGCAAAGGATTTGCTTTAGCAGAAAAAGACCAGACCAAATGGCATGCGCCTGGCTTATTTGATAAAATTACAGGAGAGATCAAGAAATCTGTTCCCGAAAAACCCCAGCCGCCAAAATATCAGGATGTTTTTGGGCATACCATTGTAGAGTTAGCCGAGGCCAATAAAAAAATAGTCGGTATTACTCCTGCTATGCCTTCTGGTTCGTCATTAAATATCATGATGAAGGCCATGCCTGATAGGGCTTTTGATGTAGGGATCGCCGAGCAACATGCGGTTACGTTTTCTGCTGGCCTTGCTACCCAGGGTTTGGTTCCATTCTGTAATATCTATTCTAGTTTTATGCAGAGGGCCTATGATCAGGTTATCCACGATGTTGCCATACAAAATCTGAACGTAGTTTTTTGCTTAGATAGGGCCGGTTTGGCTGGAGCAGATGGAGCAACCCATCATGGTGCTTATGATTTAGCGTATATGCGCTGTATTCCAAACATGATTGTAGCCTCACCAATGAATGAGGAGGAGCTACGGAACCTCATGTTTACCGCCCAACAAGAAAACGTAGGTCCGTTTACCATTCGCTATCCCCGTGGAAATGGGGTAATGGCCGATTGGAAGCGCCCATTTAAAGCATTGGAGATTGGCAAAGGCCGAAAAATTTGTGACGGCGAGGATGTGGCCATTCTTTCAATCGGGCATGTGGGCAATTTTGCCGTAGAAGCTTGCCGTGAATTAAATAGTGAGGGCATTAATCCAGCACATTATGATATGCGTTTTGTTAAGCCTTTAGATGAACAATTATTGCATGAGGTGTTTAAACGCTATAGCAACATCATTACCATAGAAGATGGTTGTTTGCAAGGTGGTATGGGCAGTGCCGTTCTAGAATTTATGGCAGATCATCACTATAAAGCTAATATCATACGGTTAGGTATCCCTGATGAAATGATTGAACATGGCGAACAGCCCGAGCTATGGAAGCTTTGTGGTTATGATACAGAGGCATTGATTGATGCTGTAAAAAAAATAGCCATCAGCAGAACCACTAAAACAATCGCCTCCTAACGCCAACCCTGCCAACCTTCCGCAGAAGGATGGATTTACATTGAAACACAAACCAAAAACTATCCAGTGGAAAAACACTCAAAAATATATATCGCCGGACACAATGGTATGGTTGGTTCTGCAATTTTCCGCAAATTAAAAAAAGAAGGTTTTACTAACCTTATAGCGAAAAACTCGAGCGAATTAGATTTAAGAAACCAACAAGAAGTTGCTAATTTTTTCCATAAAGAAAAGCCAGAATATGTATTTCTTGCAGCTGCAAAAGTTGGTGGAATAGTGGCCAATAATACCTACAGAGCAGATTTCTTATATGAAAACCTGGAGATACAGAATAATGTAATCCATCAATCTTACGTAAACGGAGTAAAAAAGCTGATGTTTTTAGGCTCCAGTTGCATTTATCCAAAACTAGCACCACAACCTTTAAAGGAAGAATATCTGCTAACAGGATTGCTAGAGGAAACGAATGAACCTTATGCTATAGCCAAGATTGCAGGCATCAAGATGTGCGATGCGTATAGAGCACAATATGATTGTAATTTCATTTCGGTTATGCCTACCAATTTATACGGCTATAACGACAATTATCATCCGCAAAATTCTCATGTGCTGCCGGCCCTGATCCGAAGATTTGATGAAGCCAAAAAAAATAATGCAAAAGAAGTTTTAATCTGGGGATCAGGCACGCCAAGGCGAGAATTTCTTTTCGCAGATGATTTGGCAGATGCGTGTTTTTTCTTAATGGAAAACTATAATGAGCCTAGTTTTATCAATATTGGCACAGGTGAAGACCTAACCATAAAAGAATTGGCTCTCCTCATTAAAAAAATTATTGGTTATGAGGGCGAATTGACTTTTGATCCCAGCAAACCCGATGGAACCCCACGAAAATTAATGGATGTTACCAAGCTTCAGCAATTGGGGTGGAAATACAGGATCAGGTTAGAGGAAGGGTTAAAATTAGCTTATCAGGACTATCTGAAAGATAAGTAGCCGAAGGATCGTTACGTATTAAGCCCGGATAATAAAACGCCAAACAATTAAAAATCCTGGTAAATATTTCTGAATGTACTTCTTAATCCGAATGTTACTTGGCTTGTTCGATCAGTTCCAACACTATTTTTTTCTGTTCTTGAGATCCCACCCAATTCCACTCTCAAGTTGTACTTTGGATTTAACACATAAGAAAGCCTAACGTCGGCATAATAGAAATTTGTTTTTAGCCCACCTCCAGTAACATAACCGTAATCTTGTTTACGCGTTAAGTAGGATTCGTTGATATTTTTCCCGAAATTTTCACCATTTTGGTCTAGTCCATATTGAGCATAATTTAATTGCGCGTAAAAGCCCCATTTTCCTAATTGATAATTCCAAATACTTAAAAAATCTTTAAAATTGGCACCAAATGGGTGAGCCAGGGCTTCTGCATAATTCCCATAATTTAGGGTCGTCGTTTTTTGTGAATAGGTGAATGGGCGTGCCGTGTTAAACTCGAGCAAGTAATTTAAATTTGGAACCTTAAAGGCATCAAAGCCTCTGATTCCTAATTGAAATGCGGATTTATTGGCCCAATAACCGTCACCTTTGAATATCCTTTTAGCGGTAAATTCATCTAAAGCGAGTTGTCCATACACTGTTCCATTGCTGAAAAGCTTATACTTTGCAGTTAAACCTAAAAGCGCATTATCAGGAGAACCATCCATTCCCTCTACCGTCCTTAAAAAAATAACCGGATTTAAATACGCCACATCTAAGCCTCTTTTGCCAGTTGCATCACTATCCTGCCATATGATAGAATCAAAAAAGCCTAATGTTAAACGGTTGTTTACATTCCAATCAAGATAGTGAAATGCCCCCCACTTTCTCTTGTATCCATTATCCAAATAATACAGTGGATTTGAGGGATCGAATAATGGCGTTACAGGGTCCTGAAACTGGGCCCACATTACCATATACTTTACGTTGCCCAACGTAGAGGTTATTTTAAAATAAGGGTAGGCAGCAGAAACATCAGATAGCAATAAAGAACGATAGCCATCACCAATAAAGTTCTTATCATGCCCTAATGTAAAGGTAAAATGTTTATTGGCAGTGTAATTAATAAGTGCCGTAGCATAGGCAAAGTCTTTTACATTTCGGGGTGGATTCTCAAACTTAAACCTATCACTAATAATACCAGGTATTACTTTATTGGTATTGATGTAAGTGGTTAAATAGTTGTTAAACCTTGCCTGGTTCTCGAAGCCACTACTATAAAAACTAAATTTTTTACCAATATTACCGCCTATCTGATAGCCTCGTGTATTTAACCAGGTGGTAATTCCATGTTCTATATCCCTGCCAATCTGAAAATCGGGCAAAAAGTCGATGTACACATTAAAATCTTCCTTGTTTATTTCAACTAAATGTTCGTTAAACAATTTTCTTGTAACCCACGAATTTCTAGTTTGATCTGTGCCAAGTGAAAGTAGGGAATCTAATTTACGGCTTACTACGGTATCATCACCAATGGTAGGTTTTAAAGAGGTATGAAATCTCGTGTCCAGGCTGTATAATGATTTATTAAGCCTTTGATATTGATTATAACTATATGGGATAATCTGCTGAGCTTGGACTGAGTAGGTTACCACAAATAATAACCAACAACATAGGCGAATTTTCATAAGGAATACAAATTGATAACGTTAGTAGTTGAAGTTAAGATTGATGGTCAAGTTCTTCAAAAATAGAGTTTTTACTTTTATACTCCCTTACTAGCGCTTTCATTGCCATCACAACTTGCCTATCATCATTTTGATGGGCATAGTTTAGCAATGTATAGATCTGAGCCTCAATTTCGGAGAATACATATTCGCGAACTCTCCCAATCATGATTTTTTCATGGTGAGTTGGCATTGTATTTTCATTATCGTTTAATAATTCCTCAAATAATTTTTCTCCCGGGCGCAGACCAGAATACTGGATTTTTATATCCTGATTAGGTACCAATCCTGCTAAGCGGATCATTTTTTTCGCTAATTCAACAATCTTTACAGATTTACCCATGTCAAATATAAAAATCTCGCCTCCCTTGCCCATATATCCAGCCTCTAGAACCAATCTACATGCTTCGGGTATAGTCATGAAATAACGCGTGATTTCTGGATGGGTAACGGTTACAGGCCCTCCTTTTTCTATTTGTTGTTTAAAACGAGGAATTACTGAGCCGTTTGAGCCTAAAACATTGCCAAATCGAGTTGTAATAAATCTAGTGATGGGTTTTACATTTAAGTCGTTGATGTAACTTAATCCATTACTAAAAACGAAATCTTTGGTATTTAATGAATTATTTAAAGACTGGACATAGATTTCTGCGATTCTTTTCGATGCGCCCATCACATTTGTCGGATTCACGGCTTTATCCGTAGAAATCATCACAAACTTTTGAACCCCATGTTTTACGGCCAGATCGGCAATAGTTTTTGTGCCTAATACATTTGTTTTTATGGCTTCGGCCGGATTATCTTCCATTAAAGGAACATGTTTATATGCGGCAGCATGATAAACATAATGGGGCTTATAGGTTTCAAAAAGATAATCCATTCTTTTCATATCCTTCACATCCCCCACAAAAGCATGAAAGTTCGTATTATTATTTGTTTCTTCTAATTCTAGATAGATATGATGTAGTGCAGTTTCAGACTGGTCGCATAAAATGATCAGACCTGTTTCAAATTTCATCAATTGACGGATAATCTCACTTCCAATAGATCCAGCAGCACCCGTAATTAAAATCCTTTTTTCCTGTAGCTGCTTTTGAATGCCTTCAATATCGATCTGAATGGCTTTCCTGTTCAACAGCTCTTCGATATTGATATTTTGGATTTGCGTAGTGTGTAATTTTCCCCCAGCCCAAACATCAGCAGGTGGTATATTAAGTACAACTACGTCATTTTCTAAGCAAACATCAACTATTTGGTTCTTACGTTCATTTGGGATGGTATAAGCAGCAAAAATGATTTCATCGACCTCATGCTCCTTGATTAAATCCTCAAGCTTGCTCGCCGCCAAGATTTTAATCCCATCTATTGTTTTATCAACCTTACGTTCATCATCATCAACAAAGGCAATAATGGTTTTATTTACTTTATTATCATGATCGAATGTTCTTTTTGTAGCCAAACCCGCTTCTCCAGCACCATAGATAATCACCTTTCTTTTATCTAAATTGAGGTTTTTAATGTACAAGAAAAAGTATTTGATCATAACCCTATAGGTAATCAAGAATAAAAAGCTTGTTAGGCCATTTACAATGATTACTGTATTAGAAATATAGGCTTGTTGGGTAAAAGCAATAATGGCAAGATTTAAGAAGAAGAATATACCATTACTGATTAAAACGGCGAATAGGATTCTGAAGGTATCCTGGGCACTAGTATATCGAATTATACCAGAATAAGTTTTAACATTAAAGAATACAATGCAATTGATTAGAGTTAAAATCAGTACATTTCTACTAAATTCAATAAAATTAAGGTCAGTAAGGTCTAGATTAAATTTTAAAAAATAAGCAATCGTAAGGGATAAAATGCACGCACCTAAATCCAATATGAAGATAATCCAGCGAGGAACTATATTTATTTTAGTAAACAAGATTCGATAAGCTTAATTTCTGTAAAGTTAATATAAATTTTAAAGTTTTAATTCAAACTTTAATAAATAATAAGCAAGAACTCTGCCAAAATACCCATAAAATCGTTATTTAATATCTCAGAAGGTACTTTTTTGCAGGTGTCAAATTGGTCAATTTATAAATGCCACTACAGGGGCCTAACTAGTTATCCTGATATTTGTAAGGCTAAGGCAGGCATAAACGCTGTAAGGGCATGTCCTGCACCTATATATTTCATCACTACAAATATCCGCACTAATACGCAGGTAATTATCAACCAGGTGCTGATATACTACAGATAACTAAATTAAAATTAACATAAGTTGCTGATAATTAATTAAATATAATTATTACATTAGCTGTGGGAATAATTTAATTAAACCCTAGTGCTCAAGCCTACAGATAACAACAACTATTCATAATTATTTTCATGCTGTGAAACGAGAAAATCTCTTTGCACCACTGCCTGTACATGCCGAACTGGTGTTAAATTATTTACTTGGCTTCCATCCTTTATCAGAAGAATTTCAAAATGAATTTAAGTCTCAATTATTTGACCTTAAGGTAAAAAAAGGCACTTACTTAATTAAATATGGTGAAATATGTGAGCATTTTTATTTTATTATCGAAGGAATAGTTATTGGCCACACTCCCAGAAAAAACAAGACCCTCACTACTTTCATTTGCACAGATGGGGATTCGGTTTCTTCCATCTCGGGCATGTATGGGCAACAACCTTCAGGCGAGTCTTTATATGTAGCAGAAGATTCACATTTAATTGGTCTGCCCGCAAAAGCTTTACTAAACATCTTAGAGGTTTCGCTTGATATGAATATCATTATCAGAAAGATAGTAGAGATTTTTTATAAAGACGCAAACGAACGTTCAACAGTGGTTAGGATGGGCACTGCTCGGGAGAAATGCGACTATTATTTTGCCACTTTTCCTCACCATCATATCAATCGCATCCCCGCCAAATATATTGCAGACTTTCTGGATATCACCCCACCCACCTTGTATAAAATCCTAAAGGAAAAAGAAGCGAGCAAACTAGATGATCTTAGTGGTAAGAAGCAATTAGTAGAATCTTATATGATCGAAAAAATGGCGTTTAAACTGCCGGGTCTCAAATTAGTTCATATGTCCAATGATTTAAACATAGCCGTACATCAATTATCTTACCTCTTAAATTTCTATTATAAGCAAAGTTTTAATTCTTTCGTAAATACGTACAGGGTAGATTATATTAAGCAAAAACTACAGGATAAAAAGGAGTGGAAACACTTAAAAATAGAAGCACTGGGTAATGAAGGTGGATTTTCTTCAAGAAGTGCGTTTTTTGCTGCATTTAAAAACCACACTGGCCTAACACCAGCGGCATATGCGGCAAAATTTACGCGGTGAAACATGTTTTTTGTCGTTTGGTTTTGAAAATATACCAGAATCTAGTCCTGATTTATAAAAATGGACTACTTATAAGCCATTATTTCCATCAAATTTTATTTAAGCAATATATTTGTTTAAACAAATATCCCTAATGGTACGTCAAATTAAGTCGGCATGGAAACTTCCACAAAAGATTGGCTAAATCAAACTAAGACTTATAGAGATTGTCCGAGTTGTAAGATAGGAGAATTAGATATCCGATTGAAAAGAAGCCCTATCGTAAAAAACCTGATTTTTTTTATAAAATTAAAACGCTACAGGTGCAGTAGATGTGGCTATACCGTTTATCTAAGGTCAACTCATCAATAATTTGATATTTTACTACCATAATGAGTTCCATTAAGCCAGTTTAGTGGATTGGTAAGACTTCATTAGATTACGCTTTGTAAAGATATATAATAAACAGAGCGGTAAATTTATCACCAAAAATAAATCAAGAAAATTTAGGGAAGAGCAAATAATTATCGCGTTTATTAACAGCTGGAGCAGGGCATACAAAGTAGAAACATAAAGTGGCGAAATCTTACGTTCATTAGCCAAAAGTTGATAAAGATGCAGCCGGTGCGCCGAAAAGATGTTAAGCCTTAACCACAATCGGTGTATGATGGTTAATACGGTATCTACCCCATAAACAGAATAAAATAGGATATATTTCAATTCATGTGTTATAAAGATAAGCATGATTGATAAAGAGATGATCAAAAATCCAATACTTATGCTTCCTACATCCCCAGCAAAACACTTTGCCTGTTTTCTAAAATTGAAAAACAAGAAAGTAATGCAGGCCAACATAGCTATTCCGATAAAATTAGGGTCAACGAATTGCTTTATGTTATTCAAATAAAAAAGGGTACCCAGAGCAATAAGGCTATATAAGCCTGTTATTCCATTTATACCATCCATAAAATTATAGGCGTTGATAAAGCCAATAACAAGAATATAAGTAACCGGCACTAGCCAAAGTGGTAGTTTAATAAACGCATCCAACGCATTTAAAAGCAACGAAACTGCAATTAGATGTATCAAGAATTTATAATAGTTGGGCAGTGTAAAAATATCATCTATAAAACTCACCAGAGCTATCAAAATCATTCCAAGCAACAAGATATGATCTACATTGTTGAATAGCACACAATAAGCCACAACCGATAAAGGAAAAATAATACCACCTCCCCTAATGGTATGACGTGTATGGGAACTTCGTTGATTGGGTGTATCAACAATATTGAACTTTTTTGCAATCCGAAAATAGCCCAGCATCAATACTAAAAAAAGAGGAAATAATAATAAATAATAATAGACCATAGCCAAAGTCTGCTTGAATTTTAATTAATGGTTTAAAGTATTTATTTTTTCGACTACAACATTTGGATTCCATTTCAGCAAATCTCTTGCCTTAGAATCACTGAATATTAATGTTGAAGTAATTTGTTTTAGCCTTCGTGTATTTAAAGGGGCTTTTCGTCCTAAAAAATCACCAATAAATGCCAAAAATTCTGCTGTCCACAACGGTATTCTGGTTGGCGATTTTACCCCCATAGAAAAAGCAATAGCGTTCTCCAGTTCTGCAAATGTAGGATGGTAGCCATCAGAGAGGTTATAAACGCCCCCAATATTTGTTAGCTTAGGGATGATCGACAAAATATCATCGGCCCACACCATGCTTTTTTTGGCATCCGCTTTACCGATACTAAGATATAGCCCCTTTCTTATTCCTTTCATCATCGCCCCTAGGTTTCCGGGAGGGTATTGCCCCGCAACAAGTGGTAGCCTCAATATACTTAGGTTAATTTCATTTTTTTTTGCCCAGGTGTGTAAGAACTTCTCTGCCTCTATTTTTGAGAGTGCATATGCTGTTTTCCCGTTAAGGGGATAATTTTCATCGATATTTACTCCTCTTTCTAAGCCATATACTGCGACAGAGCTTATGAAAATAAAAGCTTTTGGCTTAACCTTCAAATTTTCTATAGCTGTACACAAATTTTTCGTTCCCAGAAAATTAGCTTCAAAAAACAGGTCCTGCTCCACTTTGGTTTTTGGTACCGAATGTGCCTTACCTGCAGCGTGTATCACGGCATCAACATTAGTTAAGTGCTCGTTGCCATCAAATAAAAAAGATTGGCTAAGGTCCTGAACAATGTCATTGGAAGCTGATCGGCCTATTGAAACAACTTTATTACCGTTGTCTAAGAGTCCTTTCATCATAACTGAACCTAAAAATCCTGTTGAACCACTCAATAAATAAGTTGTTGAATTACTCATAGCACAATCTTGGTAACTTGACCATCTTTTAAGAAATATTTATCGCCAGTTTCTTCGCAATTTGCCATCTGTTGTTGATCAAATTTAAGTCTTATTCCATTTTCACTCATCCAACCAATCTGCTTTGCTGGATTACCCACCACAAGCGCATAATCAGCAATATGCTTTGTTACCACAGCGCCAGCACCAATAAAAGCATATTTACCGATATCATGACCGCAAACAATCGTGGCATTAGCGCCTATGCTTGCGCCTTTACCCACATGGGTTTTAGCATACTCATGTTTACGATTTACAGCGCTCCGTGGATTAACAACATTTGTAAATACACACGAAGGTCCTAAAAATACGTCGTCATCACAGCTAACGCCCGTATAAATAGACACATTATTTTGAACCTTTACGTTGTTTCCGAGTACGACTTCGGGAGAAATTACAACATTTTGACCAATATTGCAACTTTCGCCAAGAATACAATTTGTCATGATATGAGAAAAATGCCAAATTTTTGTTCCATCTCCAATACTACAACCCTCATCTATAATCGCCGTTTCATGTGCAAAATAATTTTTATCCATAAAATACTATTTAAATGATTGAACAGATTTTACAATATAATCCAATTGTCGCTCGTCCATTTCGGTGTGTATTGGTAAAGATAGTACGTTTCTGCACAGTTTTTCTGAAATAGGAAAGTCTCCCTCTTTTAAGTGTTCCTGTTTAAAGGCTTCCTGGAAGTGCAAGGGCATGGGATAGTAGATCATTGATGGCACACCCTTTTTTTCAAGATGGTCTTTTAATTCCTTTCTATCTACTTCTCCATTTAAAAGGATTGTATATTGATGAAATACATGTGTAGAATTGTATTGTCTTTTTGGAGTTTTAAGCCATTCGACAGATTTTAGATGTTCATCATAATAATTAGCGGCTTGGTTTCTCTTTTCTTCGTAAAGAGGTAAATTTTTTAGCTTAACACCTAAGACTGCTGCTTGTAAAGTATCGAGCCTTGAGTTAACACCCACAACCTCATGGTAATATTTTTTAGATTGACCATGATTAGCGATCTGTTGAAGTTTGATTGCTAGTGGATCATCATTCGTAAAAATTGCGCCCCCATCTCCGTAACATCCTAAATTCTTTGATGGAAAAAATGAAGTACACCCAATATGACCAATGGTGCCCGCAGCTTTTTTTGTGCCATCTGCAAAAGTATAGATTGCACCAATTGCCTGTGCTGCATCCTCGATTACAAATAAATCATGCTTTTCTGCCAACTCCATAATTGGCTCCATGTCAGAACACTGACCAAAGAGATGAACAGGGATAATAACCTTGGTCTTAGAAGTTATTGCTTTTTCGATGGTAGCTGCTGTTATATTAAAAGTTTGGGGGTCTACTTCAATCAGTATGGGTTTTAACTTTAACAGCTCGATTACCTCTGCTGTAGCCGCATAGGTAAAACAGGGCACTATAACCTCATCCCCCGGGTTAAGTTCTAAAGACATTAGGGCAATTTGAAGCGCATCTGTACCATTGGCACATGTAATAACGTTCCTTACAGAAAGATAGGCTTCCAATGCTTTTTTAAATTCTATTACTTTGGGGCCGTTTATAAAAGTAGTACTGTCTATCACTTCTTGTATAGCGGCATCTACTTCTGTCTTTATATGTTGATATTGACCTTTAAGGTCAACCATTTCTATTTTCTCCATTAATAAAAGCCTATTGTATTTGCTTTAATTTCTTAAGATCTCTTGTTTCATAGATCCGTTCAATAATTTCCACTACTTTCATGCCTTCCAAGGCATTGGCTGTAATGGTATCTTTTCCATTCAATGTATTTACAACGTTCTCTATCACATAATGATGATTAGCTGCACTTCCTTTAAAAGGCCCATAATCATTAGGTGGATTTGTGGCTTCCAATATAGGCATTTCATAGTCTTCTATATGGCAATATTCGATCTCATTCATGTATTGCCCACCAATTTTAAAAGAACCTTTTGAACCAACAACCGTTATGCTACTTTCCATATTGGTATCCCATACAGAAGTACTGAAATTAATTGAACCCAAACCTCCATTCATAAATTCAAACTGTACCAATCCTGAATCTTCAAATTCGGTACTGGTTGAATGATTAAAATCTGCGAACTGTGTTTTAATATTTTTTATATCTCCAAAAACCCAGTACATGATGTCGACAAAATGGCTAAATTGGGTAAACAATGTACCTCCATCAAGCGCTGCCGTACCTTTCCAACCTCCAGCTTTATAATATCTTTGGTCTCTGTTCCAATAACAGTTAACCTGTACCATCAGTACATTGCCAAGTATACCACGGCTAATTACTTCTTTCATCCACTTACTTGGTGGACTATACCTGTTCTGTTTTACAACAAAAACCTGTTTAGACATTTGGAGCGCTTTAAAGATTACTTCTTCGCACTCTGCCCTGTTTAGGCCCATTGGTTTTTCTATCACAACATGTTTACCAGCCCCTAGTGCCCGTAGTGCATACGTGCAGTGATATCCATTTGGGGTAGTGATATTAACAACATCAATTTCAGGTGCAGCAGCTAATAATTCTTCTATTGATTTAAAAAAAGGTACCCCTTTTGGATACAGTTCATGTTGTTTAACAGATTCATCAATATCTACGATCGCTTCTAACCGAGCTCCTTGATACTCATTAATAATGGTAGCATGTCTTTTCCCGATATGGCCAAACCCTATTACCGCGAACTTTATATTTTTATTCATATCTTCATATTGATAAAGGCGCTAAAACAAATCTATATATTGCTGAGCTAGATTTTTTATATTGTGAAATTCTTTTACATAGCGCTTGCCTTTCTCGCCAATTTCAGTTCTTTGTAATTCAGACATTTCGTAGAATTGAATAATCCCATCTTTAATTGCTAAAGCCGAATTAGGTGGTACAATTATGCCACACCCAGATAATTCTACCGGATCTTTGATCAGATTATTCGAATCCAATATAGGTTTTCCCGCCAACATATAATCAAAATATTTATTGGCCGATACACCATGTTTAAATAATGGGGTATCATTTCTACCTACAAAACATATATTCATTTTTTGAAGGAGATGCTGCACTTGGTTCTTGCGAATTTTTGGTAAAAAGAGCACATTGCCCCATGATTCGCTTTTACTTTTTAATTCCTCTTTTAAATATCCATCACCAACGATCACAAAGAAAAAGCGGTCATCGTTTTTGAGCAGATCAGCTGCTGATATAAAATATTCCAAGGCATTAGCTAAACCAATGGTACCCGCATAGCCGATAATGAATTTACCAGGAGGGATGTCGGCAGTAAATTCTTCTGGAAGTGTTTCATCTTCTAGTTGCTTTTCGTCTATGCCGTTTGGAATATATTTAAAATTCACACTTTTCTCTGCAATTTCTTCGATATGCTCTTTTGCATTGGGCAATAGGGATACAACTACATCAGCTTTGCGGTAGCCAATTTTTTCGAACCAACCAATAAAACGTACGGCCGGATGATTTTTTGAATAGCCGCCAAGTAATTGAAGGGTTAAAGGCCATATGTCCCTAATTTCAAAAATCAACTTAGCGCCAAATTTTTTCTTTAGTTTGATAGCTGGCCATATCGGAAATATAGGCATCGAAGAAACAATTATTGCAGATGGTTCTCCTAATATTTCGACAGGCAGTTGCCACACGTTTTTGGCGAAAATCAGCATGCTTAAGAACCTCCCAACCGACTGTGGGTTATACCGTGGGGTTTTTACCCACACAAAGTCGATGCCATCATAAGTTTCGCACAGGTATTTGCCCTTTACTTCGGGCAAATTATTAAACATATGATTAAATGAGCCAGTAATTATCTTCACCTCATACCCAGCCTCTTTCCAATATTTTGCAAAATAAAAATGTCGTTCGCCCCATCCAGAGCTAGGATTACCTGCAAATTGGTTAATCACCCATATTGTTTTTTTATCGAGGCTCATTAACTATTAATTAAAGCATTACAAATGTTAACAGCTGCTTCTCCATTACCATACAGGTTTTTAGCTTCTGGAAATTTATTCCCAATTAATTTTGCTGCGTATTGTACGATCAATTCTTTGTTTGTTCCCGCCAAAAAATTGTAGCCATTTTCTACAAGTTCGGTCCATTCGGTTTGCTCTCTTGTGGTGATACCAAATTTCCTGAAGAAAAATGCTTCCTTCTGCAATCCTCCACTATCAGTTATTACTAATGCACAATTTTTTAGGAGTATGATCATATCAAAATAACCTACGGGATCAATTATAGTAAAATTAGGTTGTATGTTGTTGTTATTTAAAATTTGTCTTGTTCGTGGATGAAGTGGAATAATCACTTTAGTTGTTTTATTAATTTCTTCAAAGGCTTCAATAAGCTGGGTTAATTTACTGATATCATCTGTATTTTCGGCCCTATGAATTGTCCCAAGTACAAAATTATTCTCAGTAAGTTCTAACTTTCTAATGATCGTTGATTTTTCCTCAGCCTTTGCTGCATAAAAATTTGCCGCATCCTCCATTATGTCGCCGGTCTTGATCACTTTACAATTAAACCCTTCGAAGCCCTCGTTTCTGAGATTTTCAATTGCAGTACTTGTTGGACAAAATAACCAATTGCTAATTCTATCTGTCAAAATCCGATTTATTTCTTCTGGCATAGCCATGTTAAAACTTCTAAGGCCCGCTTCAACATGTGCCACCTTAACCTGTAGTTTTCTGGCTGCGAGAGCGCCTGCTAAGGTCGAGTTTGTATCACCATAAACCAATAGTAGGTCTGGCTTTTCAGTTAAAATAATATTTTCAATTCCCTCCAACATTTGGCCGGTCATTGCACCATGAGATAGGCCGTGAATATTTAGGTTATAATTTGGCTTGGGAATTTCCATTTCATCGAAGAAAATATCAGACATATTAGCATCAAAATGCTGGCCTGTATGGACAATAACCTCTGTAATTTCTGGATAATTGGCAATGCATCGCGAAAGGGCAGCTGCTTTTACAAACTGTGGCCTTGCTCCGACAATTGTTAATATTTTCATCATTTCTTATTCATCTTGGAAATTACAGCTCTAAATTTTGCGTTTGGCCCCACAGGTATTTTATCAAAGTAGTTAAATTGGATCTGCAAATTGGTATCTATTTGACTTTCTAATCTTTTTGTTATAATTTCTTCACCAACAATTTTATCAAATCCTTCCTCAATCTGCAGATTTATTTCATATCCTTCATAATCTTTTTGTATTAATTGGCTCTTTTGAAGATACGGCAAATCATAGAATAAAGAATGGAACCTTACCATAGCCCTTCCATCCCGGGTTACAATTTTATCTTCAATTCTCCCTGATATTTCATCAATCACTTCCATGTGTCTGGCCGACAAAGTTAATTGATTTTTCGCTTTAATTGCTCTGTCTCCAATTCTATACCTTATTAGCGGCTGATCAAAATTTAAAAGACCCGTGAACACAAGTTCGCCCTCTTCTCCAGGGAGTACCTCGTTTCCTTGCTCATCCAAAATCTCCATAATTCCGGTATCTGGACTAAAAAGAAGTTTGTGCTCCGGAGATTCGGTAATTAATCCACAAGCTTCATTTCCACTATAGCTATCGTACACTTTGCATTGATACACCCTCGAAAGTACCTCTCTCATTTCTGTGGTTAGTTTTTCGGAGCTTGTAATTACCGCTTTCATTTTTGGAGCAACCAAGCCGCTGTTTTCGATAAGTAGGGCCAATTCGTAATTTGCAAATGCGTAGCCCGTCATATATTCGACTTTGTTGAGCAGCATTCCGTTTAAATAATCTTTTACGTTTGCTTTACTAATGTGATATGCTGAAAAATAGGTTTGTTTTTCGAACCAGTTGTACCTATAAAACGGGCCTTTATTACGGGCATCAGGAACAACCCTACGCCCCCCTATCATGCCCCTTGGTGTTTTAAGGGAGACTCCGGCCCATTGCCTCATTCGGGTTTCAAGCGCAGCTTGCCAAGTCTGGTGGAATTTTTTACTGAAATATATTTTAGTTGGCGTGCCAGAGCTACCACTACTGCTTAAGAAAGTACCATCTTTATCGTAATTCTTAGATAAAAGCGTCGTTTCTCCGTATTTCCTAAAATCGTTCTTTTCTAAGAAAGGTAGTTTTTTGAGATTTTCGAGCTTAAACGAATCCAAATCAGCAGTTGATATATTTAATGTAGAAAAGTTATTTTGATAAAATTCAACTGTTTCCAATGCGTGTTTCAACAACTTTCTAAGTGCTTCTGTTTGATAATTGGCCCACTCTGTATAGGTGAAAAATTCTCTCGACAAAAATAGATCTTTTTGTGATTTGAAAACACCGCCAAATCTTCTTTTGTTCCAACCATAGCCATAAATTGAAACGGCGAAATTCTGGAGCCAAATTGGAAGACGACTATAAATTTTATCAAAAATCATATGGCGGTGACAAACTTTACTTATATGTACAAACTTAGCTATTATTAGTCTAAAATGTATTAAAAACTTAGTTTAAACCCACCATTAATTAAGTTGGAAAAACCACTGATCTTTAATTTTTTCCCAAGTAAATTCTTCAATTTTTTGTCGCGCCCTTAGTTGTAAGGAATGCCCTATATCTGGGTTATTTAGCAAAAACTCTATTTTAGCAGCCAGTTCCTCAGGCACATCGGAAGCAATCAAAAGGGAGTCGTCCATATCTTTTAATAAATGGGTTATCCCGCCTACACGAGTAGAAACAACAATCAAACCTAGAGCCATGCCCTCAATAATGCTAACGGGTGCATTATCTATTATGGGATTGCTTACCATGATGTCGTAACCGGATGATAATTTAATCCACTCTTCTCGATTCATCTTCCCTTGAATTTTAACCTGTTGTGAAAGGTCTAATTGCTCGATCAGTGCTTGTGTTTCATGAAGGGTGCCATCTATATCTCCACCTAGCATTACGAGCTCAACGTTCGGGAACTTTTCCTTTAAAATCTTGACAGCCCTAACCGTCATCAAAGGATTATAAATTTTACCAAAACCCCGTAAGTAAAGTAGTTTGGGTAAGATTTGTGGTCGATCCTTAAACTCATACATTTCTAAATTTATGATGTTCGGAATGTAGGTAATTTCAAAACCCTCAGCCTCAAAAAAAGATTTCAAATAGTTGGATGGGGCAATTATAGACTTTGCGTGTTTAAACATAAAACTTACCCTATTGGCAGACTGTCTATATCTAGTTGGTAGATTCCCACCATGAAGAAATAAAATGTATGGGATTTTAAATAGATGTGAAAGGAAAGATAAGATAAGGGCAAAATAAAAATTAGCTGTAGAATAAACATCAATAATAATGACATCGGCCCGCAGGCCCTTTCTAAAGAAGTTAACAAGCATATCAAGCATTTTCAAAATCTTGTGCTGATAGCTAGAATAAGAACTGACAATATAGTGTTGTTCAAAATATGGAATCAGTGTCTCCATTACAGATTTTGCTTTTCTGTAACCACTTATTTTGTTTCCGAAATAAACGATTTTCCTTAGCTTCTTGCTCATAACATTCGTTTTGCAGGAACCCCAATAAGAGTTGAGCCATCTTCAGGGCAATCTTTAATCACACAGGCGGAAGCACCAACGTTAATAAGGTTGCCTAATTTAATTGGTCCTAGCACCACTGCATTGGCACCAAGTTTACAGTTGTTGCCTATTATAATTTTTGTATTGCTTGAATCGTTTTTTACCCCCAAAACATTCCCACCAGTAAGTGTGAAATCCTCTCCTATAATTGAATGTCCAGAGATTACAACACCCATGCTGGGATGTAGAATCAGCAATCCGCCTTTTATATTGGCTTGATAGTGGATATCTAAATTTGAATATGCCTGCAGTAAATTAAGAATTGGGACTAAAATTATTCTAATGTATTTATAAGCTGGACCAAAAACGAGGTAGAGGCTGCGTTCAAATCGATAAATGAATACTCCAACAAATCCCCTGCTTAGCCAGATAATCACAATTCTAATTTTGTGTTTACCTAACATCCTGTTAATATCTCGAAAGAAATATTTAATTTGTTCTAACATCATCAATTAGACTAGAATTAACGATTTGAATTAATTTAGAGGATTGAATTTCAAGGGTATTCTCTAAAACCTTTTCTCGTGCATTACATATAATTGACCTTCTTAGGGTTTCATTTTTGATCAGGGTTAATATAGCTTCGTATATCGCATCCGAATTTTTTGGTTCTATTAAAATAACATCCTTTTGATGCTCTAAATATTCGGGAATCCCCCCAACATTTGTGGCAATAACGGGCAGTCCATTAGCCATGGCTTCCCAAATTGTCCGAGGAAACCCCTCATGATAGGAAGGTATCACATAGATATCTGCATTCATATAATAAGAATTAAGTTCAGGCCCTACTTTTTTTCTTCCATGAAAGACAACATTTTCGTTGATGCCGAGTTTCTCAGCATGTTTGAGCAATGCAGCTTCAACAGATTTACCGGAATCTTGTTCCCAACCCACTAAGTTTAATTGAAATGAGATTTCGTTTGCCTTCAATTTTGCACAAGCATCAACCAATTCAAAAAGACCTTTAGCGGGGTCTATTCGGCCCGTATAAAGAATCTGAATAATTGGGGATTGGCACGTATCTACCCTTAAGATAATATCTTTTTGTGATAATGTTGTTGTTTTTATCAGATTAATGGACTTACTAATGGGTAAGTACTTTCTATAAAGGCCCGGAGAATTAACCAATACATCTGTGCTTTTCATTTCTTTACGAAAAAGCCTGTCATTTAATTTAAGATAATAATGTATAGCGAGATCTCTTAAACTTTTGATAACCAAATGATCGGCTCCTTCAGCATAATCGCCAACAACCATGAAGATTATCTTGATGGTTTTAAAATAACGTTTAAAGTATGGTGCCAATGGGGTTGGAGATCTTACTATGATCGCATCGCAAGAGTCGCCCAATTGTTGCTTTAGGTTTTTTAGAAATCTGTAATGGAATATGGCTCTATGCCAACTTGGTGTTTTAACACCAAGGTTTATCCAACGAATGTTGGTGCCTATCAACTCAGTATCTGCTTCTACTTCCTGGGCCACACTACATTGGTGCATAATAAGGATAAGTTCTTCCACTTCCTTTGCTAAAGAATCAATAAAAACCGCCAAATAGCCCGGTAAATATAACTTTCCATTATACTGCCTTAAAGGAATATGATAATAGTATGCTAATGTCATTTTATTGCTTTAGAGTTAGGAATGGCCCAACATAAACCGATTACAAACCACGGAATGGCCCCGGTTATAGAAGCAATTGCATAAAAATGGAAGCAAATACCTAATAAACTTATCAAAGGGAGGTCGCTTATTGTTAAACCCTGAACAAAAATTTTCTTAACTAAAATTATAATAGGGTTTATCAAAATTAGGATGAAAAATAAAAATCCGATGCTTCCGAATTCGGCAAAAATTTGAATATAGGAGTTATGAGCGGAGAGCGAATTAAATAACGAAGTAGATAGATAGCTAAGTCGATCGTAACCCCCATAAGTGGCCAATTCCGAATCGTAATATTTAAAATTATTAGCACCGATACCAATTAAAGGGTGTTCTTTAGCAATCTCAAAGCCTTTGTCTATCATCAACTTTCGGATCAGCCATGATTTATCAAGAGTCAAATCTCCATCCCCTTCAGATCTTAAAAGATTGGCAAACCTTGGATTAACCGATTCTACCTGGTTTGCAAATCCATTAAGATAAAGCTGTACGCCATCAGACTGTAAGATAAAAAAAAGAAGAAGCATCGGTACAATTGAGATATTTACTGCCCTTTTAAGGGTGGGGTAAAATATACTTGCAACGAGAAATAACTGTACCAATATAATTACCGCACCAGACCTTCCATTCGTAAACAACATTGATAATCCAAAAAAAACGAAAAAATAAATCATCTTATTTTTTCCGTAGCGATTTATCAGATAGGGAAAGGAAAGCGGAATCGTACACAGTAATGAAAAAACAAAAGAGTTTCTTGTGGCATTGGTTACCAAGCTAAAAACACTTAGATCTAATTTAAACGGCAACCCATAAAATCCAACAATAGATGCCACAGTACCAAAAAACAACCATTTACTGGCTTGGAAAAAATTGATTCTTTTTCCATAAAAAATCATAAAAGCAGCAAGTAAAATCCAATAAATATACTGTATGATAATCTCTGCCGCATAAAAGAAACCTGGATGCCTGGGCATATCCAAGAACAATCCCGTAATGGTTGAAATGATAACAACAAAAAGAAATGAAAAAAACAGTCGTTTCCCTTTAAAGGGTTTAACCCAAAAGATACCCACCTTATAAATGATCACGATAAAAATGTAAAATGTGATCGAATTACCTAAAAGTACAATGGACGGGAATGCCAAAAAAAACAAAAACAAGTTGATTAGTTTTTGAATATTTGAAGGAAGATTTTTAGGAACTGGACGACTAGACATCAAGAGTAATTACCATTAATTAATTTCACCTATTTCTTTAAGAAAAATTTCGGCCACAATATCGCCTGCAAATCTTTCAGCTATTCTATTTGCATTTTCATATTTTTCTTGTGCTTCGCACATAAATTCTTTGGTGAAAATTGAATCCAAAAATAAACTTATTTCTCTTGGGTTAAGTGTATTTAATAAAAATCCAGCATTATTATCTTCAAAAAACGTGTAATTGTAAAAATTATCCGGCGAATGAATAAGAGTTGGCACTTTTACTTGAATATAGTCGAATACTTTTGCTCCAAAACACGTGGTTATTTGTGCTTCCATAGATTTTTCATACGTAAATCTTAAGGGAAGGTATAGTAAGTTAGCCCGGTTTAAGGCACCTAATAGTTCCTGTTGGGTTTTGCAATATTGAAGCTCGAATCCATCAAAAAACACTTCTAACCTTCTTAGTTCATCTTCTGATTGTCCCGTAAGATACTTAAATGTAAACCTATTGTCGTTAGCTATGTGTTTTGTAAATTCTTTAAGTGTTTCAAGACGATCATCATTTACGGTTCCACTAAACAGTATCACAAATTTCTCGTTACTTTTATTACTTCCATCAACAGTTGCATTTAGATTTTTATCGCTAATAACTGGAACGGTTGCAAAATTATAGTTGTAATTACTGGATTGGAGTTTTCTCATTCCCTCACTAAGTAACAGGATTTTCTGTGCCCTATTAAAAATTTTTTCTTGGGTTTTCTGGGAAAATCTAGCACTTGATCCGGTTTTTTGCTCTGCATATAGATCCATAAAATAGGGATAAAAACCAACATTCTTATTGGATTTGCTTAATAAGTAGGCCAATATTAAGGATGCATCATCTTGAAAAACGCCAATTATTTTTTCTATCTTATATTTTTTAATGATATAGAGGCCAATAAAAAACCCGGGTAGTATTGAAAAATATTTCCAAAATCTATGCCCAAAAGTGTATAAAATGGGGATTTTGAACATTTTCTGTTTTATTTGTGAACTGTCCAGTTCCTTTTTTGGATTTACCCTACGACCTAAAACGTAAATATTTTCTTTAGGAAGATATTTCAATAAATTTCTTATAACTATTGGGGTTCCGCCAGCCTCATAGGGCAGTGCCCGTACTACAAATAGAATATTAGATTTCAGACCTTCCATTATAAATGTTTCTTCACCAACTCTAAAATCACTTTATTATTTACATCTCCATTAAAAAGCAAGGCTCCCTTGTTTCTTGCGTTAACGCCCATCTCCTCCATTTGAGGTACATTATTAATCATTGTGGTAATTGCTTCGCTCAATTTCTTCTCGTCAGGATGAACTAACAGACCCGTTTTACCCTCTTCAACAATTTCAGATGAGCTTAAAAAATTACTGGCAATTACTGGTTTACCCATTACCATTGCTTCCATTATAGGTCTTGCAAAATGAGGTACAATTGCTGGCCATACCAACAAAGTTGAAGCATTTAACAATACGGCTACATTTTCTAGCACCCCTGTAAAAATTATTTGTTCTTTAAATTTTGAATTAGAAATTAAATCTTGGACTTCCTTTTCAACCTTATTCTGTTTTTTCTTATCGCTTAAATTGAACTCCCCGGCTACAATAAACTTAACATTAGTATTATTTTTCAAAACGTCCAAAGCAGCTTTTATAAAGAGCGGGGCACCTTTACTTTTAACATGTCCACCGATATAGGTAACTACCTTATAACCATCTAAAGCATATTTTTCCTTGAAAGATGAACTATCCAATTCTGGATTAAAGATATTCATGTTTACACTGTTATAAATGACATGGGTATTTGGTAAACCCAAGGCTTTGGCGTTTACTTTTGATATAGAAATAATTTCATCACTATACGTTTTAAACAGATATTGAAACAATTTTTTCCGAAGGCCCAGATTTCCGTTGTGCAATTGCTCCCGTAGATGCCAAATAACCTTAACGTTAAGTTTTTTAGCCGCTATGGCAAATGGAAATAATACACTGGTATTTAAGTACACGATTTTAGGTTGATAGTGCTCGATATATTTCTTAGCACTATTAACAGACTTAAAAGAGTTGTACAACTTGGTCAAAACCCGATGGGGTTTTCGGGATATAAAGCTATTGTAAGCTCCGTAGGCATGGGCATAGGTTACAATATCATCGACGCCTTCTACATCAAATCCTGCTGATTGATAATACGGTATGGCATTTCCACTTTTGCTTAAAAACAGAACCTTACAGCTTAGTCCACTCTCTGTAAAGGATTTTACCAAGGTGTATAAACTTTGTGTAGCCCCTCCTATTACTGGTAAGTGATGAACAAATAGTACATCAATAGCCTTAACTTTCTCCATTCTTGCTATTGGCTTTTATTGCTTTGACTTGGCAAAATATTAGCTTTTTCGAGAATTTTGTCACTAATAAAATTGCTTGAAGAATAATTGTTCTCGTAGTAATTGTGGAAATATTCTTCAATAGCATTGTTGCCAGAATTTAAATGAGAATAATTGTTATCCAGTATTTTAGTAACTGTCGCTTTTAATTCATCATATGTTTTAACATGAAGTGTTAGCCCATCTTGAATAAATCCAATGTCGCTATATTCATCACAAAAATCCACGGTAATTACTGGTATTTGCACTACTAAAGCATCAAATACGGATGAACTTGCCCCTGTGATAGCAAGTTTTGCACTTTTTAATATTTCATGAAATACAAGATTCCTTTCGGCTAAATCCTCGTTATTTAATAAAATTGTACGATTTTTATCAAACTCCCGATAGTAACTTCTTTTATCTTTAGGGTGGAGTTTAATGCAAAAATTCAATTGTAATTCATGTTGTAACTGCTTTAGGAACGAAATTATTTGAAAATGATGTGAACTACTAGTGCTATGCCCATGTCCACTTAATGAGATCACGATAAAATCTTCCGCAAAATCATTAAATCGCTCTGCACCTTTAAGCTGGTTTAACACTACTTCTTTTTGGGTCCATCCTGCAATTTCGATATGTTCAGGGTTTAATCCAACTGCAACCAATGCATTAAAAGCTTTATTTCCGTACACAAAAATCTGATCGCTGATGATCCGGCCAAACATGGGGCTCAAGCGGTCTATCGTACCATGCTGGACAATTCCTGTCGGGATATTGAGCTGTTTAGCAATTATTGTTACCACTCTGCCTTCATATGTAAGATCGTTACCAACTAAAACGTACTTTGGATTAGTGTGGGAAAACACCTGTCTAATGGCTTTTTCTAGAAATCTAATCTGTGGGATATAATGTCTGATAATTGCTTCGTAATCGGAAGTATGCGGGGTAGTTTTAAAATCTTCAATTTTATATTCAAAGCCTCTTAACAATACAGTTGGATATTTTAGGCGTAAGAATCTAGCATGTAATTTATCCTTTGAGGTTAATATGATTATTTTGGCCCTTGTTCTTGACAAGGCCGAAAAAACGGGTTCAATACTAGCCCACTGATTATGGGTATTAACAAAAATTAATATGCAATCATCTTCAGGATTAACCTTAATATCAAATTTTATTTTTCTCTTATTGTATTTTAAAAAACTTTTAATTTTTTCATATAATGAAAAAAAGCCTTTATTTTCATTTAGATCATGTGCAATTATCTCAGCCAATAAAATATTAGGAATACTTAAGCCTTTGTAAGAAAATAGACCATCTCCTTCAAATCTTTTAATTTCATTAAGTACCTTATAATATTCTTCTTGCGATTTATTCATGATCAGAAGAACTTTTTTTCGTCCTTTAATTTATAGAATTCCTCTAAGTTTCTAAATTTAATCAATTTTGCTGGGTTACCGCCAACTATTGCGCAATCCGGGACATCTTTTACCACAACTGAACCCGCTGCAATAATCGCGCCTTCGCCGATTACAATGCCAGGAATTATTGTAACATTATTGCCGATCCAAACAAAATCTTTAATAACAACCGCTTTATTTATTCTTACCTTATCATAAGGTATGGCCGTTGCGTTTTCGTAATTATGATTAGAGGTAATGATAGTAATGTTTACTCCACTATGGAAATAATCGCCTATAGTTAAGTCACCTCCTCCGTTCACAAAAAAATTGTCATTAAAACTTACGTTATTACCAAGATACACATTTTTCCCAAAACCCCTTACTGTTCCATTTACGATAACATTCGTTCCGCATCGACCTACCGCCTGCTGCAATCTATAGGTATTAATGGCTTTGACATTAACCCATTTTTTTATCCTATTGGGAAGGCTTATTGTAAGTTTAACATATAAACTTTGCTTAAAATTTAAACCCATTTCATTTTAATTTTAATAAATGTGATTATTCTTTTCGGCGTTATTACAATCAAGGAAATGCCACAAGAAACAACAATCAATACTATGATTTTCAAATATAGGATCGATCTAAATTGATAGCCGTTGAATCGGTTGAGCGCAAAACCCAGTACTAAAAATATAAAGAATAATAATAGTACCTGTTTCCATTGGTATTTAATGGTATAAAGGGAATTAGAATATAAATAATTACCAATTGCCATTACTAACCAGCCTAAACTGATAGAGATACCTAAACCGGCCACAGAATACCTCGGCAATAAAAATAGTGATGATACAATAACTATTATTAGTCCGCTACCACTTATAAGAGGTAAATGTTTGGGGCTTTTAGAAAACTCTTGCCCTGTACCCATCATAAAATACATCCCTTGGAATAATGGTATTAACGCTAGAAACGCCACATAATTCCCTGCAGTATGAAAATTAATTGGTGTGAAGAATTTTAGTATGTCGCTCCCCAAGCCAGCAGAAAATAGGAATACAATTCCACTAATAAGCACATAAACATTAAACAACCGTATAAATGTAGCTTTCGGATTAGGTTGATTGCGTAGTATTTCAAATTTATACGGTGCCCATGCTTGCTGAAATGTGCCGATAAACACCATAAACGGCGTGCAAAATTTCCACGCAACGGCATAATAGCCTAAATCTGTAAGTGAAGTATATTCTTTTAATGCAATTTGGCTATATACGGGAAAAAGAAAAGCCAAAACCTTGTGTGGAAATATGGGTGCCGCGTATAAAAAGAGCTGTTTATTTATAGCTTTTGAGAAAGTAAATCTCCATATCGGAGCCGATATCGAAAGATAAAGGGTAGTAACTAGGTTGCCAAAAAAGTTGCCCAATAGCGCACCGGTAACTCCCCATTTAAATACCACAACTAGTAATATGGTGGATGTAATGGAAACAATTAAATTCAATATGGTTGAAAACCCAATCAATTTCGCTTTTCTTAATATTCTAAAATATGCGCTTGGGACAGTTGAAATGGTAGCTGCTATGGCCCCTAAAACGCCGATCACCACATATTTACCATGTACTGGTGTATCAAAAAGAATATTGGACATAGGGGCACTAAAAATAATCAACAATAGTCCCAATGATCCCGAAGCAATGATAATTAATGTGTTTGCACTCGACGCATAAATAATCCTATACTTATGTGTCTTCATCATTCCTACAAATCGATATGCAGTTGAGTCGAGCGCAAAACTAGAAAATAATGTAAACGATACGGATAATATCCCTATTAAGGATAGGATAGCATAATCATCAGGAGTAAGATACTTAGTATACAAAGGAATTAAAAAGAAACCTATTACCTGCCCAACTACCTTACTTAACCCATAGATTGCTCCATCTTTAGTAAGTGCCTTAATATTTTGTATTATATTCATTTGGGTCAATTGTGATTATGAAAGAGATATCCCTTTCATTTACATTACCTAATAGGTGTTTTATTTTAAATCTTTGAAAAGAAATTCAGCAAATTTAAAATCGAGAACATCGTTAATATCCACAGATGTTTCGGCTGGCATTTCATAACCTAAACATTTATTTCCATAAGTAATCCCGTTCTTTAAATTCTCAGTTCTAAAAACGTATACCGCACAATTTCTTACAAATACATCTGGCAATTCATGTGCGGCAGTTTTTTGTCCTTCATCAACAAGAAAGGGCTCTAGAACGTTGCCTTTTAACACTTTTAATTTATGGGGATGAGCCATGTGTGGCAGTTTAACTACGCTCACACTGGATGTGGCATCGGCATTATCCAATAAAAGTTGTATGGTTTTATCTATATGCACTCCATTTCTCAATGGAGAACTTGGTTGAATAATAACGATCAAATCAAATTTTTCTCCCTTGCTTTCTAGTTCTGAAATAGTTTGCAACATATAATCTATGGCAGGAGATTCGTCGGTGGCAAGTGATTCTGGTCTTCTTAAGGTGAAAATACCTTGGTAATTACTTGCAATAGAAAGGACTTCATCTGCATCAGAATTCACTACAATCTTGTCCAATAATTTAGCCTCACATGCTTGCTCAATTGCCAGATTGGTTAAGGTTGTACCAGAAAATGGTCTGAAATTCTTTTGGGGAACTCTTTTCGAGCCGGCCCTTGCTGGAATAATAGCTAGTACTTTAGTATTCATGGGAAATCAATTTGTTTGCCATAAATAGCTCTGTCTTATAAAAACTTTCGTGGGTATTGCCCCCTATATGTGGGGTGATAAGGATGTTTTTCTGAGGATTTTTATTAGCGTACATCCATAGTTCTGACTGGGCCAAATGCGGTTCATTTTCTACAACGTCAGTGGCTACTCCCAATAATTTTCCGGTTTCAACATTTTCTATAAGAGCTCGTTCATTAACCAAACTACCCCTACTTGTATTTACAAAATAACTTCCTAATGGCATCAGATCAAACATTTTATCATCAAAAAATCCAATGTTTTCATCACTATAAGAAATATGCAAACTACATAAAAAACAATTATGTAGCGCGTCATCAATTTTCTCAGCCACTTTATAGGGTGGATTTTCTATTTCTTCCCTGTCAAAGATAAAAACATTTGCACCAAACGCTGCATAAATACCAGCGGTAATTCTTCCTAGCCGTCCATATCCAATTACAGCAACTTTCTTCTCAAATAATTCACTGCCTTTAAATAAATCCCTGTTCCAAATTCCATCCTTTACACTGTTGGCGGCAGGTAATGTGTTTCTAATTAAACATAATGCTAAACCTATGGTATGCTCAGCTGTTGCTCTTACATTTTTAAGGAATTCAAATTCGCCTTTCAAACTAAGTACCGTAATATTTAATTCTTCACATAATTTCGTATCAATATGATCTAATCCAGTTGCAGGGCACACGATTATTTTAACCCTATTATTTTTCAGTGCTAACAGTTCTTTATCGAGTTTAAAGCCTATTCTAAACCAAAAAATATCGTAATCTAGAAAGGCCTGTTTAAGATCTTCCTTTACAATATCTTTAAAATCTACAATAAATGTTCTTTTTAACGTATGAAGAACTTCTAATGAAAAATCTTTTACCTCTGCAATTAATAATTTTTTCAAATTTCAGCTATATAGTACTTACCTCCAATTGCCTCATTGGTATCAATTCGTTTTAATAAAAATTTGTTTTCTAACGATAAATCATTTTCGCCCCGCAACATCGTTAGTGCGAATTTTACATTGGTTTCATTAAACATAGGAACCAGGTTTTCACTAACTGCGCTATTTCCTCCGTATGGATAGCTAAATGACACTATAGGTTTGTTAGTTAACTGTTCTAACAAATTAATCGATTTCAAAATATCCATTTTTGCATTTTCTGCGGCAACTTTAGCTAAAGGAATATGCCTATGTGCATGTGATCCTAATGAATCTGCCTTAGATATTTCGATTAAATCATCTTTATTCATATAGAAAGATTGGGCAAAACGTGCTTCGTCGCCAAATAAATCCTCAAAAAGATCATCTAGAAATTTGCTTCTTTCATTTTCAGACAGCACAAAGTTGATAAAATATTTAACCTTCTTGCTTATCAAAGTGTCATAGCGATATTGATTATCTAATTTATCAATGTCAAACGTATATGAGTCTATCTTAAATGATTCATTTAGCGCATTGTAAAAAGAATCATCAGAAATTTTAGTTCTTATTAAATGTATTTTATGAACATCTAAAACCTTGTTCTCGAAAATGGGATAAGTAGGCGCATAAAAAATAGCTGGAACCGATAGCCTCTTCATGGTTTCAAACGCGCTCATTTGCTCTTTAAGTCCATCATCCCATGTAATTAAACAACATTGCTTACCTTCCAATCTTCTACTTCCAAGCAAAAATTCAATAATATCTTTCTGAGAAACAAAGCAATACTTCTTCGAAATCAAATCCAATTGATTTTCAAATTGCTTTTTAGAAACCGGATATATCCCGGAAAGGTATATATCTTCTCTAAAATAATGATAGTTAACAATCGTTAATTTCAAAATTAGAATTTGGTTTGAGTATTAAATCCTCCCTTTGCTTTGATTACTCGCTGCTTAGACTTAGTAATTTCTGCCTCTTCCGTATAGAACCGATCTCCCTCAGAAATTTTATCAAAGATATCATTCCCTTCGTTATCAACTACATCTTGAATATAAAGTGTTCCATTCTTCACAGAAATGGCAAGATATTTAATAGTTGGGGTTTGGGTCTTTCTATAAACAATCCCCCATTGAAATGGATGGAAATTTAAATCGGACTGAAAAAACCCTTTTTTTATTCTTATTTGCAAATTTCTCCAAAAAGTAAAAGCTCCATTATAAGGGTCATCAAAGGCTCTTACAAAGAGTTCGATATCTTGACCTTCTAAACTCCAATCGATAGCTGCATTTAGATCTGCTTGCAACCTCGGCCAGTATGTGGATAGATAATGGGGCTGGATGGAGAGATTTCTTAAATCAACTTTTTTGTCTGCCCATTCCAAACAAAGCTTTGTTGCTAGCTTTTCTTGTTCAATGTTATAGATTTCTAAATACTGGTAGGGATATATACAATCTAAGGGGTAAATAAATTCATTAACCATTAGAATGGGACCCGCATCCGGAGAGGAAGTCATCTTATGAATTACGGAATAACCTAGCCTTTTTTTATTCAATATCAACCAAGAAACCACCGTACCTCCTCTATCTTGTGGTAATGCAGTACCATGAACGTTAAAGATACCTTCCTCGAATTCTTCTAAGAAAGATTTACTAAACATCCATGGGGCTCCCGCCGAGATTCTCAAACATTTGCTGCCATCCTGTTGTAAAGCCTTCTTTAGTTCATTAACATTATCAATGAAATAATAATTATAAATATCTTTGGGATTGCTAACATTACTAAAGACTTTAAATTCTATACCCTTATCTTTTAATACTTTAGATAAGTTTCTGACAATGTCATTATGACCTAGAATATGTATCATCACCTCTATGTTAAATCGTAATTATTCTCACTTATATATTTTTCGAGGGCAAGGTAATTATTTCCATAAACTCTGCCTAAATACATCGGTGTAATACTTGATCCAAAGGACATTTTAAATTTCGAAATGCCAATTTTAGAAGGATCCTCTAAATCAACCCCCCCAAGATCCAAAACATCTATGTTATTATTTTTGCACCATCTGGTCATTTCGTGAACAACTCTTCTTGAAGCGGACGAAAATATAACCTGTGGCAACTCTTTATACAGTTCAGATTTCCTTCTGCTAAAAATTCTTCCAACGCGGAGAAAATCTCTTTCTTTATAAGCAGTCATCCCGGCAATTAATTCCGAATTATATCTAACACATATGGTTATGCTTTGATCCAATTCTTCTGGTGGTACCGGTTTCCATCCCCGTTCCTTTTCACACGCTGAATGGAACAGAAATAATTCGTTTAACGGAGTTGAATTAACTTCTACAGAAAACTCAGGAGTCCTATAACTTCGTCTTATTTCATTTCTACATGTTGGATGATAAGTAGCAATTTGCTCCTCTTCAATTTCAATAACCTTAATTATGGCACTGGTTTTCTTGATAACTTGTAAATTTTGATCAGGAAAATCAGACGTACTCGCAAAAAAGATATAATCATAATGGTTACGGTACTCTTCGATTTCAGTATTACCGAAATCAAAAGCAGTTAGTCTCCCATATGTACTTCCATTTTGTAGCACTACTTTCATTAGTACTGTAATATTTTTTCAATTCTCGGACTCCAGTTCCATATTTCATCTGCGATATTCTTTCCTGCATCTCCCGAACCATAGGTATAATTAGACTGGTACTTACCGTGATTGATGTGTTTATTTATGCCATCAATGATTTCTTCGGCACTATAATTTACATCAATTACATTTCCTCCCCGCTCTCTTCCGTTCTGCCTACTTCCAATATTTACAACAGGCACACCAAGATAAGTACTTTCTCTTATTCCCACTGAGCTATTTCCAATTAAACATAGAGAATGATTGATAAGTTCAAGAAAATCAGTAGGCTCCATGTTCTTAAAGAAATGGATGTTTTCTATAACTTCTGGTTGATGTTCTCTGTATGATCTAATCCCTTTTGACGTTCCATCAGATCCCGCATCCACATTAGGCCAAAACCAAAGGGTTGGAATATTCATTTTTGAAATGGCCTTGAGCGTTTCTTCAATATGCTTTCTGCTCGATTCATATTCTGTGGTAACAGGATGTTGCATAACAACCAAGTAGCCTTCTGAAATATTTATTTTATGGCCTACGCCCCCATATTTAATAAAGGGATCAAAGCTTAACTCTTTCCTATCGATAATTTCTTTAGCGAGATCTATACTCGGACAACCGGTCATCTTTACACTTTCTTCATGCTCTCCCATCCGTACAACGCGCTCTTGTGCTTTTAAAGAGGCTACAAGATGCAAATCAGATAGCTTCGTGATAGCATGACGAACTTTCTCATCAATATTTCCGGTAATTTCTCCACCCTGAATATGGATAAGAGGAATGTTCATATAGCTGGCAGATATAGCCGTTGCCATGGTTTCAAATCTATCTGCAACAGTAACAATCACATCGGGCTTTAAATTATCAAATACTGTTGACAGTTCTAAAATACCAATACCAGTTGTTTTTGCAGCTGCAGTTGGATTCTCGCCTTCAAGCACATTAAAAACTCTGGCGCTAATTTCGAACCCATCATTTACGATGTAATTAACAGCACTGCCATATCTATCAAGCAATGCTGAAGCAGCAACTACAAGCTGAAGTTCCAATTTGGGGTGCTTTTGGATTGCTTTGAGCGCAGTTTTAATTCTACTGTAACTGGGTCTAGCTGTTACAACAACACAAACTTTTCTTTTATCTTCCATCTTGTTCCAGATCTTGCGGGTTTAAAAAATCCCATTTATTCATTTGGTGAGCGATTCGTTTTCCCAGCACCTCTTTATATTGATTTGCAGGAATGCCATATCCTTTGGGTTTTTTGGCTTCCAGATCCTCATTTCTTAAAATATGTCCCGCTTCTAAATGTTTATTTACCGCTAAAGATTTTTCAAACATTGATTTCAGTTCCGTATACTTTACGGTAGAGTTTTTATCGATCTTTGCAGTCCTCGCTTCCTCAATTTGCTTGATCCCTTCTACCAACATCGAAACCTGGGGTAGCGTTAGGGATGCTTTTGCATCAGGCCCAAACATTTCCTTGTTAAAGACCACGTGAAACTCTAAAATATCAATTCCCAATGTTGCTGCCGCTAGACCTGCATATATCTCACCAGAATGATCCGAAAAACCAATTGGATATGCAAACCTAGATTTCAATTCATTGATCACATTTAATCCCCATTCTTTGGGCTGAGTGGGATAGGCCGTAGTGCATTGCAATATAGAGAGCTCATTTTTATAGGGAACCAAAAAATTTACAGCTTGCTCAATCTCTTCAAAAGAGCTCATTCCTGAAGATAAAATAATAGGTTTACCTGTTTGGGCAATCCTTTCTAACAATAAAAAGTTACTTACCTCGCCAGAGCCTATTTTATAACGTTTTACATCCAGCTCTTCTAATAAATCAACCGCAGCATTAGAAAATGGAGAAGAAATAAACTCTAGTCCAGCATCGTCGCAGTGCCGCTTAAGTTCTTTCCATTGCGGCAAGCTAAATTCCATGCGTTTCCAATAATCATACCTCGTATCGTCTTCATAGCTAAATTTTATACGGAAAGGCTCAAATTCACTACTTTCGGCCTCAGCTATATGCGTTTGGAACTTTATAGCATTGATTCCACTATCCTTCAATGCATCAATGTAAGAATGGGCGATACCCAAACTTCCCTCGTGTGCCTGACCTATTTCGCCAATAATGAACATAATTATAAATTATTTTCCGATTTTAACCACTGAACAGTAATTCCTAGCCCATTATTTAAATTTATGGTGGGTTCATAATTAATTAATTGCTTTGCCTTAACTATACTTGCCAAACTATGTTTAACATCCCCATCTCGTTCTGGTTGATATTTTGGCTTAATAGAAGTTCCAGCGATAGCTGATATAATTCTCCACAAATCATTTAACGTTGTTCTCTCATTACAAGCTATATTAATTACCTCAGATTGAGTTAAAGTAATATTCAACATTCCTTTAATGTTAGCCTGTACAGCATTCTCTACAAATGTAAAGTCACGGCTAGTTAATCCATCACCATTTATTGTTGGTGTTTCGCCGTTCAACGCTGCATTTGTAAACAGGGGTATAACCGCAGCATATGCACCTTTAACGTTTTGTCTCGGGCCAAATATATTGAAATACCTTAGGCCTAATGAATGAAAGTTATACGTTTTAGAAAATACTGCCGCATAAAGTTCGTTTACAAATTTCGTCACTGCATAAGGCGATAATGGATTGCCGATAGTATCTTCTATTTTAGGCAGGGCGGGGTGATCGCCATAGGTACTTGAGCTTGCTGCATAAACAAATTGTTTAACCCCAGCTTCTCTTGAGGCCATCAGCATATTTAAAAACCCAGTGATATTAACATCGTTTGTTGTAAGCGGATCATTTATAGATCTTGGAACCGAGCCTAGGGCCGCCTGATGGCTCACGTAATCAATGCCGTCAACGGCCTTCATACATTCCTCTCTATTTCTAATATCTCCTTCAACCAATTCAAAGGCAGGGTTACTTTTAAAATTCTTTATATTATGATGAAACCCAGTAGAAAAATTATCCAAAACGCGTACTTTTTTGGCCTTGTATTTTAAAAGATATTCTACAAGGTGAGAGCCAATAAATCCTGCGCCCCCCGTGATTAAAAACGACTTATCACCCAAATCATCATTATGGTATTTAATGTCGTACATCTTTATAAACTTCCATCAACTAAGTGTTTCCCTAAACAAGATTTCACGTCGTATAATATCGAATTTTCTCTTCTCAAGCCATCAAAATCGAAATCATTAAACTCCTTATGGGATACGGCTAATATAATTGCATCAAATGCGTCTGTAGCAATGTTTTCTTTTTGATCAACGGTTTCGATGCCATATTCATGAAGCACCGCTGATGGTTTGGCCCAAGGATCAAACACCGTGATTTCGGTATGATATGTTTTAAGTTCGTTGATAATATCAATAACTTTAGTGTTTCTCACATCAGGACAATTTTCCTTAAAGGTAAAGCCCAAAACAAGTATTTTGGCTTTTTTTACAGGAATATCCTTTTTAACCATTAGTTTAATAACTTCTCCAGCTACATAAGCTCCCATCCCATCGTTTAATCTTCTACCCGCTAGGATAATCTCTGGGTGATAACCTACTTCTTGAGCCTTTTGAGCCAAGTAATAGGGATCAACTCCGATGCAGTGCCCGCCAACCAGACCTGGCTTGAACTTCAAAAAGTTCCATTTTGTACCTGCAGCTTCCAATACCTCATTGGTATCTATGCCCAACAGATTAAATATTTTAGCCAATTCATTTACGAAAGCAATATTAATATCACGTTGTGAATTTTCGATTACCTTGGCTGCCTCAGCTACCCGTATTGAAGGTGCTAAATGCGTACCAGCGGTAATAATAGATTGGTATAGCTTATTGATACTTTCTCCAATTTCTGGGGTAGAGCCCGAAGTAACTTTTAAAATCTTAGTAACCGTATGTTCTTTATCGCCCGGATTTATTCTTTCAGGAGAATAACCTGCATAGAAATCAATGTTGAATTTTAACCCAGAAATTTTTTCTAAAACAGGTACACACTCGTCTTCTGTAACGCCTGGATACACGGTTGATTCATAGATTACAATATCACCTTTCTTAAGAACCTTGCCTACAGTTTCACTAGCTTTATAAAGAGGTGTTAAATCTGGGCGGTTATATTTATCAGTTGGTGTTGGAACCGTAACGATAAAAACTGTATTGTCTTTAAGCTGATCCAGATCTGAAGTAAAATAAAGTCCTTTTTTATGTGGTTCACTCGAAATCAAGGGCTTCAATTGAGCTGAATCGATTTCAAGAGTATAATCTATACCCGTATTAAGCTGTTTAATTCGGTTTTCGTTAATATCAAAACCAATAACGGCATATTTCTCTGCAAATGCAACAGCAAGTGGCAAGCCTACATATCCTAGTCCAATGATTGCAATTTTGGTTTCTTCTGAGTGAGGTACTGACATATTAGCTACCGACATGATTCTTTAAGGTATTAAAAGCGTTTTAAAAAATTTTTGAATGCTGATTTGAAAGTAAAGCGACTAGGCTTACTATCAGAGTAATAATCGTAGCCATAACCATAGCCATAGCCATAATAACCATTTTGACCGTTGTCTTTTATACCATTGAAAACGATATTCAATCTAGGGAACTTATCTCTAGCAATTAGATCCATCCTTTTTATCTGGTCTTTTAAGGTTACGCTTTGTCTTACCAAATAAATACTCACATCTGCTAACCTAGCTAAGATCTGCGCATCGGTAACCAAACCGATGGGAGGCGTATCAATCAAAATTTCGTCAAACTGAGTTTTTAAATACGCAATCAGTGTATCCATATCATCCTGCACTAATAATTCTGACGGATTTGGGGGGATAGGGCCTGAACCTACTACAAAAAGATTTTCATGAATACCTGAAGGCTGTATAATGTCTTTAATCTCACTTTTTCCTATTAGATAATTACTTAACCCACTTCTATTTGTTAGGTTAAGGTACTTACTGATCTTAGGCTTGCGCAAATCAAGTTCCAATAACACCGTTTTTTTCCCACTTATCGCAAGGGCAGTACCGATGTTACTCGCAACAAAACTTTTTCCCTCACCAGACATGCTCGACGTGAATAAAGTAACGCGCCCCTTTGTATTCTTGCCATGCATGTACTGTAAATTAGTACGAATAGCTCTGAACTGTTCGGCTACCGCCTTTCTGCTGTTTACGTTTACAACGATAGGATCGGAACTTTCTTCATAACCTATTTCGCCTAACACAGGTATATTAGTTAGCTTAGTAATATCAGAAGTTCTAAGAATTTTATTATTGATGAGCTCTTTAATATAAATATACAAAATAGGCAAAGCTATGCCTAATAGTAGGGCGATTAAAAAAGTGTTCTCTCTTTTTGGCTGAATGGGCTGTTTTGAACTGTACGCAGCATCCACCACTCTACTATCAGCTATAGAAGAAGCATAAGATAATGCGGCCTCTTCCTGTTTTTGCAACAGGTATAAATAAAGGCTTTCCTTTATCCCCTGTTGTCTTTTTATACTTGTAAATTGACGTTCTTGCTGCGGGATCTTTTTGATAGAGTTTTCATAAACCGCACTATAGGATTGAAGGCCGCGTTTGGTACTAAGCAACGAAGCCTCAATATTCTCAATATTGGTTTTCATGCTAGCCCTAATGGTAGCAATTTGCTTGTTCACCGGTTCAAGAATAGGATTTTGAGGTTGGGTAGTGGCCAAAAGGCGATCTCGCTGTAATTGCGCCTCACTTAATTGGTTAAGTTGCGATATCAATACAGGATCTTCTATCCCAAAAGCACCCGGCAATTTTTCTTGTGTCGAATTAGAGTTGATATAGCGTTTAATATCTTTAATAACTTCAAGTTTAATGTTAACCACATTTAATTGAAGATCATTGGCTTTAACATTATCTAAAAATAGAGCGGCATCATCTGTTATATTGGTTAAACCTTGGCTGCTTTTATAAATTTCTGCTTGTTTTTCGACATCAGTAAGCTCTCCACTAATTAAGGCCAAACGCTCATTGATGAACGAAATGGTACTCTGCGTAGTTTGATTTTTATCTGCTAACGCCGCTTCATTATACACTTTAATGAGCGTGTTAAGGATGTCCTTGCCGCGTTTTGGAATTGTTGCGATATAAACCAGTTCAAGAACTGTAGATTGTTTAGAAGCAATTCCCACTTTCAAATTAGAGAGATAGGAATCTGTAACCGCTACAGGATCAGATATTATTAATGTTAATATTTTATTTCTGTTGGAAAAAAAATGTGCCGTTTTCTCTAACTTATAAACCCCCAAGGCACTGCGCTGAACCACATCAAATGCACCGGTAGTTCTGTGACCAGTATTCATATCAATCAGCTCATAGCGAGAGTCGTCTATTATTTTTAGCTGAAATATCTTCCCGTAAATACTTGGGTCGATATCGAGCAATACCATATTAACCGGTCTTTCTTCGTAAATGTCCGAATTTACAACCCTGCCCTCCACATTATATTTCACTGCCAGATTTAAGCGGTCAACTACTTTTGACATTAAAGCTTTAGACTGTAATATTTCGATTTCGTTTTCAACTACTTTTGAGCCTCCAAAAAGATCTAACTGGTTTAAGATATCTTTCGAATCACTCCCTTTCTTGTTATCTTTTATTAACAAGGTAGCCTTAACCTCATAAGTAGGTTTGGTGTACCTCAGATAAACAAATGCAAGTGATAATGTAATCAGTAAACAGAGTACAAAAACGGGCCAGAAGTACAGATATTTTAATAAAATATCTCTTAGGTTTATGCCTTCATTCTCATTAAACTCTTGCTCAAAGTCATTTTGGTGTGGGTCTGTATTCATGTCGTAAAATGAGATGGACTATAGCTGAATAATTAGAAGGGCAACTAAAGAGAGTGCAGATAAAATGATACCTACATTTTTATAGCTAGAATCTACGCTAGAATACTTCGCATTGCCGGGTTCGATATACAGCACATCATTGTTCTGTAAATAGTAATAGGGCGAGTTAAATAATTCCTTACTGGTTAGATCATACCTTACATACTGACGTTTCCCATCTATTTCTCTTATGAGCAATACATTTTTCCTCAAAGCGGTAATGTTTAGGTCGCCCGCCATGCTTAATGCATCGGTTAATGTAATTTTCTCATTCTGAATGGGATAAACGCCCGGTTTCGCTACGTCTCCTAATACAGAAATCTTAATATTTGTGATCCTTAAGCTAACAACAGGTTCCTTTAGGTATTTTAACAAGGTTTGTTGCAAAAGAGTTCTCGCTTCAGCAGTGCCCATACCTTCAACCTTGATAGAACCAAGTTGAGGAATTTGTATTTTTCCTTCCTGATCTACCAAAAAACCATTAACTCCGGCACTTTTCGAAGTTCCATCTGCGGAAGTAGCTATGCTGATATTCCCTTGGTTATAAATTGCTGAGGCAGCTTCATTTAAACTGGTAATGCCAATTGCTAAAATATCTCCCTTTTGTATTTTTAATTTTGCCTGCTCACGTATCGCTTCCTCAATAACGCCCTGAGGAGGCAGATCTTTAAAGTAAGAGACCTGTTTATAAGCTACATTACTACATGAGCCAAAAAAAACAATCAAAAAAGAGAGATAGAAAAATCGTCTCATAAGCAAATTATGCATGGTTTATTTGAATTGGCAAAGATAATATTTAAAGCGATGATTAATACAATTTACCTCAATTAAATCAAGATTATTACTTTATTTCATGCTATGTTTTTTTATTCCGATGTAATGACTAGATTAGTAGATACCAAATCAAATTATTTAATGATTTTTTTTAACCGCTCAAAAAACGCTAAATATGCTGATTTTAGCGCTGTTGGAATTGATATGCATTCTCATCTTATTCCTGGGGTGGATGATGGTGCAACCAATGTCGAAAACAGTTTACAGCTTATCAAGGGTCTCAGGGATCTAGGTTTTCATCATCTCATTACCACTCCTCATACCCTTCAAGATATCCATCCCAATACCCGTGACACCTTAAAACAGGGATTTAGTCTCTTAGACGAAAAATTATTGGATGGGGTGGGTTTAGATGTCTCATCAGAATACTACTTAGATGATCAGTTTACAGAACAACTAAATAATAATGCCTTATTACCTTTACCAGGAAATCGTCTTTTGATTGAGTTTAGTCAGATGGCAAGGCCCCATAATTTAGAGGAACAAATCTTTGAAATTGGGATTAAAGGCTATCGAATCATATTGGCGCACCCAGAACGGTATCTGTTTTTTCACAAAACTTTTAATTATTTTACCCGCCTCAAAGAGATGGGAGTTGAGTTTCAGGTTAATGCCCTTTCCCTAACCGATCACTACGGAAAACACGTCAGGGCCATCGCCGAAAAATTAATTGAAAAGGACATGATCGATTTTATTGGGACCGACCTACACCACGAAAAGCATTTAGAGATTTTAAAGCAGGTGCCAAAAAGCAAATCTTTTGTTCGTTTGTTAGATAGTGGATTATTGCAAAATCAACACCTATTACCAATTACCAACGATAGATAATCCCCACTTTGAACTGTAGGTTATTTACATCTTGTTTATCCCAGTCCCAGAAAAATTTTTCGGGACTTAAAAAATTATACTGGTAGTTTAAGGAGCGTATATAACCGATTTCACTATTAAGGATGAAGCCTTTATAGTCCCAATCAAATCTTCCTGTCGCACTAAGGTCTATCCAATGCCTGCGTACATCTCCGATTCCTTTATACATCAACTCATTATTTTGAACCGTCCTCTCCAATTGGATTCCAATTCTTTTTAATCCTTTTACCCAGCTAACATCCATGGATTGCAAATTACTTGCCGTGCCTATACCTGCACCAAGAATTTGCCCATTATTGGTATAACCATGCAATATTAAATAATGATTATACCAATAATCTGCCTGTCTCAATACTTTGGTGCCCGTTTGCTCCAATTGCGTAAACTCTATACCAACCTGAATATATTGATCTTCGATATTTAAAGGAACCAGTTTTCTGAATCCCGCTACATAAGCACGATTGTGCTCGGGCTCAGAAATGAGATCCCTAAGGTCATAATTATGATCATTTTTGCCAAATTCAACATACACTTCCGCCTTAGATTCGGGGAGTACCCAGCGTGCTGAAAGAGATAAGCGCTGATCACGTGGTATGTCGTCTTCTGTTGTAGAGTTGGTGTCGTAACTATAAGGATAATTCTTTTTTTCGACTCCAGTAAAAATTGGGAAATAATCTGAGAAACCACTGCCAATATCCTTACTATAAATGGTAAAAGAACGTTCGAAACCTAAAAATAGATTTGGTACCCATTTAGGCTGATAAACAAAGTTAATAGCTGATAAATATCGCCAATCCGTACTTTTAGGTGGCAAATTTAGATTTTTGGGCATTTCAATTCCAGAATTTTCTAAGCGCCCGGCTATAATCTGGGTTTCAAAAGTACCCAGCCATGTTTTTACCGGCCTTGTGGTGTTTAAAGTAAGGTGCTTAAAACCATCTGCATTATTACTCATCAATAATGAGCTCCTTATTCCTGGTCCCCACCATAAGTTTTCGTTTGACAAACCTATGGAGGCAGGCCCCAAATTTAAGCGGATGCTGCTTTGGCCCCAATTAAACTTTTGATAGGTATCCGTACCAAACCGCTCTGGTAGATCTATGGTTTTCACATACGTAGTATAGAATTTTGTGAAATTAGGGCCATAATCTGCATCGCTCAACAGCCTAAAGCTTTTATTCTCAGCGAATACGAATTCAGGCCTCAACTGAATAGTTAAGGGACCAATTTTTGCATATATGCCGGCTGAAAATGAAGTTTCGTAGCCCTTTGAAGGAATAAGTGCTCCATCGTTTATACCATAGGGATGATGTGTAGTATATTGCTGTTGCCAAGCAATGGGCAACGCACGCAACTCTGAATTTCCATTAGCACTTTTCCAAAGTAAACGGTTCCATTCCATAAGGCTTGGAGCTTCACGATTGGTAGACAGCTGTAGATCATTTCTGCTATTGATAAAGATGGGGCGAATCATGAAAGATGAATTCGAAGTATCAACCCCTAAGAGCTGTTGTCTCCTATAATTATCATCAATGTTCTGAAGTAAGCCAACCGGTAGTGTTTGGGAAAAACTAGGAGAACTATATAAACACAGTACCGAAAATAGGCTTAGAAATAAAGAGCAAAAAAGAATGGAAAGATGAGGCCTAAAGGTAATACTGGTGTTTTTCACACTGTTGCTCTTTACTTTATAAAACATACTAATTTGGCAAACATACTAATATAATCATTCACCAACACAAATACCTTGTTAAAAGGTAGTAGCTATAGTTGTTTTTCAGTTGCCTAGCCCCTTAAAAATTTTTTGTAAAACCATAAAACCACAGGTCCCGGAAACAAACGCAGAAAAATCTTAACAATCAATGATTTAGAAAATTCAAAAGTATTTAGATGACCAATGTGATAGGCATATTTTAGAAACTTAATCTCATTTTTAATATAATGAAGACCGCTTCTTCGTTTAATGTTCTCTAAACCATCGCCAACCCTAAAATAAATCAGGTCTTCTTGAATATTATAGAATTCATATCCTTTTTTTAGCATTCTCGCAAACAGGCTATAATCTTCAAATAATGGAGTATGGTTATCATAACTACCTGAATCCAATACTGCAGCTTTTCTAAATATAATACTGGGGTGATTAAGGGGGTTCCTGTATTTAGCATAGGAAAGTAAGGCCTCCCCAGATTCTGGCATACGTTTATGAATCTTAAGATCTCCGGGTACTTTGTTAAACTCCTCAACATTACTACCAACTACTGCGATATGTGGATTTTTACTTAAAAATGCTACTTGCTTTTCAAATCTAACAGGAAGGCTAATGTCATCTGTATCCATTCTAGCTACAATATCATATTGACAATGGTGCAGCCCAACTTTTAGGGCATTGCCCAGACCTATATTTTCTTCTAAAACAACGGTTTTTAATAACCCTGGATAGTTAGCTTTGAATAGATCTATAACCTCTGTAAGTTTAACGGTAATAGGTCCATCGATCATCAGAATAAGTTCATCGGGTACCAAAGTCTGTTCTACCATGCTTTGAAGTGCATCGCTTAAATTTTCAGGACGCTCTTTTAAATAAACAGAGAGTAGTACACTAAATTTCATGCTGAATGTTTTGTCCGATCAAATGATCTATAAGTTTTTCCCACTCTATAATTATAGAATCGATTTGATATTGATCTGCTTTTTTTAAGGCTGCAGCGCTCATTTTTCCCCAAGACTCTTGATCCATAATTAGATTACACAATGCATTTGCTAAAGCCGAAATGCTTTTTGGTTTAACCAATATCCCGTTAATTTGATGTTGAATAATTTCATTTGATCCGCTTATATTGCTGCTTACACAAAGCAAGCCTAAACCCATGGCTTCTAAAAGAGCTAGAGGGAAGCCTTCGTAGCGAGATGGTGCCACAAATATAAGTGCATTTTTCAATTTATCCGATAAATTAAATACCCTTCCCGGCATTTTTATGCTCTGGGACAAAGAATATTGATCAACCAAACTCTCCAGTGCCCTTCTTTCGCTTCCTTCTCCGTAAATAATAAGATTCCAGTCTAGAAATTGCGAGTGTATTTTAGCAAATGCCTTAATTAATATGTCAAAACCTTTTTGGGATTCTAACCTTCCAGTGGCTACAATTGTTTTATTTTTTAAACTACCCGCCCTTTGATCAAAGGGTAGAATAAAATTAGGGATGAGAAATACATTTGTTAAAAAAGATGAAAAGTAAGCACGATCAAGTTTTGTTAAAACCACCAATGCATCTAATTTTCGATAATTTATGCGTCTTAGCCCTTGATGAAAGATATTAACAGCATCATGGCTTATGTGCTCGCATCCCACTTTGATAACCTTTTCATTTTTAATCATAGTTAAACAGAGTGAAAGATAACTTCCCTCTGCAAAAATAATAGCTATCTCATGGGCCAATAAAAACTGATCTAACGGTTTAATTAGCTCTTGATACCATTTAATTTTAGCGAATGCTCCCCGAGGATAGGCCGGACGATTTAAGCTGAATAGGGATACCTTGGGAGAAACCTCGTAAAAAAAAGGCTGATCAAAATCGATGCATGTTAAAATCAACACTTGATAGTTGGGTGATTGGGCAAAGCGATTGGCTAAATTACTTACTACTTTTTCTACACCACCCGAAGTAGTGATGTCAGGCAAAAAGAATACTAACTTTTTCAAGACCTACCCTCCTTTTCAAATAAAGCCAAATGTGCTTTGGCAGCAATCTTCCAATCACTGTATTTATTAAGTTGTGCATGTTGTAGCATCTTTAGATTAGGCGGCAAATTAGGTGTGAGGTCATTTAATAAGTATTGTACTTTACTATGATCATTTGGCTCGACCAATATTACCGCCTGGCCGCCAACTTCCGGTAATGCTCCACGATTTGTACAGATGATAGGCAGTTTATGTTTCATAGCCTCAAGCAAGGGCAATCCAAATCCTTCTTCCAATGATAGAAAAAGAAAACAATAAGCATTGGAGTACAAGGTATTTTTTTCTTCTTCGGTTACAACTCCGCTAAAAATGATGGGAGTTGACGCGTATTTCTTAATCAGTTTTTGGCTATACACCCCACTAATTACCAAAGGTTTGTTGATGGTTTGGTTCTGAAACAATTCGATATAACTTTTTAAAGCTTTGTGGGGAGCTACTCCAGTAAGTGTATATATATAATTTTTGGGTTCTATTCGAAGTTTTTGCAATAAGCTAGTGTCTCCATTACTAGTTACTGTTGGGCTGATATGGTTGTTAATTACAACAGCTTTTCTATGCAATTTTGTAAAAATTTCTTTGGCCGAATAATCTGAAACGGTAATTAGCTGATTAATCCTTTTCAAACCATAGGTTAAAGCCAACATACGATAACGTTCTGCTAATGCAAACCGAAGTTCTCTAGGAGCAAAAAAATTAAAAAGTTGGGAATTCAGCCGTTTTTTAAAAGCAAGATCGTGTACCGTAACTATTAATTTAATGGTAGGATGCAAAGAAATTGGCCCAGAATTAGAAGGACACCAAAGCACATCCAATTGATCAGCTTTAGCTTGCTTAGGAAGATAAAATTGTTCGAATAGAATTAAGTTTTTACCCTTGAGCTTAATCAAGTTAAAATTATCAGGCAGAACTATATCCGTATTCGTATTAACATATAGGAAATATTTATTAACCTTATCCAGCACCATAAGCTGTGCCACAACCTCTTTAATGTAATAACCAATTCCCCGCACACTAGATACTGCAAAACGATAATCTATTCCAATATTCATGCGCTTTGCCTTTTAAATAATCCGTACCATAAGCTCAAAACGAGGTCTTGCTGATAGGATGCCAATGTTAAATGGGATTGCGCAACAAATTTTTTCGCCAATTCATTATTCTGTGCCACTCGCTCAATCGACTCGCTTAATTTTATTATGTTTTGTGCAGGCACCAATAACCCATTAATTTCATTTTTAATCAAATGAGCCGGGCCTGTCGGACAATCGAAAGCGATGCATGGCAATCCACATTCCATAGCCTCTAATAATACCATTCCGAAGCCTTCCCTTCGTGATGGCAATACAAATAGGCCTGCTTCCAAATAAACATGGCAGATATCATTAGTATAAGGTAAAATGGTTACTCGGTTTTGGAGCTTATAATGTTCAATTAAACGCTTCAATTCCTCTTTTTTACTTCCTTCACCAATAATTAGCAATTTCCATTCTTCATCTCCCTTGAACTGATGAAATGCTTCGATTAGAAGATCAAATCCTTTCTCTTCTTCAAGCGCTCCTATCGATAAGACTTGTTTATTTTTTAAGGATGCCTTTTCTGTTGTGCTAAAGCTTAAGGGGTTTTGGATAACATACACCTGATTAAATTTCTGCGAATAGTTAGCCTGATCTGTGCTGTTTAAGCAAACGATCGCATCTATTCCTTTATAGAAGAGTTGTCTAATTAACCGCCATTTTTTTGTGGGAGCCATATAACTTGAATGTTCCCAAGCCAAATACTTGATATTTCTATTTAACCAGCTGAACATTCCCATTAAGACGGAACAATATGTACCAACACCTATCATGAAATCTACATCTGCTTTATAGATATAGTTAGAAAGGGCAAAAAGTTCGTTGAGTTTTTGGAAAACTTTATTCCTGTTTGCTTGATACGGGTTTACCACCGTAATTTGAATACTTCTATCAAAATCATAAAAATATTTTTCATTTATTTGATAAAGGGAAATAATATGTACCTGCTCTTTTTTAGTTAGGGCATTGGCAATAACCGCGGTAACACGTTCGCCTCCTCGTTGTAATGACAAGTCACTGATCAGAAATGTAATTTTCATTTTCGACACTTTAACCACCAGTAAAAAATGAGCACTTGTTTCTTAACCATGGAGATAAGCCGATAATGGTATTGTATTGTTAATGTTTCTTTCGCTGCTTCAAAAGATGTTGAGGAGCCTCCAATGCTAAAATTAGCTAAAAGCTGAGGAATAAAGGAGAATCTAGCTTTTTGATTATAGGCTCTGAGCATAAATTCGTAATCGGCTGCAAAGCGATAATTTAAATTAAAGAGACCGATTTTTGAATAAAGCTCTTTTTTAACGAAACAGGTTGGATGTTCTATCATCCCCTTATTTAAAAAAGATGCTTCGTGGCCCATAATGGCTTCTATATGCTGATCCGTATTGTGATACCTTAATAATCCGTGAAAAATCTCAACCTGAGGATGAGTTGAGTATGCAGCTACCACATTGGAAACCGCGTCTTTTTCGTACCAATCATCGCTATTAATTATCCCAATAAGTTCTCCAGTGGCGATCTCAATCCCTTTGTTCATTGCCTCATACATACTTTCATCCGGGGAAGAAATAACCGTGAAATTTCCCTTGTTTAATTTTGCAATAATGGCTAAGGTTTGATCAGTTGAACTCCCATCTACAATAATGTATTGTATGTTGGGATAGGATTGTTTCAACACGCTCTCGATGGTACGTGAAATTGTAGCCTCACCATTATACACCGCTGTAATAATCGATACTTTTGGATCATTTTCCATAATGAACTGGCAAGCGTTTAAACAAGGAAACTATCAGCTCTTTGATAAAGTTATTTTTAAATATCAAGAAAGGCAAGGTAATCAATTGGATACTAAAAAATAGTAGCTGTAAATAATTTGGCCAGTTATAAACTGTTCCCAAAACGCAAAAAAAAGGAAAAACTATGCTTAAACTATATATTAGATAGTCTCCGCTATGCCTCTCCAGTTGGCCATTAATAAAATTTTTCCTAAAATAATGGATAATGTATAGTGAAGATAAGCAGATCGCTAAAACAGTAGGCAGAACTATAGTATATGCATTAGCTATATAGGATAATGCTATAAAAAAAAAGAGATTTAGAACTGTGGCAATGATGTGCGAAAAAAGTAAGGGCCTAAGTTTACCCAATCCTGTTAAAATCGCATATCCTGGGGCCGAAATAACATTAAATAGTTGAGCGATGGCCAATAAAATCAACATTAAAGCGAAGGGTAGAGGGTCTGATTTTATAATCAAGCCGATAGAAGTTAATATTCCACTAATCAATAGCCCGTAACAAATTACACTCATTAATAGTGCGCCCCTTAAAGCCTTGCCATACAATATTTTCGTATTCAGTTCATTTGCCTCACTCTGTTTGGTTACTACGGGAACAATCACCTGAACAGCATTTACCACCAGTTGCCTAACCTGAAGTACGATCCTATTGGCAATATCAAAAGACCCGACAATGCCCAAATTAAAGTATCGATTTAAAAAATATTTAGTTATCGGATCAAAAAGGAGCGTAAATATCGAAATGTACTGAAATGTACTTCCATACCCGAAAAATACCTTAATCGTTGAAAAATCAAATCTCATAAATTTAGCTTTAAGCAGATTAGTTTTGCTCAATAAATACACACCAAAAACTGAAACGCCAATTGATTGAAGGAGTTGGGCATAGAATAATCCCTTTAAACCATATAAATTAACTAATACTATTGCAGAAACACAAACGAATAAGGAAGCAGCGATAAGCACTTTATACTTATGCCTCATTAGTTGCAATCCATCAAGGGAAGTTAAGATTACAGAGTTTATAAAATTAACCAAGAATATAGCTAATGAGAGGAAAAATAGTAGGAAGTAAGATTGCGGAACGACCCTAGTGCTAAAAAGGAAAGAAAGTAGGGGTTGTGCAAATGTTATGCCTAACAGGGCCAACAATCCAGATGTTAGCAGGTTTGTAATCACAGCATTAAAAATAAACTGTCCTATTTTTTGATAGTTATTTTCGGCATGGAAGACGGGGAGAAATCTTAAAATGCAACCTGATACACCAGAACCAACCAGCGTTAAAGCAGACGGGATAGTCATTAAGATAGACCAAATACCCAGTTGTTCCTTGCCCAAATGAGATATTACTAAAATATAGATAACTGCATAGCTAAGTGTTGCTGTGAGCACTTGGACGATGGAATAAAATCCACTTTTTACAATATTGTTTTTATCTGTGCTCAAGATTGGTATACTGCTCAAATAAGTTTATGTCATTAATTCTGGAAGGATGTACAAAGAAATAATTAAACAATTGATCTTCATCATATTTTTCTACTTGTTCAACCCTATGGATAGGAATAACCGATTGATTAAGAATTCCATAACATTGATATTCAAAATCTGATATCAATAATTGAATAAGGTCTTGCCGAGTGTAATTAAAAAAAGCGCTCCAGCGATCGCCTATTTCTAACATGAGTGTTGGTTTATAGTTGAGCAAGGTTTGCTTCGCCCCTTTAACAACAAGAAGTTCTGCACCTTCTACATCACATTTAATAAAATCAATCTCTGTAATCTTATTTTCGGACATGAAGTCGTCCAATCTGGTAACCTCACATTTTTCAGCCCGTAATGATTGTTTTAATTCTTTGGAAACGACGGTGCCCATCGAAGCCCAAGCATCTCCAAGTTGATCTGGCACATAGAATGTAGCTATTTCATGCCGGTCTGAAAACCCCAATTGGTAAATAAAAACATCAGATATATGGTTAAGTTGTAGATTTCTTTTAAGCAATTGAAAAGTTTCAATTATGGGTTCAAAACCATATAGCTTAACAGTTGGGCAACTTTGTTTTATCGCTATACTGAAATAACCGAAATTTGCGCCAATATCAAAAACTGTATCCTGGGGTGAAATCAGACTTTTTATAATTTTTAGCTCTAGTTCTTCGTAAGTTTCGTTATAGGCCAACCCTAAACAACTGAAACCTATGTACGGATCCCATTCGAACTTTAATCCACCCTTAAGGTTTAATATAAAACGATCCTTGTCGATGGTGATTGCCTCCAAATTTGGATTAGACCTGATCAATCCCTGTATGGTAGCTAATTTCCCCATCCTTTTTCGCCTTCGATATTTAGCGAAAAGATGCTTCCATCTCCTTAATATTTTAATTACTTCCATGATGGGGGTAGGTTTCTCTCAATTTCAATGGCATTGAAATCGGTAGTTTCGCGTGCTCCATGTATTCGTACCCATGCAGCCATTTTCTCAATACCCTCTTCAAGGGGGGTCTCCTTTATTAAATGCTTAAACAATAGTTTTGCCTTTTTATGTGAGGCATGGGCATGGACAACTTCCATTCTACTTTCGTGATAGTTGATATCAGGATCCACATTAAATTCTTTTGAAATAATTACCGCCAACTCATAAATTGATGAACCGTTTTCAGACCCAATATTATAAGTTTGGTTATAGGCTTTGGGCATGAAAGCCGCATTGACAATCGGCAAAGCAATATCGTTTATGTAGCTAAAAGATCGTGTTTGCAGGCCATCACCAAAAATGGGCAAAGATTTTTGCTGGAGTAGGTTATTCATAAATATGCCAACCACATTTCTATATTTATCACCAATGTTTTGGCGCTCGCCATATACATTATGGGGCCTAAATATTACGAAATTTAAACCAAACATTTCATGTGCACTTTTTAAGTCTAGTTCTACTGCGTACTTTCCTATTCCATAGGGATCCTCTGGGCAGGGAATGGTCTCTTCTGTAAAAGGGAGTTGATTTTTACCATATACTGCAATGGATGAAGTGAAAACAAAACATTTAACTCCATATTTAATAGCTAGATTGATCAGGTTTATGCTGCCAATTACATTGTTGCTATAATTGAACCGTCTAATAAAATGGCTCAATCCCTCAGCTGCATATGCTGCTAAATGATACACATATTCTACGTTATAGTTTTGAAAAACTCCTTCAAGCTTTACGTGGTCTAGAATATCTATATTTTCAAATATTGCAGCTGGATTTACATTTTCTAAGAATCCACCGCTTAAATTATCTATGGCAATTACCGTATGTCCTAATGTAATTAATTGATCAACCACATGCGATCCAATAAATCCTGCAGCTCCGGTTACTACTATTGATGCCATTTTAATTTCTATAAAAATTCGGTGTGTCCATCCCCGTTCTCAATCTGACGTATAATTTCAAAATTTCAACATAGTTAAACCCTTCTTTTGGCAAGGATGAACACTCCCATTTGGAGTCGAAAAATACTTTATTCGCCTTTGAATATTTCGAATTTACAACCTCAGTAAATTTTCCATAAGAAAAATCCTTCGTTTTAAATACAATATTTTTAATACTGTGTATAGGGATCGAGTTGACTTGGATATGATTGCAAACCAATCTGGATTCATAATCTTCATCTTCATTGCCCACACCTGGGAAACGTTCATCAAACCATCCAATTTTATCAATCACAGATCTACTAATTATAAAATGGCTCCAACTCCTATTAATTAAGCAAATTTCTTCTTTTAAGAAATCTGATTTTTCAAGTTCTTTTCTAAACCTGGGAGAAATCCTAAGGTCATCATTTAGAATAAGGTTATGAGAGGTATTACTGTTCAGTATGATTTGATTCCACAATTTACTCAGGCTTTGTGCTTCAAGATAATCAATAACCCTCACATTTTGGAATTGGCTCAGAAATTTGCGTATGGTGATCAGATATTCCGTTTGTTGCACGAAGTTATAATATCCATTTATTACGATAATGATTTCAGTATCTGGAAAGATCCTAACCAAGTGCAAAATTAAAGGTTTAAAAAATGTTTCGTATCGGTTAATGTAAGTTACAATACCGATAGAAAACCCCAGATTCTTACTCCACTTAGATTTGTGCTTTGGCTTGAAAAACCAGAGCAGCATAAGCCAATTCCAATATATATTGTAAAAGAATTTTTTAGATTTATAGCTTAGAGCGAACATTCCAATTTCTTTATTCCGATTTTCGTTACACTTCAATTTTACCGAGCATACAAAATATAACGTAAAGCTATAAATAAATTGGGCGGCTTGCTATAAAAATACAGCTATGCTAAAAAGCACTAGTGATAGCGCTATCAAAAAGGGTTTATATAAAATTAAAGCACTCTTACCTGAACTCTTGAAGCAATTTCTTCTTTCACTTTATTAATCACGCTATCAAGGTCTTCCTTGCTTAAATTTGAGCCGGATGGCAAGCATAAGCCATTTTCAAATAACTCTTCAGCAGTGCCATCACCATAAAATGGCGATTTTGCGAAGACCGGTTGTAAGTGCATAGGTTTCCACATCGGGCGGGATTCTATGTTTTCGGCCTCAAGTGCCAAACGAATAGATTCTCTTGACATTCCATTTCTTGGATTAACCAAAATACAGGTTAACCAACGATTAGAATAAAAGCCAGCCGGTTCAGTTAGCAATGATATCTCTTCAATATCAGCAAAAGCTTCTTTATAATACTGATAATTATTTCTACGGCTCTGCACATGCTTATCAAGCACTTCCATTTGACCTCTTCCAATTCCCGCAACGATATTGCTCATTCGGTAGTTGTAGCCAATTTGGGAATGTTGATAATGTGGTGCTTCATCGCGGGCTTGGGTTGCCAGAAAAATAGCTTTGTTCATATTGGCTTTTTCCTTGGTAACAATTGCACCACCTCCCGAAGTAGTAATGATTTTATTCCCATTAAATGAGAGACAGGCTATTTCACCGAAGGTACCACATAATTGGCCGTTGATCGATGATCCTAAAGCCTCTGCTGCATCCTCTAAAATAGGGATATCATATTTTTTTGCGATTCTCGTAATTTCCTCCATCTTAGCGGGCATACCGTAAAGATGTACTGGAATAATCGCCTTTGGCTTTTTACCTTTGGCAAGTCTATCCAGTATAGCATGTTCTAACAAATCTGGAGACATGTTCCAGGTTTCTTTTTCTGAATCTACAAAAACGGGCGTTGCGCCTAAATAAACAATCGGGTTTGCCGAAGCAGAAAAGGTCATACTTTGGCATATTACTTCATCGCCAGGGCCTACGCCTAACAGTATTAATCCTAAATGAATTGCAGCAGTACCAGAATTTACCGCAGCTACATAACACTCTTCATTTAAATATCTTTTTAAGTCACTTTCGAAACCATTGACATTTGGCCCTAGAGGAGCTATCCAATTTGCATCAAAAGCTTGCTGAACATATTTTTGTTCGGATCCACCCATGTGAGGTGAAGAAAGCCATATTTTATTTGGTACCATTAATTAATTTTTCTATATAAAGGGAAAAAAGACGTATCAGACGTTTCTAAAATTGCTAAGCCTTTATCTTTTCTCCTTTTATTTTGTTTAAGGATGAGTTTCATGTAATAAGGTTGTTGAATCACTTTTCTACCAGTGAAAAAAGGTTCGATATCATTGGGAAAAAATGATTTCTTATAATTAAAGATACCATCATCCTTCCCATATCCACCTCCTAATACAAAATAACTAATTTTGTTGGCTCTAGCCCAATTAATTACTTCATATTTTAACAGATCATTTGGCCTTTTGTTAAAATATTCGTTTAATGTTCCTCCAAGAAATGAATAAATCGAATCTCCAGAAACTAAGAGCATTTCTGTAGAAATAATTTTTTCATCATCAAAAACAAAAGCGAAAGCACAAAAGTGCGGATTTTTTCTTCTAAAAGAATCAAATTGATCAAAAGTATAATAAAACTCAGGATTGGCATTGGTCCTCTCCATGGTACTTATGTAAATGTTATGGAATTCTTTGAGCACATCTTCACCTACTTCTTCTCCCCAACATAGCTTTACCTTTAGGTTTTCTGATTGTGCCCGCTTAACATTTTTGCGCACTTTTCTCTCAAAATTGTTCCATTGGGTTTCACTATCGATTATTGCACCCTTAACATTCGAGATGGTGGGTGTTAATGTTCCGGTATATCCTATATAATTTTTATTCAATGAAAACCGGATAAATTCTGATATCACATGATTGGCTACGTACCATTCATCTAGTGCTTTCCAAAATTGTTGTAAAATACTTGATTCTACATCCTTTGTACCGGTATAAGAGGGTCCTGAGTAACCATAAGGTGAAGTGAAATCATACACATTTTCCTCAAGGTCGATTTTTTTAATATAACCTACCAATAAAACAATCGCATCAGCTGTTTCTAAGTACCAACATTTCGCATTTTTTAAGCCCGCAGAAAATATTTCGAGAAAGTCTAAGGTTAAGTATGGATTCTTCCCATCCACCTTAGCAATCAGGCGTTTATAATCATCTTGGTCTTGTACATGAAAAAGATTAAGTACTTTTAAATTCATGAATATAATTTTGAAAATCTAGACAATAATTGAACCAAATCTTCGTTCGTTACATCCTGATGTACCGGAAAATTGATAATATGGCTTGCTAAGTAGTGAGAATCGGGGTATTTTTCTATAGAAATCTCTTCAATCATGGTATGATATAAGCTAACCATTCCAAATCCTTGATTGTTCATTTCATGGTATATTTCATTCCTATCACCATTAATTAGTACAGGTAATGTCTGAGGACCTACACCTTGTACTAAAATTGGATACAAAAGTTTAACATTTGATAGTTTTTTTAGTCCATCAGCAATAAAAGTATAATTGGCCCTTCTTTTTTGGTAAATTTCAAAAAAATCATAGTTCCAAATGTCATTATAATTGATATCTTGACCTACTATTGCTTCGTTAGCAGAATTGGCCCTAATCATTCCTCCACCCTTCACGGGTAAAAGTTTATGAAGAGAGTAAAATGAATAATCTCCTTTACGTCCACAAATTCCCCCTACATGGTCTGACAAAAGCGCATGTGCACAATCTTCCACAAATGGGATATGATTTTCCCCTAACCACTCTGCTATTTTTATATAGTTAGAATCAGGGAATCCAAAATAATGGACCAATAAAACAAGCACATTATCTTTTGCCTTCGACTTCAAGTCTTGTACATCAATACAAAAATCGGCAGTGATGTTATAAAAGTTGTACGCTATGCCAGATTCCTTAACTGGATCAAATATACCACTTCCTTCATTTGCCGACCATCCGATATAAGCAGGCAACAAAATTTCGCCGAGCGGATTTTCCCGTTTAAATTTTTTTAATATTTCGCTCCATCCTGCACGAGCAGATGCATGAAAAGAATACGGTCTTAATGAGCTCCTAAGATTTTCGGCAATCTTACCTATCATAATATTTTTTTAAGTCTAAATAAACTTTCTACTACGTTATTATTCTCCTGCCCAGTTTCTTCCTTAAAATAAAATATATTTTTAATTCCAAAAGTAGATTTTAATTTTTCGCAAATATAAATACAATTGGCATTAACCGAAGACCTTATGATTAAATCGTTTTCTATTCTGCCGATCTCATGGTTTAACTGATCGTTATCTACTATCTTTAAAAGGCTGAAGCCAAAATCCCTATATTCAGTTTCTGCCGTAGCATAATTAGTAATCTTAAAACCAAGTTCTGTACTGGGTGATGCTGAAAGCTGTATGAGATTTTTTCGTGATAACTCCGAAAACCCTACAGATTTGTACCATTGCTTGGCAAAATTAGATCCAAATACATCAAGTTGCATTTCATCGTATCCCAATCCTTTAAATAGAGTGCACAATTGATCTAAAAAAAAAGATCCATAACCCTTTCCTTCTTGTTTTTTATCAACAGCGATCATATTTAGAAAAATCATCTTGTTAAATGATTTGAGCTCTGCCGTTCCAACCAACGCCCCATTATTAACTAAAGAATAATATAAGTTGTTCTGAAACGGGTTATTTAATTCGAGTTTCACATAATTTGCTATCCCCTTCGACCGATATATCGACGGAATTAGGTAAACTTCTGGAAATGCATGGCGAATGAGGGCAATACTTGCATCAATATGTTCTATAGCGAGCTTCTCAAACCTTATTTCTTCGTTCATCATCCAAATTTAACATAACTGATTCAGGGTCTTCAACAATATCCTTACTACTCAATACATTTTTAATAGTATTAGCCACTATTTTTAGGTCTAACAAGAAACTAATGTTCTTAGCGTAAACTACATCAAGTCCCAATCTTTTATCCCATGCCAGCATATTTCTTCCTGAAACTTGGGCTAATCCGGTAATCCCGGGTTTTACGCTAAACCTTAAGCGTTCTTCTTTTGTAAAGTAAGGAAGATATCTAAGCAACAACGGTCTGGGCCCAACAAAAGACATATCTCCTTTGATAATATTCAAAAGTTGCGGTAATTCATCTAATGAGGTGCGCCTAACAAATCTGCCAACAGGGGTTAATCGTGCGGCATCGGGAAGTAATACGCCACTTTTGTCTTTTTTGTTATTCATTGTTCTGAATTTGATTACTACAAATTCGTGTTCGTGGTATCCATTTCTTTTTTGCACAAAAAAGACCTTTCCTCCATTCGCAATAAATAAAAGCACAACAACTAGTAAGAATAGTGGACTGATAGCGATAAGCAGGATCAAGGCCAAAAGCCTATCGAAGAACGGTTTTATTATGTTGATATACACTATTTTAACAATGAACTAAATAACACCAAAAATTTCTCGCTACCCACTTCGTTCCTCAGCTCTTCCTGATAGAATATTTTGCCTTTTTCACCCATAATTCTTAACTCTTCACTATCCATACTTTTAAAAATTTTAACTTTTTCTATAAAGTCATCCACATCTTCGGGAACAAATGTAAGTCCCCCTTGTGATTCCTCGATTAAATCCGCTGCATCTCCACTTACTCCAGCTAAGATAGGTTTTCCAACCATCAAATAGCTCTGGATTTTTGAAGGTATAGTGATTGTAAATAGGGGTTCGTTTTTTAGGTTTACCAATAAGACATCTGCTGCTAACAGATAATCTACCACTTTATTGGGATTTACCCTATCTAAAAATACGATATTCCCACTATTTTTTGATTGTGCTAACTGTACCAGATCTTCTTTTAATGGACCTGAGCCCAAAAAGACAAACTGTACTTCATTCTCTCCATTTTCTGTTAGCTTTTGGGCCGCATTGATAATCGTATCTAAGGATTGTGCAGTACCATGTGCCCCAGCGAATAAAAAAGTAAATCGATTGCCAAAACTGATCTTTTCGGTGCCTTCGAGATTACCCATCGGAATACTCCAATTTCTTATAACCGTAATTTTATTGGCATCAATACCCCGCTCTATCAATCTTCGTTTAAATCCATCGGATATTACGGTTATTGCATCCGATTTTGCATATACAAAATTTTGAAATCGACGCAATAGATTTAACATCCAGGTTTTTTTTACCATTCCAGAAGCCTCAATAGAATCTGGCCAAAGGTCTTGGATATCATAAACGAGTTTAGACCTAAAGATTGTTTTCAGAAAAATAGCAGGTATTGCAGCTGTAGCGGGAGGGTGGTAAACATAAATAATAGCAGGTTTTTTTACTAAAAACACACTCAATATGCTAGCAGACAAGGCGAAAGAAAAATAATTAAGCATTCGCTTTTTTGAAGACTTATCATGACTTGGATAAAGATACACCCGATTAATCTTTATCCCTGAGATTACTTCTTGCTTAAATAAACTTAGTTTATATCCATCATAAATCTTACCACCTGGATAATTAGGGAATCCGGTTAATATTTCAACGCTATGGCCTTTTTTCTGAAACTCCTCTGCCATGTTTAAAATTCTGGCATCAGGTTCAGGGAAACACCATTGACTTACAATTAAAATATTCATTAATTATTTTCGCTCCAAACTGTTCTTTTTATATAATCAACATAACTAATTATGATTCTAACCACCTTTTCCGATACGTTTGGCATAGAGTAATCTGCTACTCTCCTAAAGTTTCTTTCTTCTCCCCTTTTTTGGTACTGCAATTGGATAAGTGCCTGCATTATCCGTTCGGTGTTCATGCCAACCATCATTACAGATGCTTCTTCCATCGCTTCAGGGCGTTCGTGGGCATCCCTAATATTCAGTGCCGGAAAATTTAGAGTAGAGGATTCTTCCGAAATGGTACCACTATCCGACAGTACGGCATATGAATTCATTTGTAATGCGTTGTAATCATTAAAGCCCATTGGTTTTAAAAATTGTACTTCTGGGCGCATTTCAAATTGCTTTGCTTTAATCATATTTAGGGTACGCGGGTGCGTGCTCACAATAATTGGGTAGCCAAATCTTTCGGCAATTAAATTTAAGCTGTCCATTAGCCCTGTAAAATTTTTCTCGCTATTGATGTTTTCTTCGCGATGTGAAGAAACCACAAAATATTGGTGCTTTATTAAATTTAACCTGGTTAAAACGTCTGATTTTTCGATCATCGGAGCATAATGATTTAAAACCTCAAACATCGGAGAACCCGTTTTTATAATTCTGTCGGCCGGTAATCCTTCACGTAGTAAGTATTCACGTGCAATATCGCTGTAAGTAAGGTTAATATCCGAAACATGGTCAACAATTTTTCGGTTGGTCTCTTCGGGTACACGTTGATCGAAACATCGGTTTCCGGCCTCCATGTGAAAGATCGGGATATGTCTTTTCTTGGCAGGGATGGCACATAAACAAGAGTTTGTATCACCTAGCACTAAAAATGCATCAGGTTTTTCGCTTTCTAACAAGGGATCGATCTTAATTAAAATCTGCCCTACAGTTTCTGTTGCGGTTTTACCGGCAGCATTTAGAAAAAAATCTGGTTTACGAATAGCCAAATCATCAAAAAATATTTGGTTTAACTCATAATCATAGTTTTGTCCGGTATGCACAATGATGTGGTCTATTGCTTCTGATGCGTCTAATGCCGCCATAACCCTCGCTAACCTTATAATTTCAGGTCGCGTGCCAACCACAGTCATCACTTTTAATTTTACTTTCATATTTATTGTTACTTCAATCGGCTATACATTTTCAAAATAAGTGTCTGGATCTAAAGGGTCAAAAAACTCATTGATCCAAAAAATGGTATAAAGTTCTTCTTCGCCGATGTTCTTGATATTGTGTGTATACCATATTGGCATATCTACATAGGCTGGTTCATTTCCATCTAGGTAAAAATCAAGTACCTCATCAGTCCCAATTCTTCTCAATTGGATGAGTGCTTTTCCTTTAATTACCGCAAATCGTTCTATTTTTCTACTGTGGTAATGATTACCCCGCGTTATTCCTGGCAAAGTGGTAGAAAAAGAGACTTGTCCGCCAACATTAAGGCGAATAACTTCAACAAAGGCGCCTCTAGGATCGATATGTTGGTTAAGCTTTACTGGATTATGGCTTTTTAGATCTATATAACATCTAAATGTATTAAATAAGTTCAGTTCGAACGGGTTGTTTATTTGGGGTATTATTCCAGCTGTTTGATATTCCTTTTGGTATTTCTCTAGTAAAGCTAATACCTCCGAAACCTTATACTCATCGGTGTAGGGAATTGCATAATGATCATTTCCTTTTCTACTTCTGATTTCGTTGATGATTTTTAATACAAGATCGCCAACATAAATCAGTTTAACCGATCCATCAACTTCAACTTTAGGCTGTTCTCCATGTGATAATTGATGTGAAAACGTTGCGATAAATGAATTGTAATAAGGAAGGCCAAATGGACCGAAAACGTTTGGGATCACCAAGCCCGTAAAATTGGCGCCCACATTTTTTGCCCAACTAATAAACAACTCCCGGCCTTTCATTTTGCTTTTGCCATATAGATTATTTTGTTCTTCTTGAGACGAAGAAGAAAATAAAACATGGGCCTTACTTTTTGAAGCGTTCAGGGCCGATATAAGCTGCTGTACCAAATTAACATTGATATCATAGAGTTCTTGTGGATCGTTATGTCTATTAACTGCAGCTAAATGGACAATTACATCACAATTTTCAGTAAATTGAATGAGTTTCGATTCGTCTTTAAAGAAATCGATATGATAGTCTATTCTTTCAAACTCTTCAGGAAAGAGGCCTAACATATTATAAAGATGCTGTCCAACAAAGCCTTCTTGACCGGTAATACCTACTCTTAATCTCATTTAATTTTATTTTCAAAATAATCCAAGGGGAACTGATGATCATCTTTTATTGCATCCGTAATTAGGGAATCGGCAAAAACAAGTAGTTTAGAACCGGGCCTAGTTGCCTGAATAGTACTTGCATACCCGGCTGGTACGTGTAAAATCTGATTATTCTCCATCGAAAGTGTATACTTTTCGAACTCCACCACTGTACTTGGCGTATCAAAGTTATCTATTTTTATAAGCTGAATAAGAAGCTCGCCGTTTAGGGCAAAAAACCATCTTTGTTCAAATTGATGACCTCTCCATCCGCGAATAATGGATAAATCCTTATTCTCGATCATATAAAACCTTTTTACATCCGACATTTCAAATGCATTAACAAACGAAAGTGTACCTCTGTCGTCTGTTTGGCTACCGCCGATTATGATATGAGGACGGTCATCCATATTAGTTAGCGTATTGAACCGCTGATAAGTCGCCAAAAATTTCCCTTTTGATATAAGGCTGCTTAGAAAGTAGGGCTTTCATTCCCTCTACATCCAACCGTTCGGTATTGTGAGAGTGATAATCTTCTATGACAGAAAGATCAGTTTCGCCTTCAGAAAAATATTGGCTATAGTTTAGGTTACGGTTATCGGCAGGGATTCTATAGAACTCGCCCATATCCTCGGCCTTTTGCATCTCTTCTCTTGTGCATAAGGTTTCGTAAAGCTTTTCTCCATGACGTGTCCCGATTACTTTGATTTCATTCTGGGCATTACACAACTCTTTTAAAGCAAGTGCCAAATCCCCAATGGTTCCAGCGGGTGCTTTATTTACAAATAAATCTCCTTGGTTTCCATTTTCGAAGGCAAATAAAACCAGGTCAACAGCTTCTTCTAGAGACATTAGAAATCTGGTCATCTGCGGATCGGTGATCGTTAAGTCCTTTCCCTCTTTAATCTGCTTTAAAAATAAGGGGATTACCGAACCTCTTGAGGCCATTACATTACCATATCGTGTTAAGCATACGGTAGTATTTCCTACAATATTCCTTGAAGCAGCAATCGCAACCTTTTCCATCAAGGCCTTTGAAATGCCCATAGCATTGATGGGGTAGGCTGCCTTATCGGTACTTAAGCAGATCACTTTACCAACTTTATTGGCTACCGCGGCGTCGATTACATTCTGAGTACCAAAAACATTGGTTTTTGTGGCCTCTAATGGAAAGAATTCGCATGATGGAACCTGTTTAAGTGCCGCAGCATGAAATACATAATCTACGCCATGCATGGCTCTTTCAATGCTATTAAAATCTCTCACATCTCCGATATAGAACTTTAGTTTTTCATTTCTAAGTTCATTACGCATATCGTCCTGTTTTTTTTCGTCCCTTGAAAAAATCCTAATTTCTTTTATATCCGTATGCAAAAAACGATTTAACACGGCATTTCCAAAAGATCCAGTACCTCCAGTAATTAATAATATTTTGTCTTTAAACATAAGTATGTTGGTTATACAAGGTAAAATACCTCTTTAATTTTTATTTGTGATTGCTTCCGAAATTTTTTCGAATATTTCTTCTGTTTTTTGTTGTTGGTTATGATAACTATCAGCATGGGCTTTACCCCTAACAGCGTATCTAATTCGTTGATCGGGATCTAGGATAATTTTTCTAAGGTTCCTTTTGATTGTATCCTTATCATCGGTATTTACTGTAAATGCAAGGTCGAACTCAGCTAAATATTCCATTGATGCAACATCTGCCGGACCAATGGCCAGTATGGCTCTTCCCGAAGCAAGATATTCTGGGATCTTTGTAGAAATAGATAATCTTGTGATATGTTTATTTTTTTTATCAAAAGCCTCAACATGTATTAATATATCTGATTGTTCTTTAACAAGATTTAATCCTTCCGTATCAATTTTTCCCTTATAGAAACTATATGGTGGCACATTTAATTTCTCCAAATCTGCATCCGCTGGTTCTAACGAATAAATGGAAAGTTCAGCTAGTAAACCTTCTTCCTCACCCAATTCTTTTAAACCTTCAACAATTATCGCGAGTATCTTCCATCGGTTTAATGCTAAGTTTCCTGCAAAAGTAAGTTTAATGATTTTATTATCCGCCTTATATGGCAAAAGATTTAATTCATTTACCGAATTCATTGCTACAAGATAGTTTCCACCAAACCTCGATTTAAATTCTTTCGCCATTTTTTCGCCAATTGCTACTACATAGTTGGCATAGGTATACGCCCATTTACTTGCCTTCAGAATCCGTTGGTGCTGTATCCAAAAAAATGGATCTAACGAGAATTTGGATGTTACATAGTCATCAGTAGTTTGGATAATTAGAGGGATATTCCTTTCAAGACAGATCCATTTTACCAATGTAAAGGCAAATTTAGCATTTGAGGCCTGAAAAAAAACAATTTGCGGATTAAATTCATCAATAAATTGCTTCAGGGCCTTAGTTTTTAGCCCGGCGATGCTCCATAAGAGGTCGCGCGAAAACCTTACTATTGGCGAAACATTATTACGGATCACTTTTAAGAGAGGATTGCTTCTTACCGACTGTTTATATGCTTTCATGTTAAGCACATCATATTCGGTGATTTCCCTCCCTTGAATATCTTTTAGGAAAGCCCTTTTTAAAATATCAAAATCATGGATCTGGAAAAATTTCTTACAAACGGTAAAATCTGGGGTGTCAGTTGTTAAATAAATTTGGGCAATATTTTCAATATCCCAGCCCCTAAAAAAAGCAGATACTGTTTTTCCGTTATTTTGGGTATCTGATAGTGCATTGTGGGCAATGATCAGAACGCGTGGATATATTTTAGGGCTTGTCATAGATTTACGAAATTAATACCATTTAGGCGCTGAGAAAATGGTGTGATATTCTTCAAAATTCCATATCCAGGGCTTAAAATATGGCAACAAAAGAAATATGGTATACACAACAATAATTGCAATAAAAATATATCTAATTATAGCATTTTTAATATAAAAACATATTAATGGGTAAACAGCTATAAGAAAAGGTTCAAAGTACATGGATAAACGTGCAAGCATAGCTATCAACAGGCTTAGCGGAATAAAAATATAGCCAAATAAGGAAACCCTAAATAGTTGCGCATTTCTTTTGATTTGAGAGGGAATAAAATAGACGATCAACGATACAAAAAACAACATGATCACAAATCCAAATCCACTTCCCAATTCGGCCGATTCTTGGTAAAATTCGTAGCGTTCAAAATGAGTGAGGACAAAGCCCATAAAAATAGGAAGGAAACCTCCGAATGGGATTAAGATCAATAATCCAAACACGATAGCAATAGCAATGGCTAAATTAGCCTTCCAATTAAGGATTCTAAAGATATATATGGGCAAGAGAATTATTGCGCTGGTATGGAAAAGTATGGCCACGATAACACAGGTATAAAAGGCTATCGCCCGCTTTCTGTAAAGGTAATCTAGCGACAATACAAAAATGGCTATGGATAGCGCTTGTCTCATCGCAGAGGCATGCACCAGCATTAAACCGGGGCTAAAGAAGTAGATAAAAACAGCTAGCCAATAATACCTATAGGGAACATACTTGGAAATAAAATTATAGTAAACATAGCAGTTAAATAGGGCCAAGGCGATAATCATGGAGAAAAAACCAAACGGGCTAAAAATCCTATTTAGTATAATCCATCCAGGTTCGAAGTGGAGTTCAGGATCAAAGAACCTATTCAATGGTGTTGCATTAACTTCATCGAAGCCTACCAAATAAGCATTATAGTCGCTTCCAAAGTCATATCTCAGACCTAAAAAAAGGAAAATAATAAAAAATGCAATTTCCAAACCATATTTAGTCTCTTTGTACTTTGCCAAAAAAGCAAAGATCAAACAGATAAAACCTATGGTGAGGGTTACGAACATCTAATTAAATTTCGGCATTTATTATTTCCTCACAAATGTAAGAAAGCTGCGAATCAGACAATTCATAGAAAAGTGGTAGGCGTACCAACGTATCAGTAAATCGATCCGAATTTTCCAGATCTTTGGCCACCATTTTATCTTTATAAAATACGGATTGATGAAGGCTTAAATAGTGAAATACGGCATATATACCCTTTGATTTTAGGTGTTCGATCAGTTTGGAACGCTCCTCAATAGAATTCATTACCAAATAAAACATGTGTCCATTATTTGTGGCACCGTCTGGTACAATGGGCAAACCGATATGATTTTCTGATGCCCAATTACTTAATGCATGCTGATATTGGATAGCTAGGGATTTTCTTCTTTCCTGTATTCTTTCTAAGTTTTCTAGTTGGGCCCACAAATAAGCGGCAATGATTTCTGAAGGGAGGAAAGACGAGCCGGTATCCACCCATCCATATTTATTTACTTCTCCGCGAAAAAATTCGGCCCTATTTGTTCCTTTTTCCCAGATAATTTCCGCTCTATTCACAAATCGATCATCATTGATGGCCAATAGCCCGCCTTCTCCTGAAATAATGTTCTTGGTTTCATGAAAAGAAAAGGCTGCCATGTGCCCAATGCTTCCAAGGGCTTTGCCTTTATAGAACGATTCTATAGCTTGGGCTGCATCTTCGATTACAATAAGGTTATATTTTTGGGCAAGCTGCATTATTTCATCCATATTACAGGCAACACCGGCATAATGAACAGGTACAATGGCTTTAGTTTTAGGTGTAATTAGCGCTTCAATTTTACTGGTGTCGATATTTGGATGATTTGGAAGACTATCAGCAAAGATTATTTTGGCGCCCTGCCTTACAAAAGCCAATGCAGTTGACACAAAGGTATATGAGGGAATAATTACTTCGTCATCGGGTCCGATGTTTGCTAAAATGGCACACATTTCTAATGCATCAGTACATGAAGTAGTGAGTAAGGCTTTTTTAAAACCATATCTCTCTTCAAAAAATTTATGGCATTTCTGACTGTAGGCTCCATTACCCGATATTTTACCTGATTTTACCGCTTCGCCAATGTATGTAAGCTCATTTCCGCTCAGGTATGGTTTATTAAAAGGAATGATCATTTTATCCATAAGTGTAATATTTCTGTTTTTTCTTTAATTAAATATCCGCAAGAATAATAAAAAGACATGGCTTTGCTATTTTCTTCTTGGGTGGCCACTATGATTTCTTGAACTTGATTTTTTTGGGCTATCTGTTCAACTGATTCCATCAAAGATCGTCCAATTCCCTTACCTTGAAATTCTGGAGAAGTGGCAATAAGGCCAATTATCAGTTGATCATCTTTAATTTTATAAGTCACAAATCCTTGTACAGCATTATCAATTTTACAAACTAACACCTCATCGGCGATTTTTTTAGAAATGGAGTTGTTTAACCATTCTGCATAGAGTCTTTCAAACTCATTATTTGTAAAATTCTCGTCGATTTTAAATCTAGAGTATTGTCCGCTAATTAACGCCAGGTTCATGAGCGCTTGATAATCATTCGGATCCTTATAGAGTTCAAGTGGGTATGGGTGTGCCTTCTTTGCAGTTAGGAAATCTTTCTTATAAAACAGTACTTTGGTATCTACTAATTTAACCCCTACTGCGCTTAGGTTCTGAGTTGATTGATGGTCGGTAGGATAGATATATGCCAGATGAAAATCATTTGATTTCAACTCTTCGAACAGGTCTTCGTAATCAGTAGATTTAAAATCGCTTACAGTTACCTTTCCTACTTTGTAACCAAAGAAATCAGAATCCCATTTTAATATTTCACCAACTATTTTCATCCTAATTTAATCCAATTGCAAGTGAAACTTTATTGATATTCTTTTCCATCGATTGACTTTCGCAAAAGGTGGTCAAATTTTGCTTCATCTTTTGGTATGCTTCTTTTTCCATCGTTACAGCTTCATATATGGAATTAGCCAATGAGGTTTCGGTTTTGTCTTCGGGTATAATACCATTTTCTTTGTCCACAATAAATTCTTTAGCAAACCCGATATCGAAAGAAATTACCGGTGTTTTACACAACATCGATTGCAAAACCATAGTTGGCCCCGAATCTTCCAGGGAAGGACTAATGAAGAAATCAGACGCATTATAAGCCATAGCAAGCCTATGGTAATCTTGCACAAAGCCCATATAAATATTTTCAAAGGCCAGCTCATCTATGCTATTATCCATCTTTGTGCCCGCAATTAACAAGACAATAGTTGTTGGTGATGTTAATTTTTGCGCAACAATCTTTAATGCATTTACAAGAAGTAGCATCCCCTTCCGCGTGTCTGCTAATGAACATGCGCCAAAGAATAATACTTTTGCTTCAGCATTAATACCTACGCTGGACCGAGCAACAAATTGGTCTATCGGGTAAAAAACCTTATTATCCGGCAAAGGATAAATACCTGGGAATACTACTTTATCTTTGAAAATCTTCGATACTATTAGTTGATTTTCTAGCTGAGTATTTGCGGCCAACAAGGAAATATCCATCTTTTTTACCCGATCTTCTTTAAATTTCAAGTTATAAAAGGTCTGGTCTTTGGGGTCATTAGTGTATAGTGCAGGACAATTTCCACAGCTATTAAGGTAGCCCTCGCATTCCCATGCATAGTGGCAGCCCCCTGTAAACGGAGCCATATCCATTGGATATAGAAAAATCTTTGCGTTGGTACGAGATTGCAACTCAGACAAATTCTGATAAGAAATAAAATCGTGCATAAAAAGAACGATAATCACATCAGGATTAAATTTTATTCTTTTAAGGATCAGACTTGTTGAGTAATGTAGTGTAGTTTCGTTATAGTTTAAAATATATTTGTTATCCCTTATCTTTACTTTAGTTTTCCAAGGCTTAAGTTTTGAGAAAATTTCTATGGTTTTCCTAGCTACTCTATTTTTGGTATGCACCATATAATTTTCGACAGGGATAATATCTGGATCTGCGTATTTATCCCAACGTTTAACCAACATTTTTACCCTAGCTTCTTTTGTATGTTTTAGTTTTAGCCCTTGATATAAATCTAGTGCAACTACGCCTGCAGCTTTATGTGGATGTGGAGATGAAAGTATTAAAATATTTTTCATATTATTTATTCCAAATTCCCTTTGCAGTGCCAGCCAGTATTTTTCTGTATTGTTGATTGTAAATCACGATAGTGAAGAGGCCGAATAAAATGGATGGGAACATGATTCCCATGATCCCAAAATGTTTACAGCAATAGATAGCTATTGGGATTTGCGCAACAGCAAGTATAGAAGCGAGGTAGAATTGCATCATTACCTTCCCAACCCCATTCATAAATTGGCTATATATTGCGTTAAAGGCATTTATAAGTACATATACTGCCATTACCAAATACAACTTACTATCTACTGCTACCTTGTTGCCTACCCACAAGTGCACAAGAAAGGGAGCTAAGAAAAATAAGCATATTACCATCGCCACTAATCCAAGCCATACTAATTTTAAGTTGGAGATGATCGCTTTTATCCATTTGATATCACCTTTGGTGTATGCATCTGTAAAAGCACTCCAATAAGGCGTGAGGATGGTTATAAATACAAGGGTAGCTACACTAAAGTATTGAAAAGCTATGCTATAGGGGGTAACTTCGCTGGGCCCATACAATTGCGAGATAATAATAATATCCGTTTGATAAAGTACAACTACAGCAATCTGAATAACAAAGAACTTAACTCCTAAGCTTAGGATGTATTTTAATTCTTTAAATCTTATCAGGGAAAAAGCTGGGCGAAGCATTTTATATCTTCCATTAAATATAAAAATACTGGCTATCAGGTTAATTAGAACGGGAACGGATGTTAATGTAATTCCTAGGTACAATAAACTTCCTTTGGTAAAAACAGTGAGCAGGAAAATAGCTATTAAAGATATCACCCTACCAGTTGCATCAATTGATTGCGAAAAGGCAGGTTCTTGCTTGGCTATTGCTACGGTTAGAATAAGCTGGGTTACAAATCTTGCACAAAAAAAGAAAAATATAAACCCAGCCAAAAGGCTTAGTTCAACATTAAAAGATTGGGGTGCATTTAAAACAGATGGCCAGTCTATAAAAAAGTTGGCACAGATAAATAACAAGAATATGATAAAAAACAGTCCGGCAAGCGCAGCGTAGGTAGTACTAATATATATCCTTGCCTTAAGTAGTTCATTTTTCGCCAACGATTCAGTCAATCGATTTCTAAGTCCGTTGCCCAATCCGATATCAAAAAGACTAAACCAATTAAAAATTGCACTTAAGGTAATCCAAATCCCGTATCTATTGGGCTCAAGATAAGTTAATGTTAAGGGAACGATTAAGAATCCTACGGCAATATTTATTCCCTTAAGGGCAAAAAGCCCAAGTATATTTTTATAAGCTTTTAATGAACGATCACTAAGTTGTGAAAATAGGCTCTTAAACATTTTTATTTACTGAATTGATGTTTAGGAATGTACGTAATCGTCTGATAAGATCTGTTTTAAGAATTTCCTCACCACAATAACTATAACTGTTAATAGTCCGGCAATAATACCACCGATAACTATTCCAGTGGCTTTGCCCACTCGGTCTTTTTCTAAGGGCAGTACCGGAGTATCTACTACTTGGATCAGGGGCGTTTCTTTACGTAGTGCAACTTTTGAGAGTTCTAAATTTTTAACTAACTCGCCTAATACTGCCTTGTTTGTTTCGGCATTAAATTGTGATTTTTGAACGGGTGTTCGTAATGATTGGCGAGTAGGATTTAAATTTGGAGTTGCATCCAAGGTTGAGGCCGATTTAGAAATTGCTCCGTACATAATTCTCCTAACCGAATCTGCCTGCTTTTCTAAAATATCTACATTGGATTGCGATTTTTTAGTTTTGGTAATCACATAGAAATTATTTACGGTTTGAACAATTTGATCCGTAAATGCCTTCGCAAATAACTCGTCCTTATACGTAAACTCGACTTTTATGATGCTTAATTTTTTATCGGGCTTACCAACTTTGAGGTAATTCAGGTTAATTTCTTTAACTATTTCTCCAATTAAACTATCTTGGCTGATACCGAATTTAGCGCTATCGGTAAAATTGATATTTTTTAAGGATGGCTTACTATCCCATTTTTCTCTGAGCTTATTAGTTTCTATGTACCGATCAATTAAAAGTTGCCTTTTATTATTAAAAGTTGAATACGATAGTAATGTATTCTTAATCATGGTACGTGATTTATACAGCTCAATAATATTATCTCCCTGAAAAATCCCTCCACCACCGCCTATATCAAGACCTGCCATTGAAGCGATCCCACCTAATGAAGCCAGTGCACCACCTCCTGAAGACTTATCCTCTTCTAAAACAAAGGTAGTTGTTGCTACATATTTTACTTTTTTTAATACCGAATAGGTAAAGCCTAATGCGCCTCCCACTAAGCCTGCGAAAAGAATAATTAACCATTTTGATAGCAGGTACCTATACCATTTAACCAGGGCTAATATAAAATCCTTAAGTGAAGCCCTTTCATTATTTGGAAGGGTCTCTGTGTCTTTTTCCATAAAATTGTCTTAGATACAAGCTTAATTTAATTATTGCCAATTATCGTAATAGGGAAACAAGGATTGCACCTAATGACGCGATAGCCGTTCCAATTCCAATCCATGCCTGGGCATTCAAAGGTTCTCTGTTTGCTCTTTGGGGAACCAGTATTTCTGCACCTGGTTTAACCTTTGGATAATTATTAAAGAATAAAAACTTTTTTGCCGCGGCGGCGCTTCCATTTGCGTATCTGATAAAGGCTTTGTTCTTAAGCGCTTTGTCCGTAAATCCGCCCGCTCCATTCACATAATCTTTGAACCCTTTTCCAGGCAAATAAACAATGCTATTTGGATTTAAAACTTCACCAGTTACTTTTACAACCTGCAGCTGGCGTGGAATACGAATGATATCCCCATCTTCCAAAATAAGATCACGATTAGACAATGGCTTTTTTAGAATAGCTGTAAGGTTAATCCCAACTAAATCAGATTGTATCAGTGTTTCTTCTATATCTGTGGAGGTGGTGTCTGTTGCTCCGGATTCTTTCAATCGTTTAAGGATCTGTATTTTCTTCTTCTCCTCGTCGCTAGTATTAATAGCATTCTTGTCATTTGGGTTGATTTTTTCTGCTCCTGGACGTTTTAATGAAGCGCCATCCGTATAGGCAAGAGGCGTTAATCCCCCCGCTCGTGCAATTATTTCAGAAATTCTTTCATTCTTTTTGGTAAGGGTATATGGTCCAGGGAAAACTACTTCTCCTTCAATAAATACTTGCTTTTGTATTTGATACCCTTCAGAATTACGTACGGAAACGACATCAAATGGTTTTAAGTTAACAGGTGCACCGATAATTCTAAGATTTTCGTCAACATTTACAATAATAACCTCAGCAGTGCTTGCCGAAGCAGAATTCACATCACTATTCTTAATCCTTCTTGCAATTTCAATCCTATTGGGTGTTGCCCCTTCTTTAAATCCCCCAGCTAGTTGAATAATTGATTCCAAGCTCATATTATCAGCATAGTTAAAAATACCTGGACTTCTTACTTCACCTTGAATAGTTACCTTATATTCGTCACGCAAATCAAATATGGATGATATGGTAACCTTATCTTCTCGCTGCAAGGGAATATCAGGGATGGTGCCTGCCATTAATTTGGCTACATCAAATGATAATAAATTGGCCGTATTATTGGCATTTAAACGATTGATATATCCTCTATTTAAAAAGGCATCTTCCTTTAACCCAGCAGCTTTATTAATTAAGGTTCTTAGGGTCAAACCCTTATCTAGTTCGTATTGGCCCGGTCTGAAAACTGCACCTATAATTTCTACCCGGTTTTCAAAACGTTCAAGGATTGGCTCAACAAGATACACATCCCCGTTTTTTGGAGTATAACTATTAAATAGTGACGAGGGTATGTCAACGATTCGACGCTCTCTATCTGTATTCTGGAAACTTTTAATTTGAGCTGTATAAGCCTTAGTGGTAAATCCCCCAGCAAAGCCGATAGCATTTTGAAGCGTTTCGTTTCGCTTTACCTCAAATAATGCTGGTTCTATTACTTCGCCCTGCATTTCGATTCGTTTTTCGAATACCGGGATGTAGATCACATCTTGATCTTGTAATCGGATGTCATTCTTTTGGATACCTTTTGAAATGAAATCATAAACATCAATTGTCGAAATCACTTTGCCATTTCTGATTACTTGGATATTACGAAAGGATCCATTTTCAGAGGGGCCACCAGATGCATGTAATGCATTATAAACAGTAGACAATGATGATATAGTGTAGGTTCCTGATTTAACCACCTGGCCTGTAATGGTTACCTTAATGCTTCTGATATTACCGAGGTTGATCGCTACATTTGTACGTCCGGTACGCAGAGCGGGATAGGTTGCTGCCATCAATGAACGGATTTTAGAAGTGGCCTGTTCAACACTTAATCCGCCGACAGAAATTCTGCCCACATATTCAACATTAATTGTTCCTTCCGGACTTACCTGGAGGTTATAACTTTTTTCATTGTCGCCAGTTATATCGATAACCAGCTTATCATCTGGACCAATTATATATCCTGTTGGTGTTGCAATACGTAAGTTGGGCTCGAATGTGATATTGCTATTGCGAAATAGTTCGGAACCGAAAATCTTAGGCCCCTCCACCTTTTCTTTAGTATCTGTGGTTGATGTAGTGGAATTGGATTCCTCCTTATATTCACGCGCGTTATTAGCAGGAGTTGTTTGGGAAGTGGTAGTTGAACCTTCTTTTCTGATCTTTTCTACACGCAATCTAAATTTTTGTACCTCTTCAGGTTTCATTCCCCGAGCAAGTGCCATTTGTTCTAACTGGGCATCACTAGTAAATCCTATTGATTCTGCCTGTTTAATGATTTCTAAAATTCTTGAATCGGAAAGTTCATCAACTTTAATGTTAGCGTAATTCTGCTGTGCTAAGACTACGCTGTTGAAGCTAATGAGTATTAATATAATTGCAAATAATCGACCTATTGTTTTTTTCATATATCTCTAGCCTTGGGCTATTCAAAGTAGTTTAGTGTTTTAAAACCACCAATTTTCAAATATTCATCTTTTTTCATCAAATGTAAATCTGATTGCATCATATCTTTAACTAATGCTTGCAAATCATATTTAGGTTGCCATCCCAATTGGGTTTTTGACTTTGTTGGATCTCCTAAGAGCAGATCTACTTCTGTGGGCCTAAAATATTTAGCGTCAACCTTAACCACGGTCATGCCTAATTTAAGATGTTGGGCGCTAAGGCCTAAATTGCTGACCTTGATTTCATCAATATCAATGATTACTCCCTTCTCATTTTCATCTTTTCCTGAAAATTCAATTTCTATGCCCAGTTCCGCAAAGCTCATGCGCACAAAATCTCGCACGGTGGTAGTAATACCTGTGGCAATTACAAAGTCTTCTGGTTTTTCCTGTTGCAATATGAGCCACATGGCTTCAATATAATCTTTAGCGTGTCCCCAATCCCTCTGCGCAGAGAGATTGCCAAGGTATAAGCAATTTTGAAGTCCAAGTGCAATTTTAGAGGCTGCACGTGTAATTTTACGGGTTACAAAAGTTTCTCCCCTTAATGGGCTTTCATGATTAAATAAGATACCATTGCAAGCAAACATGCCATAGGCTTCCCTATAATTTACCGTAATCCAATAGCCATAAATTTTAGCTACTGCATACGGAGAACGGGGATAGAATGGCGTAGACTCACTTTGTGGCACCGCTTGAACTAGCCCATACAATTCTGAAGTGGAAGCTTGATAAATTTTGGTTTTTTTAGCCAAGCCTAATACCCTCACGGCCTCCAATAACCGTAATGTTCCAATTCCATCTGCGTTAGCAGTATATTCTGGCATTTCAAAGCTTACCTGCACATGGCTCATTGCCGCTAGGTTGTAAATTTCATCAGGTTGTGTTTCCTGAATAATGCGGATCAAATTAGTAGAATCCGTTAAATCGCCATAGTGAAGCTTAAAATGTACATTACTTTCGTGTTGATCTTGATACAAATGATCAATCCGATCTGTGTTAAACAGGGATGATCTTCTTTTGATGCCGTGAACAAAATAACCTTTCTTAAGCAAAAACTCTGCTAAATAAGCGCCGTCTTGACCTGTAACACCTGTAATAAGGGCAACTTTCATAGATTTTTAATGACGTTTTAAGCTTGCAAACATAAGAAATATTTTTTGCCTATTGTTATATTAAACATACCGAAGGATTAAATCCTAAAAAGCAACCGGCTTAAAATCATGCATTCTGAGTATTGATTTTCACAAATTGAGCATGATGACATTTAGCAAAGTGGCTCCAATCCGGGTAAGAATACCAGAGAATAAGCAGAATCTGTTATCGGATTATTTTTAATAGGTAATCACCATATCCACTTTTTACTAAGGGAAGGGCGATCTGCTTTAATTGTTCATCCGAAATAAATCCCATGCGGTAGGCTATTTCTTCAATACACCCAATTTTAAGCCCCTGGCGTTCTTCAATAATCTGAACAAATTGGCCGGCCTGCATTAGTGAGGTAAAAGTCCCAGTATCTAGCCAGGCAGTTCCTCTGCTTAAAACACCTACTTTAAGTTTACCCTGTTTTAGATATTCCTTATTTATGTCTGTAATTTCAAATTCGCCACGAGGTGATGGCTTAATCCGTTTTGCAATTTCCACTACAGAATTATCGTAAAAATATAAACCGGGAACAGCGAAATCTGATTTTGGAACGCTTGGTTTTTCTTCAATTGAAATCACATTTTTATCTTCATCAAACTCTACTACGCCATACCTTTCGGGGTCTGAAACTTGATAGGCAAATACAATACCCCCATCTGGGTCTGAACTACCTTGAAGCAATCTCGCAATACCATCGCCATGAAAAATATTATCTCCTAAAACCAACGCCACTTTATCATTGCCGATAAAATCACTACCAATCACAAATGCTTGAGCAAGGCCATTAGGCTCTGCCTGTACTGCATAAGAAAATTTACAGCCCAAACTTGATCCATCGCCGAGCAGTTTTTCGAAGTTAGGCAAATCATGGGGCGTAGAAATAATTAAAACTTCTTTAATCCCAGCTAGCATTAAAGTAGATAAGGGATAATAGATCATCGGTTTATCATAAACTGGCATCATTTGCTTACTACATGCCAAGGTTAATGGATGTAAACGTGTTCCGCTACCGCCTGCTAATATTATTCCTTTCATAATGATGAGTTGGTTAATTGGTGAGTTATTATGTAATTTGATTGGTTTGGTTTAGAGATGTTAAGCTATTAACGAGCTCCCTCATTAAATTATGGTTTTATTCTAGAGATGCATTCTTGCAAACTATTTCTCCAATAGGGAATCGTTAAATTAAAAGTACGTTTTATCTTGCTTTTATCCATTACTGAGAATGCGGGTCGTTTCGCTTTTGTGGGATAATCGCTTCCTGGTATAGGGTTTACTTTTACTGAAGTTTGGCTTATTTCAAATATTGCCTGAGCAAAATCGAACCATGATGTGACCCCTTCATTGCTATAGTGATAAAGTCCATAGCTTTCTTTTTTTGATTCAATGATATCAAAAATGGCATGTGCCAAGTCTATAGCATAGGTGGGTGTACCTACTTGATCGGCTATTACATTTAATTGATCTCGGTCAGCACCTAGCTTCAACATGGTTATCACAAAGTTATTTGCAAATTCTGAATACAGCCAACTAGTGCGTATAATAAAATATCTTGTTAAGCAGTTCGCAATTCCTAACTCTCCGGCCAGTTTGGTTTGTCCATATACGTTTATTGGGCCGGGTAGATCCTCTTCGGTTAATAATTTTACTTCATTGCCCTCAAACACAAAGTCTGTAGAAATATGGATCAGTATTGCACCATTGGCAGTGCAAGCCGTTGCAAGATTGATTGCACCGGTTTCATTGATCGCTTTAGCTAACGTTATTTCATCTTCGGCCTTATCAACGGCTGTATACGCCGCACAATTGATTACATAATCAGGTTGTTCGGCCTTTAATAGGGCATCCAGCAGTGTGGCGTCTAGGATATTGGCTTCCTCCTCTGAAGGGAAAACCAGTGAACTTATTTTTTTGAAACTTCCTACAGCTTTTAGGCATTGACCTAATTGACCAGCAGCACCAACAACTAATATCTTGCTCATTTACAATAATGATGAAAAAAGATTTAAACTCATATCCTTTGGGGCTAACTGTTGCTTTTCTTTAGGGATTAACCAATCTATATTTAGTTCAGCATCATTATAAATAATACCTTGTTCTGCTTCTTTATGGTAATAATTATCGCATTTATAAAAAAAATCTGCGGTTTCACTCAATACAGCGAAGCCATGTAAAAAACCACGTGGAATGTACATCTGCAATTTATTTTCGGCGCTAAGTTCTACTGCCACATGTTGTCCGTAAGTTGGCGAGCCTTTTCTGGCATCTACGGCTACGTCTAGTACACTACCACTTAATACCCGAACGAGTTTGGCCTGTGCAAATTCCCCTACTTGTGCGTGCAGGCCCCTGATTACCCCATAGGTCGAAAATGATTGATTATCTTGTACAAAATTTCCAGAAAGCCCAGTTCTATCCTCAAAAGTTAGCCGGTTAAAGCTTTCAAAAAAAAATCCCCTTTCGTCTTTAAATAAACTAGGTTTAATAATTAAACAATCCTTTAGTTTTGTTTGGTGTATTTCCATTAGGTATTACGTATTAAATTAGTTGGATAATTTTAAGGTAGCTCACATTAAATTGAATGGTGTAACAGTCTATTCTTTTGCATTTGGCAAAACCTATGGCATAAACTATAATTTTTATACGGTACCAATTAGTTAAGGATAACGTATTTTTATTCCTTATTTAGGATACCAACTGATCATCCTTCCATTCAAAAGTTTGCTAAAATACGGGAGAATAATTAAAGATGCAAGGACATGACATTTAGTGGCCTTAGTATACGACTTTACCAATATTAAAGCTAAATTTTGACACTATTTTCTAATTCAGTATACCATTCCAGTCCATATTTTCTAATTAGGGGCTCTTTTAAGAATTGGTAAACAGGTACTTTCAGTTCCCTTCCAAAGGAACAGGCATCATGGCAGATATACCATCTATCGTAATTAAGCACATCGAATTCAGGATATTTGGTTACCCTTATAGGATATAGATGGCACGATATGGGTTTCTTCCAATCTACTAAACCCTGTTCATATGCCTTTTCGATAGCACATTTAGTAATACCGTTTTCGAAAGTAACATAGGCACACTCTTTATTGCCATCAACACAAGGCGTGGTCAAGTCGCCGTCGGCATCAACTACTGATGTGCCTTGCTCTTCAATAGCCTTAATCCCATTTGGAGCAAGCAAATGTTTAATTTTAGGGTAAAGCTCTGCAAGAATTGCGGTTTCGGCAACTTCCAAGGGTGCACCCGCATCACCTTCAACGCAACAGATTCCTTTGCATTTGCTCAAATTGCATACAAAGCTTTCGCTAATCACATCATCATGCACTAAAGTTCCTTGTATTTCTATCATATTTTTGCATGGGGCATGGGGCATGGAGCATTGAATTACTCCATGCTCTTTGTCCTCCGCTAATTTTATTTGCCGATCGGATACTTTAATCCATCTGCTGATTTAATTTCTAGAATAACGGAACCTACCAAAATCTCTACTTCCGCTTTAACTGGAACTCTATTTCCGTCGTCTGTTATCCATAAAAAAAGCTTGCTATCTTTTTTAAAGATGCGCCCGGGTTTAATGGAAGGGCTAAATTTCAGACATCTTATCTTCCCCAGTTTGCTGTTTATTGTTTCTTTACCTACATATTCTATTTCTAAGGCCGAAATTTCATCCCCCAAGAAATAGTTAAGCTTAAATTTATCACCTATTTTCAATTTAGAGATATCCAAGCTTCTTGCAAAATAATAGGCCGAAACAAGATCGAAGGTTTGTGTTGTAGGCGTAGTAAAAGTTCCCTTATTGGCTACCACTTTTTTGGCATCCTGATGAAACCTTGCTTTGTCCTGGCGGCGATAACTGGCTTCGCGGATATTTTCCTGATAAAAATAAGGGGTTAGATCGGTTCTATCTATATAAGAATCATAATGGTCCCTCACTTTATAAAAGATATCGAAGGTACCTGATGTTTGAGCATCCACTACTAGTCTATAAGTGGGTTTGTTATCAAATTTCAGATCAGATCCCAACACTTTGATAGTTGCTTCAGCGGCAGTGAAAATCCCGTATTTTAATTTGTAAGAAAGAACCTCTCCTTCTTGGAATATGGGATCCCTCTTTAACGGAAGTTCTTGCGCAAAACCCCTAAGGCCCATTGCAAGAATAGTGAATAACAGTGTTAATTTTTTCATTTGTGTGTGTTTTGGATTAGAGCAAACAAAAAGTAATCCAAAATTGTTTAGTCCTTTCTTTTGTAGATTGGAACGGTAGAACAGGGCTCACCATACATGATACTCTTAACCATAGGCGTTAAGAGTGCGGTAATTTCAACATAGGCAGAAATAGGCACTTCTAGGTCCGCGCAGCCTTTAATAACCACCCTTTCACCAGCATATTGGTTAATGTTGATCTTAGCTAATGCTTTTGTATATAACACGGTTTCTAGCATATTTAAGTCGCCAAAAACAACCTCATTAGCAAAAGGCTTCATTCTGTTTGCTAGCAGCATATAGGCCCAGGTAGGCACAATGGCATCAGCGCTGCAGGTAATCGCAATATTTTTACCCACGTACTGGGCCCAATCATGCTCTTTGATGAATGCCCTAAAATCTTGTTCTTTTAAAATGAGTCCATGAAATAAATTGTCTTTTATATCATACACTAAGCGTTCTCCTTTGTGGAAATACTCTTCTAGATTTAAAGTAATTAAACCACTCGAAGCTACTTTATTAACGATATTCTCTTGAATGTCCATGGTTTATTAAATAAAAAACCGATCAAATATAAAATCTGATCGGTTACAAAATTACATAAAAGATACTAGGATTAATAGTATGCCAGGATTACATGATACTAGGATTACACGACTAGGATTATAGGATACCAGGATTAATAGGAAACCAGATTATACGATGTTATGTAGTACTAATCCTAAAATCCTATAATCTTATTAATCATAGTATAATCTAGTAAAATTTCACTCTGTTATCTTTAATTTCAATTTTTTCTTGTAGGGTTTGGAATGCTGAACCAAACAAACGTTGGCCTATCCCAGTTAACATGGTTTCTTTTTGTTTAAAAGTATTTGCCATTGGCGCTGGGTTTGTAAATCCATCAACGGTAAAAACATACACTCCTTTATCACCTTCAACTGGTTTCGATAATTTCCCAACCTGCGAGCCAAACACTGCCCCTACTACTTTATTCTCTTGGGCTAAACCTGGGATCATCGGGTTTGAAAAGACAATGTTTTGAACTGGAGCTGGAGCTTTTCCCAATTTTTGTGCAACCTGTGCTAAGTTTGAACTGCCCTGTAACGCTTTATCAAATTTAGCCAACAATAGTTTTGCTTTTGCAGCATTCATTACTGCTGGTTGGATCTGCTTTTTAACATCTTCTAGTGAAAGTTGTCCTTTTGGTTTGATATCGGTTAAATGTGCAACTACAAAAGTATTATTTTCCATTTTATAGATTTGGCCAAGCACATCTCCCTTATCTGCTTCGTATGCATCTCTAATTAGTAAGCGTGGATTATCTAAACCGGGGGCAAAACCTTGTGTTGGCGTCACTTTATCAGCTACTGCTACTGTATATCCCTTTTTCTGCGCCACATCATTGAAATTACCTGATTTAGCCTCATTTAAAAACTCTGATGCTTTTTTATAGGCCGCATCGGTAGTTTTTTCACTTGCCGCTAGTGATTTCTCGATATAAGCTAGTTTAGCAACTTTAGAAGAACCGATTTGCTTATCGATCTTGACTATAAATATGCCATATTGAGTTTTAACAACTTTAACATCACCGGTTTTCCCACCAAATGTGGCATCTATAAACTCTTGGGGAAATTGCGCATAGCGATCAAAAGTACCTACATCACCTCCTTTTGCACTTGAAGCAGGATCAGCGCTATATTTTTTAGCTAATTCTGCAAAGTTTGCTCCGCCTTGGGTTAACGACTTAATCGAATCCGCTAATTTAACGGCATTTTCCTCGCCACCCAGTTTAGAGGGGTCGATTACAATTTGGCTAGCTTTTACCGAATCAGGTGAGAAACGGGTAGCAACAACCTTAATTAATTTAAAAGAGTTTCCCGATAGTACTGGTCCGTAGTAACTTCCAGCTGGATAGTTAAAGATTACCGAATCAACGGCAGCATCTAATTTTCCTTTACCTACGAAGATAAAAGGAATTTTAACGTCCGAATTGTTTGCGGCAAATAACGAATCATTGGGTGCAACCTTAAAATCGGCAGCAAGTTTATCAATTTGGTTTTTTACCACTGCTGTATCCGCAGCTGTTGGCTTCACATTAAATGAAACGTACTCGAAACCTCGGGTCTCGGTTGGATTATTAAAACGTGCTTTATTAGCATCATAATATTCTTGATAGTCGGCATCGGTTAACTTCACGTCTTTATCCAAGATACTGCTATAATCTAGGTTAACATATCTGAAATTAACCAGTTTATTTCTATTGTTATATTCGTCACTAGCCTCTAAAGACGTTACATACACAGAGTTGCGGATAAGCCTATCATATTTTTGTTGCAAAGCTTGTTGTTCGATCTGATTCTCTAGATTAATCCAGCTTTGTTTCAACTTAGGATCTGTTTGCCTAGCTTTTAACGACCCAACCAATGCGGCGCGATCTAACTGACCGGTTTGTTGGTTAGTAAAATTTTGCATGATCAATTGACTTGGATTAGTTCCATTAACAAGATCATACAATTCATTGCCAGAAACGATTAAACCTACTCGTCCAAATTCTTTGGTTAAAACAACCTGCGCAATTTCTGATTGCCAAGCTTGGTCAACAGCCATTGCCTGCATCTGCGGATTGATTGTACCGTATTGCTGCTTGTATTGATTTACGCTTTGTTCTACTTTAGGATTAAATTCAGTATACTTAACTTCCTCTCCATCAATAGAGCCAACTGTGTCTCTTGAAGCACCCCAAAATGCCGAACCTTGCGTAAGCAGCGGTTCTAAAACAAATAATGCTAATACCAATGCGATACCTCCTACTAGAAAATACCCCATCTTGGTACGCATGAATGTCATTAATCCCATATTATTCTTATTTTTTATTTTTTTTTAAGAGGGCGCAAGATACAAATTTGCAAGTAATTAGAAAACATTAAATTAATTTTCCAGACTTAGGAAGTCTTAAGACTTCCTAAGTCTAAATCACGGTACCAATTTATCCTTTAAATAGGTCTTTCCACCGGCATCAAGAATTTTATAAGTACTAAAATCTTGGGGTGCAGTAAATTCGGTACCAGTTAAAACACTTCCATCTTTTGAGGTAACTGTGCCATAGGGCGAAGAATACAACCGTTTATTTTCGTCCCAGGTTAGTTCTTCTGTTGTAAAAGTGATGGTTTCTGTAATTACAACTACGTTTCTTTTGAAAATGGTTATTTTTTCTACCTCCTTATTAATGGCGTAATTGGAAGTTATGGTTCCCTTGCTCTGTAAAAGATCGTTGAAAAACGTGATTTTCACACCTTTGGGCATTTCATTGTAAGATCCTCCCTGAGAGGGAACCACCTTATCTAGGATAGGCGCAAAGGCTTTTGCTTTTACCTTTGCCGAATCACTGTAAGTAAACTCAACATCATACGATCGATCCTTGCTTAAAGTTATCTGTTTGGAAGAAATGGATGGTGCATTTTGCAGGTCATCGTCATTGCATGCAGAAGAGAACAACAGTACCGTTGCGAGAAAAAGGAAGCCAGATCTACTACCCGACCGCATTATTAATCAAATTTAAATCGGCTAAACCACTTGTCGTTAAGTGTAAAACCTAAATGGAAATTGACAAATTTTTCTAACAATAACCCATTATCGATAGTCCCTCTTCTACCTAATTCTGCAGTAAAGTTAACTTTATAGAATGATGACCTTGAGTATGAAGATAGCGGCAAACCTAAGCCCAATGAAACGGCCATTTGTTTGATATCCTGCTTGTTCATTTGAATATACGTTTTATCGTAGTTAAAGCCTACTCGATAATCTACTCTTTTAAAGTAGTTATTGATTGAGGTGATATCTGGAGTAATTTGTCCACCTACAGAAACTCCATAAGTGTCTTGTAATCCTTGGTTAACATGGTCAATAGTAAAATCAGACCATTTTCCCATCCGGTAATCAACACCAATTAACCATTTATTTTCTTTTTGAATGCTAAACCCAAAACTATGGATTAACGGTAATTTAAGATTTGTGGGATTATTTTCTACCAACGAAACAGTATCTAATGCAGTCCCTTCACTACCATCGGCTTCATTTAAGTATTGGGTTACTACCTGGCTCTTTTTAGAATTTATTTTAGATGCCGAAGAACCCGAATAGCCTAGAACCAGTGTAGTTTTATTGTCCAATCTAAAATCATATTGGGCACCATAAGAAAATGCAAATCCACCTACGCTATTCTTAGCCTGCATACGAGAATTGATCGCCCCTGGCTCGGCTACAAATTCTGTAGATCGGGATTCGGATAGATTACCAAATAAGTATTCGGCATTAGCACCAATCCTGAAATGATCACCAAACTGTCTGCCCAAGCCTAAATAGGCCTTGGTTAAACCACCTTCGCCTGTATATTTATAATCGGCCGTTTTAGAACCAATATTTACTGTATTTTTAAAACTATAACCAAGTTCAGAATAGGGCAACACTCCAAAACTTAGGCCCATCTTGTTGGTAATTAGAGGAAAGGCCAAAGCTACATGGCTTAACGTAGAGTTAAAGCTCTTTTCTGTTTCCGTGCTATTTTTTAACTGGGTAAGCCCCGCGGTTAAACCTATATCCAACGTTGTAAGCGTAATCCCTGAATAAGATGCAGGATTTTGAATATTGATATTATTAAAATAATTTGTTCTAAATACACCTGTAGCTATTCCACCCATAGCCCTAAACTGAGGAAGGTTGGACCCTGTTATATTCCCAATTCCAAATTTAGAATAGGGTGATTGGGTGGTAACTTGTGCATTTGCGATTACGCTGATAAGCACTAGGCAAACGGCAAGAGTGTATTTTAATCTATTGTACATAGTGTAATGTAATAACTTCATTTAATCCTTTAAGAACCAAATAGGGTTCGTGTATAATTTGGGATGCAAAGATGCTGTTTTTTAATTGGTTGTTCAAAAAATCTGCATCGCCCCCGGTAATGACCACATTAAGGTCTTTATTTTTTTTACTCTCTGAGGCTATAAAACCCTCCACTTCGTTTACCATTCCCTGCAATACACCGTTTTTAATGGCATTTTCAGTAGTTGTACCTTCTGGGATTTGGTCGTCAGCCTTCCAATTTACCAGGGGCAGTCTTCCAGTAAAATGGTTTAAAGCTTCAAATCGCATTTTTATTCCTAAGCTTATACTTCCTCCAAAGTATTCGTTGTTTGCGGTAAGCACATCATAAGTTATACAGGTGCCTGCGTCTATCAACAAACTATTTTGGCCTGTGAATAAGCTATGTGCGCCAATAACTTTTGCCCATCTATCTAGGCCAAGTGTGCTCAAGGTTTCGTAATAATTGTTAATCTTGCCCTTAACCGCAGTAGTAAACGGGATATAGTTAACAGACTTTTTTAAAAAATCGCCTAACTTATCTATCGCTATTCCAACACTTGATACAGTAGCATTTTGAATTTGAAATCTTTCAATTAAAAGCCCTATTTCTACCAGATCTATTTGTTTTACACGCTGATAATGAACCAAATCTCGCTTATTAAATACGCCAAGCTTACTATTTGTGTTCCCTATATCTATGACCAGATTATGCATTTACTATAATCAAAAGGTACTACCCCAAACTTCACGGCACAAAGCTATTAATCTTTACCAAGTTTCAAGGTGTGAAATTGTTAAAAAAGGTTAAACAAACAAAAAATACTGGATGCTAAGAACCAAAACAGCGAATAACGATTCGTAAACCCACCTTTTCTTTGCATTGGAAAAATAATAGGCTAAAAGCACTGCTCCTGGGGGAACGCACAATAAAAAATGAAACAGCCTAAAACCAGGCTTGGTATAAAAGCTAAGGACGGCAATAATAAACATGAAAAACAGCATTTGAAATGCCTTTCTGGTCTGTATAAAACTCCTAAAAAAGTTTTCCCTAAGCTGTAGGCCGGCCAGGATTATGATCAAGGCTACCGGGATAAGCACCAAATAATCGTTAAAGTTAATTTGAAGCCTTGAAGGAAACTTATTTACCAAAGGAAGCCATATCTGGTAGAATTGGGTTATGTTGTTGTTCCAGTAATAAAACACGGCAATAAAAAAGAAAATGGTGAGGAATCCTATAAAACCCGAGATCCATTCCCTCCAGTTAAATGATCGGTAAAGCAATAAACTTAACCATAGCATCACCAATAACACGATAAAGGGAAAGTAGATCAAGGTGCCAAGGGCGATGATCATGCCTATATCGAACATCGTCATCATTGCGTTTGGGCTTTTTCCAATCTTTAGAAACTTATCCATGATCCAGATCAACAGAAAGTTACAGATCAAAGGCGGACTTAGAATCAAAAACTGCAGAAATAATCCAGAACCTGTAATATAGAGTAATGCGGGCAAATAACTTGGTTTTGCTAATAACCCATGATTGTTAATGATCCTATTAAATAAAATGGCCTGACTAAACACAATGATCATTGCAAAAAACAGGTTCGCCTCTGTTGATATAGAATCAGAAAGGGGTATCCGGATAAACAGTTTGGTATACGATTCGAAGAATTCGAAATCTAGTTTTGGGGTCTCATTTATAAAAATAGCAAGCCGCATAAATACGGTATATGCCGCCAATATTAAAAGGTTAACCGGATTTAGGTTTCGAAATTGATTGATCATGTCTTGCTGATGCAAAGTAAAGAATTAATTAGAGACTTACGAAGCTTAAGATCTCGTAAGTCTACTGCCGAGCATACATAGTCACCATATTGGCGATGATCGCCTCCGTTTCATCAGGAAAATGAAATTGATGTTCTTGGGGATTATTTATAAATGATTTTAAGATGGGCAACCAATTTTTATTGCTCCCCCAAATTACGGGCAAACCTAGTTTCTTTAATGCATAGGCATTACATTGTTGCTCGTATTGGAACCTCATAGGTGCAACCAATAGTTTCTTGCCCAAGAACAAAGCTTCAGCAGGGCCTTCAAAACCTCCACCAGTAAACAGCCCTTCGCTACTTGCCAAACTCTTATTGAAGGCCTCATTATTAACTGGGGCAACTACTACATTTCCTGCACTATAACTTTTTGTTGTATGCTTAGAAAAAACCTCCCATTTAACGGTTGGCAACTGTTGCAAGACTTTTACCAGGTGTTTATCATCAATTGCCGGAAGATATACAGTATAGTGGCCTAAATTTGTTGGTGTTAAGTTTCTGATTTCTGCTCTGATTACGGGAGTATGAATAAAATCATCGTATTTTTCGAAATGGAAGCCAATATGGTGCGTTGTAGGGGCATAATGGCTCAAAATCAGCTTTCCCCAATCGATGGTTTTAGGGCGTGGAACTTTGTTGGATTTGAAAGAAGCTTGATGGCTTAAAGAAACGCTTTCTAATTTCAAGCTGCGACAGGCCCATGCGGTAACAGGCTCAAAATCATTGATGATAAGGTCATAATCTCTTAATGGAACACTTGACATATCGGACCTAAAGCGAAATAAATTCATGTCCCGCCAGGTTTTAAAATGATCTACCCCTCCCTTTTTGCCAAAAACGAAACTGAAGCCGTGGAGCTTATACTTTACGTCTTGCACCAAATTAACATCAGCCTGGGTACCAGATATCAAAATATCTAAATCACCATGTTGCTGCAATAGTGGTACGATTTCTCTTGCCCTACTGATATGCCCATTCCCTGTACCTTGTATTGCGTAAAGTATTTTCATTAAGATATAATTGCTTTTGAAATGAAGCTATCACGAGCACGACTTTAAAGAAATTGTACTCACCACAGTCCATTCGGCCCTAATATCTGTATTTTTTTACACATTAGTCTATTGCTAATTTAATTTGCGCCAAAAGTACATTCACATCTAACTTACTATGCAAGTCTTCGCTATCCGAAAGTTGTCCTGTTTCTACATCCTCACTTTCAAAATCCTTAGCACTGTATTTAAAGATTTTCCACTGCTGCTGATCGTATTCTAAAGCGGTTAGGCTTTCTACCCAATCACCGCTGTTTAGATAAATAACCTTACCATCCGCATTGGTCATGATTTTAATTTCAGCTTGATGGATGTGACCACAAACCACATAATCATATTGCTTAGAAATAGCCAAATCGCTAGCAGTTTGTTCAAAGCGATTAATAAATTTCACGGCATCCTTAAATTTCGCCTTTATTTTTTTAGAGAAGCTCATCTTTTCTCTTCCACAAAGTGATAAGCACCAATTTACCAGGCTATTTATAATGATGAGGGTATCATATCCTATGGCCCCCAATTTAGCCAACCATTTAGAGTGCTGCATGGTAACATCAAAGATATCGCCATGGAAAAACCATGCTTTTTTTCCATCGAGATTTAAGATCAATTTATTCTGAAGCCTAAAGGTACCTAAATGGAGATCACAAAATTTTCTTAATAATTCATCATGGTTTCCTGTCAAGTAAAAAACCTCGGATCCTTCTGCAATAAATTTCATCAGTTTCCGCAAAATTTTCATATGGCTTTCTGGCCAATAGCGCTTGCTAAATTGCCAGATATCGATAATATCACCGTTTAGAATGATGATTTTGGGTTTGATGCTTTTAAGGTATTTTAAAAGTTCAACCGCATGGCAACCGTATGTTCCTAAGTGGACATCGGATATCACCACCAACTCAACTTCCCGTTTCATGCGCTCACAGGAATGAATCAATCCTTTTCTTCCTCAATGGTGAGCTCAAAAGGACTAAAGAAAAAGACAACTAACGCTAAACCTCCAATTAAAACTATTGCTTCCATGATGATTAATTTATACTACAAATTAACAACCAGTAGATTAACAAGAGATTAAGGGAGTGTTATGTCTAATAAACTCAATCTTTCTCTTCTTCGATAGTAAGTTCAAAAGGACTAAAGAAAAATGCAATCAATGAGATTAGTCCAATAAGTATAATAGTTTCCATAATTCGTTTATTATTTAATGTAAAAACATCACAAGATTAATAAGAAATTAAGGACAGAGGAACGGTTTAACGGCAGGTTAAAAATACTAATCGGTAGGACATGGATATATGACGGTGGATAATCATCGGATGGGTACTATCCGTCCGACGATTGCTATTATAAGGCCGCAGATTCGCAGATTTATGAGTCAATTTGCGCATCTGCGGCTAAATTATTCATTCGATGATTGGCAATCATCGGATGAATAGCTAGACTTTCTTCTTCTTAACTTCAGTATATCCAGCGAAGCCTAGAAAGCCAAGTAATAGAATAGATCCTGCGAGGGATATTTTTTCGCCAACATAGTAAGATTTTGGCTCAAATTTAAATTCAACCTTATGGTTTCCCATTTCTAACTGGGCGGCTCGCAATACATAATTTGCTCTGAAATATGGTTTTAGCTTCCCATCTACATACATGTTCCAACCTTTATCGTAGTAGATCTCAGAAAATACTGCAATAATGTCTCTAGGTGCACTATATGAATATTCAATGTGATCCGGATTATAGCTATCCATTTTTATAAATGCCGTTGGATCTACTCCTAACCGCGTGGTATCGATCTGCGACTTAAACTGTTCATCCACAATTGCTTCTTTACTCGGATCGAAGCTGTTGATCGCTGCCATTTCTGCATCAGCATTGCTTACAAAATGCACACCTTGTACAATCCATGCATTGCCCAGGGCTGTTGAATTTCGCACCATTTTATACGACTGGGTTTTTGGATCCTGCGTAATAAAATACTTCGCATTTAACATATCCAGTACATCCTGGTTAACACTTTTCGAAAACTGGTTCTGGATAAGCTCGTCGTATCTTTTCAGCTTTGCTGCATGATAACCGCCAATTGTTTTGTGGAACGAAGAGGTACTAGCTTCGCTAAAAGTATTAATAGATTGATCGTAAACCCTAAAATTGGGGTCTTTATCGGCAAGTATGAAAGTATCTACATCACGTTGCGGAAATGAATTGGCAACCTCACTTTTTGGTCTAAAGTTTTGGTTATTTAAGTACCTGCGATCTACCTGCCACATATCAATCAGCACAGCTAAGGTTAAAAGTCCAAAAGCCAACTGCATATTCAACTTCTTGGTAATGTAGGCCCAAACTATACCAAAGCCAACTAAAATAAATAGAAAACTTCTGATGGCATCTGATTTAGCGATAGAAATTCGATCCTGGATCAGCGCATTACCTACCTTTTGAGATAGCTCGTTGTTTTGGAAAATCTGATTTAAGTCGTTAACAAAATCCGAATGGTGATCTGTTCTAAAATTGAAGAATACTGTTGGCATAATCGCTACCAACAATGAAAATCCGCCAGTAATGGCTGCAGACCAGGTTAATTTTTTCACTAATATTTTTTGATCGATATTTCCGTCTTGCACCTCTTTTATTGCCAAAAATGCCAAAATGGGAACCATTAGCCCAACAACAGCCAAAATAGATTCAACGGCTCTAAATTTATTATACAGTGGGAAATAGTCGAAAAACAAATCTGATATTAATGGGAAATTCTTTCCAAATGACAAGAGCATGAAAAGAACGGTTGTACCTAAAATCCACCACTTAAATCTGTTACGGACGATAAATAAACCAAATACAAATAGAAAGCAAATAATGGCACCAAAATAATATCCTCCTGCAGTGTATGATTTCTCTCCCCAATAGGTAGGCATTTGTTGGGTAAGGCCGATAGCCTGTTCTGGTGTGGCACCCATGCCTGTCAGCGTTTTGTATACATCAGATTTATCGTCTAATTTCTTCAAATGGCTTCCACCGTACAGATCAGGCATCAAAAAGGTAAAGCTTTCGCCTACACCCTGACTCCAGCCGTAGGCATATTCTTTAGACATACCGGTTTCACTTCCAGCCTGAGTGGTTAGATTTGATTTTCCGCGGTTTGTTTCTTTGGCATATTCTGATGTAGTCCACAGTAAGCTCGCATTTACCATAACCGCAATTACTAGTGCCGCCGCTAAAAATCCAAGTGCTTTTCCTAACAGAGGAAGTTTCTTATCTTTATAAGCGTGGTAAATTTCAATCCCCATATAAATAAGGATACATAGGAAGAGGTAATAAGTCATTTGAATATGGTTTGACCTTATTTCCAAAGACAAAAACAGCGCAGTTAAGCTTGCTCCCAGCCAATATCTACCTCTTAATGTTAAAATCAGGCCTGCAATAATTGGAGCAAAGAAGCCAATAGCCAGTGCTTTATTGCTATGACCTGTGGCAATTAAGACGAAATTATAGGTGGTGAAAGCAAAGGCGATGGCACCCGCAGCAGCAAGCCAGGGGTTTATTTTTAAAGTAATGAACAAAAAGTAAGCACCAATTAACAAAAGTAAAACGGTACCAATTGGTGTGGGAAAGGTTTTTGTAATGAGTGCAATGCCATAGGTAGCCCCATTATAGGCATACTGTACCCAAATTTGATAAGCGGGCATTCCGCCGAACATTTGATTGGTCCACAACGGGCCCTTGCCATCTTTGGCCTTGTACTCCATTATTTCCTTTTGCATGGCTTTAGCCTGCACCACATCACTCTGTGCAAGCACATTGCCATCAAGTAAGGGCTTAAAGAAGTAAGCGAAAGAAATAACTAAAAATAGTGCAATGATGGCTACATGAGTGCCATTATTTTTAAACCAATTGTTCATTAAGGCTATATTAAAATTAAACTAGCCTCAAAAATAGAAAATTGAAAGAGATTAGGAAGTATTATTTTTGCAAAAGAGCTTAGCGCATGGCGTTTGGCGAGACTGCCAACTACAACTGTGCACTGCCATCCCGATAGCTATCGGGAGTAAACTACTTCACTTCCTCGTAATCTACAAAATCGCCTAACTTATCGGCATTGCCCTTTTTCTCTTGTTTAGGCATGTAATCTATAGATATCGCACCTTCTGGTTTAGAAGAACGTGGTTGTTGTTGATTTCCTGTAGCTTGATTTTGCATATTACCGAACACACTTTTAAGCATTACAGGGAATATTGCTCGTATGATTACTCTGATTACCCAAAGTATGATAATGGCGATAAGAATAAATTCTAAAAGGTATTTCATTTAGTCAATTGTAAACACAAATATAGACGTGCTAATTAATTTTTTGTTACTTCTTAAAAAGATAATTGCATTTTAATTACAATGTGCGCTAGTCAATTGTTTCAGAAATCGACAAGTATTTTCCTGAATAGATACTTAAAATTGGTCTAATTGGAGACGAGTCAACAAGTTTAATAATAAGCCTTTTGCTCGTATTTACCAATAGGAAATCAAAGTGTAAAGGTGTCCCTTTAAAATAAATGGGAAGTGTCTTATCGGTTAACTTGATTCCATTTCTAGAAAGAACTTCTGCCACGCTCAACCATTGTACGTTCTTTCTCATCTTTATCACAATTACCCCATTTTTTGCGCCATCTCTATAAATACCCGCCTCACTTTGCCTTAAAACAGTCAACGAATCGATCTGCATTGGATCTACGATGGAAACAGATCCATACGGCACTATTTTTTCGTTCACCACATATAAAGGGATCTTTGCAAGATCAAAGGGGTTACAGCAAAGACAACTGATTTCATTGTCCTGAACTTTTTTTACAGTTTCTGCCCTTTGGGCGAAGCTGTAACTGACGCAAAAAAGAAATGCGATCAGTGGTAATATTCTCTTCATGATTAATTGATGCTAATTAAAGCCAAAATCCATATCAGATTTAAATTTCTTCAACTATTTCTGTAACCCTACCCACCTGTCCGTCCACCAATCGTACTTTTATCCCACGGGAGTGGAAGGAGGATGAAGTAAGCAGATCTTTTACTACACCATAGGTGATGTTTCCCGAGCGCTGATCCTTTTTTAGGATAATCCCAACTTCTAAACCTGGGTAAATGTCTTTTCTGTTCTGACCTTGCATAAGTGGGGGGTGTGAAGCGCTAAGCGTTTGGCGGTGGTTTAACTATGGCAATTTACTAAAATCGATTTCAGGTTTTTTGTTCCCCGGTTTTCTGATAAAAACGGTTTTAGGCGGTATAAAATTATTAAAAAACCCACAGTTTTTAAGGTAAAAATTATTTTCAGCAAGCCCTCCAGCATAATCTTTGCGATAATTTATCGTGCCGGTGTTATCTGTAGTGAAGCGAGCGGTGGTTACCTCGCTCCAATTTCCTTTGGTATCATAAATCCACTGGTTTTTAAAAATTACCGTTCGCGTTTGATCTCCAGTTTCCGGAACAAAATTTTCCAAAAAAGAATGCAGTCGCTTTAAATAGGTTTGGGTTTGAGGGCGCTTAAATGAGGCTATCAGTTGCCATTGGTTCAGTTCGGGAGCAAAAAAGTAGGCGGTGTAGGTTGTATATCCATCGCCAGATGGCAACGCATGAAGCAAAAATTTATAGGTACTTTCTGCTTTCCAGTTATATTTCAAAATGCCCTGTCCGCCAGAACCCTCATCGCCAAACTCTCCTGTATACACGTTCTCCCCTTTGCTTACCATGATAATTTTATGGCTTTGAGGGATTTCTTTCGGATTATCTGTTTTAAAAGGACTCCAAACCGAAAATAGCACTCTTCTCTCTGTTGCAGAATTTACCTGGATGCCAAAATATCCTTCGGCAAAACCATTGGCCATAAAATAAGAACCTATTACGTCATTGCCTTTGGGCACTGTGATTTCATTGTAAAACCATTCTGCCTCAGTTTGCTCCTGCGTTTGATAGTTAAGGTGAACAGATGGTCCTCGCCGACCCCAATAAAAGTAATTACCTTCATTACTTTTAACATAAGAGGTTCGTTCATTTATAGCAGTGCCTTCAATACTTAGCGATTCAATGGATGGAAAGTGATTTTCTGATCTGCTGATTCCTTTTATCGTGAGGGCCACATAACCTGTGTCTTTAATATCCCAAGTGCCTACCGCATTTGCCGATTTTTTAGCTCCATCATACCTCATTCGGGTAATTTTCCCATCTATACCCCATTCGATTACTGCTTTACCTCTAAGGTTGTTGATTTTATGAACAGAAATAACCAGCGAACCTGGTTGGGTAATTCGAAGGTACGCGGTGATGATTTCGTTAGGGTCGGTCCAGTTTTCAATCCCTCGGTCGGTTATTTTTGCTCCGTGTGAGTGGGTAATATATGTATTGCCACCCAAGGGCAGGATTATACTTTGTGCAAATGAAATAGAGGAAATAGCTAAAAAGGAGGCAAGAAGAATGAATTTAAATCGCATATTTTTAAAGTTTGGGCGTATGCGGTAAACTAATCGCCATACGCTTATCGCATATTGAAATGCTATTTACTAAACCGCTCTGCAAACACTTTTTCTAGGGCAAACATTTCATCACGCATTCTGGCTGCCATTAAGAAATCCATATCCTTTGCTGCTTTCTGCATATCTTTTCTTGTTTTATCGATTGCTTTTTTCATTTCATCCTTGGTCATGTATTGTACAATTGGGTCGGCAGCAATGCTTACCTCATCAATTTCAACATAGGCCTTATTTCTCGCCTTACTCTCAGAAAAATCGAGTACAGAGCTTTGCTCGATAATTTCTTCTCGTGTTTTACCAATTGTTTTTGGCGTTATTCCATTCTCTAAGTTATAGGCAATCTGTTTATCTCTTCTCCGATTGGTTTCGTCAATGGTTCTATCCATCGAATCGGTCATTTGGTCTGCATACATGATTACCCGGCCCCTATCGTTTCGCGCAGCCCGTCCAATAGTTTGGATTAATGCCCTATCCGAGCGTAAAAACCCTTCTTTATCGGCATCTAAAATCGCCACCAAACTCACCTCCGGCAAGTCCAACCCTTCGCGCAATAGGTTAATCCCGACCAACACATCAAATTCGCCCAAACGTAGGCCACGTAGGATATCTACTCTTTCCAGAGTTTTAACTTCTGAGTGTATGTAACGGCATTTAATATTTAAACGATCCATATACTTGGTCAGTTCTTCGGCCATGCGCTTGGTTAAGGTAGTTACCAGAACACGATCTCCCATTTTAATGGTCTTATCGATCTCGTCTAATAGATCATCAACTTGGTTAATTGCTGGTCGCACCTCAATTATTGGATCTAGGAGTCCCGTAGGTCTAATTACCTGTTCAACAATCACACCCTCCGTTTTCTCCAATTCGTATGCTGCAGGTGTAGCACTTACATAAATGGTTTGGGGTGCCAATCGTTCAAACTCATCAAAATTAAGGGGCCTATTGTCTAAAGCAGAAGGTAAGCGGAAACCATATTCTACTAAACTCATCTTACGCGAGCGATCGCCTCCATACATTGCCCTAATTTGTGGTACGGTTACGTGGCTTTCATCAATTACCATTAAATAGTCGTCTGGAAAGTAGTCCAACAGGCAGAAAGGTCTCATACCTGGCGATCTTCCATCAAAGAACCGTGAATAGTTTTCAATTCCAGAGCAATATCCAAGTTCCTTCATCATTTCGATATCGAAGTTAACGCGCTCTTCCAATCGTTTCGCTTCTAGCAATTGTCTATCGTTCATCAATTGGTTCTTCCGCAGTTCCAATTCCTCTTGTATGCCCCAGATTGAAGAGTTAAATTTCTCTTTAGGGGTAACGAACAGGTTGGCCGGATAAATGGCCATATCCTCTAACTTCTCTAAGGTTTTTCCGGTAATGGGGTCAATTACGGTTAGTTCTTCAATATCATCGCCAAAGAAAGAAACGCGATAGGCGCTATCTAGATATGCTGGAAATATATCAACTGTGTCTCCCTTAACCCGAAATGTTCCGCGCTTAAAATCATTAATGGTTCTGGCATATAAAATTTCTACCAAGCTGTGCAAGAACGAATTTCTACTTATTCGTGTACCTACGCCAAAACGAAATACAGATCTCGAAAAATCTTCTGGATTTCCCATACCATAAATACAGGAAATAGACGAAACCACAATTACATCGCGCCTGCCCGACATTAAAGCAGAAGTAGTACGCAACCTCAGTTTTTCTATTTCTTCGTTGATACTTAGATCTTTCTCAATGTAGGTATTGGTAGTAGGCATGTAAGCCTCCGGCTGATAATAATCGTAATAAGAAACAAAATAATTGACGGCATTTTCGGGGAAGAATTGTTTAAACTCTCCGTAAAGTTGGGCGGCAAGGGTTTTATTATGACTTAAAATCAATGTTGGTTTCTGGGTTTGCTCAATTACGTTAGCAATGGTAAAGGTTTTCCCTGAACCTGTTACTCCCAACAATGTCTGATAATGCTCGTTGGCATTAACGCCTTCGACAAGCTGTTTAATGGCGGTTGGCTGATCGCCGGTGGGCTTATAATCTGAAGTGAGTCTGAATTTCATGGTAGGATAAAGATAGCAGTCTGGAGTCAAAATTCGGTAGTCTAAAAGTCTGATTTTTCAACAAAAACTAGTGGGGAGTTGGGAGTTTGTAAGGATCCGCCCTTGCGAGGTTGTTTTTTTCAGCCGAAGCAATCTCCTTGCCGATGGGACGCTTAATCCGTCAGCAAGGCGATTGCCTCCCTGCTGCAGGTAGGCTTCGGTCTTGAAGGAAGGCCTCGCAAAGGCGGCAAAGAAAAAGCCCATCCAGAAAATTCTAGATGGGCTTTTTCATTAACTTACGAAGTCTGAGAGACTTCGTAAGTTTTTATTATTTTCCTTTCTTCTCCAACTGCATTGGGTTTGCTCCAACAGATTGTCCTCTTGCCGGAGCGCCACCTGCACGCATTTTAAATAATTGGAACTTGGTTGGTGTTGCTCCTGATCCCCAAGTATTATTGGTTTCGTCGATATCGGCAGTTTCACGCATCGGATCTAATTTAATTGAGGCAACTTCTTTATCATGCACATAGAATTTAGACGCTTTCAATTCGTTCAGTCTCCAGATCTGGGCTGGTATTCTATCTACCATTTTGGTGCCGTCCTTAAAGGTAAACTCAACGATGATCGGCATTACCAAACCACCTTTATTTCCAAAACTTAGCTCGTAGAAGAACTTATTGGCATATTTAGCTTTTTCATCTGCTGTAAATTCTTCCATAGGAAGTCTGGCCTGGGTAGTAGCCTTAGGCATTTGGGTGGTATCAATTTCAACCATGCCCCTGTCATATTTCCAGTAGAAATCTCTTGCAGCTAAATCTTTATCCGTATAAAATTTGATGTTACCGTTTTCTCGGTTTCTGATCTTAGAAATATCTTCAAATGGGTTTACAGATGGCCTATCCACCCTTGATCCTCTTGCGCCACCAGCACCATTACCAAATCTTCCTCCACCGTTTCCAGCAGCAAGGCCTTCGTAACTTGCTTTTGCAAAGCGTACGCTATCTAATGAAATATCACAGGCATCTGTACCATAAAACCATCCTCTCCAAAACCAATCCAGGTCTTCGCCGCTGGCATCTTCCATTGTTCTAAATAAGTCTGCTGGAGTTGGATGTTTGAATGCCCATCTTCTCGAGTATTCCTTAAATGCATAATCAAATAATTCGCGGCCCATGATGGTTTCACGTAACATATTTAAACCTGTAGCTGGTTTTGAGTAGGCATTCGGTCCAAAATTAACAATGTTCTCAGAATTGGACATGATAGGTTCCAATTGGTCTTTGGACATTTTCATGTAAGGAACGATGGTATAAGCTGGGCCTTTTTTGCTTGGAAACTTATTGTCCCACAATTCTTCGGTTAAATATTCTACAAAAGAGTTTAAACCTTCGTCCATCCAGGTCCATTGACGCTCATCGCTATTGATGATCATTGGAAAGAAATTATGTCCTACTTCGTGGATAACAACCCCCAACATTCCGTTCTTTGTGCTTTCGCTATAGGTTCCATCAGCATCTGTACGACCGTAGTTGAAACAGATCATCGGATATTCCATTCCGTTAGCCGCCTCTATGCTTTGTGCAACCGGATAGGGATAAGGGATGGTAAAATCTGAATAGGTTTTAATGGTATGTGCAACTGCACGGGTAGAAAATTTACTGTATAAACTATAGGCTTCTTTACCATAAAAGCTCATGCACATTACATTTTTGGCATTACCTCGGATGGGTTGCGCCATGGCATCCCAAACAAATTTTCGTGAAGCTGTCCATGCAAAATCACGTACATTATTAGCTTGGAAAACCCATGTTTTTTTGGCGTCTGATTTTTTGGTCTCGGCAGCTTTTGCTTCCGCAAGGGTTACAATCTCTACTGGTGCAGTAGTACTAGTTGTTGCTTTATTATACCGGGCCAATTGGGTTGGCGTAAGTACTGCACTATAGTTTATGCATTCGCCCGTAGATCCCACCATGTGATCTGCTGGCACGGTCATCTGTACCTTAAAGTTTCCAAAAGTTAAAGCAAACTCGCCTCTTCCAGTAAACTGATGGTTTTGCCATCCTTGAAAATCGCTATATACGCACAAACGTGGATACCATTGGGTCATGGTAAAGAGGTAGTTTCCATCCTGCGGGAAAAATTCATATCCTCCGCGGCCACCACCAGCAATCCGATCGGTTATTTTATAGTTCCAGTCGATATTAAATATAAACTGTGCTCCAGACTTTAATGCAGGAACTTCAATCCTCATCATGGTCTTATTGATGGTATAGCTTAGTTTCTTTCCGGTAGCGTCAGTGATTTTGAGGATGGAGATTCCCAATCCATTGTCGACTGTTTTATCCGCACTTAAGTTATCTACTTGCGCCGGACTGGCACCAATCGGCATTCGACTGCTGCTTTGATAGCCTGCATTTCTTAAATTATTATGCTCATTCTCATCTAACTGGATCCAGATGTAGGTTAGCACATCGGGCGAATTGTTAAAATAGGTTATGGTTTCGCTGCCTTTTAACAGCAACTGCTTTTCATCAAGTTCACATTTGATGTTATAATCGGCACGTTGTTGCCAATATTTCACACCCGGGGCGCCACTTGCTGTACGTTGCTCATTGGGTGTACTTAGGATAGTACCCAACTGCTCAAACTTATTACCATGGTTACTTCCAGGATTATTAAGTATGTTTTGGGCAAAAATGCACTGACTGGTTAAAGCCAATAAAAGGAAACATTTGTAAAATTTATTCATCGTATATAAATTAGTAAGGAATTCTTTCTAAAGCCATTTTTAAAGCCAGGCTAAATACGGCTGCTGATAAAAATATCACCCAAGAGCTTCGTTTAATCCTAAAAAAGGAAAGGCCAACCCATGTGGCCATCAAAATCAGGATAACAAATAGGATCTGCCCAAATTCTAGTCCAACGTTAAATCCAAATAATCCCCAGCCCACATTTTGGTCCCTCGCCAACATCATTCTAACCGAATTTGCGAATCCCATGCCATGGATCAATCCAAACAACAATGCAAGGTAGTAATTTGTATTTATCGCTTTTAAAGAAAAATCCCTTTTAAGCAAATTGCTCAGCGCTGTAATAAAAATGGTACATGGAATTAGGAATTCTACCCACTTGCTCGAAAATCTGATCACATCCAATACACTAAGAAATAGGGTTAACGAGTGGCCGATGGTAAACGCAGTAACCAGAATTAAAACCTGTTTTAAGTTCTTGGCGGTATAAACCGTTACCAATGCCAAGATAAAAAGTTGGTGGTCCAATGCATCAAGGCTTACAATATGCAACCACCCTAACTTAAAATAAAACAGAAAATCGCTTAGTGGCATAATTGATGTGACTATATGTAAAAGCTTTGCTATTTTTGAAAGCTAAAAATAAATTCTTTTTAATTATTAAATCCAAATCAAGCTTAAATGACTGCTATCTCTTCGAAATTGTTACTCATTTCATTGATTTTTCCTCTTTTTTTAAGTCTAGAAAAAAAACATCCACTACATGTGAGCACTACGGAGATTAATTTCAACGCGAAAGAAAAAAGCTTGGAGATTAGCTGTAGAATTTATACCGATGATTTCGAATCTGTTTTAGCCAAGCAACTCAAAGCCAAAATAGATCTCACTAAACCCAATATGCATAAAGCGATGGAAGAATTGGTAAAAAAATACATGGTAGCACATTTGCAGTTTCAGGTAAATGGGAAAAGTGCTACACCCCAGTATGTAGGGTTTGAGAAAGATGACGAAGCTACCAACGTATATCTGGAAATAACCAACATCGCTTCCTTCCAGAAAATAAACGTGACAAATAGCGTACTTTATGATCTTTTCGACGATCAGATGAATATTTTACATGTTGAAAAAGGAGGGATTAGAAAAAGTACACATGTAAATTACCCAAATCGAGAGTTAAGCATTATATTTAATTAGGGGCTAATGGTGCATAGATCATAGTTCATAGACATGATGCCTATACTCCCGAGCTATGAACTATTTGCCATGAACCATGAACCTCTCTAAAAATATTACAAATTCTTATTCACTTAATTAAGATTTACGAATATCTTTAAGCACTTATGCAGTTGTTAATATATAGCCCTAAAGTTACGCCCAGGATAAAGTATATTTTCAACTTTATTTTTAGGGAAATTTTAAGTTGTGATTTTGAATTTACCAGCATTGCTGCCGATTTCGCAATTAGTAAGGCCCCAAAAATCAGCTATAGCGATATGCCATTGGGCGATGAACTGTTCTTTTGCTGTTCTCCCCTTTTAATAAAGCATAAAGTTGAACATTTAGACCTTAAGATAACCACTTTTGGCGATCAACAGGTTCCGTTTGCGGTAGAAAAGGGCACTTTGCCTTTCGATGTTTTCGCAGCTTCATTCTATTTTTTAAGCCGTTATGAAGAATACCTCCCCTTTGAGGCCGATGAACACCAACGTTATCCCGCAGAGTTAAGCTTACAATATAAATTAGATCTTTTAAAAACTCCAATTATTGATAAGTGGGCCATTATTTTAAAAAATATTCTGATTAAAAAATTTCCCTCTTTAACGTTTGGCAGGAGAAAATTCAAGTTTGTACCAACTATTGATGTAGATAGGGCCTATCATTTTAGATCTAGTGGATTAGTAAAAAATACGGCCCGAATTATCAAAGCTGCCGTAAATTTAAATACAGAGAAGATCGTCGATATCATTAAGACAGGCCTTGGCAAGCATGATCCGTTTGATACGTACGACTATTTATCTTCCATTCATCAACAGTATAAGCTCCAGCCCATTTTCTTTTTCTTATTGGCTAAACAGGGCCATGAAGAGTTTGATCAGAACATAAATCCAGAAGATGAGGTTTTTAAGAACCTGATCCATGAGGTTTCGGCAACTGCACAGATTGGTGTCCATACTTCTTATGCCTCAAATATCGAAACCAAAAAGATAAGTGAGGAACTGCATGCACTTCAACTAATTACACAGAAAAAGATCGATGCGTCGCGGCAGCATTTCCTTAAAATACATTTGCCCCAAACCTATCTTCAACTGATAAAAGCAGGCATCAATCATGATTATTCTATGGGCTATGCCTCTCAAATAGGATTTAGGGCCGGCACCTGTACTTCATTTTTTTGGTACGACCTTCAATTAGAGAAACAAGCCCATTTAAAAGTGCATCCGTTTGCGGTTATGGATGTAACCTTACAACAATATTTAAAGTTAAGCCCCAACGAAGCTATAGCAAAGATTGAGGAACTGCTTTCGAATGTAAAGTTGGTTGACGGCACTTTTTGTAGTTTATGGCATAATGAATCACTTTCGGAAACAGGAAAATGGAAGGGCTGGAAAATGGTATATGATGAGATGCTGAAGAGCAGTAGCGAATAAAATCTAAAAAAACCATATAAAACATCGAAGAGAATATAAGTTCGCCCTCTTAAATGGCCTTATATTTCTTATATGGTTTATCACGAATTGCTGAGAAGTAGTATTGAGTAGTGCGTAGTGCGTATTGAGACAGGATGCAGAGCATAGTGTCCCTATATATCACGCTTAAAACAGCATTTTGCTTAGGCATACTCCTATGTGCTCCCAATCTCAATACGCAGTACGCTGTACGCTATACTGACCATTGACTATGGACTATCGACTATGGACTAAAATCCTTATATTTACTCTATGATCTTCGACCTAAGCAAAACCCCATCAATTGCTAATACTTTTATTGCTGAATTAAGAGATGAAGTAATCCAGAAAGATTCCATGCGTTTTAGAAAAAATCTGGAGCGTTTAGGTGCTTTTTTTGCTTTCGAAATAAGCAAAACCTTAAATTATATAGAAACAGACACGCAAACTCCCTTAGGCATAGCAAAAAGTAATGTATTGGCGCAACAACCTGTATTGGCTACCATTTTAAGAGCGGGTCTACCCATGCAAACTGGTTTACTAAGTGTCTTTGATCAAGCAGACTGTGCTTTTATTACTGCTTATCGCAAAACAAAGAAAAATGGAGATTTCATTATTCAGATGGAACATATCTCTGCTCCAGATCTAGAAGGAAAAGTGGTGATCCTAGCCGATCCGATGTTGGCAACCGGATTAAGCATGGTACTTTGCGCCAAAGAACTGATCAACCGTTTCAAAATTAAAAAACTCCACATCGTGGCAGCCATTGCCAGCACAGAAGGCGTAAAACATGTACGTGCCAACCTTCCAAAGGCCGATCTTTGGCTGGGTGCAATTGATGATGAAATGACGAGCAAATCCTATATCGTACCCGGATTAGGGGATGCAGGAGATTTGGCTTTTGGGCTGAAACAGTAATCAGTTTTCTCCCGATAGCTAGCGGGATTTCAGTTTTCAGTTGGTTCAATTTACAACGTTACAACGATCAATACAAATGAACGTCCTTTTTATCTGCAGTAGAAACAAATGGAGAAGCTTAACCGCAGAAACGATTTATCAAAATCATCCATTGCATCAAGTTAGATCCGCAGGCACATCAGCATCCGCCAGAATTAAAATCAGTTCGAAACTAATACATTGGGCAGACCTTATTTTTGTGATGGAGAAAGAGCATAGAACTAGAATCCAAGGAAATTTTAGGGATGAATTGCAGGGAAAAAAAATTGTTGTTTTAGAAATTCCAGACGATTATCAATATATGGACAAAGAACTGATCTCAGAAATCGAGAATAAGGTTGGGCCCTACCTTTAACTAAAAATGTTGTGTTATTTTAAGTAATTTTGTTCCTATTAACTTGGAAACACTCACAATTCACAACTCAAGTGATCAAACATATCTTCTTCGACCTAGACCACACCATTTGGGATTTTGATCGCAATGCGCAGGAAACCTTATTAGAACTTTATGAAGTTTATAAGCTGAAAGCATTAGGGCTTCATTCGGCCGAAAAATTTATCGAGCGCTATACAGAGAACAATCATCGCCTATGGCAACGCTACCATTTAGGCGAGATTACCAAAGAGACCCTAAGAGAAGAAAGGTTTAAAAATACGTTTTTGGAATTGGGTGTACAGCCCGATCAAGTACCACATCAGTTTGAAGACGATTATGTAAAGATGAGCCCCACCAAAACCAATCTTTTCGAAGGAGCGCAAAGGGTGTTGGCCTATTTACAACAGAAATATCAGTTGCACATTATTTCAAATGGCTTTAAAGAAACCACACTAACAAAAATGAACCTTTCGGGCCTAAACCCCTATTTTACGCAAGTAATTATTTCTGAAGATGTAGGGGTTAACAAGCCTAATAAATTAATCTTTGAGCAGGCTTTATCAAGAGCGGGCGCCTCAAAAGAAGAAAGCATCATGATTGGCGATAGTTTGGAGGCCGATGTCCGTGGAGCACAGGACTTTGGAATGCAGGCCATTTTCTTCAATCCCTTAAAAATTGAACAGCCTGCCGATGTAGTTTGGCAAATTTTTAGTCTCGAAGAACTGCTCGACCATTTTTAATCTTTTCCATGCTGAGGAACACATCAAAATGCATTCACCAACATACATGGCTATAGATCCGCAAGGTTTTATCGGTTTCATTATTTAGTAAAAAACCATTGGCATGTGTTATTCGTTTATAAGAAAAATTGCCGTATGCCCTAGAAATAGGCAATTGATAAACTGATACACCTATGGAGAATACCGAAGAGGATAGACTTAAGTTGGTTAGAGAATTCAATAACTTAGATTTCAACAACAATAAGGAACTTAAAGAAATCGTAAAGTTTGTTAGTGAAATCTGCGAAACCCCTATCGCTATGGTAACCTTAATGGAGCATGATATCCAATGGATCCGGATTTCGACCGTGCCCAGCCCGGATTCGAATACGAGGGAGAATTCTTTCTGTAGATACTTGGCCGATTCGAACTCGGTAATGGTGGTAAATGATGCCTTGGAAGATATCAGATTTATTAATAACCCACTTGTATTAGCCTATGGCTTGCGTTTCTATGCCGGTGCCCCATTAATTACTAAGAGCGGCTATCAACTCGGCTCACTTTGTGTATTTGACCAACAACCACGCGAATTTACCGAACAACAGAAGACTGCACTTTCAATTCTTTCAAGGCAAGTGATCAATCTCATGGAACTACAAATGGGTATGATTTTGCTAGAGCAACAAAAACAAAAGACAGAGTTATCAGAACGTAAACTAAGGGCTTTTTTTAACAGTTCAGAATCCTGCCATATCTTAATTGATAAGAATCTTGAAGTAGTAGATTTCAATAAAGCTACATCGTGTTTTTTTAAGACAAAAAATCATAAAAAAATCTGCAATGGCACAAATATACTCGACTATGTAACCCCCAGTTATCAGCAAGAATTTTTGTATGGTTTTAAGAAAGCGCTTAAAGGCAGACCAAACAGCAAAGAAATTTTAATAAACTATGGGGCTAAACACTCTATCTGGTGGAACATCTCTTTCGCTCCGGTAAAAGACGAAGAGGGTACTATTAATTATGTAAGCTACAATGCTACCAATATCAACGACAATAAGAACTACATGCAGGAAATTACCATGCAAAATGAGTCATTAAAAAATATTGCCTACATCCAGTCGCACGAATACCGTAAGCCCGTATCCTCTATTCTTGGATTGATGGGCATTATTAGTAATGATAACTATGAGCCGAATAAAGAATGCCTGCTAATGATGGAAGAAGCCGTTAACGATCTTGATGAAAAAATTAGAAGTGTGGTAGGAGCTACAGAAACTGTAATTGTCAAAAAAGCTTCTTTAAAACACTTACCCGTTTCAGAACTGGCAAAAGCCAAGGCCTATACGATGCAATAATAAATTTAGTTGTCGCCTTGCTTTAAGCATTCAAACGTCTATCGCGGCGCATAGCACTATACTTTAGACAGAAATAGTAGTTCAAACACACTCCTATACAAAAAGTGCATGTTAGGTGGGAGATAAATAAAGATTAACTTTATCTTATGAATATTGCTCCCATCTATAAATCGATCATCAACATTGTTGAATCCTATAAAAAAAGACTTTCTAAGTATGCTGAAGCGGACTTTACGCTTACTCCACCCATAGGGGGATGGAGTTTTAGCGAGGTATATTCCCACATTTTTGATTCTAGTTTACTTTCACTAATGGCACTGGGAACTACTGTTAAGGGTGAGGGAAGGGATGAAGCCACAAATTTTGCAGTTAAACTGATTTTGTTCTTTGGAACTTTACCTCCCGGAAAAAAGTATGAAGCCCCTACCCGCTTAAAAGATCGGGTAAAGAAAATCACACTTATCGAAGCACAACAGTTTATTGATGATTTTGAAGTTGAAATTGAAAAACTCTACCCCCACATTAAAGGGGCCAATCCAAAAATAAAAGTGATGCATCCGCGATTAGGTTATCTTAACGCAAAACAATGGCTTCGGTTTATAGAAATCCATTTGAAACATCATTTGAAACAAATCAAGAGAATTGAAAAAAGTTTTGGCTAAGTTCGTGTTCGATCATACCGATTAAAACTAAATCCTTACCACATTAATTTTCGCATATTTGCCTACATGAAATTCCCAGCCATAAAAGGTTTTGATGAAGCTGCATTTAACAAGTATTTAAAAAATACCGGCTGGTTGATGTTGGGCCGTGTTGGAAGCCTCGTTATTAAAATGGCCGTTAGTATAAAAGTGGCCAATTATCTATTGCCCAATGGTAATGGATTATTAAATTCTTCCACTTCTTATATTTTTCTGTTCACTGCCTTAGCTAGTTTAGGACTAGATAGTTTTATTGTAAAAGAACTCCATCAATACCCTAAGGAAAGGGATTCGATTTTAGGCACTTCCTTCTTTTTGAAAACCTTTGCTGGACTGTCTTGTCTGCCGTTGATTTTTATAGCCTGGCAATTTTTTCCTCTTACAGACATTCCTTACCTGTTTATTTTCATTTTATCTTTTATCGGACTATTTCAATCGGCCACCATAATCGATTCCTATTTTCAATCTGAGGTAAAATCAAAATATATTATGCAGGTTCAGATTTTAGGGAATATACTATCTGCCATAATCAAGCTTTCGCTGATTTTCGTATTTTCTGCAGACATCATTTATTTCATCTATGCCTACGCTCTTGATGTATTGCTCGTTTCATTAGGTTATTTCTTAGTTTACCAAAAACAGGGGCTAAGTGTATTTAACTGGAAATTTGATAAAGAGCTTGCCAAAAAATTGCTTCAATTATCATGGCCATTGATTGTTGCCGGTATCATGGTTTCGGTTTATATGAAGATAGATGTGATTATGTTAAAGGAGATTTTAGGCGAGAGCGGTACAGCAGCCTCAGGAGCATATGCTACTGTGGTGATGTTTAGCGAAGCCTTGAATTTTGTACCAATAGTTATTGTTTCTTCGCTCTTTCCTGCAATTTTAAATGCCCGAAGAGATGATCCCGAACGGTATAAAAAGCGCCTAGGCAACCTTTTCGACTTGATGGTTTGGCTTAGTTTGTCTTTTGCGATTTTCATTACTTTTGCATCCCCTCTAATTTATAGGCTTTTTAAACCTGCTTACGCGACTGCCGCACCCGTATTATCAATGCACGTATGGGGAAGTATTTTTGTTTTTCTTGGTGTGGCAAGTAGCCAGTTTTTAATTGCCGAAGGATTTAGTAAACTAACTTTCATTCGTACAGGAGTTGGTGCGATTGTTAATATTGTCCTCAATCTAATCTTAATTCCCAGAATGGGGATGATGGGTACGGCCATAGCCACTGTAATTGCCTATTTTTCTGCCACATTTCTAATTCTCTTTTTCCCAAAAACCCGTCCCCAAGGAATAATGATGTTAAAATCGTTATTTTTGGTGTCCGCATTTCAAAAAATAGTTAAACGTTGAGTATATTCAAAGCACTAGCAACATTAGTAAGCAAACCAAAAAGGCTTAAGGCCCTATTATCCCATGGCCACAAAGGTTATTTAGACACGATTGGATGGTTCAAGGCCTTTGATAGCCGTCAAGCAGTAGATGCCTCGGGCGAACCCTTACCGTGGGTAACCTATTCTTTCATCGATTTTATTAAAGAAAGATTAAACAAGAACCTCTCCATATTCGAGTACGGCTCTGGAAACTCCACCTTATTTTATGCAAAAAGAACCCGAAGAGTGGTTTCGGTTGAACACGATGAAAATTGGTTTAAAAAAATTGTAAAAGAAAAGGCCGAAAATGCTGAGATGATCTTCACCAACCTTGAGAAAGGAGGAGAGTACAGTAAAAAAGCGGCTTTATTGGGAGAAAAGTTCGACATCATAATAGTGGATGGGAGAGATCGGGTTAATTGCGTGAAAAACAGTGTTGAAGCCCTAACCACATCTGGTGTTTTGGTTTTAGACGACTCGGAACGTGAGATTTATCAGGAAGCAAGAACATATTTAACAGAAAAAGGATTTAAGGAATTACCTTTTACCGGTATCTCTCCGGGATTGTTCTATAATAAAGCCACATCAGTTTTTTATAGAGCTGATAACTGTTTGGGAATCTAGGAGATTTAACATTTCGTAAAACAATTCTAGGTGGATAATATTATCTTTATGCCTAGCCACACCTAACAACTTATCGTTTAACATGCAAAATTTTGCACCTATAGCACTTTTCGTTTATAATCGGCCGCAGCATACCGAGCGCACGATTAAGTTTTTAAAACAAAATGAGCTGGCGGCAGAAAGTAGGCTTTTCATTTTCTCGGATGGGGCAAAAACCAAGCAGGAAGAGGATAAAGTAAAAGAAGTACGAGAATTGATCCAAAAAACCGATGGATTTAAAAGTGTAGAGATTATAGAAAGCAAAGAGAATTTAGGATTGGCCAATTCGATAATTGCCGGAGTAAGCAGATTAGTAGATACCTATCAACAGGTTATCGTATTTGAAGACGATCTCATTTCTTCACCATATACCTTAACCTATTTTAATGAAGCGCTTAACATCTACCGGAATGAAGATAAGGTGATGCATATTGGCGCATACATGTACCCACTAAAAAGTCAGGGCCTACCCGAAAGTTTTTTTTATCGGGCCGCAACGAGTTGGGGATGGGCTACTTGGGCAAGGGCCTGGAAAAATTTTGAGCCAGACATTGACATATTAATGAAACAGTTTGATACCAAAAAAAAATATGCTTTTGCTATAGACAATAGCATGAATTTTTGGAAACAGATGAAAGATTTTAAGCGTGGGAAGAATAATTCCTGGGCAATCCGATGGTATGCATCAATTTTCTTAAATGGTGGACTAACCTTAAATCCTTCCCAATCTTTGGTAAATAACATTGGTCATGATGGGACAGGTGTGCATTCGGGTATGAATGATATTTACAATGTAATCATCAACCCTAAACCTATCGTTAAGTTCCCTCAATTAATTGAGGAAGATCCTGTGGCTTACGAGACGATCAAAACCTTCTTGGCAAACAGAAAAGGGAACATGATGATCAGGATCAAACGTTTTGTAAAGGAAAGGTTAGCGAAATATTTTTCAAAGTAATTTCCGGAGATCAATAGGCCCAATAGCGATTACCTCTTTTATTAGCTTCTGCTTTTAGCGCATTTACCGCGGTCATTACCTCATCCATTTCTTTTTTATAATGGGTTTCTCTATCCTTGCATTCTGCATACAAAAGCCTAGTAAATAACAGCGTTTTTCTGGTGATCTTTTCATAGTCAGCCCTAATTAGAGCGTGCTCCTCATCCAGTTCTAGTTCCTGCATCCTGCCAACGATTTCTAAATTTCTTTGCCACACCTCAATTCCATCGGTGCGAACCAATTTTAATTTCTGTAGCGTGGGCATATCCACAGGGATGGACTTTACATTAGAATACGCCTCGGTATTTTCCCTAAATTCCTGTTCTAAACTAGAAAATTTCTTCAGTTGATATAAGGGCACCGAGAGTAAGAATGCCGCGGCAAAGCCAAGTGTAAAAATGAAAACGGCAGCATACCGATAGGCCGCTTTTATCTTCCATCCATTTACTTTTTCATTGATTAGAATGAGACAGATTAAAAATCCACTGATCAATCCACCCATATGCGCACTATTGTCTACCAGTCCTCTCAAACCGTTTAGCAATAGGAATGCACAAACTAGTGTTGTACTGATCAGCATTGCTTTAGTTGCATTTTTTTCAAAGGTTTTACTAATTAATAAGGCAATAAATGCACCAAAAAGACCAAAAATAGGCCCTGAAGCTCCGCCGATATAGCCCTTATCATGAATTAGTATACTCAATAGCCCCCCGCAGATCCCGCTCAATAGATAAACGGTTAGAAATTTCTTTGAGCCTAATTTATTTTCAACCATGAGGCCGATATAAATAAGGGCGTACATGTTAAAAAAGATATGCATAATGCCCCAATGAACAAATTGGTAGGTAATCAAGCGCCAGAAATCGCCCCGGAGTATAAGTTCTTTGTTGCCCGCCCCTATAAGTTTGCCCAGATCTCCAAAGACTTCTGGAATATCATGCTTTAAAAGATAAATATGATAGAAGAAAGAGACAACGGTAATCAGCATAAAGAACCCAATATTGGCAAAAAGCAAAATTGGCGTTACCAGGTAACCTTTTTGTGGATATAACAGGTATAGAATATTCTTGATTTTATTTTTCGCTGTAAGGGGGGCTTTTTCAAAATATTCATCATCTTGATTAGCTATAAAATCATGAAATTTGGCAAGACTTTCATCCCAACTATTTTGGAGATGAAATTCTACATACTCGAATTCGTGGAAAAATTTTTCGAGGTTGGCCGCATTTTTTCCATAATCGTTAAACCAGAGTTGGATGCCGATACATTCGCTTTTGGCAATGGCAAAATTGGAGACAATACGAATAGAAACCTCTTCACTATACGATTGGAAGGAAAGTGGAGTATACGCTATCAATCCCGTTTCGGAAATGTGGCTCAAGTTCCAACCTAAATTTTCTATAGCTTGCTTTGCAATGATCAAGTATTTGTCTATTGGGAAATCTCCCAATGGAATATACTTTTCAATTTTTGGCGAGTAGCCCCAGCTAATGCTCATGAGTTAAACTTTTCTAGCTTCTAAGATAATATAAGGAGATAATTGCTTAGACTCGAAGGGGAATATTTTAGAGAATGTTTTTCCACCAACCCACATTGATTTTTTTATCAGCCTTACACCAACCGATTTCTTCTTTTCGTTTTCTAACCATAAGCTGAACTTGCCAAAATAGCGTGATTGAACAACCTCAAGACCTGCTTTTTTACAGATCGTAGCCAGCAACACCGGATCCATGCTGCTGATATTGTGCTTATCGTAATTGTCTTTATCAAAGTTCTTTTGAAACCATCCATTTAATGATTTAAAATTTGGTAAGGTGATAAACAATGTCCCGCCCGGATTTAAAAAAGAGATGTGCCTATTGATAATATCTGTTGTATCATTAAAATGTTCGATGAGGCCACAGCTTAAAACCAGATCATATCCCTGCGTTGGGGTATGGTTAAACAAATCGGTTTCGATAATCTTAAGATCGTCTTTTTTAAGTCCATTTGTCTCTAACAACTCGTTTGTTATTGGCTCATGGACAAAATAATCAAGTAACGTTACTTCCAGGTTCAAGTATTTTTTCAAAAATACGGCATAGTAACCTGGGAAACCTCCAAGTTCAATAGCAGTTTTAACGTTGTTCTTGTCGGTAATAGATGCCAACTGGCGATGAAATAAATAATTGGATGGAATAACAACCGACAAATCAGTTTTACTTTCCCAATACCGTATCCAAAATGCCCTGTCGGTTAATAAATTTTCCATTTAAGAGCAAAGAAACAAAAAAAAGACAAAAGATAGCATAGCGCATGGAGCAGAGTGCTGGTGCTTATAGATTCATTAGCATTTTGGATATAACTCTTTGCACTATGCACTTTGCTAATAAAAATTACTTTTAATTACAGTTCAATATGTATTTTTGGGTAATTTGAAAGTTGTTCACTTAAATACCTACGATGGAAATGGAGGCGCAGGCAGGGCTTGTCTCCGTTTAAGCAATGCGCTGAACGAAAATGGGGTAGATTCAAAAGTTTTAGTGTATTATAAATTTGGTAACAACACGGCAATTGATACCTTAAGCAGTAGCATTTTTTCGAAAGCGGGGGCTATTTTTAATATCATGGCAGAAAGATATCTGGCCAAGATCTTTGTAAAAGCGGTTAAAACACCTTTTTCATTGCAATGGTTTGGCAGGTCCATCCTAGCTCACCCAGATCTTAAAGCTGCTGATATCATTCATATCCATTGGATCAATCATGGTTTTTTATCTCCAAAATTTCTAGCTCAATTAGATGAACTGGAAAAACCCATTGTTTGGACTTTTCATGATAGTAATGCTTTTACGGGAGGTTGCCATGTGCGTTACAGTTGCGAACGTTTCCATCAGCAGTGCGGCAACTGTCCCCTTTTACGTTTTAGTGGCGAAAACGATATCTCGCATAAAAATTGGTTACGCAAACAAAACGCATACTCAAAACTTAGTTTCCATATTGTAGCCCCAAGTAACTGGATGGCGAAATCAGTAAAACACAGTAGTTTATTGGGAATTAGAAAGCTTACGGTCATACCGAATACGATAGAAACGACCATCTTTAAGCCCTATGTAAAAGCCGAAGCCAAGAAGATCCTAAAAATACCCGCCCATCACTTTGTGTTAATGAGTGGGTTTATGCCTTCAAAAAATGATAAACATAAAGGCACACAATTTTTGGTTGAGGCACTTAACGAATTGGCTCAGCGCACTGAGATCGACAATGACTTAATAGAATTGGTGATTTTTGGAAATAAGGATGAGAAAAACATGCCGGAATTTCCTTTTAAGACCACATTTTTAGGCACCATACACAAAGATGAACATTTGGCTAAATGCTATTCGGCTGCCGATGCATTTATCACCCCCTCATTAGAAGATAATTTGCCCAATACGGTGATGGAAAGCCTCGCCTGTGCTACACCTGTAATTGCTTTTACCACTGGGGGGATCCCAGATATGGTAAAGCACCTCCAAAATGGTTACTTAGCTACCTATAAATCGGCTATAGATTTAGCGGATGGGATCGAATGGCTATTCTTACACGAAGACAAAGAAGCGATACAAAAGGAAGCGAGAAGGACAATTTTAACCCATTTTGCGCCACCTATTATTGCCCAAAAACATCAAGAATTATATCAAAGTTTAATTAATGCCATGCCCCAATGACCGCCAATCCTAAGCTCAGCGTAATCACCATAGTTTATAACAATGCAAAAGATATAGGACGCACCATGCTCTCGGTGCTTGATCAAACCTATACAAATATCGAGTATATTGTGATTGATGGAGCTTCAACAGATGGCACTGTAGAAATTATTAAAGGTTATAAAGATCGTTTGGCCAAGTTTGTTTCAGAGCAAGATCATGGAATCTATGATGCGATGAACAAAGGCCTTGCTTTGGCCACAGGCGATTACGTGCTTTTTATGAATTCGGGCGACGAGATTTATTCTAACGAGACCGTGGCAGAAGTCTTCGCTACCGCACCATCGGGCGATATTTATTATGGCGAAACAGAAATGTATGATGAGAATTGGAAAAGTCTGGGCCAACGCCGTCATCGAGCACCTGAACATTTCGATTGGCATAGTTTTAAGTTCGGGATGAATGTGAGTCACCAAGCTATTTACATTAAGCGTAGCTTAACCGTTCCATTTGATCTTAAATATAAATATAGTTCTGATATTGACTGGATTATTAAAGCCGCAAAAAAATCATCCAACATTGTAAATACACATGTATACGTTGCAAAATACCTTGTTGGCGGTATGTCTAAGCAAAAACATCTAGAAAGTTTAAAGGAAAGGTTTAAGATTTTAAGCCATTATTATGGTCTTATCCCGACAATGATTAACCATATCTTTATTGCCCTCAATTTAGCGCAATATTTTTTGAGATATAAACGAACGAATGATTAATTAGGCGAGGATAGCCGCTCAGGCATACACTTTGCAACTCTGCACGAATGACGACTTGTAGTTCATTAATAATACTTGGCGATACAACTGCCGGTTTCAGGCATCCGCGTTGCAAACGCGGACGAGTAGGTGGCATACACTTTGCAACTCTGCACGAATGAGGACTTGTAGTTCATAATAAATACTGGGCGATACAATCGCAGGTCTCAGGCATCCGCGTTGCAAACGCGGATGAGTAGGTGGCATACACTTTGCCACTCTGCACGAATGAGGACTTGTAGTTCATAATATAAATACTGGGCGATACAATCGCAGGTCTCAGGCATCCGCGTTGCAAACGCGGACGAGTAATTAAGTAGTTCTAAGACTCGTCCGCGTTTGCAACGCGGATGCGCGAACTGCACATTTTTAATGTGCTTTTAAGAACAAAAATTAGCCATTATTAATTTACTTTACTTAATAGTATAATCTCCGGTTAAATTTCACGCACTATTTGCACTTCTATAAAACGAAAAATAGATTTGGAAAATGGCAGGAGATAGATATCATATTTCGGAGCAGCATGATACATATTTCATTACATGTACTATTGTTGAATGGGTAGACCTTTTTACTAGAATCGAATATAAACAAGTGATAGTAGATTCTTTTAAACATTGCATTTTGCAAAAGGGCCTCGTGTTAAATTCTTGGGTAATTATGACGAACCATATTCATTTTATAGCACGTTGTAGTGAGCCATATAGAATGTCTGACTTTTTACGCGACTTTAAAAAATTTACCTCTAAAAAATTGATAACCACGATTAAAGAAATTCCAGAAAGCAGAAGGGAATGGCTTTTGGATAAATTTAACTTTATGGCAAGGACAACAAGACGAGCCGAAAACTATAAGGTATGGACAGATGATAATCATGCTGTTAACCTCCAATATATCGACGAATTTCAGAAGCTAGACTACATTCATGAGAATCCAGTTAAAGCTGGAATTGTATACCGTGCAGAAGATTACGTTTATAGTAGTGCTATAGATTACCTTGGAAATAAAGGTTTAATTGATATTGAATTGCTTTAAAGGCGATGCAATCGCTAGTTTCAGGCATCCGCGTTGCAAACGCGGACGAGTAATTAAGTAGTTAATCATACTGGGCGATACAATCGCCGGTCTCCGGCATCCGCGTTGCAAACGCGGACGAGTAACTAGTTCTAAGACTCGTCCGCGTTTGCAACGCGGATGCGCGAACTGCACATTTTCAATGTGTTAGCTTGAAAACTTGCTCTTTAACTATAAAAAATCTATTTTTTACAAACAAAATTCCCAATACCTGTATTTAATATATCTAGCAATTAAAACAAATATTATGGGACAATTAAGTAATCGCACCATTGCAGTGCTATCAGAAAGCGGATTTGAAGAAGTTGAATTAACCGAACCTGTTAAACGTCTCAAGGAAGAGGGGGGCAACGGTACATATCATTTCTTCAAATAGTGGAAAGATTAAAGCGTGGGATCATGATCATTGGAGCATTGAAGTAGATGTTGACAAAACGATAACCGAAGCAAACGCAGCTGATTATAATGGATTAGTCTTACCTGGGGGAGTGATCAACCCCGATCAATTAAGGGTTAATGACGATGCTCTTTCATTTGTAAAAGCTTTTTTTGAAGCGGGCAAACCAGTTGCAGCTATATGTCATGGACCTCAGACCTTAATTAACGCAAAGGTGGTTGAGGGTAGAAAAATGACCTCAGTGAAAAACATTTCACAAGACTTGATCAATGCTGGAGTTAACTGGATTGATGAAGAAGTTGTTGTTGATGAAGGTTTGGTAACGAGCAGGACCCCTAAAGATCTCCCTGCTTTTTTGGATAAGATGGTAGAGGAATTTGTAGAAGGTGTGCACGAAAAACAACATTCATAAGTTTTTAGTGTTCGGCGATAAAGGTTGAGTGTACAATCAAACATGGACTTACTAAGTTGCCGATTTCAATAAAAAAAAACGTGTGAACAAAGAAGCCCTGCGAATTACTTTGCAGGGCTTCTTTTGTACTCTTAGGTTCCTTAGGCGCCTAAGATGGTTAAATTTTATTACGACTGGAATTGTTTACCTTTTACTTTTCTCTCATTTTCGGTTAAGTAGATCTTCCGTAAACGCATGCTCGCAGGCGTAACCTCGATATACTCATCAGCTTGAATATATTCCATGGCTTCTTCTAAAGAGAATTTTATAGCTGGGGCAATACGGGTATTATCATCAGTTCCGGATGCACGCATATTAGTTAAGGCTTTTCCTTTTACGATATTAACCACCAAATCATTATCACGAATATGTTCGCCCATGATTTGTCCTTCATATACATCTACACCTGGATCAACAAAGAAACGTCCTCTATCTTGAAGCTTATCGATAGAATAAGCTGTAGTCATCCCCTTATCCATAGAAACCAACACGCCATTTAAACGACCAGGAATAGTTCCTTTCCAAGGCTCATAAGCCTTAAAACGATGGGCCATAATCGCCTCGCCAGCAGTTGCAGTTAATACATTATTTCTTAAGCCGATAATTCCACGTGCAGGAATTTCAAACTCTAAATGTTGTAGATCGCCTTTAGGCTCCATTACCAACAATTCGCCTTTTCGTTGCGTTACCAATTCGATCACCTTACCGGCAACTTCACCTGGAACATCAACAATTAACGTTTCAATTGGCTCATGTTTTTTACCATCAATTTCTTTAACGATAACCTGAGGCTGACCAACTTGAATTTCATATCCTTCACGGCGCATAGTCTCAATTAATACCGATAAATGCAGAATACCCCGACCATATACCAGCCAAGAATCCGGAGATTCGGTTTCAACCACTTTAAGGGCCAAATTTTTCTCCATTTCTTTGTATAAACGATCTTTAATACGCTGTGATGTAACCAATTTACCCTCTTTACCATAAAATGGCGAGTTATTAATTGTAAACAACATGTTCATCGTAGGCTCATCAATCTTAATTACTGGTAATTGTTCTGGAGCATCAAAATCAGCAATAGTATCACCAATATCAAAACCTTCAATACCAACAACAGCACAGATATCACCAGACTTAACCTCCGTGGTTTTGATTTTACCCAAACCTTCGAAAATATATAATTCTTTAACTCTAGATTTAACCATTTTACCATCACGCTTAATTAACGTAACCGGTTGATTTTCTTTAATTAAACCTCTGTGTACCCTACCAACGGCAATACGACCAACAAAAGACGAATAATCCAATGAGGTGATCTGCATCTGTAAAGTACCTTCTAACATTGGTGGAGCCGGGATAGTTTCAACTACTGCATCCAACAGAGCGAAGATATCAGTGGTAGGCTTTTGCCAATCAGTACTCATCCATCCTTGTTTTGAAGAACCGTAAATTACTGGAAAATCCAATTGATCCTCTGTTGCTTCCAAGTTAAAGAACAACTCGAAAATTTGCTCATAAACTTCTTCGGGACGACAATTTTCCTTATCAACTTTGTTAACTACAACGATAGGTTTTAACCCTAAAGCCAAAGCTTTTTGTGTAACGAAACGCGTTTGAGGCATAGCACCTTCAAAAGCATCGCACAATAAAAGTACCCCATCAGCCATTTTCAGTACACGTTCTACCTCGCCACCAAAATCCGCGTGACCAGGAGTATCAATAATGTTGATTTTTACATCCTTATATTGAACCGAAACGTTTTTAGATACAATCGTAATTCCACGCTCGCGCTCCAAATCATTATTGTCCAATATCAGATCCCCTGTTTGTTCGTTATCACGAAAAATTGAACAAGAATGTAAAATCTTATCAACCAATGTAGTTTTACCGTGGTCAACGTGTGCTATAATAGCTATATTTCTAATCTTTTGCATAAAATGCGCCTATAAATTTGGCGCAAAGATAAGGTTTTTAATTGGGATTTTAAAGGGTTTTGATGCTAAAAATGTGCCTGCTTATTTTGTTAAATTATGATTCTCAATAGTTTGTCCATAGTTTCCATTTTAGGCGAGCGAGCTGACGACACCTAAAAAAATTTTAAATACATTACAGATTAAAATTTTAATTTTAACTTGTATAAGTTCCTCACGTAAACAACTACTGATGGATTATCTAAAAAAAATCTGGCTTTTAATTTTACTATTAACATTCCCCGTTTTAAGCACTTTTGCTCAAACTACGGAAATCGATACGTTAAAATTTAGCACCGAAACTGGGTTATTAGTATTTAAGGGGTTTCTAAATGGGATAGAAACCAATTTTGCATTTGATACAGGCACTAGTAGAGGAATTCTAAACAAACAACATGTTATTGATAGTAAAATTAAAAATAGTGGCACAAGGGAAGTGTTCGATAGCAATAAACAGCTATTAACGCTAACTAAAGGTACCATCAAAACCTTGGTTATAGGACATCATTCTTTTAATGACATAACCAGCATGGTATATGATATGCCCTTTCTTTCCTGTAATAATCTTTACGTTCTAGGTGCTGATGTGATCAACAAACTGAATTGGAAATTCGATTTTGAAAGAAACCTAGTCTATATTTCAAAAAAACAATTTGAGCCTACCAAAGAAATGGTCTCATTTCCTGTAACCTATGAAACCTTTCGTCACTATACCAATATAATGCTTAACGGCAGCGCAATCCCATGCCTTATTGATTTTGGGTATGTGAAAAACTTTGAGGTTTCACGGTCCAATCTTGTATTTAGAGAAATAGAAGCCAAAAAGAAAGATAAAATCCTTTATAGCAAGACCTTCACTATGGCCCTAACCAGTAATTCTATTGGGCAAACCATGGCAAGTTTGTTTATCGATTCCGTTGCATTAGGTAATTTCGCATTTAACAGGTTGCAGATTGACATAAAAGATGATACCGAGACCAAAATTGGATTAAACTTTTTTAAAACACATTGTTCTGCTGTGATCATGAACAATGATGAGGCGAAATATTGGGTTTTGCCCTCAAACCAACAGCCCGATCGAGAATTTGGGTACGATGCCTACTGCATGTTAACAAATGGAAAATTAGAAGTTGTTGAAAAAACATTAAATCAAGAAACAACAGCAAAATCCCTTGAAATTGGGGAACAAATTAAATCACTTAATGGAAAAACAGTAGCCGATCTGCGTGATTTTTGCACACTTATAAAGTGGCAGATAGATCAAAGAGCCAAAAAAGAGATTATTTTTGAGAAAATGAATGGCGAAATAGTTGTGATAAAAAAAGCCTTTATTCCTCATTAAATTAAAATTGTTTAATACGTTATCTCGCTTTATACAGTTAGCGTTAGCCATTCCTCATACGTTATAACACCTAAGTCTTTCCTCCCAGCCCCTTCCAATATCGCTATAAACTCTAATTCGTGTCCATCGGGATCCTTAAAATAAATAGCGATTGCAGGCATCCAGGCAAAAACCATGGGCTTTTTATTCCCATCTTTTAAAAAATTATAGAGCTGGAGGTTTCTCGACTTCAAAAAATCTACCGATTTATTTAGCACATCATCAACATCACATTTAAATGCAAAGTGCCTGCAATCGATCTGATCCTTCGGCTTTTCCCATAGCCCAAGCATCGCTCCTTTAGGATCGCCAATCCAAAAAAATGCTAATCTTCGTGCATCGTTGTAACCACATTGCGCCAATCCCAATACATTTTTATAAAAATCAATGGAGCGTTCTAGATTTTCAACAAATAAATGGGTTTCAAATAATCCTTTAATCATTCTTTTAAATTACACATTGGTCTTTGCTTCAGGAAATCACTTTTCTCTATTCTCTCATCACTAAAATTGATACTTAGTTTTTATCGCGATAACCAAACTATCGGCCCCTCGCGATTGTTCACCTTTAAAAAAATTATGTGGGTATTATGGGCATTTCTAGCTGCAGTTTCCGCAGCATGCGTAGTTATTTTAACTAAAGCAGGTTTGAAAAATGTAGATCCAAATATAGCTTTTGCTATTCAGGCGGTACTTATTTTCATTATTACATGGGCAATTATCGCCTTTCAAGGTAAATTTCCTTCTCTTAAAGAAATAGACGGTAAAACTTGGGGCTTATTGATCCTTGCGGGAATCGCAACTACCCTATCCACCATTTTCTCTTTTAAAGCTTTATCCCTCGGACCAGCAACGGGTGTTACTACCATAGAAAGGTCTTCGTTGGTTTTTGCAATTATCCTTTCGATCATTTTCCTAAAAGAGAAAATCACTTGGCAAATCGTAGCGGGGGCTGTACTTGTACTTTCAGGAGCGATATTGATATCACTCTCAAAGTCAGAATAATTGGGATGAGGAAGTAAAATACCCCTCTCGGATTAGGTCAAAACTTTAACCCACATTGGTTACAGTAGTGTGCATCGTCAGGATTATCGTGTTTACAGACTTCACAAATCTTGTCTTCGGATTTACTTCTTGCCAATTCTACCGATATAATACCGGTAGGAACGGCTATAATAGCGTACCCCAAAATCATAGCCACTGAAGATAGGAATTTACCTAAAACCGTTTGTGGCACTACATCTCCAAAACCCACAGTGGTAACCGTTACAATGGCCCAATAGATACTTTGAGATATACTTGTAAAACCGTTTTCACCCCCTTCAATTACATACATCATAGTGCCTAATAAAACCATTATTGATACAACGGCCATTAAAAACACAGCTATTTTAGGTCCGCTACCTTTCATTGCAGCCAACATTTTTTGCGCTTCCCTATTAAATCTAACCAGCTTTAGTATTCTAAAAACTCGTAGAAGTCTTAATATTCTCACGGCTAACAGGTAATGAAATCCAAAATTGAGGAGTTCTAAGTAGGTAGGCAAAATAGATAAAAGATCAACTATGCCCCAAAAGCTAAGAATATACTTAAATGGAGTTTTTGTACTCCAGATTCTGAGAAGGTATTCTATCGTAAATAAAATTGTGATTGTCCATTCGATGTAGGTAAATACATGAATAAACCTCGTATGAAGGGAGGGTTCGCTTTCTAATAGGACAACTATTACACTGATTAATATTACCCATAAAAGGATAATATCGAACAATTTACTAGGTTTCGTATCATGCCCGAAAATTATACGGTTAATCTTGGCTCTTATCATTAAATGGAAAACAATGCTATCATCAAACAGTTTAAACAACGCTTAAGATATAATAAATTTTAAGCATAAGCTAAGATGCTGTCCATGCCTGCAGGTAGGATGCTGAAAAACCGTAACGCAAAGGATTTCGCAAAGAACGCAAACACAGTTTTGAAGTTAACTAATCCAAATGTTGAGGGACAAAACTTAGGTATCTAAGGCGTCTTAGGTGGTAAAAAAATAACCACAAAGCACGCAAAGCCCTATATTTTCTCATATGTTTTATATGGTTTACCCCCTCTAAGGCGACCTAGTAGCGAAGCTACAAATGTTATAAACCCTGCTTAGCAAAAGCCCATTCCAGAAACTTGGGCATTGCCTTACCCCAAGTAGGCACATCATGTTTTCCGCCTACCATCTCGAAATAATGCACATCATGGGGTCTCTGGTACCCTTTTTTGAGCAGTTCTTTCACCACATCTATGGTATCATCAATAGAATCGATAATAAAATTGTGGTTTCTATCCGCAAGTTCATCGTTAGTTCCGGTCATTAACCAAAACTTAAGTGCGGGATTGGTTTTGGTCTCACGAATGGCTTGATGCAATATCCGATCATCATCGGTATATCCGGCACTAAGATCTTTTTTACGCCACCAGAAAGAGCCTGAAAATACCCCTACCACATCAAAATAATTATCGTAGTTCCATGCGATATCAAAGGCAGTTAACCCCCCTAGAGAAAATCCCGCGAATGCGCGCCTTCCGTTAATGGTAACCTCTACCTCTTGTTGCACATAAGGAATTAGCTCCTTGATTATAAAATCGGTATAGGCTTGGGCTTTATTTCCTCGTTTTTTAAAATCGGGCCTACCTGCAACACCGTACTCCAAAATCCGCTCTTGCCCAGCTTTAATCCCGATCACTACAGTGGGTTCAATTTTCCATTTTGCATATAAAGAATCGAGCATTCCCTCAAAACCCATTTGGGACAAATCTTGGCCATCATTTAATAGCAGGAGGTTAACACGCTCATTGCCCAACAAGTGTTCTGGACTATAAATGTCAAACTCGACAGTTCTTTTTAAAAAAACAGACTTTAGCTCGTGTTCAGTTTTAATAGCGGTAGGTAATAAAGTGGTGTACATAGAAAATAATAGCTTTCTCACTAATCTGCCGCAAATGTACGAATGTTGTTAAAAAATTAAGTCTGTGAATAGTATTTTTTCGATAAAAGAAATGCAATCATATATTTAGGAAATTGAAATAGGAAATCTAGGCGAACCTCCCCCCATCTTCTATTCCCCATTCCCTGTTTTCTATCCGCTATTCCTTACTATCTCCCAAATAAAACATTAATTTCTTTGCGTTTGGATTGAATTTTTCTATCTTAAAGCATCTTAAATGGTAGTCTATGAAAGAAGAATTAAAAGAATGGTACAGCCCCAATTTAAATAAAGATATCAAGACACTCGTTTTTGGGCATAGTGGATATCCAATCCTATTGTTTCCCACAAGTATGGGAAGCTATTTTGAGAATAAAGACTTTAAATTATTAGATGCAATTTCTGGTTTTGTAAATGATGGAAAAGTGAAAGTTTATTGCCCAGATGGGATTGATAAGTTGAGCTGGTACAATAAAGAAATTCATCCTGCAGATCGGGTTAAAAATCATATCTGGTACGATAAATTCTTACTGGAAGAGGTAGTTCCTCTCGCTAAACACGAAACGGAGCATCAGAAAGTAATTACTGCAGGCTGCAGTTTTGGTGGTTATCACGCAGCAAACTTTGCTTTTCGTCACCCGTGGGTAGTAAGCCATCTTTTTAGCATGAGTGGCGCTTTTGACATTACTGGGCAGCTTGACGGCTTCTATAATGACGATACTTTCTTTAATAATCCGGTAGATTTTTTAGTAAATGACATAAATCCAGAACTTTGGCACATGAAAATTGTTTTAGGTACATCAGACCGCGACATGTGCAAAGGCGACAATGAAAGATTATCGAATATTTTACATCAAAAAGGTATCAATCATTGGTTAGATATTAGACAGAATGCCGATCACGATTGGCCAACCTGGCGACAGATGTTTCCAGAGTATCTAGCTCAATTATAAGAATAGACCGATGGTTAAATTATATTAAATTACTCATTTCCAGAAGGGATGCTTTTGGCACAACTATACAACACTACAACCTTAAAATAATCAAGCATGAAAAAAATAGGAATTTTATTTGGTCAGGAGCGCTCATTTCCTGAGGCAGTAATTGATCGTATCAATCAAAAAGCCGAAAAAGGTATTACTGCCGAAGCGGTTAAAATAGATAAGATGTTTCAGAATGGCCCGCTAGATTATGCGGTTATCATAGATCGTATCTCTCAGGATGTTCCTTTTTATCGTGCATCATTAAAAAATGCTGCAATTACAGGAACAGCAGTGATCAATAACCCCTTTTGGTGGAGTGCTGATGAGAAATTCTTTAACAATGCACTTGCCGAACAGATCGGTGTTCCAGTACCAAAAACGGCGCTAATACCTTCCAGAGAACATCCAACAGGAACAACAGGCGAGTCGTTTTCCAATTTGGCCATGCCATTAGATTGGGATGCGATTTTTGAATATACCGGCTTTCCCGCCTACATGAAACCTTTTGATGGAGGGGGATGGAGAGATGTGTACAAACTTCATGATAAGGAAGATTTCTTTAGCAAACATAGCGGAACCGAACAACTCGTAATGTTGCTACAAGAAGAAATTATCTTTGATGAATATTTTAGATGTTATTGTATAGGCGGTAAACATGTACGCATTATGCAGTACGAACCCCGCAACCCACATCACTTACGCTACGCGGTTGACAACGCTCCTTCTAGCGAAAAATTACTAAAAACCATAGAAGAATACACGCTTAGGCTGTGTACTTATTTAGGTTACGATTTTAATACCGTAGAATTTGCCGTACGTGATGGCGTGCCAATCGCAATTGATTTCTGTAACCCGGCACCCGATGCAGATCTGAAAAGCGTTGGCCAGGACAACTTCGATTGGGTAGTAGAAACAACGGCAAATTATGCTATCGAAAGAGCTAAAGGGCAAAAACCTGGTCAGGATAATTTAACCTGGGGCAAATACGTAAAAACAGCTGCGGCTGGCTTGCCATTAACAGAAAACACCTTGCCGAAAGGAGTAAAGGTTAGTGCAACTGTTAAAGCGGTTAAGCAAAAAGATGCGACAACTGAGAAAAAGACGCCGGTAAAAAAAGTAGCAAAAAAGCCTATCTCTTCAAAAAAATAATTGAGGTATTAATCAAATCATAGAATGATGAATGAATTTACGCTCGGTATAGAAGAAGAGTACATGGTAGTTGATCCCGTTACTAGAGAACTCACTTCGCACGACCAAAAAATTGTAGAATCTGCTCAAAAGATCCACAAAGACCAGGTGAAGGCCGAAATGCACCAAGCTGTTGTTGAAGTGGGTACCGGCATTTGCCACAACACCGATCAGGCTAGAAAGGAAATTTCGCAACTGCGCTATACGGTGTCTCAATTGGCGGGCGAACAAGGCCTAAGAATTGGGGCGGCAGGTACTCACCCATTTTCGCATTGGGAAAAACAATTAATTACCGAGCATCCTCGATATAGCGAAATTGTAAACGAACTACAAGAGGCGGCCCGTTCCAATTTAATTTTCGGGCTGCATGTTCATGTGGGTTTCCAATCGCGTGAGCTTGCCATTCACATTGCCAATCAAGTGCGCTATTTCTTACCACATGTGTTTGCACTTTCTACTAATTCGCCGTTTTGGGAAAGCAGGAATACAGGCTACAAATCGTTTAGAACAAAGGTTTTTGATAAATTCCCTCGTACAGGTATCCCTGATATCTTTAACAGCATCGAAGATTATGATAGTTATGTAAAGCTGCTGATCAAGACCAACTGTATGGATAATGCCAAAAAAATATGGTGGGACATTAGGGTTCATCCATTTTTTGATACGGTTGAATTCCGCATCTGTGATTGCCCAATGCTGATTGATGAAACAATGGCTTTCACGGCTTTATTTCAGGCGCTATGCGCAAAACTGTATAAATTACGTTTACAAAATATGGAATTCATCAGCTATTCGAGAGCATTGATCAACGAAAATAAATGGAGAGCGGCCCGATATGGTATTGATGGAAATCTGATCGATTTTGGAAAGGAAATGGAAGTAAATTGCAGAAACTTGATCTTAGAATTGCTAGATTTTATTGATGATGTAGTTGACGAATTAGGGAGCAGAAATGAGATCAACTACGTGCATACCATTTTAGCAAATGGTACAGGCGCCGACAGACAACTTGCGGTTTACGAGAAAACTGGTAGCTTTGAATCGGTGGTAGATTACATAACTACCCAAACATTAGTAGGTGCAGGATAAAAAATGACGGAAAAAAACACGATTAAGATAGCGGTTATCGATATGAATAATGGGCGTCCCAATCAAGGTATGAGAGGGATAAAGGAGATCTTACAAAATTACCGAGATCAAACCCAACTTAACCTCACATACGAAGTTTTCGATATCAGACAACATGATGAGGTACCCGATTTAGGATATGATATTTATATTTCTAGTGGAGGGCCCGGTAGTCCCTTCGAGGGCGAAAATGAGAAGTGGGAACATGATTTTTTTAAGTTGTTAGACGATATTGAAAGCCATAATCAACAGAATGAATATAAAAAACATGTTTTTTTAATCTGCCATTCTTTTCAGATGGCCTGTCGAAAATATGGCTTGGGTACCGTTACCCAAAGAAAATCAAATGCTTTTGGGATTTTCCCAATCAGCTTAACTGAAAACGGAAAACTGGAAACTGTATTTGATGGTTTACCAAATCCTTTTTACTCGGTAGATAGTAGGGATTGGCAGGTAGTTAAACCAAATGATGCAGACTTTAGTGCAAAAGGGGCACAAATTTTAGCGATCGAAAAAGAAAGGCCCCATGTAGACCTAGAACGTTGTGTGATGGCGATTCGTTTTTCTGAAGAGATGATCGGAACGCAGTTTCATCCAGAAGCAGACCCAGTGGGAATGAAAATGTATTTGTTACAGGATGAAAAGAAAGCCGCAATTATCAAGAACCACGGAGAAGATAAATACAATGATATGCTCAACAGTTTAGACGATCCAGAAAGGATTAGCTTAACTCAAAGCATAATTTTGCCCAATTTTTTAAATCAGGCAATAAATGCATTGCAGGAAGTTGATTAGTGCCAAGGTTCAAGAATAAACCAACATATGGCTTCCCTGATATCAAAAGAATAAATAACGATGTAAGGCATATAAAAACATATAAGTTTGATCCAATCTTAAATGCCCTTATATGTCTTATATTTTTTAAAAAATGTGACCTACGTTTCTCTGTGGTTAAAACTTTAGTTTAATATGATCCCAAAATATCGTAAAGCCTTTAACACTAATTTTACAGATGAAAAATACATCAAGTTCATCCAAACCTTGGAAGCTGGATTTTCTTCAATTCCCTTTCGTGTAGCAGAAACGCCGATATTTATTCCACTAGCGCTAAAAGAGAAATTAATTGCCGCCGGAGAAGAAATTATTTCGCTGATAAAACAGGATAATTTTAAAGCACTTACACAAAAAGCTATCCCTGAACACTGGACCGTCCCTAACGAAACCCAACACCCTCATTTTTTAACGTTTGATTACGGGTTATGCAAAGATGACAGTGGGGAAGTAACCCCTATGCTAATCGAAATGCAGGGTTTTCCATCATTATATGGATTTCAGGCACACTTGGCGAAAAATTTTAAAGATTCTTATAACCTAGACGAGAATCTAAGTCCATATTTTAATGACTTAGATGAGAAATCTTATTTCGAACTACTTAAAAAAGTAATTGTTGGGAATCATATGCCCCATGAGGTCGCGTTAATGGACGTAGATGCACCTCATCAGAAAACGGCGATCGATTTTTTTGTAACTGCGAATCGGTTAGGGATTAAAATCTTATCATTAACTGATATTAAAAAAGAAGGAAACCAACTTTTTTATGAAGAAAACGGGCAAAAAATCCAGTTAAAAAGAATTTATAATCGTTTAATTTTCGATGAGATAGAAGACAATCAAGAGCTATTCAACAATAGCTTTGACCCTCGTGAAGAATTAGAAATCGAGTGGATTACCCACCCCAATTGGTTTTATCGCATCAGTAAATACACCATGCCTTTCCTAAAAAGCAAATTTGTTCCTGAGACCAGGTTTTTAAACACGATTGAAACCATCCCAACAGATTTGGAAAATTATGTATTAAAACCGCTCTTCAGCTTTGCTGGAATGGGAGTAATCATAGATGTGACCGAAGCGGATGTTAAAGCAATCAAAGATCCTGAAAACTGGATTTTACAACGAAAAGTAGTTTACGAGCCGGTAATCCAAGCTCCAGATGCAGGCGTAAAAGCCGAAATTAGGATGATGTACCTTTGGCCAGAAGGCGAAGAACCCCAGCTATGCATTAGTTTAGGGAGATTGAGTCGTGGTAAGATGATTGGCGTGCGCTACAATAAGGATTTTGATTGGGTGGGTGGTACGATTGGGTTGATGGAAAGTTAATTAGCCAATCTTCCTATTCATTCAAATCAGTGTAATCTTTTTCTAATGGGCGTAATCATCTTCAATTATTTCGTAAATTTGTTTTATGGATATCCAGTTCATTTTAATGATTATCATTTTCGCTGCCGCTTTATTTTACGTTGGCCGATTGATTTATCGTTCCATCTCTCCTAAAAGTGATGGTTGTGCAACTGGCTGTGGCAAATGTGCCGCCAACTTCGATAACATCCCCCAGCCTAAAAAATAAGTGTTGATGCTAGATAGATTTGCAACCTACCTTAAAAATCGACTAGCCATAACCGACGAGCAGGCTCAGGAAGCCGTGAGTTGTTTAAAAATTAAAACCATAAAAAAAGGGCAGATCCTTTTAAATGCTGGCGACTTAAAATCTGAAGCGTATTTTGTAAACAGTGGGTTATTAAGGTACTTTTCTATTGACGAAAAAGGGAAAGAGCATATCATACAGTTTGCTCCAGAAGATTGGATGTTATCGGATAGAGATACTTCTGTTTTTAATGAACCTGCTTTTTTTTATATTGATGCCATCGAAGATACCGAGGTGGTAATTGTTAAGAAAGATTTCTTTCCGGCAATCAAAAATATTGTTCCGGAAATTTTAGAACTTAATATCCTCATGTTGCATAATTCTATCCGCTTTATGCAAAAACGAATAAATATGCTTTTAGGCGCAACCGCGGAAGAAAGGTATCTAAACTTCATCAAACTTTATCCTAATCTTACTTTACGCGTTCCGCAGTGGATGATTGCGTCCTACCTAGGAATTACCCCAGAATCATTAAGTAGGGTGAGGAAAGATCTTGCAAAGAAACATTTTAGGTAAACAGCTAATTGCTTTCTTACCATACATCAATGTAGGCCTCAAAATCTTGTGGTAATTTCGTGTTATAAAATTTAACTAAAACAAAAATACCATGGCAACAACAAAATGGACATTAGATCCAACCCATAGCGAACTACAATTTAAAGTAAAGCATTTGATGATTACTACTGTAACTGGAAGCTTAAAATCTTTCTCGGCCGAATTAACTTCGGATGGAGATGACTTTACTAATGCAGAAATTTCTTTCTCAGGGGAGATCGGTTCTATAGACACAGGAAATACAGATCGCGATAACCATTTAAAAAGTGGCGATTTCTTTGAGGCAGAAAAATATCCAGCGATATCTTTCAATTCTTCTTCTGTAGAAAAAGATGGGGAAGATTATATCGTAAAAGGAAATCTTACTATCAAAGACCAAACTAAACCCGTTAAATTAACTGCAGAATTTGGTGGAATCGCTACTGATCCTTGGGGAAATACAAAAGCAGGCTTTACGTTAAGTGGAAAAATTAATCGTTCTGAATTTGGCCTAACCTGGAATGCAGCATTAGAAACCGGTGGCGTAATGGTAAGTGAAGAAGTGAAGATTGTAGGCGAACTACAATTCGTTAAGGGCGCTTAGCGATACGCGTTGGGCGATGAGCGTCCAATACGCCCCGCGCCTAGCGCCAAACTTTAAATTCAAATAAAGATGAATACAACTAAAACAGTGGCATCAATTTTAAACCCACCTCCACCGCACATGGTTGGGGATGGTTTTAGGGTGCATAATTTCTTCCCGGGCGGTTACAAATTAAACATGAGTCCGTTTTTTATGCTCGATTACAATGCAAAAATCGAATTTTCTGCACGTAATGAGCCTCGGGGAGTTGGTGTACATCCACACCGTGGATTCGAAACCGTAACCATTGCCTACCATGGCGCAGTAGCGCATCACGATAGTGCCGGAAACAGCGGTGTCATTTATCCAGGAGATGTGCAATGGATGACGGCAGCGAGCGGGATTTTGCACAAAGAATACCATGAAGAAAACTTCAGCAAAGCGGGAGGCCCGTTTCAAATGGTACAGCTTTGGGTAAATCTTCCAGCAAAAGATAAAATGAGCACACCAAAATATCAAGGCGTTAAACAGAGTGAAATCCAAAAATTTACCCTTCCAGAAAACGCTGGAATAATTGAAGTAATTGCTGGGGATTTTAACGGGAAAAAAGGAAGTGTATCAACTTTTAGTCCAATAGAAATGTACAATGCCCGTTTAAATCAAGGCGGCAAAGTAGATTTATCCCTGCCTAGCACTTACAATACCGCAATCGTAGTTATTGATGGAAGTATCAGAGTAAACGATACGGAAATTGCAAAAAAAGACCAAATGGTTCACTTTAAGCACGACGGCGAAATTGTTAAGCTTGAAGCTATAGAAAACAGTGTGATCTTGGTGCTCAGCGGACAACCCATTAATGAGCCAATTGCCTCTTATGGTCCATTTTTAATGAACAAACCAGAAGAGATTCAGCAAGCGATAGCTGATTACAACGAAGGAAAATTTGGGTATTTAGAATAAACCTCGGAGGTTTAAAACCTACGAGGTTTGGTTTAAGTTTTTTCTATTAAACAGACCGCATAAGCTACTACGCCTTCTTCCCTCCCCACAAATCCCATTGTTTCATTTGTGGTTGCTTTAATGGAAATATCATCTATAGCTATATCAATAGCACTTGCAATATTTTCTTGCATTTGAGGTATATGAGGGTTAATCTTGGGGGCCTCTAGGCATAGCATGGCGTCTATATTGCCAATCTGCCAGCCTTTATCGCGCAGCAGCCTTACCGTTTCTTTTAACAAGACTAGGCTGCTTATCCCTTTCCATTGCGGATCGGTATTTTTGAAGTGAAAACCTATATCCCTTAAATTTGCCGCCCCTAAAAGTGCATCGCAAATGGCATGCAACAATACATCCGCATCAGAATGGCCAAATGCGCCCTTGTGGTGTGCCAGGTTAACGCCGCCCACTATAAAGGGGTGTTCATCCTTAAGTTGGTGAACATCAAATCCGAAGCCTACTTTGATTTTCATCTGTTTTTTATTGTTTAGTATCGCCAAAGTTAAACAGTAAGCTGAATCTTAGTGTATTTGCTAGTGGACTTTTTTGGGGATTTGCCAATAGGTAAGCGAAATCTATATTAAAAATATTGTATTTCAATCCGGCTCCAAGCGTAAAATATCGCCGATCTCCCTTAACTGGCGATTCATAAAAATAACCAGCTCTTAAAGCAAATTGTTGGTTGTACCAGTATTCGGCTCCTGCAGCGATGTTCACTTCTCTAATTTCCTCTTTAAATCCATTTGGAGCATCAGTAAAAGATCCAAAAATACCAGCAGGCACAGAACGATTAGGGTCTTTTCCGCTAATAATATTGCCTGTATTATCTCTAATTGGCTGGGTAGGTGCGAGTAACTTATTAAAATCTAAGGCGATGGTAAACTGACTATAATCATCTACGATAAACGTTGAAGCACCTCCAAGTTTTAAATTTGTTGGAAGAAAATAGGCCGGCCCGTCATTTACATAGGACATTTTTGTGCCAATATTGGAGATATTAGCGCCAAAAGCAACAATTGCATCCTTGCCGAATAGTACAGTCTGATTTCGATAATATCCACTCACATCAACCGCAAATGATTTACCTGCCTTGGTTTGCTGTCCTGCAGAAAATTGACCGGAAGTTAAATTGGAATAAATGTACCTAGCTGATGTTCCCAAAGAGAATTGGTCGCCAAATCTTTTAGCATAGGTTAGATCAAAAGCAAACTCACTTGGACTATAGATCCCCAAATCCTGTTGGTTTGCATCTGTAAGTTGGATCTGCCCTAAAGAAAAATAACGAAGTGAACTGCCTAATGTGCTTTCATCGTTTAATTTATAAAAACCACTTAGATAGGCTAAATTAATATCGGGCACTAAGTTTTTTAACCATGGGCTATACGATAAGGAAAAACCATAGGGTTTATCTAAAAAAGCAAGTTTTGAAGGATTGACGCTAATTGTATTTACATCGGCCTGCGTTGCCACGCCTGCATCACCCATGCTTCCTGTACGCGCATCGGGAACAATCAATAAAAAAGGAACTGCTGTTATAATATTGTTGGATAAGCTTCCATTGGTTTGGGTACCCTGCTGTACAACTTGGGCATATAACTTAACACTACAAAGTATGGTTAAGGAAAATAGTCCACATACAGCGGTGCTAAGGTACTTCCAATTCATTAGTTAAAGATAAACATATTAAGGTATGCAAGTTAACATCCTGCATAATAAATTCAAAGTATTTATGTTGCAAGTTTCAATTTGTGACAATATGTTTCTTAACGGTAAAATCAATGTTATCGATACTAATAACCAAGGAATTAGATAATTTTAAATTCATTTGCAAACACAATAAAACCCCGAATCAAACGTTTGAAATTATTGTTAAATATATTTTAGGATCTTAGCCTGTCATGAAATACCCTGTTTAACCTTTTTGAGGCTTGTCCATCTCCCAACCAAAAAAGTAAGATTTTTTTTGGGATATAGTCCTTTTTTAAGTAATTTTAACAGTTAGTGTTTTAAAAGCAATTTATGAAAAAAACATACTTTTATTCTTTTGCATTTTTAATTGTTGTTTCTATTCTTGTTTCTTGCAAGCCTAAGCAAAACAATAATCCAAATTATTCCAATAAAACAGGTTATCAATATAACCAAAAAGCCAATGGCGGTTTTGAGGTAAACACGAAATATAGACGTGGTCCTGCCGGGACAGGATTGATGCAGATTGAAGGTGGAGAATTTATCATGGGCGGAAGTGCAATTGATATTCCTGGCCAGGATATGAGTAACTATAACTATAAAAGAGAAGTTACCGTAAGTTCCTTTTATATGGACGAAACCGAAGTTTCTAACGTAAACTGGTTGGAATACCTTAACTGGATAAAACGCAACTATCCTACGGATGCCCAATATTATTACGAAGAGTTACCAGACACCTTAGTTTGGCGTAGACCTTTATCATTTAACGAACCTTATGTAAATAACTATTTGAGGCACCCAGCTTATCAGAACTATCCTGTGGTTGGCGTAACTGCTCAACAGGCCGAAAGATATTGCGCATGGAGAACGGACATGGTTAATGAGAAATTATTACGCGATCAGAACTATATGACAAGCTTTGATGTGGTAAACGGAACAGGTAGAACTGGAAGGAATGCACCGGCAACACCATATCAAAAGCCAGCCACACCTTTTAATACAGACATTTATCTAAACGGACAAATTCCTGATAAAGGAACCAATGCACCGCCTGATCTAAATCCTGCAGCAACTCCGGCAGGAACTGCGGCACCTACTACCGGAAGCAGAAGAAATCAGGGCCCTACCAGAAATGTTCGGTTAGAAGATGGTGTAATTTTACAACCCTTTAGATTACCAACAGAAGCCGAATGGGAATATGCCGCATTAGGCCTGATAGGAAATACACAATACGAAAATGTAAACGAGAAAAAAATATATCCTTGGAACGGGTTGGGTATCTCATCAGCTAAAAAAAGTACAAGAGGTTTAATTTTAGCCAATTTTAAAAGGGCCAAAGGCGATTATATGGGCGTTGGTGGTTCACTGAATGATAAAGCTGCATTTACACAGGACGTTAGGTCTTATGAGCCAAATGATTTTGGATTGTATAACATGGCTGGGAATGTAAACGAATGGACCCAAGATGTATTTCGTGTGGCAACTTTCGAACAAGCTGATGCGCTAAACCCGTTTAGGGGCAACCAATATCAAAATAAAGATAGAGATCCTATTACTGGTAAATTGGTTCAGGATAAATACGGTAAGCCCGCAATGGTAAAAGCCAACTCTGGGGTAAAACAAACTTGGGCTGAACTACAAGCCGGGACAGCGGCAGCGACCGGAACAACCGGAACTGCGCCATTTAATCCAGATCAACGTGGTTACCGCGACGAACAAAGTGCGCTATATGGCATTACTACACTGGTTAACGACAAGTCGAGGGTGTATAAAGGTGGTTCATGGGACGATCAAGCGCAATGGTTAAACCCTGCCTCAAGAAGACATTTACAGGAAGACGAATCATCAGCTGATATTGGTTTCCGTTGTGCTATGACAATGCTCGGCTCTTCTGAGATTAGACCTCAAGGTAAACCACAATTTAAGATCAAATAACTTAAACTTACGAAGTTTCAAAACTTCGTAAGTTTAGCTAAAACTGATAAGGATTTCGTTCTTCTCTACCTTATCTCCCTGTTTTACGGCTATGTTTTTGATAATGCCATCAGTGGGAGATTTGATCATATTTTCCATTTTCATTGCTTCCAATACTAATAGGTTATCTCCTTTTTTAACATCCGCCCCTGCGCCCACTAGCACGTTTAAAACTAAGCCTGGCATTGGCGCTTTTACCTGAAGAATTTTGCTTGCAGCAAGATTATCCATCCCAAGCTGCTTTAAAAGTTGATCGTATTGATCTTTTATAGTTAAAGAATACACAGATCCATTTACCTTGATTACTGCTGTTTTATTTTCGACATTGAGTTCTACTACCTCGACAGTATAAGATTTGTTCTTATAAAGCAAATGACTGCTATTGTGGTTCAATTGAACCGAATCAACATCTACCTCTTTCCCGTTAACAGTAAGCTGTTTTAGGTTCGCTTCGATATCAAAGCTAAAATTATCATTTACTTTTATCTGATACATCTTAATTTGTTAATGCATATTGAACTAGGTTAGCGCCCATTTTCAGCGCCTTGGTTCTGCTTTCTTGTGTATCCGTGGGATAAGTGCCATAATCTTCCCATCCATTCCCTAAATCACACTCATACGTATAATAACAGATGATCCTCCCCTTATATACCAGAGCAAATCCTTGTGGGCGTTTGCCATCATGTTCGTGTATTTTTGGGAGGCCCGCGGGAAACTTAAATTTCTGGTTGTAGATTTTATGATCGGAAGGCAACTCAACGAAACTCAGTTCGGGGAATACTTTTTTCATTTCTGGCCTAATAAATTTATCCAGTCCATAATTATCGTCGATATGCAGAAATCCACCTCCAATAAGATATTTACGCAGATTGCTGGCCTCTTGATCATTAAAAATCACGTTACCATGCCCGGTCATATACACAAAAGGGAAATTAAACAGCTCAGCACTTCCAACATCAACAATCCCTTCATCGGCTGCAAAATTGGTGGACAGATTAGTATTACAAAATTCAATCAGATTGGGCAATGCAGTCCTGTTCCCGTACCAATCGCCCCCACCGCTATATTTTAATTTACCCATTTTATAGGTGGGAGGGGCAAAACTCGATAATATGGGCATAGAGCAAAGAGCAAGAAGCAAGGTTAAAACCTTAAGTTTTCCAACTGTAAATCGAGAACTGCTAACTGCCAACTGGTTCATCTATTTAAATAATTAACTTCAAAACACGCCGCTAATGCTGCTGTTTCAGTTCTTAATCTGGTATTACCTAAAGTTACGGCTTTGTACCCATTCTGCAAAGCGATGTTAATTTCAGCGGGTGTAAAATCGCCCTCTGGCCCAATTAAAATCAAATAAGATTGATGCTGCGTGGCAATTTGATTGATGTAAAGTTTATCTCCTGGCAAGCAGTGGGCTATGAATTTTTGCCCATCCAACTGCTCTTTCATCAGCGTTGCAAAAGTTATTGCAGGATTTAGTTTAGGATGGTAGGCGGTGAGCGATTGTTTTACAGCCGAAGTAATAACTTTGTCTAACCGTTCTTCTTTTATAATCTTTCTTTCCGAGCGATCGCAGATTATTGGGGTAATCTCGTCGACCCCAATCTCAGTTGCCTTTTCTAAGAACCACTCTAATCGATCGATATTTTTGGTTGGGGCAATGGCCATGTGCAGGTAATGGTTTCTTTTCCCGTATTCGCTCTGTTTATCAATTACTTTGAGCTGAACATTCCTTTTGCCAATGGCAATTATTTCTGCTGTGAAAAGTCCACCCTTCCCGTCGATGAGTGAGATCACATCGCCCAAATTTAAACGAAGAACTTTACTGCAATGTTTACTTTCTTCCTCGTTTAAGGTATAAACATCTGAAACAAGGTCTGGGGTATAAAAAACATGCATAAGTTATTTGGCGTTTGGAGTGAGGCGGTTGGCGCCAATACTTACTAATGCGCATCTACCATATCGCCTCTGCTAATAACCAGCTCAAGCTTAATGGTCTCTATATTTTGTTCCGTTTTCTTTAAGATAGTAAACAGATATCCATAACATTCTTCGCTATCACCTACTTCAGGTATTTTACCAAATGCGTGGGAAACTAATCCGCCGACTGTATCAAAGTCTTCATCCTCTGGCAGATCATGAGGTAGATGTTCATTTACATCATAGACTGTAGCGTAGGCATTGATCACAAATTCAGTATCAGAAATTTTTTCAACTGTAGGCTTTTCTTCATCGTATTCATCCTGAATTTCGCCAACAATTTCTTCAACAATATCTTCAAGCGTTACCATTCCGGCCGTTCCGCCAAATTCGTCAATTACAATAGCGATCTGGATGCGTTTTTGCTGTAATTCGCTTAACAGATCATTAATTTTTTTAGTTTCCGGAACAAAATAAGGTTTTCTGATGATGTCACTTAAGCTCCACTCCTTATTTCCTGCCAAAAGAGGTAGTACATCTTTGGCATGAATAATACCAATTATCTTGTCGATTACTTCATCAAACACGGGCATACGAGAATACCCTTCTCCAATAATAATCTGAATAACCTCTTCCTTAGGTGTATTTAACTCGATACCAGAGATCTTGGTTCGTGGAACCATGATATTTTTTACCACTCGCTCATTAAAATCGAATACATTTTTAATCAGTTCGTGTTCATTATCTTCCAAAGCACCACTTTCTTTCCCCTGATCCAGTAAATATTGAAGTTCTTCATTACTATGGAGTGATTCGTGGCCGCCAGCGGTATTAATCCCAAAAGGTTTTAATATAATTGAGGCTAAGCTGTTTAAAGCCCAAATAAATGGTCTCAAAACAACATAAAAAATCTGGAGCGGTACTGAAACAAACATTGTAGTGGCAACGGGCCTTTGTATAGCAAATGATTTTGGAGCCAGCTCGCCGAACACAATGTGCATAATAGTGATGATAGAAAAAGCAACAAAGGTGGATGCCGAATGTAAAACTGTGGCGCTCAGATTAAATCCATCAAAAAGTTTACTGAATATGGTTACCATCACGGCTTCACCAACCCATCCCAAACCTAATGAGGCCAAGGTAATTCCCAATTGTGTTGCAGCTAAATATCCATCCAGATTATGAACAATATTCTTTGCCATCTTGCCAACTCTGCTTCCACTTTTGGCCTTAATTTCTATCTGAGAAGCCCTAACTTTAACGATCGCGAATTCTGCCGCCACGAAAAAACCGTTCAGCAATACCAAAAACACAGCTAATACCAACCGCCAACCAATTGATCCTGATTCTTCAGTATTTACAACGGCGAGGACAGTATGTGGTAAAAATCCGCTGAAAATTGTAGTTAAGACTATATTAATGGAGGGTAAAATCATTTAATTGAAAACTAATTATGTTGTTCTAAATGTTGTATTGTACAATTCGATGCTTTCTTTAATCACTTTGTGTGCATATCTTACACCAAGCAAATGTTCTATAGTCACCTTTTTTTCTTCCAGTGCTTTATAATCCTGAAAAAACTTAACAATTTCCTTCATGGTGTGAGGTGGAAGCTCATGTAGATCGTTGATATAATTTACCGACATATCGTTTTTAGCTACGGCAATAATCTTATCGTCTTGTTCTCCATTATCTACCATGTGCATTACACCAATAACTTTGGCTTCGATGATAGTCATGGGATATACGTCAACAGAACACAGCACTAGTATATCCAGGGGGTCATTATCGTCACAATAGGTTTGTGGGATAAAACCATAATTTGCAGGATACATCACCGACGAAAATAAAACCCGGTCTAATTTAATCAGATTAGATTCCTTATCAATTTCATATTTCGCCTTTGAACCTTTGGGAATTTCTATAATTGCATTTACGGTTTCTGGTAAATTCTTACCTGGAGAAACACTATGCCATGGATGATGATCTTCTTTACTCATTTTTATTCTTCAATCTCAGCTTCATCTTCACTACCACTTTTACTTACTCTTTTCTTCACAAATGTGACTACAAGTGGTATTGTAGTAATTATAATGAAACCAATAATAATATAAACCAAATATTGCTCTATTTGTTCGGCAAAACTTCTACCTAAAAAATAACCTAACAAAGTTAGGGAAGCTATCCATAATATTCCACCCGTTATATTGTAAAGTGCAAACTTCTTTATGTCAAGCTTAACTACGCCAGCAAAAATAGGCGCAAAAGTTCTTACAATGGGTACAAATCTACCCATAATTAAAGCAAATGCACCTTGTTTGCGATAATATCGCTCTGCTGCCAAAAGATAACGCTTTTTAAAAAAGAGGCTATCTTTTCTTTTGTACAATACAGGCCCCGTCTTTCGTCCAAACCAGTATCCGGTAAAGTTACCAGCAATTGCTGCCACACTTAGGCCTAAAACTAACAGATAGATATTCACATCCAATCTGCCAGTGGCCACAAACATGCCTGCTAAAAACAACAAATAATCTCCTGGTAAAAAGAAACCGAAGAAAAGCCCGGTTTCAGCGAAAATCACGAACAAAACAACATAGAAACCACCCTCTTTCAGTAATTTTTCGGGATCAATAAAATGCTGTAGTGAATTCCAGAATTCTTGCATAGTTCAATTATTCGTAAAACTACAAATAATAATCTATATCATTAGGTTATATCAGATTTAAAATAAGGGATGGGTAAACCCCTAATAACAAAGTAACTAGTGTAGAAAGAAGAAGAACAATTTTGTACTGCAAGGGCATGATTAGCTCTACCTCTGCCCCCTCTTTGAACCACATGGCTATCACCACTTTGAAATAGTAATAAAATCCAACCAATGCATTCAAGATCGCGATGACAACCAGTGTAACCTGATAATTCTCCATCACATTTAAAAACATAACGTACTTTCCGATGAAACCTGCGGTTAATGGAATACCTGCTAAGGATAGGAGTGCAATCGTTAATGTTAAGGCGGCTAATGGGTTTCTTTTGCCCAGACCATTGAAACTATCAACCAGATCGCTTCCAGTTCTTTGCTTTACCAAAATTAACACCGCAAAGGCGATGATACTGGCAAACGTGTAAGCTGCAGCATACACCAGTACATTACTTGCCGAGTTAGCAGTAAGCACAACCAGCGAGAACAAAAGGTATCCTGCATGCGAAATACTTGAGTAAGCCAGCATTCGTTTAAAACTTCTTTGATACAATGCAGTGATATTGCCCACGCATAAGGTAATCACTACAATTACCACCAATGCAGGCATCCAGAAATCATGTAGCGGCTGAAATGCCCCTGCAAAGAGCCTTAAAAATGCCGCAAATCCTGCTGTTTTTACAACGGTAGACATGAATGCGGTAATTAATGATGGAGAACCTTCGTACACATCGGGTGTCCAGAAATGGAAAGGAGCTGCGCCTACCTTAAAGCATAACCCGATCATTACCAGAATAACGCCCGGGTAGAACAATGGCGAAACCGATTTCACATTGTCTACCAAGTATCTTTGAATGGCCTCGATATCAAATGACCCTGTAGCACCATAAATCAAGGTAATTCCGAACAATAAGAACCCTGTAGAAAAAGCGCCCATTAAGAAATATTTTAACGAGGCCTCATTCGATGCAAAATTGAGCTTTCGAATGCCTGCAAGGATATACAAGCTTACCGACATGATCTCCAATCCAATAAATAACATGGACAAGTTCTGGTAAGAGACCATGATGATCATCCCAGAAAGTGCAAAAAGTATAAGCGTAAAATACTCGGCCACATTATCACTTCCAGAAACGAAATAATTTTGCGTTAAAAGAAATATAAACAGGGTCCCCACGATTGTGATTGCGGAAAATGCCAAGGCAAAATTATCCATTTTCATCATCCCAAAATAGATGATATTGGTATCCCAACTGCACACCGCAAAACCAAGGGCTCCCAATAAACCAATCAGTGTTAGTGGTAATAAGGCTTTCTTTGTCTTAAACAAACCTGCATAAAGCACCAAAAAAGCTGTTATAACTATGGTTATAATAATATTCATCTTATCTTATCCCTATTAATTTTTGATTGATCTGTTCTAATAAATGCTGTACCGAAGCTTCCGATAAATGTAGAATTGGTTTAGGATAAACTCCCATCAAGATAATTAATGCACAAATGATGTACAGTACCAATTTTTCGGTTCCGTTAATATCTACAAAACTAATTGTTAAACCATTTGTCTCACCCAACATTACTTTTTGGTACATTCTAAGCATGTAAACCGCACCAAATATGATGGTAAAACCTGCTGCAACACCAAGCCAAGTTTGGTAAGAATAAACACTGAATAACAATAAAAACTCACCTATAAATCCATTAGTTCCCGGAAGGGCAACTGTACCCAACACGATGATCAAAAATACGAGAGCAAGTTTTGGAGCTACCTTTGCTAATCCACCAAGCTCCTCAATTCTGTTTGTTTTAAGGCGCGATGAAATGATATCCAGTACAAAAAACAATCCTACAACATTTACCCCGTGACTTAGCATTTGAACCATTACACCTTGCATACCTTGCGTCCCTTGATTACCTAAGCTAAAAGATGCAAATATGCCGGCGGCGATTAAACCAACATGGGCGATAGAAGAGTAGGCCACTAAACGTTTGGCATCCTTTTGTGTAAAAGCAATAAGAGAAGCGTACACAATACCAATAACCGATAAAATAGAAGCTAAACAAATCCATTCATTTACTCCTGTTGGAACAATAGGCAATAACCATCTTATTGCACCATAGATACCCATTTTAAGCATAATACCTGATAACAACATCGTGCCAGGTGCGGGTGCCTGCGTATAAGTGTCTGGTTGCCAAGTATGGAAAGGGAAAATTGGCATTTTGATGGCAAATGCGATAAAAAATGCCCAGAATAACCATCCTTGTTGATATGAATCAAGATTTAGGGCATAAAATGCATTGATATCGAAATTCTTTGCAGGGTTTTGTAAGTATAGGTAGATGATCCCTAAAAGCATAAAAAGAGAGCCTGCAGTGGTATAAACAAAGAATTTCATGGTTACTTTAATCCTTTCATTACCGCCCCAAATGGCACAGATAAAGTAGATCGGGATTAGTGCTGCTTCCCAGCCAATGTAGAATAAAAACCCATCTAAAGCGGTAAATACCAACAATAATCCAGTCTGCATAAAAAGCACCAAGGCATAAAAAACATTTGGATTCTTATATTGGTGCTTAAAGCTCGAAAGAATAATTAAAGGCGTGAGCACATTGGTTAAGATGATGGTGATCATGCTGATACCGTCTACGCCCACGTGAAAATTTATCTTAAATTGTGCAATCCACGAGACGTTGGTAACAAATTGGGTACTAGCATCAGGTATAAATTGGGTTAATAAACCAATTGTAGCGCAGAGCGATAAAAGTGCAAAAACTAGCGCAACTAGCTTGGCATTACCTCCTTTAAAGAAAGCAGTAATGATCGCACCTGCGATTGGCAAAAATAAGAGTATGAGTAGTAAGTCCATTTATAGCTAATAGCAGTTTAAGCGATAGATAAATAAGTATATAATAACAATGCGATGATACCAAATACCATCATAAAAATATAAAATCCAACGTTTCCGGACTGGAGCAATCTTAATCCCTTGCTTCCTTCCGTGGCGGTCCAACCCAAACCATTTACCATTCCATCAATTAATTTCCTATCCATAATTCGATAGAAAAATCTGGACAAGGCATCTAAAGGTCGTCTAATAATGAAATCGTAAATTTCGTCTAAATAAAATTTATGATAGGATATATTGGCCAATATTGAGCGTTTTCCCTCTTCGGGCAAAGGTAAATGTGCATTCTTAACATATTTAAAATAAGCGTATACTGTGGCTAGCACCGCTGCCAAAACAGATACACCCATTAACGTCAATTCGGTAACATGTGGTAAACCAAGTTCGTGGTGTGCAATCCCTGCCCCAGTTAACCAGTGTGCCAACCATTCGTTTCCACCAAAAACTTCAGGAATATTTATTAAACCTCCTACTGCCGCCAAAATTGCCAATACAATTAGAGGTAAGGTCATTGTTGATGGAGATTCGTGAATATGTTCCTCAGCATGATGCGTGCCTCTATATTTCCCAGAAAAGGTTAAAAACATCATCCTAAACATATAGAAAGCAGTTAAAAATGCTGTAAATAAGCCAATTCCCCATAAAATCGGACTGTAGGCATAGGCGTGTGCTAAAATTTCATCCTTAGAAAAGAAACCAGAGAACGGCGGTAAACCTGCAATCGCGATCGTACCAATTAGCATAGTTGCGAATGTAGTTTTTAGCTTAGACCTCAATCCGCCCATATGGCGCATATCCTGCTCGTGGTGCATCGCATGGATTACCGAACCCGCTCCCAAAAATAATAGAGCTTTGAAGAAGGCATGTGTTAATACATGGAAAAACGAACCCGTGTAAGCTCCCACTCCTAGGCCCAAAAACATATATCCCAACTGGGATACCGTAGAGTAGGCCAGTACTTTTTTAATATCGGTTTGTGTTAAAGCTATTATAGCAGCGATTAATGCCGTAGCTGTTCCGATTACTGCAATAATAAGCTGTGTGGTGGGTGCCAGATCAAACAGTACGCTAGAACGTGCAATCATATAAATACCAGCGGTAACCATGGTTGCGGCATGTATTAATGCAGATACTGGAGTTGGGCCGGCCATTGCATCCGGTAACCAGGTAAACAGCGGTAATTGAGCCGATTTACCACAAGCTCCTATAAACAACAAGATCGTAATCCACATCACTGCCGTATTGCCCGACATTAAATTCGCGGCCTGAGGAAATACTTTGGCAAATTCAAGGCTTCCAAAAGTGTTAAAGATCAAAAATACACCAAGTAAAAAGCCAAGATCTCCAATTCTGTTCATCACAAATGCTTTTTTAGCGGCACTTGCATAATTACTATTTGTATACCAAAAGCCAATGAGTAGGTAAGAGCATAGCCCTACGCCTTCCCATCCAATAAACATGACGATATAATTAGACCCCAGCACCAAAATCAGCATGAAGAAGATAAACAGGTTTAAATAGCTAAAAAATTTGCCAAATCCTGCATCGCTATGCATATAACCTATGGAGTAAAGGTGTATTAAAAACCCAATCCCCGTGATGATCAATAACATAATCGAACTTAAAGGATCATATAAGAAAGAAAGGGGGATGTGAAGATTTCCAGCACTTATCCAATCGAACAAAGCAACATTCACTTGTTTCTCAGCACTTCCATTAAGCTCAAAAAACATTAAAACACTGAGTGCAAATGAGGCGAAAATAACTCCACTACCAATAAAACCAATCAGGCTCTTACTAAAGGTATTTCTGCCAAGGCCGTTAATCACAAAGCCTAATAGCGGAAGTAGAGGGATCAACCAAAGTAAACTATTTATCATTCCTTATCCTATAATTACCACTTAAGGCGATTTAACACATTAATATCTATCGACTGTGTATTTCTGTAAACCATTACAATTATACTCAGTCCTACGGCTACTTCGGCTGCTGCCAATGCCATAATAAAAAACACAAAAACTTGTCCAGATGGATCGTTATGGTGAACCGAAAACGCGGTTAACAACAAATTAACTGCATTTAACATCAGTTCTACCGACATGAAAATGACGATCGCATTCCTACGGGTCAACACACCTATTACACCAATGGTAAAAATGATGGCACATAACCAGATATAATGGTTTAGAGGCACCGTTTGCATGCTTTGGGTTAAACTATCCATTTACTTTTTCCTCCTTTTTGGTTAATAGAACTGCACCAACCATTGCGGCCAGCAATAAAATTGAAGACAACTCGAATGGCAACATGAATGGGCCAAATAATTCTTTACCTAAGTTTTTTACTAATCCTAAATTTGGATTTTGAAGCACCAAAGGGCTATTAATGGACACCGCTTTAAAAGATCCCACCAAGGTTACGGCTAAACATCCTCCAGCAATTACCCCTAAAATTTTAATCCATGCCGATTTATTGGGCTCATTCTCTTTGTTTAAATTGAGCAACATCAGTACAAAAAGAAAAAGTACCATGATAGCGCCCATGTAAACAATAAAATTTACTACCGCTAAGAACTGTGCATTTAAAAGCACATAGTGAACAGTAAAAGTAAAAAAGGTAAGGATCAGGTATAAAACACTGTGGATTGGATTTTTTGAAAAAATCACCATCAGTGAAAATATGATACTTAATGTTGCTACAAAATAGAATACTGATGTACCCATTAATTTTTATTTAGTTATTTATTTTTAACTTATTTATTTGTCTAATGGTGCCTCAACCAATTTATCCTTGCCATAGATAAAATCTTTCCGCAAATAATCAGACGGAACAATTGGGCCGTCTAGATAAATTGCTTCTTTCGGACAGGCTTCTTCGCATAAGCCGCAAAAAATACAGCGTAACATGTTGATTTCATAAACCGCCGCATATTTCTCTTCACGATATAAGGCTTTCTCTTCAGGTTTGCGTTCGGCGGCAATCATCGTAATGGCTTCCGCAGGACAAGATAAGGCACATAATCCACATGCAGTACAGCGTTCCCTTCCCTCCTCATCTCTCTTTAAAGAATGCATTCCCCTCCAGTTGATAGAAAATTCTCTTTCCTGTTCTGGATATTTAATGGTAGAACTTTTCTTAAAAAAGTGGCTCATTGTAGTACCCAATCCTTTAACTATAGCAGGTAAATATGCCCTTTCTAAAAAATTAAGTGGCTTTTGCTCCAGTACCTTTTTCTTGTTGCTTAATGATTCCATGTTTCTAGAAATGTCTAAACGCGATCACTAATCCCGTAATCACAATATTAATAATAGCCAGTGGGATTAAGCCCTTCCAGCCTAAGTTCATCAACTGATCATAGCGGAAGCGAGGAATTGTCCAGCGCACCCACATGAAGAAAAAGATGAACATAAATATCTTTAAAAATAACACTGCCGTACCGATTAGTGGAGCTGCAATCGGTCCAACGTGTGCTGCAACCCAATCCATACCCGGATAATTATAGCCCCCAAAAAATAAGGTTGCCATAACCGCCGATGATACAAACATGTTAATGTACTCTGCAAATAGATAGAAGCCTAACTTCATAGACGAATATTCGGTATGATAACCGCCAATCAGTTCCGTTTCGCACTCAGGCAAGTCAAATGGAGCGCGGTTGGTTTCGGCAAAAGAGCAGATCAAAAAGATTAAAAAGCCCAATGGTTGACTCCACACATTCCAATTCCAAAAACCATGTTGCTGTGCTACAATCTCTTTTAGGCTTAACGTATTGGTAACCAATAGCAGAGCAATGATAGATAAACCCATTGCCACCTCATAGCTAATATTTTGCGATGCGGCTCTAATGGCACTCAACAGTGAATATTTATTGTTAGAGGCCCATCCACCAATCATTACCCCATACACACCTAAAGACACCACCCCAAAAAGATAGAGTACACCTACATTGATATCGGTAACCTGAAGAGGGATTATACGGCCGTTAACGTTTAAATCCTGTCCCCAGGGAATAACTGCCGTACCAATACAGGCACAAAGCATAGCTAAGCCCGGACCAACCATAAACAGCCATTTATTGGCATTGGAAGGGATAATCTCTTCCTTCATAAACATTTTCAACCCATCAGCAAGCGGCTGTAAAATGCCAAAAGGGCCTGCTCTATCTGGTCCAAGCCTATCCTGCAAAAATGCTGCTACCTTCCGTTCTGCGTAGGTAGAATACATCGCAATGAGCAAGCTGATGGCAAATAAAATGGTTACCAGCAAAAATTTCTCTATCACAAAATTTATATCCATCAGAATTTAGTGCTTTTTTCTAGTTCAACTTTATTTGCTTCTTGCAAGGCCAAATTATCTTTGATTACAGGTAATGGTTTAAAGGTTTCGTAGTGGTTTGAAGAGATAACCGAAGTATCAGAAATAGCCGTTGGATGTTCGATATTCCAGTCGGAGGTATTCTTTTTCTCAAATCTACAGGTATTGCAGATAAATTCCTCTACCTCGCCAAATTGGTCTTTACGGGCAGTAACGCGCAGAACATCTTCTCCCTTATACCAAAGGGTTACTTTACCATTGCATTTTTCGTGATCGCAGTTTCTATGTGCGTCTACAGGTTTAGTAAACCAAACCCTATTTTTAAACCTAAATGTTTTGTCGGTTAATGCTCCTACCGGACAAACATCAATTACGTTTCCAGAGAAATCGTTATCCACTGCTGTTTGGATATAGGTAGAGATCTCTGAGTGATCGCCGCGGTTTAAGATCCCATGTACGCGTTTGTTCGTAATCTGATCGGCAACAAACACACAACGGTAACATAAGATGCACCTGTTCATGTGCAATTGAATTTTATCGCCTATATCTATCCTTTCAAAGGTACGGCGTTCAAATTCATATCGAGTACGCTGTAATCCGTTTTCGTAACCTAGATTTTGCAAATCGCACTCGCCCGCCTGATCGCAAATAGGGCAATCTAATGGGTGGTTGATCAATAGGATTTCTACCACACCACTTCGTGCTTCCAGTACCTCTGGAGAAGTTATATTTTGGACTTCCATCCCATCCATCACATTGGTACGGCAAGATGCCACCAATTTTGGCATAGGGCGGGGGTCTTTTTCAGAACCTTTGCTTACCTTAACAATACAGGTACGACATTTACCGCCACTTCCTTCCAGTTTGGAATAATAGCACATCGCAGGCGGCACAATATCACCCCCAATTTGCCTTGCAGCATTGAGAATACTTGTACCGGGAGCTACTTCTACCGTTATCCCGTCTATGGTTACCTTAACTAAATCACTCATTGTAATGATTTTTTTTCTTTTATCAACGTGAACAAGCTTATACTTATTTACTCTGACTTAATTTATTTATAAGTTCTTCAACTATTACTTTAATATCAAGGTTAGTTTCTTTAAAATCCCTTGAGCTTGTACTTTCCATTTGACCATTCGGTTTCAGCCACCTAATCAGTTCATTTTTTTTAAAATAAAAGCGGTCTTCAGTTACAGATTTTACTTTTGAATTCTTGATATACATGGGTTTATCATATGCAAAAGTTCTCCTGAACTGAAAGATAAGTTGCTTATCTGCGAAATAATACTCTTCTTCCATTTTTCCTGTCTCACCATAATAAACCGCCACTATCTTTTTTAAATCCTTTCCGTTATAGTAACCTGTGACTTCACCTCCTTCAGTTGATTGGTCGGGAAAGTCTTCTTTTACTATACGATAAAATTTCAACGCTCCGTTTATTTTTAGGTATTGCTGGCGGATGATTTTAATTTCTGCCTCAATAGCTTGTTTTTTTGGAACTTCAATAGTAATCCTACTATTGATCGTTTGATGATTCACAATCATTCCTGCATTCCAAAAAAAGCATACAATGATGATTGCTTTCATCGTTATTCTCCAGTTCTTACTTCTTCGACTTTCTTTTCTATTGGAACCGCATAATTTGCAATTCCGTAATTACGGGTCTGACTCAGAACCGGCTCTTGTACATGCCATTCAAACTCATCCCTAAAATGTCTGATGGCACTGGCAACAGGCCAAGCTGCTGCATCGCCCAACGGACAAATGGTATTGCCTTCAATTTTCCTTGCTACATCAACCAATAGATCTATATCGCTCATTTTTCCATGGCCATATTCTAACCTGTGCAATACTTTTTCTAACCATCCCGTACCTTCTCGGCAAGGAGAACATTGACCACAGCTTTCGTGATGATAGAAGCGGGCAAAGTTCCATGTATTTCTTACAATACACTGATCTTCATCAAATGCGATAAAACCACCTGAACCTAGCATAGTTCCTGTGGCAAAACCTCCTTCTGAAAGTGATTCGTAACTCATTAAACGCGCATCGCCATTGGCATATTTTAAGGATAGGTTTGCTGGTAAAATAGGCACTGATGATCCTCCGGCAACAGTTGCCTTTAATCTTTTGCCATTAGCGATGCCGCCGCAATATTCATCTGAATAGATAAATTCTTCAACAGGCAAACCTAATTCTATTTCGTAAACACCTGGTTTTACCAAGTTTCCAGACGCGGATATTAACTTGGTACCAGTACTTCTACCGATCCCTATTTTGGCATATTCATCGCCACCATCATTTATAATTGGCACTACAGCGGCTATAGATTCGACATTGTTAACTACAGTTGGACAACCATATAAACCTGCAATCGCAGGGAATGGCGGTTTAATTCGAGGGTTTCCCCTCTTTCCTTCCAATGATTCTAACAATGCGGTTTCTTCTCCACAAATGTAAGCCCCTCCACCAGGTTGAACATATAATTCTAAATCGTATCCGGAACCTAAAATATTGCTACCTAAAAATCCAGCGGCCTTTGCTTCGGCAATTGCTTTTTCGAGGACCCGAATTTGTGGCATCATTTCGCCCCGCACATAAATATAAGAAGTGTGTGCACCTAAAGCGAAGCTCGAAACAATCATCCCTTCAATTAATGCATGTGGAATGTAGGTCATTAAATACCTATCCTTAAACGTTCCAGGCTCTGATTCATCAGCATTACAAACCAAATAACGTGCAACGCCCTCTGGTTTTGCCAAAAAACTCCACTTCATCCCTGTTGGAAACCCCGCACCTCCTCTACCTCGTAGTCCAGATTTTTTAACTTCTTCAACTACTTCATCAGGTGTTAAGGTTTTCAACGCTTTTTCTACGGCACGATAACCACCTTTTTGGCGATATACCTCTAGCGTGTTAATGCCAGGTACGTTAATATGTTCTAATAATAGTTTACGTCCCATTTTATATAGATGGAAGATGTAAAATGTAAGAAGGATGATAGCCCCTCTCAAATCTCATATCTAATGTCTCAAATCTTATTTTTCAAATTATCAATCAATTCATCAACCGATTGCTCCGTTAAATTCTCATAAAATGTATATTCAGGGCCAATTTGCAATACAGGGGCGTAACCGCATGCCGCTAAGCACTCTACCCCTCTCCAGCTAAATAGCCCATCGGCTGTAACTTCACCTTCTTTTACGCCTAACCTGTTCTCGATATGGTCCATGATCTTTTCTGCACCAACTAAGCAGCATGGGCCCGTACGACAAATTTCAAGTACGTATTTCCCTTTGGGCTGCAAAAAGTACATGCTATAAAACGACGCTACTTCATATACTTCAATCGGTTCCAAATACAAGTACTCAGCCACCTTATCCATTGCTGGTACGCTTGTCCACCCGTATTCTGCCTGTACCAAATGTAATATCGGCAGCAAAGCTGATTTTTGTTTTCCAGCAGGGTAACGACTTACAATTTCATCAAAGTTGCTAAGCAGCGCTGATGAAAATACTATAGGTTGTTGTTCTTCTACTTTAAGCATCTAATTCTCCTGCAATAATGTTCATGCTACTCATGTTAATGATGGCATCTGATAACAGCATCCCCTCACTCATTTTTGCAAACATTGAATAATTAATAAAACTAGGTCTTCTGAAATGCAAACGATAAGGTGTTCTTCCTCCATCGTTGATCAGATAAAAACCAAGTTCTCCGTTACCACCTTCTACAGCATGGTAAACTTCTGCTTTTGGTGCATCAATTTCGCCCATCACAATTTTAAAGTGATAGATCAATGCTTCCATATTGTTATAAACTTCTTCTTTTCCCGGTAAATAAAATTCTGGAACATCGGCATGAAAAATACCATTAGGCTCAGATTTCAGTTTTTCTAAGGCTTGTTCAATAATTCGAACACTCTGCCACATTTCTTCGTTGCGAACTAAATAACGATCATAAATATCACCACTCGTACCTACTGGAATTTCAAAATCGAAATCCTGATAAGAAGAATAAGGTTCGCTGGCCCGCACGTCATAATCAACACCTGTTGCACGCAAAAGCGGGCCTGTCCAACCAAAACTCAATGCATTCTCTTGTGTAACTTCGGCTACGCCTGCAGTACGATCGATAAAAATACGGTTACGGTTCAATAAGCTTTCAAACTCTCTTAAGGCAACCGGAAATTCCTTTAAAAATTTATTGATCTTAGCAAAGGCGATGTCGTTAAAATCTCTTTCCAATCCGCCAATACGGCCAATATTTGTAGTTAAGCGCGCACCACAAATTTCTTCATAAATTTCGTAGATGTGCTCTCTAAACTGGAAGAGGTAAAGGAAAGTGGTTGTTGCGCCGGTATCTTGGGCTATAATGGTATTACAGATAATATGATCTGATATTCTTGCCAATTCCATAATAATTACCCTAAGATAATCTACCCGTTTTGGAATTTGAATATTTAACAGTTTCTCAACCGTCATGTGCCAACCCATATTATTGATTGGCGATGAGCAATAGTTAAGACGATCTGTTAATGGAGTAATCTGATAGAACGGGCGATGTTCGGCGATTTTCTCAAATGCCCGGTGTATGTATCCAATAGTAGAAACTCCGCTTACAATCCGTTCGCCATCTAATTGCAAAACATTTTGGAAAACGCCGTGTGTTGCAGGGTGGGTTGGACCTAAATTAAGGGTAACCAACTCGCTCTGTGGATCGTTATCTGTGTAAACTGGTTGATTGTGCTTCATTTGTTCTTATCTACCAAAGTATTCGTCTTTTTTATCAACTCTGTTTGGATCTTCTAATGGGTATTGTTTAAGCATTGGAAAAACTCCGAGCTCATCCATATTCAAGATCCTTCTTAAATCGGGATGGCCTTCGAACTTAATCCCAAAAAAATCATAGGTTTCTCTTTCCATCCAATTTGCCGAATTCCACAGGGTGGATGCGGTTGGAATTGCAGGTTCGATTTCGTGCAAAAAAACCTTCACTCTTACTCTGATACCTTTTACCATGCTATGCAGATGATAAACCACAGCCAACTCATTTTTCTCAGGGTAATGTACCGCTGTAATATCGGTTAAAAAGTTAAAATTGATAGTTCCGTTCTCTTTTAAAAAGGACAACACGTCAACAATTTTCTCTTTCGTAGTCGAAAAAGTAAGCAATCCATAAGGTTCGGTAACATTAAAAAGCTGCTCGCCAAATTTTTCGCCAAGCAGATCGATAAGTTCTGTATTAGTTGCTTTGGCCATTATTCTATTCCGTAAGAAGCTAACATCTGTTTGTATTGGTCTGAATATCTTCTCCTGCCCGATTCGTTCTTAACCAGCTCTTGGATTTTACCAAAACCATCTAAAATGGCTTCGGGCCTTGGGGGGCAACCAGGCACATACACGTCAACAGGGATAATTTCGTCGATACCCTGTAGTACTGAATAAGTGTCAAAAATACCTCCACTAGAGGCACAAGCACCAACAGCAATTACCCACCGTGGTTCTGCCATCTGTAAATATACCTGCTTTAATACCGGACCCATTTTTTTTGCAATTGTGCCCATTACCATCAGTAAATCGGCCTGACGAGGTGAAAAACTCAATCTCTCTGCTCCAAAACGTCCAAAATCATAATGAGATCCCATGGTAGCCATAAATTCAATACCGCAGCATGAAGTAGCAAATGGCAGGGGCCATAACGAATGCGAACGGGCCAAACCGATAACCTTATCTAGGGATGTGGCAAAAAAGCCTGAACCCTCTATACCCGGTGGCGCATCTACTATATTAATTTCACTCATGTTATTAATAAAAAATGCTCATTCCTTTAAAGAATGAGCAACAAATTTACAATATTTAAAAGCAATTGGATTAAGCGATTGGCATTTAGAATTGTTCTAAATAAGTTTAGGGTTGTGAGTTATAAGTTGTGAGTTTGGACCCTCTCAAAACTCCATATTCTCAATTCCCAACTCCACTCTACGTCCAATCTAATGCCTTCTTTTTAAGAATATAAATGAATCCTAATAAAAGTGTTCCCATAAAAATGAACATCTCTATTATTCCGTTCCAACCCAATTCTCTAAAGTTTACTGCCCAAGGGTACATAAAAATAACCTCAACATCAAATAGTACAAAAAGTATCGCTACCAAAAAATACTTGATAGAAAAAGGCTGGCGAGCATTACCTACTACTTTTACTCCGGCCTCAAAGGTAGAGAGCTTATCGCTGGTTTTACGTTTAGGGCCTAAAAAGTGCGTAGCAAAAAGTGTAACCACAACAAAACCTAGTGCTACGATAACCTGAAATATAATGGGTAAAAAATCTTTAGCTGAACTTGCCGTTTCCATATGATTTATTTTAGGCAAAAGTAAAAAAAAAGGCAGGATTAACAAACCCTGCCTTCTATTAAAACTTACGAAGTTTTAAAACTGCGTAGTATTGATAAATTATTTCTTAATTGGTGCCTTTTTAGGCGGAGTAGGTTGCGATAGGAATTTGATGTTATCCAATGCATTTGCATTTGCAGGATCAATTGCCAAAGTTTTGTTAAAATATTCTTTAGCTTTTTCCTTATCAGTTGCTGCAGTATAAGCACCTAGCCAATTGTAAGCCTCAACCAAACCTCTAATACCAGCAGCAGAACTTGCCTTTTCTGGTTTAGAAGTAACCAGTTGAATATATTTTTCATACCATGGAACTGCTAATCCTGTAGGAGGTTCTTGATCCATTACTTTAGCGATACGCGCTTTGTATAAAAAGGCTATCTCGTATTCTGGAGCAAGAGCTATAAGTCTTGAATAAGCAGAATCTGCTTCAACTAGAATTTTCTTGTCAGGATTTTTATTTTCTCTGTACGCATTACTAAAAGCAAAATAATCAGAAGTACCCAAATAATAGTTATTCATTGCCATATTAGGGTTTTTCTTGTTGAGGCCAATTACTTTTTTGTACACTTCCGCAGCTTGGTCATATTTTTTAGCATCATAGAGTTTTTTCCCGATAGCCGCCAATTCTTCAGCTTTGGTAGTATCCAATTCAACCCCCTTAGTAATGGCAATAACAGCTAAGCTATCATTGTTCATTCCTTGGTAAGCTTTACCAAGATATAGATAATCTGAACCTCTTACACGAGAAGCATCTTGTGTTCTAGCAAAGAGTTGTTCCAGGTTTTTTATACCTTCTGCATAGTTTTTATTTTCTATAGCCGAATACCCTTTCAAACGTAGGAGAATAAAGCTTTTAGGATTACTTGCATCCGCATTTAACGAACTTAGTTCTGTTGTTAAGGTTGTCCAATCGTTAGCATACAATAAGAACTGCGCATAGCGATAACGAGATTCAAAAGATTTATCGGTCAAATCAAGAAACTTTCTGTACGATGCTAAAGCTTCGGTTCTTTTTGTTTCGCCGTTTTTTGGATCAAAGTAAGACCATTGGCTTTGAAGCTCTGCTAATTCACGGTAAGCAGGTCCATAGTTAGGGTCGGCGTCTATTACTTTTTGCAGAGCGGCCTGAGATTCGTTAAATCCTTGAGCCTCTTTAAACATTTTACCGATCTGAACACTTGCATGGTATAAAGCTGGATTGATATCCAAAGCAGCTAAATACTGTTGGTAAGCTTTTGTGTTATCTTTTTGAAGTGCCCAATAATCACCTAGTGCAACAAAAATTTCTGGCTCTTTATCTTTAGAATCAAGTTCATCAGCTTTTTGCAGGTTAGGTAGTGCACTTGCAAAATCTGGTTTAGCCTGGTCTAAATAAGCCTTGCCAATATTCAAATAGGTATAATAATCTTTGGCACCCATTGATATTGCTTTATCAAAATTTGTTCTTGCCGAAGATGCATTATCCGATTTCAGATCTGCATGACCTAAACCAACATAATTTAATGCAAATTTTGGATCTGCAGCTATTCCTTTATTAAATACTGCTTGTGCAGAGTCAATATCTTCTGTACGTAAATAAACTTCACCCAGGGTAAAATAATTTTCACCTTTGGTGGCTTGTGTGTTAACCAATGTTTTAAGTATTGAGCTAGCTTTCTGATACTGTTCGGCATCTAGGGCCTTCTTGGCATCAGCTAAACTTTGAGCAAATGAGGCAGTACCCATCATTACTAAACCTAAACTTAAGGTTATTGCTTTCTTAATCGTTTTCATTGTCTTCATTTGTTTTTAATTGAATAATTTTCTACTGTGTAAATTACTGTGTTGTAATGTATTTGGTTCTGCACAGCAATAATATTCAATTTAAGTTTAATATTAAAATTTTAGTTCGTGTTTTTAATGTTAAATTCTCTGGTGCGCATCTCATGAGGACCTAGTCCTGATTTGAGTACAATTAACTGTCCACGAGGGCTACTTAACCAATTTGCAAATCCTGTGCCTAAACCATCCTTTCCTTCGCAATTAATCACATATACATTTCTTAAAAATGGATATTTTCCGTTGATTAAGTTGTTCTGAGTGGGTTTATAGTAGTCATCACTCCCGTTTTTACCTGTCAGATTTTTAACTCCCATAATTTTAATCTGAGGTAAATATGACAAAATGTCTTTATTTCTTTCCTGTAACCAATTGATTCCTACCACCCCTATAAAATCTTTATGAGTGGAAATGTATTTGATCACATCGTTGTTATTCTCTAAAGTATACACTCCAGTTTTAGGCAATTCTTTAACTTTTGCAGAATCGGTGAAATAGCGCACCGTACTTGAGTAGGCATTATCAAATACCAATTTCTTTCCTGTTTTGGACGATCCTTTAAGGATATCGAAAACATCACTAACGGTGATATTGGTATCAATATTACTTGCATTTGTAATTAGGGCGATGCCATCTATAGCAAAGCGATCTACATAGATTGGAAACTTTCGTTGTTTGTAATAATTTTCCTCATCGGGCTTTAACATTCTAGATAAGATGATCATTTTAACCTTACCATTTAAAAACGTAGGCAAGATCTTATTTTCATTTCCTAGGATGGTATTAACTTTAGCATCTGGATAATCGCTTTTGAAAACGGCGATCTGATCGTCCAAAATACGGGAAAAAGATTCATCTACCAAGAATGTGGTAGTTCCAGAAGTTCTTGTTTCGGGAATACTTTCTTTTTTGGGTTTGCTTTTACAGGCAACAAAGGAAATAATGAGAACTAGGGAAAGTGCAGAGATTAGCTTTCTCATTAATTGTTTTCCTTATTAGTTAAAAATAACCTGCTAAATCTGATCATAGCATAAATAATTAGTACCACACCGAATGCGATGCGATATTTTTGCGGGAATCTTTCGGGATCTAGTCGGATAAGATCTCCATAAAACATAACAATGATGGAGATAGCTACATAAAGTATCATCATCGTAACCCCTAAAATAAACAGAAATCGCTGTTGAGGCGATTTCTGTTTAAAAAATTCAAGATTAAACATGCTTTTATTGCTGTAAGCTAAATTTAATAGGGATATTATATTTTACACGTACTGGTTTACCATTTTGCATTCCAGGGTTCCAGCGCTTAGCTAATTTTAATACTCTAATCGCTTCTTCATCTGTACCGTAACCGAGTTTTCTTTCTACTCTGGCATCGGTTATCGAACCATCCTTTTCTACGGTGAAAGAAACGTGCACGTTACCTTGTATGTTTTGTTCTTGTGCCATTGGCGGATACTTGATATTAGCACCTAAAAAGGCATAGAACTTCTCGATACCACCTGGATATGTTGGTGGGTTCTCCATACTAACGAAATTGTAAACCGTGTTATCTTCCACCACAGCTGCTTGTTTCGGGCCTTCACCTGCTGGTGCAATCTGTACGATATCTGCATCTGGATCACCTTCCATGGTTTTCTGACCGGGATCTGCTTTCTTTAGATCCTCCATTTTAGGCGGTTCTTCATCACGCACTTCATTATCCGGCTTTACGATAGGAGGAGGGAATTTAACCTGATCCTGTTTCGGTGGTGGCGGCTCAATTGGCGGCGGTGGTTTCACATCCGGATTAATTGGTGGCGGGGGTTGCATCGTCATCTCGACCACTTTTTCTGGAGGTGGCTCTGGTAATATTCCTGCAATTAACGCATAGATTTTAGGCGCTAAGAAAAGCAGTATAAATATTGCCGATGCTATAAAAAGTGATTTACTTGTATTTTTAGAATTTTCTTGACGAAGCTCATAAGCCCCATAATTCTTATTCTTTTTGGCAAATACAACATCAAGCCACTCTTTGTTAAATAAATCTATCTTAGATCCAAACATAACTTAATATTTTAATTGTTATTAATCATTATAAAATTCCACCCTGTTTCATTGCTTCCTTCTCTGCATCAGTTAAATGTTTAGGATCATCATCAACAGCCGGGGCCATGATATTGGTCTTTGTAATATTTAACTCATCCATAATGTCAACAAAGTTTTTGTAAGTAGCAGCATCTGATGGTTTGATAATGATAATAATATCCTTACCCATCGTATTCTTTACTAAGGCTTTGTTTTTAAGCAATGCTTTTCTTATATCTATAAAATCTACGATTTCTGGTGCAGATTTTCCGGCCTCACCCATGTACCACGCAACTCTATTGTTTTTTCCCAACAGGATGGTCATGGTTTGTGATGCTTTTAACTCTAATCTTTTATCTTGTTTCTCATCTTTATCGGGTTTAGCAATATCCATTGCCAATGGTTTTGATAAAGAGGTGGTAAGCATAAAGAAGGTAATCAACAAGAAAGCCAAATCAACCATCGCGGTTAGATCTACTTTTGTAGACTGTTTTTTACTTCTTACTTTACCGTCTTTACCGCCGCCCCCGCTGGAGGTATTTAATTCTGCCATAGCTTATTTTTATTTAGCAGCACCTTCGGCTGATGTGATTAAACTAAATTTGTTAACTTTTTGCTTTTGAAGCACATCTACAATTTTTCTAACTGTTGGATATTCTTCATTAGCATCTCCTTTGATACTTACACGCATCTCTTCTTTATGAAGTTCTGCTACAGCGTGACGGGCTTGCTCAATCCATCTGTACAACTCATTGTTAGCCGTTGAATCAAGCGGAATACCATCTTTATCAAAGTCCGAATCTTCTCGTTTTTTTGGATCCATGTTTATGAACTGCTTTAAACCAGCCATCGGTACCCCAAAAGAAGACATTACTGCAAAACGATCAGACTCTTGTTTTGAAAATGTTGTACTATATAAAGTACCCATTTTTTGAAGGGTTAACCTTTTCACATCCTGACCAATGATCTCGATGAAAACTTTACCATGACCGATACTTAATACCGCCAAATCTTTATCAGGCACCTTAAACTGAACCGTAGACGAAGGAGTTTTAATATCCAAGGGGTCTGGTTGACGTGAAGTTGCCGTTAAAATAAAGAAAGTTAACAACAAGAAGGCCACATCGCACATTGCGGTCATGTCTACTGCGGTACTCTTTCTTGGAACTTTTACTCTAGGCATAATATAAAAATTATAGTATTTTAATTAATGATGTTAATTCTTCCGGTTTTCCATAAAGCCGGTAAAAAAAAATTAAAATAATTTCTATTTATGTGTAGAAGCGTAAGTTTGGATGATGCTGAAACCTGCTTCATCAATTGCATAAGTTAATTTATCGATTTTCGAAGTCAAGATATTATACATGATAATTGCAAGCGTAGAAGTACCAATACCAGTAGCCGTGTTGATCAAAGCTTCAGAAATACCAGTTGCTAATGCCGCTTGATCTGGAGCTCCAGAGTTCGCCAAACCACCAAACGCCTTGATCATACCTGTTACTGTACCCAATAGACCCATTAACGTACCAACTGATACCAAAGTAGCAATGATTGTTAAGTTCTGCTCTAACATCGGCATTTCCAATGAAGTAGCTTCTTCGATGTCTTTTTGGATAGCTAAACATTTTTGATCGGTATCCATGTTTTTCTCGTCTTCCATCTCGCCGTATTTTTTAAGACCAGATTTAATAACGTTTGCAACAGAACCTTCTTGTTTATCGCACTCTGCAGAAGCAGCAGCAATGTTACCCGAACCTAAAAGTGATTGGATTTTTTTAACGAATGAGTCCAAGCTTCCTTTACCAGTTGCTTTACCAATAACAATTAAACGCTCAATTGAAAATACGAATACCATTAAAAGCATACCCATTAGAATTGGAACGATGAAACCACCTTTGTAAGCCATACCGCCATAGTTACCTGGAAAAGGTTGGTAAGCGTGAGTGTCAGCATCATAAAATGCAAAAGATAATTTACTGTTTGCTGCTGCTACAGCAGGATCAACATTGAAATTAGATGGTTTTCCTAATACAAAGATGAAAAGTAATACCCCTATTAGGATACAAATTGGAATTACAAGAGTTGCAAATAAATTAGATGCAGTTGAGCTCTCTTTTTTAACAGTTGTTGGTTTTGGTGCGTTTGCCATTTTTTTTTAGTTTTTTAGTTTTTAGTTTTAGTACTTGTTTAAACTTTAGATAAAATTAGGTAAAATATTTTATAGTAATACACACAACGTTCGTTATAACTAAATGTTGCGTTAACAAATTTATAACTTTGAATCAAATTACAAATTAAATAATCGTTACACAATTAATTCGTTACGTTTTACACCTATTATTTAGGATAGGATAGGGGTATAACTAAAAAAAGATTGCCTTTGTTTAGACAATCTTTCGCAAGTAAAACTAAAAATTTAATGAAAAACAAATTTTACTCAAAAAAAATACATTAAACCGCCGTTTCAACAACTTTAGGAAGTGCTTTTAAAATTTCCTTATCGGCGTATTCTTCAAACTGCTTAAAGTTTGTGGTAAATGCAATAGCCAGCTCGTTCGCCTTTTGGTCGTATTTTTCTTTATCAGCCCAGGTATTCCGTGGATTTAAGATTTCTTTTGGCACATCCGGACAGCTTTCTGGCATTAGCAACCCAAAAACCGGATGTTCTGCAAAATTGGTTTTTGCCAAACTTCCATTTAATGCTGCCGTAATCATACTTCTGGTATAGCCGAGCTTCATTCTATTGCCAACGCCATAAGGTCCCCCACTCCATCCGGTATTAACCAACCACACATTTACGTTGTGCTTTTTCATTTTCTCTCCAAGCAATTTGGCATATTTAGCCGGGTGCAAAGGCAAAAATGCTTTTCCAAAACATGCAGAGAAGGTGAGCTGTGGCTCTGTAACTCCTGCTTCGGTACCTGCTACCTTTGCCGTATAGCCCGATATAAAATGGAACATAGCCTGGGCTGTAGTTAATTTGGATATTGGTGGTAATACACCAAAAGCATCAGCTGTTAGGAAAAAGATGTTTTTAGGGATAGCCGCAACAGAAGGTTCAACCGCATTATCTATATAATGAATAGGATAGGCAACCCTCGTGTTCTCTGTTTTATCGATGTTCGAAAAATCAACATGGTTTGTACCTATAAAGTAATTGGTATTTTCCAATAAAGATCCGAATTTAATCGCCTTATAAATCTGTGGCTCTTTCTCTGCGGTTAGGTCTACACATTTTGCATAACAACCGCCCTCAAAATTAAATACAGTATCCTCGCTCCATCCATGCTCATCATCGCCAATTAATGCTCTTTCAGGATCTGCAGACAAGGTGGTTTTGCCGGTTCCGGATAGACCAAAAAATATTGCCGTATCGCCTTCATGGCCAACATTGGCAGAGCAATGCATAGACAGCGTTTGCCGTTGCGTGGGCAGAATAAAGTTTAGCACAGAAAAAATTCCCTTTTTAATTTCTCCGGTGTAAGCGGTACCACCAATGATTATCGTTTTTTTGGAGAAGTTAATGATAGAAAAGTTAGATTGTCGGGTTCCATCACATGCCGGATCTGCTAGAAATGAGGGAGCCGCAATGATAGTCCATTCGGGTTGTTCGGGAAGCTCCTCTTGGTTGTAGCGAAGGAATAAGTTATTTGCAAATAGATTTTGGAACGCATGTTCGGTTACCACTCTAATGCTTGTTTTGTAACGATTATCGGCACAAGCATATACATCACGTACATAGATTTGTTTCTCGCTAAGATGGGAAGTGATCTTTTGGAACAGCCCATCAAATTGAGCCGGACTAAATTTGATATTGATATCACCCCACCAAACCGCCTTTTCTGTTACTTCATCGCAAACAATAAACCGATCTTTTGGCGATCGCCCAGTAAATTTACCAGTATCTACGGCTAATGCGCCACTATCAGCTAGAGTTCCTTCCCCGTTCTTTAAAGCCTCATCAACTAATGCCGATACACTAAGCTGATAGTTTACTGTTTTAGCACTTAGATTCAGATAGCCTAAATCTGGGCGCCTTACATTAATATTGGTCATATATTTGGTTTAATATCTCCCAAAGGGACTCCCCTTGGAGCTACAAAGCTAAGCAGATATAAACTCAAAAAATACGATTTTAAAGGAAAAATTTTACTTATTGTGGCAAGTACACTAACAGTTAATTGGCTAATTATCAGCGTATTAATTAGCTAATTAACCTCCAGATTTTTTTACTTTATAGCCTTCTTTTTGGAGCAATAAAATGATCTTTTCTCTAAAGTCTCCTTGGATTAAGATTTCTCTATCTTTAGCTGCTCCTCCTACACCACATTTTGTCTTCAGCATTTTTGCTAAAACATCAAGTTGGGCGTCACTTCCATGATAACCTGTAACTAAGGTTACCGCTTTCCCCCCACGGTTTTTGCGGTCGAGCGTTACCCTCAAATCCTGCTGATTATTGGGTATATCTTGCTCTGCGCCTATTTCTTCATTCTTATATTCGAAAGTTGGGTCTGTAGAATACATGATTCCGCCCAGGTCACTTAGTGTTCTTTTCTTTGGCTTGTTCACGGCTATGTTATTTGGTAATGATACTTAAGGATAAAGGGAAGATTTGGGCCTCTATTTCTTTTCCCATCAAAAAAGGTTCTCCGTCTAAATGGATGGGATCTTCTTTCTCTCTTATAATTTCAATGTGCTTTCCTTTAATAATTTCTACTAATCCTGATCTATCGGTTGTAGCCTTTACCATTTGGTATGCAAGGATGGGAAGTTTATATCGCGGAAATTCTTTTACAATACAAACTTCTAAAAATCCGTCAGTAATAGAGGAATTGGGCGAAATGTAAACATTATTTCCATACTGGGCAGAGTTGGCGATACTAATCGCAAATGCATTTCGTGTATATTCCTGGCCATCAATCTTGAGTTTATAGGTTTGAGCCTTGTAAGCTATCATTTCTTTAAGCCCCATTTCAATATATCCTTTTAGGCCTCTGCTCTTATTATTGGCAAAGACCATACTGATATGGGCATCAAATCCCATACCTGCCATGTTGAAGAAATACCTATCGTTTAATTTTGCGGTGTCGATTAACAGTACTTTATAGGTATTGATAAGCTTTATGGCGCTGATAGGGTTCATGGGGATTTTTAAAAATCGCGCCAATCCATTTCCGGATCCAAAGGGGATAATACCCAAAACCTTGTTTGACTTAATCACCTTTGGTGCGATTTCGTTAATCGTGCCGTCGCCACCTACAGCTACAATAATATCAAAATTTGATGAAGCTTCTTCTGCGATTTCTGCCGCATGACCAACATATTCGGTAAAGCTATAGTTAGGCTTGTATTTGGTATTATCCAAATAGGTAGTGATTAAACCTGGGATTTTGGTTTTCTTTTTACCACCAGAAATGGGGTTGATGATAAATAAGATGTTTGCCTTTACCACAATGAGATATTAAGATCCGCAAAATAATTGATATTTTTTGATTATTAATAATATATATAGTAATTTTGCATCGTTAAAGTGGACTGATTTGTAATGCTATTAAATAGCTTGATTGCAACCACGTAAAAAAAAGTGCTAATTTTATCACACTTCATTTTGTGCCTATTTTTAGGAATCAGTATTCATTTTACAATAGTTTATAACGTATAATTATTTAAAATGTCATATTTATTTACATCGGAATCTGTATCTGAGGGGCATCCCGACAAAATTGCAGATCAGATCTCAGACGCACTAATTGATAACTTTTTAGCCTTCGACACCGAATCAAAGGTGGCATGTGAAACTTTGGTTACAACCGGACAGGTTATTTTAGCCGGAGAAGTAAAATCAACAACTTATTTGGATGTTCAGCAGATTGCGAGAGAAGTAATCAGAAAAATTGGCTATACCAAAAGCGAATATATGTTCGAAGCCAATTCTTGTGGTATTTTATCGGCTATCCACGAACAGTCTCAGGATATTAACCAGGGTGTTGATAGAACTACGAAAGAAGAGCAGGGTGCAGGCGATCAAGGAATGATGTTTGGTTATGCTACCAACGAAACGGATGATTATATGCCTTTGGCCTTAGATCTTTCACATAAGTTATTGCAGGAGCTAGCAGTTTTAAGACGTGAAGATAACGAAATCAAATACCTTAGGCCTGATGCAAAATCTCAGGTTACCTTAGAATATGACGATAACAACAAGCCCGTACGCATAGACGCTATCGTAATTTCTACACAGCATGATGATTTTGATGAGGAGAAAACCATGCTGGCTAAGATTAAAAGTGATCTTGTTGACATTCTTATTCCTAGAATCATTAAAGCCAACCCACAATACGCGCATCTCTTTAACGATAAAATCCAATACCACATTAACCCAACAGGTAAATTTGTAATTGGCGGTCCGCATGGTGATACCGGTTTAACAGGAAGAAAAATTATTGTGGATACCTATGGTGGAAAAGGTGCCCACGGTGGTGGCGCGTTTTCTGGAAAAGATCCAAGTAAAGTAGATAGAAGTGCGGCGTATGCTACTCGTCATATAGCCAAAAACTTAGTGGCTGCAGGCGTAGCTGATGAAATTTTAGTACAGGTCTCTTACGCAATTGGTGTTGCAAAACCTATGGGAATTTACATCAACACCTATGGTACCAGTAAATTAACCATAACGGATGGAGAAATTGCTAGAATAGTTGAAAATCTATTTGATATGCGTCCATACTTTATAGAACAACGCCTAAAATTAAGAAACCCAATCTACAGCGAAACTGCTGCTTACGGACACATGGGCCGTAAACCTGAAACGGTAACCAAAACCTTTAAAACCCCAAATGGCGATTCGAAAACAGTTACTGTTGAGTTGTTTACTTGGGAGAAACTTGATTTTGTAGACAAAGTTAAAGCAGCTTTCGGATTGTAAGAATAAGCCTGGCGCAAAGAGCATGGTGCATGGAGTGCTTGACAATGGAAGGGATTTACGAGAGTGGATTCCTTTTATCTTAATTTGATAATTTGATTATTGGTTGATGTGATAGGAAGGTCCATTCGCTAATTATCACATTCACTCATTTTCTAATTTATCACGCATCTGTTGAGCAATAATTTTCGCATTATGGTCATCACTCTGTGCTAATTCTTCAACAATGGCGGTTCTATTTTCTTTGGTGTGGTTCTGGCTTAGTTTAAAAACACTCCTAATCTCGGAAACGGTTATTTCGAAACCGCTAATGGCCCTAAGGTTGCTTTCTATGTAATGATCATCCATTTTATGGAATGCCGCAGGGCTTGTGGCTGGATCCTCAAAACTATCGGTTAAATGTTTAATTACTGCTCTGGTTTCGTCGGTATTCATTAACCTAATTTTTCCTTTTGCATGGACCGAGCTGTAGTTCCAAGTGGAGGCCACGGCTGGTTTGGCGTAAACCGATGCGCTTATGTAGGCATGTGCTCCGGTAAAAAGCGCTAAAACATTTTCGTTTTTGGCAAAAGCCTGATGATGATCGGTATTGTTCATTACATGGCCAATGATACGCGTACCATTTTCATCCTGAGTAATATGCACTGGCACTTGGGTAGTTACAGGGTAATCGCCGTCAAAGCCAATTAAAGTAATGAAAGGATGGGCTTCCATAAATGACAAAACTTTTTTAGGGTCTTTTTCTTCGAATTTAGAATTTTTATACATGGACGGACTAGGATTGAAGGACGACTAGGATGACTAGGATTGAAGGATTTATAGGATTAGGATTATAGATAGACTTCAACTGGAGCCCGAAGGTTACATAAATCAAAATCGCCTTTAAAATTTGACACTGATTTGTGAGGTTCCTTTTTTGCCTTTAGTCTGTGGCAGCCATTTGGGGCCATCTTTTAGCAGCCGGATAGCTTCTGCATCAAAAAGTTTTCCTTGGCTTTGAGCAACAACAATTTTTGTTGGCTCTCCATTCGCTTTTACTTCAAAAGTAAGCCTTACTTCCTTACCCGATAAGCCGTTTTTTGTGAGGCTATTGTTATTTGTTAAATAAGCCTCGTAATCCTGCCATCCTCCCAATGGATAGTAAGCAGATGATACGGCATTCTTTAGCTGGTCTTTATCACTTTCTTTTTTATTGCCCACACCAAGAGTAACCACTTCATTCAGCTTATTTTCTGTTTGCTCCAACTCTACTTCTACTGATTGGTTTGCTTTGGTATTTACCACTTTGGTAGTAAATCCGAGGTAGGCAATTGACAAACTTTGAAGGCCATTACTATCAACAGGCAATGTAAACTCGCCCTTATTATTGGTAGTGGTGGCTTTATTGCTTCCGGCAATGCTAACTACTACCCCTGGCATGGGCTGTCTATCGTTCTTGGTGTATACTCTTCCATTGATGATGCTTTCTCTTGGCAAGCCATTTACATTATTATTTTCTACAAATAATCCGGCCACTTTTCCCGGCAGGGCAGTTTCGCGAGCAACCTCTTGTCTTTTTACTGCGGTAACCTTATTTTCTTCTGTTTTAGCTTTCGATTTGGAAACATCATCCGCTCTAAGTTTAGCAGCAAAAACAGCAGTAGAATCATAAAGAGGCTTAATAACGGCTACTTGTGGTTCTTGAGCAATAACAGTGGTAAGCTTATCAACCGCCGTATACCCCCGTGATTTTTGTCTCTTATATTGACCAATATTTTTGGCATTAGCCGATGTATTATCTATCGCTACAACAGGCGCAGGAGAGATAATGGGCTGTTTTACTGTTGCTACCTGCGGGGCAACGGTTATCTCTACTTTTTTGCTCTGCTTGGCCAAGGTATCCCGTCTATTTTCTTTCATCACAAACAAGATGCTTACGGTAACAAATAAAACCGCAGCTGCGGCAGCAATGCTCAAACGATGTGATGTAATTGTCCATCTTTTTCGTTCTATAGGCTTCTGTTCTATCCGTTCTTGTAATTGTTTTTGCAATAATGAGAGCGTATGTGTTCTTTTGGGAGATTGGCTCAGTCCTGCCAATGCTTCGGCCACAAAAGGATCTTCGAGGGAAAGGCGTTCAACCTTATGCATAGTTTTGGCATCAAGCTTACCATCAAGGTAATCTTCCAATACATCTATATCTAACCACTCGTTATAGCTCACTGTTCTTTTCGATACAAATTTTTAAATTCCTCTTGCCATTTTGGATATAACTCTTCACCTTAAGCATGTCATACCCTGTTATATCGGCTACTTCTTTATAACATTTCTCCTGCAAATAAAACAAATCTACACTTTTTCGTTGTTCTTCAGGCAACGTTTCCATGCACTTTTCCATTATTGTTAATTGCGTTTCTCTTGTATCATCTATATCTAGATGCACAAAACCCCCGCTTTCCATAAAATTATCCTCCATCGCCACTGTTGGATTTTTTGACGATTTGCGCAAGGCCATCAAACAGTGGTTGCGGGCCAATACATGCAGCCAACTTTTAAAGTTCTGGACCTGATGAAGTTTTAATTTCACTACTAGTTCCTCAAAAATTTGCATTACCGCATCCTTACTTAGTTCTTCATCTTTAAAATAATTAAAGCAAACCCCAAAAACCAAGTGCATGTATTTATTATAAAGCACTCCCAATACCCCCAAATCGCCATTTTTTTGATAGGCAGCAATGAGCGAGGCATCGTCCTGCTCATTAATTTTGGCCGAATTTTTTATAAACTTCAAATTGGGTATCTCGCTAAATAAGTCTCAAGTATAAAAAATATTTTCCGATAACATATGGAAATATCCTAAAGCTTACATCCCTAAATAAACTTAGAACTCATGAAAAAATTATTAATCCCCATTTTAGCGCTATTTCTTTTTGTAGGATTTAAGGCTATCGAAACCCGGACCATCTCTGGTGAAATAATCGCAAGTGAAGATGGATTACCTATCCCAGATGCAGACATCACTGTTTTGCCAAGTAAGAAGACAACTATAAGCGACAAAAATGGAAGATTTACACTCAAAATTTCGGCAAGCGATACCGCAGTTCGTGTTTCTTATTTAGGTTATGCTACTCAAGTCCTAAAAATTGGGAAAAATAATAATTTCAGAATTAGTCTTGTCCAAGACGCAAAAACGCTAGATCAAGTGGTAGTTACTGCTGGAGGCGTTCAGGTTAAAAAAAGAGAAGTTGGCGCCTCACAAACCCAGATACTGGGGTTAGAAGGGAAGGTTGCAGGAGTAAGGATAAGGGGCTATAACTCGCTCAAAGAAAAACAATATTCGTCAAACTCGCCATTTGCAAACACCCAAGGTTCTGAAAGTTATGCCACTGTAAAAGAAAATGGTTTTCAGAAGGTATCCAAAAATCCGCTATCTACTTTTTCTATAGATGTAGATGTTGCGGCTTATAGTAATATCCGTAGGTTTATCAATAATGGCAGCTTACCACCTAAAGACGCCGTTCGCATCGAAGAAATGATCAATTATTTTGATTATGAGTACGAGCAGCCAAAAGGCGAAGACCCTGTAAATATAGTTACAGAAATTGCACCGGCGCCTTGGAATGCATCTCATAGATTGGTACGCATTGGTTTACAGGCCAAGACCATCCCTACCACAAATCTACCAGCTTCAAATATGGTCTTTTTGATTGATGTTTCTGGATCCATGAACTCAGAAAATAAACTGCCCTTGCTCGTTACTTCGCTAAAATTATTGGCCGATCAATTACGTGATCAAGATCGGGTTGCCATTGTGGTTTATGCGGGACAGGCTGGCCTGGTTTTACCATCAACTGCAGGCAGTGATAAAAGGGCGATTAAAGAAGCGCTGAACAAGCTAAGCGCAGGAGGATCAACAGCTGGCGGACAAGGCATTATGTTAGCCTATAAAGTAGCAGCAGAGAATTTTATTAAAGGCGGCAACAACAGGATTATTTTGGCAACTGATGGCGACTTTAATGTAGGCGCAAGCAGCGATTCGGACATGGAAAAATTAATTGAAGAAAAGCGCAAAAGTGGAGTGTTCTTAACCGTGTTGGGCTATGGAATGGGAAATTACAAAGATAGCAAAATGGAAACATTGGCCGATAAGGGGAATGGAAATTATGCCTATATCGATAATTTAACTGAGGCCAAAAAAGTATTGATCAATGAGTTTGGCGGCACCCTGTTTACTTTGGCAAAGGATGTGAAATTTCAGCTGGAATTTAATCCTGCCACCGTACAATCATACCGTTTAATCGGATATGAAAATCGGATGCTTAACGACGAGGATTTTAACGATGATAAAAAAGACGCGGGAGAAATTGGAGCCGGCCACACCGTTACGGCCCTTTACGAGATTATTCCAGTAGGTGTAAAAGATAATTTTTCAAGCACTATCGATCCGCTAAAATATCAGAAGCCAAAAAGTATGGAAACAGTTGCTAGCAATGAACTAATAACAATTAAATTGCGCTATAAACAACCTGAAGGTGATATCAGCAAGAAGATCCAAAAAACGGTTACAGACTATTCAAAAGGCAATGCTCCAATAACTGCTGATTTTAAGTTTGCCACAGCCGTTGCAGAATTTGGGATGTTATTGCGCCAATCTGAATTTAAACAAAAGAGCAGTTTTGAACAGGTTATTGCCATGGCAGAAGCCGGAAAGGGAAATGATAAAGATGGTTATCGCTCAGAATTTTTACGCTTGGTTAAATCAGCCCAATTAATGGCAAAGGATTTGCTAAGTACTACAGAAGGAAGCAAAGATAAATAGCCAAGAAGGTAAACTCTTCTGTTTCTAATTTCTAAAAACAGCATTATGAAACGGATTAGTCTATATTTAGCCACTTTAGTTTTAATTTTTTTGAGTGGTTGCGATGTGCAAAGCCAACAGAACATTGGTAATATTTTAAAGCAGATTCCTACAAATGGTACACCTACCAGTTTAGAAATTGGCGCAGGGCTTAAACAGGCGCTAGAATTTGGTACATCTGCAGGTGCGGATCGGCTTTCGGCGAAGGATGGTTTCTTGGGCAACCTGGCAGTTAGGATTTTATTTCCACCAGAGGCCCAAAAAGTAGAAAAAACGTTAAGAAGCCTAGGTTTCAATAGCTTGGCTGATAATGTAATTCTAAGCATTAATCGTGCGGCCGAAGATGCCGCAAAGGAGGCAAAGCCGATATTCGTAGCCGCTATTAAGGAAATGACCATTACCGATGCGGTAAATATTTTGCTCGGCAAAAATAAAGACGAGGCAACCCAGTATTTTAAACGGGTTACTACAGCACAACTGATGGAGAAATTTAGACCTGTAATTACCAATAGCTTGAGCAAGGTTGGCGCTACCAAGTATTGGGGTGATGCGGCCCTGGCCTATAATAAAATTCCATTGGTTAAACCAGTTAATACCGACCTTTCATCATATGTAGCCCAAAAAGCTATTGATGGCATGTTTATTCAAGTGGCACAAGAAGAATTAAAGATCAGAGATAACATTAACGCCCGTTCAACAAGCTTGTTGCAAAAGGTGTTTGGGTATGCGGATACGAAGAAGTAATTAGCTAATTAACATAGATGTTAATTTGTTGATAAAATTTTATCTCTTTAAAACTAAAGATTTGTTAGCTTGTTCTATCAAAAAATAGCAGTTCAAACTAGATAAAAAAGTCCTGTGAACGGGTGATCCGTGAAGGGCAGGCACACCATAAATCAAGCAAAAGCATGGAGCATAGCGCCGCCCTAAGCTCCATGCCCTATGCGCTTCAACTTCCGCCTATTTGCTTTTGGCCTTAATTTAAGGTACTTTTACCCAATAATTTACATACTATACATTGGATTTTAAAGACTTTAATTTTAATCCCGAGCTTTTAGAAGGTTTACTAGCGATGGGTTTTAAAAATGCAACACCGATACAGGAACAAGCTATTCCGTTAATTTTAGCTAAAAAAGACCTGATTGCCTGTGCACAAACCGGTACCGGAAAAACTGGCGCTTATTTGTTGCCTATTATGAATATGCTTACCGAAAACCACGATAGGCACAATACAGCACTCATTTTGGCCCCCACCAGGGAACTTGCACAACAAATAGACCTTCAGGTTGAAGCCCTGTCCTATTTTACCAATATCAGTTCGCTAACCGTATATGGTGGTGGAGATGGGATTGCCTACGAACAACAAAAGCGTTCGATGCGCGAAGGAGTGGATATCATTATTGCTACTCCAGGCAGATTAATAGCTCATCTTTCTTCTGGACTGTTAAAAATGGACCAATTGCATTATTTAGTATTGGATGAGGCAGACAGAATGTTAGACATGGGTTTTTATGATGACATCATGAAAATTGTGGGCTACCTCCCAAAAGAGCGCCAAACCGTAATGTTTTCGGCTACGATGCCACCAAAAATAAGAACCTTGGCCACAAAACTGCTAAAGGAGCCAGAATCAATAAACATTGCACTTTCCAAACCAGCAGAAGGAATAAACCAACAAGTTTACCTGTTGCACGATGATCAAAAAGTGCCTTTGCTTACCTCCTTGTTAAAATCTGCGGATTACAAACGCATTATCGTATTTGCTGGTCGTAAAGAAAAGGTAAAGGAACTGGGTAAGGTATTTAAGAAATTAGGACTAAAAGTAGCCGCTTTTCATAGTGATTTAGAGCAAAAAGAAAGAGAAGCACATATGCTCGATTTCAAGAATAGTAAAATCGATGTGCTGGTTGGAACCGATGTACTAAGCCGGGGAATTGACGTAACGGGAATCGACCTGGTAATCAACTTCGATGCACCGCAGGACCCAGAAGATTATATCCATCGCATCGGCCGTACGGCAAGAGCAGCTACCACAGGTACGGCCATTACTTTTGTTAATCCAAAGGATAAAAGACGATTAGCTAATATCGAAAAACTAATAGAACGCCAAATTGATCGCATTCCTTTGCCTGAACATATGGGCGAAGCTCCTGTTGATGAACCTAGCTCTGGAGAAAAAAGAACCTATCCTCCAAAGAAAAAGAAGTTTTTCAAGAAGAAACCGAAGGTGAGTTGAGAGTGGGAAGTTTGGAGTTGAGAGTTGTACGATAAATCGGTGTAATCATCTTCACCCGCCAGCTTTTCGGGCAGGTAGTCGAACCACGCTCAGTGCGACAAACTTTTTTGGATGGTTGAACTTTTCTATGTTTGCTATGTTTCTATGTGGTAAAGCTTAAAATAGCTACCTTTATCTATGCAAAATCTACCGCCATTAGCAGAACGGATGCGTCCACAAAATCTGGATGAATATGTTGGTCAGCAACACCTTGTTGGTGCGGATGCGGTTTTGCGCAAAGCAATAGAGAGTGGTCAGCTGCCCTCCATGATTTTTTGGGGTCCCCCGGGAGTAGGCAAAACTACGTTAGCGTATATCATTTCTCAAAGCCTAGACCGACCTTTTTTTAACCTCAGCGCCATCAATTCGGGTGTTAAGGATATTAGAGATGTTATTGAGAAAGCCGCTGCTCTTAAAGACAGCTTTTTGGGCCTTCCCATTTTGTTTATCGACGAGATCCATCGGTTTAGCAAATCGCAACAGGATAGTTTATTGGGAGCAGTAGAACGTGGCTTGGTTACGTTAATCGGCGCAACTACCGAAAATCCATCTTTTGAGGTCATATCGGCTTTGCTATCTCGATGTCAGGTATATATTTTGCAGGCCCTAAGTGAAGAAGACTTAGCAGGTTTGTTGCAAACCGCGCTAAAAAAAGATAAGATTCTTTCTACAAAACAGATCACTATCAAAGAGCACGAAGCACTTATTCGTTTATCGGGCGGCGATGCGAGAAAGTTGTTAAATGTATTAGAAATTGCCATCAATGGCATTGGTGGTGATAAAATAGAGTTAACCAACGAAAATGTGCTTTCCCATGCACAACAGAACTTGGCCTTGTATGATAAAGCCGGCGAGCAGCATTATGATATTATTTCTGCATTTATTAAATCTATCCGCGGTAGCGATCCCAATGCCGCCGTTTATTGGCTCGCCAGAATGATTGAAGGAGGTGAAGATCCTTTGTTTATTGCTAGAAGGTTACTCATCTTATCATCAGAGGATGTTGGGAACGCCAATCCAAACGCCTTACTATTGGCTAATAATTGCTTCAATGCCGTAAATGTGATTGGTTATCCAGAAGCAAGAATTATTTTGGCACAATGTGTAACTTACCTCGCTTCTTCGGCCAAAAGCAATGCAAGTTATGAAGCTATAAATAAGGCACAGGCGCTGGTTAAACAAACTGGTAATTTACCCGTACCACTTCATATCCGCAATGCACCAACAAAGTTGATGAAGAATATCGGCTATGGAAAAGACTACGAATATTCGCACAGTTACGATGGGAATTTTTCCGAGCAAGAATATCTTCCCGAACAATTGAGCGGCACTAAGCTGTACGATCCGGGAAAAAATCCTGCGGAAGAAAAAATGAGAGAAAAATTAAGACTAAATTGGAAAAACAAATACAACTATTAATATGCTATCAACTTTTTTAAGTCACCAGTGGAAAGATTTTTGGCGCAGTAGAAATAAAGCTGGAAGTGTGGCCGCTCAAATTTTTCTTGGCTTTTTTATGCTTTATTTTTTGGCAATCGCCGTTGGATTGGGATTTGGAATGTCCCATTTTTTGCCAGAAATCTTTCCGAACCAATCAGTTATTGTAAGTTTTAACGGATTGATCTTATATTATTTCGGGATAGATTTTTTAATGCGGATGCAATTGCAAGAGCTACCTACCTTAAGTATCATACCCTATCTACATTTAAATATCCCTAAAGCTAAAATCATCAGATTTTTAAATGTTAAGGCACTTTTTTCAGCATTTAATCTGTTACCGTTCTTTTTGTTCCTACCTTTTTGCTTTATCAATATATTGGCCGCCTATGGAGCAATTGCTACTTTAATGTATATCGTTTCTATTTTTTCTATTGTTGTATTTAATAATTACCTGGTTTTATACATCAAAAGAAAATCGATTACCAATGCCTCTTACACTATTATCGGATTTGTAATAATTGGCGCACTTGCCGCATTAGAATATTACAAGATAATTTCTATTATGGCAGCTTCAAATTATGTTTTCAGCGCCATAGCCCTGCATCCTTACCTAGGTTTTATTTTTACCCTGGCTGCTTTAGGGATCTTTTTATACAATTCTAATTTTTTACAGCGCAATCTCTATGTTGAGGAATTAAGTAAAAAGAAGGAGAAAAAAGTAAGCACGGATTACGCGTTCCTTAACCGCTTTGGGAAAGTTGGAGAACTCGCTGCACTTGAACTAAAATTGATCCTTCGCCATAAGCGCTCTAGGAATTCGGTTATAATGGGGATTTTCTTTTTATGTTACGGGTTTATTTTTTATAAAGAAAAAGCCTTGGCAAAAGATGCATTTGGCCAAATGATGTTTGGGGCCATTTTTATGACCGGCTTCTCTATTCTGGGCTATGGGCAATTTATGTTTGCTTGGCAAAGCGCCCATTTCGACGGGATTTTGATCAATAAAATCAATGTCAAAGATTATTTAAAGGCTAAATTTCTACTCTTCACCATTGCCTGTACCATCATTACCATTTTGGCAAGTTTTTATGGCTTTCTTAGTCCTAAACTTCTTTTACTCCATATAGCCGCCTACCTGTACAATATCGGATTTTGTACGGTTTTGGTACTTTATCTTGCAACTTTTAACTACAAGAGAATAGATATCAATAAAAGTGCGAGTTTTAATTATCAAGGAATTGGAGCCACACAATGGCTGCTTACGATCCCATTTGCGTTAGTGCCTTATGCCTTGTATCTTCCCTTTGGAATCTTTAATAAACCTTACTGGGGTTTGATCTCGGTTTCCATATTTGGTCTCATCATGCTTTTAACCCGAAGCTTTTGGATTAACTTTCTTGCAAAACAATTTGAAAAACAACGATATAAAATAGCCGAAGGCTTTAGAGAATAATTATGATTTTAGAAGTTAAAAATTTGAAAAAAATTTATGGCGATAAAACCGTTGTAAATATAGATCACTTACAAATTAGACAAGGTGAAACCGTTGGTCTTGTTGGTAATAATGGAGCTGGGAAAACCACCTTTTTCCGAATGCTACTTGATCTGATCAGGCCATCACAGGGTGAAGTATGCTCAAAGGGCGAAAATGTAATGAAAAATGATAGCTGGAAAAACTATACCGCATCGTTCCTGGATGAAGGGTTTTTGATTGATTACCTTACTCCTGAAGAATATTTCGTTTTTATCGGCAGCTTACAAAATCTGAGCATAGCTGATGTTAATGCTTATTTGATGAGTTATAAGGAATTTTTTAACGGAGAGATTTTAAACAGCGGAAAATACATTAGAGATTTCTCAAAAGGGAACCAAAACAAGGTTGGGATTGCGGCCGCTCTAATGCAAAGACCCGAAATACTGATTTTGGATGAACCGTTTGCAAACCTAGATCCGACGACGCAAATTCGTCTCAAAAAAATCTTAAAAGATCATCAACATAGCATGACTACTTTTATCTCAAGTCATGATTTAAATCATGTAACCGATGTGTGCGATCGCATTATCCTATTGGAAAAAGGATTGGTAATTAAAGATTTCCATACCGACGAGAATACACTGAAAGAACTGGAAGCTTATTTTAGCGAATAACCTCTTGCGTTAAGCGATGAGCGATCTGAACGCCCTTCTCCAAACGCTCTGCTCTTAGCGAAATTGTATAGAATTATGGTCAATTAAATGCCAGACTATCGGGTTTTTAATTGACCATTCAATTTTTAACGCTATTTCATTCATTAATAATGCTTGCTTTGAGCCTATAAAATAGGATTGCAAAATAACGCTACCTATTATTTAAAGACACAGCACATACTTGGCACTGCGTTTGAATAATGTTAGGTTATTAACTAAAAAAGAATAAAATGATGACTTCAAAATTTAAAATAGCAACATTAAGCATAGCCCTTTCATTGGGTGCAATGAGCTTTCAAGGCTGTGATAGTTTAACCAACACACAAAAAGGTGCTGGTATTGGTGCTGCAGCAGGTGGCGTAATTGGTGGTATAATTGGCAAAAAAGCCGGTAACACTGCAGTTGGTGCTATTATTGGCGCAGCCGTTGGTGGTACTGCTGGTGGTTTTATCGGAAAACGTATGGATAAACAAGCCGCAGAAATCCAAAATGCAATTCCTAATGCAGAAGTTATCCGTGAAGGTGAAGGTATTATCGTAAAATTTGATAGTGGAATTTTGTTTGATTTCGACAAATTTGCTTTAAAACCAGAAGCGATGACAAATATCCAAACTTTGGCAGCATCCTTAAATCAATATCCAGGAACTGATGTTAGGGTAATTGGACATACTGATAGTCGTGGTACAGAAGAATATAACATGACTCTATCTCAAAAAAGAGCTGCAGCCGTAAAAGCTTATGCAGTTTCGCAAGGTGTACCATCATCTAGATTAATTACTGTAGGTAAAGGTTATGCTGAACCTATTGGTGATAATGCTACTGAAGAAGGTAGAGCTGCAAACAGAAGAGTAGAGATTGTAATTGTAGCCAATGACCAGTTGAAAAAAGAAGCTGCGCAACAAGGAAAATAATACTACTCATCGGATGACTTAAGTCATCCGATGAGTATATAGATATCTATCTATGCAAAAGCCTCATTGTAAAACAATGAGGCTTTTTTTATTCATCGGATGACTTTAAGTCATCCGATGAATAGATATCTTCCAAATACGTGATCGCCAAAGATTTGAGCAAAAGCTCCTGTTCCATTAACGCATAGGAAGGAACGGGCTTCATTAATTTCCAATGCGGCCACCCATCTTGATCCAAACCTTCTAATTCATAGAAACCCATTTCGCTAAGTAGCCTACAGGTGGCAATGTGCATCAATTCTTCTTTTTGCCTTTTACTATATTTACCAGGACCTTTGCCTAATTCCTGAACGCCTATAAGAAATAAAATAACCTTCAGATCTGGAATATCGTCTGATTGGAACTCATCGGAAATTTTAGTTTGTAGCAATTTCCATTTGGCATGTATCTCTGCTGGTTTCATATGCAAATATACAGTTAATAGTCGATGGACGTTAGTGAATAGGCCATTGGTCTATTGTCTATGGACGATAATTTTTTAGCTTTGTATATGAACCGTAAAATCAACACAGCCCTATTGGCTTATGGAATGTCTGGCAAAGTATTTCATGCTCCATTTGTAAGTACACATCCTGGTTTTCATTTGCAGGGGATTGTAGAACGCAACCATAAAATTGCCCATAAAGATTATCCTGATATTGTTGGTTATAACAGCGTTGAAGAGGTATTGGCAGATGATTCTATCGAATTAGTGATAGTAAACACCCCAAGTTACACCCATTACGAATATTCAAAACAAGCTTTGCAGGCGGGAAAACATATTTTAGTTGAAAAACCGTTCGCCGCCACGGTAGCTCAGGCAAAAGAATTAATTGATTTAGTCAAGTCGGTTGGGAAAAAAGCAATGGTTTATCAAAATCGCAGGTATGATAGTGGTTTTAATGCGGTTAAGAAAGTAATTGAAAGTGGGAAGCTTGGAAAATTGGTGGAGGTCCACTTTCGCTATGATCGCTACCGAAATGAGATTGGCCCAAAATTATTCAAAGAAGAGCCCTATCCAGCCAGTGGATTGTCGTATGATCTTGGCCCGCACTTATTAGATCAGGCCATTAGCCTTTTTGGTAAACCATTAAGTTACCATAAAGTGCTCACTAAAAACAGAGCTAATACAAAAGTGGATGATTATTTTGCCATCCAATTGAGTTATCCCAATGAACTGAACGTGTTTTTAACCGCCAGCATGTTGGTTGCTGATATTCACTATGCTTTTGTTATAAATGGAATGATGGGATCATTTGTTAAAAACCATGCCGACGTGCAAGAAGAACAGCTATTATCAGGGATGAAGCCCACTGCGGCTGTGTATGGAAAAGAAAATCCAGCCGATGCGGGAAAATTAACATTAGTTACACCCGATGGAGGGAGAACTACTGAAATCATCCCTTCTGAAAAAGGAGATTATAACCGCATTTTTGAGGCCGTTTATCAAAGCATCGTAAATGATCTCCCCTATCCTATTACTGAAGAAGACATCGTTGCTCAATTAGAGATATTGGAAAGCTAGAGCTGTATGTAAGATGTAAATGTAAAATGCCTGCCTGCCGGAAAGGCAGGGAAGATGTACTTAAGCACATTTTCCATCTCACATCTTCCCATCTTACATCTTACATCTTATCAAATGTTCTTCATCAGCGCTGCTAAAAACTCGTCTGGGATTTCTAGGTGGGGAATGTGGGCGCTTCCTTCAAATTCAACCAATTTGGCATTGGGGATCTTATCAGCAGTTGCTTTGCCCAAGATTTTGTACTGCCCATGTTTAGCTTGTTCTGCTGCACTAAGTAATGCTTTACCGACAATAGTTTTATCTTCCTTTCCAATAAATAAAACGGTTGGCACTTTCACATTAGCAAATTCATAAACTACGGGCTGCTCATAAATCATAGTGTATGTCATGGCGGCAACTTTAGCCCATCGGGGATAATCTGCACTAAAGTTAACTCCGGCTGCAATGCGCACCAGATCTTCATATTCTGGTTTCCATTTCACAAAATAACCCTGATAATATTTTCTGATGCTTTCTGCTGTAGATTTCAGCTCGGTTTGATATTGTTCTGCAGTAGAAATATAGGGAACAAAAGTTTTATAATCTTCCAATCCGATAGGATTTTCTAATAGCAATTTTTCAGTTTTCTCTGGGTACATTAACGCAAATCGGGTAGCCAACATTCCTCCCATCGAATGGCCCAAAACTGTAGCTTGTTGAATGTGTAAGCTATCCAACAATAGTTTGTTCCATTTGGCCATTTCATGAAAACTATAATGGATAAATGCCTTAGAAGATTTTCCAAAGCCGATCTGATCAGGAACAATAACCCTAAATCCACCCTGTGTTAATTGCTTGATTACATTAGTCCAATAATAACCACCAAAATTTTTGCCATGAAAAAGGATAACTACCCTACCATTAGCAGTTTGTGTGGGCTGAACATCCATGTATGCCATCTTTAGTGCCTGCCCTTCTGTATTGACATTAAAAAAGTGGACCGGATAGGCGTATTTTACATTTTCTAATGTAATGGATAGGGTATCCTGTATTTGCGCTTTAAGTGAAATAGTGGCGCATAGAACTGCGATTATTAAACAGTATGTTCTTTTCATAGCTAGGTGTTGATGTTAAAAAACAATCTGACAATGCAATTGTGTTAAATTTGAGGTTTATTTATACTTTTGGACACCAAATAAAAATACATGAGTGATTATGAAATAGGGTCGGGACTGTTGTCTCTAGCTGTGATCAAAGATATAGTTGAAAAGAAGGTCAAACTAAGATTAAGTCCCTCGGCGATTGAGCGGATTAAAAAATGCAGGCACTATTTAGACGATAAACTAAGCACCAATTCTGAGCCAATTTATGGCATAAATACAGGATTTGGGTATTTACAAAATGTGAAAATAGGGGCCGAAAACCTTACTCAACTTCAGCATAACCTACTTTTATCCCACGCTTGTGGTACTGGGCAGGAAGTGCCAAAAGAGTTGGTAAAACTGATGTTGCTACTTAAGATCCAATCTTTAAGCTATGGCCATTCTGCTATTGCGTTAACCACGGTAACGCGATTGATTGATTTTTACAATCACGATGTTCTTCCGGTAATCTATACCCAAGGTTCACTAGGTGCTTCTGGAGATTTGGCCCCTTTAGCGCATCTTTCCCTACCTTTGATTGGCGAAGGAAGGGTTTGCTATAATAAACAGCAATTTAATGCCATAGAACTTCATGAAAAAATGGGTTGGGAACCCCTCAAACTTCAGAGCAAGGAAGGCTTGGCATTAATAAATGGGACCCAGTTTATGAGTGCATATGGCACCTTATGTCTGTTAAAAGCGCAGCGATTTATAGCTTGGGCAGACCTTATCGCTGCCGTTTCTATTGATGCCTTCGATTGTAGGATCGACCCCTTTTTAAGCCTAAGCCATATGATCAGGCCTCATCAAGGGCAGATTAAAACGGCGCAAAACATAAGTAAGTGGTTAAAAGGAAGTGAACTGATTGATAGACCTGGAAAACAAACGCAAGATCCCTATTCTTTTCGTTGTGTGCCACAGGTACATGGAGCAAGTAAAGACAGTATCAATTATATCCAATCGGTTTTTGAAACCGAAATGAACTCGGTTACGGATAATCCGAATGTTTTTCCAGACGAAGACCTGATTATTTCAGCAGGGAATTTCCACGGTCAGCCTTTGGCTTTAACCTTAGATTTTTTATGTATCGCATTGGCCGAATTGGGATCTATTTCTGAACGGAGAACTTTTCAGCTCATTTCTGGGACACGCGGATTACCTCCCTTCTTAGTAAAAAACGCAGGATTAAATTCGGGATTGATGATAAGCCAATACACCGCAGCATCTATTGCCAGCGAGAACAAACAATTATGCACGCCGTCCTCTGTTGATAGTATTGTAAGCAGCAATGGACAAGAAGATCATGTAAGCATGGGGGCAAATGCCGCTACCAAATGTTTACGGGTTTGCGATAACCTGGAAAGGATTTTAGCGATAGAATTGTTAACCTCAACCCAGGCCTTAGATTTGAGAAGACCGGAAAAATCGTCTCCACAACTAGAGGCGGTAGTTGCCAGTTATCGAAAAATGGTTTCATTTAATGATGCCGATCGCATTTTATCAACTGATATTAGCGAGAGCATCAGGTTTATGAAAGATTATGATCTTGCCTTAGCTTAGGATCCAAAGAATTATAAAAATTAATATCATGTGGGGTTGTTTAGCTTAAAAACGCGAAGCATCGTGATAAGTATGCTCCGCGTAATTAAGAGGGGATTATTTTTTATACATCTGGTTGATATTAACAGCAGGCATTTGTACCGTGGTTTGATCTGAAAAACTTCCAGCGCAGCTATGGGTTTTTATGTTTTCTAATTTAACATCCGCTTTGCCAACTGTATTTAAAACTAGGTTATTGATCAGGTACTTATTTTCTTGATCGTAATTGCCCATAATAGAGATCTTACAATCTCCGGTGGTAGCAATAGAAAGATTATCATAAGAATTTGATTGGCTCCTGAAACTGCTGTTGGCCAGGTTTAATGACATTGATTTCACATCATCCTGATTGAAGTTAATTTCTGGCACCCCATTAGCAGTAAAGCTCAAAAACTTAATATGGGTTCCCCTTCCTACGCTAGCCGAGCCCGTATTTTTAACATTAAATTTAAGTGAGTCAACACTAGCGACTATATAAGCTGCATCGGCATGGGTTACGTTCACTTCCTTTAAAGTGGGCGCATAAACATAAATATCTATATAATGTCTTCTATCATTATCATTTGCCATATTCTTAACTACCACTTGTAATTGTCCAGCGGCGTCTACCGTGGTAGATATCTGATCTTTATATTCAGTGGGAATTTTTATGCCAAATTTTTCATCCTTAATAAATGTGATGTTGAGCAATTGTTGCTTTGCATCCCCAAAGTTAATTGATTGAAAAGATGTGCCTATTGCGATGCTCGACATGTGTTTTGTCTCCGTGCTAAAGTTTTCGAGCTTAGGCTCTACGATATCCGTATACTTTCCTGGTTTATAGTTAACCTGAGAAACATATATCATTCCTAAGATCGGAATTAGAATAAGTGCCGAGGCAAAGGCGATTAATAATTTATTGCTAGTCTTCATTTTTTTTAGGATTAAAATTTTCTTTAACAAAACTGGTGTAGCGATCCTGTAGTTCGTTGAAACCAATGCCCAACAAATACACATTTCTAAAAACTACTGGCAATTCATCGTTCATAAACTCTGTTTTCCGATATCCTTTTACATTTGCTAAGGCTTCATCGGTTACAAAAAATCCGATTCCGCGTTTGTTATTAATTATGTTTTTTTGCTGCAAAAGTTCGTATGTACGCATTACCGTATTGGGGTTAACCTCTAGGTCTACCGCCATTTCCCTTACCGAAGGGATTTTTTCGTCGGCCTTCCATTTACCTAACAGGATGTGTTCGCAAACATATTCTGCGATCTGAAGGTATATAGCCTTATTATCTCTAAATTCCATAGCTCTGTGCGATTAAAATTAAACCTCTTTTTCTTTAAGGCGTACGTAGGTAATGCTCCAAAATATTAATGTTAATACAATCAGTAGCAACATCGCTAAAAGTTCTGCTCCTAGCTCAGTAACCCCCATTATTCTATTCTCCCTATCTATAGTGACTCTGCCCGCAAACAAAGCTTCACTCAGCTTAAAGATGATATATGTCCATATCCCTGAGAAAATCATCACCGAAATCGCCGTTTTAATATAATGGAACCGGTTAAAATAAATTGAACCCAATAAAAATATACTGGTTATAAAAAACGGGAGTACATATAATGGTATAAACCTATTCGGATTGTGGTTGGTAAAGAAAAAATCCAAGCCATCCGAAGAGTTAGCAGCGACCGCTTCACTCGGGTACATTGCTCTTATCTTAGCTACAAACGCTAGATCTGTTAAATAAAATAGAATGATAAAGCTCAACGTTGGGAGGATGGCTGTAAAGAATATCCCGGCAAGAAATTTTTCAAAGGTTGATGCGGGGATCAGTAAATCTATGATCGCCTTTGGCTTTTGCCCTAAATGAGCATAATAGTTACTGGCTATAATGCTAATGAAGATAAACCCAAAAATTGCAAATAATGGAAATCTAAATTCGAAATTGCGTGATTGAAATGCTACTCCTTCAAATAATTGATCCCATAGCCCGAAGCCATAAAATGCAACGATTATCCCCAATGCTACTCCTAAAATAATCAAATAGATCTTCCCAAATTCTAGCCATTGCCTCTTCAGCAAAAGACCAAAACGTTGTATGTTAAATGTATTGTTCATGTCTTTCTTAATTAAAAATTGGTTTCAACTTATTTTTTTCTGCCAATACTGCGTTAAACAACAGTTCGATATCTAGCTTGCTATCTTCATCATGTACGTTTGGCAAAACTGCATTAAAACCGCTTAACGAAGGTTCTGCATAGATTACGGTTTCATCTAATTCTTTTACACGTTTAAAGCAAAGCTTGCTGGTAATCTCTTCAATAGATGCCTTTAATGCGACGCTACTATCGTCGAGCATGATTACGGTATCAATTAAATTATCCAGATCACGAACCTGGTGAGTAGAAATGATGATGCACCGATCCTCCGTTAAGGCCGAGGCCATAATTTTACGGAACTGTGCCTTAGACGGGATATCCAGTCCATTGGTTGGCTCGTCCATGATAATTATTTTCGCTTGCGTGGCCAGGCCAAAAGCGATGATGAATTTTTTCTTTTGCCCATAAGACATGTTGATCAGTTTCTGGTTAACCGGAATGTCAAACTCCTCCAACAAAGCGGCAAGATATCCATGATCAAAATTTGGGTAAAATGCGGCATTAGCATTTACGTAAGAATCAATCTTTACGGAAGGCAGGTAAAATTCCTCCGGAATGAAACAGATTTGAGCTAACAATGCAGGTTGTCTTTTTGCAGGATCAAATCCCATTACATCCAGATTACCACTCTGGGCATATACCAATCCCGCTAAATTTTTAAGTAATGTTGATTTGCCTGCACCATTCTTACCCAATAAACCATAAATGTGACCTGCACTTAACTGCATGTCAAGATTTTTGAATAATAGTTTATGCTTGCTGTAACCAAAATTGAGGTTATTAATTTTAATCATATTCTACTGTATTAGTTAAATAATACACTAAAGTATGAGGAACTTTTGGAACTACCAAATTATTTGTGAAATTTTTTAAAAAAAGAGGTCCATAGTCGATAGTTGATTTCAATGGATTTGAAGTGAAATCACGTCTGTTTGTTCAAACTGGCAATGCCTATAAGGAAAAGGCTGCCGACCTAAAAGGAAAAACGAAATTACAAAAGGAAACAGGGTATCAGGAGAAAAAAGATGGTAGTTTTGACGCAACAACTAATAATGGCGACAATTCGCTCAATGCAAATCCAGATGCAAATACCAAGGGCTTTATACATAATCATCTCGATGATTATCTCATTACTGACCTAATAGCTGGCACAGTAACTCCAATTAAGCCTATAAGAATGTTTACACCAGGAGACGTTAACATTCTTATGAATACGGTTAATGAAAACGTAACAAGCAATGATTTTTCCCCCTATTATGTCTCAATGGTAACCCGTACAGGTCATTATATGATTAAATTTTCAGGCACCGCTAACGACATTAACACAAGCTTTGGAGGTAATTAATGGAGAAATGATTATAGAGATTTTATGAAAAATTTTACTGATCTTGAAGAAGGCTTTTTACGATTCTTAAAAGAAAAGATGGGGGTAACTGGTGTAAAGTTATATCAGATTGATAACAATGGAAATGTAAAAACCATTGAATTAAACTCAGATGGAACCAAAAATAAAAAAGATTGCTAGGTATAACCCAATAATTAAAATAATGAAAAATATAATAAAAACATTAGTGTTGTTAATTAGCTTTACTACAATAACCGCTGGTTGCTATGCGCAACGTACCATTTCGCTCAGGGCTTTTGAAATATTAAGAAATAACTATCGCGACGAAATTGATAGAACCGATAAAGGTGATGATATTACTTACATCAAAGATGTAGATAATGAGCTTGACCAATTTGTAGAGTTTGGACAGGGAGCACCAATAACCGAAATTACGAATTATCTTTTATCAAAAAGCTTGCTTATAAAACTTACCCTGAAAGCCTAAAAAGTTGGGATTTGCTTAAAGTATGGATAACAGTTAAGGATAATGCAGGAAATGTTATTTATACGAACACAAATAAAAACGAAAAATCAAATGGTTTTACTGGAGATAATTTTCACACGGGTACGTCAATTTACCGTTTAGATTTTACAGGCAATTGCTACAACGATTCTGGTCAGGTTTTCCTTAATCTTAACCCTACAAATGGAACCATAAGACTAACCTATGGGATTGAATCCGATGTTAAGAGCAATGATTGCCCAGATAATTACACTCCCGTTCTACCCCTTGCTCCAAATTCCCTATTGCTGACCAAAAAACTTATAATTGATTAGATAGTGTGATTTTCGATAAATAGCAGACTGGAGGTTGAATAAAAGCCACAGATGCTTAGATAGGATTACATCCGTGCATCTGTGCCTAAATCTAGACTTACGAAGTCTTAAGACTTCGTAAGTCTACAAGGGAACGCTCAATCCAACACTCACATTCCTACCGGTATTGTAAATCCCTGCCGGTTTATACCTGCTCTGGTGGCTAAAATAAAGTTTGTCCCCTAAATTTTGTCCGGTTAGCCAAACATGGATCTTCTCGTTTTTAATCTTTAAAGAAGTACCGATACCCGCATCAATTAAGGTATAGCCATCAGTTTCTGTTTCGAAACTATCGAAACGGTTTTGTTTAAAGACATTGGTTAAGCCAATTTTGATAAAGCTATCGTTCAATCCTGTTATAGTGGGTTCAAAACGTAGCTCATTGATTAGACTTGCAGCTGGAATAAAAGGCAGGGCCGAACCATCAGCCAGATTTTTTCCCCTAACGTAGGCAAATGAATTTTCGAAATGTAACGATTTGATCGGGTGAACATCAATCGAGGCTTCTCCCCCTACTAGATCCGCATCGGTTTGCACAAAGCGATAAACGGGTAAGGTACTTGTGCTGCCATCATCTGCCGTATAAAAGGTGATCTCATTGCCAAAATTCCCAGGGTAGATATAGTTGTAGATTCGATTACTATAGGCATTTAAGCCAAGGGTAACTTTTTCTGCCTCATAGGTTAAACCCAAATCAAACTGCAAGCTTGTCTCTTGTTTTAGGGCGCTGTTTCCTATTTCAAATCTAAATGTTCCTTCATGTAAACCGTTTGCTCCAAGTTCGGCAATATTTGGTGCTCTAAATCCAGATCCCACATTGCCTCTAAAAACTAGGTTCTTGGCCAATTCAAAAGATAAGCCCAATGAGCCGGAGATATTTGAGAAGCTATTTTCGAAAGCAGTAAAGACTTGCTTTGTACCATCAAAAAGCGATTTACCATCCACATTTTTATAATCGTATCTGATCCCCGCATTAATAGCACCTTTCTCAAAGTTCCGCTTCAAATAAGCAAATGCACCAATATTATCACTGGTATAATCCGGAATCAGAAATTCATCGCCCGAATTAAGGTTAGTTTGATGCATGCCCTGAACCCCTAACGTTGGCTCCCACACTCCGCCATTGGCAAAAGTGTATTTTACATCGTAGGTGTAAGAGTTTAGGTTTAAGAACAATCCGGGCGCGTCTTTACTTTCTTCGAATTCTTTTCGCACATTCCGCTGAAAGGCCAATGTCGTCTTTAATTGCCCTCCGCCCAGCAGTACATTGCTATTTAACGCGGCGCGATAATGATTGATTTTCTGGTAAGGAAGTCCGAGTTTTCTGCTTCTTGCCTCGCTAGCTCTAATTACATCCCCATTTTCGTCCAAATAATCGCCACTGGCATCGGGGCCCTCTTCAACCAGTCCGATATTGGTTCCGAATTTCGAAAGGCTTAAATGCGCATAGCCCCAGGTTTTATTTAGCCCCAGCATGGTGCTAAAATTAGTTTCATTAAATCCAGAATTTGGAACTGCATTATCCTTGTATCCAAATCCGTAAGCATTTTTATAGGATGCCCGGCCACGATAAACAAAGCCATCGGTATTTCCCTGCAACATCAACGATGATCCTGTTAATCCGTTGTTAGAGCTATAGCTTGAGGTAAAGTTTCCGTTAAACTCTCCTTGACCAGGAACAAAATCATCAATAATATTGATCACTCCGCCCAATGCATCAGAACCATAAAGTAAACTGGCCGGTCCTTTTAAAATTTCTATCCGAGCGGCAGAAAATTGATCTATCTCTACGCCATGTTCGTCTCCCCACTGCTGCGCCTCTTCTCTGGCCCCATCAACCATGGTTAACACCCGGTTATATCCTAAACCACGAATGGAGGGTTTTGAAATGGCGCCACCGGTGGTTACTTGAGAAATCCCAGGGACTTTAGCAATAGCATCAACCAGGTTAGTACCCGCAGCTTGGGTCAATTTTTCTCTATTTACAGAAACTACGGCTAAACTATTGGTTTTACTATTGGCACTGTATGGCGTTCCAGTAACTACCACTTCTGCACTTTCGATCACCGAAGGTTGCATTTCGAAGTTTAACGAAACATTAGTAGCAAGATCAAAGAGTTGTGAAGCAGTCTTATAGCCAAGATATCTCACTTCAACCAAGAATTTCCCTTTTGTGGGTATATTCTTAAAGGTAAAATCGCCTGTGGCATTTGTAGTTGTAGTGGCTTTTAGATCGGAAATGTAAACAGTTGCACCCACCAAAGGCTCTTTTGTAGTGGCATCGGTAACTTTCCCTTTAAAATCGGCAAAGTCTGCTGCCAATGTGGGAGGTGCAATATAAGTAAGTAGTACAACCAATATGAGGTGTATTTTTTTCATAATCATAAGTTAAACGACGTTGGCTGTACACTCCAAAGGAGTCCCTTTGGTACAAAAGCATAAACCATTCATCGGATTGATAAATAATAGAGATAAGCAGAGATCGCTTATCGTGTCTTTTAAATATTATGAAAATGAAGGGGGGCCTCTTAATGAGGTAGAAATAAGTGCGGTAAAAGAACTGCCAACGATAGGCCTTTCAATAGTGATCAGCTTACTATAAAAAAAGGCGATGTATGAATGGCTATAAACCGTATAGTTTTTTTCGAAATGAGCAGCACAGATTAAACAGGTGTTTTCTTGTTGCTTAACATGAAACTGATGCTTACAATTTTTTTCTTTGGGTAAATTAACCAAAGCTTCATGATTATGTAACGATGCCCACGGCGTAATGGCAATGGCGAATACCCCAAGCAAAAAGAGAGTTAAAACTCTAAGGATATGTGATCGTTTCTTTTTCAATTTCTAGCGCAAACCTAAACAAATAACAATTAATTTCTACATTTGATATGTAACATTGCCTTGATATGACTACAGAAACTGATGCAGGTTTAAATTTAAAAATAAAGCAAACTCCAACCGGAACTACATTAACATGTAAAGGCTGGGTGCAGGAGGCAGCACTACGCATGCTATTAAACAACCTTGATCCGGACGTGGCCGAAAAGCCCGAAGACCTGATCGTTTATGGGGGAAGGGGTAAAGCTGCGCGCAATAAAGAGTCGCTTATTCTGATTATAAAAGCACTCAAAAACCTAGAAGAAGATGAAACATTACTCATCCAATCGGGTAAACCGGTGGGTATCTTACCAACGCACAAAGATGCTCCTAGGGTTTTGATTTCCAATTCGCAATTGGTTCCAAAGTGGGCAACACAACAACATTTTGACGAACTGGAAGATAAAGGCTTAATGATGTACGGGCAGATGACAGCGGGTTCATGGATCTACATCGGTTCTCAGGGCATTGTACAGGGAACGTATGAAACCTATTCGGCACTTGCCAAAAAACATTTTAACAGCAACTTAAAGGGCACTTTAAATGTGACTGCGGGGTTGGGAGGCATGGGCGGGGCACAACCGCTTGCCATAACCATGAACCAAGGGATTTGCCTTGCGGCCGATGTGGAAGAATGGCGGATTAAAAAGAGGCTCGAAACAAGGTATATCGATGAGATCTGCTATGATATAGATGAAGCCATTGATAGGGCCTTGACCTATAAAAAAGAACATAAAGCGCTTTCAATTGGTGTGGTGTGCAATGCCGTTGAATTATTGCAAAGATTAATAGATCGAAATATTACTCCTGATACCTTAACTGATCAAACATCAGCGCACGATCCTTTGATCGGCTATTTCCCAGAGGGATTAAGTGTTGAGGAAGCCAATTCTTTAAGGACAACTGATCCTGAAGAATATACCAAACGCTCTTATGCCACCATGGCCAAGCACGTGAGGCAAATGCTCGAACTGCAAAAACGGGGAGCGATAACATTTGATTACGGAAATAACCTTCGCGGAAGGGCTTTGGAGGCCGGCGTTAAAAATGCATTCGACTTTCCCGGATTTGTTCCTGCTTACATCAGACCACTATTTTGTGAAGGAAAAGGTCCATTTAGGTGGGCTGCGCTGAGTGGAGATCCCCAGGATATTTACGAAACAGACAAACTTATTCTCGAACTTTTTCCGGAAAATGAAAGTTTAAAACAATGGATTAATATGGCGCAGGAGCGGATTGCATTTCAAGGTTTGCCCGCTCGCATTTGTTGGCTTGGGCAGGGCGAAAGAGAAAAGGCCGGTTTAGCTTTTAATCAACTCGTGGCTGATGGAAAAGTAAAAGCGCCGATTGTTATTGGGAGGGATCATCTGGATACAGGCTCGGTGGCTTCTCCAAATAGAGAAACCGAAGCGATGTTAGATGGGTCGGATGCTGTTGCCGATTGGCCAATTTTAAATGCACTGATCAATACTGCGGGAGGTGCAAGCTGGGTATCGTTACATCATGGAGGAGGAGTGGGCATAGGTTATTCTATCCATGCAGGCATGGTAATTGTTGCCGACGGAACTGCTGATGCCGCCGTTAGAATCAAGCGTGTTTTACACAATGATCCCGCTATGGGTGTAATTAGGCATGCTGATGCAGGATATGATATTGCAAAAGATACATTAAGAAAACATAAGTTAGTCATCGGATGACTTAAGTCATCCGATGACTACATTTAAAATATGAAACAACTCATACTCGTAGGTTTAGGTGGTGGTTTAGGGAGCATATTCCGGTACCTCACATCGTTGGTTACCGCTAAATATTATAGCTCTGTTTTTCCATTGGCTACCTTTATTACCAATATTTTGGGCTGCGTAATCATCGGGTTGTTAATTGGGTATTTTGGACAGGCACAGGATGAAAACCAAAACTTAAAATTATTATTTATCACAGGTTTCTGCGGCGGATATACCACTTTTTCAACATTTGCTGCCGAGAATATTAGCCTCTTGCAAAACCATCACTATGTAACACTGGTTACTTATACGTTAGCTAGTGTGCTGGTTGGGTTTTTGGCCGTTGGATTGGGGCTGATGATTAGCAAAAGTCTTTAGTACCGCAACCATTCGAATACTATAGTCAGTTGATTAAGATTTCAAACCAATCTTCCCTTTATTTCGTTAATACTTCAAAAATGGCACCTGAATAAAAGGGTCACATCACTATGTTTAATGCATGGTTATACATCCTGTATAAGTATTTGATCTCTATCAATAGAACCGAACGTGAAGACCAACAATTTAGACCATCCATTAGTTAAATAATCATCATGAAAATACTGCTTACAGGTGCGAATGGTTACATCGGGACACGGCTCTTGCCCGTTTTATTGGAAGAAGGTCATGAAGTAGTGTGCATGGTGAGGGATCCAAGAAGATTTGCTGCAGAAAGCGATTTCGGAGAAAAAGTAAAGGTAATTACAGGAGATTTACTGAATCCAGATTCTTTATCCAGCATTCCAAAAAACATTGATGCTGCCTATTACCTAGTACATTCGATGGCAAGTAATGGAAATGATTTCGATGAGCTGGAATTGAAATCTGCCATGCATTTTGTGGAAGCTATCAAGCGAACTTCATGCAGACAATTGATTTATCTAACAGGGATTGTAAATGATGAGGGCCTCTCTAAACATCTTACTTCTCGATTGGCGGTAGAAAATGTACTCAAAGAATCTGGAATACATTATACTATCTTAAGAGCAGCAATTATTATTGGATCAGGCTCTGCCTCTTTCGAAATTATTAGGGATCTTAGCGAAAAGCTCCCGGTTATGGTAGCGCCAAAATGGGTGAGAACAAAATGCCAACCCATTGCGATTAGGGATGTACTGGCTTATTTAGCTGGCGTTGTAGGTAACCCCAAGGCATTAAATGAAATTTTCGATATTGGTGGACCAGATGTATTAACTTATAAACAAATGCTACTCCAATATGCCAAATCTAGACAGTTGCACCGTTACATTTTAACCGTGCCCGTACTTACGCCCAAACTTTCATCGCTTTGGTTAAACCTGGTTACGTCTGTTCCCTATTCTTTGGCCAAAAGTTTGGTGAGTAGCATGAAAAATGAGGTCATCTGCAAAAACGATCACATTAAACAAGCAGTTCCAAGAACATGTTTAACCTACCATGAAGCCTTGAAATTGGCATTTGAGAAGATCGAACAAAATTCAATTGTAAGTAGTTGGAAGGATGCATTGAACAGAGGATATTTAGAAACCTCATTCATGGATCAAATTAAGGTTCCTCAAAATGGTACATTATCTTATAAAGTGAAGATGCCCTTTGAGCGTAAGGCAGAAGAAGTTTTCGAAAATATTTGGGGAATTGGAGGCAGTAGAGGATGGTATTACCTGGATTGGCTATGGAGCTTACGAGGGTTTATGGATAAAATGTTTGGTGGAGTTGGCACCAGAAGGGGAAGAACCAGCAACAGTTCGTTACAGGCGGGAGATGTACTCGATTTTTGGAGGGTATTACTAGCCGATCAAAAAAATCATCGGCTACTTTTGTATGCAGAAATGAAAGTTCCGGGCGAAGCTTGGTTAGAATTTAAGCTGATCCAATACCATGGAAAATCCTATTTATCACAAATTGCCACCTTCAGACCCAGTGGCTTATGGGGCAGGACATACTGGTATGCCATGTTCCCTTTTCACCTTGTGTTATTTAAAGGCATGGCGAAGAAAATTACTACGTATAAGGTACCAACTAAATAGAGATTGTTAAACGTGATTATTCCTTAATTTTTCGAGGTGACTTAAACCATCAATCTAAAACCTAAAGAAAGTATCCTTACCACCTACTTTTCCCCCAAAATTTTGAATGTTATAGGTTAGGGTTACTAAGGCGTGGCGGCCCAGGTTGTTGGTTCTCGTATCTCTTATCGAATTTTCGCTAATATTGATATATCTTCGCGTATTGGTGTTTAAGATATCGTTAACCGAGAACTTTAATTGCATCCGATCATTTTTCATGAACAACAAGGTAAGCCCAGCATTCCAAATCTGGATACTGTTGTTATAACCCGCAACCGTCTGCGTATTGTACTGAACCCTGTAGTTAGTTTCCCAAACCACTTTTTTCGGATAACGCAAAATAAGCTCTGTCTCGCTGCTATGTGTTAAAAAGTCAAGGTCGGTATAAAAGTTATCCTGATAGGTGCTCTTATTTATAGAAAGAGAATAGGTCTCGCCAAATTCGAACTTATCATTGAGATTAATTCTGGCATTCATCCGTGGTGAAATAGAAAGGATATTTGCAAAACTTCTTATGTTGTTTACTTCTACAAGGCTTCTCGTAAAGTTAGACCAAAATCCTGTACCTAGTGTAAATTGTCTTTTAGCATTTTTAAAATCCTTAGTGATATTAAAGCCACCATTTAGCTGCCATATGCCATCCGCATTTATTGGGGTAGTAGTTTGAACACCGCTCGAGGAAATTAAACGGGATAAAATAACCGCATTATCTTGGATATTACCACTAGCATAGGCATTATAGTTTAGCGAGTTTTTGGTATCATATTTATATATGTTTAGGTTAAACTGATAAGTTTTTGCAGGCAATAAATTTGCATTCCCTTGTTGTACGTATAGAGGGTTAGAGTTATTGGTAACGGGTTGGATGTAACTTACATCTGGTTCCCTAAAAACAGAACTTATGCTTAAACTATAAACTTTGTAACGGACAATTAACGACGGGGCCAAAAATTGATAGTGCTGCTCAAAAGAAGGATAGCTACTGAAACTATTTTTTAGGTCGATGGTGTTGAAAACAAACCCTGGTTGGATACTGAGGTCTTTTGTGGCTTTCCAATTGAGGTTTGATCTCGCGTTTATTTTAAATCCGCTTTGTGTAACAGTTTCAGAAAAATTAGGAGCTACCACATCATAAGCCTGATTAAGGGGATTTTTAAAAAAAGTGACCAATGCGTTATCATTATTCAAATAGTTTCCACTTGCCGCAATGGTGTAGCTTAGTTTTTTATTGATCCGATCATTGTAGTTTGTACTTAAATAAATTCCGAAATTACGAATGTCGTTATCTCTGAGCTGATCAATCATATTGGATGCAACAGGAGCATAAAAATTACTTAGTGAAGTATTGTAATTATCAGAAAGATTATCTTTTTGAGAAACATTTATACTGGTATTGAAAGATCGTCCTGCCTTCTTAAAATCCTGCCATAGATTGGCAACTATAAGATATTCTGTATAGTCGCCCTTTAGTTTTGTATCGTTCGTACCGGTATTGATAAGCGTACCTGATGTATTTCTGCTTTCGGTTTGGAGTAAACCCTTATTTCTCGAGTCTTTAATAGTTATAGTTGGTTCTAGCGTAATATTGGTTAAACTATCGATCTGCCAATCGGCCTTTGCCCCAAAAATATGGTTATATCCTTTGTTTCTTTGGGTTGAACCCGTATTTGTAAAGAGCTTGTTTGTTCCCAATGTTTGTTCAACATCGACTAACTGATCAATAAATGTATTGCTTTGACCGAAAAAATATTTACCATTAATTTTAATGCCATTTTTGGTCAACGTATTAAAATTCGCGCCTGCTCCACTTGATTCTTGTTTGCCGGTGGCAGTTCCACCAAAAGAAATATTGTTGAGGGCAAACCCCCCCTCACTATTGATCATAACTGAGTTAATTCCTGTCCGAGAAAATCCGCCAATGCGAGAAACATCGCCTATACTAAAGCCTGGTTTGTTTACGTTGTTCCCATAAGCCAACACACTAACCTGGGTTGTATCCCTAAAAAAGTTCATGATGCCCCCTGCTTCGTACAGCTCATTTAGTCCTCCTCCTGCATAAAATTTACCAAACGCCCCTTTTTTGATCGCCTTTTTTAATTTTAAGTTGATAACCTGAGGGGTATTAACGGCTAATAAATCAGGATCTCGACGTTTGGCTTCCTTATCGTCAGTTACCTGTATCTTATCAATAATATTCGCAGGCAAATTCTTTGTCGCTATTTGTTGATCACCACCAAAAAACTCTTTGCCATCCACTAAAATCTTGCTTACTGTTTTTCCGTTTACTTCTATTGATCCGTCCGCAGCGATGGATACTCCCGGTAATTTCTTTAATAGATCTTCAACTACTGCGCTGGGCAAGGTCTTAAACGATTCCGCATTAAATTCAATGGTATCTTTACGCACAATAATTGGTGGTCTTTCGCTTAAAATTACCACTTCGTTAAGGTTATTGGTCTTGGGTGTTAACAAAAGATTGCCCAGATTTTTAACCGATTGATCAGCACTTAATGTAACTTCCTGTCTCAGCACGCTGTACATCCATGCGTTAACAATCAAACGATATTTTACCCCAAATTCTAGGTTTGGAATTCTGAACACGCCTTTTTCATCTGATAATTTGTAGGTGGTAAGTACGCTATCTGTACCCTTGAACACAGACACGGTAGCATAGTTAAGCGTTAATTTCTGATTGGCACTATCCAACAATGTTCCTGTAATGATGCCTTTTTGGGCATACGATAAGTTGGCTAATAAACCTAAAGCGAGCGTAAGTAAAAGTTTTCTCATAAAATGGATCTACCCAAATGACAATAAAAGTTTCAATGTGTTGCACAAACCTATAAAATTAGTTAATTAAAAAAAAGGGTTAACAACTTTGTTACGAAAGTCTTCGTAGATAAGGGTGAACTAATTTACCACCTAAGAATGCTTAGAAAGCTAAGTGCTTTGCGCTAAAGGTTAAAACGCTTAGTACACCATTAATCCAACGTAAAAGTTCGGGTCAACTTCTAGGTTGTCTTTGGTTACTCCGGCAAGGTCTATTGGTTTAAACGATGTGGTGGGGTTAATAAATTTATACTCTCCTCCTTTAATCCTAACTTTTACGGGCATATCAAATCCCTTAACATCGGCTAGCCATCTAAAAAAAGGCTTGTCGTTCTCAAACCTCACCTCTAATATGGGCAGGTTGATCTGTTTTTGGTATTGATCAAAAACCTTGGTCAGATTCTTTCCAGATTTGGTGTTGATATATCCTATAATATCGGTGGCAGTAACCGTTTGATGATAAAAATCTTTGTTTAGGCCCCTTAAAATCATTCTCCATTTATCGTCATCATCGATGATGGTACGCACCATATTCAACAAGTTTCCCCCTTTGTAATACATGTCTCCAGAACCTTCACGGTTTACATTATAAACCCCTTGTACCGGTTCCTGGTTTAAGATCGCTTTTCGCGTACCCCGTACGTAAGTTTGTCCGGCTTCTTTGCCAAATAAGCTTTCTATGAAAAGCGACTCAGAGTAGTTTGTAAAACTCTCGTGGATCCACATATCTGCTAAATCTTTCGACGTAATGTTATTTCCAAACCACTCGTGCCCACTTTCATGAACTACAATGAAATCCCACTTTAGGCCCCAGCCCGTTCCTGATAAATCCCTTCCCAGATAACCATTTTGATATTTATTCCCATACGCTACAGCACTTTGATGCTCCATCCCCAAATGCGGGGTTTCTACCAATTTATAGCCATCTTCATAAAATGGATAGGGCCCAAACCAATATTCAAAGGCTTTTAGCATAGGTTTTACGTTTGCCGAAAATTGCACCTTTGCTTTTTCGAGGTTCTCTGATAACACCCAATAATCCAATGTCAACTTCCCTTTTTCTCCGTCGTAACTATCCTCAATATGACTGTAGTTGGCTACGTTTAAAGCTACGTCGTAATTATTGATCGGATTGGCAACAAACCAATCGAACTTGGTGTAACCATCAGCTAGCTCGGTAACCTTACGCAATCTCCCATTTGATACATCCTTTAAGCCCTTTGGCACACTGATGCTGATGAGCATGCTGTCTACTTCGTCGGCCTGATGATCCTTATTTGGCCACCAAATGCTAGCTCCAACACCTTGGCATGCGGTTGCTACCCAGGGCAAACCATTGGCATCTTTGGTAAATACAAATCCTCCATCCCATGGAGCTCTTTTAGCAACCGTTGGATTGCCGCTATAATAAACCGTAAAATTTTCCTTGCTCCCTTTTTTTATTAATGGAAAGCTTACAAAAACCGCATTAATTTCTCGTTTAAAGGGTACAGTTTTTCCTTTGTAAACTACCTTTTCTACTTTCAGATTGGCAAAAAGATCAAATTGTAACTTGGTAAAGTCGCGGGTGGCCGTACATTTAAATAGCGTAGAACCGCTAATGAATTTTTTATCGATATCCAGTTTAACATCCAAATGGTAATAATTAATATCATAACAGGTACGCTCGGCGGATAAATAACCACGAAGCGAATCGGCTTTGGTATAAACTTCCTTCTTGGCCTCTAAAAGTTGGGCATTTGCGGATAGACCAAAAAAGCAAATTACTATAATTAGAACTAAACTATATCGCTTAAAAAGTAAATTTGTTTTCATGAACGAATTGTTAAATGGTTAGGACAAAATAGGCCAATAAAATTGATTAGCCTAAATCAAAATTAATCCATTTACAACAAATTTTAACATTGTAATGCAGATGCTACAATAGAATTTTACTGCTCACTTCCTTATCGATGGTAATAAAACCTGGATATTTAACTAGCCCATTACCCACCATAATTGAGGGTTTTATCTTTAAGGTTAACATCCCTTTCTTCTCAGTTCCTTTCCCGGCACTGGATAAAAAAGAACTGATATCTTCAACTATCTTGCCATTTGACAGGAATTGATAGACATTCGCATTTAGCTGCAAAGGAACGCGAATTGTTTGACCCGGATCTATACTCACCCGTTGGTCTACCGATCCATTTGCAATTTCTTGCTGATTAATCAATATGATGTATTCGAAATTATTTATCGCGGCCGAGGTGGTTGAAGGATTGCTGATTTCTAGATTGAGGTTAGCCCTTAAAGGGATGTCTTTTCGTAGGTAACCTAGCGCTAAGGAAGGAATATTGATCAAATTAACGGACTTGTCGCTGATCAACTTTCTTACGTCAGTTCCCGCCAAAGTAATATTGGTAGCATCTATCAGTTTATAGTCGCACTTTTCTAGTGCCTTAATCTGTTGCGCTTGTTTATTTATACCACAAGAAGAAATACCAATTGCCAAAAGGCAAATCAAAACTATTTTATTCATCATCTTATAACGTTAGGTAAGGATTAATGGTATGTATGTAATTGGTTAACTGTTTAATCGTTTAATTGGTTCGTTAAATTCTTAAAGTTAATTCATTGCACAGTTAACCAATTCAAACGATTAACCAATTAAGCAGTTCACCAATCAAACAGTTCATCAACATAACAATTAACCGATTCAAACAGTTGAACAATAATTTATTAATTTAGTGATTTAAAAACCTGTATGAACCGTCTTTTCTGCTTACTCGCATTATTTTTTATCCCTTATTTCTTAAAAGCCCAGACGCAACAGCTAAATGCTGCCGAAATCGCTTTAGGCTTGCAAAAATTAAGTGTCAAGGGGAGTGTGCTTTATATCGCCGCTCACCCAGACGATGAAAATACACGTTTATTGGCTTATTTTTCAAAAGAACTTAAATTAAGGACGGGATATTTATCGTTAACCAGAGGTGATGGGGGCCAAAATTTAATAGGTAATGAGCAGGCCGAATTATTGGGATTGATCCGTACCCAGGAATTGTTGGCAGCCCGAAGGATTGATGGAGCGGAGCAATTTTTTACCCGTGCAAACGATTTTGGTTTTTCTAAAACATCAGAAGAAAGCTTTAAGATCTGGGGTAAGGAACAAATTCTAGCAGATGCGGTTTGGGTAATCCGCAAATTTAGGCCCGATGTTATCATTACCCGTTTCCCCGAGGATGCAAGGGCCGGACATGGCCATCATGCTGGCTCTGCTATTATTGCCAGAGAGGCTTTTGTGGCCGCAGCAGACCCAAAACGATTCCCCGAACAATTAAAATATGTTAGCGTTTGGCAAGTAAAACGCATCGTTTGGAATACGTTTAATTTTGGTGGAACCAATACCACAGCCCCTGATCAGCTTAAAATTAACGTTGGCCTTTACAATCCCCTCTTGGGAAAAAGTTATGGCGAAATTGCGGCAATTAGCAGAACAAATCATAAAAGTCAAGGTTTTGGCTCTACCTTACAACGTGGGGACGCCTACGAGTTTTTTAGTCCTGTTGCTGGCGAACCTGCAAAAAATTCATTATTTGATGGCATAGATCTGATGATTAGTGATAAAGAAGCAGAAACATTGATTACCTCACTCCAAGCAGAATTTAATCCTACTCAGCCTTGGCTCTCTATTCCAAAATTAACAAAGTTGAAAGGTTTATTGGTCGACAAAAAACTGGTTAACGAATTAATTTTAGCCTGTTCGGGCATTTTTATCGAAGCCGTTGCACCTGAAAATAGTTACGCTGTCGGTGATTCGATTCCAATTAAAATTCAAGCTATCAAAAGATCTCCAGATTTAGCAAAAAACGATTATAGTTTTTATCCAACAATTATTGTCAAAAAAAATGGAGAAGTTTTTCATCTCGAAAACAATAAGCCTATCTCATTTGATGTTAAAATCGCAGCTAATGAAATCTCCCAGCCCTATTGGTTAATGAGTAATCATCCTATAGGTAATTATGTAATTAATTCCCAACAAGATGTGGGATATCCAGAAAATCAGAATAAACCCCAATACCAATTAACTGTAAGTGTTGCCGAAAATTTGATTGATTTAATTTTACCTATAAACTATAAATCAACCGATCCTGCCAAAGGCGAGCTCTATCAACCTCTAGTTATTGCGCCAGAGGTTACCGCTACGATGAGCGAGAAAGCCTATATATTTGGAAATAATGCAAAAACAATTTCTGTTCAGTTACAAGGTTTTCGCAACAATAGCATCGGTTATGTAACCCCTCAATTGCCAAAAGGATGGAAAAGTAATCCGCAAAGAATCGATTTTAGCTTACCAAAAAAAGGCGATGAACAAACCTTAAGTTTTGCCATCACGCCAGGAAATGAAATTACGAGTGGGAATATCATCCTGCAGGTAAATACGAATGGAAATGTAACTGATAAAAGCTTAAAAACCATTAGTTACGATCATATTCCCAACATAACCATCTTCCCTCAGGCCACCGCCAGATTAGAGAAAGTAGATCTCAAAATTGTGGGCAAACGCATTGCCTACATTGATGGAGCAGGCGACCTAACTGCTGATGCGTTAAAAGAAATGGGTTATGAAGTTTCCCATTTGAATGCCACCCAAGTAATAAATACCGATCTATCAGGCTTTGATGCCATAGTAACTGGAGTACGTTTGTATAATATAAGTGAACAAATAAAATTAATGCAGCCCAAATTGTTGTCGTACGTAGAAAATGGGGGCACTTTATTGATCCAATACAACGTAAATACCAATCTAAAAATGCAAAATCTTGGCCCCTATCCTTTTAAGCTTTCTAACAAAAGAGTAACCGAAGAGGATGCAAAAGTAAACTTCCTCTCATCTTCATCAGACAGTACCCTAAATTATCCCAACAAGATTTTCATTTCGCCTAATAGCGCACTAACCTATCCTAACAGGATTACGGCCAAAGACTTTGAAGGCTGGGTACAAGAGCGCGGAATTTATTTTGCCACCGATATTGATCCGAGATACACCACCGTATTAAGCATGAACGATGCGAACGAAACCAGTAGTAATGGTTCATTATTAATCACTAACTATGGCAAAGGCAAATATGTTTACACGGGTCTAGTATTTTTTAGGGAACTCCCGGCAGGCGTTCCCGGCGCCTATCGTTTATTGGCTAATTTACTTGCTCCTAACAAACCTTAACATGGAAGAAAATAAACCAGAAAAAGAACTTCCTCCCTTTGTAAAAACCTGGAAACAGTTTTATTGGATGCTTGTGGTCTGGTTGCTTATCTTGATCGCCGTGTTTTACATTTTCACCCATCATTTCGCATGAGCTACATCGATTGGTCGGTCCTCATTTTAACCTTACTCTCGATAGTGGGCTATGGAATTTATAAAAGCCGTGGTTCCCAAAGTATGAACGCCTATTTATTGGGCAATCAGAGTTTGCCCTGGTACACGGTTTGCCTTTCGGTAATGGCTACGCAGGCAAGCGCCATTACATTCCTTTCGGCGCCCGGTCTGGCCTATTCTTCAGGCATGAGCTTTGTACAGTTCTATTTTGGTTTACCATTGGCGATGATTGTACTCTGCATTACCTTCGTCCCTATATTTCATCGCTTAAAAGTATTTACGGCTTATGAATATTTAGAACAGCGATTTGATTTAAATACAAGGGCATTAACGGCATTTTTATTCTTGATCCAAAGGGGATTATCTACCGGAATTACCATTTATGCCCCTTCCATCATCCTTTCTACTATTTTAAATATCAACCCTGTTTACACCACCTTGTTTATTGGCAGTCTGGTAGTTTTTTACACCATGTATGGGGGCACCAAAGCTGTTTCTTACACTCAGCTCTTACAAATGAGCATTATTTTTTGTGGTCTTTTTGCAGCAGGACTAATGGTAGTACATCTTTTGCCCAATAGTGTTGGGTTTACAAAAGCGATTAGTATTGCCGGAAAGATGGGCCGTACCAATGCCATTGATTTTAGTTTTGACTGGAAAAATCCTTATACGGTTTGGAGCGGACTGATAGGCGGATTTTTCTTACAGCTTTCCTATTTCGGCACCGATCAAAGTCAGGTGGGAAGATACCTCACCGGCGCTTCAATAAATCAGAGCAGGTTAGGGTTGTTGATGAATGGTTTAGTTAAAATCCCAATGCAATTTTCAATCCTCTTGATTGGAGTATTGGTATTTACCTTTTACCAATACAATAAAGCGCCTTTGTTTTTTAATAGTTACGAATTAAACAAATTGGCCAATAGTCCGCATAAAGCAGAGCTGAAAAATATTCAAACCGCCTATGATCAGGCTTTCGAAAGCAAGAAACTAGAAGTGATAAAGCTTGATATGGCTTTGGACGCCAAAGATCAGCTACAGATTGATGCGCAAAGAATTGCTGTGCAAAAGGCAGATGATCAAACCAGGGCAATTAGAAAAGAGCTTACCGCATTAATGACAAAAAATGATGAAAAGGCTTCGATAAATGATAATAACTATGTTTTTTTAAGCTTCGTTACCCAGTATTTACCAAAGGGATTAATTGGACTTTTAATCGCAATCATCTTTTTGGCCTCCATGGGTTCAACAGCTAGTGCCCTTAATTCTTTAGCCTCAACCAGCGTGGTAGATATTTACAAAAGGCTGATCAATAAAACTGCTAACGATAAGCAATATGTTCGTGCCTCTAGATGGGCTACGCTAATTTGGGGAGTGGTATGTATTGTGATGGCTTTATTTACGAGCAAGATCGGAAACTTGTTGGAAGCGGTCAACATTTTAGGATCTTTTATCTATGGCACAATTTTAGGGGTTTTTATAGTTGCTTTTTATTTGAAAAACGTTGGCGGAAAGGCCGTCTTCTATGGAGCGATTGTTGCCGAGATACTGGTGTGTATTTGTGGATATCAAGAAGTGGTAGCCTACCTATGGTTAAATTTAATTGGCTGTTTGCTGGTTATTATTTTTGCGTTGTTATTTCAACAGATAATCCCCAAAAAAACCGCTGGAAAACTTCCAGCGGCTAATTAGATTTTATTTTATAAATACTGCGACAGGTACTTATATTTCCTATGTGGTAAATAACAGTAGTGTACCAATAGTTTTACTCTTATTTTGATGCTTTTTTAGCTTGCTCCAACAACTGGGTATTCAAACGTACATACTCATCGTTATTAATTTCTTTTGCGAGATTAAGACCTGTTTGTGCGCTCATCATCGCACCAGCAGCATCACCCATCTTAAGTTGGAGGCGGCCCTTCCATAACCTCACCCATGGAGCTTTCGGATCTGCTTTTTCAGCTTCGTTCATCCAGGTTAAAGCCGTGGGCAAGTCTTTGTTGTTTTCATAGTAATATTGAGCGGCCCCAAAATAAGGCTTCTTTTCGCCTTTCATCGCTTCGGCAATGCTTGCCATTACTTGATCATCAATTGAAGTGGTAATGTTTATGGCCAGGGCAGTGTTTTCCCACATGATATGCAATTGCGCAGAAGTAGGCAACACATTGGCAAACTGCATGGTGAGCGTCTCCAGTTTATCTTTCATCGACTTTGGTTTTACCTTAAAGCGTAAAATATCCTCCGATTCTTTGTAGGTATATGCACCCCATTGATTTGGGTTTTTGCTCAAGATAACCGTCCACTCAGTTTTATCTGGAATGCTAAATAAACCATATTCACCTGCGGGCACGTCCATTCCGTTGATTTTAACCGCATCAGTAAACTTAATTACCGTGGCCGCATTTGCACCAGTACGCCAAACTACATTATAGGGTTCCATGCCCCCAAATATTTTACGCCCTTTTACATTTGGACGGGAATAGGTAAGTGTAATTTTTCCTAGTCCAAAATCTTGGATAATGGTTTGTGTACTGCTTGCTTGAGGCAATTTAACTCCCTGTGCATTTAATTGGGTGTTGAAACCCAAAACTGCTAAAACCAATAAGAGTGTTTTAATAAGAGATTTCATATTTTTTGTTTTTTAGTATCCGACTTAAAATTAAACATAACATTGGATAAAATGACAAAGATTATTTCCCATTCTTAACCTTATAAGACATATAAGGAAATTAACCACATAGAAACATAGTAGACATTACAAATTATGAGCACTTATATTTTCTTAAATGTCTTATATGTTTAATTGTGAGTCTCAATTGTTTTTAAGTGACTATGTGGTAAAAAAAGTCGTAGGTGGTAAAACGCGTCAAATCCCTATCTTGCAAGCATGAACAATGAAAGCCAAAAACCAAGTATAAGTATTTTAGGGTGTGGCTGGTATGGGATGGCCTTAGGCGCCGATCTTGTTAAGAAGGGGTATGTGGTAAAAGGATCAACCACAAACACGGATAAACTACCTGTGCTAAAATCAAAAGGCATTGCTCCCTATCTGGTAAATATTCAAGTGGGTACCACTATTTTAGATGCTGATTTTTTTGGTTGTGATATCTTGATCATCAGCATTCCGCCCAAAAGAAATTCGGTCGATTTAGGAAGCTATCCTCTTAAGATTACCACGATCGCTAATGCTGCAAAACAGGTAAAACAAGTTATATTTATCAGTTCAACAGGCGTTTATCACGATGGAAATTTTACTGTAGACGAAACCGTTATTCCAGAGCCGAGCAGCGATGCCGGAAAAATGTTGTTTGCAGCGGAGGAAATTTTGAGAAAAAACAACTCTTTTACAACCACGATCATCCGCTTTGCGGGATTAATTGGACCAGAAAGAACATTAACAAAGCATTTTGCAGGTAAACAAAATATTTCCAATGGATTGGCACCCATTAATTTAATTCATCTTAACGATTGTATTGATTTAACACAAGCGATAATCGAACAAAGGGCTTTTGGTAAAATCTATCATGGCGTTACGCCGCATCATCCTTCACGAGCAGATTTTTACACCAAAAATTGTTTAGCACATGGATCGGCAAAACCTGATTTCATCATCGAACTATTAACTTGGAAGAAAATAGAAAGCGTTGAGGTAGAAAGTAGTTTGGATTATCGTTATAAGATAAATAATTGGGATGAATGGCTAAAATCATTAGCTAATTAGCTAATCCGAGAATTAGCTAATTACTTTTATGCCATTGCTAATTTACTCACATTACGATAAGGAAACGCATTAAAGATATGTCTTCTTGCAAATCTTCCCGGAGAATCAGCATTAACCAATTTAATATACATTGCTCTAGGCACATCGAAATATTCGTAGCCACTTCCATCAAAGAAATCAATCCTTAAGACCTGATCTTTGTACTGAAAATCCTGGATGTTGGATAAGGTAGTAGTTTGAAGGTAATCGTCTTTGGCGTGTTCCAACGTTTCTGGAGCAATACTCACCAAAAAAGTATAGGCTTCGATAATTTCCTTGCTTTTCTCTTCAGCAGCTAATTGACTTTCTGCGCTTTCGCTAAACTTATCAGGATGCCAATCTTTCATCAAACCTCTATAAATACTTTTGATTTCTTTTAAATCAGTAGCCTTGGTAACACCTAATGCCCTTCTGTAATCTCCAACTTTTTTCATCCTAATTGCCTTATTTTTGTTATATTATTGTTTATGAATGATTTGAGATTTACAAAACCGCAATTCAACCCTAAACAATTTTTGTGCAAAGGTACGATTATTATGTAAGATGTGAAAGGGAAATTGGAAGATGGAAAATCAGGCAGAAAAAACATCGAGAAAACGGAGCAATTTACTGTTCCATCTTACATTTATATTAGGGTAACTTAATCCAATCGGCAATATCTTTTACCACAGATTCAGAAACATTAACCAAGGTTTGGTATTGTTGGGCCGTTCCTTTTTCTAACTGCGGACTTAACAAATGGTTAATTTCTGGATAGAATTTAAATTTAACATTAGGTTTTTTACTTAGTGCAGCGCCCCATAAATTATAATCGAGCTCACTTACCTGGAAATCATTTCCGCCTTGAATAATAAAAATCCGTTGCGTGGTTAATTTATTTGCTGTAGCTACCTGATCGTAATTGTTTAGATCAACCCAGTACGAAGCAGGCAGCCCCATGATAACCGAATCTGGTTTTATGGTTCCTAAACTAAAAATCCTGCTTTTCTCAATATTCATCAATGCTTCTTGTAATTTTTTATCTAGTAGCCCTGTGGTATCTTTTATCTTCGAAACATAATATTTATTTTGATCGATAATAAGGTCCGTTAGTTTCCTGGCGGGTGCCGCGGCCATTATAATCCCTCTCAAATCAGGAGCTAATGTTGCCAGTTTAGGAGCTAACATTCCTCCCAAGCTATGGCCAAGTACAAATATCCGTTGAAGATTAACTCCTTTCACTGTTTTTGCCATCGCAATCGCAGCAAGGGCATCATCGGTTACCTCTTCCTTAACCGTAAAGGTTTTTTGAAACTCGTTGCTATATAAGGTGGTTCTTTTTACATACCTAAATGAAGCAATTCCTTTAGATGCCAATCCCGCTGCCAAATCCTTAAAAGGCTTGTTTGCACCAATTGTTTCGTCCATATCACTTGGTCCAGACCCATGAACCAACACCACCATAGGGAAATTAACTTTATTTTTGGGCACGGTTATAATGGCCGCAAGTGAATGTGTGCCCGATTTTAAATACACAGATTTTTCTGTATATAACGCCGTATCAGCATAAAAGGGTTTGGTATAGGCAATGGCGTTTGGCGGCAGATATAGGCCAACCACTTTTTCGCTCTTATTAAACAACAGGACAAAACTCTGTTTATCCCTTTCGAATTTTCCTTCTAAAGTTACTGCAAAATACTCGCCCTCCGTTTTACTCTGTACAGCATCCAGAAATTCTACCTTACCTAATTTTTCCTTGATACTTGTCCACAGTTGCTTTAAATTCTCGGGAGTGATCTTGGTTTGCTCACTTTCTGCGAAAAATTTGTGGGCCGTATCATATTTTTCGCTTTCCAATAAGCTAAAAAACTCATTGGCCTTGCCAAACAAGCTGATTACATTTTGAGAAAATGATAGGGTACTTATTAAAAGTAGTGCGGTTAATAAAAAGATTTTCTTCATAAAGATTCAGTCCTCATATAAATGGGACCCAAAGTTAATCATATTTCTCCGAAAACTCATCGGATGACTTAAGTCATCCGATGAGTTTGGTTGGAGTTAACTGATCAGTTCAGCCTCAATAGTTATGTTCGTATTCAACAATTTAGAAATAGGGCAATTGGCCTTCGCATCGGCAACCAGTTCATCAAATTTTTCTTTAGATAAACCGCTCGCTTTAACCTTACACTCCAAATGAACACCTACTATTTCTCCTTTTTCAGGGTTTAAGTCTACCGTTGCTTTTGTTGTGATTTCTTCTGGAGAAATGTTTTCGGCCGAAATGTTAAAACTAAGTTTCATGGTAAAACAACCAGAATGCGCCGCAGCAATCAACTCTTCTGGGTTCGTACCTACTCCTTCTTCAAAACGACTTTTGAAGGAATACTGCGTGTTACTTAATGTGCCACTCTGGGTGGTTAAATTTCCCTTGCCATCTTTTCCTGTGCCGTTCCAAACGGCGGTTGCATTTCTTTTCATCTTGTTTTGTTTTTGTGATTAATTCTAAGATCGACCCTCTTAATTAATTATTGGGGTGTTTCAAATTTATTGTTTAAATTAAGGAAGAAATTGACTGGTAATTATGATAGGCAACAACTCTCTGCCTTAAATTTACATCATATTTCTGAAAATAATTTATGCGAAATATATCAAAGCAATAAATATCTTTGTAAAAGAACTATATAAAACTTAACCCTTTGGCCGCAAAATCTAAATTATACAAAAACATTCTTGTTATTGAGGATAATCATGCCATTTTAGATGTAATCACACTAATACTTCAGAGTGAGGCGTATAAAGTTGCTGGACTAAACAGAAGCTCTGATATGATGAAACATATCGATGCTTTCAAACCAGATCTAATGATATTGGACATCATGTTGCCAGATGGCGATGGGCGCGAGCTCCTTACCCAAATCCGTACCAACGAAAAAACAACAAACATCCCTGTGTTGATGATTTCTGCAAAATATACTGCACAAAACATTCAGCATGGCGAATATAAACCGAACGGATTTTTAGCTAAGCCCTTTGATATCGACGAACTTCTAGATAAGATCGAAGGAATTTTGGCCGGGAAAACGTACTAATGGGTTCCCAATAGCTCCAAGGGAGTCCCTATGGGACTATCGGGATGTTTAATTGGTTACTATGATTGAGCGGGAGGTATTGACCCTTTAACCATCAATTAACCGATTAACCAATTTATACAATTAATCAGTATGACCCCAAACGAAAAACTGATCGAACACTTTTATACCTGTTTCAAAAACAAGGATTATAAAGGTATGCAAGAATGTTATGCCGATAATGCAACGTTTAGCGACGCGGTTTTTAAAAACCTAAATGCCCATCAGGTTAAGGCAATGTGGGAAATGTTAATTAGCAAAGGAAAAGATCTTCGTATTGAGTTCGATGCGATTGAAGCCGATGATGTGAACGGAACAGCGCATTGGGATGCCTATTATACGTTTTCTGCAACGGGAAGAAAAGTAATCAATAAAATCGATGCATCTTTTGAGTTTAAAAACGGGAAAATCAGGAAACATATAGATCAATTTAACTTCCATACCTGGGCCAAACAGGCTCTGGGTACTAGTGGGTTATTACTGGGCTGGACAAGCTATCTGCAGCATAAAGTAAGCGCACAAGCAATGAAAAATCTGGAAAATTTTATGGCGAAAAATGAGCACGAAAAACAAAAGCCCCTTTAAAGACTTGGGGTTGAAAGATAATTTCTCTGCCCAAGCCTCACAATACGCCCAATTTAGACCAACCTATCCAACAGCATTGTATGATTTTATTTTAAACCATGCTGAAGAAAAGGGGGTTGCATGGGATTGCGCTACAGGTAATGGACAGGTTGCCCTAGAACTGGCCAAATCATTTAATCAGGTTTATGCTACTGATATTAGTGCAAAACAACTTGAAAATGCTCCTCAAAAAGAGAATATCATCTACTTAAGAGAAGCTGCAGAACATACCAGTTTTGAAGACCATTCCTTAGATCTGATCACGGTAGCCCAAGCTATACATTGGTTTAAATTTGAAGATTTCTTTGAAGAAGTTAAACGGGTTTTAAAACCAGATGGCCTTTTTGTCGCGGTGGGATATGGGCTCATGAAAATTACAGAAGAGCTAGATCAAGTAGTCTATCAGCTTTATGAAGATATCTTGGGCTCCTATTGGGATGAAGAAAGAAAGCACATCGAAAATAGTTATGTAAACATTCCCTTCCCCTTAAAAGAAATTGAAAGCCCTGCATTAGCTATTACAACCTCATGGAATTTTAACCAATTAATTGGCTATCTGCAAACATGGTCGTCTTTACAGCACTATCTTAAAGCTAAAAATCAAAACCCAATAGATCTGGTAATGGACAACCTTAAAAAAGCCTGGGGAGATGACAAAGTTAAAACGATTAATTTTCCTTTGATTATTAAGGCTGGCCGATTTTGCTCATCGGATCAGTCATCGGATGAGCCATCGGATGAGCGTCACCTCAAACCCAATAGATTTGGTAATGGGTAACCTGAAAAATGCCTGGGGAGACGATGAAATTAAAGCAATTCATTTTCCCTTGATTATTAGGCGGGGATGAATTAGCTAAAGGTTAATTAGCTAATCTTCAATTGATTGATAATTTCAACAAGAGTTAACTCCTGCTGTACGCCACTTTGCATATCCTTTAACGTAAGTTTTCCGCTTTGCATTTCATTATCTCCAATTAAGATAACAAAAGGAATATGCTTATCATCCGCATAGCTCATTTGTTTCTTCAGCTTCGCGGCAACAGGATATAACTCTGCGGCAATGTGTTTATCACGGAGCTGTTGCAGGATCGGCAGTGCGTAGATTTCTGCAGTTTCATCAAAATTACTGATCAAAACCTGTGTTCCTTGCTCTGCTGAAGCCGGAAAAAGGTTAAGCTCTTCAAGCACATCATAAATACGGTCAGCACCGAAAGAGATGCCAACCCCAGTTAAATCTTTTAGGCCAAACATCCCCGTAAGGTCATCATATCGGCCACCGCCACCAATGCTGCCCATGGCTACTTCATTGGTTTTAACTTCAAAGATACAACCAGTGTAATAGTTGAGACCGCGGGCTAGTGTGATATCCAAATCAATGGAAGATGGAAGAGGTAAAATGGAAGAGGTAAGTTTTTTAATATATGAGAAAACTTTCTTAATTTCTTCGATACCTTTCATGCCCACAGTGGAGTTCGCTAAAACACCTTTCAGACTTTCTAACTTTTCACTATTAGAACCTTCCAATAAAATTACGGGCTTTAACCTATCGATATCTCCCTCGGTAAAACCCCGTTCCATCAGTTCTTTGGTAACACCTTCAAACCCAATCTTATCCAATTTATCGATCGCAACTGTCATGTCTACGATCAATTCTGGCTTACCAATAATTTCGGCGATGCCGGATAAAATCTTACGGTTATTGATCTTAATTGTAAAATCATTTAAGCCCAAATTGCTAAGCGCTTCTTGATAGATCAGGATAAATTCTGCTTCGTTTAGTAGGGAAGAAGAGCCTACAACATCCGCATCGCACTGATAAAATTCACGGTATCTGCCTTTTTGCGGCCTATCTGCTCGCCAAACCGGTTGTACCTGGAATCGTTTGAACGGAAATGTAATATCGTTCTGATGCATCACCACATAGCGAGCGAAGGGAACGGTGAGGTCGTATCGAAGCGCTTTTTCAGAAATTTTCGAAGTAGTGAGTTGCGAGTTTCGGGTTGCGAGCAATGTATCTTCTACCTTTCCCAGATAATCACCACTATTCAAAATCTTAAAGATAAGTTTATCCCCCTCATCACCATATTTACCGGTTAAGGTTGCCAAATTCTCCATACTCGGTGTTTGGATTTCGGCATAACCATATTTCTTGAATACGGTTTTGATCGTATCAAAAATATAATTACGTTTCACCATTTCTTGTGGCGAAAAATCTCTGGTTCCCTTCGGTAAATTTGGTTTGGTAGTAGACATGGCGCAAAAGTACAAAAAAAGAGGTGGAAGATGGAAGAGGTAAGATGGAAAATGGAAGTAAGCGTCTCTTCCCTTTTCCATCTTACATTTCACATCATTTCACCGAGGCTGCCCACGCATCCATTTTGGTCTCGAATACACTTAGGGGTAGCGATCCGTCCTTTAATACTTCGGTATGGAAATCGACCAATTAAAATTTAGCCCCAAGTGAAGTTCTTATTGGTTTCGTTTGCAGGTTAACACCGGGCTTACAGGCACCAAATGCGATGAGCAGCCATGCTGCAAAATTAATCTATTCCTATTTTTAAGTATTGATTTGCTTTTTTAGGGGCAGTTTTTTCCTGTAGCTTAACTGTCGCCATATCCATTCTATGGGGCCATAATTGAATTTAGAAAGCCACCATTTACTAAAAAAGATCTGGAGAATGTAAACAATAAGTGCCAGCAATAAATAAAACCAAAGGGGATAAGAACTCCAAATACCAAGACCAAAACCTGAAAAAACCAGTAGCCCAATAACATTTTGCGTTAGGTAATTGGTTAACGTCATTTTGCCCATGTAAGAGAGATGCACAAAAAAGCTCTTTAACTTTCCAGCAATGTACAGCCAACAAATGCCGCTACCAATACAAACCATTGTGCTTAAAACCACCCAATAACGTAATTTAAAATGGTTTAAAAATTCCCATTTCTGATGTTGATAGAACATAAAAAACAGGGTAAAGAAAATAACCAATATCAAAGAAATCCAAAATGCACGAACAATGTAGCTGCGTTTACTCGCCAGCTCAACGAAAAATCTAATCTTATACAAGGTAAAGCCCCACAACATGCAGCAGAACATTACCAGATGAACAGTGTATAGATAGGGCTGGTAAACCATTTCGCCAAAATAAGTCCCTTTTAAACCAAAGGTTAAAACGTTTCTCAGGCTATGGCTTTGGTATAGGGGAAATAGTTTATTTACGATCTCCCATGATTTATCGTTTAATGAGCCTACATAGGCCGCAATTGGCGGGATGCCCAAAAACAATATTAGGCTTACTATAAATGTTGTTCTGGCGGATGTCCGGTAAAACAGCAGCAACAGTATTCCCAAGATTGCATAGTCTTTTAAAATATCACCAAAGAATATTGCACTATTGATAAAGGCTAGCACTAAGAGCCAAAACATTCTCCCGGTAAAAAAAGCGTAAGTATTATGACCTTTCTCTTTAATGTTGTTCATTAAAACCGCAAATCCGTAACCAAAAAGAAGGCTTAGTAAAGTCCATGATTTTGCCGAGAAAAAAGTATCGGTGATGAAAAACAATATGTTATCCAGTAGGCCAGGCTTAAATACCTCCCAATTCTGGTCTAGCGTAAAGAAATCTAGATAATTCATCAACACTACGCCCAGCAGGGCCCAGCCCCTTAAGATATCTACAATAAGCGTTCTGTTGGTTTGTTGAATGGGTTGGTTGAGAGCGGTTTCCATTTAGTTAAGGGTTTAACTAAAGGTAGGGGTTTTGGATGATAGATAAAGATTGAAACAATAAAGATTTAGTTCCGATCAATTTCTTGCATAATTTCACTGGTTCGGGTTAAGGCAGCAATAATTTTTTGGTAATGCAAAATATCATCGTAGTCTAACGTTCTACCTTTTCTATCTTTTAACCATTTTTGAGCAGGCTGGTATCCACCGATATAAAATTCCCAAGCGATTTTAGGTACACCACTAAAAAATTGGGTATCATTGATATAAACTGTACCGATCCCATCTGCCTCCAATTTAAAATAAGGTTTGTCTACATCACTAGTGCCAGGTTCAGGATATTGTGTAGTTTGATTTTCAACTTCCTCGCTTTCCAATAAGTGAATTTCTCTAAGCTTGGTTCCCAATTTTACCAGTCGCCAAAATTCTTTAGCGTCTGTTGGGTATGGAACACGAGGAAAATCGATTTTTAAAAATTCTTTATATTTTTCGCGATAGGATGGGCTATGTAGGATCGCATAAATATAATCAAGTAAATCTAGTGGTCCGAATATTTCGTTGTTTTCATTTTCCTTGGTTGCATCGTATTTTATATTGACGCCTTGAGCAATTTTGGACACGATTTCTGGATTGAGATTGGGTGTTCGTTCTAGTTCATCCATAGAAAGCTGATTAGTTTCTTGGGGATAGATGTAAAGTGGAAACATTGGGGCGCTTCCAAATTTTTTTGCAGTTCCTGTCAAATTACAATCAGTCGGTATTTTTGAGACAAAAACATGCTTAAAATCATCAGTAACCTGCCTAGGAACCAAAATTCCGATATTTTCTTGGAAAAGATGTTTCATCGTACTGTAAGCAGCTCTTCTTTGCAATGATTTGTCGTAATAACAACTGACAATATCAAATGGTCTATAATTAATTTTTTTGATTTTTGACACATCCCAATTACTAGACAAAAATTTATCAAGAAATCTAAAGCTTTCAGTATTTAATATCTCATAATCTAATACTGCTTTGTCTTTATTTATAAATGCAGCATCCATTTTTGAAATAAGCTCAGCTTCAAGCTTGGCATAGAAAAAATCATCCTTACCAGTTTCTATCCCATTATTATGAATATTAAAAAGGTCATCAATTTTAAAACCTAAATTATATTCGTCTCCATTTTTGAAATTTTTATCAGCGAAAAACCAACTTCCGTCATCATAATTCAACTCTTTCCAAGGAATTGAATTAATTGTATTGCTATTAAGGAGTTCATATTTAAAATCTCTTTTACCATAAATATCCCTATAAAAAACCTTACCTAAAACATTCGCTAATTTGTTCTTATGCTTTATGAAAATATTTATTGAAACTCCTTGCATAATATCAAATACATTTTGATCAACTTTCCCATCTGGAGAGGTTTCTTTTTTCTTTGCATCTCCATGCAAATTCATAATGTAAACTATATCAAAGCTTTCTAATAAATTCTTTCTCATCTGACGATGTATTAAACCATCCAAGAAACTATTATTAGATATGTAAGCTAATATCCCTTCCCCATTTTTATCTATAAAATGCTGCCCAAAACGAATAAATTTAATGTAATCATCAGACAAGGGTTGGATATTCTTTTCGTTGAGATTTTTCTTGTAATCGGCGGTTAAACCCTCTATCCATCTACTTTTATTAGAGCTGCTCACAGAATAGGGCGGATTTCCCACAATTACCATAACTGGAGTTTCATTTTTAATAAAATTAGCTTGATCCGCTTCTTCACTTAGCCACTGGCTAAATAAGTCCGTCTTATTCTCTGATCCTTCTTCCAAAGAATTAGTTAAAAAAATTCTGAAACGCTGATCTGTTGTGGCCTTGTAGTTGGTTTCTGTAAGAAGCATATCCAATTTCAGATGTGCCATTGCATAACTTGCCATTAACAACTCAAAGCCATTAAGCCGAGGGATTAAATGTTTGTCTACATAATTACTCCAGATTCCTTGTTGACCTTCAAATTTTTTATAAATATGTCTAACAACCTCAGCCAAGAATGTTCCAGTTCCAGTGGCAGGATCTAAAATTTGGACTTTATGAATTTCATGCTCAGTTTCAACTTCTTTTACTTTAGAACGTTGGTCGGCTGTTGCTTTAGTGACATGCTTCTTTTTAATCTTAATTTTGCTTGTATCAGCTAACCCATCCCTGAGATCAAATTCTGTTTTTAAAATATCATCAACAGCCCGGACAATAAAACTTACTACTGGCTGAGGGGTATACCATACCCCTCTTGCTTTACGCAATGCTGGATTATAGGCTGCCAAAAAAGTTTCGTAAAAGTGAACAACTGGATCTTCTTGCTTTGTATTTTTACCAAAATTCTGCATGATATCTGCTACATCAGTAGCCAAGAAAACATTTACTAATTCATCTACTATCCAAGCCAAACGATCGTCTAGATCGTAACCGGCTATATTCTGGAATAGTTTTCGTAAGAAAGGATTTGATTTTGGTATTAGTGTTGCTGCTTCTTGTCTGCTAAAAGTTGGCAAAGTTGGATCATGATACCTTGCAGCAAACATACCATATGCTATAGTTTGTGCATAGATATCTGAGAAGGCAGAATTATTGATGTCATGAATAAGCATTCGCTTGAAAGAGAGCATCTGTTTTTTCAAATTGGATTCCACTTTTAATTCATCATCATGATCAAGTGATTTTTTAATGACGTCAGCCATCAATTTTGCCTTACCCGCCATCATTTCTGCCAATTTAGTTGGGCTTTTAATGGTTTGGGAAATCGTTAACGCAAAGTTTTTAATTAACGATTCGAAAGTCGAGAAATTTTCAGGGATAGAAATTATAGTGCCATTTTCTATTCGTCCAATGGCAATTTTGGTGGTTAAGGCGCCATCTTTGTAGAAGTGAAAATCTAAGTAATCGGTAAAAATTAAATTATTTAATCCTGAACGATAACGGTCAAACTGCTCTTTGAGACCCTTACTTTGCAAATCAACTCCAATATCTTTGGCCTCAATATGTCCAACAGGAATGTCATTTCTCGAAAGCATGTAATCTGGAGCTCCGCAACTAATTCTGGCTGGTTCATTGCTTACCAAAATGTCTGGCAACAAATTCATTAATAGACTTTGAAGGTCTCCTCTATAAGTGTGTTCTCTACTTATGCCCGCTTTGTATCGACGATCGATAATATTTAGGTAATCTTGGATCTTCATAATCCAAGACTATTTTTATTAACCGATCTATTCTTCCCAATCCATTGGAGTGTAGGCATACAAAATTTACTGCACAAAAAAACGCAGGCTAATTATCTTGCTAGTTCTTTAAGGCCTCGGACCCTACCCACAAGCAAAACAACGCCCACGCACTTAGCGTGAACGTTAGCTTATACTTCCTGTAGGTATTGTGAATCTTCGAGCTTTCAGAATACAGGCTTTTCGCTAAACGTTATTTATATGGCTTTTTTAGTTGATGTATATTTTTCTATTTGTTTTATTGCTTCTGGTAAATAAAAACGTGGGTTAGTTACCTTGCTTGTATCCTGTAGGGGTTCGACACCCTAACCTACAAAGCAAAGCAACGCCCACGCTTTTGGCGTGAACGTTAGCTTATACTTCCCTGTAGGTACTATGAATTGTCGAACTTTCAGAATACAGGCTTTTCGCTAAACGTTATTTATATGTCTTATTACTAATTTATTCTTATCACCACTACTCTTCGCTTTCATCTAATTCTACCAATTCTACTTCGTGCACAAAAAGTTGTTGGGTTAAAAATAAGCCTTGATTGGCATACCTCACCTCAATACTATCTCCATCAATCCTAACCACCGAAAGATTGGTGCCCTGCATGATATGGCGATGCCTCACCAGATCTCCAATTTTAATTTCTTGTTTCTCCATAACTAGCTGGCAAAAAATGAGGCATAAAAAAAACGTGGGTTAGTTACGATGCTCGTATTCTGCGGGGCTCGACTCCCGTACCTACAAAGCAAAGTAACGCCCACGCTTTTGGCGTGAACGTTAGCTTAAACTTCCTGTAGGTATTTGAATCTTCGAGCTTTCAGAATACAGGCTTTTTCGCTAAACGCTTATTTTAAATGCTTTTTATCTAATCAATAGTTCTTCTTTTTGTTGGGTAAATATAGGAAAGGTTTTAGAAAATGCGAACCTTTATCAATCTTATAAAACATAATAAGTTGATTTGCTCAATTCGTTAAATAGAGCTCCAAAACAAAAAAGGCTCCGAATAATCGAAGCCTTTATATAAAGTTAACGTTTAACGCCAAAGGCTTAACGCCCTACGCTAACAACCTAATTGGCTCTTCCAATAATCCTTTTAAGGTTTGTAAGAATTGCGCTCCTGTTGCACCATCAACAACACGATGATCGCAACCTAAGGTTAGTTTCATTACATTTCCAGGCACTACTGCACCATTTTTTACTACTGGCACCTGTTGTATCGCACCAACTGATAAGATTGCACCGTCAGGAGAATTGATAATCGAAGTAAATTCATCAATACCAAACATCCCTAGGTTAGAAACGGTAAAGGTACTTCCTTCCCAATCTGCAGGTTGAAGTTTTTTTGCTTTTGCTTTCTGTCCAAAATCTTTTACTTCTGCCGAAATATGGGATAACGATTTACCGTCGGCAAAGCGAACCACAGGCACTAGTAATCCATCTTCAACCGCCATAGCCACACCAATGTTAGTATGCTCGTTGAAACGGATTTTATCGCCGCCCCATGACGAGTTTACTGCTGGATGTTTTTTTAATGCTACCGCGACTGCTTTAATTACTAAATCGTTAAATGAAACCTTTACTGGCGCCACTGCATTAATCTGCGTACGCGCAGCCATAGCCCCATCCATATCGATACTAATGGTTAAGTAAAAATGTGGGGCCGTAAACAAGCTTTCTGCTAAACGTTTAGCTATTATTTTCCGCATCTGCGAAACTGGAGCCTCAGTAAACTTCTCTTCCCCAACATAGGTTGGAATTACCGGTGCAGCGGTTTTTTCTGCAGGAGCCCTGCTTTCCGATTTAGGCGTTCCGCTTTCAGCTTGGCTAGCAGGCGCAGCCTTATAATTTTCTATATCTTTCTTAATGATCCTTCCACCATCGGCACTGCCGGCAACTTGGGCCAAATCAATTCCTTTTTCTTTCGCTATTTTCTTTGCCAAAGGCGATGCAATGATCCTTCCCCCATTGGCATTCGAAACTACTTTTGCAGGTTCTTCTGCTTTCGGTGAAGCTTCGGCAGAGGCTTCTGGTTTTTGTTCTTCGCTTTTAGCTTCTTCTTTCGGCTTTCCGCTTTCAGCTTTAGATGCAGGAGCTCCTCCTTGTGCTAATATCCCACTTACATCCGTTCCTTCTGGACCAACAATAGCAATAATACCATTTACTTTAGCGGCTTCACCTTTATTTACTCCGATATGCAAAAGTGTTCCCGTTGCATAGCCCATCACTTCCATGGTGGCCTTATCTGTTTCTACATCAGCTAAAACATCGTCGTCTTTTACGGTATCCCCCACTTTCTTATGCCACTCAGCAATTACGCCTTCGGTCATGGTATCGCTTAGCAAAGGCATACGAATTACCGTAATTCCCTTTTTGCTCAATTCTTCTTCACTCATGCCCCCACCTTGTGCAGGCGCGTCGCTTTCAACTTTTGTCTCTTTACTCTCAGCTTCTTCTGCTTTTGGTTCTTCACTTTCGGCTTTAGGCTTTTCGCTTTCAGCTCCTTTTTCAGCATCCAGCGCAGCTTGATAGTCTTCGCCTTCTTTACCGATCACTGCAATCACCGCATCAACCGGTACCGCTTTCCCCTCATCCACACCTATAAACAACAGCGTCCCATCCCAGTAGGATTCTAGATCCATCGTGGCTTTATCTGTTTCAACTTCGGCCAAAACATCGCCGCTCTTAACTTTATCGCCTACTTTTTTATGCCACTTTGCCATTACCCCTTCGGTCATGGTATCGCTCATCTTGGGCATTTTTACTATATCAGCCATTTATATATCTATTGAAATGCGTTTGTACTATTTATCTTGATAAGGGTAATCTGCTTGCATATATACATCTTTATAGAGTTCTGACGCGTCGGGCCAGGCAGATTCTTCGGCAAATTTTACAGATTCTTCGACAATCGCTTTCACCTTCTCTTCGATGTCGGTAATCCATTTGTCATCAGCATATTTTTCTTTCAGAATAACCTCTCTTACCTGTTCGATGGGGTCTTTCGCCTTATAGGTTTCCAACTCATCTTTAGTTCTATACTTTGCTGGATCAGACATTGAATGTCCACGATAACGATAGGTTCTCATTTCTAAGAAAGTTGGCCCCTCGCCTTTACGGGCACGTTGTATTGCTTCATCCATGGCAGTATGAACCGCAATCGGATCCATTCCATCAACCGGTGCGCAGGGCATATCAAAACCCAAACCAATCTTATAGATATCAGACATGTTTGTAGTACGTTCTACCGAGGTTCCCATGGCGTAACCGTTATTTTCGCAAACAAAAATCACCGGTAGTTTCCATAGCATAGCCATGTTAAAGGTTTCATTTAGGGCACCCTGTCTAACCGCACCATCACCCATGTAACAGATATTTACATTGTCTGTTCCTTTGTATTTTTCTGCAAATGCGATACCAGCGCCCAAAGGGATCTGACCGCCAACAATACCGTGTCCGCCATAAAAATTATGTTCTTTGCTAAAAATGTGCATCGAACCGCCTTTTCCTTTAGAACAACCCGTAATTTTACCATACATTTCGGCCATGATACTATTTGCACTCACACCTAAAGCTAGTGCATGTGCATGATCACGATAGGTAGTAATCATCGAATCACCTTTTTGCATGGCAGAAATCGCCCCAGCAACTACAGCTTCCTGTCCGATGTAGAGGTGACAAAATCCACGAATTTTCTGTTGTCCGTATAATTGCCCTGTTTTTTCTTCGAACTTCCGCATCAGCAACATCGATTCGAACCATTTCAAATAGGTATCCTTATTAATTTCTACTGCACTCATTATGTTGGCGTATTGATTTTTAATTTTATGAGAGCAAATCTAATTTTTTTTCTTGTATTTTAATGTACTTTATAGACTAAAATAGTCATTCCTCTCTTAAAAATTACTCTAAAATTTTGATTTTCGGACTGGGTTAAACAGCATGGAATAAATAGCTAAGAAAGGCAAGAATGTTTCGGTTTTTTAACTTCCCTTATTGTTGAAATATGATTCAATCCGCCCTAGGAATTCGCAAAATTTTATTCTGCCCCGCTCACACTTTACCTATAAAGAACGGTAACACCCCAAAGAAGGCAGAGAGTGGAAAACATTTAATTGAAAAGGCTATAACTTCTTTGTATCTGCGTACTTTGCCAAAGGGATGACACGAGTAAATTTACCGCAATTTATAGCTTAAAAAACCTCGAAATGTTAATAACTTTTATTAATTAGTTGAAACAATTTGGAAAACAGATACGAATGACGTATTTTTGGGAACCAACAATAAGCCCGTAGTGGTGTACGTTTAAGTGTAAGTGTCATTTACCCAAACTTAACAGTATAACATGATTAAAAAGTTTTTGTTTTCAATACTCATCGTTCTCTTCAGCTTAACTGCTGTACTAGCACAAAACAAGACAAAAGAAGAAAATAAATTAGAAGACCCAGATAATTTAGCCTCGCAATATTTCTCGCAGGTAATGGGTGTTGCGGTAAATGCAACTTCTAACATTAAACTTTACAAGTTTATTTACGAATGGATCGGCACGCCTTACAGCTTCGGTGGAAATACCAAGAAAGGCATTGATTGTTCGGCCTTCGCCAAAACAATTTACGATAAAGTTTTCAACACCACGATCTTAAGAAACTCTGGCGATATTTTCGGAATGACCATGCCTCTTTCTAAAGATGAACTTAAAGAAGGAGACTTAGTTTTCTTTAGAAGCAATGGCCGTAGGATTTCCCATGTTGGAGTTTACCTAGGCGATAATCGATTTGCACATGCCTCATCATCTCGAGGTGTTAAAATAAGTAACCTAAACGAACCTTATTATTCGAGGATCTTTTTTAAGGGCGGAAGAATATTAGAATCAGCCAAAAAAGATTTTGTAGAAGAATAGTTCTTCGGCAGTTTTTAGTTGCCAAGTGACAAAGAAATTAATCCTCCTACCATTAGGGGGATTTTTTATGGAATGAACATGAAGAAATTGGTAATTCTTTCCGTTTTTACAATCGCTGCGGCTTACCTTTTGATGAGCTGTCAGGGGCAAACTGAAGCCAAAGCAATACGAATTAAGCCTATCCCATTGGAGATGGTCGTGGAGGATCCAGATACTATAGATATTGTAGCCGTTGGCGATATGATGTTAGGATCGGCATTTCCAAGCAAGTTAAATCTGCCTCCAGACGATGCCCTCAATAGCTTTGTTGCGGTTGATAGCCTTTTAAAAGGCGATATTGTGTTTGGCAACCTCGAAGGTTGTTTCCTTAACTCTGGAAATTCTACCAAGTGTAAGGGCGTTGATCCAAACAATTGCTACGCCTTTAGAATGCCAGATCGCTATGCCCAAATTTATAAAAAAGCAGGTTTTAACCTATTAAGCGTTGCCAATAACCATGTTGGCGATTTTGATGCCAAAGGGCGAAAAAATACGGCAAAACTATTGGATTCTCTTCAGATCCATTATGCTGGCCAACTTAACAAGCCTTTCGAAATCTTTCAGATTGATAGTGTTAAATATGCCTTTTGTGCTTTTGCGCCCAATGAAAATACCGTATCCATTAAAAATATTGATAGTGCAAAAATGCTAGTTTCCATGCTAAAAAAACAAGCAGATATTGTTATCGTTTCATTTCACGGAGGGGCCGAAGGTCCAATTTATGAGCATGTAACCAGAAAAACGGAAATATTCGTTAAAGAAAATAGAGGTAATGTGTATGCATTTGCACATGGAGTAATAGACGCGGGCGCCGCCGTGGTCTTGGGCCACGGACCGCATGTAACCCGAGCGGTAGAAGTGTATAAAAATAAATTTATAGCTTATAGCCTAGGCAATTTCTGTACTTATGGTATGTTCAATCTAAAAGGTCCAAATGGATTTGCCCCACTCTTGCAGCTTAAGATTAATACCAAAGGCGATTTTTTGTATGCCGATATAGTTTCAGTAAAACAGGATAAAATCAATCGTTTAACGATCGACAAAGAAAATACCGCCTTTAAAAAAATACAAAGTTTAACTCAAATTGATTTTCCCGAAAGCAATTTAAGGTTTAAGGGTGTTCGAATCACCAGCAGCAGTAACTGAATATGGTTCCCATTAGTCCATTTGTTCACCAAGGTAACCAATGAACAAGTGAACTAATGAACAACGCTTAGGCTAGGCTTCGTCTTTCGTGTTGCGAACCAGCCCAATTCCTGCAAAGAAGAAAATAACGCCAATGATCCCAAAAATGATTAGTGCTCTGGCATCAGAACTGTGTTGTACAAAGCCCCAACCGGCATAAATTAATCCAATAATTCCTAAAATAGTTAGGATGGTTCCAAAAGTCCGTTTTACATTCATAGTTTTAAGTTTAATCATGGTATAACATCGGATCAAAGGTTTTTGTTTTACAACCAATAGCGCTAATGTTACATCGCTCTTCATCGTACGACCCAAAATTGTACTACTGTCCAGCGCATCAAATGCTTAGACTTTGCAATCCGTACTTTTTTTCATAATATTACTTTCTAAACCAACCATCATGATGTACGCCCCATATGTGCTGTTATTTTTCGGATTAATTGTTTTGTTCAGTTCTTTTGTAACTGTAAAACAGGGAACAATAGCAGTAATTACCATTTTCGGCAAATACCGCAGGCAGTTACGCCCAGGGTTGAGCCTCAAAATTCCACTAATAGAACAGATTCATTCCCGGATTTCTATTCAAAACCGTTCTGTAGAACTATCTTTCCAAGCCGTTACGCATGATCAGGCCAATGTATATTTTAAGGCGATGTTGCTTTATTCTGTACTTAACCATGATGAAGAGACGATTAAAAATGTGGCCTTTAAATTTGTGGATTCGACCAATTTAATGCAGGCGCTGATCAGAACAATCGAAGGATCTATCCGTGCCTATGTGGCCACCCAAAAACAGGCCAATGTATTGGCCCAAAGAAATGAAATTGTAGAGCATGTAAAACATCAGATTGATCAGGTTTTAGAAAGCTGGGGCTATCACCTTCAGGATCTCCAGTTAAATGATATCACATTCGATGATGAGATCATGCGCTCGATGAGCAGGGTTGTGGCTTCCAATAATTTAAAGGCAGCAGCCGAAAACGAAGGCCAGGCACTTTTGATCACAAAAACTAAAGGCGCAGAAGCTGATGGAAATGCCATTAAAATAGCTGCGGCAGCTGAAAGAGAAGCCGCCCAATTACGCGGACAAGGTATAGCCCTCTTTAGAGCAGAGGTGGCGCATGGAATGACCAAGGCCGCCCAGGAAATGGAGCAGGCCAATTTGGATATTTCGGTAATCTTATTCACCATGTGGACCGAATCCATTAAGCATTTCGCAGAAAACAGCGATGGTAATGTAATTTTCTTAGATGGCAGCACCGATGGAATGAACAAAACCATGAAAGAAATGATGTCGATGCAATTGGCAAGAGACAAAGAAAATACAGCTAAGAAAAAATAACCTGTGAGGTTTTAAAAACCTCACAGATTTATTAGGTCAACATCATAAGCATTTTTCCAATGCAAAAAGCCATTCCAAAATTGGAATGGCTTTATTAGTATACCCCTAAATGAGGGTAACCGAAAAGTCTACTAATGCTTACTTATTATAGGCAGGCACATTTGAAATTTTTGTGTTCTCAGTCATCTTCATCAGATCGGCCATAACTTTTAGGCTTTCTTCCTCCACATAATCAAAAGGCTCTTCTTTAGTTGCTTTGTCGCCTTTTTTAACTGCAGCAAGTCCTCTTGCAGCTCTTAGGGCATTTAAACGAGCTAAGTTTTTACTTTCCAACGCGTCTCTCTCTGCTTTTAGTTTAGCTTCGTTTAATGTAATCGAAGTTTCTTTATCACGTTTTTTTGCTTCAATGATATCTTCTTCAACGGCTTTATTTTCTAAAGAGGTGCTCATGCGTTGATTGTGCAATTTTAATAATTCACCTTTAATCATGGCCAAATTGGCAACAGATTGATAATTCGAAGCTTTGATAATATCGAATGGCAATGCCGATGGCTCAGTATCCTCACCAATCTTATCTAACGGATAAAGTGATGGAAAAGTGATATCTGGTGTAACCCCTTTATGTTGTGTACTAGACCCATTGATGCGATAGAATTTTGCCATGGTTAAACTTAGCTGACCCAGTTGTGGAACGCCATCTTTATCTAAAATTGGCCCACTATTTTGATCAGGGATAGTAACCTTAGTTGTGCCTGCAGGTTTATTTTTAATAGAAGCTATCATTTTCTGCAAGATTGCCGGATCTACCATATCATTTAAGGCAATTACTTGCTGTACGGTTCCCTTGCCATAAGACTGGGTACCCATAATCACACCACGTCCGTAATCTTGGATGGCACCAGCAAAGATTTCAGAGGCAGACGCACTTAATCTGTCGATCATAACCCCAAAAGGGCCAGTCCATGCTGCGCCAGCATTTTTATCTTCACTTACTTTAATGCTATTGTTATAGTCCCTCACTTGAACGACAGGTCCCTTATCAATAAACAATCCTGTTAAATCTATTGCTTCAGGCAACGAACCACCGCCATTTGCACGAAGATCCATCACAATAGCGTCTACTTTATCTATATTTTTTAACGTATCAATTAATAATTTTACGTCGCGTGTTGTGCTTTTATAATTTTTATCGCCAGCGTACATGGCTTTCCAATCTGCATAAAATGCAGGGACGTCGAGAATTCCGATTTTATAAGTTTTATCACCCGACTGAATAGTTTTAACAGACTTTTTGGCAGATTGATCTGCTAGAATGATCTTGTCCCTAACCAGGGTAACAATTATCGGCTTAGAAGAAAGCTCCTGTCCTACCGGGATAATTTTAAGTCGTACTGTAGTACCTTTAGGACCTTTGACCTTTGATACCGTATTATCTATTCTCCAACCTACCACATCAACAAACTCACCATCTACTCCCTGCGCAACCCCAACAATACGATCTCCTGCATTTAACTGTTTGCTTTTAAAAGCGGGGCTTCCCGGAACAATTGAAACGATTTTAGTAATTTCGTTTTCCAATTGTAACGTTGCACCAATTCCTTCCAAAGAGCGAGACATTTCTTGGTTGAATTTTTCGGCGTTTTGTGGATTAAAATAATTGGTGTGCGGGTCTACTGCTTCGGTTAACGCATCCATCAAGGTCTGGAATACATCCTGATTATTAAATTTAGCAGCCTGACTTTTTAAACTTTCGTAACGCTTGGTTAAGGTCTCATAATTCTTATTTTGATCTGTACCGGCTATTTTTAGGTTAACCAACTCATATTTAACACGTTTTTTCCAAAGATCATCCAATGACGTGCTACTGCTCACCCAGTCCATCTTCTCTCTATCATAAACATAGGTATCGTCTTGGTTAAAATCATATTTGGCTTTAATCTGCGATAAAGAATAATCGATACGTTCGTTATACCTTTTTAAATACACATTAAAGATGTAGAACGGAACACTTAGGTCGCCATTTCTAAAATCATCATCCAACGCCGTTCTATACTTTTCAAATTCTTTGACATCGCTTGCTAAAAAATAATATTTAGACGGATCTAAGGCCTTGATATACCGGTCTAATATAATAGATGAAATAGAATCATTAAGCTTAATGTGCTTGTAATTATAATTTTCGATCAGAGATACTACCTGTCTACAAGCTAGGCTCTGCTGCTCATCAGGTTTAATATTCTGAACTCCATCAACCAACTTTTGGGGTTTTGGCGATGCGCTACAGGCAAGTGCTGCGGCTGTAAATGTTATCATCAATACTCTTCTCAACATCTCTTTTACAAATTTAAGTTCCATTCTTACAAAATCATCATCCAATATGATACCAATTTCTTAAATAAACAAAAAAGATACAGTTTTAGTCTGTATCTTTTTTGTAATTTTTATGATGGCATAAAGTTATTGAGGGCATTAATCTGTTTTTAGCGTCTCATAATACCAATGAACTAGCCTTCTGAATTACATCCTTTTTCTTTACCAACGGTAGAGGTTTATTTTTTGAGCGATTGTTTTTCTGCGATTGCAGACCTACTGCTTTTTATTTGTTGGGCAAATTGGGTAATTCTTGCATTTTTAGCCAATAATTCGGCTCTATTTACATCTTTAATAGCAAGACTATACTCTTTCTTCTTGATTTTGATCATTGCAATACCTAATACAGAATCAATATATGATGTATTGTTTTTTAATTGTTGGGCTACGATCCCTTGTTGGGTGTAGAACCAAAGTGATTGCGTTAACTTGTTTGCCGCATAATAGATTTTACCCAATTGGTTGTATGACGCCATTTGGCCAGACATGCTTCCAATGCGCGAATAGGTTTTGAGCGCAGCATTTAATACCACCTGTTCTGCTTCGGTATAATGCAGTAATAAGAGGTGCACATTACTCATTCTAAGTAGAGCGGCCCCATATCTGCTGAATTTCTTTTCGTTATTATATTCAAAGGCCGCTTTTCCAAAAAGGGTTAGAGCCTCATTTAAATCGCCCCGCTTTTCATTTTTCTCTGCATCGGCAAAAAATTCATCTCCATCAGATTCATTATATGTAGAAACAGAAATATTGATAGCTGTTCCAACCTGTATATCCTGAGGCCCAGAATTGATATTCTGAGCATTGCCATTAGAAACAAAAATTAAGCTAACAAGCGTTAAATAAATTTTATTCATCCTATAAAGGTAGGTAAAAAAATTTAGTTAAATACCTCAACTTCTGCATCAAATGATGCCCAAACCATATACGGATGGGAATCGCAATGATAGATCTCGCCATCTGCCGCAATTCCAATCACACCAGCGAAGCCATCAAAGGCCTTAAGCTCATCGAACGATTTATCGCAGGCTGCTTTTAGCGTAAAGCCATCGCTTACACGGGTCGCAATTTTTGCTGCGAGGGCGCCGCTCACAATGTCCTCTCCCACTCCCGTACAAGAGATCGCTGCAAAGTTTGTTGCAAAATTGCCTGCAACTGTGGCCGAATCACTAACGCGACAAGGAATTTCAAATCCTTTTCCACCAGTTGATGTGCCGGCAGCCAAGTTCCCATCAGCATCCAATGCTACGCAACCAACTGTCCCTTTCCTTTCCTTTTGATTACGTTTTTCTTCGAATTCAGTTTGTCTTTGGGGAGTAATCGGATTGAAGTACTCGAAATTATTTTTTCTGGCGAAGGCTAATGCACCTTCTCCACTTAAAACCGTATCTTCATAATTAAGCAGCATTTTTGCTATCTCAATAGGATGTTCCACATCTTCTATATTAATTACGCCACTAAATTTTTGTGTTTTTCCATCCATTAAGGAAGCGCTTAATCTCACTTTTCCATCACTTTGGATCTGAGAACCAATGCCGGCATTAAACAGCTCATTATCTTCCAATAAACCAACTGCATATACGACCGTTTCTACAGCGCTGTGTTCTTTTAAAAATTGGGCCGCTTTTTCAACAATCTCAACCAACGCATCTTGTTTCGCTTTTTTTGTTTCTTGATTGGTTGATGATTCGCTAAAAAAACCCCCATGGATGATTAGTTTCATAGTTTGAGTGTTGGGCGTCTGGCGTTGAGCGTAGGTATCGTTTATCGCTTATCGCAAGACGCTATTCTGTAGGTACCACTTTGGGATGCTGAATAATCAGTTGGTGGCTCTTAAGGTCGTAGCTATCTCCATCGCACATCACGTGTACCACCATATTCTTGATAGAAACCGGCTGTCCCATTTCTACATCTGTGAGGTTAGTATCGGCCATCAAACGTCCATCAACTAAAATTACCATTCCAGACCCTATCGCCTCCATTGTGTTTTCGTGGATATAAAGCCCGGTATCTTCTCCCAAACCTATCCCTAAAATCCCTGGATTGCTGGCCGCTGCGTACAATAACCTTCCTATTCTTCCTCTTTGAACAAAGTGAGTATCAACAATTACATCATCTATAAAGCCTAGTCCGCCAGTAATTTTAACCTCTCCCTTTAACAGCGCATCTTTACTACTTCCTTGATAGATCATGTTTTTTGAACTTGCCGCAGCACCTGCTGATGTACCAGCGATCACAATGTGGGTATTTTGGTATTTGTCTAGCAAAATGCGATGGATTTCTGTGCCTCCAAAAATTGAAGTTAATCGCAGTTGATCGCCACCGGTAAAAATAATTACATCGGCCAGCTTGATCCGCTCGGCATACTGGGTCTTATTTGCTTCCTCCCTACTTCCAATGTTAAGCACACCTACGTCATGTACATCCAATTGTGCAAAAGCTTTGATGTATTCTTCTCCCACTTTCTCCGGAATTAGCGAAGCGGTAGTCATAATTTCAAATCGCGAATCATTGCCCTTTATCGATTCTGTTGTAATTCTCTTCAAAATTCCACGCTCGAAAAAGTTCATGTTTTGTGGCAATCCGAACTGTGTTTCGGCAAAACTTCCCGTATTTATCGCACCACCAATTATTATTAATTTCCCTTTTGGAGCCATTCTTCTCTATAGATTTTCGCTAAAATGCCAAAATTATGGGCATTAGCCTAATAATTTACATTATTTTTATCAATATTATACTTTTAATTAACATTCCACATCTGCTTTTGATTTATTTATTTATCGTAAGATTATTAAACTTTAAGCGGCTGATTGGGGTTAATTTGGAAAAAAATTTATACTTTAAGTTTTCTATGAGAACTTGCTCCTATTGAGCCAAATCCGTTTTAAAAAAAATCAAGATAAAAATGAAGATATTAGGCATACAGGTGCTACGAGGACCAAATATCTGGTCGATAAACAGGAAGAAATTGATCCAAATGCGTTTAGATTTAGAGGATTTAGAGCAGCGTCCTACCAATTTAATCCCTGGTTTCAGAGAAAGAATTGAAAAATTAATCCCCAGCATCCAGTCTCACCGTTGTTCTAAAAGTGCTCCGGGCGGTTTTTTGTTACGGGTAGAGGAAGGCACGTGGATGGGCCATGTAATTGAACATATTGCTTTAGAGATCCAGACCTTGGCAGGAATGGAGACCGGGTTTGGAAGAACCCGTGAAACCAAAACAGGGGGCATTTATAACGTGGTGTTCAGTTACCTGGAGGAAAAAGCAGGTGTTTTTGCTGCCGAATCTTCGGTACGAATTGCAGAAGCATTAATTGCTGATAAGGATTACGATCTGGATTCTGATATCCAGCGTATGCGCGAGCTTAGGGAATCGGAGCGGCTCGGACCAAGCACAGGTTCGATTGTTGATGAAGCTATTGCAAGGGATATTCCCTGGATTAGGCTTAACAAAAGTTCATTGGTGCAATTGGGTTATGGAAAAAACCAGGTGCGTTTTAGGGCAACCATGACAGAAAGGACAAGCAGTATTGCCGTAGACATTGCCGGAAATAAAGACGAAACCAAACGTTTACTTGGCGATGCCGCCATCCCCGTAGCAAAGGGTGTTACCGTATCAACTATAGATGATGTATATAGTGCGCTAAAAAGCGTAGGCTTTCCTCTGGTATTTAAGCCCTTAGACGGGAACCACGGGAAAGGGGCCACCATCAACGTTAAAACGGAGGCTGAAGCAGTAGCCGCTTTTCATTATGCAAAAGAATATTCTAGGCGCATTATCGTAGAACGATTTATTACTGGGCATGATTTTAGGGTGTTGGTGATTGATCATAAAATGGTAGCAGCCGCGCTAAGAGTTCCTGCACATGTGAAAGGCGATGGAAAAAGTACTGTTCAGCAATTGATAGATAAAGAGAACGAAGATCCTCGCCGCGGTTATGGGCACGAAAATGTACTTACCGAAATTACTGTGGATCGTGATACCGAAGATCTGCTAGAGAAAAAAGGCTACACACTAGAAACTGTTGCACCAAAGGGCGAAATTGTTTACCTCAAATCTACCGCTAATTTAAGTACTGGTGGTACCTCAATAGATGTTACCGACCAGGTTCACCCACAAAATGTTTTCAATTGCGAAAGAATTTCAAGAATTGTGGGCTTGGATATTTGCGGAATAGACATTATGGCGCAGAATTTAACAGAGCCGTTAACAGAAAATGGAGGTGTTGTTTTAGAGGTTAACGCTGCCCCAGGATTTAGGATGCACTTGGCGCCGAGCGAAGGCCTTCCACGGAATGTGGCCGCACCCGTAATCGATATGCTTTATCCCCCTGGTAAATCTGCACGCATCCCAATAATTGCAGTAACAGGAACGAACGGAAAAACAACCACCACCCGGTTAATAGCCCACATTGTTAAAAATAATGGCAGCAGGGTTGGTTTTACTACTTCAGATGGGATTTATGTTCAGAATACACTTTTAATGAAAGGGGACACTACTGGTCCTTTTAGCGCTGAGTTTATTTTGAAAGATCCAACTGTTGAGGTTGCAGTGCTTGAAACTGCTCGGGGAGGGATTTTAAGATCGGGATTAGGCTTTAATAAATGTGACATTGGAGTAGTAACAAATATTCAGGAAGATCACCTTGGAATTTCAGATATCCATAACCTTGATGACCTTACCCGTGTTAAATCTGTAATAATAGGAGCTGTTAAAAGAAATGGATGGGCAGTTCTTAATGCCGACAACGAATATTGCCTCCGAATAGCAGAAAGTGCTGATTGTAACATCTCTTATTTTAGCATGGACGAAAAAAATCCTGTAATAAAAGAGCATTGCAAAAAAGGGGGCATCGCAGCGATCTATGAAAATGGGTATATCACCATTAAAAAGGGCGACTGGAAAATAAGGGTTGAGAAAGCTACACACGTACCCCTAACCTTTAATGGTTCTGTTGGATTTATGATCCAAAATGTGCTGGCCGCAACGTTAACCACATTTTTATGGGGCTATAAAACGGAAGATATCCGTACATCATTAGAAACTTTTATTCCTTCTGCGGCACATACCCCTGGAAGAATGAATATCTTTAAATTTAAGGATTTTAAGGTTCTAGTAGATTTTGCCCATAATCCCGATGGTTTTAACGGCATCAAAGCCTACTTAAAAACAGTAGAAGCCACCGAGCATGTAGGTGTGATTTCGGGTACTGGAGATAGAAGGGACGAAGATATTATTGAAACAGCGCGTATCGCAGCACAAATGTTTGATAAGGTGATCATTTGTCAAGAGAAATATTTAAGAGGTAGATCACAACAAGAGTTGATTGATCTGTTGCTCAAAGGTTTGAAGGAGATTAAGCCAAACATGCCTATAGAAATTAATAATGATGGCGAAGATTGTATGAAAAAGCTGATGAAAAACCCAACACCTGGCTCGTTCATTACCATTTTAAGTGATTCAATCCATAATGCAATTGAAAAAGCAACACATTACCTAGATAAAGAACTAGACAGGAAATAAAAGAAGAGACATAGCTTTATAGACCATGGTCCATGGACTATCGGCTAGGGTCTATAACGAAAAAAGCCATTCAGAATTTCTGGATGGCTCTGTTCATACTAAAGGGGTGTATTAAGCTTGTGAGTCTCTTAATGCTTTGATTTCATCATGTGAAACTCTCAAGGAAGCTTTTTGTTCTGTAATTAAGGTTCTAAGGTTAGCTGATAATCCTTCTTCTTCTAATGCGGTTTTATAGGCTTTCTGTGCAGCGTCTTCGCCAAATTCACAATTATTTAAGACTGTTTTACGATCATTACCAGTAAAAACTGCTTTCACGTCCATCCATGCCCTATAAATTTTACCAGAATTCGTAGTTCCTTCTTCTATTTCTTCGCCTAAGCCCTGTACTTCCGTAGCCAGCGCCATTTTGTATTCGTGACTTTCGCCAACCATACTCACAAATAGTGATTTAAGGTCTGAATCTTCAGGCTTTAATTCTGCTATTGCTCTTTCATAACCTTTAACTCTATCGTTGTTTATTTGAATTAAGTCATTCAAAATTTCTGCATTTACTGTTCTAGTATCCATTTTTCAACTTGTTTTGATGTGATTTAACAACAGCATGATTTTTTAAATGTTTAAACTTATTTAGCGCTTTTAAGAATATAATAAGCTTTAGTATATTTGACGCTACAGCAAAAAGGAAGTTGAATACCTTTTCAGTGGGTTTAAAGTAGTCTGAACAAAAATAAGCTATGGGCCAAAAATTTATCAATCATGTAAAAAATTATGTTTCGTTGAGCGATGAGGAGATTCCAGTTCTTTTGGCACATATCAAAGAGTTAAAAATCAAGAAGAAAGCTTATTTATTAAAAGAAGGCGAGAAATGCAAAGCAAACTATTTTGTTGAAACAGGCTGTTTAAAAATGTCGTTCATTAATGATAAAGGAACAGAACAGATCACGCAGTTTGCCCTAGAAAATTGGTGGATTTCTGATTACATGAGTTTCAGCATGCAGGTTCCTTCTCAATTTGATATCCAATCAATAGAAGAATCAGAAATTATAGCCATTGATCTTTACAACCAGGAAGAGCTGTTTTTAAAATTGCCACAGCTCGAGAAGTATTTTAGGCTGATGATGCAAAGAGCTTATGCCGCAACCCAGATGCGATTTAAATATTTTTATGACTATTCTAAAGAAGAAAATTACCGTCATTTTATAGCAAAGTTTCCTGAATTTACGCAACGGATCCCACAATATATGTTGGCGTCTTATCTTGGCCTTACCCCAGAATATGTGAGCGAATTGAGAAGGAAACATTAGTTGACCGCAACGCTTAACGCTAATCGCTCAGCGTCTAACAGCATCATTTCTTAAACCAGTTTAAGTTTTATTAAGGCACTTCTAAATATCTTTGTTCATCAATTAAAAAGAAAAGAAATGGACAAAAGAATTAATCTCGGCAAGTTAGAACCAAATGCCTATAAAACTTTAATGGGACTAGAAAACTATCTGGAAACTACAAACATCGAAAAATCTCACAAGGACCTTATCAAAATTAGAGCCTCACAAATCAATGGCTGTGCGTTCTGCATCAATATGCATACCCAAGATGCCAGAAAACATGGTGAGACCGAGCAGCGCATCTATTTATTAAATGCTTGGAAAGAAGTACATGAGCTTTATAGCGTAGAGGAAAGGGCAATTTTAGCCTTGACAGAGGAGATGACCTTAATTTCACAGGGTGGAGTAAGTGATGAAACTTATAGTAAAGCTGCTACATTGTTTGATGAACATTATTTAGCTCAGCTAATGATTGCTATTATTGCTATAAATGCATGGAACAGAATGGCCATTACTACCCAGATGCAACCAGCAGGGTAATCTACGGAACTAAACCAGTTTAGAAAATTGAAAGTAGCCTAAGTTGATTTCATCCTCGGGTAAATTTATAGCTGGCGAAAATTTTAGCGCATACCTGCTTTTTGTTTCTTCAGAAAGAATATCCTTAATTTCAAAAACATCATCCACATCAACGCCAAATTTATCATCAATGTGAGAGGTAGCGCCTTTAAAACCAACATGTTTGTAAAAGGCGCTTTCTTTTGCTTCTTTGATAGCCAGGGCTTTCTGATCTGATATCACTATCATCTTATAGTGCAGTTCTTCAAATTCGTCTTTTTTATATCCTCCCAAATTTAAAAAGAATAAGCTCTTTAGATCGGTGTTGCTCTCTTCGCTTTTAGCAATTACTTCTACTTTATAAGCACCAACTTTATTCACTACTCGGTAAGCATCAATATGTATTTTATCCTTCGCCTCCGGCCAAAATGCCTTCATTTGGGGAATCAACTCTTTTAGGGAAGTGCCGATACCAAAAAAAATATCGTGCTGTTCTATATTCCTGCCCATTGGGGAAGCACCCAATAAAATCATATATAATTGTGGAGTTTGCATGGTAAGAGTGTTGTATTGTGGTAAAATTAATTAAAACAATCAATTTACTTTACATTTATAATAAATGATTGGCTTAGTTAAACTTACTCGCGCTTAAATGGCGATTCTAAACATTAAATGCATTTCCTAAGGAAAAATATTTATTTTGCTGTATTTTAGACAATGGCTTTACAGCCCAATAATTAACCTCTGATACATTCTCTATGTTTATAGTTCAAAATCCACCAGATGGGGGAATTATTTATACCGAAACAAACCTACAACATACTTTCCCAGAGCCACTTAATGCATTAACTTCATGCCTCTTCTTAGCAATTGCTCTTTATTGGACAATTAAATTATGGGCAGATTTTAAGGAACATCCATTTTTAACTTACTGTTTGATCCTGCTTTATGTTGGGGGAATTGGTGGTACCACCTACCATACTTTGAGACATTGGCGAATTTTTATAATGATGGATTGGATGCCAATAATGTTGCTCTGTATTTCTGCGGGACTATATTTTTTAGCAAAGCTGATTAAGTGGTACTATGCCAGTTTAATAGTGATCGCCTATATCGGCTTTCAGGTATTCTTTCGAAAGCTAATAATGCTCCACAATCCACAACTATTTATCAATATCAATTATGCTATGATGGCTACGTTGGTATTGGCGCCGGTTTTATCTTATCTCATTGGCACAAAGTGGAAACATGGAAAATGGGTAGGTATCGCACTCTGTGCTTTCAGTATAGCATTGCTATTCAGAATTGCCGATAAATGGGAATGGTTAAGTGTTGGAACTCATTTTTTATGGCATACCTTCGGAGCAATTGCCTCTTTTTGTATGTTTAAGTACATCTATTTGATAAATAGAAAAACGTGAAACCATGGCTAATGGTTCATAGTAAATGGTTTATGAATGGGAGGATAGGTTAATCATTGCTTAAGGCCATGCTATGAACCATGAACTATGAACTATTAACCCAGCTTTACTCCTCTTTCTTAAATTCTTCGATTAGCTTTTTACATCTTGCTTCTACTTCCTTAAATACGGGTTCGAATAAATGGCTGTGATGATAAGGGTCTATTACCTCACCTTCATCTGGCAAGAAAAATTTCACTTTTTTTCGATCCTCGCTATTCTTAGCATGCTTTAAAACAGTTTTATAATTATTCTTATCCATTACGAGAATATGATCAAACTCATCGAAAAGATGGGAACTGAAAAGTCGGGCTCTTTGTGCCGAAATATCATAGCCAAAAGTTTTTGCTACGGCTACGCTTCTACTGTCGGGAGGGCTTCCAATGTGCCAATCTCCAGTTCCGGCTGATGCAATTTCCCAATCCAGATTTTGTGCCTTAACCAATTGTCTCATCACCCCTTCAGCTAAAGGAGAGCGACAGATGTTGCCCAAGCATACCATTAAAATTTTCAACTTAATATTCTATTTATAAATGTCATTCAAAATCTTCGCTAAACGCACTCCGCCTTTTAGCAATTGTTCATTTACAGTGCCGATCCAATCGAAATTGTATTTATAGCTTAATTTATCGTCGTTTTTTACGCCAGTAGCATAAATCCTGTTACAGATCTGATAGGTTTCAGCTACACAGCTCTTCAACTCTGTTTTTTGCCAAGCAGCAATTTGTTGAGGGGTTGGATGGTTTATGGCATTGGTATATTCTGTATAGCTCAATTGCTGAAAATCTATTAATTGCTCGTCCCAAACCCGGTGCAGATTAGATTTTTCTCCGAACCAAGTAAGCAAAATTCTGTTTCCCCCTAAATCGTCTTTTCTGGCGGTATGCATAGGCTGATGTAGATCTCCTACTAAATGAATTACCAATCTTAGGGCAAGCTTTTTCTGTATTGCCGAGCTCTTTGCATTTTTTAAGACCCCGATCATTTCGTTCAGTTTGGTATAAATATTAACCCCTGGCTGCTCTAAGAATTGAAATACTTCTGGCGTAGTTAAATCTGCAGGCAGATTAACATAATGCCAACTGCTCAGGTAATTATAACTCGTATCTGATTTAATAAAATCAGCCCAGTTAGCGCTCATGGCCATACTCTCGGTACCTAATAGCTGTTTAACGGCCAATCTTGCTTTGGTATGCAAATAATGGTCGGCTACCTCGCCAACTATTCTATGCCCCAAAACACCCCATGCATTGGCAAAAAAGGGCAGGTAAATAAAGAGGAGTATGAGGAGTATTCTTTTAGAAATTTTCATTCTTAATTTATGGGTAAGTAAATATGAGGCAAATTGCTATAATTCTTTAGGAATACAATCGATTCTTTGCTTTAAAATTAAATTCACTTCTCTTTGATCGGTTAAACCTTCTAATTCTAAGTTATTGGAACTGGTTGATTTTATCTTAAAATTACTAAGATACCTTCCAATTCTATAACATCCCGAAACTTTTTGTTTATAGTTTGCCTTTGTAAATGTACCTGTTAATATCAGCGTATCATTTTTAACTGTATAGGTTCCCTTGGCATATTCTTTCCAAATTCCCTTATTGAAACACGAATCTTCGTAATAATTAACCTTTGAGTAAGTTGTAAGATCAACGTAAAAAGAGTCACAACTAAATTTGAAATGATGTTGCGTATAGTTCAGCAATTTATCGGCATTGCCCACACTATCCTGATTCCAAACCCCTTGTAAAAACACTTCGCCCCTTCCCTGTACATTAGGTAATCTGGTGCACGACAAGCATGCAAAAAGCAGAAAGCAGAAAGCAGAAAGCCTTGTTAAGACCAAGAATGAATTCATTTTAAAATCTACAACCACTAATTTTTATCCTCAAACACTAATAAACAATTATTACAACATATTCCAGTAGTTTGCTCTAAACTGCTTTTCGCTTTGATGTTTTTGCCTTTCAGCTTATTTTAAAGACCCCACCATATCTTCTGGTTTAACCCACTCGGTAAATTGCTCATTGCTTAACAAGCCTAATTCTACCGCAGCTTCACGCAAGGTTTTGTTTTCTTTATGTGCTTTTTTGGCAATTTTGGCTGCATTTTCATACCCGATGTGTGGATTTAATGCCGTAACTAACATTAATGAATTTTCCATATGCTGTTTAATCACAGGTCTGTTCGGTTCAATACCGAGCGCACAGTTGTCGTTAAACGAAACACACGCATCTCCAATTAACCTACCGCTCTGGAGCACGTTGGCAGCAATTACTGGTTTAAAAACATTCAGTTCGAAATGACCATTGCTCCCCCCGATACCAACAGTAACATCATTACCCATTACCTGGACACAAACCATTGTTAGTGCTTCGGGCTGTGTGGGGTTTACTTTGCCTGGCATGATCGAAGATCCTGGTTCATTATCCGGGATAATAATTTCTCCAATACCACATCGAGGACCTGAACTTAAAATCCGAATATCGTTCGCAATTTTCATCAAAGAAACCGCAACTCGCCTGTATGCACCGGAAAGTTCCACCATTGCATCATGCGCAGCTAAGGCCTCGAATTTATTTGGAGCGGTTAAAAATGGCAAACCTGTAAGTTCAGTTATTTTTTTGGCAACGAGAACATCATATCCTTTCGGGGTATTCAAACCCGTTCCTACTGCTGTGCCCCCTAATGCCAGTTCGGCTATCATTTGCAAGGCATTTTTAACTGCCCTTAAGCCATTGTCTATCTGTTGCACGTAGCCAGAAAATTCCTGGCCTAATGTTAAGGGTGTGGCATCCATAAAATGGGTACGACCTGTTTTTACAATATCGTTCCACGATTTTGCTTTATCGTTTAATGTGTTTCTCAACTTCTCTAACCCAGGTATCGTAACCTCAACCGCTTGTTTGTAAGCGGCAATATGCATAGCCGTAGGGTAGGTATCATTTGATGATTGAGATTTATTTACGTCGTCATTTGGGTGAAGTACTTTTTTCTCATCGGCCAAACTGCCGCCATTTAGAACGTGCGCTCGGTTAGCAATCACCTCATTGGCGTTCATATTACTTTGGGTACCAGATCCTGTTTGCCAAATTACCAAAGGAAATTCTGCGTCCAATTTCCCTGCGATTACCTCATCACAAGCATTTGAAATTAGCGTTGCTTTCTCAGCAGTTAACACACCAAGTTCTGTATTGGCCAAGGCTGCAGCCTTTTTTAAATAGCCAAAAGCATGGATAATTTCCTTTGGCATAGAAGCCTCGGGCCCAATTTTAAAATTATTTCGTGAACGTTCGGTTTGCGCACCCCAATATTTATCAGCAGGCACCTGTACCTCGCCCATGGTATCGTGTTCTATTCTGAAACTCATGATCTTGTATTTTGTGCAAATTTACTTAATTTAGATTACACAGATTTAAAAAGATTGCACAGAATAAGAATATAATTTGGAAGGCAATGTATTTTGGCTACCATTGGCTACCTCGTAGGTTCTGCAGAACCTACGAGGTAGCACCACAGTTAAATTCCTTTACTTAGCATAAATGCTTTCTCCTCTTGTAAAATGTACTTGTCGTCAATTGCATAGGTTTCTATCCCATTGATTTTCATCTCATCTAAAATGTCTACAAAATTTTTGTATACCGAGGTATTGGTTGGTTTGATGATCACCAACATGCGCTTATCTTTTAGGTTGGTGTGAGATAGGGCAACACTTTGTTTATTGGCCAACAATTGTGTGTTGATCCCAGCCAAATCGATGGTTTTTATTGCCGTGTTTTTAACATTTCCCATATAATAAGCAGCTGTATTGTTCTTCCCCAGCAAAATGGTCATCGTTCTTGATTCGGGCCATTCCGCAAAACTCGAATCATCTATCGGTATGGGTTTGGCAACATCCATTTGGGACATTTTTGACAATGAAGTAGTTAACATAAAAAATGTAATGAGCAAAAATGCCAAATCTACCATAGCTGTTAAATCTACACTTGGAAGCGGTTTTTTGGTCCTCCCATTTACGGCCTTGCCATTTTGGGGAATGTTGAGTGTTGCCATCTTATTTAAGGTTTAAAATAAGATGCCGCTTCCTTAATGATTACATAATTGTATGGAAAATAAAAAACCAATTCCGATCCATATTGTTTTTAGCACATAAACTCTAACAACCATGGAACAACCAGTAGAAATGAACACATTAAGTCAGATTTTAGAAAAATTAAGACTTAAAGGAAAAGATAACGAAATAAAAATGTCCGATCACGGTAAGATGCAATCGGCTAACCTTAATAAAATATATAAACCAGAAGATCTTACCATTGTAAAAACCTACCGTTTTGAAGGTATGTCTGACCCTGGAGATAACTCTGTACTTTATCTTACGCTAGACGAGGATGGCGATATAGGTTACATTCAGGATGCTTATGGCGTATATTCCGATAATGACGGTCCAGCTTTTGATGATTTTCTTAAAAAAATCCCGGTTGCCGACCGCGACGAACAAGAACTTTTTAGTTAATTTAAAACTCTCCGAAATGGAGAGTTTTTAGTATAGTTTGGCGACAAGGATCGAGCAACCGGCCAGTCAACTTCCATCTTACCTCGGTTTAAATCCTTCCGCAATCAGCATTTTTCGCCATATTCTTCTTATTCCATTTAATGTTTGGTCAAGTTTTGTAAGTTAGAAAAAAATAAGCATCCTAATAATTAAGGGCAAATTTCACAATGTGGACCTGCAAATTATGTCACCGTACATTTAGTCGTCACAATCAAACACATTATTGTGGCGATCAAATCGTTGGTGATTTTTTGGCTGGAAAAACCGAACATGTATTAACCTTATTTGACAAATTGGTTGCTAAATTCCAAGAAATTGGGCCAATAAAATTGCATGCCACCAAATCAATGATCGTAATTGCGGCCGATGTTCATTTTGCCTATATCATCACTATAGGGAAGAACTGGATCGACGTTGTCCTTCCATTTAAAGAACCTTTTTATGATAATCTTTGCTTCAGAAAAATTGCATTGGTGCCTGGAAGTGATGATTATAATCACCATTTAAGGTTAATGTTTGTTGAAGATCTGAATGAAGAAGTTTGTAGTTATCTAAAAAAAGCCTATGCCAACGGAAAAGCAATATGATTTAAGTGGTTATAAATTAATTGTGATCTTTCATCAACGATTAATCCGCATTGAAGGCTCAAAGGCGCTTCAAGAATTTCTTTCCAAAGATATTGACTTACGTTCTGAAGTTTTGGTAAATGCGATTAAAATGGATTATTTCAAGCTTTTCAATAGTGAATTAGCCATTACCAACAATTCGATGGTAATCGAAATATGGGGTCACGTTTATGCAAGTTATTTTGCTAAGGCGATAAAAAAACTAGTTAAATTAAAATTGATAGAAAACCTTGCCGATTTTATCCTCAAACGCAGCGATACTATTGATTGTGGTGAGAGTGGGATTGACGAGAACAGAAAATTTTGGGACCTTTTAACAAACTTTAAAAAAATAATCCTCACTTTTCTGCCAAAAGAGGTCAACTAATTTTAACTGTCAATTTTAATCTGTAAACTCTGACAAAAAATGTTTAATTATTTTTTAAAAATTTTATTTAAGAAATAATAATAGCTTTTACCACGAGGTGATTTGGGGATTAAAATCCCCAATTCCCATTCCCGTGTTATCACTCTGATTATATTTCGATCTTCTTTGATAGGATTGGGGTCTTTCTAAGCTTAAAGAAACCAAGTGCACCAAACGCCACCATCATAATGCATACATTATTATCTAATGGTAAATTACACACCCATTTATAAGTATAAACGGTGTAGTTTAATCCTCCATAAGTGCGTGTACCACAACTAGAAGTGCCTTGTTTTACCCAACTACAGGTTCCATTTACAGCGGGAGTTCCTGAGGGCGGACTATAATAATCGGAATAAAAGGTGCTGCCATCGATTAATCCGCATTCTGTTCTACCTTGATATGGTGGGTCGTGAGCAAGTGCTGAGAACTGACATGTTATTAAAAATAAAATTCCTAGTAAAAACCCTTTGCAATATTTCTTTATCTTCACAATAGGGTTAAGACAAGACCTATGCCAATAGCTGTTCAAACAACTACTAGCTATAGCATAGGGGAGTTATTACTTTTCTTAAGGTAAAAACAACTTAATTCTAATGCTTTTGGAATAAGAGTAAGCCGCCCTAATTTTTGTATTTTTAGAGTTTGCCATTACGAATAAATAAGTTCCTTTAAAATATTTCTGGATTTCCTTGATCTTTAGGGTATTGATTATAAAGGTGCGATGAACTCGCATAAATTCATTGGGCAATATTTCTTGTAGGTAGGTAAGGGAATAGTCGATCAGCTTTTCTTCTTCTTTTGTGTGAATTGTTACATATTTATCTGTTGCCTCAAAGAAATATATTTCATCTATTGGAATTAGATTTATTTTATTACCCAACTTAACAGGCAGTGTAGTAATTTTAGAGGGACTGCTGTTCTCACTGATCAATTGTTTGATTTTCAAAAGAGCCTCTTCGTTATCAGCCCCTCTATCCATTATCCTTTTAATTGTTATCTCCAGCCGCTCTTGTTCTACAGGTTTGAGCAGATAATCTATCGAATTTTTTTCGAATGCCTTAACTGCATATTCCTCATACGCTGTTACGAATACGATTAATGGCGTATAATCGAGCTGGTTTAAAACTTCAAACCCGGTTAATCCGGGCATTTGAATATCCAAAAACACCAAATCCGGGCGCAATGAGTTAATAATTGACACTGCTTCGCTTCCATTGGTTGCGTCGCCAATAACCTGTATGGAGCGATAACGAGTTAAGGATTGCTTTAAACGATGAATCGCTACTTCTTCATCATCAACTAGAATGGTTTTCATTGTTCTTTGGTATTATAAGCCGGATACTTTTTTTAGGAAAATTGTTCAGTTCTAAAGTAAAATTGGATGCATAAAGCAACTTCAATTTGTTTAGTACCATTTTTAGTCCCATTCCACCCCCTGGTTTGTCGGGAAATTGAGGGCCAGAATCACTCACGGAAATGTACATCTGATCCTTTCCTTCGTTAATCTCTACGCTGATAAAGCCTTCGCCTATACTGGTCTCTATTCCGTGCTTAATCGCATTTTCTACCAAGGGCTGAAGTATAAATGAAGGCATTGGTAGGTCGAGGGTTGAGGGATCAGCTGTGATGGTAAAGGTTAGCCTGTTTTCATAACGTATTTGCTGCATATTCAAATAGGTAGTGATAATTGCAAGCTCATCCCTAACCATATGAAAAGTTGCACTTGTTTTATTAAGGGTAAACCTAAAAAATCGGGATAATAACATCACCATTTCTTCGGCTTTTGCCGGATCTTTTGCAATGAGACCTGCAATAGTGTTATGAACATTATATAGAAAATGAGGATTAATTTTGGCCCTCAAAAGTTCAAGTTCAAAACTCGTTTTTTCCTGCTCCAGTTGCAACAATTGATATTGTTGGTTCAGCATTTTTGCGTTAACAGTTGTTTTCCATTCTTCGCTGGCATACATCGGAATACCGGTTACAAGCACCACCAAGATATTAAGAACATATATATTTCCACCGGAAAAAAACTGGTATGGCTTATCTAATAGCATGGCTTGCAATAAGAATGTGATTTCCGATCCGAGCATCGCAGCCGCGAGAAGAAAGAAAATCATCATGATTGCCTTTATGCTCTGATACCTCGTCAAACCCGTAAAATAATGCCTGAAATAGATGGTCAGCATCATTAAAGAGCCAATACTTACACTAGAAATTACAGAAATCAGGATCCTTGCTGGCCGATGGTCGTACGTAAAATAAAGGTATCCACCAAAAGATAATCCTATGAGCAGGGTTACAATTAAAGTTTTAATAGCGGGATGCATCATTCTACTTACCAACTGGTTTTGGTTTAATTGATAACTTAATGAAGATAGTAAATATGTAAGCGAAACCAAATAGAGATGGGAGCAACTGGCTATAAGGTTTGTACTGTTCGAAAACGGTTCCGGTAAAGGCTGATGTAATGGCAATAAAAGCACTCATCATTTTATATACATGTTCGTACATAACCGCTTTTCTTAAAATGCTTTCACTTATTAAAATCTTTGAAAGATCATAAAAGGTGATGATAAATAACGCACCTAGCGTAGAATAAGTTACCGCAGGTGCCCAGTACATTCCTATAGAATTGATATAGTATAAATAATACGAGGCTGAGGAAATAACAATTGCCGCTATGGCATAATCGTAACCCTTTGGCTTATTTCCGCGTAACTTGATGGTCCTGATCCCACTAAAACAGGTATATCCACTTAGTAAAGTGATTACTAATAAGAAGTTATTTCGTTTAAAGACAAAAACACCAATCAATCCGGTTAAGATGACGAGTGCGATCGACCATTTAAAAATGTGACCAAACTTAATGTGACGCATGCTACCCTTTGAAGTAAATATTGCTCCGAATCCTGCTATGAGTGCTAAGGTGCCCGCAACCACATGGATTAGTATATTGATCTGATGAATAGTTGCCATTGCTTAATTATTAATAACCAAAGCAACGTTTATTCATACCGCCATAAAAGGAAAATCCGATAAGGGAGGATATAAGGGTGATGAAATGGGACTAATAATCTGGCTTTTTATCAAAAAAAATCCCACTTTAGGTTTTACAATGGGATTTGATGTGTTGCTTTCGCAATCTTCGGACGTGTCTGTCGAAGCATTCATCCGGTTTTGGCGCATTACCATAAAGTAAAGAATAGGTTTAATAGAACCTTTTAAAACCGAATGCCCTGCCAGAACCAGATTTCAAGTATTTTTCAAAATGAAATGCCTTATATCGATCAGGAAATGCACAGCACCAAATCAATCTTAAAGGACGATGCCCACATGTTGACGGTACGCGTCCATTTTGATGGCGCGCAACTCTTTCCCTGATATTAGAGGTACATCCAACATAGTGTTTACCCTCCCTCATTTCTAAAATATAAACATAGTACCACTTAGAATTGAATGATGTGGTATCCGGAGGGGCTTAGGCAAAAAAAATCCCACTGTAGGTTTTACAATGGGATTTGATGTGTTGCTTTCGCAATCTTCGGACGTGTCCGTCGAAGCTTGCTTCACCAAGCGAAGGCGGACCGGACGGGACTCGAACCCGCGACCTCCGCCGTGACAGGGCGGCATTCTAACCAGCTGAACTACCGGTCCGTTTCCCTTTCGGGATTGCAAATATAGTGTCTTTAATTTATTTTACAACAAAATAAATCAAAATAAATGTAAGCGTTTAAATCACAGCGCCTTCTTTCATCTTTTCCGCATTCTCAGCAAACTGCAGGGCATCAATCAGCTCTTGCACGCCGCCGTCCATTACACCACTCAAATTGTAGAGCGTTAACCCGATACGGTGGTCTGTAACTCGTCCCTGGGGATAATTATAAGTTCTGATCTTGGCAGATCGATCACCGGTTGATACCATTGTTTTACGTCTAGCTGCAATATCTCCATTTTTTTTCTGGAGCTCGATATCGTAAAGCTTACTCCTTAACATCTCCATGGCAATTACCCGGTTCCCCAATTGAGAACGTTCTTGCTGGCAAACCACTACAATTCCAGAAGGCCTGTGGGTTAACTGTACCTTCGTTTCAACCTTGTTCACATTTTGTCCACCAGCACCCCCAGAACGGGAGGTCTGTAGATCAATGTCTGCCGGATTCACATAAAGATCAATCTCTTCCGCCTCTGGCAAAACCGCTACCGAAGCAGCGGATGTATGTACCCTCCCCTGTGTTTCTGTATCGGGAACACGTTGTACGCGGTGCACTCCAGACTCATATTTCAATTGCCCGTAAACATCTTCGCCACTCACCTTTAAAATTACCTCCTTGTATCCACCAGCAGTACCTTCTGTCACATCAACAGTTTCAACTTTCCAACCCTTGGTTTCAAAATAACGGCTGTACATCCGGTATAAATCGCCAGCAAATAGAGCTGCTTCATCCCCTCCGGTACCACCTCTAATCTCAAAAACAGCATTTTTAGCGTCTTCAGGATCTTTTGGAATCAACATCAAACGAACTGCTTCTTCCATCTTCTCCTGTTGGGCCAGTAAAAGATCAAGCTCTTCCTTTGCCATCTCCCGCATTTCCTGGTCCTTCTCGGTACTTAAGATTTCCTTGTTAGCCTCAATATTGCTCATCACATTCTTGTAGATTTTATATTCATCTACAATTTTGCCTAAATCTTTGTATTCTTTATTTAAAGCTGCAAAACGTTTCATGTCCTGCATGGTATCAGGATTACTTAATTGCTCCTCTACATCTTCCCAACGCAACTTTATCGCTTCTAATTTTTCTAACATAATGTTTTTTATTTGTGCCCAAGCATCCCTTTGGAAAATCTGCTTCACTGCAATGAACAAAGCTAGCCCTGCTTTCCGTTCCAAGCCTTTCTCTGTTACCGCCGCGGAGGCCCAACTACGCAAGGGCTTTTCACTTCTCCCGATAACTATCGGGACCGTTATAACACAGAAACCTGTGCAAATAGCTTGCAAAAATACGAATTAAAGCTTAAAGGAGAAAGACCAGCACCAAGAGAGTTTGGAGTGTAGAGTTTGGAGCCAAGAGTTGCGGTAAATTTAACGGTTTGAACGATCTCCAGTGTAATACTCGAGTTTTAGGTCAATTCCATCAAAAACACCATAAGAACTGTAGTTGATCCATTCTCCGATGTTAACATACCTACTGGTTTCACTTAGTTTTATATCAAGCGGCAAATGCCTATGCCCGAAGATAAAATAGTCGAAATGTTCTTTTTGCAATTGCTCTTTCGCAAAGATTGCAAGCCATTCATTCTCATCTCCCATGAATACGATTTTATCTTGCCCCATTTTCCTACTTTTACCCGACCATCCATTAGCCACAAACATCCCTATTTTAGGAGGCAAAATAGAAAATAGCCATTGGCAGAAACGATTCCGGAAAACCTTGCGCAAAAACTTGTACTTTGAATCGCCAGGGCCCAACCCATCGCCGTGATGAAGATAGAATTTCTTTCCCGACCGTTCTATAACTAGCTCATCACTAACGATTTCTATCCCGATTTCCTTCGTGAAATAATCGTTAACCCACATATCATGGTTGCCCTTAAAAAAATAGATCTTAATCCCATTGTCGGCCATTTCGGCTAATTTGCCCTGCAAACGTAGAAACCCTTTTGGAATTACCTTTCCATATTCGAACCAAAAATCAAATACATCGCCCATCAAAAAGAGCTCACTGCATGTTGGGCCAATAGAATTTAGCCAAGCTACTATACGCTTTTCGCGCTCAAGGCTCTCTGTATAATTAGGCGCACCCAGATGAAAATCAGAAGCAAAATAAATATTCTTTGTCATGTGCAATCTCAAAGGTAACGCAAAAAGCTTAAAGCCGAAAGACTAAAGCAAAAGTGAGTTAAAGAAAACGCTCAGCGTTAGCTGTCACGCGCTTATCCACCCACTATTAAAAACGACTAATTTTATAGATTTTATTAAAATAGATTGGAATTTGTCTAAATAGTGTGTTCGTTTTTGTAACTTTGTGGCAAATTTTTTTGAATGATCTCTACAGATATTGCTATAATCGGAGCTGGTCCGGTTGGTTTGTTTGCCATTTTTGAGGCCGGCTTATTAAAAATGCGTTGCCATTTAATTGATTATTTACCTCAGGTAGGTGGTCAGCTCTCAGAAATATATCCTAAAAAACCTATCTACGATATACCTGGATACCCCACTGTTTTAGCACAAGAACTTGTTGATAACCTTGTAGAACAGGCTAAACCTTTTCATCCTGGTTATACATTGGGCGAGCGAATTGAGGGCTTAGAAAAACGTGGCGAAGCCGATTTTGTGCTCACTACCAATATGGGAACCATTATTGAAGCTAAGGTGATAGTAATAGCGGGCGGGCTAGGCTGTTTTGAGCCCCGGAAGCCTGCAGTAACGGGACTGGAACAATTTGAAAATGGCAGGGGCGTAAATTATATGATCCTAGATCCAGAAAAGTATCGCGATCAGAAAATGGTAATTGCGGGTGGTGGAGATTCTGCTTTGGATTGGACTATTTTCTTAGCAAATATCTGCTCAGAACTAACCTTGGTTCACCGGAGTGAAAGCTTTAGGGGCGCCCCAGATTCGGTTAACAAAGTAATGGAACTTGCTGAAAGCGGAAAAATCAATTTGGTTTTAAACAGCAACCTTAACTCGGTATCAGGCGAAGGGAAACTTGAACGGGTAGAAGTGATCCATAACCGAAGTATGGAAACAACAACCTTTGAAGCTGATCATTTAATCCCTTTATTTGGTTTGAGCCCTAAATTAGGCCCAATAGAACAATGGAATTTGAACATCAGTAAAAGTGCAATTGAAGTAAATACAGACGATTACTCGACCAATATTCCAGGTATTTATGCAATTGGGGATATCAATACCTATACGAATAAATTAAAACTAATTTTGTGCGGCTTCCATGAGGCGGCATTAATGAGCCATAGTGCGTACCAGTATATGAATCCGGGGATAAAATATACCATGAAATATACCACCGTAAATGGCGTAACAGAATTTTAATAATGGATACGAACGATATTGCTATTCAAGTTGAAGACCGCGAAGGTAACATCGCTGATCTTACAGCCCCAACAGACATGGGTCTAAGTCTAATGGAGTTTCTAAAAGCGAGTGAATATGATATTCTTGCAACATGCGGGGGTATGGCTTTATGCGCCACTTGCTGTGTAGATGTGCTCGAAGGTGAAGAAAAGCTCAATGAAATGAGCGATGATGAATACGCCATGTTAGATACCCTACCAGACGTATTGCCTAATTCAAGGCTATCCTGTCAGCTCCAGCTTAATTCTTCAATGGAAGGCTTAAAAGTTCGCCTGCACGCCATGGATTAACATCCAATAAAAAAGAGTTTCAATTGTTAGTTGAAACTCTTTTTTATGTTAAGCGCTACCGTCTTGCGCTCAAATCTTTGAAATTCCTATTAATAGTTCCAGGCAAAGCGTTTAGCCCCAGAAACATTTTTTGAATACTTACTTTTAACCGTGAATTTAGAAGGAATAATTTTTCCATTGTACATCGCAGGTACCCACTCTAAATCAAATTTAGGTTCTAACACCTTAATTGACGTGGTATAAGAAATCTTTCCAATTGTATAAGAAAGGACGTAATCAGCTTTACCTCTATTGTTAATGGTTGCCTCAATTTGTATAGGCACTTCTGGCGCGGCGAGATTAATTTCCTTGCCAACTGAAGCGGCAATCTGTTGGTTAAATAACGATAGATATTGATCTATTGAACAGATTGGAAAAGGAATAGAGGCTTTAGCGGCTACATCATCACTCCTGTCCAAAATTTCTACTTCTACCTTAGATAGTGAAGCCGAATCTAGCAGTAATAATTTTTTTAAGTCATAGTTATATCTTAAAAATACTTTTCCATCAGAATTTAGGGCGTACCAATTTCCAGAACGTACGTCGTTTTTATACGAACCCCTTAGCCAAACCTTTTTTTCTGGACTTTCGATAATATAAGGTCCATCTAGTTTTTTATCGTCGTTAATATTATAGGTTAGCGTAGAAAAATCGCCAAGGGTGGCTTTTTTTTCTGTGAGTACTACTTTTGCTGAAATACCTAGTAAAGCAACAAATGCGGTCGAAATTAAAAATGTTTTCATACAAGTAAATTTTTATTAATATTATGAAAAAAAAATTGAAAAACAAAAAAAGCTGATACATTTAGATCTAGGCCCTATTTTGATCGTGCATCTTCCTTACCTTATTATCGTTAGGGTGCCTGATACATGGTCGCAGCCCTCTCCTGGCCTGATGTAATAGTAGTAGGTACCAATAGCGAGTTCTTTGCCCTTTAAATAGCCATCAAATAGGTGTCTATCTCGTTGATAATCATATATCAATAGTCCGTTTCTGTTATAGATCATTACAACAGCATTCTTATAGCTGCTTAACCAAGATAAATTCCAAAGATCATTTATACCATCTCCGTTCGGACTAAAGGAGTTTGGGATAACATCTGTACTTATCCCCAAGGTTACACTTACTTTAGTTCGTGGGCTTTCGCATACACCCAGTCCGTAGCTTACATAGAAATCCTTATTATTATCAATCTTAGTCTCAAAAGCTGGGCTCGTATTTTCAAAAACCGGCACAATCCCATTTTCAGTTTCATAATACCGGTAGATGCCTACCCTTGGATTATCCACATTTAAGGTAATTGATCCTGGCACGCATAACCGAAAATTACTTAATTGAGGTGGAATTAAGGTAATATCCATGTTTTTGATCAAAAAGGATTTCTTGAGGTCGGCTCTTCCACAGGCATCGGTTATTGCAATCGTATAATTACCTGCTGGCACATTTATAAGTTCAAGCGTGTTTGAAACTACTTGGCCCAATTCATTTGTCCATTTAAATACAAACGGACCTAAGCCGTCTGTAATGCCAATATTTGTAATTGAGCCTAGATTCTGCGCACAAACATCGTCTGTAATTTTCGCACCCTGAAAATCTACCGTAATATTTAGGATTCTTTTCAAGGTAGCCGTTTTATACAGGAACTCGCAACCGTTATTGTCGGTTAGGTATAAATTGTACGTCCCGATATCTAGGCCATATACATCCACATCGGTTCCAATTGTGGTTCCCTTTTCGTCTGTCCACCGTATTTTTTTAGGAGGGGTTAAGTTCTTTATTTCGATATGAAAACTCCCGTTATTCTGGTCACAAGCTGCATTAATTCCATATACATTATAGATCGGCAAAGACGTTGCTCCAGAGGGAACTGAGAATAAAGAGGTTGATTTTTCGCATCCTGTTGTAGCATTAGTTGCTGTAAGCTGATAAACACCGGCATTTACATTAAATAGGTCTATAGTTGTACCAACCACATTCCCCCTATCATCTTTCCAAGAATAGGCTGTAGCTCCTGATATAATTAAGCCCGTAATAGAACCATCTATCGAACTACAGGTAGGCGCTTTTGTCACAACTTTTGATTCATCTATATCAATGCAGTCTTGCATACCGATAGCAGCTAGCCCTTTACTAGGGTTTAAGAAGAAGGCAAGCAGAACAAAGGTTGATATAAAAGATCTCATTTGCACAATAGGATAGCAACTTAAAGAATTTAATTCTATAAAAATAAAAAAAGGGCTACCTTTTTGAGGCAGCCCTTTTTTTCGGTTTACTTAAAATTATCTGACCCCCGTATAGGTATACGTCTCTTCAAATGAACGCGTACCTGCGGTCCATTTAACATACATTACCTTTGTGGTAGGATTCCAGTTACTAGAAGGATCTGTAATTGGAGTACCAATAGAAGATACAACACTAACAACAGTTACTTTATTTGTAGTAAAGTCGATAGCGTAAGTAATGATATTGATATAAGTATCCAATAAATTGGTTTTAACTGTATTTGCTCCAGCTGTTACCAGTGGTACATTTTTAAAGTTAGCATTTGCTACCAATGAAGTAGTTGCTGAGGTTTTGTAAGAATATAAACCATCAACTGCGTTTTTCGCGCCAATTGCTAAAATAACGGTACCAAAGTTACCACTAACGGTACTACCACCGCTTGCTCCTGTTATTTTAAGTGGCACAGCATACGCTTTTGACAAATCAAATAAACTAGTGTTAACAGTTACATTAAAACTTGCACTTTTTTGTCCTTTTGGAATAACAACTGAAGTACCGCTAATAGAATACATGCTTGTAGGCATTGCTTCATAAGTAGTACTTTGTTCTGTATTATATTGGGTAATAACAGAATTTGCAGCCAAAGCATACGTAACAGTTATATCTTGAGGAGCCACATCTTCAGCACCAGAATAACTCACAAAGATTGGAATTACGGTATTGGTGGTTACGATTGGGTAGCTCAATACATATAATGGGGTAGTACTTCCATGAACAGCAATATCGGATGGATTTGAAAACTCTACTACATTGGCTCCTGCTTTATCAGGATCAAGCACAGTGCTGTCATCTTTTAAACAAGATGATAGTGCGATTGCGGCAAACATCACCGCTACGGTTCTATTAATAAATTTTTTCATTTTACTATTAATTTAAATCCCAAAAGATAAGTGAACTAAATTTGTTGATTCCTTGTGGAGCATTTGTTGGGTTTAAGTTATACTCTTCTTGAGGATAAAGTAACCTAGTTGGCAATTTATCTGGGTGAGTAGAAACTGATTGTCTAGAAGCAAAGGTCTCTAATGGAAGTAATGATCCATTCACAATTCTAGGGTAACCAGTACGTCTGAATTCATTATATGCTTCATCATTTTCGATCATATTTAAAGCAATGTACTTTTGGGTAATGATGGCTTCAATTTTTTGATCTAATGTTGTTGCTAATGAGAAATTAACTAAAGGACTTGCAGCATTAGCAGTTGTATAAGTAGTTACATCAGTTGCTACGTTTTTAGCAGGATCTACTGTACCAGCTACTGTTTTGTACAAATACGTAAATGACGAAGTGATACCTGCATTAAATTGTGCGGTAGCATCACCTGTTAAATAACCACGTGCATACGCTTCAGCTCTTAAGAAGTTAGTTTCTGCAAGAATAAGAATTGGTTGTCCTTGAGTTGGTCCTTTAGTTACACCAAGTACGTTTGATGAACTAGTACCTGTACTCCAAGCAGAACCTGCAGATAAAGCAGTAGGTACAGTTGAAGACTCATCACCTAATTGGTTAGTTGGTGTGCTAGGGAAACTTCTATAGATTACACTTCCTCTTCCTGGATCAGATAATTTACCACCGTTATAGAAACTATAAATAAATTTAGTAGGTATTCTACTTGTAGTAGTATTAGCTCCAGTAGTGGTGAAACCAATTGCATTGTACGTAGGGTTTGGTCTAGTAGTTTTCTCATAACCAGGCTGTACAATAGCATCAGTAGTAAGGAAACCCACAGTAGAAGCATTAAGCGTAGCAAATTCTGTAGTTGCATACGCAGCTAATGAAGGAACGCCAGCCATTTTAATTAACATACGCAATTTAATGGTATTGCCAAATCTCTTCCAGTTGTCCATACCTGCACCACCAGTACCACTTCCACCAAATAATGGATCGGCTGTACTAGGAACCGTAACGGTTGTAGCAGTATTGGCTTGGCCAGTTGAAATATCAGCAATTGCTTTATTTATATCAGCAATACATGCTTTATATACATCTGGACCTTTGTCATACTTAGGCTGAAGACTATTAACACCTTTTAACGCATCAGTGTAAGGCACATCGTTATATTGATTAACCAAACGCTCGAAAGCGAAAGATTTCATAATACGTGCTATTGAAGTAGACCACACCAATGTTGGATCACCTTTGGTACTATTGATAATGTACTCAAAGTCATTTGCATTGTCATAAGAAGCACTCCATAAACCTGAGTTTAAGTCTGTACCAAAGTCATACGTAACTACCGCACCAAATCCACCAAAACCACCAGCATTTGCTCTAGCACCAGAAAAATCAGCTAGACCTTGGCTAAATGAAACGGTAATTGACGCCGCACCAACTATAGCCTGCGGAAGCACCGCAGCAGGCGTTGATGATGTAAAGCTATTGGGGTTCTCATTGATTTCTAGGTAATCTTTACAAGAACTTGCTCCAACAACCACCACGCCTAAAATTAAATATTTGAATATTTTTTTCATAATTCTTTTATACTTATAAAGTTAACGATACACTAAAACCGTAGAATCTTCCTGGAGGAGTTTGGCTCAATGAAGTGAATCCAATAGCATTGCTATCTTGATCAAAAGCACTGTACTCAGGATCGGTATAGATGTTAGATTTAGGAGCCCACAAGAATAAGTTACGACCTTGTAAACTTACAGTAGCTCCTTTAATAAATTTGATGTTACTTAACACAGATTTAGGAATATCATAAGATAATGAAAGCTCACGCATTTTCCAGAATGCTGCAGAATAAGTGTAGTTAGCATTAACAGCTGTATTTGAAGGACCATTTGTCCAGAAATCAACACCACCTGTTCTAGTCTGAATGTTTGTGTTAACAATAGACGCACCAGTAACTGGGTCAAGATAAACTGAATTAGGAACTACGAAACGATCTCTGTTAAAATAAGTGGTTCTGATACCAGCACCAGAGAAATCGAAACCAGTACTTGCACCAGTATAGATGATGTTACCAGTACGGTATTCGAATACTGTAGCTAAACGGAACCCTTTGTATGAAGCAGACATATCTAAACCTAAACGATGTTTTGGCTCAGAAATACCCAATGATGAAGTTGCAGTTGTAGCACTTGGCAAACCAGTAATACGGTCTACAATAATTCTACCCTGTGCATCTTTATTATAAGTAGTACCTTTTAATAAAGGGAAAGAGCTACCAACTTCAGCAACAAGGTTAGCAGTACCAAAAGTACCTAAACTGATGAATGATTGGTCAGTACTAATAGAAAGTACCTTATTTTTGTTGAAAGTATAGTTACCACCAACAGATACTTCTAAACCGTAAGAAGTACGGATAGGAGTTACACGAACGGCAGTTTCAAAACCTCTATTCTCAACTTCACCAGTATTGGTTAAGTAACCGTTAAAACCAGTAGCAGAAGGAATACCAACTGATACAGTTTGGTCAACAGTATTTGATTTGTAAACAGTAGCACTTACGGTTAATCTTGATTTAAACATCTCTAAATCAAATCCACCCTCTAATGAAGTAGTAACCTCTGGCTTGATTTCTGGAGATACTAATGCATTACTTACACCAAATCCTGGTACACCTGCATATGGATAACCATATTGTTGACCGAATGTTGGCAATAATCTATAAGCACCTAAGTTTACTAGACCTACTTTAGATACACCACCTCTAATTTTTAAACTTGAAATTGTTTTAGATTCTTTCAAGAATGGAATTGCATCAGAAGCAATGAAGGCAACGTCAGCAGCTGGATAGAATAACGAACGGAATTCTTGTGCCAATACCGAACGCCAGTCATTTCTAGCAGTTAAGTGTAAGTATAAATAGCTTTTGAAACCAACACGGGCATCAGCATATACACCAATTTGACGTACACGAGTATTTGACTCTGAACCTGAAGTGTTACCAGTTGTATTTTGAACGTTATACAAGCCTGGGATTACCATTGATGAAGACGCAGCATTTACAGCTTTTGTATAGTTATCACGAACACTTGAACCTAAAATAACATTTAAAGAGAAATCTTTGCTCAGTTGTTTAATGTATTGAGCTTGAAACTCAGGGTTAGTTTGTGTTTCAGTTCTCGCTCCATCACCTACGCTACCTGCTCTATCAGTTGCAATAGCATTACCGCTAATAGATTTTCTATAAGCTGAATAGGTGTACTTATCAGACCAGCTTTTAGTTCTAACGTTTCTGTTGCTCAAAGAAGCTCTTAACAATAACGATAATTCAGGAAGTGGATTATATTTAATCTGAACATTACCTGTTAAATAATCATTACTTGTTAAAGTTCTGTTATTGTCCAAGTTAAAGTAAGGATTGTCATAATACTCATTATAAAAACCATCAGGACTAGCAAATGGATCTACTCTCCAATTAGCATAGCGGGTTAATGGAATTTGACCCGGAGACATTAGTACGTTTTGGAAAGCTGTACCAGCATCACCTAGGTTGTACCTGTTTTGAACATAGTTAGCATTAAATGAGAAACTTACATCTTTCATTAAATCTCTTTTACCATTTAAACGGATAGTAAAACGGTTGTATTTGTCATTTGGCACTGTACCAGTTTGATCAAAATACTGAGCTGAAAGGTAATAAGTACCTTTTTCATCACCAGAAGATAAACTAAAATCTGTTTGGTTGTTAATACCAGTTTCCCAGAATTGTTGTTTTCCTTCAGATGTATTCCAAGAATAAGGAACAGTTTGGATTGAACCATCAATAAGTGGTTTACCAATAACTCTCATCGAACCATCAAATGCAGGACCATATTGTTGGTTCTCAAATGGGGTATAAGAAGGAACATCATCTGGACCAGTACCTGAACCATATTCTTCTTGCAATTTAGGCAAATAAGAGATAGTCTCTAAACTAGTAGTTTGACCTACTTTGATCTGAGTTTCGCCTCTTTTACCACTTTTAGTAGTGATGATTAAAGCTCCGTTTGATGCATCAGAACCATAAAGTGCAGCAGCACCAGCTCCGTTCAACACTTGGATATCTTCAACATCTTCAGGGTTTAAGTTTCCTAATACACTACTAGGCACGATAACGTTATCTACTACTACTAGAGCAGTATTGTTACCCAATAGAGAACGGTTACCACGTAATACCAAACGTACACTTGGGTTAACACCAGAACTTACCGCGTTTACCTGTAAACCTGCAACTTTACCCGAAAGTGCACTTGCTACGTTAAATGGTTTTGCTTGTGTAAGTACTGTAGAACCTATAGTGGTTGCCTGGTTACCTTGCTCACGACGTTTGATGCTTACACCACCCGCTGTTACCACAACCTGATCTAATGTTTTTGCATCAAGAACTAATGACACATTTATAACATTTCCAGTAATAGCTACTTCTTGAGAAGAGTAGCCTAAATAAGAGATCACTAAAGTTCTAGCAGCTGCAGGAACTTTAATTGAAAACCTACCATCAACTCCTGTTGTTGCTCCAACTCCCGAGACTTCTTTTACTTTTACAGACACGCCTGGTATCGGCAGTCCGTCTTCACTTGCTTTAACAGTACCAGTTACTGTACGTTCTTGAGAAAACGCAGCAACAGATAGTGTACACAAAATGAATAAACCTAGTACAAGTTTTTTCATAAATTAATAAAATTTAGGTTAGTTAATAATTAATTAATCCTTAAATATCGATAAAAGTAAATGAGAATCAAAATTTTAAAAGCTTGTGGATTAGGATTTAAGAAGTAAAGTATTGATTATCAAGTGTTTAAATTTTAACACTTTTTAACAACTTTCAAGCAAAAATTGGTGATTTTCGCATATTATGATAAATAAAGATAAAACTTAACTTTTAGTTAATAACATCCTTATAATGATAATTTTAATTGGCAGAAGTTGAAGATTTTATCGGACTTCCAATTGATTTATAGTTTCCATCTCCTTTTAAGATGGCTAAAATCTGTGTTTGATTAGTGAAAAGCTGTTTAGCCTGGGCTATTTCTTTATCATATTGGAAAGCTTGTTCTATTTTCCCCTTTTCATAGTAATATCTACTTATGATTTGGGTTTCCAAAATGCGTTTAATCTCGGCTTTGTGTGTAATCAGGTCTGTTTTTTTTGCGCTTACCATTTTCGACTTTAATTCATCCAGGTCTGTCTTAACTGCTGCAAGCTTATTCTCGGTTTCTGCTTCTGTACGTAGATCGGCTAATAATCGTTCTGTTTTGGAGGTATAGCTATAATCTTTGTCGGCCAATGAATTAACGAACTGTGCATAATCAGCGTCTGTTAGCTGGAATGTTTTCACGTTAGGGGCCACCTGATTGGCTTTTCTATAAGCGTTAGCATAATCGAAAAATAGATTTTTATTAGCCAATGAAATGGTGATAGGACTATATTTAACGGGACTAACAAATAAATCTGGGTACACCCCGTTTCCGTTATATACCGTTCTTCCTGATTTTGTGGCGTAGGCCTGCATTACCGAGTCGGCAAATTTCTGTGCGGTTCCGTTTTCATTCTTATGCGCATAATCAAGTGCCTGAATGCATCTGCCAGAAGGCGTATAATATTTAGCTACCGTAACCTTGACCAAACTATTGTAGGGAAGATTAAATGTTTGCTGCACTAAACCCTTGCCATAGCTGCGTTGACCAATTACGATCGCCCTGTCAAGGTCTTGCATCGCGCCAGCAACAATTTCAGAGGCTGATGCTGATGAACCATTTACCAATACTACCAAAGGAACTTCTGGCGCAATTGGGGTGGCCAATGTTCTATAGCTTATTGTTTTCTCCGGATTTCTTCCTTTTTGAACTACAACCAGAATATTTTTAGCAACAAAAAGATTTACGATCTTAACTGCTTCCTGAAGAATTCCGCCGCCGTTGTTACGTAGGTCTAAAACTATGCCCTTCGGACTGTTCTTATTGATCAACTCGAGGGCCTCTTTAACTTCCTGACCAGAGTTTTCTAAAAATTTATCCAACTTAATATAGCCAATCTGTCCCTCAAGCATTCCAGAATAGCTTACATTAGGTTGTTTGATTTCTTCCCTCACAATAGTTTTTTTAAGGATGGCTCCATCCCTAACCAAAACAAGGTTGATTGCTGACCCTTTTGGGCCACGTAGAAGCTGGCTGATCTGAATGCGATCTTTTCCTTTGGTATCTATATCGTTTATTTTAACGATCTGATCCCCCGGTTTAACATCTTGCTTGTTGGCGGGGTTTCCTTCAGTTACCTCATTAACATACAGTTTCCCATCAATAAATAATGTACCCGCACCAATACCGCCATACTGCGTACTTACGTATTTGAGCTTATAATCTTCGATTTCTGATTCTGGAATGTATTCTGTATAAGGATCCAGACCATCCAGCATAGAATCAATGCCTTTCCGCATCAAATCTCCCGGATCCGTTTCTTCAACATAGTTGATGTTGATTTCCTTGTAAAGAGAAGCAAAAATGTCAAGATTCTTTGAAACGAGAAATAAGTCTTCCTTAAAAGCCAATGTTAACAGCATCAATGCTACTGCTAGGAACAGAAAATTGGTTTTGATCTTTTTCATTTACTGCCTAATTCATCCTAAACTTACACAAAATCACTAGCATTTAAAAGTAGATTTATAGTCTATTCCCCATTGGATCGGCCAGAGCTTTACGAATGGTGAATTCAATATACGCTTGGTCCCGTTTTACTAACTGCATCAGCCGTTGAACCAACTGATCTTCTTGCCCTGGAGAAAACGAAAGGTTTTCCTGAGTTAAATCGCGGTATTTTCTTAAAAATTTAATTTTAACCCTTTCCCAGGTTTCTGGAGTAAGTGTAAAGCTCGCCATAGTTGAATACTTTGCTACAAAAGTATAAAATTTTAGGTATTGTTAATTTATTATCTTAAAATGGTTAAACTGCCACTAACCTTCCCGCAGTCTGTTTTTAGATCAATAACATAATAATATACCCCAATTGGTAAAATCTTACCATTATATATGCCATCAAATGGTTTTGGATAACCTCTCGAGTAGAAGATCTTATTGCCATCACGACTATATATACTAAAATCAGCGTTTAAATAATTTTGTGCACCATTGATTTGCCATACGTCATTAATTCCATCCCCATTGGGGGTGATAGAATTAGGAATAGTTAAGACTGTATTTTTTAACGTAGCAAAATCGATCAGTGATCCTTCAACTACACAAGAGTTTACATCTGTTACCACCAATTTATATTTGCCAATAGTTGCCCCACTTAAATTAAGTTGGTTGGAAATAAGGTTGTTATTTTCATCAACCCATCTAAAAGCGTATGGACCGGTTGTGCCATTTACCACAATACCCGTGGTACTTATTGTTTTGCCATCACAGCTTAGATATTGTTGCATTGCCGAATAATCAATAGTAGGCAAAGGCCTTTCGGTAATTTCGAATTCTCCCACACTATTAGAGCAGCCGTGACTACTATATGCTTCCAATCTATACTTCCCTGCAACCTGATTTGACAAGGTCTGTGAACTGCCAATTTCGTTCCCTTGCGAGTCAAACCACTTAAATGTAAATACCGCATTGCCGTTATTGCCGGTAACACTGATTTTTCCGTTGGTCATGCCACAAGTTACGGGGGTAATTACTGCGGTTGCTCCACTAAACGTTTCTGTCAGATTTTGGATCACATAATTAGGTGAGACTATCAAACAATTTCCCTGCCCCGCAGTAAAATGATAGGTGCCGCCGGGTACATTATCTAAATCGTCGGCTGTACCAACCACCTGAGCGGTGGCATTGTTAAACCAGGTTCTCGAAAGGTTATTGGCCACACCAATATTTCTTATACTTCCATCAGCGTTACCGCAATAGGCGTCTGTAATCTTCTTCGCAGCATCATTAATTCCATTGCTAAGTAGGGGCACGTTATAAATTGGCGAGGTGACATCGCAAAGGCCTTGTTGGCCCGCCTTGAAGTAATAATCACCAGAAGGAACGTCTATTAGATCTGCGCTTGTACCAACTACTTGGCCTGAAGAATTAAACCATTGGAGAATGCTCCAGTCGAATACTTTGATCCCTTTGATACTCCCCCCATTTAAGCCACAAAATCCGCCCATTATTTGGCGTCCCGAATCATCGATAAAGGGTTTAGAGAAGGTAGATGTCGCACCGTCCGAATTAGTGCCCATGCTGGTAATCTTGCCATTGATTGTTCCGCTATAGCTCCAATCTCCCAATGCATTAGTGAAAACGGTGGCTAGCCAGGTTTTACCTTGGCAATCTGGGCAGGAATCATTATAAAATAACTCGACAATAGAATTTGGCAAGTAAGAACCACTTGCGCCCGTAGCCGTTATGTTACTAATTCTAGATTGCGTAACCACTTTCCCAGCAGGAAGGTTTTTAAAGACTACTGCAGCCGTGCTGTTACAATAGAAGCTATTCTTGAGCATGGTAATGGGGTAAGCAATTTCGATTAGAACGCCAGTCTTATTATAGGCGATTTTATTTTCTGCCGCAATGGAGTTTCCGCCTATTAGTCCTTTGTTGCAAAAGTTAACATGAATTCCGGTTTCATTAGCAAAATTTTCGTTGCCCGTTAATCCGGTTCCAATTCTATTACCAGCAACTACAAATCCTCCATTAGCAAAATCAAGCAAAATCCCTTGCTTTTGGGCGCATATATAGTTATTGGTAATTAACGGAATGGCACTTTCCCCATTAACAAAAATTCCATTAGCAGCATTTGAGGCGATACTTTTTATCAAGGTTTTGTCTAGCCCTATCACATTGTTTGCAATCTTTATAGTGTTATCTGCACCTCCAAGTGCAATTCCATTTTTTGTATTACTGGTAATAAGGTTTCCTTCGGCTGGTGTGTCTCCTCCAATGATACTATTTTTCAGAAAGCTGATGTCTATTCCGCTTTCATTTGGGCTGGCTATTAGTCCATTTTCTGACAATCCGAATATATTGGATGAAATTTTAACGTTTACAACATCGAATCTAGGAATAACAAAAGGCGATAGGACTCCGGCATAATTCCCGACAAAACAATTAGGCCTGTTGGGCGCGCCAATAATTACATCTGATGAATTATACAGGTAAATCCCGGCTTTTTTATCATCTACTGCACCCGCAGGATCTGATTTGAAGTTGCTGAACATCAGCCCATATATTTCTATGTTTTTAGCATTATCCAATCTTAATCCGCTAAAGTAATCTGACGCGATGTTGATTAAACTAATTTTAATGTTTGGGTTTAGTAAAAATGAGCTGGGCTGGGTAGTGGCATCGATAATCAAATTTGATGTGAGGATAGGTAATTCTGACTCGAGTGGAATGGTAATACCGGCTACGTCTATGGCGGGAATATTGAAATAGATATAGTCTGTTGAACCGGTACCATTGGCGTTGGCCGAAGTTATCGCTTCGCGCAGGCTTCCAGCACCTGCATTAGCATTAGAAGTAACTGTAAAAACAGCTGCATGGGCTAATGAGCCATAAATCAGGAGTAAAAACAGTAGTGCCCTTTTCATTTAAAAATGTTAAGATACAAAAAAACCAAGTCAATTTCTCGACTTGGTTCTTAGATTTATTTAAAGGGATCTAGTAAAAAGTAGTGTAAGCCAGCACGTTAATGGGATAAGTAACATTTCCCTGCACCCCGCGGAGGATTATCGTATATGCCCGGCCCTTAGTTAAACCAGTAGTGAGCGTTCCCAAAACAACGTTGGTTGAACTGTTATTAACCGTATACGTAAATGATGGTGCTGGTCCTCCACCGTTCATAGGAACGTCTGTCCAAGCCGATGCTGCTCCATAGGCCACATTGGAAGCAACCTTAGCACCATTTGAAGTTCTAATAAAGTCCACATTTGGACCTCCATTATAAAGGTTAATTACCCTTACTACAAGTTTAGTTGTATCGATCGAAGGACGTGCGTCTTCCAACACCAATAATGGGCCAACTGATTTATTTGTGCTACTGTAAACACCACTCGTAAATATAGAGTAATACTTTCCTGCCGCAGCATTGATGGTTGTATTTAATACTTCTAAGCTCGGATCTGCAGTTGCTGAAGGTATGATCTTAGCAGTTATTTTTTTTGTGCCTGGTGAAGCTATTGCATAACCCAAATCTGGGAACAAACTGGTTGCTGCAGTATAACTATAACCTGCATTCTCTACTCCAGTAGAAGATAGCCCAGCACTGAATTTTGCACCATCTACATAAAAGTTTAATGTTGGACTACCTGGCGTAACATCCAAAAATTTTAGGTAAGTGTAGGTTGGGTCACTAGCAGGTATAATGTCATACTTCGTATCCTCTACCAAACTCTCTTTTTTGCAGGCCGTGAGTACACTCAAACCTGCCAATATAATAACATAAAATATCTTTTTCATTTCAAATTAATTTAAGGTTGAGAAAACCACATCGGTATGGTATGATAATCAATTCTATCCGCACCAATCTTTTTAAGCGCAGCAACATTCCACAAATATTCAGAGTTGTATCTAGGGCGGTACCGTTGAGCTGGTTTACCTCCGTTATCAACATAAAAACTAGTTGGGAAAACATAGGCTCCTAAATAAGGATTATTTCCTTTTGAATCTCCAACATTATAATTGTATTTACGCAAATCAGTCCATGTTTCAACAAACCCATAACCATATAAGGCCAGGTATTTTTGAAGCATAATGTCTTTTAAGGTCAGGGTTGCTGCAGTTTGTCGTACAGAAGCGCTCGTCATGTAAGCTGTTTTCTCTGCTGGAGTAATAGCAGTACCTAATGCACTTACAAAGTCGATACTAGCTGAAATACCATTTTGATATGCAGTTAACGCCAAGGTAGCATTACCTGCTCTCAAGGCTGCTTCAGCTTTAAGGAATTGCATTTCTGAATAAGTCATGATTGGGAAACCGGCATTGTCTTTAAACAAATATTTACCTGTTCCTGGACCTGGGTTAGCAGAACCGAAGGCACCCCATGGATTAGGGATTTGATTTTTCAATGCCGCGGTTCCATCTGCAGAAGAATAAGGGGTGCTACCTCTAAATACACCATCAGCAGAGGCAGTAATCATAGTGTTCCTTCTAGGATCGATTACCGTACCCGCTGTACCTGTAAAATAGGTTCCGTCCAATAATCCAACGATAATTCTGGTTTGTTTGTAAGAACCTAAATTCGCCCTAAGCGGCCCAAAGAAATTACCATTGGTGGCAGTAGACCCTGTATTAGGAACCAAGAAATTATCCGCATTGCTTGTTAAAGATTTATCTACGTATTCGATTACCTTAGCTGGATCGTAAGTAGCTTTGTTTATTGTGCTGCTTGCGTTTCTAGCTAATATTCCGTAGTTAAATCTAACCCATTTGGCTGCATCTCCATTGTAGGCCAAGTCATATCCAGCCATTTTTGCCGGACTTCCTGTACCATCAGGTCTAGTGAAATTTTTAATCGACTCATTTGCCAATCTCACCACTTCAGCATATACATCTTGTTGTGGATCATAGTCAAACACAAAGCGATTTGGCTCGAAGGCTTGTTTTAAAATGATATCACCATGATAGTCTGTGGTAAGTTGCCAGCTCCAAGCTTTCAACGCTTGAGCCATACCTACATAATTCCACTCTGTTTTTTTCTCGCTATCATCAATGATCAGATTAAGGTTCGCACCTAGTCCATAATAGTTGGTACGCCAGATTTCGCCCATGGCATCACTTGACACCAACCATCCATGTTGTTCTCCAACGTTAACGGCTCCTCCAAAATACTGGATTAGTCCACCAAGATATCTCGAGTCAAATTGTACACCACGTTCCATCTGCGCAAACAATGGCGGTGTTAACGTTTTGCTATCCGGATTTTGCGGAGTAGCGGGGTCTGTGTTTACATCGAAATATTTTTCACACCCACTTAATGCGATAGTAAACGCAATTAATACTAAATATATTTTTTTCATGATTTTCAAAATTTAAAATCCAAGGCTTAATCCTAAAGTAAATGTTTTAGGTTGTCCAAATGATCCATAATCAATACCTAACCCTCCTGTACCACCAGAAGCTGCACTTAATCCATTTACTGAAGGATCAACTCCGTTATAGTTGGTAAGTAACCAAAGATCGGTTCCTGTAACAAATACACTTGCTCTTTTAAATGTTTTGTTAGACTGGAACAATGTTTTTGGTAGGTTATATCTCAAAGTTACATCTTTTAACCTAATCCAATTAATGTCTTTTTGGATGAAATCTTTCGGATTGTAGGCAGTAGAGTAGTATGCTGTAGTAATATATGGAATAACAACAATGTTATTTGGTGTAGGGGTAGCCGAGTTTTCTAGACCGTCTCTTAGCACACCTTTAACGATACGTGGTACTTCACGATCCAACGATAACGTAGACATACCTCTTGCATATAAATAAGCCTCAGTTGCGTTATAGATATCCCCACCTTTTCTTAAGTCGAACAAGAATGAAAGGCTGAAGTTTTTATAGGTAAAACTGTTATTAACACCTACACCAAGATCAGGGGCAGCATCACCCATTGGGGTGAAGTTGGTATCCTTAATTGGTAAGCCACTAGTTGGGCTAATTAATACATCACCATTTTTATTTCTCAGGTAATCAGTACCAGCTAATGCAGATACAGAGTTCCCAGCGAAATATTGTTTTCTTACGTTATCTGCTAACCAGCTATCCGAAACATAGAACGTTTCTTGATCTCCTGGCAATGAAATGATCTTACCTCTTTGTCTGGTAAAGTTAGCGGTTACATCCCATGAAAAATCTTTATTTCTAATAGGTGAACCTTTTGCAACCAATTCAAAACCTTTATTGGTAATCTTTCCACTATTGATATAAGCTAAGATCGCTCCTGTTGCATAACTTAAACGTGGAGCAGTGATTTGGCCTTCACTTACAGTATAGTAGTAAGAGAAATTAAATGACAATCTATTTTTAAGGAATCCTAAATCTAAACCTACGTCTGTTGTTGTTGTAAACTCAGCTTCAAGATCAGGGTTACCTAATGTTACATCGGTAGCGAAACCACCACCTGTGGTAGTTTGGGCTATCAACTTAGTGCTTTTTACATAAGCAGTTCTTGGATCTTTACCACTTCTACCCCAAGATGCTCTCAATTTTCCTTCTGATAACCATTTTGCTTCTTTAAATACATTTAAGTCTGAGAACACAAAACTTAATGCTGTTGCTGGGTAGAAAAAGTTGATTGGTCCAGGTCTAAGTGTAGAAGAAAGATCTTCACGTCCGGTTAACGTTAAATAAAGAATGTCGGCATAACCTAATTCAGCCTGTGCAAACACACCCATTTTACGTTTAATAATGTCCGTATACTGAACCCTTTGCGTAGTTGGATCGGTATTGTTCATGCTGTAGAAATTAGCCTGATAGAACCTTGTTCCAAATTGCGCCGTTACTTGATCTCTATTATCGTTAATATCATAACCTACTGTTAACACAGGTTTGAATTTACCATACTCTTTTCTAGCTCTTACAATTAATGAACCATTAAAAAGCATGCTGTTTTCAGAGAAGGTATTGATACCGCCACCCACATAGGTACTAGCAGTTTTATTAGCATTATAAGATTCTGGGTGATATGCTCCAAGACCTTGCAATGAATATACGTCGGCACCTGCTCTCGCGGTAACTGTTAACCAATTCATAGGTTTATAATCAACTGAAAAATTACCTAAAATACGGTTTAGCTTTTCCCAGTTAGGGTTATTCTGCATTGACCAGAGCGGGTTATCCAATTCCCCACCATTTGTGCCGGTAATAGTTCTTCTAGCGCCTGTGGCAGTATAGATATTTCTAATATCATCAACAACTGGCCAGGTAAGCACACTTAACATCGGGCTTTCCGCACCTTTATATGTTTTATCAGTTTTAGAGTTGATAAAGTTAAAGGATGCATTCGCAGAAATTTTTGGACTAATTTTGGCTGAGCCGGTTAGTCTGGTATCAAATTTCTTATAACCAGTTCCCTCAATAACGCCATTTTGATCGGTATAGCTCATGCTGCTTCTAAACTGAGCGGCTTCTGTACCTCCATCAATAGAAGCATTGTGTCTTTGTGTGAAACCCGTTTTATAAAAGGAACCTAAGTTATCGTATATGGTAAATCTTCCTGGATATTTCGCTCCGAAATAAGTTCTGGTTCTAACCTCTTCGTCAAAGATACCACCTGCACCACCACCATATACTGTTTGCACATCTGGGAAGCGATAAGCTTGCTCCATTTTAAACGAGTTACTATAGGCAACACTTGCTTTTCCTATTTTTGCTTTTTTGGTAGTAATTAATACCGCTCCAGAAGCACCTTGCGTACCGTATAAGGCAGCAGCTTCCGGACCTTTAAGGATAGTAAGCGATTCGATATCCTCAGGATTGATGTCCATCCCGCGATTACCATAATCGTTGTTCCTGTTAAATGTCGCTTGTCCAACTAGGTTATACTCGCTAAAAGTATTGTTTGAAATTGGCAAACCGTCGATAACAAATAGAGGCTGATTATCTCCGTCTAGGGAGATGGCTCCCCTGATAATAATAGACGCAGAGGCACCAGGCGTACCATTTGTAGGAGTGATGGTTGCTCCGGCAATCCGCCCTTGTAGGGCGTTTAAGAAGTTTTCGCGTTGTGTTTGGGCTAAATCTTCGCCTTTAACTGTTTGGGTATCATAACCCAATGAACGCTTAACCCTCTCGATACCTTGAGCGGTAACCACTACCTCATTCAGCACTCTAGAATCGACACCCAAAACCACATTGATCACACCAGATGCGGTGATTATTTTTTCTTGGGTTGCCATTCCTAGATAGATATACTGAAGTACATCTCCTGAATTGACTTTAATTAGATAAACGCCAGCAGGGCTGGTTTGAACAGCCGTTGTTGATCCTTTTATCTTCACAGAAGCACCTGGAATGGGCAATCCATCTTCTGCTGAAGTAACTTTACCGGAAACCGTTAACTGCTGTGCCATCGCTTGTACAGCAAACAGAAACGTGCCCAAAAACAGCATGAGTAATTTTCTTTTCATAAACATGAATTTGGTTAAAAAATAAGTTTTGTTTTTGTTGATTGTTTGGCATTTGTTAAACACGCATTAATACGCAAAATAACAATTGATAGGTAAATATCATAAATGTTTTTGACTATAGGAAGAAAATATTTAACTATTTTTAAGAACCTTGCATAAATTTATTGCAAAAAGCAGCAAAAAGCCGCAGATTTTATTAATTTTATGTCCTAATACTCCCAATAGCTATAGAGACTATGTTAAAAAAAGAGAGGCACGAATTTATAATGCGCCAAATTAACCTGCATAATCGCGTATTAACATCAGACTTGGTACATCTTTTAAATGTATCAGAAGATACCATCAGACGCGATTTACAAGAAATGTCTGATGATAACCTGCTTTATAAAGTTCATGGTGGTGCCCTGTCAAAATCTTATCACTCTACTTTTGACGACAGTTCTGTTTATGCAAAGGATGCAAAAATAAGTATTGCAAAAAAAACCATCCCTTTGGTAAAAGACGGCATGGTTATTTTAACTGGTGGCGGTACCACAATTTTAGAATTGGTTAAACAATTGCCAGAAAATCTACAGGCTACCTTTTTTACGGTGAGCCCCCTTGTGGCGGTAGAGCTTGCAAAGTACCGTAAAGTTGAAGTAATTTTAATTGGTGGGATATTTTCTAAAAACTCACAGATTACCTATGGCAGTCATGTAATTAATCAGCTCTCAGAGATTAATGCAGATCTTTGCTTGCTGGGCACTAGTGCGATACATCCTACCAACGGCCTTACCGATACGGATTGGGAAATTAACCAATTGAAAAAAACGATGCTGGGCTCCTCAAGAAAATCAGCCATATTGTGTATTTCTGAGAAATTAGATATTTCTTTGAGAATAAAGGTTGCTTCCCTAGAAAATATAGATTATTTAATCACTGAATTAGATTCTAATGACTCTCAATTATCTTCTTATCAGGTTAAAGGTCTACAGATTTTATAGCCTTATAAAGCACAGGAAATAAACTTTTGCCAGATCCGGGAATATCCTATGGAGTTCGCAAGTTACATTACCTTATCAAGAAATGAGCCCGATAAATCGGGCCCATCAATACATTTAATTCAAAACCCCGAAATTGGGTCGTTCAAATTGTCATATTATTTTAGTTAAAAGGTAGGATCTGTTGGCGTATTTGTATTGTTATCTCTTTCAGTAAATGGATAGGGGAAGAAATTGCGTTTACGTTCAGAATTTGGCTGATTAAACCTTCTCATATCTTCAAGCTTTAAGCCCGACATAAATAATTCTATACATCTATGCTTATATATCAAATCGAGTATTTGAGCTTGAGTATAGGGACCAACAAGAGGTGCTAAATTAGCGCCAACCCCAAAGGGATCTGAAGCGGGAGTTTTGGTTACTATTTTATTAAGTTCTGCTAATGCATTCACTAGATTAGGAGAAGCCTGACGGGCATATGCCTCGGCTTTTATTAATGTCATCTCACCCGGTAAGTAAACGGGGATTGGAGTAAAAGTTCCTGCACCGAAACCATTGATCCTAACAGTGGTGTTAACTGTAGTATAAAATGAAATCCTTGCATCACCTGCATCCGGAACATTTGCGCCCGTTTGGCCTAGATTTAAGTTTTTGGGCTGTATAACATTATTTGTAGACGTGGCCACCTCAAAAATTGGATTAAGATTTAATGCATCATAAGTGAAAGTAGATTTTTTAGTCAAATCTACTGCGTTAGCGCTAGCCAGTGCAAGGGTATAATTGCCTGCGAATAAGGCATAACGTGCTTTTAGGGCATATAAAGTATTGGTGATATCTATTCCCGCTGGGATATTTCCGGAAAAAGATGTGCTTATTGGGTTTGCGCCAATTACAGCCAGCGCATTATCTATAGTGGCAATGGCTTTATTAAAACCTTCCAAACGGGTTATAAATGGTACGTTTTGTCCTGTTGATGCAGGAATCTTTTCCCAATATTCTGACAAATTACCTAATGCCAAAGCTTTAAAGATACTTGCATGGGCAATTAAACCAGCCGCATAATTCTTATCTGGCAAGTTCGCAGCATTGTTAATTACATTGTCTGCATCGAAAATAATCTTGTTGGATCCGGTCCAAATATTTCCCAAAACCGTATTCGTCCCATCAACCTGTACGCCACCTGCAACCAATCTTTCTTCATTCGTATTGCCGGTATTGATAGAGATCAGTTCATTTGTGGTTAAGCCGTTTGCCGTAACACTTGCATAAAGTACTCCTGCCCTACTGGTTGAGTATATTTTTTGTAAACCAACGGTAACTCCCGTTAATCCTTTCGCCGTGGTTAATACCTGATCGGCTGTAGCTGCATTGGGGTTTAGGTATTCTTTATTACAAGCAATACAAAACGTAACTACTGTAAGGAGAAATGCATACCCGATATATTTTGAAATTAAACTTTTCATAACTAATAGTTTTAAATTAAAATTTTGCTTGTAAACCTAAAGAGAAAGTGCGTGGAATAGGTACTGATCCAAAATCGATGTTTCTTAGGATTGTTGACTGTCCACCAGAATTCAATTCAGGGTCATAACCTTTATAATTATCCCACGAGAATAGGTTTCTACCACTTAGATTAACCGTTAAACCTTTGATGAATTTCACTTGTCCGATATTATAGCTTAAAGAAATTTCCCGCAACTTAACAAAAGAACCATCATCAATACGCCATTCTTCAACATTATATACACCTGCCACATAGCCTCTAGGCAATTGCCCCATCTGCTCTGCTTCAGCAACTTTTCCATTGCCAACACCTTGCCTGGTTCTCCAATCGGCATTCCATACATCTCCACCTTGTACCGCATCCAACTGTATGTGCAAACTTAATTTCTTAAAGGTAAAATCGTTTACCAATGAACCCGTGTAATCAGGGTTGGGATCGCCAAGTACTTTACGCGTTACGTTGCCAGCAGCTTGGCCATTGGTTAAGGGAATGCCCTGGGCATTGGTTGCGATGTTTCCATCGGCTGTTCTCTCGAAGTATGTTCCATAGAATACACCAACGGGATAGCCATCTGTGATCGACACCGGAGCACCCGCATTAGTTGAGAGTAATCTTTGTGCTCCAGATCCCACGATTTTATTTCTATTTCTATTAAAAATCAAAGTGGGTGTCCATGAAAAATTTTGACCCTTAATTGGCGCTCCCGTAAGCATTAGCTCTATACCTTTGTTCTCGAGTGTGCCACTAATATTGTTTAGCAGACTAGAATATCCGGTAGAGGGTGCTATAACTACTCCTAGAAGCAGATCCTTTACTGTTTTGTTATAATAACTGAAAGTTAAACCCAAGCGATTGTTAAAAAAAGACATATCGGTTCCTATTTCAAGTTCTCTCTGGCGCTCAGGTTTAACATTGGTATTAGCTAAAGTGGATAAGGAAGTTAGCGAAGTTTTACTGTTTAATGCCCCTGGCGAATAAACATTAAATCGATCATAGGCTCCAATACCCGTTAAATTGCCGGATTCGCCATATGCAGCTCTTACCTTAAAAGCATTCCACCATGAAGAAACCCCCATATCTTTCCAAAACTCTGCTGATGATAAAACGTAACTCACATTTGCTTTGGGATAAAATTGAGTTCTGTTATCTTCGCCAAAAACGGTAGATTGATCTACCCTTATCGCTCCAGTTAAAAATAGGTGGTCTTTGTATTTGAAGTTCTGTTGGAGATAGGCTCCGCTGATTGAAAACTCTGACCTACTATCCGCATTGGGCAGGATTGTACTTGCTCCATTTACAACCTGAACAAACGGCGCCAATCCCCGTCCGTTTAAGAGACTATATAAATCCTTTTGATATTGATAAGAACCACCTAACTGCGTAGTGGACCCAAATAGGTCAGAAATTTTGGCATCATAGGTGAAGTTCAACTCGTTATTAAATAATGTTGTTGTTGCATTTGCAGCGCTTGCATAGCCATTTAAGGATGGATCTAAAGTTGGGCCACCACCATAAAAACCGGTACTAACATTATAGGCGAACGGCGGTATAAAGGTGGTACCGTTTTGGATCGTATTATCAACACCCATTGTATAATCAACTGTCAAGTTTTTTAATGGCGTTAGTTTTAGTCCGGCATTGGCAATAACACGATTGGTAAACTGACGTTGTTTAATATCTTCAATTACAGAAACTGGATTTACGCGACCCCGCTCTCCAACAGCCTTTAAATTGCCCAGTGCATCCCTTGAAAATATATCATGGAAATTACCAATAATAGTAACTGAATTCATTGGCGAAAAGAATGAGTTTCCATCAGGCTTTTCATTTGCATTACTGTGAATGTAGTTGAATCCAGCAGTTAATCTAGCCCATTTATTGATAGTTTGATCAAGATTGGCCCTAAAATTCATGCGTTTAAAATCGGTATTCTTAATTATTCCCTGATTAGAGAAATACGCAGCAGAGGTATAAAATTTTGTGTTATCACTTCCTCCTGATACCGAAACCGAATTATCGGTTCCAACACCGGTCTGGAATATGTAATCTTGGTAGTTATATCGGGTAACAGGGGTTGTAGTTGTTAATGTTGGCGTTAGAACATCTTGTGTAACCAAATCTACAGATCCCCCAAATTTAGTTGGAGATTGATTTACTTCAATTTGCTTACGAAGTTCACTTATGGTCATGCTGGTATTGAAACTTACTTGTGTAGCTCCGGTTCTACCTCGTTTTGTAAAAATCTGAATAACACCTGCATTTGCTCTTGATCCATAAATGGCAGCAGCAGCAGCTCCATTTAACACCTCAATACGCTCGATATCAGCGGGGTTGATGTCAACCATTCTGTTTTGCCCAATGCTACCTATAAAGTTCCCCCCATCATAGTTAGACGAGGTGTTGGTTACCCTGGTGGTAGAATTATTTACAATCACACCATCAATGATATATAATGGCTCTGAAGAAGAGTTGACAGAACTAACTCCTCTCAATCTAACTGAGATGCCGCCGGCTGGATCGCCGGAGTTTTGGCTAATCTGCGCACCAGGCGTTTTACCTTGTAAGGAAGCCAGCGCATTCCCACTTGGAGCTTTATTTAGGTCATCGCCTTTAACTGTGCTCACGTAACTTCCCAATTGCTTCCGCGTTGTACCTTGGGATGTACCGGTTACAATGATTTCATCTAAGCCAACGGCGTCTGGAGAAATATCTGCGTTTATAACTACAGATAGATTGTCGCCTAATAGTAGTGGGGTGGTTACCGATTTAAAACCTACATAAGAAAACACGAGCTGATAGGTTCCTGGTGCTAAATCTGCGCTAAGTGAAAAATTACCATCTCCATTGGTAGAAGTGGCAAAATTGGTATTTTGGATCTTTACCCCTGCGCCCGGGACTGTTACCTTACTAGACGCGTCGGTTACTTTACCTGTAATGGTATAACGCCGGGTTTGCGCACTTGCTGTCGAAAACAAAAGCACCAGAAAGAGGGGTGTTAAGAATGTGGAAAATAGCCTTGACCACTTCAAAGTGTAAAATCTTTTCATACGTGAGGGTTTAATTTGGTTAGTTCTTAGGAATGTTTGTAATCTTTTTAAAACGATACCGTTGCAAATTTTAATTAAAGATGATAAAATGTTTAGTTTAAAAATTAATAAAACTTATGAACAAACTAACATTTATTTTGGCAAACAAATCTTCCCCATGCATACAGAAGGCACCCCCTCACGATCTCCAAAATCTATAGCATTACCCGCAAGGGTCTCATTAGCCAGCAATGCAAATAGAACGGCTTCCTTCGCATCAGGATTAATGTTTAATTCTGAAGTAGTAGTAAAGGTAGCCTCTGGTAGCGCATTTTGAAGTAGCTGGGTAAGTAATGGATTATGCATGCCTCCACCGCTCATAAAAATTTTAGGCAGTCTATCTTTCGCAATGGTACGCTTAATGGCATCTACAATGGTGTTAGCAGAAAAGTGGCAGAGGGTTGCAAGGATATCTTCGTGTGGAATATTCGAAGTCCCACTTCGCTCCCTGGCCGCAGTAAGGTAATGCATACTGAACAGTTCTGGCCCGGTTGTTTTTGGAAATCCGAGGTTAAAGAAGGGATGGTCTACTAATTGAGCAAGCAATTTTTCGTTTAATTTTCCGGCTTTTGCCAGTTTAGCATCATGGTCGTAATACAAACCTGAATAATGGAGTTGTATATAATGATCAATCAACGTGTTTCCAGGGCCCACATCCGTAGAAAATACACGGGTTGCATCTCCATCACCTGGCAGAAACGTAAAATTTGCAATGCCACCAATATTTAACATTATCCGATCTTCTCCTTTTTTGCTGAAGAGCAAATAATCGCCATAAACTGCTAATGGCGCGCCTTCGCCCCCGGCAGCCAGATGCTTTTGCCTAAAATCTGCAATGGTGATGATTCCGGTGCCAACGGCGATATGATCACCATCGCCTATTTGGAGTGTTCCATTTGGAAGGTCATTTATTTGATGCAAAGATTTTGGTGCATGGAAGATCGTTTGACCGTGACTAGCGACTACATCAACCGCTAACGTAGACACTCCCCACAACTTAAGTGCATCGAGGATTAGTTCTGCATGCGTGTTACCTATATATTCGTTCAATAAGCACACCTGTTCTAAATCTGCGTCTTTTTTTGAAAATATGGCTTTTACAGCGGTTCTAAAATTATCTGAATAAGGCATTGTGATAAATTTTAGGAGCTTGAGTTCTGTTTCGATGCCACTATTTTTACATGCACAAAGTGCGATATCCAATCCATCCATAGAGGTACCAGACATGAGTCCAATAATGGTACGTTCTTTTTTTCCAGCAATGTTAAATAGTTTAGCAATATTGGTATTCATGGAAGAAAAATTTAGCTAAAGGTAACCACGTTAAAGGTAATCTGATTAAATTTTATACGTCAATTTTAAAAATACTCCTATATTTACTGCTCCGTTCACTAAATTATAAAAGATTAATGGCAAGATTAAATCTGTTAGAAGAAACGAGGTTCGAAAAACTCCCTGTTACCGTTTTTAAAAATCCAAAAGAGGCATCTATCAATGTTGCGCAACGAATAGCCAACATTATTAAAGCTAAACAAAATAGCAATTTACCAGCGGTGCTGGGCTTAGCTACAGGAGCTACACCTATTGCAGTTTATGCAGAATTGGTACGCTTACATGCTGAAGAAGGTCTAAGCTTTAAAAATGTAATCACCTTTAATCTGGACGAGTACTATCCGATGTTGCCTACTGCGGCACAAAGTTATGTTTCATTTATGAATGAGCATTTGTTTGACCATATAGATATTGACAAGAAAAATGTACATATTCCGGATGGAACATTAAAATTAGAAGAAATCCCAGCTTTTTGCTTAGAGTATGAACGCAAAATCGGTGAATTAGGTGGCTTGGATATGCAAATTTTAGGGATTGGCCGTACCGGTCACATTGGATTTAACGAGCCAGGATCTGCACCCAATTCTGGTACCCGATTGGTTACCTTAGATGACCTGACAAGAAGAGATGCCGCCCGTGATTTTGGTGGTAAATCTTTTGTGCCCACAAAGGCCATTACCATGGGGATAGGCACTATTTTTAAGGCAAGGGAAATTGTATTGATGGCCTGGAACCAAAAAAAGGCTTCGATTATAAAAAAAGCTGTTGAAGGAGAAATGTCTAGTGATGTTCCCGCCACTTATCTTCAGCTTTCTGATAATGTTGAGTTTATCTTGGATATAGACGCTGCTTCCCAATTAACAAGGTTTGATACACCATGGCTGGTTAAAGATTGTATTTGGACAGATAAACTGATAAGAAAAGCAGTAATCTGGTTGGCTAACACCTTAAAGAAACCAATCTTAAAATTAACTGAAGACGATTTTAACAATAACGGAATGGCGCAATTAGCGCTGGAAAAAGGTCCCGTTTACAATATCAACATCCATATATTTAATAAATTACAACATACTATTACCGGTTGGCCGGGAGGAAAGCCAAATGCCGATGATAGCCAGCGGCCTGAACGTGCCGAACCAGCAAAAAAGAAAGTTCTTATCTTTTCTCCCCATCCTGATGATGACGTGATTTCGATGGGAGGAACATTCATTAGGCTTGTTGATCAACAGCACGACGTACATGTAGCTTATCAGACATCCGGAAATACGGCCGTTTGGGATGATGATGCTTTACGTTTTGTAGAGTTTAACATCGACTTTTCAGAAAAAATGGGCATGGCCCATCCCGAAATGCTGGAGATGTACCAAAGGATGAGGAGCTTTATTGCTAAAAAACAACCGAACCAAATTGATACGCAAGAGATACAGACCGTAAAAGGCCTAATTAGAAAAGGAGAGGCGATAGCGGGGGCTAGATATTGTGGATTAAGGGATGATCACATCCATTTTATGGCTTTACCATTTTACGAAAGCGGAAAAAGCTCCAAAAATCCCATAACAGAAGCTGATGTTTTGTTAACTATGGAATTGCTCCAAAAAGTAAAACCTCAACAAGTGTTTGCAGCAGGTGATTTTGAAGATCCACATGGTACACACATTGTTTGTTTTAACATCATCATAACAGCTTTAAGGCGTTTACAAAAAACAGAATCCTGGGTTAACGACTGTTGGTTGTGGATGTATAGAGGAGCATGGCTAGAGTTTGAAACGCATGAAATTGAAATGGCAGTACCCTTAAGTCCGCAAGAAGTTGAGCGGAAAAAGTTTGCCATTTTTAAACACCAATCCCAAAAAGACAGGGCCGTTTTTCCGGGTGATGACGCTCGAGAATTTTGGCAGAGAGCAGAAGACAGAAATAGAGAAACAGCAAAATCTTACGATAGTTTGGGTTTAGCGGATTATGAAGCCATGGAAGCGTTTGTGAGGTTTAAGTTTTAGGCGATAGGCGCTGAGCATTTGGTAAAACCATTTACGAAGTCTTAAGACTTCGTAAGTCAGTATTTTTTTATAAATTGCTTTACAAATCCGTTAAAAATGAACGCACCCTCACAACGACTTTTATCTCTCGATTTCTTTCGTGGCCTAACTGTGGCCACCATGATATTGGTAAATAATCCAGGAAGCTGGAGTAATATTTATGCACCACTAGAGCATGCCGAATGGAATGGGTGTACACCAACGGATCTTGTATTTCCTTTCTTTTTGTTCATTGTTGGGGTGTCTATCGCTTACGCCATGGGCAGTAAAAAGTTAGATCCTGCCAGCCACAATAAGACCATCTTAAGAGCCTTAAAAAGAGGCTTGATTTTATTTGGATTGGGCTTATTTCTAGCCTTTTTTCCAAGAAATTTTTCTACGTTTAAATTCATGGAATCGTTGGAAACCATTCGCATTTTTGGGGTGTTACAACGGATTGGTGTGGTGTTTTTTATCTCTTCGGTACTCTTTTTAAAGCTCTCAGAGAAGTCTATATTTAGGACCCTTGTCATTATTTTATTTGCATATTGGGCATTAATGATGTTTGTTCCCGTTCCAGGGGTAGGTTATGCCAATCTTGAGAAGGAAACCAATTTGGGAGCCTGGTTAGACCGAACAATTTTAACGGAAGCACATTTATGGAAATCATCCAAAACATGGGATCCCGAAGGAATTTTAAGCACGCTACCAGCCATAGCCACAGGGCTGTTCGGCGTATTGGTTGGTGTATATTTAAAAAGAAAGGATGTAGAGCCCGGCACAAAAATTTCATGGCTGTTTAGTATTGGGATCCTTTGCGTTATGGCAGGATTGCTATGGGATTTGGAATTTCCCATCAACAAAGCCTTATGGACCAGTTCTTATGTGCTGTATACCGGCGGTTTAGCAACCATGGCCCTGGCTTTTTGTTATTGGATAATCGACATCAATAAATACAATCGTTTTACCAAACCTTTTGTAATCTATGGGGTAAATGCGATCACCGTATTTTTTGTTGCGGGTTTGCTTCCTCGTTTAATCAATATGATAAAAATTGAACAAGCTAATGGGGATAAAACCGGTGCACTTACCGCATTTTATCAAAAGTTTTTTGAGCCTTATTTTTCGCCGATAAATGCATCACTAGCCTATGCTATTTTTGTTATTTTATTCTTTTATGTTATCCTATGGGTGATGTATAAAAAGAACATCATTATTAAAGTTTAGCATTTTTTGAAAACATTGCAAAAGCCCTTAACTTGAACTAACTGCTAACTGCAACTACTTCGCTTGCACGGTTATCGCAACGCTGGGATCACTTTCATTCTTTAAACGGTCTAGTGCTGTAACCAAATAGGTATATTTCTTGCCTTTCTCTGTATTTGTATCTAAGAAAAATGTATAGTCCTGAAAGCTGATTCTCAGGATATATTTTGGATTTAAGGTACTGATCTTCTCATCGCCTTCGGCCCTATAGATCACATAACCAGAAGCAGTTTCTCCATCTTTAGCCTTAAGTGGCTTCATCCACTTCAGATTTACTCCATCAGTTAATGATTCTGCAGTAAATGTTTGTGGGGTATTCGGAATAACATCATCTAACCAAGGCATTTGCGGAGGTAATGCGGGATATTTATACAAATCAGTTCGCAGCGAATCAGCTACCGCCTTTGCAACCGTAGCAAGTGATTTAGAACTAAAGAAAATACTTCCCTGAACTCTATTGTTCTGTCGCAAATATCTGATCTGATTTGGAATTTCGCTCAGCTTGCCCCAAGCCGCTTCTTGCCTTGAAGGCATTCCATGAACAAGGTATGCGGCCTGTCCGATGTACAAATGTCGCCCATAAGTATTGTTGGCCCACCAATCCAATAGCACCCCAAATGGGGCTACTGCTCTACTAAATGTAAAGTAGATTTGGGGATTGATGTAGTCTACCCAACCTTCCTTGATCCACTTCCTCGAATCGGCATATAATTCGTGATAATTGGATAATCCATTTGTCTTGGATCCAAGCGTATCTTCCCTAATATTTTTCCAAATTCCGAATGGGCTAACTCCAAATTTGACATACTTTTTATAAAAATGCACGCTATCGTTAACCGCTTTAATGAGGACGTCCACATTGTTTCTGCGCCAGTCTTCAACATTGGTAAAACCATTTGGGTACTTTGCAAAAGTTGCACTATCGTTAATCCGTTGTCCTTCTATCCTGTAAGGGTAAAAATAATCATCAAAATGTACGCCGTCTATATCATATTCTTTTACAACATCCAGTATCACCTGAACAATATATTCTCTAACTTCGGGCAGTCCCGGATCAAAAAGTTTTTGACCACCATAGGTATAAAACCAATCAGGGCGCTTTTTTATGATGTGTTCTGGACTAACAACCTGATTAGCGGTCATAGTAGCACGGTAAGGATTAAACCAAGCATGAAGCTCCATTCCTCTAGAATGCGCTTCTTTAATAGCAAATTCTAAAGGATCATATCCATCGGCGGGAGCCAAACCCTGTTTGCCCATTAACCAATGGCTCCACAGCTCTCTAGACTTGGCATATAAGGCATCGGCAGTAGGCCTGATCTGTAGCATTACTGCATTTAGGCCGTTGTTTTTGTGCTGTTCTAAAATTCCGATCAATTCCTGCTTTTGCTGATCAACCGATAGGCCAGGTTTCGAAGGCCAGTCGATATTGGAAACAGAGGCAACCCAAACGCCTCTAAATTCGCGTTTTGGAGCAATTTTTGCGGGGATTTGTGCGCTAGTAAAAAGTGGTGCTGCTAATAGGATTAAAAGTGCGCAAAAATAGCTTTTAGACATTGTAAGAGTTTAGTAAAAAAGAAAATTAGGTTTAAAATGTAGTATTCAAAATACAAAAATAGGTTTTTGATTTACTAGTAAACGTTTAATTGAAAAGAATCTGATACAAAAATGCCACAAATTTTACACTTTTCATTTTTTTATACTATGTTAGCCGCCCAGTTCAAGTTAAAGAATCTCTAGAATTGAAATTTATCAGCCTTTTTTGATAAAAATTTAAGCAAGTATGCAAGATCAAGAGCCCATTAATAAAGTTGATAGAAACAAGGTTTACTTTTTAGTTATAGTTATTGCTGCCCTTTTAGGAATCAATGCTTATTTGTATTTTAAGGATAAGCAACAAGATAGCCGTTTTGTAACTGTTAGCACCGAGAAAGACCGCTTAAACTTAGAGGTCGAAAAGATTGAAGCCGAGCTTGATAAGGTAAATTCTTTAAATGTTACCTTGAGCGATCGCTTAGTGCAAGAGCAAAAATTGGCCAGAGCGAAAATAGCAGAGTTAAAATTATCATTACAAAAGGGACAGCTTACCCAAGGCGATTTAAATGAGGCCCAAAACCAAATCAAGGAACTTCGTGAATTTGTTAAAAATTATAATGATCAGATTGCAAGGCTCGAAAAAGAAAATTCTTACCTAAAAACCGAACGAGATAGTTTAAAGAGTACTGCACAAAGTATTAGCGAAAAAGCAGATAATCTTGCAAAAGAAAACGAAGATTTAAATGCGAAGGTAGTAGTCGGAGCAGCTTTAAAATCAGCAAACATTCGAATTGACGCTTTTAAAGTGAAAAGTAGCGGAAAAAATATACTGGTTACAAGGGCTAGTACAGCTAATAAATTAACCATTACATTTGCGATTGTTCCAAATCCCCTAGCAGAAAAAAATTACCATAAAGTATTTTTAAGAGTATTTGACCCTTCTGGAAATCTGATAGCAGATGAGAACAATACTTTTGTTGCCGAAGGTCAGCAGATGCAATTTAGTAGCGCTATCGAATTTTCATATAATGATGATGAAACGGTCTACAAAATAGATTGGACCAACCCGAAAGAGTTTATAAAAGGTAAATATTCCATCATTTTATATGCTGATGGCTATACGATGGGCAAAAGCCAGATCGAACTGCGATAATAAAGAATTGCTAAATTGCTTTATTGTTAAATTGTTGGTATGAAGATTAGCGACTTATACAGAGAATCGCGATAAATAACTACGATTGGTTTATCGTTAAATCGTTGTAATGATGAGTCGCAAACAATATAACAATCGAACAATATAACAATAGAGCCTCACTTCCCACACTAGGCCAGAGGCATCGTTAAATAAAAGGTAGTTCCCTTATTTACTGCCGAAGTAAAGCCGATTGTACCCCCTGCGTTTTCTATTGCCTGTTTTACGAAAGCTAAACCTAAACCGGTTCCTGATGATTTTGTAGTAAAGTTAGGCACGAAGATTTTATCTTGCAATGCAGAATCTATTCCTTTGCCATTATCCTCTACTTCCACATAGGCATTTTTTTCATCATTTATAATGCGGATCTGAATAACGCACTTGGATTTACCTTCACTAGCTTCGATCGCATTTTTAAGTAAATTATTAAAAATTCTGATCAATTGATCTTTATCCCCTAGCACAACCACTTTTCTATTGGTTCTATTTAAAATAGCAATTTCTACCTGATCTGAAGTGTTAAAAACCGCCAGCGCCTGATCAATGAAAGGCAACAGTTCCAATCGCTCTAATTTAGTGTCAGGCATTTTGGCAAAGTTTGAAAACTCTGATGCAATGGTGGCTAAACTATCAATTTGTTCAATAAAAGATTTGTTAAAACTCGCGAATTTTTTTTCAAAGTTAGGATCATTTTCTTTCCACGATTTTTCTAACAACTGTACTCCAAGTTTTAGGGGTGTGAGCGGATTTTTTATTTCGTGGGCCACTTGTTTTGCCATTTCCCTCCATGCGCTTTCTCGCTCTGACCGCGCCAATTTTACGGCACTAAGTTCCAATGCGGCAATCATTTTATTATACTCTTTAATTAAAGAGCCTATTTCATCCTGTCTATGCCATACAATGGGCTGGTTTCTCTGTCCCAACTTCGTTTTACGGATACTTTCCTGTATAAAGGTTAGTGGGCTTGTGATCTGGTTGGCCAAGAAAACTGCTAACACTCCGATAAGCACAAATACGAGCGCATAAATATTGATAAGGGTATTGATAAATAATCCGATTTTTTCTTGATAATCGGCTTCATTCGCGTAATAGGGCAGACCGATATAGGCAATCGTCTGGTTTTGGGCATTTCTAATGGGAGCATAGGCCGCAGCATAGCTAAAACTTCCGATTTTTTCTACTGGATTTACGTATTCGGACCGTTGCATCAAATGAAGATGAATATAAGCTTTAGGGCCCATCTTCTTCCCAATAATTCCCTGCTCGTACATTTTATCCAATGAAGTTAAAATCAGTGTTCCATCGGTATCGTAGAGATTTAAGAATGCGGCATTTACATCAGCAAACTGTGTAAAGTCGGATTTCGCCTCATCATCATTATAGATTATTCCTGTATTAAGGATCTGTTTCTCGTAAGAAAGCTGGATCTTTCTCACTTTTTCCCTAATAGAATTTGATTGTTGCTTAAGGTATTCGTCTTTGATGTAATAAAAAGTTGTCCACCCTACAATAATCAATGTGGCAACAACCGATAGAACCACAGAAACCTGAATCCTTGTTTTATAGAGAATTTTGTTCGCGTTGATCATCAAATACCGATTGATATTAAACCATCCCGCTTCATTGTCATCAATATTTTTAATGAACCAAATAATAATGTAAAGGGCTATACCAAATAAGATAAACACCAAAAAGAAGAAGGACAATGTTGCCAAACGCACTACGAAAGAGATTTTTTCTTTGGTCATGATGATCAGCTTAGACGCGTTGGGCTTATAGATTGCATGACTATAATTTCGATCGCTAGTGATCTCATTCTTAAAAACCACATCACCCAAAACACCTTTAAAACCTTTAGATGTTGAGTTAACCATATCATAAGTATATTGCCCAGATTGGCTAAGAAGTCTATTATCTTTGTAAAAAGCCAAGGAATAATCTCCAAAATCCTCATCGCTTTTCAATTTACCATCAATTAGTAATTCGGGGAAACGACTGTTAAAATCGTACGGCTGAGATTTGAGTTCGATAACCAGTTTTCCTAAAAGATTTTTGCCATCAAATATGGGAATGATCCCAAAATAATCCTGAAAGCCGAAAGTATCGTTGATCTTATACGAATAACTCACTTCATCTAATTTAAAAGCTCCAGACTTTACTAGATCCTTATATTTTGAAAAGGGGACAACCTCGTCGTTAGTTAAAGTAGAATCGAGTTTATTATACTCGTACATTTTCGAATCGAAGCGGGACAAATAACCATCCAAATATTTTTTAACAATATAATTGTGAAAACTAAACGTCTTCATCATTTTCGGTTGTTTAAAATATTCTACAATCAATGAATCGGAGGTAATTCCCGCTTCAAAGCTGGTGATGGCGTTAATTGCTTTTGGATCGTCGGCATCCAACAATTTCCGCTCAATGCTTTCTCGGGTGCTCCTTTCCTTAATGTCGTTAAACTTCAGGTATTTTAATGAGGTAAGGAAAGCCATTGATAAGAATAGCACGGCATAAACGCCAATTGAGAATTTCTTAAATTGGATATAATTATTCCATGCAATAATGAAGATAAGCAGCCCATATACCAAAAAGAACACATTAAAATCTGTGGCTAACTTATATACCGTATAGGCTCCCAACATGAGCAGGAATAGGATAAGTCTTTCTCTATTATTAACCTTTACCTGTTTGCTCAGCTCAATAAGAATATTTGCTATGGTATAGATATTGAACCAGATTATGCACAAAATCATAATACTTATCCAGCTAATAAGGTCTAGATTAATGATATTGGTGATATCAAAGTTAATCTTGGAGTTAAGGATTAGCCCATCAAAAATTTCATTAATAGCAAATGCTGATGCCGAAAGTATAATCACAGCAAATACATGAAAGGCAATGCCCGCAAGCTTAGTCTTGGTTAACCATTTAGGCAAAACATATTCATTACTATGGACATACGCAAACAAAACTACCCATGTTCCTGCCAGAACATGAAGGAATAAATCGCCCAATGAAGGTAAAATTTCACCCTGTGCAAAAATATAAGGACTAAAAACATCGAGGTTAAACTGGTGGTTAAACCAAAAGAATTTAAGGTCCGATAGCCGGATCGCAATAAAAAATATGCCTAATATTAATGTTGCTGATAAGACATATCCTTTTTTTGCCAGCCAACGGCAATAAGAATTCACAAATAAGCACACGCTTAAGAGCCCTACTATCCATAACCACAATTTAAGTGTTACATAGCTGTTCTTAAAGTTCTCTTCGCTCAGTTTTACAGGGAAAAGATATTCTTTATTGATGGTAAAAATGTCTACTATTTCTTTATCCGTAAAAGTGGCTAGCACTAAACTATTTCTTGGGAAAAGTTCGGGTACGATGCCGTTTTTAAGGTATTGGTTCTCGATATTGTATTGTGTTTTAACACTGATCATGAACACAATTACATAATTGCCCGTTGTTTTTTTGTTAAGCTCATACCATCCATTTAACAAAGGAGTAAATGAAATCCCCTCTTTTAAACGGGCTACATTTTGCGGAAACGCTTTAGAGGAACTCCAGAACTGAAGTATATTGTTTTTATAGACGAGAACATTAATCCCATTTTCCCGATAATCAGCAATAAATTTTTGAGCAAGCTTTTCGTCTTTATATAGCTGTTTTAGCTCATTAAGTTTTTCGGGGTTGTTCAAGTAATTCTGAACAACCCTCTCCTTTACAGAAAGGTTGCGTTGTAGTTCACTGGCTTCATGAACAAGCAGGTCTTTTCTGGTAACCGAATTGTTTAAAGACAGTGCGGTAACAATACAGCAAATGCCTAAAAGCAATAAAAGAAACCGAATTTTACCTCCTATACTCACTTGATAGTCCTTTAAGTTCTTGAGTTAAGCGTTGGGCGATAAAGCGTTAGGCATGCTGTACGCTTTTCGCCAAATGCGTTTCACTATTCGTCTATATTTGCACTGCTTGTTAGTACTTCTCTATTTACTTTTTTAACCAGGCCTTGTAAAACATTTCCTGGTCCGACTTCAATAAATTCTGTAGCACCATCGGCAATCATGTTTGTAGCCATTTGGGTCCACCTAACAGCCCCCGTTAATTGTGCTATAAGATTTGCCTTAATGGTTTCGGGATCAGTAGTTGGCTTAGCGGTTACGTTTTGATAGATTGGGCATATAGGAGCTGAAATCAGAGTTTTTTCGATTGCATCCTGCAGCTCAACTTTTGCCGGTTCCATAAGTGGCGAATGGAAAGCACCTCCAACACTCAATTTTAACGCTCTTTTTGCACCCGCCTCGGTTAATTTCACACATGCTTCATCTATGCCTTCGATGCTACCAGAAATAACGAGCTGACCTGGGCAATTGTAATTAGCAGGCACAACAACCGCATCAATACTTGCGCAAACCTCTTCTACTACCTCGTCTGCCAGTCCTAAAATTGCTGCCATAGTTGAGGGCTGAACTTCACATGCTTTTTGCATCGCGTTGGCACGGGCAATTACCAATTTTAATCCGTCTTCAAAAGACATGGCATTGGCGGCCACCAGTGCCGAAAACTCGCCCAATGAATGGCCTGCTACCATATCGGGCTTGAAATCATTACCTAAAACCTTTGCTAATATCACAGAATGCAAAAAAATTGCCGGTTGCGTTACGTTTGTCTGCTTTAGTTCTTCATCCGTTCCACCAAACATAATGTCGCTAATGCGAAAACCGATAATCTCATTTGCTTTTTCAAACAGTTCTTGGGCTTTTGGATTTTCGTAAAGATCCTTGCCCATCCCTGAAAATTGAGCACCTTGCCCTGGAAAAATATATGCCTTCATAATTTGGTTGTGGGTTGTGAGTTATGAGCTGAAGGCATGATGCCTAAACTTATACGCTACACATTTATATGTAATTTATCTTAATCTGTTTTTTGCAATCCCAGCGCTATGCTCCATGCACTAGGCCCTTTAATGCAGGTTAGCCGTAATCAACCGCAAAAACTCTGCCCTTGTTTTATCGTTACTGATAAACTCTCCGGTAAATGCGGATGTGGTGGTAACAGAATTTTGTTTCTGAACACCACGCATAGCCATGCATAAATGCTTGCATTCTATTACCACAGCTACACCAGCGGGCTGGAGCGTTTCCTGAATGCAATCTCTAATTTCATTAGTTAAACGTTCTTGTACCTGAAGCCTTCTTGCAAAAGCATCCACTACTCTAGGGATTTTGCTAAGTCCAACAATGTGACCGTTCGGAATATACGCGATATGTGCCTTTCCAAAAAAAGGTAACATATGGTGCTCGCACATCGAAAATACCTCAATATCTTTTACTACAACCATTTGGCTATAATCTTCCTTGAACATTGCAGAGCGAAGAATTTGCTCGGGTTGGATATCATACCCATGGGTAAGGTATTGAAGTGCCTTGGCCACTCGTTCAGGCGTTTTTAACAGCCCTTCTCTGCTAGGGTCTTCGCCCAATTGTCCTAAAATATCCTTATAATGCTTAGCTACAGCCGTTATCTTCTCTTCATCATACCGGTCTATTTTCTGATAGCCCAATACCTCATCGTCGTAGTTATAGTTGTTGTTTTCCATGTATTTTTTGTTAAGCGCTGGGCGGTTGGCGTAAGGCGTTAGTTTGTCTTAAGACGCTTATCGCTTTACGCGGGTCTCTTAACCGAAATATTCTACAAAATTATTTTCGGTTTCATAAATTTTAATGCAATGCAGGTGTGCGCCGCTTTCTTCAATGTATGGCGAAAGTATATCCCATACAGCAATGGCCAAATTTTCAGTAGATGCCAGTTTATCTTTCATAAAATCTACATCCAAGTTAAGATTTCTATGGTCTACCTTATCCACTACATACGTATTTATTATTTGTTTTAGCCATTTCAAATCAACCAAAAAACCGGTTTCTGGATTAACCTCTCCTTTAACTGTCACATATAAATGATAGTTATGTCCGTGCCAGTTTGGATTGGCACACTTGCCATAAACAGCAATATTCTCTTCTTCGCTCCAATCTGCTCTGGATAACTTGTGAGCAGCATTAAAACTTTCCCTACGTGTAATATAAATCATTGTTCTAAAATAAAAAGCAAATATACGCATTGGTTGGTTAATAATATGTCGATAGTCCATAGACCATGGTCAATAACCGTAATGTCTATGCGTGCAATCTATGGGCTATCGACTATGGACTATCGACCGAAATTTATACATTTACTCCATGAAACTTCTCATCGTTGCGGCTACAAAACACGAATTAACAGGGTTATATAGGCAGTATGATCTCCCCAGTGAAATTTTTGTTAAACATCACAAATTTGACGTGTTGATTACTGGTGTGGGCATGACGGCTACTGCTTTTTCATTGGGAAAACACTTAACAGACGATTATCAATTGGTATTAAATATGGGAATTGCAGGAAGTTTTGATCAGAGCATCCCTCTAGGAAGTGTAGTTAACGTTTACAGCGACACATTTGCAGAATTAGGAGCTGAGGACCATGACAAATTTATTTCTATAGACGACCTCGGCTTTGGCATAAGCACTTATTTATCGAGTATTAGCCTTCCTGATTTACCAAAAGTTAAGGCCATTACCGTAAATAAGGTACACGGTAATAAGGAAAGTATAGAGAAGGCTAAACAACAGTTTGATGCGCAAATCGAAAGCATGGAAGGGGCTGCCGTTTTTTATGCCTGCGAAAAAAGCAACGTGCCCTGTTTACAGATACGGAGCGTTTCTAATTATGTAGTGCCAAGGACGAAAGAAGACTGGCAAATTGACTTAGCGATTAAAAATTTAAATGATTGGTTGATACAATTTTTAAATGATTACACCGGTTAAGAAGATTGCACAGATTAATACTAACCTACCGTTTATTTTCTTTCGGACTTTCAGTCCCGATAGCTATCGGGATTCGGACTTTCGGACTCCAAACTCCAAACCCCAAACTTTACTTATCTTTACCCAATGAAACTCAGCCTCGGCTTCTCGCCCTGCCCTAACGATACCTTTATTTTTGACGCCCTAATTCATGGTAAAATTGATACTGAAGGGTTAAGCTTTGATGTGGTGTTCGATGATGTAGAAACGTTAAACCAAAAGGCTATGAGGGGCGAATTGGACATTACAAAACTAAGTTTCCACGCATTCGCCTATGTTGTAGAAAAATATGCGCTCTTAAGTGCGGGGAGTGCGCTAGGCTTTGGTGTTGGGCCACTATTGATCTGTAAAAAAGAAAATATTGAGCATATAAACTTGAAGTTGCCCGCTGAAAACTATCAACTGAAAACTGCTATACCTGGAAAATTCACAACAGCCAATTTCTTATTGGGAATAGCGTTCCCCCAATTAACTGAGAAGAAAGAAATGGTATTTTCCGAAATCGAGCAAGCATTATTAAATGATGAAATAGATTTGGGACTGATTATCCATGAAAATAGATTTACCTATCAAGATAAAGGCCTCCATAAGGTGATTGATTTGGGAGACTTTTGGGAAAAATTAACCGGTGCTCCCATTCCTTTGGGAGGAATTGTAATTAATCGGAGGTTAAGTTCTGAGATACACCAAAAAGTAAATAGGTTAATCAGAAAATCTGTTGAATATGCCTTTTCCAATCCAAGATCCGGACTAGACTTTATACGTAGCCATGCGCAAGAAATGGAAGAAAGTGTGATGTACAAACACATTGAACTATACGTTAATAAGTATTCGATAAATTTAGGTGTAGAAGGCAGAAAGGCTATCGATACACTTTTTATGATGGCACTAGAAAAGGGGTTGATACCAGCGTTTACGAAAGATCTGTACGTAAGTTAGCAGTAAACAATTTCCAGTTGACAACTGATAACCATAAACTGTAAACTGGATTTAGTTTCTCTTACAATATATATCAGAATCTTCTGGTGGAAGCTGACTGGTAAGATCAACGTTGTTGTAACTTTTATTAACTCCCCAAGAAAATATCTTTTCGAAAAAGGGTAAGAATTTATCGTCCTTAACTTGAGCTAAAAAATAAACTTCATGTTCTTTTTCTTTTATCCCCATGTTGTACAACAACAGATCGTGTTTGGATATTCCCATAGCATTAAAATATTGTCGCATTCTGAAATATTCGCACACATTTCCACTCTCTAACTTCCCTGCAAAGAAAAAAGGCATGAATCTTCCAATGATATAACAGAGGGCTGAAATTGTCCTACCAATTAAATGATATTTAAACTCGTACCATTTTGAGATGGGCACATCATATTCCTTCATCAATTCTAACACTTCATTTCGGTGACCCCATTCATCCAATTCTATTTGTTTGATAGCCGCCTTTTCTTCAAACGTCTTTACATTCTTAGCATGGCCGATATAAGCGAAGCGGCTGCTTTTTCTGCCGAATATGCTTGTTGTAGGAGCTTTTTTAATGCAGGATGGTCGAGTTTCAAGGTAGGTGAAAGGTTATCGAATTAGATGAGCTATTAGGTTAAAATACCAGCTGATATGGTGAACTGTTAACTGATTACTGATTACACGGACCGTCGGGGATCTGTTTAGATATTTTTATCAGTTTCGTAACCACCATTGTAGAATCGTAGCTTCCTGTTATTTTTGTGGTATCAGATTTTACCAATTTACACTCTACTTCTATATAAACAGGGGTGTATGGTTTTTCGAAACCTTGATTATTGTAGGCCAGCTCTAATGTCTTAGCGCTATCGGCTACCCAATATTCGTTGCCATCTTCGCAGTTAATAAAAGATCTACTTTCGGGACCGTAGCTGTAAAGCCCTTTTGCAACAATCGCCTTACTATTCTTATCATCGGATGACTTTCCGCCCTTGCAGGCCGTAAGTAAAACCAGTGAGAAGATAAAGAAAGTCATTAAATTTTTATACCTATCCATCTTAGAGATCTTGATTTAAATGATCTATTTTCTTAACGCTTAAATTTGATGCCAGCGCAGAAGCAATAAAAGAAAAAATACCAACAGTTACAAAAACGAGAATAAAATCTGTCCACTTAAATGCAATTGGATAAGCACTAGGAATTAGCAAATTCGATTCGCCCATTTTAAACCATCCAAAACGTTGTTGTAACAAGCAGAAAATAAATCCGATTAATAATCCAAATATACAACCCGTTAAGGTTATCATCATACCTTCGAGTAAAAATATTCTTTTGATTAACTTTTTGCCAGCGCCAAGGCTGTTTAAAATTGAAATATCCTTTAACTTATCAATCACCAACATCGTTAACGAGCCAATAATATTGAATATTGCAATAATTAAAATAAAGGTTAAAATTATGTAAACCATCCACTTCTCTGATCCGAGGACATTGTAGAGTGCTTGATTTTGTTGCTCCCGGTTTTTAACTACAAAACCTTTTCCCAGTTTATCGGATATTTCCATCCTTAATTTTTCAGGGTTTACTCCATCCTTTACATTAATTTCTATGGTCGAAATTTTTGTTCCTTCACTCAGTAATTTACGGGCAAAACTTAAGGGTACAATAACGATATTATCAAAGTCCTGCTGAATTTCAAACACGCCCGAAGGGGCAATTGTCAATACCGTAAAATCATCCATAGGATTAACAGAGCTGGCGTGGACACCTTTCTTTGGCGAAAAAATCTGCAAGGGAACAAATGCATCGCTTGTGTTAACCCCGAGATAGGCCTGCAAGGCAGATCCAATTACGGCAAAGGGATAACCCTCGCCCTCAATTACAAATTTACCTTCAACCATAATGGTGTCAAGGCTTTTGTTTTTAATAAAATCATTGCTCACACCTTTTACCAAAGCTGGAGACTGCTTATTGTTGTACCTGATGAGTGCATTCTCAGAAAGGGCCTCGGTATAAGAAAATATAGAGCTATCCTTTCTCAGTTCATTAAAATACGCGGTATTTGGATTAAAGGTTTTGCCTTGTGCGGGCATGATGATAATTTGGGGCGTGATGGTATTAAACATTTTAAGTACCACTTCCTCGAAGCCATTAAATACAGATAGAATAATAATCAATGCTGCGCTTCCTACAAAAACGCCCAAAACCGAGATCATGGAGATGATGTTGATGGCATGTGTCGATTTCTTTGCAAAAAGATATCTACGGGCGATATAGAAGGCTGTATTCATTAATCAAATATAGGGAAATGGAAGAGGTAAAAGGGAAAATGGAAGATGGATTTCAAGATTAACCCCCACATCTTCCGTTTTACATTTCCCATCTTACATCAAAAACGGATTATTTGTTTTCTCGAAACCAATTGTTGTTGATGGTCCATGTCCGGGAAAAACTTCACAATTATCTGGCAATTTAAATACATTGTTCTTAATACTTTGTATTAATTGCTGATGGTTTCCTCCAGGCAGGTCGGTTCGGCCAATGCTACGGTAAAATAGTACATCTCCCCCAATTAAAAAGTTTTCTTCAGGCGCATAAAAACATAGATGTGCGGGAGAATGACCGGGAGCAAAAATAAGTTCCAACTTACTGTTACCAAATGTTACGGTGCCGGTTTCCGGCAAAAAGGTTTCAGGTTCTGGCGAAAGTTCGTAGTGCATTCCCATTTGAGGCGCATATCCGGGAACCGCTTGTAAGATGTACAGTTCTCCTTGATGGAATTGAGGTTTTAAACCCCAGTTATCGAACACAAATTTATTGCCCAAAACATGATCGATATGACAATGTGTATTTAAAAGCAATGTGGGCTGTAACTGATTCTCCCTGATAAAAGACACCAGTTCGTTTTGCTCAGCACCATCATACATACCCGGGTCTATAATTACACAAGCGCCCGTTTCATCCCACAAAACATAAGTGTTTTCCTGATAAGGGTTAAATGTGAATTTTTTTAAGTTAATCATGAGCTGTTGTTAAAATTTGAAAGGTTTAAGATTACAACATTTAAACTTTAGTTTTTCCATCTAAAGGTTTCGATCATTTTATCAATATCTTTTTTTATAAACCTGATCACTGGCTGAATAGAATCATATTGAGGCCGTTCATTAAAATAAAGCGCTCCTCTTACATAGTGTTTGGCACTGTCCGTTAAAAAAAACTGCACAGAAGATGCGGTGTTCCCTTCAATAGCGTAATAGATGCCATAAACTTTCCTATCGGGATAATTAATCAATTTCTGATCTATTGCACTCGCCTTGATGGTATGTTTCATTGCAAGAACCCTAGCTAATTCCGTCATGTTGTTATAAGCTTTTTCTGAAAAAACGCCGTGATAAGTTAGATGCAATTGCCCATTAAATTGAGGAAAGTTGAGGTTATTCCAACACGGTTGTGCATTTTTATCGGTATCTGGTACCATTTGGGCATACACAGGATATTCAAACGTAAATGGGCAGTCGCCATTAAATGTGTGGTATGACTTTTTAGGGAAATTAATCCTAAAGTAACCTTTGGGCTTTGGTGTATTCACGCTTTCCCCCGTACATGCAAAAAGCATGAAGCTTACTAAAAATAGGATAAAATTTCTCTTCTTCATGTTATGTATTCCAAATATACCAAGAACGTTCTGCTTGTAGGTATAACATTTCCAATCCATTTTTAATTGCTGCCCCCTGGGCTTTTGCCTTAGTTAAAAACAGAGGTTCTGCTGGATTATAAACCAGATCGTATACCAAATGCTGTGGCGTTAGGTATTGGTATGGGATATCGGGCGCCGAGCCTAGATTTGGTGACATCCCCAATGGGGTTGTATTGATTATCAACTGATACTCGGCTAATAATTCTTTCGTGATGGCACTATAAGGTATGGTTTGATCACCTAAATTTCTAGAAACTACTAAAAAAGGGATTTGAAGTTGACCCAACGCGTATTTTACGGCTTTCGCCGCTCCACCGTCACCAAAAATCAATGCTTTGTTGTGCTGTTCTTTCAACAACGGCCTTAACGATTCGGTAAAGCCATAAGCATCCGTGTTGTATCCTTTTAAGGTAACTTTATCCCCAGTTTGATCAATGGAGATGCAATTAACCGCACCAATTTGTCTGGCGGCATCATCAATGGAGTTTAAGTATTGGAGTACGTTTAACTTGTGCGGAATGGTAACGTTTAATCCGCAAAGAGAGGGATTCGAATTAATTAACGACATCATTTCATCAGCTGATGCCATTGGAAACAACTCATATTTACAATCGGCAATATGTTCTTTTTCAAATTTTTCCGTAAAAAATTTTTTGGAAAAAGAATGTGATAAAGGAAAGCCGATTAATCCGAAAGTTCTCATGGTCTTTGTCGTCTTTGCGAGGAGGTACGACGAAGCAATCTCCTTCTTGTTAAATTTATTTATGCGGCAAGGGGATTGTACCACTGGCACTCCTTTGGAGCTTCTCCCGATGAAAAATCGGGATCGCAAAGCCGAATAAGTTATACTCCTTTATTCAAAAAATAATCAAATGTATCACCTCTTAAACCTAAGCGGATAGTTTCTAAAGGGATTACTTCAGAAGGAGCAATGTTACCTAGATTAACATTAGTACCTATAAGTTTGATAAACCAAACCTGTTGTTCTTTTTGCGGGGCTTCCCAGATAATAGTTTCTTCAGGAATTTGGGTCAAAATCTCATCAACCAAACCTTCTCTAACCTCACCGGTACCGCGATAAATACCAACATTTCCTCCTTCTCTAGCTTCGGCGATCACTTTCCAGGAGCCCGCTTCGATTTCGGCTTTCATTAAGGCAATCCATTTGTAGGGTGCAAAAATCTTAGCTGCATCTTTTGATCCAACTTCAGAAATAACCGTAACCTGGGTAGCTAATTTTCTGATAAATTCACATTTCTCATCATGTGCGATATCCATTGATCCATCAGAAACTTCGGCATATTCCATTTGAAATTCATCCAATACCTTACGATAATCATCAAACTGATTACGAATAGCAAAAGCTTCAAATAATGTTCCCCCAAAATAGGTTGGAATCCCCGCACTACGGTAAAGTGCCAGTTTTTCTTTCAAATTAGGGGTTACATATGAAGTAGCCCATCCTAATTTTACAATATCCGTATGTACTCCAGCAATTTCTATAAAATCCTCTACTTGTCTAAGACTCAATCCTTTATCCATCACCATGGTTAGCCCGCCTTGACGAGGTTTAACCGATCGCTCAGGAATATCATTCAATTTATAATTCATATATGATGCAAAGGTTATAAAAACTCTGCTATTTTTTAAATTTAACTGTTAAATGGGTTTTGTAATTATTTTATGTACTTGTTAATAACGTCTATAATCAAGCCGTTATCCTGCAATTGCGGAAGATATTCAAACAAGATATAATGCTTTTCTGGGTCGGTTACCAAAGCGGTTTCTAGATAGGCAATAGCATCATTGCTTTGTCCGAGGGCAAATAAATAAGCTACCATCCGATAGTAAAGTTCGGCCGCATCGGGATTGTTTTTAATGGCTTCGGCCATGGTTTCCGATGCTTCAATCAATTTGCCCTGTTCGTACAATACCGTAGAAAAATCCAACCAAGCTTCAATATCTAATGGGTTGTATTCTAAAACCTTATAATATGCTTCTACCGATTCCTCTATTTGACCCAATTTATAATGTGCATCAGCCATTGCAAACCAAAAATCCGGATTTTCTTCGTCTAGTTCTATGGCTTTTTTATAAAAGTGTAGCGATTCGAAAAAACGTTCTTCAAAATTTAGGGTTACTCCAATTCCAAACCAGGCATCGGCCATTTTAGAATCCATTTTTACCGACTTTTTGTAGTAAGAACGGGCTTCATCCATTTGCTCCAATTTCTCATAGCACTCGCCTATGGCACAATAGGTATCAGCATTTGGTGGTTCGTATTCAAACGTTTGTTTATATACATCAATTGCTTCCTGATATTTATCAAGCTGCACCAAGGCATTTCCTTTGTTGTAGTAAGCTGATGCAAAATTTTCTTTGATCAAGATGGCATAATCGTAGGCATCAATCGCTTTTTCGAAAAGATCAAGTTTATGATAAGAGTTGGCCAAGTTGTACCAGGCTGCGTAAGAATAAGGGTCGCTATCGATATATTCCTGATAAAACTGAATGCTTTCTTCTTGCTTATCTAAAATATCATAACAAAAAGCAAGCTCATAAAGCCCGTCCTTATTTTCCATATTTTGTTCTAAGCTGCGCTTGATATAAACTATTGCAGTCTCGTAATCGTGCATGTTTTGATACACGTACGCCATTTGCAACAAAATTTCGTCGGTTGTTTCGGCGAGGCTTAAGGCCTTCTCAAAATTTTCAAGGGCTTCTGCATGGCGATCTAGATTTTGATAGATATTTCCACGTAGCACATAAATATCAGGCTCTGATGCCTCTAACATTTCCGCCTTTTCCAATGCCGCAAAAGCCTTGTCTACCTGATTGGTAAATAATAAGAGTTGGGCTTGTTTAATTAAGAAAACCGCAGCATATGGATGCTGGCTCAACGCATATTCTATAACTTGTAATGCTTTTACCGGGTCGTTCTTTTCTATATAATTGTCGATTATATATTCAAATGCCTGCGCATCAAAAAAATACTGATCCTGATTACGGATCATTTCTTCGTAACGTTCTACAGAGTGTTGAGCATCATCATTAAAATCAAATTCAAATTCTTCTTCCATTATACTAATATTTAAAGAACAACCCTATTATTTAAAATACCTTATAAGTTTACGTTATTTAAGAGATGAGTTAAGAAAATAATTTTCCACATACACACACCCGATAAGATAATTGATTAATAATAAAAGAATTAGCTCTATGCTATTTGCAAGCAGCGCATGGCACTTACAACCAATTTATAGCTTAAATGTTCACAAAATTACGATATTTCTAGGCCAACATAGTAAGATTAGGGTCATGATTGCGGGAGCAAGGGGCGTGGAGCATAGAGCAAGGGCAAAAATAAAGCTACAAACAAGATTTCTTAAATCTGTGACTAAAAATTAACGTTGCGGTTAAAAGGATTGATGATCGCGGATAGCTAGGAAAGAGGGAAAATATAAAAGTCATCGGATGAATAGGTAGGGTTTCTAATATTCATCCGATGACTAACCGATGGCTATTTTTTCGCCAATTCATCAGCGGCTGCTTTAAAATATGCCGCCTGCTTAATCAAATTATCTTTTGCTTCCCCAGAGGCACTCTCAGCCGCCTTTAACTTCGCCTGTTCTGCAGTGGTAAACACTTGAACAAACTGCTTTCCATAATACTGCGTTAGCTTGGTACGGTCCATGTTGCTAATGATTGCCTGCGCACCCGCTTGCGTAATTTTAGGATTAGTATTTTTGCTGAGGTAGGTCGAATAAAAACCAACAACTCCTGCCAACTTACCGATGTCGGCAGTATTTATGATGTTTAAATAATAATCATTAAACATATCATCACCCAGTGCAGAATACACCTGTGCCAATTGCGACGGAATATGTGATTTTGTATCTTCATCCAAACCTTTGATTACAGTTGATAATGCAGTTGGGTCTAATGCATTGATGCCCTGTACTCCAGTTCCAATTACCCTGTAGGAAGGATCTTTTAATGCATCGTACATCAAAGTCAAGTACGACTTATCGCCTGAGCCTGCTAATTTAGTTAACGCAGCGGCACGAACAGATGATTTAGGATCTTTTTTAGCGAGATCAACCAATCTTGATGCCGCTAGCGCTTTCATCTTATCATCTTTTAGGTTAAGGCCTCTAATAGCCATTGCTCTGATAACCTCGTCCTGATCGGATAAGGCCAACATCAATAGTTGTTGCGCCTCTAACTCCTTGTTCTTTAAGGCTGCTTGTTGTATAGCCACATATCTATTTGCATAAGATGGCGCCTTGGTATATTGGAGGATATACTGTTCCAAGGTTTTATTGTCTCTGATTTCCCCAACAAGAATTTTATCAACGTCAAAATCGATCAAATCAGGCTTAACAGAAACCGGGAAGCTAAAACTTTGTTCGCGACTGTTGATCGTAATTTCTTTATTTATGAGCTGGCCACCTGCCAAGATCTTCACTTTTAGGGGCAAAGTAAACGTCTGTACGCTTGCTGCTTGGATCTGCTTCACATCAATAGTGGCATTTCCATCTTTATATCCATATTTTACGTCTAAGATTGGATGTCCCCCAGCGTAATACCACTGGTTAAAATATTGCGACCAATCTTTTCCGCTCACGTCTTCAAAAGCCAAGCGCAATTGTTGTGCCTCTCCATTTTTATAAGCATTGGTGGTAAGGTATCGGTTTAAGCCACTAAAAAATGCATCATCGCCCATTTGATTTTTTAGCGCATACAAAATAACAGCCCCTTTAGGGTAACTGATGTTATCAAAAACATCTTCTTTATCATTGTAATTGAAGCGCACCAAGTTTGCACTTTCCCCATTTTGGGTTGATCCGAGATAAGTATTTAACTTTTCAAACCTTACTCTATCGGCCGCATCCAATCCCATATCATGTTGTTTCCAAATGATTTCTGAGAATGCCGCGAAAGATTCGTTTACCGTAATGTTAGACCATGATTCTGCAGTTACATAATCGCCAAACCACTGATGGAAAAGTTCGTGTGCAATTGTACTTTCCTGATCGCCATCTAATAGTTCGCGATCTGTTCTTTGCACGGCTTCCCCATGAAGGGTAGCTGTGGTGTTTTCCATAGCACCCGAAACGTAATCTCTAGCCACTATCTGCGAATATTTGTTCCAGGGGTAATCTACGCCTGTAACCTGCGAGAAAAAACTCATCATTTTAGGTGTCTTACCAAAAATGGCTTTGGCATACGGCGCATATTTGGGCTCTAAATAATAGCTTACTTCCTTTCCTTTCCAAAGCTCTTTCGTGATCCTAAAATCTCCAACAGCCATCATAAATAAATAGGGAGAATGCGGTTGGTCCATTTTCCAGGTATCAGTTCTTGTTCCGTCAGCATTTGGCTTTTGCGAAACCAATTTACCATTAGAAAGTGTAACATACTTAGATAAAACCGTCATCGAGATTTCTGAAGTTGTTTTTTGGTTAGGCTTGTCGATTGTAGGGAACCATGCTGATGAAGCTTCCGTTTCACCCTGTGTCCAGATTTGGGTGGGCTTGTTCTTTTCTGTTCCATCAGGATTGATAAAATACAATCCCTTTGCGTCGGTTATTGCCGCACTTCCTTTAATGGTGAGTTCGTTTGGTTTGGCGATATAGGCGATAACAACGGTGTACTTTTCACTTTTATCATATTTCATACCGAGATCGATATAGATTTTTTCTTTATCGTAGGTAAATTTTAAGGGCGTATTTGCTTTTAGACCCACCATGGCGATACTTTTTATATCCATTCCTTTCGCATCAAGCGTAAGCGTATCTGTGGAATAAAAATGGGGCTTTAAGGTTAACCATGCCGTACCATACAAATATCGTTTGGCATAATCAAATTTCACGTCGAGCTTGGTATGCACCAGATCGTTTACTTTTGTTGCAGTAGCACGATAAGTGGGATTTACTGCAGGTTCATTTTGTTGGGCATCCACAACAGTAGTTGCGCCTAAAATAAATAGGCCAATTAACCCAGTTAGTAAAGGTTTATTCATATTTATAAATTTTAAGTCATCCGATGACTTAAGTCATCGGATGACTAAGTTACAATAATTTTTTGTTGCTTTGTAGGCGTTGATTTTCTGATTAAAACCGCACCATGGAAAAAGATATAAAGAGTTTTTTAAAACAATTAGGAATTGAAGATAGTAACCCATCCTTTAGTACAGGAAGTAATTGGGGCAAAATAGCAAGTGATAAAACAATTGAAAGCCACTCGCCAGTTGATGGGAAAAAAATAGCATCAGTTAATGTTGCTTCTCAAAAAGATTATGAAGAAGTTGTTGCTGTTGCACAACAAGCGTTTTTGCAATGGCGAACTGTTCCTGCGCCCAAAAGGGGCGAGATGGTTCGTCAGTTTGGAGATGCGTTAAGAGCTAATAAGGAAGCTTTAGGTACGTTGGTTTCTTATGAAATGGGCAAAAGCTTGCAAGAGGGTTTTGGTGAAGTGCAGGAAATGATAGATATCTGCGATTTCGCAGTTGGTTTATCACGCCAGTTGTACGGTTTAACCATGCATAGCGAAAGACCAAACCACCGCATGTATGAGCAATGGCATCCGCTGGGTATTGTAGGAATTATTTCTGCATTTAATTTTCCGGTAGCTGTTTGGGCCTGGAATACTGCGCTAGCATGGGTTTGCGGTAATGTTTGCATTTGGAAGCCCTCAGAAAAAACACCTTTAACGGCCATTGCCTGTCAGCATATTATCGAAAAAGTTTTAGTAGCCAATGCTGTGCCAGAAGGTGTTTGTAATTTGGTTATAGGCGATAGGGAGATGGGTGAAGTAATGAGCAACGATCCTCGCCTTCCGCTAATTTCGGCAACCGGTTCTACACGAATGGGTAAAGCGGTTGGTGCTGCTGTAGGTGCAAGGTTAGGAAGAAGTTTACTCGAATTAGGAGGAAACAATGCCATTATTATTTCTAAGGATGCAGATCTCGACATGTCTATAATTGGAGCCGTTTTTGGAGCCGTAGGTACTGCGGGCCAGCGATGCACCACTACCCGAAGGTTAATCATCCACGAAAGCGTTTATGATGTCTTCAAGACTAAGTTGATTAAGGCTTACGGACAATTAAGGATTGGGGATCCTTTAGATCAGCATAACCACGTAGGCCCTTTAATAGATACGGATGCGGTAGCGAATTATTTAGATTCGATTGAAAAATGTAAAACCGAAGGAGGCCATTTTGTAGTAGAAGGGGGAGTGTTAGATGGACCTGAATATTCGTCGGGATGTTACGTTAAACCTTGCATTGCAGAAGTTAAAAATGATTTCAAAATTGTACAGCATGAAACTTTTGCGCCAATTTTGTACCTCATTAAATATAAAGAATTGGATGAAGCCATTGCTTTGCAAAATGGTGTTCCACAAGGATTATCATCGTCAATTATGACCTTAAATTTAAGGGAAGCGGAACAATTCCTTTCTGTACAGGGTTCAGATTGTGGAATCGCAAATGTAAATATCGGCACGTCGGGCGCCGAAATAGGTGGAGCCTTTGGTGGAGAAAAAGAAACAGGTGGTGGAAGAGAAAGTGGATCTGATGCGTGGAGAGCATATATGCGTAGACAGACCAACACCATTAACTATGCAGATACGTTGCCATTGGCACAAGGGATTAAGTTTGATCTGTAAGCGTCAAGCGAAAAGCTTGGTGCTTGGAGTAAAGCCTAACGCTTTCGATCAGCGTCTAACGAAAAAAGCGGCTTTTGGCCGCTTTTTTATTTATGATGAGGTTTATCGTTTTCCCAATTCTTGCCCTGGGTCTGGGTTCCTAAGGTTAAAAGATTGTAAGATTAATCTAATCCGTAAATTCAACTGCTCGTGGTTCTCTTCCTCTTGGTTTTGGATTCTTACTTCTCGTTCCTTCTTTTTTTCATGCTCACTTTTCATCGCATCCTCCTTGTTCTTATTACAACTTGCTGATCTGCGGAAGATCATCAGCAACTGCTTGATTGTATAGTGTTTGTTTTTTTGCAGCAATTACCTTTTCAATAGTTGGCGCAGTTGTTTTTACACTAGTGCAATCTGAAGCAAACTGATCCATATTAATTTTTGCCTGTGCACTTAGTATCGCATTGTAGTCTTCTGCGCTGCCACTTAATTTTAGTGCCGCATTATCTTTTACCGAGGTGTAAAGGTTTAAAGTGGTTGCATTAATATCAGCACTTGCATTATCTTTTAACAGCACATCTAAGGTTAAGAAGCTAACTTTACCATGGGTTTTTACGCTCGAGTTGTTATTTGCTTCAATTACTGAGAGGTTACGCACGTAAACTGCAACTGTTAGTTTTTCTTTTTGGAATGAGCTGATACGTAGAATGCCATTTTCTTGTTGCACTAATGCATTTTTAGAATAATAGCTATCGTAAACCTTAACGCTCTCTGTTGGTGCCTGAACCACAATTACTTCAACGTTACCGTTTACTACAATTTTGGTGATGTTTTTTACCTCGTTTAAAACGGTTACATTTTTTTCTTTTACACCTGTTGCAGCAAATGCAGATGTACTTAAGGTAATTACTGTTAATGCTGCTGCGAATACATTTTTAATAGAAGTTTTCATGACTTTAATATTTTAAATTAATTTTCTTGGTTTATAAATTGTCTCTTGGTTTTTCCTATCAGCCCTTGCTGGCAGGTTTTGTTATTAAGACGACATTAGGATAAAAAGGTTGCAGCACCTTGCATTCTTTTATACCACAGGTAGTTATGTTTAGACGAACGGCTGTAATTATTCGACGAACTGGCGGAGGAAATCTCAAAAAATTAAGCCCTTATTTATAGTCGGGCAGTGCGTAGTCCGTGCCAAAGGCATCCCCTTGGGAAAAGTCTAGGGGTTTAATTTGTATAGAAAGTTAAACTTGTAAACTTTATAGCATCTGTAATCAATATACTTTATCGGCGTAATCCTCTTCATCCCTGCCGGCCTGCGGGCGGGAGCGTAATCATCCGCTAAGCGTAATAGTTTAAAAAATGTATCAATTCTGTTTGATTACACTTCTAAATGATGTAAGTTTAGAAATTTTTAGATGCTTATCTTTTCTTTCTTTTAGCCTTTGACCAATGTTACGCGTAAATAGTTCAGGACCCTGCAAAATTGTATATTCATTATGTAAGCATGAGTTTTTGGGCTATTTAATTGAACCCCATATCGTTCAGCTCAATCCGCAAGGCGATTTCTCATTAACCTACCAACGCCTATTTACCCATACCGCAAAAGAGTTTGCCAAACATTTAACGGAGGTTGATTTTAAATTGATCAAAATTTTAGATGAGACCGAGCAGGATGTCATCATTAAAAAATACCATAAAAAAGCCATTAGGCCTTTTGAGTTTTTCAGTAAATTTTACGACGAGAAGTTTTATGAAAGTGTTCGCCCTAAAATCGAGAAAAAATTAGCCGAGGTTTTAGAGATCTTAAAGGAAAAAAATGGGCTATACCTTATGGACAAAGATGGTTGGCCCGCAGAGCGAAAGATAGACCTTGCTACCGAACCAGCCACGGTGCTTTTCCATTTTAGACGCAATGAGATCGAAACCCGATATTTCCCCACTATAAAATATCAGGGTCTTCGGATTGATTTCATGTTTAAGGATGCACAAGTGATCTGTAATCAGCCAGCATGGCTTTTACTTAATGAGGTGCTCTATTTTTTTGAACAGGAAATTGAAGGCAAGAAGTTCATTCCATTTTTAAATAAAAGGTATATTTCCATCCCTAAGGCTACAGAAGAAACCTATTTCGAAAAGTTTGTTGGACCCCTTATAGAAAAGCACCACGTTTATGCCGAAGGCTTTGAGATCAAGACCGAAAAGTATGATGCCACGTCCGTTATTAAGGTCATTTATGTAGACGGCGGCGTGTCGCAGATCCAACTGTATTTTAAATACGGAAAATATACCTTTGTAATGGGAGCTGAGCATAAGGTTACGGTTCGTTTATCCAAAGATGAAGATAACTATACCTTTACCCGGATCAAAAGAAACAGCGATTGGGAAAAACAACAATTTAATTTTCTTCAAAGCTTAGGCCTCAAAAAGATCAGTCCACTTTTTCATCACCTTGAACTGCCAAATTTAAGCGAAAACGATAACCCATCCTACGCCATCATCACTTGGGTTAATGAGCATATCGATGTTTTACAAGAACAGGGATTTGAGATTGAACAAGCTAGTACCGGTAAAAGATTTGTATTTGGGGCCAATAAAATCGATTTTGAGATTACCTCTGATAACGATTGGTTTGATATCAATGCCATTGTTTACTTTGGGATCCACCCCATCCCTTTTATCGCTTTAAAACAACATATCCTCCATAAGAAAAGAGAGTTTATTTTGCCAGATGGTGATATTGCTATTATTCCAGAAAAGTGGTTCACCCAGTACAATAGCATTTTTAGTTTGGCCGACGGTGGCAAAAACCTAAAACTTAAAAAACATCATATCGGTTTAATCAATGATTTGGCCGAGGATAGCTTAGCCCACGTAACCTTAGATAGAAAGCTCCAAAGGCTCAATGATTTTGAACTGATAGATGATCAGAAAATGCCCGTTAATTTTAAGGGCGATTTAAGACACTATCAAAAAGCGGGCTACAATTGGTTCAGTTTCTTGCGCGAATACAATTTTGGCGGATGCCTGGCTGATGATATGGGATTGGGCAAAACCATTCAAACGTTGGCGATGTTGCAAAAACTAAAAGAAGAAGACGAACAGAACAATACCCATAGCACCTCCTTGATCGTAATGCCAACTTCCTTGATTTACAATTGGTTAAATGAGGCGAAGAAATTTACCCCAAAACTTAAAATCCATGCCCACACAGGTACCTTTAGAAACAAAGATATTAGCCTTTTCGATAAATATGATCTTGTAATTACCACCTACGGCATTACCAGAGTAGACGCAGAGCTGATTAGAGACTTCTACTTCAATTATATCATATTGGATGAAAGTCAGAACATTAAAAACCCTTCTTCAAAATCTTTTAAAGCAGTTCGAATGTTAAGATCGAGAAATAAGTTGGTGTTAAGTGGTACACCCGTAGAAAATTCTGTTGGCGATCTATGGACACAGCTTACTTTTCTAAATCCAGGATTGTTAGGCACACAATCTTTTTTTAATGAAGAATACGTGCAGGCAATCGAGAAAAGAAAGGATGAAGACAAGTCAAGAAAGTTGCAGGCGATTATAAAACCCTTTGTATTAAGGCGAACCAAAGAGCAGGTAGCCTCAGAATTGCCTCCAAAAACCGAACATATTTTCTATTGTGATATGAGCGAAGATCAGGCGGCTTTTTATGAAAAAACCAAATCCGCCTACAGAAATGACCTGTTAACCAGTATGGACAATGGCACCTTTACTAAAAAACAGGTGCAATTATTGCAGGGATTAACGGCTTTAAGACAATTGGCCAATCACCCTGTAATGATTGATGAAGATTATGATTCTGATTCGGGAAAGTTCGAAAATGTAATGCATACATTGGATAATGTACTTAAAGGAGGCCATAAGGTGCTGATTTTCTCGCAGTTTGTAAAGCATTTGAGCATTTTCAAAAACTGTTTCGAAAAAGAAGGTATCCCCTTTGCCTATTTGGATGGAGGAACCAAGAATCGAGGAGAGATTGTAGCCGAATTTCAGGAGAATGCAGCGCTAAAAGTGTTTCTAATCTCAATAAAGGCGGGAGGCGTAGGCTTAAATTTAACACAGGCTGATTATGTGTTTATTCTAGATCCTTGGTGGAATCCAGCAGTTGAACAGCAGGCCATAGACCGTACACATAGAATTGGCCAGGACAAGAAAGTTTTTATTTATAAATTTATATCTAAGGATACAGTGGAGGAGAAGATACTTGCCCTTCAGCGAAGAAAGAAATCCCTTGCCAATTCATTGATTACCACAGAAGAAAGTTTTTTTAAATCACTTAGTAAAGACGATATTAGAGAATTGTTAAATTAAAATTACGCTCATGCCTCTCAAAATCAAACTTTTGTTAAGCTGTATTTTAATATTCAGCTCAGCTTGTTTTGCCCAGCTTAACCCCGAAGAAAAGGCAGTTTTCGATGATATTGCCTATGCTCCAGCAGCAACCGGAAAACCAGTTATCTTAAAATGGACGTCGCCGATCAGGTATCAGATTACTGGCGAACAGGTTGATTACCTGATCAAAGAGGCCGAAACCATTTTTGCTCAGTTGGCTCAATTAACTTCCTTGGATATTAAAAGGGTTGATACAGATGAAGAGGCTAACTTTGTTATAGAGCTTGGGAAAGACGATCCTTCAAGAGATCTAGGATACTACCTTAGATATATGGGAAATTCAATTCCAAAGCCAAATGAAAAATCAGAGATTATCAGGGCCAAGATGTCCTTCGTAGTTTCTTCTGCTTTAACCAAGGTAGATCGGAAATATGTGTTTATTAGAATGGTCCTGAAATCTATAGGCTTTTCTAAATATTCTTACGAAATGGAAAATAGCCTTTTTTATGCCAGAACAAACAACACTATGAAGATTGAAAAATCTGACGCCCGCATTATTAAGGCCTTTTATTCGCCAGAAATTAAGCCGGGCATGACAAAAGACCAAGTTAACCATCTTTTCGGACTCAATTAAATCCCTTCTTATGCTTAGGATAGCCTCCCTATTTTGCTTTTTACTTATAGTAACATTTTCCGCTGCTGCGCAAAAACTTACGCCAGAAGAAAAAGCGGTTTTTGATGATGTTGTTTACAACCGAATTAAGGTTGGAGAATATGAGACTGTGCAAAAATGGGCTGTTCCAATCAGGTATAAAATCTATGGAGATACGTCTGCTTATTTGACAAAGGAAGTGGACTCCGCTTTCAGTTTACTTAAGAAATTAACCTTATTGGATATTAAGCGTACAAGCGATGAGGACGAAGTTAATTTTACCTTTGTTTTTAGTGAGGATCCAGAATTCTTTAAAGATTATACACTAAATAAAAAACCGCTCACTAGTCCGGGTAACTTTAGAAAAAGAGTAAATGCGAAAGGAGAGATTTATCAGGCTGCTAATTTAATAAACACCAAATTATATGGCACCAAACAATTTGTTAAATCGGCAATTAAAAGGCTGATCCTTAAAAATATGGGGTTTTCAAAAACTTCTGATAGGGTCTCCAATAGTCTATTTTCTGCTGGAACCAATATCAAAATAAAGATCGACGATTTTGATACACACATTATTAGGGCGCTGTACTCGCCCTTGGTAAAAGCGGGAATGACAAGGGAGGAAGTGGAGAAAATTTTGAATGAATTTTAGAACGCGATGAATTGCTACTTAGCTAATTATCAAATCAGCAAACTGGGTTATTTTTGTTCAAAATACCCAAATACCTAGCCCTACTTATCATCTCTGCACCTAAGCTCATCAAATGCCCGTTTGGTAGTTGGCAATCTATCAATTTAAACCCCCCATTTTTTGCCAGATGAATTAACGCCGCTTTTGAAGCGTTACTTACTTTGCTGAACATACTTTCGCCACAGAACACCTGATTTATTTTAACACCATACAGGCCCCCTACCAGTTCATTTTGCTGCCAAACTTCTACACTTTGGGCAATTCCTTTTTGATGTAATTTAATATAGGCCTCTTGCATATCTTCGGTTATCCAAGTGCCATCCTGCCCTTCTCTGGGTACTTGTGCACATTGGTGTATAACTTGGGCAAAAGCTTTATTCATGGTGATACGGAAGGTATTGCTGCCTAGAATTTTTCGCATGCTTTTACTGATGTGCATATACTCAGGAAAAATTACACAGCGCTCGTGAGGCGCGTACCATAAGATAGGGTCATTATCACTAAACCAAGGAAATATGCCACTTTGGTAGGCTAAAATAAGCCGTTCTTCACTTAAATCACCACCAATTGCCAATAATCCATCTGCTTCTGCCAGTGCAGGATCTGGAAACAGGAGCACATCATTTAGTAACTTAAAGATCATTTAAAACTAAGATAATAGGATTAACAGGATTATAGGATGAATTTAATTACTTAACGAGGTTCAGAAAATGTCATCATAAGATGTCCATTTTTATATAGAAGAAGTTTTCCTCCACTAATTTTAGCAAAATCTGTCTCCTCCAGATCTTTAAGGTATTTATTTTCGAGTTCGCTTTTACCTTCGCAGAACATTTTAGTGGCGTATATCTTCTCAAATTTTATAGCGGTATCGGTAATTGCTACCACTCCACCATAAGAATTACAGAAAGACTTGCCGCTTATCTTATTTTCTGTGTCAAATTTGAGGCTTACGCCACTATTATAGGGGATATTTGCAGCCCAGCTTCTCAATATCCAACTGTTTTTTGAAAACGAACTTACGTCGAACTTAGGAGAGCAAGAACCCAATAACACCGCAATCAGTAAACTTAGAGATAACTTTTTCATTGCCTAATTTACTGATTTTTAACGAAAACCATGACTAGTTGCGCATCCCTAAACAGTTGCAGCTTTCCGTTCACTACTTTAAAAGATGTGGTTGCTTTAAGATCATCTAAATAATTTTTTTCTGCCTGCCCAACTTCTTCGCAATACATCATCGTACCAAAAATCCCATCAAATTTGACCGAATTTCCTTTTATAATTGCATTGCCCCCATAACCATTGCAAAAAGATTTTCCGGTAATTTTGTTTTCAGCGTCAAAGCTAAGCGTGGCCTCTTTGCCGATGGGTAAAGTTTGACCAGGCCATTCGCTCAACAGCCATTTTGAATTTATAACCGTATCTGAAGTCATTTTTTCGGCGCACGACTGCATTCCAACAATCATCAATAGCCCTATTAGTATTCTTTTCATCATTTTATAAATTAGGTAATCAATCCTATTTTTTTGGAGTGGATAATTGCCTCTTCACTTTGTGTAAACAAGCAGGTATGGATATGTTGATCTTCAATTTTATCTAATAATGTTCGTGTAGCCTCCTCTTTTGATGGCCGCACATTCCTAATGTATACTGCGGCAACACTCGACGGATATTTTTGGGCAATCGCCTGATAAATTGCTGGATCTTGCTGAGAGTTATCCCCAAAAAAAACAAAGGATTGGTTCGGAAAAGCATCGATGATTCTCATCACCCGTAAAAGTTTCCCTTCATGACCGGTCTTACCTGTTTTAAACAGGCTCTTCCATCTTTTTAATTGATTTAACAAAAATGCACCTTCAGGAAGTCCATTAAATCTAAAGGTTTCAACTAAATAATCGTATAAATTCCACTCGCTGCTCGATACATAAAAAAAAGGATTAGGCTGGTTAACTTTAGTATGTGCATTGGCCAACAGTTCGTAATGAGTTTTCACATCTGGAAATGTTTTTCTAGTGCGTGGGTTTTTAATGAAAAGTTCCCTCAATCTTTTAGCGATCTTGGCTGAGTGCGATACCATTATGGTATCATCTATATCAGAAATAAAAGCATATTGGGTGATGTGGGGAACATATATTTTACCTTCAGATTGGGCAATTATTTCTTCATTGTCATTTAGTGATTCTACTTTAACATCATGCCAGCCCGCAGCCACTTCATGGTTTGCCTTCCATTCGAATTTAAAAAACCCATCATACTCGGTTTGCTGGTATACCGTTTGGTCGTAAAAGTGGAGTCTCACCTTCGTATATGCAGCTGGCTTAACTACAAACAACTTAAATAGAAGAACGATGTTTACGAAGAGGTTTTCGCTAAAATTCTGGGTGGTTTTTGCTTTAAATTTAAACGCATGACCATAAACCACTAAATTTTGGGTATGGCCATAGCCGTGATATATTTTAACGCTGGCAATCGGGTTCATGATATTTAAAACAGAGTTCCGCATCAGTTGTTTGTAAGACAAACTTAAATTAACCATTTGTGAACGTAAAGACTCAAAAATTACTGTTTGTCGTTAATCCCGGATCTGGAAAGGATGATATAGATTTTAAAAAGGAAATTAAGAGTTTCTTCAAGTCGAGAGAAGAAGAAATCGAAATTTATGAACTGCCAAAAGATTGTGAAATCGAAAAAGTAAAAGCTGCCATTAATAAAGCCAATGCAAATGCAGTTATTGCGGTTGGTGGGGATGGAACGCTAAAACTTGTAGCAGAATGTTTGTTGGGCTCTACCACCCCTATCGGAATAATACCAGCCGGATCTGCCAATGGGATGGCCAAAGAACTAGGGGTCCCTTTAGATTTAAAGGAAGCACTGGCACTCACAACTACCGGGAAATCGAAACAAATCCATGCAGTTTCTATTAATGGCGAACTTTGCATTCATCTGGCCGACATCGGTTTTAATGCTTATTTGGTTAAAAAATTTGATGAATTGCCTGAACGGGGAATGTTAACCTACGCCAAGGCTGCTTGGCAAGCATTTTGGAACCACAGCAAAATGGATGTCGAATTTAAGGTTGGCAAAAAGATGGTAAAACAGAAGGCTGCGATGGTGGTAATCGCTAATGCCACTGCGTACGGATCGGGTTTGCAGATTAATCCCGATGGAAAGCTAGACGATTCACTTTTTGAAGTAATCTTGGTTAAGGAATACGCAGTAATGGAAATTATTAAGATCTGGATCAGCAACCTACCGTGGAACCCAAAAAAAATAGAAAGCTTTCAAGTTGATGAGTTAAAAATATCAACCAGGCGTAATGTTCATTTCCAGATTGACGGGGAATATTTAGGCAAGATTAATAAACTTGAGGCAAAAATCATCCCCAAAGCGATAAAAATTATTTGTTAGGGATTAACCAAGTCAATTAACCAAATTACGGTGCCCACGTATGGTTAAATACAGTCTGAGTACTTCGGCTACAAAACATAGTTTGATTAAGATCTGGGGCCATTTATCATCATAAATTTCAAAGCCTTCGGGAAGCAGCGTAATAAACCCAATGGTAAAAACAGAAAGATAAAGCCTAAAAGGAAATTGGATATAATATAAAATGAAGGCATATTTCTTTGGGAATAACAAACCATAGGCACCCGCCAAAACCAATAAAAACATAGGAAACATTAATATCGATTCAACTTTTTCAGAAAGTAATATTTTTTCTCCGAAGTGGGTGGCAATATAAACCAATTGCATCCCCATTAAAACCAGGGCGATTAAATCTAAAAAAGCAAAAGAACGAAAGAGCAGGCGCATATTATCTACAGTATTTTAAAATATAGTCATCGGCCTTATCTGAGCCCATGTATTTTACGAAATTAAACTCTTCGCATGCACCGGTTTTATCGCCTTGTTTATATTTTCTTAGCCCCGCATTAAGCTTTCTTTCCAAAAATTCATCATCGATCCCCAAGTCGTTTTTAATTAACTGAATTCTAAGTTCATCCTCTTTTTTGTAGATTCCCTTTTCCTTGCTCTTATAAAAATTAAGGATAACATTAAATAATTCTTCCTGGTTCTTGTAAGATTGGATAGAGAGCTCCATATCCGCCTTGCTTTTGCTTTCACAGCCATAGCCCTTTAGCTCAAAACTTACCGGAACAATCAACAGGGCTGTAGTATCATGGGATAGAGGAACGATCCATTGTCCACTGCTCATTTTAACCAATCGCAATGCTTCATCATCTAAATCAATTCCTAATCCCTGAGATACTGAAGATTCGTAGACTTCACCTTCGGCATTTAACTTAAATCCAATTTTTATGGTTCCTTGAATGCAGTTATGTAATGAAAAAGGTGGATAGATGATATTGTTCTTGATAAACGCATCCAAATCGCCCTTTAAATGTGGCTGTTGTGCGCTAGATAGAGAAGAAATTAAAATGAGAAAAATTGATAAAATCCTGAACATAATTAAATTTACGCAATTTATGGCAAAGCCGATGTAAAGGTCTGTTTTAAAATTAAGGCTGGATCAGGACAATTGCTCAAGTAGCCTTCCCGTTTAGTGAACTGACAAACCCCTGGGTAATCTCCCACCCAGTTTCCCATATCAAATATTAACTGAAAGTGTAAATGAGGTGGCCAATATCCATTTTCTTCCTTAACGCCAAAAGTGGCAAATTGTTTCCCAAGGGGGATGAACATCCCTTCGGTTAACCCATTAAGCGAGGCCAAACTCAAATGCCCGTATAATCCATAAACCGTTAAGCCATCTAAATCATATTTCAAAATAATAGTGGCACCATAATCTCCAAAGTTATCGTTAAACTTAAAACTGTGAACTGTTGCATCATGGAAATTATAAATTGGAGTTTCGGCTGGGCCCCAAATATCGATGCCCAAGTGTAACCTTCTGGGTTCTTCCGATGCATCAAAATGGTTGCTTCGGCTGTAGATGGTACGGTGCTCGTTGTATCCGCCTATTCCAAAACGGGCATTATTTTTAGCCAGTTCATCATTAACCCATTCAGAAAATAAGTCGGTATCGGCTAAAACTGCTGGGTTTAAGGCGGTGTTATTCGCTGTAAAATCAAAGGGCAACACTAGCTCTTTTTTAACGTCAAAATCTACTACCTTGCCTATTTTATGGGATGGATGGTTTATAAAATCTTGAAGCTTTTGTAGAGAATTCATCTTAAGCAAATAATTTAGTTAGAGTATGTTTTTTGAACCATCGATAGCTATCGGATTGACATATAAAGTCATATGACTTGGTTTTATTAGCACTACCTTATATTTTCCTATATTCCTTATATGTTTAACAAAATCTAATGTGTCGAACCATATAAGACATTTAAGGACATATGAGTTAGGTTTTTAGCACTTCCTTATATTTTCTTATATCCCTTATATGTTTAACAAATTTATTTATGAACCATATAAGACATTTAAGGACATATAAGTTGGTTTGTTAGCACTTTCTTATATTTTCTTATATTCCTTATATGTTTAACAAATTTATGCATGAACCATATAAGACATATGAGTTAGGTTTTTAGCACTTCCCTATATTTTCCTATATACCTTATATATTTAATAAATTTATGTATGAACCATATAAGACATTTTAGGACATATAAGTTGGTTTTATTAGCACTACCTTATATTTTCCTATATTCCTTATATGTTTAACAAAATCTAATGTGTCGAACCATATAAGACATTTAAGGACATATAACTTGGGTTTGTTAGCACTTCCTTATATTTTCTTCTATTCCTTATATGTTTAACAAATTTATTTATGAACCATATAAGACATTTAAGGACATATAAGTTGGTTTGTTAGCACTTTCTTATATTTTCTTATATTCCTTATATGTTTAACAAATTTATGCATGAACCATATAAGACATTTAAGGAGATATAAGTTTTGGTTTAATATCCTTATATTTTCTTATATCCCTTATATGTTTAATGTTAACCAAAAACATACACATAATTATAAATAAAGTGCGAAAGAGCGCCAAGATTTACAAATACATGCCACACTTCATGGCTATGAAAGAACCTGTTCATCTGTTTATCTTTCGCATAATAATACGTCCCGCCAATATAAAACAGTCCTCCTAAAAACAACCAAACAAGGGATATTCCAGGTAATGTTTCTATCATCTTTTTTATAAATGGGATAACCAAGCAGCCCATGGCAATGTACAAACCAGTAGAAATGGCCTGGTTTTTTAGGCGATTAAATATCTTGAGCAAACATCCAATTAAAGCAATTAGCCACACCAATCCAAATAACAGCCAACGCAGCCACCCATCAAATACTACTAGGGCTGTTGGAGTAAACGAACCTGCAATCATCAAGTAAATACAGCAATGATCAAATTTTTGCCAAAAACGAATTCCATACTCGGTTTTAGGCACGCTGTGATAGATTGCGCTTACGCTAAATAAGATGATAATACCAATACCATATACACACGCGGCTATATATTCAAAAGACGAATTGGCTTTTTGTAATAATAGATAGAGCGCTGGTATAGCAAGAAGTGCGGGAACCACATGGGTAAAAAAGTTTCCTGGTTCCCTAATAAATCTATTGTTCTCCATCGGTCTCATCAGTAGCGGCACGATCTTTTGCTATCTTATCAAAAATCTTATCCATGTGCTCTACATATTCATTGGTATCATCAACAAAAAAAGAAAGTGTTGGTATTACCCTCGCCTGATGGCGAATTCTAGACCCTAATTTATATCTTATTTCGCTTGAGTGTGAATTAACCGTAGCTACCGAAAGGCTGGTATTATTGGTATTGAAAAAACTCAAATATACTTTTGCCACTGCCAGATCTGGCGATACCCGTACTTTAGTTATGGTTACCAATGTGTTTGGCAAATATGCTGATCCTTCGCGCTGAAAAATAGCTGCAAGTTCTTCTTGTAATAGGCCTGCAAACTTTTGTTGTCTTTTACTTTCCATATATTTTTGTTCTGCGTTTGGCGGTTAGCGTTTTACTTCGTTTAATACAAACTGCCAAGTTGGGTATGTTGAACTATTTTTAGTTTGTTGCTGGTAAATAACCAACATTTGATGCTCAAAATAGTTTGCCAAAGCAATACTTGATCTTGCTTCTGAGGGCTTAAACAGCGTCCCTGCAATATAACCCTTTTCTCCATTTGCTGCTCTTTTTTTGTCAAAAGCTGACTTAGAATTTACCCACTCAGCGTGGGTTTTCTCTCCTGTAAAGAAAGGAACCAACCAATCTACAGATTTTTTTAACGAGCTGCCTTCGGCCGATTGATAGGTATATGGATTGTCGCCAAAGTTACCGCCCCTTGCTATAATCGTTGCGGCTACCATTAAAGGATCAACATCATAGATATGATAATGTAAGGCATCCCTTTCATGGAAATCAAAACTACTCCCATCAGGCAATAGATTTTTTGAAATTTGAACTTTGTAGGCATTTAATACCCATTTTTGAAGTGACCTATCGTTAATTACCCAAGCAACTTCGGCCACTTCTTTAATTCGGTGCGAGTTCCAATTGTTCATGTAGGTGAGACCCTTTCCGCTCGCTGCCTTATCAAAGCTTTTAATTTCTTGAAAAGCGGTTTCCCTTAACCAGTTGTTTACTGCTAGATTTATATCATTTGTAAGGTCTTTTTTTACCAGATCAAAAGCAAAAATAATGCGATCCAAATTGGTATCGTTAATGGGGTTACCAGTAGGCGTATTTCCTTTTGACCAAGCTAGAAAAAACTCACTTGCCTTATCTAAATATTTTTTATCACCCTTTACCTTATAAGCAAAAGCTAAGGCATATATTTTTTGCATGTCTTCTAACGAAGCCCAAGTTTTTGTTTTACGCGGATTGCCCTGAAGTATCCCCTCGGTTAAAATCGTATCCGCAGGGTTTGGTATTGCAGTTAAAGCTTCATCAGCAGTTTTTACCAACTCTTCCCAGTGCTTTTTTACATCAGCATTTGTCTGGATCAATTTTTTTAATTTGCCGACCTCAGCAGTGGTTAAGCTTATAACTTGAGCCTTACTAACCAAAAATAGGCAGCTGAAAATACAAAAAAAGAGTATTCGTCTCATATCTGAAAGTCTTAAAAATAACATGCTCGTGAATTGTATTTAACCATCCCGATAGCTATCGGGAAGAAATATAAGTACATTTAATACGCCAGAACACTTAATTTTCTTATATCTCTTATATGTTTTTTAAATAGTTAATATCCAATACTAATATAACAACTTATCGTATGGGTATCTGCTGGTATGTAGAGTTTTAACTTTATTGTAAATCAATTCCTTAAACTCTTCCAGATTTTCTTTTCGCGTAGCGGATATAAAGATAGTTGGAGAGCTATGATGAGACATCCAACTCTTTTTGAAATCAGCCAAGGTTAATGGAGCTGTTTCCTCTTGGTTAAATTCATCAGCTTCTGGAGTTACATAAGCATCAATTTTATTAAAAACCATAATAGTATCCTTATCCCTAGCACCCAAATCATTTAGTGTTTCGTTAACCGTATGGATCTGATCCTCAAAATTAGGATGTGAAACATCTACGATATGGATCAGGATATCTGCTTCCCTAACTTCATCTAAGGTGGATTTAAAACATTCTACCAAATGGTGAGGGAGTTTCCGAATAAAACCAACGGTATCTGACAACAAAAAAGGCAAATTCTCGATAACTACCTTACGTACTGTTGTATCCAATGTGGCGAAAAGCTTATTTTCGGCAAAAACATCAGATTTAGAAAGCATGTTCATAATGGTTGATTTCCCTACGTTGGTATAACCCACTAATGCTACTCTAATAAGCTGCGTCCGGTTTTTACGTTGCGTTTCGTTTTGGCGGTCAATTAGTTTCAATCGTTCTTTTAAGAGAGAGATTTTCTCTAGAATCATCCTTCTATCGCTTTCGATCTGCGTCTCGCCCGGTCCACGCATCCCGATGCCCCCTTTTTGACGCTCCAAGTGGGTCCATAAACGTGTTAGGCGTGGCAACAGGTATTGAAGTTGAGCAAGTTCAACCTGCGTTTTTGCTTGTGCGGTTTGCGCCCTCCCTGCAAAAATATCAAGGATCAGATTACTCCGATCTAATATTTTAACCTGTAGTTCACGTTCGATATTACGGAGTTGTGACGGTGAAAGTTCATCATCAAACACTACCATATCTATTTCTTCAGCCTTTACACATGCTTGGATTTCTTCTAGTTTTCCGGTACCTACAAATGTTGCCCTATCTGGCTTTAACATCTTTTGAGTAAAATTCTTTTCTACCACACCGCCGGCCGTTTGCACCAAAAATTCAAGCTCATCTAAATACTCCTTCGTTTGCTCTGGCTTCTCGCCCGGCCTTATTACCCCAACAAGTACTGCGCGTTCTTGTTTAAGGGCGGTATCATACGTTTTTTGTTTTCCCATGTATATTTTGCAAAGATATGAAATCTAAAATCGTTTAGTGTTTGGAGTAATAGAACATATGCGATGGCTTTAAGTTTACAGTTCTTCTTAATTTTACCACATAGAAACATAGGTCACATAGTTTTTTAAAGCAAATTATAGTTTGTGTGGTATATTTGAAATGCTCACAATTTCGCTACAAATTCTCTCATTGCTGTCCCCGGATCATCGGTTTTCATAAAATTCTCTCCGATCAGAAATCCATTGTAGCCAACTGATTTAAGTTCTTTGATCACTAAGGGATTATCGATCGCACTTTCGGAGATCTTGAGAAATTGGTTGGGGATCTGATCAACCAAATCAAATGAGGTTTGGATATTTACGCTAAAGTTTCCCAAATTTCTATTGTTTACGCCAATCGCGTCTAAATAAGGGCAGCAACCTCTTTCCAATTCTTCCAAATTATGCACTTCCAATAAAACGTTTAGCCCTAAACTTTGGGCTAATTTCCCAAATTTTTCAATTTCTTTTGGAGTTAAAATAGAGGCGATCAATAAAATAATGTCTGCTCCCCATGCTTTTGCTTCCAGAATCTGGTATTCATCCACCATAAAATCCTTACGTAGGATGGGTATCTGATTTACCGCCCTTGCTGCAAAAAGATCATCGGCCATGCCACCAAAAAAATCGTGATCGGTAAGTACTGATAAAGCCGAAGCACCCGCCGAATTATAGGCCTGGGTAACCTCTGTTGGAGTGGCTGTGCCATTGATCAATCCTTTGGATGGGGATTGCCTTTTAAATTCGGCAATAATGCCTGTCCTCTTTTCATCCAAAAGAAAATCGCGGAATACGAAAGGCTGTCGACCGAAATTAGCATTAGCTTCCAATTCTTTTACAGAAACTTTTTGTTTGGCTAAAGCCACCTCTTCTTTTTTACGTAAAACTATCTTGTCCAGAATATTACCCCTAAACCCCTCAAAGTGGCTTTCCTTTCTACCGTTCATATCTTGTGCCATAAATTACATATTATCTAGTCTGCTTCAGGGAATTTAGGTGTTAACCAATTTTTGATCATTTGCTTCCCACTTGGCGTAAGTACGCTTTCTGGATGAAACTGTACCCCACAAACGTCGAACTCTTTATGCCTAAGTGCCATGATCTGTCCATCTTTATCTGTTGCGGTAACCTTTAAACTAGGTGGAAGATCCGCTGGATTAACCACCCATGAATGATACCTTCCAACTTCAATGGGAGTTAAACAGCCCTTAAAAATTAGCTCATTATCATCCAATACCGTTATCGGCGTAGCAATACCATGCATCGGCCTACCTAAATTAAGCAAACTTCCTCCAAACGCTTCGGCAATAGCCTGCTGACCCAAACATACACCCATGACGCTTTTTGTTGGGGCATAGGTGCTGATCACTTTTAATAATAAGCCTGCCTCTTCTGGGATACCTGGTCCGGGCGAAAGCAGAATTTGATCAAACTGAGCAACCTCCTCCAAATCGAACTTATCATTTCTCCATACTACAGCCTCGTACCCTAATTCGTTGATTAAATGCACCAGGTTATAGGTGAAACTATCGTAGTTATCTATTACCAGTATTGGTTTTTTATTGTTATTCATATTTACTCTTTAAGGGTGATTACACCCCTGCCGCCAGGCAGGCAGGCAGGGATTAAAGATGATTACACCGATTTTGTTACATTGATAGGTTTATTTTTCAAACTGTCAACTCTATATCTCCTCTGCCATCAGAATGGCTTTCCGCAATGCGGCAATCTTATTGTTTACTTCATTGAGCTCATTTTCGGGTATAGAATCTGCTACGATCCCTGCACCCGCCCTATAGTGGAGCTTATTATTTTTGCTCATGAATGTCCTGATCATAATGGCATGGTTAAAATCTTCGTTAAAACCCATATAGCCTATAGCTCCAGCATAAAAATTACGCCCTAACTTCTCGTATTGATCAATTAATTGCATGGCCTTATATTTAGGGGCTCCACTTAAGGTTCCGGCGGGATAGGTATCTGCCACTACCTTAAAAGCACTTACGCCAGCCTGTAAATTTCCACTTACCTTTGAAACCAGGTGAATTAAATGAGAATAGTATTGTACCTCTTTAAAAGATTTTATTTCAACATTTTTGCAATGCCTACTCAGGTCGTTCCGTGCCAAATCTACCAACATCACGTGTTCGGCACTCTCTTTTGGATCAGCTTCCAATTTTTTGGCTAACGCCACATCTTCTTCGTCGTTACCCGTACGTTTAAACGTTCCCGCAATTGGGAAGATATTTGCCCTATTGTTTTGGACAGTAATCTGTGCTTCGGGTGATGATCCAAAAAGCTTAAAATTTCCATAGTCGAAATAAAACAGGTATGGGGAGGGATTAATGGACCTTAGGCAGCGGTACACGTTAAATTCATCGCCCAAAAAACCTTGATTAAATGCACGGGAAGGTACAATTTGAAAAACATCGCCTCGATAAATGTGTTTTTTCATCTGCTCAACCATGTCCATAAACCCCTGGTCCGACAAATTTGATTGTTCATCACCGTTGGTTTTAAAGTTGTATTCGGGATAGTTTTTATTTTGGATGATGTATTCAACCTTCGATAAATCTTCATTACCATCGCCATTGAACACATTTTTAGACAAGGTTACTTCATTCTTAAAGTGATCTATGGCAATAATATAGCGGTAGATATGATACTGCATCATCGGGATCTGTTCATCGTCCGGCGTAGCAGAAGTAAAGGTGATATCCTCAAAATGTTGTACCGCATTCCATGTAAAGTAACCAAACAACCCGGTAGATATGTGCTTTTCGTTCGATTGCGGAATACTGCTAAATCTATTTTTAAAGGCCGCTATTTCATCGGTAAGCCTAAAATCGGTTTTAACTTCGGTTGTTCCATCAGGAAAATACATATTTAATCTGCCATCTTTAAGTACAATGCCAGCCACAGGTTCGGCACAAACATAACTTGTTGCATTTTCGCGACTGTGATAATCAGAACTTTCCAATAAGATGGTGTTCGGAAAAACATCACGCAAGCGCAAATAAATACTTACCGGAGTAGTGGTATCGGCAAGTTTTTTCTTTGCGTGTATTTGTATGGTATACGTTTTCATTTAGCCCTCCCTACCTCCCCAAAAGGGAGGAGTAGTTTAATTTATAACAAAAAACCCGGCGTGTATAACGTCGGGTTTGATAATGTGGTTTAGGTTTAGGTTGATAAACTATAAGGTACACAAAGTTACGACGAAACTCTTTTCAGAATTACCACGCCATTGCCATGTATGGATATTGTTAATCATTAGTGGAACAAAAATATACAAAAAGTTAAGTAATCAAAATAAATTTTAAAATCGCTTAGCGCTTAGTGAGGAGACATGCCAAAAAAACTTGTCGCCGGGCCAACTTTTATCATCATATAAATTGCAATGATAATAATCACGAGTGCTACTCCAAAAAAGAGAGCAATGTTTTTGTGCTTAGCCACATCCCCCACAACCTTTTTAGATCTCGAATTTCCTATGGTGATAAGAATTATAGCCAAAATCATCATCCCAATATGCTCCATCTTCCAATAGCGGTACAAAGGATCTGATGTTTCTCCCTTGGTAAGTGGACTTAAAAAATATAAGATCAATCCAAAAACCAGCTGGATATGCGCACTGATCAAAGTAAACAGGTTTAATTTTCTATTACGTTCTGTATAGGCTCTTTTGTCTAACCAACTCACCAAAGCCTGGATAATGGCAACAAGTAATAAGATAAAAACGATATATCTCCAACCTGAATGTGCGCTTCTTAAGATTTCATAGAAATTCATGATTCAAAAGTAATAAATCTAATCGAAAGTTGAGCGATAAGCGTTGGGCGTTTTGCGATTGTTGCCCAAAAAACCCAACGCTTAACGCCTAACTGTTAGCGTTTGGTGTAAAAAACATGTTATATGCCTTATAACTCTTTATTTATGAATAGATTTATCAGATAAACTAATCAACAATTATGAAGAAAATTCTACTTGCGCTCGCGTTGGTATTTTCTACTACAATTTTATTTGCGCAGCAAACTTATCCCGTTAATGGTTCTTTTGATATCAGACCGGGATTATATGCTTTTACCAATGCAACTATTGTGGTTAATGCCAATCAAACCATTAGTAACGGCGTGTTGCTAATTAAAGACAAAACTATCCAATCTGTGGGTACGGGAACTGCAATCCCTAAAGGATATGTAGTTATCGACCTTAAGGGAAAATTCATTTATCCTTCGCTAATTGATGCTTTTACGTCATATGGTATTCCAGAAGTACAACGTGCTGCACCCGGTGCAGGAGGGTTTTTTGGTCGCCAATCGGTATTTACCTCAACAAAAAAAGGAGCATACGGATGGAATGAAAGTATCAGACCAGAAACCGAAGCAAGATCAATCTTTACCATCGATACAAAAAAAGCAGACGATTTGCGTAAAGCCGGATTTGGGAGTGTGAACGTAGTTAACCGCGACGGTATTGCCCGTGGAACTTCCGCAGCAGTTACGCTAAACGATGGAAAAGAAAATGAGGTGATGCTAAACGATCAGACGGCGGCAAATTACTCATTTAACAGAGGTACTTCTACTAACGATTATCCATCTTCCTTAATGGGTTCTATTGCCTTATTGCGCCAAACCTATCTTGACGCAACCTGGTATAAAGGTCAAAAAGAAGAATACAACATTTCTTTAGAGCAGTTTAATAAACAACAAGCCCTTCCTCAACTATTTGAGGCCGATGGCTGGGCAAATATTTTAAGAGTAGATAAAATTGCCAAAGAGTTCGGAAAACAATATATCATCAAATCAACCGGTGATGAATATCAACGGATTGATGCCGTAAAAGCAACTGGTGCAACATTAATTATCCCCATCAATTTCCCTAAGGCTTTTGATGTTGAGGATCCAACTGAAGCAAGAAACCTAAGTATTGCACAACTGAAAGGTTGGGAGTTAGCGCCGACAAATCCGGGTGTTCTGGAAAAGGCAGGGGTGAAATTTGCTTTAACTTCTTTCGGCTTAGAAACTCCCAAAGATTTCTGGGCCAACATTCAACAGGCCATCACCAATGGTTTAACAGAAAAACAGGCACTGATGGCCGTTACCGAAGTTCCGGCAACGCTATTGGGCGTTAGTGATAAAGTTGGCTCAATTGAAAAAGGCAAATTGGCCAATTTTTTAATTACTTCGGATAACCTCTTTAAAACTGGAAATATCATTTTCGAAAACTGGGTGCAGGGCAAACGTTTTGTGGTAAACAAAATGGATGTAGCCGATCTGCGTGGAACATATAATTTAAATATCGATGGCATTGGATCTACAATTTTAAGGATTTCGGGTACCACGGGAGGCTCTATCGCAGCTATTGAACGCCTAGGGGCCGACAGTGTTAAAACCAATGCAACGTTCACACGGAGTGGAGATTGGGTTACCATCACATTTAATCTAAAGAAAAACCCAGTGGGGGATGTACGTTTAACCGGTTATTTAAGTAATTCAAATCCAATTGCGTTTGGCGGTGATGTGATCATCAACTCAAATGCTTCGGGTTACTGGACAGGAACCTTTAAGGAAGCTGCCAAAGAAATGCCAAAACGGGATGAACCTGTTAAGACACCCACAGCAACTGGGCCGCTAATTTTTCCTTTTATCGCATTTGGAACAGCCGTAGCTCCTGTTCAAGAAACGGTGCTACTAAAAAACGCAACCGTGTGGACCAATGAGAAAGAAGGTATCCTTCAAAATGCCGATGTGCTTTTGGAAGGCGGAAAGATTAAGGCAGTTGGCAAAAATCTGTCTGCTGGCTCTGCAAGAGTAATAGATGCAACCGGAAAGCACATCACCGCTGGTTTAATTGACGAGCATTCGCATATCGCGGGAAGTGGCGGAATTAATGAAGGTGCCCAATCTGTATCAGCAGAGGTGCGCATAGCGGATGTTATTAATTCTGAAGACGTAAACATCTATCGCCAATTGGCAGGTGGTGTTACTACTTCACACATCTTACACGGTTCTGCAAACCCAATTGGAGGCCAGACACAACTCATTAAACTGCGTTGGGGAAAATTACCCGAAGAATTGAAGTTTGCGGGTAGCGATGGTTTTATCAAATTTGCTTTGGGAGAAAACGTAAAACAAAGTTCTTCTCAAAATAATCAACGTTTTCCATCTACAAGAATGGGCGTAGAACAAACGTTTGTTGACGAATTTACTCGGGCTAAAGCTTACGAAAAGGAACTTGCGGTTAAAGGCAATAACGTTAGACGAGATCTAGAACTTGATGCTATAGTAGAAATCCTGAACAACAAGCGTTTCATTACCTGTCACTCGTATGTACAGAGCGAAATAAATATGCTGATCCATGTAGCTGATAGTTTAGGCTTTAAGATCAACACCTTTACACACATTTTAGAAGGCTATAAAGTTGCAGATAAAATGCAAGCACATGGTATTGCAGGTTCAACATTCTCGGATTGGTGGGCCTATAAAATGGAAGTTCAGGAAGCCATCCCTTACAATGGAAAAATTATGCATAACGTGGGTATTACCACCGCATTTAACTCAGATGATGCCGAAATGGCCAGACACTTAAACCAAGAAGCTGGAAAATCAGTACTATATGGAGGTGTACCAGAAGAAGAAGCATTAAAATTTGTGACTTTAAACCCTGCCAAGATGTTGCATATCGACAATAAAGTTGGGAGCATTAAAGTAGGGAAGGATGCCGATGTGGTAATCTGGTCGGCCAACCCACTTTCTATTTATGCAAAAGCCGAAAAAACCTTTGTAGATGGGACCCCTTACTGGGATTTGGAACGTGATGCCCAGGTTCAAATTGCCCAAAAAGCAGAGAAGGCCAGAATTATCCAAAAATTATTGGAAAGTAAAAATGCAGGTGCACGCACCCAACGGGCCTTTGGTGAGCGCCCACCTCGCTTGTATGCTTGCGAAACCGAAGAGGATTATTGGGCAGAACAAAATCAACTAGAAGGAGATCACAATCATGAATAAGTATATATCAACAGCAATTGCCCTGTTTGCATCGGTAGGCTTAGCTTACGGGCAGGCCACTATTTCTCCGGCAAAGCCCCAATCTCAAAAAACCGTTGTGATGGGCGCTATCATCCATACTGGGGATGGGAAAGTAATCGAAAACGGGTATTTAATATTCGATAAGGGCAAAATTATAGGTATTGGTGATGCTACCGTTGTAAAATTAGCACTAACAGATGCAAAAGTAATTACAGCAAACGGAAAGCACATTTATCCAGGATTTATTTCGCCAATTACCGATGTAGGTTTAGTGGAAGTAGCGAGTGTTAAGGCTACATTGGATAACGATGAATTGGGCGAAAATAATGCGCATATCAGAGCGCTTGTGGCCTACAATACCGACTCTAAAGTACCACCAACATTAAGAAGCAACGGAGTATTAATGGCACAGGTTACCCCGCAGGGTGGCACCATTTCTGGTAGTTCTTCGGTAGTGCAATTAGATGCTTGGAACTGGGAAGATGCGGCCATTAGGGTAGATGATGCAATGCACATGACCTGGCCCGTTACCCCACGCGGAAGAGGTGGCTTTGGTGGTGGAGGTAGGTTTGGTGGTGGTGCCACAACAGCTGGTGTTGATCCGAACGAACGTACCAACAATGCAATTGCAGAACTGAACAAGTTCTTTACCGAAGCGAAGATGTATGCAGAAGTTGCCTCCTCGTACAGCAATACCCGACTAGCAGCGATGAAACGGGTGTTTGATGGTTCGGAAAAGCTCTTTATCACAGCTGATAGCCAAAAGGATATTGTTGCTGCTGTGAATTTTGCTAAAAAATTCGGCATCACCCCGGTAATTGTGGGTGGAGATGATGCTTATTTGTTAACTGATTTTTTAAAAGCGAACAACATTGTGGTGATTGTTAAGAAGCCACACTCTTTACCAAATAATGCAGATGATGATGTGAATATGCCTTACAAGAATGTAGCCGTACTGGCCAATGCCGGTGTAACCGTTGCCATAAGTATTGGAAGTGATGATGGTTTTTGGCAGCAGCGCAACCTGCCCTTTATGGCCGGAACTGCTTCTGCATGGGGTATGGGTAAAGAAGAGGCCTTAAAAACGATCACTTTAAATGCTGCAATTGCAATGGGTATTGATAAACGTGTGGGCAGCCTAGCCATTGGAAAAGATGCAACATTTTTTATCTCTGCAGGCGATGCCTTAGACATGAGAACAAACAAAGTTGAACAAGCTTTTATTCAAGGTCGTGATATTAACCTAGACAATTTACACAAACAATTGGATAAGAAGTTTAGTGATAAATACGGAATCAAATAACTCTTTGATCACCACCTAAGACGCCTTAGACATCTAAGGTCTTTAAGCCGCAGATGCGCAGATTGATAATTCTGAACATCTGTGGCTTTTACCTGTGCTAAGCAATCGATCATCTGTGTAATCTTAAAAATCCGTGTAATCATTTTTTAAAAAAAAAGAGTAACCCTATCCAAGGTCACTCCTCTTAACTAACTTATTATTTATAAAACTGGCTGTTGGGGAAGGAGTCGAACCTTCAAGGGGTAGTTAGCTGCAATTCAAAATTAATTTGTGGTCAACCCATAAATTGCGTTTATCCCATAATCCCCACCACCGAGACAAGGAGGTGTGTCTGCCAATTTCACCACCCAACATTTTTTAGTCCGAAGTCCGAAAGTCAGGAGTCCGAAGTTAAAACTCCAAACTCACTGGTCCAAACTCAAGAGCTGTAGGGGAAGGAGTCGAACCTTCATAGAGTGGTTGTACCATTACTGGATTTCCCATTTCCTCTACCACCGAGACAAGGAGGTGTGTCTGCCAATTTCACCACCCTACAGAGTATAAGCAATGCTAAAGAACGATTTGTTTTTATTTGCTTATCACAAACATAAGACAATTATCAATTATGTTGCAAATATTTTAATCATTTAATTTTATTTTTACGAAAATTGTAATTAAATTAGATAATCATTAATATTTCAGAAAATTATGTTAAAAAAAGAAACCCAAAATTTAGAAATTGACAACCTCGATATCCAGATTCTAACGCAGTTGATGCATGATGCCACAAAACCATACACAGAAATTGCCAAAGAACTGATCATTTCTGGCGGCACCGTACATGTGAGGATGAAAAAATTGATAGATATGGGCATTATCAAGGGCTCGCATTTAATTATCGATCCAAAAAAAGCAGGTTATGACATTACTGCATTTTTAGGTATTTACCTAGAAAAGGGCTCACTATATAAAGATGCAGTAGCACAATTAAGTAGAATAAAAGAGGTAGTAGAATTGCATTACACGACGGGTTCGTATAGCATGTTTGCCAAAATTACCTGCCGTGATACCGATCATTTACGTCATGTGCTTAACGAGGAGATCCAAGCAGTAAAGGGAATCCAACGAACAGAGACGTTAATATCGTTGGAGGAAAGCATTAAAAGACAGATAGAACTTTAATAAGTATAAGTTGTCTCTGATATAACTTTGAACATGGTAGCTAAAGATATGAATAGCCTCGTTATTCTGGCGCCCTACTTGATTAATGTAATTCTTTTATTTAATCGAAAGAAAAAATGGGTTAGGAGTAGTTATAAATGGATAGTGGTAGTTGGATTATCGGTTGTAGGCATAATCTTGGGCTATCTTGATCGAGATTATGAAAATAAGGATGTAAATGAGGTCTTAGTTCATTGGGCATTCATAACGCCCTTAGTTTTTTCTATGCTTGATTACCTATTAATGCGTTGGAGTTTCCGAATTCATGGTCGAGATTTATACTTATGGCTACGTGGATCAAGTGAGATTGACGACCAAAAATTCAGCGGCGGAAACCATGTACGCATTTCAGATAGGCTCTTTTCTTTAACCTTACTATTTGTTATATTGTTCCTTCCTTTTTTGATCTTGTTTTTTATTTAAGCCGAAAAATTAACAGCGTGTTAGCGTCAGACTATTTAAACTTTCCTTTCAGCGCTTCCAATTTCGCTTGCAAATCCCCCTCTGGGTCCCTCGTTCCATAAGCTTTGGCATCTTGTACTTTCTGTTTTGGTCTTTCGGCTTTTAGCTCTATCAAACTTCCTGACTCCTTCACACCTTCTCTTTGTTCCATTCGCTTTGAATTTTCGATTTTTGGTTTTTTGCCTTCATCTTTCATAGATAGCGCAATTCGTTTACGGGCAATATCTACATCAACCACTGTTACCTGTACTACCTGACTAACTTTTACTAACTCATTAGGGTTGGCAACAAAGCGGTTGGCAAGCATGCTCGTATGCACCAATCCATCTTGATGTACCCCAATATCAATAAATGCCCCAAAATTAGTGATATTGGTAACAATGCCCATTAGTTTCATTCCGATTCTTAAATCTGTGATCGCATTTATACCGTCGGCAAAACTAAATGCCTCAAATTGATCACGAGGATCCCGGCCTGGCTTAGCCAGTTCTTTTATGATATCAGACAACGTTGGTAAGCCTACGGCAGCGGTAACGTATTGCTGCAAATTAATTCGGTTGTGTAAACTGGTATCTTTAATTAAGTCATCAATGGTACAACCTAGGTCTTGTGCTATTTTACCAACCAAATTATAGCGTTCTGGATGCACGCCACTTCTATCCAATACATCTTTCGCATCGCGGATCCGTAAAAATCCCGCAGCCTGTTCAAAAGCCTTATCGCCCAAGCGGGGCACCTTTTTTAAACTCTCCCTATTTTTAAATGCACCATTTGCATTGCGATAATTCACAATGTTTTGTGCCAATTGTTCTCCTAAGCCGGAAACATAAGACAAAACCTGTTTAGAGGCGGTGTTCAGCTCTACGCCTACCGCATTTACGCAGCTAATTACCGTATCATCGAGGCTCTGCTTCAGTTGATTTTGGTCTACATCATGTTGGTACTGTCCAACACCAATAGATCTTGGATCAATTTTTACCAATTCTGCTAGAGGGTCCATCAATCTACGCCCTATAGAAACCGCACCTCTCACAGTAATGTCCTGCGTTGGAAATTCTTCCCTGGCCAAAGGCGATGCCGAATAAATAGAGGCACCACTTTCATTTACCATTACTACAAGCACGTCGGGAACCTTTAATCCACGAACAAAAGTTTCGGTTTCCCTACCCGCTGTGCCATTACCAATTGCGATAGCCTCTATTTCATGCTTCCCGCAGAGTTGTTGCAATTGCCAGGCTGCATCCTTCAGATTTCCTTGCCCGGTATGCGGATAAATGGTAGTATTAACAATCAATTTACCTTGCTTATCCAAGCAAACCACCTTACAACCTGTTCTAAATCCGGGATCAATGGCTAGTACATTTTTTTGTCCAAGAGGGGCGGCCAGCAATAATTGCCTTGCATTTTCGGCAAATACTTTAATGGCTTCATCATCTGCTTTTTGTTTGGTTATCGCTCTTAATTCTGTTTCCATCGCAGGGCGAAGCAGGCGTTTGTATCCATCAACGATGGCTAACTTCACTTGATTAGCGGATTCGTTCCTGGCGATTATAAATTGGTCTTCGAGTAATTGTATGGCTGGTTCCTCAAGCGGGAGCACATCCAATTTCAGGAAACCTTCCTGCTCTCCTCTTCGCATAGCCAGTACACGGTGGGAGGGCGTGTTTTTAGCACTTTCTTCCCATTCGTAGTAATCCCTATACTTAATTCCGGCCTCTTCTTTTCCTTTAATCACAACCGTTTTATAGGTGGCTTTCTGTATAAAATGATGTCTCATCTTAGTCCGCGCTTCTGCGTTTTCGTTTATTAATTCCGCAATAATATCTCTTGCGCCAGCCAATGCTTCAGTAGTATTAGCTACCCCTTTTTTAGTATTTACATAATTAACGGCTTCCTGCACCGGATCAATCCTTGTTTGGGCCAGGATACTTAAGGCTAAGGGCTCCAATCCGCTTTCTTTAGCTACTGAGGCTCTTGTTTTACGCTTTGGCTTAAAGGGCAGATAAATATCTTCTAAGGCCGTCATCGTTTTGGCTTCATTTACTAAATTCGCTAAGGTTGGAGTAAGCTTTTCTAGTTCGGTAAGCGATTTTAAAATCGCTTCTTTGCGTTTATCCAGTTCCCTCAGCTGTTGTGCTAAATCTCTGATAGCGGCCACTTGTACTTCATCCAAACTTCCCGTCATTTCTTTACGGTAACGAGAAATGAAGGGCACTGTTGCGCCCTCGTCTAATAAGTTGATTGTTGAGCGCACCTGTTTTATCGATATGGATAAGGTAGTTGCAATGCTTTGGAAATGTTGATCCATACTAGGATTAAATGATTTTTGGCGAATTTAACTAGGATTTTTAGGATAATCAGTTTTTAGAAGAAATTTGTACTATTAGTTGCTGCTCTTCTCTTGGAGGCAACCTCGGGCAACCTCGTAGGTTCTACAGAACCTACGAGGTCAAGTTTGAGTTAATAAAATTTCTGCTCCCTTAAGGCACAAAACCTTTAGTACCCTAATTTGCTTAAAAACTCATTTCTCAGTTTAGCAACGATTGGCGAAAATGTAGGGTGGTACCAAATAAAATGTTCTGCCCCTAATAGGGGTTCAAACTGAATGGTTGTGTTACCCACCTCTTTCATTTTATCAGTAAAGAGTTTGGCTGATAAAAAAGGCACATTTTTATCATTGGTACCGTGAATGATCAATGTTTTAGGAAACTCCTTTTTAACGAGATGATTGGGAGAAATTTGCTTTACGAGATCTTTATCCTTTAACTGTTTTCTAATCCACATGGTACTCTGGTCGGTTAAATCATAAACAGCCGAATTAACCATAATTGCATTAGGTATTGCACTAAATGCTAGATGATCAGTTTTTTCGTTCCATTTATCTACCAAAGCCGTAGATAAGGCCAAATGTCCGCCCGCCGAATTTCCTGACGCTACAATCTTGTTGGTATCAATGTTAAATTCTTCTGCATGCTCCCTTAACCACCTGATTGCGGATTTTGCATCCATTACGGCTTCAAAGGGCAAAGTTCCAAATCTCCCATAAGTTCTATATTCAGCTGCAATAGCTATCCAGCCTTTTTTTGCTTGATTTTCACAGCCATAAAAAAACCAATCTGGCTTCCCCTCAGACCAACTACCTCCATGAAAAAAAATAATTACGGGTTTCTTGGTACCTTTAAGAACACTATCGGGAAGAAAGATATGGAGATCTAAACTCCATTTACCTAAATTTTTATAGGTTTTTATCAAATGACCTTGCCTTCCGATAAAATCTTCGGTGTAAATCGTATTTACTTTATTAAGATAGGCTGTGTCGGTGCATGTTGCTTTAAATCCCTCATAAATTTCCTTTATGTTTTTAATTCCATTATTTTCTATATGGTTAAATAAATATTCGCTTCTCCAAAAGTCTTTACATTGAGTATTAGTAAAATATTTCGAAATTAATCCCCAAACCACATTTAGTTGTTGGTTATCGGTATGGTATTTATTTTTGTTAAGCTCAAGATAGGTCTGCAAAGAAAGAAAAGCCTTCACATAATTTATAAAATCAGTATTTCTAAGTAGGCTGGGCGTATTAAAATCGTTAAGATTACGTGCGAGTTTTTTTTCGATAATAGAAGAGCCGGGGGATGATTTGCCTGCATAAATATCATTATTTTGTGGGTATTCGATCAGCAGCTTATCAAAATAATAGCTAATCTCCATTTGCTGTTCCTGAACGTATTCCTTATCTAGCTCTTTGGTATGTTTAAGTAGGATCTTCTTAAATTCATACCTGACTGAATCAATTTTTGAAATAAATTTTTGTTCTGGAAGTTGATGAATTTTCACATAGTTTGGATAAAATTCATTCGTAAAATTTTTTCCCGCTATTTTTAATTCGGCCAAATAGTTTTGTTTTCCTTTAATAATTTCTGATGGGGCGTTTTGCTGAGCACTAGCTGGGATAAAAGTACTAAGTACCATTAAAATGAATAGATAACGCATCATAGTATTTATAATTTGATTAAACTATTTATTAATACGCACTAATTTACCTAAACGCAACAGCAACAAACATGCTTAGTTGCAGTCAAGGTCCAGATATATTAAGACTTATACAATTCCCCGTTGAGGTATTTCAATCCCGAATCGCATACCACAGTAACGATTTTCTTTCCAGGTCCGATAGTCTGGGCTCTTTGCATTGCTGCCCACACATTAGCTCCAGAAGTAATTCCACCAAATATCCCTTCTAATCTCGCTAATTTTCTCGCGGTTTCGAAAGCATCTTCATCAGCAACAGCGATAATTTCATCAGCCAAATCAGCACGGTATATGGATGGCACAAAGCCAGCACCCATGCCTTCCAATTTATGTTTGCCCGAAACGTCGCCACCAGATAATGCCCTAACATATAGAGGTTCAATGGAAAGGCAACGGATGTTAGGGACTTCATGTTTTAATACTTCTGCATTGCCAGAAAAACTCCCCCCTGTACCAACACCCATTATAAACTCATCAATTTCATTTCCCAAAACGGCAATTATCTCTCTCGCCATTTGATGATAGGCATTTTTATTATCCGGATTGTTAAACTGATCGGTGTAGAAGATGCCCGGTTCCTTGCTCAGTTCCTTTGCCCGAGCCACCATATCGGCCATTAGCTTAGCGGTTATTTTACCTTCATCGCTTGGAAATAGCTCTAGTTGGGCCCCAAATGCCCTCATGGTTTGCAGTTTTTCTGCCGAAAATGCATCAGAGGAGACAAAATAAGCTTCATAACCTTTTGTGGCGCAAACCATCGCCAAAGAACTTCCCGTGCTTCCACCCGTGTAGTCCATTACTTTTCCCCCTGGTTTTAAGTCTCCCCTTTTCTCGGCACCTTCAATCATGGCCAATGCCATTCTATCTTTCATGCTGCCGGTTGGATTAGCCCCTTCGTACTTGACGTATATTTCGGCACACTCGGGCCCGACAAGCTTAGTTAACTTAATTAAAGGGGTATTTCCAATGGCGTTCATACTAATAGGATGGGCATTAAATGGCTCTATATTTTTTTAAGAATGCCACGCCAACGATAGCGCAGAGCGACAAAAATACCGAAACACTTCGTATGTTATTTAAATAGTTCCATTTGTCTTCGAATGCCGTTCTCACTTTTAACATCGAATCTAGGCTGGCGCAGTTTACATCAAATGCATCTAGCAGATTGTTTAACGGTATGTTCCCTACAATGGTAACACCTAATACTCCCACTATATATAAAATCGTAGACAACAATAAAAGATAATATTCGGTATCTAAAGGTCGCTGAAAATGAAGAACACAGCTGATACACAAAAAGATAATCGATCCGAAAAAACAAAGAAAGAAAATTGGGTTTTGGATTGCCCTGTTCATAGATTGCATGGCCATGATAAATTCACGATCGGGAAGTTTCCTAATCCCTGTCATTACCGAAATAGACCAAGCATAAAACAATCCAGCCATCAAGGCTACGGTAATCACCGACAGAAATAAGAACAAATTTTTCATACAGACCAAATGAAAGTTTTCTTCATTACTCTAAGTTAATTAATCCCAACAAAAAACGAGCAAAATGAAATTGGGGAGCACAATAAGATTCAATTATTCAAAGAAAATCCCGCTAGGATTACTAACGGGATTAAATTATTTATTGCGCTTCGACTACGCTCAGCGTTACAATTTGTTGTTTTTATTTACTTACATACATTACTTCCTTAACCGCCTTGATTACACGTTCTGCATTAGGTAAACTTGCGGCAATTAAAGTCGGAGCGTATGGAAGGGGCACATCGGCACAAGTGATACGCAAAATTGGTGCATCTAAATGATCAAATGCGCTGCGTTGTACGTTAAATGTTATTTCAGACGAAATTGAAGCCAAAGGCCAAGCCTCCTCTACAATTACCAAACGATTGGTTTTCTTAACTGAAGCGATAATTGTAGCATAATCAATCGGACGAACCGTTAACAAATCGATTACTTCGGCATTAATTCCTTCTTTTGTAAGTTCTTCAACTGCTGGATTTACAACACGGGTTAACATTTTACCGAAAGTTACAATGGTTACATCGGTTCCCTCCTTTGCGATGTTGGCTTTACCAATTTCTAAATAATATTCACCTTCTGGCACATCGCCCTTATCGCCGTACATCACTTCCGACTCCATGAAGATAACGGGATCCGGATCTAAAATTGATTGTTTTAACAAGCCCTTCGCATTATAAGGTGTTGACGGGATCACCACCTTTAATCCTGGACAGTTGGCATACCAATTTTCAAAATTCTGAGAGTGTTGGGCTCCCAATTGCCCGGCATTCCCTGTTGGTCCACGAAAAACGATAGGGCAAGAAAACTGGCCACCGCTCATCGATAAAATCTTTGCTGCTCCGTTAATAATCTGATCAATTGCAACCAATGAAAAGTTGAAAGTCATAAATTCTACGATCGGCAAAAGGCCATTCATGGCTGCTCCCGCACTTATTCCCGCAAAACCCAATTCAGCAATTGGAGTATCTATAATACGTTTGTCGCCAAACTCATCCAACATTCCCTGACTAACCTTGTATGCACCGTTATATTGCGCAACTTCCTCGCCCATTAAAAAAATGTTCTCGTTTTTACGCATTTCTTCGCTTAATGCTTCGCGTAGCGCTTCTCTAAATTGGATTTCTCTCATTGTTATTCTAAAAATAATCGTCGCAAATATAAGTATTGTATCGCAATTTTAAAGTAGAGTTTTGATTACTTTGCGTGGGCGGTAAGCGTTAGGTGTTTTGCGATAAGCGTCAAGTGCTACGCAATAAAGCGAACTAGATCAGCATATTCACTTTATGCTGAACCCATAACCCTTAGCTCTCCCCAATATCTTCACCAAAATGGATGATATTACCATTGTTATCCACAATAGAAAATTGGCGCATTTCCCATTCCATATCTTTTAGTTTCCCGTCGGGATGAATAATCCCCTGCGGCTCATATTGCGCATAAAGTTCATCAACATTGGTCACGTTTACATAACATCCTGTATTTTTTGGAAATACAGGATTGTCGGTGCTCCAAAAATGGATATTGATTTCATCTTTACTAAAAATAAGATAGCCATCCCAATCGGCATGAAAAGTAAAACCTAATTTCTTGGTATAGAAAGCAACGGTTTCTGCTGTGTTTAGTGAGGCAAGAATTGGGGTTGCGGCTTTTAACATGCTAAAAATTTTATCTATTTTAATTCATTAAAGGTTTTCTAGGTCATTGATGTCCTTTGCCCTACCAGCGGCTTTTTTTGCGCTGATTAAATCATCCTTATGAATTGTTCTTATGATTAATTCATCATCTCTAAAGTCCTCATTAAATATATTTCCCATCACTTGCCCCTCGCTCTAGCAACAAATTTAGTTCTATCTAATTTTGGGGGATTATTTTCTGGAAAATTATAGGCAATGCTGTTGAGGTAATTAGCCACAGCTATTCTTTCCTGCCAGGTTAAGCTCTTATAATATATAGAATGAGACTTTGTGGCCTCTTCTGCGTTATGTGCCTTAAACGCTTTCCTATCCGAACGATACATAATGTAAATATAAAAATTATACCTATTAAGCTTTATTAAATTGAGGATTTAGCTATCATCCCATAAATCTCGCTATCTAAAAATTTCCCGTTAAAATAATAATTTTCCCTAAAATAGGCTTCTTTCACAAACCCATGTTTAAGCAAAATTTGTCGCGAAGCGTCATTTTCAGGGTTGATATTAGCTGATATGGAGTGCAGTTTGATTTCTTCAAATCCAAAGGCGATCGTTTTTTTTAATGCTTCAGCTATTATTCCTTTTCTCCAATAATAAGGTAATAACATATATCCTATTTCAGCTCGATGGTTTGCAAAATCTGTACGGTAGTAACCAATAGAACCAATCATTTGTGCGGGATTTTCTTTTAAAGTAATTGCCCACACCATATTTTTACTTTGAAGATATCCTTCTGCCATGGTTTGAATAGCCAATTCACAGTCGTAAACTGTTTTGGGTTTCTCCCGATCAATATAACGCATTACCTCTTCATCATTTCTCAGGGCAAATAGGGCTGGAGCATCAGCAATCGCATATTCGCGTAGTACTAATCGGTCTGTAGTTAATTTTGGAAAAGAAATAAAATTGAGCTCTATCATTGTGTTGTCTTCAACGATAAAAATCCGAATATTTTTTCAAATTATCGACTGCTCGGGCAAGCTTTTTAAATTGAATGCGGCTGCAGGATTAAAAAACGAAAGGCGGCTTGCCTTCGCAACCGCCCATTTTATGTATTCTTAGGTTTTATCATAAAGATCTTTCAAATCTAACTACGAATAATCACCCCAAATAAGTTTTAATAATTTTCTTAATGCCTTCTTTGTTTTGCGCAGAAGTCCAGTGCTCTTTAGCAGATTGATCGCCCAAGTCAAAAAGCTGTTCGTACAATAATTTATTATCAACCTTTGGAATAAGTTTTATCACCTTATTTTCGGCAAAAATAGTTTCCCAGGTCTCTCTGGCATCTTTCCAGAAACTTTCTTGATTTTTCCACCAAGTTTGAGCATAAGCAAACGATTTAGGATCAGTTCTAACAAATTCTTCCATTCCCTTCTCCATCGCCAAAAGCTTATCTCCACTATCTGAACGGATAATTTTCTTATTATCCTGCTCAAACATCCAACCTCCAGCCGTGAGGTAAAGGTTGTTTCCCCGATTCAACACATTGTAATCGCTTCGTTCTGTACTTTCCCGACGGGGTAATGGAGAATCGGTGTTGCTTTGCCACTGATGCCTCCCATCCACATGAACCCAGGTTCCTATGGCCTGGTAACGGGGGCTATCGTCAACCTGGTAAACCTTTTGTGTCCATTTACCTTTTACATCGTTGGCGTTTAGTATTACGCTTTTCCACGCGTTATCTTGATCGTAGGCCAGTATCTGTGTGTCTTCATAAGTCCAATCTTCTCGCCAATGCTTAATAATCATGCTATCCCCCCTCATTACCAATAAATGTTGGATTACGATTTTCTTAGGTGAGTCTTCTAGTATTACAGCCCATTCTTTTGCCGAAGACCGATGTCTTTCATGAAATTTATAGTCGTCGTTTGGCGAAAATGTTTCTGCATAATTAAAAGTGACCTTATAAAATCCGGCAAGCGATCTGATGGCTTCACGATCCTGATCAATTTTATTCTGTGCATTTAAACTTATCGAAATCACAAGTAATGCTAAAAGGAAATGTATTTTTTTCATTCTACTTCAGGTATCACAGCTAATTTGGATTAATTCTAAACAACAAATAAACAGTTAAATAAAGTATCATCCAAATTATTTTGAATAATTCTAAATAAGGAAAGGGGTTGGGTCCTAAAATTATTCAAGACGAAATAAAATCTTAGTCCACCCTTTAGCAACATGAATAGACCGCAAAGAGAAAAAAAACCTAAAAATCAATTTATAGCAAAAATCCCATGATTAAGTCACAGGATTTTGTAGTAAGCTGACGAGAAAATCTCCGTATTATAGTTTGGTGTTAACATTTACTTGCGCACTTAATGGAAGTTCTAAGCCACCAGCAGCTGGTGTATTTAAACCTTTTACAAGTACAGTATAGAACATATTAGCTCCCAGAACAACACTCTCGGTCGAAGTTTTTACGGTCCCGGTAGAGGTATCCTTAATATCAAATGTATAAGTGCCAGCAACGATGGGTGTAAATACGCTTGCTGTTTTATAGCTCTTATTAGTAATCACCGAATTTCCTCCTTTAACAAACAGATCCATGGGCTGAGAGTCTGGAGATACATTTACGAACCTCACAAAAGCATTCGTTGCCGATGTCGCACTTAGGTCGTCAGTTGTTAGAAATCCGTCTAGAGCAGCCGTCCTGCCAACCAAGAAAAAAGATTGATAAGTACTTGTGGCCAAACTAATATTTTTGGTATAGACATTATCAACTCTCCCGGCTACCGTAAATTTTAGGTCAAAATTTCCTGTCAATTGTTGGGTATAAGGAGTACTTCCTCCTAAAGGAAGCGCAACACTATTTATTTTGGTAGAGCCCAAATAAACATCATAGGTAGAAACTGTAGGCGATGCGTTGGTTACTGCCAAGGCGCTATATGCCGTATTGTCTACCACTTCTTTTTTGCAACTATTAAGGGTAATTATTCCGAATAGCGCAAATATTAAGTAAAAACTGGTGTTATGAAGTCGTTTGGCAACAGGGTTAAGGTGGTTGGTTATCATTATATGTAAAGAAAAGGTTAATGGTATTTTATACAAAGGTAAGTAGTATTCTCTTATAGTAGATGCAAATATGCTTTTATCATAAATAAAATGGTGTTAAACTTTGTTAAATCTAGCAAAGAGCATAGCGTATGGTGCCTGGCGCTCGATGCTCGATGCTCTTTGCCCCAAGCTCTTTACTCATGAAATCGTAAAAAAATCAGATAATTATTGCGGAACTCGATTTTTATTTAAACCTTTGCTCCTCAAGCAATTTAGTACGGAATAGCAAATTTAATAATGAGCAAGCAGATCACCTATACATTTTCAACTTTAGCAGCAAAGCAATTTGCTCCTAAACCCATGTATATTGAGCGCTTACGACCCGTATGCTTTATCCCCAATCGGCAAAACTTTACGCCGCGTATTTAGTACATTACTAATACCCAACGAGGAATTGATCCTCTCTAAAAACCCAATTAACAAGAATACCTTAATTTTTCGTTAAATAATTAATGAATATAAACGATTTTATAGTGCAGGTTGCACTTCCTGAACATCGTGCTTTTGCTGAAGAAATTTGCAATGAGATGGCCGAATCAGCCAAAGCACGAGGTACGGGCATCGCCAAGCGTTCTCCAGAATATGTTGCCGGGAAAATGGCAGAGGGAAAAGCGGTAATTGCTTTTCACAAAGATGGTACATGGGCTGGCTTCTGCTATATAGAAACTTGGAGCCATGGCCAATTTGTTGCAAATTCTGGGTTAATAGTTAGTCCGCCGTTTAGAAAAGCCGGATTGGCACACGGCATTAAAAAAGAAATCTTTGAGCTTTCTAGAACATTATATCCAAAAGCGAAAATATTCGGTTTAACCACTGGGCTAGCGGTGATGAAAATCAATTCTGATTTAGGCTACGAACCCGTTACCTATTCGGAACTTACGCAAGATGAAGACTTTTGGAAAGGCTGCCAAAGCTGTGTCAACTTTGAGATCTTAAAGAGCAAAGACAGGAAAATCTGCATGTGTACGGCAATGCTATATGATCCTGCAGAAAAGAAACATGAAGCCGCAAGGATCTTCGCAGAAGAACTACAAAAAAAGCCCGGTTTATACGAGCGTTTTATGCGCATTAAGCAAAGATTGGTTAAATAAATAATACTCATCGGATGGCTTAAGTCATCCGATGAGCAAAAACATATCATACATGAAGAAAAAAGTTGTTTTAGCGTTTAGCGGAGGATTAGATACCTCATTTTGTTGCATCCACTTAGCCGAAGATCGTGGTTTAGAAGTACATTCGGTTATTGTCAATACAGGTGGGTTTTCTGCAGAAGAATTGCAGGAAATCGAAAAACGTGCCTATGCATTGGGTGTCGCATCCCACGCAGTGGTAGATGAAACCGAAAATTATTACAAAGGCTGCATCAAATTTCTGGTATTTGGAAACGTGTTGAAAAACGCTACTTATCCCCTTTCTGTAAGTGCCGAACGTGTAAGCCAGGCAACTGCAATTGCAAATTATGTTAAAAAAATTGGAGCGGATTATGTAGCCCACGGAAGCACCGGAGCAGGTAATGACCAGGTTCGCTTTGATATGATTTTCAACATCCTTATCCCAGGAGTAGAAATCATTACGCCAATTAGGGATCTGAAATTATCCCGCGAAGCGGAAATAGAATATCTAGCCGCCCATGGCGTAGAATATAGTGCCGAGAAAGCAAGATATTCGATTAATAAAGGCCTTTGGGGAACATCAGTTGGTGGTAAAGAAACTTTAACATCTAATGAAACCTTGCCAGAAAGTGCTTGGCCCACCCAAATTTCAGAAAGCAATGCACGTAAACTAGAATTAACCTTTAATCAAGGCGAATTGGTAGGTATAGATGGCGAATCATTGCATCCCGTTAAGGCCATTCAAAAATTACAGGCTATTGCCCAGCCATATGGTATAGGCAGAGACATCCATGTAGGAGATACCATCATAGGAATTAAAGGAAGGGTCGGGTTCGAAGCTGCAGCACCTATTATTATCATAAAAGCACATCACACATTAGAAAAACATACGCTTACTAAATGGCAATTGAGCTGGAAGGAGCAATTATCTTCATTCTATGGCAATTGGTTGCATGAAGGACAATTCCATGATCCGATTATGCGCAATATTGAAGCTTTTTTAACAGACACACAAAAAGTGGTTAGCGGAAAAGTATTTGTAGAATTATTGCCTTATCGCTTTCAGATTATTGGTATTGAATCAAGCCATGATCTAATGAGCAATAAATTTGGCAGCTACGGCGAAATGAACAATGCATGGAGTGGTGATGATGTAAAAGGTTTCTCGAAAATATTTGGCAACCAAGTGATGATTTGGCATAAGGTTAATGAAGAACTAGAACAATAATTGAGTTGAGAGTTAGCAGTTGAGAATTAACAGTTTTGGATGCCTAATCCCATCTATGTAATCCTCTAAATCCCTGCCTGCCGGCAGGCAGGTGTGTAATCAACCGCGAAGCGAAAGAAAGATATGACCTAATGATAAATTTAATTTCAAAGCAAAATCCACTTTCACACTACAAATGGGGTGATGATTGTGATGGATGGAATTTTGTGAGCAAAGCTGAAGTAGCAATTAAACAAGAATTAATGCCTGCAAATAGCGCAGAGAAATTGCATTTTCATACACTTGCTGAACAGTTTTTTTACATTTTGAAAGGAAACGCCACATTTTTAATAGAGAACGAAAGGATTAGTGTAGGGCCCAATAACGGACTGGTAATCACTCCAGGTAGTAAGCATAAGATCATGAACAATGCAGAAGCAGATTTAGAATTTTTACTTTTCTCCTATCCATCTACAGCAAATGACAGAACAGATTGTGAATAATAAAATTAAAGCAGGAATTATAGGAGGTGCCGGATATACCGGAGGTGAAATGTTGCGCATTTTAATTAACCATCCTAACGTGGAGATTGCCTTTGTAAATAGCACCAGCAATGCAGGAAACTTGGTTTCTGATGTGCATACCGATCTAATTGGGGATACAGAGCTAAGATTTACGGCGGATATCAATAAAGATATCGACGTGCTGTTTTTATGTGTTGGCCATGGTGATGCAAGAAAATTTTTAAATGCAAATCCAATAACTGATAAGATTAAGATAATAGATCTCTCGCAAGATTTTAGACTAACTGCAAACTCCCATCCCGATAGCTATGGGGACCAAACTGCAAACTTCATTTATGGCCTACCCGAACTTAACCGCGAAGCCATAAAAAAAGCAAACCATATTGCTAACCCAGGATGTTTTGCCACATGTATCCAGTTAGGACTATTGCCCTTGGCTGCTAAAGGTTTTCTAAAAAATGAAGTACATATTAATGCTACTACAGGATCTACCGGCGCCGGACAAAGCTTAGCTACAACATCGCACTTTAGTTGGAGAAACAACAATCTATCGGTATATAAAGCATTTGAACATCAGCATTTAAGTGAAATTGGGGAATCTTTAACTCAGCTCGGCTCCCCTTTGGGAGCGGGACTATTAAATTTCATCCCACAGCGTGGAGATTTTACACGTGGCATTTTAGCCGCAATGTACACCGAATGTGATCTTAGCATTGAAGAGGCGCAGAACCTGTATGAAGGTTATTATGCTAGTCATCCCTTTACGCATGTTAGCAAGAAAAATATCGACCTTAAACAGGTGGTAAATACCAATAAAGCCCTAATCCACTTAGAAAAGCATGGAAATAAAATCTTTATAGTGAGTATTATTGATAATTTATTAAAAGGAGCAAGTGGACAGGCGGTTCAGAATATGAATTTGATGTTTGGACTTGATGAGCGGCAAGGATTAAATCTTAAAGCCACAGCATTTTAATCATCAGTTTCACATTAAAAATTAGAACATGAACTTATTCGACGTATATCCCCTAAACGACATAGAAATTACCAAAGCATTAGGCAGTAATGTTTGGGATGCAAACAACCAACAATATTTGGACCTTTATGGCGGTCACGCCGTGATATCTATAGGCCACACTAACCCTCATTATGTAAAACGCTTAACCGATCAACTAAACAAAGTTGGCTTTTACTCCAACTCTGTTAAAATTCCATTGCAGGTTCAGCTTGCCGAGAAATTGGGAAGGGTTTCTGGTAAAAAAGACTTCCAGTTATTTCTGTGCAATTCAGGCGCCGAAGCAAATGAGAACGCATTGAAACTAGCTTCATTTTATAACGGAAGAAAAAAAATAATCGCGTTTAAGGGTGCCTTCCATGGCCGCACATCATTGGCTGTTGCCGTAACCGACAATCCTAAAATTGTGGCTCCGGTAAATGAAAACAACAACGTGATTTTCTTACCTTATAATAATGAAATTGCTTTACAAGAAACTTTCATGGCACAAGGTGATGAGATTTGTGCGGTAATTATCGAAGGCATCCAAGGCGTGGGGGGCATAAAAGAGGCCTCAAAAAGCTTTTTACAAAAAATCAGATCACTTTGTGACCAATACAATGCAGTGTATATTGCTGATAGTGTACAATGCGGTTACGGGCGTACAGGTCTGTTCTATTCGCATGATTATGCAGGTGTTGAAGCTGATGTGTATACCATGGCAAAAGGAATGGGCAACGGCTTTCCGGTAGCGGGGATTTCAATCGCCCCCAAATTTAAACCTTGGCATGGAGAATTAGGAACAACTTTTGGCGGCAACCATTTAGCCTGTGCAGCCGCACTAGCTGTGTTAGAAATAATGGAGCAAGAAAATCTGATGAGTAATGCAGAAGAAATTGGAAACTATCTTATTGCCGAACTCAAAAAGTTTAAAGAGGTAAAAGAGGTTCGTGGTAGGGGTCTAATGATCGGAATAGAACTTCCTGAAGAATTAGCAAACGTTAAAAAGGAGCTCCTTTTTACCCACCATATCTTTACAGGAGAGGCAAAACCGAATGTAATCCGCTTATTGCCGGCTTTAAATTTAACCAAAGAGCATGCTGATGAGTTTTTGGATGCGTTTGGTAAACTTGTAAAATAAACATACATACTCGTCATTGCAGGGCACGAAGACCCCCTTAATAACAGAGATTGCTTCGAACCTCGCAATGACGCCAATAAAACAAATGAAGTTAAAGCAATGCTGATTGGCTTGATAAAAAATTGAGAATAAAATAAACAACCGAGGCTGGCCTATTTTGCGTTTTGCAGAAAGCTTTAGGCTTTAAGCTTTTACCTTTAAGCAGTAAAAATGAAACTATTCACTTCCGTAAACGATATTAAAAGTATTAAGCAAATGGTTAAGGATGCGCTTGCGCTAAAAGCAAATCCATATGCTCACCAAGGCCTAGGTAAAAATAAAACCTTAGGACTGGTTTTCATGAATCCTAGTTTGCGTACCCGGTTAAGCACTCAAAAGGCTGCGCTTAACTTGGGCATGAATGTAATGGTGATGAACCTGGATAAAGAAGGATGGGCATTAGAAACACAAGATGGGGTGGTAATGAATGGGTCAACTGTTGAACACATCAGAGAAGCCGCAGCGGTGATGGGCCAATATTGTGATATTTTAGGCCTGCGTTCCTTCCCTAAGCTCACCAACCGCGAAGAAGATTATAATGAAGATTTTTTTAATAAGTTTGTTAAATACTGTGGTGTTCCGGTAGTGAGTTTAGAGAGTGCAACCCGCCACCCACTTCAAAGCTTTGCCGATATTATAACGATACACGAGACCTGGAACCCAACTATTAAAGGAGCTAAGCCCAAAGTTGTATTGGCCTGGGCGCCACACGTTAAAGCGTTGCCCCAAGCAGTGCCCAATTCGTTTGCAGAGTGGATGTGTAAGGCCCAACAGGAAGGTATGTTAGATTTTACCATTGCCCAACCCGAAGGTTATGATCTTTCCGAAGACTTTACCTCAGGAGCGAAAATCGAATATAATTTGGAAACCGCATTAGAAGGTGCAGATTATGTGTACGTAAAAAATTGGAGCAGTTACAACGAATATGGAAAAGTACTTACCTATCCCGATGGGTGGATGATGAACAATGAAAAACTGAAATTCACCAATAATGCTAAAATAATGCACTGCTTACCGGTTAGACGAGATTTAGAACTGTCCTCAGAAATACTTGATGGTCCTAATTCTTTGGTAATCCACGAGGCAGCAAATAGGCTTTGGGCTGCGCAGGCAGTGTTGAAAGCGATGCTCGAAGAAAGTTAACAGTTAGCAGTTTGTTCGAAGGAGTCCCTTTGGGAGAGTTGGCAGTTCTGGATGGCTAGAAGACATCGGTGAAATCAACTAATCTGTGTAATCAACCGCGAAGCGAAATTTGAAAAAACAAAATGAACAATCTTACCATCATAAAAATAGGCGGAAACGTAATCGATAATTCCCAGAATCTATATCAGTTTCTACTAGATTTTACTGCCTTGCCAGGAGCCAAGATTTTGGTTCATGGTGGAGGAAAAATTGCAACAGAAATAGGTGATACCTTAGGCATCGAGGCCAAAATGATTGATGGTAGAAGGATTACTGATATCGAAACCCTAAGGCTTGTAACTATGGTATATGCCGGGCTGATCAATAAAAATATGGTAGCACAGTTGCAGGCAAAAGGAACCAATGCCATCGGTTTAACCGGTGCAGATGGAAATATCATAAAGGCCCATAAACGCCCTGTGGTAAAAGTATCCCCTACCGGTGGAGATCCGATAGCTAGCGGATTAGACGGGGCTATAGATTTTGGTTTCGTAGGCGATCTGGACGAAAACTCTGTATCTTCAGCTACGCTTGATCAATTACTTAAAGCTGGTTTAACCCCAGTCTTATGTGCCATAACTCATGATGGAGATACGCAATTGCTAAATACAAATGCCGACACCATCGCCTCGGCAGTAGCCATCGCAATGTCTTCATTATATGAAACAAATTTGGTCTACTGCTTTGAAAAAAAGGGTGTTTTGATAGACGTTGAGGATGATTTTTCTGTGGTTAGAGAAATCAGGTCGGATGAAGTTGAGAGGTTAAAATCAGATGGCATTATTGCGGGAGGAATGATTCCCAAACTGCACAATGCCTTTGAAGCCATAAAAAAAGGAGTTAAAGCAGTTTATATTGGCAAGGCCGATGAACTTAATGAACTGGGAAGAGGCGAGTTTGGAACTAAAATGCTGAAGTGAGCTTGGCGCGGGGAGAGTTGGGAACATAGTACAAATCGGTGAAATCATCTTAATCAGTGTAATCACCCGCAATGCGAAAATTATGAAAAAAATAACAATTATTGGAAGTGGAAACATTGGTCTTTCTTTAGCTAGAGGACTTGTAAACAAAGCCTATTGTAAACCAGAACAGCTTACGCTTACTAGGCGTAATTTAAAACTAATGACCGATGAAATTGCTGCGGGGTTTAACGTGAGCGACAATAATATCGTGGCTATTTATGATGCTGATATTATAGTGTTAGCTGTTTTACCGCAACAATTGAAAAAAGTGCTCGAAGAAATCGCTTCGTCCATTAATCCAGAAAAGCAATTGGTAATTTCGGTAGTTTCCGGTGTAACCTGCGCGGATGTGCGCAAAGAAATTGGCAATAATGTACAGGTAATTAGAGCAATGCCAAATACAGCGATCGCTATTGGGCAAAGTATGACCTGTATAGCAAGCGACAATGCAATTGATAAGAATTTAAAAGAAGTAACTGCTTTATTTGAAACAGTTGGCGCGGTGGTTACCATTAACGAAGACCTGATGACCTCTGCTACTGCACTCTGTGCTTGTGGAATCGCCTTCTTTTTAAGGAGCATTCGCGCAGCATCACAAGGCGGAGTTGAAATTGGCTTCCATGCACACGATGCGTTAAAAATGGCCGTCCAAACCGCCAAAGGCGCCGCAGATTTATTGCTGCTTAAACAAACCCATCCCGAAAGCGAAATAGATAAAGTAACATCTCCAAAAGGATGTACCATAGCCGGCCTAAATGAAATGGAACACAATGGATTTAGCTCGGCATTTATAAAAGGGATAAAATTGTCTGCTTTAAAGGCTGGCAACTTATATACCAAAGAAGATTAAGAGGTAAGATGTAAGATGGAAAGATGTGCGTATAAGATCTGTCTCAATACGCAATACGCAATACTCAATACCAGATTATGATTGAAAAATTAATACAAGAATCTACCAATCTGCTTCGTGAGCTTATCAAAACTCCTTCTTTTAGCAAGGAAGAACAGCAAACTGGCAATAAAATAGAACTTTTTTTACAGCAGCATGGTGTAAAAACCAAGCGCAAGCTCAATAACATTTGGGCCTATAATAAGTATTTTGATCCTACCAAGCCCACCGTTTTATTAAATTCTCATCACGATACCGTAAAACCAAATTCTGGTTATACACGAAATCCATTTTCGCCTGATATTGTAGAAGACAAATTATTTGGATTGGGAAGTAATGATGCGGGAGGCTGCCTGGTTTCGCTAATCGCTACTTTTTTGTATTTCTATCCCCAAGAAAATCTGAGTTATAATTTCTGTCTGGCAGCAACTGCCGAAGAAGAGATCTCTGGAACCGACGGCCTGGAATTGGTGATCCCAGATCTGGGCGAGCTAGAATTTGCTATCGTTGGCGAACCAACAGAGATGCATCTTGCTATTGCCGAAAAAGGACTCTTGGTAATTGATTGTACTGCCCATGGGAAAGCCGGTCATGCCGCCCGCGAAGAAGGAGATAATGCAATCTACAAAGCATTAAAAGACATCGAATGGTTTAAAACCTATCAATTTCCTAAAGTATCAGAAGTTTTCGGTCCGGTTAAAATGACCGTAACCATCATTAATGCGGGATCACAACATAATGTTGTTCCGGCAAGCTGTATTTTCACTGTTGATGTGCGTGTAACCGATTCGTATACCAATGAAGAAGTGGTGGATATTATCAAAGAAAATGTGAACTGTGAGGTGGTTCCAAGATCAGTGAGGCTGAAACCCTCAAAAATTGATAAGGAACACCCCATCGTACAGTCTGGCATAGCTTTAGGCAAAAATACCTATGGATCACCAACCACATCGGATCAGGCCTTGCTTTCGATCCCATCATTAAAATGTGGGCCAGGATTTTCCGGAAGATCGCATATGGCCGATGAATTTTTATACATTGATGAGATTAGACAAGGTGTTGAAGGATATATTGCCATGTTAAAATCTGTGGTAAATGGAAAATAAGCTAAAGCCAATCCTTCAGAATAAAAAAGTAATCTTACGCCCGCTCGAACTTAGTGATGAATCAGCATTGTGGCCAATCGCCCAAGAAAAGGAACTTTGGATTTACGGAATTAAAGATTTGAGTGTGCCCGGCGAGTTAAGGAAATACATTGAAAGTGCCATCAATAATAGAGAGGAAGGCCATACGTTAGTTTGGGCAATTATTGATGCACAAAGTGGAAAAGTGGCCGGCTGTACCCGCTTGGCAGAAATTAGCTGGTTTGATGAACGTGGGCAGATTGGATGGACTTGGATTGGTAAAAAATTTCAGGGAACGGGTTTGAATAGAGCCATGAAGTACGAAATCTTCAAATACGGTTTCGAAACCCTAGGCTTTAATAGAATAGAGCTTAAAGCCGATGAACGTAATCTTCAATCACGCAGAGCGATGGAAAAAATTGGCGCTAAATACGAGGGTACCTTACGTGAACATATCAAAATCAGGGACGGATTTATCAGAAATACCGTTTTTTATAGCGTGTTAAAAAGCGAGTGGCATGAGGTGAAACGGGCGTTAAAACCCTAAGGTACCACAGTTTGTCAATCTTTAAAGATTGACAAACTTTATTAAGTACTTTTGTTGTAAAAAAATTGATCAAATCAATAGTTAACCATGAAAATCTGGCAAAAAAATATTGAAGTTAATAAAGGGATTGAAGCATTCACCGTTGGTAATGATAGATCATTAGATCTACAGATGGCCGCTTTTGATGTTTTAGGTTCTTTAGCACACGTAGAAATGTTGGCCAGTATTAATTTATTAAGCATTGATGAATTAAATGAGGTTAAGGCAGCCTTAAAAATTATCTATAAAGAAATAGCTGCTGGCAAATTTACTATAGAAGAAAGTGTGGAAGATGTACACTCGCAAGTAGAATGGCTATTAACCCAACGCGTAGGCGAGGCCGGAAAAAAAATCCACAGCGGGCGCTCTCGAAACGACCAGGTGTTGGTTGATCTTAAACTTTATTTTAGGGCCTGCATTCAGGAAATGGTAGAAAATACCAATATCTTGTTTAAGCAGCTCATCAGCTTAAGCAATGCCCATGCAGATAAATTGTTGCCCGGCTATACGCATCTGCAAATTGCTATGCCTTCCTCTTTTGGCCTTTGGTTTGGCGCTTATGCCGAAAGTTTGGTTGATGATTTGGAAATGATGTTGGCCGCCTACAAGGTTTGCAATAAAAATCCCCTTGGCTCCGCGGCAGGTTATGGATCTTCCTTTCCCTTAAACAGAACAATGACTACCGAATTGCTGGGTTTTGATAAGTTAAATTACAATGTGGTTTATGCCCAAATGGGCAGGGGCAAAACAGAAAGAATTTTGGCCCAGGCCATGTCTTCGATCGCCGCTACGTTAGCTAAGATGGCAATGGATGTATGCCTTTTTATTAATCAGAACTTTGGTTTTATCCATTTTCCTGATGAGCTTACTACCGGTTCGAGCATTATGCCGCACAAGAAAAATCCTGATGTATTTGAGCTCATCCGTTCACGTTGCAATAAAATCCAGGCACTGCCCAATGAAATTGCACTAATGACCACCAATTTACCTTCGGGCTATCATCGTGATCTGCAATTATTAAAGGAGAATTTGTTTCCTGCTATGACATCATTAAATGAATGCTTAGAAATGACCACTTTTATGCTACAACATATCAGCGTAAAAGACCATATCCTGGAGGATAAAAAATACGATTATCTTTTTAGTGTTGATGCAGTAAACGAATTGGCCTTAAATGGTGTACCCTTTAGAGAAGCCTATAAAATTGTAGGCGAAACCATAGACAATGGTACTTTTACGCCAAACAAAAAAGTTAAGCATACACACGAAGGCAGCATCGGCAATTTATGCAATCCGGAAATCGAAATGATGATGGAAGAGATCTTAAAGCAATTTAAGTTTGAAAAAGTAAACAAAGCCATCGAAAATTTAGTTAGATAAGAACAACGCTAATCGCCAAACGCCCAACACATACAGAATGAAAGTATCTAACTTAGCAAATACACTTATTGGTTCAGAAATCATTAAAATAGGCAACGAGGTTAATGAAATGAAGAGAAAAGGAGCTCAGATTGCCAATTTAACCATAGGTGATTTTGATCCATCTATTTTCCCTATTCCAAAAGATCTTGAAACAGCGATTGTTAGTGCCTATCATGCGGGTCATACGAACTATCCCCCAGCTGATGGGATTTTAGCCCTACGTGAAACGATTACTGGTGTATTGCACGACCGTTATCAGCTTAGCTACCCTATTAATGAGATTTTGGTTGCCGGTGGTTCCCGTCCGCTTATTTATGCACTGTATTTAGCATTAATAGATGCTGGAGACACCGTAATTTATCCAGCGCCATCATGGAACAACAATCATTATTGCCATCTATCATCAGCAAAGGGTATAGCGATCACTACCACGGTAGAGAATAACTTTATGCCTACCGCAGCGCAGTTAAAACCCCATTTAAAAGGGGCTACGTTATTGGCATTGTGCTCTCCACTAAATCCTACTGGCACTATGTTTACCAAAGAACAATTGCAAGAAATCTGTGATATCGTTATCGAAGAAAACCAATCACGCAACGCTGGCGATAAGCCCTTGTATATCATGTACGATCAGATTTATTCACTGCTCACCTTTGGCAAAGCGCACGTTGATCCGGTAAGCTTACGCCCTTCCTTAAAAGATTATGTAGTTTACATTGATGGCATTTCAAAATGTTTGGCCGCAACAGGGGTACGGGTGGGTTGGGCGTTTGGGCCCGAAGCTATCATCGGCAAAATGAAATCAATTCTAGGACATATCGGCGCATGGGCACCGAAAGCAGAGCAGGTGGCTGTAGCCGAATATTTTAAAGACAAAGAATTAGTTGACTCATATTTAACCCGTTTCAAAGCCCAAGTTCAAGATAGCCTGGAAGCATTATACCAAGGTTTTAAAGAACTAAAAAGCGAAGGCTTCAACGTAGATGCAATAGTTCCAATGGGTGCCATTTACCTTACTTTAAAGATAGATTATATTGGAAAAACAACTCCAGAGGGAGAAATACTTAAAAATAGTGCCGCTATAAATTTCTATCTAATAAAAGCAGCTCAAACTGCCATCGTTCCGTTTTCTGCTTTTGGAAATGATGATCAGATGCCATGGTTTAGAGCCTCTATTGGAGGATGCTCTCTTGAAGATATCAAAAATATGATGCCTCGGATAAAAGAAGCGCTGAGCAAACTAAAATAGGTCTCCAATCTGAGCAAACTCAGGACTATGGACTTAGAACTTCAGAATACAATAACGTTCACTCCAAATAAGAGTATGTAAAAAATATCGATTTACTTGCGGGCTTCATATTTTGTATTATTTTTGATACAAACATGCTCAATGAATCTAAAATTACCGTTCTCTACCTCTTTTTCCTTAGAAAGTGAGTCCCAAAAGAAAAAGCTGGCATTGGTTATTTGGTTAATCATCACCATTTTTTGTGTGGTCCAGTCGCTAATTACCCACCGTTTTAATAATTATCTAATCTTCGAAAACACATTTCGAAACCTGATCAATCAGCAATCATTTTATGCTGAATATCCCACATATCATTTCGATTCCAATCATTACGGACCCATTTTCAGCCTATTTTTTATGCCTTTTGCACTTTTGCCAAACTGGCTGGGTTTCTCACTATGGAATCTTTTCAACTGTTTAATTTTATTTAAGGCAATAGAATCGATTGACATACAAAGACATGCGCCTTTATATTATATAGCTATTCCGTGTTTTGCAGCCGCATCATTAAGCCAACAGTTTAATCCCGCAGCAGGGGCCTTTATTATTTTAAGCTACACACAGTTAAATAGAAGCAAAGGTTTTTGGAGTGCAATGTTCATTATGTTGGGCACTTTTATTAAGCTATATGGTATTGTTGGGCTAGCTTTCTTCTTCTTTGTGAAGGATAAGAAACGATTTATTATCTATCTATTATTTTGGGGAGCATTGTTTTTTGTCTTACCTATGCTGTTATCCTCTCCCAGCTTCATCAACCAATCCTACAAAGAATGGGCAGTTTCCCTCATTCATAAAAACAACAATAATATTTTAGAGCCATCTGTTGATATCTCGATCATGGGATTTATCAGAACCATTTTTGTGAATCACAATCTCTCAAACACCATGTTTCTGATTTTAGGAATTGGGATTTTTGGATTGCCTTATCTTAATTTTAAAGCTTATAAAATGCGCACTTTCCAGCTCTATATTTTAGCAAGTGTGATACTCTTCCCTGTTTTATTTAGCACCGGCTCAGAGGATTGCACCTATATAATTGCCATTACAGGAATTGGGATTTGGTACGTGTATGAACAAAAAGCCTTCAAAAAATGGTTTTACGCCATTATTTTTATTTTTTCGTGCGATTTTCCGCTACTACTGTTTCCAAAAATAGCAGAGCAATATCCTATTCTTCTAAGTATGCAGAGTGTTCCCTTCTTTTTGATCTGGGTAATTATAATCTGTAAAGCCGCGCTAATTAAAAGGGAAGGAGATGTGCAGTTCACAAACAATAGCATCCTGACGCAGTTAAATCCGTATCGACCTACTTAAACTCACTTGTTTTATGAAACTCAATATCCGGATAATCTCTCATTGTCATATTGATCATAAACTCATTGTCGGCTAAGTAAACCGGATTTCCATCTTTATCTTCACCAATGTGTTGTTGCTTGCGCTTCAAGAACTCTCCAAGTTTTTTAGGATCTTTAGACGTTACCCAATTTGATCTGCTATAGCTTAGCATTCTGAAATGCGCCTTAGCACCATATTCGTGCTCTAGCCTAAATGCAATTACCTCAAATTGAAGATCCCCCACCGCGCCTATTACCTTTCTGTTACCAGGTTGCATAACAAACAACTGCGCTACGCCTTCTTCGGTTAGCTGCTGTAACCCCTTCTCCAATTGTTTTGTCTTTAATGGATCTCTATTTTCTACTTCTTTAAAAATCTCAGGAGAAAAGCTTGGAATTCCTTTAAATTGAAGTTTTTCGCCTTCGGTTAACGTGTCTCCAATTTTAAATGTTCCACTATCGTACAAACCAACTACATCGCCCGGCCAGGCCTCTTCAACAATACTTTTTTCGTTGGCCATAAAATCCATCGGATTGGAGAACTTGATCTTCTTATTATTTCTGGTATGGTAGAAGAATTTATTTCGTTCAAATTTACCAGAACACACCCTTAAAAAGGCGATACGATCGCGGTGATTTGGGTCTAAATTAGCATGGATCTTAAATACAAATCCACTGAAATTTTTCTCGGTAGCCAACACCTCACGCTCTTCTGCTTCGCGGCTTTTCGGACTTGGGGCAATAGTTACAAAGGTGTCTAACAACTCCTTGATTCCAAAATTATTAATGGCACTGCCGAAAAATACAGGTGCTAACAATCCTTCTAGGTACAATTCTTTATCCACTTTTCCGTATACGCCTTCTACCAGCTCAAGATCTTCTTTTAGATTATTTAAAGCTTGGGCGGGCAAAAATTTTGCAAGCTCTTTATCTTCCAAATTGCTTACTTCAATTACAGGGGCGCTAATTTTCGTTTTATCAGGCTCAAATAAATTAAGGTGATTGTTATAGATGCTGTACACACCCTTGAAGGTATGTCCCTGACCAATGGGCCAACTTAAGGGACATAAACTAATATTTAATTTATTTTCAATTTCATCTAATAGGTCAAAGGCATCTTTACCTTCTCGGTCCATTTTATTAACGAAAATAATTACAGGCGTATTTCTCATCCTGCATACCGACATTAATTTTTCGGTCTGCTCTTCAACACCTTTCACACAGTCTACAACCAAAATTACACTATCAACTGCTGAAAGGGTACGATAGGTATCCTCCGCAAAATCCTTGTGCCCCGGAGTATCCAAAATATTAATGCGTTTCCCATTATATTCAAACCCCATTACAGAAGTAGCTACAGAAATACCACGCTGCTTTTCAATTTCCATAAAATCTGAAGTGCTGCTCTGGTTGGCCTTATTTCTTTTTACGGCACCCGCTGTATTAATTGCTCCACCGAACAATAAAAATTTCTCAGTTAAGGTTGTTTTCCCAGCATCGGGGTGACTAATAATGGCAAAGGTTTTTCTTTTTTCTATTTCTGGGTTAACCATGGAGTGTAATAAGTGAATTGTAATTTTAAAACCGCTAAATATAAATGCAGTCCCAGAAGGGATGCCTTGACATGCTTTATAAAAAGCGTAGTGGGCACAATAATGCGGTAGCGCGTTTCATGAAATGCAAAGGTAAGCATATTTACAAGTATTTATAAGATTACGCAAGTGAAATATGAACGCCATTGGTCAGCTTTAAAAATTCGCTAAGCCTAGGGCTATACCTAAATGAATAAAACATGGGTTAATCCTTGCTTGCACTTTAAAAATACCCAGAAATAGGTATTGTATGGCTGTTTAAATATTTTTCTATTTAAAAAAAATTTTAAGCTATGAAAAAAACGTTTTTCTCAATGATTCTATTAATAATCGGATCAACTGCATTTGGCCAGACCAAACCGATTAAAAAACCAATTGGAACTACGCATGTTCCCATTACAAAGTACGGCGCTTTAGCCATCGATCGAGACAATGGATTCTATTACGGTTGGGCATTTGATCAGAAAACCTTAGCCAGTGCTGAAAGCACGGCCATGCAAGAGTGTGCAAAACGCGGTGGGAATTGTAGCATCGTTCTGTCTTATTCTGGGGCAGGTTGTGCTGCTTATCGAACAATAGACGGTAAAGTAGGGACCGCCTTTGGGTGGGGACTTGGTAAGACAAAAGCCGAAGCAGATGCTATTGCTACCGAAGAATGCCTAAAAAGAAGTGGAGGGATTAGTCCTACTAGCTTCGTTTGGGCTTGCAACTCAGCTCAAAGTGCTCCTTTGAAAGAAATTTATAATGCTTCTGGAGAGATCGCAGGGCCAGTAACTATTGGCAACCAGGTTTGGAGCGGAAAAAATTTAAGTGTGGCCTATTTTAGAAATGGAGACCCTATCCCTCAAGCAAAAACACAAAAGGATTGGGAGATAGCCTGTCGTGAAAAAACTCCTGCTTGGTGTAATCTGGAGTTCGACAGTAAAAACGATGCAAAATATGGGAAATTATATAATTTCTACGCTGTTAGCGATCGGAGAAACATTGCGCCAGCGGGATGGCATGTTCCTTCTAAACGAGAATTTGAAATTTTAATCTCGGCCTTAGGCGGAGAAAAAGTTGCGGGAGTAAAAATGAGAAGTAAACGTGGATGGGATGTAAAAGACAGTTATAACTTCTCTTACGGAAATGGTGATAATTCGTCGGGCCTGAATTTGCTACAGGGCGGAAGTGCGGGCAGCGATGAATACGGGGGAAACCCATCCTTCCTTTACGGAAAGTGGATCTGCGGTTGGTGGACCACCACCGTTTTCAGCCAGTATCTAACTTACGCTTTTGACTTTGATAAATACTCTCGCCCCCGATTAGCAGAATCAAATAAAGATACAGGGTATTCCGTACGTTTAATTAAGGATTAATTGGAACTCCTTCTCATAACAAAGAGCGGGTGTTCGGCCCGCTCTTATATTAAAAAATTAATTACTTATTCTATTCAATTCATAACTCCTAACTCTCTATCCTCTTCCTGGTCTGCCACCAGCACCTTCTCTACCACCACCCCTATTGCTCTCACTGCCGCCAGAGCTTCTTTGTTGTGGTTGAGCTTGTTGAACAGGTTGCTGACGCTCTACTCTCTGTTGTTGAGGTTGAGCTTCCCTTTGCTGTGGACGTTCGGCTCTCTGTTGCGGAGCTTGTTGTTGCACAGGTTGACGTTCTACACGTTGAGGTTGGGCTTGTTGAGGCACCTCTCTAGTGCGTTCTACCCTTTGTTGTTGTGGTTGTGATTGCCCTTGTTGAACCTCTCTACTTCTCTCCACTCTACGTTGTTCTGGTTGAGCCTGAGGTTGAGTAGTATTGCGTTCTACCCTAGGCTGACTTCCATTACTGTTGCCATTATCACGATCTCTAATCACACTAGGCCTTTGATTTACAACACCTGCGTTATCTGCATTTGGAGGTGCTACCCCCATTCCACCACGGTTATCTCTACCTTGGGATGGATTTGCCGAGTTATCGTTTCTAGAAGGACGGTTGTTTCCATTATTATCTCTAGAATCAGAAGTATTGCCTTGAACACCATTATTTCCATTCCTATTATCACCACGGTTACCTTGATAACCACTATTGTTATTACGGCTATCTCCACGGTTTCCGGCCACATTGTTATCTCTGCCTACAACACCGCGATTAATATTTCCTTGTACGGGGTTTCTTGGGGCTGGATTGCTGTTGTTCGCATACCTATCCGAACGAGGCTGATAAATATTAACCCTGTTGTTCTCGATTCTGGATCCCGGACTATGGCTTCTGTTAACCGAATAAACATTTACACGTTGATTGGTTTGACGTCTGATGTCATCTATCCTTGGGCCAGTATAATAGGTTCTATTATTGTGAACATAGGTGTTATTGATAATTACCGTATTTTGAATATAAACCCTATTTCTTCCATAGTTATAACGAGGATAGTTGTTATAATAGATGTTGCTATATGGAATAAAGTTCCAGCACATATCTGGTATCCTATACCCGCCCCTACCTATATTGATCCCAATACTTATACTTGGACCTAATGGAGCCCAACCATAATTTCCACCGCCACTTCTCCAACTTACCCAAGCTGGTCCCCAAACTGTATCCGGTAACCAAATCCATTGGTTATACCTATTGTACACCCATCTACCGTAGTGGAAAGGCGCCCAACCCCAGTCGTAATTACTTACCCAAGTATTACCATATTCTGTCATAGCCCAACGGCCATTTGTATAATAGGGCCTAAACTCATCTTGGTCTACATCCGGTCGCCAGACATAACCGTATTGAGGATCTTGGATCCATGTACCGTAAGGAGATAATTCATCGTAGAACGATTGCAAAGAAACATCTTCGTCTTGCGCCGATGCTTTTTGTGTGGTTCCGACAAGCAGGAGCATGAGCCCCAGCATAAATGCCGATTTCATCATGATTTTCATTTTGTGTGTGTTTTAAATTTATAATTAACCTAACGCTTTATATATATCAATTTGAACTCCATTTTTAACAAAGGATTAATCGCGAGCAACGAATCTTTGTTATTATTCTACTTTAACGCATTTAATTACAATTAAGTGTTTAATTTGCTATTCTATTCAGTGCTAATGATGTGTAATAAATAAGTCGGACAGAACTAAATTTGCTACATAGTAATATAGCCACCACAGAAACCTAAGCTTGATCAGCATGCTGAGGTGGGAGAAAAACCGTACTTTTGTAGTTCAAATTTTATTATGCAAAGAGGTACCCTATTTTTAATCCCTGTTCCATTGGCAGAAAATGCGTCCAATAAATCATATACCCCTTTTTTGGTCGATACGATAAACGCCATTAAAACCTATATCGTAGAAAATGAAAAAACTGCGAGAAGATTTTTAAAAGAAGCCGGACTAAAAACTCCCCAAAGTGAACTTCTTATTCATGATTTTGGCAAACATAAAAGAGGAAATTCTTTGGTCCCCTATTTTACGCAATTAATGTCGGGCATAGATGTAGGCCTAATGAGTGAGGCGGGCTGCCCTGGCGTTGCAGATCCGGGTGCCGAAATTGTTTCTGAAGCCCACAAACGTGGGATAAAAGTAGTGCCACTGGTTGGTCCTAATTCAATGATTCAGGCTTTAATGTCATCGGGCTTTAGTGGTCAGAGCTTTGCTTTTCATGGCTATTTGCCTATTGATAAGGTTGAAAGGGCTAAACGGATCAAAGAATTGGAAGTACTAGCCGAAAAAAATAAACAAACGCAATTGTTTATGGAAACCCCATTTCGAAACAATCACCTGCTAGAAGACGTATTGAAAAACTGTGCAGGAAATACCCAGTTGTGCATCGCTTGCAACATCAATGGCGAAAATGAGTACATTAAAACACAAGCGATAGGTGTATGGAGAGGGGAAAGAATAGATCTTCATAAGAAACCAACCGTGTTTTTGTTGTATAAGGGTTAGGATCAAACCTCGTCCGCGTTTGCAACGCGGATGCTTGAGGTTAGCGATTTAATCGCCTGTTAATTTCTTTATGCATATTGCATCCAGTTGCAAACTCAGACGAGTTCTTTTATCTGTACATATTTTTTTTCTCCATAAACTCCAATACTTTATCAGGAACGAAAAACTGAACATTCTTCTTGTCCTTTATCGCTTTGCGGATAAATGTGGAAGATATTTCCATTTGCGGTGTATCGGTAAAAGTAATCGACGGATGATTTACCCACTCCCTTATATCAGCACCCGGCCTGGGGTAAATATACAGTTGGTAGTTTTTAAGCAGAATTTCGTAGTTCTTCCATTTTATTAAGGAAGCGAGGTTATCGGCCCCCATAATTAACACAAATTCTTTCTCTGGATATTTCTCGTGGAGATAAGTTAACGTATCTATCGTATATGAGGGTTGTGGAAGCTTAAATTCAATATCGCTTATTTTAAGCTGTGGCGAATTTTCTGTTGCCAATTTCGCCATCTCCAGCCGATCGTACATATTGGCCAAGCTACTTTTATTTTTAAGCGGATTATGAGGAGAAACGATAAGCCAAACTTCTTTTAAAGCCGAAAATGTTGCCATGTAATTGGCTATAACCAAGTGGCCGATATGAATAGGATTAAATGAACCGAAGAAGAGTCCAATTTGCTGTTTTCGGTTTTCAGTATCCAGTTTAGGGCTTTCCGTTGGCATTACAGTGAGTTTTCAGTTATCAGATTTAGTGACGCCATATTTTTCAGGGTGATTGATCATATGGTTTAAAAGTTTTCCAATTTCATCAGTCTTATCAGAAAGGTTTATATAAATTTCTTTAGGAATAGTTACAATCAAAGGCAAACTTGAGCCATCCTTTTGTTTCAAATCACCCATATCATAAATATAAGTCATTATGAATCTAAACCTCAAATTTGTTTAGCTTAAACCTGGTTATTATCTTTTGAATCCAAAACTGTTATCCCGATAGCTATCGGGAGAAAATTGCTAACTGTTAACTTTTAGGAAATCCCCAACCAACTTCTCGGCATCTATACAAGCGGTTTGCAGGTCAAAATTCTTTAATATCACGTCAAACTTATCTGCATAAAGCAGTTCCTTCTCTGCTTTTACAAAGCGTTCCTGTAACTTTTCCGGGCTATCAGTTCCGCGACCGGTTAAACGTTCTTTCAATACTTCCAAAGATGGGGGCTGAACAAAAATAGCCAGCGCATCATCTTCATATTTCCTTTTCAAACGTAAACCGCCTTCTACATCAATATCAAAAATTACATGTTTTCCTTCGTTCCAGATGCGTTCTATTTCTGATCTTAGCGTTCCGTAAAAAGTTCCACTATATACCTCCTCAAATTCTACAAACTCTTGGCGGGCAACTTTATGCAAAAAATCTTCCTTTGTTATAAAATAATAATCGTCTTTATGTTTCTCGCTACCCCTCGAATCGCGGGTAGTGGCCGAAATAGAAAAGCTAAGTTGTGGAAACCGCTTCAACAGGTGCCTAACAATGGTAGTTTTGCCAGCTCCTGATGGCGCAGAAAATATGATGAGTTTGCCTTCTTGCATGTGTAAGTTTGCATAGGGCATAGAGCAGGGGGCGAGGTGTGCGTTCGCACTCCATGCTCCACGCTCTATGCTATAAAACGTTTAACAGTTGTTCCTTAATTTTTTCTAATTCTTCTTTCATTCCAACAACTAACTGCTGTATTTGAGCATCATTGGCTTTTGCACCCATGGTATTAATCTCTCTTCCTATTTCCTGTGAGATAAAACCTAGTTTTTTACCGTTGGCATCCTTACTTTTTAAGGTGGCCATAAAATAATCACAGTGACTTTTCAATCGCGTTTTCTCTTCGGTAATATCAAGTTTGTCGATATAATAGATCAATTCTTGCTCAAAACGGTTCTGATCTACATTCACCTTCCCTATAGCTTCTTCTAAAAACTGCGTTAACCTAGCCTTTACCTGTGGCACCCTTAAAGGCGCAAGTTGATCTATTTGGTCAAAAAAGTCGAGGATATTTTGAATTCTCAGCTCTAGGTCTGCTCTTAAAACAGCCCCTTCATCCGCTCTAAATTGATTAAAATTTGCAAGCGCTCTAGTAAAGGTCTCGTGCAGATTTTCCCAATCATTTTCACCTACTTCTTCTTCCGTGTAGGTAATTACTTCTGGAAAATTCAAGGCAGTTTGAAGCAGATTTGCACTGTTTGCCCCTAACGAAGCATTAATTTCCTCAAGTTGCTTATAATAACGGGTTAATAAGGTTGCATTTATTGATGCGCCTTTTTGGTTGTCGTCGCTCCTCTCAATGTTAATCGCAACGTTTACCTTGCCGCGCTCTATTTCTTTGCTGCAGGTATTGCGCAATAGCAGTTCTTTGTCAGAATATGCTCTGGGCAACTTTAAATTCAACTCTAGAAATTTAGAGTTCAACGATTTAATTTCTACTACAAATTTAACGTGTTCATCATCTGTAGTAGCCAAGCCAAAGCCTGTCATTGATTTTATCATGTGCAAAGATAACAAAATGTCCCGAGTCTTGCGCATGGCGTTAAGCGTTTTGCACCACCAATCGCTCAACGCTCAACGCTATATCTCAAAATTGCCTCCTCCATCAAATCAAACACCTTTTGTTTTAATTGGGGCAAATCATCTATCAATAAACCCTTCACATCCACTGGTGTGATAAAGACAGTTTTGATTATACCGGGATGGGCTTTTAACGGGCTAATCCTTGGCAATAATTCTCGATTATTGATCATTACGAAGGGCATTAATGGCGTTTGGGTTTCTATCGCAATCCTAAAGGCCCCGTCGTAAAATTCGCTCAAAGCTGCATCACTTTTATTCATTGTTCCCTCTGGAAAAATTAAAATTGAGGCTCCATTAACGATATCTTTTTTTAAAGTTGCTACCGATTGTTCCCTGCTTTCCTTGCTGCTTCGATCTATCAGCACAACTATCCGTTTATAAATTGTGCCAAAGATGGGTACTTGGGTCATTTCAACCTTTCCTAGCGGACTAAAATATTGAGGGATACTAATGCAAACCGCAATGGCATCTAGATAGGAACCATGATTGCCCACATAGATATGCGGTAGATTTCGATTAACCAAATTCTTGTTAATTGTTTTAACCCAGAAGAAAGAAGTTAAACTAAAGCCCCATGCCCATGCCCTTAGCAATACCAGTATGATACGTTTTCCCGAAGCCTTTGGAAAAATAGCGGAAGCCAACAAAACAAAAGGCAACACAATGAGCATCAATGAAATAAAAATTAATGCCGCATATAATAAATAGATGGCTGCTAAAACTTTCCTCATTTATTAACGTTTTTTAACTTAATTGCTTCACAAACAATTGTAAGTTTACAAATTAAATCATTTACACACTAATGAGCACTCTTCGTTTCATTTTTTTGAGCTCTCTTTTCTGCTTAGTGCTATTGGCCAATAAGGCTTCGGCTCAAAAAGAGTTTATTTTAAATGGAGTAATTATAAATAATGACACTAAACTTCGCCTTGCTTTAGCTGAGATTACCAATAAACGAGCAGGTTATAGTGTAGGGAGTAATGATATAGGGCTCTTTCAAATTAAAGCGGCCGTAGGAGATACGCTCCTAATTGTGAAACGGGGATTTAACGATAAAGAAATAGTGGTTTCTTCCACCAAAGATGTTGTTGTTTATGTAAACCGGGGAATCACATTAAATGAAGTAGTGATTAATGGGTACAACAAAAAGCAGGAATTAGATGATATTAAAAAAGATTTTAAGGCCAAGGGATCATTCTATGCAGGTAAGCCACCTCTCTTAGCTTTTATCTTTCACCCCTTAACTGCACTATACGAAACGTTTGGCCGTACACCTAACAATGCACGTCGGTTTAATAATTATTATGTAACAGAGTTACAGCAAACCCAAATTGATCAATATTTTAACCGTACGTTAATCACCGAACAAACGGGCCTGCAGGGAAAAGAATTGGATAATTTTATGATCAACTACCGTCCCGACTACGAAAAGGCAAAAAATTGGACTGTGTATGATGGAACAAAGTGGATTAAGGATTCGTTTAAGAAATACAGTGATACTGCGAAGAGGTAGAACGTTTGCGTATAGCGACTAGCTTAAGAACAATGTCTTTAACTATTTTGAAGTGATTAAAACCCCTTTAATTAAAGATTTTTCTATTTTAATTATTTTCTTCACGAATGATTTATCATTTTTACTTCGATATAAATAGGCGGTGACCGTTAGATGTGAATTTGTTAAAGAATTTATGAAAATTTCTTTGATGAATTCTTCTGGATTACTCGTATTAATCAAATTCTGCTCATACAACGACCCATGGTCTACATAAACTTTCCAGTTTTCTTTAAAGGGGGTTACCTTACAGTCAATAATCAAATCAACCTGATCATTCTTAGAAAGATAACTTCTAACTTGCAATTCTTTAGCTAAAGTATCAGTGGCTGATGATTTGAAATCCAGTCTAATTTCCCTCCCAATAATAGAGCTGTCGAGTGATGAGAGTGGTAGATAGCGAATATTCCATGCGCCTTGGCCATACGAAAGGCTGCAAAAGAATGTTAAACCCAGCATGCAAGTAAATTTAAATAAATTCATTCTTACCTTGATTTTCAGTGTTCGAACAATGTATTCAATCTTATTATGCAATACGCACACGCTCCTAAATCGCTAGAGACTCACAGGCCTTTTCTGCGGCCAATTTCTCTGCGTTCTTCTTGTTGTAGTCCCTTCCAATCCCATGGTTTTCGTTATCAACAATAGCATGGATAGTAAATAGTTTAATACTTTCTCCTTCACCATTTTCTACCATATCGAAAGAAATATCCTTACCATGGCGTTGGCACCATTCAATCAGTTTACTTTTGAAATTGGTCTCGGTCATTTCGAGCGTATGGATATCGATATAAGGTTTAACAATTCTACTAAGAAGAAAGCTCTTCGTGAAATTATATCCTTTATCTAGGTAAATAGCGCCAATTAGTGCTTCAAATGCATCCCCAAGCATAGAATGATGCTTGGATTGTACGTTTACCGTCTTTTGATCAAACACAATCAATTGATCAAAGCCCATTTTGCGGGCAAGCTGATTTAGATTAGCTCTATTTACGATTTTTGAGCGCATTTCTGTCAAAAAGCCCTCTTCTTTATATGGATAGCTCTTAAACAGAAGTTCGGCAATTACTGAACCTAAAATGGCATCCCCTAAAAACTCTAAACGTTCATTACTGCTTCGACTTCCATTTTTTAAGACTTTAGCCACAGAGCGATGCCTGAATGCCATTTTATAAAGAACAACATTACCAGGTACGAAACCTAGTATATTCTTTAGTTTTTTAACAAACTCTTTATTTGGCGAAAAGTAAAGCTTATATAAATTGAATAATGGCATTAAATTTTGCTACAAAAAATGAAGGGCAAACACGTATATATCATAAAGATACAAATAGCTATAAAAATAGTTTTAAGGTTATTCCTCGTATTTTTTGAAAATAACAGATGCATTATGACCACCAAATCCAAAGGTATTGCTTTGTGCAGCACGAATGGTGCGTTTTTGAGCCTTGTTAAATGTAAAATTTAATTTTGGATCAAATTCTGGGTCGTCTGTAAAGTGATTGATTGTTGGAGGAACAATATCATTTTTTACAGCAAGGATGGTAGCAATAGCTTCAATAGCTCCTGCGGCACCCAATAAATGGCCTGTCATTGATTTTGTAGAACTGATATTCAATTTATAGGCATCTTCGCCAAATAAATCTACAATTGCCCTACTTTCGCTTATGTCTCCAAGTGGAGTAGAAGTACCATGAACATTGATATAATCGATGTCTGCAGTAGTTAATTTAGCGTCTCTCAGTGCATTTGTCATTACCATTCTTGCGCCTAATCCTTGTGGATGGGGAGCGGTAATGTGATTGGCATCGGCGCTCATGCCGCCACCAACAATTTCAGCATAAATTTTGGCTCCTCGGGCTTTTGCGTGTTCCAGTTCTTCCAAAATAATCGTTCCTGCACCTTCGCCGGCAACAAATCCCTCGCGGTCTTTATCAAAGGGGCGTGATGCCGTTTTAGGATCATCATTTCGGGTAGAGAGGGCATGCATAGCATTAAATCCGCCAATACCTGCTTCGTTAATAATCGCTTCTGAACCACCGCTTATAATAATGTCTGCAATATCCAAACGGATATAGTTAAAGGCATCAATCATGGCATTGGTTGAAGAAGCACACGCAGAAACCGTGGCAAAATTTGGTCCGCGCAATCCATATTTAATGGAAATATGTCCGGGAACAATATCTATAATTACTTTAGGAATAAAGAAAGGATTGATCCTTGGAGTACCATCGCCTAAAAAGAAATTTTTCATTTCTTCTTGAAAGGTCTTAAATCCACCTATACCCGATCCCCAGATCACACCAACACGGTTGGTATCAATCTTTTCCCAATCATAACCTCCGTCTGCTACTGCTTCGGCAGTTGCCACTAAGGCATATTGCACAAATGGATCCAGTTTACGGGCTTCCTTTTTATCCAGGTGATCTTCTGGATTAAAATTCGTTAGCTCGCAAGCAAATTTTGTTTTGAACTTTTCAGTATCAAAACCTGTAATTGGCCCAGCACCGCTCACACCATTGATTAATCCTTCCCAAAATTCTTGGGTTGTATTACCAATTGGAGTGAGCGCACCTAAACCTGTAACTACTACTCTTTTTAGTTCCATTTATACGTATTGTACGGGAAGCGTATCTTACTTAACGTTTTTTTCTAAATAAGCAATTGCTTGACCAACAGTACCGATTGTTTCAGCCTGATCGTCAGGAATTGCAACATTGAATTCTTTTTCGAATTCCATAATCAATTCTACAGTATCCAGAGAATCCGCACCTAAGTCGTTAGTGAAAGAAGCTTCTGGCGTAACTTCGCTTTCATCCACACCTAGTTTTTCTACAATGATAGCCTTAACTCTTGAAGCAATATCAGACATAATTTTATAATTTAATGGTTAAATAATTCTGTGCAAAGAAAAATAAAATTCTAACACTTTTCAAATGTTTTTATTTCTCAATCAATTTTAATCTTTTTATTTCAAACTTAATGTAAAATTAGTTTTATAATTTCGTAATTCTAATAAAATATTCCGTTTTGAACAAAACTTATTTAAAACTCTCGTTAGACCTTGATTTTGTTTTAATAGCCATTACGGCATCTCTTAAAGATTATATACTTTGTCATAAAATAAATAAAAACCTTGAATTCGACTTCGAAAAGACTGATGATCACGAGGTTTATTACAACATTGATGAAGCCCCGCTCTCATTTTCCAGGTTTTATTATTTTGTAGAACAAGGTGAAATTGAATATTATCTAGTTAACAATCGAAATCCCGAAGGGTTTTTAATTCCTGAAATGAACAAGGTCGACTTTTTCATGATCATTCATCAATACATAGACAAGGAAGATCTTAATTTTATTTTAACAGGGCTTAACAAACTTGCTGATATCCAGGTTGCTGCACAGATTGATCCGCTCAAATTAAAATCGAAAGAGAACCTGGTAATGTAAATTTTATATTGTTCGTGTATAAAATACACTATATTTGAATCTGATTAAAAGTGAAACTCATTACAAACAATAAGATTACAACGGCGTTATTTTTAATGTACTCTCCATTTTTATCATTCAAAAAAATATAAATGAACCTGTTATCTGATATTATCATAAACCTTAAATGATAGTTTTGCATTGCAGATCCATCTGACCACTAAAAAATAAAAAACAACAGATGAAACCTTTTCATTCCAGAACAAAGATAGTAGCTACCTTAGGCCCAGCATCAGCCAAACCAGACGTTTTATATAGTATGTTTAATGCGGGATTGGATGTATGTCGCCTTAATTTCTCTCATGGGTCTCAGGCCGACCATCAAGAAGTACTAGATACCATCAGAAGTATTAACAAGAAATATAAATACAATGTAGGCATCCTCGCCGATTTACAAGGTCCAAAAATTAGGATTGGTACCGTAAAAGATGGAGGAATCCATTTGGTAAACGGCAAGAGAACTGTAATCACTACCAAAGAATGTGTTGGAAGTGAGGAAAGGATCTACATTACTTACGAAAACTTCCCCCAAGACGTTAAAGCTGGCGAAATTATTCTCTTAGATGATGGGAAACTGCAGATGCGTGTAATCGAAACCAATTATAAAGACGAGGTAGTTTGTGAAATTGTACACGGTGGCATATTAACTTCGAGAAAAGGGGTTAATTTACCTAATACCAAAGTATCTATCCCCTCTCTAACCATCGAAGATCGTAAAAACCTTGAGTTTGTATTAGAAAATGATGTAGAATGGATCGGCCTATCCTTTGTGCGTAATGCCGAAGATATCACCGAGCTAAAAGATATCATCAAAGCGAGGGGCAAAACTGCAAGAGTAGTTGCCAAGATTGAAAAGCCTGAGGCCATCGCAAATATAGATGCAATTATTGCCGTATCGGATGCCATCATGGTTGCCCGGGGAGATTTAGGGGTAGAAATGCCCATGGAAGAAGTGCCTCTTTTGCAAAAGATGATTGTAAAAAAGTGTAGGGCGGCCTCGAAACCTGTTATTATCGCTACGCAAATGCTCGAAAGCATGATCACCACCCCTCGTCCAACACGTGCTGAGGTTAATGATGTGGCAAACTCTGTTTTAGATGGAGCTGATGCGGTAATGTTAAGTGGAGAAACTTCTGTTGGTGAGTTTCCATTGATCGTAATCGAAACCATGCAAAAAATCATTAATAACATTGAAGAAAATAACTATCCTTTCCACGTAGAGAAGTTTTTAAATAAGGATGTGAGAAGTTTCTTGAGCGATGCGGTTTGCGATTCAGCGTGTTTCCTCTCTAAACAGACTAGTGCTGTGGGAATTGTATCAATGACATTGAGTGGTTATACCGCCTTCGAAATTTCTAGTCATAGACCAAAAGCGCCCATATTTATCTTTACCAGTAACGAAACACTGCTCAATACCCTCAGTCTAATTTGGGGAGTAAGAGGATTCTTCTACGATAAATTTGAAAGTACGGATGATACCATCACTGATGTGAATGATGTACTTAAAAAGTATAAATTAATCAAAAAAGGTGATGTAATTATCAACACCGCAGCCATCCCATTGCAGGTTAAAGGTAAAACCAATATGATTAAGGTAACCGTAATCGATTAATATCCCTGTTGTTTACCATATAAGACATATAAGTTGCTCTCTACTTAAATGTTCTTATATGGGTTATTAATTTATAACCATTTTAGTGCCTTAACATAAAGTTTACGGCATTTTCTTTTAAAAAGATTTAAGTTTATTTTACCTTCATTTTTCGATAATAGCCATATGATTTCTGTTGAGGAGCAATCACGGGTAAAGAACGCTTGGAAGCCTTATAAATCCATGTGGCATCCGCTTTCTGTACCTACCAAAACCATACTATTAAAGGAGGGCGCCTATTCAAATCAGCTTTTTAAAGTGATAAAGGGTTCTATCAGGGTTTGGTTTAACCACGATGGGAAAGAAATCAGTTTTCAGTTCTTCTTCGAGGGCGATGTAGTTTGCTCTGTAGAGAGTTTCAGAAAGCAATTGCCTAGCATGTTCAATATCGAAACCATTGAGCCTTGCGAACTGGTGTGGATCAGTAAAAAAGATCTGGATAAGGTGGTAGAAGAAAGTGCTTTTCTTAACAAATACATGATGGATTGGGCAGTTGATCGGCAATCTGAATTCATCAGGCATTTCTTTTCCTTTCTAAAAGATATGCCACAACAGCGCTATGAAAATCTGCTCAGAAACAAACCCGAAATCATTAAACGAATCCCATTGCAATATATCGCTTCTTATTTGGGTATCACCCCAGTTTCACTAAGTAGGATTAGAAACAAGATCTAGTTTATTTCTTTACAATTGTTAAGTAGCTTTAACTTACAATTACAGAAGTTTGGATAAATCTTAAGATAATGAGCAAAGCAATTCCAGTATCACGTGTATTCGATTACGCTAAAACGATCGAATTTTATATAGATTGGCTAGGGGGCACTATTGTGTGGGAACATATAGAGACCAACGTTCCATTTTATATGCAGATTTCCTTGCATGGAGCAACAATCAACCTCTCACAGCATCATGGCGACTGCAGTCCGGGTGCATTAACGCTATTGGAGGGGTGCAAAAACTTAAAAGATTATCATCAACAACTGTTAGCAAAGCAGTACACATTTATGAGACCTGGATTGGATAAAGTAGATTGGGCCAAAGATACGATCAGCATAACCGTTATTGATCCATTCTATAACCGAATAATCTTTACTGAAAAATTAACATAACCTCACTATGAAAAAAGATAGCGGAAGTGCTACCGCCGTGGGCGTAGCGATGTTAAGAGCAGTTCATCAGTTAATAGATGGAGAAGAAAAACTGTTAGACGATCCTATATCCCTAAAGCTTGTACCTGAAGAGTGGGTAGCCTATGCGTTGGAGAACCGCTTTCGCTATTATGATCCAGTTTCTCTAGCATTGCGCACCCATGTCGTATTACGAAGTAGGTATGCTGAGGATTGCCTAGCAGAAGCATACAAAAGAGGAGTTAAACAGTTTATAATTTTGGGAGCTGGTTTAGATACTTTTGCTTATCGACAACCAGAATGGGCGAGAGGCATGAAAATTGTAGAAGCGGATCATCCCGCTAGCCAGAAAGAAAAAATAGCAATCTTAAATGAAGCACAAATTGCCATTCCGGAAAATGTATCTTTTGCTAAAATAGATCTGGAAAAGGATGATTTAACATTGGCCTTAAGATCATCGCTTAATCTTGAAGAGCCTATTTTTATCTCTTGCTTAGGGGTACTCGTTTATTTGAGCAGGGCTAGCGTTGAGAAAATATTCAGCTTTGCTGGCCAATTATCGCCCGGGAGCGAGTTTGTATTTACAATTTCGAACCAACGGGATAGCGAAAACTTAACGGTAACTGCCGAAAGTGTCGCAGCGGCGGGAGAGCCTTGGATTACCCATTTTAATATGGAAGAGTTGCCCCAGCAGCTTTATACTATGGGATTTGAGCAGGTGATATGCGAAACACCAGAAAATATAATCGCCAAATACTTTGAAGGATCAAAAATACAACTACCTGCACCAAAGAGAAATACACTGGTGAGGGCCATTAGATTAAAGGATTCGTAACATTTTGGCGAACAATAAATATCCTAAGGAATAGGCATCATGTTTGTGCATTTGTGGTACACACACAAATGAAATCATTATGAAAATTATGTTACTGGCCCTGCTTTTTCCAGTATTTTGCCATGCGCAGAATGAAAAAGCCACCACAATTAATGCTGTTTTTCAAGACAGTATCCCAAACACCTCCTTTTATCTAAAAGAAACCAGGGTTGTTTACCAAAAAGTTTTTCCGTCTAACCTGCCGCAAAAGCAACTCGCAGATCAGGTGTATCAACTTTTAAACAGTACCAAAGATTTTAAGTTCGACATGGATGGTATAACTAATGTAGGTTTTTATGGGCGCCTTTGTGAACACCATTTTGATGATGTAAGGTATAACACCACCGTTTTTAATGCGCCGATCTTATTAAATATACCTATAGATGCTATAGTAGTTGTTCAGGTAAAAGATTATAAATATCGGGTTACTATTTCAGAAATTACTTTTAAGTATAATGTCGATTTGTTTTTGGATAATGAAATAACACAACAAAAACGTAAATACTTTAACACCAATAAATCCAGTATAAAACTAGCTGGATTTTTGGATAAGGATTTTACCGATCTGTTTGAAGTAAAGAATTTGGCAACTAGTAGCGAATTTTAGTTTAGTCATCCGATTACTTAAGTCATCGGATGACTATATGTTAACGTTTCTTAATACGTTTTTATCTTCTCATAAACATCTTTAGTTTAGATTTAAATTAATCGATAGCTTATGAAAAGAATAGGAATGATACTTATTTTATGTGTAGCCATTCAACACTGTTTAGCGCAAAACAATCCTTTTAACGCAAAGGATAGTGTATTGATCAATGGAAAGGTCGAAGGTTTTAAATCTAGTCAAGAAAATCATTTTATCACCTTTTCTACTTATGATATCCTTGGGAGATCCACAGCTCGTGCAGTACAGTTAGCTAATGATGGGAGCTTTGGAGTAAAGCTATACCAAGCTTTTGAAGGAGATATACTACTTAATTACAAGGATGAATTTATCCCCCTCTATGTTAAACCTGCAGGAGCCATACGCTTAACAATTGTTGATTCGAAAGTTAATCATGCCAAGGGTAGTGAGGGCGCATTTGTGGCAAGTGGGACCCTGGAAGAAATCAACAACCTAATTTTCAAATTTGAGACGGCATTTAATCAACACCTGTTTAAGCTCAGCATAAATATGAGCGATAAAGCGCAAAGTGATAGTCTATTTGCTGCACAAACCATTAATGCACTCAACGAACAACTTGATTATCTAAATTTATATGTTAGAACGCACAACATAACCAATCAGACCTTTATTGATTGGCAACGTAATAAATTGCAGTATGCTGCAGGATGGGCGGTCTTATTTCATCCGTTTGCCGGCAAATTCAATATGGAGATCACGCAAAAACAATTGCTACACTTGGTAGATGCAATACCGATCAATAATCCTTCTGCTTTTAATACTTCTGCATATTATGGGTTTCTAAGAATTTTAGGGAGTGATCAGCAGATTATCTTTAACATTAATCCAATTTATCTTGCGGTTAAGAATGAACAACAGGGCAATACAGTACCTTTATCTCTTAATGAGATTGATAGCTATGCTAACGGTCTCACCAAAGAGGTTCTATACTATATTAATTATAAGCAAAGGGCCAGTAATCTGGCCGATCCGAACAGCTTTTGGGAACGTTTTGATGGCATAATTACAAACCCCTATTTAAAAGAGCAACTATTGGCAGGAAGAAGCATTGAAAATTTCAAATCCTTTGGTATCATTGATCGATTAAAAACACAAGAAATCAATGCCGTTTTAAAGCACAAGCTGATTGACCTTTTTTACAATTTCAAAGGCCAAAACCTGTATATTGATTTTTGGGGAGATTGGTGTGGGCCCTGTATGGGCGAAATGCCTGATTATCCGAAATTGATTGCTGCACTTAAAAATAAGCCTATCAAATTTGTATTTCTGTCGGCATTTACTACAAAGCAAAGCATGTTAGCCATCAAAGAAAAATATCAGATTAAGGGAGATTTTATCAACTTGAGCAAAGATGAAGTTGCCGTACTTAACAATGCCTTTGAGTTTCATAGCTACCCTACTCATTTTATCCTTAACACCAAAGGAAAAGTAATTTCACGGCCCAATAAGGGAGAACCCGCGCAGAGAATAAAAGAAATCGAAACCATATTATTGCAGCAATGATGAAAAATAATAGGGGATCACTTGTTCTATTGAGCATAATCTCAACGATCGGAATACTTATTTTTCAGATAAGTTGGCTAAAAAATAGTTATCAGGTTAGTAAAGAGAAAACTAAGATTGATGTAAACCAGCTTCTTGACAATGCGATAATTAAACATAAAGAACTGGTAGCGGATACGGTTAGAGATCTTTTAAAACAAGTACTTTTATCTCCTGCAGATTATGATTTTAGCATCATTGAATATTTCGGAAAAGATAGGGCTGCAATTGGCTATAGGTGTAAAGATCAATTTACAACGGCATGGCTTTCTTATACGGTATCGGCACAAGAGGCTAAAGAAATCGAAGAAGATCCTCAAGCCTTCCTCCTACAAAAAATAAACACCTCAGATCTCGATAAGTTAGAAACCATTTACTCAACTTTAATTGGTGTAGGCAGATATGTAATTGGTAGCAAAAAGGATAAAATTCAAGAGAAACTAATGCGCTGTTTTTATTATTCTCGTGATGTAAGTACTTTGAACAGGATCTTACAACAATTAGCACATAAGAATAGTCTAGATGGGGATTTAAGTGTGGTTTACTATCCAGACATTGATGTATTTGACAAAAAGCCCACTACAGTAGCAACAACGAAGCCTAAAAATGACGTAACCTCTAGCGAAGTCATTGAAGTACCAATAGCTAAAACCAAGAAAAACCTAACCGCAAGGTTAGATTCCTTAGAGGCCCATATTCAAAACCTGAACAATAAGAGTAAGCTGATCTATGTGGCAAAGCCACTAAATCATGATGCGCTTGCTTTTGAAATTAACCAACTTCCTTTACTAGTATTAACAGCAAAAATTCCTTCATCCTATCTGCTCAAGCAGATGATCTTTAGTATTATTGGTTCAACTGTCCTTTTATTATTGATTGGGTTTTGCTTAACCTTTATGCTCTACACCATTTTTAAGCAGAAAAAATTGGCTGATATCAAAGATGATTTTATTGGCAATGTTTCTCATGAATTAAAAACACCTGTAGCCACAACCCTGGCCGCCATACATGGGATGCGGTACTTTGGTGTATTAAACAATAAGGATAAGACAGATCAATACCTCCATACTGCAGCAAATGAAATGCAACGGCTTTCGCAAATGATAGATACCATTTTAAACAGTGCGATCTACGAACGAAGCACTTTTACTATCCAGCAGGTGAAATTTAATTTAAAAGAAATGTTGGAAGAGATAATTAATGTCCAGCAATTACATATCCAAAAAGACGTAAAAATCCACTTGAATTACCAAACAGATGAGGAAGTTTTTGCTGATAAGACCCATCTCCATAATGTTATTATTAATTTGATAGACAATGCGATTAAATATGGAAAAGAAAAAGTAACGATAGATATTTCTTGTGTTAACACCGAAAGCGGAATCAAAATTCATGTTAGCGATAATGGGATAGGCATTCCAACTCAGTATCAAAAAAATATCTTTGATAAGTTTTTTAGGGTTCCATCTCCAAATGACCATAGTATAAAAGGATATGGCTTAGGTTTAAGCTACGTTAGAAACATAGTGGAGAAACATAATGGAACAGTAAATTTAAGAAGTAGTAATGCCAATGGAAGCGTTTTCGAAATTAACTTACCTCAATAAAGTGATGCCCAAAGTTTTATTGGTTGAAGACGAGCAAGCACTTGGCCTCATTATAAAAGATAGCTTGGAAAGCCGCGGCTTTGAAGTAATCTACATCGCCGATGGCAGCTTAGCCTATGCTGCCTATATAAGCGAAAAACCTAGTATTTTAATATTAGACGTGATGCTTCCGTTAGAAAGCGGCATACAGATAGCCGTTAAGATCAGAATAGAGGATAAGCATACGCCAATCCTATTTTTAACTGCCCGTACGATGCCAAACGATGTGTTGAACGGTTATATGGCTGGGGGAAACGATTACCTCAAGAAGCCATTTGATATGGAGGAGCTTATAGTTAGGGTTAAGGTGCTTCTTAATCAAAACAGACTTTTTGAGGAGGAAAGCGATTTAGGAACGGGCACAGTTTCTATCGGGAAATATAGTTTTGATGTGATGCGATCTCAATTAAGCTATAATGGAATAGTTAAAAAGCTCACTTCAAGAGAAAGTGAGGTATTGAAGGTTTTATATCAAAACAGAAACCAGCTATTGGACCGAAAAGCATTTTTAATGCAGGTTTGGGGTAATGACGACTTTTTTAGCTCAAGGAGTTTGGATGTTTTTATCACCAAACTACGAAAACATTTACAGCAAGACCCCATGGTACAATTGATTAATCACAGGGGATTTGGGTATAAGTTAGTGTGCTAAATAACATGTGAAGTAGCGGCACCCATCAACATGCCTCGATAGAAAATCCAGTTAATAAACCAATGCTTCTATATACTTTTCTAAGATAAGTTCTTCTTCATACAGCAACTCTGCTATAGAGCGGGCTTTCAATCCTTTTTCTATTATCAATGCTGGATGATTTAAAATCTCTTCGATTATTCCTTTAAAAGAATCAATATCCGTAAAGCCGCAAACCCAGCCTATTTGGTGTTCAGTTATTAATTTGCCAATTTCAGAATCTATAGCACCAAAAAATAAGATAGGATGTCCAGAGGCCAGAATGTCGTACGTTTTGCTTGGCACGGCAAACCCTTTCATTTCTTCCAAACATGAAACAATTGCAATGTCACAGGCGTTCAGCATTACATTTTTATCCCCTTGGTAATACCCTAGATAGGTAATCAAATCAATATTTCTATTTTGTTCTCTCAACGAAAGGAATGAATCTAGTAATACTCCTTTACCTAAGAATAAGAAATGAACATTTAACTCGGGGTTAATTTGGTCGATCAAACACAATAATTTATTTAAACCTTGACATCTCCCCATATTTCCTGCAAAAGAAAAAACCAGTTTATCTGTGAGCTGATTCTTTATAATAATGTCATTCCCTTTTTTTTCTTGGAAAAAAACCATCTCCGTATCTGTCCAGCAAGGAATGGTTATAATTTTAGTGGCACAACGTACTTTTTCTTTCAGCACTGCTGTCATATCACTACCTATTGAAATTATAATATCAAAGCATTCATATGCTCTATTAAAGGGATATAACAATATTTGATAAAACACACTTGGTTTCATGACCCCAGTGCCTATTAAAACCTCAGGAAATAGATCATAATTTATAATCACAATCTTATTACGCTTTATTTTCTTAAACAAAACGCACAAAAGCATAAAGAAAACAGGCTGGGTAAAGCATATAACCATGTCATCCCTCTGGGTTTTTCTTATTAATAAGAAGAAAAACTGTAAAGACATTATAAACTGCCCTATCATACGTAAAATCAAGCTCTTTCTAGCAAAATTATTAGCAGTTACCGGATGGATCATAACATGATCTTCCCTTCCCAATTCCTTTTTGGTACAGGGAAAAACCACATGTACTTCTTTTTTACCGGCTAATTTTTCAGCTATTCCTCTAACAAAATAGCCTATTGCATTTTCGGTATAAGGACTATAAAATTCTGTTGCAATCCAGATGCTCATTGTGAATTATTTATATCCTTGGTAATTAAAAACCTCCATGCCAGAAAACACATTAGTAGCACACAGGCTAAAATTAAGTATTGAATATTTATATTAAGGCTTGGGAGAGAGCAAGCGATAACAATCAATAAAATATTGGCGCTCCAGGCTACGATATCTGTTTTTAGGCGACTAAATCCGCCATGTTGCAATCGCAGAGAGAAATGATCAGGGCTTCCTAACCACCATCGCAAACCCTTTTTAAGCCGAACGATAACAAGGAAAATCAATTCAAATAACATCACACCTGGAACTAAAATAATCCAAGAGGCATTAACAATTAGTGAATGTGAATTTGGAAAACCAAAAATACAAAAAGAGGCCACCAGAAATCCCAATAAATGTGATCCGGCATCTCCCAAGAAAATTGAAGCTTTCGGGAAGTTAAAGAAAAGGAAACCGAGCGTTGAGCCGCCCACAATAACTCCAAATAATGCTAGGGAGGGATAAAAGAAAATCGGTATAAAAAATATAAAAAAGCAAAGTCCAGCAACTAAGCCATCGCATACATCGGTTAAATTAGCCGCATTTACAATTACAACTATCCAAATTACTGAAAACAGTAAATCCAGTGCTAAATTATTAAACAACGAAAATCTCATTCCCAATGCTGCGGTTATTAAAGCTAAAAGTGATTGCCACACGATCTTTTTTTTAGCACTATAGGTAAAAAGATCATCCAACACCCCTAGCGCAAGAAAACCAAGAGCTCCTAAACCCAAGCCAATTCCGTTAGGAGTTAGGTATTCATTAACAGAGCTGAAGAAAACAAGATAAATCAATACAGAAAAACATAATCCGCCAAAGAGACCTACACCACCCAAATAAGCTATAGGTTTGGTGTGTTGAGCAACAATAGGATTCGGTTGATTAACAATATTTTTTTTTATTGCAAAAGCCCGTATCCCAAATGTACAGAGAGCCCCACCGGCTATTGCAGTAATAAATAAAATAACTAAATCAACAATCCTCATATCTACCGAGTGTTTTAGAAAAATTAAAACCATCTTCAAGGTTTTTAGACATTGAAGAATATTCCCAACTGCCGTATCTTCCGGCGGATGTGATTTTTATCTTAGCTAAGTATTCGTGGGCATAATTAACAATGCGTTCGCTTTCGGGCGTAAAAATAACGTATGCAGGATTTGCTTCCCACAAATGAATTCCTATTATCTTTTGGTGATCATTGATCAAGTTCAGACTGTGCAAACCATTGACCACGCTTTTTTTAAGCTGATCTGGATTCGTTTCTTGACCGGCAGGTAAGGGAATTTCTGCAAGTAGGCCCCATCCATTTGCGGGCGCGTTATGTTTATCGAATTCTGTCATAAAAATAAGCCTAGTAAATGGAATACCAGGATCGGTATAATACCTCCAAAGACCTGGATCGATAGGTCGCGGACCTTCAATGGCTAATCCTATAGAAATAACTTTATTCCACTTTAACTTATCTACTTCCTTTAAAAGTTTGTTGGGTGTATTTTTGCATATTTTTATTAAGGTGGGAAGTGGAATTGTAGAAAGGCAATGCTCATTGTAATTGTATTCACTTATAGCTTGATCCTTTTTTACTAAAACCGCTTTTTTCTGAGGATCGATTTGTACGATTTCACTATTTAAATGTAAATTTTTAACTCGCTTTGCCAGTCCATTGCTAAGAACTTCCATTCCTCTAAGCGGAGAATCGATATCGGGCTGGGGATAAAAGGCGTTCGTATTATACGTTTCCCTAAATTTATTTGCATCGAAAAGACCCTCTAATATTTCTTCATAAGATGGTTGGTGCAAATTCCATAATTGCCCATTTGTAGAAATTTTATCGAGCGGGTACTTCCATTGCTTTTCATTATATGGATAATAAAAAAGTTCACACATTGCCTTACCAAAAGTATCGGTAAGGAATTGTTTATAGGAAGAGCTTTTTAAATTTTTGTTTTTGTTAAAGTGTGCTATTGAGAAGTCTCTTATGCAATTGATTTTAGCCGAAATGGTTAAACTACCTAGATTAAGCTGAAATGGATATCTTACAATGCCCTCACTCGTTTCAATCCAGGCAATGGGAGAACAATCTTTTAATACGTCCCCTAACGTTGACCTAATTTCTGCGAGCACATCGGGTTTGGTGCAATGAAAAAGATGAAGTACATGATCAAACCAATATCCCCCATTAAAACAGTGAGAACGCACCAATCCTCCAGGTCGATCCTGTCTTTCAAAAATCATTGATTGATTCCCCAATCCTGCTGCCGCTGCTAAACCAGTAATCCCTCCTCCTATAATAATTACATCACTTTTTGTTGTCATCAAGTTTTATGGCTTTTCCTAAATACAATCCTGGATAACATCTTCAATTGAAGTCCACACAATTTTATTAATAAACTGCTGTGCGTGAGAAGTATCTGGCCTACGGGCTAATACATCTTTTTGGTGAGGAAAAATCTCATGAAATGGCACATGAACTATGGAAGAATAAGATCTAGTGAAATGAATTACTTTTTCGGCTAATGATTGAATTGAAATGGTCTCTTCCGATCCAACATTAAATATATTGTTGTTTTCTTGCCAAGCATCGTCGTTGTTCATTAATTGCACAGCACTTTTTACAAATAATTTTACATCACTAAAGCATCTAGATTGCATTCCATCGCCGTAAACAATTACGGGGTTATGTTTAAGAGCGGCTTGGATAAAAGACGGTAATACCATTCCATAAGTGGCTAACTGCAGGCGCCCAACAACATTAAAAGGTCTAATGATCAGGATCTTTCTCCCTTTTTTAGCTTCTCTTAGTCCTATCTGCTCCATCTGCCACTTCCCTGCAGCATAACCCAAAACTCCACCATCATATTGTTTTAGGTTCTCGATTGTAATATTGCTGTTCTCTTTCACCTTTTCTTGCTCCTTAGTTAGCCCGTAAACGGAAGAGGAAGACAGTAAAACTATAGGCGTATCTCCGGTGTATTTTATAATATTCTCCGAGCCCTGTACAGAAGTTAGATAGGCAAGATGGGCATTTTTTTTCGCCAATCGCATTCCAACTATCCCTGCCAAATGAACAACTATATCTACTTTAGGAAGATTCTGTACATCTTTATCCTTCATCACATCGCCTTGAAAGAAAATTAGATTAGGATCAACTGGTAGATTTTTTATCGTGCCTGTAGATAAATTATCCAGCACATAGACTTTCATTCCTATTTCTAAAAAATATTGAGCAAAGTAGCTTCCAATAAAGCCCGCCCCTCCTGTTAGGAGTACACTCTTTGTTGAATCTAAAATCATAGGTAATGGTTAATGGCTGTTTGCACTCACAAAATAATAATTATTTTCTTAAAAGTGACAAGCGTATATCTCCATACATAATAACGGCTAGCACATAAAAAATGGCATCTTTATTTGAGATACATTTAATTGGACACGAATAAACAGTATTGCCTTGCTGTCTTTGACTGAATAAAACTAAAAGTTTGGCTTTATGCGTTGAGATTCAACATGTATTATTCTTGGTACTTTAAAATCAATCAACCGAAAGATATTATTTTTATCGGATAGGAATAAATATAGACATATGAATAAGTATTTACTTACCGTGACATTAGTTGCGCTCACACTGGCAACAAATGCTCAAAAAGCAAGCTTAACGGCAAAAGATTACGAACGCGCTGAAAGCTTTATGGCTGCCAATGTAATGCAATATGTAGATCGAGCGTCTATAAATCCCAATTGGATAGATGGAGATCGATTTTGGTACACCGTAAATTCTACCAAGGGCACCGAATTTATTTTGGTTGATCCGGGTAAAAGAACGCGTTTGGCTGCTTTTGATCAAGAAAAACTGGCTGAAGCCCTTTCAACTGCAACAGGGAAAAAATACGATAGTACCAAATTACCTTTACAGGGCCTTAGCTTTAGCGCTGATGGTAAATCCATTCAATTTACCGCTGATGGTAAACGATGGAACTATGACCTTCAGGGAAATAAGATTGCCACTGTTGAGGCAACAAAAGAAAATTCAGGTCAATCCATGCGTTTGGGAAGATTTGGAGGAGGCAATGATGTAGCTTCTCCGGATGGCACAAAAACTGTATTTATTAAAGATTGGAACCTGTGGGTAAGGGATGTAGCAACAAAAAAAGAAAAACAACTAACTACAGACGGCGTAAAAAATTATGGCTACGCTACCGATAATGCGGGATGGACCATGAGCGATCGACCTGTAGTAAGATGGTCGCCGGATTCGAAAAAAGTGGCTACATTTCAACAAGATCAGCGCAATGTTAGTGATATGTATTTGGTTACCACCAATGTAGGCGCTCCCGTATTAAAGGCTTGGAAATATCCATTGCCCGGCGATAAGGAAATTGCGACCATTAGAAGGGTTATCATTGATGTAGAGACCGCTAAAATAGTGAATTTACAAATTCCAGCTGATCCACACAGGGCAACTTTAAGCGATGATATCGCTAGCAGTGGAACTTTTGATGATATTGATTGGAAAGCTGATGGATCTGAAATGGCATTTTTATCCACTTCTAGAGACCATAAACAAGAGAAATTCAGAATCGCTGATGCCTCTACAGGTGCCGTGCGTGAAGTATTTGAAGAAACTGTTAAAACACAGTTCGAATCAGGCCGTGGCGTGATCAACTGGAGATATCTGCCAGATTCGAAAGAAATCATCTGGTATTCTGAACGCGATAACTGGGGCCATCTTTATCTGTACGACGCGACCACGGGTAAACTTAAAAACCAAATCACCAAGGGCGATTGGTTGGTTACAAAATTGATCAAAGTAGATGAGAAAAATAGAACCCTTTATTTTATGGGCGGAGGTAGAGAGCCCGGCAATCCCTATTTTGGTTATTTCTATAAAGTTGGCTTTGATGGTAAAAATTTAACTTTATTAACACCTGATTTAGGTAACCATACCATTTCTTTATCGCCTACAGGCAATTATTTTATTGATACCTATTCGCAACCGGATGTGCCAACAGCAATGGCTTTTAGGGACATAAAAGGAAAATTAATTGGTCAATTAGAAAAAACAGATGTATCAAGGTTAACCGCAATTGGATGGAAAGCACCAGCACCAGTTAGCCTAAAAGCAAATGATGGCACAACCGATATCTATGGTTTGGTATTTACGCCTACCCAAATGGATCCGAATAAAAAATATCCTGTAGTAGATTATATTTATCCCGGGCCACAGGGAGGAAGTGTTGGTAGTTGGTCGTTTTCTGCTGCCAGAGGCGATCATCAGGCCTTGGCAGAACTTGGATTTATTGTGGTAGTAATAGAGGGTACCAGCAATCCATTCCGCTCAAAAAGCTTCCATGATATGAGCTATGGTAATATGGCCGAAAATACATTGCCTGATCAGATCACTGCCATCAGACAATTAGCTAAAACGTACCCCATAGATACCAATAAAGTAGGGATCTGGGGCCACTCTGGAGGAGGATTCGCTACTGCAGCCGCCATGTTCAGGTATCCCGATTTCTTTAAGGTTGGCATAGCCGAATCAGGAAACCATGATAATAGAAATTATGAGGACGATTGGGGAGAGCGCTACAACGGTTTGGCCGAAAATTCAAATTATGAAGCGCAGGCCAACCAAAATTATGCTAAAAATTTGAAAGGTAAATTGTTATTGGCCCATGGAATGATGGATAACAATGTTCCGCCATCAAACACCATGTTAGTTGTTGATGCGCTGATTAAGGCAAATAAAAGTTTTGATCTAATAGTATTCCCCAATAGTCCACATGGATATGGTCCTTATTCGGCCTACATGATGAGAAGGCGCTGGGATTATTTTGTACAGAACCTATTGAATATGGAACCACCAAAAGATTATATCATTGGAGCCAATGCCCCTCAAAGAGGAAAGAATTAGGTTTGAGTTGGGAGTTTTTAGTTGGGAGTATTATCTACTTCAAACTCATCACTCCCATCCCGATAGCTATCGGAACGTGGCTTAGTAACGTGTTCAGCTAATTTGTAACCCTTTCGTTCTTCTTTATTGTCTTTATCCAAGAACAGGAGTACTATTAACGAGATAATGGGGATTAAAAAAGAGATAAAAAACCAGAACCAGAAATTTTTGCCTATGCTTTTGGCGTATATCCCCGCTACAAACTGAGGAATAAGCATAACACATAAGAGGAGTAGTTCTGGCATGTTAGTTTTTTTCAAATTTAAACAAAAGATTTAAACCACATAGAAACATAGAGAGCATAGCTAATATTAAATCTACGACTGCTATGTCCCTATGTGGTTAAAAAATTTGGCATACACGCGCCCGCTGCTTATCGCTTTTCTCCCATCTTTACCTTAAATTTGATTATGGATACAAAATTTAAGGCCGTCATTACCGGTTCTACAGGGATGGTGGGCGAAGGTGTGCTGTACGAATGTCTGCAACATCCAGATGTGACGGAGGTTTTAGTGATCAACCGAAAACCTTGTGGTTACACTCATCCCAAGCTCAAAGAATTAATCCATGCAGATTTTTTCAACTTTTCTTCCATAGAAGATCAGCTAACTGGTTACAATGCCTGCTTTTTCTGTTTGGGCGTATCATCTGTAGGGATGTCGAAAGAAGACTACTACCAAAAAACCTATGTACTAACGATGCACGTTGCTACCACCCTAAGCAAATTGAATAAAGAGATGACATTTTGCTATGTGTCGGGCGCCGGAACTTACAGTAGTGAGGAAGGAAGTTTAAATTGGGCCAAGGTTAAGGGCAAAACCGAGAATGATTTAATGAAATTGCCCTTTTCGCAGGTCTTTAATTTTAGGCCTGGGATTATTAAACCAACTCCTGGTTTAAAATACACCCATAAGGCCTACAACTATTTCGGCTGGCTGTTTTTTATACTCAAAACGATCAATAAAAACAGTTTTGTTACGCTAAGGGAAATTGGCCTTGCCATGATCAATACCATGCGCACTACTACAGCAAGAAAAGTTTTAGAAGTTAAGGATATCAAAGAATTAGCTAATTAGCTCATGTGCTAATTAGCTAATTGTGGAATTATTCTCCTCGTTTACGCTGATTATCTTTGTTAGAGGTCTGATCAGATCGCTGCCCTCCAGAATTACTGATTCCGTTTTCTTTTTTGTCAAGTTTAATATTATGGTTTGCCCTATCGGCTTTTGAACCTCCCTGTACAGTGGGATTGTTTTTTGGAGTGGACTGATCTTTCATGGTTTTGATTTTTAGTTAACAACTAAGCAGAGCGATGATAGGTTAACTTGCAGATGCGTCTTTTTGTTTTAAATTTTCAATATCAACCTCAAAATTAGCTTTACTGATTTAAGCAAGTACTCAAAGTATTTAGTTAAATCTGCCTTATCGGTGTAATCATTAAAATCTGTATATCCTATAAAAAAAGAGACTACCCTCTTGAGTAATCTCTCTATGCATCTAGCCCCTATCCTCAAGGACGAATAAAGGGCTGAGCCGTGAACCTTTAACTTTAAAACTTAATTCCCAAACCTAACTGAAACACTTGGTTTTTGAACTCTGGTGTTGTAGTGCTTCCATTCTCATTATTCTTTTGAAAATCCAATGCATAACGACCGTTTAAACCAACTTTATTATTAAAGTCGTACCTAAAACCTATTACGCCTCCTACCAAGTTCTTTTTGAAACGATCTGATTCGTCTTCAACAATGGTTTGTTGTGCTGTTCCAAATCCACTTTCAAATTTATTATCCGTTGACAACAAAAATGAAACCTGTGGCCCAACCACTACGTTAAACCCATCAGCCAATTGGATACTTGCCAAAATAGGAAGATCGATAAAACTTGTAGTTTGAGTAAACTCTCCAAAGGTTGAAGTGCTTTTGTAACCTTTAGTTGAATACAGTAACTCTGGTGTAAATGCTAAATTCTCGAGCAATTTAACATCTAATGTTACACCTGCATGAAAGCCTACCAAGTAGTCTGTTTTGAAATTGTTATTACCATCATCTTTGATGATATTAGAGTAGTTTGCACCGGCTTTAATACCTAGTCTAATCGCTTTGTCTGTTGATTGTGCATTTGCAACGCCCGTTATGAACAAGCCGATTGCTAAAATCATTATTTTTTTCATGTGTTTTAAATTAATTTTGGGACTCCATGTCCCTTCTAACCTCATAGAGTTCCATGCCTAATGGAATAAATGTGCCAAAAACGTGGTGGTCGGCCTTAAAAGTCGGACTAATAGGGTTTAGAATTGATAAACAGCATTTTAGAACCTCATTTCACAATTATCTTCCCACACTGAAAATATTTCCTATCTCATTTAGAGTGTATCAAATTCAATACATTCTCCTTTTCAGGAGCAATACCAAAGCAAAATGCCTTCGTAAAGGGTTTTTGAACACTTCAAGATTACCGATATCATATTATTTACTTAATTTTAGGGCTTCTCCATGATTTATAAAATGAAAAAATCTTTTTTTTACACCCTTATCTTGGCAATTGCCATATCTTCAATTACGGTAAAAGCACAACAAACTTCTTACATCGATTTATTAAAAAATGAACCCAAATGGGTTGATTCGGTTTTTAATAAATTGAACAAAAGACAACGGATAGCCCAAATGTTCTTTGTTGCAGCCTACACCAATAAAAGTAAGGCCTTCTCAGATTCAGTGGGGAAAGTTATCAAAAAGGAAAAAGTAGGAGGATTGGTCTTTTTTCAAGGAGGTCCTGGCCGACAAGCAATCTTAACCAATCAATATCAGAAATTAGCCCGCGTGCCCTTATTGATCGCCTCTGATGGAGAATGGGGAATGGGGATGCGTTTAGACAGTACCATTTCTTACCCCTATCAAATGGCTTTGGGAGCAGTGCAAAACAAAGAACTGATCTATAAAATGGGTCTCGAAGTGGCCAAAGATTTTAAAAGAGTGGGTATGCACATGAATTTAGCGCCCGATGTAGATGTAAACAACAATGCCAAAAATCCAGTAATAAATTACCGCTCGTTTGGAGAAAATAAATATAATGTGGCCGAAAAAGGTGCTTCCTATTTAAAGGGAATGCAGGATGGGGGTTTATTAGTTAGCATCAAGCATTTCCCCGGACATGGCGATACGGACGTAGATTCGCACTATGATCTACCCCAGCTTAAATTTACAAAAGAACGCTTAGATACCCTAGAAATGTATCCCTTTAAAGAATTGGTTAATAGTGGAGCAGCAGGTGTGATGATTGCACACATGAATATTCCATCATTAGATGCCACACCAAATATGCCTTCAACATTGTCTAAACCAATCGTAACCGGAATCTTAAAGGAACAGATCGGTTTTAAGGGCATTATTATATCTGATGCCATGGGAATGAAAGGTGTTGTTAAATATTTCAAGGATGGCGAGGCCGATGTGATGGGCATTATTGCGGGAAATGATATCTTGGAACTCTCCGAAAACAGCAAAAGAGCGGTTAAAATGGTTCGTCAGGCCATTAGAGACCAGCGTTTGACCATGGAACGTATAGATGAGAGCGTAAAGAAAATTTTAACCGCTAAATATTGGGCTGGATTAAATGTAAAGCAAACCATAAAAGAAGATAACGTAGTTGCCGAAGTAAACAGGCCCGAAAGTTTAGTGCTGTTACAACAATTGGCTGATGCAAGCATGACGCTCCTGAGAGGAAGAGAGTACATTCAGCTATTAACCCCGGTAAAAAGAACCGTTATTATCAATGTCGGAACTCCCGACCCAACTGTTTTTCAAAAAGAACTGGCAAAGGTGTATAAGAACTCTGTATACTATAACTTGGATAAAAATGCAACCCCAAATGCGATTTCGAAAGTAATTTCAGAAATCAAATTAGATGATCAGGTTATCATTGCCGTTGTTGATACGAGGTCTAGACCAAACAACAATTTGCCACTTAGCGCAGATGTTAAGCAATTCTTGGCTAACATGGCCAAAAATCAGGCGGTGTTTGCTTTTTTTGCGAATCCATATAATCTCGCCAGTTTACCTGGCTTAGAAAGCGCCAAAGCGTTATTGGTAGCCTACCAAAAGGAAGATTTTATGCAAAAAGCGGCCGCCTCAGTTTTTAAAAATGAACTGATGCCTACCGGGAAACTTCCAGTAACCGTAAACGGATTCTTTAAGTATGGAGAAGGATTATAGGGTTGGCGTCTCAGGTAAGCGTTTGGCGAACTCAAGTAGCTAAGCGCCATCCGCTATTTATATGAATATGAAAAAAATCCTTTTATTATACTTTTTCCTGACTTTAGCTTGCCAAACTCAAGCACAACAACCTAGTTTTGTGGCTGTAAAATTGGTAAATGTCTTCTTGGGTACTTCCGGCGATCATGGGCAGTTAAGTCCTGCCGCTTCATCGCCATTTGGCATGATGAGCATTGGACCACAAACCTACCCCAATCTGCATGCGGGATACGAATACAATGCAAAGCAGTTTCTGGGTTTCACTCACAATAGATTTGAAGGTGTGGGATGCAAAGGAAGCGGGGGATTATTGTTGATCAAACCATTTTTGGGTGAAGAAAACAGTGAACTTATAAAAGTTAACGAAGATGCAAGCCCTGGTTATTACCACGTGCGTTTTGACAACCAAATAGATGTTAGACTTACTGCTTTGGATAAAAGCGGGATGCATCAATATAAGTTCCCGAAGGGTAAAAAAGGGTTGATCATAGATTTTGGGCATGCTTTTTCCGGAATTTTTGTAGCCGAAGAACATACGGTTGATGATAAGGGAATCCATGGTTGGATTGAAGCAAAAACCACCTGTAAGGAAGGAAAATACCGAGTGTACTATCAGATCTTTATTAATAAACCCATCTTTAAACAAACGGACAATAAACATAAACTTAAGTTCTTTTTCGATGAAAATGAGACGAATGTTGAGCTCTCAATCGGTTTCTCATCCATCAGTAATGGCTATGCATTAGAAAATGCCAAACTACTTTCATTTAATGCGATCAAAGCTAAAACCGAAACCCTCTGGAATGAGAAATTGAGCACCATTAAAGCCGATGGAAACCTAGAAAGCCAACGATTATTTTATTCGCTTTTGTACCGTACGATGCAATCGCCCTATCAGATTTCAGAGACTGATGGAAAATATCGGGCAACAAACGGAACCATCCAACAATCAAAAGAAATTTTTTATAACGGTTGGGCCCTTTGGGATAATTATCGTACCCAGCTCCCCTTATTATCACTTATTCAGCCCAAAGCATTTCAGGATTTTACCAGTTCTATCGCCCAATTATATACGAACGGCAAAAAAGATTATGCCACTCAAACCGAACCGTCTAACACCGTAAGAACCGAACACGCTCTTGTAGTGCTATTAGATGCCTATCGCAAAGGATACAAGGTTGATTTTGCAAAAATCAGCGATTCGCTAGTTGCGGATATGAATAGATTGGATTTTAATTCGCCCGACAAGGCTTTAGAAGCAAGTTATGATGTTTGGGCTTTAGCACAGGTGTATAAATTATTGAACCAACCATCTTTGTATCAGAAATACCTAGAAAAAGCGGCAGAGTATCAAAAATATTGGACTAAAGATTTTAAGGACATTAGCAAGAACGACGTGGATGTAATGCAGGCACGGGGCTTATATCAGGGAACGGTTTGGCAATATCGATGGTTTGTTCCCTTTGACGTTAAGGGGTTGAAAATGCTATGTGGTGGCGATGAAGCTTATCTTTCCCAATTGAATACGTTCTATAAAAAAGATTATTACAATCATGCCAACGAGCCTGATCTGCAGGTTCCATTAATGCATAATACCACATCAACCCCATGGGTATCGCAGAAATGGATGCACCAATTGGCGGCAGATACTGTAGTACAATATTACTTTAATGAAAACAGCCGGGGGATAGACCCTTTTATAGATAGGATCTATAAAAACGAGCCTAAAGCCTATATAAGAACAATGGACGATGATGCGGGGGCAATGTCTGCATGGTACATCTTTACCGCTAGCGGGTTTTCTCCGGCTTGTGTAGGATGGCCTATCTACTACCTTAATGTACCCCTGTTTAAAACGATTACCTACCAAGTGGCAAACGGCAAACGGTTCAATATTAGAGTTATTAATTTCGCAAAAGACAATGTTTATATCGCTGAAGTAACGCTAAACGGCAAAAGCTTAAATCGAATTGGATTACACAAGAAGAAATCACCAATGGCGGAGAGCTAACCATCACTGCTTCGAAAACACCAAACATTAAATTTGGAACAGAAAACCAGTGGGTCTCTAGTATAGATAAATAGTTGGCATTTGGCGATAAAGCATTCCCGAATCGCCAAACGCTTGCCGCTAATACTTATTGTTTTCTGGCAAAAGTGCCCCGTAATTCCAGTTCTTTAAAAACTCCAATACTTTTTTAGCACTGTGGCCCTTTCCTTCTTCAAGATAGGCTGAGTTTTGGGTATGCAATAATTTCCCGTTCCCATCCAAAATCAGGAACACTGGAAAACCAAAACGACCTGGGTAATTATATTTTTTAAGGATGGCTTCATTCTTGTTTTCCGGACTCCAGTTTAACATTACGGTCTCATAATTGGTATTTAGATAGGTTTTAAGTTCTGGAACAGAATCGACTAAAGCATGGAACCGAATGCACCAGATACACCAATTGCCTCCCACCTGAACAAAAACATGCTTATTTTCCTTTTTCGCCTTCGCAACCGCAGCATTGATATCAGCTTCTGCATTTGCCTTGGGATTATACAGATGAACGGCTTCTTTAGGTGCCTGAGCATATACCGCACTGGTAATAATGACGGCGAAGCATAAGGTGAATAGTTTTTTCATAATTGATTTAAATAGAATGCAAAAGTAAAAAAATAAATAATGTCTAGTGTTTTGGTAGTGTAAAATAGTGTTGAAAATTCGATGGGTCACTGTGCACTAAAATTCGTAACTTGGGGTAAAATATAAAGTATGACAACTCTAAAGGAAAAAATTATTTCTGAACTTAATGAAGTTAAGAATAACGACATTTTAATAGCAGTTCAAAATTTATTATTGAATTTTGGAAATAAAAAATCATATGTTATTTTGAATGAAGAGCAGCAAATGAGGGTTAACGAAGCAAGAGAAGAATACAAGAAAGGTGATCACTTCTCAACCGATGAGGTGTTCGATGATTTAGAAAAATGATTAAGGATGTTAGATGGTCTGCTTTATCAAGAAAGAATTTACGAGAAATTAAAAAGTTTTTTGATCAAAGAAATGCAAGTACAGATTACAGCGCCAAGCTGCTAAAAACATTTAAGGAATCTGCCAAATTAATTCAAAAAAATCCATTTAGCGGCATCTCAACGAGCGATAAAAACTTGAGAGGATTTATTGTACTCAATTACATTATATTCTATGAAATATTGGATGAGAGAATATTAATTTTATTTATCTGGGACTGTAGAAAAGATCCAAAACAATTGGAAAAATTCATCAAATCCTCTCCTCTAACCTAAATGAACAAACCACTCAAAATCCTTCAGGCATCAGCAGGCTCAGGCAAAACATTTAGTTTAACCGCCCATTACCTTATCCTGCTTTTTAGTGGCCCCAATAAATACCGTGAAATTTTGGCGGTTACTTTTACAAACAAGGCCACAGAAGAGATGAAAACGCGCATCTTACAGGTACTATTGGGTTTGGCACAAGGTGATGTTTCGAGCAGAACAGAAGATTATCGAAAACTTATTCTAGCTGCCCACCCCAAATTGGCTGCACCAGAATTGCAGCTCAAAGCAGAAGAAGTTTACCGTAAGATCTTACACGATTATAGCCGTTTTTCTGTAAGTACAATTGATGGTTTTGTGCAAAAGGTAATCCGTGGGTTTGCTTTTGAACTAGGCCTTAATGCAGATTATAATTTAGAAATGAATTATGACAAGGTTAAAGATGATCTTGTGAACAAACTGGATGAAGCGTTAAACCATAACAAAGAACTTCTGCAGTGGATTATAGATCTTGCGATTGAGCGCATAGGCGATAACAAGAGCTGGAACTATAAGATCGAGCTCTATAATTTAATCGGTGAAATTTTTTCGGAACGTTTCCAAATTTTTGAAACGGCAGTAGAAGAGCTGGGATTGGAAAACATTAATGAGCTGTTCAAAAAGTACATCAGTGTTACCAAAGCAGAAATTAAAAATTTTGAAGGAGAAATTATCGCCCTTGCTGCCGATGCGCATGATGCATTGCAAGTATCCGGAGTAGAAACAGAGCATTTAAAGGGCAAATCTAGAAGTAGTTTGGCCAAAATCGTCCTGGTTGCCCGTGGAGATTTTTCTAAGATAGAACCGCTCTTTACCCTTATAGACGAGCCCGGAGAATGGTTTCAGAAAGGGGCCGATCATCAGGAGGCCTATGAAACGGTCAATCCGATCTTAAAAAAAATAAAAGCACATTATTTAACCCACTTACCTAACTATAGGCTTGCCATTGCTTTTAACAAAAACTTATATTATTTGAGGTTAATGCAAGAAATAGCAGGTTTATTAAAGCAATATCGAGCAGAAAACGATAACCTTTTAATTAGCGATGCGCAGAAACTAATCTCCGGAATAACAGCAGATGCGGGCGACAACCCGTCATTTATTTGGGAGAAAGTGGGCAACAGGTACCGTAATTTTTTATTCGACGAGTTTCAGGATACTTCTACAAGCCAGTGGGGAAGTTTCAAATCATTATTAACCAATGCCATTGCTACCCCTAACCAAGAGGTAATAGACCATCTCATAGTTGGCGATACCAAGCAATCCATTTATCGTTGGCGAAATGGCGACTGGAATATTTTGCACAAACACGCCAAAGTTGATGTAGGCATGGAGAATGTTTTGGAAGAAAGTTTAACCGAAAACTATAGAAGTGCAGAAAATATCATCACCTTCAATAATTTCTTGTATAAATCTATTCCTATTACTTTACAGGAAGAATTAAACCAAAATCTAGCCAGTAGGGCCGAAAGCATTGCGTTGTGGTGGCAAGCAGAGAATTACAACCAGATCATAACTGATATTTATGGTGCATCTACACAGAATTTTGCCTCAAATACGTTAAAAGGGGGAACCATAAAAATTAAAAAATTCGGGAAAGAGGATTCTCCAAATGAAGCCCGGTTTACGGAGACAACCTTTAGGGAATTGGCTTTAACAGAAGTCATCTCAGAAATAAACTTCCTTAAAAACGAAAGGCAATATGCCTTAAAGGACATTGCTATTTTGGTACGCTCCAATAGCGAAGCCATGCTTACTGTTCAACGATTAATGGAGCAGAATTTACCTGTTCTCTCAGGTGATGCCTTACTGATCTCGAACAACTCTGCCGTGCAATTGATCATCAACACGCTTAAAGTATTAATTGGTATAGATACACAAACGGCATTATACAAGGCCAATTGCATTGCACTATATCACTCATTGCACAATAATGAGCCTAATGCCAATCACTATTTAAATCTTAACGGCGTTTCATTAAGCAGCTTGAAGAATGTCCTTCCCTCCGTATTGTGCGAAAATTGGCTGAGCTGGGTGCAGTTGCCTTTGCCAGAATTGGTAGAAATATTAATCTCATCGTACAGATTAACCACCTTAACAGAACACTTGCCCTATCTGTTGGCGTTTAGAGATCTAGCCGCAAATGCCAGTAGACTGGGAGAAAAAGGAATGATCTCATTTTTAACCTGGTGGGAAGAAGATGGGATTAAAAAATCATTGCCCTCCCCAGAAGGTGCAGATGCCATTCAAATTATCACCATCCACAAATCTAAGGGCTTGGCCTTTAGGGCAGTATTTGTGCCGTTCTGTAATTGGGAAATCAAGGGAAAAGCAAACTCCACGTTTTGGGTCTCATCAGCAGATACGGTCTACAAGGAACTACGTGGCATACCCTTAAAATATACCGAAGATCTGGCCGATTCGGTTATTTCAAAAGCCTACTACGAAGAGTTGCTTTATAACAATATGGATGCGCTAAACATGTTATATGTAGCTACAACCCGATCAAAAGATTATCTATACATCGCCACCATGGCAAAAAAAGATAGTGGAAAACTATCCAATATGGGTGATGTGATTAACCTCACCTTCGAAAAGGAGTTTGATGAAAATAATTTGTACGCTATTGTTGACGATGTAATATTGCCTAACCAACCGGATGAGACCAATTTTATTGCTCTTAATGAATATCCAACTACAGATCGATTAGCTGAACTTTACGTTTCCTCTGAAGAAAAGCACTTGAAACATTTGGTAAACATTGAAAAATCGGGCAGAAAAGGATCCGTGCTACATGATATCTTGGCAAATGCCAGTACAACAAAAGAAGTGGATACCTATATTTGGGAGCTAGCAACGCAAGGAATTATAAAGGAAGAGGAACAAGACGACCTGAAATTGGCCGTTCTTGATGTGCTTAAACATCCCGAATTAAAAGCCCTTTTAGAAATGGCCACCGAAAGCATAACCGAAAAAAGCATTATCGATGAAAAAGGAAAATTACACCGCCCTGATCGGGTTTTGATGACCAAAGATGAAGTGATTGTTTTAGATTATAAATTTACACTGGAAGAAAGTGATAAGCATATAGAACAAGTGGATAGATATAAAGATTTGCTACTCGCGATGGGTTATTCGAACATAAAAACTTATTTATTTTACGCGGCAAAGGGCGAGTTAAAATTGGTTTAAAATGAACAGTAAAGAACTTAGCCAACAATTAACCTTAAATCATGACGCATTCTTGGATTTTGTCGGGTCTTTGGCCGATGAACAATTTATGCAAAGCAACAATAATAAATGGACAGCTGGTCAACAATTGGCGCACATTTATCTGTCAGTTAAACCGTTAAATACGGCGCTGGGCTTGCCAAAGTTCTCTCTTGGTTTACTTTTCGGAAAAGCAAACAGACCCAGTAGAACCTACACCGAACTGGTTGCTCAATACCATTCGAAACTAGAAAATGGAGGTGTTGCTACTGCTCGTTTCTCCCCAGATGGAGTTGCATTGGTAGAAAAGGAAAAATGGCTGAAATTAGTTGCAGGCGAAGTTGAAAGATTAAACAAAAAATTAGCTAATTTCTCAGAAGAGGAATTGGACAGCTTGATTTTGCCCCATCCCTTATTGGGGAAATTAACTTTAAGAGAAATGATATATTTCACCATTTATCATGTAGCCCATCACAGAGAAATGACAGGAAAGAATTTAGCGTAGATGAAACCATTTTTAAAAGAAGTAGCAGAAGATCTGATCGAGAAATTTGGTTCTCAATTGCAACATTGTGCCATCATTTTTAATAATAAAAGACCCGCAGCCTACCTTCAAAAACACTTGGCAGATCTGATCCAAAAACCCTTTTTTAGTCCCTCTTTTTTTACAATCCAAGAATTTTTTGCTAAAGCAACAAGTCATAAGATTGCCGACTTCTATCAGCAATTTTTTACGCTTCATCAACTTTATAATAAATTGTTAGTAGAAGAAAGATTAGATCCCATTGCAAGTCATAAATTTTTCCCTCTAGCAAAAATTATCCTAAGCGATTTTAACCAAATCGATAGTGATTTGGTTGATGCCGAAAAATTGTACCAAGATTTGGAAGATATCTCCGTAATCAACAAAGAATTTGATTATTTAAGTCCGGAGCAATACGAATTCCTTTCCCAATTTTGGACCTCCTATTCAGAAGGTAAGCATAAAAAGCAGCAAGAGCTCTTTATCAAAATGTGGCGCAGAATGCCAAAACTCTATCATCAGTTTCACGCTGCCCTGAAGGCCGAAAATAAAATCACCAATGGGTATGCCTATCGCCAATTGGCAGAAGGAAATATAAATGACCAGCCCTTCTTGGAAAGTTTTGGAAAAGATCGGATTATTTTCGTTGGTTTTAATGCCTTAACCAATGCCGAAGCCAAAATATTTACCCATTTGCAGGAAGCTGGAAAAGCCTTGTTCTATTTTGATACAGACGATTATTATTTAAGCGATCCGTTACAAGAGGCCGGATTATTTTTAAGAAAAAATCTAAATCAGTTCGGGCTTAAAAATGTATTTGATAATAACACTAGTTTACTTAGATCAGAGCTCCATCAGGTTAATGTTTTTAAGGTACAAGGACAATCTTCGCAAGCAAAAATCCTTAACACTATTTTAGCCGAGAACTATGGAAACAGCGAAGAAGTAGGATCCACCGTTGTGGTATTGGCTGATGAGGGCTTGCTCGTTCCAACCTTACAAACCATCCCTACTAGCATTAATGGCAAAGAAATCAATTTAAATGTAACCATGGGTTTTGCATTGGCTACATCAAGCATTTTCGGATTGGCCGATCTTTGGTTAACAAGCCAACTAGAAATCTTGCACGATGATATGGTTTCTTACAAGCATGTTGAGGCGTTTATTACGCATCCATTATCGGGCCTCAGCCAAAAAATGAAAGATAAGATCCAAACTGCACTGTTAACAGAAAACGTAGTAGAAATAGCATACGATAGGTTGGTAAGGCAAAGCGGATTGTTTGCTGTTTTTTATAAAAAAATAGATGCCCCAACAAATGTGGTTCCCTATTTATTGGCCGTTTTAGATCATGTGCTAACCCGATTATCAAACGCAAAAACGCTTAAGAAAATTGATGCAGAACTCTTTGTAAAAACCATTCAGGACCTGAACCGATTAAATGATACCTTTGGCAAGCACATTAACAACGAAGAAATTCCTTTCATCATTTACCTTGTGCAGAAATCTTTACAGGCTATTGCCGTTCCCTTGGCTGGTGATCCGTTAAATGGGATTCAGGTAATGGGCTTATTGGAAACAAGAAACCTTAATTTTGATAAGGTTATCATATTGGGCTTTAATGAAGGGATTATTCCAAAATCGTCAATCGGTAATAGTTTTATACCCGACAGCATTCGCCGGGTGTATGGTTTACCTGTTTTGGAGAATCTAGATGCCATCTCATCTTACATGGTGTATCGTTTATTGCAGCGTGCACCGAACATCAACTTTGTTTATAATAGCTTAACAGACGAATCTACCTCAGGTGAAGCCAGCAGGATATTGAAACAGCTAGAGTTCGAAAGTGGCTTTAAATTTACCTATAACGAACTTAACCTAAATATCAGGACAGAGCCTTTCAAAGATCTTAAAATTGAGAAAACAGGAAATCCCTTTATTCAGGAAACCCTTCAAAAGTACCTGGATAAGACTAAGATTCTATCCCCTTCGGCACTCACGCAGTACATCGCCAATCCCATAGATTTTTTCTTCAATTATATTGCTCAGATCAAAGAGCCCAAAGAGGTAAGTGCAATAGTAGAGGCCAATGAAATTGGTTCGATCCTGCACAAAGCGATGGAATATTTCTATCAAGAGTTGAGCATTGCCGAGATTACGGAAACGCTGATTAACGAACGTAGAAAAAAAGTCCCCGAGCTGATCCAAAAAGCCTTTAATGCCGTAATGTTTAATCACCCGGATAAGGTAATAGAATATAAAGGTATGCAAAAAGTAATTTTGGCCATCGTAGATGCTTATGTTCAGATTATTCTAGATCAGGATCTGAAACAGGCGCCTTTTGAGATCATTAGTTTAGAACAGAAAGTAGAGGCAGAAGTAAGTTTCCCCTTAAACGGTAAAGAAGCTAGTGTAAAAATATTTGGGTATATAGACAGGGTTGATCTAAAAAATGGGGTGACCAAGATTATCGATTATAAGACGGGAAGTGATAAGTTAACCTTCAAAGACATCCCGGAGCTTTTCAACTCACATGGTAAACACATCAATAAGGCATTGATCCAAACTTTATTGTACACCTATGTTTACGAACAGTTTGCGGGCAAAACCTGTGTAGAACCAAATTTGTACATCGTTAAAACAATGAGAACCGAAGGCATTTGGTTCAAAACTGGAAGACAAAATCTATCAGGAGATTTTTTAGAAGAAATAAAGCCCGAGTTTATGAGTGAACTTAGAAAGAAATTAACCGAGTTATTCGAAGCTCCCTATTTTGTGGCTAGCGAAGTACCTGATAATTATAAATATTCTATCTATAAAACCTTGTTTGGAAAATAAATCGTATGAAGAAACTACTTTTATGTCTGTTCCTATTTCTTAGTGTTACTAGTTTTGCACAAGATATAAGCTATGCTCGTAAAACACTAAAGACTTTAACCAGTGCCGATTTTTGGGGAAGAGGATACACCAAAAATGGCATGGGCAAGGCAGCAGTTTTTATTGTATCAGAATTTAAATCGTTCGGACTAGCCCCTATGAATGGGAACGATTTTAAGCAACCCTTCGAATTTTCAGTAAACACCTTCCCTGGAAAGATGGAACTTATGATTAATGGTAAAAAGCTCATCCCTGGAAAAGATTTTATAGTTAGCCAGGGAAGTAAGGGCGTTAATTTAAAGGCAACACTCGTGCAAACGGATAGCGTCACATTTTTAGCAGCTGCCGAAAGAACAATTGTGAAGCTAGAGAATAAGTTAACGTGGTCTGTAGCGCAACATGAAAACGATTATACCCAAATCTTGGTCAATAAATCTGCCTTAACCGAGGTGCCAAATTCTATTGAAGCTAATATAGAGAATCTAATGGTTCCAAATTTTAAGGCAGCCAATATCTGTGGGCATGTAAAGGGTTCGGTTAATCCGGATTCTATAATCGTAATTACTGCGCATTACGATCATTTGGGTGGTATGGGAAGAGAGACCTTTTTTCCTGGGGCAAACGACAACGGAAGTGGCGTGTCCTTTTTATTAAGCTTAGCAAAATATTATGCCGCAAATCCGCCGAAATACACCATAGCCTTTATTTGCTTTGCAGGTGAGGAAGCTGGTATTTTAGGTTCGAAATATTTTACGGAAAACCCATTGATTGATCTGCAAAAAATTCGTTTCCTAATCAATGTAGATATGGTTGGAACTGGTGAAGGTGGCGCAACAGTGGTGAACGCTACTCAATATCCAAAAGAATTTGCTTTATTGAACAAGATTAATGATGCTGGTAAACTGTTGATAAAAATTAATCCGCGGGGAAAGGCTGCCAATAGCGACCATTACTTCTTTACCGAGAAAGGAGTCCCTGCATTTTTCTTATATACACAGGGTGGAATTTCAGCTTATCACGATGTTTTCGACAAATCAGAAACATTACCATTTACCGTGTATGAAAATTTATTTAAGCTCTTTGTTGGGTTCAATAAAGCTTTGATGAATTAGAAAGGGGTTAACGATTTACCCTATTAGCTAATTGTCCATGTCATTCTTTTGTTTAGTTTTCTTCTTGGCTAAACAAAATCAAATACATATCGTTAATTTGTTTGTCAGTCATAAGGATTGAAAAATAACTATCACGTGCGTAAAGCAACGCAAATCGCCAAACGCTTATCGCTCACCGCTAAATCTATATTGCATGTCGTTACTATTCAGTGAGATTACCATTAAAAATATAACCCTTAAAAATAGAATTGTCGTTTCGCCTATGTGCGAATATTCTTCCATTGATGGCTTTGCTAATAATTGGCACTTGGTGCATTTAGGAAGCCGAGCGGTTGGCGGCGCCGGATTGGTGATCACCGAAGCATCGGCAGTTTCTCCAGAGGGCCGGATCTCTATTGCTGATCTGGGAATCTGGAAAGACGATCACATTACCAAACTTAAAGAGATTACAGATTTTATACATGCTAACCATTCAATCGCAGGAATTCAGTTAGCGCATGCCGGAAGAAAAGCAAGTTTTGATATCCCTTGGGAAAACCCTAGGCAATTAGATGATCAACAGGGAGGATGGCCAACTGTTGCGGCTAGTGCCGAACGCTTTAACCCTACCGATAAATTGCCCATAGCGCTTGATCGGCAAGGGATAGAAAAAGTAAAGAGCGACTTTAAACTGGCGGCCGAAAGAGCGATAAAAGCTGGGTTTGATATCATAGAAATCCATGCGGCACATGGTTATTTGTTGCATCAATTTTTATCTCCCCTAAGTAACCATAGATCTGACGAGTATGGTGGACCTTTTGAAAACAGAATTCGATTATTAGTTGAAACGGTTAACAGCGTTCAAGAGGTTTGGCCACAAGAAAACCCTTTGTTTGTGCGAATCTCTGCCACCGATTGGGCCGAAGGAGGTTGGTCGGCAGAAGAGTCGGTTCAATTATCAGCCTTGCTAAAAGAAAAGGGCGTTGATGTAATAGATACCTCTTCTGGAGGTTTAACATTAGCTCAGGATATTCCCCTTTTCGCGGGTTATCAGGTGCAATTTGCATCGGCAATTAAAAAAGAAACCGGAATAATAACAGGTGCAGTTGGTCTGATTACCGAAGCACAGCAGGCTAACGAGATCCTTGAAAAAGGAGATGCCGATCTTATTTTCATGGCCAGGGAGCTATTAAGAGATCCCTATTTTCCGCTGCATGCGGCCACGATATTAGAGGAAGAAGTTAAATGGCCCTCACAATATGAAAGAGCAAAACCCAGAAAGCAACGCTGAAAATTGTTACCTTGCAGAGTAAAGCAGAGTAAAAGCAGAGAGCATGGGGCATAGAGTTAAATGACGAGTATGATGTACAAAAATCTTTTTTGGTTAAAAATGAGCGGCCTTGTTTTAGTGCTAATTACTATTTTATCCTGCAATAAAGAGAGCACTTTCATCAATTTACCAGTTTTTGGCCCAACACAAGCATTTTATGCGCTTTCTGATAACAACACCCTAACCGCCTTCAATGCGAAAGATGTGCGTAGCGTTGGATCAAAGACGATATTGAATGGCTTTGCCCAAGGAGAAACCTTATTAAGTATAGATTTTAGACCCAGCACAGGAGAATTATATGGAGTGAGTAGTCTGAGCAAGATCTATACTATAGACATTGGCACGGGCATTGCAAAAGCTGTTTCAACAAATGCTTTTACTCCAAACCTGAATGGCACAACCGTTAGTTTAGATTTTAACCCCACTACAGATCGGATCAGGATCGTAACCAGTACAGGGCAAAATTTAAGATTAAATCCAGAAACAGGACTAGTGGTAGCCTCTGATCCAGCTATTTCCAGTACAAGCATTTCGGGCATTGCTTATTCCAATAGTATCGCCGGTGCAACAAGTACTATTTTGTACGATTTAGACCCTTTGGCCAGAAAACTTTACAAGCAAGACCCGCCAGATAATGGCACTTTAGTGGCAGTAGGCAACCTTGATCTAAGTTTAGGAGAAAACGTAAGTTTTGATATTTCGCCGGATGGATCCAAAGCTTTGGCTATAGGAAAGCTTGGGGACAGCACTAAATTATTTACCATCAACCTAACCACGGGCAAGGCTGCAGTAGCTGGTAAATTCATCCCCGGCACCAACATTAGGGGTATTGCCATTCCAACAACTCCTGTAGCCTATGCCGTTGACGACGCGAATAATCTATTGATCTTTAACCCCACATCAAAAACAGCTGCAACCACCATAAAAGCACTTACGGGGTTACCATCTGGTGAAACAATTGTGGGTATTGATATGAGGCCATTAAATGCGCAGTTATATGCGCTGGGGACAAGCAATAGGCTATATACGATAAACCTCGGAACGGGCGTATGCACACAAGTGGGCTCAGGCACATTTAATATACCGCTAGTAGGTACTAGTTTTGGCTTTGATTTTAATCCATTAACCGATCTCATTCGTGTGGTAAGTAATACAAGGCAGAATTTAAACATTAACCCTCTTACGGGCGCAGTTACCGCTGACGTAGGCTTAACTTCAACAACCGCAACTATAAGCGCTGCTGCCTACAGCAATAACTTTAGAGGAACAAGCACAACAACACTTTTTGTAATCGACCATACTACGGATAAGCTTTACAGCCTTAATACGGCTACAGGGGCCTTGTCAGAATTAGGAGAACTGAAGATAGGTGACCAAAAAATAGATGTCGGCGCAACAAATGGTTTTGATATCGTAAGCAGCTCTGGAAATATTGCCTATGGAATATTTTCAGTAGGTGGAAAGAACAATGTCTACCAAATTGATCTAAGTTCCGGACAGCTCTCTTTTCAGTTCGAACTAACCAAAGCGGTTACTGGGTTTACGCTGGGCTTAAGGCTCTAAAGATATTGAGAATCGGAAATATAAGTTTCACAAAACAATTTTTGTTATTTTAGGATTATACTACAAACTAAAAAATCATGTTTGATAAATTAATAGCTGCCCAACAAAAGGCAGACGAAATTAAAAAAAGATTAGATACCATATCGGTATTTGGAGAGGTAGAAGGAGGAGCAATTAAAGTTACCGCCACAGCGAATAAGGCTGTTACCGCCATAGAAATTGAAGAGGATTTTTACAAACAGGCCGACAAAGAAGAGTTGGAAGAACTTTTATTAACTGCTGTAAATAAAGCCCTCATCCAAGCAGAACTGGTAAGTGCCGCAGAAATGCAATCGGCCACAAAAGACATGTTGGGCGGTTTGGGCGGAATGTTCGGAGGATAAACCAACTCAGGTTTAAACTATCGCAATACGCTAATCGCAATACGCAATACTATGACATACACCTATTACGGTCAATCTTGTTTCTTATTAGAAACCGCGACCCATAAATTTTTATTCGATCCTTTTATTAGCCAAAATCCGCTAGCCAAGAATATTGATATCACCAAGATCGAAGCTGATTATATTTTGGTAAGCCACGGACATGGAGATCATGTTGGAGATCTGATCGCCCTTGCAAAGCAAACCAAGGCCCAGGTTATTGCCATTCCTGAAGTAATTGGTTGGCTCACGAAACAGGGGATTGATAACGTGCATCCCATGAATTTTGGAAAATATACTTTTGATTTTGGTACTGTCCGCATGGTTTGGGCAACCCACTCTGCAGGTTTACCGGATGGAAGTTATGGTGGCAATCCCGCAGGATTTGTACTTGAGCTAGAAGGCAGGCAGATCTATTTTGCCGGAGATACCGGGCTAACCCTTGAGATGAAATTACTTGCTGATCTATACAACCTTGATTATGCCATCCTTCCAATCGGAGGAAATTATACAATGGACGTTGATGATGCAGTGATTGCAAGTAGTTATATCGATTGCGATAAGATTATTGGGGTGCATTATGACACCTTCCCCGTTATTAAAATCGATTCTAAGATGGCAGTTGATAGTTTTAAAAGAGCGCAAAAAACATTGTTTTTACCTGCCATAGGCGAAACAATTGCATTGTAACTTAATTTGCCTTAGCTATTGCAAAAACTATAGGAAGCGAAAAACGCATGTCTACCGGCTCGTTTAACTGGGTGCCCGGGATCCAACCACTTGATTTGCTGAGTATCCTGATTGCTTCTTTAGAAAGGATGGGGCTTGGGCTTTCCATTGCTTTAATATCGCTAATCGAACCATCACTTTTAACAGTAAACACCAAAGTTACTTCTCCTTTAACGTTCTGTTTTAATGCTTCTCTTGGATAATTCATCTCCTTTTTAACAAATTTATAAAAAGTGGTTAAGCCCCCAGTATAGCTTGGTCCTTGTTGAACATTGTCTCCGTTCTGATTAAAAAATTCGCTTTCAACTAATTCACCAGCAGAATTATATTTTTGGATAAGGGCTATTTCTCCCGTTTTACGGTATAATTTCCATTCATCAACCCTTAAGTCGTTCTCATAATTGCCATCTCTCTTGATCTTTCCGTTATCCCAATAACTTCTGTAAGGGCCTTGCTTCTTGCCCCAAACAAAATGTACTTCTTCCTTTAATTGTTTAGTGCTGTAATACGTTTTCCAATCCCCAACTTGATAGCCACGGTTATACTGACCTTCTTTTATTAAGACCGCTTTTTCATAATAAGCATAAGGACCTCTTCGAACTTCCAATTTCTCATCGGCAAAGGTTACCGTCTCATACAGTGTCTTGTTATTATCGGTTAAATTCAGTTCCCAAACACTATCCTTTTTTGTTATCGTTTTGTTTAACGTAGCGCGAAGAGCGTCTTTTTCAAAACCTGGACGCGAGTAAACAAGTGTAGTATCTTGCTGTGCAAAGACATTAGCTGTGTAAAGCAGGAAAGCAAATACGATGTAGGTTTTTTTCATGATCATGTTGCTTAAAATTATCGACTAATACTAAACTTAATGGGGATGCTATAGGTAACCCTAACAGGTTGGCCAAAATAACTTCCAGGGATCCATTTTTGAGAAAGTTTAACCACTCTTATGGCTTCGTTATCTAAACTGGGATAAAGTTTTTTTTCAACCTTCACATCTGTTACATTACCCTCTTTTGTAATGGTAAACGAAATGTGAACATAACCCTGAACATTGGCCTCCGCAGCATCTTGGGCATATTTAATATTTCTCCCTATCAGTTCGTAAAATTTTTGGATACCCCCAGGATATTTAGGAGGGGATTCGACAATTGTCTTTTCGACAGGATTGCCATCCACATCTAAATAAGCACTGTCAGTGAGTTTGCCTTGTTTTGAAAACGTTTCTTTTAGTGCGATATTACCATTTTCGTAAAAAAGAAATCGCTGTAACTTCTGTTCTTTATCACCGTAGATTTCCTCTTTCATTTTTTTGCCACTAGGCCAAAATGAATAGCTTGTTCCACTGAGAGAATCAAGCTTGTAAAAGTTGATGTCAGTTGTATTTCCTAAGGTATCATAGCTAATAAAATTGCCTTCTTTCTTATTATTCACATAAATCCCTTTTCTAAAAGGTTTTCCATATTTGTATTCAACTGATACTCCGTGCTTGATGGTAAGGTTTGGGTCGCCGTATACCTCTTTTAACAGTAATTCTTTCTTATCATTATATTTTAGGAACACCCAACTGGTACTATCTTTTTGATATGCTTTAAAAATCAATTTAGCTAACGCAGGTTTTACTTGATTAAGATTAGAATCTGTATACATGAATGAGGTATCACGTTGTGCGTAGCCAACGGAAGCAGTAAGAAAGAATGTCAAAAAAAGAATCGTTCTCATATTATTTAATGTGCTGCTAACCAGTTTTCGCCTTCTCCGATTTCAATTTCGATAGGGACTTGGGTCTTGATGGCGGTTTTCATTCTATGGGTAATAATAGCCTTCATTTGGTCTACTTCTGTCTTCAGTACATCAAATACGAGCTCATCATGCACCTGCATGGTCATTTTAGATCCCAGCCTTTGGTCTTGCATGTCTTTATGGATGTTGATCATCGCAATCTTGATCAAGTCTGCTGCAGAGCCTTGGATGGGTGCATTTATCGCATTTCGCTCTGCATAGCCCCTTACTGTTTGGTTTGCCGAGTTGATATCTCTTAAATATCTTCTTCTGCCCATAATCGTTTCCACAAAACCGTTTTCGCGGGCAAAATTCATGGTATCGCTCATGTAGCGTTTTATGCCCGGATACTGGGTAAAATATTGTTCTATAATTTCTGCCGCTTCCTTTCGTGGAATATTAAGGTTTTGGGAAAGCCCGAACGCTGATTGTCCGTAAATGATCCCGAAGTTAACCGCCTTTGCATTTCTCCGTTGGTTAGGATCAACCTCGTCAATACCAATTCCATATACTTTAGCCGCCGTTGCGGTGTGGATGTCAATACCTTTGCTAAAAGCCTCCAGCATGTTTTCTTCCTTGCTAATTTCTGCTATGATGCGCAGTTCGATCTGTGAGTAATCTGCTGACAGCAAAATATGATCTTCATCTCTCGCAATAAATGCTTTTCGCACTTCTCTTCCCCGCTCTGTTCTAATAGGGATATTCTGTAAATTCGGGTTGTTCGAACTTAATCTACCGGTTGCGGCAACCGCCTGATTAAAGCTGGTATGCACTCTTCCGGTTTTAGGGTTTACCAATAAAGGAAGTGCATCCACATAAGTAGATTTCAGCTTTTGCAATTGACGAAAATCTAAAATATCCTGTACGATATCGCTTTTGTGAGCCAGCAGTGTAAGTACATCCTCCCCAGTTTGATACTGCCCGGTTTTTGTTTTTTTAGCCTTAGGATCAAGTTTCAAATGGTCAAATAAAACCTCTCCAAGTTGTTTTGGTGAGGCAAGATTAAATTTCAGCCCTGCTTTTTCATAAACACTCTGTTCGGCCTTGGTAATTTCGTGCTGAAGTTCTATGGAATAGGCTTTTAATGTTTCAATATCAATTTTTACACCTTCCTTTTCAATTTCTGCCAATACAAAAATCAATGGATTTTCTATTTCTTCGGCCAATTTAGTAGCGTTACGTTCTTTGAGCATCGGCTCAAAAATATTGGCCAATTGTAAGGTTACATCGGCATCTTCTGCAGCATAATCCACTACGTTTTCTACGGGAACATCACGCATAGTCCCCTGCGATTTTCCCTTAGCCCCAATTAATGAAGTTATTGATATTGGTGTATAACCCAAATAATTTTCGGAGAGTACATCCATATTATGCCTAGTATCTGGATCAATTAAATAATGTGCCAACATGGTATCAAACAATCTTCCTTTTACCTGTACATCGTACCATTTAAGCACCAGCATATCATACTTGATGTTCTGCCCAATTTTAACGATGTCTTCATTTTCTAATACTACCCTAAATTCATCCACCAGAGCCTGGGCCACCGCTCTCTCTTCAGGCAGTGGAATATAATAGCCTTCACCAGTTTTTATCGAAAATGATAATCCAACCAAATCGGCTAAATTTGCATCTGTACCCGTGGTTTCCGTATCAAATGAAATACTTGGTTGTTTGAGCAATAGCTCGATTAGTTCTTTTCTTTTCTCTGCTGTATCAATTAAAAAATACTCATGCGGGGTATTGCTGATGTTTTTTGCATCAATTGGCTGATCAAATAACGAAGGTTGTGCATTAAAATCTTTTTTGGTTTCTACATCATTTCCAAACAGGTCTTTTTGTTGATTAGTAGGTGTTTTAGGATCGTTTACGCTAAAATCTTCACCAAATACCCTTCTTCCAATCGTTCTAAATTCTAGCTCAGCGAAAAGCGGCTCCAACAACTCCCTACTTGGTTCTTCCAATAGTAATTTCTCTTCATTAAATTCTACCGGAACATTTAAAATAATCGTCGCTAATTTTTTAGAAATCAAGCCCTGCTCTGCAAAATTTTCTACATTCTCTTTTTGTTTTCCTTTAAGCTCATGACTATTGGCGATAATATTTTCCATGCTGCCATATTGCTTGATCAGCAATTTTGCGGTTTTTTCTCCGATGCCGGGGATACCGGGGATATTATCAACTGCATCGCCCCATAAGCCCAATATATCGATCACTTGCTCTACTTTCTCGATTTCCCACTTGGACAAAACCTCCTTCACTCCTAGGATTTCCATTTCATTGCCCATTCTGGCAGGTTTGTAAATAAAAATATTGTCGGATACCAGTTGAGCAAAATCCTTATCCGGTGTCATACAAAAAACGGTAAATCCTTTTCGCTCTGCCTCCTTTGCCATAGTACCAATGATATCATCCGCCTCAAATCCGTCTACGGTAATTACAGGAATATTAAATCCCTCTATCAGTTTAAAAATATAGGGAAGCGCTTTGGAAAGATCTTCGGGCATCGCCTCTCGGTGAGCCTTATACGCTACGTAATCAGTATGTCTTTCTGTGGGGGCTTCGGTATCAAATACTACTGCGATATGACTAGGTTTTTCTTTTCTTAGCACTTCCATCAGCGTGTTCGCAAAACCCATAACAGCTGAGGTATTTACGCCTGTTGATGTAAAACGTGGACTTTTACTAAGTGCAAAATGCGCTCTGTAAATTAGCGCCATCCCATCCAAAAGAAATAATTTTTTCATAAAATGATTAAAGATTACACCGATTTCGGCGTGAATGTAAAGTTAATGGTTTAAAGAAACTATCTGCCAAAAATTACGCTAAAAGTGATGTAAAACTTAAAGCAATTAAATTAAGGGCCCTTTAAGAAATTATAAAATTTTTCGGAGCTAAATCATATTTTAATTTAAGCTATAACAATCTTGAAACATTTTGCGTTATTTACAACAATATGAAGAATATTTATTTAGCAACGTTTTTGCTCCTAACCATTTGTACGACTACAAAAGCCCAAGATGCTGTTTTGATTAGTGATGGAAATTTTGTGCGAGGAGTTATACAGAGCACAAATTTTAGCTCTGTTTCTATCGTGCAGGATGATCAGACAGTTAAAGAGTACTTTGCAAAAGATATCCAGTCTTTTGTATGGAATGGCGAAACCTATGCCAGTAAACCAATGGTGATCAAGAAAAAAATGGAGTATCGTTTTTTTAAGCTTATCGAAACAGGTATCGTAAATTTATATTCATACGGCGACAAGGGCGGTACCGAACAGCCCGTTCAACAGCGGGCTAAGGTTAGGCCAAGCATTGGGATTGGCATGGGCTCAGGGGGCTTTGGTGGCCTAGGAGGGGGTATTTCTATTGGCCTTGGCGGTGGCCGAAGAAATGACGACCAAGCCAACGCTAATTTAAAGGGTAGGGTTAGTTATTTCCTGGAAAAGCAGGGAAGCGGACCAATGCAGGAAATCTCTTTAGAAAATACCAATGCTGTAAAAAGCTTACTTCTGCAAAAACTAACCAATGATGAGGATCTAGCAGAGAGCATTAAGGCAACAGAAGTATTCGACATAAAAAACCTGACCGCCTACATCAAGGCTTATAATAGTCATAAATAGTTGGGAGTTAGGAGCTGGAAGTTTTGAGTTAGTTCCAACTCCCAGCTCATCTTGCTATACATCCAATAATATGATCGTTAACCATTCCGGTAGCTTGCATATGTGCATAGCAAATGGTTGTACCGAAAAATTTGAACCCTCTTTTTTTCATGTCCTTTGCAATCTCGTCAGAAATAGATGTGCTTACCGGGATTCCACCAGTCTCAAAGTCGTTAACTATGGGTTTCCGACCGGGCAGATAAGCCCACATGTAATCTGCAAATGAACCATACTCATTTTGTATTTCGATAAAAAGTTGAGCGTTCCTAATTGCAGATGCTATCTTCAATCTGTTTCTGATAATCCCTTCATCCTGCATCAAACGTTCTTGGTCTTTTCCAGTAAAAGCGGCCACTTTTTTTACATCGAAATTGGCGAAAGCTTTACGGTAACCTTCTCTTCTCCGGAGGATGGTTATCCAGCTCAAACCTGCCTGAGCACCTTCCAATATTAAAAATTCAAAAAGTATTTTATCATCATAAACTGGTTTGCCCCATTCCTCATCATGGTATTTGATATAAAGCGGGTCATTGCCGCACCAAGAGCAGCGCTTTTGAATTAAGTCTGTAGTCATAAGTCCATAGTCGGTAGTCTGATTATTTAAGAGAATTTATCGGGGTTCTTTATCATATAATTTAAAAGTTTGCTTATTTCTTCGCATTTTAAATCTAGTCATCATACGTTTTTTTCGATATATATTCACAAGCAATGGCGACATCTAACCATACCTTCGTTCTCCATTTCCATATCAGCATCTGTTAATTTACTAATAAAATGATTTGGATATTTACGCTTCTTATACGCTTCTCCAATGCTACTACATACAGATCTAGATGAGCGTCTTATCTGGCTTGTAAAACTATAGATTTCTTCTTTAGGAAAAGTCTTCGTTAAATCAAATATCTCCATTAATAATGAGAAGCCCCTTTTATATGCGATAAGTTCTCTAAATTTACCCATATAAAGGTATAAATTTTGATTAGTGTGTGTTGTTATCAAAAACAAAAAACATTAAATAGGATTAGTTTTCCTTTGGAAATTCTTGGATCGCAAACAGACTCTCGACTTTCGACTTAAGACTATAATTCAAGAAGCGGATCCCAGAATATCTTTTTAAAGTCTTTTATTTTATCGTTTTCTACTTTTACGCCCTCCTGCTCCAATAATTGTTGCATGAGTTCTGGTGGCGAGAAATGGAATTTTCCGGTAAGGAGGCCGCTGCTGTTCACTACGCGATGGGCGGGTACTTTTGGGTGGGCTAGGCCTGCATTGCTCATTGCGTAGCCTACCATTCTAGCTGATCCTCCCGCACCTAAAGCCTTAGCGATAGCGCCGTAAGAGGTAACTCTACCTTTCGGTACCAGACGAGCTATTTCAAAAACCTGCTCATAAAAAGAATCTTCCATATTGCGAATTGAAATCCCTAAATCCTTAAACTTTTAACTTGCGCCTAGCTGAATGAGAATTGGATATAGTTGATATTTTTGTTGTGCTTAAGATAAATCCTTTCATAGTGAGTTTTAATGGATAATACCTCATCGGCAAATTCAGATTTATAAAGATCAGCCGTATTTTTATGGGTTATCAAATTTAGGTCACTCACTTTTTCACAGGTATAAGCGTATAATCCATCATTATCTGTTTTAAGATTTACTTTACCCCCTTCTTTTAACAAGGTTTTATACTTATCCAAAAATCCAGGAAAAGTTAAACGCTTTCTTTCTCTCCCTTCTTGAGGCTGTGGATCTGCAAACGTAATCCAGATTTCGTCTATTTCTCCAGCCTCAAAATATTGCATTATATCTTCTATTTGGATTCGCAGAAAAGCTAGGTTTTTTATTCCTTCGTCCACCCCCGTTCTGGCTCCACGCCAAATCCGATTACCTTTTAAATCTACTCCAATAAAGTTCTTCTCTGGAAAAAGTTTTGCGAGGTTAACGGAATATTCTCCTTTTCCACATGCCAGTTCTACTACTACAGGATTAGAGTTCTTAAAATGATCGGATGCCCATTTCCCTTTCATCACTTTGCCTAAATGCAATTGATATACGTTTGGAAAAGTATCTATTTCAGCAAATTTTCTTAATTTATCTTTACCCACTTTAAAACTTTAAGGCACAAAAATAAAATTTATTTGATAACCTAAGTCTTTAATGTGATTAAACACCCACTTTCTGGGAATAAAAAATTTAAGCAAAAGGGGGCCCAGCCCGTCACTTCACCTGCCTCGTTCGTTCGGAGATGCTGGTAGATCGGGAAACTGCATATACAACTCCTCCGGCAGACATTTGATAACCCACAGAAACAGAATAGAAGAGTTTTTCGGTAATCAACCCTGTTTTAGTATTGATTACATAGGTGCCATTGGTACTACTATTAATCATTTTACCACCAATTATGGAGCTAAATTTAACAACGATATTATTTTCATTGGCTTCCTCTATCAAAAATTTTGTGGATAATTTCTGCTTATCAACCACAACGGAATCCCCCCAAGTATACCCTTTTGCTAACCGAGGGTTATAGGTAATATCGGCGAGCAGGGTAAACATCGTTTGTTTTTCAAACACTTCGGGCTGCAAACCTGCAAATGAAACCAAGGTATCAGTAGCCATTTCAGCTCTATAATCTGTTGAACCTTGTATTACCCCATATTTATCAATAGTTAAACTGATGGGTTTTTTAATCATAAAATCCAATGCCTTCAAGATAGTGGAAGTAGTATCAAAGGAAGGGTTACCAGAATCATAATGTAATGTCTTGCCAAGTGCATCGATTACATTGTCCATTTTTTTTATTTCAATATTTATGGTATAGCCCTGAGCTGTAGACCCCGTTACTTTATAACTTTTTGTTGCTTTTGTAACAGAGTTAATGTTCATGGATTGAGTGCCTCTTTTAAGGACTGCATTAGAACTGGTTAACATTTCTGTTTCATATTCATCTCCTTCCTTAAAATCAAAGGTACGGTGGCCTGCTTGCGCCTGTGAGAAGTTACTCCATAAGAACAGCGATGCATACAGAGCTCCCCTTAATAAATAGTTTATACTTTTATTCATTCTTGATTACGTTATGTATTACCAAATCCTAAGGCTTAATTAGAACCTATAGCCAAACGCAAACTCGGGCTTGGCGGTATAGGTGGGATCGGAGGCAATATAGTAAGTACGGGTAAAGTAATAGAGGGTGCTGTTCCAGTTGCAGGCGGAGTGGCTCCGACCTCTGGGGCTGGCGGCGCTACAGGCGCATCTGGTATAGTTGGTGCTGCCGCAGAATTGGTTGTAGCCGGCAAACTAGGCATAGTTGGGGCAGCCGGAACTACTACCGGTGTAACGGTAGCGGGAGGCGGCGTAATTTGGGGTGTAATAACGGGTACTGGAACCTTAAAATCTGAATTGGTTCCTGTGCCATTCTGGGCTTTTGCGCTGTTAATTCCTATTAAAGCGAAAACTACTGTAAAAACCAAAAATAGTTTTTTCATATGCTTATTAATTTTGTTTATTTGTTTTTCTATCTAAAATAAAAGGATAGGCTAAGGTACCTATCACCGAAATACGGTCTGCTGAATTTCTTGTTATATTGTAAACTCCGTATCCAAAAGTTAAGGGCGATTTTTTGAAAGGCCTAAAACCGCTGGAAAAAGCCAGGTTTAGTCCAGACCATTCAGCGTTGATGTTCATATTTGGAAATATTTCGTAAGACACATTTGCAAAAACCGCTGTACCATACTTTCCCTTGCCACTGGCAATATCTCTTGGGCTTTTATACAAAAAACGTCCATTTCCAATTCCAATCGTATAACCTACAGCGGAGTGCCCCGATTTAGAACGGAGTGTTTGGACAGAATGGCTAAATGCTACATAAAAAGTAGCATCTGGAGCATCTGAAATAGCAGAGCTAGCAAATAGCTGAAGCGCCCCTACAGCTATACTGCTCGACTTAAAAATCTGTCTACTCAATATAATATTTCCAGAGAGATCCTTTAACTCAGATACGCGGCCAACATTTACACTACCAGAAAAATTGACGTACTTTTTCGGATCTCCGAAACTTAATCCTGCGGCGGTAATCAAATCTGCAGTTGCAGGGGTCTTGTATTCTGCCGGAAAAATGCCCCCAACAACAACATAAATATACGTGGTATTACCACCGCCCCACCCCGATGGGGTCATCACACTTGCTACAGCCCCATTGGGCAATAATAGCCCATTTCCAAATATACCAACTTCCTTCTCCGCCCTTAAAGAGTCTAATTTTAGCCTTATATTACTTTCAAACTCATTACCACTTAGTTGCGCGAAAGATTTCTTCGGGTAGTAAACGCTTAAAGCAAGGACAAATAAGTAAAAAAATCTAATAGGGAATTTAAGATGGATTAATTTATTCATGAGGTTTATAATAGCAAAGGCGATTATCTAGTTTCTAATTATATAAAGATATTTAAAATTACAACATTTTTAAGCGATTTTCATAAAATTTTAATAAAGCAATAAGTCTAACTGTCTTATACATTGGCTTATTTCTGCATTTTCTAAAACAATCTTCATATCTTCTAAATCAAATTTCTATACAAGTAGGGATTGTTATCCCAATTAAAAAATTGCTTCAAAAGCGAAAAATAAAGGTAAAAAAATTATATAGTTAAAATTTATATATTTATCTTTAGTTATCAATTTTAGCTATATGACATTAATTCAGCTTGAATACATCACCGCAGTAGACACCTATAGAAGTTTTGTTAGCGCGGCCGAAAAGTGCTTTGTAACCCAACCTACGCTAAGCATGCAGGTTCAAAAACTAGAAGAATTTTTAAATGTGAAGATTTTCGACAGAAGCAAGCAACCAATCATTCCAACAGAAATTGGAAGTCAGATTATTGCGCAGGCACGTATCGTACTTCAAGAAAACAAGAAAATAAAAGAACTGATCAGCAGTCAGCAACAAGATATAATTGGCGAGTTAAAAATTGGCATTATTCCAACTATTGCGCCTTATTTACTCCCAGAGGTGATTGCTGCTATGCTCGAAAAATATCCAGGACTAAAATTGTTAATTTGGGAATATACTACTGAAGATATCATCCACCATTTAAAAACAGGGGTGATCGATTGTGGGATCTTAGCAACTCCTCTTGTGGATGATAGCATCGTTGAAATGCCATTGTACTACGAAAACTTTGTAAGCTACATTAGCAAGAACAGTAAGCTCTATAAAAAAAAGGCCATAGATGCTGATGATCTGGCAGACGAGAATATTTGGCTGTTAAATGAAGGGCACTGCATGCGTACGCAAGTATTGAATATATGCAGATCTACGAAGAACAATCGTCTCCAATCCTTAACGTATAATACGGGAAGTGTGGAGACACTTATCAGAATGGTTGATATCAATAGTGGTGCCACGCTACTGCCTGAATTGGCCTTAGCTGATTTGAGTGCTAAACAGCTTAACAAGGTACGTTACTTTAAATCGCCAGAGCCTGTGCGAGAGATTAGCTTGGTTACCCATAAAAATTTCATTAAGAAAAGAATGTTAACCGCATTAAAGGAGGAGGTTTTAACTGTGATTCCCAAGGCTATGAAACAACGAAAAAAGAAAGATGTAATCGGAATTTAATTATTAGTCGGTTTTGTCTTAAGGCCCTCTATACCAACAACCTTCTCTTCTTCTTCGCCCTTTTTAAGTTTTTTCTTTTTCTTGGTAGGATCTATGCCGCTTAAACGTTCTTCAACTACCTTATCGTATTCGGCTATCTGATCCCCTTTTAAAACGGTTTTGATGTTTTTATTTAGATCAGCCTGCATTTTAAAAAATTTGGTTTCATCCTCTTCTTTAAAAGTTCCTGCTTGCTGTTTTTTATACAATGCAAATTGTTCCTTTGCAAAATCATACGCATAGTTATAGATTACGTTTTTCTGGGTTGGCGTTAATTTTAGCCTTTTCTCCAACTCATCAACATTCTTTTTCGCTAACTCATCAGGAGTAGGGACTTTTTGTGCACTACCGGTAAAAGCAATTCCCAGCACAAACAATATCATTAAGATTATTCTTTTCATTATCTATCTCTTATCAGCTCGTTATACGTATTTAATCCAAAAGAATCAAGGCGCAATTTACGTAATTCTCGTTTAAAAAAATAGGGCTTATGAATTTTGACATCCATAAGCCCTAAAATCTTAATTAAACTGCCTTAAATCGCTTTTTTATAGCGTTCGGCTACCGCATCCCAATTTACAACATTCCAAATTGCAGCTAGATAATCAGGGCGTTTATTCTGATATTTCAAATAATAAGCATGTTCCCAAACATCGATACCAAAAATCGGAGTACCTTTAACCTCGGCGATATCCATTAGGGGGTTATCCTGGTTTGGTGTTGAAGAAACAATTAGTTTTTTATCGGCACCTACAGAAAGCCATGCCCAACCAGATCCGAAACGGGTTGCACCAGCTTCTTGGATTTTTGTTTTAAAGTCAGCAAATGACCCAAATGCCGTATTGATTGCCTGTGCTAAATCGCCAGTAGGCTCCCCTCCCTTATTTGGGCCGAGAACTGTCCAAAATAAAGAGTGATTGTAATGTCCACCACCGTTATTTCGTACTGCAGTGGGATATTTAGAAATGTTTTTAACAATATCTTCAATGCTCGAATTCGCTTCCGGCTTGCCCTCTAGTGCTTTATTTAAATTGGTAACATAAGCTTGGTGGTGTTTACCATGGTGAATTTCCATGGTCAATTTGTCAATATGCGGTTCTAATGCGTCTGTTGCGTATGCCAACGCAGGTAATTCAAAAGCCATAATTTTATTATTTAAGTTTTTAAAATGTTAATGTACAAATATAACTTACAAAGGTTAAGTTTTATTCAATTGTTTGTCAACTTTCTTTGCGTTTATTCTTAAAAAAGGCCGTCATTAATTCGCCACATTCTGCGGCTAAGACCCCTTCTTTTAACAACGTTTTGGGATGTAAAAGGTTTTGGCCAATCCTTGTAAACCCAAATTTATCTTCTTTAGCCCCAAACACGATCCTACTAATTTGGGTCCAGTAACTAGCCCCCGCACACATCGTACACGGCTCTATGGTTACGTATAGGGTACAGCCCTTTAAATACTTGCCCCCCAAGGTTTGTGAAGCAGCGGTAAACGCCTGCATTTCGGCATGGGCCGTAACATCGTTTAACTGTTCTGTTAAATTGTATCCACGCCCAATAATTTTGCCTTGGCACACGATAATAGCTCCTATTGGTATTTCGTCCATTTCATATGCTTTCTTAGCTTCATGTAACGCCAATCGCATAAAATGCTCGTCAGCTACAGTTGGATCGGTATTTTCTTCGAAGTTGAAATAGGACATTTTATATTTGCCTGGTTAATTGTTGAATTGGTTAATTGAGTTTAGCGTTACAGCATGATTAGATTAACTTACTACCATTTGGCACAAGCTTATCTGCTGTGCTTAAAACAATATCCCCATTATCATCTGAAAAACCCGTGACCAAAAATTCGCTCATAAATTTTCCGATCTGCTTTTTAGGGAAATTGATAACCCCGATAATTTGTCGGCCTACGAGCTCATCTTTAGTGTAGTGTTTCGTAATCTGGGCACTGCTCATTCTGACCCCAAATTTCCCAAAATCAACCTTAAGCTTATAGGCAGGCTTTTTTGCCTCCGGGAAATCCAGAACCTCGAGCACCGTACCAACACGGAGCTCTACTTTTTCGAAATCTCCCCAATTAATCTCTTGCATGGATCAAAAATACAAAATTTAACAGTCATCGGATGACTTAAGTCATCCGATGACTATCTTTACGCCATGATAGAAATAAAGCTAAAAAAAGGAAAGGAGAAAGCAGTTTTACAGCGTCATCCATGGGTATTTTCTGGAGCAATAGATCAGATTAAAGGGAAGCCCGAAAACGGAGAAGTGGTAAAAGTTTGCAATGCGAAAGATGATTTTTTGGCTTACGGGTATTTTAACGATCAATCAAGAGTGGCAATCCGTTTGTTGGCATGGGATGAAGATCAACTTATAAATGAAGCTTGGTACGAGCAAAAAATTAAACAAGCTATTGAATCCCGGGCTCATTTTTTAGTGAACAAGGATACCAACGCTTACCGACTTATTTTTAGCGAAGCTGATTTTTTACCCGGGCTAATTGTAGATCGGTATGCCGATTTTCTATCCGTACAAATTTTAAGTACAGGTATTGAGAAAGCAAAACCAATAATCATAGGCCTATTGGTGAAGCTTTTAAAGCCGAAGGGAATCTTCGACCGCAGCGATGCAACAGCTCGGACACATGAAGGCATTACAGCCGAAAATGGATTGCTATGGGGTGAAGCTCCTGCAGCATTTATTGCTATTAAAGAAAATGGAATTACCTACCACATAAATATTGCGGAAGGTCAAAAATCTGGTTTTTATTGCGATCAACGGGATAACCGTAAGATTTTAGCGGGCTATACGCAAGGAAAAACGGTTTTAGACTGCTTCAGCTATAGTGGAGGATTTAGCTTAAACGCTTTTAAAAATGGGGCAACTGAAGTAACAAGTGTGGATAGTTCTGCACTAGCTATCGACACCCTAAATCAGAATATAGCCATTAATAAGTTCGCTTCTAAAAACCATATCGCCATTCAGTCTGATGTAAACAAGCAGTTAAGGGCCTTTAAAGATGAAGGCAAAAAATTTGATATTGTTGTACTGGATCCACCAAAATACGCGCCATCCCGCTCGGCGTTAGACCGTGCAGCAAGGGCATACAAAGATTTAAACCGTTTAGGATTATTGCTTTTAGAAAGCGGTGGTTTATTGGCAACCTTTTCTTGTTCTGGAGCAGTAGATATCGAAACTTTTAAACAGATTATTGCTTGGGCTGCACTTGATGCTGGGAAGGAAGTACAGGTTATCCGCCAGTTCTCACAACCAGAGGACCATCCTGTTCGCTTATCGTTTCCTGAAGGAGAGTATTTAAAGGGACTGCTGGTAAGAGTTTTGTAATGGAAGATGGAAAATGGAAGATGGAAGATGGAATTGGAGCTAACGATTCTCCCGTTTTACATTTTTACATCTTACCTTAATCTATCTCATCCGAACTTTCGGGCAATTTATCATACTCGCCTGCTAATGCATATTTTCCAAAGATTACCAATCCGATAGCTATCGGTATAAAAATTAATAAAATAATTCCCCATTGCAATGCGGTGTTGGTTTGTGCCACACCTGCTTCAGCTTTGCTTACCTTATCATAAGCTTGCCAGGCCATAAAGATCATTGCTGCTGGCCCTAAGATTATCCAAACCAAACCTAATATTCTTTTCATAGTAATGTTTTAATAATTAGTAATTTTTATTGCATTAATCGTTAACGTTTTCGTCTCTTTTATTCGATAGGTAAATAGCTCCAATAATAAAACTAAGCGTTGCTATCCCGATAGGATACCACAGGCCAGAGAGTGGCGTAGAGCCTGCAAAGCTTGCAATAAGCGTCGCAACAAAAGGTACAAGGCCTCCAAAAACGCCGTTACCAACATGGTATGGCAAAGACATTGACGTATAGCGTATTTTAGTTGGAAATAGTTCTACCAAGAATGCAGCAATAGGTCCATAAACCATGGTTACCAATAAAATCTGGAAGAATACCAATCCTACAAATAACCAAAAAGTACCGGTATCCAGTTTTTTATCCTTAAAAAGCTCTTTCGAAAGTCCAATCGTCTTGCTTGTGTCGGCATAAACGGTGTCAACCTGTACTTTATTAAAAGATCCGCCATTTTTTAAGCTTACTCTAACGCTGCTTGTGATTATACTATCACCTTTATCATGGATTGCAGTTCTTGTAATCACTGGTTCGGCAATGGAATTAACAGCAGAGATTTCTATTTTAGCAGTATCGGTTTTATCTAGGAAGACCTGATAAATTGGTCGGTAAAATATAATACCCAACAACATTCCTGTTAACATTATCCACTTTCGTCCAACTTTATCGCTCCAAGAACCAAAAACTACGAAGAAGGGTGTAGCACCGGCAATTGCCCAGAGCAGGATATACCTCGAATCGTTAAAATCTACCTTACAGGTGTTTTCTATAAAAGATTGCGCATAAAATTGTCCGGTGTACCAAATCACCCCTTGGCCCATAGTGGCCCCAAACAGCGCCAACAATACCATTTTAAAATTCCCTTTTTTATTAAAGCTTTCCTTTAGTGGGTTTTTGGAGATATTGCCTTCTGTTTTAAGCTTAGCAAACATTGGCGATTCGTGCATTTTAAGTCTGATATAAATAGAAACGCCCACTAACAGAATCGAAAGAAGAAAAGGGATTCTCCATCCCCAATCTGCAAATGCCGTAGCGCCAATCAGATTTTTTGAGAGAACAATGATGCCCAAAGAAAGGAACAGCCCTAGCGTTGCGGTAGTTTGGATCCAGCTGGTAAAAAAACCTCTTTTTCCCTTTGGTGCATGCTCTGCTACATAGGTTGCTGCGCCACCATATTCGCCACCTAAGGCCAAACCTTGTATCAAGCGAAGGATCAAAACCAAAATTGGCGCAGCGTAGCCAATTGAAGAATAAGATGGGATAAGGCCAATTAAAAATGTAGAACCGCCCATAAGCACAAGCGTTAAGAGAAAGGTATATTTTCGGCCAATTAAGTCGCCTAGCCTACCAAATACCAAGGCCCCAAACGGACGAACTATAAAACCTGCCGCAAAAATGGCGAGGGTATTAATCAGTGCCGAGGCTCCTGCATCAGCGGGAAAGAGTTGTGCACCAATTATACTGGCTAAACTGCCAAAAATATAAAAATCGTACCATTCAATTAATGTCCCGAGAGACGATGCGCCTATTACTTTGAAAATACTGTTTGGTTTGATTTCATTGTTCATATTTCTAAAACTAATGGTTTAATAATTAATTAACAAGAAATACTTGCGGGACGCGTCTCGAGTTAGACGTTTAGCGTTCATCAAGCGATACCAACCGCCCGTTCAATTCGCTTATCGCTCAACGCCAAACGCCTTACGCTAAATCATCTGCCCGCCAGACACCTCAATTCGTTGTGCATTAACCCACCGACCTTCTTCGCTACATAGAAATGCTACTACTCCGCCAATATCATCGGGCAGTCCCACTCTACCAAGTGCTGTGTTTGAGGCGATAACGGTATTCATTTGTTCATTGTCTCTTACGGCACCACCATTAAAATCTGTTTCTATTGCACCTGGTGCTACCACATTTGCGGCAATCTGCCTACCACCAAGTTCTTTTGCTAAATATTTGGTAAAGATTTCTACTGCTCCTTTCATTGCTGCATAAGCACTAGAGCCAGGAAAGGCAAAACGTGTTAAACCTGTAGCAATATTAATTATTCTTCCGCCATTGGCGATAAGTGGTAGCGTTTTTTGCGTAAGAAAGTATACGCCTTTAAAATGAATGTTGTTTAACAGATCAAACTGTTCTTCGGTAACATCTGCAAACGGAACATTAAGGCCAATACCCGCATTGTTGATTAAAAAGTTGAAATCTTCCCTTTGCCACTTCGACCGCAAGGTTGATTTTAACTGTAACACAAAATCATCAAAGGTTTTAATATTAGAGGCATCAAACTGTAGCGCCATTGCGCTTTGCCCCATTGCTTCAATGGAAGATACCACTTCATCAGCCGCTGCTTTATTATTGTTATAGGTTAAGATCAGATCATTTCCTTTTTTTGCAAGGGCCAAAGCCATGTTCTTTCCTAGTCCGCGGCTACCACCAGTAACCAGCGCGATTTTTTGTGTTTGTATTTCCATTTCCTTACGTATAATTGCTTATCAAGTTGTATTAACATTATAGCAATAAAACAATTCAACAATAAATCTTACTGTTCATCTCTGAAATAAACCTTATAATAATTCATCGATCTATCATCGTCAAATCCCTTCTCTATTAATTCTTTATTGCCATGGATATAAATGTGGAAATTCTTGTCCAGTTTTAATATACTTTTGAAAGACTTGGCCTGCTTTTTAACCGCAGCATCAGAGATATCGAAGTTATCAGCAATGGTGGTCTCAAATTCTTCTTCATAGTTCTTTTTATAGTTCTTAAAAGATTCTATCCCTTCTTTATTGGCGATTACTTCATTAGAGAATTCATCAATATCAAAGCTTTCTTTCTCTTTAAAGTATTTCATCGAGCGATTGAGCAGATCAATTTTATCTGTTCTCGAAATCTCAAAATCCTCCTCTAACCTTTCGGTTACAAAATTTTTATAAACCCCAAGCACATTTTGGGTCTGGTTATAATTGTCGTTTCTGATTTTGAGTTTTAAAAATTCGTCTTTCCAGTAGACGGCTTCAGCACTGCGATTGGTTTGATCAATCACGGCAACTTTATATCCCTCGGTGGTATCGGTATTAAAAATGAGGCATCCTTTATCTAATTTACTGATATTTATTGCTTCTTCTTCATATGTGATACCAAACCCATTATTTTCTGGATAAACCTTTAGATAACTTTCTTTGGTTTCGGATTTAAAAACACCTATGGCATCGTGCAAGTTGCCTTCAATCTGTACATTTTCAAAATAGGCAACATATAGTTCTCCAGATTTAATTTTAGGGTGGTTAGAAATCTCATATAAATAGGTGGCCAACTTTTTGCTGTTTTCATGGAAAGAACTGCCATCAGCAAAGATTTCTTGGGCAAAATGATATACTTCATTTAGATTAAGATCATTATTTGGATGCATGAACCTATAGATCTCATTCACTTTTTCGTAGGGGGATAAAAAATACTGGAGTAGTAATTTATTCAGCATTTCATCTTTAAGGTGCAATGAGTTTTCTGACAGCACATAAAATTCGTCATGCAGTTTATTGCCGATTCTATGGATAGAAAGTTCAGCTAGTGTGGCTTCAAAAAAGGTGATCATTGAGGTGTGAGATATGAGATGTGAGATATGAGAGAAGTTACGATCACCTTGGCATTATCATCATAACAAAAACTTGGGTTAATTCTAGTTTTCTAATTTTGCCACCCAAATCCGTTCCTTTTTTGAAAATAGTACCTCCGCGAATCGAACAAGTTCTTTCCCATCATTTATAATGATTTTCATCTTTGATTTCAATTCGATTTCTTTTTGTTTTAAATCTGTAAAAGTGCCATTGGCATTTAGCCTAATATACCCATTTTCATCAGCGTTGTTAAAATCAGCATAAATAGTGTTTAAAAAATTAGCATGAGCAATTTCTTTGCCCGTTGGCTGCGGCTCGTTAAGTTCTACCAAACGATTATTCTTTTGCCTTTTTCTAAAAACCATATTTAGAACCTCAACCCCTACCGAGAATGCCATTCCGAAATAGATGTAATTTTTAAGGTGCATTTCATGGGCGGCATTGGCATCCCATCCTTCGATAACCAAGCTTAGACCAATCATTACCAAAAAGGAAAGGGCCAACATTTTTAGGGTTGGGTGCTTATGGATAAATGCAGAGATTTTAGGGCTGAACGTAAACATTACGATCATAGCAATAACCACCGCCGTAATCATTACTTCTAGATGTTTTGCTGTACCTCCAGCGGTGATGATGCTATCAAATGAGAAAACCGCATCAATTAACATGATTTGAAATATCGCTTTGCCAAAGCTCAGTGCTTTTACGTTTTTAACATCAACTGATGGGTCTTCTCCTTCTAGCTTATGGTGAATTTCCATCACGGATTTGTAGATTAGAAACAGTCCGCCAAAAAGCATTACCAAACTTGCAAGGTCAAACCCTTTACCAAACCATTCTTCGGGAACGATGTAATTGCCTTTTTGGCTCAACAACCAGCTCAGTCCAAAAAGCATCAAACAGCGGGAAGCTATTCCGGTTATCATCCATATGATCCTGGCCCTTTTTTGGGTATTTTCTTTAATTCGATTTAAAATAATGCTAACAAATATTACATTATCTATACCCAGAACTATTTCTAATACGGTTAATGTTAGGAGGGAGATCCAGGCTTCTGGGCTTGTTAGTAGTTCCATATTTTAATTTTATCTAGCCACGAAGATAAAAAAAGCCCCCGACAATTATCGGAGGCTTGGCTATTATTTGTTTGGTTTTACTCTTATTTAAACGTAACGCTATAATATTGGGCTTTCACAACAACTTTGGTGCTACCTCCCTTACCAATTTGGCCACTGTATCTTTTATTCTGACTATACCTTTTCTCATCATCACTACCTTCTCTTTTTGCAGTAACATTAGATCCATATTTAAAGTTAGCATAACTTGTTTCCACATCGAAATCGCCATTATAATTATCGGCAAACCCTAGATCCACGGTTGTATACTGAGAATCTACATCTATGTTTTTACCGGCTTCGGTCTGATCAATAATTAACTTCCCATATTGCTGTTTGCTTATCAGATTACCTTTTAAGGTCCCAATTTTTACGGTAGCATATTGTGCGTTTACATTTAGGTTCCCGATAGTACCAAAAGTAACACCAGAACCATATTGTTGCTTTACAACCGCGCTCCCTTTTACCGTACCAACATTTACTGCCGCGTACTGTGCATCGATGTCTAAAGTGCCAACCGTGGCTATCGTTACACCCGAGCCGTATTGTTGTTTAATTTTTACTTGGTTTACATCTTTTGCATTAGTTGAACCATATTGCACATTGATGTAGTTGTTTGCACTATTTAGATCTCCTGCGGTTAGATTACCATATTGGACTTTTATAGATGTTGGTCCATTGTAATCATCCATTATTATGCTGCCATACTCTTGGGATAAGTTTAGCGCATTATTTTTTGGCATATAAACCGTGTAATAGATCTTAACCTCTCGTCTCCATTTTTTGCCGTTATAACTTCCGCGGCCCCAATTTCCGTTATGCTCTTCCATATTTGTTTTAAAAGTTACCTGGTCTCCGTCTTTGGCAGCTTTAATAGAAACATCATCCAACAATTTTTGGGCATCGCCCTCCGTGTTTGCATAAGCTTTAATATCTGCATCCACTTTAATCTCGTTTTTATCCCAGGTTTTGATGGTTATAGAACCATACATATTAAATAAGTTTACCTTATCGTTCTTATCTAAGACAAAAGATTTGGTGAAAGTTTTTGTCTTCATGGGATCATCACTTTGATCCTGATTATCATTCCAGGTATAAACACCAGTACCAGTTGCGCTTACAGTGCCTGAAGTACTGTAAGAAAAGGCCTGTGGCGCGGGTCCTGTTGCAACACCAACTCCGGTGATGGTTCCTGATACGCTATAGGTTGAAGAGGGCGAAGGAATTGAGGCTCCAACACCCACAGAATTTGTGGTACCCGAAATAGTGGGCGCAGTAGCCGGTGCCGGTACAGATTGTCTTGCCTTCCCGGAAACTTTAGTTGCAGAACCCGCTTTAGGTGCTGGGATTGCCTCTGTTGTTCCGCCAGTTATTTGTGCATTCACTTGTGTAAGGAACAACAACAGCGCTGTGATACTTAAAATTAATTTTTTCATATTGAATTCTCCTTTTTATATTGATTGACTTGATTTATTATCATTAACTGCTGATTAAGAACTTGCAGTTGTATGTCTAGGTTTTTCATCATTGCGCGTACTACAACCTGACTGTTCGGACTGGTTTGAAGTTGTTGTTTAAGTTCTTCGTAGTCGGCATTTAACTTACTTACATCGGCTATAAATTTATTGTACAGGGCTGGATTGTCTTTTGCGTACACCTGTAGGCTATCCTTTTTTTCTTCAATTAAACTGGCCAAGTGAAATTCTTTTTGTCCAAAAGATTTGCTTACATCTGCCACATTAATGGTGCGGTGTACCTGTTGATAATTGTAGGTAAAATAGCCACCTAAACTAATCACAAGCATGGCGGCAATGCTCATCCATTGATACCTTCTAATTGTTTTTTTTTGTTGCTTTCTATCCAATTCGGCCTCAATTCGGCTCCACAATTGGTTTGATGGTCCTTTTGTATCGAATTCCTTTTTGTTCTCTTTTACAAATCCCTCTAATTTATTGCTCATCTTGCTACTCCTTTCATTTCTAATAAACTATTCAACTTTCTCTTAGCCCGCATATATTGCGACCGTGATGTATTTTCTGTTATTTTTAAAATATGTGCAATTTCTTCATGGTCATATCCCTCGAACAGATAAAGTGTTAAAACCACCCGATATCCGTCTGCCAATTCGGTCATTGCTGCTTTGATTGCTTCAACTTTTAACTGCGCCTCTTCTTCTTCTGCAACCGGCTCTTCTGCCACCTCTACTTCGTCAAGGCTCACAAATTCTGCTTTTCGCTTTCTTAGGTAATTAATAGACCGGTTAATTACAATCTGCTTAAGCCATAAACCAAATGTGGTTTCCTGTCTAAAATCTGCCAATCTATTAAACGCATCCAAAAATGCTTCCTGTAAAACGTCTTCCGCTTCAGCATCATCATTAACTATACGCAACGCTACATTGTACATAGCATGGGCATACAATTTGTATAATTCAAATTGTGCTTTCCTACTCCCATTTCGGCAGTCGTTAATCAACGAAACGTGCTTATCTACGTATACTGTTTCCAAATCTTAAGCGTCTATATAAAAGACAATGTATTTTTTAAAACGTTGCATCAAGTTAGAAAAAAATCGAGCAGAAAGTTTAAATCGTAAAGACTAAAGCTTGGGTCTTTTGGCTTTATCCTTTCAGCTTTAAAACTAAATCGGTATTTTTGCGCTCAAATTGTAATATAAAAATGTTAAGAACAACTACTTGCGGCGCATTAACGTTGCAAAATTTAGGCGAGAATGTAACACTTTGTGGATGGATGCAGAATTCAAGGGATTTAGGCGGGATGACTTTTATTGATATCCGAGATCGTTATGGTATTACCCAATTGGTTTTTAACATGAATGATAATGAAGATTTATGTGCAGGTGCCCGAAGCCTTGGCCGCGAATTTGTAATCAAGGTAAGTGGTACTGTTGTTGAACGTTCAAATAAGAATAAAGAAATCCCAACCGGAGAAATAGAGATTAAAGTAACCGCGTTAGAAATTTTAAATGCCGCAAAATTACCTCCGTTTTTAATTGAGGATAAAACTGATGGGGGTGATGATCTTAGAATGAAATATCGCTATTTGGACCTTCGCCGAAATCCAATTAGGAACAACATGATCTTACGCCACCGAATGGCACAATCTGTTCGTAGATATTTAGATGCATTAGATTTTATTGAGGTAGAAACCCCAGTGCTGATCAAATCAACTCCCGAAGGAGCAAGGGATTTTGTAGTGCCTAGCCGTATGAATGCTGGCGAGTTTTATGCGCTGCCACAATCGCCACAAACTTTTAAGCAATTATTAATGGTTTCTGGTTTTGATCGTTATTTCCAAATTGTAAAATGCTTTAGGGATGAAGATCTTAGAGCAGACAGGCAGCCAGAGTTTACACAAATTGATTGTGAAATGTCTTTCATTGAACAAGAAGATATTTTAAATACGTTCGAAGGTTTGATCAGAACATTATTTAAAGAAGTTCGTAATTACGATCTGCCAGAAGTACCAAGGATGCAGTATGCAGATGCTATGCGATGGTATGGTTCTGACAAACCAGATACTCGTTTTGATATGCAGTTTATTGAAATGAATGATGTGGTTAAGGGAAAAGATTTTGCTGTTTTTGATAATGCTGACCTTGTAATTGCCATTAATGCCAAAGGTTGTGCCCACTATACCCGTAAGCAGCTAGATGAGTTAACGGATTTTATCAAACGTCCGCAGATTGGGGCTACAGGTTTAATTTATTTGCGACATAATGATGACGGTACATTAAAATCTTCCGTTGATAAATTCTATAATGAAGAAGAGCTTGCAAAATGGTCTGCTGCTTGTAATACAACAGCGGGAGATCTAGTTTTGGTAATGGCCGGAACAACAGACAAGGTGCGTAAGCAGTTGAGCGAACTTCGCTTGGAAATGGGAAACCGTTTAGGACTAAGGGACAAGGATAAATTTGCGGCACTTTGGGTTTTAGATTTTCCTCTTTTAGAATGGGATGAAGAAACAGAGCGCTACCATGCTATGCACCATCCCTTTACATCGCCAAAGCCTGAAGATATTTCGATGTTAGATACCGATCCAGGGAATGTTCGTGCTAATGCCTACGACATGGTTGTCAATGGAACTGAAATAGGTGGTGGGTCTATCCGAATCCACGATAGGGCATTGCAGGCCTTAATGTTTAAACATTTAGGTTTTAGTACCGAAGAAGCGCAGAAACAGTTCGGATTTTTAATGGACGCTTTCGAATTTGGCGCACCTCCACATGGCGGTATCGCTTTCGGATTTGATAGGTTGTGCTCTATTTTTGCTGGCCTAGATAGCATCCGTGATGTAATTGCGTTCCCTAAAAACAATTCGGGCAGAGATGTGATGATTGATAGTCCGAGCACAATTGACGGCAAACAACTGAAAGAACTGAAGATTAAAACGGATCTTTAATTTTACTATTTTCCCAATCTATATTCAATACCGGCCATTAAGGTTCTTGGTAATATTTTATACTGGATTTGATTAATCTGATAATCGGTCAAGGCTATATTATCATAGTACCTTTGATCAAAAATATTTGTGGCTGATAATTTTACAGCTAATTTATTTTCTGAAAACGTGTATTTTAAACTCGAGTCTACAAAATTTATAGTGTTTTTATTTTCTGAATAAACATCACCCCAAGTAGTTTCAGCGCTTAAATTAATTAAAAACTGTTTCATTGGTTTTATAACAATCCCACAATAGGACGACAAATTATGAACGCTAGGGCTTTGGAGCAGGTTTGATTTGGAGTAAAACAAGCTACCTTTAGCGCTAAGAATTAAGGTTATGCCCTTAGCTAATAATGTTCTTGAACTCAGTTCGTTCAGCAAACGGATAAGTTGGCTTTCTCTAGTAACTGAATTTATGATATTACTTCTGGATGAAATATTAAACGATGAATTAAGCTTTATTGTTGAACTAATGAAGTCGATGTATTTCGACACGCTCATCAATCCTAAAAAATCTCTATTTCCAGGAAACATTACGTGTTTGCTTAAGCTATAATTTGGCCGAAGTGCTAGTTCGGAACCTAAACTATTATTATGCCAAGTATAATTTGTTAATACATAAAATTGAAATTGACGCTCAACAAAATCACTATACGCATAACTAAAGCCAATATTGTTTGCGTTTTGTGAGTTAAAATTAACATCATTATTAGATAGTAATCTATAATCTGTTAAAATATATCCGGTGTAGAGATTATCAATACCATAGTTGTTTAAAGAATATTCGTAAAACAGATTGAATTTGGCTTTTTCGCCTGGGCAGAAACTGAATGTTACGTTAGGTTCGATATAATTTGATGCAGATTTCAGACGCTGGTTAATCAGACCATCAGAAAGGACCTTGTTTAAATGATGGAGCTTAAGCTTAGCAAGAATCGTAAATTTTCCCCATTGTTTGGAAGTGGTAGCACTTATGAGATTATCTATTTGCTGTTGTTTTAGTTTATTATCAAATTTACCCATACTGCTCTCTGTTAAGTTAAGATTAGAGCTAAGCTTTTCATCACTTTGTATAGTGGCTAATATAAATTGATAGTTCAGATTTTTATATATTCCCGTTAATGTGGCCTTAACCTGATAGCCATTATTTTCATTGTTAAGCGATTGTATAAGATTGGTCTTATTTGGAACAAAGAAATTTTGTGTACTTAACAAATAATTTTGCGGGTTTTTTTGGAGAGTATACATTGCTAAAATAGAAATTGCCTGCTTGCTATTTAATCTTTTTAAAAGCGTAAAACGGTTTAGCAATGAACGTTGGTTCCCTGCCAATCGATCTGAAATATTATCATCCATTATTGCTATCTCACCAATAGTTCTTTCATTTAAGTTATTTATTTTGCTGACATAACTCAGCTCCAATGCTGCAGATGGTTTAAAGTACAAGTCAACGTCGCTAGAATAAAACTCCTTGTTTGATTGTTGTATTCTATTTTCTAATAAATTAAGAACATTATAATGCGAAACAAAAGTGGTGTTAGCGAGACTGGATTTCAGATCATTGTCATGGATAAAATATCCTGATAATTTAAACCGAAAGCGATCAGAAAATTTATAGAGAGCAGCGGGAGAAAATAATATTCTATTGTTAAAATTATATCGGCTTTCTTTGATCTCTGGAAAGACAACCTGATTTGAAATAATTTTAGAAGCTGAACCCAGAAGCAAAGTCTCATCATCATCCTCCATTTCATCCATAGTGAAGTTGAAAGGAGTGTTATCCTCTCCAACGTTATTACCATTAGCAATAGCAAATCCCTTAAATCTTTTGGTGATGGAAATCAAGTTTATTCCTATATCGTATTTACTATTTATACCAATATTTGCGTTATTATTTAAGGCCAATGGCTTTTTAAAGTTATTTTTTAATTGTAAATTCAATATGGTTTTGTTCCCCTTTTTTATTCCTTTTAAAAGGGTAGTATTATTATAGTTTTCAATAGCCTGTACTTTATCGATCATTATGGCCGATAGGTTTTTAGTTCCCAATTTGTAGTTATTTCCTAAAAGGTTATCTCCTTCAAACTGAACTTCATCGATTTTTTTTCCTTTGAATTTTATATCGCCATTTTCTGAGACGTCTATCCCTGGTAGTTTTTTCAAGACATCTTCTACAACCTTTTCAGTGCCATCTATAAAAGCACTTACGCTAAATGTTGTGGTGTCTTTTATTGAAGAAATTGGCGGAGATTTAACAGAAATGTTTATTTCCGTTAAACCAATAGTTACAGGCTTTAATAAAAAGTCGTGCGTATAGTTCTTGTCAAGCTGATCAAAAGTTACCGTTATGCTATCCCTGGCATAACCTAAAGCGGAAGCTATTAGTTCAACCGTATCCCTCTTGGCAGGAATAACCATTTTATAATAACCATTTACACTACTAAAGGTATAGGCCAATATATTTCTGGAATTTTTGCTTTTGCAGGTGATGGAAACATTAGCTAATATTTCTTGGTTGGCGCCGAACGTTCGGCCCATTATCGTGTTTGTTTGGGCAAGAACATATGAAGAAACAAATGCGATTATAGTTAATAAAAGTGCTTTCGTCATTATTGAAAAATAGTTTTTTCAGGCAAATCAATCTCTATTTTTCCTTCAATTACCATACTTGGATCTGAACTTGTGTTCATACTTTTTTGTAGCTTAGTCTTCCACTCTATCCATAACTTCTTATAGGTGGCCCAAGTAATACTTTTATATTTATTTGCCGGGAGGGCGATCTCTTTTGCATTTTGCAACCATTCTATTTTAAGGGCTTTGGTGAGGTATGGACTACCTATCTCGCTAACCTCCATTACTAAGCCAGGTAATCCGCTGAGCTTCCATGGTCCAACCCCCAATGGAATAGCTTTGGCATACCATGCTATATATTTTCTGCCCTTAAAAACAGTTTCTGCCTTCTCACACTGTATATCGTCGATTTTTTTTTGATCAGTAAGTAAATGCCAAACTATATTCACCGTATCTGTTACCGTAAATCGATTAGACAAACTTCCAACGTATTCATTTGATACGGAAATATTTTTAGTGAAATCGGTGTAGATATAAACATAGTTTTGGGGCAGCTCAGTTATCTCCGTATTCTTTGGGCCATCCTTTGTAGACATTTCTGTTGTGCTCTTGTAGTTGGAATGGGTTTCAAAAATAGATTTATCTTTAAATGCCGTCAGAATGGAATAGAGTTGTTGGTTCTTGCCTTGATAAAAATTACCGTATGTAACTTTTAAGGCAGTATTTGTTTGACTATAACCAACGTTAATGGTTATCAGACCTAATAGTGTTAACATAGTTTTCATGAGGATTGCGTTAATACAGTAGCAACCGGTTATTTTAAAAAGGACTTGATTCTCCTATGAGTAGGGCTGCTTGTTCAGCTGGTAATTCTAAGCTCAGCGGCAATTGAACGTCATCGTCTGGTCCATCCGCTCTTTTTGGCAACATGGCAATTAACTGAGCGCGAAGTTTTTTCCCAGCGGCAACTATTTCAGCACAGTTAACTGTAACCGACCCCGTTACAGTTGTTGTTATCGAGCCACCGACCAACCCAAAATATGATCCGTTGACTGTGGACGAAACGGTCATGCTTAAAGTGGTGGTGCACTTATCAGAAATAATGGTGTTGTTGGAATTAGCATTAATTTTGTAATCTTTCGGTAATGAAACCGCAAAAGCCGTTATACTAAATAAAGTAAAGGCAAAAATAAGTAGTGTTTTCATAATTTAATTTAGATGTTTAGTGTTGCTACTGTAGTTGAAAGTTACAATATCACGCTAAGATCCGGATCAAAAAAAATGAAATTCTACTTTCAATTATTGCTTTTTTCCGGTTAATTAAATGATTTTCTTCACAATAAATTAGAGAAAAAAAAGAGGCCTGATTTAACCTTATTTTTTATTCTTTTAAACAGAAAAGGACTCAATAAATTGAGTCCTTTTTATGTGATTAAATCTGGTCAGATTATCGACTTCCGACTACATACTTAATAAGTTTCGCTATCAGGCGGGATGCCATAATCAACAAAAGTTCCGTCTTTCTTAGCTTTTTTTCCTGTGAATATAGATTTGACAGCATTAAAAATACCCGATATATGTTCAGCATCTAATGATTTTCCAACTTTACGGGATACTAATGCAGAAAGTGCCTTGGTAATAATACCCGACCCTCTAAAAACTGTACTGTTTAATAATAACGGCAAAGCAATAGACATGATTTTACCGCTGATGTTGGTTTTCTCATCCAACTTCATAAATCCACTGGGTGTTGCGAACCTTTTGATCAGATTGCTTAATGTAAATTGTTTTACATAGGTTTTAGTATCAACCCTAAGCATTTCGCCCTTTTGGATATAATCGGCCCTTAATAGTTGTACCTGATTATGAAGGTCCTCTAAAGTGTTTATATGGTTATAATTTATTTTCATCGAACTCCTCCTTGTCAGCAACTTTATCAAAATATTTTCTAATGAACAGGTTCACCAAAAGTCTTTCGATATACTTGTCTTTAGTTAAATAAACAATAATAGACAGCAATAAATAAATACCTGCAACACAACCAAATCCTCTAGCATGGCTTCCCAATACTTCAGAAAGGTAAAGGGCCAACGTAAAAGAGGCGAACAAGAACGCCAATAAAAAGCAGATAATTACGGCCGCATTGGTAATTAAATCAGCAAAGATTTTAGAGCCTTTTTCTACAGCAGAAAGTTTGGTATATTCTATCCTTGTTTCTACATAGACTTTGGCATCTAAAAAAAGTTCCTCAAGACCTTTTTCTTTATTTTCTTCCATTATTTGTTAGGATTAAATAGCTCAAACGTTTTCAACTTCAGAAGAATATTCGTCTTCTACATCACGCAGTTTACTTTTAATAGAATCTACGACTTTGTCTTTTAAGCTGCTCAAGTTATTGATTTCATCAGCAGCTCTATCTTTTATCGAATCACCAAAATCTTTTAGAGATTGTCCTAGCTTGTCCCTTGTTTCACTTCCTTTTTCTGGAGCGAATAACAATCCTAATGCTGCGCCTGCTGCAACGCCCGCTAATAATGCTACTAATACTTTTGAATTATCACTCATGGTATTTTAATTTTAAGGTTAATAATTTTTTAATTCTAACAAAGCTTTTGGCCCTGTTCTTAATTTATAACTCATCATGTTCATTAATTGTTTTAATTCTTTCTAATCTTTCTGTTGCCATTGAACTGGTTTCATAAATTTTAATCAATAAGAAAAAATAAGATAGCAATAAAGGCCCAAAAACAAGTCCTAAGATACCGAATAAAGGAATACCAACAACCACGCCGAGAACGGTAATTATGGGATGAATGTTTCCAACTCTTTTTGCGATCATAAATCGAAGTACGTTATCTATATTAATGATCACTACAAACCCAAAGATGAGCATGGCCCAGGCCGCAAAATTATCTCCATCCGCCAGCTTCAGTAAAGCGGCCGGAACAAAGATTACCGGGGGACCCAAAACAGGTACAAGCGAAATAAAAGAAGTAACCACTCCCCAGAACAAAGGATCGTTATAGCCCAATACATAAAAAGCTAAACTAACCAATGAACCCTGTACCACTGCAATGAAACCCTGGCCAACTACATTTGCATACGTGGTATTTCGCATCTCCTCTGCAAAGCGTAAGGCATTCTGTTCTCTAAAAGGAGCGTATTTAACCAATGCATTTTCAAATGTTTCTCGTTCTACCAACATAAAATAAAGCAAAAAATACATAAGTAATAGGCCCAATACGATATTAAACAGGCCCGAAATTAGAGAAGGAAATAGCCCTGTAGCCCAGGTTCCTATACTCTTTAATCCATCTTCTATCATTTGCTGGGCATTTCCACCCACCGGGAGCAGGTGCTGGATTTTATAGAGCAGATTTTTAAAATAGATCTGATCATTTTTAAGCTCGGTAATCTTTTCAATTACCATGCTGCTCAAAGCATAAAATGGAAGAACAATCACGATAATAGAAATAAACAACAGTAAAATAGCAGTAAAGCCGCGTCTCCACTTTTTCTCTTCTGTTAAGTAAATATAGGCTGGTCTTAAAATGGTATACAGTATAAGTGTACTTAATAAAGAGCCAAAAATACCGGTTAAAGAATAGGCAATTAAGCAGCCTAATGCTATAATAATAACAAGGTTGATGTAGTTACGCTGTTTATAACTAAAAATAGACATACGGAGCTTTAATGGATATGCTTATAAATAACAAAAGCACCTAAATTGTTTTAATCGCCTTGCGATAAGCGTTTGGCGAATAGCGCCGCAAAACACCATACGCACAACGCCAAACTCAATTATCCAGATCAATGGCCTTCATTTTATTATACAACGTTTTTCTGTCGATATTTAAAATTTTAGCGGCCTTAGTCTTGTTAAAATTTACCTCCCTTAACACACTTAAAATTGTGTCATATTCTGCCTCTAGAGCGGCATTTTTTAGGTCTCTGGGCCTATTAGAATTAGCCGCTCGAGCAATCGAATTTTCAACAGCGCTTTCTATCGCTGTAGCTTTGGCATAGGTAGAGATTTCTAATGGAAGTGCCTTAAGCTGGATCTCGTTTGCTTCTGTTAATAAGGTGGCCCTTCTAACCACATTTTTAAGTTCCCGAACATTTCCTGGCCAATTATAGGTTAAAAAACATTCTTCAACTTCTTCTGAAAATCCCTGCACATTTCTGTTCAATTCTTCATTTGCTTTTACCAGAAAGGTAGCTGCAAAAACCATTATATCTCTTCCACGCATGCTTATTGGTGGCAGATGAATAGAAAATTCGTTAAACCTATGGTATAGATCCTCTCTAAACCTCCCTTTTTGGATCGCGTCTCCTAAATTTTCATTGGTTGCAACGATTATCCTTACATCAAGATCAATTTCTTTGGTGCTACCAATGCGTTTTATTTTTCTTTCCTGTACCGTTCTTAACAAGGCCGCCTGGATTTCATAAGAAAGATTGCCTACTTCATCTAAAAACAAGGTGCCGCCATTTGCCATTTCAAAATGCCCTATCTTGGTATACAGCGCACCCGTAAAAGATCCTTTTTCATGACCAAAAAATTCGCTCCCTGCAAGCTCTTTGGTAAGGGAACCGCAATCCATCGCAATAAAAGGCTTATTTTTGCGAGGGCTATTTAAATGAATTGTCTTAGCTACCGATTCCTTTCCCGTACCGCTTTCACCCGTTAAAATTACGCTATAATTTGTTGGCGCAACAAGCATAATCTGTTTATTCAGTTCCTTAGAGGCGCTACTTTGGCCAACAACAAAATCTCCATTTTCTGCTTTTGGTTTAGATTCTTTATCTTTTTTTACTCCAAGTTCGCTTTCTGAAGCATTTGCATTTAACGCGATTTGGGTTTCTATAGCTTTATTAATTGTATTTAAGATCTCATCCGGATAAAGGGGCTTAGTAATATAATCATAGGCTCCTAGTTTAATCAGTTCTACTGCTAATTTGATATCTGAATAACCCGTAATAATAATTACTCCCGTACTTGGATAATTCTCCTTTATTTTGATCAGCATTTCTTTACCGTCAGTATCTTCCAAACGATAATCGCACAATACCAAGTCAAATTTTTGCTTTGCCAGATACTCCATTGCCGCATTACCACTAGTAGCTGTTTCTACAATGAAAGAATTTCTTGTTAAAAATTTCGACAGCAATAACCCTATATTAACCTCATCATCTACTATTAGTATCTTTTTCATAAAAAACGTCTGCAATCTTAATAATAGCTAAGATAAAGAATTATTTAATTTGGGCAATATTTTCTACACTTTTTTTAAAATAATTTCTCGTGAAACAAAAGGTAGTTTTCAGGTCAGTAGTTACCCACAGGAGATAGGACTGGTGCGAGAAGAGGAGAAAATGGAGGCTGGTTCATAGTTGATAGACTGGGTGCAAAGATGCATGTCCAAAAACAAGTAAAAAATGGCTGGCAAGCATGTATGGCTAAAAATGTATAGCAACCGAAAGGCCATGCATCCAGACCATGATCCATTAACTATGAACCATCAACTACGATCCTTCAGCGCCAAATTAATTCCCGATACCTTACTTCCCCTTAAACACTGCTTTTCTCTTCTCCAAGAATGCGGATACACCCTCCTTAAAATCTTCTGTTTGAAAGCAATTTCCAAACTCTTCGATTTCTGCATCAAACCCGTTGATATTATTTTTTAATGAGGAATTTATCGCCTTTATGGCACTTGCAACTGCCAATGGAGCCCTAGATTTTATTTTGTTCAGCATTTCTTCGGCCTTTGTTACCAGATCTTCCTGGTTAACCACTTCATTAACCAAGCCTATCTGCATTGCTTTTTCGGCAGTGATCATTTCGGCTGTGGTAATCATTTCAATCGCTCGTCCCTTACCCACTAATTGGGTTAAGCGTTGGGTGCCTCCATATCCAGGAATTAGCCCCAAGGTTACTTCTGGTAGCCCTAACTTTGCATTTGTGCTCGCAATGCGGATGTGACAGGCCATTGCCAGTTCTAATCCTCCGCCCAGGGCGAAACCATTGATAGCTGCAATCACGGGTTTTGGACAATTTTCTATTGCATCAAATACAGTAGCTTGACCTTTTCTCCCTAATTCTTTTCCTTCTTCCAAGCTATAATGTTGGAATTCAGAAATATCAGCTCCAGCTACAAATGCCTTTTCGCCAGCACCTGTTAACAATACCCCTCTTACTTCATCGCTATTAGCTGCAAATGCGATTACATCGGCCAACTCTGTTAACACCTCCCTATTTAGAGCATTTAGTTTTTCAGGTCTATTGATCGTGATATAAAGTATATTTTCCTTAACTGTTGAGATAATTTGCTGATAGTTCATCTTTAAAAATTTCTGTTTGTGATTACCCATTCTTCGATATAGCTTACAATACTTGCCATTGGTGTACCTGGAGGGAAAAGTTCTCCTACACCAATTTCCTGAAGTTTTTTCATGTCTGCTTCGGGGATAATACCGCCTCCAGTAAGCAGCACGTCTGTAAGCTCTTTTTGCTTCATGATCGCTACTATCTTTGGAAAAACAGTCATGTGTGCTCCAGAAAGGATAGATATTCCAATGGCGTCCACATCTTCCTGCAATGCCGTATTAACCACCATTTCGGGCGTTTGCCTCAATCCCGTATAAATTACCTCCATCCCGGCATCCCGAAGTGAGGTAGCAATTACCTTTGCACCTCGATCGTGTCCATCCAGGCCCACTTTTGCTACCAAAACCCGAATGGGTCTATTTAGTGTTTTGTTCATATTTGATCCTAAAGTAGGATGTAAATGTAAAGAAATTAGCGGTTTTATTACCCGTTGCACTAAAAACAACCTTAAATACCCTTAATCTTGTTAACTTTGGGGGTATAATTTAAAATTTATGAGTGAAGAAAAATCATTAAACTTTATTGAAGAACTAATAGAGAATGATTTAAATAGTGGGAAATATGAAACCTTGGTTACCCGTTTCCCGCCAGAGCCCAATGGATATTTACACATTGGCCATGCTAAAGCGATCTGCCTTAACTTTGGGTTAACCCAAAAATATGGGGGTTATACCAACTTGCGTTTTGACGATACCAATCCTGTAACCGAAAAAACAGAATATGTAAACAGTCAGCAGGAAGATATCCATTGGTTAGGTTTCGAATGGAAAAACGAATTGTATGCATCCGATTATTTTGATCAGCTGCATGCCTTTGCCGTTAAACTGATAGAAAAAAATCTGGCGTATGTAGATCATAGTACAGCTGAAGAAATTGCAGAGCAAAAAGGTACACCAACAGAACCTGGAAGGCCAAGTGCGTACAGGGACCGCAGTGTGGAAGAAAACCTGTCGTTATTTGCAAGCATGAAAAATGGCGAATTTGCCGACGGCGAATGCATTCTCAGAGCCAAAATAGACTTATCCAGCTCTAACATGTTGATGCGTGATCCGATCATTTATCGCATTAAACATGCGCATCACCACCGCACGGGCGATGCATGGTGTATTTATCCGATGTATGATTTTGCCCACGGACAAAGTGATAGCATCGAAAATATTACCCATTCTATCTGTACTTTAGAATATGTATCGCATAGAGAGCTTTACGATTGGTTTATTGAGCAATTAGAGATCTTCCCTTCAAAACAATACGAATTTGCTCGCCTTAACTTAACCTACACGGTAATGAGCAAACGCAAATTGATGCAGTTGGTTAACGAAGGTTTAGTAAGCGCCTGGGATGATCCCAGGATGCCAACGATTAGCGGACTGCGCAGAAGAGGGTACACTCCAGAAAGCATCAAAGAGTTTTGTGAAAGGATTGGCATCGCTAAACGCGAAAATCTGATCGAGCTAGGCTTATTAGAATTCTGTATCCGCGAAGACCTCAATAAAAGAGCAAATCGGGTAATGGCAGTTCTTGATCCCATAAAATTGATCATAACAAATTATCCGGCCGAAAAAGAAGAGATCCTGATCGGCGAAAACAATCCCGAAGCCGAGGATAAAGGTGGTACACGCGAAATTCCTTTCGGTAACGAATTGTGGATAGAACGCGAAGATTTTATGGAAGAGCCTGCTAAAAAATGGTTCCGTTTAGCTCCAGGTGCCACCGTAAGGTTAAAGCACGCCTATATTGTAAAGTGTGATGACTTTAAGAAGGACGAGAATGGCAACGTAACCGAAATTCATTGCACCTATATACCCGAGTCAAAAAGCGGAGAAGATACAAGTGGAATTAATGTGAAGGGAACGATCCATTGGGTAAGTGCTAAACATGCTCACACCGCCGAAGTTAGGCTCTATGATCGTTTATTTTCAGTCGAATCTCCAGACAGTGAAGATGGTGATTTTAAAGAGTACCTTAATCCCGAGAGTATTGCGGTTATTAACAAGGCTTACATAGAACCTTATTTAGCTAACGCAGATCAAGGCGTGGGCTATCAGTTTATACGTAAGGGATATTTTTGTGTAGACCGCGATTCGAAGCCTGGCCAATTGGTGTTTAACAGAACGGTTTCGTTAAAAGAAGCCTGGAAGCCGAAGACGTAGGGCGCTGAGCGGTTCGCGCTGAGCGTAAAGCGTCTGGCGAGCATGATGCATACAAGCATGACGCCAAAGCAGCCACAGATGCGCAGATTAAAAGAACCAACGCTCATCGCTCTGCGCGCCACGCTCTACATAAACTTCTTATATAAATTATACAAAATCAGTTTATCCGGTTCCGTTAATTTAGGTGTGATATCATTACCTACCCAATGGCGTTTGAAAGCGGTAATCGCAGCACCCAAATTTTTTACATCATATCCAATAATACGCAAGGCTGAAGTGGTATCAAAATCTGCTGGCGGCATTTGTAATACATCATCGTACCACAATCCAAATCCTTTGTTGGCCAGTATTTTCCAAGGAAAATTATTTGGGTCTGGTTTACGACCTGGGGCATAATCAGCATGGCCTATAAAGTTAGCTGTTGGTATGCTATATTTCTTTTTCAGGGTTGCCAATAAAGAGCAAAGGCTATTAATCTGTGCGTCAGTCCACACATCTGTAGTACCATTATTATCAAGTTCAATACCAATAGAGCAAGAATTCATGTCGGTTATGGTACCCCATTTCCCCAGGCCCGCATGTTGGGCACGTAAATAATCGTTTACCATTTGCACTACCTTGCCATCTCTACCAACCACATAATGGGCGCTTACCGCCGTTCTAGCAATGGTAAAAGTTTTAAGAGTTTGCGCTGTTGAGTCTTGTGCGGTATGATGAATAATCACATAGTTTGGCTTGCGCATTCCCATATTTACGGTACCCACAAAATACTGCTCGTTATTTAATGAATCTATTTTTTGTCCTTCGGGAGGGAAAGCCTTTATGGTATTTGAAAATTCATTTGCCATCTTTTTATACACTTTATCGGTAGCGGCATATTTGCCAGGTGAACAATTGCTTAATAAAAGGACAACGGCAACTAAAAGGATGGGCTTAAGCATTAATTTTTGTGAAAACATAAGTTCGGTTCTTGTGATTTAACTAGCGAGTAATCGATAGATTTCAAATTACTTCTGCAGTTTATTTTGCTAATTTAGTGTATTGACGTAAATTGAAGAAAATTTCTTAAGCAAATGAAGAAAATTACTGCCACAACCGGACTAATCTTAGGATTTTCGCTCTCAGCTGTCCTTTTTTCTTGTAACAATTCTGATCAGTCGTCTAAACAGGCCGACAAAAAAGAAGGGGATACCTTACTGGAATATGTTGCGAAGCGACTCCCGATCTATGAAAAGGTAAGGTTAACTACTGATTTAGATCAGCTCACGGAGAGTGAACGAAAAGTATTGCCCTACCTGATCGAGGCAGCCAAAATAATGGACGAACTGTATTGGAAACAAGCCTATCCGCAGCGCGATAGCTTATTAAATAAGGTTAAGGACGAAAAAACGAAAGAGTTTATCATGATTAACTATGGCCCCTGGGATAGGCTAAATGGCGACAAGCCCTTTGTGGCCGGCGTAGGAGCTAAATCAGATGTGGGCAATTTCTATCCTGAAGGAATGACAAAAGAAACGTTAGAGAATTCTGACGTAGCCGACAAATATGGTCTCTATTCTGTAATCAAATCAGATAAAGGCAAATTGGTTTCAGTTCCCTATCACGTCTTATATGCCCCAGAATTGGAAAAAGCAAGTGGCTTATTAAAACAGGCTGCTCTCCTTACCGATGATGCCGCTTTTAAAAAGTATTTAAACCTTAGGGCAGAGGCTTTGGTAACAGATAATTATACGGCAAGTGATTATGCATGGTTAGACATGAAAACCAACGGATTAGATCTGATCATTGGGCCAATAGAGAATTATGAAGATAAACTATTTAATGCTCGTGCTGCTTTCGAAGCATATGTTTTGGTTAAAGATAAGGTTTGGAGCAAGCGCTTGGCAAAATATGTTGGCATGTTGCCCGAACTACAAAAAGGACTTCCGGTGGCCGCTGCCTATAAAAAAGAAGTGCCGGGAACAGATTCAGAGCTAAACGCATATGATGTGGTTTACTATGCTGGCGATTGCAATGCAGGATCCAAAACCATAGCCGTTAATTTACCTAACGACGAAAAAATACAACAAGAAAAAGGCACGAGAAGATCGCAGCTTAAAAATGCAATGAAAGCTAAATTTGATAAGATTTTAGTGCCAATAGCGAAAGAACTCATCGATAAGGATCAGCAACAGTACATCAAATTCGACGCCTTTTTTGCAAATGTAATGTTTCACGAAGTGGCACATGGACTGGGCATCAAAAATACAATTAACGGGAAGGGTACAGTGAGGTCGGCGCTAAAAGAACAGAGTTCTTGGCTAGAAGAAGGCAAAGCCGATATTTTGGGACTTTATATGGTTACAGGATTGCTTAAAAAAGGAGAGCTAACTGGTGATATCAAAGATTATTATACCACCTTTATGGCTGGACTATTAAGATCCGTTAGATTCGGTGCATCAGAATCACACGGAAAAGCCAATATGCAATGCTTTAACTTTTTTAAAGAAAAGGGTGCCTTTAGTAGAAATGAGAATGGAACCTACAAGGTAGATTTTGATAAATTTGCCGTCGCGATGAATGAATTGAGTAGTTACATCCTTACCCTACAGGGAAATGGCGACAAAGGGGCCGTAGAAAAAGCCCAACAACAACGCGGAATTATCCAGCCAGAATTACAACAAGATCTTGATAGATTGAGCAAAAAAGGAATTCCTGTAGATATCATCTTTGAACAGGGAGTAGACGTATTGGGGATTAAATAGATAGCACCAACTTAACGCAAAAAGACCAAAGATCTTAGTGGGCAAAAAAAACCTCCTTTGGGCTTTGGTCTTTCTGCTTTTAACTCAAGAAAGCACCTTATTTTAAAAAAAACAAAATCCTTGTAACCTTTTTAAGCTAACCCTCGTCTATAAGGTACAAACTAACAGAAGGGCTGGCCCTTTCTAAAACTAAGCAATGAAATTTATGAATTAAAAAAATTTGCGTGAGAACGCGATGGAATTTTTATGCTTTTTTTACCCAAACAAACACAACTATGAGACCTTTATACATTTTATTGCTAGCATTATTTATTGGATATACCGCTTCTGCCAATTCTAAATTAGGAACAATTAGCGGCACCATTGTAGACGACCAACACAAACCCATAGACTATGTTACTGTTGGGCTTTTTAAATCCTCTGATTCTACATTGGTAAAAACCGCCTTAACAACTCCAGATGGGAAGTATGAATTTATAAACATCAATACGGGAACCTATTATATCAAAGCAACGATGATGGGTTATGCTGCTTATAAAGGGAAATCATTTACTTTATCAGAAACTGATTTAACTATTAAGATCGATGAGATTCGTTTACAAGCTACCAGCAAAACTTTAAATGCAGTTAGCATCACCGCCACAAAGCCTTTAATAGAACGTAAAACGGATAAATTGGTAATAAATGTAGAGAATAGCAGTATCCTGTCAGGCTCTACGGCATTAGAAGTGCTTCAAAAAGCCCCTGGGGTTACGGTAGATCAGAACGACAAGATTGCCATGCAGGGAAAACAAGGCGTACTTATTCTGATAGATGGTAAACAAACCTACATGAGCAGTGCTGATGTGGCTAATCTATTAAGGAATATGCAGAGCTCTCAACTGGAAAGCATCGAATTAATCACTAATCCTTCATCTAAATACGATGCTTCGGGTAACTCAGGCATCATCAATATCAAAACCAAAAAGAATAAAAATGGAGGTACAAACGGAAGTGTTACCGCAAGCGCTGGTTATGGAAAGAGCTTTAGGGAAAGTGCCGGACTAAACCTTAACCATAGAACCCAGTCGGTAAATATTTTTGGAAATTACAACTTTAGTGAGGGCGGGAGAAGAAATTATATCGCCATAGATCGCATTTCTAACGGCACGCCCGACACCTATTTTATGCAGGAAGGGAATATGTTCCGTAAAATGAGAAACAATAATTTTAAAGCGGGAGTGGATGTTTTTATCGATAAAAAGAATACGATTGGCGTATTGGTAAATGGCTACTTAAACAATGGTTATGAAGACACGAGAAACTATACTCGTATTGGCCCGAATTATACGCAGATAGATTCTTCTGTTGTTGCTTCAACCTTACAGACCAACAAATACAACAACCTTTCTTATAACCTTAACTATAAATCAATATTAGATAGCGCTGGATCAGAAATCTCTGCCGATCTAGATTATTCGCTTTATAACGGGAATGATGGCGCAAATTATGCGAACAATTACTTATATGCAAATGGCACACCCATCAGACCAATAGACTATATCAGGAATTCGACACCAGCAAAAATAGATATTAAGGCATTTAAGGTAGATTACAATGTTTCGTTAAGTAAAAGTTTAAAATTAGAGGCTGGATTAAAAAGCAGTTGGGTTAAAACGAATAATGACTTAAGGGCCGAAGAATACAAAGCAAGCGTTTGGCAAAATGACATGCGCCGCAGCAATCAGTTTGTTTACGATGAGAACGTAAATGCGGCATATATCAACTTAAATAAACAATACAAAAACATCAGTGTGCAATTTGGTTTAAGGGTAGAACAAACCAATTCGAAAGGTAACCTAATTACCAGTAATAATGTAGTTAAAAGAAGTTATCTGGATTTCTTCCCTACTTTATATATTCAGCAAAAGCTGGATAAAGATAATGAAATTGGCTTTTCTTATGACCATCGGATTGATAGGCCGAGCTATGATGCCTTAAACCCTTTTGTTTATTATCTAGATCAATATACCTACAGCGAAGGAAATCCTTTCTTAAACCCACAGTACACCCATAACTTTGAAGTTTCTTATACCTTAATGCAAAAGTATTTGCTCTCTATAAACTATAGCCGTGTTAACGATGTAATTACAGAGGTGCTCTTACCTAATTCTGCACAAAAGGCGCTTTACCAAACAAACGCCAATCTCGCCCAAAACATTAGCTATGGCGCTAACTTGAATATTCCTGTTAAAGTTGCAAAATGGTGGGAAATGAATAACAATCTTAACATATTCCACCTTAGCTTTGAAACTCCAAACTTAGCCGGACAGGCGTTAAAAACTGGTAAAACATCCTTTCAGTTCAAATCTCAACAGAGCTTTACCATAGTTAGTGGTTTTACGGCAGAGTTGAGCGGCAACTACGAATCGCCTCTTGATTATGGAACCCTGAGCCTTGAGGCACGTTATTATATCGATATGGGTTTAAGTAAATCCTTATTTAATAAAAAGGCCAGTTTGAAATTTGGGCTAAGTGATCTATTTAACATAAGCAATACGAAATTAACAAGCGCATATCCAGGTTTGAAATACGATGTCTATCAGAAAAACGAATCACAAGTGGGACGTGTAAGTTTCACCTATCGTTTCGGCAAAAATGAAATAAAACCGGCACGCAGGCGAGCCACGGGAACCGAAACAGAACAGGGAAGGATGAAGAATTAAAAGATGGTCTGATTGGGCGTCTGGCCGACTGCTGCAACGCTTTTAGCTATGCGCTTAACCGATATGGCGCTTAACCATTTCTTCTAAAGTTTCGATATCAAAGGGCTTAGATAGGTAACTGTCTGCTCCCGCTTTTTCTGCTAAAACACTTACATCGTTGTTGGCAGAAAAGTAAATTACTGGAATATGTTTCAGATCGGGATGACCTTTTAGGGTTTGTGTGGCTTCAATACCGCCAATATCAGGCAGCCAATTATCCATGAAGATGATATCGGGCATAAAAGCAGCCACCTGCGCTACGATTTCATTTGAAGTGGCAGAGGTTCTGATCTCGTAACCTGCGTCTTCCAATATTAATGTACACAGTTCTAATATGTCGATATTATCATCAAAAATAAATACTTTTTTTGCCATTAGTTGAGGTTAATTTAGTGCGTTGATATAAGCTGCCATTCCTTCGATAGTTAGTACACGATTTACCGTTGTTTTTAGGATAGCTTGTGCCGGCATATACGATACTTGGGCACTATCTGGGTCTTGTACTATCACTTTACCTCCGAAGTTGTTTACGGTATTTAATCCATTTACCCCATCCGCATTAGAACCAGAGAGCAACATGCAGACAAGTTTATCGGCATATACCTCTGCCGCCGACTGGAAAGTTACATCTATTGATGGTCTTGAGTAATTAACTTTTTCTGAATAATCGAGCGAGAACGTGAAGTTTTTTTCAATCAACAAATGATAATCTGATGGTGCAATATAAATAGTTTTGGGTAAAATCGATTCCTTTTCTTCTACTTCCTTTACATTTAATTTCGTTTTGGCAGCTAAGAGGTCTGTTAATAGCGAATCAGTGCCCTGTTTGCGATGAACAACAATTATGATGGGGAATGGTATATCCAATCGGATTGCCGGAAGTATTTTGATCAATACATCCAAGCTTCCGGCCGAGCCGCCAATAACCAATGCCATACAATTTGTCATTCTGTTTATTTCGGTAATTATCCGCTAATTTTTTTCCAAATTTTTTCGGTTTCCAACCTTTTATAACGTTTGCTAATAGGCGAAAAATCGGTTGTTTCCTTAGTCCCTAATGCTAAAAACCCAAGGTTCTCTAAACTGCTATCAAACAGCTGCAATACCTTAAATTGCAGGTCGCGATCAAAATAAATAAGTACATTTCTACATAATATCAACTGAAATTCGTTAAAAGAACGATCAGAAACGAGGTTATGGGTAGAAAATATCATCTTTTCTTTAAGGTCCGTATCAAATTTTGCCAGCGAATAGTTTGCACTGTAATAGGACGAAAAATCTTTCGTACCCCCAGATGCAATATAATTTTCTGAGTATTGTTTCATTTGGCTTAAAGGAAACATTCCCTGCACGGCCTTTTCCAATACGGTAGGGTTAATGTCTGTAGCATAAATAAGCGACTTCTGAAGTAAATTTAATTCTTTTAAGACAATTGCCATAGAATATACTTCTTCTCCGGTAGAGCATCCCGCTAACCAGATCCTGATAAAGGGATAGGTGTTTAGTTTAGGCAGCACCTTTTCTCGAAGTGCTCTGTAGAATCCGGGATCGCGAAACATCTCGGTAACATTTACGGTAATCTGTTCTACAAATCTTCTAAAATATATGCTGTCGTTTCCAATCCGATACCTAAATTCTGCAAAACTTAAATGCTTATCCAATGAGAACAGCCTAACTAATCTTCTTTTTAAGGAAGCCCTAGAATAGCCCGTAAAATCATAACCATATTGTTCTAAGACATCAGTTATCAAGGTTTCTACCTGCTCGTCGGTTATGATAGCTAAATTTGGCACTAGATATAATTCTTTAACTGAAGTACAAGCTCATCTACATTTACTGGTTTGGAAATATAGCCAACTGCACCGGCAGCCAAACACCGTTCTTTATCCCCCAACATAGCTTGCGCAGTTACGGCTATAACAGGAACATCTCTCATTTCTGGGTCTTTTCTCATTTTACTCATCGCTTGGTACCCATCCATATCGGGCATCATCATATCCATTAATACCACTCCTATGTCTTTATTGGAAACCAACATATCGAACCCCTCTTCTGCACTAGCTGCGTCTAAGCATTCGTATTTTTTAGCCCTTAGTACTGCTTTTAAGGCAAAAATATTTCTACTATCGTCGTCTATTATTAATATTTTTTTTGCTTTAACTTCCATAAATTTTTAAAACCATCTTTAAACTCTATCATACAACCATACTCTCAATAAAGAAATCAATTGATCGATATCAACAGGCTTTGAGATATAATCTGATGCCCCCGCGGCAATGCACTTTTCCCTGTCGCCCATCATTGCCTTGGCGGTAACAGCCAAAATTGGCAATTGTTTGAAGCCTTGCATCGACCTAATCTGGCTAGTGGTTTGGTAGCCATCCAATTCTGGCATCATCATATCCATTAATACTACATCAACTTTTGGATTTTCGGCTAGAACCTTTAAAGCTTCTTTCCCATCAGTAGCCGCCAAAATCTTCATTTTATGTTGCTCTAAGGCTTTTGTTAGCGAAAATATATTCCTCACATCATCGTCGGCAATGAGTACAACCTTGTCCCGTAGCACTTCGTTAAGTCCATTCAAATCTCTGGTTAGCGGTTTGTCTTGCCTACTGTTCTCTTCTACCAAGTGCAGGAAAAGACCAGCTTCGTCTAAAATCCGCTGGTACGAATGGGCTGTTTTCAAAACAATAGAATCCGCGTACTGCTTAATTCGGGCTTCCTCGCCTTTTGATAAGCTTTTACCCGTAAAAATAATGATGGGCAGATTTTCTAGACCTTCGCTTTTTTTAATGGTTTCTAAGGTCTCATAAGCTCCCTTATCTGGCACACCCATATCTAAGATTACGCAATCAACCTCGTTTTTTTGTAGCGCTTCAATACTTTCGTTTACATTACGAACCACTAGTGTTTGTAAGTTGGCACGGCTTAGGTAATAACTTAACGCTTTTGCATGTTGCTCGTTCTCTTCAACTATCAGCACCTTTTTGGGATGTCTACTCAGCACGGTTTCCAGTTTTTCGAAAATCTGCTTCATGTGGTCCAGTGCCACTGGCTTATCGATGAAATCTACCGCCCCTTTTAATAAACTTTCTCTTTTAACCGAAAGGGATGACATGATATGTACAGGAATTGGTCGGGTATTAGGGTTCGACTTCAGTTCTTCCATTACCTGCCATCCATCTTTAATTGGTAATTGGATATCCAACAAGATAGCCAAAGGATGATATTGGTTTGCTAATTCTATGCCCGCATCCCCCCTTACCGCTACCAATCCTTTATAATTTCTTTTCCTGGTAAATTCTAACAATAATTTAGCAAATGAGGTATCGTCTTCGATAATTAAAATAACCTTATCACCGGGAACGATGCTATTCCTATCGTCTTCTACATCTCCTGGAATATGTTCTACCGTAAACCGCTCTGCAGGAGGAGGCAATAGGTTGGCAAACCTGTTCCTTTCTTGTATTTCTTTATTAACACGCTGTTCTTCTAAAAAAGAATCGTTATCCGAAAAATTAATCGGAATAGTTAGTGCAAATTCACTTCCAACTCCTTCTTCGCTGGTTAAAACAATTTCGCCGCCCAATAATATTGCCAATTGCTTGCTAATGGATAGCCCTAGCCCGGTACCTCCAAACTTCCGGCGAGTAGATCCATCAGCCTGTTGGAACGCTTCGAATACCATGTTAAGCTTATCTCTTGCAATGCCGATACCCGTATCTTTAACTTTAAATGTTAGTGTTCTATAGGCTTGATCTGAGCTAACATGAAGGCTAACCGAGCCTTTTGATGTGAATTTAAAAGCATTTGAAAGTAGGTTTTTTAAGATTTGCTCAACCCGCATTTTATCGGTACCAATAATTGGGGGCACATTTTTGTCTACGTCAACCAACAATTCTAACTGCTTGTCTTTTGCAATTGGACTGAACAGCGAACGAAGGTCGGTAACCACCTCTTCAACCTTAACCTCTACTATTTCGAGATCCATTTTACCGGCTTCGATTTTAGAAAGATCTAAAATCTCGTCTATTAGGCTCAATAATCCCTGGCCTGAGCTTTGGATCACAGAAGCATATTCGGTGTATTCTTTCTCCAGGTCTGCATTATCGGCCATCAATTTTGAAAGCAATAAAATAGAGTTGAGCGGAGTTCGCAGCTCGTGAGACATGTTTGCCAAAAACTCAGATTTGTACTTTGTGCTTTGCTCTAGCTGTTCTGCCTTTTGTTGTATGTCGAGGTTCCGTTCTTGGATCAGTTGATTTTTTTCTTCTAATAAGCTTGATCTTTCTTCTAGCTCTTGATTGCTCTGAAGAAGCTCTTCTTGTTGTACCCGCAGCTCTTCTTCTGAGGCCTGGATTTTTTGCGTCTGCGCTTCCAATTCGGCATTCAGTCCCTCTAGTTCGCTGTGCTGTGCCTGTAGTTCTTCGGCCTGTGCCTGTGTCTCCTCTAAAAAGTCTTGTAACTTCTTTCTGTTTTGTGCAACATGTATGGCAATGCCAATATTGTTAGAGATGCTATTTAAAAAATCAAATTTTCGCTGAGTATAGATATTTAACGATGCCAATTCGATTACCCCTATTACAAATCCATCCCTGTGAAGAGGAAACGCCAGCACATTTTTTGGTCTGGTATGCCCTGTACCATAGCTGATGGTAGACTCGTTATCGGGAATATTCTCTAACACCATCAATTTATCAGATTGAAAGCACTGCCCTACCAAGCCTTCTCCAATCGCTATTTTTGTTCTTTTTTCATTTTCATCTAATGCATATCCGCCTGCTAGATATAGATTCCTATCCTCTTCTAGAACATAAAATGCTCCTACATGGCTTTTGGTATGTTCAACAATATCAATTAACATGTCGTTGGCGAGTGTTCTTACATCTTTTTCGCCAACAATACTGTTGTTGAGTTTAGCAACCCCAGATTGGAGCCAATCTTTATCCTCAAGTAGGCTGAAAGAATATTGTAAAGATTCTGCCATTGAATTGAGGGATCCTGCTAAACTTCCCAGACCATCTTTTGCAACCTCATCTAATCTGATTTTATAATCACCACTAGAAATTTGGTAGGCAATGCCTTGGATTACCTGGATCCTGTGCTCTGTTTCATCATTAACATCCTGAAGTTTCTGTTGTAGCTTCATGCGCTCATCAAAATCAGAGGCTACCTTTCTGTAAAAGAAAATAGTAATCAATAACGATAAAATCGAAGCTAGAATAATAAGCAAAGGCGTATACCCCGCTAATCTATTTAAATCTGCGGTACGATTGTTAAGCAACCTTTTTTCTTCATCTTGCATATCGCGAATAATTCGCCTAGCACTATCCATATAGGTTTTGCCATTCAACAAAGTGGATTCTTCTACTTTGCCTCCTTTTCGTTTGATCTCAATGGTTTCGTCGATGATTTTTAAACGATCAACAATAATTCTGTTTAAATCTTTTAATTTTTGCTGCTGAAACGAGTTGTCCTTTGTTAGGTTGCTTAACCTTAGGTACAAGCTGTTCACTTTTCTTGTGGCCCCGGTGTAAGGCTCTAAGAATACATTATTGCCTGTTAGGAGATAACCCCTTTGTCCGGTTTCTGCATCTTTTAAATAAGAGATGATATTGTCTACCCCGTTTATGATCTCATTACTATGTGATACTTGATCAGAACTTCTAATCAAGTTTCTGATGCTGATAAAGGAGGCGAGAGAGCTAATGATCAGAATGATCAATGATAAACCAAGGCCTAAGCGAAGGTTACTTTTCAACGATAATTTCATTAAGAGCTAGTTTTAGAATCATCAAAATCTGTTATTAAGTTAGTTGGCATAAAGAAATAAAATTCTGATCCTTGTCCGAATTCGCTTCTTACACCAATTTGGCCGCCATGTCTACTAATAATTTCAGACGAGATATACAATCCAATGCCCAGCCCCTGAAACCTTTGGGAGGTTTCTTCTACTCGGTAAAATTTATCAAATACATGCGTTAATTGTTCTGGCAACATGCCAATACCATAATCTTTTACGGCAACATATAATTTGTCTTCGTTAACATTTAGCGTAAGTTCTATTTGGTTTGTTCCCGGAGAATACTTTATCGCATTGGTTAAAAAGTTAACGATCACCTGTTCGATCCGCATTTCATCGCCGTATATTTGGCAGTTAGCACTGCCTTTTTTGCGAATTGTAAACTCGGGATTGGATTGGTGCATTACTTCGATCACGTTATCCACAAGGGTATTTACATCAAAGTTCTTCTTGTTGAACTTTAGCTTCCCACTCTCAATTTTTGAGATGTCAAGTAAATCGGCAATAAGACTATTGAGTTTTTCGAGTTGCGATTGTGCTTTGCTAAGGTGCTTTTTAACCGTATCGGTATCTCCTTTTTGGACACTTCTTTCGAGCAATTGTACATACCCTTTGACACTGGTTAAGGGTGTTTTTAATTCGTGGCTAGCAATGCTGATGAATTCATCTTTTTTACGTTCCGCATCTTTACGAAATTCGATCTCTTCAAGCAGGGATTTTTGCATTTCGTTAAGCTTCCTGTTCTGATCATAAATTCGGTAAAACGTCTTTACTTTGAGCAGCAGAATATTCATATCTACCGGCTTGGTGATGTAATCCAAACCTCCAGACGAATATCCTTTTGCAATAAATCTAAATTCGGTATTGGCTGCTGATAAAAATATGATTGCGGTTTCTTTGGCCTTGCTATAACCAGAAATGGCTTCGGCAACTTCAAAGCCATCCATACCAGGCATCTGAACATCAAGAATGATCAATACATAAGAATTTTTTAAAACCTTCTTTAGTGCCTCTTCACCAGACGAAGCCGTATCTACTTCAAAGTCATGTTTTTCGAGTACCTTTTTTAAAGAAATTAGGTTCTCTGGTGTATCATCTACAATAAGGATCATTCACAAAATTTGTTAAAGCTGGCTCTTTGTTGTTGTTTGTTTGGTTTCAGAGCAATTTTAAACTAATAAAACCGCTATAAGAAATGAAAACAAAAAAAGTTAAAGATTGTTTTAACGTTTTTTGATTTCCAGGCTGATTTTAAGTCGGAACGCTTAACGCCACACGCTTAACTTCTACAACCTAGAAGCATTGAAGGTATCTCCTTGTTTAACATCGCCGGTTTCATATCCTTTTTTAAACCAGTACATCCGTTGGGCCGAGGTGCCGTGGGTAAAGGCATCGGGTACTATTTGGCCTTGGCTCTGTTGTTGAAGCTTATCATCACCAATTGCATTGGCTGCATTAAGTGCTTCGTCGATATCGCCTGCATCCATTTTAAATAATCCAGTTTTTTGGGTCTGATTGGCCCAAACCCCTGCATAAAAATCGGCTTGCAGTTCCAACATCACAGAAAGCTTATTGTACTCTACTTCACTTAATCTGCCTCTTGCTTCATCCATTTTGCCCGATGTGCCCAACAGGTTTTGAACATGATGGCCAACTTCGTGCGCAATTACATAGGCCTGTGCAAAATCTCCCGCTGCACCAAAGCGGTCTTTTAGCTCATTATAAAAAGTAAGATCGATATATATTTTATGGTCGCCTGGGCAGTAAAAAGGGCCTACCGCTGCGCTAGCATTTCCACAGGCCGATTGAACAGCGTCATCAAAGAGAACCAGCGTTGGTCTTTCATAATCCATTCCCATCGCTTTAAATTGTTCAATCCAAACCGAATCTGTGGATTCCAAAATTCCGGATACAAATTTCCCTTGGGCGTCTGTAGGGATCCCACGTTTGCCTTGTTGCTGTTCTTGGCCCGCGGGCATTTGACCAACAAGCCCGGTGAGATCTTTGCCAAAAATTAATCCTAGGATTACAATAACCACACTAAAACCACCGCCTATTGCTAAGCCGCCGCCCTTCATTCCTCGTCTATCGTCTACGTTTTCGCTACCTCTACCAAACCATTGCATAATTTCGTTGATTTAATTAAAATGTAAGGACAAATTAGGAAGCCAAATTGTTTAGCTAAAAACGATAATTCCTTTTGCAATCCTATTTTGGGTTTCGTTCTTGCCCAATAATTTCGCGATATCGAACACGCCCGGTCCAAATTTACCGCCAACAAGCATAATCCTTAAAGGCAACATTAATTCTCCGGGTTTTATGCCTTTGCTTTCAGCAAGGGCCTTAAACTGTTCTTCCCATTGTGTAGCCGAGGCCTCATCGTTAAGGTTTTGCGAAAATTCCTTGAAAAATGCCGCTTTTTCTTCGCTCCATTTTGGTTTCACCGCGGCTTCATCAAATGCGGTTGGGGCATTAAAAAAGTACTGTGATTGGGCTACAAAATCGCCTAACAATTGGCACCGGTCTTTTACCAAATCTATCACTTTTAGCAAAAGTGGCTTATCTGTAATTTCAATGCCCTCTTTGTTAAGCAAGCTGCTAACTGCAAGCTGTAAACTAGCAGCTGATGATCGTTTGATCCACTCCTGATTATACCACTTTGCCTTTTCGAAATCAAATTTTGCACCCGCTTTGCTAATTCTCTCAATGGAGAATGAACTGATCAGTTCTTCAATGGTAAAAATCTCTTTATCTGATCCGTCATTCCATCCCAACATGGCCAAAAGATTTACAAAGGCTTCTGGCATAAAGCCGAGTTCCTTAAAGCCTTTAATCACGTCGCCTGTTTTTGGATCTGTCCAGTTCATCGCATACACGGGGAAGCCTAAACGGTCTCCATCCCTTTTACTTAATTTTCCATTGCCATCCGGTTTCAGGATCAGCGGCGTGTGTGCCCACTGGGGCATCGAATCTTGCCAGCCAAGGTACTTCCACAACAATAAATGGATTGGAGCAGAAGGCAGCCATTCTTCGCCCCTAAAGGCATGAGAAATTTCCATCGCCTTATCATCCACCACAACAGCAAGATGGTAAGTAGGCATGCCATCAGCTTTTAATAGTACTTTATCGTCAACCAGATTGGTATCAAAACTAACTACTCCCCTTATCATGTCGGTAAAGGACACCTGCTCATTTTCCGGGATCTTGATCCGCACCACATAAGGGGCGTTTTGCGCTAGCAGTTCTTCCACTTCACCCTGTGTTAAGGTTAATGAATTTCGCATTTCCATTCGGCTTTGCTGGCCATATAAAAAGTTGGGATAACTGGCCCTTTTGGCATTTAATTCTTCGGGAGTATCAAAGGCATAATAGGCATATCCGTTTGCAACCAATTGCTCTGCATATTGCTTGTAACTTGCTTTCCGCTCACTTTGTCTGTATGGACCAAATGCGCCTGGACGCTGTGGACTTTCATCCGGCGTAATGCCGCACCAATCCAAACAATCTACGATATATTGTTCTGCGCCTTCGACAAAGCGGGTTTGGTCTGTATCTTCTACACGTAGAATAAATGTTCCCTTGTGCTGTTTGGCAAATAAATAATTGAATAGGGCTGTACGAACACCGCCCAAGTGTAAGCCCCCTGTTGGGCTTGGTGCAAATCTAACTCTGATATTCTTTTCCATTACGGGGCAAAGATAAGATTTCAATGTAAGATGTAAGATGGTAAAATGTCACATAGTGATGCCTTTGGCAGAAGATATACAAATTATAGCGTTTGCAGAGGTACATTTCACATTTTCCACCTTACATCTTCCATTTTTTTGTAATTTGCCACCACCGTTATGAACCCATATCAAAAAAAGCGACGCTGGAAAGTTTTTTTATTAGTTTTTGCTATCGTAATTGGTGCGGCCTCTGTTTTCTATTCCGATTTCTTTGTAAAAAAGATGGAGAGAGAGGAAGCGGCCCAGTTTCAGTTAAAAGTAAAAGTGCTCGAGCAACAGATGCGGATGATGGAAGATGATCGGCTAATGCCCATTTTCGAAACTATCAAGAAAAACAATAATATGGATGTCATCATCACTTACCAAGATGGCTCCATCTTAACTTACTACGGGTTAGATACTACAAAAACTTTTTATTCAACCGACAAAGCAAAGCAGTATGATTCTCTCTATTTTGTTCGTCAGTTGGCAAAAATGAAGAAGCAACATAAACCGGCAATCATGACGGGCCCTAACGATGAGAAGTTGATTATCTATTACAAAGATTCGTTTATTTTAACGCAATTGAGGTTTTTCCCCTACATCCAATTGGGTGTAATCGGATTGTTTCTAGCCACGGCTTACGTTGCCTTTAGTTCGGCTCGGAGGGCAGAGCAGGATCAGGTGTGGGTAGGCATGGCCAAAGAAACGGCACATCAATTGGGCACTCCTATTTCTTCTCTAATGGCATGGGTTGAACTTATTAAATCTAGATTCGATGCCCAAGACGACCCGCTCGTTGCCGAAATGGAGAACGATATCCATCGACTTGAGATCATAACAGATCGGTTTTCGAAAATTGGCTCTAAGCCAATGCTAGAAGACCATGTTGTATTTGTAGTGATCCAAAATTTTGTTGATTATTTTAAGGTGCGCACCTCAGATAAAATCAACTTTGTGATTACAGGCGATAACCAAGTTCGTGCATTGTTAAGTATCCCTTTGTTTGATTGGGTAACCGAAAACTTGCTTAAAAATGCCGCCAACGCCATAGAGAACGAAGGTACGATTACCATCAATATCATCGAAAATCTAGCAAAAGAAGAGGTGTTTATTGATGTGAGTGACACGGGCAAAGGAATTCCGTTCTCTAAGTTCAACACTGTTTTTCAGCCAGGTTATACCACACGAAAAAGAGGCTGGGGCTTGGGGCTTTCATTAACCAAAAGAATAATCGAAAATTACCATAGCGGACAGATTTTTGTAAAGGACTCACAACTTGGAAAAGGCACCACATTCAGGATCGTTTTAAAAAGTAGTTTAACATATGAACCGACCACAAACACAGGAATACCCAGTATGGGGAGAAACCTACATTAGCAAAGTTGAAGGCGATGTTGTTCAGATTTTAACGGCACAGGCCGATGATTTTGCCAGTTTTATCCATACTCTTGCCTCAAAGGCAGATTATGCCTATGCACCAGGCAAGTGGACCATCAAACAACTGATTGGCCATATTATAGACACCGAAAGGATTTTAGTATATAGGCTATTATGTTTTGCCAGGGGCGAAGAAGCCCCCTTACCGGGTTTTGAAGAGGATGATTATGTTGCAAACGCCCATTTTGTAGATAGCAACTTAACAAGCATGGCCGAAGAATTTAGTTTATTAAGAAAAGCTAACCTTTATCTGATCCGCTCTTTAAAGGAACACGACCTTAATAGGGTTGGTAATGCTAATGGAAAACAAATTACGGTTAGGGCCTTAGTATTTATTCTTGCTGGACATATCGTTCATCATACACAGGTGATTAAAGAGCGCTATCTATGATCTGGTTTCGCGAGTTTATCCCCGCAATGTTAAACGATAGGCCAAAAAACCATCTTGGTGCTTTGCTCGGAATAGAGTTTACCGAAATAGGCGAAGATTACGTCTGCGCAACAATGCCAGTTGATGAAAGAACCCACCAACCGGTAGGCATTTTGCATGGAGGAGCTTCGGTTGTACTAGCGGAAACGTTAGGAAGTATCGCATCGTACATGTGTATTGACCCCAATAAGTATATTGCCGTGGGCTTGGAGGTTAATGCCAATCACCTACGGCCTGTAAGTAGCGGCTTGGTAAAAGGCATCTGTAAACCCTTGCACATTGGTGGAAAAACCCAAGTATGGGAAATTAAAATCTACAACAATAAAGGAAAAATGAATTGCGTAAGTAGGTTAACTGTTGCAATTTTGCCCAAATAGAGAGTCCGAGAGTCGGAAAAGTCCGAGAGTCCAAAGACAATGACCACATAGAAACATAGGTCACATAGAGTGCGGAAGTTGCAAAAGTCCGAGAGTCCACGGACAATGACCACATAGAACATAGGCCACATGGATTCCGGAGCAGAAAAGTGCGAGAGTCCGAAGACAATGACCACATAGGAACATAGGTCACATAGAGTCCTGGGGTTGGAAAGTTCGAGAGTCCGAAGTTTAAGTTAAACCACGGACTCTCGCACTCCTGACTTTCGGACTCGTTTTGTACTAACTGTGTTTATCCAGCCATTTTTTCTCGATTACATAAGAGCCGATTAATCCTAGGCCTCCAAATATTCCGATACAACCGAAATATACCGCTACGGCCTGTCCTTCTTCGCCGTTGTTCATGTTGCTGCCAAATATACCTCTAACGGTAAATAAGGCAACTAGTAATCCTATGCCCAACCCAACTAATAGCAGGCCAAATTTTAGGCTTATAAAGGGTTTGGGAGTGGCTTTTTGTGTGCCGGGATCAATGCCTCTTTCGATCATTGCCATCTTCTCTTTGTTTGAGAAGTATCTAATGCCAAATACCATTGCAAAGGCACCTAAGAATAATGATATTGCTACTAATGCTCCATCCATGATGTTTATTTTTTAAGGTTAATAATTTGTTTCTTATGTGTTCTGAACTCTATGACAACACGAAAAAAAATTAGGTTACATCTTAGGTTAAATTTTTTTCTAGTGCCATTATCCGAAAGCTCCGACGCCCCTTAAGCTTTAGACACCTTTGAGAGCCCCATTTAATTAGCACCTCGCTATTTGGATGCCGCCCTAATACGCTTTACGCTTTACGCAATACGCAATACTAATAGTATATTTACTTTAAGTGTAACCTGCTCTCAAGAAGCTGCGTCTTATGGTTAGTATATGCAAGCATTAGAAACAGATTTGGCCTTAATAACTCAAGTGTTGGAAGGCAATACCGGAATATATTCGGTGTTGGTGAAGCGTCATCAGCGGTTTGTTTTTACCCTGGCCATGCGTTTCGCAAAAAACAGGGAAGATGCTGAAGAGATTGCTCAAGACTGCTTTGTAAAGGCCTATCGCGCTTTAGGAACGTTTAAACAAACATCAAAGTTTTCTACTTGGCTGTATACTATAACTTACACCACGGCAATGACATTCCTCCGTAAAAAGCGCTTGGATACACAATCCATAAACGACGACGAAAATGTATTGCAGATTGCCAATAGTGGTATTGATTTTGATGCCAACCTCGTAGAGCGAAAATCAAGCTATGGATATTTAAATCAAGCCATAGATCTGCTATTGCCTGATGATGCGGCTATTATCACATTATTTTATAAGGGCGAGCAAAGCTTGGAAGAGATTGGCGAAGCCCTAAATATGGAGGCAAATACGATTAAGGTAAAATTACATCGGGCTAGGCACCGGTTAAAAGAAAAATTACAATATTTGTTAAAGGATGAAGTTAAGGAATTGATATGAACACGATAGAAGAGCAACTTTGGAACTACATAGACGGAAACTGTAATGCCGTTGAAAAAACTGAAATGGAGGCTAAAATAGCTTCTAATTTACAGTATAACGCCATTTATCAAGAACTGTTGGCGGTACATGCCGAGCTTAACAAGTTGGATTTTGAAGAGCCATCCCTATCGTTTACCCGAAATGTGATGGAGCAGGTAAGTCATGAGCTTCGCCCCGTGGCGTTAAAAACAAAAGTCGATAACCGAATAGCTTATGCAATAGGAGGCTTTTTTGCGCTTTCGTTACTTTGTATTTTCGGGTATGTGGTTTCAATAAGCAATTTAAGTTTTGACTTTGCCCTTCCTAAAATGGATATGAATTTTAAAGCTTTCGAAACCTTTAGTCCAACATATTTAACTGTATTTATAATTGTTGATACCATATTGGCCTTGCTTTACTTGGATAGTTACCTTAGAAAAGGGAGAGTGTTAAGCGGAAAGCGAAGGGAGTGAGGACGCTTAAGAGATTTTAAACTTACGAAGTTATAAAACTTCGTAAGTTATTTCTTAAAATTAATTGGCAGCGCCACCTGGGTGGTGTCCCAGGCCATCATTAAATTAACTCCATCTGGAGTATCAACAAATGTCATTGAAAAAACTTCTATAATTCTGTCGAGTTTGGTGATGGGTACATCTAAACGAACAAGATCCATACTTTGGTTGTAGGTAAAGGCTCCCCATCTGTCGGTTTGCCTATTTACAATGAGCGTCCATTTATCTTTGTTGGGGACGGCAAACAAACTGTAGGTGCCTGCTTTAATCCTTTTATCGCCGATGGTTACTGCTTTAGCAAAATAGATCTCGGTATTTTCATTAGCACCTAATCGCCAAACTTTATCAAATTGTTCCAAAACGCCAAAAATTTCTCTTCCTTTCCTTTGAGGACGAGAATAGAGCACTTTTATAAGGGGGAGCGAGGTATCATCCTTTTTAACCTTTGGTGCATTGATTGGGTAATACAATGCATCCATCGGACTCGAATCCATAATAGGATATTTAATAACCGGCGAAACATCTTGGGCTTGTGCAGAAATGCCAAGCAGTACTATTAATAGGCCTAAGCTTAGTTTTTTGATCATCTGGAAAAGATTGTTATGTTTTTAAACCTTAGTAAGTTAAACTTATTAAGTCGCCTTAATTTTTTAACTATCTTAATGGTTAATTACAGTCTAATAATGACGGCCCTTTACAATGCTATTTAAAAATACGCCTGCAAAGATCAGACCCAAAATACCACCTAAAACAACCCAACCAAAGTTAGAGGTTACCGCTAAAACAGATAATATTCCTGTAAATAGACCTATAACATACCAAACCCACTCAAAACTGTTTTTATTTTCGCTTGTATTCATAATTTTTTCTATTGTGAAGCTATCATTAACATCTTCCTAATTTGTAGATGGCAACAATCGTTTCTTCTACGCTAATGGTATTTATTTGTGCCAAAGGTAAATATTTATTTTAAAAATTTTATTGCGTTAACGTGCTCCTTTTAATAATTGGGTGATAGTTACCATTGCATAGCCGCTAGATTTAAGGTATTTGATCAATTCGGGCAATTTATTGTAAAACTTATCTTTTCGTTTTGGATCTGTTCCGATGTGCAACAATAAGATAAATCCATTTAACCCGGTCGGATTACTTTTGTCGTAAGTTAAGATCGATTGATAAATTTCATCGCTACTCCGGTACGATTTGCCCATCTCTGGGTAGGTGTAATCTGCATTAGAACGCGTTCCGGGAGTGAAATTAACCAATTGTAATCCCATTTGGCTTGTCCAGTTAGCTATGGTTTGATTATACCACTCGTATGGCGGCAAGAAATAAGGAGTCTCATTTTTGGAAATCCCAAATCTTTTCATTGCTTCGTAATTAGCGGCTAGATCTTTGGTAAATTGTTGTGGCGTTATCAATAAACTATCTCTTTTTGTCCAATCGTTATACAACAGGTGTTGATCAGAATGTGCACCCAGGTAATTACCGTTTGCTTTTAAATTTTTGATGGTTGCACTAAATGCTGGGTTGCGATAAAACCTTCCCGTAAGAAAAAAGGATGCGCTGATCTGGTTTTCTTTAAGGGCAGCATTGATCACTTTTCCTCCATCACCAAATTCATCTCCAGTAAAAACCAGCGCCACTTGCTTTTTATTTCGATCGCCCCTGGTTATCGCGCCTTTGAAATTCTCTAAATCCGGGGTTCTACTGTCGAACGCGGCCAGTAGGTACACCAATGATGCAGTACCGTCCATGGTTGGTTCATTCGTGCTGTAATCTCCATAATCATCGTGATAAACGGCTAGATCACTTTGGAACGCTTCATATTCATCGGCCTCTGCCAATTTAATGCCGATCAGATTTTTATAAATATTGGTATAAACCGGCCCATCAACCAGTCCCCCATCAATAGGATATTGCTTTAAGTGGGTAAATGCCGAATGTGGGTCACTAGGCGTATCGCCCCAGGTGGGCAGCCCATACACCATGCTCGTTCCCCATGGATTACATCCAAAAAGCCAATCGAAATTTGCCTGTTCCAACTCGTTAAAACTTAAATCCCCACTTAGTTCTTTATACCAAAAGCATTGTGTTGCGAATGAGGTTGTTAAATTATTGCTGCACCAAACAAATGGAACACCACGATAGAATGCATTTTTTTTTGCCCTTTCCCAAACTTGCTCAATCCCTTGTTTATAATAATGGATCAGTTGATAACGGCGTGATGGACTTGCTTTTGCCAGTGCATAGTGTCCAAGATTTACAAAAGGATAATATTGATAGTGTTTTGCCGTATCTGAAGCAAACCATGGTGTGGTCTGTTCCTTTATCGCATAATCAAAAGCTAAGCGATAATTCTTTTCCTGCTCTTTTTTCTGTATTAAAGCCATGGATGCATGGGCCAACTCCATATCATCAACCCAGTTATCTTCTGCATAAATGTAGGGCGATTTTACCGATACCGTTTGGGTAACACCTTTTTTAATATTGGCATAAGCCAGTGCCGTTCTTGCTTTTTCAGCTAATAGAGAGGCGTAATTTGGGTTGTTCTTTGCAAAAATGATGGATCCTAAGCTAAATGCGCTGGTAAATTTTGCAGCCGTAGAACTTGTTCCGGTTGTATTGTTCATGAACTTGCCTCGTTGTTGGGGCTCGCCATTGATAAAGTACAAAGGGCGTTCAAAGCCTTTTCCATATTGGCTATCCATTTTAGGGATACGCATAGAAATATGATCCCGATCATCAGCCAATTGATTAAACATAATGTCGTTCTTAGGATGCATTTTAACCAGCCACTCCAAACCCCATTTGGCTTCGTCCAATACATCGGCGATGCCATTTTTGCCATCCAAGCCATTGGCTAGTTTCTCATCCCCAAACGCAGCCGGAAAATCGCGATAGGCCATTAACAAATGATAGGTAGCATTGGCTGATGTAGTGGAATATTGGAGGTAGTCGCTCGCATCATGCCATCCGCCGGATGCGTCGAAATGCGTACTATCTTTAATTCCGGCTGTTGAACCATATAACGCATACCCATCGTCCGTATGGCAGCTGTCTTTCAAGTAGGGATTAAATCCACTCCGCTGCTGGCGCATGTAACGCAGCGCGAAGTCTGCCGTTTGCCGGTAAACATCTACATCAATATGAATTGGGGGTGAAACAATATCTCCTACCCTCAACAGGTATTTTCCAGGAAGTTTGAAATCAGAGAAATTTAATCTTGCGGTTGCCGTAAAAGGGCCATAAGCGCCAAATGACGTGATATTAGTTGACGTATATACGACTTTCCCGCTTTTACCATCCACTAGCTCAAATTTAGTAGGTACTTCTTTTGTTTTGCTTGCCCAGATAGCCACTTTGCTCGATGCTGGTTGGTAGCCCAAAAGGTTAATTCTTATCCAGCTGTTGCTTGGGTCTATTGTTGATTTTGGTGTGAACGCGGATAGGATCACTATGGTAAGGGTAGCAACTAAGGCTAGTTTCTTCATTAGGGGAGCGGAGTTTGACAATTAAAGTTAGTGTTTTTGTTGGGACTTTTGAATCGTGAGACACGAACCAATGCCTTTTTAATTATAAGTTAATATGATTAAGTTTGTTATGCCGATCCATTAGAGGCGCTCTCAACAATGAAATTTCTTATTGCTTTTATTCTTTTCGCCAACTCATTGGTGATCAATCCCACTAAAGATGAAGTGGTGTATGTATGTGTCAGCAGTGGTGCAGTAGCTTACCACCAAAAACTTGCCTGCGGTGGTCTTCAAGTCTGTAGCCACAAGATTGTTAAAACTATTAAATCAGACGCAATCAAAAAATATAAATTGAGAGCGTGTAAGAGGTGTTATTAACATATAGCTTGCTTCAGCAAACTTAGGCTAAGTGTGTTCTCGCCTCATACCTATCGCCTAAGCGCCCTATTTTTATCATCCAATTGTCAAGTGTGCTTATTTTGCTTGGTTGTTAATCAATCGATTGATTAACTTTGTCGAGTTAAAATTGATCATGGAAAAAAGCGATAAACGATCCGATATTCTAAAGGCTGCAGAAATGCTATTTGCAGAATTTGGTTATGAAGGAACTTCTACCCGCCAGATTGCTAAAGAATCAGGTGCCAATATGGCGATGATCAATTATTATTTTGGGAGTAAAGAGGGTGTATTTTTAGAAATTATGGAAAGCCGCATCTCTGGCTTTAAATCGCAGCTTAATTTAATTAACGAAGAACATATTCCTGCACAAGAAAAGTTATTAAAGGTTGTTGAAGTATACGCAGCGCGTATTTTCTCTAATGTTTGCTTTCATAAAATGATGCATAGAGAGCTGTTGCAAACCCAGCGTCCCGAAATGTTTACGCAAATTAAGGATGCGATGGCTCAAAATTTACTGATCATCGAATCCATCATTAATGCGGGCATCAAAGAAGGAAAATTTAGGCAGGTTGATGTGCGCATGCTTATTGTAACCATTATGGGCACCATCAGTATGGTTACCACTTCGCCTACCAAAGTAATTACCGAACCTAATTTTGATATTAAAGTTGATGCCCAAAGAGAATTGCTAAAAGAGCGTTTAGTTCTCCATTTAAAAGATCTTGTCCTTACCCACTTAACCTTAGTAAAATAATGATTACCACTAAATTTAAATCCTTACTTATTGTTTTATTGCTCCCTGCGGTTTTACACGCACAATCAGTAAAAAAATTAACCTTACAAGAAGCTATAGATTTGGGCACAGCTAACAGCAAAAATCTAAAACTTGCTCAAAATAAAATCGACGAATCAATTGCAAGGCTCGCGGTTATCAATGATAGCGCCCTACCAACCGCAACAGCGGGATTTTTATACAATCACGCCGAAATCCCAGCCAATAAGTTAACCATTGGCAGTGGAAGCACTATCCAGTTACCAAACAGAGCTGATGCATTTGTTGGTACCGCAGCCATTCAGGAAGTAATTTATGGCGGTGGCCGATATAAGTTCGCACAGGAATCAACCAAATTGCTAACTGAGGTTGCGCGTTTGGATGCTGATAAAAACAAAGAAGAAATCGGCTATGCAATCATTAATACCTATTTCTCCTTATATAAGGTAATGCAGAGCAAAAAAGTGGTTGAACAGAACTTAACGGCAATAGCCGGTCAGCTTAACCAAGCACAACGCTTTTTCGAACAGGGGATCGTAACCAAAAATGACGTGCTAAGGTTCCAATTGCAACAGGCGAATGTTTCTTTAACCTCTATGGAGATAGAGAATAACCGAAAAATTATTAACTATAACCTTAATATCCTCCTAGGACTGCCAGATGATACCGAGGTTATAATTGCAGAAACTGATTTGCCATTAAAGGCTGTAGCGCCATTAAGTACTTATATTTCGCAGGCCTATGCCGGCAGACAAGAGCTGCAACAATTGGATCTGCAAAATAAGGTGGCCGACTATAACATCAAAACCATTAAGGCCGGCCAAAAGCCTACCATAGGAGTGGGTGCTAATCTGTATTATATCAACCCTAACAGCTTTATTCCACAGGCCAACCAGTTTGTTGCCCCGATCACCCTTGGAGCAAATGTTTCTTGGAACATTGCTTCTCTCTGGACCAACAAAAATAAAGTTGCAGAAGCTAGGGTTCAACAACAGGAAATAGGTCTTCAGAAAGATATTTTATCAGATAATATCAAATCTGAACTGAACAAAAACTATCAGAACTACACGCTAGCGGTAAATAAAATAAGCATTTTAGAAACCTCCATTGCCCAAGCAACAGAAAACGATCGATTATTAGAATCAAAATATAAAAACAACATTGCTTCGGTAACAGACAGAATTGATGCCGAAACTTTGCTGTATCAGGCTAAGATCAATTTAGAATTGGCAAAAGCCGATGCCAAATTAGCCTATTATACGTTGCTAAAATCAACCGGAAAAATTACTCAATAACATAACCCTAACAAATTTATATAATGACAACACCAGCAAAAAAGAAAAACAAAGTTTTACCCATTATACTTGCCGTACTCGTAATTTTGGGCGCAGCCTTTGGTATCAATGAGTACCTTTACTCAAGTAAGCACGTTGATACCGATGATGCGCAAATAGATGGCGATATCAGTCCTGTAGTAGCCCGCGTAGGCGGATATGTTAAAGACATTAACTTTGAAGAAAACACTACCGTTAACCAGGATCAGGTATTGGTAACTCTAGACGATCGCGACTATAAAATTAAATTAGAACAGGCTCAAGCTGGCCAAGTGGGTGCGAATGCCAATGTAGGTGTTTCGCAGGCACAAATTGCTGCTACTTCGGCTAATACCAGCACTGCAAAAGCAAACATCGAAGCCGCTAGGGTAAGGCTTAATCTGGCCCAAAAAGATTTCGAACGTTATGCCAATCTAATCAAAGATGGGGCAGTTACCCAACAAGCATTTGATCAGGCAAAAGCACAAAAAGAAACTGCTCAAGCAACTTACACTGCAGCGGTTGATCAATATAATGCGGCTGTTAAGCAAGTAGGTACAACCCAATCGCAACTTGGCGTAAGCAGCTCGGGAGTAACCCAACATCAGAGCGATGTTGATTTTGCCAAATTACAACTTTCATATACCCAGATCAAAGCGCCAACTACGGGGATCGTTTCTAAAAAGAATATTCAAAAGGGACAATTGATCCAACCGGGCCAAGCGTTATTTGCTATCGTAAATGAAAACAGCCTGTTTGTTACTGCAAACTTCAAAGAAACCCAACTAGAAAAATTAAGCGTGGGCTTACCTGTAGAAATTAAGGTAGATGCTTATCCAGACCAGCCAATTAAGGGCGAAGTGTATAATTTTTCTCCAATTACTGGAGCAAAAGGATCGTTACTTCCGCCAGATAATGCTACTGGGAATTTCGTGAAAGTGGTTCAACGTGTGCCCGTAAAAATCAAATTTAAGTCTAGCGATAAAGCGCTATTAGATAAATTACGTCCAGGAATGAGCGTAAAAGTATCTGTATCTATAACTAAATAACATGGCCGAAGTAGGTTTTAAAAAATGGATTATTACGTTTACGGTAATCACCGCTTCTTTGTTGGAGCTGATTGATACCACCATTGTAAACGTTGCGATTCCTCAAATTCAAGGCAATCTGGGTGCAACCCTAGAAGATATAGCTTGGTTATCAACCGGATATGCTGTTGCCAATGTAATTATTTTGCCTATGTCGGGCTGGCTTGGGAGCAGATTTGGCCGTAAAAATTATTTTTTAACTTCCATAATCGTTTTTACCCTCGTATCGTTCTTATGTGGTAATGCCACCTCATTAGAAGAACTGATCCTCTTTAGGATCTTACAGGGATTAGCCGGAGGCGGATTGATCTCTACGGCGCAAGCCATTTTAATAGAAACATGGCCTCGTGAAGATGTGGGTATTGCCACCGCACTATTCGGCTTGGGCGCTGTAGTTGGCCCAACAGTTGGCCCAACAATTGGAGGTTATATTTTGGAAGTTACCGATGGAAATTGGCCCTGGATTTTTTATGTGAATATTCCCGTCGGGATTTTGGCCGCATACTGTACCATTACCTATATACGAGAGACGCCAAAAGATGGAAAAGGGCTACCAATCGATTGGTGGGGAATTGGGTTATTGGCCATTGCCGTAGGCAGTTTACAAACATTACTAGAAAAAGGAGAAAGCCAAGACTGGTTTTCTACCCCATACATTACGGCCTTAGCTGTAGCGGCTGTTTTTGGCTTATTGCTGTTTATTTGGCGAGAGTTAAGTACCGACCATCCCATCGTAAATTTTAAGATCATGGGGCATCGAAGCTTTTCGATCGGCATGTTTACCTCTTTCATTTTAGGGTTTGGCTTATATGGTTCTGTGTTTGTTTTCCCTGTTTTTGCACAAAATCTTTTAGGGTTTACGGCATTACAAACCGGAAAACTTTTTATAGCCGGCGGGATTTGTACGATCTCTATGATGCCATTTATAGGTATTATGCTTAAGAAGGGGGTCCCGGCCCAGTTTATGGCGACAGGTGGAATGTTCTTGTTTTTTGTGTTCTGCTGGATGTTGAGCAAATCTACGCTGGCATCCGGAACGGGCGACTTCTTTTGGCCATTAGTAATTAGAGGTTTCGGAATGGCCCTCCTTTTTGTGCCCCTAACCACTTTAGCAATGCAAGATCTTAAAGGCTCGGAAATTGGCCAGGGCTCTGGTTTGAACAATATGAGCAGGCAGTTGGGCGGCTCTTTTGGGATAGCTGCCTTAACCACATTGATCCATGTGCGCTTAGGAGGCCACAGAAGCAATCTGCTTTCCAATATAAATGAATATAATCCTGCCTTTACCGAAAGATTAAATAAAATGATCAGTGGTTTCATGGCAAAAGGCTCATCTTACCTAGATGCAAAATTAATGGCCATGAAAGCGATTGAGGGATCGGTAATTAAGCAAAGTATGTTGCTTACCTACAGTGATGCCTATTGGGTGGCCGGGATGATCATGCTGTGCTCTATCCCTTTACTGTATTTACAGAAATTTAAAAAGAATACGAATATCCCCACAGACGTTCATTAAAACAAAAGATCCCCGATATAAATACCGGGGATCTCTTTCCCAAAAAATTAACAATTTTACAAAGCCCTCTTACACGAACTTTGTGGATACTTTTAAAAGATTTGTTTAACCTTTAATAGTTACAAGGTAAGACTTTTTTATAAAAGTTCAAAATTTTTATCATTCGTATTTTTAGGCTGATTTTGTATTATTTTTGTTGTTAAGGTTCAATTTTCTTACCTTTTCAGCATGCAAGCACTCCAACCTACTAGTCAGCGCGAATCTATATTCAATAACGAGGTAGTTTCTCGCTTCGAATTGTACAATAGTTTATTCCTAACCCTCCCGTTTTATAAGATTAAAGACACCGGAACTTTACTGCCGCTATTTATAAAAAGTTGTGAAGAAGGTGTTAAAAAACATGAAACTCCAGCAAAGCTGATAGAAGCTTTTTTTGAAAAATACACCCCTAACACCGATTCGAAATCAATAGTAGACCTTCTATTTAGGTTTATCCAATATATAGAACGGCAAGTGGTACTCTTTGACGCGGTTGAAGATGCTTCTTTTAACAAGCTAAACGTAACAGATGAGCAAAGTTCGCTGCGGGCGTTGTTTTTAAAAGCTAACGACGATAAAGGTTTGCATGATAAAGTTGACCATTTGATCGAAGAGTTTTCGCTCCGGTTGGTTTTAACCGCACATCCTACTCAGTTTTATCCGGGAAGCGTGTTGGCCATTATCAACGACTTAACCTTGGCTATCCGTAAAAATGATATCAGTACTATTAATCAGCTCCTCCAACAATTGGGCAAAACCCCTTTTTTCAATAAAAAATCGCCCACCCCTGTTGATGAAGCCTTAAGCTTGGCCTGGTATTTGGAAAACGTTTTCTATTTCGCGGCAGCAAATATTCAAAGCGGTTTAAATCAGCTATTGAGCGAGTATCATATCGACCCTAAAAAAATAATAGAACTGGGTTTTTGGCCAGGGGGCGACAGAGATGGAAATCCAAACGTCCACTCAGAAACCACCTTAAAGGTTTCTCAGATGTTGCGCCAAATTCTTTTCAGGTGTTATTACAGAGATTTTAGGAACCTAAAACGCCGCATCACGTTTAGGGGTGTAGAAGAAAGCATTTCTCTTCTACAAGACATACTTTATAAAAATGCGTTTGATAGCAATTTAGAGCCCGAAGATATTTCCGAATTATTGATAGAAAACTTAAACAAGATCCACGAAACCCTTCTTAAAGATCATGACGGTTTATTTGTTGACCTGGTAGATAACCTCACCCGAAAAGTAGAACTATACCGCAGCCATTTTGCCTCTCTAGATATTAGGCAAGATAGCCGCATTTTGAGGGATGTACATGCTTATTGCCGCAATCAAAAGCCAATTAATGCTTTATTTAGTGAGGGCTACGGTGATTTGCCGGAAGCCGAGAAAATCAAGGCCCTTTCTTTTAGACATGCAAAAATTATCTATACTGATGAACAGGACAGCCTGGTTAAGGATACCTTAGAAACAATTGCACAGATCAAGAAAATGCAGCAAAGCAATGGCGAAATGGCCTGCCATCGTTTTATTATCAGCAACTGCCAACAAGCTAGTGATATCTTACAACTTATTGAACTTTTCTTGTGGAACGGCTGGGAAGCGAACGAACTGACTATAGATTTTGTGCCTTTGTTCGAAACGGTAAACGATCTCTCAGGCGCCGCCGAAATTATGGAAACCCTTTACGCTAACTCCTTTTATAAAACCCATTTAGCTCGCAGGGGCGGAAAACAGGATATTATGTTGGGCTTTTCTGACAGCACTAAAGATGGAGGCTATTTGATGGCTAACTGGTCTATTTTTAAAGCAAAAGTAGGTTTAACCACTGTTTCTGAAAAACATAATATCAAATTGGCATTTTTTGATGGGCGTGGCGGGCCCCCTTCTCGAGGTGGTGGTAAAACCCATCGATTTTATGCTTCGATGGGAAAAGAGATCGCTAATAAAAATATTCAATTAACCATACAAGGGCAAACCATTAGTTCACAATACGGATCTATCGATAGCGCAGCTTTTAATATAGAACAATTAATTAATGCGGGTATCTCCGCAGGAGTGAAAGAAAAACATAATGTTTTGTTAGATAAAGCTAATCACGACACGCTGGAGACCATGGCCGTTGATAGCTATGAGTCTTTTTTGGCCCTGCGTAAGCACCCCCTATTTTTGCCCTATTTAGAAACCCTCTCGCCTTTAAGTTTACTTTCGAAGATTACGATTAGTAGTAGGCCAGTAAAAAGAAATTCAGGAGAAGCGTTAAAACTAGAAGATTTAAGGGCAATTAGTTTTGTTACCTCATGGAGCCAGTTAAAGCAGAATATCCCTGGATATTATGGCGTAGGTACTGCGTTAAAAAATCAAGAAAAAGCAGGAAATTGGGAGCAGGTAGAAAAGACATATCACCAATCAGGCTATTTTAAAACCATTATCGACAATTGCATGATGTCTATGAGCAAATCTGATTTTGCCATTACAGCCTATCTGGCAAACGACAAAAAATTTGGTAAGTTCTGGAAGATGCTCCATCAAGAATTTGAGCTTTCTAAAGAAATGTTGTTAAAATTGGCTGGGCATGAAAAACTGATGGAAAACTATCCCGTTGAGAAACGTTCTATCGCTGTTAGAGAAAAAATTATCCTTCCATTAGTGCTGATCCAACACTATGCGCTAGAAAAACTACAACATAAATTAAGTGATGAGATGCAACAATCTTACGAAAAGCTTGCCATTAGAACGGTATATGGAATTGTAAACGCAGGGCGGAATTTGGCATAAACAAGATCACATAGGAATTAACTTACCTATTAGTCTCCGTTTCGTCGTACCAAAGCTATTAACCTTAAACCAAAAAAATGAAAACCTTAAAGCTTGTATCTGCCTTTTTATTACTTGCCATCGGTATCGAAGAATTGGTACGTTGGTTTATAGTAGTTGGAAAAGATCTTTCATTCGAAGCAACTAAAGCTGAATATACCCAAGTATTACCGGGTTTTTTGCAAAATTCTATTGTGCATACTTTTCTAATGATGGGTTGCTTTATAGCGTCCGGACTATTATTTATAACACTTAGAAAAGAGCCCGGTCTAAAGCTTTTCTCAAAAATAACATCTATCTTTTGTTTCGTGCTTGCGTTTTGGATGCTGTTTTCGTTAATGTAACCTTAATTATATTAGGTCGCTAAAGACATCAAATCTTGCCAAGTGTTCTATAATGAAACTATCTTTAATGTACGCTGTTATGCTTTTGTTAGAGCTAACATAAATGGAAAAAATAATAGTAGTTGCGGGTGCCTCAGGTAATCTTGGCACACGAATAGTAAAAGCACTCGTCCACAAAGGAGCAGCTGTACATGCGTTTATTCGCAGTGGGAGCAATCAATCTAAAGCAAATGAGCTTAAAAATCTAGGAGCTAAGATTTTCGAAATAGACTATTCCGATACAAAAAGTCTTGTTGATTCTTTAAAGGGCACATTTTGTGTTATTTCTGCCTTGTCTGGACTTCGTGACACAATTATTGATACTCAAAAGCAGCTGGTAGATGCCTGTGTTTTAGCTGGAGTTAAACGATTTATCCCCTCAGATTTCTCGATTGATTTTACAAATTTAAGGCCTGGTGAGAATAGAAATTTAGATTTAAGGCGAGAATTTCAGCAGTATTTAGATCAGGTTGATATAGCCTCAGTTTCTATCTTTAATGGTGCGTTTATGGATATGCTTACCGATCAAATACCCATGATCCTATTCAAGAAAAAGAAACTTTTATATTGGGGCAATGCTGATCAGTCCATCGATTTCACAACCATGGATAATACCGCTCAATTTACTGCAAACGTAGCGCTTGAAAATGAAGCGCCCCGTTTTTTACATGTCGCTGGTGATCAGGTTACACCCAGGGAAATGGCCAAAGTTGCAGGTAGGGTAACAGGGCATGACTTTATCCTATTTAGACCTGGTGGATTAAAATTTTTAACGTTGATAACTAAAGTTGCCAAATTTTTTAATCCTGCTAAGCATGAGCTTTATCCGGCATGGCAAGGGATGCAGTACATGAAAGATATGATGGAGGGAAGGGCAAAACAATACCACTATAACAATGATATGTATCCAGAAATCAAATGGACCACGGTAGAGGAATTACTTTTGGCAGATCAAAAAACTAGTTCTAGTTGAAGGTAGCTTTTATTTTGCCTGGAGGAGAGCTGTAGGTTTATTTGATAAATTAATAAGCCACAGATTAAAATAGATTTCCTTCACTGTTAAGGAATATCAATCTTCTTAATCTGTGGCTTAAAAATTACTGCGTAGATTATCGATCTATCGAGCCCATTACACGTTGGGCAAAAGCGTTTAATGCATCTTTCTCCAACACGCCTTCGCTCACTTTTGCGTGTACTTCTAGAGCGCCACATATATTGGTGATCATCTCTCCAGCAACATCGACCTCCACTTCGTTTACCCCTCTAAATTCGCAAAATGCTTCTAATACCTCGAGGGTTGTTTCCAACTGCTCAGGAGTATTGTTCTGGAAAAACTGTCTGATTACAGGAATCTTCATAATTTATTTTTTTAAGACCTTTTATAAGATAAAAGCAAAAGCTTAAGGTGTTACGCTTGGGCTTTTAGCTCCTATTTAATTTTGGTAAATAATTCTGTTAACCCTTCTACTTTATTGGTCTGCACCTGATCAACCAATTCGCCATTTTCAAAAGCGGCAAAGGTGGGTAGATTATCTACGTTTGCGAACTTTCTTGAATTGGGATATTTTTCGGCATCAACAATCAAAAATGCAACATTTTCGTTTTCTGAAGCCAGTTTTTTGAATTTTGGCTTCATAATTCTACAGTTCCCACACCAAGACGCCGCATACTGCACCATCACTTTGGTGTTCTCTGTCAAATAATGTTGAAGGTTATCTTCTGTTAATTCTAAAAACATAATTTTATGTTAAGTTATTTAGGTGAAAGCGAAAACTTATAGCATTATAACATGTTAGACTTTCCACTTTTAGGTTTAATTTAGTGTGCGCTTAGGTATTCGGCAACGCCTTTTCTATCGGCATTCATTGCGTCTTTACCTTCTTCCCAATTTGCTGGGCAAACCTCACCATGTTTTTGTACGTGGCTATAAGCATCAATCAAACGCAAGTATTCCTTTACGTTCCTGCCCAATGGCATATCATTTACACTTTCGTGAAACACCTTACCGGTTTCATCAATCAAATATGTAGCACGATAGGTAACATTAGATCCACCAAAAGATTCGTTTCCTTCTTCATCATAGTTTACTTCCTGATCCAGGATATCTAAGATGCTCGATAAATGTCTGTGCGTATCAGCTAATAGCGGATAGGTTACGCCTTCAATGCCACCATTATCTTTTGGTGTGTTTAACCACGCAAAATGAACTTCATTGGTATCGCACGAAGCGCCAACCACCATCGTATTTCTGCTTTCGAATTCAGGTAATGCTTCTTGGAAAGCATGTAATTCTGTTGGGCATACAAACGTAAAGTCTTTTGGATACCAGAATAACAACACCTTAGTTTGTTTATTAACCGCTTCTTCAAATAGATTGATCTTTAAATCATCACCCATTTCAGACATTGCGTCTATGCTTACATTTGGGAACTTTTTTCCTACAATTGCCATAATCTTATTTTTTTATCTTACACAAAGATAAGGCTATATAACTAAGCCGCCAACCAATTTGAAGTAATTCTACATACTTAATGTTGATAACCATATAGATAAAATCTATAATAAAATTATTACTTATTAGATTTCGTCTATATCTATTTATGCTACGTTTGCATTAAACGTATGGCTTAAAACGCCATGCTCCATGCCCTTTGCGCTACACCTACTTCTTTAACGTTGTTTCGAAAAGCTTAAAGATTCTCTTGTACTCATCTGTCCAGCTGCTCGGCTCAACAAAGCCATGGTCTTCTACCGGATAAACGGCAAGTTCCCAATTGTCTTTGCCCAATTCGATAAAGCGCTGGGTTAACCTTACGATATCCTGGAAGTGAACATTCTCGTCAACCATACCGTGCAGCATTACTAAATTTCCTTTTAGTTTGTCTGCATAGTAAATAGGTGAGCTACGTTTATAGGCTATGGGATCATTAAATGGTTCGTTTAAGATATTGGCTGTATATCCATGATTATAATGCGCCCAATCCGTAACCGATCGGAGCGCTGCCCCAGCAGCAAAAACGTCTGGCTCTTTAAATAGTCCCATCAAGGTAATAAAACCGCCATAAGAACCTCCATATAGACCTACGTGCTTAGGATTTACGCCATACTTCTCAACAAGCATCTTAACACCATCTACTTGATCTGTTAAATCCTTTCCCCCCATATCTCTATAAATCCCGGTACGATGATCCCTACCATAACCCGAACTTCCCGTATAATCGATGTCTATTACCGTGTATCCGTTATCTGCCAATAGATTATTAAACATATATTCCCTGAAATATTGGCTCCACCAGAAGTGTACATTTTGGAGATACCCTGCCCCATGCACAAATACTACCGCAGGTTTATTGGGATGGGGGTTGGCTGCCGGATAAACCCTTGCGTATACATCCGCGCCGTAGCGATTTTTAAAAGAAACCAGCTCTGGTTGGCGCCATTTGTAGCTCTCAAATTCGGCAGTAGTAGATTTGGTAACCTGAACGGCCTTAGCCCCTGGTTTATTCGCCTGGAGATAGAGCTCCCAAGGTTTATCCATATACGAATAATTGATGGCCAACCATTTCTCGTCTGGAGACATGGTTATCTCATTGCCACCCTTCATTGATGTAATCTGTAACAGATCACCTCCATTTACGCTTAATCTATAAAAATGCGTAACTCCTGGATGTTCCTTGTTGGCACTGATATAAAAGGTGCTCTTATCTTTCGAAAGCTGCACTCTTTGCACCTCCCACTTACCTGATGTAAGCTGTTTCTTTTCGTTTGTTACGACATTGAAAACGTATAAATGAGAAAAACCAGTAGCTTCACTCTGGTAATAAAACCTGTTATTGTCTATCCATGCAATATCTCTACCTATCCCAGGCCCTCCTATCCAAGCCTCATCCCTTTGCCGATCTAACACCTGAAGGTTACCCGTTGCCGCGTCTAATTTCAAAATCCATAGGTCTTTGTTGTCTTGGGACTCAGCGGTGATTATGGCCATTGTACCGTTTTCATTCCAGCTTGGAAAGCCCAGGCTTACCTTACGGTCTTCATTCTTTTTAGTACGCTCTTCTAGTTGCTTAGGATAATCTTTGAGGTAATCTGGTAAATCTTTGATGCCCGGGATCTGTTCTTTGTGTATCAGGTAAACACTGTCTTTTACTACGTCATATAGATAGTTTTCGGTGATTGTTAAATTTTCGCCTACTTTGGTACGCCCTGCGATATCTTCAGTATAACCAGATGATGTTACATAATTAGGCACAATAGTGTTGTGATTAGATGTAACCGGAGTGGTGAGACCATAACTGATAAACCGCCCATCTGGGCTAACCCTTGCGCCAAATAAAAATTTTTCTTCTAAATAAATGGGTTTGATCGTCCGTTGGCCTGCGTCGTTAGCTCCTCCGCTAAATCTTCTTCCGCCACCAAAAGCCTGCCTTGGACCTTGCTTGTTTCGCTTTTTAATGATATCGAACAGATCTGTTTGTTCATTCCTTAACCAGACATCCTGAACAGTGGGATTTGTTCTTTCGGGCAGTGTAGGTCTTTTTCCCCTCACAAAATTGGTGAGCTGTTTCAGCTCATTGGTGGATAGGCTTAATTGAAAAACGTTTTCAGACTTCGTAAAAACGATATCGTTATTGGACAAAAAATAAGCGCCATTTTCACGATCAACGGTGTTTGTAAGCCGAGTTGTGGTTTTATTTTTTAAATTATGAAAATAAAGGTCCCCTCCTTTTTCGCTTAAAGCAAGGGTTTTATCCTTATTATAAGTGTAGTTAAGGCCTATCGCTTTTTCGGCTATGCTATCTTGCGTTAGCACTGGTTTTCCGCCTGTTACGTCAATTTTATAGCGTTGGTCTTTTTCTTTTCCTTCGGGATTCCAATTAAAAAAAACGGTTTTGCTGTCTTCAGACCACCGGTAATTAGACGGGGCAACGCCCATCCATTTAGGGTCGCGCATAATTTTTTGAACAGTTAACGCGCCAAGTTGCTGCGCTTGCGCAATTGATGATATTGCTAAAAATAATAAGATTAATCTTTTCATATTGCTCGATTTGCGTTTGATATCACCGTCCCGATAGCTATCGGGAAAGATGATTTCACTCCTGCCTGCCGACAGGGATTTTGTTTTATTTAATTGCTTTTACTGGCTACGCCGCCTTTTTTACTGTTAACACTAACCGTAAACTTACTTCCTCCTTTTACTAACCAGCGGACGGTAACAAAAGAATTGCCCGCAATGTTATTGACCCTAACATTTGCCGGGTCCATTTTTTGCTCTGTAGTAAAGTTCATGTCGCGATTGTTTACCACCATTCCCGCTACAACGGTTCCCCCGGTTAAAGAGATGATATCCGGTGTTTCAATATTATTTTTGAGGTCTTGGCTAGCATGTGTGGGGATCATCCTATCATTGGTTACCACGGCGGTAACCTGGGTTAGCCCTCCCCCAATTTCTTTCACCTCAATTTCGTTAACGTTTAGCTTGGGAGTATTATAGGCATGAAACACACTAAATGACATATTTCGGTGCGCATCGCTCTCTAGCAAGAATCCAGGATGCAAACGGGTATATGTTTTCTTAAATCCCCCAATTTCTATGTCGCCATACTGCGGATGTTTAAAAGGATGCCAATCCACAAAAGCATCTTTCATTAATAGGTCCTTATCAAAAGTATAGAGCTGGGCTTGGCTATCCTCTCCATCTTGTTTGTTGTACATGGAATAACCTGTCCACAGCTCGTTAGAAAAGGTGTAAATTCCTCTCACACCATAAAACCAATCTAGCTCGCCTCCAAATACAGAATACAGGTCTTTATATACCACCAAATATTTATACCCCGGCAACATCTCTTCCCCTTTTTTTCCAAGTGCATCGTATACTCTGATATCTTGTGCATTATAGGTGTCCAGATCTTCAATCGCCCCTGGCCCTCTTAAAATCATGCCTCCATTATTGTGGTAAGATTGGGCCGCAGCAATATTTGGATGTTTCATTACGAAATCTGCAATCGCTCTATTCTCGGGAATGGAAAAAGGATATTTATACGCGCCGCCCTGGATGTAATTAGGCTGCCAATTCCATCCCCAATCCCGGTTGGGGTCGTAGGCTCCCTCTCCATCCTCATTCACAAAACCATCCCCATCATTATCAATTCCTTCTGATCCCAAGAGTTCATATTCTCCCTTTTCTTCTGGTCCAATCAAAATCATTCTTCTTGGATCGGTTGGATCGACCTTAAAACGCCCTGTCTCACTTTTACGGCGCATCATTACGATATTCCCATCGCCATCCAGATCATCAAAGCCGTCCTCATTTGTTGCACCATCCCGATCATTGTCTATCGGGATCATACCTGAACGGGGAGAGTGGGCGGTATTGGCCTGATGGATGAAATTATCCCTTGCATCTGGATTAATGGTTGGTGCGATATAAAATGTTTTATCGGCCAATAGCGACATAATTGCCTTGTTTCCTGCAGCGTACATCTCTGCTAAGTACCAGGCGGTGTACAATGCAAATTCGCTGCCCTGGATTTCATTGGAGTGGATGTTACCATCGATATACATTGCAGGTTTTTTATCCGCTGAGCCTATTTTGCTATCGGTAATGGTCAGTACCCAAAGCTCCTTGCCTTGGAACGATTTCCCCATCGATTCTAGTTTAACCAAATTAGGGTGTGCCGCCGCCAATTTTTTACAGATTTCTGTGATGGCTGTATGGTCGTTATATCGGTTCCAGCTGATCTGCACTTTAGGATTTGGGGGGCTGCCAACAGCCGCTAAGACGTTTTCTGGTTGTTGAGCTTTTAAAATTCCGGTCAACAAAATCATTGCAGCCAAAAGAATAGTATGTTTAGTTTTCATCTCAGGTTCTGATTTTATAAGTTAACGGTTACTGATTTGCTTCCGGTAGTTGGGCTTCCTGCATCAATTGTTACCTTACCGTTACCTTTGATCAACCATGTTAATTCTTTGGATTCCTTGCCTTGGATTCCTTCTAGTGCTTGGGTTTTTCTTCCGCTTACCACGGTTTGATTGGTAGTGGTGTTAACTTTTACCACTAACTTTTTTAAAAAATAGCTTCTGTCACCAATTTTGGTATAGGTTGGTAAATCTCCGGTATTTATTATGCTCAATGTAATTCGGGTAAGGCCGTCAGCCACTTTTTCTGTTTTAACATTTACGATTTCTAGCGATGGCGCCATTGCCGCCAGTCCGAGTACAAAATCAGTATGTCTATTAACTATCCCATCAACCAGTTTATACGGCGGGTTGATCAACACAAATGGATCCACTCCTCCAACTTCAACGGTTTGGCCCGGAAAATCTGGATGATTAACTGCTTTCCATGGGGTAAAGGTGTTGCTTATACCTTGGCTTGCGGCCCATCTCAAATAAGACGCTGTTTGATCGTCATTTACAAATTTCTTTTCCGTGCGAGCCGAATCGGGAAGCACTTTTGGCACCCACCACCCAGGCGTACTAAAACTTAAACGCCCGTAATGAAAATAGGCCCATTGAGAAAAATCACCACTTTCTGCTTGCGTTTTAGGCGCGTCTTTTGTTTTTGTTATTTTATTGTAGCGTTCCGAAACGAGGGCATTGGCCTTTGCATCAGTATCAAACCATCCCGTAATTACACGCTTAGAAATTGCTGTGGGATTAAATGTAACGGGAGTAGACAGGTTGTTCTTTGGCCCGAAGGTAACTACGGCATACACATTAAATGCGTCGAAAAGGAAATCGAAAAGCGCCCTGTTCTCTTTTTCTGATACCGCATATTCTCCTGCTCCGGGGATAAAATTTTTATAGTTATAGCTGGCGTTTTTGTTAAAATCAACCCCACCTGGACCATCTTCATTAAATGCCCCATCCTTATCGTTATCTATGCCTTCTGGAAGGAGGATATATTTTCCTGTTTCGCCTTTAGCGGCGTCTGCCAGCAACAAGGAGCGTGGATCATCGGTGTTTAGCTTATATTTCCCTGTTGGATCCATAATCCGCATCCATGTGATTTTCCCATTTCCATCTAAATCATCAACATCGTCCTCGTTAATCTTGCCATCTCGATCATCGTCGGTTTTGGTTGCATTTCCACTTCGTTCTGATTTTATCTTTGCAAAATAGTTTTCGGTTGCATCTGGGCTCATATTTGGGAAAACATAAAAAGTGTGCTTATTGAGCAGGCTTTTTACACTATCCACGGTTGTTAATGCCATTAATTTTTCGGCAAAACCAATAGCCATTTCTACGCCTAAGAGATGTTTACCTTCAACACCACCCACTACAGCAATAGCAGGTTTTTGTGTGGTATTATCTGTGCCTATTGTTATCATCCAAATTTCATTACCCGCTGTAGTTTGGGTTATGGATTTTGTCTTTACCCACTGGGGATACTTAACGCTAAGTGCTCTTACACGTTGAGCGAGTGTTGTGTTACTGCTATAGTCTTGTTGGTTCTGCGCTGTTGCAACGCATAGAAAGAGCAGAAAAAACACATTAAAAAGGTATAGTTTTTTCATTAGTTGTTTGGTTATGCATGCAATTTATAGAAAAAAGAGCTGCATTAACCTTCACGAGAATGAAGTTTTATAATTGTTACATTTTTGCCGAAAGGTAACTAATAGATAGAGCGCCATTTGGGGTAAGTAAGAAGGGTCTTGAAATTCAAGACCCATCCTCACAAAATCTATCGACTAAAAGCCACTCTAACGAACAACTTTCCCATTTTCGTTGATATTAACGTTAAATGGAGGCATATAATCTTGCAACAGGACCGCAAACTCGCGCCTATTGATTTGCCTGTTTAGATCAAAGGATGTTTTAAATTGATAGCTTGTTTTCCAATTTTTGTCTATTTCCTTTTTAATGGTTTCTAGAGATTTATTGCCTACGTAAGAGATCATATCTAGTGTTGAGCCTATCGTCATTACTGGATTTTTATAATCATCAAACCAAATTTGGGCTTTATAATAGTATTCCTTAATGGGCTCTTTGATCTCGTCTGTTGTAACCAGTTTTTCTGGAGAAAATTTAACTGTTTTACCTTCTACCTCTGCTTTTAAAATTCCTGTTATTGCTAGCTGCTGAATGGCTCTCCAAGTGGTATCAGTAACGGCTACATCAGTCAATGGCAATAAGTTTAATTTATAGTGGATAAGTTCTCCTTGGATCTTTCTTAGATTGGAAAGTGATGTTTTTGTGTTAAAGAATGCGGCATAGGCAGCCGTAGCGCCTGCAGCCTGACCTAGTAGCATGCTTTCATCATCACTGATCCAGATTAGGTTTTCTTGAAACGGAATAAAAAACTGATACATTGAAAATATGGTCTGGGTGGCCCCCATACTGTTTTTACCCGCTGCAACACTAGTTCTGTAGATTGTTGAATTATAGTTGAGCGTGGTCCAGTTTTTAGCTGTGGCACCAGTTATCTTTAATGCCGCGTTGAGCTTGGTGTCTCCGGGATTAATCAAAACCTTTGGCCTAATTGTACTCCCATTATTTAATTTAAAACTCCAATTATTTCCAGAACGATCTGCACTAACCCACATTACGTTTTTTATAATGGTTAAGTTTTTAATACTGTCTGTCCAAGTGCTCAATACACTGTTAGCTTTTTGCTTGTCTAAAATAATAGCTTTTGTACTGTCGCTAGTGGGTAAACTGTTCCGGTATTTTTTTATAAAATCTGCTTGTATCCCTGAGTTTATTTCTTCATTTAATGGGGTAATATCAAAGCCTCCCGCCTGCAATAATATGGTAGTTTTTACGCCTGAAATTGCCGATTGCAACGCTGCCCCAAAAGCCGCATTTCCATTTCCTATTACCAGTACGTCTGGTCTAGAAGTTTGGGCTTTTACCGACACAAAAAGGGTACTCAAAATCAAAACAAAAAATAATTGCTTCTTCATATTTATAAATTTTACTTTTATATACGCAATATGCTTCAAATGGATTTGGTTTTAATAAATTTCCTTTTCATTTAACTATATTTAACAATTACAACCCTATATAGTTCAATTACATGGCACAAAAAATTCAGCTTGTATTTAAAGCACAACAAGCTTACAAATATACGCTTAGAAAAAGTAATGCGGCCCAAAGAATAGTTAAGTTAAGAGCATTAAGGGATGCTATCGAAAAATATGAAACCCAAATTTATATTGCTCTCCAAGCAGACCTCAGAAAGAGCTCTTTTGAAACAGCGGTAACCGAACTCTTTTTTGTTTATGGCGAACTTGATTTCGCCATCAAAAATTTGAGTGATTGGGTAGCTCCTAAACGAATTGGAAAAACGACTAGCAGCCCATTTACAAAGAACAGACTTTACTACGAGCCAAAAGGTGTGTGTTTAATTATTGCACCATGGAATTATCCGTTTCAATTAACCATGAGTCCCTTGATTTCGGCCATAGCAGCAGGGAATTGCGTGATTATCAAGCCGTCTGAAATAAGTGGCGCAACAAGTGGGATTATAAATAAAATTATTGCAGAAGCTTTTGAAGAGCATGAAGCTGCGTGTTTTGAAGGTGGAGCAACTCTAGCAAAACAGCTGTTGAGCTTACCCTTTGATCATATTTTTTTTACAGGAAGTACAGAAATAGGAAAAGTGGTAATGCAGGCCGCGGCCTTAAACCTTTCTTCGGTAACTTTAGAGCTTGGGGGCAAATCGCCAACAATTATAGATCAAGGAGTAGATTTGAGCAAGGTGGCAACAAAAATTGCCTGGGGCAAACTTGTGAATAGCGGCCAAACATGTATTGCCCCAGATCATGTTTTTATACACGAAGAACAGCTTGAGGAATTTATTGATCAGTATAAAATTGCTACGACAAAAATGTTCTTCAAAAAAGATCAAAAAATAGACGAGGAAGGTTATGGGAAAATCGTTAGCCCCAAACACTTTATGCGATTAAAAAACTTGGTGAACGAAGCGGTAGAAAAAGGTGCAACATTAAATTATGGGGGTACTTTTGACGAGCACAGCCAAACTGTTCATCCTGTGGTATTAAGCAATGTGCCAAAGGGTGCTAAAGTAATGGAAGAAGAAATCTTTGGCCCTATATTACCCCTAATAACCTATACAGATTTGACCGAGGTTATTGATGAGGTTAATTCGAGGAGCAAGGCATTGGCCTTGTATATTTTTAGTAACGACCGAAAAAACATTAGAAATTTGATCAAGAACACCAGTGCGGGAGGAACCTGTGTAAATGATGTACTGATCCATATTTCTAATCCAAAGCTGCCTTTTGGGGGTGTAAACGGAAGCGGGATGGGAAGTAGCCATGGCGTTTATGGTTTTAAAAGTTTTTCACACGAAAGAGCCGTTGTTTTTCAACGAAAAATAAATTTTACAGGTTTAATCTATCCTCCTTATTTTGACAAGAAATGGATACTGAAATTACTGAAGAGAATAATGTAATAGCGTGGAGCGTAAAGCGGTTAAACAAACTTATAATATGAGCGAACTGGAAGAATTAAAATATCCTATAGGAAGATATGCTCCTCCAAAAGAGATTACCTCAGAACTTATATCCGTATGGATTGAGGATTTAGCGAAACTCCCTGAACAGATAGCCGCTATTACCGATGGGCTGGATGATCACGCATTGGCAATTGCTTATCGACCAGACGGCTGGAATGTTAGGCAGGTTGTACATCATTTGGCCGATAGCCATATTAATGCATATACCCGTTTCCATTTAACACTAACCGAAGAAAAGCCCATGATAAGGCCTTACCATGAGGATAGATGGGCCGAGCTTCCAGATGGAAAAAATGGTGATATTTCATTTTCTATTGCCATTTTAAAAGCAATACACGAGCGATTGGTCTTTCTTTTAACTAATTTATACCCTGATAAGTTTGCCCGCACCTACATCCATCCCGAAACCGAAAAGGAATATACAATGGGCTATTTGCTGGGAAATTACGCATGGCATGGAAAACACCATTTAGCACACATCAGCTCAACTCTAAAATAAATCCCTTGATTCCGGATAGATGATGTTTCAAGCTAAAACGCCCCAAAGATAGTTTTAAAAGAAAAGCCAAATCATTTTATAGACTTGGCTTTTAATATTTGATGGGGTTGGATTACTTATACAATTGGTTAAACATCCATTTAAAGGTGCCGTGGGTTTGTGCCCTGAAGGTAATTTCTGGGCCAAAGGCGAATAATTTTCCTTTCCCGTAATCAGCCTCGAAAGCAACAACGCCATCTTGTAAGTAGCTCTGCCCCCAGGCCCAACCACTTCTTAATGGTGTTGCGGTTGCAAACCAGGCCAATGGTTTTATTTTACCACTAGATACAGCATCTGCGCTTAGCTTAAAGACAGGGCTATTATCAAAGTAGACATCAGCCGTGCTGTCCATGCCCCAATTGGCGGGTTGGCCCTTATCAACCGCAACATTTAATACACTTCCCGGTACATAATATTTTTCGGCGGGTAATCGCTTTTCGGCACCGCCAACCATTTCTACTATCGCATTGCGTACCGGTAAATTTAAATGTGCGGCTAGATTTGTTGCACTGCCAATAGCTACGATATCGCCACCTTCTTCCAAAAATTGTTTTAATTGTGGGATTGATTTATCCTGGCTCGTTCTTCCCACCCTTGCCCTGTATTCTTCAGGAATGGTTTCTAAAGCGGGCGTACCGAACCCTCCTCTATTGCCTGCTTGTGTTGGGCTGGCGCTAAAAGCAGGAATAGATCCCCCTACAAACACGATAACATCATACTTGCTTTTTAGGTTTCCTGCGTCAATATCTGGAGCATAAATTACAGTGGCATCAAAATGGTATTGCTCCATGATAAACCGGATCCATCCCGAATCCATCGAACCTCCGTAAACATCCCAAAGTGCAATTCTTGATGGTGCCATCTTAATAGCTTTGGCTGGTTTTTGGGCTACTGTGATCCTCATCCCAAAGCCATGCTCTGCTTTATTGAGAATAGTTTTTGCTTTTGCTGAGGCAGGAACATAAAAAGACCCATCAGCAGTATTCCGGTAAACTTCTGCTCCACCTTTTAACAATTCGTTTACGGCTAGGTAGCTTTCATTTGCTGCTGCGCTTAATGCATATCCCCCGCCCGATGGAAGAGGTTTAGGCGTGGCGTTTAATAATTCGCCATAGGGAAGTTTTTCAAAGGGTCCAGAAAATGAATTTAAAATTCGATCAAATTTGACGTTCATTAGGTAGGCCAACGTCCACCCGGCCGCATCATAGGGCGCTATTGGAGGCCCACCTTCATATTTAAAATCATTGGGGTGGTCTTGCGGCTCAAACATATCCAAAACATGGGGCCTGAATGCCTGGTCTGTTTTTACAATATAACTTCCTGCGGGATAATTCTTCCCTTCAACATTAAAAGCTGCTGTTGCTTTTTGTACTGAGATCCCAGTTCTGATCAGGGCATTTAAAAAACGGATGGCGGTGGTAAAATCGGGCTGATCTGCCGGCAAAATATATCCACGGGCATCTCTGTTTGTTGGTGCTTTCATTACTGTGTCCAAATATTTGAGCGGCATAGAACCTCCTCCAAATCTATTTGTAGCGGTAGTGGTGCTCCTATCTTTTTGATAGGCATCGTTAATCGCATCTATCTTTTTAGGAGAAAAAGACCAGGTATCTTTGCCACCCTTATTAATAGAATTTTTACCCATTTGGTAGATATTAAACAACAGTTCATCACTATAACGCTGTGCATAATTTAACACGGCATAATTTAATGAAACCGAGTAATCTATTGCATTTTTGAAATACCATTTCTGTGGTAAGATCGGGTTTGGGGAATCGCCATTTGGCAATAAACGCGATGGTACCAAGGGGATATCTGTAGGTGTTGGTCCGCCAATTATTTCTGTTAACAACCCTATCATATTATGAAAATAGGTGGTGGTGCGCAATCCGCCGTTGTACCAAGTAGAATAAACGGATCCTCCACGCTGGGTGTAGCCGGGTTTAGACTCAACATTCATGCGGTTGTGCATTGCGGCTCCAACAGCATCGAGGCTTGTTAAAATGATAGGGTCAAAAACATAATTGTAAGGGTCGCGATAAGGAGGGCCAGCCACCACGGTGCCTGCGGGCCCAGCCTGATGATGGTTGTACATGATCTGCGGAAGCCATTCTACAAATAATTGTCGGCCTATATTTTGGGTCTCCTTAAGGTTAAGCATAAAGAAATCCCTATTATTATCATGCCCCGCATATTTTTCATATAATCGTGGGATACCATTTAAACTCCTTTTTTTAGGGTCTTTTTCTCGCATATACCAGTTGCTTACCAGTTCTTGACCATCAGGATTAGCATGCGTCATTAATACGATCACCTTGTCTAATATTTTCGTGGTTTCAGGATCTGTGCTACTAGCAAGGTTATAGGCCATTTGAATAAGCTGATGTGCCCCAACAACTTCATTGGCATGGAGGCCGCCATCTATCCAAACCACCGCTTTTCCTTCGGCGGCCAAAGCTTTTGCCTGTTCGGTGGTTAGTCCTTCGGCATGTGCCAATTTTTGCGAAATCTCTTTGTATCTGGCCAAATTTTTATGGTTTTCTGGCGAGGTGATGATCATCATGTACTGGCTTCTCCCTTCTTCGGTTTTACCAATATCAACCAATTTAACCCTGTTAGAAGTTTCGGCAAGTTTTTTAAAATAGGCTTCTGTTTGCGTGTAATTTGCAAGCTGATAATCATCGCCGATCGCAAAGCCAAAGTGTTCTTTTGGCGTAGGAATCTGTTGTGCTATCGCTGTTTGAAACCAAAAAAGCAGCGAAAGCACCAAAAGGGATTGGTAACGTTTAATCATGGAAATGAGTTTAGTTTAAACCAAATATAGAAAGAAACGTAGCAGATATGCCGCTGTTGTAATTTTGTTACAGACCCGCAACCCCCTGAAGGGGGCATGCATAAACTATATTACAGGAACGATAAGGGCAAGTCCCCTTTATGGAATTTGGAGATTAATACAGGATCAGATACAAGTAAACGTAAACTATAGGCGCTGCGATTAACAAGCCATCAAAACGGTCTAGGAACCCTCCGTGTCCCGGTAAAAAGCTGCCCGAATCCTTGGCGTCCAAACTTCTTTTTAACATCGATTCTACCAGGTCTCCAAGGGTGCCGAAGCATACGATCAATACTGCCATTCCGCCCCAAACAAGAGGGCTCATTTCTTTAAATAGTAAAGAAATTAGATAAGAAACCAAAATGCTGGTTGCCATCCCTCCAAAAAAGCCTTCCCATGATTTTTTGGGAGAATGGCGCTCAAATAATCGATGCTTACCAAAGTTCATCCCAAACAGATAGGCGCCGGTATCACTTGCCCAAAGCATTAATAAAAACGCTAAAGGAAGATGAAAATCATACGTGTTAAAATCAGCTAAATACCCTAAAGAATAAAAAAAACAAAAGGGAATAGTAACATACACAAATCCCACAAACGTATACGAAATGTTAGCGAATGGGATCTTTTCTTTTTTATAGAGCTCAGAGATGAAAACCGAAAAAATTACCGGAATAATCAATAAGAGGTATTTATCTTCAAACTTAAAAAAATGATAGCTGGCTGTAATCAAAAATATTATCGCCGCAGCAATCGCACCAACATTTCTGTGAGGCCTGATGCCCCCGATTCTGGTTAATTTATAGAACTCTAATAGTGAAACAATGCTTAACAAGAGATAAAATCCCGTAAAAGTATAAGGCCCCAAAAAAATAGACCCTAACATCACGATAGTAAAAAAGAAGGCGGTTATGGCACGGATTTTCATTAGAGAAGAGATGTGAGATATGAGATGTGAGAGCCGTATTGAGATTGGATATACAAAGCAGTAGGCTTAAGTAGCATCTTTGTGTTCTTCGTGCCTTTGTGGTTAGGTAAATGCATCTTTTTTTAAGTAGGCTGGCTATCGTCTATTTTATTTTTTGTGCTGCTTCGCAAAAGCGTAAACAAAGCTAAAGTTAAAATCCCACTAATTATATAGCCATACCATGCAATGTTCGTTTCATCTATTTTATCAATGTTCATGTTGTTTTTTTGAAAGTACCACATTACTGCCACAGCATAGGCATTGTTTAAAAAGTGTGCAAAAACAGTATACCAAATATTGTTGGTCCAATAATAGATATAGCCAAATGCGGCTCCCAATAATAATCTTGGGAAAAAACCAAAAAATTGAAAGTGTATGGTGCTAAATATTATTGCGGCTACCCAAATGGCAACATGAGGATTTTTTATCCACCTTATAAGCGTTCTCTGTAATCCCCCTCTAAAGATCAGTTCTTCGCAAATTGCCGGAACCAGGGCAACCACTGCAAGGTTGATGGCTAAGGCAGAAATAGATTTTCCGGCTAGAATTGCCTTTGTGGTTGTGGCTCCATCATCCTCCATCTTTCTCATCCAGCTTTCAATACTTTTTAAAGATTTTGGCAGATGCAGGTTCATATTCCACTCATTTACTAGGCCCAATAATGGGGTTGAGCAGAGCATTAGCAAAAATACAACAAGCAATACGTGTACCTGAGGGGTTTTAATCCCATAAAATTGTTGAGGTTTTTTTCTTTCAAAAACACATAAAATTAACGCTGGAAAAAGAAATAGGCCAAATTGTTGTGCTGTAACCAAAATTTTTAACGCGGCTACATACCTTAAATCTTTCCCTGTTACCCACTCCGTGTTACTCATTATGTCAAATCCGTAAATAGCTATGCATATTCCGAAACCAATTAGAACGAAAACAAAAACCCCAACCATTGCTCCAGTGGTTAATATTAAAAGTTGCAGAAAAGGATGATTTTCTTCTCTTGTTGTGGGGATGAACTGCATTATTTTGAATTTTCGTAACTTTGTAAAATTAATTAGGTTTTTGAAGATAAAGAAATGTCTGTAAAGATAGGAAATATAGATTTGGGAGAGTTCCCTTTATTGTTGGCGCCAATGGAAGATGTAAGCGATCCACCCTTCCGTTACGTGTGCAAACAGGGCGGGGCCGATTTGATGTACACAGAATTTATTTCGTCTGAAGGATTGATCCGGTCTGCTGCAAAAAGCAGGCAAAAACTGGATATTTTCGAGTATGAAAGACCTATTGGTATTCAAATATTTGGAAGCGATATCGAAAGCATGCGTGAGGCTACAGAAATTGCAACACTAGCCGGGCCAGACATTATGGATATCAACTATGGTTGCCCCGTTAAAAATGTTGCTTGCAGGGGGGCGGGTGCAAGTTTGTTGCAGGATATAGACAAAATGGTAAAAATGACAGATGCTGTTGTAAAAGCGACTCATTTACCCGTTACTGTAAAAACCCGTTTAGGCTGGGATGATAACACAAAAAACGTTGCTGAAGTAGCAGAGCGATTACAGGATATAGGAATTCAAGCATTAACTATTCACGGACGAACCCGAGCACAATTGTACAAAGGTGACGCCGATTGGACATTGATCAGGGAGATCAAGCGTAACCCACGTATCAAAATCCCGATTTTTGGCAATGGCGATGTAGATAGCCCACAAAAAGCTGCCGCGTGGCGGATGGAATATGAAGTGGACGGGATTATGATTGGGCGGGCCGCGATAGGTTACCCGTGGATTTTTAGGGAAGTTAAACATTTCTTTAAAACAGGTGAAATCTTGCCTGGTCCTACGTTAGATGAAAGAATAGTGGCGTGTAGAACCCATTTCGATAAATCAATCGAATGGAAAGGCCCAAAAGTGGGTGTTTTCGAAATGAGAAGGCATTATGCCAATTATTTTAAAGGATTACCTGATTTTAAACCTTATAGAATGCTATTGGTAAAGGAAGAAAATATTGAAACCATCCATCAGATATTAGACGAAGTGGCAGAAAAATACGAGCATGTTATGCCTTTTTCTGAAATGGCTTGATTATTGAAAAGCAATTTATAAATTTAACAAATGGTTACAGCTATAACACAAGGTGTAAAAATTTCGGTAGAAACCATTTACCAAGACGAGCATTCTAATCCCGCTAATGAGCATTTTATGTTCGCTTACCGCATAGAAATAGAAAATCTGTCTGATTATGCTATTCAATTAATGCGCAGACAATGGTTTATTTTCGATTCGAACGGCTCGTTAAGAGAGGTAGAAGGAGAAGGTGTGGTGGGTGTTCAGCCAGTTATTGAGCCTGGAAAAAGCTACTCTTATGTTTCTGGGTGTAACCTTAAAACAGATATCGGCAGCATGAAAGGCCATTATACGATGAGTAGAATGGTTGATGATACCCCTTTCAACGTTGACATCCCAGAATTCCAGTTGATTGTTCCTTATAAATTGAATTAATTCTTGCCAAAGAGCAAGTGCTTACAAAGATTTTCTTATTATATTTAAGAATAAAACTTTGTCATGAAAGCAAAATATATTCATCTCGCCCTCATCATTCTAATCGTAACTTCTTGTTCTAGTTCCGAAAATAATCCAGATACACCAAAGGCATTACAGGATAAAAATTCTGAGGTTGATTTTAGCAGCTATAAGCGTGGTAATGATAATTTGGTAAATGTACTGTATGCTGAGCTGGCAAAAAAAACACCCGCACTAAATGAGCTAGAAGAAAAAATTAGTCGGCTTTCTGATAGCGAAAGCGACTCGTTACAGGCATTTAATCATTTTAACGATAAAAATAATTCCTATTATAAAAACGCTAATGATATGATTGAACAGTTAACAGATTCTGTTCTTAAAAACCGGCTGCGGGTAATGATAGAGAAAAGCCAATCACAATACAAAGCTTCCATAGCCCCTGATACAACTTTGCTTAAACAGATTGATAGTAAAAACGCTAATTTAAATGATTTGCATATATTTTTAAAAATCTCAAAAACACTTCCAATCATCAAAAAGTATCAACTTAAGGATAGGCCCACGAATAAACCTATAATAGGGCATATAAAAGAAATAGACAAAACAATCATTTTGGCAGATAGCGTAGCTAAGAAATAACTATACAAGATTTAATCTTAAATTAGCTGAAGTTCATCACAATTATTGCTAAAGGCATCACTTTGTGATAATTAATCCCTATTTCTTCCAAAAAGCATGGAAGCATAATAGAGTAAATTTGCCAATGCGCCCAATGCTGCTACAACGTATGTCATTGCGGCCCACCAAAGCGCGTCTTTTGCCTGTACATTTTCCTCATCACTGTACATTACGTTTCTGTTATTTTTTAACCAGATCAATGCTCGTCTGCTGGCATCAAATTCTACCGGTAATGTTATTACACTAAAAATAGTAACCAGTGCTAGTCCGGCAACGCCCACGGCCAATACCGCAGGATTTCCTGTGAAGCCAATCATTATTACTCCTATCAGCAGCACCCATTGCAATAAATTGCTCGAAATGCTTACCACCGGCACCATGCTCGACCTTAAGTTTAACCATGCATAAGATTTCGCGTGTTGTACTGCATGGCCACATTCATGCGCAGCAACGGCAGCCGCAGCTACGCTCCGCCCATAATACACATCGGTGCTTAAGTTAACCGTATGTGTTGAAGGATTATAATGATCCGTAAGTTGTCCCTCCAAGCTCAGTACATTTACATTGTAGATGCCATTGTCTTGTAGCATTTTTTCTGCTACTTCTTTTCCCGACAAGCCCGAGTTGAGCTGCATTTCTGCATATTTTGAGAATTTATTTCTAAATCGCCACTGCACAAACATGCTCAACAGCAGCACGGGGATAATTAAAATTAAGTAAGTTCCCATATCGCTTAGTATGTTTTTCACTTTTATTTAATCAAAAAGTGTTCCCTTATTTTAGGCACCTCAAAAAATTACAATACATTTAAATATGATTTCTAATTTGTCATACTGGGAGAAGAAGAATTTTTTTACTGCAGACGTGGTTATTGTGGGTAGTGGTATTGTTGGCTTAAATGCAGCGCTCTCGATTAAAAAAGCACAACCAAAAGTTAACGTATTGGTGTTAGAACGGGGTTTTTTACCAAGTAGCGCAAGCACAAAAAACGCTGGATTTGCCTGTTTTGGCAGCATCTCCGAACTGATAGAGCAAGAAAAATCAACAGGAACCGATGGATTGCATCAATTAATCAGCAAACGCTGGAGGGGGCTTTTAAAGCTGCGGAGCCTCTTGGGAGAAGATAAAATTGATTTTAAAAACCTTGGTGGATATGAGTTATTTAAACCAGAACAACATCAACTGGCACAAGAATGTGTATCAAAATTGAGCCATTTTAACCAGTTAATTGATGATATTGTACTAGATAAGACTGCTTTTAAGGAAGCGAATGCGAAGATTAGTTCCTTTGGTCTTAGCAATGTCAATGTGCTGATAGAAAATAAATTTGAGGCACAACTTGATCCCGGTTTAATGATGAAAGCCTTAATCGCAGCCTGTACAGCGTTGGGGATTCAAATTTTAAATACATGTTCGGTCCAAAAGCTCCATCAAGAAGGCTCGGGAGTAATTATAGAAACCGATCAAGGAACGTTCATCTGTAAAAAAGCATTGTTAACCACCAATGCTTTTATCAATCAATTATTGCCTGATCTAGCGGTTGTGCCCGGTAGAGGGCAGGTTGTTGTAACCAGTCCAATCCCAAATCTAAAAATAAAGGGAACCTTCCATTACGATAAGGGATATTATTATTTCCGGAATATTGACGGACGAATCCTGTTGGGGGGCGGTAGAAATTTAGATTTTGAGGCAGAACAAACCACAACATTTGGCGCTACTGATTTGGTTCAACAGGCACTACATAAACTGTTAAAGGAAGTAATTATTCCAGATACCGATTTCGAAATAGAACACGGTTGGAGCGGAATCATGGCTTTTGGGCCACAATTGGCACCCATTATAACGGAGGTTAGTCCGCATGTTTTTGCTGCGGTTAGATGCAATGGGATGGGGATCGCTATTGGAAGTTTTACGGGCGAAGAAGCAGGAGAGATGGTACTACAATCCTTGTAAACCATAAAAGTATTTATCCAATACCTCTTCGCACTGAATTATAATATCAATGCTTTATATCCTTGATCTGCTTAAATGCCTTCATCACCTCTATCGTATCATTTATCAACTTTGTTAAAAGCGGATAATTAGTTGGGTCCAAAGAATCTATAAATAACTGCCTTTCCTGATTATTTTGAACAAAGGTAAAAAACGAAAAGGTCTGATCTATACTTGGATTTTCCGTCCTTTTGGCCTCTAAAGTAGAATTTGGTATTTGCAATAGGGTTTCTATATATTTCCAATAAGCTGGATGGGAACTCTTATAAATAGTGGCACTGTCTGTTTTATAAGAGGTATTAATGGTTCTTATTGAGTCTACCTTGTGCTGGAAATAGGCTAAAGAATCTTGGGTCAATGAATCAAAATACAGGTCGTTCTTGCCCATCAATCTTTTCAACGTAGCCTGATCTTTGTCGGCAAAAGAAAATTTAGCAATGCTATCTACTCTTTTATAATAGATCTTTACTTCGTTTCCTGATTTCATAAGCTCAAAAGAATAGCCCTTTTTCGGATCAATTGGCTTAACTTCAATCCTGATTTTTGTTTGATTGATCTCTTGGGCATACACACTAACTGTAGCGACTAATACAAAAATCAGAGCCGTAATTTTCTTCATTCTAATTATCAATTTTCGTTTTTAAATCTGTTAATGCCTTAACCATTTCCGAATCTGGCTTAATCCATTTTGATGCTTCGGTTGCCCAGGCTTGAAACTGTTCTTTATCCTTTACTTTAAAGTATTGATAAGCAATATTAAAGGCCATTTCTCCCTTAAGTTCATTATTGTTGCAATCTGCAATTCCTTTAATTGCACTTGCTTTTGCATCGTCAACCAAGCCTAAGTGCATTTGAGCATATACCAGTTCCTTATACAAATAACAATCGCCCGTGGCCTCTTTTAACGCTTCTTTTAGCACCACAATTGCCTTATCAAAGCGCCCTAAGGCATTGTAGGCAAAAGCAAACTCTGCTTTGAGTCCCTTATGGTTCGGGTCAATGGCCTTTGCTCTTTCTAAATAGGGCAAGGCTAGGGCACATTCGTTCCATTCGTTAAAAACAAAGCCTAGCCGGTATTGTCTTTGTGCCGAATTCGGATCCGGATTATAGTTTTTATACCACCATGGAAGCTCCTCAATTTCTAGTTCTTTAAATAACGAAGTGTCAATAATGGCTGCCTTTAAGTTGGATGGCTGTAATCGGGTTTTAATCATATTATTTTTATCCTTCGTGGGGACCAGCTTATTTCCCTCGATTTTAAATGATCCCTCTAGATTAAAGGTTAACCCGGCACTATTGTCCAAATACACAAATCCATAAAGGAATGTACTGTCTTTATTCATTGGAAGTACAATCCATTTATCCAGTCCCTCAATAAATCTCTTGTCGAATTTAAAAATGGGGGCTTCTCTTTGAGAGAAAGAAATTTTGGGAACGGAAGCTGTAACCATTACCATAAACAGTATAAAATATTTCATTTTTTAAATTGGATTATCAAATATACCTTATGCCCTTTACTCCAAATGATAAAAAATGTTAAAGAATTCCATAAATAAAGCTTGTATAAATTTATATTTTTGATAAAATTTCGTAGCAAATGGAAATCGCAGGTGTTGTTTTATTGGTCGTTATCCTAATCGCCCTTTTGGTGCTCTTGCTGCGAAAACCCGCCGCTAACCAAAGTAATGAAACCCTCAACTATCTTAAAGAAGAAAAGCAAAAGCTCGAAGATGAGCTAAATGATCTTCGCGAACGTTTTGGCGCAGAGCGAAGCAATCTTATCAAGGCCGAAGCCCTAGTAGCCTCCCATCGAGAAAAACTGAACGAGCAACAGAAAATTCTGGAAGATCTACAACAAAAATTTACACTTGAATTTTCGCTTATTGCCAACAAAATTCTGGATGAAAAATCAGCAAAGTTTACGGCCCAAAACCAGACCAATCTTGATCAGATCTTAACTCCGCTCAAAGCAAATATCAAATCTTTTGAAGAAAAAGTAGATAAAGCCTATAAGGACGAAGCATTGGAAAGAAGCCAATTAAAAGGCGTGATATTTCAATTGATGGATCAAAGCAAGCAGATCCAAATTGATGCTAACAATCTAACAAAGGCATTAAAAGGAGATAATAAAAAACAGGGAAATTGGGGTGAAGTGATACTGGAAAGAGTGTTGGAAAGATCTGGGCTGGTTAAAGACCGGGAATATCGCATCCAGGCAAGTTTAAATAGCGCTGAAGGCAATAGATTACAGCCAGACGTAGTAATTGACCTTCCTGATGAAAAACACCTGATAGTGGATGCAAAAATTTCATTGATTGCCTATGAAAGGATGATGAGCGCAGAAGCTGATGAAGAAAAAATAATAAATCTAAAGCAACACTTGCTTTCTGTTAAAAACCACATCGACGGGTTAGCGGGCAAAAATTACCAAAACCTGTACCAAATTAATTCTCCAGATTTTGTATTGCTTTTTATGCCCATCGAGTCTTCTTTTAGTGTAACCGTACAGGCCGATACAGAACTTTTTAATTATGCATGGGACAGGAAAGTGGTGATTGTTAGTCCTACAACCTTGTTAGCAACCCTACGTACTATTGCCAGTATCTGGAAGGTAGACCGACAGAATAAAAACGTATTCGAAATTGCCGAAGAGGCGGGGGCGCTGTACGACAAATTTGTTGGTTTTTTAGAGGATATGGAAAAAATTGGAAAGCATCTTGACCTTTCTCAAAAAGCACATGATGATGCTTTTAAAAAATTACAGTTTGGTAATGGTAATCTGATCGGAAAAGTAGAAAAGATCAAAAAACTAGGTGCAAAAACAAAATCCAACAAACAGATTGATTCTAAGTTTTTGGAAGAGGAGTAGGGTAGGAACAAAGAAAACTTATCTAATTATGATGCCAAAACGGGATAAAATCCAAGTAATAGCCTTGATTATCCCAATATAGATAAACGCAAAGGTTATGAAAAAGATATATCCAGCAAGCTGTGATTCTACAAATACGCCATTGTGCAAAAAAAACGTAGAATAAACCAAGATAGCAGAAGGTATGAAAAACAGAATACTTACCATAAGCAATCTCCCACTAAATTGGGGTTTGTGATCTTGCTGCTGTTTACTTTGGTTAATCATTACCCTAATTTAAGTGTATTGATTTAAAAAGCAAAATTAATTAGTGAGTTTTGGTTTTCCGTCCTGACATAAGACTTTTGTTGGCGCAATGGGTACAGAACAATCTGAAATGACATGCCATTTTTTGTTATATTCATTTTGTGCTTGGGTATAATCAGCAACTTTTTTTAAGAATGCTACCTTATCTATTGTTGTAGAATAGGCGATAAAACCGGTGGGTCCGCCACAAGCTTTAGCTCCAATTGGTGTAATTAACCATTCTGTTGCATCATTGCATGGCACACTAGTGGAGAGGTTTTGGATTTCTTTAAGCTTATCAACCAAATATTTATCCGCATCTGCCTGATTAAGAGAAGCTATTTGACAGGATATGCAGTCTTCTTGGGGGTCATCAATAACATCATTTTCTTTGCAAGACCCTAAACCAAAGATTAAAAACCATAAAATAAACCCCATTTTTTTCATGTTCCCGATACGTAACTTGATATCAAAACGCTACATTATTTCTTTTTATTCCATTCTTCTATAGCTTCAGCCAAGGTTTTACCGGTACTTTCTTTTATCCAGGCCATAAATGATCGATTAAAATGAAATTCATCACCTAAATGTGATTTAAAAAACCGACGTACATTTTGCGACATTTTATAATCTTTATCAATGGGTGTTGATAAAGTTAAGGGATCGCTGTGCCAGTTTATATGATGCACTAAAGTTTTTTTACTGTTGATCTTCTCCAAAAAACAATTGTTAATACAATAAAAACGATTGATATTATAAATCCCATTGGCAAAAGTTCTCCTCTATTTACGGATATATCAGGAGCAGTAGATGTTGCAATCCTAAAGGTTTCTTTTATAGCACCAAATGATAATATACCGAAAATAATAGCGAGAGCTTTATTCATATTTTATCCTTTAAAAGCATTCCACCCCTGTGCCTTCAGCTCATGTACAACATTAGACTTAGAGATCATATTACATCCTGAATTTTTATCGGTGATATGACCAATAATACTAATATCCACATCATTTTTAAGCTTAGCGTAATCAGCCTGTTTAATGGTAAAGAGAAGCTCATAGTCTTCACCACCATTTAATGCACAAACTGTGGGATCCAAACCAAGCTCACGAGCAGTTTCGTAGGTCATGGGATCTATGGGCAATTTTTCTTCGTACAAAGTACATCCTTTTTCAGATTGTGTACAGATATGCAAAATCTCAGAGGCCAAACCATCAGAAACATCTATCATCGCCGTTGGCTTAATCTTCATTTGGGCCAACAGATCAACAATATCTCTTCTTCCCTCTGGTTTTAACTGACGTTCTATGATATAATCTTTTCCTTCAAGATCGGGTTGCAATTGCGGGTTTTCTAAAAAGATCTGTTTTTCTCTTTCTAAAATCTGCAATCCTACATAGGCCCCACCCAAATCACCAGAAACACATAGCAGATCGCCTTCTTCGGCCCCATTTCTATAACAGATATCAGCACTTGCGGCATGGCCAATGCTCGTAATACTGATAACCAGACCCTGCTTACTGGATGAAGTGTCTCCACCTATCAGGTCTATATTAAATTTATTACAGGCCAACTCAATCCCCTTATAAATTTCTTCAACAGCTTCTAACGGAAATTTACTCGAAATCCCTATCGATACCGTGATTTGGGTAGCAATCCCGTTCATGGCATAAATATCGCTCAAATTTACCTGCACCGCCTTGTAACCCAAGTGCATCAAGGGCACATAGGCCAAATCGAAATGAATACCTTCCAATAATAGATCGGTAGAAATCAATACCTGATCACTAAAATCCAGTACAGCAGCATCATCGCCAACACCTATTATACTGGTCTCGTGCTTAATTTTAAAATTAGTGGTTAAATGTTTAATTAATCCAAATTCTCCTAATTCTGATATTGCTGTGCGTTCTTTATTTTCAAACATAATTTTAAATTAAGACTCAAAATCTTTAAGATTTTGAAAGTCTGACTACAACCCCAAATTTGCAGATATCTCCAACATTCTTTCTATCGGTCTACGTGCCCTATCGATAATATCTGCAGGAACGCTAACTTCTGGCAATCCATTTTTTAAACACAGGTATAATTTTTCGAGCGTATTTCTTTTCATGTACGGGCAATCGTTACATGCGCAACTATTGTTTGGCGGAGCCGGAATAAAAGTTTTGTTAGGATTTGCCTTTTCCATTTGGTGGATAATACCACTTTCGGTTGCAACTATAAATTCCTGGGCCTCATTATTGATCGAATATTTTAATAATCCAGTAGTAGATCCAATATAATCGGCCATTGCCAAAACCGCTTCTTCACATTCTGGATGTGCAATAAATTTAGCAAACGGATGTCGCTCCTTTAACTTTGTGATTTTCTCTCTAGAAAATATTTCATGAACCATGCAGGCACCATTCCACAACACCAGTTCCCTGCCTGTTTTCTTTGCTACCCAGGCTCCCAGATTTTTATCAGGACCAAAAATTATCTTTTGGTCTTTCGGTAAACTTTCAACAATCTGAACAGCATTTGTTGAGGTGCAAACAATATCACTCAGCGCTTTTAATTCTGCCGTACAATTTACATAGGTGATCACCAAATGATCAGGGTATTTCTCCTTAAATTTTTTAAATAAATGAGGCGGGCAGCTATCTGCCAAAGAGCATCCTGCTTTTAAATCGGGTAAAAGAACTTTCTTTTGAGGTGATAATATCTTTGCCGTTTCTGCCATAAAATGTACCCCAGCAAAAACAATAACTTCTGCATCAGTTTTGGCAGCCTCTTGTGATAAACCTAAACTATCCCCTATATAATCTGCAATATCCTGTATATCAGGTTCTTGATAATAATGAGCAAGAACAACTGCGTTTTTTTCCTTCTTTAGTTTTTCTATTTCCTCAAAAAGATCAAGTGTAGGATCAATCTCTTCCTCTATAAATCCTTTTCTATTTAATTCTTCAACAATGTCCATTTGCAATTCTTTTATCAAGGGTAAAGATACGGTACTCAACACATCAATAATTTATAATTAATTTTATATATAAAGAATCTTATTACTTATTAAGGTGTTGGTAATGTGAACAAATTCTATTTTAAAATAGTGCGATATGAGTTATCCTATATTTACCAACAATTATTATTCATTTATATTTTAAACTTAAGCTGATTTACAACGTTATACTACTTTAGCTATAAACTTATCAATACTAAAATGTGTATTGTTAGTATGCCTATAAAACGTTGATAAACTATACAAAGTTGCTTAAAAATAATGTAAAAGATTGTGTCAAATTACCTTTTTACCTTAGCTTTAAAGATTCAAAAATAGTTGTTGGTTTTATTTAGACATTCTGTTAACACAATTACAGCTATTCTTAACAATTTGTTTATTTACGTTTATTTTAATGAAGAAAGTTGATTTTTTAGTGATTGGATCGGGTATTGCCGGATTAAGTTTTGCCTTGAAAGCCGCCCAACACGGAAAAGTATTAATCGTTACGAAATCAAATGAAGACGAATCCAATACTAAATATGCACAGGGTGGAGTAGCAGTAGTGGTGGATGAATCCGATTCTTTCGAAAAACATATCGAAGATACCTTGATAGCCGGCGATGGATTATGTGATGAAAAAATTGTTGAAATTGTAGTAAGGGAAGGCCCTCAGCGTATACAAGAGATTATAGATTACGGTATTAATTTCGATAAAAATACAGCAGGAGTTTTTGATCTGGCCAAAGAAGGTGGCCATTCCGAACATAGAGTTTTACATTATAAGGATATTACGGGATACGAAATAGAGAGTGTGTTATTGAAGCAGATCCATGAAAATGAAAACATAGAGATATTAACACATTACTTTTGTTTGGAGCTCATTACCCAACATCACCTTGGTAAGCATGTGGATAAGAGTAGTGATGATATCAACTGTTATGGTATATATGCCTTTAACACAGAGCTTAACGATGTTGAAAAGATATTAGCAAGTGTTACTGTAATGGCATCTGGCGGAGCCGGCCATGTGTATGCTGCAACTACAAATCCTGTAATTGCCACAGGCGATGGTATGGCAATGGTATATAGGGCCAAAGGTAAAATCAGAAATATGGAGTTTATCCAGTTTCATCCAACAGCACTTTATAATCCGGGCGAATATCCCTCCTTTTTAATATCCGAAGCCGTAAGGGGATTTGGTGGCGTATTGCGGAGAAGAAATGGGGAAGAGTTTATGTACGAATATGATGAGCGTGGATCATTGGCTCCCCGTGATATTGTAGCTCGTGCAATTGATGCCGAAATGAAAAAGTCTGGTGATGATTTTGTTTATCTTGATATCACCATGCGCAAGAAAGCAGACATTTTAACGCACTTTCCTAATATCTATGCCCGATGCCTATCTATAGGTATTGATATGACCAAAGATTTTATTCCTGTAACCCCGGCAGCGCACTACATGTGTGGTGGTATCCTTGTAGATGAGTTTGGAAAATCTTCCATCAAAAATTTATATGCCTGTGGTGAAGTATCTTCTACTGGTTTGCACGGGGCTAACCGTTTGGCATCAAATTCTTTGCTGGAGGCTACAGTTTTTGCACACAGGATATTTTTATCCGCTATGGAAAGCTATACAAATAATACTATTCCAGAACATATTCCCGAATGGGATGAGCAGGGCGTAACCCAGTCTAATGAAGATATTCTGGTTACCCACAACCTACGCGAAACCCAAAAGATAATGAGCGACTATGTTGGTATTGTTCGTTCTGATTTTAGGTTGGATAGGGCAATGCGAAGATTATTTCTTTTGTATGAAGAAACTGAAGAATTTTATAAGAAAAATAAGGTTTCGGTTAAACTATGTGAACTCCGAAACGTAATACAGGTAGCTTATATGGTCATCAAATCTGCCGTTGCCAGGAAAGAAAGTAGAGGATTGCATTACACCACGGATTATCCCCAACACGCCAAAGAATTAATAGATACAATAATTTAATTAGCTAATTCACTAATTAGCCAATCAGCTAATAATTTATACTATGCCAGTAATCTTACCTGTTAAAGAAATATATCCCCAATGGGGAGAAAATTGTTTTATAGCTCCTAATGCAACCATTGTGGGCGATGTAGTGATGGGCCATAATTGTTCCATTTGGTTCAATGCCATAATTAGGGGAGATGTAAATAAAATTACCATCGGCGATGAGACCAATATCCAGGATGGTGCAGTTATCCATGCTACTTATCTCAAGGCATCTACTCATATTGGTAACCGCGTTTCTGTTGGACATAATGCGATTGTACATGGATGTACCGTAAAAGATCACGTGCTGATAGGAATGGGAGCAATAGTGATGGATCATGCTGTGGTTGAAGAGTATTGCATCATAGCGGCCGGAGCGGTAGTATTGGAAAATACGCAATGCGAAAGTGGTTTCTTATATGCCGGTACTCCCGCAAAAAAGATAAAGCCCATTACTGATGAGCAACGTGCTCTGTTGGGTAAATTACCTGATAATTATATGATGTACGCGGGTTGGTTTTAACTTTGCAATGGTGCAAAAGATCAGCAATCGTAGCACGCAACATGTGATAGGGTTAACTAATTAAAGTTGTTCAGACTTAGTATATAGAAATAAAATATAAAGCCAATAATAATAATGATACTCATTAGAAGGGTGATGGCTTTTGTTTTTTCTTTAACTATAACGTTTAGGCAAATAAGGGAAGTAATAACAAAGGGTGCTAAGATTGTCCATTTGTTAAGATTTTTTATCATAATCACCAATGCTACAAATTGAAGAAAAAGCAGGATATATAAAGTATACTTTTTCATTTAGATGGCGGAATAACAATAATCTCTTTCCTGTCCCAGTTTGCTTTAATTGAAAGTTCCTTTTTTTCGTATATGATCTTCTCTGGTTGGATACCTTCCTTTACATTCCCCGTGTCCCACATTCCGTTTTTGTTTTCATCATATACAATCCTGGCATAATAAATTCCCGTTCTATAATTTGAAAAGGTGACGATCGTGTTTTTGGTTATCTGCTGACTTGATATGACGTGTTCTTTTTTCTCATTTACAATTTGAAGCACGTAGTTTTTGCTGCTATCGGGAACTTGCACCGTTAACATAAGTGTGCCATAATCATCAGCATTTGCCAAGACAAAACTTTTGGTTATCTCCTTATTTTTTGAGCTGAAGATTCCTGTTACGGCCCCATCTGCGAGTTTGAGGATATATTTTTCTTTTGTTTTCCAGGGATACTTAAATATATAGTTTAAAAGGTTAGAACTATCCTTTTCTACCGTAAGCCCTTTCCTTGGAATAGAATCCTCTAATAAAGTAATTTTACTCAGATCAACGTTATCTACAGGAAGATTAAAATTTAGCTTAAGATTTTTGTTTGGGTTAACCATTCCGTTTTCCAGGTTGTCGCCTGCCGTTATGGTTCGGGTATAGATGTCTTTTTTGCCCCTAGAAATCTTAATGGTATCCAAAGGTTTTCCTTCATCTTTAACTACTACTTTAATAGAATCGAAACCTAGATCAGCCAGCCACACCTTTACAGAATCATTAGTGGCGTTAAATTGTACTTTTTTATCATTATTTATCGATGCGGGTTCTAAAATTGTAATTTCCGGTTTCCGCAACAGCTGATTAAAATTCATGCTAATACTACCATCAGTATTTAATTTCCGATCTACGACCCTAAAAACTGGAGACAACTCTTTAAAGGTGCTCATATTTATACTATCCAGATTTTTATCCAGTAGGATTGGATCCTTAATAAATCCCACCTGGTCATTAAACTGCTGATAGATTTTATCGCCCCCGTTAGGTTCTTTTATCGTATATATTTTGTATGAACCTTTTTTAAGATTTGTTAGTTTATAAATGCCGCTACTATCTGTATAGGTATAGATAGAGGGCTTTCTTTTTCCAAAAATAGTATCCCTGGCCAATGGCAAAAGAAGAACTATCGCTTCTAACTCTGGCTCGCCCGTTAAACTGTTTCTTATACGTCCGCTGATACTTAAAGAATCAAGCGTTGCTCCAGTAGAAAAAACATAGGTAAAATTTTTGATGGCATTACTCTCGTGGATATCGGCAATTGCTTTTCCAAAGTTTAAGGTGTAGGTTGTATTTTTTTCAAGACTATCCTGCAGTTGAATCTCAAGCCTTTTAAGTTTTGCTTTTAGAATGGGGGGTTTTTCTTGCTCGGGTGATATGGTAAATTCCTTGAACTCGTTATCAAGTTTTATATACTCGTCGAAATCTATGATTATCTTTTTGGTATTAAAATTTGTGGTCAAATTTTTCGGTTCCATTTTAACAACCTTCGGAGGAGTAGTATCTCTAGGACCGCCTTGTGGAGTTTGCATTGCTGCACAGCCGCAAAGTAGACAGGCAATCCAAAAAAAGGATTGATAACTCAACACATTTCCTAAACCTTTAAATTTCGTCATTTATATGGTCTGTATTTAAATTTATATTGTTTTTGATGGATATCATTAAAAAAACAAAAAGACGCTTTATAGGGCTTTGCAACGCGCGATTTATTATTTAGTCTAACCAGCTGAAAATCAAATAATTACGATTATCTAGTGATATGTACCATTAAAACAGAGATGTCTGAAGGTGAAACTCCCGAAATTCTTGAGGCTTGGCCTAAGGTTCTTGGTTTAATCTTTAACAACTTTTCTCTCGCTTCTTTCGAAAGAGAAAGAAGCTTGCTATAATCAAAATCTGGATTAATGGATTTGTCTTCCATCTTTTGCATTTTGTTTACAATTTCGTTTTCCTTATCAAAATAACTTTCATATTTAATTTTTATTTCAGCTTGTTCCACGGTTTCCTGGTCGAATTTATTTAGTAGTTCGTTAAACATCGGGCTCACCTTTCGTATATCATTAATTCCAACTTGGGGCCTGCTCAATAAATTTACCAATTTCACATTTTGATTTAAGGTTGCCGTTCCTAAGTCTTCAAGCAAAGAGTTTACCTCACTCATTTCAATTCCTTGTTTTCTCGTGAAATCAACTATAGCATCCGCATTTTTTATTTTGTCGTTTACAAGCGCCAATCGTTCATCATTTATTAGACCTAATTTATGCGCGATAGGAGAGAGCCTAATGTCGGCGTTATCTTGTCTTAATAATAGGCGATGCTCTGCTCTTGAGGTAAACATTCTATAGGGTTCTTCAGTACCTTTCGTTACCAGGTCATCGATTAACACACCAATATAAGATTCAGAGCGTTTCATCACAAGTTCGTGTTGGTTTTTTATTTTCTGATGTGCATTTATACCAGCTATAAATCCCTGACTAGCAGCTTCTTCATATCCTGTTGTACCATTAATCTGCCCTGCGAAAAATAAATTTTCGATTAGTTTTGTTTCAAGGGTTAATGTTAACTGTGTGGGCGGGAAATAATCATATTCTATGGCATACCCGGGCCTAAACATTTTTGCATTCTCGAATCCCGGGATTTGGGTCAAGGCTTTATATTGTACGTCTTCCGGCAGGGAGGTAGAAAAACCATTAACATAGATTTCACAGGTATTCCACCCTTCGGGTTCAACAAAAATTTGATGCCTATCTCTCTCTGCAAAACGATTTATTTTGTCTTCAATTGAGGGACAATAACGTGGCCCTAGACCTTTGATACGACCAGTAAACATAGGAGATTTTTCAAAGCCTTCCTTTAGTTCCTCGTGTACTCTTGCATTTGTGTACGTGATCCAACAACAGCGCTGTTCGGTGGGCCGCTCAACGTTAGTAAAAGAAAAACGACCAGGGTTCTTATCGCCCCATTGTTCTTCCATTACCGTATAATTTAAGGATCTTCCGTCTACTCTTGGAGGAGTTCCTGTTTTCATTCTCCCCGCTTCAAAACCTAAAGAAGTCAATTGTTCTGTAATACCAGTAGCAGCTTTTTCACCCGTTCTACCGCCGCCAAATTTCTTTTCGCCAATATGGATCAAACCATTTAGAAATGTACCATTAGTTAATACTACAGCTTTAGCTCTAATTTCAACGCCAAGAGCTGTTTTAACTCCAACAACGGTCTTATTTTCTATGATAAGACTTCCCACCATTTCTTGCCAAAAGTCTACGTTTGGGATACGTTCTAACATCAAACGCCATTCTTCAGCAAATCTTTTCCTGTCGTTTTGAGCTCGTGGGCTCCACATTGCAGGTCCCTTTGACTTGTTAAGCATTCTGAACTGCAGGGTCGTTTTATCCGCTATTATGCCAGAATAACCGCCCATTGCATCTATTTCTCTAACAATTTGCCCTTTTGCCACGCCTCCCATAGCCGGATTGCAGCTCATCTGCGCTATTGTTTCCATGTTCATGGTTACCAATAGGACTGAGGAGCCTAAATTAGCAGCAGCAGCGGCAGCTTCACACCCCGCGTGCCCCGCACCAACAACTAAAACATCGTATTCTTTAAACATTATATTTTTTTCGTTCCACGTGAAACCAAGAGAGTGTACTATTCCGTTCCACGTGAAACATTATTTTTTGAAAGTAATTTAATTATGCCAAATAACGCCACCGCACTCCATACAGCTTCTAGAATTACAAAAGGCATAAAATGGATTATCCAAGAAGCATATCCTGCAATTCCTGCCCCTAATAGATTTAAAAGACCATAACTAAGGCTCTCTGCTTTTATTACTTTTAAACTCTGCAAGAAGAAGGCAATTAGTAATAGGGAAACCCCTATAGTGGCTATTATGTCTGATATTGTCATTTTTAATTTGTTTTATCCGAAAGTTCCACCCAACGCTGTATGATATGTTCGAGATCAAGATTAAGGCTATCAATCGACTTTGATATAAGTTCTATCTCTTGATAATTGGCGGGAGGAATAACCAAAAGGGAAGAGGAGAGTTTTTCAATCTCATTTTCCTTGAGCGAAACCTTGTGTTCTATTTCTTCGAGTTCAATCTGTTCTTTATAAGACAATTTTTTTTGAGCCTTTGCAACAATGGGTTCCTCTATCTTAGACTTCAAAACAGGCACATCCTTTGCATTATCCAAACTTATGCGATATTCGGAATAGTTCCCATTATAAATGCTTACTCTCCCATCACCTTCCATTATAAATAATTGCTCGCTCATTTTATCCAAGAGGTAACGATCGTGAGAAACTAATACTAATACTCCAGGAAAGTTCTCCAGAAACTCTTCTAATACATTCAGTGTATCTATATCCAAATCATTAGTGGGCTCATCTAAAATAAGAAAGTTAGGGTTTTGCATTAATACCTTCATTAAATGCAGCCTTTTCTTTTCTCCGCCGCTTAATTTCTCAACCATACCATGTTGTTTCTTTGGAGGAAACAAAAACAGGGTTAGCAAAGCTGAGGCTGATATCGTTTGCCCATCAGCCATTTTAATGTATTCAGCATCAGATTTAACTATATCGATAACGCGCTCTTTTTCATTGAATGCTAATCCACCCTGTTTGTAATAGCCATAAACAGTTGTATCACCCACATCAACCACACCTTTTTCTGGATTAAGAAATCCAGTAATGATATTCAGCAATGTCGATTTGCCCGTTCCATTTTTACCCGCCAAACCAATCCTATCACCTCTTTTAAAGGTATAACTAAAATCGTTTATGATCGCATTATGATCAAAAGTTTGCCCTATATGGTTCAGCTCAAGAATTTTATTTCCTTGACGAGCCATTTTAACATTTAATGTAACTATTTGATTATCAGATCGTTGACTTGTTTTTTCTTCTAAATCATAGAACGAATTTATTCTGCTTTGCGATTTAACGGTACGTGCAGCAGGCATTCTCCTCATCCATTCCAATTCTTTTTTCAGTAGATTTTTGTTCTTTTGAAAAGTACTATCATCCGCCGCCTCACGCTCTGCCTTTCTTTCTAAAAAATAAGCATAGTTTCCGTTGTAGTTATATGTTTTTCCTCTATCAAGCTCAACAATAGTATTACATACGTTATCCAAAAAATAACGATCATGGGTAACCAATAAAATAGTTTTGTTGCCAGAGGTGAGCAATTTTTCTAGCCACTCTATGGTATCAATGTCTAAATGATTGGTGGGCTCGTCCAATACATAAATTTCAGGATCCTCTATTAATAATTTAGCTAAGGCCAAACGTTTTTTCTGTCCGCCAGATAACGTAGAAATTTTTTGCTGTAAATGGTTAATGCCCATTCTGCTCAAAATCGTTTTTATCTGATGCTCGTATTCCCAAGCATTATGCTCGCTCAACTCCTCGTACAAACGGTTAAGTTTATTCTCATCTGGATTAGGATCCTCTATCAATTCTTCATACTCTCTAATCAGCTGTTGCTGTTTGTTTTCTGAAGAAAAAATGAAATCGCTAATCGAATAATCTGCCGGAAATGAGGGGTCTTGACCTAGAAAACCAATCTTTACAGCCTTATTTTTAACAATTTTCCCTTCAAGAGGCGAGAATCTTTCGGCCAATAACTTTAATAAGGTGCTTTTTCCTGCGCCATTTATGCCAACCAACGCTACACGCTGACCGGGATTAATACCCAAGGTTAGATTTTTAAAAAGCCATTCGTCATGATAGGCGTGGCCAAGGCCTTCTGCTGCAATTAGTGTACTCAAAGTATATTTTAACGATTTATATAGTCTAAAATTATCCGCAAAAGTACGGATTTATAATTTGGTAAAGGTCGAAGCAAAGTAAAGAAGCCCAATTCGCCCAAATACTATGGGCCAAATTAATTTAAATGGAAATTTTCTGGTTTAATTTTGATCAGGTTAGCTGTAAAAATGATGGAAACGATCAATACCCCTATACATATTACCAATACAAACTGTAGCATAGAGTATAGCTTACTTCCGCCTATTAGCCTTTGTGATTCTAGACTAAGCTTTTCTCCCACCTCTGATTGTATTTTAGTTAAATCCGAAAGGATTTTAAAAATGTTGCCATAAGAAAGATCCAATTGTTTTTTGTGATCGGCCATCTTTATTGGGTTAGCCCTTTGATTGTAGTTTGCTAAAACAGCATTCTCTATCTCGGTATGTTCGTTGATCAGTCTTTTCAAAACCTTGAGGTTGTCTTTTTCGCTAGCAACTAAAAAAGTTGATTGATACTTATCAAGTAAAGAGTCGATTTTCAAATCATATTTTCGTATAGTTAATTTTGTTATTCCTGGTTGCTTGTGGTCTTGGTGTAGATAAGCATCGACAATTCTACCCTTTGCTATCATATGCTCAGAAATCTGAAAAAGATCGGTGGCAGGGATTAAACGATCATTGTACATAGACGCAAAGGTCTTGCCCATATTCTTTAAAGTTTTATCTTCCAGAAACCGGATCACTATAGTGCATAGCATGATGCAAAAAAGTAATAATGCAATCTTAATTTTTTGCTTAAAGGAAAAAGGGAGGTTCATATATCTATTAATTAACAAGCAAAATAATAAAAAGCCCTTTAAAGGACAATTAATAGAAAAGAAATGATAATTACGCTACAAATATATCCATAAAAAAAGCGGACATCCATCCGCTTTTTTATTAACTAAACTAAAACTAAACTAAATTTATATGTGTGTATGAATTTTAAATGTTGTACTATTCTGCATCCGGCAATTGAACTGGAGCTGAAACTCTCGCTACTACTGAATTTTTAGATTGGATCGTTGTGCTTTGGGCAGTAAACTGGGCAGTGTTAACTTTAGCAAATCCTCCCATTAAGCTCGAGTAATCTTCTGTTGAACCTGTTAAGGTCAAGTTGGCATCGCCGGTAACCGAAGTAAACAGGCTCACTGTATTCATGTTCAGGTTCGCTGTTGCTTTATCTTTTAGGTTAACCTCTAGTGCCAATGCGCTAAATTTTCCAAAGGTTTTAACGGATACATTGTCGGCGGCGTTAATCTCTGTTAGGTTATTCACATAAACTACAACTGTTAATGGTTGTTTATTGAAAGAACTGATGCGCAATACGCCATCTTTTTGTTGTACCAAAGCATTTTTAGCATAATAATCATCATAAACTTTTACGCTTTCGTCTGAGCTTTGTACCAAGATCAACTCAACATTTCCTGATACGTCAATTTTGTTTACTTTTTTAACTGTAGTTAAAAGTGTTTCCTTATTTCCGTCGGCGGCAAATGTTGCTACTGTTGATGTTGTTAATACTACTGCAGTTAATGTTAGTGCGATCAAGGTTTTGATAGAAGTTTTCATAATTTTTTATATTTTATATTTTTTTAAATCTTTTTGTTTGCCTCCCCATTATCAGGTTGGTTTCGAATATAAGACGACCAAAGCCCCAAAAGGTTGCAACGCAATCAACTGTATTATACCAGCATAGGGTAACTCTCGACGAACGCCTGTAATATTTCGACGAACACGTTGAGAATTTTAACATGGCCGCCTACCATTAGGAGGGAACAGACTTCAGATACCTCAATACTCTTGCCCACTAGCTACACGCTTATTTTTTACCACCTAAGACGCCTTAGACACCTAAGAGGAGCCGAGCACTTCTCTCCCTTTCAATAGTCAATGGTTTCTAAGCATCCTTAGGTGTTGAGTAATTGTAGTATTAAACTTTTTACTAAAAAAAACAGTCATAATAGGGTAGAATCCGAATTTAGATTTTACATTTGCACTCTATTTAGAATTAAACTTAATAATGATATGAAAATAATAGCGCCTTTACTCGCTGGTTTACTGTTAATTAGCTCTTCACCAAAATCAACCATAGATCATAAAAGTAAACAACGCTTGTATGTTTCGCATTATGAAAATGTATTGGGAACATCGTTAGAATTTAAAATTACTAGCGTTTCGGAGCAGGAGGTAGAGAAGGCCGAAGATGCAGCACTTAAGGAAATCGAAAGATTATCGGCGGTTTTTAGTGCTTATGATACCCAGAGTGAATTTAGTAATTGGATGAAACAGGATCTTAATAAACCAGTTAAGGTTTCTAAAGAGCTATTTGGAATGCTAAATTTATTTGAGGAATGGAAACAGCGCACAAATGGAGCCTTAAATGCTTCTGCTGCTGTAGCAGGGAAGCTGTGGAACGATGCAGCTAAAACCCAACAAATTCCAAGTACGGCGGCATTAAAAACTGCTGTTGCCACCATGCAACAAGAAAATTATAAGCTGGATAAAGTTAATTTAACCGCAACACGATTAACCAATACACCATTGGTGATGAACACTTTTGCTAAAAGCTATATCATTAATTTAGCCTGTGATGCGGCTTTGGCGTCTTCTAAAGTAAGTTCGGTAGTGGTAAACATTGGGGGCGACTTAGTAATTAAAGGAGATGTGAAGGATTTAGTTAACGTTACCAATCCTCAGGCAAATGCCGAAAATGATGTTCCTTTGGCCTATTTAACAGTAAGCAATAGGGCCGTTGCAACAAGCGGTAATTACCGTAGAGGTGAGCAGATTGGCAAACATTGGTATTCGCATATTGTTGATCCTCGGACCGCAAAACCAGTTGAAGGTGTGATTAGTGCTACTGTAATTTCTCCAAACGCTACAGATGCAGGTGCCTTAGCTACTGCATTTAATGTGCTAACAATTGAAGAAAGCAAAGCGCTTGCTGCTACGGTAGATAGTGCTGAATATATGATTATCACTGCCGAGGGTAAAAGAATCGAAAGTAAAGGATGGGGTGCATTTGTGAACAAAAGCGCAGTAACGGATAAAAAAACGGTCTCACAGCCTGTGTTGGCTGGCGCTGAAAAGCCATGGGATCCCAAATTTGAATTGGATATTAACTTTGAATTTAATACTATCGCAGGTAATAGCCACCGTCCCTTTGCAGCAATTTGGGTTGAAGACGCAAACAAGGTAGCCGTTCGTAACCTCGCATTATGGTATAATAAGCCAAAATGGATCCCGGATCTAAGAAACTGGTATCGTATTAATGGAGATAGTTTTAAAGCGGATAAAAATAATTATACCTCTGTAACCGGCGCAACCAGAAACCCTGGAAAATATACCGTCAAATGGGACGGTAAGAATGATAAGGGCCAATTTGTTCCTCAAGGAAAGTACACCATCATTATAGAAACATCTAAAGAACACGGTACAGATGAAATTCTTCGTCAGGATATGGAATTTAAAAAATCAGCCAAAAAAGCGAATGCAGTTGGCAATGTAGAAATCTCAAACGTAACCTTTGACTTCCATAAAAAATAATCAACTGCCCCTAGCATTTACTTCAAAGAAGAAAACTGCTACAAAACCATCAAGCCCTAAGAAAGAAGTTGCAAAACTTTCTCGGTGGCTGCATATTTACCTTTCTATGGTAAGTTTTGCGGTTGTGCTTTTCTTTTCTTTTACCGGGCTTACGCTTAATCACCCCTCGTGGTTTGGTGGAGATAAGCAGGTTGTAGTTAAAAATAAAGGCAATCTGAACGTAAAATGGGTAAATAGCCCAGATACAGCTAAAATAGCTAAGCTAGAAATAGTAGAGTTTCTTAGGAAGAAATATAGCATTAAAGGAGCGGTAAGCGAGTTCAGGATTGAGGAATCAGAAGTTAGCGTTGTGTTTAAGGGACCAGCCTATTCCTGTGATGCATTTATAGATCGTGAAAAAGGAATCTATGAAATCTCAGAAATAAAAATGGGAATTGTTGCCGTTATGAACGATCTGCATAAGGGCAGAGATTCAGGCTCTGGTTGGGGATGGATCATCGACATTTCTGCAATCTTTTTGATCCTGGTTTCCCTTAGTGGACTAATCCTCCTCTTTTTTATTAAGAAAAGAAAGGTAGCGGGGCTGATCACAGGTGCCATTGGCCTTGTGCTATGCTATTTGATCTATTTGATTTTCGTGCCGTAAAGTAGAGCGTTAGGTGCCTGGCGATAACTGTGACTGAACGCGTATCGCTAAACGCCCAACGCTAATCTATCCAAATAAAAATCCTCTTTCTCCGTCATTTGTTTTTTATCGCCCTTGGATTTGTCTTTATAGCCCAACAAATGCAGCGTACCATGCACCATTACCCTGCACAGCTCTACGGGGATTGCAGAATTAAAACTAGCTGCATTCTCTTTGATGCGATCAATGCTAATAAAAATATCTCCTATAACCATTTTAAGCTCCTCAGAGTTATCAAAAGTAATTACGTCGGTATAGTCGTCGTGTTTGAGGTAATCTTGATTTATACGCAATAAATAGCCGTCAGAACATAAAATAAAATTCAATTCCGATAACTTATATCCTTCGGCTATAATTGTTTCCTTAATCCAGTCCTTAATCTTTTTTTTGTGTTTGATTAGATAGGTAGTGTCTTCTGTAAAAAAACTAATTGTAGGCATCTATTTCTATTACAAATTTGGGCTAAAGGTTTTTGACCTTAAATTTAATTCGGCGAATTTAACAGTTTAAAATATTCTGCAATTTTATTTTTGTAATAATAATTAAGAGTTGGTGGAAGCCTTTGGATCATTTCTGTTTGGCCCTGCTGTTCTTTTTTAAACTTATCCAGCAATTGTTTATAAGACGGCGGAAATTCTTTGGCGGCATTACTTTCTCTTTTCGAATCCTGGTCTTGTTCTCGTTGCGCCTTTTCTGCATCAAGGAGCTTGGTTTGGAGTGTTTTTTGGCGGTCCATCATTTCTTGGGTCAGTTTTTTATTCACCAAATCCATCTCTGTCTGCTTCATGTCTTTGGTAAGCTGATTTAAATCGCCAAGCGCATTTTTTCCATCCTTATTTTCTTCTTTGTTAATTTTTTGGAGCGCCTCTCTAATCATCTGCTGTTGTTGCGCCATCTTTGCAAATTCCTGGCTCATCTGTCCTTTGGGAACCGTACCCATGTTCCCTTCTCTTTGCATTTTATCGCGGGCATTTTGCATTTGCTTGTTCAATTGATCTTGCATCTGCTGGAGTTTTTTCATTCCGCTTGCTCCACCTCCTTTGCCTCCCTTGCCTTTGCCCGGTTTGCCATTTTTCTGTGCATTTTGCAACGATTCCAAGGCTTCATTCATCATCAATGCCAGGTTATTAAGCGAGGTCATTGCAAATTGTTGTGCCCTATTAGCTTCTGCTGTGCGCCTATCGCCCAAATAATCAATCGCTTTATTGATGTTAAAATTAATCTTATCAACTTCTGCATTAACGGTAGTTTCTATTTGGGGCACGCGTTTGCTGAGCGAATAAAGACTGTCGGCAATAGTTTTCATGTTGTCTTTAATCGTATTTTGTTGCTGAACATTGGCAATGTACGAGGGGTCATTGTTGCTCATCTTTCTCAAGGCCATCATTACTTTTTCCTGCTCGAAAGAGGTAGTCAACAGGTTTTCTAAAAGCCGTCTCAATTCTTCGGCATTGGTTTGATCTTCCTTTTCTTGGCCCTGCTGCTGCTCTTCTGTAAGCTTTTGGGCAAGTTGTTCTATTTGTTGTGCAGCTTGCTGTTGTTTCTCGGAAGCCTTCTGCTTTTCGTTTTTACTTAATGCCTCTTTACTTTCCTGCTGTTTCTCTTCAATCTGCTCTGTTTCTTTTTCTGGATTTTTAAAGTCGTTGGGTTTATCTAGCTGTTGGTTCTTCTCGTCTAAATCGCCCAGCTCTTTTTTAAGGTCCTTAAAATCTTTGTTCAGCTCATCTTGTTTGCTTTTAACATCGTTGATGGTGGAGTTTTTATCCTGTGTTTTTTTGGAAAGGTCCTTTTGTTGTTTGGCCATTTCTTCTAAACGATCAATTTTATTCTGGAGACTTTGCTCAAACTCTAGCTGCTTGTACAGTTCTAAAATGCGGTCTAGTTCATTTTTCAGTGTTTTATTATCCATCTGCATCTTAGCCAATTCTTCCCGGGTAAGATCCTTATTGTTCATTTCCATCAATCTTTGCAGTTTCTGCAACAGTTCTTTGGTTTTCTCATCAAGTACATTATTAAAGAGGTCGTCTATTTGCTTTTGTTTTTCTTGGAGTTCATCATTAAACTGGTTGTTTTCAGATTTTTCGACCGTATTTTTTGCATTCTGTTTTTTAATCTCTTTTACGGCGTCTTCCAATTGTTTTTGCTTATCCAATAATTGCTCAATCTGCTTTTTATCCTCAAATGTGAGCTGTTTTTTATCCAATAGATTTTGACTTAATTTCTTGCTTTCTTTTTCTATGCTATTTGCCAGTTTAATGGTCGACTCCATTTTTTGTTTAAGGGCCTCACTGCTTTCCGATAATTTTTCTGCAACCTGCTGTTGGGTAGGAACCCGATAGGTTTTAATTTCAGAACGTGACACTTTAGCTCCGTTTACCCCATCGTTATCGGCAACCTCAAAGAAGTAAGTCAACACTTGACCTGGTTTTACTTCAAGATCCTTTAAGTTCCACAAGTAAAAGAAGGCATCTTCAATCTGATTGTTCTTAATTGAAATCAGCTTAGTCTGCTCGCTTATTGTCTTTCCGTTCTCTTTAACCTGAAATTTGAACTTTAATGACGAAAAGCCATAATCATCAGCAATGTTGCCCGAAAAATAGATGGCTTTGGTACTAACTGAGTCGGGCGTTTCTACTACCGAAATGCTAGGGAACTGGTCTGCTATCACCGAAATTTGGTGATCTAACGAATCGCTATTGCTAACAAAAGCATTTTTTGGCACGATACGGTATGATCCATTTCTTCGCACGGTTGTGCTAAAACTGGCCCTATTATCAGCAACATCAAGGAGATGGGCTTGGTTTTGAAAAATAAAGGCCAATTGATCGCTGTTCTCGGTATGCATTTCCCAACTTACCTTAGTGCCTTCGGGGATGAGCAGATCGCCCACGTTACTTAGCGTTTCATTCTGACGATGCAAATAGGCTGGATAGCTTAACCTTGCCATCATATTTAATAGTGATGGGCGGGGCTTAACTTCAATAGTGAATGTGGGAGAATTGAAACCGCCCCCAAAAAAATGTAAGGATTTATTTTTTTGGATGTTTTTAAAGGTATAGTTAAAATGGTCTATCTTTTCTTTCTCTAGTTTGTAGGTGTTTGCACCATCTTCCAGGTATATATCTTGAGGAAATTCATCGCCAGTTAGCGCTAGTTTTAAGCTAATATCATCGCCCTGCGTAACCACTAAGCTCTTGTTAGCGATAACAAAGTTGAAAGGAGCTTTTGGCAATACTTCTTCGTTATAACGAATAAAGCTTGATGTCCCTTCTTTTAAGATCGTTGGCGCAATAATGCCGATGAACATAATTATCCCCAACGGGACAATTATATACTTAATATGCTTTTTATTATCGTTTAGATTAATTGCACTTGCAAAGGGAATGGGCCTTAGATCACCAATTTTTTGATCGATTCCAGCCAGGATCAGTTCGCTATTTTGGGGAGACTTGTCTGCCAAAGCTTTTAACTGTAGAGTATTTAGCAAACGGTCTTTAACTGTAAAGAAATGATTGCCGATCAACCCGGCCGCCTGTTCAACGCTGAGCGTTTTATTTAGTTTAAAATAAGAAAGTGCGGGTTTGATGATCCAAAATGCAATTGCAGCCAAACCTATAAAGATGAACGAAAAAAAGAGGGCGGTCTTGGTTGCCGTATTTGGATGGGCGTAATAAATAAGCACAAAAAGAAAGAGGTAGAGGGCTAAAATACAGGCTGCGGCATAAATGCTTCCTCGTAAAAGTTTATTGAGGTAAAACTTTCTCGTAAATTCATTGATTTTTGCAAGCAGAAGGTCGTAACTATTCCCCATATCCAATTAACGAAAATAAAGTAAAAATTGTGTATCAAAAACTGCAATTTTCGCTTTATTTTATCGTTTTTCAATTCAATTGGATAAGTTAGCAAAAAATTGAGAGAAATTTTAATCCAAAGCAATACTTTTAACACCCAAATGTATGTACAGAAAAAAACTTATACTGGCAGTTTTATCGATCGTTATGATTAATACGATAGCAAATGCCCAAAAGCCCATCACTTCTTGGAACAAAAACAAGGTGATTGCACACCGTGGAGCATGGAAAAAACTAGGCCTGCCCGAAAACTCAATTGCCTCCCTTAAACAGGCCATTAAGATAGGTTGTTTTGGTTCTGAATTCGATGTTCACTTAACCAAAGACAGTGTGCTGGTAGTAAATCATGATCCCAATTTTCAGGGATTACCCATTGCCACTTCCACCTATGCCGAGCTGCTTACCAAGAAACTTTCAAATGGAGAATCTATCCCTACCGCCGAAGCCTATTTAAAAGCAGGCATCAAACAAAAACACACCAAGCTTATTTTCGAAATCAAACAGCAAAAACTTGGCAAGGAGCGCGATATGTACCTTACCGAAAGATGTATGCAGCTGGTAAAGAAACTGAAAGCAGAGCGATGGGTAGAATACATCAGCTTTGGGTACGACATCTGCCAGTATATTATAGCCAAAGACCCTACCGCAAAAGCCCATTACCTAGAAGGAAATGTAGAACCCGCAAAGATAAAAGCTGATGGCCTAACCGGAATGGATTACCCGATTGGCGCCTTTAGAAAAAACAATTGGTTTGAGCCAGCTAAAAAATTAGGCCTTGTTTTAAATGCGTGGACAGTAAATAAAGTAGAGGATATGAACTTCTTTTTAGACAACGATGTTGATTACCTCACTACCAACGAACCTGAACTTTTATTTGAAACGATAGCGAAGAGAGGGAAGTAAACTTACGAAGTTTCTAAAACTTCGTAAGTTAGATTTTTAAAGCCTCATCTTTATGGTGAGGCTTTTTGTTGGGGCTATTGCTCTATATTTTTCCAATCTAGAAAATCATTACTTTACTTTACAGAACTTATAAACAGAAATATTTATCTTCGACATCTAATACAGCAGCAAATAAATATGAACCTTATAAGCTCAATGCTTATGGACATGAAAAATCTAATATTTATAACTACGCTATTAATCGTCTCCTGTGCTGCGCAGGCACAAAATAAGGTTGAAAAAATAATCAGTTACAGCGTTCCAAAGGGAACGGAGAAACCAGATGGGCAACAATTCCAGTCCTATCTCGATAAAAGAAAAAACACGACGATGAGCCTTAAAGTTCGTTCTGGCGATTTTTTTAAATCAGAGGATATATTAATTTATATCAATGCAGCAGAAGGTAAGGCAAAGCCGGACCGCCTTGAGGAAACCAAAAGACAGTATGACATAATGTTTTCCGATCCAGATAATCAAACATACTCTTCGGAAATCAAGACGATTAACGGAATAAAGGTTCTTATCAACCACCTAATCCATCCAAATTTCAATTATTATACCTTCACCGCAATGAATTCTACTGGTTCAAAGCTTGTAACAGGTAGACTAGAGTTTCCCAAAACTGATGAAAGTAAGGCAAAGACAGTGTTGTACACTATTATTTCTAGTATAAAATTTAAATAGTTAACCATTAAATTATACAACCTCTATTTAATGTTGCTGCTCAAAAAAATTATAACTTTTTGAGGGCATACATTTTGAATACTTGGAACATGAAATATATCATCTTTTTAGCAGTGGCCATTCTTTTTAGTTTTAATGCCTGTGCACAAGAAATAATTATCAACAAGGACGTTTAAACGTGCCCGATAAACTCACAAGCCTGTCAAAAAACGAAGAAACTTCCCTTAGGAAGGATAAATTTAAAGGCTTTGTACGTCCAGATAATATTATCGAAAGAAAAACCTATGACATTAACAATATGTTGTTGGAAATCTATCAACCCGAGAACAAGGATAAGAACATCATAGCCCTCACTAAAGAGTTTAATGATAAGCTGTTCGCTTCGTCTAGACCCTCGATTTATAGATCTTCGATAGAAGTAATCAAAAATAATACTGTTCTAATTACCTTGATAAAAGGAAAGGCAAACAGGTATAGTTTTCTTGTTCAAGACCCTACAAAGGCAAAACTATTGTCTGGGGGGATACAGTTTCTTGATGGGGACGAGCAAAAGGCAAAGGCCTTGCTTTATAAGTTGCTAAACGGGGTAACGTTTAAGAAGTAAGGGCGCGAGCAAACGGAATAAATTAAACATATTAGATTTTTTGGCATAGCTCATTACGAGTTAACTCTTTATGAAAAGCACAGAGGTTTTGCGGCACGGTAGATTCTTCAACAAACGAGGAATTGGGCATTTATTGAGTAGTCATCGGATGAGCGGGCGCCATGCCTATATTCATCCGATGACAGCGCATAAAAAAAGCCTCTCGATTGCTCGGGAGGCTTTTGGTAAATATGATAATAATTAGATTACTTTCACATTAACGGCATTCAAGCCTTTTTTACCGCTTTCAACATCGTATTCAACTTTGTCGTTTTCACGAATTTCATCGATAAGGCCTGTTGAATGTACAAAAATTTCGCTATCGCCGTTTGCAGGGATGATAAATCCGAAACCTTTAGTTACATTAAAAAATTTTACTGTTCCTTCTTGCATTGTATTGTATATTAAAATTAAGTGCGCAAGGTACGCAATTAATTTTTAAAAAATGCAAATACCTCATTTTTTGAGGAATATAAATCTGAAACGCATTATTTAGACTTATTCCCAATCAAAAAAATGGATACTTCACTAGAATGGGGAATGCCTAATGTTTTACCAGGGATAACGCCAAAAAGATTTTTAAGGTAAACATCGGCGATACCCTGGAGCAGTCTTTTTCGGGGCGGCATGTCTTCGGGCATTACCCCTTCTACCCTATTTACATACATTTTGCCATTAGCATCAACCACCATGGTAAAGCTGTAGGCAAATTCTTTATAAGACCTTGCTATAGTAAGCCTATATTCGGGATACATATAATCAACAGATTGGTTTCTGTTGTTTGTTTCGTCTACTGTACTTATTTTTTCTACGCTTACAAATTGCCCTTTTGGCTTAAAAACCACGGGTTCTATGGCCGCAAAGGCGGTATCCGCACTGGATGGATTGCGATAGGTTTTGTTGGCCAAGTCTTGAATAAAAAGGGTATCGGCCTTAGTGGGCTTTTGTAATTCGCCAACGGTGGTGTGCAACTTGTTTTCAATATAATCTTTGCTGTAGTAGGTGCTAAACACATCAGAACGGACGTCCTCATCACCAGCGATAACCCTACCGTTAACCTGTAAGCGCTGTAATACCAAACTATCTTTTGTAATCACCTTGGCCCTAAAAAACTCCCTTGCAAAATTATAGACCTGCCCATGGTCAAACTGCAGGTAGAAAGCTTCCATTTTGTTTTTTTGGGGACTGTAGGCCAACATGCTATCTGGAGCTTTATATTCTATCACCCAGGTGGGCTGGTGATAAAAACCGTCCTTATTAAAGGATAGGCCGTTTTTAAACCTTCGGTTGATTTCAAAAAAGCGAATACCATTTACATTTCTAAAACCTTCATTAGTGGTAGTTAAGTCTTGTTTTTCGTTTTTTGATTTGGCGTTTTTAGAATTACAGGACACTAAAAATGTCCCTACAAAAAATACAATTACTGGAAAAATAAAAAACTGGATTTTAGATCGCATACGTAAAAATAACAGCGGCAAATATAAAAGGTTTTGCGTTTGGCGGAAAGCGTTTTGTAAATCATTTCTCACCTACCGTCTATCACTTATCGCTAGACGCTTATCGCCTAACGCTTCTTCAGCACAATCACGTTGGCTACTTTTCGTTCGCCTTCGTGGTCCCATTTCTTATTGTCTGAGGGATAATTGATTACGCCCTTAGCCTTTTCACTATCTACCCATAACGTAGTTGAGCCGCCACCATCTAGGTTTATGGCGCTTGTGCAGCCCAGCCATCGCATCACCTTTTCTAATTCGTGAAGGCTCATTCCCGCCGAGTTTTCGTGTCTTCCATCAACAGTTAATAAGATAACGTTTCCATTTCTCTTAATGCCAATGGCGCTTCTCGGATTTCGCAAACGCGTAAATGCGGCAGTGTCTAACTCTTCTATTTGGTTTTTCCAAAGCAACATTGGGCCGCTAAGCATCACCTCTTTTTCGGTGAGTCCATTCTCCCAATTAGGAGTTCCGTCCCACTTTTTAAGGTCTAGTCTTCCTTCATTAAGTACAATGGCTGCTCGTTGATGCCTCGCTCTGTTCCCTTGTTTATCAAGCACATTCTGTTTAATTATGGTGCCGTCCATTTTAACAAAATCAACAGAACCGCCGTTTGCAACATCGAAAAAAGTGCCGTTTATGGCCGCAAGAGCGTTGAGCTCCTTTCCAAAGCTAGAAGTTGTCTTTTTTACTTTCACTTCGTTTCCGAAAGCAAATACCGGAGCATTTCCTTTGCGTTTAATCTCAACAAATGCGATATACTGATTGGCCAAAAAAAGATCTTTCTGGTTAAAGTGATGCGTAATCAACTTTGTTTTTGGTGCAATTTTTTGTTTGGTCCATTTGGCTTTAACCACTGCAATAGAATCGGCGTTTTGTGCAAATGAAAGTTGGCCAAGTAACACCAATAGGATAAGAAGACTTCTCTTTAGCATAATTTTTAAACATAAAAAAACCCGCTCTGATTAAGAACGGGTTTTGGGGAAATTATTTTTTCGGGTCTAAAATTTCATTAATTCTAAACGCCAGATCATCATAGTGCGCCTTTGTTGTGGCATCACCTGCTGCAACTCTTGATTTGGCTGTTGCCAATAAAGTTTTTAACTCTGCTCTAACGAATGGTCTAATATCGGTTAACGAAATATTAACCGGCGTAAACACAAATCCCGGTGGTAAACCAATCGGCGCAGGAGCATCAACCATCAGGCTTCCTAATTTGTCAACATATCCTCTTTGGAGGTTACGTTTAAATGCATCGGGTCTGCCAGTGGCGAAGATAGTGCCTCTTAAATCAGTAAACAGTTCGGGCATGGTGTAAGCAGATGAACCATTTTTAGTTTCATTATCTAACATCCTCGATAATCTAGAGGCAGAAAGAATGTTACCGATTGTACCTGTTTGAACACTTTTAATTCGTGTTAACATGGCACCGTTATCAAATTTATTTAATTGTTCGCTGTTAATTAACCAAAGAGGGGTGGTAAAAATCTGTTGATTTAAAAACGCTACTGCTTCTTTTTGCTTCGCTTTTGAAACATAATTATATACAGCGCCTGATTGATCATAGGTTTTGTAGTTCTCACTTAAACCCCCGATGTTAAAGGCTACGTGGCCCATATAACGATTTAGCTGTCCGATTACCTCCCCGTAGAGCGCACTTAGGTCGCTATAATCTTTACCGGCTTGATAGGTCCACTTTTCGATATTAGGTAAAATCCTTTTTAAGTTGGCAATTCCATAGGCACTTGCTTTCATAGCATCATCGCCCAAATCCTCATTCTGATCACGCGGATCGTAACTATTGCCTTGGCGACCGTAAAAGTAAAGCGGATTACCTGCTTTATCTTTGGTCCAAGTATCTAATTTATCTTTTTCCTGTTGTGCTGTTAGGCTTCCCGGAAACCAAGTATAGCCCCATTTTATGGCCCACTTATCATATTCTCCAATTCCAGGATATAATTTTGTTACCCCGTCTCCTGGTTGTGCAATGTAGTTGAAACGTGCATAATCCATAATCGAAGGAGCGGTTCCATGTGTATTGGTAAATGTTCTAGAGCGTAAAGAGTCTACAGGATAGGCATAGCTTGATCCAAAGTTGTGCGGTAAACCTAACGTATGGCCAATTTCATGCGAAGAAACGAATCTGATCAGATCTCCCATTTGCTGATCGCTAAATCTGGCTTTACGAGCTTCTGGATTTACTGCCGCCGTTTGAACGAAATACCAATTTCTCAATAAGTTCATCACATTGTGGTACCAGCCTATGTGTGTTTCTAAAATTTGGCCGGTTCTTGGATCAGAGACATGTGGTCCGTAGGCATTTTCAATGTCGGATGCAAAATACCTCACCACCGAGTAGCGCGAATCATCAACACTAAATTCTGGATCCTGTGCAGCGGTAGGGGCTGCCTTGCCAATGATGGCATTTTTAAAGCCTGCGGCCTCAAAAGCAACCTGCCAATCGTTAATTCCGGCAATTAAAAATGGAACCCATTTTTTAGGTGTTGCAGGATCTATATAGATTACGATTGGCTTAACCGGTTCTACTAATTCGCCACGTTTATAGGCTGCGGTATCTTTAGGAACCAAATTCCAACGGTGGATGTAAGCCGTACGTTCTGCTTTTTGTGCGTCGGTTCCATAATCGGTTTGACCCTGACCAAAAAACCCCACCCTGGCATCCATTAATCGAGCTTTAACGGGTGTTTTTGGAAGCAATAACATTGAAGTATTAAATTCGAAGGTTACGGCTCCAATGCTATTATCCACAGGAGATTCAACAGATTTATATGTTTTTGCAGCTACTACCTCAATGTTGAGAGGAAATGTTTTAATGGTATCCACATACGATCTGCTGGGATCAAACATCGTGGTTTTAAATGCTTTTCTTAGTGCATCAGACATGCCGATGGCCATGATATCGCCATTGTAGAAATCTGTAACATCGATAATTACGCCTGTTGTATCTTTATTATAGGCTTTAATATCAAATGAAGCTAAAATACTCGATAAATTAGAGTTTTTAACGGATTGGTACATATCAGAATTCTGATCGGCACGAATCGAATAGCTAGGTACGCGAATAAAGATCTGCTTTCCGCGTCGCTCCCATTGCCATACTTGTTCGTTCAGTTCCTCTCCTCCGTATTGCTGGTTGCCAACTTTAACGTTAGCAGGAACTTTCGCTAAGCGGGTTACTACCAGCATTTCACGGTTTAGCATCGAATCCGGAACTTCGAAATACCATTTATCATCCACTCTGTGGGTTTTAAATAAGCCAGTTTTGCTCTTTGCTTTTGAAGTGATAACCTCTGAATAAGGTTTAATTCCTTCTTTTTTGGGCGCCATTGCAGAAGCAGGCGGCGTAGTGGTTCCTGTGGGTGTTGTTGGCGGAACTGTTCTCCTATCTTGGGCAAATAACGCATTACTGCCTGCCACAGATAGAAAAGCCAAACTAGCAATGGCTAGTAAATTTTTACTTTTAATCATTTTATTTAATTAATTTGTATGGTCGGCAATAAAAATAGAGTTGTACCGGTGCAATTCGTTCCTCGTAAAAGAAATATTACAATTGATTAGCAAACCTAAATTCTTCGCTTCAGCCTCAATGGCTTAACAATGTTTTTCTTGTTTCTCACAATTTCGATCAGGATTGTTCTCCCATCTTGCGACTTAAATAATTTACACACGTCTTCTAAGGTATAACCTTCGATCAGCCCTAGGTTAATTGACACGATTTCGTCTGCTTCCATAAATCCCGCTTTTGCGGCCGGCGAATCTTTCTCTATACGCCCAATAAACATGTGTTTTGTTTTTGGATCCGAAATCACTTCTATCCCCGACATGTCGTGCTCAAAGGGAGTTTTAAATTCTTGGTTTGGGGTAAGGTACATCGCCAGGCCCTGATAGTCGAAGGTTACATCGAAGCGATTTAAAACCTCGGCGCCCAAATTTCCGTTCCGTTGATTGTACCCTATTTTTGAGGCCATAGCTTCAAAGGAAGGAAAGCCGGAAAGTACATTTTTAAACTTATATTTTCCTAACGTTAATTGGGGAACCCTACCAATGTTCCCATTAATCAGCCCGTTTAAGCCCACTCCAAGATTTGCCGAAATCGTATCCTTTGGTAGAGGCCAAGCTTTCCCATCCAACGCATCTAATGATAGGGCATGGCTTGCGCCACAATCGATGATTAACTTGGCGGTTACATTTTTATGATCAGCCGTTTCGATGTCGGCAAAAATATAGGGCCTGTTATTTTCAAGTATGATGGGAAACTTTTCTCCTTTTCTTCTGGCCCTAGCCGAAGGAAGGGAATACGTTAACCGGTTGCTGGTATAGTTGATCCTAACCACGAAACTGTTGAAAAACGGATATCCGATCAAACCGTAAATTTTTAGCCCCAAATAATTGGAGAGGTCAAATATATCTTCCTTCAAAAAGGCGGTCGGAATTTTTTCTATATGCGCTCCCTTAAGCTGAACATTAATGTCGTTGCTTAAAAAAGCTTCGATTTCTTCCCCCTCCCCAAATCCAAATATTTTGGTTGTTCTTAAATTTTTAGGTTTTAAGCTATCTAATAACGAAGGATCGGTTACTACCATTGAGCCTACCCCTGTATCCAAAATAAAATTGTATGGGCCTTTCTTGTTGATATAAATAGGGATCACAATTAAATTCTTAACGAGGGTAAAAATCATCTTGTCCCTTTTGAGACCGTTTTCGAATGTAAATTGTTGCCCGAAAGAAGGATTAGCAAATAAAATCTGCAATAAAATTAATCCGATAACCAGGATCAGAAGAGGTAATTTTATTGTCTTTTGCCAATATTTCATTTGGTTTGTATGTTGATTTTAACAGTCAATCGGAGTTTCTAACAGTAAATAATTGGCTGTAATTATTTTAATGTTCGGCGGTTCATGAAACTAAATTAATAAATTAGGGCGCACATTTTTATCATTAACCGATTAATAAATGGAAAACCCCTTCCTAACCCCTAAAAAGCACCTAATATATTTATGTCTTATTTTAGCGACCTGCCTCACGGCCTGTGCCCCAAACCAAATCATCGCTAACAAAGTAAAAAAAGAATTTAAAAACTCAACGGTTATTAGCCAATATCAAGTTGGGTTTGCGCTGTACGATAGGGAAAAAAAAGAAATGATCTTCCAAAAAGATGCGAACAAGTATTATACACCAGCATCTAATACCAAACTTTATACATTTTATGCGGGATTAAAAATGATGCCCGATTCGATCCCGGGATTACGTTATGTAGAAAGAGGTGATTCGCTTATTTTTTGGGGAACAGGAGATCCTTCGTTTTTACACACGCAATTAAAAGGTACAAATGCATTTAATCTATTAAAGAATACTTCTAAAAAGCTCTATTTTGCTCCAGGAAGGTACACGGGAGATTTTTACGGCAACGGATGGCAATGGGATGATTATAACGATTATTATCAGCCAGAGATTAACGAACTGCCCATAATGGATAATGTGGTGCTAGTAAGTGCTAAAACAGCAGGGGCGATGCAGATCCTGCCCCAAAATTTTGGAACCTGTTTTGTAAAGGATAGTTCAAATACCAAGCCCTTTAAAGTGATCAGAGATTTTACAACAAATCGCTTTACCTACCCATTAACCGCTATCCCTGCAAACTACGAACAGCAGGTGCCCTATAAAGTAAGCAACCTCACCACGGTAACCTTGCTATCTGATACCCTTCATAAGTATATCGAAATAGTTAAGATGAAGATGCCACCCAACGCCAAAACAATTTATAACGTAAAAAGCGATTCGGTGTTTAAACATATGCTTTTGCCCAGCGACAATTTCATTGCCGAACAGCTCTTGGTTGTGTATGGCAATAAATTAGGCGAAGAACTAAATACCGCAAAGGTGATCGATTATGTAAATAAAAATTATTTATCGGCATTGCCTGATAAACCAAGATGGGTTGATGGTTCAGGGCTATCCAGGGGTAACCTCTTTACGCCTAGGGATATGATCAAACTACTGGAGCTGATTTATGATGAAGTAAACAATAAAGAAAAATTATTTAGCATGTTGCCGGCTGGGGGCAAATCCGGAACGCTTAAGAATGCCTACCCTAAAACCGATTCCCCTTTCGTATTTGGGAAAACCGGAAGTCTGTCTAATAATCATAATCAAAGCGGATACGTAGTTACAAAAAAAGGGAGAGTCCTGCTGTTTTCTTTTATGAACAATAGCTTTGTGTTGCCAACAGCTGATGTAAGGAAAGAGATGGTTAGAATAATGACCTATATCCACGAAAATTTTTAGGGAGCATAATCAACTTTGTTCTTCAGTGCGTTAATTTGCGGGATTTAAAAATAAAACTGCAAATAAGTGCAGGTTTTTGGAATTTTTTCCGGAATTTAGAGGTAGAGTGCCTTTAGATTAGAAAACATTGCACCTTCCCGAAAACATGAAATTAGTTATACTTTCCATTTTTCTCTTCATTGGTAATGCGGTTTCCGCCCAAGATCAACTGATATACCAAAGCAAGAACCTCCCAAAGGCCGATACCACATGGGTTTTTCCGCCTAAAAATTATAAAAAGATAGACAAAATGCCAGTTATCTTTTTGCTGCATGGATACAGTGGGAACTACAAACAGTGGAACAACATCATGAATGCCCAAAAGTATGCAGATGAGTACGGTTTCATTATTGTTTGCCCCGATGGCTTATTTAGCAGTTGGTATGTAAATAGTCCGGCAAAGGCCGACTGGCAATATGAGCGCTTCTTTTTCGAAGAACTTTATCCGGATATAAAAAAGAAATATAAAACAGATGATCAAAACATTTTTATAAGTGGCCTAAGCATGGGCGGTCATGGAGCTTTATATCTTTTTATTCAACAGCCCTCTCTTTTTAGCGCGGCAGGAAGTACAAGTGGAGGTATTAGGCTTTCCGATGGATTTGGTAAATACGGATTAGGAGAGGTATTGGGAAATCCCCCTGCAGATAGTGGGCTATGGAAAAAATATTCGGTTTACGAAAATATCGATCGTTTAAAAGGGAACCCTAAACCCATTATTTTTGATTGTGGCTCGTCTGATATGTTCTATGCCTCTAACAACCTGCTCAAGCAAAAGTGTGATTCACTTAAATTAAATGCCACTTATATTTCTCAACCCGGCGCCCACAATAAAGCCTATTGGGCAAAGTCTATTCAGCAACAGTTTGAATTTTTTAAAAATCAGTTAAAGCCCTAATATTCATCCCCATTAATCCCTATCGTTATGAAATTAAAAAACTTACTCCTTGCGCTTACTATCTTACTAACCATTGGTTCGTGTAGCAAAAAAAGCGATCCAACGCCTACACCAGATCCTCCTGTACCAACAACTCCTACCATTCCTACGCCCCCTACGCGAACCCCCTGGATTCCTGGAACGTTCAAGATCGTAGCCTATATGCCAAGTTATAAAGATCCTGCTACGGTAGACGACAGCAAATATAAAATGATCACACATTTATTATATGCTTTTATCAATCCAAATGCGAGTGGAGACGGCTCTTTAAATACAGTTTTACAACCTACAAGATTTACAACCGTTATCACGAAAGCAAAAAGTTTTGGCGTTAAGACTGGAATTTCAGTTTCGGGCGATAAAACTATTTTCGCAACCATTGCCGCATCAGCTGCTGCGAGAACAAAATTTACGGCACAAGTTCTGGCCTTTGTTAAAACGAATAACCTTGATGGAGCCGATATCGATTGGGAGTATCCAACAGCCGCAGATGCTTCGGCAGATAACTTTGTGCTGTTGATGAAGGAATTAAGTGAAGCATTGCGTCCTGAAGGCAAATTTTTAAGTGCTGCGGTAACCCCGGGCGTATACGCCGGAAATATCAAAAGCGGAATTAAACCTGAAGTTTTTCCATACATAGATTTCTTGAACCTCATGCAATATGATGGGCCGAATTACGATACATCCGAGCCGTTAAACCATGCTTCTATGAAATTAACCGAAAAAAGCTTAGACGTTTACCTGGTTGAAAAAGGCCTGCCGAAAGAAAAAGCCATTTTGGGGATCCCGCTTTATGGCGAAAACGCAGCCGGTTCGGCTATCGCCTATCGCGACATAGAGGCAAGTGGCGCGAATGTATATCCGAATCTTGCAAAGGTTAACGGTACCGATTACGGCTATAACGGTATCCAGTTAATTTGGCAAAAAGCACAAATGGCCAAAGAAAGGGCAAACGGAATCATGTTTTGGGAATTCTCGTTCGACTCGAACAGTACGAAATCATTGATCAGGGCCGCCAATGATCAATTAGGAAGGTCATATTAATGCAAAACGAGGCCTCTTTTTGTCATTTGCGACGTCCTTTAGGGGCAACTCTTACAAGTAACGGCAAAAACTATCTTTATTTTGGGGGTACCGCGTATTTGGGCATTCCACAACAGGAAGAGTTCTTAAAACTCTATCTTAAAGGGATTAAAAAATTCGGACTTAACAATGGAACAAGTAGAAATAATAATGTTCAGCTGTCCGTTTACGACGAGGTTGAAACTTATGCCGCTAAGAAATACGGGGCTGCCGCAGCTTTAATTACATCAAGCGGGTTTTTAGCCGCACAAATTGCAATACAGCATGTATGCCATCTTGGAGAAATGTGCTACGCCCCCGCTACGCATCCTGCATTGTGGCTAAACGGACCACCGGAAATCAAAGGTTCATTTAGCTCTTGGTCTAAGGTAGTGGTTGATGAAATTAACAATAGTCGCCAAAAAAACTGGATCGTGATCAGCAACTCCATGAACAATCTTTATCCAGAGGTTTACGATTTTTCTTTTCTGAAGAAAATCAGCCGCGAAAAGGAGATTATATTATTGATAGACGATTCGCATGGGATTGGGATTAATAATCATGGTTTAAGTGCACTTTCTATTGTTCCACAGGGTGAAAATATAAAAACATTGATCATCGCCTCCATGGCAAAGGCACTAGGTGTTGATGCCGGGATGATCATAGGCGATGCAGCTTTGATAAACCAATTGAAGCAGACCCAAGCTTTTTTGGGAGCTTCGCCACCTGCCGCTGCGGGTTTATTTGCATTTATGAAGGCAGAAAAAATCTACCGTAAAGAATGGGAAAACCTCAATTCGAATATAGCACAATTGAGTAGTGCATTGCACGGAAAGGCAGATTGGCATTTTATTCCGAATTTTCCAGTGTTTTTATGCAAAAATACAGACATTAGCAAAAGATTATTAAAACAAGGGATTGTGATTTCTTCTTTCCCTTATCCAGATAAGGATGGGGAACTGATAAACCGCATAGTTTTAAGTAGTTGGCATAAAAAAGCAGATATTACACAATTGATAAACTCATTAATTAACACATGAAGAATTTAATCTTTATTTTCCTTTTGGTTTTGTTGGGACAGCAAAACGTAATAGCACAAAAAGCCGTAAAGGTTTGGGTGGTTAGGCACGCAGAAAAATTGACAGTAGATCCTAAAGATAAAGATCCAGAATTATCGGAAGAGGGCAGACTAAGAGCTGATGCATTAATGAAAGAACTAAAAGGAAAAGGAATCGACTCTATTTTTGCAACAAATTATAAAAGAACAAAACTAACGGGGTTCCCTTTAGCAGATAAAATCGGGATTGCCATTAAGACCTATGATCCTGCAAAAATCAAAGTGCTGGCAAAAGAATGGACAGAAAATGCAACAGGAAAAAATTTGGTGATCGTAGGCCACTCTAATACCGTACTTGAGATTATTGAGGCCTTTGGAGGCGTTAAGCCAGTTAAAGAATTAACAGACGATGACTACGATTACCTTTTTGAGCTAACCGTTAAAGGGAACAAGGTTGATGTTAAAACCAGCCGTTATGGCGCAGACCATCACGCGAAAGAAGATAAAACGGAGACCAAAACAAAGATGTAAGGGGCATTGCGCTTGCCGCATGGCGAACCGTTAGTTGTGAAAGAGTCGGAAAGTCTGGTGTCCGAGAGTCAGATGATGATCCAAAGACTTAGCTTGGTCTTCGACAGGCTCAGACTGGCAAATGAGCGAGGGCACTTAGGTGCCTAAGCTGTCTTAGGTGGTGAAAAATTAATCACAATTTTTCGAACGGGATATCCATTAGGTTATAATCCTGCCAACCATTAAAATCGAAATGCCACCATTCATTGTAGATCACCTTAAATCCATTAGCTTGCATAGTGGCGATTAAAAAGTCGCGATTTTTAATGATCGCAGCTGGGAGATTTTCGAAATGGGGAGCTGCTTCGGGAGCAAAACTATCATATGGGGTTGGCATCGGGACATCTTTGCCGGTTTTTAGGTCAATTATGGTAAGGTCTACGGCACAGCCCCGATTGTGTTTAGAACCTTTGTTCGGATTGGCAACAAAATCTTTATCACTGGCTTTCTGATAAAATGCAACCGTAATAGCATAAGGACGGTAGGCATCAAAGATCTTTAGCCCGTATCCTTGTTTTTTCAAAATCTCCTGTATCTTTTTTAAGTGCTCAACCACTGGCTTTCGCGCAAATGCTTTTGCCTGCTTGTACATTACTTCTTTCATGAAGTTGTTTTTGGTGGCGTATCTAATATCTAGTACAACAGAGGGAATTGCTTTTTTAATCTCTACCAGCTCATTATTAGGGTTAATTTTATAATCGGCTTTATAGGCCTTATAATCGTTAACAATAGTTAAACCATAAGGATTTTGTGCATTTTTTTGCGCGCATGAGCTGAAACAGGCTAATAGAAAGAAAGCAACAATAAAATTTTTCATCGGTTACTGATTAGACACCACTAATAACTCCAGATCTTTGAAAGGAAGGTTGTACATATTTGCCAGATCCTTGTTGGTTAAATGACCTTGATAGCAGTACAATGCTTCGCGAATGCCGGGCCTGTTCCACACCATATTCATTAAACCTCCCATGTCGCCAATATCAACCAAAATTGGGGCAAATATATTGGTTAGCGCGTAAGAAGCTGTTCTGGGCACTCTAGACGCGATATTTGGCACGCAGTAATGAATTACATCGTGTTTAATAAAAACCGGTTCTTTATGGTTGGTTACTTGTGAGGTTTCGAAGCACCCTCCTTGATCAATACTTACATCAACCACCACAGAATGCGGCTTCATCTTACTAACTGTTTCTTCCATTACCAAGCAGGGGCTACGGCCGTGCTCTGATCTAATGGCGCCAATCACCACATCGCAGGTTGTTATCGCCTTAGCCAAAACAATAGGTTGCATTACAGAGGTAAAAACCCGGCTTCCCAAATTATTCTGTAGACGGCGCAGTCTAAAAATAGAACTGTCAAAAACCTTAACTTCTGCGCCAAGGGAAAGCGCCGTTCTTGCTGCATATTCGCCAACGGTACCTGCGCCCAAAATTACAATTTCGGTAGGCGGTACACCGGTAAAACCACCTAACATTAAGCCCTTTCCTCCAAATGCACTACTTAAATATTCTGCAGCAATAAAAATAGACGCGGCACCAACAATCTCTCCCATAGCCCGCACTACACTTAGCACATTACCTTCATCACGAAGGTTTTCAAAGCAAAGGGCATTTATTTTTTTATGTAGGATCGCTTTTAGGTTGGCGTCTTTTAAGGTACCAATCTGCAGGGCCGAAATTAATGTCTGTCCCTTATGCATTAGCCCAATTTCTTCAATTGTAGGGGGTGCAATTTTTACAATGATGTCTGCATCATACACATCTTTTTTGCTAAAGGAAATGTGAGCTCCCTGCTCGCTATAATCCTTGTCGGTAAAATTGGCCCCAACGCCCGCCCCCGATTCGATAATTACTTTGTGCCCGTTATTGATCAGTAAAGCAACCGATAATGGCGTTAGCGCTATCCGACATTCTTGAAACGAGATTTCTTTTGGAATGCCGATATATAAGCTGTTGCTTTTTTTGTTGGTTTCCAGCATCGATTCTTGGGGTTGTATTAAACCTCTTTGAGCGATAGCAGCCATCCCTTCTCGTAATCCTGTAGCCATGGTAATCTGGTAGTTTTTAGGTGTTTGAAGATACGGAAATTCTAGAGAATAACCAAAGGGAGACGAAAATCTTAAGGTTGATGGTTTATGGATTATAGTTCATGGTTTGGATGATTGGAATACACCGAATCATGAACGGTTTTTTTGCTCCCTTGCCATGAACTATGAACTATGAACCATGAACTATGAACCAATTCGAGTAAAGCTAAACCGTCTGGATTTATCTCCCGTAATCTCAATTTCTACCTTAATGTAAGTATCGGGCAATAGCTCTTCCACCTTTTGGGGCCATTCTACCAGGCAATACCTATCGCTATAAAAATATTCTTCGTAGCCTATGTCAAATGCTTCCTGAATGCTTTTAAGCCGATAAAAATCAAAATGATAGATTACCCCATTTGCACTTTCGTATTCGTTTACAATAGAAAAAGTTGGACTGCTTACCACATCTTGAACACCCAAATGCTCACAAAAAATTTTTGTAAATGTGGTTTTTCCTGCAGCCATTTCTCCCTCAAAAACAAAGAATTTTTCGCCATTGGCAAAATGGAGCAATTGCGCTGCTGCGGTACCTAATTCTGAAAGACTGTTGATAGAAATACTGCTCATTAGGCAAAAATACAATAATTAGCTAATTGGCTAATGTGATAATTGGCTAATTATTCATGCGAACTTTAAGGATTAATTAATCCACATAGAAACATAGAACACATAGCTGGGCGTTTGTCTATGTTCTCTCTGTGTCTATGTGGTCATTCTTAGTAGCTTGAGGCTTTTAAGGCGGTGAAATTATCTTGAACTATAAGTTGCAATCGGAATGATCATTTCTTCTAAAGATATTCCGCCGTGCTGAAAAGTTTCGTTATAATAGTTTACAAATTGATTGTAGTTGTTTTGATAAACGAAATATTGATCTTCTTTGGCAAAAATATAGTTAGAACTGATATTTATCTTAGGCAACTGAGCCTCGTGCGGATTCTTGATTAAAAACACCTCTTTTGCATTGTAATTAAGGTTTCTTCCCTGTTTGTAGCGTAAATTGGTATTTGTATTTCTATCCCCAATCACTTTACTCGGATGTTTAACCCGTATGGTACCATGATCGGTAGTGATGATTACTTTAACCCTTTTTTGCGAGATTTTCTTCAACAACTCCAATAAGGGCGAATGTTCAAACCAAGATAGGGTTAACGATCGATATGCTGCATCATCATTTGCCAATTCTCTGATCATCTGCATATCCGTTCGGGCATGAGATAGCATGTCAACAAAGTTATAAACGATGGCATTGAACTCATTATCCATTAAATTGTTTACCTTCTCAGTAAGTTCCTTTCCTTGATCGAAGGTTAATATCTTGTGATAGCTAAATTTACAGTCCTTACGTAAGCTGCGCTTGATCTGATCGGCCAAAAAAGCTTCTTCGTGCATGTTTTTGCCCCCTTCGTCATCGTCGTTCTGCCATAAAGAGGGAAATCTTTTTTCCATTTCTAAGGGCATCAATCCAGAAAAAATCGCATTACGGGCATATTGCGTTGCCGTAGGCAGGATACTCGAATAGGTATCTTCCTCATCTAGCCTAAAGTATTCGCTAATTAGCGGGTTGATGATCTTCCACTGGTCATAACGTAAATTATCTATCAGGATAAAAAATACAGGTGTATTTTCGTTAATTAATGGAAAGGCTTTCTTTTTTAATAATTCGTTTGACAACAAGGGCGCTTGCTCCTTTCCATTAACCCAGCCCAAATAATTGTCTTCAATAAATTTACAGAACTGGGTGTTGGCCTCAGATTTCTGCATGGTTAAAATTTCATGCATCTGTGGATCATCCAACTTTTCTAGCTCTAATTCCCAAAAGATTAATTTTTTATACACATCAACCCACTCCTCATAACTCAATTTATCATTTAAGGTCATTCCTAAACGCCTAAAATCCTGTTGATATGCTGAAGATGTTTTTTCGCTCACTAATCGTTTATTGTCGATGATTTTTTTAATGGTCAATAATACTTGTTTTGGGTTAACTGGCTTGATCAGGTAATCGTCTATTTTCGAACCGATCGCGTCTTCCATGAGGTTTTCTTCCTCACTTTTTGTAATCAGTACTACGGGTACATCAGAACGAAGATTTTTAATGGCCGATAGGGTTTCGAGCCCGCTCATTCCTGGCATATTCTCATCTAAAAAGACAAGGTCGAAATGGGATTTCCCGAACGCTTCGAGCGCATCGTTTCCGTTGGTAAAAGTGGTAACATGGTAGCCCTTTTCGTTTAGCAATAATATATGTGGTTTTAGTAAGTTGATTTCGTCATCAGCCCATAAAATTTTGGTTTCCTGCATTATCTATACTTTTTATGTAAATTGAATTTTTAAAAGCGCCTGGTCTTCTTTAGTATCGATAAAAATAGCAATTTTTGTACCGTATAATTTAAATTTGGCAATTGAACAAAAAGAAAATAATTAACGATCCTGTTTATGGATTTATAACCATCCCTTCTGCATTAGTTTACGATCTGATTTCGCATCCCTATTTTCAAAGATTACGCTATATCAAACAGCTTGGGATGACGCACCTTGTTTACCCAGGGGCACTGCATACACGTTTTCATCATGCCATTGGGGCGATGCATTTAATGAGCCTAGCTCTCGAAGTGCTGAGAAACAAAGGACATCGGGTTACTCCGGAAGAAGAAGAAGCCGCAACCATCGCTATTTTATTGCACGACATAGGACATGGACCTTTCTCGCACGCATTGGAGCATACACTGGTCAATGGCATTAAGCACGAAGACATTTCTATGTTAATGATGGATAAGTTAAACCAAGAATTCGACGGGCTATTAACCCCTGCGATAAATATCTTCAAAGGAAACTACCATCGAAAATTCTTTTGCCAACTTATTTCCGGTCAGCTTGATCTAGATAGGATGGATTACCTTAACCGCGATAGCTTTTTTACCGGAGTAAGCGAGGGCGTAATCAGCTTTGACCGGATTATTAAAATGTTTAATATAGTAGATGATCAGCTGGTAATTGAAGAAAAGGGGATTTATTCTATAGAAAAATTTTTAATCGCCAGAAGGTTGATGTACTGGCAGGTCTATCTGCACAAAACGGTGATCGCTGCAGAACAATTACTGGTTAAAATTTTAGAGAGGGCAAAGGAACTGGCATCTGGAGGGGCCGAACTTTTTGCTACCCCTGCACTGCAACATTTTCTACAACAGGATATCACAGAGCTTAATTTTTTTAAAGACGAAAACCATCTGCTGCAGTTCTCAAAATTAGATGATCAGGACATCTATGCTGCAATTAAGGTATGGGAAAACGACGAGGATCTTATTTTAGCCAGGCTCTGCAAAATGTTAAACTCCAGGAAACTGTACAAGGTAGAAATTAGCAATACCGAACCATCGGTAGAACGGATTGAGCATCTTGCCGTCCAAACGGCGGTAGCCTTAAACTTAGACGAAGATGATGTTGCCTATTTTGTTTTTACCGATACGATCCGAAACAGAGCGTACAATGCGGGAAATAGCAACATCAATATTTTAATGAAGAATAATGAACTGGTAGATATTGCAAAAGCCTCAGATTTGTCTAACTTAGAATCTTTGGATAAGACAGTAAAAAAGCATATTCTTTGTTATACTAGGGATATTTAGCGTTTTTTAACAAATATTATACCTTTTGTAGCGTTGGAGGAGTTATCCTTGTATTAGATTAACAACTGTTGTTTATTTGTCCATATCAATTTAACATTTAACTTTGTAAGATGCAATTTACTGCCAAGCAGATAAGCGAATTTTTAGATGGTGCCATCGAGGGGGATGCAACTGTAAAAGTTGGAGAGCTTTCTAAAATTGAAAATGGTAGTGAGGGCTCACTGTGTTTTCTGTCTAATCCTAAATACGAAAGCTATCTTTATACCACTAAGGCATCTGTTGTTATTGTTTCAAACGATTTTGTGCCATCCCAACCCGTAACCTGCACGTTGATCAAGGTTAAAGATCCTTATAGTTCATTTTCTTTGCTGCTAGAGAAATATAACGAAGCCCTTAATCAAGATAAAAATACCCCGGGGATAGATCAGCCCTGTTTTATTCATCCGACAGCAAAAATTGGGAAAAATGTGTTTATTGGCGCCTTTTGTTCAATTGAAGAAAATGTAGTAATTGGAGACAATTGCAAAATTTATACCCAGGTTTATATTGGCTCTGATACCAAAATCGGAACAGATTGCATCCTTTATCCAGGTGTAAAAATTTACAACCGCAGTATATTGGGCGATAAAGTTACTATCCACTCTAACGCCGTAATTGGCAGTGATGGATTTGGTTTTGCTCCACAGCCCGATGGCACCTATAATAAGATTGCTCAGATCGGAAATGTAGTAATTGAAGATGATGTAGAAATAGGCGCAAACACAACGATTGATAGAGCTACAATGGGCTCAACATTTATCCGCAAAGGCGCAAAGCTTGATAACCTGATCCAGATCGCACATAATGTGGATGTTGGTTCGCATGCCGTAGTTGCAGCGCAGACCGGTATTTCTGGAAGTACCAAATTGGGGGATAACTCTGTTATTGGTGGACAGGTGGGAATTGCAGGGCATTTAAATCTGGGCAAGGGAACACAGATTGGTGCCCAGGCCGGAATAAACTTTAATACTGAAGAGAATAAACAATGGCATGGTAGTCCGGCACAACCATTAAAAGAATGGATGCGAAGTACGGTGATATTTAAAAAACTGCCAGAAGTTGATAGGAGGATTAGGGATCTCGAAGCCAAAATCGCTGAGCTATCCGCTATCATCGAACAAATTGGTACAATACAAAAATAAGAATGAACGTTAAGCAAAAGACTATAAAAGGTGAGATTTCTGTAAAAGGTGTTGGTTTGCATACTGGAGCAAACGTTACTTTAACTTTTTGTCCGGCCCCCGATAATCATGGATTTAAATTTCAACGTATAGATCTAGAGGGTCAACCCACAATTGATGCCGACTGTGATAATGTAACCGATACCGCTCGTGGCACTACTATTTCCCAAAATGGCGCAAGTGTAAGTACGGTAGAACATGTAATGGCTTCATTGGTTGGAATGGACCTGGATAATGTGCTTTTAAAACTAGATGGTCCTGAAACACCTATAATGGATGGAAGTGCCATCCAATTTGTTGAAGCTTTGGAAGAAGTAGGAGTAATAGCCCAAAATACAGATAGGGAATATTTTACCATTCCGCATAATATTATCTACACAGAAGAAGATCGTAAGGTAGAAATTGTAGCCATGCCATTAGACGATTATCGTTTTACCTGTATGATCGATTATAATTCTCCGGTTCTGGGAAGTCAGCATGCGGGAATTTCGAGTATTGCCGAATTCAAAAAAGATATTGCTTCTTGTCGCACGTTTTGCTTTCTGCACGAACTGGAATACCAACTCCAAAATAACCTGATCAAAGGTGGCGATCTAAACAATGCGATTGTAATTGTTGATAAGGAAGTAACTAGGGACGAACTGGACCATTTGGCCAAAATATTTAAGCGATCAGCGATTGATGTTGCCCCACAGGGGATCTTAAACAACATGGAGCTGCGCTATCAGAACGAACCCGCTCGACATAAATTATTGGATATGATCGGGGATCTAGCGTTGGTTGGGGTTCATTTAAAAGGCCACATTATGGCAGCAAGGCCAGGGCATGCAGCCAATGTAGCTTTCGCGAAAAAAATAAAAGCCGCCATTAAAAAAGAGAAAGGCAAAAAAATCCAAAAGGTGTACGATCATAATGCAAAACCATTGTATGATGTAGTGCAGATTATGGATATCTTGCCGCACAGACAGCCTTTTTTGTTTGTAGACAAAGTGTTGGAGCTTTCTAAAACACACGTAGTTGGTGTAAAGAACGTAACCATGAACGAAGACTTCTTTAGAGGTCACTTCCCGGGTGCTCCGGTTTTGCCGGGAGTAATCCAAATTGAGGCAATGGCGCAAGTAGGAGGAATTCTGGTTTTGAGTACAGTCCCTGACCCTAGAAATTATCTGACCTACTTCTTAAAAATAGACAATGTTCGTTTTAGGGCACAGGTTTTACCTGGAGATACGATTATTTTTAGATGTGATTTAATGGAGCCCATCAGAAGAGGAATTGCGCAAATGAAAGGCATTGGGATGGTAGGGGATAAGATAGTGGTAGAGGCCGAAATGATGGCACAAATTTCAAGAGTTAAAGATAGCGAACCAGCATAATGATACAACCTTTAGCATACATACACCCACAAGCAAAAATTGCAGATAATGTTGTAGTAGAACCATTTGCTGTAATACACAAAGACGTTGAAATTGGTGAAGGCACGTGGATTGGGTCCAATGTGGTGATCATGGATGGCGCAAGGATTGGAAAAAATTGCCGGATTTTTCCCGGATCGGTTATCTCAGGCGTTCCCCAGGACCTGAAATTTGCCGGGGAAGTAACAACTGCAGAAATAGGGGATAATACTACCATCCGCGAATGCGTAACCATTAATCGGGGCACAAAGGATAAATGGAAGACCGTAATTGGAAACAACTGTTTAATTCAGGCCTATTCTCATGTTGCGCACGATTGTGAAGTGGGCAATTATTGCATATTTAGTAACAGTACTACTTTAGCTGGACATATTACCATTGGAGATTATGTGGTTTTAGCTGGGCTAGTTGCCATCCACCAGTTTGTAAAAGTAGGATCCCATGCCTTTGTAACTGGCGGATCATTGGTGCGCAAAGATGTACCCCCTTACGTTAAAGCCGCAAGAGAGCCACTCTCATACGTAGGTATCAACTCTGTTGGATTAAGAAGAAGAGGGTTTTCTCCAGAAAAAATCAACGAAATCCAAGAAATCTACCGGGTTCTGTTCGTGAAAAACAACAATGTAACCAAGGCCTTAGATATTATTGAAGCAGAGTTTCAGCCCACAGAAATCCGCGATGAGATCGTTGATTTTATCCGCAACTCTAATAGAGGGGTAATGCGCGGTTTTGGAACAGGCTCTTGATGTAAAATGGAAGAGGTAAAATGTCCCAAAGGGATGCCTTTGGCAGAAGATGTTTTGCTAGTCCCATATCTCGTGTCTCACATCTCATATCCCAATACCAGATGATAATCAAGCTCGACAACGTTGGTCGCCGGTTTAACAAAGAATGGATCTTTAAGAACATTACCTACAGCTTTGAGGGTAATAAAAAATATGCTGTCCTTGGCCCTAATGGCTCTGGAAAGTCTACATTATTAAGTGTTTTATTAGGGAGCTTAACCACTTCAGAGGGGGAGGTGAACTATTTTGATACTAAAGAAATTCCTGTTGAGGATGTATTCCAAAAGATAAGTTTTGCTGCGCCTTATTTAGATTTAGTTGAGGAATTTACGCTGGAGGAAACAATAGCCTTCCACTTTCAATTTAAACCTTATGCCGAAGGGATGAACGCTGCATCGGTGTTGAGCTTGCTTGGGCTCGAAAAATCGCAGGACAAAGCCTTAAAATACTTCTCGAGCGGAATGAAACAGCGAACCAAGCTTGCTTTGGCCTGCTGCGCAGCAACACCTATCCTAATTTTGGATGAGCCTACTTCCAATCTGGATGAGCAGGGCGTAGCGTGGTACCTCGAACTGATCGGTAAATTTGCTGCAGATAAATTGGTGATTGTTGGCTCTAACCAGGCGCATGAATATGGGTTCTGCGCGCATAGGCTTAATATTAGCCATTATAAATAGACTAGGATTTATAGGATTTAGGATAGCTATTATCAGGAGGTGGCACAGCAGTTTACCAACGGATAATCCTTTTCAATCTGTGGGCTATTAATTTTTAGATCTACCCTTAATATGAGGCCAATATACATGCTCCTAATTGCGCCGCTAACTTTTTGCATTTAAGCAATTCACTTATCAAAAATCTTTCGAAAACACCATGATTAAACCATCGAGTAATGCGTCTATTGTAAAAATCTTGAAAGAAACACGCCTATCTCAGTTTAAAACTAGGTTATAAAAATATTTTTCTTTAGCTATTGCAGAATTAACAATTAGTTTATATCTTTGCGCCACGAAATAAGACGTAATATATGGCTAATATCGTACAAATTGATTAAAACATAACCCTTCGTATTCCAATTTAGGAAGATATTGAGGTTATTAATATAAGAATTTTCATAGTTTAGTTTAGGTTTAGGTTGATTGTGGCTTCGGAGTGGTTCCCGAAGCCATTTTTTTTACCAAGATTTTAGGATTATAGAATGATGATTATGTTCTATAAAAAATAAGAGCTGGATTAGGGTAATGTATAAGCGCAGTTGGGAATTTATCTTATAATTCTGCCCATCCTAAAAATCCTGGTCTAATCTTAAAATCCTTGTAGTATTTATAGTTTATTTTTACCTTGCGCCGACTTAGGAAGTCTTAAGACTTCCTAAGTCTTTTAAAAAAGTATTATGGCAAAAGCATCAGAAATAAAAATCGGTAACATCCTTCGCGTAAACGGGGAATTGGTTACTGTAGACGAATGGAATCACCGCACGCCAGGTAAAGGCGGAGCATTTTACACAGGCAAATTTCGTAATATCAAAACGGGCAGACTAGTAGAAGCTCGTATGAACACAGACGAACAGGTAGAAATTTGTAGGGTGGAAACCAACGATTATCAATATTTATATGAAGATGGGGATTATTTGGTGGTAATGGACAATGTTTCTTACGAACAGTTCAATGTGCCAAAATCGATGTTCGGTCCGTCAATCCGTTTCCTCAAAGAAGGTATGAGCATTTTGGTCTCTATGGAAAGTGAGGAACCGATAATTGCCCAAATCCCTAATTTTACAGAATTTGAAGTAACCTATTCTGAGCCGGCGGTAAAGGGCGATACCTCAACCAATGCGCTTAAGAGCGCTACCCTAGAAAACGGAGTAGAGATAAAAGTACCGCTTTTTGTTAATCAAGGCGATAAACTTAAGATAGATACACGTACCGGCGAGTATGTGGAGAGAGTTAAATAAGATAAGCGTAATGGGTTTGGCGATTAGCGTCGCCAAATGTCAAACGCCAAATGCCCAGCTATGCTCAAAGCCGAATTAAGAAAGCAGGCCTTAGCCCAAAGAAATGCCTTAACTGAGGATCAACTTCTTTCGTTAAACGAAAAGCTCTTGGCGCAGTTTAAAACGCTCGATTTCTCAGCAACAAAAAGCATTCACATCTTTCTTCCCATCCTACCCAAAAAAGAGCCAAATACTTTTTTAATGATCGAATGGCTACAGCATAACCATCCAGAAATTGAAATTGTAGTGCCTAAAGCCGATTTCGAGTCAATGGTAATGACGCATTTTTCCTTTAAAGATAAAGCCGATCTCTTAATCAATTCCTATCAGATATCTGAACCCCAAAACGCTAAGCCTTTTACCCAAATACCCGATCTAGTTATCGTTCCGTTGCTTGCCTTCGACCAAAACGGAAACCGTGTAGGTTATGGAAAAGGTTTTTACGACAGATTTTTACAGGCTATACCTACCCAGAAAATAGGTTTGTCTTTTTTTGATGCGGTAACAAAAATTAATGACGTACATTTGAATGACATCCGATTGGATAAATGCATTACGCCAGACCGGATTGTAGAATTTAAAGATGAGCGTTTGGCGCAAAGCGATTAGCCTCTCCATACGCTTAGCGCCCAACAGCACACCATGAAAACATTCACCATTACCTCAGCTCAGCATTACGAAGAAACGATGATTACGATTTTCGAAATGCAAGAACAGGAAGACCCATTAACTGAGAAGCAAAAAGCAGAAATGGAGTTGATGATCAAAGCCGCGGAGAAATACGAGGCAGAAGAGCTTTAATAAAATCGCTCACCAAGTAAGAAATAGCTTTCCCCGTTGCTGGGTCTGTTCTCTCATCGTTTAGACTTATCGCCCCCTCACAGATGTGGAGATAGGTATAAGTTTTATTCCCGGATATCAATAGTTTACGAATATCGTTTAAGGTAAATCCGCTTGGCGTGATAGCACTCGAGAGCATGTTCGAAATACTATCCAAATCTATTTCCAAACCACAAGGTTCATTTAAAGGGGTGGTAAATTCGGCCCAGTTCCTTACTATTGATGTATTACTCTTTAGTAAATCCTCAAAGTAAAAAGCATTTAATTTTGGGTCGTTCTCTAGTTCCACTTTTAAATCTTGATGCACATAGTTTTGGTGAAGTCCGAATATACGGTATTCGTTTAAATGACCATGTTGTAGGGCATAGCTGAAACCATTACCGCTATGTCTGCCCTCGCGGGTTTCTCGTAAGTCGGCATGGGCATCAATATTAACTACGTTTATCGGTTTATTTAACGCAATAGCCGCGCCGGCCAGAATAGGTGCGGCGTTATTGTGCCCCCCGCCAATTACAATTGGAATTTTCTTAGCAGCAATAATTTTTTGGATCACAGGATAAACCAGGACATCGATTTCGTTTGTTTTGTTTCGCAGCCCCTGTACGGTTTGATCCTTGGGTTCGTCAATTTCAAAATGGCCAAGAACCAGAATTTCGTCGCCCCTTAAAAAAGGATTGCTCTGTATATTAAGCAAAGATTTTAAGGCAGCTTTCCAGGCTGTTTTTGCTCCTCCAATACCAAAATTTGCCCGTATGCCGATATCCTCAGGAATGCCGATAAGTACAAATGCTGCGGGCGAATCCTTAATATTTTCGAGCGTATCGAGATACCGAACGTGTTGGCCCAATTTTTCTTCGCCTTCCCGTACATTTACCAAGCCCAAAATATCCTCGGGAATATATACTTTTAAGCTATCCATGATAAACCTCCCCATTTAAAATTACCGTCTCGATTTGAGTTTGTCCGAAACTATAGGGCAAAAAAGCAAGTGATGGAATTTTTTTTGTGATGAATACATTCGCTTTTTTACCAATGGCGATACTCCCGATCTCACCACTCAGTTCCATTGCGGCCGCAGCGTTTAAAGTAGCCGCATTGATGGCTTCTTCGGGCATCATTTTTAATTTGATACAGCCTAGTGAAACCACAAAATTCATATTTCCGGATGGCGTAGAACCAGGATTATAATCTGTGGCCAGTGCAACCGGCGCATTGGCATTCATTAATCCCCTGGCATCGGCAAAAGGGATGTTGAGGTAAAAAGAGCATGAGGGAAGCAGCGTAGCGATAGTGTTGCCATCGCCTAAACTCTGCAAAACTTCATCGTCAGTTTTCTCCAAATGGTCTACCGAAACAGCGTGATGTTTAATGCCTATTTGCACACCTCCCGAAACAGAAAGTTGGTTAGCGTGTATTTTTGGTTTTAATCCGTACTGCGCAGCGGCGGATAAGAGCTCTTCAGTTTCCGGGGTCGAGAAAAAGCCTTTTTCGCAAAAAACATCCATGTAATTGGCCAATTTTTCTGCCGCAACCAAGGGAAGAAGCTCCTCAACAATTAACTTAATGTAGCCTTGATGGTCATTTTTATAGGTTTGCGGATAGGCGTGGGCTGCCAATAACGTTGCTTTAATCGGAATAGGGAACGTATTTTTTAACCGCTGGATCACCCTTAACATTTTAATTTCGCTCTCAACCGTTAGCCCGTAACCACTTTTTATTTCTATCGCACCTGTGCCTTGCCTAATCATTTCGCTTAGGCGGATGCTGGCACTCGCGAAAAGCTCATCCTCAGTAGCGATGGCAAGTTTTTCGGCCGAATTTAAGATCCCACCACCAGCCGCGGCAATTTCTTCATAAGATTTGCCTGCAATTTTTAGTACAAACTCCTCTTCACGCGGAGCGGCAAAAACGATGTGTGTGTGGCTATCAACCCAAGTGGGAAGAACGTATTTACCGCTAGCATCTATAGATGTAAGATGCCCGCCTGCCGGACGGGCAGGTAAGATGGAAGATGGAATTGAACTCATCTCGCCAAAATCTTTGATCAACCCATCCTCTAATAAGAGCCAGGCATTTTCCAAAACAGGCAAAGTAGCCATTTCGCTCCCGCGAAGTAGCAGTTTTTCTCTTGGATGAATGCCTACGAGGCCTTTGATGTTTGTGATTAGCATAGCGTTTGGCGTTTGGCGGAATGCGAACAGGGAACTACTTCCATCTTCCATCTTACATTTTCCATCTTACATTAACTCTAACAGTACCGGACAATGATCAGAATGCAAAGCATCGGGCAAAATCCTTACATTTTTTAATCGGCTTTCCATTGGCTGTGTTACCAAATGATAATCGATTCGCCAACCTAAATTCTTGCCCCTAGAGCCTGCACGATAGCTCCACCAGGTATAATGATGCGGATCTTTGTTAAAATGCCTGAAAGAATCGATAAAACCATTATTCATAAATAGATCCATCCACTCTCTTTCTTCTGGCAAAAAGCCCGAAGAGTTAGCATTTGATTTTGGATTATGGATGTCGATGGGCTGATGGCAGATGTTGTAATCGCCGGAGATGATCATGTTGGGATGTTCTTTCCTTATTTCATCAATGTAGACATCAAAAAAGCGCATGAATTCATATTTTTTGATCTGTCTTTCATCACCGCTTGATCCAGAAGGCATGTAGAGGCTCATGAGCGAAAAAGTATCAAAATCTGCCCTTAGAATTCTTCCCTCTGCATCAATCCATGGCTCACCGCATCCGTAAGAGATGTGAATGGGCTTTATTTTGGTTAAGATTGCCACACCGCTATATCCCTTTTTCTCTGCCGGAAACCAATAATGGTGGTATCCCAACTGCTCAATTAAAGCGATGATCTCAGGAATCTGTTCAGTTAAAGCCTTCACCTCCTGGAAACATACCATATCGGCATCAGTAGCCTGGAGCCAATTAAAAAGACCTTTTGTGGCAGCAGCACGAATACCGTTTACGTTGTAGGAAATAATTTTCATTGCAATGTTACTTTTTATTCGTAGCTGTTTTGGCCAGTTCTTTTTCTAGTTTTTTTGCCTCCCTTTTAGTCAGTACCGTAACCGTCATCTTTATATCGGTGATAGGTCGATTTGCTTTCCCGGTAGGCTCACTGGCAATGGCGTCTACCATTTCTAATCCTTTCACCACTTCACCATATACGGTATAATTGCGATCAAGATGGGGCGTACCACCGATGGTTTTATACACCTCGCGTTGATAGGCGGGGAGCTTGAATTTTAAACGCTTTTCTTCCACTACATTTAACATAGAATCAGTAAACACTTTTCCCTGGACGATATAAAATTGAGAATAACTTGAGGCTTTAGTTGGATTTTCTTCATCACCTTCTCTTGCTGCGGCCAAAACCCCTTTTTTATGAAATAAGCTATCCCTAAACTCTGCCGGGATGGTTCTTTTTTCATCCCCTCCATCCCCTAAAGACGCTTCTGGCGTTGCATTTCTTGAGGTCGGGTCTCCCCCTTGGATCATGAAGGCTTTGATCACCCTGTGAAATAACGTACCATTATAAAACCCTTCTTTTGCCAATTTCAAGAAATTATCTCTATGTAAAGGGGTTTCGTTGTAAAGTTTAATGATGCACTCGCCTTTTGAAGTGCTGATCTTAACATATTGATTTTTTGGCTTTGCCGCAAAGGTGTTTAGACAACAAAAGTAGAGCAGGAGAAATAGGAGTTTCTTCATGGTTAACCGATTTATCGCTAAGGTATTAAAAATTAGCGTATGGCGTCTTGCGTAAAGCGTAAGTGTCGCCAAACGCCCAACGCGAATCTAAATCATTTTACCTATCGATTACAAATTAATCCCTAACTTTGTATCAATGAAGTTGAAGCAAAAATTAGCATTAGGTTTATGCACCTTTTACCTCTTTAGTGTAATTGGTGTGGCGCTTAGCATGCATTTTTGCGGGGGTAAGCTTGCTTCGGTAGCGATCTACTCCAGTAAAAGTAGTTGCCAATTCTGCAAAACAGAGGCAGTAGATAAAAAAGACGACGGCTGTTGTAAAAACACGAAGGTTGAGGTAAAGGTTAAGGACAACCATCAAACAACACCCTCATTCAAACTCCCAAAGTTAGTAAGCGTTGAGGTTTTATTTCAGCCATTTCTAACGCTGGCCTTTGAAAAGATACCCGCTTTTTATCCCCGTATACCAGAAAATAAAGCCCCTCCCGCCAGTAGTGTAGCCATACATGTGCTCAACTGCGTTTTCAGGAATTAGTTAAAATGATGTTTGGCGTTTCGCCCAGCAATTGTCTCCCACATCGGGAGTTTTATTCATTTTAAAAAAAATTCGATATGAAAACCATTAAAATATCCATTCTTTTTTTATTGCTTTTTGCAATTAAAACATCTGCACAGCAGGTTACTACCTTAGAAATTCAAGTAACGGGCTTAACCTGCTCAATGTGCTCCCAAGCTACCGAAAAATCGCTACGTACCTTGTCTTATGTAGATCAGGTAACCCCAGATCTAAACAAAAACTTATTTTTAATAACTTTTAAAAAGGGGAGTCAAGTTAATTTCGACCAAATAAATAAAAAGGTTAGGGATGCTGGGTTTTCGGTAGGCAAACTTGATGCTACAGTTACATTTAATCAGGTAAAGATAGATGATAACGGCCAGGCGATCTCAGGGCCAAATGTTTACCGATTTACCAACGCAAAAAACAAGGTGTTAAACGGACCGGTTAAAGTGAGTGTTATTGATAAGAATTTTATTTCTAACGCTTCCTTTAAGCAAAAATTAGCTACCGTTAAATTTGATTCCTACCCCAGCGGTACAGGACTAATCAATGGGCAAAAAACCAGGATCTATCATCTCAGCATTTAGGTTATGAAAAGAACAATCCTGTTTTTTCTGTTCTTAATGGGTACAGCTAACTTGATCTATGCGCAAGAACTGTATGTTTTTACCGAGCCTGCAAGTAATATGCCCACCAATGCTATTGGAGTTAGGATTACAAATGAGGGCAGCTTTAACAAAAATTATGCTAACAGAAGCATAGCCGAAGTAATGGTGGGGGCAAGTAAAAACCTCATGTTCCATGCACAGGCCTTCTTTTCTGATATGGATGGCAATTATAGACTGGAGGGAGGGAGTTTGTACGCCAAATATAGATTTCTTTCCTTAGATGGATCGCAGAGCCATTCTAGAGCCGCAATTTATGGCAGGATAAGCACTAGTAAAAGACCTACCTATACCTCAGATATCAATTTGGAGGGCGACAATTCGGGCGTTCAAGGGGGCTTGATCTTTACACAATTGACGCATAAGCTGGCGTTATCTGCTACAGTAGGGTATAGCAAAGCAAATTGGAAAACAGCTAAACAACTATCAGATTTAGCTGCCCCAGATCAAATGCTCAATTACAGTATTTCTTCTGGCTATTTATTACTGCCATTTATTTATAAAAACTATAATCAGCCTAACTTTAACCTGTATGTAGAAATGTTGGGAAAAACCGATCCCGTTGATGGAAATTCTTATTTAGATTTGGCTCCTGCGGTACAACTTATCTTAAATAGTAAAACGAGAATAGATTTCGGATATCGCTTTCAAATAAATGGAAATATAGCCAATAGGTACATGAAGAACATGTATTTGGCAAGAGTAGAATTTAATTTTTTTAATGCATTAAGTAAGAAACAATAGCGATATGAGAAAAACAATTATACTGATTACCGTTATGGTAGCACTGATTTTACCGAGGGCGCAGGCTCAAGATAAAACTGCCAGGACAGAATTTAACAAAATGCTTAGCGCATATTTCGACCTAAAAAACGCATTGGCAACAGACAATGTGAATATGGCAGGAATTAACGCTAAAAGCTTAATCGCGAGTTTAAAGACATTTCCAGTTAAGAAATTGGTTATTTCCCAACAAATTGATTGGAAAATGCAGACCACTGAAATTAGGAAATTTGCAGAACCAATTGTGTTCGAAAAAGAGCTGAAAAAACAACGTAAAAGCTTTGAGGGAGTAGCCTATGCAATGATCAAATTGGTAAAGTCTTTTAACTTTAACAATAATGATGTGTACATCCAGTATTGCCCAATGGCAAAGAAAAGTTGGCTAAACGAAGATGAAGAGATACAAAATCCGTTTTACGGCAGCAAAATGTACGATTGTGGTGAAGTAACGTCAACGATAACCAAGAAATAACGCTTAAGTATTACCCTTAAAAATCAAACCATATAAGACATATAAGAGCATATAAGTAATAGTGTTGCTCTTATATGTCCTTATATGTCTTATATGGTTCGATATCTTAGGAGCCCTCAGGTGTCTAAGGTGGTGATTAAACGTATTCTTATCTTATGTCAATGTTTAGAAAGAGGTAGCTCATTACCTTTGTATTGCTAATTGCAAAGAGATGACCTCATTTAATAACCCGATAGCTGTAGATTTCAAAAATTTTACCGCCAACTTAAATCAAACGCCATTAATGCCCGTGCTTTTTATGGGTCATGGATCACCCATGAATGGAATAGAGATCAATGAGTTTAGTTCAAAATGGAGCCAAATAGCAAGCGAAATTCCGGTTCCACAAGCTGTTCTGGTAATTTCTGCACATTGGTTTACCAAAGGAACAAAAGTTACTGCAATGGACTTTCCTTCAACAATCCATGATTTCGGTGGATTTCCACAGGCTTTATTCGATGTGCAATACCCTGCCCCTGGAAACCCTTTTTTGGCCCAGGAGACGGCTAAATTGATCACTTCAACAGATGTTGTTTTGGCGCATGATTGGGGATTAGACCACGGCGCATGGTCAGTGATTAAGCATATGTACCCCAAAGCAGATGTTCCCGTGCTACAATTGAGCATCGATTATACCAAAGATGCGCAGTACCATTATAATTTAGCAAAAGAATTATCCGCTCTTCGAAGAAAAGGAGTACTTATTCTGGGCAGCGGAAACATGGTGCATAATTTGCGGATGATAAGCTGGGAGATGATGGATGGAGGGGGCTATGATTGGGCATTGGAAATGAACTCAAAGTTTAAAACTTTAATTTCTAATAAAGACCATCAGCCATTAATTAACTATCAACGCATGGGAGCGGATGCATTGATGGCCATTCCTACACCAGAACATTATTTACCTTTAATGTATACGCTCGGACTTCAAAATGAAAATGAAGAAGCAATTTTGTTTAATGATAAAGCCATTGGTGGTTCGCTAACGATGACCTCGGTAATGGTTCGTTAATTTTTCACCACCTAAGGCAGCTTAGAAACCTAAGACTTTAGGTCGTTGTCATCGGACTCTCAGACTCCGGACTTTCCGTCTCTTTTTCACCATCTAAGACATCAAGAAGCATCTAAGTTGCACAATCGCTCTGCTCCAAGCGCCATGCGCTTTACATCTTTATAGTATGATCGGACTCTTTGGACTCGGGACTCCAGACTATTTTTTAAGCGGTCCTAACAAATACTCTAATCCATTCAATTTAATCTCGTACATCGTGCCCAGCAGATTGCCCAATTTGCCTGGCGGGAAACCTTGAGATTGAAACCAAACAAGATAAGACTCGGGAAGAGAGGAAATAATCCATCCCTTGTACTTGCCGAAAGGCATTTTGAAAACAACAAGTTCTTTTAGGAGTTCTGGATCCATGGGTGAGTTGGGAGTGGCGTTTTTGGAGTTATGAGGTTGGAGTTGCGCAGTCAAATAGCAATATAGCATAAAGGATCAATAAATTGGGAATAATATAATACATCAAGCCTATAACTCACTGCCCCCAACTCCATGCTCCCCGCTCCATGCCCCATGCTCTCTACTCTATCTCTACACCAGCTCCAACATCTCGATGGCCTCGTCAACATTAGCAATGTTATCAAAAGAAATACGCAGCGAATCTTTTACTTCCTTTAAGTTGCACAGCCGTGGATGCATTTGCGCAAAGGCAAGAATCTTATTAAAGATTTCCGAATCGAAAAACCTCGATTGTTTATCGCTAATAAAATAGCCACGCAAAATATTTTTCTTGAAACTTAATTTCTCAAAGCCCAGTCTCTTGCCTACCCATTGTAACCTCAGCACCTTTAGCATGGCTTTTACTGGCGGAGGAACCTTTCCAAAACGATCTTTTAACTCTTCCTCAAACGCCAACAGTTGCTGCTCGTTTTCTAGTTTCGACAGTTCGGTGTATAAGTTATAGCGTTCGGTGATACTGGTTACATAATCATCAGGAATATGTAGTTCCAAATCGGTGTCTACTTGGGTAAAGTTCACAAACGCCCTTTGCGGCTCGTCCTTAAATAAATTTTTAAATTCGGCATCTTTTAATTCTTGGATAGCCTCATCTAAAATCTTATTGTACATTTCAAATCCAATTTCCGCAATAAATCCGCTTTGCTCGCCACCTAAAAGATTTCCGCTACCACGAATATCAAGATCCCGCATGGCGATGTTAAAACCGCTTCCCAGATCAGAAAACTCTTCAATCGCACTCAATCTTTTTCTTGCTTCGCTCGTTAGTGTAGACAAAGGCAAACTTAACAGGTAACAAAAAGCTTTCTTGTTCGATCTACCTACCCTTCCCCGCATTTGGTGAAGATCACTCAGACCAAACATATGCGCATGGTTAATGATAATGGTATTTGCATTCGGAATATCTAGCCCAGCTTCGATAATGGTAGTGGCCACAAGTACATCTTTTTCTCCATTAATGAAATCAAGCATTACATCTTCCAACTGATCGCCATCCAACTGCCCATGTGCGATGCCAATCCTTGCTTTGGGTACCAGTTTTTGGATCAGTCCGCCCAATTGCTTTAAATCGTTCACACGGTTGTGGATAAAGAAAACCTGGCCTCCACGATCAAGTTCAAACTGAACCGCTTCTTGAATTAACTTGTCGTTAAAAACGTGCAGTTCCGTATTAACCGCCTGTCTATTGGGTGGCGGTGTACTCATAATCGACAAATCCCTTGCGCCCATTAAAGAAAAATGCAACGTTCTTGGAATAGGGGTAGCGGTAAGCGTGAGTGTATCTACATTTACGCGTAAAGCCCTTAATTTTTCTTTTGCAGCAACACCGAACTTCTGTTCTTCATCAATAATCATAATGCCCAAGTCTTTGAACTTTACATCTTTGCTAAGTAACCTGTGCGTTCCGATTACGATGTCTACTTTGCCCTGGGATAAACGTTCCAATGTTTCTTTTATTTGCTTTGAGGATTTGAATCGATTGATATAATCTACCGTGCAAGGAAATTCCTTTAGTCTTGAAGAAAAAGTTTTAAAATGCTGGAGAGCCAGAATGGTGGTGGGCACTAAAATGGCGGCTTGTTTTCCATTGGCTACTGCCTTAAATGCCGCTCGGATAGCAATCTCTGTTTTACCAAATCCCACATCTCCACAAACCAACCTATCCATCGGGTGGGGCGCTTCCATGTCCTTTTTCACATCGGCCGTTGCCTTAACCTGATCAGGTGTATCCTCATAAATAAATGAAGCTTCCAACTCTGTTTCTAAATAACCATCTGGTGCAAATGCTGTCCCTACTTGAGCCTTCCGCATGGCATAGAGCTTAATGAGGTCTCGGGCAATATCCTTAACTTTTTTTTTTGTGGTTTTCTTTAGCTTATCCCAGGCCTCAGTTCCCAATTTGTTCATTTTGGGATGGGTCCCATCTTTACCGCTAAATTTAGCAATACGATTTAAGGAATTGATATTCACATAAAGCAGATCATTATCAGCATAAACAAGCCTGATCATCTCTTGTATTTTACCGTTTACCTCTACCTTTTCTAGCCCTGCATATTTTCCAATTCCATGGTCGATATGGGTTACAAAATCTCCGGGTTTTAATTCTCGTAAATCTTTTAGCGTAATCGCCTGACTTCGTTGATACCCTTTTTTAAGCTGATATTTATAAAATCGATCAAAAATCTGATGATCTGTATAAAACGCCACTTTTTGTGTAGGGTCTAAAAATCCTTCCCGAAGTGGGATATGGATCGGCGTAAACGTTGCTGTTTTATCAATGTCGTCTAATATGGCATATAAACGCTCAATCTGTTTACCCGAATTCGTAAAAATGAAGTTATGGATCTTTGCAGTTTCATTTTCCTTTAAGTTTTTGATCAGCAGGTCAAAATCTTTATTAAATGAAGGCTGTGGTTTTGTTTCGAAATTGAAAACTTCTCCGGTAGTATAAAAAAACTGTTTCCCGAATTCAATTAAGGCAAAATCCTGAAAAAGATCAGCTAACATTTTTTCGTCGGTAAACGAAAACTTTGGATCTAACCAGTTTGGGTTTTGTTGCTTTTCGGCTATGCCCAGAGCTTTCCAAAGCTCTATCGCTTTTTTATATCCAGCTTTAACAATGTCGATGGTATATTCAACATCCTTAAACCAGAGCTGTGTATCCTTTTCGATATAATCGAGTAGGCTGATGTTATTTTCGGTCAAGAACTTTGCTTGTACATTTGGAACAATGGTTAAGCTCTTCACATCATCAACCGAAAGCTGACTTTCGATTTCAAAGGTTCGGATGCTTTCTACCGTATCGCCAAAAAATTCGATCCTGTAGGGCAGCTCATGCGAAAACGAAAATATATCTACAATCCCGCCACGAATAGAAAACTGACCGGGTTCATAAACAAAGTCGGCCCGTTCAAAATCATATTCAAACAAAAATTCATTGATAAAATCGATACCCAACGTTGTTCCCACGGCAATTTCCAGTGTGTTTTTTTCCAGCACAGAGCGGTCTATCACCTTTTCGGCCAACGCTTCTGGATAGGTTACCACTATTCTACCATAAGTGGTCCCGACGCCTGTCGGGAGATGGTTGAGCTCGTTTAAAACTTCGGCCCTTGCCAGCACATTAGCGGTGTCTATTTGGGTAAACTCGAATGCTTTGCGGAATGAAGAGGGAAAAAACAGTACTTCCTTATCTAAAATGCCCTCCAAATCCGACAAGAAATAAGAAGCTTCTTCTCTATTTGGTAAAATAAAAAGTTGAGGTTTGTGCAGCAAGAAATAAGTAGAAATGGCTATTACGGCATCAGACGAACCCACCAATCCCCTTAGTTGGGTTTTACTCCCCTTCCCTTTGTTCAACGATTTTGCGGCAGCAATAACACGCTCGTCTGTTTTGTATCTGTTAATCAGGTCGCGAATGTTCACTGGGCAAATGTAATAAAGTATTGTGGAAAGGAGTAACCCTAGAAGAAAGGAATTGTTTTAAGCATAGAGCATAGAGCGCTGGGATGTCCCAGCCCCATGCCCTATGCTCCATGCTCCTCGCAAGTCTATCCTAAACAAGCGTTTGTCGAGATTTTTTTTCGGTTTGTCGAATGTAGTTTAGCAGTCGTAACAAAAAACTTATCATTGTTTCTAATTAATATAAAACGCGGAACATGAAGTACCTTAAAAGCTTTCCTTTAGAATTAGTATTCTGGACAATCGCTTTGGTATTGTTGGCCACTTCAGATCCACATGCGCAACATTTTACCCTATGCCCATTGGCAAATTTAGGAATAACATGGTGTCCGGGATGTGGTTTGGGAAGATCAATTTCTTCATTGTTCCACGGAGACGTACGAGCGAGTTTTGCGCATCATTGGTTTGGCATTCCAGCCCTGCTTTTAATCGCCCACCGCATGTATCAGCTCAGCAAACAATTATTTAATAAAGAATTTAATTTAAAATTTAAGGAGGATTAACAATGTTTGACTCACAATTTATGTCGCTACCGGGTATAACTCCCCAAGAATATAGCTATTTGCAAACCGCAACAAACGGTTTGAACGAACAGCAGATAAGCACTTTTTTAATGGTTTATTCGGGCAAAAGAAAAAACCCAAGTGATATTTTGCTTTTTTGTATCGTAGCGCTTTTCGTATTTCCTGCACTCCACAGATTTATTCTTGGACAGATAGGCATGGGGATTTTATACACCTTTACTTGGGGACTATGCTTAATCGGAACCATTGTAGATATTGTAAACCACAAGGAATTGGCGTTCGAATACAACCAAAAAATGGTTTTCGAAAGTCTACAGATGATCAGAATGGGCGGATTTACCCATCCGATGGCTTAATGTACTCATCCGATGACTTAAATCATCGAGTACTAATCCTTATCTGCTAACCCGGATAAGGATTTTTTATAGGCTTAAACCAATCCGAATAGGGACGAACGAAGCACCATAAACAAATTCTACTCCGCTTTTAAGATAGACGCTAAACTTCCCCGTAGGTTTATAATTTAATCCGAGATCCAATTCTACGCTGCCAGATCTACTCCCATTTTCATATTGATTATTAATTTTCGAATGCCCTGCCTTGAAGCCTAACAAAGGAGATAGGGATTTTTTAGAGGTTAAAAACTCTATATCACCGTATATAGAATAGCCCGGCGTGCCCTCATAATTTAAATATCCAATACCTATTCCGATAAAAAATCTTTGCTTTAAAGTAATGCCATTTATTGCGCTAACTTCTATGCCGCTCTGCCCTTTTTCCAATGGATACCCTTTCCAACCAGGACCAGCCTCTACAATTAACGTACGCGACAGATAGTTCAAGTAGCCAAATTCAAATTTACCACTGTACTTCACCTGTGCCCTAGCGGGATGGACAATTGAAAACAAAGCGATGAATACAAACACAGTGATGATTCTATAATTTTTGATAATTAAAGTGGTTCGCTTAATAGTCATGACACGTTGTTAATTCGGATTAAAGAAGAATAATTAAGCATACCGGGCTATTAATTTGATCGATATGGTTAACTTTAAAAATGAAATTAAGTAAAATAACCGAATATTTGGAGAATTTAGCTCCGCTTAATTACCAAGAAGACTACGATAATGCCGGATTAATTATAGGGAGCGGTAACGATGAAATTAATGCAGCCTTAGTGGCCTTGGATTGTACCGAAGAAATTGTTGATGAGGCGATTGCTAAAAACTGCGACCTGATTATTACCCATCACCCCATAGTTTTTAAGGGACTGAAAAAGCTAAACGGCAAAAACTATGTAGAGCGAGTAGTGCTAAAAGCAATCAAAAACAATATTGCCCTATATGCCATACATACTAACCTTGACCATGTAGCTCATGGGGTTAGCGGAATGATCTGTAAAAAATTGGGCATCGAAAACGGAAAGATCTTAGCTCCAAAAGCAGGTCTCCTTAATAAATTGGTTGTTTTTTGCCCTATAGCAAATGCTGATGAAGTAAGAAATGCCTTGTTTAGCGCAGGTGCCGGAAATATTGGAAACTATAGCGAGTGCAGTTTTAATGCCGAAGGCACAGGTACCTTTAAGGCTAACGAAAATTCTAATCCTTATGTTGGTGAGCGGGGAATTTTGCATAAAGAAGAAGAGGTTAGGATAGAAGTGATTTTTAAGGTACAGGAACAACGGAAAATAATTGTGGCATTATTAGAAAATCATCCCTATGAAGAAGTTGCTTACGATATTTATCCCTTAAGCAATAAGTTAGACCAGGTTGGTGCCGGCATGATTGGATGGCTTCCTCAAGAACTGGAGGCTTCAGATTTTTTAAGTCTGATAAAGGAAAAAATGCAGGCCAAGGTAATTAGGCATACGGCGTTATTGAATAAAAAAATCAAAAAAGTTGCTGTTTGTGGAGGGGCCGGGAGCTTCCTGCTTAAAGATGCCATTGCAGCAGGGGCTGATGCATTTGTAACTGCAGACTTTAAATACCACGAATTTTTTGATGCCGAAAACCACTTGATCATCTGTGATATTGGCCATTATGAAAGTGAACAATTTACATCTAATTTGTTGATTGATAATATTCAAGAAAAATTTCCTAACTTTGCAATCCGTTTAACGGAGCATAATACAAACCCCATAAATTATTTCATTTAATGGAACAAACAGTAGAGCAAAAGCTAAAAGCTTTATACGAATTACAAAACCTACATACAAAGATTGATAAAATCCGTCAGATCCGTGGTGAATTGCCAATGGAAGTATCTGATTTAGAGGATGAAGTGGCAGGATTAGAAACTAGGATCCAAAAAATCAAAGCCGAACTAGATGATACTGAAGATGCAATTGTAAATCGTAAAAACATGATCAAAGACGCACAGAACTTGATCAAAAAATACGAAACACAATTAAAGGATGTAAAAAATAACCGCGAATATGATGCATTAACTAAGGAAGTAGAAATACAGAACTTAGAAATCCAGGTTTGCGAGAAGAAGATAAAAGAATATGGCTTTGATATTGCCTCTAAAACGGAAATATATGATCAGGCATTGGCAAATCTTGAAGCAAGAAAAGGAGATTTAGAGCTTAAAAAGGGCGAATTGGAAACAATTACCGCTGAAACTGAAAAGGAAGAGCAAACTCTTGTTAAAAAAGCAGATAAATCTGAAACCCAAATTGAAGAAAGATTATTAATTGCTTATAACAGATTAAGAACAAATGCAGTTAATGGTTTAGCAGTTGTTACAATCGATAGAGATTCATGTTCGGGTTGTTTCAATCAAATACCACCTCAACGCCAATTAGATATCCGCCAGCGTAAAAAAGTTATCGTTTGCGAACATTGTGGAAGAATTTTGGTTGATGAGGCATTAACCCATGAATTAGCAGAAGCATAAGAAATTGAAAACCAAATATTAAACTAGGCCCCGGAGCATTTTGCTAACGGGGCTTTTTTTTAAAAGGGGATTTCACCGATTGAAGGGATTATACCGATACGGTTATACGTTAACTGCTTTCAATAACAAAAATTTGAAAGGCGCAATAGGATTGATTCGTGGGATGGCTAGGTGATGAGCTATGGCCTGCGAAATCTGTGTAATCGTTTAAGATCTGTGTGATCATATTCAACGTAAAACAACAGCTACTTTTGTGCGTTATATAAAATTACTAACTTCAACTTTTAATCGGCATCGAACAACTATGCGTCAAACCAAAATCACTTCTATTTCCTATTTCCTATTCTCTATCCTTTTTCTATTTTCTTTAAGCGCATCAGCCAATTTTGATTTTAATGCCAACTGCCAAAAGGCCTACCAAAATATATTCGAGCTTAAACTAAATGCCGCAAGGCAACTCCTCCAAGCCGAGAAAAAAGCCCACCCCAGGAATGCCATCGTACCCATGTTAGAGAACTATGTAGATTACTTCTACCTGTTAACTTCAGAAAGCAAATCAGAATTCGAAAGACTGGAGGAAAATAAAGATGATAGGATAGACCAGATTAGTGGCGATGATAAGGGTTCTCCCTATTATTTATATGCCCAAGCTCAAATAAATCTTCAGTGGGCACTAATCAGAGGAAGGTATGGATCGTATCTTACCGCCGCCAGAGAAATTAATAAGGCGAATAGCCAACTGCAAGAAAATACCAAAAAGTTTCCAGGGTTTCATTTAAATGGCATGGGACTTGGGTTAATTAACGCAGTTATGGGTGCCCTACCAGATGGTTTTCTGAAGAGCACACTTTCTACATTAGGACTAAAAGGTAATTTGCAAACCGGGTTGAGCATGTTAGATAAACTTGCCGAAAATCTTCCTAAATCTGCCTACGAACCGTTTTATGAAGAAACCGTGTTTAACTACGCCTATGTATTGTCTGATGTTGCCCACAGCTCTCAAGCCTATGCTAAAACAATGAAATATACGGCAAGAATTGCAGACAGTAGTTTGTTAAAATCCTATTTACAGGCCTATGTTTGCGCAAGAAATGCACATAACGATGAAGCCATAGAAATATTGGCCAGCAGGCCTACCGGGACAGCCTATCAGGCATTTCCTTATCTTGATTACCTGATGGGTATAGCTAAATTAAACAAGTTGGATTTAACAGCGGCGACTTTTTTTGAACGCTTTTTACAGACCAATAAAGGCGTAAACTATATCAAGGATACCTATCTACATTTGGGATGGATAGCGTTATTTAAAAATGATGATGCGGGGTTTTCAGCCTTCATGTCGAAGACGAAAAATAATGGTTATAGCTATCATGAAAGAGATAAGCAGGCTGTAAAAGAAGCCAATGCGCCCAGCCCTAATAAAGAATTATTAAGGGCGAGACTGTTGTTTGATGGAGGTTATTATACCAAGGCCATAACCTCATTATCAGATAATAAATCAGATGATTTTAGCACTACAAAAGATAAAACAGAATACTTTTATCGCCTAGGCAGAATTAATGATGCCCTGGGAAGGGATGATGTTGCCTTAATCAATTATCAGAGTGCGATATCCAATGGAAAAGAGCTGAAATATTATTACGCAGCAAAGGCAGCCGTACAGGTTGGTAAAATTTACGAGAACAAAAAAAATCCAGCAAAGGCAAGATCAAGCTATAATATGGCAATCAATATGAATAATGATGAGCAAAAAAGCAGCATTGACAACGAAGCCAAGCAGGGCCTGAGAAGATTAGGGAATTAGCTAGTTGGTAAACTACCTAATATTATCGTTCGAATTTAAACTGACGCTGATCGCTTACCGCCCAACGCTAAAACTTATAAACTATAGCATTAATGTGCATGCCAGCTCCAACAGATGCGAAAACGGCATACTCCCCCTTTCTAATTTGATATCCCTCCACTTTGTTGTTCATCACTAAATCTATCAATGTTGGGATGGTAGCTACAGAACTATTTCCAAGCCAGGAGATCGTCATGGGCACCAAGTTTTCGGGTACATTTTCCAGATCGTATAATTTAAATAAACGCTTCATAATGGCATTATCCATTTTACCATTGGCCTGATGAATAAATACTGTTTTTATCTGTTCAATGGAAACTCCAGCCTTGTCTATGGCTTTTTTAACCACTTGAGGAACATTAATAACGGCAAACTCGTACAGTTTTCGTCCGTTCATTTTTAAATACATATTGCCATTGTTCTCTGCCGGATTATTGCTGCTTCCCATGGTTAATAAGGAGGCATGACTAGCAAAGGTCTGACTTTTATGGGCAATAATACCAATGGGCTCTACTGATTCTTGGGCCTCAAAAATTACTGCCCCGGCGCCATCAGAAAAAATCATGCTGTCTCTATCGTGCGGATCGATAATTCTAGAGAGGGTTTCAGAACCAATTACCAATACTTTTTTTGCATCACCACTTCTAATCAAATAATCAGCCTGTATAACGCCTTGTACCCATCCAGGGCACCCAAAGATAATGTCGTAGGCCACACAATCCGGATTTTCTATTTCAAGCTCTTGCTTAACCTTTGCGGCAAGCGCAGGGAGCATGTCCATCCTGTTTGTATTTGCTCTTACATCGCCAAAATTGTGGCAGAAGATGATATGATCTAGTGTTTCTTTATCGCAGTGCGCAGCACTTAAAGCTTTTTTGGCAGCTATAGTAGCGATATCGCTGTTTTGTAGATCAAGATCAACATAGCGTCGTTCAACAATCTCGGTAATCTCGCTAAACTTGTGGATGATCTCTTTATTTTCTTTGTCTAGCTTAATGCCGTTATCAAAAAAAGAGGCTTCCATAAAATGGTCGCCAGAGATAATATTTTCAGGTATATAGCTTCCTGTACCAGTAATAACTGAATATATTTTGTTCATATTGCTCATTCTGTACCGTATACTAATTTGGTATATAGTATAAAAATATTATATTTTAATTGAATTTAAAAATAATTAAGAGAAATCATCAATTAAAAATACAAATAATTCTTTTGGGCCATGGGCGCCTAGCACTAAGGTTTTTTCAATATCTGCAGTTCTGCTAGGTCCAGTTATTGTACTCACCATAGATGGAATATGTGTGCCATATTTGTTTTTAAGCATTTGGAAAGCATCTTTCAAATCCAATACCAATTGGCCTGTTCTGGCGATTACAATATGTTGATGGGGGAAGATGCTCAATCTTCGCCCTGCGGCATGCTGATTGCTTACCATTACGGATCCGTTTCTAGCTATTAGTGCTTCACAGAGCGTTATACCGACCTCAGCTTGTTCAAAATCCTTATCGGTTTGGTAAAAGGGGAATTCATAATGTGACAATAAAGCCTGAAGTTCGGGTTCCCAGCAGTAGATCTTTCTCCACTTAAACTGATCGGCAAGGGTTAAGATATTTTCGATGAAATCCATGCCGTTTTCGCAAAAGATAAAATTTCCAGCCACAGCGGTTAGCTGCTCTGCAAAGAGGATTTCAAGTTCTTCGGTATTGGTTTTGTAAAGCTGGCTCTCTTCTAAATTAGGGTAAGGATTATCTCGCTTTTCGAGCAAGGCCTTTCTAATTTTTTTTAGCATCAATTCTTTAGACGAAACATTCTCTTTCATAGTAGAGATCAAAATTACTTAACCTAGTGGATATAAACAAAGAAGCAGTCTTATCTATAAAACTGCTTCCCTGCCAATGTTAAAATTGAGTTAGGCTTCTACTGGAGTAATATGGCCAGTGGTTCCACCTTGGATTTCATTTCCTGTTGCAGGGCTTTCAAATAATCGCTTTCCGAAAATTTCTTCCAAATCATCTTTAAATAATACTTCTTTTTCGATCAAAATATCGGCCAGCTGGATTAACTTGTCTTTGTTGTCGTTTAATAAGCTAATAGCCCTTTGGTACTGACCTTCAATTAAATTAGAAATTTCTCTATCAATAGTTAAGGCAGTATCTTCCGAATAAGGTTTTGAGAAATTATACTCATTCTGACCAGAAGAATCATAATAGGTAATGTTTCCTAATTTTTCGTTCAAACCATAAATGGTAACCATGGCCCTAGCTTGTTTGTTTACCTTTTCAAGGTCACTTAGAGCGCCTGTAGAAATGGTATCAAACATTACCTTTTCTGCTGCTCTTCCGCCCATTGTTGCGCACATTTCATCGAGCATTTGATGTGGGCGAACGATTAAGCGCTCTTCTGGCAAATACCAGGCAGCCCCGAGGCTTTGGCCCCTAGGTACAATAGTAACTTTAACCAATGGCGCGGCATGTTCCAATAACCAGCTTACTGTAGCGTGTCCGGCTTCGTGGATAGCAATGGCCTGTTTTTCTGCAGCAGTGATAATTTTGTTTTTCTTCTCTAATCCACCAACTATCCTATCTACGGCATCTAAGAAATCCTGCTTCTCAACGAACGATTTATTTTTACGAGCAGCGATCAGTGCTGCCTCATTACATACATTTGCAATATCAGCCCCAGAAAACCCAGGAGTTTGTTTTGCTAAAAATTCGGTATCCAATAAACCTTCTCTTTTTAAAGGGGCGATGTGAACTTCGAAAATCTGTTTACGTTCGATCACATCCGGTAGGTCTACATAGATCTGCCTATCAAATCTTCCTGCTCTTAACAATGCCTTGTCCAAAACATCAGCTCTGTTAGTTGCTGCAAGAATAATTACATGTGTATTGGTTCCAAAACCATCCATTTCAACCAATAACTGGTTTAATGTATTCTCACGCTCGTCGTTACCACCCATCATACTGTTTTTTCCACGAGCACGACCAATGGCATCAATCTCGTCAATGAAGACGATGCAGGGCGATTTGTCTTTGGCTTGTTTAAATAAGTCACGAACACGCGAAGCGCCCACACCTACAAACATTTCCACAAAATCTGAACCCGATAGGGAGAAAAATGGAACCTGTGCTTCTCCTGCAACTGCTTTCGCCAATAGGGTTTTTCCTGTACCTGGAGAACCTACTAATAAGGCGCCTTTAGGTATTTTACCACCTAGGTCGGTATATTTTTTGGGGTTTTTAAGGAAATCTACGATTTCCATCACCTCTTGTTTAGCTTCCTCTAAACCGGCAACATCATTAAAGGTAATTCCTACTTGACTTTCCTTGTCGAACAAGGTGGCTTTAGATTTACCGATATTGAAGATTTGGCCTCCGCCGCCGCCTCCACCGCCGCCCATTCTGCGCATCATAAAAATCCAGATACCGACCAATAAAAGTAAGGGTAAAAGGAAATTGATGAAGACACCACTCCACGGGCTAGATTTAGAAACAGGCTTAACTTCAGGCAAAACAGACCCAACAGGCAACTTTTTTTCTGATTCGGTAATTTTCTTGCTGATATCGTCTAAAGAATTTCCACTAAAATATACCAATGGTCCTTTGCTTTTTCCGCCAAAATTATTTGTGACAACATATTTTTTAATTTTTGGATCTTTTAGACCTTCTTCAGTAATATAGACATCAGCTCTTGCAATTTCGTCAGCTTTATACGCTTCAATTTTTGATACATAACCAGGCAACAGCATGTCTTGCTCAAAAGTTTGGTAAGAAACTTCTTTGGAAGTATCTGAAGAATAAAGCACTTGAACAGTAATCAGACCAATTATGATGACGGCATAAACCCAGAATATATTAAATTTAGAGCCTTTTTGGGGTTTCTTGGGGATATTGGGAATACGTTTTTCTAATTTTGGTTTGTTATCTGTATTTTGATTTTCTTTCATGTGAGTTTCATTGCTTGTTTAAATAATTTGGGACTAGGCACTTTTATAAGTTGTGGTTTCTGCGTCGCCCCATAAATCTTCAATTCCGTAGAAATCACGTTTTTCTGTTCTGAAAATGTGAACCACGATATCAAAGTAATCAAGGATAATCCATTCGGCATTGTCTAATCCTTCTTTGCGCCATGGATTAGTTTGGGTGGTTTTATAGATTTCATCTTCAACACTATCGGCAATTGCTTTTACCTGCGTAGATGAATCGGCATTGCAAACTATGAAATAATCAGAAACCGAGCTGTTTAGTTCTCTTAAATCTAAACGTACAATGTCGTGTCCCTTTTTTTCCTGGATGCCGTGAACTGCTATTTCTGAGAGGTATGTAGAAAGATTTGCGGTTTTCTTTTTTACCATTAAAAATTTTTAATTTTGATAATCAACAAATATAAATCAACACTTGCAAAATAACACTTTTTCAACATTATTTGTTGGTCAAAATCTTATCAAATTATCAGCGGTCGATTCTACTAATAACTTTTTAAAGAACTTGGTGTCAAAATCCGAGCCATTACCTGAAGGGACTGTAATAATGGCAGACCATCAGTATGCAGGAAGGGGGCAACAGGAAAACACATGGCATGCCGAGCCGGGAAAAAATTTAACAATCAGCATTTTGCTGAAGCCCAAATTTTTGCCATTACAGAAGCAGTTTTTGTTGAATATGGCTATCAGCGTTGCTTTAAATAATGTTTTAACTAGGTATGTACCCCAAGGAATAACTATTAAGTGGCCAAATGATATTTACTACAAAAACCTAAAACTGGGGGGCGTGTTAATAGAGAATGTGATTGTGGGCAATGCCATTAAAACTGCCGTTATTGGCATAGGGATTAATGTAAATCAGCTTAACTTTGATCCATCTTTAAATCACAAGGCAACCTCGCTGAGTGGAATTTTACAAGAAGATGTCAATTTGGAATTACTTTTGATTGATTTTTGCAGTCAAATAGAAAGTTTGTACCTACAACTAAAAGCGGGCAATTATACATTTTTGAGATCTGCCTACGTTGATAAGCTATACCAAATTAATATACCCTCTCCTTATCGCCAAAACGAAGAGGTATTTGAAGGAAAAATAGTTGGAGTAGCAGATTCGGGATTGTTGCAGGTAGAAAGAAACGGGGAACTGTTCCATTTTAACTTTAAAGAAATAGAATTTTTAAACCACCATTCCAATTAAACAATAAACATACAATGAAAAAAATAACATTAATATTAACCTTGGTATTTATGAGTACGCTTGGTGCATTTGCCCAATTGGAAAACCCTGTATCTTGGTCTTATAAAGCAAAAAAAATAAGTAAAACCGAGGCGGTGATCTACTTAAAGGCTACGATAGAAGATGGTTGGCATCTGTATTCTCAAAATGTTAAACCTGGGGGGCCAAGCAAAACAATCATTTCTTTTAGTCCTTCCAAAGATTTTACGTTAGTTGGGAAAACTACAGAACCTAAGCCGATCAGCAAATACGAAAAGGTATTTAAAATGGATATTGCGTATTTTAAGGATGAAGTAATCTTTCAACAGAAAGTAAAACTGAATAAAGGCACTACTGCGGTAAAAGGCAAGATAGAGTTTATGGTTTGTGATGATACACAGTGTTTACCACCAAGCGATGTAACTTTTAGTATACCGGTTAAATAATCAATTTAACATTAAGAAGCTTCCCAATTTGGGGAGCTTTTTTTGTTTGTGGGCAGTCAAACTTCGGCACTTGAACCCATTCATCTATTGATTAGAAAAAATAATGACTAATTTCACGGCTTTTAAATTATAGGTATGAAAAAGATAAGCCTACTCCTGTTTTTTGTTAGCCTTCTTTTAGTTGCTAGTGGCACGAGTTGTTATGCAAGTAAATTACAGAAAGATACTACAAATGTAGGAGCTGATGATGATGGATTTACAACTGTTGGATCGAAGGAAGATAGTATAGCGAACAACATCAAACATGACACCGTAAAGAAAGATACTGCAGCCGCATCTAAAACAGTAGCAAAGCTAATAATCCAGAATAAGAAGAAACTAACACTTTGGGAAACCTTTGTAAAAGGATTGTTAGGCGGTTTTCTAGCCTTTTTAATGCCCTGTATTTTCCCTATGGTGCCTTTAACCGTAAGTTATTTTATGAAAAAAGGCGGTAGCAGGAAAAAGGGAGTTGCTCAGGCTATCATTTATGGTCTATCAATTATCGTAATTTACGTTGCGTTCGGATTGCTAATTACCGTGCTTTTTGGTTCAGCAAAATTGAACGAACTCAGTAGTAGTGGCACATTTAATTTCGTATTTTTTATACTCCTTGTCATTTTTGCGGTCTCCTTTTTTGGTGCTTTCGAAATTACCTTGCCGAGTTCTTTTGTAAATAAAATAGATGCAAAGGCAGATAATACAAAGGGACTTGGAGGACTTTTTTTTATGGCTGCTTCTTTGGCATTGGTTTCTTTTTCTTGTACCGGACCAATTATAGGCACTTTATTGGTTGATGCCAGTTCTAAAGGCGAATTGCTTGGCCCTGCAATTGGGATGTTCGGCTTTGCCCTAGCCCTTGCATTGCCATTTACACTATCGGCCATATTCCCGGGTTTTTTAAATAGCATGCCAAAATCTGGTGGCTGGCTCAACAGCGTTAAAGTTTGTCTCGGTTTTCTGGAGTTAGCTTTGGCGCTTAAGTTTTTGTCTTCAGCAGATTTGGTTTGGCATTGGGAATGGTTTGATCGCGAAATCTTCTTGGTTTTATGGATTGTAATATTTGCCCTGATGGGATTGTATCTACTAGGTAAATTGAAATTCTCTCACGATAGCGACTTAGCGTATATAAGCGTGCCAAGACTCTTGTTGGCAATTTTGTCTATCTCATTTTCAATTTATATGGTACCAGGATTGTGGGGGGCTCCGGTAAGTGTGTTAAGTGGCTTAGCACCCCCAATGAATACCCAAGATTTTATTTTATCGAGCGGAGATTCAGCTAGCGATAACTCCAAAGCATCTTTAGATTTTCCAAAAAAGGTTAAATACGATGATGTACTGCACCCACCATTAGGGTTTAAAGTATTCTTTGACCTAGAAGAGGGGGTTGCTTATGCAAAAACTGTAAACAAGCCAATTATGCTCGATTTTACTGGGCATACTTGTGTAAACTGCAGGAGGATGGAAGATGAAGTTTGGGTAAAACCTTCCGTTGGAAAGCTAATTAAAGAAGAATTTGTATTAATCCAGCTTTATGCTGACGATCGCAAGATAAAAATGCCAGCAAACAAAGTTCATTATTCCGAAATTTTAAGGCATGACACCGATGATCTTGGAAGATGGAACTTAGATTTTCAAGCCACAAAATATGGGGCTAACTCTCAGCCTTATTATGTATTGGTTGGCCATGACCTGGTTCCATTGGTAGATCCGCAAGGTGCTATCTTTGATGAAAAGGAATATGCGGCATATTTGCAAAGTGGCTTAGATAAATTTAAAGCGAACAACAAATAAATGAGTACGATCAAAAATATAGGGGTATTAACCTCAGGAGGTGATTCGCCGGGGATGAATGCAGCCATTCGAGCTGTTGTTAGAGCAAGTTTATACCACGATGTAAATGTGACGGGAATTTTGAAGGGCTACGAGGGATTGATCAATGCGGACTTTATGCCTATGGATATCAAATCGGTGGCAAATATCATCCAACGTGGAGGAACCATCCTTAAAACTGCCAGAAGCGAAGCGTTTAAAACAAAGGAAGGAAGAGAGCTCGCCTATAAAAACTTACAGGAGAGCGATATTGATGCCCTAGTTGTTATTGGAGGAGATGGTACTTTTACCGGAGCAGATGTATTTGCTAGAGAATTTAATTTTCCGGTAATTGGTTTGCCGGGCACCATAGACAATGATCTAGCAGGAACAGACTTTGCGATAGGATACGATACAGCCATCAATACCGTAGTAAATGCGGTCGACAAAATTAGGGATACTGCCGAATCACACGATAGATTATTTATCGTAGAGGTTATGGGTCGCGATTCGGGACTAATTGCATTGAGAAGCGGAATTGGGGTTGGCGCCGAAGCCATCATGATTCCCGAGGCGAAAATGGATGTAGAGGATCTGATCTTTAGGTTAGAAAACGGAAGAAAGGATAAGGCTTCTAAAATCATTATTGTAGCCGAGGGCGATGAAGCAGGAGGAGCTTATAATGTTGGCGAAGTGTTAAAGAAAAAGTTCCCAAATACAGATATTCGGATTTCAGTTCTTGGCCATATCCAGCGGGGAGGCAAGCCAAGCTGTATGGATAGAGTTTTGGCTAGCCGTTTAGGCGTGGCTGCCGTAGAGGGATTGTTAAATGGTAAAACCGATGTAATGGCAGGTCAGATCAATAAGGAAATTGTATTTACCCCATTTTCTCAGGCCATTAAACACATTGATGCACAAAAAATTACACCCACTTGGTTAAGGTTGGTTGAGATACTTTCGTTGTAGCAGGGAGCATAGGGCACCGAGCATGGTAGCCCTGCGCTCTTTGCCCCACGCACCTAGTCTTCAAGCACCACCGCGGTTCCACTAGCGGTAACCATGAGCATGCTTCCTCCGTTACCTACGGTTTCGTAATCTAGGTCTACCCCAATAATTGCGTTTGCGCCCAATGAGGCTGCATATTGCTGCATTTCATTTACTGCAGTGTTTTTTCCTTCACGCAATACTTGTTCATAGGATCCAGATCTTCCGCCTACGATATCCCGTATACCTGCAAATAAATCTTTAAATATATTAGCGCCAATAATGGTTTCTCCGGTTACAAGACCAATGTATTTTACTATTCTCTTGCCTTCTACTGTGTTTGTTGTTGTTATTAACATGGTTTTTGAGGTTGATTTCACCGATCGTTGTTCGGTTTATATTCAGATGCTTTGAAGGGGAGAATGTTACAAATGGGGTCATACTTTCCACCACCTTAGAATGCTAAGAAACCTAAGGAATGCACCTAAGACGAGTTAATATTTTTAGTCCAGTTATCCTTAGGTTTCTCAGGTGCGCTAAGGTGGTGAAAGAGTGAAAGCCCTACAATAGTTTTTCCAACACCTCATCCCAGTTGTTTACCCTTTCATAATCGGTGAGCAAGAGGTTATGTGGAGAAGTGAATAATAAAGATCTGCCTTTAAAATTGATAAAATTTTTGGCTCTATCATCAATCATGACATCAGTACTTACGATTTTTTCTCCACAGAAGATAATGTTTTTCCAGCTGATAAAAGGTAAATGCTCAGCTAGCCAATGGTATTTGTCTTCGAGCGAGTTTGGAAATTCCATTGCAGCAGAAACGATATATACCTCATGTTTTTCCTGCAGTTTTTGGATGGCTTCGATACTGCCCTCAATGATGGGAAGATTTCTAAAAAAGCCCTTTTCATTAATATAATCGAACCATTTGTTATTGATGTGTTCAGGCACATGGTGATAGATCTCATTACCGGGTTCAAGTTTTAGGTCTAATGGAATACCGTAATCCCTATTATAAAGTTCGATGAATTTGGCAATTGGATCTGCAATTACTTCATCCATGTCTATGGCTATTTTCATTGCGCAAATATAGTCATCGGATGACTTAAGTCATCCGATGACTAAAAAATTTGCTTATAATCAATCATTTACTTACTTTTGCATCCCCGCAAGCACGAAGCTCCGGGAACTATGTTGAATACATAAACTTAAAAGAAAAATGGCAACTAAAATCAGATTGCAAAGATTCGGTAAAAAGGGGAAACCTTTTTTCCACGTGGTAGTAGCGGATTCTCGCTCTCCAAGAGATGGTAAATTTATTGAGCGTTTAGGTTCTTATAACCCAAATACCAATCCAGCTACCATTGAAATTAACTTCGAAAAAACTTTAGACTGGGTAAATAAAGGTGCACAACCTACAGATACCGCACGTGCTATCCTATCTTACAAAGGTGTTTTGTATAAAAAACACTTAGAAGGTGGGGTTAAAAAAGGCGCTTTAACTGCAGAACAAGCTGATGCTAAATTTGCTGAATGGTTGCAAGCTAAAGGTGGTCAGATTGAAGGTAAAAAAGAAAGTTTAACCGCAACTAAAGGCGAAGCTAGAAAAGCTGCATTAGCTGCTGAAGCTAAGAAAAATGCTGATCGCGCTGCGGCAATTGCGTTAAAAAACGCACCGGTAGAAGAGGTTGTTGAAGAAGAAGAAGTAGCGGAAGAAGCTCCAGTTGCTGAAGCTGCTGCTGAAACTACAACTGAAGAGGCTGTTGCTGAAACTCCATCTGTTGAAGAAGAAGTTGCTGTTGCTGAAGAAGCTCCGGTTGCTGAAGCTGCAACGGAAGAAGTTGCTGAAGAAGCACCGGTAGAAGAAGCTCCAGCGACGCAGGAAGCTGTTGCTGAGACTGCAACGGAAGATATTGCTGAAGAAACTCCTGCTGTAGAGGAAGCGCCAATTGCTGAGACTGCTACAGAAGAGGCACCAGTGGCCGATGCTTCAACAGAAAAAGAAACAAAAGAAGAAGCATAGTCTTAAGATTTTTGTTTTAACTTATAATAGCGTTCTGGTATTCAGAACGCTATTTTTATTTAACCCCTAAGTCCCCCTAAGGGAAATGAGTTTATGAATAAAGAAGAATCATTTTATATCGGTTACATTACAAAAACCAAAGGGTTAAAGGGAGAAGTACAATTGTATTTTGAGTTTGATGCGTACGAAGATTTGGATCTGGATGTGCTTTTTGCAGATATGAACGGCAAAATGGTTCCTTTTTTTGTAGAATCACATAAATTATACCCCAACCAAACGGGTTTGTTCTATTTTGATGACGTAGACCATATCGATAAGGCTCAGGCATTGGTCAAAAAGAAAATCTATCTACCATTAAGCAAAATGCCCGAACGTGGGGAAGATGATTTTAGCTATAATGACCTTAAAGGATTTACGGTAACAGATGAAACCCATGGTGAATTGGGAGAAATTATCGATATTAATGAATATCCACAGCAATTTGTTGCCACGGTACGCTACAAAGAGAAAGAAGTATTGTTCCCATTAAATGAAGATATGATCGTAGAGATCGATGAAGAAGCCAAAACCTTAATAGTCGATTTGCCTGAGGGATTGCTTGATCTTTATTTAAACGGATAATTGGGTAATTGTTTAAACTGGTTAACTGTTTGTTCACTTTCAGTTTAACCAGTTCATCTCCCGATAGCTATCGGGATTATACCGTTAACCGAAATTATGGTGCAGTTTTTGGGGGTAGGTTATGATGAAACATTCCCTACTACTTCTCATTATCATTGCATTTTTCTGCAGTTGCGGAAACAATAGGCAAGAACCCCAACAACCATCGTCTACTAGTAATCCAGATACAGCAGTTAAAGTTCCTTCAGTCGCTGAAAAAGGCGTAGGGATCAGTCAGCAAGATTCGATTAAGGCTACAGGTCAGCAAGTATTGGCCTTCTTAAAAAATCGAAATTATGCAGAACTGATCAAGTATTTTTCAAACGAAGGAGTACTATTTTCGCCCTATGGCTATGTAGACACGCCAAAGTGTAAAAAATTAGCTCCCTCAGATTTTTTAGAATCCATAAATAAAAATTGGGTGCTCACCTGGGGAAATGCTGACGGGACTGGTGATCCGATTAGGTTGACGGTTAAAAACTACCTCAAAAAATTCGTGTACAATGCCGATTACCTGAATGCCGAAGCGGTAGGCTACGATGAGATTATTAAAAAAGGAAATACACAGGTTAACCTTCAATCCATTTACCCAAAGCACCATTTTATCGATTATTATTTTAGCGGGTTCGACCAAAAAAATGAAGGGATGGATTGGACAAGCCTAAAACTAGTATTCGAAAAACAGGATGGACAGTACTTTTTGGTGGCGGTTATTCATGATCAATGGACGATATAGCGTTTGGCGGGAAGTGTTTGGCGCACAGCGGCCCCTTAAACTGCCAATGCAAGATGCCGATGTCTAACCCCAGAGCCACGGCGACACTAGGGAATGTTGTTTAATTTTAAGATCTTCTTTCTCAACCACCTTAGGCGGCTTAGGCACCTCAGGTTATGAACTCAGGTTTGCGTTTCTCTGCGGTTTCCTTTTCACCATATGGAAATCGTAGTAAAGATATTAGAGGGTTAAGCTAAATATCCTTTTTTCGTGCCCGGAGACTTTGGAGTAGTTGTGCTAATAAGGGCTCAATTATATTAAAGTTCTAATTTTTGTAAAATAATTTAATCTTTTTGTAAATTTTACTTGACATTGTTGTAAACTTTGTTTTACATTTGTTAAAACAAACTTGATGCGCAACTTGGGTTTATTATTTAACTTAAAAATTTAAGAGATGAAAACAAAATACTTATTGCCAAATTATTTTATTAAGATCGGACTAGTTTTATTTCTGTTGACCTTAGGTTCCAATTATTATGCCGAGAGCTATACACCACCAATGGATACTAAGCTAAATGCTTCGTTTGCAAAGGGAAATCGGCCCTATAAGTACTATTTTTTTAAGAATGAAAAAAAATTAATGTTCAGTGCAAGGTCTATTGAAGAATTTAGATATAATTATAAAGTTCATAAGCAGCTTGAGATAAGAGATCGGTTTGACCGGATTAACTTTTTGATTTTTTATTTGGGAATGATCCTTATTGTCTGTTCGAAATTAAAAATCGAAGATGAACTTATTTCTAAGCTGAGACTCGAATCCTTAATCTGGACCCTATTTTTTTGCGGTACTATTTTAGCAATTTTTAGAATTTATTACGAATTTAATCCACAGGCGGTTGTTAGGGCAGGGTTATTTGTTGAATATGTGTATGTTCCAGATATACGTATTGCCTATTATGTAATGATCGCATTTGCGGCATTTCTACTAAGGTTTAATTACGTCGTATTTTTAAAGCCAAGGTTTTTGAAAAAGGAAGGAGGATTTCAAAATGAAAAGTAAATTCCTGTTTCCAATATGGTGCAGTATTGTTGGATATTTATTGGCAATCCCAGGCTTTATCTTGGGCTATTTGAGCGTACTTAAAAATTATGAAATTCCGGGTTTTGGATTTCGGTTGCGGGAGAAGGATAGATTATTTGAGAAGGCATTTGAAAATTTTACCAATGAACTGGCCGTCTTTCTTGTGGTTATTGGCCTACTTTTAATCGCATTTTCGAAGAACAGAAAAGAAGATGAATTAAGTGCTAAGGTAAGGCTCAATTCGTTGTACTGGAGCGTGATGATTTTTTACATTCTGCTCTTTTTAAACGTTCTTAGCGGAATAACAGTAGGAGAGATTCCCTTCGTTGGAGATCATACATTTGAGCTCACGATCTTTATGGTACTGATTATTTTTATCGCACGGTTTACCTATTTAAGCGTAATAAGAAAAGAAAGTTACGGTATGGGTAAACTGAGATTTCTGCCAAACCGACCCTTTAAGGTCATTGGCATTATCCTGTCGGTTGTAAGTTTGACACTCTTAATTTCTACAACGTTTTACAAGTTTACTTTCGGTAACAGCGTAGATGATTATGCTTATTCGGGCTGTATTCTTGGGCTATTTATTTGGTCTTTTTCTAAAAATAAAATTGAAGATGAAATGACGATGCAACTTCGTTTAGAAAGTTTGCAATTGGCTATCTACTTTAATTACGCCCTTTTGTTGGTGGGAACCTTGTTGTTTTATTCTGTAGACTATTTATTTGTGCTTGGGTTTTCCTCCCTTTCTTTATTACTGTTCTTTGTAATCAGAATGGAATATATCAACTACAAAAACAACCAATTATTAAAAAACTTTGAAGGAGAACTGAATCATGAAAAATAACCTAAGGGTACAACGTGCCATCAAAAATATTACCCAGGCTGAGTTAGCTGATCTGATCCAGGTTTCCCGTCAAACGATAAATACCATCGAATCTGGCAAGTATGTGCCTTCAACTGTGTTGGCCTTAAAAATGGCAAAGGTTTTTGATAAACCGGTTGAGGAGATCTTTGAGCTGGAGGAGCTAGACTATAGTTAGGCGTTATGCGTTTGGCGATGTGCGATCGCATGACGCTTATCGCCATACGCCAAACTATTCTTACATTTGCCCCATGCGTTTCGATATCATATCCGTTTTGCCCGATCTATTGATCAGTCCATTTGCCCACTCTATTTTACAGCGGGCACAGAAGAAGGGAATTGCCGAAATTGTGGTTCATAATCTACGGGATTATGCTACCAACAAACAAAAAAGTGTAGACGATTATCCTTATGGAGGGGGAAGCGGAATGGTGATGAGCATTGAGCCATTTGCAGCATGTATTGAGAAACTGCAGGGCGAACGTAAGTACGATGAAGTGATATTTATGAGCCCCGATGGTGAAACCTTAGATCAGGGCATAGCCAACCAGCTTTCCATCCAAAAGAACATCATCATTTTATGTGGACATTACAAAGGAATTGATCAGCGCATTAGAGAAATTTATGTGACGAGGGAAATCTCAATTGGCGATTACGTGTTATCTGGTGGAGAGTTGCCAGCTGCGGTTTTGGTTGATGCAGTGGTGCGTTTGGTTCCTGGAGTGTTGAACGATGAAACCTCAGCTTTATCCGACAGTTTTCAGGGAGATCTACTGGATGCACCCATTTATACCCGTCCGGCTGATTGGCGCGGGCATAAAGTGCCTGATGTGTTGTTAAGCGGACACGAAGCAAAAATTAACGAATGGAGACACGATGAAGCGGTTAAACGAACCCGAGAGAGAAGACCTGATTTGCTAGAGTAGTTGGGAGTTGAAAGTCCGAAAGTCCGAAAGTCCGAAAGTCTGAAAGTCTGAAAGTCTGAAAGTCTGAAAGTCTGAAAGTCTGAAAGTCTGAAAGTCTGAAAGTCTGAAAGTCTGAAAGTCTGAAAGTCTGAAAGTCTGAAAGTCTGAAAGTCTGAAAGTCTGAAAAAATTTTAACTTATAAAGGTATAAAATCTGAGTAATCTTTATCCCGATAGCTATCGGGACTGTGAAATCATCCGCGAAGCGAAAGTTGGGAGTTGTGAGCTTAGCTCAAATCGGTGTAATCATCTATAATCCCTGCCTGCCGGCAGGCAGGTGCGTAATCATCCGCAAAGCGAGATGTTGAAAAAACCTAAATTGTTAGAAAATAAATTTATTTCACACTTCACTTTTATTTTTAAAATAAAATCCCTAATATTGCAGTCCGATTTTAAACAACAAAAAATCGGCTTAATAGCTTAAAATCATGGATTTAGTAAAATTTGTAGAAGAGCAGGTAATCGCGAAAAATGAGTTTCCTTCTTTCAAATCAGGAGATACAGTGAGTGTTCACTATAAAATTCGCGAAGGTAATAAAGAACGTATTCAAATTTATCAAGGGGTTGTTATCCAACGTAACAGCGCTGGTGCAAACGAAACGTTTACTGTGCGTAAAATGAGTAATGGAGTTGGCGTAGAACGTATCTTCCCAATTAACTCTCCAAACATCGATAAAGTAGAAGTTAACAGTTACGGTAAAGTACGTAGAGCCAAGTTGTTCTATTTACGTGAATTAACTGGTAAAGCTGCGCGTATCAAATCTTTAAGAAAATAATATCCTTCAACAAAAGATATAACCTTCACGATTAAATCGTGGAGGTTTTTTTGTTTATTAACGATGGACATCGCTAGACGCTTAGCGCCAAACGCCAAACTATTCTTACCTTTGCGCCACCAAATAAATTGAAATGAAAGCATTGTTAAAAAAATACGAAGAGAAACAGCCCGAGATTGTTTTCGAATGGAAAGATAAAGAATCGGAGGCCGAAGGGTGGGTGGTGATCAATTCTTTACGCGGCGGTGCAGCCGGTGGTGGGACCAGGATGAGAAAAGGATTAGACAAACGTGAGGTCGAATCGCTGGCCAAAACCATGGAAGTAAAATTTACTGTTTCTGGTCCGCCAATTGGGGGCGCGAAATCGGGGATAAACTTTGATCCCGCAGATCCTCGAAAAAAAGAAGTATTGGAACGTTGGTACAAAGCGGTAATGCCTTTGCTGAAAAGCTATTACGGTACTGGTGGAGATCTAAATATTGATGAAATTCATGAGGTAATCCCCATTACAGAAAGTTATGGATTATGGCACCCGCAAGAAGGTGTGATCAGTGGGCATTACCAGGCTAGGGAGAACGAAAGAATCCATCAGATCGGACAATTACGCTACGGTGTTTCAAAAGTATTGGAAGATCTAGCGTATACACCTGATATCAAAAGAAAATATAAGGTAGCCGATATGATTACCGGCTATGGCGTAGCAGAAGCTATTAGGCACTACTATAATATCTGGGGTGGAGAATTGAACGGAAAAAAAGCAATTATCCAAGGATGGGGGAATGTTGCAGCGGCAGCAGGTTATTATTTGGCACAACAGGGCGTAAAAATTGTTGGTATTATAGATCGAGTAGGCGGATTAATAAAGCCAGAAGGATTTACGGAGCAGGAGGTAAAAACGTTATTTAATAATAGAGTAAATAATACGCTTATCGCCGATAATTTAATTCCTTTTGCTGAGGCTAATGAAAAAATATGGAACGTGGGTGCAGAGATCTTCGTACCAGCAGCTTCGTCTAGATTAGTTCAACAAGCGGAGGTAGATCAAATGATCAGCAACGGACTAGAGGTAATTTCCTGTGGCGCCAATGTACCCTTTGCGGATAAGGAAATTTTCTTCGGAAGTATTATGGAGCATGCCGATAATCATGTTGCCGTAATACCAGATTTTATCGCCAACTGTGGCATGGCGAGGGTTTTTGCCTACCTTATGCAACGAAATGTAGAAATGAGCGACGATGCGATATTTTCTGACGCTTCATACATTATTCAAAACGCCTTGCAAGCCGTTTATACCACATCTAATAAAAGAACAAACCTATCAAGTACAGCATTTGAAATTGCACTGAAACAGTTAGTATAATGGACAATCAGTTTTTTGAACAAGTAATTTGGGGAAATACCGTACAAGCTTATTTTTGGTTTGTAGGCATCATTTTGCTGGGCTTGATATTGAAAAGATTTGTTTCTAGAGTTTTAAGCCAACTTTTATTTAAGTTATTCAAAAAATTTGCCGATGAGGTAAAAATAGACACTTTTATTGCGCTTCTTCTAAAACCTTTCGAGTTTTTCATTACCCTGTCAACGCTGTATTTGGCAATAAACCAACTCGAACACCCCCTTGAAGTTGAAGTATTCCACTACTATAAACTAGTTGATAATGTAAAGGTTCTACAGGCCTTTACTTGGGGAGAATTATTAGACAAGACATTTTTATTTTTTATTATTCTTTCATTCTTTTGGATCATTTTAAGGATCATAGATTTTATAGCACATGTGTTTACGTACAAAGCTATTAAGTCTGAAAATAGGGCCGATGATCAATTGGTTCCTTTTTTAAAAGAACTTTTTAAGTTTGTCATTTACTTTATTGGTTTCTTTGTTTTATTGGGATATGTTTTTGAAGTAAACGCACTTAGTCTTATTACGGGTCTGGGTATTGGAGGTATTGCCATCGCGCTAGCAGCAAAAGAGACCCTAGAGAATCTAATTGCTTCATTTACCATATTTATAGACAAGCCGTTTACAGTAGGCGATCTGATAAAAGTTGATGGCGTTGAAGGAACCATCGAAAAAGTGGGCTTTAGGAGTACAGTTTTACGGAGTACGGATAAAACAACCATTATTATCCCCAATCGGGCGATGATTGATGGTGTACTCGAAAATATGACGAGAAGAAATTTCCGTAGGGTTAAATTTAATATAGGCATTACCTACGAAACAGGAGCGGACAAGATCAAGGACATCATAGCAGATATCAATCAGTTTTTAGCCCAAAACCCACATACAACCGATGCTGCGGTAACTTTTGATAGTTTTGCCGATTCGGCGCTAAATATCCAAGTGTTGTATTTGGTAGAAAACATTGAGTTTAACGATTACCTTAAAATTAAAGAAGAGGTTAATTTTAAAATCATCGAAATTGTTCAGCAACATGGCTCAGATTTCGCTTATCCAACACAGCGGACTGTGGTTGTAGAGAAGTCTTAAGTTTGGAGTTGGTAGTCATGTGTCTGCTTACCTTTGTTACAATTACAAACGAAAAGGAGGAGATGTTAGGTCGACTTTGACCATTAAGAAATTAAGACCATTAAGAGGTAGATAATCTAGCTTAATTCTGCTAAAACAGTAACTCCTCCCCTAACTCGTCCTCGTTTGCAACGAGGATGTATGAAACCTGCGATTGTATCGCAATTTGGAAAAATAATCTTTTGAAATTAAAGCTACACAGATCCTTTACTAAGTAGATATCTAGCTTAATTCTGCTAAAACAGTAACTCCTCCTTTAACTACTTCGCCAAGGACTAATTTAACATCAGTACCTACAGGCAAGAAAATATCAACCCTTGAGCCGAATTTGATAAAGCCAAACTGCTCGCCCTGTACTACCTGATCGTCTTTTTTAACGTACCATACAATTCTACGGGCCAATGCACCAGCTATTTGCCTGAAAAGGATGGGCGTTCCATTTTTATGTTCAACAACTGTGGTGGTACGTTCGTTTTCGGTGCTAGATTTTGGGTTCCAGGCCGCTAAATACTTACCTGGATGATATTTGAAAAATTTAACGATACCAGAAATAGGATTACGGTTAATGTGCACGTTAATGGGCGACATGAAAATCGAAACCTGTAAGCGCTTATCTTTAAAGTATTCGTCTTCTTCTGTTTCTTCAATTACTACAACCTTTCCATCAGCAGGGCAGATCACTAAATTTTCACCATTAGTGAAAGTACGCGTAGGGTTTCTGAAAAATTGGAGTACAATTATAAATAGTGCAAAGGACACGATGTAGATTAACCAGCGCAACCAACCCAGATCAGCAAATTTATAATCAACAAATGCGTTGAGAACGAAAATAAACAAAATGGTAAGTGCAATAGTGGTATAACCTTCTTTATGGATAGTCATTGATTTCTGATTTGAATGCAAAATTCGGAAAAATTTATGGTTTTAGGTAGTCATCGGATGATTTAAATCATCCGATGACTCTAGGAGCCTTAGATAGCCCGATAAATATCCTTCAAATTTCTGCCAAGCCCGTTATAGTCCAAGCCATAACCTACCACAAACTCATTGGGAATCTCAAAACCCACGTACCTTAGTTCATTAATAGGTTCTTTTATGGCTGCGGGCTTAGATAATAAGCTACAAATAGTTACTGATGCAGGTTTTTGGGCATACACTTTTTCTAAGATATAGGTTAGGGTAAGGCCCGTATCTACAATGTCTTCTACAATAATTATATCGCGGTTGTTCAGGTCATCGGGCAAACCAAATGCTTCCTGAATTTGACCAGTGCTTTCGGTACCGAGGTAAGACGCAACCCTAATAAATCCTACTTCGCAAGAAATGGTTATCTCTTTTAGCAGATCGGCCATGAATAAAAAACTTCCATTTAATACGCCGATAAAAACAGGGCAACGGCCTTCGTAATCTACATTTAACTGGATGCCGATTAATCGTGTGCGCTTAGAAATCATGTCATTTTCTAACAGGATTTCGAAGTCTTTATCGTGGATCTGTATTTTGTTCATATTTTTAATTCAGACTTACGAGTCTTAATACTTCATAAGTCTAGGTAGGATTTTCTTTTTGTTTCTTTCGCTCTTCTCTCTTTTCTTGCCGTAATTGTTTCTTAGTTTTAACCGTATCCGCTTTAGGTGGGGCTTTGGTTATCGTATCTTTTTTGGGTTGTCCGAATAAACGATCGAACAGGTTCTTTGATTTGTCCTGCATTCCGCCTGGTGGCATGGCCTCGTCCTCATCAGCTTCTATTTTTGCGGTATCAATTACCACTGAATCGGGAAGGAGATACTGTCTTAATCCCTCACGGAGCCTTACTCCATAAAAACCATATCCTGCGCTATCTACAGGAGTTAAGCCTCTACGGGCCATCGTGTTTCCTATAAAGGTGAAGTATTTATAAAGATATTCCTTTAAGCTTCCATCACTCATAAATTTATACAGTGCGGCTTTAGGCTTTGGAACAATGTTAGCCAGAAAAATCCCTTCACCTATGGTTAGTTCGGCTGGTGTCTTACCAAAATAATGACGGGAGGCCTCTCCAATTCCATATACATTCTGCCCCATTTCGATAATGTTGAAATAAACCTCCAACATGCGTTGCTTACTTATTAATCGGTTATTCTCGATCAGCCAAACAATTAGGATTTCTTCCGCTTTGCGGGCTAAAGTTTTCTGGCGACTTAAAAAGACATTTTTAACCAATTGCATAGAAATGGTACTCCCCCCTCTTTTAAAGCGTTTTTCTTTAAAATTAACAGCTATGGATTTTCTGATCGATTCCTCTACAAAACCATGGTGCCTAAAAAACGAAGGGTCTTCTGAAGTTAAGAGCGCATTTTTAAAGTTGGGTGAAATGTTTTCCAATCTTGTAAAATTCGGGTTTGAGGGCCCGATGGTGATATTCCGCATTGGCTTCCCATATTCGTACGGGGTATACACAAAGTCGGCATTAATTTTTTGCAGATTGTTTTTGCCCCATTTCACAATTTTGAAATTGGTGGGCGTTAAGGTGGAGTTAAATTTTACGCTATCTGGGATCGAAGAATCCAGGTAAAAATCAAGGTTGTATTTTAACTTTCCTTGAACTTTAATGCCTTCTAAAGATTCGAACAGTCCCAAGGGGAAAGAATCAAAAATAGCCTGCGCATCCTGTTCATCGGCTTTGATTTTGAGCTCGTAAATTTTATTAGGAGAGAGGGTATATTTTAAATAGGGGTGTACCGAAGCACTTTTTAGAAATACAGTTGAGGTACTATCTAAACTGATGTAATTCTCTCCGATCAGCATATCTGCATCAATTTTTGCACGGGGCACGATAACATCAGCGTTAGAGATCCGCTTTTGATTGATCACCAGATTTTTTACAGACCATGCCCCAGAAATTTTGTAATCGTCGCCACTATAATCGGCCTCCTTCATTTCTGTGGTAACGGTATCAAAGCTAACTTTGGTATGCAGCTTTTGTTCGAGATATTGGGGAAGCTCTACCTTTTTTCCCTCTGCAAAAAGCATTACGTTTAGCCTTTTACTGCCTGGATTTAACTTGCCGTTTAGATGCCAAGTTGCAACAGTATCATTAACCGTGATATTCGATATTAACTTACCATTATCTATTGTTGCTTTTGTGGTTAGGAATTTAAGGGAAGCTGTATCATTATCGTTCAATTTAAGCAAGAAGTTTTTAACTTCCATATCATCGGGAATCTTATAAAAAACCTCATTCAATAAATCGTTGGCCAAATCGCCTAGATTTACTTTGTGGGTACTTACACTATCCTTCTTTTTTCTTTTGAGGATGAAATCAATGTTAGTTAGCGAGTCTCTCAAAACCACGGTTAATTTTCCCTCGTTAAGGTTAATTTCTGATAATTTTACCGTACCAAAAAGCAAAGGGAATATTTTTACCCCGATAGTGATGTCGTTGATGGTTGAGAGCGTGTCTCGATCTTTCGGTACAACAGAAATATTCTTCATGTTTACGGTACTTAATCCGGTAAATCCTGCAGACCCAATTTTTATTTTAAGCCCATAGTTTGCATCCGCTTTTGCGATTGCTTTAGCCATCATTTTTTTTAGCAGGGCTTCGCGTTTACTATAGGCCAATGCGCCCAGAGAAATAAATAAGCATAAAAAGACACCTAAAACCCACACACCAATCTTCACGTATTTTTTAGGAATATTAATTTTTGGTAGCTGCATAAACTAATTTAGAAGTAATTGTTAAACAAACGCTTATGGCAAATGTTTATTTCGTGTGAAGTTATTCATGTTTTCATCTGTCACACGGAGTTCGACGAAGTTACAAGTAAATTGTTTGCCTCGTCTCAGTTCCTGTGAAGATATTAATTGTATTTCATCTGCCACAAGGAGTTCGACAACTGACAAATAATTGTCAGATTTGTCCCAGTTCGTGTTAAAATTACAACAAAAAGGGGGAACGCAAATTTTTTATGCCCATGTTTTGTTAATTTTGGGGAATGATAATTACAGCCGAGCAAGTTTTAACAGCCTTAAGAAATGTAGAAGATCCAGATTTGAAGAAAGATCTGGTTACGCTTAACATGATCAAAGATGTTAATATAGAAGGTATGACTGTTGGTTTTACCTTAGAGCTCACTACCCCCGCTTGCCCGATGAAGGAAATGTTGAAGAATGCGTGTACCAACGCAATCAAACATTTTGTTGCAGCCGATGCTATTATCAATATCAATATTACTTCGAGAGTAACCAGACCATTAGATACGACGCAATTAAAGGCGATCAAAAATATAATTTTGGTTTCATCCGGAAAAGGTGGGGTTGGAAAATCAACTGTAGCAAGTAATTTAGCCGTAACGTTAGCTGCTGATGGGGCAAAGGTAGGTTTAATTGATGCTGATATTTATGGGCCATCCGTACCCATTATGTTTGGCTTAATTGGAGCAAAACCAAGTGCCCGAGAAACCGAGGAAGGGAAAACCCTGATTTTGCCCATTGAAAAATATGGAATTAAATTACTTTCTTTAGGCTTTTTTGCAGACCCCGATCAGCCAGTGCCTTGGCGGGGACCAATGGCTTCGAATGCTATCAAACAGTTATTTAATGATGCAGATTGGGGAGAATTGGATTATTTGATCGTAGATCTTCCGCCAGGAACCGGGGATATCCACATTACTATCAGCCAAAGTTTCCCGATCGCTGGAGCGGTAATTGTAACCACCCCACAACAAGTAGCCTTGGCTGATACCAGAAAAGGCTTGGCGATGTTTAGGATGCCGGGCATTAATATTCCGGTTCTAGGGGTAATAGAAAACATGTCTTATTTTACACCAGCCGAACTACCGGAAAATAAATATTACATTTTTGGCAAAGATGGTGGCAAGGCATTAGCTGCACAATATGATGTGCCGTTCTTGGGAGAAATTCCTTTGGTGCAAAGCATTACTGCTGCGGGTGATAACGGACAACCCATATCAATGGATAAAGAAAGCCCCCTTGCTCTGGCATTTACCGAAATAGCAAGAAAAATGGCCCAGCAGATTTCTATAAATAACGTATTCACAGCGAATTGCTAAAAATTTACTATTTTTATACTTTAAAAAATATAAGATGAGTTTAACAGAACAAGTTGAGCAAGCATTAGAAACCATCAGACCATATTTAATTGCTGATGGGGGAAATGTTGCCATAGAAGAGATAACGCCAGAGCATGTTGTTAAATTAAGATTATTGGGTAATTGTGGCAACTGTAAAATGAGCTTTATGACCATGAAGGCCGGCATTGAACAGGCAATTATGAAAGCCGTTCCTGAAATTACTGGAGTTGTTGCCGTTGATTTGGCAGAACAGGTTTAGTTATTTTAACACAATTTAACTAACAAATAAAGGCATTTACACCTATTTTTGTAAAATGAAGTATAGTTTAACAATCATATTGTTGTTTTTTGTTGCTTCGGTTTTTGCCCAAGATGACACCAAGAGTAATAAATTGGTGCAGTTTTCGGGGATCATAACCGATGCCGACAGCAATGCGGTTGTGCCCTATGTAACCATTACCAACATCAGTTACAAGGAGCAAAGATACTTGGCCAATTATCAGGGCTATTTTTCTTTTGTTGCCCATACGGGCGATACCCTTGTATTTTCGGCTGTAGGCTTTACCAGCAAAACAATTGTGCTGCCCCAAGAAGTAGTAGACCGGAAGTATACGGCTAAAATACAGATCAAATCAGAAATCCAATACCTCCAAACCGTGAGGGTATATCCATGGGCAACCGTAGAGGAATTTACCAAAGATTTCCTGTCGATGAAAGTTGCAGACGATGATATGGCCATTGCCAAGAAAAATTTATCTCCAGAAAGCATTAGGGGAATGTCTTTATCCTTAAGCCGGGATGCCCAAGAAATTGGCAACTCCAATTACAGAAATAATTTTGATAGGATGGTTAATGTGAACATGCGTCAGACCAATCCCTTGCTAAACCCGTTTAATTGGGGTAAATTAATGCAGACTATCTTTGCTGGCGATAAGTTGAGAACTGAGACAAAATAATCAGTCACCAATTTGATAATGTGCAAATTTGATATTAGCTAAGCCGATCCTCAAACTAAGATGATTTGTAAGGTGTTTGCAGGCCATTAGCTAATTATCACATCCACCAATTCGCTAATCAATTACCGTTTCTTATTTTGTTTCGGAAAACGCATTTTATAATCCGTTTGTACATTTCCTTTTGAAATGGCATCGAGCTTGCTCTTGAGCAACTGTTTACGCAGTAGGGTTAGCTTATCGGTAAATAATTTACCCTCTATATGATCGTATTCGTGCTGAATTACACGGGCAGGAAAACCGGTAACTTTTTCTTTATGTTGTTTCCAATGCTCATCGTAATAGCTAATTAAGATGTTAGGTTTTCGCATTACGTCTTCTCTAACTTCGGGGATGCTTAAACAACCTTCGTTAAAAGCCCAGGGCACGCCGGTTTCTTCAAGGATTTGCGCATTGATAAATACCTTTACGTACGCTTCTTCCTCTTCATCGCCTTTGGTATCCACAATAAATAAACGAATAGGAAGCCCAATCTGGGGAGCAGCTAAACCAACCCCATTAGCATTATACATGGTTTCAAACATATTGCTAATGAGTAGTTGTAAATCAGGATATGTTTCGTCAATTTCAACACAAACTTTTTTTAAAACGGGATCGCCGTAGGCTACTATTGGTAACTTCATGCTGCAAAAATACGAAAATCCATGAATTTGTGCAAGCCTAAGGCGTTTGGCGATAAGCGGTGCAAACGCTCAGTGCAGTACGATTATCCTTCAGTTGGGTAAAACGTTAGCGAGCTTAACCGTTTTTCATCCAAAATCTCATTGGAGATATTCGCCATATCAGCTGTGCTAATGCTTCTAATTTTATTGAATACGGTTTCCAGATCATCAATTTTATGATAATCGATCAAGCTTTTTGCCATCGAAATAATCAAGCCAATTCTATTTTCCTCCCCTAAAGCAATCTGTCCGATGAATTTATTTTTTGCTTTTTGCAATTGGATTTCTGTTAGGGGATTCCCTTTGATCTTCTTAAACTCCTTGGCAATCAAGCTAAAGGCCTTATCTAGTTTTTCTTTATCGGTACCAAAATAGAGCGCAAAAATTCCTGTATCGCTCAGCGGACTATAATTGGTTTCTATGGTATAGGCAATGCCATATCTTTCACGCAGTTGTAGGTTAAGAATAGAGCTCATTCCTGTTCCACCCAGCATATTATTGAGCAACAATAAACCCGCTTTGTAGGGATGGTGCAACGAATACGCCTGCGTTCCCATCATTACATGTGCTTGGGATATCTGTTTGTTAACTGTATTGTTTTGTGCCGGATTGGAAACGGGTACAATCCTGTTCTTGGGCGAGAGATTAACCGGCACAGTCTCGTAATGTTTGGTGCCAACGCTAATGATTTTATTGAACGTGTAATTTCCAAGTACGGCCACAATAATTTCATCCGTTCGGTAATTCTCTTTTATAAACTTCAAAATGTTTTCTCGACTTAGCTTCCCTACGGTTTCGGGCGTGCCTAAAATATTTCTTCCCAATGCGTGGCCGGTAAAAAGCTGATCTTCAAAATCATCGTTGATTGCCTCTTCTGGTTGATCCAAATACGAAGTGATCTCGTCCAATACCACTCCCTTTTCTTTTTCGATCTCATCTTCTGGAAAAACAGAATGGAAAACGATATCATTAAAAAGTTCAAGTGTTCTGTCTAAATAAGGATTTAAGAACGAAGCATGGATGCAGGTATATTCTTTTGTAGTGTAGGCATTTAAATCAGCACCAACACTTTCTAAGCGGGTTAAAATCTGATTGGTATTTCGCTTTGCAGTACGTTTAAAAACCAAATGCTCAATAAAATGGGCCAGACCCATCTGACTTTCATCCTCATCTCTCGAACCACTATTGATGATGATACAAGCATGCGAGATTGGCGACGCTGCCGGAACATGCAAAAGCCTTATACCATTACCTAAAGTGTGTACGTTATATTCCATTAAAATATTTCGGTATCTTGAATGCCCAAAGTAGTGTACACGCTATCTTTTGAAGGTCTACTTAATACTATTGCAGTAAAACATAGCGCTGCAAATAGCATAAAAAATAAGTTAAATGTAATGAAGTAAGCCACAATATTAATCAAGGCACCGCTTTCTAAAAATGCCATCTTAATTATAAATGCAGTTTGGTACCTAACCAGTTTTGAACTTGTTTCCAGATTCTCTTGGGCAGTATTGCCAAGTGTTTTCTTAAATAGGCATGGGCCTATATTCACTCCAAAAATAGCAACAAGGGGCGCTACAAAAGTTATGGGGTCGGGATTGTTAAAATTAAGACTGAAATACGTCTTATCTTTTGTTAAAAGCAAAACAACACTAGCAAATAAAAATATAGATGCGCAGAAAGCAAAGTGTATAATTTGAATGGTCTTTAGTTGTGACATAGTTATTGTCTTTATCGGCTTCAAATATACAATATTGGGTGCATAAACTAACGATAGCCAATATCCATCTTCTTATCGACCCTGTCAATTTGACTTGTAAATAACTTTGGAACAGGCATTGATAAGCATAGGTATAATCAAAAAAATTATAAATTAATTATGACAACAGAAAAAGGAAGTATTTCCATACACACTGAAAACATTTTCCCTATCATCAAGAAATTCCTGTATTCGGACAATGAAATCTTTTTAAGGGAATTAGTTTCTAACGCAGTTGATGCGGTTCAAAAAATAAAACGTTTGGCTGCTTTGGGCCAATACAATGGCGAACTTGGCGAGCCAATGGTTGAGGTGAGTGTAGATGCAACAGCCAAAACCATTACCATTAGCGATAATGGATTGGGTATGACAGCCGAAGAGATCAAGAAATATATCAATCAGGTTGCTTTTTCAGGGGCTAGTGAGTTTGTAGAGAAATTTAAGGATGCCAAAGATGCCAATGAGATCATTGGTAAGTTTGGATTGGGTTTTTACTCCGCTTTTATGGTGGCCGATCTAGTCGAAATCCAAACCCTATCCTATCAAGAAGGTGCTACTCCAGCCAAATGGACCTGCGACGGAAGTACAGAATTCGAAATCTCTGATGGTAGCAGAACCACACGTGGTACGAGTATCATCCTGCACATTAATGCCGAATCAGAAGAGTTTTTAAGTGAGCAAAAACTTCAGACAATTTTAGATAAGTATGCTAAATTTTTGCCCGTACCCATTAAGTTTGGGGTTAAAACAGAGCAGGAAGAAGACGGTGAGGATGACGAAGGGAAGCCAAAATATAAATCGGTTGAAGTAGATAACATCATCAATACCACAAATCCAATCTGGACTAAAGCACCTGCTGATTTGTCAGATGAAGATTACCTCGACTTCTATAAACAACTCTATCCATTTTCTGAAGATCCGCTATTTTGGATCCATCTTAATGTAGATTATCCATTCAATTTAACGGGTGTTTTATATTTCCCTAAAGTGAAGGATGATTTTGATATGCAGCGCAACAAAATTAAGTTGTTTAGCCGTCAGGTATTTATCACGGATGAAGTTAAAGACATCGTTCCAGAATTTTTGATGTTGTTGCACGGTGTAATCGATTCGCCTGATATTCCACTAAATGTTTCAAGAAGTTTCTTGCAGGCAGATAGCAATGTGAAGAAAATTAATAGCTACATCACTAAAAAAGTAGCGGATAAACTAGCCGAACTATTTACTAAAGATCGTAAAGCCTACGAAGAAAAATGGAGTAACATTGGTCTTTTTGTTAAGTACGGAATGATCAGCGAAGAGAAATTTTACGAGAAAGGAAAAGATTTTGCGTTGCTAACCAATACAAAGGGGGATAATTTTACTTTCGAAGAATATAACGAAAAAGTTAAAGTTAACCAAACCGACAAAAATGGATCGGTAGTTTATTTATATACAACAGACCCAGAGAAACAGGATGGTTTTATCCAATCGGCAGAGAAAAAAGGATATGATGTGCTTGTGATGAACTCGCCGATTGATGGGCATTTTGTGAGCAGTTTGGAGCAGAAACTAGAGAAAACACAGTTGAAAAGGGTTGATGCCAGTGTAGCTAACAAACTCATAGAAAAAGATGAAGTTGCAGAATCAGTGCTCAGCGAAGAGCAAACAACTGCAGTAAAAACAATTTTCGAAAAAGCAATAACCAAACCAGGCTATACAGTTGAGGTTGTGGGTTTAAGTCCGGATGATAGTCCGGTTACCATTACCATGGACGAGTTTATGCGCAGGATGAAGGACATGGCAAAAATGGGAGGTGGAATGAGCTTTTATGGCAATATGCCCGATAGCTATAAAGTTGCAATCAATGGCAACCATAAATTAGTGAGCAAAATTTTAACTACTGAAGATGAAGCAGAACAGAGCAAATTCGCAAAACAAGCGGTTGATTTGGCATTGCTCTCACAAGGTATGCTCACAGGGGCCGAATTAACGGCATTTGTAAGTCGTAGTGTAGAATTAATCTAACAAATAGATTAGTTAATTTTTTTACCACATAGATACATAGATCACATAGTTTCAACGTATAGCTATGTTTCCTATGTGCCTATGTGGTTTAATAACAAATAGATTAGTTAATTTTTTTACCACATAGATACATAGATCACATAGTTTCACCTTTTAGCTATGTTCCTATGTGCCTATGTGGTTTAATTTTTTATCCAAATGAAAAGAAGATTCCAACTTTTACCAATCTCCATCTTTGCTGCGCTGTTCTTTCTCCTTAACTGGTATATCCTTGGCGGATTGCAAGTGGTAATGCAGCACCATTTGGTACCCTATATTTTTTGGTCTGTTATAACGATAAGTCTGGGTGCGCTAATCTTTGCGCTTCAGGGAATTCAAAAAAGAGGAATGGGGAATTTTTTCAAGTTTGCCACCCATGCCTTTCTGATCCTTTTTGTGAGTGAAATCTTATTTGGGCTGATGTTGCTTTTGGGCGATATGTATCGTTTATTTATAGCAATAATAGGATGGATAAGCCAGCATGGATTTTGGCTACCCTCTCGAAGTAATTATTGGATAGATTTTGCACTAATCCTATTTGGACTTACTGTTTTATTGTTTTTTTATGGAATTTTAAAAGGTAAGTATGCTTATCGGGTAATTAAACACACCCTATATTTTAAAGATCTCCCCATTGCTTTTGATGGGTTTACTTTAACCCAAATATCGGATATCCACGCCGGGAGCTTTACCGATAGTAAGGAAGTTCAAAAAGGAATAGACCTTATCAAAGCACAGAAATCCGATCTTTTTGTGTTTACCGGAGATTTGGTAAACAATAAGGCCGAAGAAATTAAGCCCTGGATAGGGCATTTCTCGCAGATAAGAGCGCCTTACGGCCAGTTTTCTGTATTGGGTAACCATGATTATGGGGATTACGTTAAATGGCCAAATGACGCACTAAAAAGAGCGAACCTTGATCAGCTCAAAAAGTATCATGCAGAGTTAGGATTTCAACTTCTATTGGATGAACATGTGGTTTTGCATAAAGATGGGCAACACTTGGTTTTGGCGGGCATAGAAAATTGGGGATTGGGTTTTGGCGAGCGGGGCGACCTGCAAAAAGCATTGCAGCATACCAACCTTTCTGATTTTAAGATCTTGCTTTCCCATGATCCATCCCATTGGGAAGCGCAGGTGAAAGGCAATCCTTCAAAAGTCCACCTAACTTTGGCAGGCCATACCCATGGGATGCAGTTTGGGATCGAAGCATTTGGCTTGAAGTGGAGCCCTGTAAAGTTTAGGTATCAACACTGGGCGGGAATTAAGGAAGAATTGGGCAGGTTTTTGAATGTAAACCGTGGCTTCGGTTTTATTGGATTTTCTGGGAGGGTGGGCATTTGGCCAGAGATTACCGTAATCGAATTAAAGAAAGATGTCTAACTTTGAATCCAACCAACCATTAACAATCATGGATAAACCTAAAATAAGATCTACGCGGAAGTATATCCTAAATGCTCTGCTGATCCTGCTTGTTCTAGCGGTTGTTTTTGTTCCGTCGGCAAAAGCCATGGTGATTAGAGGATTAATGCAAATCGGATTGTTTAGCCCATCCATTCCCAAAACCCCCGTAAATCTTGACGGAGATTTAACATCAATAAAGTTTAAAGATGCAAAAGGTAAAGTGGTGAGCTTAGCTGATTTTAAAGGTAAAGTCGTCTTTTTAAACTTTTGGGCAACATGGTGCCCTCCATGCTTAGCAGAAATGCCTTCGGTTAATGCATTTTACGAACAATTTAAAGCAGAGAAGGATGTGGTTTTTATCCTCGTTGATGCGGATGGCGATTTCGGCAAGGCCCAGGCTTTTATGGACCGAAAGGGATATAAGATGCCTATTTATACTTTTGCCAGCAATCTGCCAAAAAGCATTTTCAAGGGCTCGCTACCCACTACAGTGGTATTTGATAAGCAGGGGCGGATTTCTTTTCAGGGAGAAGGCGCTGCGGATTATTCGAGCAAGAAATTTATTGATTTTATTAGCAAACTGAAAACAATTGATTAGCAAGCCATGCAACAACCATTTGACATCGAAATAGGAACAATTAATTATGCTATTTTTCCCGAGGGGAATGATATCTACGTAGTGTATAAAGAAGGAAAAGAATATGCCCAGATCCAAAAGGATGATGCGTCGCAGTGGATCAAATTTGATAAGGAAACAGCACTTCCGCTGTTTGATTACGATGAAGAGATTAACCAATTGGGTAAACTGATTGATTCGTATAAGGAAGAACCCGAAGAAGAATAATTATGTTTTTAACCACCCTAAGCTCCTTAGACACCTAAGTTTGAAGGCAATCGCGTAGCGCCTAACGCCTATCGTGTTAATTTTTCTCCCTACCTTGCGTTTAAACCAATGATCCTATGCTAGAGTCCTTTCATGTTAAACTAAATGGTATCATCTATGAAATTGTACCAGAAGAGGGGGATACGTTTACCATTTTCAAATGGGATGATGAATACATCCAGATCGTGAGAAATAAAAATAACAAATGGATGCGGATCGATTACAAGACCGATCTTCCCATACTGGAAGAAAATGATGAGGTTGAAGATTTAGGAGCAGTGATTGATAGAAAATTTAAGAATTGAAACTTGTTTAGTCGTTTACTTGTTCATTAGTTCATGTGTTCCTTTTTGAATAAATCTTAATGGTGCTTTATAGCTATCAAGTATGATCCAGCAACTAACTTATGATCCATTAACCATGAACATTTTCAATGCGTAAACTCTTACAAAAGCTACTTGGTCCGTTTGTGGTTAGAATGGCCAATAAATATGCATCAAGACCTAATCGAGAACGTATTCATGATGCATTAAACAAGCTTTTTAAAAGCATAATCGAAAAGCCGGGCAAAAAAGGTTTGATGATCAACTTTAGAAATCAGGATAACTTTATCATATTTTCGGACCAACATAAGGGAGGACGTGATTTTGCGGATGATTTTACCACTAACGAACAAAATTACCTATCGGCTTTAGCCTATTACAACGCAAATAATTACCAACTCATTTGCTTGGGCGATAGCGAAGAGCTCTGGGAAAACACCCTAGAAACAGTTAAAAAGCACAACAAAAATACGTTTGAAGCAGAGAAGCTTTTTCTACTGCGAAATTCTTTCATCAAAATTTTTGGCAACCATGATCTTTATTGGGACAATGATCCCTTGGCAGGTTTCCAATTAGAAAAAATCTATGGGCAAAAAGTGAAGATTTATGAGGGCCTGATTTTAACCACTACCCAAGGTGAAATGCCCCTGCAATTCTTTTTAACGCATGGGCATCAAGGCGATTTGCAGAGCGATGGAAACTGGTTCAGCAAGTGGTTTGTATCTACCATTTGGGCGCCTTTTCAGGCTTATTTGCGGATCAACCCGAATACACCTGCCTATAACAACCAATTTAAATCGGCCCATAACCAGTTGATGTACGAATGGGCAGCCGAGCAGGAAGCGGTATTGATAACCGGTCATACACACCAGCCCGTGTTTAATTCGCTTACGCATTTAGAGCGGATCTATAACCAATTAAATGAAGCCATTACAAATAAAGATGAAGCTGCCCAACAAAAGTTAAAGCAACAAATGGAAATCGAAAAGATCATATATGGCACAGAAATCCCAAAACCTAAGGCCACCCAGCCCAATTATTTTAATAGCGGATGCTGCTGTTTTAATGATGGAGATATTACCGGATTAGAGATCTGCGGAGGCAAAATAAAACTCATCAAATGGGAATACCACAATGAAGTGCCTACAAGAGTAGTACTTGAGGAGGCTAGTTTGAAGGATTTGAGGAGGAAAGTTTAAGGTGATGAGCCATAGTCTAGTTCAAACTTCTTAAAATAGCTCATAAAGATTTCTATTTCTCTTTTTGTGCAACTTTTGGTAAATACACTGAATTCGGCTAAAATTTCGAGTTTATATGGATAAATCCTTTGTTGTTTTTCATTTTGGTATTTAATTACAAAAAGAGACTTAACTAGTTTACTTTTCTTTTCGCGGTCTAGTTTCGGCGATAGAGAGAAATTAATGCCTATTAAACCATCGTCATAATATCTGAATACAGAATCTGGCATTCCTTTCGAAGTATCAAGATCATAGAATTTTTCTAACCTTATTTTACTGGAGAGTTTTTTGGTTTGTTTGGGAGGGCCTAAATCTATGCCATTAGACTCTTGGTTTTTATGATCGTTATTGCTATGCATAAGCAGGGTATCCGTAAAAAATATGTTGCCTTTTAGATTTAAATCCCCATAGCTCAGCCCGGTGTTGCTGCCATTTCTATAAATAAAGTACTCGTAAGTAATCCTTTCAATTTTAGACGGAACAGTATCTTGTATCTCTATGGTATCGCCATCTTTAGTGCCGTCAAAATTAATATAGCCATGCTTGGGTTCGAAATGAATTGTTGGAACTTTGTATAAGATCAGATCCTTATAAAAGGCTATTTTTTTGTCTTGTCCAAAATCTTCAATAAAGCCATTGTTATAGTAGCTCTTAAATTTAGATTGGAAAGCTATTACCTTGATTGTAGATGAGTCTCCACGTTGTGCATGGCAAAAACCCGCGCATATCCAGGAAAGTAGAATTGTGAGATAAATTTTCTTGAGTTTCATCTATCTAACAAGAAGAAAATAAATTACATAGAGCCAGCCGAATATCCCAGCTATAATAGAAGTGAGCACCGAATGTGTTCTGGACCAGCAGATGCAAATAGCTAGCGCACTCCCCATCCCAATGCCATTTCCTATAAATGTATTAGTAACCCGTACTGCCTTCGGCGTAGACGGAAGATAAACAGACAAAGCATAAAAGGAATGTTGATAGGATTATTTTTTTAGACATAGAACATCATGATAAACTCTTTAAACTTAAATATAGCAAAATAATTGCTGGTTCAATCACCCTGCCCAACTATCCCTATCCAAGCTCCTGTAATGTATCGCCTCTGCCAAATGCTCTATTTCAATTTCATCGCTTTCTGCCAGATCGGCAATGGTTCTGGCAACTTTTAAGATCCGATCATAGGCCCGGGCCGATAGGCCTAATTTTTCCATCGCCTGTTTAATCAGTATTTGACCCGTTTCGTTGATGGTACATACCTGCCTCACCATATTGGGGCTCATCTGGGCATTAAAATGAAGGGTTTCATTGTCAACAAAGCGTTGATCCTGTATCAGCCTTGCTTTCATTACCCGTTCTCTAATACAACTACTTTTTTCCGCTATGCGGGATGAGGCCAATTCGGTAAAGTTAACGGGCGTTACTTCTACGTGTAGATCTATCCGGTCTAATAATGGGCCCGAGATCTTGCTCAGGTACTTTTGAACGACACCCGGACCGCACAGACAGTCTTTTTCTGGGTGGTTAAAAAATCCACAAGGGCAGGGATTCATAGAAGCCACCAACATAAAGCTGCTCGGATACTGCACGGAGAACCTCGCCCTTGAGATGGTTATTTTTCGGTCTTCTAAAGGCTGCCGCATTACTTCGAGCACTGCCCGTTTAAACTCCGGAAGTTCATCTAAAAATAAAACACCATTATGTGCCAATGAGATTTTGCCAGGTTGGGGATTAATGCCTCCTCCCACAAGGGCCACATCAGAGATGGTGTGATGTGGCGATCTAAATGGCCGTTCGGTCATTAAGGCATTGGCTTCGGGTAGTTTACCTGCAACAGAATAGATTTTGGTGCTTTCTAATGCTTCTTGAAGGTTAAGCTGTGGTAAAATGGTGGGTAAACGTTTGGCGAGCATGGTTTTTCCGGCCCCTGGCGGACCAATCAATATCACATTGTGCCCACCAGCTGCGGCAATTTCTAAGGCACGTTTTATATTCTCCTGGCCTTTAACATCCGAGAAATCTTGCTCATAACTGTTGATTTGCTTAAGGAATTCTGCTCTCGTGTCTACTGCAACTAAGTCAGGTTTCGATTTGCCATTAAAAAAATCGATTACCTCGTTCAGGTTTTCTACACCATAAACCTCAATTCCGTTCACAATGGCGGCTTCACGAGAATTTACCTTGGGCAAAATAAATCCTTTGTAATTTTCTTTGCTTGCTTGGATGGCCAAAGGTAGCGCGCCCCTAATGCTCTGCAATCCGCCGTCCATAGAAAGTTCGCCCATGATGAAATAATCGTTTAGTAGATCATCCTCTATTTGATGGGATGCGGCCAAAATACCGATGGCAATAGGTAAGTCGTATGCTGACCCCTCTTTCCTGATATCGGCTGGTGCCAAATTTACTACAATCTTCTGCCGGGGCATGCGATAACCCACGGCATTTAGAGCGCTTTCTACACGAAACAAGCTTTCTTTTACAGCGCTATCTGGCAGGCCAACTAAAAAGTAGGCAGGCTTTCCACCACATACATTTACCTCAATGGTTATGGTTAACGCGTCCACCCCATAAACGGCTCCTCCTAATGTTTTTCCAAGCATAATTTTAAATGTATGGAATGGAAAATGAGTGTAGAAATTTTATGTTAAAATTGAAAGTGGGAAGAAAAATGTCTAATTTTTAAGAGAGGAAGTTGCGTTTATGAATAGCGTGCGGCGATTAGCGTAGCATTGCGCAGAAGATAAAACCGCTAAGGACGCAAAGAGCGCAAAGTGGATACTAATAAAGGAAGTGGCAAGGGGCGGAGAGCATGGCGCAATGGAACCGCTAAGGACGCAAAGTTGGATGCTAACAAGTTTAATTAGGCAAAGAGCTAAGCGCATGGCGCAGAAGGTAAACCGCTAAGATAAGTATAGCATGGCTAATCGTTAACCATATAAGAAATATAAGGACATAAAAGCTATTCGCTTAGCAGACCCAAGACTATCGACTATTGACTATTGACTTCTGACTCCCATCTCCCAACTCAACTACCTTCCCTGAGGCATCTTTGGCATGTTCCTCATCATTTTTGCAGCGGCGGCTGGATTTGAGAATTGCTTCATCACCTTGCGCATATCTTCAAATTGTTTGATCAGTTTGGTTACTTCTTCAACCTTATTGCCCGATCCTTTAGCAATGCGTAATCTTCGGCTCTGCTGTATGCTATCTGGGTTTTCTTTTTCGAAAGGGGTCATCGATTGGATAATGGCCTCTACATTTTTAAAGGCATCATCTTCAATGTCTATGTTTTTCATCATTTTACCAACTCCAGGAATCATTCCCATCAGATCTTTCATGTTTCCCATTTTCTTGATCTGCTGGATCTGGTTATAGAAATCGTTGAAATCGAATTTGTTCTTACGGATTTTCTTCTGTAGTTCGGCCGCTTCTTTCTCATCAAATTGTTGTTGCGCGCGTTCTACCAACGAAACCACATCGCCCATTCCTAAGATCCTAGATGCCATCCTTTCAGGATAGAACACATCCAGCGCCTCCATTTTCTCGCCAGTACCAATAAATTTAATGGGTTTGTTAATTACCGATTTAATGGATAAAGCTGCACCACCACGGGTATCACCATCCAGTTTAGTTAAAACAACACCAGTAAAATCTAACCTGTCGTTAAATATTTTAGCTGTATTTACGGCATCCTGACCGGTCATCGAATCAACTACGAATAGAATCTCATGAGGTTTAGTTTGTGCTTTCACCTCCGATATTTCGTTCATCAGGCTTTCATCAATTGATAAACGGCCCGCGGTATCAATAATAATAACATTATTGTTGTTCTTTTTACCTTCGGCTATGCCTTCCAGGGCAATAGCTATCGGATCCTTAGACTCTATGTTTGCATATACGGGCACCCCAATTTGCTCACCTAAAATCTGCAACTGGTCTACCGCAGCAGGGCGATAGACATCACCAGCTACCATAATTGGTTTTTTGCCTTTGTTTTTTAGGTGAAGGGCAAGTTTACCTGTGAAAGTCGTTTTACCGGCACCGTTTAATCCGGCAATCAAAATAATCGTCGGACTTGCTTTTAGATCAAGTTCTGTAACCTCACCGCCCATTAAAGCAGCTAGTTCATCATTCATTACCTTGGTTAACAACTGCCCCGGAGAAACCGCTGTAAGTACATTTAATCCTAGCGCTTTTTCTTTCACGTCGTCTGTAAAAGATTTAGCGGTTTTATAATTTACATCGGCGTCCAATAATGCTTTCCTGATCTCTTTCATGGTTTCGGCCACGTTGATTTCAGTAATACTTCCCTGTCCCTTTAAAACTTTAAATGCTCTATCTAGCTTATCCTGTAAATTTTCAAACATAATGATGTAATTGTAAAGGGCAAAGATATTAAAAAATGGTCGATAGTCCATAGTCGATGGTCCATAGATTGGGTGCATAAGCAAATTCCAAATTTTCTCATTTTAAAAATTATTATGAATTAGGACATTTTAACACGCTTTCCGCTATACCCCCGATGAAGTCGGGGGGATGCCGCTTCAATCGTTAACGCAGATTTATGCAAGAGTATCCTTCTGAATCCAGACTATCAGCTATTGACCATGGTCCACGGACTCCCTTAAGTATCAAAAAAGTTACTTATCTCCTAATCAATTAGTTTTGTTATTAACTAATTAGTATTAACTTCGTTTATTAAATTATAGGAAGATGATTAAACTGGCAAAAAGAGAAGAACAAATTATGCAAACATTTTGGGATGTGGAAAAGGGATTTATAAGGGATATCATTCCTTTGCTGCCGGATCCGAAGCCCCATTATAACAGTGTAGCTACCATGGTTAAGATCCTGGAAGAAAAAGGTTTTTTAGGTCATGATGTAATAGGCAACATGTTCTGTTATTTTCCACTGATCAGCAGGGAAGAATATCAGAAGCATGCCCTTAAGGATGTGGTAAGTCAGTATTTTGATAACTCCTATCCCCGGATGCTGGCCTTTTTCGCTAAAGAGCAAAATCTTTCGGAAGACGAACTTTCAGAAATCGTTAATCTCATTAAAAATAAGAAATCATGATGTTTTATGCCATAAACGTTGCCCTCATCCTTGCGGGATGCTTCTTGTTCTATAAGATATTATTGCAAAAGGAAACATTTTTCCCTTTGAACAGATTTGTGCTCTTAAGCTGTTTGGCCTTATCTTTCAGCCTGCCACTTATCCCTATCCCCCAACAGTGGTCTTTCCGTAACCCGGATAACCATACCATCGCTTCGGTATTAGGTCCGAGTGAAAAGTCCTCTCCTCAAATTTCCGTTCCTGGGTATACCGTGCAATCTAATTCCGCTTCAGCTCAGGCTCCGGTAAAACAGGGATCTATTTTTAAGGAGATTTCTATTAGTAACGTAGTAATTTGGGCTTATTGGTTGGGAGTTGGAGTATTTGGACTTAATTTTTTATTTCAGCTTTGCTTATTGCTTTATCGAAGCTTTAAAAGTCCTTTTATTCAGGATGGTCGTTTCCGCATTGTAGAACTTAGCGGCGAGAAGGCACCTTGTTCTTTTGGAAACTACATTTTTATTAATCCCGAAAAATACGATTGGGATACCTATAGTCAGATTATCCTGCACGAAAAGATCCATATCCAGCAAGGGCATAGCTATGACATTATTTTCGCAGAACTGGCACTTATTTTCCAATGGTTTAACCCCTTTGCCTGGTTTTACCGCAAAGCGATGGAGGATAACCTTGAGTTTTTAACCGATAACGAACTATTGGAACATGCTGATGTAGAAAAAACAAGCTATCAACTGAGCTTGGTAAAGGTATCAGCCCCACATTTCCCGATAAGTTTAACCACAAATTATAACCAATCCATTCTTAAAAAAAGATTAATCATGATGAACGCAAAAAAATCCAGCCTCAATTCAACATGGAAATACCTCTGTATCGTTCCATTATTGCTCGTATTTATCTCACTACTTAACGAGCCCGTAGTTTACGGAAGGGCAATGACCACTCCTCCTAAAACAATAACTACCTCTAATGAATATACCGATATCCCAAACAAAGGGACTTGGTTTGCCACTATTAAAGATAATAAGATAAAAATCCGCTTCGAATCAGACGACGATGAATACCGTAAAAGTAACAGCAACACTGATTTCGAACTTTCGGAGTTTAAGGATTTACCAAGAGATAGCAGAGGTACTTTTTCGTTAACACGTGATGCTGGTACCACGGTTTTTACCGGAAAGTTTGAAGGTAATGCGGGAATGGGAAGTTATCAATTTAATGCGGACGAAAGTTTTGTAACATTTCTTGAAAAAGAAGGAGTTAAAGTTGATAAGGATAAAGATCTAATGATTTATTACTTGGTAAACGTAAAAAAGGACTTTGTAAGAATGCTAAAGGCACAGGGATATACACAACTTGCAAAAAATGACCTTATCCCTCTCGCGGCCCTACACGTAAGCGCCGATTACATTACCAGTTTAAAAACAGCTGGATTGGAGGATCTTAGCTTACAGAATTTAATTCCACTTAAAGCTTTGGCTATCGATGCTGCATTTGTGGCCGACATTAAGAAATCTGGTTACAAAGATCTAACCGCCGCAAAATTAATTTCGCTAAAGGCACAGGGGATTGATGGAGAGACCATCAAAAATGCCAGGATCGCCAGAAACGACTCGAAGGCAAATGCTAATCCAGCATCTCGTCCCAATGCGAAACCAAGCAAAAATGACAATGAGAACGACGATGATGATGCCTTGGCCCAAATGATTACCAAAAAGGTGATGAACATTACACCCGAGTTTATCAAATCGTTTACTGATGCCGGATTTAAATTTAGCGATGAAGAGTATGTATCCATCAAGGCATTGGGCATTACTCCAGCTTTTTGCAAAAGTTTTGAAGCCATTGGACTAACCAATTTAGAAGTAGAAAATTACCTTAGCCTTAAAGCATTAGGTTTCACAGCAGAAGAGTACAAAGAATACCAAAACCTTGGGTTCAAGAAACTTGATATTGGTGATGTATCTGGCGCTAAGGCCACCGGCACTACGCCTACCTTTATCAATGCAATGAAGAAAAAAGGACATAACTATGCTACTATAGACAAGTATATCCAATTGAAAGTTCTTGCCCTCGGCGGGGATTAATCAAACTCAAAAAAAATTCATTCTACATATGTTTTGGAGGGTCGCATTTACCCTCCCAGACATTTTTGTGCCCTAAAAATCTATTATACCGGTTGTTCGTCTACTATTTTTTTTTCTGATTTGGCATTAGATTACTATTGTGGATCTAATAATTTATTTTCCAAAAGGTGCAACATTTTTCTCCAAAACTGGTCTTATATCAACAAACCAAACAAATGAAACTACTCTTTACCAGCATAATTATCACATTGTGTATTACAAACGGCTTTGCGCAAAATGCTCAGCTAAAAAAGAAAATACAAGCAAAAAGAACAATTACCAGCCCTAAAATTGATGGCATTTTAGATGATGCTGTTTGGGATGGTGCACCTATTGCGGGAGATTTTATTGAAATGAGGCCTGTACCTGGCCGCCTTGAAACCAAGGATGGCAGCACTGAAATAAAGGTTTTATATGATGATTATGCCATTTACATTTCAGCCAGGATGTACGATAAACCAGATAGTGTTGTACACGAATTAGTAGCAAGGGACCAGATAGGCAATGCCGATTTTATTGGAGTAATTTTCGATACTTTCCTAGATGGTGTAAACGGATACGGGTTTTATGTTACCGCAGCAGGCGTACAGTTTGATGCCAAATACTCACTAATTGGTGGTGAAGATGATACTTGGAATGCCGTTTGGGAAAGTAATGTAAGAATTGATGAAAAAGGATGGACAGCAGAAATGAAAATTCCCTATTCGGCACTCCGTTTTTCTAGCAAAGATCTGCAGAACTGGGGATTTAACATTACTAGAAAAAGAACGGGAACCAACAGACAAACTTCGTGGAATTTTGTTGATCCGAAAATTAACGGATACGTAAACCAAAGTGGAATACTTGAAGGATTGCAAAGCATTAAGGCGCCATTGCGCTTATCGTTCTCGCCCTATGTTTCTACTTTAATGAATAACTATCCCTACAACACGCCAGGAGTTAAAAACACGCAGGCATCAATTAATGGAGGGATGGATGTGAAATATGGTATTAACCAAAGTTTCACCTTGGATATGACCCTTATTCCTGATTTTGGACAGGTGCAGAGCGATTATCGGGTACTGAACCTTACACCATTTGAGGTAAAGTTTAACGAAAACAGGCAATTCTTTACCGAAGGTACAGAGCTTTTTAACAAGGGGGATCTCTTTTATTCAAAAAGAATCGGTTCTATTCCATCCTATTTTGACAGGAGCGGCTTAAGACCCGGAGATAAAATAATTAAGGATCCACAGGAAGGTAAAGTGTTAAATGCAACCAAAATCTCGGGCCGTACCGCAAGTGGATTTGGCTTGGGAGTATTTAACGCTATTACCAATAAAATGTATACCGAAGTGGAAGATGCAAATGGCAATAGAAGCAAATTTGAAAGTCAACCTCTAACCAATTATAATATTTTTGTACTGGATCAATCCTTAAAAAATAACAGTTCGATAAGTTTTATCAATACTAACGTTTTAAGGCAAGGAAGTGCCTATGATGCGAATGTAACAGCCGCACTCTTTAACCTTAACGACAAGAAAAATACGTATTATGTTGATGGAGCTGGAAAGATGAGCTATGTTAATGCCGATCCCATCAAAGCCAACAGGAACGGATATAGCTATGAATTTAGTGCAGGAAAGAAAAGCGGAACGTTTACATTTAAATACGGGCAGGAATTTTCAGATACTAAGTTTGATCCATCAGATATGGGTTTTTATACCAATAATAACTTCTTTGATCAGTCTGTGAATCTTGGATACAATGTTTATAAGCCCGGCAAGTGGTATAACTCTATCGAAGCATGGACGGAGATAGAATACTCGAGAAGATTTAACCCTGGCGATTTTCAGAGTTTTGGTATCTTTCCAGGGATATTCGTTCAATTAAAAAATCAATGGTCGGTAGATGTAGAGGGAAACTGGCTGGGGGATGCAAACGACTTTTACGAATCCAGAAATGGACAGGTATATAAAGCGCCAGAAAGTTATCGAGTGGGTATTTATGTAAACGGAAACCGGGCGAAAGCATATAATTTAGGCGGGAACATTTCAAGGATCAAAAAAGCAAGATTTAATAGCGAGGAGTATAATTTTTACCTATACCAGAATTACAGGGTAAACGATAAGCTAGCCTTTGGTTTAGATCTTGACTTTGGTCCTAGTTATAACGCGGTAAACTGGGTAGGCTTTAACGGTGCTCAATCAGTTTTCTCACGTTACGACAGGAATACCGTTGAAAATACGATGGATGCAAAATATAGTTTTTCAAATAAAATGGGACTGCAATTGGGAGTTAGACATTATTGGTCGGACCGCAGAAACAAAGACTTTTTCGCTTTAAATAGCGACGGAACCTTATCGCCATATACAGGCCCGGCTTTAACAAATGTTGATCGAAATTATAATGTATTTAATATTGATTTGGCTTATGTATGGCAATTTACGCCAGGAAGTGAACTCAGTATCACCTATAAGGATGCGGCAGAAACCAATGATAAATTTTTGACCAAAAGGTATAATCGCAATTTTGATAACATTTTATCAGGGCCACAAAATAACAGCCTGTCGATAAAGGTATTGTACTATGTGGATTATTTAAATTTAATGAAAAAGAAGAAAAGTTAAGCCCGGGGTTTTGGCCGTTGAATAAATTGAAATAGAAAACCAACAATCACACAGAGGATAAACATCCCAAGAAAATAAATCCAGTCTAGTCTGAGCTGTACCTTCCACCAAAAGATATTGATTAATAAAGTGGAGGTGTTTACTAAAACGGAGAATAAAAAGCCCCAAATAAAGGGTTTAAATTTTTTGATGTGTTTTTCTATCATAATTTATTTAAGGCACGTTATCCTAAAAGGCGGAAGAACAAAAAGGATATCAAACCCTCGATCATCCTAAACGCTGGCCGCCAATCGCTTATTGCAAAACGCCTACCTTGGAAAAACAAACATCAAACCCAGCGCTAATGTTTGGCTTCCCTGTATTTTAGGGTCGGTATCCCTATCGTACAAACCAACGCCGGTAACGGAAACATTCATGTATCGGTTTATCTTAGCTAAGATATTAATGTCGAGGCGATGGTCTATGTGCCCAAAATTATCGTAGGGGATAAACATGTTATACTTTGATTTAAGCGTTACATTTTTGAAAATCTCCTTTTCGAAATTGGTTACGATCTGAAATGCGAGTTCATTCCTGAATCTTTTCCCTGGGGTTACCCCAAAATTCTTTGGGTTTGTGCGAAATAATGCGGTATCCAACACAAATGTTTGGCGAGCCGTACCGGTACCAATCCGAGTGGAAAAAAATTTATTCGGTTTGTACTCAAAACCGATTGATTCGGTTAAATAACCCGGCGACATGAATTTTGAAAGCAGATTCTCGGTTTCGTTTCCTAGGGCATCTTTGGGATAGGAAAAACCCTTATCGAATTGGGACTCAAAATTCATTGAGCCAAAGAAATACCAGTTTTTGGAAAGCTGCACCGCTGCTTTATTGTCCCAATAGATTCTATCGGTTGTTTTCTTTTGCAGTTGACTTTTATTTTTAATCTTGCCATACTGTAAAATCACTTCGCTTACATAGCTGTAGCTTTCTTTACTGTATTCTGCCTTGTAATTGATGAGTCCGCCGATAGCCAATGAGTTTACACCTCCGCCCTTCCAATTGTCGCTAAATGCGGCTTGATTTACATTAATCCCAACAGAAGTTTTGGTTTTCCAATAATTAACCTTTGCATCTACGAGGGCAGGTTGAAGTGTAACAGGTTTAAATTGAAGGTTACCCATTCGAGATGGGAGTGGGCTTCGCTTTAATTTAATATCCAAATCTTTGGTTGGAATAGGAATGGTATCTATTTCTTGAGCAGCAAGATGAAAAGAAAGCGCGGTTACGATTAAAAAAGTAAGCAGTAAATTCTTCATTCCTACAAAGAAAAACAAAAATTATACGGAATAAAAGTTTTTGCCGAGTATTCCTGCTCGTGTTATTGCGCCCAACTAAATAACTTTCGAGTAGCCAAGTAATTAAGATCATGATCAAATTTATAGGCCTCTCGTTCAAATACAATATTAACGTAGGCCGAATAGTGATTTTTGTAACGGATCAAATTAATGAGGTAGTGTAAAAGATAGAGGATATAAAAAGGAATGATCAATAGTTCAAGCTGTTGCTTAAGGTGGATCTTCTCATGATTGATTAAAACGGCATCTCTTTGTTGTTCCTTGTTCTTGAGTAAGATAAATGGATATAACGCCATTCCATTGGCTGGCAAGTTTGGCCAGGCAATTATCCAATATTTCATTGGCCGGAACTAGATAACCGAAGCAGTTTTGGTAGTCTCAATGCTGCTGGATTTCGTTTATAAGAAGCATAACTGTTTTTAATAAACAGTACAAAAGAATAGTCTGAAGCTGTTAACGTAAACTGATAGGTTGGTCGATATTGCAACATAAAATCATTTAGTTCTGTATCATTTGCTCCAGTAATGGCTTTTACATAATCGGGCCTGAACCGGTAATCGATGATCTGCTCATGGTAATCGCGTTCTAAGATTGCCTGCAGATGCCTTGCATTTTTCCCTTGTTTGCTTAATAAATTATAGATGGCATCAATACTTAGGCCCGCTCCCCTGGGTCCGAAGTTTAACAGATCTTTTGTGCTTCCCCTATCTATGGCATATTTATATTCTTTTAGCTTATTGGAATATTGCTCTGTAGGAGTAAGTGTTTTTCCAAAAATCTGGACTTCCTTTAGTTTAATGCTTAAGGATTTTAGTTGAAAGATAACCGCACTTTGGCCTTTATACACCACAGTATCCATTCCATATCCGCTTAATGCCGCAAATATGGTGTCGCCAACCTTTGCTTTGGTTGTAAATTCTCCTTTATTATTGTTGTAGATTCCATCATCATTGCTTGGATTGAAGATGTATACTTTCGCCAAACGTAATTTGCTGTCTTTATCCACAACAAAGCCTTGAACCGTTTTGGTTTGTGCAAAAAGCTGGACACCGCAAATGGAGAGAAGAAATAAAAGTGTTGAAAGTCTCATAGATTTCAAAACAAAACTACAATTTAAGAAAGTATGAAATGCTTATCTTAACATTATTTAACTACTAAAAGTTTCTGACCGATTTTGATATTTGTATCGCTCAGCTTGTTTAAAATCTTTAGTTCGTCTACGCTCAATTTAAACTGTTGCGCAATTTTAAAGAGTGTATCTCCTTGTTTTACGGTATAATAATTATCGGTACTAAGAGCTGTAGGAGGATCTTTTGGCGCAACATCTACAGGTGCGAATTTTTTCTTTTCTACCGGAATATTTGCATTTATCTCTGTAAAAACCCGGTCTTCACGGGCAATTTTTTCCCGCTCTGATTCAGGTTGATCGTATTGATTTAGCTTGTATTTTTCGATTACTCCGATCACCATATCGGCGTATTTCGGGTTAGTAGCATAGCCTGCGGTTTTTAAACCAAGGGCCCAATTTTTATAGTCGTTTTTGTCCAGTTCAAATAGAAAGCTATAACGTTTTCGTTTCAAAAACTCGGAATGGTCCCTATACGAATCCCTTGCATCTTTATACACCCTAAAACAATCGTTATTCTGGTCATCGTCTTTGTAATATGCTTTTCCCTTCCACTCGGCAGTACATTTTATGCCGAAATGATTATTTGCATAACGTGCCAACGAACTATTTCCACTACCTGATTCTAAAATCCCTTGTGCCAAAGTAATGCTTGCCGGAATACCACTTGCATTCATCTCTTGGATGGCCACCCCTTTAAAAGCTTCAATGTAGCTTATCGTGGTATACGTGGTAAAGTTCGGATTTTCCCTATTAGCTTCCTTTTCTATCTGCTTATTGTTACGGCTGTATTGCTTGGTTTTACAAGAGCTTAAAAATTGGGTTGCGGCTAAAAAGAAAAGGAGTAATCTTAGTTTCATCGTTAAATTGTTTTATTGCCCCAAAGGGGTCACTTTGTGATTCAATTGTTAGGGCCCTCCAAATATCCTACTCTCAACTCCTACTACCTTTGACAAAGCTTCGGCATGATGCATATAGCTTGTCAAAGCGTTACAACCTAATCTTCTGCCCGGGTTGCAGTATAGCCGATTTAAGGTTGTTTTTACGCATTAATATGGCCGCGGTAGTTTTATTTCTTAACGCAATTTGGTTGAGGTTATCCCCTTTTTTTACGCTATAAAAGCTACTTTTTAGCGTGTTTGTACTTGGTTTTCGTGTAGTCTTTATGGGCTGGATATTCACCACTTCTGCACTTGGCAGTACGGTCGAAATGTAATCGTTTGGTCTTTCGTCATACTTAAAAAGCTCATATTTATTGATCAGGGCAATCACTTGCGATGCCCAGGTTCTACTGTGGGCGTAACCTCCACGTTGAATGCCAAGTGCCCAATTTTTAAAATCATATTGGTTGTATTTGCTAAAAAGCACGTTAAAATAACTTCGGCTGTGCAAAAATGAAACGAAATGGTTGTAAGAAGAATCAACGCTTGGATAATCTCGGTAAGCAGAACGGATTTCGGTATTGGTATTGCTTCCCTTTACCCCGAAATGGTTGTTAAGGTATCGGGCAATTTTACTTTTTCCGGCCGCTGATTCATGAATGGCTACAGCCAAAATTACACTGGCCGGAAGTTGGTTAATACGCATCAATTCTTGGGCGTGTACAACATGTGCAGCAATATAATCTTCTGTTGATTGAGCTTTAACCGATAGGCCAGATATGCACAAAATTAAAACGGTAATTATTTTTTTCATTGCTTTTTATTTGTTGTCATTGCGAGGTAGCCCGCGCGCTGTGCAGATTGCTTCATATCTCGCAATGACACTTGATCACTTTTTCCTTATCACCAACAATCCATCTCTCACCGGGAGAATTAATTTTTCTACACGCTTGTCGGCAGCAACATGATCATTAAAGGTACTAATGTTTTTTGTGTCTTTATCCTGCGCATTGCTTAAGACTTTTCCACTCCAGAGTACATTATCAACAATGATTATTCCACCTGGCCTTACCTGTTCAAAAACCATCTCGTAATAGGTGCGGTTATTTTTTTTATCCGCGTCTATAAAAACTAGATCCCATACTTCATTTATGTTTTTTAAGCTTTGTTGGGCATCGCCGATAAGGTAGTTGATTTTGGTATTTAGCGGAGATTTAGCAAAATTACTTCGCACCATATCCTCCAGTTCGGCATTAATGTCCAGTGTGTAGATTAGTCCATCATCGGTTAATCCTTCGGCTAAGCATAATGTAGCATAGCCTGTAAAAGTTCCAATTTCTAGAATTCGTTTTGGATTGTTCATTTTGCTGAGCATGCTCAACACCCTCCCTTGGTAATGGCCGCTCAGCATCCGAGGCATCAATACTTTTAGGTGTGTTTCCCGATTGATATGCTGAAGCAAGTCGTCTTCTGGACCGCAATAGTTAAGCAGGAGTTCTTGTAGTTCTTCGCTGATCATTCTGTTCATAAACGATGTTGTTCCATAAAATATTGCAATTATATCGTTTCAGCACCTCTCCATTTATAGGTTTCAACTAAAAGATCACATACAGATTTACAATATGCTGGATCCAAGATGCCTAATTTCTTTTTCAACCTGATTTTATCAACGCCCCTCATTTGCTCAATCATTAATTGACCCTCTTTCTCATTAAAAATACAATTGACACGAGTAGGATAAGACCTAAAACTACTCGTCATCGGAACAATTGAAACCGTATTCAGGTGCTTGTTCGCCACACCGGGTGAAATAACCAAGCAAGGCCTGGTTTTTTTTATTTCGCTGCCTTTAGTTGGATCTAATTCGATAAGCCAAACCTCAAATTGTTTAACTACCATTCCCATTCCTTTTCATCACTTTGATTTTTCATTCCGTTAAAGACATCGTCTTCGGGCTGCTCGCCTTTCGCGATAGCTTGTTTGAAAAGCAAATCCCAAGTTTCTAAAGGAGGGGTATTGGCAGATGGCTTTATTTTAATCCCGTCTTTTTCAATTACGATTTCTATTTCACCTTTATCCAAACTAAATTGTTTAATCAAGCTTTTGGGTAGTCGCAATCCCATAGAATTGCCAATATGGATTAATTTAACCTGCATAAGTAATTATAATGTAATTACAAATATACAAATTATGGCCTACTTTCCATAAAATATTGCAATATGATTGTAGCTGCAATCGTGTCTACCCTTTCCTTATCTCGTCGATCGCTTTTCTTCAATCCGCTTTGCATAATGGTCTGTTGGGCCAATTTAGAGGTAAACCTTTCGTCAATCCAATGTTGTGGAATAGAAGGAAAATTCTTTTTTAATAGCGTTGAGAATCCTTTAACATGTTGTTTCGACTCTGAGTCAGAGCCATCCATTTGTTTGGGATCGCCAATTACAAAGGCTTCAACCGATTCGGTCAACATGTATTTTTTTAGATAATCGATCACATCTTTAGGATGAATAGTGCCTAAACCCGTGGCGATTAGCTGTAAGGGGTCTGTTACGGCAATGCCGAGACGCTTAGTGCCATAATCAAAAGCAAGGATACGTGCCATGGGATAAAGGTAAGAAAAGTTTGGGGTTGGGAGTTTAGAGTCCGAGAGTCGGAGAGTCGGAGAGTCGGAGAGTCGGAGAGTCGGAGAGTCGGAGAGTCGGAATAAATATAGCCAACAAGTTAACCAAAATTGGTAAGGAGTCAATGTGTTAACTGAAAATTGCTAACTGTAATCCAACTCCCAACTATCCCCAACTCCCAGCTTAAGATCCCGCTCTATTGATCTCATCACCCGCACCACCCGTACTCCGTTTAGCGGCTTTAAGCGGCTTGCCGAATCTATAACTAAAGCCAGCATTAATTACTTGACTGTCTCTCCATAAAATGAAATACTCATTGGCGCCCGGGAAATCTGTCATCCCTTCCATAGATTGGGTATAGAAAATATCTCTAGCGGTTAACCTCAACGTGCCTTTGCCCTTTAGGATGGTTTTTGATAAGCCTGCAGACAATTGACCAGTGGGCGATAATAGTTCTTGCAGATCGTTTCGGTTGCGTGTGGTATAAAATCCAGAAATCTCGCCATTTACAGTCTTGCTCAATTTAAACTGGTTGTTCATACTGGTATGTACCTGCTTTACCGACGATTTATAAGTAACATTTTGATAACCACTTAATTTTTTATAGTTAAAATTGCTTTGTGCAGTTAACGACCACCATTTAAATGGTGAAACCTGTGTTGAGACCGAAAAGCCTAAGTTGTGCATCATGCCTACGTTACCCTCGGTATAGATCAGGATATCGTTACCCTCGGAAAGGAATAACTGGGAAAAATAGTTTTTAATGCTGCTGTAAGATACGGCCGTGGTTAACACCTCTTTAAAAGAATGGCTTAATTCGAAGTTCCAGGTGTACTGCGGTAAAAAGAAAGGATTTCCCTTTTGATACGTGTATTTGTTAATGATAAATACAAAAGGATTTAATTTTTGATAGGCGGGCCGATCTATTCTTCGACCTGTAGTGAAAGAAAACGAGTTCGATGAATCAGCCTGATAGGTTAAATATCCAGAGGGGAAGAAATCATCGTAATCTTTAGAAAATTCGCTTCCTGCTTGGATGGCATTGCCCAATTGATTGCCGGTATAGGTGGTGTTTTCGTATCTAACCCCAATCTGATAGCTTAATCTTCCAACTTTATGTTCCAAGCTGCTATACAGCGAGTTGATATTTTCTTCGTACAAAAAGTGATTGCTTTTTTTGAGATCTGCCGTCCAGCTTGTACCATTAAATAGTTGATAGTCTGCGGTATTATCAGTGTTGATAGTTGATGATTTTGCCCCTGCTTCAAACTTTGCATTCTTTCCCAATTGCAAAGTATAATCGGCCTTTGCAGCAAATATGCTAAGTTTAGAAGGAATATCTCCTCTAGAACCTTGGTTGTAGGAAACTACTCCAGTACGAATATTTTCAAAAGCCTGGTCATTATCAATGCCGTACCTTAAGTAATCCACATCGAAACCTATATCCTGTGTTTTGCTGATATTATGCCTACCATACACATTTACCGCTCCATTTCTTAGTTTAAAATCGCTCCCGCTATAGGTAGTAATTGCCGAGTCGACTACCTTTTGAGCACTTAGCCAAGTGGCAACCGCATCTCCACTTCCCTTGCGTGAAACTACGCTTCCCGAAAGGGTTAGTCCAAAGGTTGTTTTTTGTGAAGCATAAAAATCGACCCCTGTTTTTAGGTTATTATTCTTCCCCCGGTTTCCTAAATAAGAAGGCTGGTCGAGGGCCGAGATCACATCGCCCTGCGTATTAAAATATTGCCGGTACGCGTAGATGGAAGTGAAGCTCTTGTTATAGTTAAAACCATAGTTAAGGAAAGTGTTAAACATGCCTTTTCTAAAGTTTAAGGTTAACGAATTGTTGTTTTTTAAATATTTTCCCTGACCAACATTTGCCATTAACGTTCCATTAAAACCTTCCTGCCTATTTTTTTTGGTTTTGATGTTAATGATACCTGCGTTTCCACTAGCGTCATATTTAGCTGATGGACTTGTAATCAGTTCTATGGTATTAACCTGCGAAGAATTCATACTGCTTAAAAGATTCGTTAGTTCGGTTCCTGAGAGGTAGGTGGGTTTATCATCAATCATTACCAAAACGCTTGGCTTTCCCTGCAAACTAAGTCCTCCATTTTTATCAACCATTACACCGGGCGATTTTTCAAGCACTTCCAACACTGTAGTTCCGGCATTGGTAACTGATGCATCAACATTAATAATGGTTTTACCTTGCGCACGTTGTACAAAGGGCCTACGGGCCGTAATTGCCACCTCCTGTAAGTTTCGTGCGCTGGCGCTCAACGTGATCTTAAGCATGTTATCAGCGGCAGGAATCTTAATAGCACCAGAAATTTTCGTAGCGTAACCAATAGAAATAACCGTAAATTGATAGTTACCTTCACTAGCGATCCTAAATTCTGCAATGCCCTTCTGATTTGTAATTGCCGCTTTCACCAGCAATTTATTATCAGCTTTGCGCAATTCTACTGTGGCGTTTTCTATGGGTTTTTGTTGTTCGTCTAAAACAACAATGCTAAAATCTAAACCCACGTTTTGAGCAAGGGTACTGCTGTAAAAGCAGCATATTAAGAGTAAAAGTGTAAAAAAAGGTTTCATTGGATATGTGTATGTGTGGCAATAATACGGGAACTATAAAAATAGGCACTCACCCTGTTGGGGGGATTTATCTGTTATTGCAATTGTCTATAATCTGCAATAGCAAGTTTTTCATTTCGTTGATCTGGGCTTCATTAAGCGTTTTTAATGCAGCAGCTCTATTTTTAATGGCAATTTCGTTCACATCAACGGTTATTTTCTTTCCGCTTTCGGTTAACGTTAAATTCATTCTCCGTCTATCTGTCGGGTGAACCTCCCTCACCAAATAACCAGCACCAACCAATAACTGGATAATCCGTGTAATAGAGGCCGTATCCTTAAAAACAATCTTACTGATGTCGTTTTGAGTGATGTTTGGGTTTTCGCCCACACTTTTTAAGATCAACCATTGATCAATTGTAATCTCATACCCTGCTTTGCGGACGTTTCGCTGCGCAAATTGGTTGTATGTCCTAAAGCACTTATCTAAAGTGTAAAGTAAGGTGTCATTAAGTTTTTCCATAATAAGTTTTACAAACATATAAATGCGATAGCAATAATTGATATATCAACAAATATTTTACAATGGCCATAGCGATAAGCGGTTGGTGCTTGGCGTTTTGGGCGCATAGGTTTAACACAAGAAATCTGCGCATCTGCGGCAACAAATTGAACCGCGAAGGATGCTAAGTGCGCAAAGGTGTTCTGCCAACTTTGCGTTCTTCTTTTCTCTGCGGTTAACTTAGGGCGTCATGCTATCTCAACCCTGCCCGCTTAACGCCAACCGCTCTGCGTCTTACAATCTCAAATCTCCCGTCTCAAATCTCAAATCTTATTATTATTTTGCACCAATGCAGTTTAAAGAAATAATTGGTCAAGAAGTAGTGAAGCAACAGCTCGTTCAAACCGTTGTAGAGAATAGGGTAAGCCATGCCCAATTGTTCTTGTCGGCCGAAGGGAGTGGAGCATTGCCATTGGCTATAGCCTATGCACAGTACATAAATTGCTTGAACCGGGTTGATTCTGATAGTTGTGGATCATGTTCATCCTGCCGAAAATACGAAAAGTACATTCATCCCGATCTTCATTTCTCTTATCCTTTTTTTGCATCGAAAGATGTTAAAATTGCCACGGATGTACTTGAAGAATGGCGCAACATGCTGCTTGCTGATCCTTATTTTAACTTGGACATTTGGCGCTCTAAATTGAATGCCGAGAATAAGCAAGCAAATATTAATATTGCCGAATGTCATGATATCATTAAGAAACTAAGTTATAAAGCGTTTGAGGCAGAAACCAAGGTACTGATTATGTGGTTGCCCGAATTTTTGGATCGGGAGGGAAATGCGCTTTTAAAAATAATTGAGGAACCACCAGAAAACACCTTGTTTATTTTAGTAGCCCAAAACCAGGAGCAGATCTTATCTACTATCTTATCGCGTACACAAATTGTAAAAGTTCCGAAACTTCCTGCCTCAGCAATAGAAGGGTATTTGATAGAAAAAGCACAATTGCCGTCGCATCAGGCCGAAGAATATGCTTTTTTAGCCGATGGAAATCTGATTGAGGCGAAAGCCCTATTGAATGATACGACCAATAATAATGCGAGTTATTTTACAGAATGGTTAAGAATGGGTTTTGGAAACAAGGTGCCCGCAATGATTGCCTTTACCGATACCGCAGCCAGTTGGGGAAGAGAAAACCAAAAAAATTTTTTGAAATACGGGATCAACTTTTTAAGAGAATGCAGCTTATTGCTAAGCGGTGCTGAGGACCTCGTGAAACTGCCCCATCAAAATTTGGAGGTAGCGGTTAAATTAACAACCAATGTATTAAATTTAGCGATGGTTGAGGCCCTGATCAACGAGCTTGAACAGGCTCATTACCATATCGAACGTAATGCGAATCCGAAAATTCTGTTTTTAGATGTATCTTTACAATTAGTTAAAATAATTAAGTTTAAAACGCTCCCGGAAGGGACTCAACATATATACAATTAATATGGGATGTGGAAGTTGTTCTACAGGTGGCGGTTGCGCCCCCTCAGGCTGCAAAAGTAATGGCTCATGCCTTACGGGTGGATGCCAGAAAATGGAAGTACACGACTGGCTATCAAATTTGGATATGCCTGCTAATTATAAACCTTTTCAGGTTATTGAAGTAAAATTTAAGGGTGCCAGAAAAGAATTCTTTTTAAATAACGATAATATTTATCTCGAGATAGGGGAGCTCATCGCCGTAGAGGGCGCCACAGGTGGGTATGATATCGGGCACGTCTCTTTAACCGGAGAACTGGTGCGTATGCAAATGAAGCGTCGCAAAACCCCCTTAGATCAGGTTACGCGTAAAATTTACCGCAAGGCTACAGAAGCTGACGTGGATAAATGGAAATTAGCGAAGGACATGGAATGGGAAACCATGCACAAGGCTCGTACTTTAGCGCTGGATCTTCGCTTATCGATGAAGATCAGTGATGTAGATTATCAGGGCGATAAAACAAAAGCCACCTTTTTTTATACAGCAGAAGGTCGCGTTGATTTTAGGGAACTGATCAAAAAAATGGCCGAAACCTTTCGCATCAGAATCGAAATGCGCCAGATCGGTATGCGCCAAGAAGCAGGTCGCTTAGGTGGAATTGGCTCTTGTGGACGAGAATTATGCTGTTCTACGTGGCTCACCAATTTTAAGACCGTTTCTACGGCGGCAGCCAGATATCAAAACCTTTCTTTAAATACCTTAAAACTTGCCGGACAATGCGGCAAACTTAAGTGCTGCTTAAATTATGAACTGGATACCTATCTGGATGCGTTGAAGGATATTCCCGATCGTATTGAATCTTTGCAGACCGAAGTTGGCGTTGCCCGCCATCAGAAAACTGATATTTTCAAAAAATTGATGTGGTTTAGCTATGCCAATCAGGAAGATTGGATCCCGTTAAAAGTAGATCGCGTTAAGGAAATTATGGCGATGAACAAAAAGGGAGAGAAACCGGTAAACCTAAAAGATGAAGCTGTTGAACTGAAAAGCACAGTAATTGTTGAGAAAGTACATGATTATGAAAATGTGGTTGGCCAGGATAGTTTAACGCGATTAGACGACCGGAATAAAAACCGAAACGCCAACCAGAAGAACCGAAACCTGTCTAACCGTAACGATCGGAACCGTACACAGGCCCCAAAAGGAGCACAACCGCAAAGGGCACCGCAGGCGGCTAAACCGGTGCAGCCAAATAAATCAAACCAGCAGCCTAGGCCTCAAAATCAAGGTCAGCGACCACCAATAGAAGGTGCCGCTCCTCTAGCACAAAATGGTCCTAATCCAAATAAACAAGGCAACCGTAATAAAAATAGAAATAAGAACCGAAATAAAAATAGACCTACAGACCAATCATCTGAAAAGCCAAGCAATGAATAAATTGAGGTTTATATTGCCCATGTTTGTACTCGTTTTTGTCTTAAATGGATGTACGGATAGTTATCTAGTAGATACCAACGTAGCAATCGCCGAAAACAACTGGGTATATGCCAAAAGCATAAAGGCCAATGTGGAGATTAAAGACTGCAATAAATCTTATATAGTTCGTTTTAAGCTACGTCATACCACCTCTTATCGTTATGCTAATCTCTATATTTTGATGCACCTAAAAGGAGAGGGCTTAGATAAACATACAAGATACCAGTTTAAGTTGGCCAGACAGGATGGGGAGTGGCTAGGCAAAGGATCCGGTGATATTTATACCTATAATTTCTCCTTATTAACAGATTATCACTTCCCAAAAGCCGGAAAGTATGAAATAGAAATTGAGCAGAATATGAGAGATAACCCACTTGTTGGAATTAGTGATGCGGGAATTACAGTGGCACAAACAGAATAACGCTCAATGCCACACGCGTAACGCATAATTTAAACCAAATGAAGAAACTAATTTTGGCAGTATGCCTTTTGGTAATCGCAACTTCAGCTTTTGCCGCAGAGATCAAATTTTTGGAAAACCCCGTTTGGGCAACCGTTTTAGCAAAAGCTAAACAAGAAAATAAATTGATTTTCCTAGATGGATTCGCCACTTGGTGCGGCCCATGTAAAAAGATGGACGCAGAGACCTATAAAGATCAGGCGGTTGCCGATTTTTTTAATGCCAATTTTATCAATGTTAAGTACGACATGGAGCAGGGCGAAGGAAAAACATTGGCCGAAAAATACCTTGTAGAAGCATATCCAAACTTAATGTTTATTAATTCAGATGGGGTAATGCTCCACAAAGGCGTTGGCTTCCTAGAAGCTGCTGAATTTGTTGATCTAGGAAAGGACGCTAAAGATCCGGCCTCTCAATATTACACCTTAAAAAAGAATGCGATACAGCTAAGCAATGCCCAATTTTCAAAATTCGCCGCAATGGCAAAAAATTTCGAAGATGAAGATTTGGAGCAACTTGGAGCGGATTACCTGGCCAAACAAACAGATATCCTTGCCAATGGAGATCTGATAGGCTTGATCATGGAATCTATTGATGTGTTGCCAAATGAAACTGCTCTAGGGTATTTTGCCAAGAATGAAGCTAAAATTACCGCATCGGGCAAATATACGGCTGCTGATTTTCAGGAACGTCTGATAGGTTTAACCATCGATTACGCAATTTCTGATCATGTTCAAACAGATCAGAGCGCTCTTGATTTTGTTGCCCTAAAAGCTATTCTGGATAAATATATTCCGGGCGACAAATCATTTTTCGTATACCAATATTTTAAGGCACAATATGCGTTCGATAACGAAAAAATAGATGAGGGAATTGCGGATCTGGAATTGATCATCACTAATACCCCCGCAAAAGTAAATGTAGATCAGCTAGGCAATGCCTTGATGAATATGGGACCTTTTCTCTTCGAAAAAGGTAAGCTTGATGGAATATTAAAAAAGTTTGATGCGGTTCAATTTCCAGACGCATCAAAGGCCTACATGAAAGAGTTCGTGAAAGCCATTATCTATATCAAAGCGAAAGATTTTACCAAGTTTGAAACCGTAGCCAAAGCGATGATCGCAAGTGCAGGCACTCCGCAAAGCGTAAAAGATGATCTGCAAGCCGCGCTTGATAAGATGAAGCAACAGTAGGCGAACAGCGTTTGGCGTCTGGTGTTGGGCGTACAAAGTGCCCAGAGGTTTTCGATAGGCGTTTGGCGCCCGGCACTAAGCGGACATTTCGATACGGTTTGACGTTAAACGATAGAATTATTAGGTTTCTAGACAGGTACAATAGTTATGCTAAGTAAGCCATTTTGTGAGCCTGGTAGGTGGCGTTCTGCAACGCTTAGCTCCAAACGCTCAGCGCCAAACGCCATACGCTCCACGCCAAACGCCTAAAGCCTCGGCAATAACTGTTCAAGCGCCATGCCCCTACTTCCTTTTAGCAGGATGAGATGATTTTTTATGGGATTACTTTTTAAATAAGCTTCGGCTGCTGCAGGAGTATCAAAAAACTCTCCTTCAAACTGATCTTTGAATTCATAAAAGTTTTTTCCTATAAATAGTACCTGACCGATCTGATTTGCTAACGCCAATTTAATGATGTTTTGATGCTGTTCGGCAGCTTCAGGGCCTAACTCAAACATATCACCAATAATGGCAGTTTTATTGGACGAATTTAAACTCTTTAGATTATTTAAAGCCGCCGTCATGCTGCTTGGATTGGCATTGTAGAAATCGCAGATTATCGTATTATTTTCGGTTTTTGTTAATTGCGATCGGTTATTGTTTGGAAAATAATTAGCCAGGCCATTATTGATTTCAACTGGTGTTAATTTAAAATAATGTCCGATGCAGATTGCTGCCAAAATATTCTCAAAATTATAGGTACCAGTAAGATTCGCATTAGCCTGATAAGTCGCTTCCTTGTCTGCCCACTGAAACTCGATCAAGGGATCGCTGTGTAGTAGCTTCCCACTAATGGCATTATCTTTTTCTGTTCCATAGTAAACCACTTTGGTAAGCCCCGCTAATTGGCTCATTTCTAAGAGGTAAGGGTTATCACGGTTGATAAATGCCAAGCCATGGTGTAATTTAAGGTAGGCATACAGTTCGGCTTTCCCTTTTTTAACGCCTTCGAACCCACCAAAACCATCCAGATGAGCCATCCCTATATTGGTGATCATGCCGTGGGTTGGTTGTGCAATCTCACACAAAAACTCAATCTCTTTCTGGTGGTTTGCGCCCATTTCTATCACTGCAATTTCAACATCGCCGTGAATGGACAACACAGAGATGGGCACTCCGATATGATTGTTTAGATTACCCTTGGTTGCAAAGGTCTTAAATCGCTCTGCTAAAACCGCCCTGATCAGTTCTTTGGTTGTTGTCTTCCCGTTGCTCCCCGTTAAACCAATTACCGGAATGTCTAACAGTTTACGATGATGTTTTGCCAGTTCCTGAAGGGAGGTTAAAACATCGGGCACAACTAAACATCGCGGGTTAGTTGCATGCCCCTCACTGTCTACAATGGCGAAAGCGGCGCCTTGGGCTATAGCTTGTTCGGCAAAGGTATTAGCATCGAAATTTTCGCCCTTTAGTGCAAAAAATAAACAGCCCGAAGTGATGGTCCTAGTATCTGTACAAATTACAGAATGTTTTAAATAATGGGAATAGAGCTGTTCGGTTGTAACCATTTCGCAAAGCGGATAAATATCAGCGTAAAATTACAAATGCAAAGATAAATACAACTATTCTTTTTAGTAATATTGATAAATATTCCCCTTTGCATGAAAAAACACCTGTTTGTTCTGTTTTTTATAAGTTTGGCACCGCTAATTGGTTTAGCACAAACCCCATCCCCTGATGAGTTTTTAGGCTATCCATTGGGCACCCGTTTTACTGCACACCAAAAGGTAGTAGACTATTTTAAAAAAGTAGCCGCAACCAACAAAAACATTCAGCTTCAGGTATATGGAAAAACCTATGAAGGACGCGAACTCCTAATGGCCATTGTCTCTGATCCGTCCAATATGGAAAGGTTAGAACAGATCCGCGCCACGAACCTTAATCTCGCAAATGCCGAAAAAGGCGGAGCAAAACTTAGTAAACAGCCTGCAATTTTATGGTTAAGCTATAATGTGCACGGCAACGAAGCTAATTCTACAGAAACGGCGATGAAAGTGCTGTACACCTTGGCCGAAGCAAAAGATAGCAATATCAAAACTTGGTTAAAAAATACCGTTGTAATCATAGATCCTTGCCTAAATCCCGATGGACGGGAAAGATATGTGAACTACTTCAACATGGTAAGCGGGAAGGTGCCCAATCCTGATCCGATGGCACGCGAACATAGCGAGCCCTGGCCAGGCGGGAGACCAAACCATTATTATTATGATCTAAATCGAGATTGGGCCTGGCAAACACAAATAGAAACCCAAAGCAGATTAGTTGCCTACCATAAATGGATGCCCCAAGTGCATGTAGATTTTCATGAGCAGAGCTATAACGAGCCTTATTACTTTGCGCCTGCAGCAGAACCTGTTCACCAAGACATTACGCCTTGGCAAAGGGAATTCCAGGTGGTTGTAGGAAAAAATAATGCCAAGTATTTCGATGAAAATGGCTGGCAGTATTTTACCAAAGAAAGATTTGATCTTTTGTATCCTTCTTATGGTGATACCTATCCTTTGTATAACGGCGCAATCGGAATGACCTACGAGCAGGGGGGCATCAGGGCAGGATTGGCAGTAGTTACAACTGATGGTGATACACTTACTTTGAAAGATCGTATCGATCATCATTTTACCACATCAATGGCTACATTAGAAACCGTGGCAACAAACTCCGAGAGATTACTTATAGAATTTAAGAAGTATTTCGAACAGAGTGCAAGCAATCCGCCAGGATTATATAAAACTTATATAGTGAAAGCCCAAAATACGGATCGTTTACATAAAATGGCCGAACTCTTAAAGAGAAATAACATCAGCTTTGCTTTTGGCGCCGATAGAACGTTAAACGGATATAACTACGAGACACAAAAATTGGAAAATTTTAAGGTCGAACGCAATGATCTGATCGTTAACCTGCAACAACCCCATTCGGTGATGGCCAATGTGCTTTTTGAGCCCCAAACTATGGTAACCGATTCGAATACCTATGATATTACGGCTTGGGCCATACCCTATGCTTATGGATTAAACGCCTATGCAGTTAGGGAAGCCCTATCAGGTACCTATTCCTTTATAGATGAGAAAAAGGAAATCATTCCTGTAATGGCTAAGCCATATGCATGGGTAATGCCATGGACAGCCATAAAGGATGCACAAATTTTGGTCGAACTGCAGCAGATGGGAGTTAAAGTTCGCATAGCGGATGAAGGTTTTACCACGTCGGGAAAAGTTTATCCGGCGGGCTCATTATTAATTTATAGAACCGAGAATGAACGTAACAATAAAGCATTTTCTAGAATAATGGCTGATGTAAGCAAAAACCACAGTATTTCATTCTATCCCTTGGCAAGCGGCTATGTAGAAAAAGGCAAGGATTTTGGATCTTCTGTTTACCGATTGCTTAGCGCGCCCAAGATTGCTGTTGTTTCTGGACAGGATGTTTCTTCTACTGCCGTGGGAGAAGTGTGGCATTTCTTTGAACAGGAATTAAATTACCCCATAGCCATGATCAGTATGGCAAGCATCGCCTATTTAGACATCAACAAAGTGAACGTACTTATTTTACCAGATGGGTCTTATGGAGATAAGGTTGCCGAACAATTGGCGCCATGGGTTACCGCCGGCGGAAAACTGATCCTAATGGAAGATGCCATTGGATCAATGATTGGGAAAAGACCTTTTGATATCAAAAAGAAAGAACCCAAGAAAGAAGACAAGGAACCTAATGAACGGAGGTACGCTGAAAAGGATAAGGACGATCTGCAAAACTCCATTCCTGGGGCTATTTATAAGGTAAGCCTAGATCAAAGCCATCCTTTATCCATAGGCCTTGGCAAATATTACTACACCCTCAAAACCGATGAGAAGATTTACGAACCTCTAGAAAATGGCTGGAATGTAGGCACGCTAAAAGCAAACAGTTACATGGCGGGTATCGCTGGCGATAAGGTAAAAAAGAAATTAACCACAGGTTTATTGTATGGCGTACAACAATCGGGAAAAGGAACTATAGTTTATCTAGCCAACGATGTGCTCTTTAGGTCTTTTTGGGAGAACGGAAAGCAATTGTTTACGAATGCGCTGTTTTTGGTGAACTAAAGCGCTGAGCGTCTGGCGGGTTGGCGGGTATGAATCCAAAACGCCCTCCGCCCCGCCCTCAACGCTTATCTATACTATATTTGCCTGGAAAAGGCTTGACTGGAATTAATTAAACATTCGCCTGGCTTTACTCACAGTTTAGGGTTAAATATCAACCGTTCGCGGTTTTTTTTTTGTTTGCATTAGTTGTTATGATGACTTTTGGCAACTAGCAATTAATTCTTCTCGCATGAAGCCGACCTTTAGTTTAACACCAGTATGCAAAATCGCGGTCCTAATAGCGATAGAACTTCTGCTGGGCAACACATCTGCAAATAGCCAAGTTACCAATGGCAATATTGCAAAACTGCCCGTAAACCTAACATTACGCGAAGAAAGGCCGGTAAGCTATCATGTGGTTACGGATTACCTTAGCCAAGAGATATTCGGAAGCTTTTCTAGCAAAACCAGGGTGAAGGGCCGTTATACCCGTGGATTACCTGGCGGGAAAGTACAATGGAATAATGTGAGTATTGCAGACGGGAGATCGAATGATGACCAATTTACCGAAGGCATAAAACAGAATTATATGGAAAATTTCACCTATCAACCTACCGCCAACATAATAGATAATACCTTTTTTAAGGGATTCCCAGAAGACAGTATGCAAGGTAAAGCTTTGATTTGGGACGTTTATACATTCGAACAGTATGGATGGAAGAACTTCGACAATTTAAAATTGAACATCCCGTACCATGCCCGCGAATTTAACACCAGTATACAGCTCGGGGGATCGGGAAGCTTTGTGCATAAAGATGTTACGCTCACTTGGACGAGCACATCTCTTATAAACGGCAAGCCATGCGCGTTGATCCAGTTTGAAGCGATTGGAAATGCTGTAAACATCAAAACAACAGGAATGGATGCCAAGGGCAGAAGCCATTACTGGGGCGATATTTGGGTGAATTTAAACAATAAGCAATTGGAGGGGGCATGGATGAACGAAGATGTAGTGATGGAAGTCAATTTTAAAGGAAACAAACAATTGATCAATATCATCAAAAAAGTTACCCTTGAAAAGACGGATGATTAAATTACATCATAACTTAGTTAGTAGCAATAGTCCGATCGATGAAATCTAATAAATTCTTGTCAATTCAATGGGTTATAAAGGGCCATTTTCTTCAGATTATTCTTGTGAGCTTAGTACTTTCAGGGCTTTTTATCTGGCTACGTGGAGAAAAACCATTACTCCCTATTTTTTTGCTTTGTTTTATCATGTTATGCCTACAGCTGAAAATATTTTTGGGACTCACTACTAAAATACTCAAGGCTAAACAGTTGGCGCCCCTTACTACAAAGGAGTTTATACGACGAACGATTATGTCATTGTTTAAATTTTACCTTTCTGTTTTCTTTCTTTCTATTTTGACGGTACTGTTGGTCATCGGAATTTTTGCAGTAGTAAATAACAAAGATTTAAAAATTCAGTTACAATATCTTTTAGCCATAGAATTTATGGGCTTTGTGAAAATGTACTTTGGTTGTTTGTTGTTAAGCGCATTGGTCCATTTTTACTTTTTGTGGCGTGATGCATTGAACAGAGAACAAAAATTACGTGAAGAAAAGCTGTTATTTCAGTTCGAGACACTAAAAAGTCAGGTAAACCCGCATTTCCTGTTCAATAGCCTCAACACTTTATCCTTGTTGGTAAGCACTGATGCTTTAATGGCCGAGCGCTTTATCCAGAAACTATCTGATATTTATCATTATGTTTTGGAAAACCAGGAGAAAGATACTGTTGATCTTATGGCAGAGATCAATTTTGTAAAAGACTATTTTTACTTACAGCAAATAAGGGATGAAGATACGATAAGCCTGAGCATTGAGGTTGAAGATTCGCCAAAATATAAGATACTACCTATCTCGCTACAATTACTTGTTGAAAATGCGCTGAAACATAATTTGGCAACCAGCCAAAGGCCTCTTAACATAACGATACATCTGGTGAAGGATACTGTTGTGGTAAAAAACAATCTTCAACAAAAGAATACTGTGCTGCATTCAGGAAAAATCGGTCTCGAAAACCTGCGCCAAAGAGTTAAACATTGGACCGGGAGAGAATTAGAAATAACAGAAACAAAGGCTGATTTCAATGTTGTTATACCTCTAATTGTAGTAACATGAACATTTTGATTGTTGAAAATGAAAGGCCGGCAGTCAACAAATTGCAACAATTATTGCAAAAAATTGATCCCAAGATAATTGTACTCGATTCACTTGGCACAGTAGAAGAATCAGTTAACTGGCTACAGGCTAATCCAGTTCCCGATCTGATATTGATGGATATTGAGCTTAGTGATGGAATTTCCTTTGAGATTTTTGAAAGTATAGAGGTGGATACGCCAATTATCTTTACTACAGCATATGATGAATATATGCTCAAGGCTTTTAAAGTAAACAGTGTGGATTATCTTTTGAAGCCAATTAATGAAGAGGGGCTTGCCCAGGCAATTAGCAAATACAAGGCGTTATATAGACAACAAAAAACAGACAATAAAAAGATAAAACTGGTTTACGAGACCTTTTCAAAAGGCCCCAAAAGACGTTTTCTGATAAAAATTGGACTTCATTTTATTTCCATATTGACCAATGATATTGAGTGCTTCTACATTGTAGGTCATTACACTTTTTTAAGGACGTTTAACGGCAAGGAGTATGATATGGAATACTCATTACAAAAATTGGAAGAGATGGTGTCACCGAAATATTTTTTCAGAGTTAATCGTACCTGTATGGTGAACATCGACTCTATTACTTCCATATTAAGCTATTCTGGGAATCGCATGAAACTTTTGCTCAAAAACCAGCATCACGAAGAAGTATTAGTAAGCCGCGAAAAGGTTTCAGCGTTTAAAATGTGGCTGGATAGGTAATACAGAATAAACTAAGGTGAAGATGTAGAACCAGCTCTGCCTAAAAATAGATATAAACGAATATTTGCAACAATGAAAAGAAACGAATTTTTACAAAAAACTTTTGTTGGACTACTCTTGTCGAGCATTATGCCTAAAATAGGATTTGCGCAACCTTCCTCCGACCCCGAGCCATTGGATATAAAATTGGTCAAAGATTTTGTAGTCGCGGGGCATAAAAACCTGCCCTTGGTGAAAGAAATGCTTAATGAGCATCCCAATCTGCTTTATAGCAGCTATGATTGGGGTAGTGGCGATTATGAAGAAGCTCTTGAAGGTGCAGGCCACATGGGGGATAAAGAAATCGCTAATTTTCTAATTTCTCAGGGAGCGAGGCCTAATCTTTTTGTATTAACGATGTTGGGAAAAACAGATTTTGTAAAACCTGTTTTAGAAGCATATCCCAAACTAATCTTTGCAAAGGGGCCTCACGGATTTACTTTGCTCCATCATGCTAAAAAAGGAAATGCAAAAGAACTGGAAGATTACCTGATGGAAAAAGGGTTAAAGGAAACCTTTTTCAAGATTAAATAATAAATCGAATGGTTAACTTTCTACTTAAAAACAAAATAGCGTAATGAAAATGCTTACCATCAAAAAAAATAGACTTGTTCTTTTCCTGTCTTTATTTGTATCTGCATCCTGTCAAGCTCAGATAAATGTTTACGACGGATTTGAGACAACAGAACTTAGTAAGTTATGGACAAAAGACCGTATGGTTAAGGGTGCTCTTGAAATGCAAACAGAAATTGTTCGAAAAGGGCATTATGCGGCTAAGATAACTTTAAAACCAGGGGACGTTTTTGAGCCCGGATCTAAAGGTACTATCGATACAGAACGTGATGAATTAAGGGAGTCAAAAAAATATTATTCTAACGAAGGAAAATTATATGAATATAAATTCAGTCTTTTTCTTCCAAATAGTTTTCCAATTGTTCCCGTGAGATTGGTAATTGCACAATGGAAGCAAAATTGTGGAACAGATACCTGTGCTAACAATAATCCGCCAATAGCCATACGGTATGTTTCTGGGAAGCTCTTTATTACTCTTCAAACCGATACCGGAAGAAAGACAACGATCTATCAAACTACAGACGAGATAAGGAATAAGTGGCTCGATTTTAAGATTAAAGTAAGATTTTCGAGGCTGGCAAACGGGCAAATTGAGGCCTGGATAAACGAGAAGCAGATTATTAACTTTAAAGGAGTGACTTGTTATTCATCCAAAAACGGCTATAATGAACCTGGGACCTTTTATTTTAAAACTGGTTTGTATAGGGATCTGATGCAAGAACCGATGACAATCTATATAGATGAGTACCATAAGGAAGAAATAATTGAATAAGCTATACAAAGCAATGATGAACCTAAAGACATTGTGGCTTGAACGCGGCATTTTTATGATGAACCATTACACCAAAATTATTAGGAAATTGACCCGCTCTGACGAGGTAATACTATCGTATAATTAGAAAACCACTATATTTAATAATGGATGAAATAGAAAAGTACACGCTTGGTATTGTAATAGCAAAGCGCCAATTAGAATTCTTAAATAACGGTATACAAAATAAAATAAATATAAAAATCGGAAAACCACGAAAGGACTTAGCGGGCGGGGGATACTATTGCCCATTTAACATATGCGGAATAGGGGAAGAAAATGTTCAGGTTGCGTTTGGAGAAGATAGTGTTCAGTCTATTGAGTTAGCCTTAAGTATGATCGGGGCGTTAATGACCTTATACTATCAACCACTATATCCCAATAAAATTACGTGGAATAAAGACCGAAGACTTGGGTTTCCACTACCAGATACGCCTGAGGAAATGCTAAAAAAAGAACGACAATGGATGAAAAAAAGAAAATGATACGTTAACCTTATTTCTTATCGATACTATACTTCCCAGGACCTATAAAAATTAAACCAAAGAATACAATAGCCAACTCCATTGCATGTCCTGCACCATTTATACCATCACCTTTATTGAAGTGCACCAATGCGGCTATAACCATGTTAATAACCAATAACATATTTACTGGTCTGAAAAATAATCCCAATATCAGCAAAAAGCCACCTAGGCCTTCGGTTATCGCTGCCATGAAACCCCAAAAAGTAGGCAAAAAGTTAATGTGTACTACGTCCATGCTTCCGCCAAGCTTTGCCCAACCATCGGGTCCTTCCATAATTTTCGGGAGGCCATGAACCATCATCATGGCTCCTATACCTAATCTTAAAATAAGCAATCCCGTATTGCGGTACTTGCCTAAACTATCAAAAATTGCCATCGTTATAAAAATTTAAGTTCAACATGATTAGCATTTGGCGTTAAGCGCATGGCTGGCATAGGTCCAAACGCCCATATGCCGCTATAAAAATTTAAGCTCAACATTCTGTTGGTTTACGGTTAAAGCTACCGTTTTTCCAAGTATCATCGCTCTGTTATCATCAATATGCCCGGTAGGGAAATTAAAACAAACCGGATAATCATATTCTTTAACCAGCTCCCAGATTATTTCTTCGGGCGTTTGCCCAAAAGGAATCTTTTCTTTTTCTATTTCATTAAAGGCGCCCACGATTAAACCTTTTAATTTATTCAGTTTACCTTTTCTTTTAAGGATGCGCATCATTCTGTCAATTGCATATTCATGCTCACCTACGTCTTCTAAAAATAGGATTTTGCCCTCATAATCCATTTCAGAAACAGAACCCTCTACTGCAATAAGCAGGGTTAGATTTCCACCAATCAGCACTCCTTCGGCCTTGCCATCTCGGTTCTCACATCCGCTTTGGGAGCAGTGCGTAATGGGGTTACCAAAGAGTGCATCTTTTAAACTTTCAAGTGCAACTGGCGTGCTGCTGTCGAAAGTGTAGGGCATCTGTGCATGGATGCTCTGGGTTTGAAGCGCTGCAAAAGCATGCGAAAGCAGAATGGTGATGTCGCTAAATCCCACCAGCCATTTGGGATTTTTATTAAATTCTGTAAAATCAAGTTCATCAACGATGCGTATGGTGCCATAGCCGCCCCTTGCCGCAATAATTGCCCTTATGCTAGGATCATCCAGATAGCGCTGCAGATCTTCAGACCTCGCCTCATCTGTGCCAGAAAATTGATGGAACGAACCAGCAACCGTTTCACCGATCTCCACGTCGAGCCCCCATCCCTTTAAGGTAATAACAGCCGCATCGATAGATTTGGGCAAAAACTTAGCTGGACAAACAATTGCGATTTTGTCGTTGTTTTTTAAATAAGGTGGCTGTTTAATCATGCATAAATCAATATCTTTGGCAAAATAAAAAAATAGTTTTGGATAACAGTAAAATTAAAAGATATACCGTAACGGCAGCTTTGCCATATACCAATGGTCCCGTGCATATTGGACACTTGGCAGGTGTTTATTTGCCCGCTGATACCTATGTACGCTATCTACGCTCAAACAAAAGAGACGTAAAATTTATTTGCGGCTCTGATGAAAATGGGGTCCCTATTACTTTAAAAGCAAAAAAAGAAGGCATTACCCCCCAAGAAGTAGTGGATAAATACCATAAGATTATTGGCGATTCCTTTAAAGAATTTGGGGTTTCATTTGATATTTATCACCGTACCTCATCCTTAACCCACCACCAAACGGCTTCTCGCTTTTTCGAAAAGCTCTATAAAGGAGGGGTTTTTACGGAAGAGGTTACCGAGCAGTACTTCGATGAAAAAGCACAAACTTTTTTGGCAGATCGCTACATCACAGGTACTTGTCCACGTTGTGGCAACGAAAATGCCTATGGCGATCAATGCGAAAACTGTGGAAGCACCTTAAATGCAACGGATCTGATCAATCCAAAATCTACTTTATCCGGCGAGCCACCTGTTCGTAAGGAAACCAAGAACTGGTTTTTACCATTAGATAAGTATGAAGATAGATTACGAACATATATTGAAAGTCATAAAGAATGGCGCCCAAATGTATATGGACAATGTCAAAGCTGGTTAAACGCTGGTTTGCAGCCAAGGGCTATGACAAGAGATCTGGATTGGGGCGTAAAAGTTCCGATCAAAGGGGCTGATGGAAAGGTATTGTACGTTTGGTTCGATGCGCCAATCGGTTACATTTCGGCCACTAAAGAACTGTGTAATTATGCTTCTTTAGACGTGTGGAATCCCAAGGCCGAAGAGTATTATATTACTGGAATAGATTCTGATAAATGCGATTGGGAAGAATATTGGAAAGATGAAGAAACCAAGCTGGTCCACTTTATCGGGAAAGATAACATTGTGTTTCACTGTATCATTTTTCCTGCAATGCTGATGGCGCATGGCGATTATATTTTAGCCGATAACGTACCCGCAAACGAATTTTTAAATCTTGAAGGTCAAAAAATATCAACGTCTAAAAATTGGGCTGTTTGGTTAAATGAATATTTAGAAGAGTTTAAAGGCAAACAGGATGTATTGCGTTATGTGTTAACCGCTACTGCCCCAGAAACCAAGGACAATGATTTTACCTGGAAAGATTTTCAGGCGAGAAACAACAATGAACTTGTTGCCATTTTGGGGAATTTCATTAATCGTGTAACCGTGCTTACCCATAAATATTTTGATGGTAAGGTGCCTACAATAATGGAAATCACCGATCAGGATCAGGCTGTAATTGATGAGTTGGCGAGCTTTCCGGCAAAAATCAGTTCATCCATAGAGAATTATAGATTTAGGGAGGCATTGGGCGAAGTGATGAACATTGCTCGTTTGGGTAATAAATATTTAGCGGAAACTGAGCCCTGGAAGGCCATTAAAACCGACGAAGATAGGGTAAGGACCATCCTTAATATTAGCCTGCAGATTGCGGCGAACATCGAAATAATGATTGAACCATTTTTACCTTTCACTGCTGATAAGTTGATGAAAATGTTAAATTATGGCGGTCACATGTGGGAAGATGCAGGTTCGATTAACCTCTTGAAACGAGGTCACCAGTTAAACGAACCCGAACTGCTGTTCAGCAAAATCGAAGATGATGAGGTACAGGCACAGATCGATAAATTGAACAACAGCAAAACGGTTAATGAAGCAGCTAATGCGGCGCTGGTACCGGCAAAAGGAAATATCCAATTTGATGATTTTGGGGCCATGGATATCCGCGTTGCCACCATCGTTGCTGCAGAGAAAGTGGATAAAACCAAAAAGCTTTTAAAACTTACCGTTAATACGGGGCTGGATGAACGCACTGTAGTTTCTGGCATAGCAGAATATTATCAACCCGAAGATATTATCGGGCAACAAGTAAGCCTATTGGTAAATCTTGCACCTCGAGAAATAAAGGGCATCGTATCTCAGGGGATGATTCTAATGGCCGAAGATTCTAAAGGCAAATTAACTTTTGTTGCACCTACCGGAAAGTTTGAGAATGGGAGTGTTGTAAGGTAAGATGGATGATGTAAGATGGAAAAGGATCATCCGCGAAGCGAAAGGTCGGAATCTCGCGAGGCCCTTAGTATTCCTCTAAAGGTTCAGTCTGTTTAGTTTTTGTGCTTTTAGCCCATTTTGCACCTTTAACGATCAAAAAGAGCGCTAAGGCCATAAGCAATAGAAATATGACTATTGCCCCAATAAAGCCGCCAAATGTATATGCGCTAGGATCGTGTAATAAGGAAAAAAAGCTTTTGAATAAGAGCGGTAGATTTGATATTAAAGTAGCAAGGCTAAGAAAAGATCCTGCAACAATTAAAAGAACACCAAAGAATTTTTTCATTGATCTAATATAATGTATGCAAATCAAATTACAACATTAGAATGATTTAAACACCGATAATTTTATATATTTGCGCCCGTTAGTTTGATAGATACTCCAAAACGTAAATCTTCAATCTGAATATAATTTGGTCCCGTAGTTCAACGGATAGAATAGAAGTTTCCTAAACTTTAGATATGAGTTCGATTCTCGTCGGGACCACACCCTTTTGTAACAAAATAGACTAAAAAGCTGTAAATGAATGATTTACAGCTTTTTGTTTTTTCAGAAAAACCCGGTTTTTGCCCCCTTTTTAGCCCATTCTGGTGAGCAATTGGTGAGCAAATCCGAAAAATCAAAAGTGCTCACCAGAAATGGTTTAACGAATTGAATATCAACATGTTCTAACATCGAACATCTTGTGTTTTTAGGCCTCCAAAGGTACATTTGTTTAACATTTTTTATCATTTCTGGTGAGCACTTTATGAAAACGAAATTTAGCCTGTTGTTCTATCTTAAGAAGAGAAGCAACTATCAATCTGGTAACGTACCTGTTTATCTGAGGATTACGGTGCGTGGAGAGCGGAGTGAGGTAGGTATTAGCCGCGATATCGACCCCCTTAATTGGGACATGAAAAAGGAAAAAGCGAGGGGCAACAAAGAAGAGGCAATCGAACTTAACCGACATATCGATAGCATTTCGACAAAGCTGAAGGCCCTCCAGAGCCAACTGGAAAAGGACGAAATCTCCTATACAGCTGAAGAACTTAAGGACGAATTTTTGGGAAGGGGAAGTAGCGGCAAGTTCCTATTGGATGTTGTTGCGGAACACAACCTCGAGATGCAGAACGAAATCGGAAAGGAGAACGGATTTAGTTTGAATACCTTGAAGACTTGGAGGAGCACCCACTCGCACCTGAAGCGGTTCATTCTGGAGAAGTATAAGAGCGAGGATATCCAGATCCGAAAGATCGATGTCAATTTTATCAACGAGTACAGAAAGTTTCTGAGGAACAACAGAAACTGTATTCCCATTTCTGCCGACAAATACCTAAAGCACCTGAAGAAGATTATTCTTTTGGCACTTTCCAGAAAATGGATTATCGAAAATCCATTCCTGTTCGTAAAGCTTACGGCTAGGCCATCGCCACGTGAGTATCTGACATCACATGAACTGGAAGCTATCCGCACAAAACAATTCACCATAGATAGAATGGTACATGTTCGAGATATCTTCGTTTTCTGTTGTTATACAGGCCTGTCTTATGCCGACGTAAAGAAGCTCAATAAAGATGAAATCGGAATAGGCGAGGACGGCAAGAAATGGATTTTCATCAAGCGCCAAAAGACCGATACGCCATCTCGGATTCCGATATTGAATGAGGCCTTGGCGATATTGGATATTTATCGCGACCATCCTTCCTGTGCATTTCGGTCGCTTCTGTTGCCAGTAGCCAGTAATCAGCGGATGAACAGTTACCTGAAGGAGATTGCCGATGCCTGTGGCATTACAAAGACCCTCACGTTCCACATGGCTCGCCATACGTTCGCCACAACGGTAACGCTGACCAACGGTGTGCCCATAGAAACGGTATCAAAAATGCTCGGACATCGGAGCATTGTTACCACACAGCATTATGCAAAAATATTGGACGTGAAGATTGCGGAAGATATGAGCCAGTTACAGGAGAAGTTGGACGAGAAAGCAAAAAAGGATTGGTCAAATAGGGAGGAGACGAAGGTGATCAGGCTATATCGTTAGGAAGTAATCATTCTTTTAAATGGAAGCTGTGCGAAGCCGTCTTCTTATTAGTAAATGAGGGAGCAAAGATGAGAAAATGAGGGAGCAAATGGAAACGGAGCTTTTGTAGAGGACAAGAGAAAGAAACAGAAGAAAAAGATGTAGCAAATGAGGGAGCAAAAGGTAATGATAGTGAAGGTGTAAAACCATAAACTGACAAATATTTAAAAATATTAGGCATTTATAGGTATGTTCTTTAGATTTGTATGATGTTAAAGGAACTAAATAAGCGAGTGGTTGTAGTACAATGGAAACGGTTTGCAGGAACCGATGTAGATGTGTTTTCCAGTCTTAAGGGATTTTGTGATAGCTACCCTAGTTATAACTACCATACCTTGAGCAACTATCTTTCCAAAAAGAAAATTCCATTTGAAAACGATGATATCAGAATCGAAAGGCAGCCGTTAATTCAGAAGGTTAAACGGCCAGATTTGCCAAAGGTGTTATTCTGGGACTTTGATTTTGACAAGTTGGATTGGAACAGAAGCTATCGGACCATTATCGAAAGAGTGCTTGATAAAGGCGACTTTAAAGACTGGGAAGAGATGATCAAGTTTTACGGAAGAGAAAATGTAATCAAGGCGCTTAAAAATGACATCACCTACCTTTCTGACATGACCACCGAAGCCGTTTGTAAATATTTTCAGTTGAGAAAGGAAAAACTTAGATGTTACACAAAGAAACAGTTACACCAGGGACACTGGATTTAATTCAAAGGCTGATGCAAGATCAGCAACTTAATTCATTTTACCTTGTTGGTGTTACAGCATTATCGCTGAGGATTGGTCACAGGCTATCCATTGACATTGACCTATTCAGCTCTGTAGATTTTGATGGTGATGCGCTCGCCCTATATCTCAAAGACAATTACGATGCAGTTGTAAAACACCACAAAGCAAATTATGTTAGTGGAAGCATCGGAGAGGTAGATTTCGATTTTATTTCACATAAATATCCGTCCAATAAACCTATCGAAACCATAGAGGGAATCAGAATGATGTCCAATGCTGATATTTCAGCAATGAAAATCAATGCAATTGTTAATAGCGGACAAAGGATTAAAGATTTTATTGATATTTATTATCTGCTTAAGGAAATATCATTGGAGGATATACTCAAATATTATTGTGAAAAATATCCTAATGTAGACGCCAATACAGCAAGGTCTTCTCTCTTATACCATAATGATATTGACCTTAGCGTTCCAGTTATGCTAATGGATTCCAAGTTAAAATGGAAAGATATAGAAGCAAGCATCAAACAAACCATGGCTGAACATGGAAGGAAGTCAGTGAATTCTAGAACCTAATCTAAAAGAAGAGAAGACTAACTATCCTGATCTGAAAAAGAGTAAGGACAAGAATCGTGATCGGGGATTGGGTATGTAACCTTACGATCTTTATCAGGCGCAAATTGAAAGTTTTACGCAAAATGGCACATGTTTATCCAAGTAGGTGCTTTTTTTTAAACACATGACAGCTTCCTATCTTTTATGTCTTGTTAATTAAGCAATATTGAAATAACTTTTCTCTAAACGAGAAGAATTGTCGTCTCGAAATATTAAATTGCTTGGAATTTAACTACTCGCAATGAACCAATCTAAAGTTACGGACAATACTCACGAGATGAGCTTTCACGAGCTACTTTCTCAATCTGCTCAATTGCAGATACCGTTATTTCAACGGGAATATGTATGGACAGACAAACAGTTAATTAGAATGCTAAATGAGTTGGATGCTGTCATTGATGGCGAAGATGCTAATAGATTTTTAGGTGCTGTCATAGGTGTACGAAGAGCCTCGAACCCCGCAGCTCCACAGATTTTTGAATTAGTTGATGGCCAACAAAGGCTTACAACTTTATATCTGCTGGTCGTAGCGGCAGCATTCATTGCGGCAAAGAATGGTCATGACGACTATGCAACAGGTTTGGTAAATACTAGTCTAGTTTTAACTTGGTGGCAGAATAGTTCAAATACTAAGCTAATAACGTCATATTCAGATAGAGCCCAATTAAATACAATCTACAAGCAGTTATTTAATTCTGGTAAATTGTCAGATTGGCTGGGGGCTAAAACAAAACTTCCAGAACCATCTGGAAAACTAAATGGCAAACTAACAAATCAATTTGATAGGATCAGAAAAATTCTCCAAAAACGCCATAACGATTTCGGTATTGAGCATATCCAAAATTTAGTGGAGGCAGCAACTACAAAACTGACATTTGTTTTTATTCTTCTACGCGACCCTTCAAATGCTACAACCGTTTTTAAAGGTCTTAATGATCCTGGTATTCCTATTGGGATAGGCGATTTAATTAGAAACGAGGTGTTTTCTAAAGTATCTGAAAAACCTGATGAGGCCTTCGCCATTCATAGAGACTATTGGTTGCCATTTAGAGAGAAGCTGGGAGATCACTTCGATAATTATTTTTTCCCTTTTTCTATAATATATGAGCCAGGAACAAAGAATGCCGATTTATTTTTGGAACTCCAAAAAATTTGGAAAAAAGAGAGTTTTGACCCAAAAGATATCATAGAAAAGTTAGATGAGTATTCTGAAGAATACTTAGCCTTATGTGCAAATCAATTTCCAAGTTTTTACGATAAAGACATAGTCAAAAGATTAAAAAACCTTCGTCAGGCAAACAATCCAAGTTCAACCTATCCTTTTTTAATGAAAGTGTTGAAAGAGTATAAAAACGAAACCCTTGATGTTAGATTAACTATTGAAATTTTGGATGGAATTGAATCTTTTTTGGTGCGAAGAGCTTTATGTGGAATTGAGCCTACCGGATTACTTGTAATGTTCAGAACATTATGGAACAATATTAAAAATAATCCGAGCAGGGAAGAATTATTTAACTCTATAAACAAACGGTCAACGGTGGAGTGGCCAGATGACGAAAAGTTTAAAAACTCAATTCAATCACGGTCAATCTATTCTGGGCATATAGCTAAATATGCGATACTAGAATACGAGAAGTCTTTAAACGCAGATTTCCCAGAGATTTCGAATCCATGGATAGAGCATGTCTTGCCCCAGAAACTAACAAGTGACTGGGAGAAAATATTCACTAAAGAACTACATGAAAAACTTGTGCATACATGGGGGAATCTTATTCCGCTTAGTTCTCAAATGAATCAAGTCTTATCTCAAAGTTTATACGACATAAAAAATGATGCTATATCAAAAGACTCTATGTATGCATCAGGCAGAAGATTAACTGATGAATATAGTATATGGAATGAAAGTTCTATAAGGTCAAGGAATCAAGCTATTGCTAACTGGGCGATAACTAGATGGAAAAGATAGACTAGTGTTAAAGCATTTGCTCATCAAATAATTTTATAAATATGTTTACAAAATATCTTTTAATTCAAAAATTAGAAGATGATGGGAAAGCAGACTTCCATCTTTTAAGGTCAGACTACATTCAATGGATGTTTGAAAATCGTAGGGCTTCTACGCAGGCGGACTCTGAATATTTCCCATTTATTATCGAAAGTGATAAGGTAAAGGTTACTACTAGGCCGCCGGGGGCTGAAACTAGAATCTCCGTAAAAAAAAATGAAATTATTTTCGCAGATGATTACGCTGTCTTGGGTGGTTTTACGATCGCAATACTATTTCCAAAAAATTACATCCCAGACGTTTTAAAATTTAAAGACAAACCTATCATTCCAATTGGTTTATCTGGACAATTTACATCTAATGCTCAAGGTCAATTCCAGATTCTATATAATAAACACGCAAAACGAAGTGCAATAGTTTTTAATATACATCAAAATGTTTGCTTCGGGTTTAAATGTAAAGCAAAAAGGGTATCCAACACTTCATTTCCATCAGGTGAAAGTATTTATGCAGATGATTTTTTCGATGTTTCTATTAGTAATGAATTTTTAAAAATCGATGAAATTACGAATGAAGATTTAAAAATAGTTAACAAAATTCTTGGACAAACGGATTTAGAAGATATAAAGAACTCACTTAATGAAATATTAAATAATCTTAAAAATGAAAAGAAAAATGATGCGAAATCTTCACTAGATAAGCTTGGGAAATATATTCTTAATGGAACATCTCTTGCAGGGAATTTAACCAAAATTATAGATTCTTATAATGAAGATGGAGCACCGCAAAAATTTGTCGCAAAATTATTTGAATATATTGACCTTTAAATCATATAGAATTAATATGCCTAAGAAAGATTTTTGCAAGTTAGCAGGAATCATTTTCGAATTATGCCTTTTCATAATCCGTCAGCTTCCCATAGCCGCCTAACAATAATACTTCTGTCCTGTGTTTTCTCCAAAGAGCCTATCCTTTTTTGCTGAGTAGTTTATTAATTGATGTCCTAGTTATTATTTTTTATTTGACCTAAAAATTTACTCAAACATTCGACAGTAATTAGGTTTTATTGCCGAATGTTTGAATGAGATAAAACACTTTGAACCATCCATTTTAATGTTTATATTTAAGTAGGGATTAATTTTATCATTCTGTTAACATCTAATACTTGAAATTCTATATGAGTGCTTCTAAGAATAATGACAGAGCAGACTTCGATGCAACCATCGCCCCAAACGATGGACACAAATGGAGTGATGAGATAAAGGAATTGGCTAATAAACGAGCACAAGAGATTCATAGCCAGTGCACACCTGAACGGATAGCTAGAATCCAAATGTTAGCGGCCCTTTATAAACTAGAGGAAGAGCAAAAAATTCAAATTACTATTAAACTCTAATAGTAATTGGTTATTAGCTTAAAATCTATTGTAGTTTTTTAATAAAAAAGCCACTAATGTGGCCTTAAAGACGGATTTTTAATTAGAGTTAATTAGAGATTGGTTCACTTCGCCCCATGAGTCTGGGCATACCTTTCTACATTATTAATAGTGCCTCCCTATGTACTTGTCAAAGTACGCCCCTCATCCTTTCTAAATTCACATCCTGATAAGAGCAGGAAAATCACGTACCTACCGTGATACTGACGTGTTCAAAATTATTGGCTTGCCGACATTTGAAATGTAAGGTTATAACCGAGGTTATTGCCCAAAAGTGAATACCCGCCATTTTAATTTTGAAACGAACCAATGAAATGGAAAGACAAAGCATGTAAAACGTAAAATTTAGATACTATGAAATTAGACCTAATCACGAAAGAAGATCTCGATCAGTTTAAAACTGAAATTTTCGCAGAGATGAAAAGGACGCTTAAACAAATTAGTGCTCCCAATGAGAACAATGACTGGCTGCGAACGGCAGATGTGAGGAAGCTCCTCAGGATTTCGGCGGGAACATTACAGACGCTCAGGATTAATGGAACCATCCGCTATAGTGTTGTTGGCAAAATGTTCTTTTATAAGCGTGAGGACATTAACAACATGATAGAGCAAAACCGCTTAGGTCAATAATGTTTAACTAAAACCTATCCTATGAAACTTTCATTTCCAGTAGATAACTTCATAAAGAAAGCAGCGGCCGACGAACGACTTTTTCCGACCCATCTTTCGCTTTTCATGGCCATTTTCTTTTATAGCAGCGACGATGCGAAAGCAGAATTTCAGGTCTGTCGCAGAGAGCTGATGCAATATTCACGGATAAAATCACTCGGCACCTATCACAAATGCATGTCGGAACTGGTCGCCTTTGGCTATATCACCTATTCGCCGTCCTATGACCCAATCCGAGCAAGCAGGATTTCGATTCTCTAGACCTACATTTTGCACTGTCGCTGGTCTGCATCGTGCAGTCCTTTTCCCAAAAAGAAAAGGAGCAAGCGGAAGTTGGGCTGCGCCCTACTTTGCTTGCCCTGCGCTGCGCTACGGGGGTTAGAAGTATACTCCAGGTATACTTCTCCTTTTTTAAAGTGACGGAAATCATTAAATCAATATACTTATGGGTATATCAGCAAAAGAAGAAACTGCAAAAGCGGCAGAAAAGTCCATCAGGTTTTCATTGGCGGTACATGATAAGCTGCAGAAACTTTCTGCTAAACTGGGCAGGCCGCAAACATTGGTGTTCGCCCAGATGGTCGATTATTTTTACCGAACTAAAAAGGATCCTATAGACCTGAACGATGAGATGCTGAAAAGTTCAATCCTAAAGAATGCACAGAACCAAATGGGCTTTCTGAAAACACAGGAAAAGATCTTCCTTTTGCCAATGAACGAAAAAATTGGTGAGGTATCGCAGCAGCAGGAAGAAATCCTAGAAGCTTTTGATGAGCAGGTTCTGCAGGCCAATCGGGTGCGTGTGGACGAACACAAAAAACAGATGAAATACCTTGTGGAGCTGCACCGTTTGATAAACAATTTCGACGGACAAATTAACACTAAAAAGGAACTGAAGGAGAGTTTCCTTTACATCCTCAACAACTATATCAGTTCAAGGGAGAAGGTTAATGTCATGTTCAACGCAAAAGAGAGGGAGCAATTGGTAGCCGAAACCATCAGGCAGGTAAATAACCTCTAATATGTTCATCAATATCACAAGCAGCGAATCGGGAAACAATAAGGATTCTAGCGGACAGCTCGTGCACTATCTCGACAAGGAGAACAGGCTTTTCGACCAAGAAAAAGAGCTTTGGTTCAATGGTGAAAGAGCAGACATCAAGTCGTACCGCGTAAAGCACGCATTGGACAGCAACGTAGCAAAGCTTTCCCGAAACGATACCAAGTTCTTTCTCGTTAATATCAGTCCGAGCCAAAGGGAAATCGCCCACTTAAAACGGGAGTTTGGCGAAGATATGGCAGCTGCCATGAAAAGTTTCGCAGTTAGGGTAATGGACGAATACGCAAGAAACTTTAACCGTACTGGCATTGAAAGTTCAAAAGACTTGCTTTGGTTCGGCAAAATGGAAAACCATCGTTATTACACTTATAAGGACAGGGAAGTAATTAATGGAACCAAGAAACGTGGTGAGGCCAAGGAGGGGGAGCAGCTGCATATCCAGATTATCGTGAGCAGAAAGGATATTACCAATAAGATCAAGCTTAGTCCGATGAACAATTCAAAAGGGAAGAACGAAGTCCATTCCAAAAAATTGGGGCAGTTCAACAGGCTTGCTTTCAAACAATTTGGTGAACTATTGTTCGATAAAATATTCGGCTTTGAAAGGGGGCTTAAGGAAATGCTGGCCTATGCGAACACCCAAAAGAACGGGACACGATTGCAGAGAGAACAGCTAAGGGTCTTGGAACGTGTAGCTCCACAACAGGATAGGGCAAGGCACATCAGAAACGAACTTGCAAGAGAAGTGGGCAAAGATCGATTTACATCAATTAACGATATGTTGAAAGATGTGGGTAAAACGATCGATGGATTTCTTAAAGTAATGATGGAACCAGCGCACTCGAATGAACCGTATATCACCCCCTTTGATCAGGCTGAAAGGAAAAGAAGAAAACAGCAAGTAGAACAAGGTCATGGCCTTGGTCGTTAGTCCAATTTTCCCCCTCGCGCATTTGCGGCCTGCAAAAACCCCGCCCGCATGGCCGAAGCAGTTTTTGCTCTGGTGTTTACGGAAAAAGTTTTGGCGGTTGCCTGCTTTTTCCGCCATTTGTAAACTGACGGGAGTAGTTGGTTAAGATTTGGATTTGATACGCTCGTTGATCAGCCACATTGCTTCGAAAAGTTTGACTAGTTGCTCATACACTATGATCACTTCGGATTTGGAAAGGCTTTCTTCCATGAATGTAGTGCTGAGCGAATCATATAGCCAGATATTAAGTATCTTTCTATAGTTACGAAGCTTATGGAGCTGGAATGTTTCTTTAAGCACAGATGATGGTCTCATCAGTTCGCGTGTGGTGAGATGTTGCGGATAATCATGGAGTTTTTTCCGTTCCATTTCTATAAACAACTTGGAAAGTTCCTCATTTTCTTTGATGCCAATCCCGCCTAGCTTCCTGTCCTTTAAAAGCCAAGCTGCCTCAATGAGTTTTATAATTAGTTCATGACCGTAGAGTATGGCAACTGGATTCCTGCCTTGACAACCAACGGATTCAAAGGCAGCTTCATTTCGCCATTCTTTCAACGTCTTCAGATGGTCTGTTAGCCATGAAGAACTAAAAAAGTCGTGTATTACTTTGGTCGGCTCAGCTATTTCATCATTGTCCAGATAGACAAGCCTATTTTTGGGTAGTTTGATTGAGTGCTCTTTCATGTCTTTATCAATTGCTTTGTATAACCTCGGCATCTCTGTTCTTTACGGTTTCGGTATGGTATGGTTGATTTTGTTCCATGCCTTCAAAATGTGCGGCCTGCTGTTTGAGTTGTTCTATCTTAGCTTCGCACATCTCCGTTGCCAAGGCAATAAAAGACCTCGTTCGTTGAAACAGCGTTTCTACATCTGGTTTTGATACTGAGAAATCATCTTTATAGCGAGCGCCCGAATAGCTTTTCGCCATTACATCGAACAGTCTTTCGTCTTCTGGTGTGGAAAGTAATAGTTTATATGGACGGTTAGAAAAGCATAGGCACAGCCGCAATAGTCGGTGGAGGTTGTGGAATTCCGAACGGTAGGCGATATGAACCCTGACCAAGCAAATGCAGGTCTGTTCTACTGCCTGATGGAGCATAAAGGCAGCTATCCCATATTGCTCTTTTTCTAGACATTCCGATGCGCATAATAGAAAGCCTTCCGCTAGGGGTAGTCTATGGCAATAATGTTTAAATGCTTTTGAGGCAGCATTTGTAGGAATAAATAATGGGATAAAAGGTACACTGGTTATGCCGTCTTTACTATAGAGAAGTTCTCCAGTGGTAAACACCGAAATAAAAAAGCGGTTGTTTGCCTGTATTGCTTCCCAAATGGTTTTCTCACCATGGCAAATAACTGTTATCAGTCCTTGATTGTATTGTGAATTGACAAAGTCCTGTACCTCATAATCTATTCGGGTAGCACTTTCTGTAACCAACAATAGACAGTAGTTGCAACGGAAAGAAACTAGATTATTGCTAAAGCAACCATCGTCAGCGTGGGTGGAGCTACTTCTAGAAAAGCTGAAGATTTGAAGTGGTTCAAATTTTTGAGCAAGTCTCAGTATAAACTCTCTGAAATATGCTGCGTGATTTTCGTCGGGCGATAAGTTTGGTTCCATATTGATCTCATTTAATTTTCATATTAAATAAGCCTCAATAAGTGGCTGCTTACGAAAAATAGGGCTGGCAACTCACTTAGTACATTGTAGCTTGGTTCTGGTAAACCACCAATCCTTTCGGAGTGGATCTCAACAACATACATAAGCGAGCACCAGCCCTATTTATTTATAGGGTGATGGATGCTACACTTACGCTCGCTGAGATTAAATTTACCAGATTTAGCTGCGAGGCTCGTATGCAATCCTAATTTTCACTTTTAGAATTACAAAAGTATAATATTTAAGTTTATATAACTTTTGTTAAAGGTATAAAATAATAATGTAAAACGTCAATTATATTGTTAAAAACATTTTAACATTGACATATTACATTGTTTTAAAGATGAATTCGATTATTTTTCGAGTACTATATTTGTTATACATCATTCTGATATGAGTAAAACAGTTTATAATCGTATTAAAGCAGTACTAGCAGAAAAGGGAAGGACTAATAAGGATTTGGCCGATGCGCTTAAGATTGCACCTGAAACCGTTTCCAGTTGGTGCACTAATTCTGCCCAGCCATCGGTTAAGAAATTGTTTGAGGTAGCCAAATATTTGGATGTTGAGGCTGGGGAACTCTTAGTTTCAAACAAAAGAACCCATTAAATATAGCGTAGTAAAAGTTAGCTAAAAGGATGCGATTTTAATAATCAAATATGATTATTCTTTCTCCAAAGCTTATTTAAAACATTTAAATCACCATCGTTTGTGACTGCCGAAGGCTCTGGGCGAACATTGCATACGTATTTTCTAGATTTGTCAAAATATTTTGTTTCCTCATCGGTTTCGTAAAATAGACCTTGGAATACTCGAGCCCCGATAGAAAGGTTAATAGGATTGTTATTGTAATTTGTAAGTTCGATAGATAGGCATCCGCAGTACCCAGGTTGGGCAATCGTAGACATAGTCAACCCCAATCTAGAATAGGAACTTCTCATACACAAAACTAGGATATAATTTTCTGGCAGCTTAACATATTCCAAGCTTGTAGCCAATACAGTTTGATTTGGATGTAGAATAAAAGTTTCTCCTAACTGCCGTCTTGTTTCCTGAAAAAAGTGCTTTGAATTGCCCTTGCCAAATTCTTCATTAAGGGATGCATTGATAAGCGGGTCTCTGCCTTGGACGGATACCAGAAAATTGCCTCCTAACCGGAAGTCGATTCCGATTGAAGTTATCTGGTCTTCCTCAAGCAAGGGTCTAATAACTAGCTTCTCATCTTTTATAAGATTCTTAATTGCCTCCGAAGTTATTATACTGCTCATGCCTTACTATTTTTCCAATTTTGTACTGTGAAGTAATTAGCAATAGTCTTTTCAACTAAATTATTGATTACCCGATAAACGGTTCCTTCTGGTAATTTTACATCATACCCCATTCCGTCGTTAAACTTCTTGAAATCTTCCATCCATACATCCCAACCATACACAATGGTTCCATGTAGTTGTCGATCATTTTCGATATTATAAGGCACAAGCTTGTAAAAGTCGTCAGATGTAATTCTATCGAATCGGTTTTCTAGCTTTTTTCCAGTGATTAATGCAATGACAGATTGTAAATAATCAACCACAGGGTTGTCTTTGCCATTAACAAAGTCGCGAATGACTTCAATCCTATTAATTGTGGCTGGGTGAGTAAGGCTATCCGTTGCACTATTGCCAGTGATATATTCTAAAAATTGGCCTAAAGTCTCGCCAATATATTGGGCTGCAAATAAGTCGCAGAAATATTCACCAAGGTGATAATACAACTTTGATCGATCATAAGTTGTATTCTTTAACATGGGCAAATATTTCTCAAGACTTTTCTTATCACCAAAATTATTTGAATAGATTTCATATTCAGCAGCATAGGTAATAGAATGTTGCAGATCCACAAAATGACCCAACTCATGATACAAAGCAACGGATGAAAGATAATCCTTAGACAAACTTAACGGTAGGTTAATCTGAACGAGTTTTCGTTCGAAGACGATTCCATATTCCGTTGCAAGAGACTGATAGAATATATCTTTTTTCGCGTAGTTCAAGTCATAGCTAAACGAATACAAGTTATTTTGAAGGCTAGTGACGATAATAAATTTTTCAGGATCGATCCAGTCGCTCATTGCTATGTCCAAACATCCAATTACTTCAAAAGGAATTGTATTTAAAGTGCTATCCTTTAGAAACTCCAAGCTTTTGAAAATAAAGTCTAAGTGGTTTTTTTTCTCGAATATTTTTGAATCATCAAGATTTTCGTCGATACTTATCTTAATTTTATTAAAAAGTTCAACCAGAGTATTTAGGTATTGGTCTTTATGCTTGTCGGAAAAATAATATTTTCTTGAGCTTGAGATTAGTGTTTCCGCTTGATAAAGCTGAAGATATAAGAGGCGTTTAACAGGGAGCATTTTAGGCTAAATGTTATGCGATAGCATAATTTTTATTGACGCTAATAATTTCCTGTAGTTGCTTAAGTTCTTCTGGCGATGGCTTGCTAACGTCCACCTTTAATAACCAATCGTGAGCAAATCTATCAATCAGGATTTTAAGATCCAATGAAGTCTTTTCAAGATCATAAACAGACTTGCCTGATGCTAATCGTTTTGCGTCTTCTAATAATGAGATTATGATTGGTGTGTATCTTTCATCTCCGTTTATCGCATTATAAAGAAATGAAAGAAAAAACTCAACTTCCTGATCCGATGAATTGTGCGACATTAACATGATAGAGATTGTTTAGTGAATAAATATAGGAAATGCATGCTAAATAAATACCAAGCTAGCCGAGATGTTGTTAATTTGTCCACAAGAGTTATTAACAACTGAAATAAAAGTTATGTAAATTATTGTTTATGAATACTTTAAATATATAAGTTTTCCACAGCAGTATTTGTGTTGGTAATGATAACTTTTGTTTTTCCTCCAGTTTTTTCTCCTTTAGGGTAGACCAAAACGAATGCATTATAGGACGTATCGAAAAAATCATACTGGAAATCTACTGTACCTTGGTTGGTATTTAGAGTAAGATTTTGTGCAAACCTCATCTTCTTTTTGAAGTAATAATCTTGAACAAATGGCCATGTGAAGCCTAACTGTTTATTCCATTTAACCTGTCCAAAAGCCTTGGTAAATTTTGGTGATTCAAAGTAATCCCGCACTGTACAGATTGCCACCTCTCCCTTTGGGCTAACATCCTTCAAAACCAAAAGAGCACATCTAACTGGAGAACATTCTACAAAACGTCTTATTGCTGCATGATTTGATCCGCCAAAAAGTTTAGCTAAAGCCATGGCGCTCTTAAGTCCAAATTGAAGCTTCTCCATTTCATCCTCAAAGCGGTCCAGTTGAAACAGTGTTGAGGACGCAAAAATATTCGCTTCAGCTTCGAACTGCTCACGATAATCGAGACTCAATGTGTCATCATCATCAACGAACTCAGTAGTTTTGTTCTGCCATGGCAGCACACCATGGCCAACCTCGTGAAGCTGAACAAAATTTTTCTTTTTGTCGTTTTGTGAAAGATCTAGATAGATTGTCTTTTCACGCCTATCAAAAATTCCCCTAACTTTAGACAGAGCGCTTAACAATGAATCTGAAACTTTTGAGAGATACCCATGGTGTATCTTAGAAACATCAATCGTTTTATTTACAATTAAATCTGAATAATTTACGATTGTTTCTACTGGAGTTGGAAATTTGCCCCAGCTTTTGCTAGATTTTAAAATATCGTACGATATCTTTTCTATTTCCTTTTTTGTGAACTGATCAACCATTTCGCTTTTCGTGTCTCAAGAATTTCAGATATTTCATTAAGGCTTCCTCCTCATCCTCAGATAATTGTTGGGTAGACATAGCGATGGAATTTAACATTTTGGTCTTAGGTGTATTTGATGCCTCGATAATACCTGCTGCGGCAAGTAGTACCTCTAGTTCTATATTATAAACAGTAGCTAATTTATGTAAAACGCTGGCAGATGGCTTTTTGATCTTTTCATTTTCAACCTGACTGATGTAGGCATTTGAAATTCCGGTTGCTTCTTCCACTTGTTTTAGTGTAAAGGTCGCCTGTTCTCTGGCGTCCTTTAAAGTTTTTCCTAATGATTTCATGGCTATTGGTTTTGACCACAAATATAGTATTTATTCTCATTATAACAAAGGCCGCTAATTATTATCATTCTAAATTGAGATAATCTAATTATTTTACTTGATAAAATAAGATTTACTAGTTATATTTGTAGAGTCAAAGGTGAGAACCCATTTGATAAAGGATTTAATGTGAATTTAAACCTTCAATTTTTTAATTTAATTATAAAGAAATGAAAAACGGGACATAACAAAATGAAGCCCAATCTCCATCAGAGGGGCGATTGGGCTAACAAAGAGGACAAAGTTTGGCGACTCTCCGGGAATAGTTCCCGGCTGTACCTCAAAAGCTCATGCAATTTACAAGAATTATTAAGATTCTTGCTAGTCTGGGCTATCCTCTGGTAAAATAAATTTTATAATTAATTTTTTTATCATGAATCCATCTAAAAATGAGTCTAAGGGCTCCAACACGCTTTCTTTTATTGTAGAAGATCGCACTTATGTAACAGGTCAGCAAATCTTGTTTGGCCATGAAATCAAAAAACTGGCAGGAATACCGCTCGATACAAAATTATTCTTGCAGAACAGAAAACCTTGGGTAGACAACCTTATCGAAAATGATGAAGAGGTAGATTTAGCACGCGAAGGCTTGGAATACTTCTTCATAGAGAAAGACTTTCAGCTAAAGGTTAACGAAGCTGTTTTCCACTGGAAGCAACGCTATATTACTGGCAAACAGGTAATAAAACTAGCCAATCTCGAAGATGACGATTTGCTTTTTTTTAAAACTGTCGACAATAGGATTGATCAGCTCATTGGAGAAGATGACAAGGTAGACCTTTTAGAGCCAGGTATAGAGAAGTTTTATACCAAGGAGAACAACAAGAAAGTCTCCATCTATATTAGCGGCGTTTTGAAAGAGTGGGATAAAAAGAAAATTTCATTCAAAGAGGTTGTAATATTAGCATATGGGAACTATGAAGATAGGTCAACTATGGTCTATACCGTTGCTTACGAAGATGGGCCAAAGAAAAATCCAGAGGGCTCAATGATCAAAGGTTCAGAAGTATTTGTGAAACATTTAATGATTTTCCATGCAACAGCAACTGATAAGTCATAGTCCCGACCTTAAAAGGCTTCAGGATGAAGGGTATGAAATTGAGGTAGATGAGGCGTATCTTTTTGCGCGCAATCTACCATACCTTAATTCGGATAAGCAGGTACTTTATGGTACTTTGGTTTGTTTATTAACGTTAGCTACACCCACTCGCGTGGGGAGTCCGCAAGACCATACTATCTACTTTATCGGGACTATCCCATGCGATGCGGATGGTAATGCGCTAACATCTATTATCAACCAGAGCCTCAAACAGCAATTAACCAATTCAATTACTGTGGATCATTTCTTTTCTAGTAGACCAACTTCTGGCAATTATCCAGATTTTTATGAGAAGATATCGACTTATGCAAAAATACTGGGCTCCCAAGCCCAGTCTATTGATCCAACAGTAACATGGAAACCTTTAAAGAGCAATTAAATCATGAGCAAAAACATTTTTAAATACCCTGATACCAATTCTTCAAGAGCTAAGATTGAGATGATTAATCAAAAGTTTGAAGGATTGAAGATATGCATTATAGGCACCGGTGGAACCGGTGCTTATATGCTAGACCTGATTTCTAAAACGCCTGTCTCAGAAATCCATATTTATGACGGTGATGTATTTCAACTACATAATGCCTTTCGTGCACCAGGGGCAACCCCCGTAAAGAAATTTGAAGGGGAAGATGATCTGTATAAAGTGGATTACTATCACGAAATTTACTCCGAAATGCACAACGGCATTTTTCCGCATCGCGAGTATATCACTACGGAAAACATGTCTTTATTAGCTGATTATGATTTCGTCTTTATTAGTGTTGATAAAAATTCAGTTCGCTATTTCATTACGAATCATTTAATTTCCATATCAGTGCCCTTTATTGATGTAGGGTTAGGTGTTAATGCCGTTGAGGGAGCTCTTTTGGGAAGTATAAGAGTAACAACTGGTACCGAAACGATGAATAGCCATCTGAAGGATAGGATCGGTGAGGATGAAACCGATATAAATGAATATGCTTCAAATATTCAGATTGCGGACCTGAATTGCATGAATGCCACGATGGCGGTTATAGCCTGGAAAAGGTATGTCGGGTTTTATCAGGATTTGAAAAAGGCACATAATTCTCTCTATTTTATTAACACTGGAAAACTAATCAATGAAGACTTTGCAGCTTAAATTTTTAGAATCACTCCCTGAGGAGTTAGATGACGGGATTCTATATATATCAATGAAGTTTAAGGCAGCTAGGCACAAGTGTGCATGTGGTTGTGGTCGTTTGGTAATAACTCCAATAACACCAACAGATTGGCAATTGAAATATGACGGAAAGAGCATTACGTTAGAGCCATCTATTGGAAATTGGAGCTTTCCATGTCAATCACATTACTGGATAATAAGAAATGAGATTAGATGGGCTGATCAGTGGAATAAAAAACAAATTGATAGGGGAAGAGCCGATGATAGCGCTAACAAGCAGAAATATCATTCCAAAAAGAAAGGCATTAAAACGGAAAATCGTTTCCGTAAGTTCTTGTATTTTCTAAAGTCTTTTATCTGATCTGATAAGAAAAGAACTCCTAACAATCATATTTAACAATTAGGGAAAGTTATCTTTCCCTAATTGTTATTACAATTTCGACATGACGCATTCAACAAATACCTTTCTTGGCCTTGGTGCGGCAACTGTTCTGCAACAAGAAGCAATGGCATTTCTAATCTCCTGATCCGAGTTGCTTTTGTGCTTTCTGATTTGCTTTACGAGATAATCTACTTCCCATGGTTCTTCACATGAGAAATAACGACCGTCCCTGTTGTCTCTGATTTTGCGATTGTCATAGTCTTCCCAATCCTCATTTAAAATTCGTTGTGGCATAACTTTAGTTTTAATATTTAATGACTAAGATATTTCTAAATTTAGATCAATCATTACGGGAAACCAGAATACATTTTGTATACCTATGTTTGAGGGAAAACTCAAAATTTCCTCTTTTAAAAAACATTTCCTATCTTAGTATATCATTTGGAGCCAAAGCACGTCAAACCGTTTTGGTGAGCACATTGGTCGAAATCGTTGCAAAAAACCTCATTATAGGTAACGGGGAAATACTTCAATCATTCTCGTCGGGACCACAAGGCCACCAGTTCGGTGGCTTTTTACATTGTATAAAAATATGGAGGATGTTTATATAGTTTATGCATATTTTAACCAAATTAGATTTTTATCCAGATAGGGGATATGAAAAGTATAAATCAACTTATGAAGTATATGGGTGATCTGGATGATAAATATGACCAACTATTTTAAAAAGAAACAACTAATGAAAAAGTTAACCTATTTATTTTTTTATTGTACCTTAATTATAACTAGCAGTAATTGCGCGCATGCCCAAAATACTGTTTCAGATAAAAAAGCCATGCAAGTGATAGCCCAGTACTATAAGGCACACCAAGCCGTATGGACTGCAAAGGTAGCTCCCAAGGTACTTTCAACTAAATTGGATTCGTTGCAAAAAATATATTGCACCCAAAAGTTAAGAAAAGAAGCAAAAGAATGGTTTAGTGATGGTAAAGATTTATTGACAAATGACTGGGGGATCGATAATAATTCATTGAAAGCAATGACAATAGAAAAAGAAACAGCAAAAGAACATGCTTTTGCTGTTTCTTATATTGTCGTGTCCTATCCTGTCTCGCCCAGTAAACCAGTGAATAAGAAGGTTACGCTCCATGTTGGGGTAGTTAAGGAAGGTGAGAATTATAAAATAGCGTCTGTTAAATAGTGGGTTGTAATGCTAAGAGATTTGTGTTCAGGCGTGAAACGGTTAACTAACTTACAAAATGAAAAATTATCGATTATCCGTTTTGCTCTAGGTTAGCAAGGCCACCAATTTGTCGCCTTTTTGCATTGTATTAGAAATGGAGAATGTTGGACCACACAAGCCCCCCAAATTCGGCGGCCTTGTTTTTAAAGATCATTTACTGGATTCTAAAACACAAAATTACGCAAATCACGAAGAATCGACTGCTTGCCCAACTTGCCCATGTTTGTTAAGTATGCTAATGTATATCAACCCCTTAGTTATAATTTTTGGCTTTTTTTAATAATTATTTTGTATTTTAGCCTTTTAGCAGCCTGCTGTGTTTTAAATGTATAAAGGTCACTAACCGCCTTAGCTTATGAAAAGAAAATTACTCTTCTTAATATTTTTCCTTTCTTTATCGTTTTTCGCTAAAGCCAGTATATCGATTACAACCTTTCCCCCAACAAAATGGAACCCAGGGGTTGATAATTTCAGGATCGTAGTTGCCGTAACATCAACAAATGCGGTAGACGTGGTTAAAATGAAAGTGGGTACCACGACTGTAAATTTGGTGCGCGAGGGCAATTTTTACGCAACTTATCTAAGTTTGCAAGGATTTGCACAAGGCGAAATACAGTTTAATTTTTTTGTACAAGATATTCTGGGCAACACCCAGACGAAAATTCAGATCTTCGATTTTGATAGAATTCCCAATGTTAATGTAATAAGCCCAATAAACGGAGCATCGTATCAACAAGCTAAGATAAGGATCAAGGCTTCTGTAAGTGATCCGGGCAATGCTAATTGTACAGGCACAGTATATTATGGAAATTCAAGTTTTACTTATATAAATGCTATTGATACACTAGTAGATATCTTACCTGCTGGAAAAACATCTAGTATTATTGACATCATTTTTGAGGCGAGAGATAATAAAAATCAAACAAATAGGAAAACAGTTTCAGTATATTTTGATACGAGCAGTTATCTAAAATATGTTTTCTCAAGCTCAGGAACGATAGTTGATTTTAAGGGAACTAGGGCTTTATTTCTCGAAAAAGATTCGTTAGACATCCCTGCCCTAAAAATAATAGATATCACTACGGGGGTTACAGAATCCATAAATTTAGGCAGTGGCGTAAGTGACAGAACTTTTGGATCTGGCATATTGACTGATACTGGAGCAGCTTTGTATTTAGAGTATGGAGGCGCCGACTCTGTGTACGTTTGGAAGAACAGTACATTAACAAACATTTGTAGACCTTTAAGTATTAGTGGTTCGGGCGTTATAGAGGCAAGAGGGAATAATTTGATTTGGCTAGGAGAGGGTGGTTGGCTTTATTTAACAGATCTAACTACGCTTAATAACACAGTGATATCATCAAACTTAGGTGAAGGGCCTAAACTGGCAGATAATGGTGATATAATTTATAGCCGATCAATTGGCACTTCACTTTATGTGATTGAAAAGTATATTAAAGCAAGCGGTACTAAACAGACGATAACAAGTTCTGGTATTGCTATACTTCCATCTATCGACCAAAATAATATCGTTTATACCATTAAAAAACAAACGGGCGGAGATCAAGAAACGCATTTATACAATGGCACGACCGACATTGTATTGGGAAATCATAATTCTTTCGTGCCTATAAGGAGTTACTTACTGGCAAATAAGTATGTGGCATTTGTAAAGGCAGACGGTAATGGTGTAGATCAGGTTTGGTTAGTGTCGCCTGGGCAAACCTTTAAGCAGCTCAGTTCTTTTGTTTCAAATGCAAGCAAGCCTGATGGCATAGGTAACAATGGAAGGGTAATTTTCTCTAGCGGTGGACTTAGATTTTACGCTGATAGCTTAACAACCGCAAAAGCCGTTCAAAGTGACTTAGGTCGGGTATATTTTTATAATGGCGACTTTTATGTAGCGATATCTGGAACTATTTATAGATACGAAATCCCATCCGCAACACTTCCTGCAAAAATTTCATCGGCCACTCCCTTGTCAGCTGCTAAAGGTACTTCAATTAACATCAAGGGCTTTAACTTTAGCAATGTTTCGGGGGTTACATTTGGCGGGGTTGCAGCGCAATCCTTTACTGTGGTTTCTGATACGGTTATGACGGCAGTTGTGGGCAACGGTGCTTCGGGTGCCATCACTCTTTCTGCACCTGCAGGGGCGGCAAGCCTTAACGGGTTTATTTATCTACCTCCTCCAATCATTACCTCTTTCTCCCCAACAACAGCAAGTGGCCAACAAAACGTTACTATTACTGGCACCAATTTTACAGGAGCAACAGCGGTTAGTTTTGGTGGAACGCCCGCAGCATCATTTACATTAAGTTCAGGAACTAGTATAGCGGCAACGGTTGGAAATGGTTCTAGCGGAAACGTCTCTGTTACTACACCATACGGCAACTCTGTTATTTCGGGCTTTACTTTCGTGCCAATGCCTGTTATTACCGCAAATGGTACCACAAATTTATTAAGTGGGGGGAGTGTTAGCTTTTCATCTACCATTTCTGATCCTCTTTATACTTATCAATGGTTAAAAGATGGGACTGGGATTTCTGGTGCAACAACAGCTACGTATAGTGCTACAGCAAGTGGTTCTTATGCTTTAAAAATTACATTGAACGGTGTAAGTCAAACCTCGCAACCAATTGTAGTGAATGTAACATTTGCTTTGCCTCCAAATAACTTTAAGGTTACCAATACATCCTCTACCTGCATTGGATCAACCAACGGCGCAATAAATATTACAGCTGTCCAGAGTTTAAATTATACAGCTATTGTAACCAATAGTAGTAACGTTAGCACCTCATATCCCTTTACCACTACACTAGATATAAATAATCTTCCGGCAGGAACTTATCAAGTTTGTTTGAGCGTGGCCGGACAAACTGCATATAAACAATGTTTCACTTCTACCATTACTGAACCTAAAGCCTTATCGCTTTATAGCACAATGGTTAAAGGGAGCAATCAGGTGGTTTTGTCTATGGATGGAGCAGCGATATACCATATCAGCCTCAATGGCGTAACTACTACTTCTAGTGATGGACAGGTAACCCTTACCCTTAAAAATGGTCTTAACAAATTAATGGTTACTACTGACAAAGAGTGTCAAGGAGTAATTACCAGAGACTTGATTTTAAACGATAATTTTACACCGTATCCAAATCCATTTGTTGATTTTATAAATGTAAATCTTGGTTATAATGCAGTTAAAAATACGACCATAGAGGTGTATAATACCACTAATCTTTTGATTTATAAAAAACAATACACTAATAGTTCGGGCAGTATACAGGTTGATTTGCAAAAGCTGGATCAGGGTCTATATATCTTGAAAGTAGACGCTGACGGTAGAAGAACCAGCTACAAGATCATTAAAAATTAAATTCCTTGCAGATGTTAATTACAGCAAACAGCAAATTAAAAAGCACCTTATTGCTATTGGTAGTCGGACTATTGATAGGAAGTTGCCATAAAGATCCGCCATCACCACCTACTAAAGTTGATCTTACCTTTCCGGCACAAAATTCTTTGTGTACCAGCGGTACGATAGTTTCTCCAACTCAAAGCACTGTTATATTTACTTGGTCTATTGGTGCGAACACCAATAGTTATGATTTTACTATTAAAAACCTGGTAACTGGGGTTTCAATCGTGCAATCAACAACGGTAAATCAACTATCAATAACATTACAACGCAACACCCCATATTCTTGGTTTGTAACGTCAAAGTCTAATCTAGTAGCAGCTACCGCTCAATCAGATGTATGGAAATTTTATCTCGCTGGAGAAGGTGCTGTATCCTATTCCCCATTTCCGGCAACCATTAACTCACCTTCGTTTGGTGCAGTATTGCCAGTTTCGGGGACCGTGAATTTAACTTGGACCGGAAGTGATGTTGACAACGATATTGTTGGCTACGATGTTTACTTTGGAACCGTAGCAAATAGTCTTCCGATGATTAAAAATAACATTTCAGAAATGTTTGCAAATAATATTACTGTAAATGCAGGCAATACTTATTATTGGAAAGTAATAACGAGGGATTTGCAGGGCAACACTTCAGATTCGGGCGTTTACCAATTCAAAGTGAACTAACCTCAAAATTTGCCCCTGCTTTGCTGTATGGGTTCTGATTTTTACATCAAATTTTTATAGGGGTTAAAAAGGAGCATCAGATTTTGATGGTGCAGATATACCCTTCAAGTCTTTCCACGCCCTTGCAAAATACGAAAGGTAGTATATAATAAATCTTTAGTATTTTAGAGTTAGCTCTAGATAAATTATATTCAATTGAAACAGGTAATCATCGCCTTTGGCTTGTTAATTACAGCTTTACTGGTGCTATTTGGCATCGCAGGGCGATATAACTTCCAAGGCAATCATAACGAGCTCTGGATCAGTGGCTTTAGCCTACTGTTTTTGATGATTGGAATTGTGCTGAGCAGAAAACTATTTCAAAAAACGATCACTGTTACCCCACAAACCATTGGCCTGATCAATGATGCTAAACTTCAGGAAAATGGATTAAGTAGGCGCGAGGCAGAGATCTTACGACTAATTAACGAAGGGCTTTCCAATCTGCAAATAGCCGACCAACTTTTTATCTCAGAACACACCGTCAAAAAACACATTTCCAATATTTTTCTCAAGCTAAATGTAGAGCGGCGCACCGAAGCAATTAAACGTGCGATAGAATTATCGTCGACAACCTAAAAACAGCCTACTACTAAAGTTGTATTTTTTGCAGTTTTCCGAAAATAATGCTTTAGTAGTAGTTTAATTTAAGATTACAGCTCTACTTTTAGAAAAAAATAAAAGCACGATGAAAAAAATTATCTTACGTTATGGTGCCTATGCCGCACTTGCCGAACTGCTCATATTTGTTCTGATCTGGGTTGTGATCTGGCTGTTTAACCCAAGTCATACCATACAGGGATACATCGGTTGGGTAAACCTATTATTTCCGCTAGTGTTCGTCTATTTTGGTGTCCGCTACTACCGCGACCAGTTTAACAATGGACAGATCACCTTTATGAAAGCACTTAAAATTGGATTGTTGATTGTGGTAATTCCGGCCATTGCATTTGCGATAGTAGAAACGGTATTTGTGATTTATATCGAGCCCGATTTCTATGAAAAAATTGCGCAATATGATATCGAGCAATACCGCAAAACCTTGTCTCCAGCAGACTTTGCCATCAAAGTAAAAGAAACGAAAGAACAGTTAGTGTTATCAAATAATCCTATCTTAAACTTCTGCATGATGATGTTAACGATACTTGCATTGGGAACAATTACCACTGTTATTTCTAGCTTATTGCTGATGAAGAAAAAACTAACGATCATCTCGCAATAGCCCTATTAAAATTAATGCTAAATTAGGTAGATGGCACTAGTTTTACCATCTTATTTAAAGATATATGACTATCAGAAATACTTTATTAGTGCTAGTGATTTTTATTACCTACGGCTATAGCGCTAAAGATGATCGGGTGTTTCACATCAGTGGAACTGCACAGGGAACTACCTATCATATTTCTTATTGGGCGGCTGATAGTTTGGTTTCCAAACTTGAAATTGAAGGGGTGCTATCGCAGTTGGATAGCTCACTTTCAATTTATAAAAATTACTCGCTTATTACAACATTTAATAACGAGCCGGTGGGCATAAAGGTTGATGAGCACTTGGAAATAGTTGTAAAAAAAGCGCTCGAAATTTATAAGGAAACCCGTGGGAAATTTGATATCACTGTTTGTCCTTTGGTTAATGCCTGGGGATTTGGGAATGAAAAGATTACGGCATTGCCAGATTCATCACAAATTAAGGCGATTTTGCCCTGTATCGGAAGCGAAAAGCTAAAACTGATCAATGGGGTATTATCTAAAACTTCACCCTGTGTAAAAATAGATGTGAATGGAATAGCCCAAGGATACTCGGTTGATGTAGTGGCGAAATTTCTTGGCACCAAAGGAATTACGAACTACCTCGTAGAAATTGGCGGAGAATTGAAAGCCAAGGGAAGAAAACCCAATGGGGAAGGTATGAAAATTGGAATCGAAGCGCCCCCAGCCAATGGCTGCGACGAGCCAGTAATATCGAAAATCATTACCATTACCGATGCCGCAGTTACCACATCAGGCAATTACCGAAAATACATAGAAAGTGGAAAGGAACGAATCGCCCACCTAATCGATCCCAAAACTGGTTATCCCATCAGAGGCGAAATGGTAAGCGTAACCGTTATTGCCGAAAATGCGATTACAGCAGATGGATACGATAATCCACTAATGGCGATGACGGTAGATGAAGCCATCGCTTTTGCCAACGAGCACAAGATAGCGGCGTATTTAATCTATCATAAATCTGATGGGCGGCTGGCTGACACAGCCACTACCGGTTTTTATCAGCTTTTGGATAAAACTGAAGGATCGGTGCCGAAAAAAAGGAATTAAGAATGGGAAATAGATAATGAAACTCGCCCATTTCCTATTCCCCATTTCATTAATTATAAACCGAGCTACTTCTAGTAAGATTAACCAACCCTGATACTAGCTATCGCTTTTTCCAACGCATGATCCTGGATACCCGGTATCGAAGTTCCCTCTGCTCTAATAATGGAAAGGTCTGTCATCCCCAAAAAACCGAACAATGAACGCAGGTAAGGGCTTGCAAAATCCATCGACTTCATCTTCCCCTCAGAGTAAATAAAGCCTGACGACATGGCAATGTATACTTTTTTGTCCTTTATTAATCCCTCAGGACCATTTTCTCCAATCTTGAAGGTGATGCCAGATCTTACTACATGGTCTATCCATGCTTTTAGTGTAGAATGGATACTGAAATTGTAAAGCGGAGCCCCAATTACGATGATATCCGCCTTCATAATTTCATCTATCGCATCTTCAGAATGCTTGATCGCCAATAGGTTTGCTGGAGTTCTTTTTTCTACTGGGGTAAAGAATGAGGTAAGGTGCGCTTCTTCCAAATGTGGAAACTGTTTGGTAACCAGGTTGTGCTCGGTAACTGTACTTTCTGGATAGGCCAACTGAATTTTTTCTATTATGGCATTGCCCAATTTAATACTGAATGAAGCCTCACCTCGAGGGCTCGAAATAATATGTAGGATCTTTTTCATCTTTTTAAATTTAATGTGGACAAAACTACTTACATTTGGTTATAAAATGTTAGTAGTATACAAAAGGTTAGTGGTAATATTTTGTATAGTTATTTCTTAATCAATTAGTTATGGAAAGCGAGAATCGCGTCATTTCGCAAGAATGTAACAGTGTGCTGGCTCCTATCGGAGATGCGCTCTATGTGATCGGAGGAAAATGGAAGCTCCGCGTAATAGCATCATTACGGGAGGGGAAAATGCGATTTAATGAAATCCAGCGTACAGTTGAAGGCATTTCGGCAAGGGTTTTATCTAGCGAACTGAAAGAATTAGAAATGAATGGTTTTGTAAAACGGACGGTGCATACACAAACCCCTGTAATTGTAGAGTATGAACTTATGCCCTACGCAGATACATTAAGTGAAGTGCTAGTTTCGTTGGCCAACTGGGGGACGATGCATCGAGAAAAGTTGAAAAAGGAGAGATAGGTGCAGTTAACAGTTACCAATTACCAGTTTTCAGTTAACAGTTACAAGTTTTCGTATTCAGTTTGTCTTAGGTTCTCGTTGTTCGATGTGACTTAGATGTCTAAGAGGGTTGAAATTAAAAGATAATGCAAGCTTCAAAACGCTGATTTGCATGTACACACATATTATCATAGATTTGAGGTGATATAATCAAAAAAAGGAGCTATGAACAATCAAAATTTTTTGCAGAAACTTGGATTAGGCTGCTTAATTCTGGTATTGTTAAGCCTGGGGACAAAAGCGCAGGTCAAAAAGCCAAATGTAATCGTAATTGTTGCAGATGATCATGCTTATCAAGCCGTAAGCGCGTACGGATCAAAATTGATTCAAACCCCGAATATTGATCGGATTGCTCGGGAAGGGATGTTGATGAAGGAAGCTGCGGTTACCAATTCTGTGTGTAGTCCAAGTAGAGCCGTTTTGCTTACTGGGAAATATTCACATATGAACGGGATGAAAGATAATGGCACCTATTTTAATGGAGCACAGCAAACCCTCCCCAAAATCTATAAGGCCAATGGATATCGCACAGCGATTGTAGGCAAATGGCATCTATTTAGTACTCCAACGGGATTTGATTATTGGAATGTATTGCCAGACCAAGGGAACTATTACAATCCCAAATTTATAAGGAACGGAAAAGATACGGCCTATACGGGATACGTAACGGATGTGATTACCGATATGGCGCTTGATTGGATGGGTCAAAGTACTAGCGATACTCCTTTTTTCTTGATGATCCACCACAAGGCCCCTCACCGTAATGTGATGCCACCATTAAAATACCTGGATAAGTTTAATGATAGGACTTTTACCCTTCCCAGTAACTTTTATGATGATTACGCAGGGCGGAAGGCTTTGCAAATACAGCAGGTTACGATGAAAGACCATTTGGATATCCGCTACGACAGTAAAATCCCCTGTGATACTTGCCCAATCAACCCGGTAAATAGTTGGGCCCCCGCAGAGTATCAGCGAGAACTGGAGCGGTTAACACCTAAGGAACGAAAGGTTTGGGACTTAGCTTACCAAAAGGAATATGATATTTTTAAAACGTTAAAAACCAAGGATGAAATCGTAAGGTTTCAGTTCCAGCGTTACATGGAAGATTACCTTAGGGTAGTAAAATCATTGGATGATAATATTGGGAGGGTTTTAGATTATCTTGACGATCATCATCTGGCTGAAAACACCATTGTGATCTACCTTTCTGATCAAGGATTTTATTTAGGAGAGCATGGGTTGTACGATAAGCGGTTTATGTATACCGAATCCTTCCGCACACCTATGATGATCCGCTACCCAGCAGGATTTAAAGGCAATCAAAAAACAAGTGCCTACGTGCTTAATTTAGATATTGCACCCACGTTATTGGATCTTTCTAATATTGAGATACCCGGGGATATGCAAGGCAGTTCTATGAAGAAGCTCTTGGTTAATGGTAAGGATAAATCATGGAGGGATGAAGTCTATTATCATTATTACGAGAAATCTTTTGGTTTAACCAGGCATTATGGCATTAAAACTACCCGATATAAGCTCATCCATTTCTATGATCCAGTAAACTCGTGGGAGCTTTATGATCTGAAGAAAGATCCTAAAGAAATGCACAATTTGTATGAGGAGCCCAAGTATCAACCTACCATCGCCCTGCTAAAAAAAAGATTAACAGCTTTACAGGTAAAGTACAAGGATGTGGAGGGGATGAAGATAAAGTAAAGCGTTAGGCGTTAAGCGTCAACTGAAAGCTGAGAACTCCACCTAATCCCTTCTGCTCTCAACCGTATAAATAAAGCTATCAGCCCTGTAATAGCCTAAATTGTATTCGATCGGTCTATCGCCTTGGTCATAAACGAACCTCTTTCTAAAGAGAATCGGACTTCCAGGTTCTACCTCTAACTTAGCGCTTATGAATTTATCAGCTCCTTTAGCACTGATTTCTTCTTTTGATAGGTTTGCAATTACCGAATGGTCTTTTTCTAGTATTTCGTAAAGAGGACGTTTAAAATCCTCTTCGCCGGTTAGGCCCACCCGGGGATGGAAGTAAGAGATAAAATAAACAAAAGCACCCTCGGTACGCCCCCTCAAACGCTCTAATTTAAGCACCTTTTTGTCGGTACTTATATCGAAAAAGTGGGCGAGCTTATCGTCGGGCTGGACCCAACTAATATGAAGCTCGAAGTTTTTTATCGGAATACCTCTAGCCTGCATTTCTTGAGAAAAGCTGAGCCAATTGTTCGATTTAGAACTTACAGACACCTCTGCAACCCTAGTTCCAATGCCTTTTTTTCTGATCAATAGCCCTTCGTAAACCAGCTTGTTTAGTGCCTGCCTGAGCGTTGTCCTAGAAATGGCCAGTTGTTTTGCCATATCAACTTCATTTGGCAAAAACTTGGTGGCATACTGCGGATCCCTGATCAGATTGCGCAATAATTCTTCTGCTTGTATGTGTAGAGGGATATGACTTTTATGGTCTATAGAGAACTTCATGTAATAGGAATGTTAAGCAACTGTTACTAATATAGATATGTTCAACCGAAATTATAAAAAAATTTGTTTTTAATTTAAATGTTTATATGTTTGTACATAACCATTGTATAAACCTTATTAAACTCACTATGAAACGAGTAGTCCACCATCCAACCAAAGGCGGCAGATTCTTTTACAACATCCGCTTTGTTGAAGATTATCCTTAGACACTTCGGCATATAAACGCATGAATCGTGTTTATGACAACCTATTTGTCAATCTAAAAATTCATATAATCAACAAACCGTTAGCAACATTTTTATGAACAATTTTTTACAACATCGTTATTTGCCTGGGCAGAAGATAAAATCTTTCTGGAACCAACTAGGCGAGAAACCATTTTTAAAACCAGGCCTCGCCTTGTTCTGCGGACTGCTCATTTCACTTTCAGTAGCTGCACAAACTTCGGTAAGCTTAAATGGTACTGTTTCAGATGAGACCGGAATTACTCTTCCAGGGGTAAGCATAACCGTTAAAGGAACCAATAATAAAACTGGAACTGATGGTATGGGTAAGTTCTCCATCTCAACCAAAGTGGGCGAAACATTGGTATTTTCAATGATCGGTTATGCAACTAAAGAAGTAACTGTGGGGTCGCAGAACAACATTCAAGTAACTTTAAATTCTACCACTTCCGATCTTGATCAAGTAGTAGTAGTGGGTTATGGTCAACAAAAGAAAGCCACTTTAACAGGTGCGGTATCCAGTGTAACCAGCAAAGAAATTGTAACCACCAAAAACGAAAACGTACAGAATATGTTAACCGGTAAGATTGCCGGTGTACGTGTGGTACAGGCCAGTAGTGAGCCTGGTGCTATGAATACTTACTTTGATGTAAGGGGTATGGGTGCACCGTTAGTTGTAGTTGACGGGGTAGTGAGGAACAATTTTTCTCGTTTAAGTGCAGAAGATATAGAAAGTATTACTGTACTGAAAGATGCCTCTGCAGCAATCTATGGAGTGCGTTCGGCAAATGGCGTGGTTCTGATTACCACCAAAAAAGGTAAAAAAGGAAGTGTAGAATTAAATTATAATGGTTCTTACTCACTTCAAAAACCCTCTTATATGCCAAAATCGGTTGATATTTTCGAATACATGACTTTAGTAAACGAGTTACAGGTACACAATACAGGTAACTTTGTGAAAGGTTCTATCCTTTATACGCCAGCAGATTTTGCAGCTTATGCCAATGGCACAAAAGTGGCGTCAGATTGGAATTCAGAAGTATTAAGATATACGGCGCCTCAATCTCAACATGATATCAGCGCTTCAGGCGGTAGTGAAACCACTAATTATTTTGCCAGCTTAGGTGTTCAAGACCAAGAAGGTTTTTTCAAATCGGGCGATTTGAACTATAACCGGTATAACTTGAGGGCAAACCTTACTACCAAACTGAACAAGAATTTAACATTTGATGTTGCATTAACCGGAATAGTTGATCAAAAAAATCAATTGAAAGAGGATACGTACTGGATCATCAGAAGTACGTGGTATCAAGCCCCAGTTCAGCCGTTTTATGCCAATAATAACCCTGCTTACCTTTATAATGTTCCAAGTGGATTAAATGGTATTGCGCATTCGAATGCAGATATCAGCGGCTACCGTAACATTCAAAACAAATGGTTCCAATCGAGTACAAGTTTAAACTATGATGCGCCGTTTTTGAAAGGTTTAAGCTTAAAGGGATTGTTTAGTTATGATTATCAGATTGCTACCAACAAATATTATACGAAAGCCTATAATTTATATTCGTATAATGCAACAGCTGATATTTATACTCCAGCCCCACAAACCTCTGGAGGTTTAGGAACTTTGAGAAGAGAATTTTATGAATACCCATCAATTTTATTCCAAGCTTCAGCAAACTTCAACAGGTCTTTTGGTTCACATAATGTAAGTGGGCTTTTCCTTTATGAAAGAAATACGCTGAAAGGCGACAACTTCTTTGCGGCAAGAAACGTAGCTATTCCATTAGATCAGTTATTGGCTGGTTCAACTGAAAATCAGCTTGGTTTCATGTCTACTGCACAAGCAAGTTTATTCAATAACCAGACAGCTTCTTATGTGGGTAAATTTACCTATGACTATAAAGGAAAATATTTATTAGAAGGTGGGTTTAGAGCTGATGGAACTTCAAAATTTGCCGTAGATGAGCAATGGGGTTTCTTCCCTTATGGCTCGGTTGGTTACCGTTTATCAGAAGAGCCGTTTTGGAAAAATTCTCCACTTAAATTTGTAAATAACTTTAAGGTTCGTGCATCTTACGGTAAACAAGGTGATGATGTGTCTTCAGCTTACCAGTTTATTACAGGTTATAACTACCCAAGTGGTGGTGCCGTATTTAATGGAACATTCGTAACTGGTGCAGCTAGTAAAGGCTTAGCTAACCCGGCTATCACTTGGTATACCTCAAAACAACTGGATATTGGTGTTGATGCTGAGATGTGGAACGGTCTATTCGGTTTTACAGTTGATTATTTCAGACGTAACCGTACAGGTTTGTTAGCTTCTCAGGCTACCACCCTTCCTGATGTGGTTGGTGTTGGTTTCCCTCAAGAAAACTTAAATGGCGACTTAACAAGGGGTGTCGATCTTGAGGTTAATCATCGTAACCAATTAGGAAAGTTCTTCTATACCGTAAAAGGTACAATGAGTATTACCAGGACTATGAATACTACACGTGTACAAGCACGTGCCGGTAATTCGTACCTAAACTGGGAAAATAGCAATTTTACAGCCAATCGTTGGAATAACTTATATTGGGGTTATGGAAGCACAGGACAGTTTGAAAACTATGGAGCCATTAAAAATAGTGCGATCTATGTAAATAGAAGTACCGTTGTTGGGGACCCTAGATATGAAGACTGGAATGGCGATGGTGTAATCAGTTCACAAGATTCGCATCCAATTGCTACATCAGGCTACCCTACGTTAACTTATGGTCTTACACTTGCTGCAAGTTATCAAAACTGGGATTTCAATACCACCATTAGTGGAGCTGGAAATGTGTATGCTTCATATTTTGAGCAATTAAACCAACCACTATGGGCTGGAGGTAATGCCTTGAGACAATTTTTAGATAGATATCATCCAGTTGATCCAAATGCAGACCCATATGATCCAAATACAGCTTGGGTTTCAGGGACGTATTCTTATACTGGTACAGTACCATTTACAAATACGTTAGCTAATGCTCAAAATGCAAAATATTTTAGGATTAAAACGATCGAATTAGGATATAGTTTACCTAAAAAATGGTTTAGCAGAGTAGGAATCAAAGGACTAAGGTTTTATGCCAATGGTTATAACATACTTACCATTACAGACATATTATCTCTAGACCCAGAGCACCCGCCAGGCACATCAGAAGGACGTAACGAATTTGGTTATACCTACCCACTGGATAAAAAATTCACTTTTGGTCTTAACCTCAAATTATAATTAGAAACTTATGAAAAAGACACTATATGCATTTTTAGCAGTGCTGATGATTTCCTTCACAGCATGCCAGAAACTGGATGTTCCACCTGTAAACATTGTACAGGATCCAGATATATTCGGTACTGAAGCGGGTATAAACGCCTATATGGCAAGGATTTATATCAATACTCCAATTGAAGATTTTAGGTATCTTCAAACTTTAGGCTTTAACCAAAGCGCGCCGATTGGTTCGCCACATGCGGTTACCGGAGAAGCAGTGAGTAGAGATATGGGTAACGCTTCAGAAACATTTAATTATTGGAGTGCAGCTTATACGCTAATCCGTGATTGTAATTACTTTTTAGCTACATTACCTAGCTATGCAAGTAGCTATAAGCCTGATTTAGTTGCAAATTGGTTAGGCGAAGCGAAGTTTATTCGGGCGTTTACCTATTATTCACTAGTTAAACGTTATGGTGGTGTGCCAATTGTTGACAAACTTTTAGCTAAGCCAGGAGAAACAATTTCAGAGCTTGCTTCAGAAATAGAAGAACTAAAAATTCCTCGCGCTAGTGAAGAAGCGGTTTGGGATTTCATTGGTAAAGATTGTGATGAAGCGTTTGCGGGATTGCCTGAATCAAACGTACCCGGTAGAGCGAATAAATACGCAGCAGCTGCCCTAAAATCAAGAGCAATGTTATTTGCTGGTACCATTGCAAAATACAATACTATCGATCTTACTACAGGTGGCGTTCGTTTGTGCGGTATTCCATCAGCCAAAGCGGTTATTTATTTCAAAGCTGCTTATGATGCCGCAAACTTATTAAACGGTAAATTTTCTCTGTATAAAAACAAATGGGTTGCCGGAGATAGAGAAGCGCAATTCCAGAACTATATCAGTTTATTCTCGGATAATAGCTCAACTACTAACAAAGAAGCAATCTTTGTAAGACAGTTTAAATATCCCGATTTAACACACATGTGGGATGCATTAAACGTTCCTAAGCAATTGGAAGGACCTCAGGGCAACTATTCATCAGAAACCTTACCTACTTTAAATTTTGTAGAAATGTTTGAAGGATTCCCTAAAAATCCTGATGGAACAATCATGACCATGGATGCAGGCGGCAAATACTTGACATACAATACTACCATGGAAATTTTTGCCAATGTAGAACCAAGGTTAAGAGCAACTGTAATTTTACCTGGCGATCAGTTTAAAGGTACACCGATAGAAGTGCGTAGAGGAATTTTTAATGGAAGTTCTATAGGAGGGTTAAGTAAATTAACTCCAGCAAATACGACTACAGCATATCCGTCTTCAGTTTTAGGATCAGCTACGGTGTTATTAAATAATGACCCTACCACTTTCCTCACCTTATCTAACGGAACTAAACTTTCGAGATCGGGATTAAGTGGTGTATTTACCAATATCACTGCGAATGCTACTGGTGGTACTTACACAGGATTTTATCTTAGAAAATATTTAAGTCCAGAAAAACCAATATCAGAAACTATCCCAGGTCGCTCAGACCAATGGTTTATGGAGTTCCGTTATGGAGAAGTGGTGTTAAATAAAGCTGAAGCAGCATATGAACTGTTCTTATTAGGACAAGGTGGAAATTATGCAACTGATGCTTTAACTGCTGTAAACTCGATTAGAGATCGTGCTGGAGCTTCCTTATTTGGCGCAATCAGCGGCATTAACGATATCCGTATGGAACGTAGAAGAGAATTGGCATTTGAAAATAAAATCCAATGGGATTTAAAAAGATGGCGTGTGGCTAACTTAGAGCAAAACAACACCATCTATAAAGCTTTATTGCCGATCATGTTACAAGACCAAAGTAAATATATTATGGATGTAAGATTTGAAGAACGTGCTGTTCAATATACTTATCAAGTAAGATGGTATTATTTTCAGATCCCTACAGCCGCAATCGCTAAAAGTTTAAACCTTGTACAAAATCCAGGATGGTAATTTTAATATTATGAAAAGAATAACATATTATACCGCATTATGCCTTGCCATATTAACTGCAAGTTCGTGCTCCAAGTTCGATAATTATGATGCTCCAGATCAAACTGTAAAAGGGGTCGTTGTAGACGTGGCAACTGGCAAAGGAGTACAATCAGAAGTAACTACAACAGATAATGCATTAACTGCTGGAACAAGGATTCAATTAAATGAAGTCAGTTACAGTACCGCTGCCCCAGCTCAATTCTTAGGTACCCATCAAGATGGAAGTTATATCAATACCAAACTCTTTGCCGCAACCTACAGCGTGTTGCCAATAGGTGCTTTTGTTCCACCGGCTGCTAAAACCGTGGAAGTTAAAGGAGGTATTACTGAAGTTAATTTCTCTGTTGAACCCTTTCTTAATATAGAGTGGGTAGGAGAACCTACATTAAATTCAAATGGAACAATTACTGCAAAATATACGCTTGTAAGGGGTACCGCTAATGCAGGTTTTCAGGATGCCGTGGGAGATTGTGTATTGTACCTTAATAATACCCAGTATCTAGGAAATTCAAACTTTACCTTGTTTACCAGACCTGCAGCTGCAGATAGACCATTAAATACAACCAATACGGTAACTAGCCCGGTAGTGCCAAAAGGTAGAGATATCTACTTAAGGGTAGGCGCAAGAATTGGTTCAAGGCTTTATAATTACAGCTCGATTAAAGTAGTTACGGTACCAAACTAGATAAAACTTCATACAGGTTAATTACAAATGATAGTGGGGCAACCCAAAAGCCCCATTATCTATTTGTATCGATCCAATTCATTCTTGGGAATAACTAAGTATTGCCAAAAACTTCCTACTTATTTAGTGTTATTGATGAAATTTAATCCATTGCTTAAGCTCTGCTGCGCACTTGCACTTTCTATCGTGATAGTGAATTTTGTTTATGCAGTTTACGGCAAACGAATTTCTATTGATCAGCAAACCATAGGGTATGAGGTTAAACCATGGTACAAATACCATAAAAACGGGAAACCAGGACGAGAAGTGATGCTTTATTTTGGTGCTCATAAACGAAAAGACAGTTTATTGGTTTCCATTTCTTGCGAAGGGGAAAGGAGTGAGTACGTTGTTGTTCCCACTCAACCAATTGATTCGCTAGCTGTCCTTTTACCACCAAATACAGGTATCAAAGCAACAAAAGCTGCACTTACATTAACTAGTGGTAACAATACAATAACGGAAACAATCGCTATTCCCGCCAAAAAACAGTGGACGGTTTACATCTATCCTCACTCTCATGTTGATATTGGCTACACTAATTTGCAGGATACCGTAGAAAAACTCCATATCAGAAATATAGATGTGGGTATCGATATTGCTAATCAAACGAAGGATTATCCGAGTGGGGCCAAATTCGTTTGGAACCCAGAAGCAACTTGGGTTGTAAGCCAATACCTTAAAAAAGCCGACGCTAAACAAAAAGCAACACTTATAAACGCAGTAAAAAAAGGGTGGCTGCAAATTGATGCTGCCTATGCAAATATAAATACCAGTACCTGTTCTGATGAAGAATTGCTTAGGATGTTTAAAGACAGCAGGGCAATCGAAGATTTAACGGGTGTTCCTATAAATACAATGGTACAAATGGATAATCCTGGCGCTACATGGGGGATGGTCCAAGCTGCTGTTGCAAATGGTATCGAAGGATTTTTTAGCTTTCCAAATTACTTCGACCTTCGTCACCGCTGGGAAAACAAACCTTTTTACTGGCAAGGCCAAGATGGAAAAAGTAAACTATTTTATTTGCAAGCTACATCTTATGGTTATGGATTTAAAGCCAAAGGCCGAATATATGGCTTAGGAAAAATACAAGCGCTTACGCCAGAATATGACCGATTAACTACTGATAACCCATCCGCAAATTTTATTGATCCCTTCATCTTTGAAGAAACAGCACAATTAGAAAGAAGAAACTCTCCTTATGATATATTCGCTATGACCTGGTCTATGGCCGATAATTGTCTGATTGATGCAGATCTGCCAGAGGCTGTAAAATTATGGAATCAAAAATATGCCTATCCTAAATTGATCATTGCCGGAACTAAAGAAATCTTGGCAGCGTACGAAGAGAAGTTTAAAGAAATTATCCCTACCTATCGAGGAGATCTTTCGGAATTTTGGACACAAGGTTTAGGTTCTGATGCAAAGAGCGTTGCCAAAGGAAGAAAAGGCAAAGAAGATCTTGTACAGGCCGAAACACTTTGGCCTATGCTTAATATACATGCAATAGCCCCTATCCAACAATTTAATTCAGCGTGGGAGATGGCTTTACTATCTGCCGAACATACTTGGGGCTATCAAGATCCCAATGCTCCTTTGGCCAAAAAGGTAGAAGCAAATAAAGCTGCTTATTTTACAGGTACCCTACAACAAGCAGATTCGATCTTACATTTAGCGTTGCAGCCCATACAAAAGAAAGGAACCAATAGCTTTGCGGTAATCAATACTCTTTCTTGGCCCAGAGACGGTATTGTAATCCTTACGCCAGAGCAAAGTGTAAAGGGCGACAGGATGGTAGACGAGCAAAACAACCCTGTAATTAGTCAGAGATTAACCACGGGCGAATTGGCATTCGAAGCAAAGGAAATTCCTGCTCTTGGCTCTCGATTTTTTAAGATCTTGCCAGGAAAGGCAAAGGCTGGCTCTACTATGTACAGTGAAAATACGCTGAACAATCAACTCATCTCGGTTACTCTCGATGCAAAGAATGGAAATATTACAAGTTTTATCGATCTTCTTTCCAAACGCGAAATTGTAGACCAAAAATCTACTTTTGGATTTAATGGTTATAATTACCTAGAAGGGGTAAAAAACGGAAGCATTTCGATTGGCGGATTATCGAAAGCTACAGCTATTTCAATCAAAGTAAAAGAAAATGGCCCTCTCATCGCATCAATAGTGGTAAATTCCCAAGCCAAGGGTTGTAAATGGCTTCAACAAGAAGTTAAAATCACCAAAAACCAGCCCTATCTGGAACTTATTAATACCCTTGATAAAATCGCCACGCGTACAAAAGAAGGAATCCATTATAGTTTTCCGTTTAATGTGCCGAAGGGAACTATAAAAATTGACATCCCCTTTGGCGTAATGACACCAGAGATGGATCAGATTCCTTACTCTAACAAAAATTGGTTCAGCTTTCAACGGTGGATTGATATTTCTAATGAAGATTATGGCATAACATGGACGTCGATCCAAGCGCCTATTGTTGAGTTTGGTGATATTACAGGAACAATTCTTGATGGTGCCCGCTTAGCTGGAGAGTGGATTAAAAAGCTAAATCCAACGCAAACACTTGTTTCTTGGCCGGTTAATAACCATTGGGATACTAATTTTCCGCTTGAACAGTCAGGAATAATTGCGATAAACTATTTTATTCTTCCCCATAAAGGGGGATATGACCCGGCTATTGCCAACCAATTTGGGATGTCGAAACATCGGCCCTTGATTCTAGTTGAAACAGACCGTAACCCGATCAAAAAACCACTATTTAGCTTGAACAATCAGAAAATTATGGTTTCTACTATAAAAAAGAGCGAAGATAATAAGGCAATTATTGTAAACCTTAGATCTATATCGAGTGATGCTGAAAAACTTAGCTTTCATTGGCTTGCCCAAACGCCAAAAGCAATGTACAGTTGCCAGCCAAATGAAGAAATAATAACTAAGCAAAACGATGTGATAAACATGCTTCCTTATAGCACTTATAGTTTTAGAATAGAATTTTAATATTTCGTATGATATGAAACCAAGATTTTTAAATAAGGCCGAACCTCAGATTAACGGCGAAAATAGAAGCACAAAGAAAATATTAGGAAATATGTATATACATACATACATTTGTTTTAAATCAAGAGAAACGACGTTTATATGGAAGTGAAAGCTAAAATAATAGAGAATGGCGAGTCGGTGATCAGCAATTGGAGATCAAGTTCAGAAACTATTTTACCCCAAAATATTAACAACAGAACTAAGATAGATCCCGGTTACGATATATATCCTTATCATGGATTAGGAAGTGGAAAAATCAACAGTGGTTACGAATCTCTTGCAAATTGGATCATTGAACAAAAAAATGTAGTAATAGATGGTTATATCGGTGTCTTTTGGGAAGCTGTTCAACATTCACTTCATCAAGAACTTCTAAAAAAGAATGTTTCCGTAAAATGGATTAATATTGCCGATAAACTTAAAGGAAATACCGAAATCCAAAAAATGGTTGAGCCTTTTTTGGGCGAACCTAAAAGTGTTTGGGGCACAAAATGCACCTTAAACATTACTGATTTTTTCCATATCGATCAGTTCGATAGTCTAGAACTAGATCCACAATGTGATGTAAATATCGCTATTGGTATCGGCGCTGCCCTATTAAACTGGGATGCGCCAATAATTTACCTGGAACTGCCAAAAAACGAACTGCAGTATCGCTTTCGGGCGGGTGCCGTAACCAATTTTGGAACGGATAAAAAGGAAAGTCCGACAGAAACATATAAGCGCTCCTTTTTTGTGGATTGGGTAGTACTAAATACACACAAGCAACAAATTTTGAACACGATCACCATTGTTGCCGACGCGCAATGGAAGGACTCTATCAACTGGATTTTTAATCGAGATCTGCAAAAAGGATTAAAAGAATTAAGCCAATCGGTATTTCGCGTACGCCCATGGTTTGAAGCAGGCGCATGGGGCGGACACTGGATGCAAGAACGTATTGAAGGATTAAACAAACAGGAAGTAAATTATGCTTGGTCGTTTGAACTCATCGTTCCAGAGAACGGTGTTCTTTTCGAAAGCGACGGCAACCTGTTGGAAGTCCCATTTGATTTTTTAATGTACAGGGAAAATAAGGCCATACTGGGCAAACATGCCGAAATTTTTGGCACAGAATTTCCCATACGTTTTGATTTTCTGGATACCTTTGATGGTGGCAATCTATCAATCCAATGCCATCCTACCTTAGATTACATCAGAAAAGAATTTGGCGAAAACATTACCCAGGATGAGACCTATTATATCCTCGATTGTAAAGATGATGCAGAAGTATTTTTAGGCTTCCAAGAAGATATTAATCCCAATAGTTTCGAAAAAGAACTAGAGGATAGTCAAGAATTTAGTAAAGAAATAGACATTACAAAATATGTGCAGTCGCACACCGCTAAAAAGCACGATCTATTTTTAATCCCTAATGGTACAGTACATAGTGCTGGGGCAAACAATCTAGTGCTCGAAATTAGTGCAACCCCCTATATTTTTACTTTTAAGATGTACGATTGGATGCGTTTAGGACTAGATGGACATCCTAGGCCCATTAACATTGATCACGCATTTAAAAACCTTAACTTTGATAGAAAAGGAGAAAAAGTAAAAAATGAACTGATCTCGAAGCCCACCTTAATAGAAAAAGGAGCTTATTATGAACTGTTTCATCTGCCCACGCACAAGGAACATTTTTATGATATACACCGTATAGAATTTGATTTTCAGGTAGCTATAGAAACAAATAATGTCTGCCATATACTAATGTTGGTAGAGGGAACCACCATAACGGTACAAACCGCTGATGGCACTACCCTAAACTTCCACTATGCAGAAACCTTTGTGATTCCCGCCGCTGCCAAAAGTTATACCATCGTTAATACCGGCAAAGGAAGGGCCAAAGTTGTAAAAGCTTTTGTGAAAGATAATGTAAGCCTGCCAAAAAATAAATAAAAACCAATGGGCTTAAAGTTAAAGGATTTACTGGTTCTTGTGCTCCTAAACATAGTGGGAGTAGCAGGCTATGCCCAACAAAAACAACCAGTAGATTACGCTGATCCCCTGTTGGGCACTTCAGAATCTAGATGGATGCTAAATCCGGGAGCCACTTTACCTTTCGGGATGGTGCAGCTCAGTCCCGATAACCAAGGTGATGTTTGGAAATCAGGATACGAATATTCCCTTAACAATATCGGCGGATTTAGCCATATCCATTCGTGGACAATGGTAGGCCTCTCGGTAATGCCCACGGTAGGCCTGCTGAGCACATACCGCGGCGCTGCAGATGCACCAACTACAGGATGGACATCGGGCTATCGATCGCGGTTCGAGAAAAAAACAGAATCAGCTAGCCCTGGCTACTATGGCGTTACATTAATGAACGGTAATATCCATACCGAGCTAACGAGCACCACACGTGCAGGATTTTTTAGGTTTACCTACCCCGAAGCACACGAAGAAGCGCACATCCTCTTTGATCTGGATATCCCTGGCGAAGCTAAAACTGCCATTCTTGATGCCAAGATCACCAAGGTTTCTGAAACCGAAATCGAAGGGTACTCCCATCAGAAATGGAGCTGGAACGAATATACCGTCCACTTTGTGGTGCGCTTTAATAAGCCCATGAAAGCCTTTGGAGGATGGAATGGAGATAAAGTACAGCAAAACATAAAGGAAATCTTGGGCAAGGACAGGGTTGGGGCATTTGCTGATTTTAAGGTAAACGCAGGTGATATAATACTTATGCAGACTGGGATTTCTTTGGTGAGCATTGCTAACGCCCGTTTAAATCTTAAATCGGAAATGGATCCGTTTAACTGGAGTTTTGATGCGGTGAGGGCAAATGCCAAAAAGGTGTGGAATGGTATGCTTAGTAAAGTTAAAGTAGAAGGCGGAACAGAAATAGATAAAAAGAAATTTTACAGTAACTTTTATCGCTCTTATGTTGCCCGGACCACATGGAGTGATGTAAATGGCGAATATGTTGATGTCAATGAAAAAGTTCGACAGGCTTCATCACCAGTTTATGGTTCGGACGCCCTATGGAATACGTTCTGGAACCTTAACCAACTGTGGGGACTGGTAAACCCAGACCTAACCAGTAACTGGGCAAAATCTCTTCTCGAAATCTATAAAACTGGAGGATGGCTGCCTAAAGGACCAGCAGGTATAGAGTATTCTGGCATTATGGAGGCTTCGCATGAAATCCCGCTCATCGTGGCCGCTTATCAGAAAGGGATTAGGGATTTTGATGTAAACTTGGCCTTCGAAGCCATGATGCATCAACAGACCACACCGGGAGTAAGGACACCAGAAAACGGGTTCGCGGGAAACAGATTTTATAAATCTTACTTAGAGCTAGGTTATGTGCCCAACGAAGAAGGCCAGGTTTCAAACACCTTGGAATATGCATACGACGATTGGTGCGTAGCCCAATTTGCAAAGGCACTCGGAAAAAATAAGGAATACGAACAGTTCTTAAAAAGAGCCGGTAATTATAAAAATGTCTGGGATCCAGCCGTGAAATACATCCGAATGAAAAACCGCGATGGAAGTTGGGTTAAAGAATGGAGTCCTTTCTGTTGCACCAATTTTAGCGGCCCTGGATACCTCGAGGGAAATGCCTGGCAATACAGTTTCTTTAATCCACACGATGTGCAAGGTATTTTAAATCTGATGGGCACAGCTGAATTTAATACCAGGTTAAATGATGGATTTCAAAAATCGGTAACATACAATTTTAATGCCGAAGGCGATCAATACGATCTGGTACCAGTAAACCATGGCAACCAGCCTAATATGCAGGCAGCATGGTTATTTAATTACAGCGGCAAGCCTTGGCTAACACAAAAATGGACGAGGGAGATCATGAACAGGTATTATGGTGCAACACCTTACCATGGATGGCTAGGCGATGAGGATGAAGGCCAAATGGGTGCCTGGTATGTAATGGCAGCAATGGGATTGTTTCAAACCGATGGAGGAGTGGCAGAAAAACCATTTTATGAAATGGGAAGCCCCATTTTTAAAAAGATTACCATTACATTGGATAACAACTATTACAAGGGCAAAACCTTTGTGATCGAAGCTCCTCAATCTTCAGATACCAATAGATATATCCAATCGGCACAGCTTGACGGAAAGGTTTTGGCTAAACCTTGGTTTTACCACAGCGAGCTGGTTGATGGCGGTAAACTGGTATTGCAGATGGGGCCAAAACCAAACCAAAACTGGGGAAGTAGAGCAGAAGATGCCCCGCCCTCTATGTCGCCTAAAACGAACAACAATTAACCACACCTAAATATATACCGTATGAACAATGAACAAAAACGAATTAGTCTCCTCGCCATCACACTTGTAGCCTCCCTAGGTGGTTTTTTATTTGGTTTCGACATGGTTGTGGTTTCTGGAGTTATCCCGCTCTTGGACAAACAATTTGCCTTAACTACCTTGGAAACAAGCATGTTTGTATCCTCAGCTTTGGTAGGGTGCATTATAGGGGTTGTTTTTTCGGGCGAGTTGAGCGATCGACTTGGCCGGAGAAAGCCGTTGCTAATTACGGCCACGCTTTTTGCTCTTTCTGCGATAGGATGTGCGGTTATGCCCACTTTATCTGGTGTAATCATTTCGCGCTTAATTGGAGGTATAGGTGTGGGAATCGCATCTAATGTAGTTCCTTTATATATCTCTGAAATTGCTCCGGCGGCGATAAGAGGCAGATTGGTTACGTATTATCAATTTGCCTTAACTTTTGGAATTTTAGTAGCATTTTTAAGTAATGCAGCTTTATTAAGTGGGGCCAATCCTGAAGTTACATCTGGATTAGCAAGTATTTTTAATGCCGAAGTTTGGCGTGGCATGCTGGGTGTGGGTATTATCCCCTCCATATTGTTTTTTATCGGACTGTTGATGGTGCCCGAAAGCCCTCGATGGCTATTTAGTAAAGGCCGAACCCAAGAGGGAGTGGCTATCATTAGCAGTATTACAGGTCAGAGTGCAACGGATGTGCACATTGAACAATCTAAAATCAAAGTCCCCCTGGCAAAAGCTACTTATAAGGAACTGTTTGCTCCCAACATGCGTAGAGCGTTGTTAATAGGAATTATGCTGCCACTTTTCTCTCAATTTAGTGGCATTAATGCGATCATGTATTATGGGCCCAGTATTTTAAGTGCCGCAGGGGTATCAGTAGATAATGCTTTATTGGGCCAGGTTGTTTTTGGGGTGGCGAATATGTTATTTACCCTGATCGCAGTATGGAAAGTTGATAGTTGGGGACGTAGGCCATTGTACCTATACGGAACTGCAGGTGCAGCTATTACTTTAGTTTTAACCGGCATTTGCTTTTATTATGGTGCAACACAAAGCATTTGGACCCTGGTTTGTTTATTGGGTTTCTTAGCTTGTTTTGCTTTTTCTATCGGGCCATTGAAGTTTGTTGTTGCCTCAGAAATATTTCCAAACGCCATTCGGGGTCGTGCATTAGCGATCAGTATCATGGTGATGTGGGTAGCAGACACTATTGTGGGTTCTATTACACCATTTTTATTAAAGGAATTTGGAAGCCCTGTAACGTTTTGGTTCTTCGGATTTTTCTGTGTGTTGGCCTTTATTTTTGTTTTTAAACTATTACCAGAAACAAAGGGCAAATCTTTAGAAGAAATCGAAAGCGATTGGAAGGATGGGGAAGATGCCCCAGTTATTCTACATTAAGTGTATATATAATGAATCTCGAGAAAAATATCATCAGAATTTCACTGGTTATTTTGTTGATCATAGCTGCTTTTATTTCAGTAAGAGCACAAAACAACAAAGAATTATTAAACTATGTCAACCCCAGAATTGGCACGGCGCACAGCAGATGGTTTTTCTTTACGCCTGGCGCTGTACCTTTCGCCATGGCAAAGCCGGCACCCTCAACCAATGGTTCTTACGGCAATGCCCACGGGTGGGATGCGGTTGGCTATGATGAAAGACATACATCTATAGAAGGCTTTGCTAATTTTCATGAATTTCAGGTTGGAGGGATAGTGTTTGCCCCAATCACGGGGAAGCTACAAACCCTAGCCGGAAAACTGGAAACCCCAGATGATGGCTACCGCTCCCGGTTCGACAGAAAAGATGAAATCGCCTCACCAGGTTATTACTCGGTTTTATTAAAGGATTATGGCATTAAAGCCGAGCTTACCTCTACCCCACGTGTAGCTTTTCATCGCTATACCTTTCCTGCTTCTAAAGAGTCCCACATCCTTTTTGATATCGGCCATAAGCAGGGCGAAGGAGGAGAGATAAAAGACGCAAAAGTTTACCTTACATCAGAGGGAAAAATTGAAGGATATGTAATTACAAATCCCGTTTATGTGCAGAAATATCAGCCGGGTGGCGATGTGAAAATGTATTTTTCAGCTGTGCTGGATAAAAAACCTGATGCCCATGGCACGTTTAAAGGCGCTGAAATCTTTGCTGATAAAAATGAAATTACCGGAAAGGGTGCAGGATTGTATCTAACTTTTTCCACAAAAGAACAAGAAAGTATTGTAATCAAAGCCGGTTTATCCTACACTTCAATCGAAAACGCAAGGTTAAATCTGTTAACTGAGGCCCCCCATCTTTCTTTTGATAAGGCCCATAAAAATGCAATAAAAACCTGGGGCGATTACTTGGGACGAATCAAGGTTCAATCGACCAATATAACCGATATGACAAAGTTTTATACCGGTTTGTACCACTCACTTTTGGGCCGGGGTTTAGCTAGTGATGTTAATGGAGCTTATCCTAAAAATGATGGTTCGGTTGGTCAGATCCCTTTAGGACCCAACCATCTGCCACTGCATAACCATTACAACACCGATGCAATTTGGGGAGGATTTTGGAACTTGACACAACTTTGGGCAATTGCTTATCCAGAATATTATTCGGATTGGATAAAAAGTCAACTCTTGATTTATAAGGACTCTGGCTGGCTTGCTGATGGGATTGCAAATAGCCGCTATGTTTCTGGTGTTGGAACCAACTTTGTAAGTTTGGCCATGGCTAGCGCATACATGTCTGGCATTCGTGATTTTGATGTGGATTTAGCTTACGAAGCATCTTTAAAAAACGAATTGGTGGGCGAAAACAGACCTCATGGGGCAGGTAAATTAGATGTTGCCCAATTTGTAAAGTATGGGTATGTTCCGCATCTGGATAAAGGTGTAGGTGGTGGCGAAAGATGGCAATATTCTGCTTCGCACACACTTGAATATGCATTCAGCTGTTATTCGGTAGCCCAATGGGCTAAATTATTGGGCAAGGATTCAGATTATAAACAACTGATGGCGCTATCAAAAGGATGGGAACAATTGTATGACCCGAAGTTAAATTTAATCCATCCTAAACTTGCCGATGGCTCTTGGATGCAAAATTTTAAACCTAGCGAAAGTTGGAGAGGCTTTCAGGAAGGAAATGCATGGCAGTACACTTTTTATGTACCGCATGAGCCCGAAGCCCTGATCGCAAAAATGGGCCGGTCAAACTTTAACATCCGTTTGGATAGCATTTTTACCACCTCACAAAAAAACACCTTTGGAGGAGGCACCAAGATAGATGCATTTTCGGGGCTCGAAGGGTTGTACAATCATGGTAATCAGCCTAATCTTCATATCTCATGGCTTTTTAATTTTTCTGGTAAACCTTCGTTAACACAAAAATGGGTGCGGGCAATAGAAAATGAATTTTATGGAACCGATGGAATCCATGGTTATGGTTACGGACAAGATGAAGACCAAGGCCAACTGGGTGCCTGGTATGTAATTTCGAGCGTGGGTCTATTTGATGTGAAAGGATTTACTGATATTAACCCGCAAGTAGGATTGGGAAGTCCCCTCTTTGATAAGGTTATAATTAAAGGAAATAAAAAGTATTATGACGGAAAAGATTTTACTATAGAGGTAAATAATAATAGTTCAACCAACCTATATGTACAATCATTTACATTAAATGGAACAGCATTAACCACACCGTTTATGCAATTGAAGGATCTTCAAAAGGGCGGTAAATTAGTGCTTCAGATGGGCAGCACACCGAAAGATAATTATTAAACCCACATATAAACATAGTGCTCATTGGATAGTATCTATGTGCCTATGTTGTAGGGAAAAAATAAACATCCCGATAGCTATCAGGATGGCTGCAAAAACAAGTACATATAGTTATAGGCTATGTTTTTATATGGTTAAAATATTTAAATCAACAAAATGAGAAAGTTCAAAACCCTACTCAGTTTATTCATTGCTATTATTACCTTATCGGCCAATGCCCAGACAAAGGTTATATGGAAAATTGGCGAATCTGATAATCAGGCCACAGGTATGGCATTGGCCCCATCAGATTATAAACGGTTTCTAGAATATGATTTTGGTTGGGAGGATCGGTTTTATCTGGTAGGATTTTCGAAGACTGAAAAAGAATTCCCCTATATTTTGCCGGGCCCAAAGGATAGCTGGGGAGGTACTGCACCAACTGCGGGCATCAGGGCGCACTTAGCCACTATACTTTTTGATCTTGATAAAGTTTCAGAAGCTACCAATTCTAATCTTATCATTGATCTGGTTGGTTATAATGCCGAGAAACCCCCATTGTTTAAAGTAAGCATCAACGGAAAAGCCACGGTAATGCAATTGCCCAAAGGCGATAAAAGCATGGTTTACTCGGGCGATTTAACGGCTGCCAAAGAACATAAAATAGAAATTCCCATTGCGGCTAAATCTTTGCATGTCGGAAATAACGAAATCCAACTCACCTCTCTGGATGGTTCGTGGATGGTTTTTGACCAGATCAGATTAGAGGGCCCATCGGGTACCACCATAAAAGCTCCAAAGAACAGTTATGTGCGGTCGGTGTTGCCAGCAGATTATGAGGTTACTTTAAAAAGTACGCGGTTTCAGCCCTTGCTAATAGAAGTTGAACGCCTAACTGGCAAACCTAACTTGACGGTACGCTTAGACGGAGTAGCAATTTTTAACGAAAAACTAGAAACAGGGAAGTATCAATTTGAAGCCCCTATGCCTGCGGTTAAATCGGGCAAATCGAGTAAATACGAAGTGTTATCCGACGGGCAGCTTATCGCAAGCGGAACGATAAAACGCAGTCCGAATAAACTGGTTTCATTTTCGCATTATGTAGATACCCGCATCGGCACCGCCCACTCCAGATGGATGATCGCTCCTGGACCATGGATGCCATTTAGCATGGTTAAATTAAGTCCAGATAACCAGAACGATGGATGGCAGGCGGGTTATGATCCCACCTTTGAGAGCATTGGAGCTTTTAGCCACATCCACGAATGGACGATGGGTGGCTTGGGGGTACTGCCTGTAAATGGCCCATTAAAAACAAAGGTTGGCGATCAGCGCAGCGAACCGGGTGTAGGCTATCGGTCACGTATTGATAAGGAAACCGAGGAAGCGCCTTTGGGTGCATATAAAGTTACTTTAACCGATTACAACATCAAGGCCGAAGTTACGGCCACAACACGGGCGAGTTTTATGCGCTATACCTATCCCAAGGGAACCGATTCGCGAATCATGATTGATTTACAGACTCCGGCAGAAAACAAATATAAATTGGCCGAAGTTACCTTAAAAAAGGTGAGCGATTATCGAATCGAAGGCACAAGCAAACAATTTGCGCCACAGGTGTGGATTGCACAAGCTGGATCGAGCGAACAGGAATATGTGGTCAATTTCGTAATCGAATTTGACCAGCCCATTAAAAAGTTTGGCAATTGGGTAAACGATGAGGTGGGTTCAGGAGACCTGATCAATATTAAGGATGCGAAAGATGCTGGTGCTTTTGTAGAATTTGATACCAGAACAAACCAAGTTGTACAGATGCGTACAGGCATTTCTTATGTAAGCATCGAAGGAGCGTCCTTAAATTTGGAAACGGAAATTAGCAAACCTTTTGGATGGAGTTTCGAGAAGGTACAGCAAAACCAGTTAAATGTATGGGATCAATTGTTGGGTAGAGTAACCACCACTAGTAACGACCGAAGGGAGAAAGTCCGTTTTTATACCAACATGTACCGCGCCCTCTGCAGCAGAAATACGTTTAGCGATGTAGACGGAAAATGGATCGATGCCACCGAGCAATTACAACAGTTTAAAACACCTGATGGCATCGCACTAGGTTGCGATGCCTTTTGGAATACCTTTTGGAACTTAAACCAGTTTTGGAACTTGGTAACTCCAGAATGGTCGTCTAAATGGGTAAAATCTCAATTGGCGATGTATGATGCCAATGGTTGGCTAGCAAAAGGTCCTGCTGGGATGGAATATATTCCCGTAATGGTTGCAGAACATGAAGTACCGTTAATTGTAAGCGCCTATCAGATGGGAATTAGAGATTATGATGCAGATAAAGCCTTTGCTGCGGCTGATAAAACTGTATCTACGCCCCAAACCAAAGTGGGAGGTGCCTTGGCAGGAAACCAGGATTTTGAAGCCTATATCAAGTATCACTTTGTGCCTTATGATAAGGGAAGGTTCAGTAATTCATTGGAATATGCCTTTGATGATTATACCGTAGCACAATTTGCAAAAGCGTTGGGAAAAACGTCTAAATTTAAAGAGTATGCAGATCGTGGCACATGGTGGAAGAATGTTATTGACACCGAAACCGGATACGCGCGGATGAAAAAATCTGATGGTACCTGGTTTCCAAATTTCGATGCTTTCCAATCGGGCCGAAACGAACAATATGTAGAAGGAAATGCTTGGCAGCTAACCTATTTTGTGCCTCAGGATGTTACTGGCCTAGCAAAGATGATAGGCGAATCGCGCTTCAAAGAAAGATTGAGCTGGGGATTTAATGAAAGTGTAAAATGGCGTTTCAATGCACCTAACGATCAATATTGGGATTATCCAGTTACACAGGGCAACCAGCAATCGATGCACTTTGCATTCTTGTTTAACTATGTGAAACAACCTTGGCTTACACAAAAATGGAGTCGCTCTATTGTAGATCGTTACTATGGCTATGGGGTGGCCAACGCTTATTTGGGCGATGAAGATCAAGGCCAGATGAGCTCGTGGTTTATTATGGCCGCCCTTGGTCTGTTCCAGATGGATGGTGGCACACGTGTAGACCCTATATACGAAATCGGTAGTCCGATCTTTAAAAAAGTTACCTTAAACCTTGACCAACAATATGGCCGTGGTAAAACTTTTGATATCGAAGCTATTAATTCTTCTAGAGAAAATAAATATGTTCAAAGTGCAACCCTAAACGGCAAGCCCTTAACCAACTTCTGGTTTAAGGCTAGCGAATTGTTAAAAGGTGGAAAGCTAACCTTGGTGATGGGGCCTAAGGCAAATGAAAAATGGGGGATTGGGGCAATGCCTTATTAGCCATAGGTAGAGGCATGGTCAATGCCGTGTTCAGTGGCAGTGGTCAGTGTCTCACTGACCATTACTAATACAAAAAGACACCCGCACGAGTGCCTTTTGTGTTTATGCTAATTGTTTGCCATCTCATTACTATTGGTCGGTGAGACACCGACCATGGCTGTCTTAAACTTGGGTGAGGTATTGGCTATACGCATAGCCTTCTTCGCCATTGGCTGTTCGTACCAAGCTCCATTGGTTATTTGCCCTACTCACGACGGTAATGGTTTCGCCATGAGCGGCCTTGCCCACAATTTCTTGGTCTGTACCCGGACCTTTCCTTATGTTTAGGTTAGAAGATTCAGTAGTTACCTTTGCTTGGGTTCCGGCAGCGGCCGAAGCATCGATGTTCAAGATAAGGTCTCCGGCCCTAAAATCAGGGTCTATTTTGTTGTAGATTTCCCAAAGTTTATCTTTCAGCTCCCCACTTGATGAGGTGCCATCGATATATAACACATTGCCTTGTTCTCTAACCTGTAAATTGCTGATGCCGCCATTTTGGGCTGCAGTAATAAGTTCACTGTATTTATCTTGTAAAGCCATGTGTTTTTATTTAATAGTTAAATTGTTATTTATTTTTTTGGCTTGCAAAGCATTTAGACCTTTCATCAGATTTGGCAGTTTTGCTCTGTCTATATTTCCTGTTAATGTAATTTCGCCATTGCTAACAGTAGCGGTAACCCCTGGATAATCTTTTGTTGCATCTGTTGTTCTTGTAGTTAGGGTATCGTCAGTGGCAACAACAACAGGTGCTGGAGGTGGAGCTACATTTGCTGTTGTATCAGTAGCGGTTTTGTCTTTGTTCCCACCTTTACATGAAGGAAATTGAAGAGCAGCTACTAATGAAGCCGCAATAAATAAGGTCTTAAAATTTTTCATAGGTATAAGGGTTATTAGTGAATAGTTATGCTCGATAACGTTTATGGAGGGATAAATGTTTTTGGCCTTTAGTCGAAACAATTAAACAATTACTATTCTTAACCCTCCCTTAAACTAAACTTAACTTTCCTACTCTAACTTCGAATACTTTCATTTCGGTAATTTTTTTGATGGAAAACATTCATTTTGCTCATAAAATCGAAGAATTGGTATATTTAAACTTTCACATTATTTCGAAATGGATTCTAGAAGAGATTTTCTAAAAAAGGCAGCTTTGCTTTCAGGTGGCGCTATGATGGCCAATATGTTGCCACCAGCTATACAAAGGGCTTTGGCCATTAATCCTGCCCTAGGCAGTACCTACCTTGATGCAGAGCATGTGGTGATTTTGATGCAAGAAAACAGGTCGTTCGACCATACTTTCGGCACCTTGCAGGGTGTAAGAGGGTTTAATGATCCAAGAGCTATTCGTCAGCCTGATCAAAAACCGGTATGGCTACAAACCGATGCTGTAGGAAATACTTATGCGCCATTTAGACTGGATATTAAAGATACAAAAGTAACTTGGATGGGCTCATTGCCACATTCAAGAGCCAGCCAGGTTGATGCCTATAATTTTGGAAAGCATGATAAATGGTTGTTGGCCAAAAAATCGAGCAATAAAAAATATGCGGAGATGCCTTTAACCATGGGCTATTATACCCGGGAAGACCTTCCGTTTAATTATGCAATGGCTGATGCCTTTACCGTGTGCGATCAGAATTTTTGCTCGGCCATGACTAGTACCACGCCAAACCGTTCGTTCTTTTGGAGCGGTAAGATTACCCATGATATAGACGGCATTCCGAAAGCGCACATAAGAAATACAGATTATGGACATGCTACACTAGGTTGGGAAACTTTTCCTGAACTGCTAACGGATCAGGATATTGCCTGGAAGTTTTATCAAAATGAAATTAGCTGCGGTGGGGGTTTTGTAGGTGAAGAAAGAGCTTGGTTATCTAATTTTGGCTGTAATCTACTAGAGTTTTTTAAAGCATACAACGTTAAATTTTCAGAAAGATACATCACCAATTTACAGAAACTGGTTGATACCCTCCCTGCTGAAATAGATAAGATCCAAGAAGCCAGCCCTGACGATGCCGCCGCAGCTGCAAAAGCAAGAGAAGCGCTAAAAAGCAAACAAGAAGCACTTGATAATGCCCGTAGCGAACTTAAGACCTGGAACAGGGAAAGTTATGAAAAGTTAACTGAAAAGCAAAAGAAGCTATATCATAATGCATTTACAGTAAACGCAAACGACCCTAACTACCGCAGCATTGCATCATTAACCTATATGGATAAGGGTGTAGAGCGGAAGGTAGTGGTGCCAAAGGGCGATGTGCTGCATCAATTTAGAACAGACGTAAATACAGGGAAACTGCCCACTGTATCATGGTTGGCGGGACCACAGAATTTTTCTGATCACCCGAGCGCCCCTTGGTACGGTGCATGGTATGTTTCAGAAATTTTGGATATTTTAACCAAGAACCCCGAAGTATGGAAAAAAACTATTTTTATTGTAACCTACGATGAAAATGATGGTTATTACGACCATGTTCCTCCCTTCTCCATCCCAGACAACAAGCTGCCGGAAACCGGAAAAGTATCTGCTGGCATCGAGACAGAGGTAGAGCATGTGCGCATAGCCAATGAAATTAAACAGGGAATTCCGAAGAGCCAGGCCCGTGAAGCACCCATAGGACTAGGATTTAGAGTGCCCATGCTAATTGCTTCTCCTTGGAGCAGAGGCGGAAAAGTATGCTCCGAACTTTTTGATCATACTTCAACCATCCAGTTTTTAGAGGGATTTGTAAATCAAAAATTTAGAAAAAAGGTAAAAAGCAGTTCGGTCAGTGAATGGCGCCGTACCATTTGTGGAGACCTTACTTCTGCATTTACTCCATATAATGATGCTGCACTTGAAAAACTCCCATTCCTTAATCGAAATAAGAATATTGAGACCATTTTTAATGCAAAATTTAAAGAGGAACCAACTTCATTTAAAAAATTATCGGCACAAGAAATTGCAAAAATAAGTGCACAACCAAATTTGTTTACTTTACAAGAAAAGGGAATACGCGCTGCATGTGCGCTCCCTTACGAGCTATATTGTACGGGAGGGATAACGAAAGATCAAAAAAAAATGGAGATTAAATTTGCTGTTGGGGATGAAGTTTTTGGAAAAAAATCGGCAGGATCACCCTTTACGGTTTCTGTTCCGGTTAAGTTCACAGAGAACAACAACGAATCAGAGATTGCCAGAAATTGGTCTTTCGCAGTAAAAGCAGGGGATAAATTAAGCTATAGCTGGCCACTCGATGCATTCGAAAATGGAATATATCAACTTTGTGTAAATGGTCCGAACGGATTTTACAGAGAATTTAAAGGCGACCAGAAAAGACCTAAACTGGCCATTACCTACAAGTATGAGCAGAAAGATGGAAAATTAACCGGAAATCTGTTGCTCTACATTGCTAATGAAGATACTAAGATTCATAATGTAGTTATAAAAGACAATGGCTATAAAGCTACTGACCTTTTTAAAACCATTAATCCAGGTGAAGTGGGCGAAGTGTTGCTGAGCCTAGGCAAGGATTATAACTGGTACGATTTTTCTGTTAAACTGAACGTAAAAGAAAGCAATGCTTTTGAAGAGCGTTTTGCAGGAAGGGTGGAAACCGGAGCTATTGGAAAAACCGACCCGGTAATGGGAAGGGTGGTGTAGGATAAGTATGGAGTTTGTAATGTTGAGTTTGGAGTTGCATAATGCCTTTCAGCAAAATCAATTAGATTCTGATATATTAAACCAACTCCGCTTTCCCAACTCCCAACTCCGATCTCCTAGCTCAAAAATCATCTCCTCACAGGGAGAGAGAAGCAAAAAGTACTGCCCTTGCCATAATTGCTATTTACCCAAATTCGGCCATGCTCTCGTTTGATGATTTCGGCAGAAATATACAGTCCTAAGCCTAGGCCAGGGAAAGTATGCTGCATATCGCCACTTACACGATAAAACTGTTCGAACACTTTGTTCAGCTTATCGTCGGCAATTCCAATTCCAAAATCTTCGACGCACAAGGTCACCTCACGGGCCGAAACCTGGGTGTGGATTATAATTTTTTGTGCGTTCGGCGAGTATTTTATGGCATTTGTGATGAGATTGGTAATTACCTGACCTATTCGTTCCTTATCCCCAAATACGATACCTGTTGGTACAAGCTCTTCAACCAAAGTATGGGTATCCGTAGTACGTTGCAGCTCTTCGACCATCTCGCTTACCAATTCATTAAAATCAAATGCTCGATCGTTAAACTGTAATTTGCCCGAATTGATTTTGGTTACGTCCAATAAATCGCCTATTAAACTTGTTAAACGATTAATTTGTGCATCCATTTTATTGATCATGCTGGCTTCCTTCTCTTCACCTTTTTTGAGCAGCATCCGTTCTAAAACTTGGGTATAGGCTTTGATGCTCGTAACTGGGGTTTTTAGTTCGTGGCTTGCGATGCCAATAAAATCATCTTTTTGTTGTTGCAGATGTTTTTGGTCGGTAATATCTACACATGCACCTACATAACCTGTAAAAACACCATTAAAATATTGGGGCTTTCCTGTTGCCACACACCAGTGGATGGTACCATCAACATGGATAAATCTAAATTCGGCTTCATAAAAGCTCCTGCTAGAGGTAGCATTGATGAATTTTTCGGTAACGCGTTCTCTATCATCATCGTGTAGTGCAGAGATCCAACCATCTTTTAGCTGAGATTCGAAGCTTAAACCGATCCAATCTATCCAGGTTTTGTTAACGTAGGTAATCGCTGCATTTTCGTCCGACATCCATAAACCTGTGGGAGCGGCAGTGGTAACACTTCGTAATAGTTCTTCACTTTCGGCCAATGCCTGTTTGGCAGCTATCTCTGGCCTTTGATCTCTCATTACCGCCCCAATGGCTATCATTTCACCCGTTATCGGATCATTTATCCGGATACAATTGTTAAAAACCGGAATGATTTCACCCGTTTGAAGGTGCTTAACCAGCATCCTACCCGCCCATCTGCCCTCCTTCATTACGGTTGGAAGTACTTCGTTCTGAACAAGGTCATAATCTTGTGGAGCATGAAGCTGAGAAATGGGTGTACTTAAAACTTGTGCATCAGTTTCAAACCCCAACAACTTCTTTCCCGCTTCATTGATATAAGAATTGATGCCGTTCATATCTAAAATAGACATGAGATCTACGCTATTTGCTACCAAGGTGATTAGCTTTTCTTGCTCTTCCCTTGCTTGGCGCTGTTCGGTAATGTCTAAAAGGGTACCCAAAATACGGGTGGCTTTGGCCTTGTTGTTGTACATAACCTTCCCCTCTACACGTGCCCAGTGGAGTGATTTATCTGGCCAGATAACCCTTGCTTCGTACAGTAATTTTCCCGTTTTAATGGCCTCTGCATGCGCACGATCCCGCATTTCAAGATCATCTGGATGAAACACCTTTACATATTCCCTTCTGGGCACTGGCACTTCAAAACCAAAAATATTGGCGAACAAGGTAGAAGTAACCATCTCTCCAGTTTCAAGATTTAGATCGAAAGTGCCCAAACCCCCAGCAGCTACTGCAAGCCTTGCCCTTTCTTCACTTTCCTCTATCAATTGTTTGGCGAGTACTTCTTCGGTAACTTCTGTAGCCATTGCAATTACGGCACTAATGGATCCATCATCTTCATGAAAAGGCTCGTAAACAAAGTTGAGATACGCCGTTTCTAATTTGCCGTTCCGCATTAGAGGTGCCGGCAACGCATTTCCTCTAAAAGGGATGCCCGTTAAACGGACATCATCAATCAGCTGCTCAAAACCAAGACCTTTGGTATGACTAAGTATTTCAAAAATCGGTTTTCCCTTCATTTCTTCGAGGGTTTTCCCATAGATTTCACAAAGCGGCGGATTGATCAGTTCTATGATATAATCCGCACCTCTAAGAATGGCAATCCCTACTGGAGCTTGCATAAATGTGGCGTATAGTCTTTTTCGCTGCTGTTTTAAGGCTTCGATGCCCGCTTTTTCTCTTTCTGCTAGCTGGTTTAATTCGGTTACATTTGATGGCGAGTGTATAAAATAATTCACCTTCCCCTCCTCATCTAAAATTGGGGTATTGGTGGTGGTCCAATATCGTTCCTCAAACTGATCGGTTCCCCTGATCGGGATATCATACCTATAATTGCTCATGGTATGCGGCTTTTTGGTAGCGATGGCCTGTTCAAAAGAATAAATTGTTCTTTCGATATTTTTGGAAACTTCGTCGGTAGGATTGCCTGGAAAAACGCTGAAAACTGATTTTCCTATCAAATCTTCACGTGTTGTATTGGTTGATGCCAGATAAGCATCATTCACATCAATCATCGTATAAACTTCATCAACAGCTATAACTAAGATGGCAACAACGCTGTGCTTAAAAATATCTGCGTAACCTATTGAAATTTGATTGCTCATTAAACTGAGATTTGAAACCGCTGTTTTTGAGGCTAATTTATTAAAAGATTTGGTTAATTCAATTTTCAGTTTTCATAAAAAGAGCAATCTGGAGTGAGTACCAATAAAAAAATCACCGAAAATTTAGGGAGCTCGGTGTGTAAACAAAAAGTATTTCCCTAAAACCATTTTTTTACTGAAATGTTAATCCACCATCGCTCTCATAATTTAAATTCTAAAATCAAAATAAAATGGCGAAATATTCAAAAAAAGCTGGCGAGAAAGTAGAACAGGCCATGCACGAAGAAAAGAAAGGCACATTAAAAACGGGCTCAGGAAAAAAGGTTACCTCTAAGAAACAAGCAATAGCAATTGGCCTCTCAGAAGCCAGAAAGGATGGAGCAAATGTCCCGAAAAAGAAATAGAAGCTATATCCATAGAAAACATAAGCTTATCTCATTAGGTGTACTATGTTGTTATGTGGTTCCGAAATACCAGCCAGGCTTCCGAGCTGCACAGCCACTATTGCCCCTTGGGATTTGTATGGACTAAGCACTCACAATTGTCCACGCCGACCTGTGCTTATGATTTATTTACAGTAAAAATTTCGACTGTTCTTGTTACATTGCATAATAATTAAGTCAAATCACAACTAGATTATAATGCAAAATTTAGAACAAACCTTTCGCTGGTTCGGTCCTAACGACGAAGTTACCCTAGCAGATATTAGTCAAACTGGAGCAACAGGCATTGTTACTGCCCTCCACCATATCCCCTGTGGAGAAGAATGGAGCGTCGGGGAAATCATCAAAAGAAAAAAAATGATCGAAGACGCTGGTTTAACGTGGTCTGTGGTAGAAAGTGTTAATATTCACGAAAGTATTAAAATTGGTGAGCCAGAGCGGGATCATTACATCGCGATCTATATTAAATCTCTAGTTAATCTTGCCCAAAATGGGTTAAAGGTGGTGTGCTATAATTTTATGCCGGTATTGGATTGGACTAGAACCAATCTCGATTATCGTTTAAAGAACAATGCAAGTGCATTAAGGTATGATGCCATTGCTTTGGCTGCTTTTGATCTCTATATTTTAAAAAGGGGGGAAGCTTTTGAAAGCAACACTCCTTATGAGCAAGAAGTAGCAAAAAAATATTTGGATGGTTTAACGAAAGCAGAGATTGATCTTTTAACCAACACCATAATGGCTGGTTTGCCGGGAACAGACGAAGTGTTTACGGTTGAAGAATTTAAACATCATCTAAAGCGGTATGCCCAAGTTGACGCTAGAAAATTAAAAGAGAATTTATCCTATTTCCTCAATGCGATTATGCCGGCGGCCGAAAAAGCCGGAATTAAAATGTGTATCCATCCGGACGATCCGCCCTTCCCAATTTTGGGTTTACCAAGAGTTGTATCCACTGAATCAGATTTAACCGATATTGTAAATTTTGCCCCATCACCAAGTAACGGGCTTACATTTTGTACAGGTTCTTTGGGCGCAAATCCTGCTAATGATCTTCCTGGAATGGTTGAACGTTTGGGAACACATATCCACTTTGTGCATTTAAGGAATGTCCAGCGTGAAGGCAATGGAAGTTTTCATGAAGCAGAACATTTAAGTGGAAGTACAGATATGTATGCAGTAATGAAAAACATTATTTTAGAGCAGCAAAAACGAGAAAAACAAGGTAGGAAGGATGTAGCTATTCCGATGAGACCTGATCATGGACATAAAATATTAGACGATTATAACCGAAACACCTATCCCGGATATTCAATAATTGGACGGCTAAAGGGCCTTGCAGAACTCCGCGGACTAGAGCTGGGGATTAAGCGGTCTATCATAGAATGATACATAATCGAAATTACATCAACTAAACATTAGAAAACTACAATACATGGATAATCAATTTTCTTTAAAAGATAAAGTAATCGTTTTAACAGGAGGAACGGGCATCATTGGCAAATCATTCATAAAGGGAATAACTGCGGCTGGCGGTACCGTATGTATTTTGGGCAGAAATGAGCAGGTTGCCCGTTCCAGAACAGAAGAAGTGATTAAAAATGGGGGCCGAGCCCTTGCATTGATTGCAGATGTGCTGGATGAAGTAGCGCTCGAAAAAGCAAAGGATAAGGTGCTGAATGAATTTGGAAGAATAGATGGCTTGGTTAATGCTGCGGGAGGGAATATTCCGGAGGCGATTATCCAAAAAGACGATGATATTTTTGGGATCAACATGGATGGTATGCGCAAAGCGATGGACCTTAATCTCTGGGGAACGTTGTTGCCTACGCAGATTTTTGGAAAAGCCATGGTCGATTCTGGTAAAGGAAGTATTGTAAATATCTCATCGATGAGCTCAAAAAGGGTAATCACACGGGTATTGGGCTATAGTATGGGCAAGGCAGCGATTGATTGCTACACCCAATGGTTTGCTGTAGAGTTGGCCAATCGCTTCGGTGATAAGGTAAGGATGAATGCGATCGCTCCTGGGTTTTTTCTTACCGAACAAAATCGGGCGCTTTTAACAAATACAGATGGTTCTTATACCGAAAGAGGAAATTTGGTGATTAAACAAACTCCATTTAAACGTTTTGGTGCAACAGATGAGTTAATCGGCGCCCTACAATGGTTGTTGAGTGATGCCTCAGCATTTGTAACCGGCACGGTAATAAATGTAGATGGGGGATTTTTTGTAAATAGTGGGGTTTAGTAGGAACTAGTCGGCTAGCGTTTGGCGATAAGCGTAAGGGGTTGTGTCAACGCTTATCGCTCAACGCCACACGCTTTACCCCCTAATGCGGTGATAAATAGTTTCCGTTGCCTTCGCCTCATCGCCTTCTGGCGAAATATTAAATGCACGTATTAAAAACTGATCAGGATTGATGATTTCTAACTCTGTTCTCCAGCCCCATGGTTCGGGTATACCAGGGCCACTATAACTGCCAAGTACACTAAATCCATTACCGGTTTCTTGGCCTTCCGAATGCATAATTCCCGTTCCCATGTGGAAGGTATCAACCCAACTGCATTGGCATTTCTGGTTACCCAGATCATAACCCCATAACATTTTGCCCTCGTATGGCTTTCCTTCTAAAGATCCTTGGTAGGCATAACTCAAAAACCTGCCATCCATGATGATTGATATCGTTGCCCGCATAGGCGACTCGTCTGCTAAAATATCTTTCTCAAACCAGGTACGGGTATTGCCGTCCCAACTTCCGGCTAAGCTCGCCAAACGCAAATGCTGACCGCTTTCTTTAGAAATTTCGAATTTACTTTTGCTCATCAACACTAAAATAAAGAATTTATTTAGCTTTGACAATCTTTAGAAGCTTTGACAATCTTTTAAAGATTGTCAAAGCTAGATATGAAAATAAAAGCTAAGCTCGCCTTTCTGTATATATTTTTTTGGATAGCCTGTACTCCAGCACCAAAAATAGAGAAGTCTGATCGGGCTGTGCCAGAAAAAGAAGAAACCTATGTAAACCCTGAATTAGGCTGGTCTATCAAAATCCCTAAAGGTTTTAAATCATTAAGTGATAACAGGGTAAAGCAGAACGAACAGAAAGGGAGGGATGCCATTGCAAAGGCAAATGGTGCAAATGTGAAAACGGCTAGTTTGATACACTTGGTGAATTTTCAGAAAAATCAGTTCAACCAGTTAGTTGCTACACTTCAACCGTATAATCAGAGAAAAAATGGGCCTTATGCCGAAAGCAATAGATTAACGAACAAAGCAATTTTTGATGCTTACGCAGGACAGAAAATTAAAATAGACACCGCCTCAGGTAAAGAAATTTTGGGTGGCATGCCATTCCATACTTTTTACATTAAATTATATGGGCCAACGGGTGATGTAGTGATGAACCAGTTAATTTTTTCGAACCTTTTACAGGGAAACGATTTCAGCGTTACTATCAATTATAACAATGAGGCAGATAAAAAAGCAATGCTGGATGCTTTCAAGAATTCTTCTTTCTGACCGCTATAATTTTTTAACTTCGTCTCATGTCATCACATCATATTGTAAGAGAAAAGCAGGAGCCCGCATTATACATTCATCATCTTGGAAATTTTGACGAAGAGCATTTGGGTCAGCTTTTAGAATGGAGTCCAACACTTTTGGTGGCCTCAAGCAATTATGAAAAAGCCATTTCACTGGGATTGAAAGTTGATGCGGTAATTGGGAAAGAGGAGAACGTAAATATCCAAGAAAACACAAAGTTCATATTTTCGCCAAACGATGATCTGGTAACAGCGGTTCGATACCTGATCTCAGAAAAATATCCAGCGGTTAATATCATAAGCAACGAAGATAAATTTGATGATTTGGCGCACCTGTTATACGATATCAACATTGTGCTATTTACAGAAACCACCAAAAGCTATGCGATAAAACCCGGATTTAGCGTTTGGAAACCAGCTGGCACGATCTTTAAAATTGATATTATTTCTTACTTCGAAACATCCAATTTGAAGCAAGACGAAAACGGTGATTTTGTAGTTATAAAAGATGGCTTTGTAAAACTTGATTTTAGTACACCCTTCTTATTTTTGAGCGAATTGTTATGATCCTATTAAGAAAAGCAAAGGAAAAAGATCTACCGATCATCAGCGATTTGGCCGAAAGGATTTGGCCCCATACGTATAGTGCCTACATCAGCCCTGTTCAGTTAAGGTATATGTTAGATCTGATGTACAATGAGGGAGAACTCTTATCGCAATTGCAAAAGGGCCATACGTTCTTGATTGCCGAAGAGGAAGAAAAAGAAGTTGGTTTTGCGAGTTTTTCGATCATCGATCCCGAAAATAAAGTATATAAACTTCATAAAATCTATGTCTTGCCAGAAATGCACGGCAAAGGTGTAGGTAAAATCTTGATGAACGAAGTAGTAAACTTAGCTATCCGCAGTGGTGGAAAAACATTGCAGCTTAATGTAAACCGAAATAATAAAGCAAAAGATTTTTACGAAAGGGCAGGTTTTAAAATAAAAGAAACCGTTGACCTAGATCTAGGCAACGGCTTCTTTATGAACGATTATGTGATGGAATTAACGCTGGGCTAATTTTGGAATCCGTGTTGGGGTATCAACACCTTTAACAATACTTACCGCACTTTTTGCGATCGCTTTGATGGTTGATAGAATATTCTCTACATCAAGTGTTTCATATTCATCTTTATTAGTGTGATAAAATTTATCAATATCTATTTGGTCGGTACTTATGGTATGTGCCGGTACGCCAAGGGCAGCTAATGTTGCATTGTCGCTCCGGTAAAATAAGTTCTGAGCTGGATAAGGATCGGGATGGAATGTAAATTCGGTTCCTTCAAGGTTTTTCTGTAAGATTTTACCAAAATCAGATCTCTCATATCCCGTAATAAATGCGGTGTTCTTGCCAAACTTGCTGTCTTTTCCAATCATTTCAATATTAAACATTGCAACAACATCATCAGGATTTAACTGCTGAGAAAAATAACGGGCGCCGTAGCCACCAATTTCTTCCGCGGTAAAGGCAACAAAGATCAAGGTACGCTCATTATTGTTCAGTTTTTTATAGTACTTGGCTAAGGCTATCATCGCTGACGTGCCCGAAGCATCATCATCGGCTCCGTTCATGATACTATCACCCTCTTTAGGCTTCACAATGCCCAAATGATCATAGTGCCCTGAAAATATAACCATTTCTTTAGCTTTGGATTTGCCAGGAATAATGCCCGCTACATTAAACAATGGCATTTTAACAAGTTCACTTTTAAGCGATACATTAAAATTTCTAGCCACGGTATCCACATCTAATACCATTACAATCGCTCCGGGTTTAGCCGAGGTTAGATCTTTTTCGTCAACTGGTCTGCTTGGTATTGTTTTTAATCGGTTAAAGGCGTCCACAAATTTAACATCAACCAAAACCAGCTGTTTTTTGCCACTCCTGGCTACGGCCCGGTATTGATCCATAAATGGTTTTTCTGGATCAAATTTAATCCATCCATCAGCATTGGTATTATCAAAAGATAGCTCCGCACTATTGTTGCCCAAAACAACAATGTGATCATCAGCGATCGATTTACCATCAATAGAAACCTGCGTAGCATTTAATTTTAACTGATATTTATAAAATGTTTGTCGGTAGCCTGTGGCGCCAGTTAATGGTTTGAGGCCAACTTCCTTAAATTCGTTCTCAATAAATGAGGCTGCTTTGTCTATCCCAGGGGTGAACGTGCCCCTGCCCTGCATGTCGTCACTGCTCAAACTCTTAATCAGGTGGTCTACATATTCTTTGGTAATTACATCACCTTTGGTACTCAATCCCTTTTGTGTAGAACAAGAAGTTATTGTCACGCCAAGAGCCGCAACTAAAATTAAGGTTTTAAAGCTTTGCGTAATCGCTGTCTTACTTTTCATATTTTAAATTTCAATTAATATTTTCTTGGTTAATTTATTGTTTTACTTGTGATTTTAACCAGGCATCCCTAAAAGCTTTCATTGTTAGGGTTAGCACACCACCGGTTTTTTCTATAGGGATTAGCTCTAATGTTGGGTTTTCGGCAAAAGTAAGTTTGGTGGCTTTTTCGTCGCCATGGTATATATACCTAATGGTAATTACATCCCCAGGTTTATGCGAATCGGTAACCTTGGTAATTGCAGCCTGATCTTTGATATCTATACCATCCATCGTTAACAAGATATTATCTATATCTAATCCGGCAGCGTAGGCAGGTGTGCCCATTACGGTTTGGCCAAGCGTTGCTTTTTCTTTATCGATCGTTACCCTTCCTAAACCACTGTATGCCTTGCCTGGAGATGCTTTGCGCAGAACGAAGCCTGCATTAAGCAATAAGGGTTCGTAATTTTCTTTTGCAGTTCCATAGACGTAATTTTTAAAAAAAGAATGAGCAAAAGCCTCGTTTTTTGTTAACAACCCTAAGGTTTTTTCTAAATCTGGAATGGTATAAGGGATTTCGGTTTTTCCATAAGATTTCCATAACGCTTTCATATAATCATCAAGCGTTAATTTAAAGTCGGTTCTAAGGCGAAGATCCAGGGCAAGGGCAACCGCCGCACCATAAGTATAATAGGATGTGAAGATATTGGCTTTGTTGGTTAGGTCGATGGCTACACCCGCATCTGCAAATACAGCATATCTACTTGCCTGCAAGGGCGAATAATTTTTTGAGGCAGGCAAATTCAAAACGGCATTGATCAGGCCACTAAAAGTTTGTGCCACGTTATCTACTGTTCTAAAATCAGCTCTTGCCAACAATAGATTGCCATAATATTGCGTAAATCCTTCGGCTACCCAAAGGCCATCTGTAATATTGGCGTGCTCGAAATTAAAGGGCTCTAATCCTTTGGGTCTGATGCGTTCAACATTCCAACTATGGAAGTATTCGTGAGAAAATGTGCTCAATAATGCTAGCTCGTTTCCTGAAATCTTTGGTGTTCGCTGCACAATGGAAGTAGAGTTACGGTGTTCCATTCCATCTCCGGCATAATCTGGATATACATCAAGTAAAAAATAATAGTTTCCATAATCATAGTTAGGATATTCTCCATAAACCGCCATATGCTCTGCAACCATTTTTTTGAGCATAAGGGCATAATCATCAATGGTTTTTTGATCGTCGTTAGAATGTGAAACTAAATGGATGGTTTGTACCTTGCCATCTGGGTTTCTAACCTCAAAACTAGCGGTTTTAAAAGCGGCAATCTCAATTGGACTGTCCATAAAATACTGCAGGTTGGGTGCGGTATATAAGTTTTGTTTCACCTCCATTTGTGTGGCTATCTTCCAATCTTTCTTTTCAGGGATATTAATTTTCAGGGTCCTGGGCAGTTTATCCATCCCGATAGGAAAAGCAAATGTCGCCGGAATATTTAAATGTGCATGGTTTTCGTCTATACCCGCGTAGGTCCCGTCTATCCAATCTCCAAATAAGGTGTAGGATATTTTAGTGTATTTACGGGGATTTGAAATTTCGTACACATCTCCCGCCGTCTGGTTTATTGCCACTTCTTTTCCGTCTGGACCTACTGCCTTTACATTGTAGATATTTTTGCCAAACTCATGCGTAGCATACCTTCCTGGAGACGAACGGCTCATCCTAAATCTTAATGGCCCATTTGGGGCAGCAGAAACAACCATGTTAATTTCGGCTTCGTGGTGTATGGCATTAGGGAAACTAATCTCATAATAAACAACGGCATTTTCTTGGGCTTTTGCGTGCGACAAAAAGAAAAACAGCCCCAAGCACAGTATAATTTTCTTCATAAATTAAAAATATGCCGTTAAGTTAAGGCTATTCGACAAATAAGCGGAAATTGTGTGCAAATTATTACGTAGAAGGATAGTTTAAACGTAGCGTCAGCAGAGAATTTGCGTAAAGACCCCAACGATTCGTAGCAACAATCTACCAAACATTTCTATGAGAATTGTACAGAATAGATCAATAAGTTGAGACCCTATCCAACTTAACGGTGTAGGATAATACCGTGTATGATGCAAATTTTCTTTAGGAGATCTCACTTGAATTATCTTCAAAAGATTTTCTCTTTAAATCATTCTTTCGCCTCTCGATTTCTGTACTCACGCGAGTTTCATGCACTCCATCAGTTGCTTCAATCTCAAAATCGCGGTCTTTAGTAGAAACATGAACCTGTGCGATTTCTATATTTTCAATGGCATAATCATATGGACCTCTGCTGCTCATCAGTTTTACAAAAACAGGCAGGCATTCAAAAAATATAAAAAGTAATCCTATAAAAGTAATGGCGATAGCCGTATTCAGGTCTCGTGTACCATCTATATTCCGCCCTAACTGGCCTAAAGCCCAATTGCGATCTGCAAAGCCTGCGATGCTGCTCAGGCTGTCCAATTGCTTTGTGGTATATAGCTTTTCGGTCATTAAGCCATCAAATTGCTTTCTCCCATCCACAAATTTTTCCATTTGGCGCACATCCCTAGTTAAGGTGTCTAAATTCTGTTCGCGCTGTTTAAGTTCGGCTTCCTTTCTTTTGGCATAGGGACCATATCCCATTACACCAGAAGTTTCGGTGGTTTTATTGCCGAATATCTCAAAGTTTAATTTTTGTCTATCGGCTTTTATGGTAGCGGCTAAGGAATCGCGTTCTGCTTTGGCTTCATTTAATTTGCCAATTTCAATGGCGTATTTATTATCGAAGGCTTTATTTAGGGTGTCAATTTTTGAACGCTGGCCATTGAGGTAGCTAACATTTAGGCGCTCTTTAATTTCTTTGTCGAAAATTTTCAGTTCCAGAGGTCTAGAAATAACCATTCCGATCATTATTGCTAATAAAATCCGAGGGGTAGCTTGCCAGATTTGTTTATTTGTACTTGCATTTTTATTTATGCTAGAAACGATGTATCGATCCATATTGAAAATAGCTAAGCCCCATATCAAACCAAAAAACAGCGCAAATAGCCAGGCAAAGTCTCCTCCCTTAAAAACAAAATACATGGCATATCCGCCAGATAATGCCGCAAATAAGCCCGTAAAAAAGATAGTGGCACCAATACCTATGTATTTATTGAGTTCTGTTGGATGTTTGTCTAGTGTACTAAGATGCGTACCGGCGCAGAAACAAAAAAAGCGGGAGATGCCATTCATGGGAAGCAAATAAATCAAGATTTAATATTAAACGCTCAAGGGCGTAACTTGTTACAGCAAATCATGACAGCTAACGTTTTTTTTTAAGCAAAGAGCATGGAGCACGGAGAAACAGCAACCATCGCCATGCTCTCTGCTCTTCGCTCCATTCTAAAATTCTGTGCGTACCCTAACTCCTTACTCTCAACTTCAATTTTTTATGTTATTTCTCAAACCTTGTTTTCGTATATTTGTAAAAAATAGATTATCATGAAAGAAATTTCGGTACAAGAACTAAAGCAAAAAATAGATAACAAAGAAGATTTTCAATTAATCGATGTAAGGGAAACCTTCGAATATGAAACGTCTAATCTTGATGGATTGAACATCCCATTAGGCGGCATTTTAATCGAAACTGAAAAAATTGCCAAAGATAAGCCAGTAATTATTCAATGCCGTAGTGGTAAAAGAAGTGCTGCGGCAATTATGCAGTTAGAGCAAATGCATGGCTTTGACAATCTGTATAATCTTAAGGGAGGCATTTTGGCGTGGCAAGACGCATACGATCCTAATATGCCGGTATATTAATGCGGTAAGCGTTTGGCGGTAAGCCACGCCGAACGCCAAACGCTAATTTAAAAATCATGGGTAAAAGAATAGCGCTAAACGTATTTTATAATTTATTATTGATCCTATCTGTTTTCGGAATGATCTGGGCCTACCAAAATAACAGCTTGTTAATTGTTGCTTTCTTTGGGGCGGCCTTTGTAGCCATCCTGTATTTTAAGATCCAGTTGGTTAAAGATGTTAGGAAGAGTATTAAGAAATGAGATAATTGGGTAATGCGATAATTAGCTAATTATCGCATCATCAAATAGGCAATTGCTTCCCCCGGTTAATCCTAATCCGGGCAGATCGTTTAATATATACCGTCCATCTTTAATCGGGGGATCATCAAATGGATTGTTTTTGGTGAGCCATGGTCCATCCAGATCAGCCCAATCGCACAGTGGGGCTAATGCAGCGCCGGCCAATGTGGCGATCGAAGTTTCGCTCATGCACCCAATTAAGATCTTCATTCCAAAACTCCTTGCCTTTAAAATCATTTGATGGGCTTCATACATCCCTGCACTCTTCATCAATTTGATGTTAATTCCGTGATAAGCTCCCTTTAAACTGTCTAAATCAGCAATTCGCTGTACGGCCTCATCGGCCAAAATAGGTATTGGGCTACGTTGCGTAAGCCAGGCATTGCCCTCCAGATTATTCTTGTCCATGGGTTGTTCTATAAGCAACACTCCTTGATCATGCAGCCAGTAGCACATGTCTATTGCTTGTTTTTTATCGCTCCAACCTTGATTTGCATCAACATACAAGGGCAAGTTGCTCACGCTCCTTATGGTTTGGATCAGTTCTTTATCATTGTCGCGGCCCAGTTTAATCTTTAGTACTTTAAACCCTTGGGCATCAGCCACCTTTTCTTTTATCACCTCTGGAGTGTCTATGCCAATTGTATAAGACGTAATTGGCATTTTTGCGGGATCAGCTCCATAAATGGCAGCGCAGGTCTGGTTTAGGATCTTTCCATTGAGATCATTTAGCGCAATATCAATAGCGGCTTTAATGGCAGGGTTTCCGGGTGCAATCTCATCTAGGTAATGGTGGATAGCGCCAAAATCAAACGGGTGTTTAAATCTGCTCCAATCCACTTTGCCTAAAAACTCAGATGCAGAAGCTTGGCTCTCGCCCATATAAGGTACCATGCTCGCCTCGCCATAACCCATATAACCCTCATAATCTAGCTTCAACAAAAGTATTGGGGTACTGGTCCTTGTAAATTTAGAAATAGAAAAAGGATGTTTTAGCTCTAATTCGAACTCCTTGCAACTTATTTTCATTTATTATCGTCTTGTTAATATAGTCATCGGATGACTCATCCGATGAGGCTTTAAATTTTATCATTATGGAAACTATTTCAAGATTACGGTATTTTCTTTATTTATCCATACTAATTGTTGGATGTACCACCGGAAAAAATGCATTGCAAAAAGGAAATTACGATGCATCAGTTAATAAAGCTGTAGACAGATTAAAAAGTTCGCCAAAAAACACAGAAGCAATGCAGGTTTTATCAACAGCTTACGAACTTGCATTAAGAGATCATTTAAGAAAAATTGATGAAGCTAAGCTCTCTTCTGATGTCTTACGCTGGGAATATATTTTAGCAGATTACCAGCAGATAAATGAGCTGAGCGATGAGATCAACAGTTGCCCTGCCTGTATAGCAATAGTACCGAACGCGCAGAAATTTAGTGCTGAGGTTGAAGAAAGCAAATATAGGGCAGCAGAGGTTCGCTATGCATTGGGAATCAATTTATTGAAAGAAAATAATCGCGTTAGTGCAAAGCAGGCGTATTATGATTTCGAAAAGGCCCAACAGCTTAATCCATCATTTAAAGATGTGAAAACAAAAATGGATGAGGCCTATTGGGCAGCAGTGTTAAGGGTTGTGGTACAGCCAGCAAAAGTTAATAGCGCATATTACAGGTTAAGCAACCAGTATTTCCAACAACAGGTAGACGAATTTATGAGAAATTACCAAAGAAATAAATTTGTGTTGTTCTATTCAGAGCAACAAGCATTAAACCAAAAAATAAATGCCGACCAAATTTTGAGCTTAAATTTCGACGATTTTGTTGTTGGACAAACCTACGTGAAAGAAAAAGTAGAAAAAATGAAACGAGATAGCGTTATTATTGGGCAAACCCGCCAGAATAAGCCAATATATGGTACAGTTAGTGCAAGGTTTAGCAGTTATGATAAACAAATTTCTTCTTCAGGCTTGCTAAGTTTAAAAATAACCGATGGGATAACCGGCAAAATTATTAAACAACAAAGGTTATCAGGAACCTATGTATGGAAAGATACTTGGGCAAGTTATACAGGTGACGATCGGGCATTAACCAGCTATCAATTAAAAATGGCCTCCAAAAGAGAGCTCATGCCTCCTTCTCCAGATACTTTATTTACAGCTTTTACACAGCCCATCTATGCCCAACTGGTAGATGAAGTGAATTATTTTTATAGTCTAATTAGTCGTCCGTCAGGAGTCTGAAGTCTTGAGTCTGTATAATGATCAGACTACCGACTTAGGACTTCTGACTCCAGACTATTTTTCCTAATTTTGTCTGATGAATACCTCCCTCTACCGCCCCTTCAAAAACTTTGATTTTAAGAACGAGACCTGTTTTTTAAGTGGTAACAGTTTTACATCACCATTAATCACGGTTAATGTTTTGCCAGATTGGCTCTTGAATATGGCAAATCTAACCGGCAATGAACAGATAAAGCTCCTTGATGAAACCATTAGAAGTTATAAATCTTTGGTCGTTCCTTGCAATGCAACGGTTAACGATCAGTTTGTAACACCATTAGAAGATAGGATTGCATTCGCATTTGGCAAAGGTTATGCTGGCGTTTCGGCCCTGCCGGAAAAGGATCTCTTTAACTGGATCGGAAAATTGATGTATAGCTTTTTATATATCGAAATGCAGGGAGCCATACGCTTACAACAGCTAAGTGGGGATGGCATGAACATGTCGCAAGGTTTGATGCATAAATTTGGTAACCTGCATACCATGCTGCAAAGTATTTATCGCGAAGTTGTTTTAGAAGATTTCAAGCCATGGTCTATAGTGGTTGTACCATTAGCAGAGACTGATACTCATTTTAGCTTTAGGGATGAGATAAATACTTTAACTTTTTCATTAAAATTCAAGGATTTTGGCATCATTGCGTGCCTTCAGGATAATGGCACCAATAAAAGGTACCATCAGGAAATTATTGATTCGATAAAGGATTTGCCCCTTTCCGAACAACAATTTGAAGAACTGGCAGCTCGGTTTTTTTATTCGGCCTATTTATTTAATCGATTACCCGAATATAACATTATGCCGGTTGACGAGGTAATTTATATCGATGCGATGCCACTGAAAGGCACCCAGAACAAAGCACTATTTGATGTATGGGCAAACAAGACCTACGCACAGGTACTCGAAAACTTTTGGAAGCCCTGGGGACACACCTTATTCGAAATTATTAAAGATCCAACAGCTCCAATGAGCTATTTTGAGGAGCCCCATCTACCCTCAGCTGGTTAATAGACGAATGAAGTTCGGAATGGCATCAGGCACCAAAACAATGGTAAAAATAACTCCGGTTAAGGCGCCAAAAAAATGGGCGTCATGGCCAATATTATCTTTCGCATTTTTAGACATGTACCAAGAATACACAAGATAAAGTACCGCGAAAACTATGGCAGGCATAGGGATGCCCATTACTAAAAGCTTACCCCAGGGATTAAAGAAAATATAACTGAACAAAACTGCGCTTATGGCTCCAGACGCACCCAAGCTGTTATACCCAAAATTATTTTTATGTTTTATTAAGGTTGGGACATCACTTAGAATTAGACTTGCGATATATAATAAACCAAACTGCCAATGTCCAATTACCTTTTCTAGCGTAAAAGCAAAACATACGAAGGTAAACATATTAAAAATGAGGTGCATCCAATCGCCATGGATAAGTCCACTTGTAATGAATGTATATAATTTTTTGCCCCTGCTTACGGTATAAGGGTGAAACATAAACTTCCCGAAAATCTGATGGTCGTTAAAAGCATAGATGCTTGTTATCACGGTGAAAATAAAAATTATAGAGGCTACTGGCGTGTCTTGTATATAGTCCATGGTTATTTTAAGCTAAGTTTAGTTTCTTTTTGTAGCCTTCCTATTGGGTAACGATTAAATGTTTTTTCGAAATAATCAGAATTTTTATAAACAAAATCCAATTGGGCGTTGGCTGTTTTAAAGAGATCAGGATTTTTAGCTTTTTCGGTTTCGAATTTCTGTTTAAGAGCAGGATCTTTCTTTAGCAGATCTGCTGCTGTATCTTCAAAAACATAGGATGAATATCCTTCCTTTTGCCCCAAAATAGAGTCGAAAAAATTCCAGTTAAAAAAAGAGTCTATTGCCTGAGGCTCTAGCGTTTCTACGATATATCTGTTCTGTGCCTGATTTACATAAACCACATAATCTCCAGTATAAAATTGCACTGCTTGATTTACCGTATTTAATTTAACGCCAGAATGCTGGTAATGACCTTCGTAAGGCCTAGTGGCGGTTTTCAGATCGGCAATGTAGTACATTTCCAAATCTAGCTTTATGTTGGCTGTTAACTGCTGCATTTTCACATTGTTCAGCTTTAGAAGAGCAATCACCTTATCCCATGCTTTTGGAATTACATAAGCAATAGGTTTACCAATGGTTAAACTTGGCTCAAATTTGTCCCAATATTTTATTTTTTTGGTATAAGGTGCATTTCTATCGTAATATAGACGATCCATCCCGCTTACTTCACTGGCTTTATATTTAGCTTCATACCCTTTAAATTCTATCGAATCATAAACAGAGCGGTTCAGTTTCCAGTCTAATGGAAAATCTTGTTGTGATGCGGTATATTCATCCGCTTTGCGCTTTTGCTCGCCAATAATTTTTGCGTCACGGGTGATAATATCAACATAGGTCTGCAGTAATTTCTGCGTAGATTCTACTCTCTTATCGAAATCCTTTAACATGTGGGTCTCTGGCATAAAGCCGATGGTATTGTGCAGCGCCGCATAGCCTGTAGAGTAGCGAGGAGATTCGATATATCCCGTAATTCCAGCATCTGGGGTTTCATTAATTGAATTTACATAAGGAATAAGCTCATAACCCTTAGCTTTCATCCGGCTATACAGATCAGGCACTAGTGTTTTTGTTAAATAGGAAGCCAATATCGGATTTAACTTATCCTTTTGTGTGGGAATAAGCGTCATTGTATATTGATAATCTGCGCCGTTACTGGTATGAGTATCTACAAAGATTTCGGGCTGCCAAGTGTTAAAGATCTGTTGAAAGGCATTAGAATTTTTAGAGTCAGTTTTGATGAAATCCCTGTTTAAGTCGTAGTTTTTGCCATTTCCCCTAAAACCATAGGCGATGGGTCCATTCTGATTTGCCCTTGAAGTCCCACTCCGATTATGGCTCCCATCAATATTATAAACCGGAATGATACAGATCACCATATTTTCAGGAAGGGTATTGTTCTTTAACAAATCTCTTGCAAATAACATGCTGGCATCTATACCTTCGGGCTCTCCAGGATGAATGCCGTTATTGATTAAAAAAATGCGCGTATCACTTTTCCTTAATGCAATGGGGTCGAATATTTTTTTCTTAGAAAGTACCAGTAAATGCAAAGGTTTACCAAAATCGGTTAACCCGTAGGTAAATAATTTGGCTTGTTGGGGATAGCTTTTAGCCAACGCTTCATAAAAAGCAATGGCCTGTTCGTAGGTTGTGGTTTCTTTTTTATTACTCAGTTCAAAGGGAGTTTGCTGGGAAAATGCCGATATCGAGGTCATAAAAGCTAGTATTAATGCTATTTTCTTCATAAAATGATGGAAGATTTAAAACACTAAATTACTTTTTTTATTGAATGAGGAGGTAGATTACCTTCTTTTATCTAATCCCATAAATCCGAAATGATATTTAACACCTATGGATAGAAAAGAATAGATATCGTTTTTCGGTACATCAGGTGTGTAACCATCCAATCCCTCCCCAAAATCTATCGTACCTTGCAGGTTTAGATTAATGGCATATCGGGTATATCCCCAACGGTCGGCGAAGTTAAAGTTGATACCCAGATTAAATGGCATGATGGGTTCCGAACTTTTATCATCGCCTGGGTAGTAATTGATGTCGTAATACCTTACATTAGAAATCTTGTTTTTGATTACGCCTGCCCCAACACCAGCATATAACCCACTAATCACATCCAAAAACTTATTGGTACGTTGCTCAGAAGTTAAAAATTCGCCCAATTGGACTTTAAGATTAATACTGCCAGCCAAATATTTATTAATAAATTGTTGATTGTTAACATCAAATAAAATATCTCCACCCGCAAGTTCCCCTTTCTGTAGTTCCAAACCTAAAGTTACATAGGGGGTAAAGTGATAATCAACTGTTCCATAAGCTGCAAAGGCTATTGTTTTTTTATGCAACTCAGCAAATGCAAGGGTTCCACCGGCACCGGCGCCAGCACTTAATTTGTAGTAATTGGTTTGCCCAAAGGTGATGATGGTAAACGATAATAGGATAAGAATGAGCGATATTTTATTCAATTTGTGTCTTTTAGAGGTTAACAAATCCCTTTATAATTCAAGTTTATGTTCTTCTGTGCTACCACAAAATTATAATCTTTATTGTATTTATTAGTTTTAATTTTACAATTATGAAGATATATAAAAACCACGAACAAAACCTTCAGGATAGATTTATAAGATATGCTAAAATAGATACACAGTCTGATCCCAATTCTGCTACCTGTCCCTCAACCCTAAAGCAAAAAAATCTGGCCAGCCTATTGGTTGCCGAACTGATAGCAATGGGAATTGCAGATGCAATGGTTGATGATCTTGGCTACGTGTATGCAACTATCCCATCAAACACCACAAAAAAAGTTCCGGTTATTTGCTTTTGCTCTCATATGGACACATCACCAGATTGTAGCGGAGCAAATGTAGATCCTATTATCCATAGTAATTATAAGGGAGCTGATCTGGTACTACCAAAAGATAGATCGATTGTAATTAAGTTAAGTGAACATCCAGATCTAAAGGATCAAATGGGCAATGACATTATTACGGCAAGTGGCGATACGCTATTAGGGGCCGATAACAAGGCAGGATTGGCAGAAATAATGGAAGCGGCTGCATTTCTGGTCCAAAACCCTTTAATTAGACATGGCGAAATAAAAATTTTGTTCACTCCCGATGAAGAAATTGGAAGAGGAGTAGACCGTGTTGATCTAAAAAAATTAAATGCGGATTTTGCCTATACAGTGGATGGGGAAACAGCGGGCTCAATAGAGGATGAAACTTTTTCTGCTGATGGAGTTAGATTGATTATCACTGGAGTTAGTGCACATCCAGGCTTTGCCAAAGGAAAAATGGAAAGTGCAATCAAGATCTTAGCCGAGATTTTATCGGCCTTGCCAAAACACGAGCTAACACCAGAAACCACGAGCGAAAAAGAAGGGTTTATCCATCCCGTAAGTTTTTCGGGTCAGGTAGAGCAAGCAGAAGCGCAATTTATCATTAGGGATTTTGATGATAGTTTGCTAAAAGCACATGAAGCAAAATTAGAGGAAGTAGTAAAAAAAGTACTAGGATCCTATCCCAATGCCAGCTATCAATTTAAGGTAACAGAGCAATATCGGAACATGAAAAAAATATTGGATAAATATCCACAAATTATAGCCTATGGGATTGAGGCCATTGAGAGAATTGGTTTAAAGCCAATAAAGCGAAGTATTAGGGGAGGCACTGATGGTTCAAGATTATCGTTCATGGGATTGCCCTGCCCAAATATATTTGCGGGCGAACACGCTTTTCATGGTAAGCAAGAATGGGTTTCGGTACAGGATATGGAGAAAGCAGTGCAAACAATCGTTACTATCGCCTGCATTTGGGAGGAGCGTTCTTAGACTTCGCAAGGTCTAGCTACCTTAAGCGTTCGTAAGTCTAGCTAAGTACTGATCCTCTTTATCTTCATAGATGATTTCACAATTCCATCCATATTGTTTGGAAATAGTAAACAGTGTTTCTTGATCTATATAAAGCCAATTGAACCAGTTCCCCTTTTTGTTTTTGTATTGGTAGCAATAGCTTACTTCGCCAAAATAGCCATTGCTTGGAAAGGGGATATCCCCATAGAGGTAGGAAATGTCTGAGCTATCGAAAACTAATTGCCCACCCGCATTCAGAAGGTTTTTTGCTTCTCCTAAAAAGTCACAAAATTTAGTAAGCGTCCCCGTAAGCCCAATTCCGTTCATTAGAAATAACAACGTATCGTATTTTCCAGATGCCTTGAACACATCAAGAACCATTGCATTTTTAACTCCTCGGTCTTTCATGATGGAAACAGCCGGCGCGGAAATGTCAATTGCAGTAACTTCGTGGCCCATTGCTTGTAAAATTAGGGCATGACTACCAACTCCAGCTCCTACATCCAATATCTTTCCATAGCAGCAGGATAGCGCACAGTGTTCTAAATCCGGCATTTCTTCTTCGTTTCGAAAGAAAATATCGATCGGCATCTCCTCTGGCTCATCATAAGAATTATGCAACCAAAGGATATCTGTTTCCCTATTTTTATAGAAATCTAAAAGAGCATTGCCAAAAACATCCATGTCTCAAAGATACTTTTGCTTTTGCTATCTACGAAATCTAGGCTTTAACTTTAGAAAGGGTATCTTTTACCAATGAGCTAACTATTCCTGCCTTATCCTTTGATTTATCTAAAAGATCGCAAAACCAATCGCTCACCTTTTCTTTAAGAACATCATTTTTATCGGAAGCGAGTACAAGTGCTATGGCGGCACCTAATGCGGCTCCTGCTAATAGTCCAGTTAATATTTTCGTTTGCTTTGTCATAATATCTGTATTTATAAAAAACTAACAATAATTGAACTTAATTGTTCTTTATTATTATAAATATTGATGATAAATCCGTTCATAATGCTTCAAAAACTCTCCTATTTCAATTTAATCTTGGCTATCGCTTATTTGTTGATCTACTTGAAAACAGGGACATTGAATTCATCGGCAGGCATTTTCTTTATTATTGTTTTTAGTTGGCTAAGTTTAAGAAGCTATCAGCTTAACAGCTATAAATGGGGCATCTTTCACTACTTAGCAGGTGTATGGTGCTTGTATTTTACAGGAACGCTATGTTATGGCGCAATCCATATTTCGATTTCGGCGCTTGAAGTTGAATATATAAGTAACGACACCATATTTTTTTTAGTGATGAGTTTAGGTTTAAGTGTGATGGTGGGCACGATGCTTATTTTATTTTGGATAAAAAACTATAAAGAAAATAATAGTTAATTTATTAAATTTGAGTAACTTATAAACCTAAAAACCAAATAATATGAAAAAGTTGATTATTGCTTCATTGCTTTCGGCATGTTTTATATGTGCCTGCAATAGTGAAAAAAAGGATATGACAACTGATAGTGCCAAAACAGATACAGTTGCCGCCGCTCCAGTAGATAAAGCAAAAATGGATAAGGCCTGGGCCGCCTATATGACGCCAGGGGCTAACCATCATATGCTAGCAAAAGATGATGGGAAGTGGAATGCTGAGATTTCGTTTTACTACAATCCAGATTCTCCAATGGTAGACAAGGTAGTTTGTGTTAATAAAATGATTTTAGGAGGACGTTATCAGCAGTCGACCTATAGTGGAACCATAGGGGGGATGCCTTTTGATGGGATCGGTACCTTGGCTTATGATAATTCTCGCAAAATCTATGTTAGCACATGGATCGATAATATGGCTACTGGAATAATGTATTTAGAAGGAACATATGATGAAGCAACAAAAACAATGAACATGAAAGGAAAGACGGTTGATGTGGTTACGGGGAAGGATATTTTGACCAGAGAAACCTTTAAGTTTATTGATGAAAATACCCAACAAATGGAAATGTTTGATACGAAAGACGGGAAGGAAACAAAGTCGATGTCTATCAAACTTACAAGAGCAAAATAACTTACGAAGTTTGCGAAATTAAACTTACGAAGTCCACTAAACTAAACTTACAAAGTTTACTAAACTTCGTAAGTTTTAGAGCCCGAATCATTCGGGCTTTTTTGTGCATTAGGTTTTCCTTCTTATTATAAAATTATACCCGAAAGAAAATTTTATAACCTCTTAGTTCAAGTTTGAAATAAAATGATTCTTGTTCCAAAAAGTTGTTTTACATTTCGTTGTATATGAACGAAAAAGAACTAACGGAGATAGGCAGCCTAGTTGTAAATAAGATTTATGAGATCCGTGGGCAAAATGTAATGCTGGATAGTGATTTGGCAGAACTTTATGGGGTAGAAACCAGAGCCTTAAATCAAGCCATTAAAAGGAATTTAGAAAGATTTCCAGAAGATTTTATGTTTCAATTAAATGATGATGAATGGAACGTTTTGATATCACAATTTGTGATATCAAAACCTATCTCGTTAAAAGATAAGCGAGGAGGAAGAAGAAAATTACCTTTTGTTTTTACAGAACACGGTGTTCTAATGCTTTCAAGTGTGCTAAATAGTGAAAGAGCTATTCAAACCAACATTCAGATTGTAAGGATATTTATTAGGTTGAAAAAGCTGCTTAGTGAAAATACTGAGATCAAATTGCAAATTGCCGATATTAAACAACATCTGGATAATCATGACAAGAACATTGAATTATTATTTAATTATTTTGATGAACTCCATGAAAAGAAGACAAAGCCAGTAAACAAATTGGATTTGAATTAAATCTTTGAGGTCACAATTTGTGACCTCAAAGATTTAGGGAAATCCGCGCATCTGCGGCAACCTTATTGGGGCTTAGCAGCTACTGTTTATTGTACAGGCTCTACCGCTATTGGAATCGTAAAAAAGGTTTCTCGTTCCTTTTTAAAATCCTCATAATCAATTAATTTTAAATTTCTGTAGCGCTACAAATCCAAAATGCCCAATTCCCCAAACTTTTTTCCTTCAACTCTTTGACAATTAAACTTTTCTCCCTATCTTTGCAGTCCCTAAAAAACAGGGATAATAAATATTTTTTAACAAATTAAATAAAAGCAAGTGAATACGTTAAGTTACAAAACTGTCTCTGCCAATGCCAAAACTGTTAATAAACAGTGGGTTGTAGTTGATGCACAAGGAGAGATTTTGGGGCGCTTGTCTTCTAAGATCGCAATGATAATTAGAGGAAAAAACAAGCCAGAGTTTACCCCAAACGTAGACTGCGGTGATAATGTAATAGTTATTAATGCAGACAAGGTAAAATTGACCGGAAACAAATTCAGCGAGAAACAATACGTTTCTTACACTGGATACCCAGGTGGTCAAAAATTTATTTCTCCTAAAGAATTAATGGCAAAACACCCAACTCGTGTAATCGAGAAGGCTGTTCGTGGTATGTTACCAAAAACAAAATTGGGCAAAAAGTTGTACACCAATCTTTTTGTTTACGCAGGTTCGGAGCATCCGCATTCTGCACAATCACCAAAAACCATTACACTTTAATTAAAAGAGAAAAGAAATGTCAGTTACAAACACTTCAGGAAGAAGAAAGACTGCAGTTGCCCGTATCTATTTAAAAGAAGGCAACGGCACCATTACCGTTAACGGTAAAGACCACAAAGTTTATTTCCCAACATTACCACTACAGTATATTGTTAACCAATCATTCGAAGTATCTGAATTGACCGGTAAATACGATGTAAATGTAAATGTAAATGGTGGCGGAGTAAAAGGACAAGCAGAAGCAGTTCGCTTGGCAATCGCTAAGGCTATTGTTGAATTAGATGCTGAGAAAAAACCAGCATTACGTGCTAAAGGGTTAATGACCCGTGATATGCGTATGGTTGAACGTAAAAAACCAGGACGTAAAAAAGCACGTAAGAAATTCCAATTCAGTAAACGTTAATCTTAAAGGAGACAAACACAATGGCAAGAACTACATATCAAGACTTATTGGATGCAGGTGTACACTTTGGTCACCTTACCCGCAAATGGAATCCGAAAATGGCACCCTATATTTTTATGGAGCGCAATGGAATCCACATTATAGATTTAAATAAAACTTTAACTAAAACAGAAGAAGCTGCAGCAGCGATTAAACAGATCGTAAAATCTGGTCGTAAGATCTTATTTGTAGCTACCAAGAAACAAGCTAAAGAGATCGTTGCTGAGCAAGCAAGAAAAGTAAATATGCCTTTCGTAACCGAACGTTGGTTAGGTGGTATGTTAACCAACTTTGCTACTGTACGCAAATCGATTAAAAAGATGGTTACCATCGATAAGATGACCAAGGATGGGACATATTCAATCCTTTCTAAAAAAGAGCGTTTAATGATCCAACGTGAGCGTATCAAATTAGAAAGCTTATTGGGCGGTATCGCAGACCTTAACCGTTTACCTGCAGCTATTTTCTTAATCGACGTTAAAAAGGAACATATTGCCGTAGCAGAAGCGATGAAATTAAACATCCCAACTTTTGCAATGGTTGATACCAACTCTGATCCTTCGAATATCGATTTTCCAATTCCTGCAAATGATGATGCAACTAAATCAATCTTATTGATTACCGATGTAATTATCAAAGCAATCGAGGAAGGTTTAGACGAGCGCAAACGCGAAAAAGATGATGAAGCTGAAAAAGAGGCCGTAGCGGCTAAAACTGCTGCTGATTCTCCTGAAGCAGCAGCAACGCCTAGAGAAGCTGGTGCTAAGAGGCCAACTAAAAAAGAAACTGCTGAAGCCCAAGCTACAACAGAGGATTCTACAGAGGGATAATATAAGTTAAGCGTTTGGTGCTTGGCGTGCAAAACGCTTATCGCCATACGCTTAGCATTTCATAAAATTTTCAAAAAACACAGAAAATGTCTACAGTACAAATTACTGCCGCTGATGTAAACAAATTACGCCAACAAACCGGTGCCGGAATGATGGATTGCAAGAAAGCATTGGTAGAAGCCAATGGCGATTTCGAAGCTGCGGTTGATTATTTACGTAAAAAAGGTGCTAAAGTTGCTGCTTCTCGTCAGGATCGCGATTCTAACGAAGGTGTAGTAATTGCTAAAGCTACTGCCGATGGTAAACGCGGCATAGTGATCGAATTAAATTGTGAAACTGATTTCGTAGCTAAAAATGCGGACTTCGTTGCCTTAGGTAATAAATTTGCTGATTTGGCTATCGATAAAAACCCTGCTACTTTAGCAGAATTATTGGCTTTAGAAATTGATGGGCAAAAAGTAGAAGATATCATTGTTGAAAACACTGGTAAAATCGGCGAGAAAATCGGAATCTCTAAGTTTGAAACTGTAACAGGCGAACAAGTTGTTCCCTACATTCACGGTAACTATCGCTTAGGTGTTCTAGTGGCATTAAACCAAGCCTTTGATGGAGCTGCAGAAGCGGGTAAAGATGTTGCAATGCAAATTGCCGCAATGAACCCTGTTGCTCTAGATAAAGGTGATGTTGATACACACACTATCGAAAGAGAAATGGAAATCGCTAAAGAAGTAATCCGCGCAGAAGGTAAACCAGAAGAAATGGTCGAAAAAATCGCCGCTGGTAAATTAAATAAATTCTATAAAGACAGTACTTTATTAAACCAGGAGTTTGTTAAAGATTCATCTAAAGATGTTCGTAAATTCTTAGATGAAACTGCTAAAGGATTAACGGTTGTTGCATTTAAACGCGTACAATTAGGTTCTTAAAATTCATCGGATGACTTTAAGTCATCCGATGAATAACGATAAAGGCTTTCAGGAAACTGGAAGCCTTTTTTCGTAAAGACTTACGAAGTTTTTATAACTTCGCAAGTCTTATCAAACTTCGTAAGTCTATGCTCGCCATAACCAACAGCCGTTTCTTTATAGGAAGTAATTTAATCGCTAACAAAACAGTATTAATCAATAATGGAAAAATAGTCGGCTTTTCCGATGGTGCCATTCCAGATGGATATACCGTTATTGATGCTGAACAAGATTATCTGGTACCCGGCTTCATAGATCTTCAAATTTATGGCAGTGGAGGAAATCTGTTTTCTGCCTTTCCAAGCCCAGAAACACTGGCACAAATGGATGCAGATTTAATATCAAAAGGTACAACCGGATTTTTAGCATGCGTTGCTACCAATACCCCCGAAATTGTTACTCAATCTATTGCTGCAGCAAAAGCATACCGAGAAGTTGCCAAAGGTTTTTTGGGTCTCCATCTGGAAGGACCATATCTTAATGTAAAAAGAAGAGGTGCTCATATTGCTGAATTCATCAAAAAAGCAACGTTGGATGAAGTAAAAGCCTTGTTGGAAGAAGCTGATGGTGTAGTAAAAATCATGACGATTGCTCCAGAACTACAAGACGACGATGTAATCCAATACCTTTTGGATAATAATATCATACTTTCTGTAGGCCATAGTGATGCTACCTTTGACGAAGCAACTAGAGGTTACAACCTTGGAATTGCGACCACCACCCATCTGTTTAACGCAATGCCTTCCATACACCATCGCACACCAAATTTACCAGCAGCAGTGTTTAACCATCCAACTGCTATGGCCAGCATCATTGCTGATGGGAGCCATGTAGATTTCGAGATTGTTAAAATGAGTTCTAGAATAATGAAAGAACGCTTATTTCTAATTACAGATGCTGTTACCACCTGTAACATCGGTCCGTACCAACATCAATTGCAGGGCGACAAATTTATAACCGCAGAAGGAACTTTGTCAGGCTCTAATATTACCATGGCGCAGGCTGTACGGAATTGTGTAAATTTTTGTGACATAGCGCTGCCTGAAGCTATTAACATGGCTTCGCTACATCCTTCAAAATTGATTAAACAAGATTTATATAAAGGTAAAATAGAAGTTGGTTATCAAGCAGATTTACTAATTTTAGATCAATCGTTTAAGGTAAAAGAGGTTATATTTCAAGGAGAAAAAGTTAATTCAACGTTTCAACATTAAAATACCAACATTAAAACATTTATCCTATTTTTGAGGTCATGAAGTATAAACGGATTTTACTAAAATTGAGTGGCGAATCGTTGATGGGCGAAAAGCAATATGGAATAGACAACGACCGTGTTAGACAATACGCAGAAGATATTAAGGCCGTACATGATGCGGGTTTAGAAATGGCAATTGTAATTGGGGGTGGAAATATTTTTAGGGGATTAAGTGCCGAGAAATCAGGAATGGATAGAGCACAAGCGGATTATATGGGTATGTTGGCCACAGTGATCAATAGCATGGCCTTACAAGATGCACTTGAGAAAGTTGGCCTAAAGACCCGTTTATTGTCTGCGATAAAAATGGAACAGATCTGTGAGCCTTTCGTACGAAGGAGGGCGGTTCGCCACCTGGAGAAAGGCCGTGTGGTAATCTTTGGGGCGGGAACTGGAAATCCATATTTTACTACAGATTCTGCCGCTGCATTAAGAGCCATTGAAATTAATGCTGATGCCGTTCTTAAGGGAACACGCGTTGACGGTATTTATACAGCTGACCCAGAAAAAGACCCCACAGCAACTAAATATGCCGAAATTACTTTTAAAGAAGTATATGCTAAAGGCCTAAATGTAATGGACATGACCGCTTTTACACTTTGTGAAGAAAATAAGGTTCCAATCATTGTTTTCGACATGAATAAAACCGGAAACTTTTTGAAAATTGCTAATGGCGAAGAAATAGGTACATTGGTAAGAGGTTAATTCTAACCAATTTTATATTTTTGTATTAAACATTACTACACATGAATGACCTCATAAAGAAACAATTAGACGATGCACAATCTACAATGGAAAAAGCAATTACCCATTGTGAAGCAGAATTAACTAAAATAAGAGCAGGAAAGGCTTCGGCAGGAATGCTAGATGGTATTATGGTCGACTATTATGGAAATCCCACCCCATTGGCTCAGGTAGGAAGCATAAATACACCTGATGCACGGACGCTGATTATTCAACCTTGGGAAAAAGCATTATTAGTACCAATTGAAAGAGCTATAATGGAAGCCAATATTGGAATTAATCCTCAAAATGATGGAGTGATTATTCGCTTAGTTGTACCGCCATTAACCGAGGAACGTCGTAAAGAATTAGTAAAAAAAGTAAAAGAAGAAGCAGAAAGGGGCCGTATTACCGTACGTAATATTAGGAAGGATGCCAATAGTAAAATCCAAAGATTAAAGGGAGAGGGCATTTCTGATGATGAAATTAAAACAGCTGAAGGAGAAGTGCAAAAAATAACGGATGCTTACATTGTTAAGGTTGATAAGCATGCCGAGGTTAAAGAAAAGGATATCATGACGATCTAAACTTTAAAATCGTCAAGATTTTGAAAGTTATCTGTAAAATGTAATATAAAAGGGAATGTGGCTTGGCTTCATTCCCTTTGTTTATTTTTGAACTCCAAACACAAAGACATGAAATTATTGCTCCAATATTTAAAAGCACATCAATGGATTGTGGCCCTCGCCCTTTTCTTGGCTGCAATGAACATCGGATTTTCTTTAATGGATCCGGCTATCACTGGTAAATTAATGGATAGGTACATTACAAAGGCTCATCTCTATCAGTCTGATAAGCACGGTTATGTGATGGGCGTACTCACACTGATTTCGTATGCAATTGGTGTAGCCATGATTTCAAGAATTGCTAAAAATTTTCAGGATTATTTTACCAGTATTATCATCCAAAAAGTAGGGGCAAGAATGTATGCTGATGGTTTAAAACACTCGCTTGAACTGCCTTACCAAGTATTCGAAGACCAGAGAAGCGGCGAAACCTTGTCTATTTTGCAAAAGGTAAGAACCGATAGCGAAAAATTCATCACGTCTTTTATCAGCATTCTTTTCATCAGTTTTATTGGATTAATGTTCGTAATCGTCTACTCGCTTTCGATCTCCTATAAAGTTACGTTGGTGTACGCCGCCTCAATTCCAATTATTAGTTTTATCAGTTGGTTTCTGAGCAGGAAGATTAAAACGATCCAACGTTCCATTGTCTCAGAAACTACTGCTTTAGCAGGCTCAACAACAGAATCCCTCCGAAATATTGAACTCGTTAAAAGCTTGGGTCTTGCAGATCAGGAAATCGATCGTTTAAATAACACCACCTATAAAATATTAGGACTAGAGCTTAAAAAAGTAAAATATGTTCGAAGCATGAGCTTTGTACAAGGTACCACAGTGAACCTGGTACGCAGTACGATGATCGTGGTACTCCTAATGCTCATTTTCGAAAATAATATCACTCCAGGGCAATACCTTTCATTTTTATTTTATTCGTTCTTTCTATTTGGACCTTTACAAGAGATTGGTACTGTAATTTTAGCATGGCGTGAAGCAGAAGTTTCGTTGGGCAATTTCAAAAGAATATTAAGTATGCCTGTTGAACATAGGCCTGTTAATCCAATAACCGTTAAAAAGATAAATACTTTAACTTTTGAGAATGTAAGTTTCAAGCATCTTTCAGGTAAAACCAATGCTTTAAATGCTATTAATTTTACCACAAACAATGGAGAAACAATAGCGTTTGTTGGTCCTTCAGGATCTGGAAAAACAACTTTGGTTAAACTGTTGGTGGGTTTGTACCAGCCTATGGAAGGAAAAGTATTGTACAACCAAATTTCGGGGAAGGAAATTGACCTTAACCAATTAAGAGAGAAGATCGGTTTCGTAACCCAAGATACACAACTCTTTTCGGGCACTATTAGAGAAAATCTCCTATTTGTGAAGCCTACTGCAAGCGATGAAGATTGTATGCGGGTGCTTCATCAGGCAGCATGCCAAAATCTATTGGCAAGGGCCGATAAAGGATTAGATACGGTAATTGGTGAAGGTGGAGTTAAGGTTTCTGGAGGCGAAAAACAACGTTTGTCTATCGCTAGGGCATTATTGCGTAATCCAGATATTCTAGTATTTGACGAGGCAACATCTTCATTAGATTCGCTGACCGAAGAAGAGATTACAAAAACAATTCGCGATGTTTCTGATTTAACAAGTCAGATTACCATTCTCATCGCCCACCGCTTGTCAACCATCCGCCATGCCGATCGGATTTATGTACTTGAAAGGGGAAAAATTATTGAGCAGGGTAAACATGCCGAACTTTTGGAAGAAAAAGGACTATACTACGCCATGTGGAGGCAGCAGGTTGGAGAGCGATTGGATAATGAAGTAGAACACTTGGCGTAAGACAGTAGGGAACTGAAAACTGCTAACTGAGAACTACAGCTGATCTTCTTTTTCGGGCGGTTTAATGTCATTTAGCGTTAAAGGCAATAAACTTTTTGTTTTAAAATAAGTGATGATGGCAATGCCGATGGTCATACTTCCCCCAAATACCACAGCGGGAACTGTCCTCATCAGCTTTGCGGTTAACCCCGATTCGAAGGCGCCAATTTCATTTGATGAACCAATAAACATACTGTTAACAGCCGAGACCCTCCCTCGCATCTGGTCTGGTGTAAGCAACTGCATAATGGTTGATCTAATAATTACACTGACGCTATCAAAAGCACCTTCACAGAATAACAAAAATAAAGTAAGGTAAAAACTAGTGGATAAGCCATAGCAAATAATGCTTGTGCCGAATCCCAGAACAGCGATGATCAAGTTTCTCCAGGGCTTGTTCATGGGCGAGAATCTGGTCATGGCCAGCATCGTAACCACCGAGCCTAATGAAGCTGCCGCTCGCATATAGCCCAATCCCTCTGATCCAACGTGGAGAATATCAAAAGCAAAAATGGGAAGTAAAGCCACAGCCCCTCCAAAGAAAACTGAAAATAAATCCAGACTCATCGCTCCTAGCATCATTTTACTTTTAAAAACAAAATGAATACCTTCCTGTAAACTCTTGATAATGCTCTCTTTTGGAATAAAGGTTGGTGGATGAGCCTTCAAGAAGAAAATACATGTTATGGCAATAACGATGAAACCGATGATCACAAAGTAGGAGATGGTAATGCCAAAACGCGCATAAATTAAACCTCCTGCCGCCGGACCTAAAATTGAGGCCATTTGCCAGAACGAACTGCTCCAGGTACTAGCATTGGGATAGAGTTTTTTAGGCAAGATCGAAGCCATCAAAGAAAATGTTGCTGGGCCAAATAACCCTCTTGCCAATCCAACACAAAAAATCATCCCGTACATGATGGGAACTATATAATTGGTGTGGATGTAAGTACTCATGCCATGGCTCGTTACAATAACCATTACTACAGACGCAAACAAAACTGCCGAGAAGATCTTCAGTAATAAAGCTCTTTTTTCGAGTTTATCTGCCAAATATCCTCCGTATAACGCTATGGAAATCGCCGGAATGGCTTCAGAAAGACCTATAAAAGCAAGAGCTAGAGGGTCCCTAGTTAAATAATAGATATGGGCCCCAATAATTATGGCCTGCATTTGATAGGCGAAGGTAAAAAAGAACCGCATGCCCAGATAAGAGCGAAATTCGCGGTAGCGTAATGAAGCAAAAGAATCTCTTTGTTCGGGAATGATAGTTTGTTCTTCCAAATTTATAATTTTTATATAAAGCTAAGCTTTGGTGTTTAACCTTTTCCCAAAGGGATGCCTTTGGCACAGCTTATACCCTAAATCAACGGTTCTGCAGGATTGTTTTTATAATAATCCAATTTGTACTGGAACATTTCACTCATTTTAGCTGCCCTCCATTTTGCTTCGTTCGCCTTTTCACCTGTGAAATGTTCATCCACTGTTGCATTGAACAAACTTATCCATGTATCAAAGTGTTCTTTTTGAATAGGAAGCTTTGCATGTTTTAAAAAAGGGCTTCCACTATACGCTGGGGTATCCAATAAAAGTGTTTGCCAAAAACCATACATTTTCTCTAAATGTGAAGGCCAATTATCTTTGATTACACCATTAAAAATAGGCGATAATAATTCATTGTCCCTTACTTTAGCGTAAAATTCGTTAACTAATACTTTAACATCATCTATATTAAGAATATCTACTTGGGGTATTTCCATCTTGATCTTAAGTAATAATGTCAAATATAAGCTGTTCTATCTGAGGTGCTTTATTTACAATCATAAAATGACCTCCATTTGGTATTTCGATGCAAATTTGGATATTTTTTATTGGAAAAATCCTGTCGTTGGTTCCATGGATATGGAATATATGCTCAGCTACTTTTTCATTCTTCCAGTTCATGATTTGATCAATAGCCCAAACCAAAAATTTAGGATCGGTATCTTTTATAATTTGATGGAGAAGCTTAGATTCTTCTTTATTTTCAACCCCAAAGTAATAATCTGCAGTAATCCTGTTGGCAAATGTTAAGAACCATAAGGGAGCAATCCTATGGATTTGTAGTTTTCTCGCCACTTTAATTGGCCAATCGAATTCACTTTCAGACTTTATGCTTGAGATGATAATTATCTTTTTGCAACTGATAATTTTAGAGATTTCTTGCGCTACAATTCCGCCAAAAGAAATACCAATCAGAATAATTTCTTTATTAATATCTATTTGCGCAATCAATCTTTCACAATAGGAGGTTAAATTTTCCTTTTTTTCAGGCACATTCCATTTTATAAAACGATGCTCAATTCCAGCTAAATTTAGAAATTGGAACACCCGTTCATCAGCACCTAGTCCGCTAATCAAATAGACCATATGTAAATAAAATGCGAAATAATTTAACCATTAGTATAAAATCGTTGTAGGCCCACTATAAATTCTGATACATCATCGAACAGGAATACACGGATAATTGTTAGTCGAAAAATACTGAATTTTATATCAGCTGTAGTTGTTTTGCAAAATTCACCAATCCGGCCACATTCTTCACTTCCAATTTTTGCAGAATATTTCTTCTGTGTGTATTAATCGTTAGCTCGCTTAAAAAAAGTGAGGCAGCGATTTCTTTGCTACTCATTCCTTTGCAGATCATCCTGATTATTTCTACTTCCCGTTTGGTAAGCTGATATTTTTTTAAAAAATCATCAAAGAAATAAGAAACTTCAATTGGTTGTAATCCACTGTCTGTTGGGAAGTGTTTTTTGCCGGCTACAATTGCTTCAATGGCTAACCTTAATTCTGAAGCTGATGAATTCTTTAAAAGATATCCATCAGCCTGCATTTTCTTTACTTTTTCTATAAGGTTTGGCTGATTGTAATTAGTTAATACCAACACTTTTATAGCGGTATAATTCGCTTTTATTTTTTCCAGGCATTGAAGTCCGTCATAACCCGGCATATTCAAATCTAATACTACAAGGTCGGGTACATGTTTAGCTACAGCACTGATGAGTTCTAACCCATTATGGGCAGTAGCTGTTATCTCCACTTCCTGCATTTCTTTTAATACAGCGGTTATGCCCTCTAATAAAAACTGATGGTCATCGGCCAATATTATTTTAGTTTTCATATTCAGTGACAGGTATTTCAATGGTTACAATTAATCCATGAGGCTCATTTTTATCAAAAGCAATTGCTCCGTTTAACGAAAGCACTTTGGATTGAATGCCTGAAATACCCAAAGCTTGATTTTCTACGGGATGAATAGGCATCATTCCAATTCCATCATCTTCAACAATCAAGGAAAAACAATTTTCATGTTCTACTGCCTGAACCAATACATTTTGAGCGCCCGAATGCTTAACTATGTTGTTTAACAATTCATATATAATTCCGTAAAGTGCCGTATAATACCTATTGAAGCCAGTTTCATACTTTTCAAAACCCAGAACAAGCAACTGTACATTAATTTTTCCAGATGCATTAACAATGGTTGCTACTTTTTCGAGAGCTGTTTTAAAACCTACTTTTTCCAGCATCACTGGGCTAAGTGCATGGCTAAGATTGCGAACCATCTCTGACACCAGGCCAACCGCATCTTCTGCCTTTTGTACATGATTAGAGGCAGTTTCATTAATGATCCCATTTTCCCGAATGGAAGATAAATTTAATTTGGCGGCTGATAACAACGAGCCCGCTACATCATGTAATTGATTAGCTACCTGGCTTCTCTCGGCTTCCTGAACTTCCATTATGATGCGGGTATTTTTTTGCTGTTGGCTGTTCATTTCAATTAATAGTTTTTCTTTCTCTACCCGATATTGATTGAATCGATACACCAACCCAGCCGTAAGAATAATCACTTCTATTACATAACCAAAAGCAAGACCATAGTTGCCAAGTAAATTACTTAACGAATTTAAACCGCCCAATAAAAATGAAGATTGCAGTAAAGCTGAAGCTATCAATACAACAATGGCAACGAGATAAAAAAGGGCCAACCTGTTGCCTTTTATAGACTCTATAGCAAGTATTGTGAGGGTTATGATCGTATACGCTATAGAAATAAGGGGTATGAAATATTGGATAAACAACCATGATTTATGCTGATAGCCTTCTTCATTAAAGAACAAAATAGACAAGATGCAGGCAAGTAATAGCACATTCATAACCTTTATAATCAGTAATGCTTTTTTACTTCTAATACCTCCAATATATCGAATAAGAAAAAGCATAGAAAAAATAAGTGGTGCTATGGCAAATACTGGTCTTGCCTTACTGGCAAACCAAGGAAAATTGGGCCACAAATATTCAAACCCATAGCCGGCATTAGCTAATACCCATAACCAACCTGCGCAGATAGATAAGATATAAAATATATAGATAAGATCTTTAGAGATAAGAAATAAGTACACACCAAAAATGAGGAGTAACACTATCATCCCAGTAAATACGCCCATGATAATCTTATGATCAGCTTCTGTTGAAATGGCCTCTATCTTAGATATTAATCTAAAAGATAACTGTAGGGATTCGTTCGATTTATCTATCTGTGTTAGATAGAGCCCCGTATCGGTCATAGGGAAATAAAAACCCGTGGCATTTAGTGGTCGCTGGCTGAAAGGAAAATAATCGCCAGTAATATATTGTTGCTTAACGTTATTGTTTTTTACAAAAAAGAAATGAATCCGATTGATATGATGGTTGCCAATATAAAGCAATAACGAATCTGCGGGGAGCTGCTTTTCATTTTTATAGGCTAGCCAAAATATCGATTGTGTAAAGCCTTTGTTTAGGTTATTCTTATCAGCGAGCCTAAATTTTCCTTGCTGAAATAATTGGTACGCCGTTTCACCGGTTAGCTTTTTTGTACTGTCTTCATAGATATAAAATCCGCCCGACTTACCTGTCTGGCTGAAGCATGGCAAACAGATAAAAAGGAAAAAAACAGTGACAAAAAAAGATAATCTTTTTGAGAGGCCCATCAATAACTAAGATAGATAAAAATGCAAAAAGATTATCATTTAATTAAGCTGTAAAATACTCATTTGTAGGTATTTTATCTCACTCCTCAGCCATCTAGCTTTGACAAGTTATCTCACATCAAGTTTTTATAAATATAACTTTAACCTTAAAATCATGAAACAACTATTTTTCACATTTTCATTGCTATTTGTTTACTCCTTGCACGTTTCTGCTCAAGACGTTTACACTCATTATTTTGCAGTGTACGGAATAGAAAATAAGATTATAGAAGTGATGGTTTGCAAAACAGAGCCATATGAATATGTTAGCGATAAGATAACTGGAATGAACGGTATTAACTTGGTACCTGAAGCAAAATTTAGAAGTTGGCTAAAAAATACATATGGAGATAAAATCACACAATCTGCATTTTATCCTGCGAAGTCTTCTGAACAGGCAATTAACTACTATAAAAGCCATATAGCTACTTATCAACAATCACAAAGTAAGTATCAAAATTCTTCTTATTGCAACTCCATTTTTAGTATTCCTTACGTTGAGAACATCAAAAAACCTATGATAAATACTTCATCAAGTTCAACACCAGAAAGGGCAATGTCCCCTAAATCAACTACTACTAACAGTCCATCTACAGCCACTTCCAATAAACCAAAAAGATCATCAACTAGCGACAATAAGACGGTTAATACCCAACCTCCTAAATTAAGTAAAGATGAAGAAGTAAAAAAAGCAATTGCTACAGCGAACGAGCAGATTAATAACAACAACCTTGCAAATGAAGCTCAACAGCAGCGTACCCAAGAGCAAGTAAATTCTGTAGTAGGAGGTGTTGCGCAATTAGCAACTGGCATAATGGCCAACGTTGCGGCAGATAGGGAAAGGAAAGAGGAGAATTTAAGACGAACAAACGAAAAAATTAAAGAGAAAAATGCAAAGGCAAATATCCTGCTCAACAACTTTTTAACTTTGGCCAAAGAAGGAAACGAATACGCAATAACCCAATGTATAGAAGCCTACAATTTATTGGATGTCCAGAATAGTGCGTTAAATACCATACGTGATGGATATTCTGTTCCAAAATCGAATTATATCACCTTTTTAACAGATTCTTATCAAAAGTTTCAAAGTCCATCGGCGAAAAAGGCGCTAACCGAATATTATACTAAAGTTGAAAGCACCTACAAAAGCGTTGCCGCTATGCACAGAAGAAAAGCGATTGGTCAGCCTATTTTAGCCGGTGTGTTTGCGGCGGGGTGTATTATTGGAGGTAATGAATTAAGTAAAACTGAAAATTCAGATGAGGCATTCACTCCATCAGCTATAATCCAAACTGTTGGCGTATTGGGTGGTGGGGCACTATTTGTAAGTGGATTGATCCATTTGGTTAGAGTCGGACAAACAAACAATGATGAGGGTTATAAAGATGCAAAAAGTAAGTTACAGCGAATGAAATTTGGTCAAAACCTAACCGTATTGCCCACCTTTAAGCATTCTAACGGGAGTTTAGGCCTAGCATTAAATTTCAAGTTTTAAGAAGAGGAGAGCTACGGAGAAGAGAGCTGTCCATTGGATCAGCGAAAAATAAATCTATATGGTTTTTAAACCATATAGATTTAACATTTAAATAATCTTTTGATAAAAATTTTGATAAGCCTCGTATAAATTTTCTGATTGGTTAATTGCCGAGGAAGCCGCTATTCCATAAATCCCGGTTTGCATTAATGGTTCCACATCCTGGAGCGTAACACCACCAACAGCTAAAACCGGTAAATCAATTTCACGGCCTTGCAATACTTCCATGGCGGCGGCGTAGCCATAAATTCCAAGCAATGCTGAGCTATTAGGTTTCGTTGTTGTTAATTTAAACGGCCCGAAGCCAGCGTAATCAGCACCCTCCTCCGACAATCGGATTAAATTTTCGATGGTATTAGACGACCCGCCCAGTGTATAGCTATCGCCAACTTCTTTGCGCAGGGCGATGAAATCAGCCGCCATATCCTCCATATGAAACCCTTGTATGTCAGCTTTGTCTCTTAAGTGGATGTGTTCGGTAACGATAAGCGTTGCGCCCCAATCATCGCATATGGAGGCAATGTGCAGGATATCCGCTAAAAGTTCATCATCGGCTTTGCTTAGGCACCTGTACTGAATCCACTTTGCGCCCGCCTCACACGCCACCTGTACTTGCTCTACATGAGGATAGTGGGGAAGATCATGCGTGATGAAATGTAATTTTTCGATATATTTTTTCATATTCGTAGGGTACTCATCCGATGACTTAAGTCATCGGATGAGTAGTTGTTAAAACTTTAAATTTAAACTCAACATCAAATTAGTGCCAGATTGAGGGAAATAAAAGTTCTCAGTGGTTAAAGATCCCCCACTAAAATACCCGAAAGTATAACCATTGCTCTCATATTTGTTGTTTAATATGTTGTTTGCTAATAAAGAAACATTAATGCCTTTAAATCCTCTCGCTTGAATATCATAAGCAAGTCGCAAATTGTTTACCCAGTAAGCATTTAATTTACGGCTATTGTTCTGGGTATTATCCAAGAACTGTTTACTTACATATTTACTTTGCAAACCTATAGCAAAAGATTTGATTGGATTGTATACAAGTTCGCCCGAGACAACTGTGTTTGGGGAAAACGAAATGTCAGTGCTTTTGTAGTTATTTACAATTTGACCACCGTTATCATAGTCGTCTATAAATTCCGTAAAATTTTTAATCTTATTGCGACTAAACGCTGCGTTTGCCAAAAGAGAAAATTGCTTACTTATGGCATAAGCAACATCTAATTCTACCCCTGCTCGATAACTTTGTTCAACATTTTGACGGAAATATTCGCCAACATCATTAATTTTCCCGGTAACCACCAATTGGTCTTTATACCACATGCCATAAACATTTATACCTGCAGAGAGATTGGCATTTTTAAATCGGTATCCTGCTTCCAAATTATTTAAGCGTTCAGACTTTGGTAAAGTTCCCGCATTAACGTTGATGTAATCGTCTCTGCCGGGCTCTTTGTTTGCCACACTAAAAGAAGCATACATGGTGGCGTTAGGGTCTAAAATATAACTAGCGCCAATTTTTGGGTTAAAAAAGTCTAGATTATCCGCAATATTCAATGGGTTTAAGTTTTTCTCCGTTCCCAATACATCGTAATGGATATGACGGTATTGCAAATCGGCGAAAGCCGTTAATTTCTCCGTTATACTTAGATTAGCTTTAAAGAAAGTATTGAAATCGCTCTTAAAACCATCGTTGTCATAATAATGCCTGTCGTTGTTGCCATTACTTCCGTATTGTGCATAAATAACCTGACCAAAATGGGCTCCTTTGTATTCGTTATATGCACCCCCTAAAGTAAAGTATAGTTTTGTAATAGGTTTATAATTAAAGGCATAGGTAATTCCATAAAAATCGTTATCCAACCATCTTCTCCTCACTAGATCAGTTTTACTGATCGTTGTGCCTCCAACTACCACGGGTAATAAGCCATAACTAACTAATTTTTGGGCTTCTTTTGATTCTTCGTAATATCCTTTGCCTGCTGTATAATGCAAGGCTCCATTGAAAGAAAATTTTTCATTAAACTGTTTCGCATAAAGCAATTGGTAATGATCTTGCCAATAGTTGTCTGTTTGGTCTTTATAAGTAAAGCTATTATAAGTTCTGCTTCCCGAATTAAGCAAGTTGGCCGCATCAGCTGTGCTTAGCCCATTTCGGGCGATGTAGGCATTCATTCCCACTACATCTCCGTTAAGTCGGGATTCTGGTATTCCATTCCATGCCTGATAAGTTTTCTCACTCCCCGAAAAGACATTAATTCTAAGTAAATTTGTTTTGCCCTGGTATGCCCCTGTTAAAAAGTACGATTTCAGGTTTGAAGCGGCACGATCTATAAATCCGTCCGATTTTATTCTTGATAAGCGACCATCAAAACTCCATTTGTTATTAATAAGCCCAGTCCCAATTTTGACTGTATTTTTCCAAGTTTCAAATGAGCCGTAAGTTGTATTTAATTCTGCATAAGGTTCTAGTCCGCCGGTGGTAGTCTGAATATTCAAACTCCCTCCAAATGCCCCCGCTCCGTTGGTTGAAGTGCCGACGCCACGTTGAATCTGTATATTATCAACCGAGGAGGCGAAATCGGGCATGTTCACCCAAAAAGTCCCTTGGCTTTCGCTGTCGTTATAAGGGATACCATTTAAAGTTACATTTACTCTGGTAGCATCGCTTCCGCGGATTCGAATACCTGTATAACCCACTCCAGCTCCCGCATCTGAAGTTACTACAACCCCTGGTGTATTATCCAATATAAAGGGGAGATCCTGTCCGAAGTTGTTTTTGGCAATCCATTCCTTATCGATATTTTTGTAGGTGGTGGCCGAGTTGGCCGATGCACGGGTTGCGCTCACTACAATTTCATTTCCAAGAAAAGCGAGCTGATCCAATGTAAAATCAATAATGGTGTTATCTTTTACATTGATGGTTTGCTGTTCACTTTGATGGCCTAAATAACTAACAACCAAGGTATAGCTGCCTGCTGTAAGATTCTTAATCTCGTAATAACCTGCATTGTTACTTGTTAAAACATTTGCTTTTCCTTTTAATCGGATTGTTGCTCCAGACAGAATAGCATTGGTGTTCTTCTCGGTAATTTTACCGGATACTTTAAATTGGGCCACGGTCAATAGCGGGCACAACAGGGCAGCGAAGGCTACCATAATTAATTTTTTCAATCTATTTTTTCGTTTTAGTTAAACCTGTCGACAGTAGGGGTACTCCCGACTTTAGTTAACTCCATAAACCATTCCCTACGCCAGCATTATCTGGATCAGGTGCATTTGAAAGGTTGAAGGTTGAAATGTTTGAGGTTAAAATGTTTCCATCTTCCATCTCACATCGGCCATCTTCCATCCAAAATGGGTATGTTCTCAGCCTGTATTTGCGTTTTTTACAAAACAAGGCACCCCTTATTGATGATACAAATGTAAACTAAAAGGATTGATAATAAAAAATGATTTTCTTAATTAAAACTCTACGCTCTATGCCCTACGCCCCGCGCTCAGAAAGGCATCTATTGCATCAACAACATTTTGAAATCGATTTTCTATCCCTCCCACCACTACATACGTTGCATCCAAGGCTTTCAATTCTTTATGCCAAACTGCCATAAAATGTTCACGCATGTGCGGAAAATCTCTGAGGGGATCTTCTTGCCAAGGTAAATCGATATCCAATAGAACATAGAAATCATAAGGATGGGAAACTAAGGCATCCAACACAAGCTGTGGAGTTTCTCCAAGCATTTCATCGCTCCAAATTTTAACGGTTAAGAAAGTCGTATCACAAATAATGAAACCCGCATCGGCTGTAGCCAGAATGGAATCTTCTAGTGCCACTTGGCCATGAAACATGTTTATCTCATCTTGTAAAGTACAATCTCCAGTTAGTGCAGCACAATAATAGCGGGCAAATTCTGGCACCCAGGGCACGTTATAATGCTTTGCCAACTGTTGTGATAGGGTTGATTTACCAGTACTCTCTGGCCCAACTATCGCTATTTTTTTAATGTGTTTGTTCACGGTAGATTTTTCTCCAGTCTAAGTATCCGATAGTAGCAATTATAATATAAATAGCATACATAATTCCTGTTGCATAAAGTCCTTTTGAAAAATAGACACTCACATAAATGATGTCAACAACTATCCATATCAGCCAGTTTTGTAAAACTTTTCTCGCCAAGAATACCTGGGCAACTACACTACATGCCGTACAAAAGCTGTCTATAAAGGGGAAGGATGCATCTGTTTTTTTAAATAATGTAAAACCTAGACCGAGCGTAAATACCACTACCGCAATAAAGGAAACAATGATTTCATTTTTTGTAATATTTACAACGGGTGTGTCTTTAATTTTCTTATCTTTTTGGCTTGCCCAATAGTACCAACCGTATACATTCATTACCAAAAAATAAATTTGGAGACCCGCATCAGAATATAGTTTTCCTTCAAAGAAAATGAACACATAGATAATTACGCTAATACACGCAATTGGCCAATTCCAAATGTTATTTTTAGCTGCTAACCAAACACAAAGCAATCCAGTAATTACACCAGCCCACTCTAAAGGTGTTGTAGCCTTAAAAAATTGAACCACATTGTCTGTAAAGGCATTCGCAAGTAATAGCATGTTTCAAAAATAGGAAATAGTATTGATTACTTAGTGGTGCGCAACACGTAGGGCTCGCATCGGTGAAATCTTTCCAATCTGTGTAATCAGCACAAAAAAAATCCGATAGGGAACAACCCCTACCGGATAATAAACCAAACAAACTATTTATGAAGAATATCCTCAACATATTGCCGAGGAAGCTTTAGATCTATTTTGTATTCGGCACCGAACTAAAATTAACTGCCGCTCTCACACTCACATCCGTAGTTAAACTACTTCTTAACACGTATTCCATTCTTATTCTCAAATTGCTTCCTTTGATATAATCATCTAGAAAACGCGAATTGTCTACATCTAGTACAAGATTGCTGCCAATATTTTCTGAAATATCATTTCGTGACGCTATCATGACTTCTGCACCGCTTCCATTTACCAAAAAGACCTTTATAGACCTGAACACGCCTAGATTTTGGTTACTTGGATTACTCGCGTCCAATCTTACAGAGGCCGCACGTACTTCCTTAATATAATCAGTTCCTGTTTGATTTCCGAAGATCTGATCAAAACTACTTGCTGTGCTTGTTGCTGATAAACTTGATCCCGCTTGTCCGCTTGCTGGAATAATTAAACTTGCAGTATAGGGAAAGGTTGATTTAATAATAGACTGAACCGTAGCACACCAGTCATAATTACCGCAATTGTAACAATTAGAAGAGATATCTTTTTCATATAGAATAAACAAATAGAATTAATTGTGGTTTTGATAATCGTGTATTTAATTTTAGACACATTGTTCTATTTTGCGACTCCTTTCTATCAAAGGGCAATATTCCTTCAAACAATCCCGTTAAATCTATGTTAGTTTCTGATGTGCGCAGGGCGATAAGCTCGCAATGCCCACAATCCAAATCCTTAATAACCATTCATGAAAAAAATTTACATCTAGTAATTATAAGTTGAACTAAAAATCAATATCATGAAAAGACGTAGTTTAAGTTTTTTAGCCGTTGCAGGTTTATCTATTGGATTGCTTGCGTTCGGATCAATTAAAGAAGGTGGAATACAAGGAAAGGTTATCCCTGCTGAAGGCGCCAAAGAAGTAGTGGCGGTTGCAGGTACTGACACTCTAAGAAGCCAAATTAGTAACGGGGTTTTTGTGTTTGCTAAGGTCAAAAAAGGAACGTATACCATTTGGGTAAAAGCAAATGCACCATATAGGGATGCTTCGGTCGAAAATGTAGCAGTTACTGATAGCGCAACTACTGACATCGGAGAAATCAAATTACAGCAATAATTTAAAGTTGTGTGTTAAAATAAAAGAGGGTTTAGGCCCTCTTTTTTCTTGCAATAAATTTTAAAAAAATAAAGCTAATCTCTGTTCAAAAACCTATCTTTGCATCCCGACAGCGCTTTGGGAATCTTCATTCATAGCACCGAATCTCCCGGCTATCCGTCATTTTTTTGACATATACTTTAGACTTTTTTAAAAACCCACAATGCCTAAAGACACTTCCATACGTTCAGTACTTATTATCGGATCCGGACCTATTATTATTGGACAAGCTTGCGAATTTGATTACGCAGGCTCTCAAGCAGCACTTTCTTTAAAAGAAGAAGGAATTGCTGTGTCGATTATCAATTCTAATCCTGCAACTATCATGACCGATAAAGTAATCGGCGACCATGTTTATTTGCTCCCTTTAACCTTAGAATCGATAGAGCAGATTTTAACTGAACATGCAAATTCATCCACTCTACCTACAATTGATGCCGTATTACCCACAATGGGTGGCCAAACCGCATTAAATTTGTGTGTTGATGCAGAAGAGCGTGGGATATGGAAAGCGCACAATGTGAAAATCATTGGAGTTGATGTTGCGGCTATTGAAAAAACAGAAAATAGAGAATCCTTCCGCCAATTAATGGTAGATATCGGAGTTGGTGTTGCCCCGTCTAAAATTGCCAATTCATTTTTAGAAGGTAAAGAAGCTGCACAAACCATCGGTTATCCTCTGGTAATCCGCCCCTCGTACACATTGGGCGGCTCGGGCGGAGGGTTTGTACATAGAAAAGAGGATTTTGACGCAGCACTAAAACGCGGATTAGAAGCCTCGCCTACACACGAGGTACTCGTAGAACAAGCGGTTTTGGGATGGAAAGAATATGAGTTAGAACTGTTAAGAGATAGCAATGATAACGTGATTATCATTTGCTCTATCGAAAATTTCGACCCAATGGGGATCCATACCGGAGACTCGATAACTGTTGCTCCGGCAATGACCCTGTCTGATCGTTGCTATCAGGAAATGCGCAACCAGGCCATCAAAATGATGAGGGCCATCGGTAATTTTGCAGGTGGATGTAATGTGCAGTTCTCTGTTAATCCAGATAATGACGATATTATCGCTATCGAAATCAATCCTCGTGTTTCGCGCTCCTCGGCATTGGCCAGTAAAGCAACAGGTTATCCTATTGCTAAAATAGCCGCTAAATTGGCAATTGGCTATAATCTAGATGAAATTGAAAATCAGATTACCAAAACAACTTCTGCCTATTTCGAACCTACTTTAGATTATGTAATCGTTAAAATTCCACGTTGGAACTTTGATAAGTTTAAAGGTGCAAATACAGAACTGGGCCTTCAAATGAAATCGGTAGGTGAAGTAATGGCAATTGGCCGGAGCTTTATTGAAGCTCTTCAGAAAGCTTGCCAGAGCTTAGAAATTGGTAGAGCCGGCTTAGGAGCCGATGGTCGTCAGAAACGAAACATCGAGGAAATTATGCACGGCCTTGAACATCCAAGCTGGAACCGTTTGTTCCTGATCAAAGATGCGATGAGCATGGGGGTACCTCTAGAATCAATTCGTAAAGTAACTAAAATCGATAAATGGTTCTTGTCTCAAATCCAAGAACTCGTAAACCTTGAGGTAGAACTAAAAAGATATTCCCTAAACAACATTCCCAAAGATTTTTTCTTCAATCTAAAACAGAGAGGGTTCTCAGATATCCAGATCGCTTGGGTTTTGGGCAACGTTACCGAAGATGATGTATATAACAGACGTAAAGACCTTGGCATAAAAAGGGTGTATAAAATGGTGGATACCTGCGCGGCCGAATTTGCGGCACAAACGCCGTATTTTTATTCCACATTTGAAGAATCTCCCATCCAAATCTCTTTGGTTGGCAATGAAATACTTTCGGATGGAGATGAGCTCGGAGCCAACGAATCCATTGTGTCGGACAAGAAAAAAGTGATTGTTTTAGGCTCTGGGCCAAATAGGATCGGGCAAGGTATCGAATTCGATTACTCGTGCGTACACGGTTTACTGGCAGCTAAAGAAAGTGGTTTCGAAGCTATTATGATCAATTGTAATCCTGAAACGGTTTCAACCGATTTTAACATGGCTGATAAATTATATTTCGAGCCTGTATTTTGGGAACATGTACGTGAAATTATCGAACTAGAAAATCCGATAGGAGTAATTGTACAGTTAGGGGGCCAAACGGCACTTAAAATGGCCGAAAAACTCCATGAAAATAATATAAGGATCATCGGAACATCTTACAATGATATGGATGTTGCAGAAGATCGTGGTCGTTTCTCGGATCTTTTAAAAGAGCTTGGCATTCCTTACCCTAGGTATGGAGTTGCCGAAAATGCAGAAGAAGCAATTGTAGTAGCAAATCAAGTAGGTTATCCGGTTTTGGTAAGACCGAGTTATGTGCTCGGCGGACAAGGGATGAGTATTGTTATCAATGATGAAGACCTAGAGAAGGCGGTGGTTAAATTGTTGGGCGACCTGCCTGGTAACCGAGTGCTGATTGATCACTTTTTGGATAGGGCCGAAGAAACCGAATCCGATTCGATTAGCGATGGCACAGATTGCCACATAGTGGGATTGATGGAACACATAGAACCTGCGGGGATCCATTCGGGAGATTCGTTCGCTGTATTGCCACCCTTTAGTTTATCGGAAGCAGTGATCAACGATATGGAGGTGTACTCGAAGAAGATCGCAAAGGCATTAAATGTGATCGGACTACTTAACATACAGTTTGCAGTTAAAGATGATAAAGTATACGTAATTGAGGCCAATCCGAGGGCTTCTAGAACCGTTCCTTTCATTGCCAAAGCCTATGATGTACCCTATATAAACATCGCAGCAAGAATTATGTTGGGCGTAAATAAACTTAAAGATTTCACGATCATTCGTAAACTCGAAGGATTTGCTATTAAAGAACCTGTTTTTTCTTTTAATAAATTCCCTGAGGTAAACAAGGAATTAGGTCCCGAAATGAAATCTACAGGCGAAGCGATCCGTTTTATCAAAGATTTAGAAGATCCTTACTTCAGAAAATTAGTTAAGGATAAATCGATGTACTTGTCTAAGTAGGGCATAGTGCGTAGAGCATAGGGCATGGGGTGTTGAGCTATCAAAACCAAACCGAAAACTTGCCGGCAAAGATTTTTTGTACTCGTCCGCGTTTGAAACGCGGATGCATGAAAACTGCGATTGTATCGCATTTCGATCATCTCTCTGCACCTTGCAATCCTTAATAGCTGCACAGACCTAACTCTTCTAAACCCGATCGAAGTGGACACGCAGTAAAACGAAGAGCGGGGCCAACATTGCCATGGAATGCCATGTATGCTTTACCAAAAATTTGCTTGGGGCTTTAATTTACTGTTTAGTCCAAATTCTAGTATTCAAATCCAATTCCCGCACAATGTCATGCATAAAATGCAGTACTGAAAGGTCATTGTCCAACAGATCAGGACGTAACAGGGTTTTGAATACAGGCGGTTCGAAATAATTTTGATCAAGCGGAAAAGCGATGTACAGGCTCGAGTTAATAAATGATAGCGAAACGCAATAAGCAGAACGATTATTGAGGTCGCTAATCTTCTCCATCATGGCAGGGGTTAGAATATATTGCGCCTCTACTTGATCGGTGCTGTACGTAACAAAGTTTTTCATAAAATATTCGTTCTCAAGGTCGATTACATTTTTATCGCCAAACGAATAGACATGCTTTGAAAACCAGGCACCTATACTACTGCCCACATCTTTGGGGCGCACAACGGTTACTCCATTAAAATTCTTGTTGAAGTCTGCAGCAAAAATAATTCCTTTAAAGATGTCATGCCAGGTAACCTGCCTGCCATTTTTGGTCTGGATTTCCGTTTTATATTCGGCATGGACCTCAGCGAAATAAAAAGCGGTTTTCTCAGTCTTACCGGTAATCAGATCCTCTGTGGCGTATCGATCAGGCTCGGTAGTAAATAACTGCGAATTTCTGAACTCGTCCTCCCTAATTCCTTTAAGGGGCTGGATCATCAAGCTTTGATCGATATGGCTTAGTGCTGCTCCCACCACTTCTTGCTTAAAACGTGATTTATAGTCTTTAACCGTATCGCTAATGCGGAACAATATAATTACACCTGGAACAGCGATTATAAATCCTATAATGGCAATGAGAGCTTGACTTAAAATACAACCTATAGCAAAACAGGTAATGCCCAATATAACTGCGCCCCAGCCTTGAACCTTACTTGAGGCAATTTTTTTTCGTTCAATCTCTAGTTCGGAAAGTACGCTCTCTACCGCCGAACTGACGCTGAAAGTATTAGCCATTACGAATTGAAGAGTTCTTTAGCACTAATGTTTTTACGTTCTTCTTCGGCGGTGGCCAAAACTGCAATGGTTTGATAGCCTAACATGCCTGCAAACATATTGCCTGGAAACATCATTACTGCATTGTTATAATTGGTTACAGAGGCATTATAGTTTCTCCTGGCGGCCGCAATCTGTTCTTCACTTTCTGTCCATGTACTTTGTAGATTAATAAAGTTTTGGTTGGCCTTTAAATCGGGATAATTTTCTACGCTTACCATTAACCCCTTTACAGCGCTTCCGATCTGTTGATCTAAGGCCAGCTTATCGCCCTCGCTTACATCTCCAGATAAGGCCTTGCCTCTGAGATTAGTGATTTTTGTTAACGTATCCCCCTCATATTGCATGTACTGTTTTACGGTCTCTACCAGATTTGGAAGGAGATCAAACCGTTTCTTAAGCATTACATCTATTGCAGAGAATGCATTTGCAACTTGGTTCTTTTTACTAATTAATGAGTTATAAATACCTATCCCGAAGATGAGGACAAGAATGGCGATAATAGCTACAATGATCATTTTGGTTGGATTTAAGAGTGAGTTAAATATATAGAAAGTTTTGCGTTATGCATATTTGATGCAAAGTCTAACCAAACGTTACAATTGTCTTTAGGGATAAATCAATCACAGACGCTCGTTGATTGCTCTTGCTGCAAAAAAAACCCTGCTCCGGAGAGAGCAGGGTTCAAATCAATCAATATTAAAAAGGAGAACCTTCTTAATTTTCCAAAATTACAACTCCTTTTGCTTCAAACACAATTTCTTTTTTTGGTTCTGTTATTTTGGAAATCTCTTCAGGAGATTTTTTAGCATCTTCTGCAATATGTTTTAGGTCTTCGACAGATGTTATTGTTCTTTCGGCAAAACCATCTATAACTACTTTTTTACCAGCTAAATCTTTAGGCATAAAGAATGCATAATCTTTAAAACTCACACGGATGGTTTTGCCGTCTGGAGCTTCTAAATTCATAAAACAACCTTTTTTCTGGCAAACCAATGTTACAAGTCCAGTAACTTTCATATCTTTCTTGGTACTTTCTCCCAGTTTCGCATCCACTTGGGCGGTAGTAATTACGTCACCCTTCTTTACGCCTTCACCAAAAGATTTTCCTTCAAAAGATGTAGCGTCCTGTGCAAAAGCAAGGGAAGTGAACATACCGAGGGTAAGAATTAAAATAATTTTTTTCATGCTTATAGTTATTATGTTGTGTATCACGCTACTAATTACACAAAAGTATCTAAAATCTTTTAAGAAAGGAATGTTTAATGAGATTTTAATATAAAAAAACCTCACTACTTATTAGTAGTGAGGCCAATCATCCCTATTGTTTTTGTTATTACCCTTTAGGACAAGAACACTTAACAGAAGACAATAAGCCAACCATTTTTATCATATAGACCTTAATCGTATTTATATCACTGAAATACAATGTGTTATGGATTTTAAATTAAAAATTATTGAAAGTGTGCCATACAATGTACGGGGAACTATCACCCCGTATCGGGGATTTATTTCATCAATTTGGGGAAATTGTCATTTATGTTTATTATCCAAACAGTAATGAAAATACTTCCTCTATTTTACTCACCGTAACGATCTGTATTTTATACTTGTCGCGGATAAGGCCTTTTAGGTTATAATTAGAAATAAAAATTTTTTCAAAGCCCAATTTTTCCGCTTCAGAAATACGTTGTTCAACCCGATTAACAGCTCTGATCTCCCCAGAAAGACCAACTTCTGCAGCGAAGCAGGTTTTGGATGAAATAAAAATATCCTCATGGGAAGAGATAATGGCCGCCATTATGGATAAGTCTATAGCGGGATCTTCAACCTTTATTCCGCCAGCAATATTTAAAAAAACATCTTTTGCGCTCAATCTAAATCCGCATCTCTTTTCGAGTACCGCAAGTAGCATGTTCATACGTTTGGTATCAAAGCCTGTTGCAGAGCGTTGTGGCGTGCCATAAGCCGAAACGCTAACTAAGGCCTGGGTTTCGATTAGCATTGGCCTTGCCCCTTCTAATGTAGCCCCAATGGTGATGCCGCTTAATTCTTCATCTCTTTGGGACAATAGAATTTCGGATGGATTGGAAACCTCTCTCAATCCTGTGCTTTGCATAGCATATATACCGAGTTCTGCTGCTGCACCGAATCTATTTTTGATCGATCGTAAGATGCGATAAACGTGATGTCGATCTCCTTCAAATTGAAGAACCGTATCAACCATGTGTTCTAAAATCTTTGGCCCGGCAATGGCCCCATCTTTCGTAATATGTCCAATCAAAAATACAGGAGTGGCTGTTTCTTTCGCGAAGCGAAGTAATTCTGCAGTGCACTCCCTTACTTGAGAAACGCTGCCTGGGATAGATTCGATGTGGGCCGAATGTAACGTTTGGATCGAATCTACAATAACTAAATCGGGCGCTAATTGCTCAATCTGCTTAAATATGTTTTGCGTAGAAGTTTCCGTTAAAATATAGCAATCTCCCCTTGGTTTGGTGGTGATGCGTTCGGCACGCATTTTAATCTGCTGCTCACTTTCTTCGCCAGAAACATACAATACTTTTTTCCCTACAATAGTTAAGGCAAGCTGCAACATCAGGGTTGATTTGCCGATACCTGGTTCTCCACCAATCAGGATTACTGACCCAGCGATTAGTCCGCCACCTAAAACCCTATCCAGCTCCAAATCACCCGTTGACGTTCGTTCTTCTGTTGCACTTAGGATTTCTTCTACTTTGCTGGGTTTGCTGAGCTTTGATGTACCCGAACCTGATTTCCATGTGGGGACATTCTGGGCGCCCTTATCAATAATTTCCTCAACAAATGTATTCCACTCATTACAGGACGGACACTTGCCTAGCCATTTGGCCGATTCGTACCCACAACTCTGACAGAAATATGCTGATCTTGTTTTCGCCATTAAATGATTTCACTGATTAAAAATGATTACACAGATAAATGAAAACAGTCTATTTTTCAATTCATCTTGGGCACTCCATGCTCTTTCGCAGGAGTTGAGAGACAAATTTAAATCTATTTAGAGTGAAAATCGCATTAAGTTTTAAACAAAACCAGTGTGTGAGATTGACAAACTCAATTGCCCTGAAAATCTAAACTCAAGTATCAAATGCCTTTGCTTCTATATGAGCACTAATTTTTGATACGAAGATTGACAAAGTCAAGAGTGAAAAAAAAGCCTGGATTCTATTTGAACCAGGCTTTCTGCTTTAGTCTTTAAGCTTTCTATTATAACTTAATCTCTTCATCCTTTGACGAGAGAAAATGAAATTCTGTAAGATTATAAGAAGAAATTGATCTTACTTTAATGCGTTGACCAAACTTTAGGAACCATTTCCATTTAAGGGAGAATAATCCCTTATTGATGAAAGCTTCGATGTAAGGATGTACACAAAGCGTAATGTTCTTCTCGTTTTGTTCCTGTAAAATATAAGTAAGATTACTTTCAATATCATCCATAAGTACGATACTGGCTTTGATCTCTCCGGTCCCATCGCAGGTAGGGCATTTCTCTACCGTAACGATATTCATCTCTGGTCTTACCCTTTGTCGGGTTATTTGAACCAGACCAAATTTGCTTGGAGGTAAAATAGTGTGTTTGGCCCTGTCCAATAACATCAATTCACGTAGGTAATCGAACAGCATTTTTCGATTGGCAGGTTTGTGCATGTCGATAAAATCGATTACCACAATACCGCCCATATCCCTTAGCCTTAATTGACGCGCTATCTCCTTTGCAGCCTCTTTATTTACCTGTAAGGCATTTTCTTCCTGATTTTCTTTGCTGGCAGTTCTATTACCACTGTTTACATCAATTACATGCAGCGCTTCAGTATGTTCAACAACAAGATAGGCTCCTCCAGCAAGGTTAACCGTTCGGCCAAAACCATTTTTTATTTGTTTTTCTACGCCAAAGTGTTCAAATATGGGCTCTTTATGCTTATAATGTTTAACGATTTTCTCCATTTCAGGTGAAATTTCGTGCACATAAGAACGAATATCTTCAAACAGATTTGCATCGTTTACATAAACATTTGCAAAATCGGCACTTAAAATATCTCTGATTAGGGTAGAAGTACGATCCATCTCTCCCCAAACTCTTTTTGATGGCTCTGCATCGGGCAACTTTTTTATAAAGTTTTCCCATTTGGATACAGAATCCAATAAATCTTTTTGTAATTCGGCAACGCCTTTACCTTCAGAAACCGTTCTAATGATTACCCCAAAATTTTTGGGTTTAATACTTTCAATAATCTTCTTTAAACGATTACGTTCGGTATTGCTTTTAATCTTTTTTGAGATGGATATCACATTAGAGAACGGGACTAAAACAATATATCTTCCTGCAATTGAAAGATCAGAGCTTAGTCGTGGTCCTTTGGTAGAAATGGGTTCTTTAGCAATTTGAACTGGTAGGATCAAATTTTTGCTGACAATCTCTGAGATCTTACCAGCTTTATTGATATCGATCTCTAATTTAAAATTATCTAATAAAGTTCCATTTACTGTACCATTACGCTTAATTTTTGTGAGCTTTATTAAAGATTGTACTTGAGGGCCTAAGTCGAAATAATGCAAAAAAGCATCTTTTTCATAACCAACATCAACAAAAGCTGCATTTAGGCCAGGCATAATTTTCTTTATGCGACCTAAATAAATATCGCCAACGGCGTAGTTATTGTTGATGTGTTCTTTATGAAGCTCTACAAGATATTTGTCTTCAATTAAAGCTATGGTTACCCCCGTAGGAGTCGAATCGATTATTAATTCCTTTACCAAAAGCTATAGATTTTAAGGCAATTTAATGCCCTATTACACATGGACTAAAAAACATGGAATCCAAAAATAAACACCTGATTAATCTGGTATTTATTTCTGGCAAATACACAAATAGGGGAATCCTATTTTTTCTTGTGTCTGTTTTTTCTTAAACGTTTTTTACGTTTGTGAGTAGCCATTTTATGTCTTTTTCTTTTTTTACCGCTTGGCATAATTTTAAGTTTTTAATGTTTTTATTAATCTGTTAATTAACGTTTATTCTTTAACTCAGTCACCTTCTTATCAATAAAAGTTGATAAAGTTGGGTTGGCTGCTAATTTTTTGCTATTTAAATAAGCGTCTATTGCTTCATTGTTCTTACCTAGATTTTCATAAGCCGTGGCTAAATAAAAATAGGCATCTGGCGTAGCTTTAATGTTTTTCACAATATTTTCAAAGCGTACAATGGCTTTATCAAACTGGCCAGACTTAATGGCGAACATTCCTAAATTCATGTTTGCCTTTAAATTCTTAGGATCATTTTTCACTACCTCCATTAACATCGCAATGCCCTGCATAGGAGCACCCATTCCGTTAACTATGGTAATGCCCAGGCCTGTTTTAGCCTCATTGTTATTTTGGTCTAGCTTTAATGCGTTTGTAAAAGCTAAATTAGCTTTCTGAAGCATAGCAGACTGGACCAAACTATCCTGGGTGCCATCGAAGGCCTTTAAAAAACGGCCTCCCGTAGTAAGCCAATTCTTTAAAGTAGGCTCATTTTTGGCAACAAGCTCATAGTACATCGCACTTGGAGCGAGCTGTTCAACATCATTCCACTTTTCTGCCAACTGTTTTGCAACAATGGGTTTCTCTGCATCATCAGCATTTTGATAAGCACTCTCTAAAGTGGTAATTTCTTTAGCGGTGAAAGTACTTATCGTACTCTTAGCAGTGGTTGAAACTTCTTCTATTGTAATGGTAGGCTGATCGTTGGCTGCCTCTTGGCTAATTGCCGTTTGTTTGGCCCCATCCTTAGGCTTTACTAAGCCTTTCACGTCTCTACTAAACAAAAATCCAACAAGCAATACAATTGCAAAAATAAGAATGGCTTGTTTTGAACGGATAGTGTTTAACATGATGATTAAGCTTCTGCCTTAACTTTTTTAGAGTTGTTCTTTACTTTATCAACAAACACTTTTGCTGGTTTAAAGCTAGGAACAAAATGTTCTGGAATAATGATCGCAGTGTTTTTAGAAATATTTCTAGCAGTTTTTTGTGCTCTCTTTTTTACCACGAAACTGCCAAAGCCTCTAACGTATACATTCTCTCCGCCGATCATACTGTTCTTGATTACCTTGAAAAATGCCTCAACTGTTTCCTGTACGTCTACTTTTTCAATTCCGGTTTTTGTTGATATTTCTGAAATAATATCTGCCTTAGTCATATTTTTCTATTTATTAAGTTATTGTTGTTAAATATTATAACTGTTTTGGGGTTGCAAAAGTATTGCTTTTTAATGAGATAGGAAAATAAAAGATCATTTATTTATAATCAAATCTATCATGTAAACGCAAGTTTTGCCAAAATGATATTATTTGATTGTATTTTTGGCCTAATGAACTTCCAAAATGAACTGATAAAATGGTATAAAATTAATAAGAGGGAGCTCCCATGGCGTAATACTACAGATGCGTATGTAATTTGGTTGTCGGAAATTATACTTCAACAAACAAGGGTAGATCAAGGCCTTCCGTATTTCAATAAGTTCCTAGAAAATTTCCCTACGGTCAAATCCTTTGCTGATGCCACAGAAAATCAGGTGCTTAAGCTTTGGCAGGGATTAGGGTATTATTCAAGAGCGAGAAACATGCTTCATACTGCAAAGCAAGTTCTGGAATTACATGATGGTATTTTCCCCGTTGCATATGATCAATTGCTTAATCTTAAAGGCGTTGGAGATTATACCGCGGCGGCGATCTCATCCTTCTCTAATAACGAAAATAAAGCCGTAGTAGATGGAAATGTCTTTCGGGTTTTAGCAAGGTATTTTGGAATAGAAGAGCCCATTAATTCTTCAAAGGGAAAAAATATATTTACCGCCCTGGCTCAACATCTGATCGATGATCAGCCTGCTGCACTCTATAACCAGGCCATTATGGAGTTTGGGGCGCTGCAGTGTAAGCCAAAAGCCCCCTTGTGTGCCACCTGTCCATTACAACTAGACTGCGTTGCCTTTAGAACGCACAAAGTGGATGTTTTGCCCATTAAACTGAAGAAGATAAAAGTAAGAGAGCGCTGGTTCAATTACTTTGTTTGCAATATTGATGAGCACATTTTAATCAAGCAGCGCCAAGCTGGCGATGTTTGGCAACAGCTATATGATTTTCCCTTGATTGAAACATCAGAATCCCCCGATGTTAACAGCACTAATTTTACATCCCAGATAAAACAGATGTTTGGAGAAGCGGTAAAAATTAAACAAATTTCTTATAAAAAGCATTTATTAAGCCACCAAATTATATATGTGCAATTTTTTGCTTTAGACAATTATATGATTAACTTTAGTTTACATAACGATATTAAATTGGTTCCTATGGCTGAATTTAAGGAATTACCTCACCCAAAAGTAATCGAGAATTTTATCGAAATGTATTTATAAAACCAACCAAATTGCTATTGATATGTCCGGGATTAACAAAGTTATTTTAGTTGGGCATTTGGGTAAAGACCCAGAAGTTCGACATTTAGAAGGTGGTGTAACCGTAGCTAGCTTTCCATTAGCCACTTCAGAAACTTACAACAAAGATGGTAAGCGGGTAGAACAAACAGAATGGCATAATATAGTGCTATGGAGGGGTTTGGCCGAAGTAGCTTCTAAATACTTACAAAAAGGGAAACTGGTTTATATAGAAGGCAAATTACGAACCCGTTCTTTTGAGGATAAAGAAAAGATCAAAAAATATGTAACCGAAGTGGTTGCCGAAAATTTCACTATGTTGGGCAGAAAAAGTGATTTCGAAAATACCCCAGTAAGTAGTGGAACCCCTAAAAGTGAAGACGATTTTGTGAGCCCAGTTGATGCAACCGGTGATTTGCCGTTCTAGCACTCATCGGATGACTTAAGTCATCCGATGAGTATCCTTAAAGTCATCCGATGAGTAAGCTATTCTACCGTTACGGACTTCGCCAAATTCCTGGGTTGATCTACGTTACAGCCCCTTAAAACTGCAATATGATAGGATAGCAATTGAAGCGGTATAGTTGCCAATAATGGAAGAAATGCTTCGCTAGAATCTGGGATTTCAATACAATAGTCCGCTATCTTCCGCACCTCAACATCACCTTCGGTAACAATAGCGATTACAACACCTTTCCTGGCTTTTACTTCTTGGATATTACTGATCACTTTTTCGTAAGATGAATTTTTGGTAGCAATTACAACTACTGGCATTTCTTCATCAATCAATGCAATAGGACCATGCTTCATTTCTGCAGCCGGGTAACCTTCTGCATGGATATAAGAAATCTCTTTCAGCTTTAAAGCTCCTTCTAATGCCACAGGAAAACCACTACCCCTTCCTAAAAACAAGCAGTTTCTAGAATCCTTAAATTTTTCTGATATGGATTTAACAATATCGTTTGATTGTAATGCGATAGAAATCTTATCAGGAATACAGTCTAATTCTGTTAACAGCTCTACAAGTTTAGAATTAGTAATTGTACCTCTTTGTTGGGCCATGTAAAACGCCATCAATGTTAGTACAGTAACCTGCGCTGTAAAAGCTTTGGTTGATGCTACTCCAATTTCAGGTCCGGCGTGGGTATACACTCCCGCATGCGTAATTCGAGGAATGGAAGCGCCTACAACATTACAAATACCAAAAATAGTAGCGCCCTTTTCTTTGGCCATTTCCAGTGCAGCCATCGTATCGGCAGTTTCGCCAGATTGTGAGATTGCAATAACCACATCCTTTTCTGTAATGATCGGATTTCTATACCTAAATTCCGACGCGTATTCTACTTCAACAGGGATACGTGCATATTCTTCAATCAGGTACTCGCCCACTAAGCCAGCATGCCATGACGTGCCACAAGCTACAATAATGATGCGATCAATGTTCTTTAGCTTATCAGCAAACTCTTTTATCCCGCCTAGCTGTACTTTTCCTTCTTCGGGATAGATACGGCCCCTCATACAGTCTCTAATCGAACGCGGTTGCTCATAAATTTCTTTGAGCATAAAATGATCATAGCCACCTTTTTCGAGCATTTCTAATTTAAGCTCTAATTCGTGTATGTAAGGTGTCTGTTCTACATTATCCAATCTTTTGATTAGGAGCTCATCACGTTGTAAGTGCGCAATCTCGTTGTCGTTCAAATAAATTACGTTCTTTGTATACTCAATAATTGGCGTAGCGTCTGAAGCAATAAAATATTCGCCTTGCCCTACACCAATAACCATCGGACTTCCTTTTCGTGCGGCAATAAGCTCATTGGGGTTATCCTGGTCCATAATCACGATAGCATAAGCACCATTTACTTCATTAAGGGCTAGCCTCACCGCTTCAAGCAAATCCGTATGTTCATTTTTATAGATCTCTTCTATCAAATGGATCAGCACCTCTGTGTCGGTGTCGCTGTTAAATGTATGGCCTCTTGTTACCAATTCTTCCTTAAGAGTTGCATAGTTTTCGATAATCCCATTGTGGATAATACTCAACCTACCATTATTTGAAGTGTGAGGATGGGAATTACGGTCTGAAGGCACACCGTGCGTTGCCCATCTGGTGTGGCCCATGCCAATGGTTCCGGCCAAGTTTTTTCCCTGGGCGTAATCTTCTAATTCCTGGACTTTTCCGGCTTTTTTATAAATATTTAGGTCATCCTGATCAATCAGTGCGATACCCGCACTGTCATAGCCACGATACTCTAATCTTTTTAGTCCCTTTATAACGATTGGCCAAGCCTCACGGAACCCAATATAACCTACAATTCCACACATATAATATTAATAAAAATCCCCCTAAAATAGTTAATTCACGGGGGATTCAATAAAATTTAAAAAGATTTTAGACTAATTTATTTTGGTATAATAAATATTCAGTTTAATGACGTTGTCTCCAGCGGCTGGTGTCTTTTTAAAGCTGCCAATTACAGATCTAGCCGCAGTACCTATCGAAGGATAGATATCGAACTCTGTTAATGGGGTTGGGGCTAAGAAAGTACCATAATCAAGTGTTTTTCCATCCAATAAATCTTGGATATAACTGGTTACTACAAAAGTATATTTTCTGGTTACGGCATTATAAAATCCTCCAAATACAGCTTCCCCAACAGCTCTATTGTCTCCATTTACGTACTGGGTACTTACGCTATTATCTGGTAAATTTTGTCTTCTTTCGGCAATGTCATACTTGTAAAGAGTAAGTCGAGGCGCAGCGCCATAAGGGATAAGGTCTGATCCTGCACTTAAATCAATTACCAATTCAGCCTTATTAATCACTATTTTGCCAACATTTGCGGCAAATTTGCTCAAATAGGGGAAGGTAATCTTATTTCTTACTCCAGCCATGGGCTGTAGATAGGTTACTGGGTACTGGAGAGTAGGGTTGCTTAGTTGCACCGCAACAGGTGTACCGGTATAATCATGCTTAATGGTAGCCGCCGTAGGGCCACTACTCGAAGCAATCGGAAAATTTTCTTGTAGTGTATCAATTAAGCTAGTGGTAGCATTAGTTCTTTTATAATAGATAACCAAACCAGAATAAACATTAGCGAAGTCAAAAAATGCTATGCCACCATTCCCTGTCGAGCCTGTTTTGTTAATCTGAACATGTAAGCCATTAAAATAACGGGTAAAAACTGGATTGCTTTTTAAGTTATCGGTATTAGTGTTGGCTATATTATTTTGTATAAATGTTTTGTCAAGTCTGATCCTTAATTGAGGTGTAACCGATCTAAGCGTATCTGCTTTTCCAGCTACAACATCAGTTACCTTATATCGCGTGGTTGGATAGATTTTACCAGTTTTAGTTCCTAGAAGAGCAGGAAAATAGGTGTAATTTCTATTGCTTGGAAATGAGGTTTCGCGACTTATGTTACCGTCTAGTTCATGCACTTCAACAGAATATGTTGCTGTGCTATCTCCATAAAATTGTCCTCCATAATTCAAAACAAGAACAGCCGAATCAATTACGGGAGTTCCGCCGAAATTATAACTGCTGTAGGGAAGAGAAACCGCTAATGCCAAACTCGACTCGGTTGTTCCAAAAATTGGATCTTTTAAAAAACCCAATGGATATCTTGCCGCTCCGATAGTTGATGTAATATCTTCTTGTATGGTACGTGAACCAACTGTTACCGTATCTACTAATGCACCTTGAATGGCACTTGTTGGATCTATTTGTAAACCTATTGTAGAAGTGTTTTCGCAAGAAGCGAAAAGAAAAAGACTTATCAACAGGGTCAATAAGTCTAGTTTTATAAATTTCATATTAAATATTAAAATAATGCGCTCTATTAAGCTACTGAAACCAATTCCTCATCAGAGATTTCTTCATAAAAGTTGAAGAAGTTCTCGTAATTTTCGGTTAAATTAAAGGCTAAAGTTGGCTTATTAGAATCTTTAACAAATTTTAACACATCATTATTTAGCTTTTCATCAGCTAAAACTACTGCATCTGAGTGAGTTATGGCGCCAATATGCAAGCTACTATTGTCTGCTTTGATAAATGCTTTGGTATCCTCTTCCGTCATGTTGTTCATTACTGCTTTTTTGTGCATGTCGGTATTTAAGGTCTCTGTAAAACAGTTCTCATAAACAGAGTAAACTACTTTGGCATTCTTAAAAGTCGGATCATTTTTATAGGTAGTTTTGATATAAGCCGGAACCAACGAAGTCATCCATCCATGACAGTGAACGATATCTGGTGCCCAACCTAATTTTTTAACTGTCTCTAATGCGCCCTTGCAAAAGAAGATAGTGCGCTCGTCATTATCTGCATAAAATTTGTTTTCTTTATCTCTGAAAACATATTTACGCTGAAAATAATCTTCATTATCTAAGAAATAGACCTGCATTCGAGCGGCAGGGATGGAGGCTACCTTAATAATCAAGGGGTTGTCATTATCATCAATAATAATGTTCATTCCCGATAATCGGATTACTTCGTGTAACCTGTTCCTTCTTTCGTTGATGTTACCAAACCTTGGCATTAAGATGCGGATTTCGAATCCTTTTTCTTGCATTGCCTGAGGCAGTTGACGGGTAATTTCTGAAATTTTAGTGAGTTCCAGGAAAGGCGACATCTCGTGTGTAACAATCAGTAGCTTCGTTTTTGCCATCTCCATATTGTATATTAAATTATGTTAATTTAAAGATTATCAAGGTGCAAAGGTACGTATAATATTAATATTTATCAATAACTTATGCAATAGGCTTTGTAAGTTTTAGATAAATGTTCAACTTTGGCCCTATAAAAACCAATTGATAATTTGGAAATCATACATACGATCTCAGCATTGCAATTGCTGATAGGCCCATTAAAAAAGGCAAAATCAGTTGTTGCACTAGTGCCTACAATGGGTGCGCTGCACAAGGGACACTTATCTCTCATTAAGCTTGCACAGCAAAAGGCCGATTGTGTAGTCTGTAGCATTTTTGTAAATCCAACCCAATTTACAGACCCCAAAGATCTAGAAAAATATCCCCGCCCATTAGCACACGATATTAAAATGTTAGAAGAAGCAGGTTGTGATGTAGTATTTATGCCCTCGGTTAAAGAAATGTACCCCTCATTTCCAGTTCCAGAAAACTGGCACATAGACTTGGGTCCGGCCGAATTCCTACTGGAAGGAGAATTTAGAAAAGGTCATTATCAAGGGGTAACCCAAATCGTAAAGAAACTTTTTGATGCGGTAAATCCGGATGTGGCTTTTTTTGGCCAAAAGGATTTCCAGCAGGTGCTGATGATAAAAAAGATGGTTAGCCATTTTAATCTTCCTGTCGAGATTATTTCTTGTCCGATTATACGAGAAGAAGATGGGTTGGCCATGAGTTCCAGAAACATCCATTTATCAGCAAAAGATAGGGCACATGCCCTAGTATTGAGCAGAGCGCTTCAAGAGGTTAAAGAAAACTACCATAAATTACCGGTAGCGGCATTGATTGCAGAGGCCAGTAAATTGATCCATCAAACTAACGGTGTAACGCTAGATTATTTTACCATCGCAGATGGGGCAACCCTTTTACCCATTGAAAATGACAACTCCGATTACCCGATTGCCTTAGTAGCGGCAAAGGTTGGCGAAACAAGGTTGATAGATAATATGTTGTTATAACTCATCTGATGACTTTAAGTCATCAGATGAGTAAATGTGTCGTTTACAAGCCATCTTTCCATTTTACATGATACATCTTCCATAATATGTCCTAACTTTGCGAAATGATTATCGAGATTTTAAAATCGAAAATACACCGTGTTAAAGTAACACAGGCAGAATTAAACTACGTGGGCAGCATAACTATAGATGAAGATTTATTGGATGCGGCCAATATTATACCTAACGAAAAGGTTCAGATTGTTAACAACAACAATGGTGAGCGTTTTGAAACCTATGCCATTAGAGGCGAACGAGGTACTGGGACTATTTGCCTTAATGGAGCAACCGCACGAAAAGTTCAGGTTGGTGATATTCTGATCATAATGTCTTACGGCTCATTGCCTGTAGAAGAGGCTAAAAAATACCAACCCATCCTCGTATTCCCAGACGATAATAATAAACTGCTGAAATAAACCCGTCTATGCATAGAGCTTGGCGCATGGCGTTTGGATGCACCCCCTCTTCATTACATCTAGTTATTGTGTTATCTGCTGCTCTTCGGCAGTTTAGACCATAAATCTATTTTTAGAAAACTAGATTTATGCTTCTGAAAGCTCCAAGCCCCCTGCCCTCTGCTTTCTAGGCAAAAATTTACTATGCAACCATAGTAATTTCGCAAAGAAATACTAAATTTGGAAAGTCTAACCTTATACAACTTATAATTATGCTTTTTCAATTAAGCGAAGAACAATTGATGATCCAACAGGCGGCTCGGGATTTTGCCCAAACCGAACTAAAGCCGGGTGTGATAGAACGGGATGAACATCAGAAATTTCCAACAGAACAGGTTAAAAAGCTTGGAGAATTAGGTTTTCTGGGAATGATGGTTGATCCTAAATATAACGGGAGCGGCATGGATTCTGTTTCTTATGTATTGGTAATGGAAGAACTCTCAAAGATTGATGCCTCATCGTCGGTAGTAGTTTCTGTAAATAATTCGCTGGTATGTTTTGGCCTTGAAGCGTTTGGTAATGAAGAGCAAAAAGAAAAATACTTGAAGCCCTTGGCATCGGGCGAGAAAATTGGCGCCTTTTGTTTGTCTGAGCCCGAGGCGGGATCTGATGCTACATCGCAACAAACAACAGCAGAAGATAAGGGCGATTATTATTTATTAAACGGCACTAAAAATTGGATCACCAATGGAAATACGGCAAGTACTTACATTGTTATTGCACAAACCGATAAAAAATTAAGACATAAAGGCATAAATGCTTTCATCGTAGAAAAGGGCATGGAAGGTTTTACCGTTGGTCCGAAAGAAAATAAACTGGGCATTAGGGGTTCGGATACACATTCTCTAATGTTTAACGACGTAAAAGTACCAAAGGAAAACCGCATTGGTGAAGATGGATTCGGTTTTAAATTTGCGATGAAAACCCTTGAAGGGGGCCGGATAGGCATTGCTGCTCAAGCATTGGGCATTGCTGCTGGCGCCTATGAATTGGCTTTAACCTATTCACAACAACGTAAATCTTTCGGGAAAGCCATTGCAGACCATCAAGCTATTGCTTTTAAATTAGCAGATATGGCAACGCAAATTGAGGCTGCGAGGCTATTGGTGTATAAAGCAGCATGGTTAAAAGACCAGGGCCTTCCCTACACCCTAGCGGGATCAATGGCCAAACTCTTTGCCAGCAAGATTGCCATGGAAGTAACCGTAGAGGCCGTTCAGATACACGGTGGGTATGGCTTTGTAAAAGAATACCACGTAGAAAGAATGATGAGGGACGCAAAAATAACCCAAATTTATGAAGGTACTTCGGAGATCCAGAAATTGGTGATCAGCAGAGGGATACTAGGTTAGAACGGAAGATGTAAGATGGAAGACGGAAATGTGATGGTGCAACATTTTCCATTTTACCTCTTCCATTTTACCCTACTTCTACTTCTTCTCTACCCCAAACAGCGAATCCAACACCATTTTAATTATCGCAACAGCAATTGCAAGAAGGGCGGCTGCCAAAAAACCTGATGTATTAAATCCATCCATCCAGCTATCTACAAGCAAAATCATCAGGATAGTAATGATAAAGGATATGAGTCCGAGCGTGAGCACATTTAAGGGAAACGTAAAAATCCTTAATATAAGACCCAATGTCGCATTAGCTAATGCAATAAGTACAGCAGCAATAATTGCACTTCCATAACCATCAACTGTAACACCGGGCACTATATATGCTCCAATAAGCATGGCAAAACCCATAAGCAAAATTTCGAATATTAATTTCATCTGTTTATATTTATTTTTTAATATTAAATGGAGTTAAATGATTAACGAGACGTGTAGCCCGCTTACTTACTTGATCAATGGGGTTCATTATAATATTTAATAAGATGTTCAAATTTACAAAGTTATTTTTAGCAATTGCATGTGTCTTTACATTAGCTTGTAGTACAACAGATGAGCAACCCTTGTCGATTGATTTTTCTACCGATGGCAAGACCTTAGTGATTTCAAATATCAATAGAGAAGGACTATTCCAGCTTAAAAAGAATCTTAAAACAGATACAACATACCAAAAACTGGTTAGTGTTTTACAAACCCCTGCCGAAGACGATTCAACAAGCATGGAAATAGAATGGCCTGGGAAACTGGACATGAAAGACGATCGGCTTATTTTTACACCAGATTCTGCTTTTAAAAAGGGCAAGTATTACCTTATCCAAACCATCATTAATGCCAAATTTGCTAAAGCCGAAGAGGTATTAAGGTCAGACGTAGGGCACCATGTTAAAATGCAACAGAAAATACTAAAGAAGGACTAGGATTTTTAGGATTACAGGATTTTAAGATCGGAGTGCTATGTTAAATCGTAGTAAAACAATAGAAGAAAGACTAGATTTAGGATTACAGGATTAGAGCGCATTAATGTCTTGGTCGATCCCTAGCCATCTTATTTCTTAATAGGCATTCTAAAATAATCCTATAATCTTTCAATCCTTTAAATCTTGGTAAGTTTTATAATCTTTATCCTTAAATCTTATTAATCCTAGTCTAGGTTTTTATTATTTATTTATTTTTAGTACATTTGCACTGTAATAGAGGAAGAAGAGGGGACAGAGTCCCCTTTTTTCTTTTGCAACAAATTAGGATATGCAGGTAGAAAAAAGAGTTATAGCACTCGTTGAAGAGAAGATAGCGGATAGGCCTGAACTGTTTTTAGTGGCTGTAAAATTATTGCCCACCAACAAATTGATTATTCATGTTGATGGAGATCAGGGCATAAGTATTCAAGATTGTGCAGCAATTAGCAGGCATGTAGGTTTTCATTTAGAAGAAGAAAACACGATAGAAAAAGCCTATAATCTAGAAGTTTCTTCTCCTGGAGTAGGTGAGCCTTTAGTGTTAAATCGCCAATATCATAAAAATATAGGCAGAGAACTGAGTGTTAAGCTGGCCGATGGCGAAAAAAAAGAAGGCATATTGTTAGCTGTTGATCAGAAAACTATTTTGCTGGAAGAAAAAGTTAAAGAAAAAGGAAAAAAAGCTCAATTAGTAGAAACCTCAATTGAGTTTAATAATATAGTAGAAACAAAGGTTTTAATTTCATTTAAATAGAAAAATGAGCAATATTAATTTAATCGATTCATTTCAAGAGTTTAAAGACTTCAAAAATATCGACCGCCCTACAGTAATTAGTGTACTGGAAGAGGTATTTCGCAGTATGTTGCGTAAAAAATATGGAACAGATGAAAACTGTGACGTAATTGTAAACCCAGATAACGGGGATTTGGAAATCTGGCGAACCAGAAAAGTAATGGAAGATGGTTTTTCGGAAGATGATGACCTAGAGATCGAGCTTGCCGAAGTGAAGCAGCTAGATGCTGATATGGAAGTTGGTGATGATTACATCGAACAGATTACGTTAGAAAGTTTTGGTCGCAGGGCGATTTTGGCCGCTCGTCAAACTCTAGTGTCTAAAGTTTTAGAATTAGAGAAAGATGAAATCTTTAAAAAATATAAAGATAGGGTTGGCGAGATCGTAACAGGAGAGGTGTATCAGGTTTGGAAAAAAGAAACCTTGGTTCTTGATGATGAGGGCAACGAACTAATGATGCCTAAAACCGAACAGATCCCGGCAGATTATTTCAAAAAAGGAGATTCGGTACGTGCGGTGATTTCAAAGGTAGATATGGTTAATGCCACACCAAAAATCATTATATCTCGTATTGCACCAGAGTTTTTACAGCGTTTGTTCGAAATTGAGGTTCCAGAGATTTTCGATGGTTTAATCACTATCAAGAAAATAGTTCGTGAACCTGGAGAACGTGCCAAAGTTGCTGTAGAGTCTTACGATGATAGAATTGATCCGGTTGGAGCTTGTGTTGGAATGAAAGGTTCTCGTATCCACGGGATCGTGAGAGAGCTAAAGAATGAAAATATTGATGTCATCAATTTCACCAATAACATTTCATTGTACATTCAACGTGCATTGAGCCCAGCAAAAATCACGTCTATTAAATTGGATGATACTACAAAACATGCATCGGTTTACTTAAAGCCTGATCAGGTTTCATTGGCAATTGGTAGAGGCGGACATAACATTAAATTGGCCGGTAAATTAACAGGTTATGAAATTGATGTTTACCGCGAAGCCGGAGAAGAAGATGAAGATGTGGATATCGAAGAGTTCTCGGATGAAATAGATAGCTGGATCATCGACGAGCTAAAAGCGATCGGCTGCGATACCGCGAAGAGTGTTTTGGCTTTATCGGTAGATGAATTGGTAAAACGTACCGATCTTGAAGAAGAAACCATTAAAGAGGTGATAGGTATTCTTCAATCGGAATTTGAATAACGTGTTATGCTTGAATAAATAAGAATAAACGTTACTTTTGTATATAATAGAAAAAAAATAGGATAATAGATGTCAGACGACAAAACCGTAATTTTATTTAAAGCAGTTAAAGAACTTAACGTTGGAAGCTCAACAATTATAGAGTTTCTAAGTAAGAAAGGCTTTACTGTGGAAAATAAACCCACTACCAAACTTTCAAAAGATATGTATGATGCATTATTGAGAGAGTTTCAGGGGGATAAAATCGTAAAAGAAGAAGCCAATCAGATCGTTATAGGTAAAATTCGTCGTGATGAGCCAGAAGTAGCTGAAAAAGCTGCAGAGGTGCCTAGAAAAAAACAAGATTTCGAAAACGAAGGTATTCTAATCAAAAACCTTCACTCCTATGCTCCTCCAGTTGAGAAAGCTAGAGAGGAAAAACCGGTTGAAGCTAAACCTGTTGAGCCCGCAAAAGCACCAGCTCCAGAAGAAATAGCTGAAGAGGGCGGATTACCAGGTGTCAAAATAGTTGGTAGGATAGATTTGAATGATCTAAATTCAAAAACCCGCCCTGCTAAGAAAGAAGAAGCACCAGTAGTTGAAGCCAAAAAAGAAGAGCCAACAGTAGTTGAAACACCTAAAGTGGAGGCTCCCTTAGAAAAGCCAGCTCCAGTAGAAGAAGTAAAAGCACCTGTTGAAGAGGTTAAGCCTGTTGTTCAAACAACTATCGAAGAAAAACCTAAAGCGGTTGAACCCGTGGCGCCAGTGGCCAACGCAACAGAACAAAACGGAGACGACGACGTGATCAAAGCACGCTCAGTAAAGCTCTCTGGTCCAAATATTATTGGTAAAATTGTTTTACCAACTACTCCAGATCGTAGAAACCAACCCGTTGCCTCTTCTGGAGATAGCGAGGCGGCAAAACGTAAACGCAAGCGCAAGAAGACACCTGGTGGAAACCCAGGTGCTCCAGGCCAACAAGGACAGCAGCAAGGACAGCCCATCCAAGGTCAACAACCAGGACCAAGCGCACCTCGACCAGCAGGTACAGGAGCTCCAATTGGAAATAGGCCAGATTTTAGAAACAACACAAACAATACTGCGGGTGGTCGCCCTAATTTTAGAAATGCCAGACCGGGTGGTACTACACCAGGCGGACCAAAAGAAGAACCTACCGAGAAAGAAATACAAGATCAGATTAAAGCAACACTGGCTCGTTTAAGTGGTGCCGGTAAATCTGGAAAATTTGCTCAACGTGCAAAACTGCGTCGCCAAAAACGTGATGATGTAGCATTAACCGCCGAAGAAGCAGCAGCCGAAGAGCAATTGCAATCTAAGGTATTAAAGGTTACCGAATTCGTAACGGCTAATGAACTGGCTAATATGATGGATGTACCTGTTACCAAAATTATTGGTACCTGTATGAGCTTGGGGATGTTTGTTTCCATTAACCAACGTTTGGATGCAGAAACATTAACCATAGTTGCTGATGAGTTTGGTTATGAGATACAGTTTGTAAAAGCAGATGAAGAGGCGGATAGCGTTATCGAAGAAGAAGATGCGGCAGAAGATCTTGAGCCAAGGGTGCCGGTGGTTACCATTATGGGACACGTAGATCATGGTAAAACCTCATTACTAGATTATATCCGTAAGGCGAATGTAGTAGCTGGCGAGGCAGGTGGTATTACCCAGCACATTGGTGCTTATAAGGTTACTACTAACACAGGCAAACAGGTTACGTTTTTAGATACTCCCGGTCACGAAGCCTTTACAGCGATGCGTGCCCGTGGTGCAAAAGTAGCCGATATTGCGATTATCGTTATCGCGGCAGACGATGCAGTAATGCCTCAAACCAAGGAAGCCATCAACCATGCTCAAGCAGCTGGGGTGCCATTGGTATTTGCATTCACAAAAATCGATAAGCCAGGAGCCAACTCAGATAGGGTAAAAGAGCAGTTGTCAACCATGAATATTTTGGTTGAAGATTGGGGTGGTAAATTCCAATCGCAAGAAATATCGAGTAAAAGTGGTTTAAATGTAGATCTACTATTGGATAAGGTACTTTTAGAAGCAGAATTATTAGAATTAAAAGCTAATCCTAATAAACGTGCAACCGGTACGGTAATCGAAGCAACATTAGATAAAGGCCGCGGTATTGTAACTACCGTATTGGTGCAAGCCGGTACATTAAGGGTTGGTGATCCGATTTTAGCAGGTAGCTATAGCGGTAAAGTAAAAGCGTTGTTTAATGAACGTGGGCAAAAAGTTGAAGAAGCTGGGCCATCAGTACCTGTACAAGTATTAGGTATGCAAGGGGCACCAACTGCTGGAGATAAGTTTAATGCAATGGAAAGTGAAGTTGAAGCAAGAGAAATTGCCAATAAACGCCTTCAATTGATGCGAGAGCAAGGTTTACGTACACAGAAACATATCACTCTTGATGAGATTGGCAGACGTTTAGCCATCGGTAACTTTAAAGAACTTAACTTAATCGTAAAAGGTGACGTGGATGGTTCTATCGAAGCACTTGCAGATTCATTGTTGAAATTATCTACTGAGGAAATACAGATTAATATTATTGGTAAAGCTGTTGGACAGATTTCAGAATCTGATGTATTGTTGGCATCTGCCTCAGATGCAATCATTATTGGTTTCCAAGTACGCCCTTCACCAGGTGCTCGTAAACTGGCCGAAGCTGAACAGATTGATATTCGTTTATACTCAATCATCTATGATGCCATTAATGAAATTAAGGCGGCAATGGAAGGAATGCTAGCTCCAGAATTTGAAGAAAAGATTGTAGCGAATGTTGAAATAAGAGAAACCTTTAAAATTACCAAAGTGGGTACCATTGCAGGTTGTATGGTATTGGATGGCAAAATTACACGGAACAGCAAAATCAGAATTGTGCGTGATGGTGTTGTAATCTATACTGGAGAATTAGCCTCTTTAAAACGTTTCAAAGACGATGTAAAAGAAGTTGCCAAAGGTTACGAATGCGGATTGAACATCCAAAACTTTAATAATATCGAAGTGGGTGATATCGTAGAAGCTTATGAACAGGTAGAGGTTAAACGTAAATTATAATAACTAAAACAATTTTCTAGTTAAATTTGATAAGGCATAAAAACCCAGTTTTCATAATGAAAGCTGGGTTTTCTAGTTAAAGGGAACGAAAAATCTTTTTAAACGACTAAAACGCTTTTTAAACAAACGCTCTTATTTAAAAATTTTAATTCTGATAACCTTGAAAGTTCGATTATCTTAGGAATGGGAATTTCGTATAGTTGTTCAATTTTTTTTAATTGAGAAATGGAAAAATCAACCCTGTTGTTTTCCCACTTTTTATAAGCTTCTCTACTTATCCCTAAACAATTTGCAACATATTGCTGGGTGAAATTTTTTTCATTCCTAAGTTTTCTGAGTGTTATGCCGATATCAATCATCTCTTTCTTTTTATCCTTCCAATATCACTATCATGTATAACCATGCAATTAATTGGTGCAAAGGTAGATATAAAAATTTTTCGAAGCAAATTGATTGCGATGTTCAAATAGGTGGTGATCTATTTTAGGGATAATAGTATCACTATGAAATTCAAATAGGATAAGTGTAGTTTAATATTTGGTAACTAATGGTTTTCAAAAAAGAAAAATGTTTTTGGTCTTTTTGCAAAAAAAAAATCATCCAATGAAAAAAAATCCCCTATTGTATGTCATTGTATTAATGACATTGTTGTTCAGTGCGTGTTCTAAAACAGACATGCTTCCTTCTCGCTCTGGCGGTGAAAATCAATTAACCGGTTCAAGAGACCCCAACGCCTTAAAATCCGCTGGCGACGGACAAAATGATTTACTTGGTTACGGTTACGATGTAACTGGAGAATTCGCTAACTCAAGTGCTTCTAAATTTTCTGTAATCAACATTGTTGCCTTGAAAGCTGCCGAGCCTACAAGAGTAGAATGGGATCTTTCTAGCAGAAAAACTGGAGAAGTTATTGCCGGCGAAGATGCGGTAAGTTTTTCGAGATCATTAACAGACAAGCTTGGTTCAGGTTTGTCGGTTCCGGATCCAAATGCAGCCCCATCAACAGATCCAAAGATTGCTAAAGTGCCTTTTGTTAAATTAACAATTAATAGTGATGGCAGTAGCACTAACTTTTACTCATCTAAATATATATTTAGTAGCTACTCTTTAAAAATTCAACAAAAGCGAGTAAAATTTAATGCAAACCTTGCGTTATTGCAACAATATTTGCAGCCTAGTTTTATTAGTGATGTACAGAATGAAACACCTCAGTCTATCGTAAGCAAATATGGAACCCATGTGCTTTCTGATATCATTTTAGGTGCCAAGTTAAATATCATGTACAGGTCTGAAACCACTAACTCAGACCGTAAAACCGCGGCAACTAATGGGATCGAATTCAGTATCAAGGGTATTTTCAATATTGATGGCTCACATACTGTAACTACCCAAGAAATCCAAAACAATGTTAATCAGAGATTATTCTATGAAACGATTGGCGGAGAGCCATCTGCCAGCTTATTTGGTAATGTTCCTATCGGAGGAACCATGCCAGCGATCAGTACTACAGCTTGGGAAAATAGTTCTTCTTTATTAAACGCCGAACTTGTTGATATACCTGAAAATGGATTGATCCCTCTTTGGGATCTAATTACCGATCCGGTTAAAAGTGCAGCTGTTAAAGCCTATATTTCTCAATATTTGATAGATAACCGAGTAAACTTGTTGCCCACAGATGTATATGAATATTATAGCGGTTCACTAGACAAACACGCGTATAATCTAGATCCTAATATGCAACTTTTATACCCTAGCTTTAGCCATAATGGACAGCCATTCAAAGCATTTTCTACCCCATATTTTAAAACTGCACAAGTTTATCAGTTTTATAATCCAACAACGGGAGATCATGCCCTAACTACAAACGCAGCTCCTGGGTGGGCGGGTTATGTTAACTCTGGTGTTTTGTTTTATGCGCACAGCACGCAGGTACTAGGTTCTGTTCCGGTTTATGAATTTTTTAACGCATCTACAAAAAACCATTTTTATTCGACCAATAGAAATGCTTCGGCACCATTTGTAGGTTGGATATATGTAGGTATTCCTTTTTATGCCTATCCTTAACTATTAGTAAACAATAACAAAAAGAGCGATTTATCGCTCTTTTTTTATTTTAAAAATTTCTTTCAAAAACCCATCATATTTGCTTTTGTTTACTTAATTGTATCTTTAGGCGCTAAATCATATTTATGGGATTAAGAAGTATAATTGAAAGAAGAATAAGAAAATCAAGGCTTACGCTAATTCAGAAAGAACTGGAGCGTATAGCGGAGCTTCCAAGATTTACTGCAGATTTCGCCCATATTTTTCATAAACCATTCAAGTTCCATGATCCTGATAGCTTCATAGATACCTATAAGGAAATTTTTGTACATCATATCTACAACTTTAAACCTTCGGCCAACAAAACTATTATTTTGGATTGTGGCGCAAATATGGGCCTAAGCGTGCTTTATTTTGCCCAACAATATCCCGGACACACCATAATGGCGTTTGAACCAGACGCTGCTGTTTTTGAAATATTAAAAGAAAATGTGGCCGCATTTGATTTAAAGAATGTTCAGTTATTTGATAAAGCAGTATGGACAAAAGAGGAGGTTTTGGAATTTTACACTGATAAAGGAATGGGCGGAAGAGTACTCGATTCCTATTCCAATCAAGAACCTACTAAAATAGCTGCTATAAGATTAGCAGATTTTCTTTCTGCGGAGGTTGATTTCTTAAAGATTGATATCGAAGGAGCCGAATACGCGGTTTTAAAAGATTGTAAACCCAAACTTTCAGAAGTTGGATCTGTCTTCTTTGAGTACCATAATGATATCAATAAGGACCAAACTCTTCATCAATTATTAGAAATTTTAAAGGAAGAAGGATTTCATTATTACATTAAGGAATCAAGTGTCAGAAAAAGTCCGTTTAGAGATACTAATCTCATTTGTGAATCTTTTGATATGGCAATCAACGTTTTCGCATATAAGGATTAACGAATGATCTCGATAATTATCTCTTCAGTAAACCAATCTCAATTAGCGGCGGTATCTGCAAATATTGATCAAACGATTGGGGTAGAGTATGAATTGATTTCCGTGGATAACAGGAAGGGAGAGATGGGGATTTGCGAAGTATATAATCGGGGTGCACAGCTGTCTAAATATGATTTTTTGTGCTTTATGCATGAGGATATCAAAATCCACACCGCAAATTGGGGCAAAATCATTAAAGATACATTTATTGAGAATCCAGCATATGGGCTTATCGGAATTGCGGGAAGCCAATATAAATCTCTCGCACCTTCTGGATGGCATTGCTATGATATCATGGGGGATATCCAATTTTATAATATTATCCAGCACTATAAATTTTCAAACAAAGAAACGTCCTTAGATTATTCAAATCCTGGGGATGTAAAGCTCTCAAAAGTAGCCTGCATAGATGGAGCTTGGTTTTGTTGTACAAAAGGGGCCTATTTCACCTATTCTTTTGATCAAAATTTACTGCGGGGCTTTCATGGATACGATCTTGATTTCTCTTTGGGAATTAACCAAGTGTATGAGGTAGCAGTAACATTCGAAATATTGATTGAACACTTTTCGGAAGGAAAATTTGATAAAAAGTGGTTGAGCGAGATTTTAAAGGTCCACAAAAAATGGAGCGAGATACTTCCACTAAATCTGGCAAATTTACCCAGACATCAAATTTACTTACAGGAAAAAAGAGCCTTCAAAAGTATTTTTAAAAGGATGCTGGCAGAAGGATTTACAAAAAAGGAGCTCTTTAACGTAGTATGGAACAGTAGGAAGTCTAAACTAATGACTTTCGGATTATTCTTAAACCTGTATTTTCAGGTTTTAAAATTAATCATTAGACGAAGTTTTTGATTGACGTCTTATTTCCTTTCTAAACTTTAATAGCCTGTTCAAATAAGAGAGATAGCTTCTGCCCTCCCATTTATATTCATAATAGAAGCGCTCTCGGGCAGTAATCTTTAATTGTTCTTGGCGGTTTAACGAATTCAATGTTTTACTTTCCAAATGATCTACAATTGAAGATGTGACCAGAGCATGCTTGATGTGGTTCTTTTCAAGGGTTTTCGCATAATCATTATCTGCATACCAAAAGCCGAATTTTTCATCTAATTTTCCAATTTTTTTCAGGATATCACGTTTGAAAAATAAACACCATCCCGTAATCTCCTTTCTAATTTCATAACCTACATATATACCTGTGTTTAATTGGATTCCATGTTCTGGATGATGTATAGAGCAAGCTGGGCTAGCACTTTCAATGGTAGGATCATCATTAAATACGTTTAAAATTTCTGAAGCCCAATTTTTGTGGAACAATAAATCATTATTACAGATGCATACATAGGGATTAACGGTAAGCCCAATGCCTATGTTCATGTATTTATGGTATCCAAATTTTTCGTTGGGATAGATTGTTTTAGAGAAAGGGTATTCGAAAGGTTTTAGGGCATGATTAGATTCGATCACAATTACATTAAAGTTAATATGTTTACTATCTTCCGAATCCATTAAAGTATCTATCGCCTGCGTGGTTGTTTGTTTTAGACCATCATCTTTAGCATAACTTAAAATTATAATATCAATTTTAATCGGGGTTTTCATGTTGGTGAGAATTAGAATTTCCTTGGGCAAACTTATTTCAATTTACGCTTAATATTTAAAGATTTGAGAAGCGATAAATAAAATGCAGGCAAATTTTGAAGCTGTTTATAAAAGAAAATCCATCTCTTAACATTGATGAAATGAGTTTTAGCCATTAGCATTTTAAATGTTCGAATAAGCTCTTTTTGGTTTTGTTGGTTAAGAATCGATTTTTCTTTTAAGGTCAACAATGGATGTGCTGAAATATAGGTAGTAATATTTCTTCTTAATGTTGCCTCGGCCTCCTGGAGCTTATCTGAATTTTTTGAGGCACTGATAGCATGAACCCTTACAAACGAAAGGCTTTCAGGATCATTTAAAAACGCAAAGGAAAAATTCGCGAAAGCACACCTTAACCATAAATCCCAATCTTCTAAATAATGCATTCGTTCATCAAACAGACCAACTGTCTTAAGTATCTTTTTTTTAAATAGCGGGCTTTGGATCACCATCTGATTACGTTGAACAAAATCAGAAATGACATCAAATCCCTTTCCATTTATTCTTGTGGTTTGAACCTCGTTGGTTAAGCTTAAATCAGAAAACTTTTTATCAAAATCTCCATTTCTGAAATATTGGGTGTCGCTTAGCACAATATCAACATCAGGATGGGCCTGCAGATATACGAGCTGATTTTGAATTTTGGAAGGAGAAAGAAAATCGTCGGCGTCTAAAAACTGGATATAGTTTCCGGTACAGGCCTCTATTGCCTTATTTCTAGCAACCGAAACGCCTTGGTTTTTTTGTTTGATGTAGTTAAATCTATGATCGGTTTCAAGATAGGGTTCAACAATTGTGGCCGTATCGTCTGTTGATCCATCATCAACTATGATCGCTTCCCAGGTTTGGCAATGCTGATTTAACAGGCTATCTAAAGTTTCGGCAATTAAATGACCATAGTTATATGTCGGAATGATTATCGAAACTTTTGGGTTTTCCATTATTGAAAAGCAATTGTGATTGTTATTCTCTGTTTAATTTAAATCCCCAAATATGCTTAAAAACAAAATTGATCTTACTGATCATACCTTTTTTAGAAATAAACAACAGGGGTCTAAAATAACTAAACATAAAAATCACAAGCCTAGGGCAAAAATAAGAATTTAACCTGCTTTTATATAATCGATAAAGTTGTTCAACAAATGGCCGGTTAGCGTTAAACTCGAACTGCATTAAGATTTCGAGCTCAGCTATCTTATTCTTTATTTTAACTGTACCATGTAATTCTTTTTTAATTCTCTTGCGGCTAAGCTTTAGGATGTTGGTATCTGAATTTTCGTGCTGCCTGTATCGGACTAGTTTTTTATCCAAGTATTTTATGCTTCCTAGATTCGTGGCAACATAGGCTAACCAACGATCATGGAATATAAGCTGTGGAAACGGCAAGGCATAGTTAACTAGCTCTTTTTTAAAGAGGCTGGCATGTCCAGAAACCGAGTTGAAAAACAAAAAAGGTCTGAAATCAGCCCCTTCGTACATGTTAACCACATCCGACAGTGCTTTTTGCATTGACACGCCAGCCTGATTAATAAATTCAGAATCGTGATAGCAAAGTAAATTTTCTCCTATTGATTGGACCTGTATGCTGATCTTATTTAAATTCCATAAGTCGTCCTGATCACACAGCGCAATATATTCGCCACTACAAAGAGAAATTGCCTTTTCAAAATTTTTAACATAGCCTAAATTTTTTTCGTTATGGTAAACTTTTAGGAAGGGGAATTTAGATTCGTAATCTTTTAATATCGTCACCGTTTTATCGGTTGATCCATCATCAACCACTATAATTTCTAGATTGGTATAATTTTGATTAACCAGGGTATCTAACTGCTCGGTTAAATATTTTTCTCCATTATAGGTACACAGGGCGATGGATACTAACAACATTAGCTTTAATCATTAAAGGTTTGCATGTCAATTAGCCTTTTGTAAAGGCCCCCTTTAACGATAAGCTCGTGGTGGGTTCCTTGTTCTGAAACCTGACCTTTATCGATTACTACGATCAGGTCTGCTTGTTGAATAGTACTTAAACGGTGGGCAATCACAATAGATGTCCTATTTTGCATTAGGTTATTCAATGCCTCCTGAACCAATTTTTCTGATTCTGTATCTAAAGCAGAAGTTGCTTCGTCTAATAACATGATTGGCGGATTGGCCAAAACTGCTCTAGCTATACAAATGCGTTGTTTTTGTCCGCCGGATAGTTTATTTCCCCGATCACCAACCGATGATTGATAACCTTCATCAGTATTTAAAATGAACTCGTGTGCATTTGCGATTTTAGCTGCAGCAATTATTTCCTCTTCGGTAGCATCGGGTTTAGCGAAAGCAATATTGTTGAAAATGGTATCATTAAATAAAAAGGATTCCTGATTTACTGTTCCCATTTGAGCTCTAATACTTTCGACGGTTAAATCTTTATAATCATGGCCATCGATTTTTATGGTTCCAGTTAATGGATCATGAAAACGGGGAATCAAATCCATTAGTGTGCTTTTACCCCCGCCCGATGGTCCAACCAATGCTACGGTTTTGCCTTTCGGAACTGTTATGCTGATGTTTTTCAACACTTGTTTGTCGCCATAATTGAACGAGACGTTTTCAAAAGCAATTTCCTTACTAAAATTATGAAGTACTCGGGCATCGGCTTTATCAACCAGTTCTGGTTTGGTATCAATCAAATCTAACACTCTTTCTCCCGCTGCAATCCCAGAATGGATGGCACTAAAAGAATCGGTAAGGGCCTTGGCAGGTCTCATTACCTGCGAAAACAAAGCGATGTAAGCAATAAACTGACTTGTAGACAATGCGTCTGGCTCATGACTAAGAATTAAATTTCCTCCATACCAAACAATGATTGCCACCATCAGCACGCCCAAAAACTCTGAAACTGGAGATCCCAATTGTTGCCTTCTTACCATCTTCCGGTTTAGATTAGAATACACAATATTTTCTTTCTGAAATTTCTCTTTCGATCTCCCCGTTCCATTAAAGGCCTTGATAATCTTAATCCCACTTAATGCCTCATCAAGAAACCCGATCATTTTTGCAAATGATTCGTGTGCCTCCTTCGCTTGTTGCTTGATGCGTTTTACTATTCTACTAATTATAAATGCTGAGATTGGAATAACTAGCAGTGAAAATAAGGTTAGTTTTACTGATATGGACAAGAGAACCAATACATAAAAAATTAAGGTTAGAGGCTCTTTAAAAACCACCTGTAGGGTATTGGTAACCGTAAACTGCACCACTTGCACATCAGATGCAACCTTAGAAATGATATCACCTTTTCTCTCATTGCTAAAAAAGCCCACATGAAGGTCCATAACGTTATTAAAAACGGTTTTGCGAAGGTTTAACAGCGTATGAACACGTAGGTCTTCCATATAGCGCTGTGAAAGATACCTGAAAACATTTGAGAGAAATACGGATCCAACAATTACTAAACATACATAGGTAAGAGTTAATTGCTCGCCATTGGCCATTTTAGAGTGGGCTACAAAATCCCGTAGCTGTCCGGTAATATCAAATGCTGATGTTGCAGTGCTGGTAAGCGAACTCATTCCCCCTTTCCCGGGAGCAGGCATCAAAGTTTCAAAAAGCGGTACCAGCAAGGCTAAATTCAGTGTGCCAAAAATAATGGAGAGTATAGTCGCAATCAAGTAGGGGATAGCAAACTTTTCTATTGGTTTAGCGAAGGATAATAATCTAAAATAGGTTTTCATTAAAAAAGTATAACGTGCAAAGTTACGCAATTTGTGTATTGCTTTAGCGGCTGCTTTGTTGCTACCGATAAATTTACATCCTATAAACTTTGCGATTGAGTTTTGATGAATACTTACTGATAAAATTATGTTAATTTGTGTCAAAGATTTGGATTGATGAACCAACAGCAAAAATTAATTAGTGAAATTAAGGCGGGAAACTTCAGGGTTTTGGCCCGGGCATTAACACTTGTTGAAAATAACATCGAACCTTCATCCGCTTTGCTAACTATACTTCCGATCAATAATGAAATCCCCGTAATCGGAATTACCGGTCCACCAGGGGCCGGAAAAAGCACCCTTGTTAATGCAATTACCAATGAGATTGTAGCTTTAGGAAAGCGGATTGCCATTTTGGCCATTGATCCGACTTCGCCCTTTAATTTCGGCTCTTTGCTGGGCGATCGGATAAGGATGGCACAGCAATTTAATCATCCGAATGTTTACATCCGTTCTATTGCCACAAGAGGAGCTTTAGGTGGTATTTCTGTAAAAACCCTAGAAATGGTTGATGTATTGAGAGCGTCAAATTTTGATCTGATCATTATTGAAACCGTTGGGGTAGGCCAATCGGAAGTAGAGATCGCGGGCTTAGCGGACAAAACTGCAGTGGTGCTGGTACCCGAATCTGGAGATGAAATACAGAACATAAAGTCTGGACTAATGGAGATAGCCCAAGCATTTATAGTAAACAAGGCAGATAGGGATGGTGCCGCTACCTTTGCTAATAATCTAAAGAAACTCGTAAATGAACAACATCAGCATATCCCGGTTTTTAAAACTGTAGCCGATAAGGGGGAAGGGATTGGCGCACTATGCGATTGGATTTTAAGCCCACTATTAACCCCTAATAACCGAAAGCATTTATTATTGGCAGAAAAAGCCTTTAAACTTATCCAACATCATAGAATGAAAGACGTAGATAAAACAAAGCTCCATCAGCAGCTAGATGAAGCGTTGTTAAGACCAGATTTTAATCTCTATCAGTTTGTGGCCAATTTCAGTTAACAGCTGTCAGTTTTCAGTTAGCTCTGCTCCAGATCAGTTATCAACTATCAATTAGCCAGTTAAAACAGTTAACCACCTAGTTCCTAGCCATAATATCCTCTATTTCATCTGCTTCGATCGGAATAGCCGCCATCAGATCAGTATTTCCCTCTTCGGTAATTAGGATATCATTCTCTAAACGGACTCCAAACCCTTCTTCTGGGATATAGATTCCCGGTTCGCAGGTAAGGATATTGCCTACCTCAAAAGGGGTGTATCTACCTGCAAAATCGTGCACATCTATCCCTAAATGATGGGAAGTGCCATGCATAAAGTATTTTTTGTAGGCTGGATAAGTGGAGCTCTGGTTTTTAACATCTTCTGCTGAAATTAATTTTAATTTAATTAATTGCTCCGTCATGATCTCTCCAACCATGTCATGGTAGGTGTTCCATACTGCACCTTTAACCATTAATTTTTTTGCCTCTTTCATCACATGAAGCACAGCATCATAAACTTCTCTTTGCCTGGCGGTAAATTTTCCATTCACGGGTATTGTTCTGGTTAGATCGGCATTGTAATTTCCGTATTCAGCGCCAAAATCCATCAAAATCAATTCGCCATCCTCGCATTGTTGGTTATTATCTATATAATGGAGAATATTTGCATTTTTTCCGGAAGCTATAATTGGAGTGTATGCATGACCCGTAGCAGATTGTCTAATAAATTCATGGATTATTTCTGCCTCAATCTCATACTCCATTACATCTGGTTTCACAAATCTTAAAACTCTTTCAAAGGCATCTTTGGTAATATCGCAGGCTTTTTGAGTAAGTTCAATCTCTATTTCAGATTTTATCGCTCTGAGCTTGCGCATTAATGGAGCAGCTCTTTCATATTTGTGTAAAGGATATTTGCTGCGGATTTCATCTATAAATCTTAGATCTTTATAAGCCACTGTATGGGCGTATCTATCATTTTCGTTCGTATTTAAATAAATATAATCTGCATAGTGAATAATACTGTGTAAGATATTGTCAAAATCCTCTACCCAGTAAATACTTTTTATCCCAGAAGTTGCTTCAGCTTGTGCTTTGGTATATTTATGCCCTTCCCAAACCCTAATATGGTCATTAGTCTGTCTTAAAAATAGGACTTCTTTGTATAACGGATTAGGACAGTCGGGATAAATTAATAAAATTGATTGCTCTTGATCTATACCAGATAAATAAAAAAGATCCGGATTTTGTTTAAAAACGAAGTTTTGATCACCACTGCGTGGAAATTCATCGTTTGAATGGAATATAGCTATAGCGTTATTTGGAAGTAGTTTTTGACAATTTGTCCGATTTTTTTTGAATAGCGAACTGTTAATTTGCTTGTATTTCATTATTTTACTATCTTTATTTAAGAACACCTGGACAAATGTAATAAAATGATTAATTGTTTAGAAGTTTGGAACAGAGTTTGTATAAGTGTTTGAGATTATAAAAAATTGTGTAATTTTGTCTTACAAAAAATTATACAATTAATATTTGTTTAACCTTAAAAAAGAAAATTATGAATTATTCTACTTTAAAAAAGGGTGTAGTAGCCTGTCTAGTAGCATTAATGGGAGTAACTTCTCTCGCTAACGCCCAGGACGCTCCTGCAACCACTTCTTCTGCGAAAGTATTTGGCGGAAGAGCACAGTACAGAACTTGGTCATTAGGTCTCAACGCAGGTGTTTTAGCTCCAGCTGTTGTAACTGGTGGAACAGATGATTTCAGTAACTGGCAAGTAAACCTTGGTTACGGAATTTCATTGCGTAAACAATTAGGTCATGCATTTGGCTTAGAGGGTAACATTTTCCGTGGTAAATTAGAAGCTACTAATGCAAATGCAGTTGGTGGTGTTAGAAACGGAACTACTAAATTTGAAACTGACATTCAATATGCAGCAGATTTAAGAGGTGTTGTTAACGTTGCAACAGTTGATTTCTTACGTCGTGAGAATTCAGTTAACTTCTTCGTTACTGCTGGTTATGGTTTGATCGCTTATGATCCAACTGTATCTTTAGCTAATGGTAATGTAGTTAACAACTCAGGTAAATATGGTGATCCAGGTGATAACCATGATTATATCAAAGGTGCTTACATCCCAGTTGGTGCTGGTATTAAATTTAAAGTTTCTGATAGAGTATCATTTAACTTAGCTTATACAATGAACTTTGTAGATGCTGATCAATTAGATGGTCTTTATGCCGCTGGTACTTCAAAAGATAAATTCTCTTATGGTAATGCTGGTTTAGAATTCTCATTAGGTTCTAAAGCTAAACCAAACTTGGATTGGGTTAACCCAATTGCTATGATGTATGATGAATTAAAAGATCCTACATTACGTCAAGAAGTTGAAGCATTGAAAAACCGTGTTTCTAACGTTGAGAAATCTGTTGAAGGTTTGAAAAAAGATTCTGATGGTGACGGTGTTGCTGATCAATTTGACAAATGTGCTGGAACTCCAGCTGGAACTAAAGTTGATGGTTCAGGATGTCCACTTCCTGCTCCACAAGTAATCAACAATACAGTTACTCCTGCAGGTCCAATGGTATCAGGTTGGGAAAACATTCAATTTGATTTCAATAGCTCAGTTTTAAAAACTGAATCATATCCAACTTTAGATAAATTATCTTCAATGTTGCGTGAAAACGGTAGTAAAGTAACTGTTAAAGGTTACGCTTCTAGCGAAGGTACTGCTGCATACAACATGAAATTATCTAAAGACAGAGCAAATTCTGTTAAAACTTACTTAGTTAACTCTGGTGTTAATTCTAGCCAAGTAACTGGTAAAGGTTTTGGTGAAGCTAATCCAATTGCTTCTAACGATACTGAAGAAGGTCGTATGCAAAACCGTCGTGTTGAAACTTCAAGAAACTAAGTTTCTTAAATTCAATATAAAAAAAGAGCCCTGTAGCATTATGCTACGGGGCTCTTTTTTTATACATTTGTCCTATGTACTTCTTTAGAAAGAAAAATCCGGATCGACCAATAAACACTAACATTAAAATAATGCATATAATTAATGCTATCGCCATCTTAATGTTTTTAGGAGGAATAACCTGGAAGATCGTACAGTGGTATCTGCTAAAAAAGTGAACCGCATCCTTAATTAAAAAGAAATGAAAAAAGTAATCTATACAAGCAGCGCTCCCGAACCGATAGGTCCTTATAGCCAGGCCATTATTGCCAATGGGTTCTTATTTGCATCTGGTCAGGTAGCCATCAATCCCGAAAATGGTGAAATTGCCCTGGGTTCTATTGGCGAGGAGACCCATCAGGTAATGCGCAATATCAAAGCACTATTGTTGGAAGCAGAATATGAATTTGAGCATATTGTAAAAACCACAATTTTTCTTTCTGATATGAGCTTGTTTGCAGAAGTAAATGAAGTGTATGGTTCCTATTTTGATACTGCCTATCCTGCAAGGGAAACCGTAGCTGTGAAGGGCCTTCCTAAAGGCGTTAATGTAGAAATATCGGTTACAGCATTTAAAGCTTAAATTGAAATCAAAATCACGTTATCTATTAGCCGCTTTTTTATCGGTTTCTATTTGGGGTTTCTTCTCCATCCCATTAAGGAACCTCAAGTCATTTCCCGCTCAAGAGATCTTATACTATCGAATATTTACCTCCTTATTTGTAATTTGGGTGGCCATTGCAATGTTCAGGAAACAGGCGCTCAAAGCGGATCTGCTCTATATCAAATCAGCCCTGCCTAAAGAAAAGCGCATTATTTTTTTTCAGATTATCGGAGCTACCATACTGCTCACCTTAAATTGGTATACCTTTATTTATGCCGTAAATAATGTAAGCTTAAAATCTGCAGCATTTGCCTACATGGTTTGCCCATTGATTACGGCATTTGGAGGCTTTTTAATCTTAAAAGAAGAGCTTTCAGGGATTAAATTAGCTTCTCTTGCTCTTGCCCTCCTCAGTATAATTATGTTGGCTACCGGCTCTTTTATAGACGTGCTTTGGTCTGTAATTATAGCTGCACTTTACGCGTTCTATTTAATAATCCAACGTAAAATGCAAAATCTCGACAAGCTAAATGTGCTGGCGCTGCAAATAACCCTGGCGGTGGTATTTATGCTGCCATTTTATATCCACCAGCATCAAGGATTTCCAACAAGTATGTGGTTCTGGAGCAATATTTTAATAATTGCCGTATTATTTACAGTTATTCCCCTTTTTTTAAGCTTGTATGCGCTAATTGGTATTCCTTCCTCAACTCTGGGCATTATCATTTATCTAAATCCGATAATTGCTTTTACCGTAGCTGTTTTATATTTCGGTGAACACATTAGCATGCACCAACTACTGGCTTACCTCTTATTATTGTCGGCCGTTTTTCTTTTTAATTGGAACTTGATAAAAGATATCTTTACTTTTAAGCGAAAATAGGATTCCTTGTTTGCTTCAAATTTAGATACTGCACTGATTTACCTTAAAGGCGTTGGTCCTAAGCGCGCCGAACTCTTGCATAAAGAGTTAGGGGTGTCAACCTATGAGCAACTTTTAAATCACTATCCATTTAGGTACATAGATCGAACTCGATTTTATAAGATCAACGAGCTTCATCCAGATCTACCTTTGGTTCAGGTTGTAGGTAAGATTACAAGTAAGGAGGTTATTGGCGAAAAGCATAAAAAAAGAATAGTTGCCAAATTTACAGACGAGACAGGGACCATAGATTTGGTGTGGTTTCAGAGCTTAAAATGGGTAGAAGGTAATATAATGAGGGGAAGTACATATATCGCCTTTGGCAAGCCAACCTTGTTTAATAGTAGCTTTAGTATTTCTCACCCTGATTTGGAAACATATCCCCGGCAAGCTGGGATAACAGGTAATTTGACCTTGCAGCCTATCTATAATTCGACAGAAAAGCTGAAGAAGAGTTTTTTGGATAGTAAAGGAATTCAAAAACTAATCCACTACATCATAGAGGCTCATATCAATGAGGTTAAGGAAACTTTACCTACTTACATCCTTGATAAATATAAACTGATTGGCAGAAAAGAAGCCATACTTCATGTTCATTTTCCGGCAAACATCTCCATGTTGCAGCACGCAGAGCGGCGGTTAAAATTTGAAGAACTTTTTTTTATCCAATTACAGTTGTTATACAATAAACAATTGCGCAGTCTAAAATTCAGAGGGGCCTTATTTAATCTTGTTGGAGAGAAGGTAAATACCTTTTATAAAACAATGCTTCCCTTTGCCCTTACAAACGCGCAGAAACGAGTTATTAAAGAGATAAGGTTAGATACCCAAAGGGGAAGCCAGATGAATAGGTTGGTGCAGGGAGATGTTGGAAGCGGTAAAACAGTAGTAGCCCTGATGAGCATGCTATTGGCAAATGATAATGGTTATCAGGCTTGCATGATGGCGCCTACAGAAATTTTGGCACGTCAGCATTATCAATCCCTAATTTCCCTGTTAAAAGAAGATTTAGTAAAGGTGGCTATCTTAACCGGAAACTCTACCAAGAAACAACGGACGCTGTTGCACCAACAGTTGGAAGAGGGGGAGATAGACATTTTAGTAGGTACGCATGCATTAATCGAGGATAAAGTAAGGTTTAAAAATCTTGGGCTCGTGGTAATTGATGAACAGCATCGTTTTGGGGTTGAGCAACGTGCCAAATTATGGCGGAAGAATATAATTCCACCTCATATCTTGGTAATGACGGCCACGCCTATCCCTCGTACATTGGCCATGACCTTGTATGGAGATTTGGATGTTTCGATTATTGATGAATTGCCCGTTGGCAGAAAGCCGATTGAAACCCAGCATTTATATGATAGTCAGCGGCTACGGATGTTCGGCTTTATGAAACAGGAAATAGCCAAAGGAAGACAAGTGTATATTGTATATCCATTAATAAAGGAGAGCGAAAAACTTGATCTTCTACATTTGGAAGCTGGTGTTGAACAAATGCGCTTTGAATTTCCATTGCCCACTTATCAAATCAGCATTGTACATGGACAGATGCCCAACGCACATAAGCAGTTTGAGATGCAGCAATTTATAGATGGAAAGAGCCAGATCATGGTGGCTACTACCGTAATTGAAGTTGGTGTGAATGTACCAAATGCCTCCGTTATGATTATAGAAAATGCTGAGCGATTTGGCCTTTCTCAATTGCACCAACTGAGGGGAAGAGTAGGTAGGGGTGCTGAGCAATCATTCTGTATCCTAATGTCGGGAAATAAACTAGGGCCCAATTCTAAATTAAGATTGGATACCATGGTTAAAACAAACAATGGGTTCGAAATATCAGAAATTGATCTCCAACTACGGGGCCCGGGCGATATCACAGGCACACAACAAAGTGGCGTATTAGAATTAAAGATGGCAAATTTAGCCAAGGATCAGGTGATCCTCCAGGAAGCAAGAAATACCGTAATCGATATTTTAGAAAAGGACCCCATGTTAGAAAGGTCAGAAAATGCATTGCTTAAAAGGTACCTAGGCCAAAAAACAAGAGCGATTGCTTTCGATAAGATAAGTTAGGAGTCCCGCGTTAACCGTGTGCTAGCGCTTAACGCCCCACGCTTAGCGCTAGTCTTCATCCGTTCCAGGTATTGATCCCGTACCGGTATAAGCCCCCTTACGGATAATCGGCATTTTTAAATATTTAAATAGTTCATCTAGATGTAATAAACTGCCATTTGTTAAGTTTCCCAAGAAAATTACTACAAGATCCTTATCTAAATCGCGGATATAGATGTGGCGAAATCCATGCCACCATCCCGTATGATAAACAACTTTGTCCATTCCCTCCCCGTCAAACATCCTCCATCCATAACCGTAATTAAAATGCCCATTAACAGGTTTATTATGCCCAGTATAGGCACTATCCAGACTTTTTTGTGTTAATAATCTTCCATTCTTTAGATATTTGTCATAGAGTAATAAATCATGGAGCGTGCTGTAAATGCCTTTATCTCCAACTGGGCCATCTAAAAAGTTCTGGACTACCGAATAGCGCCATGTCCTATCATGCCCAACAACATCAACAGGAATTTTTGGATAGACGGTAGTAGAATAAACATGGGTATTTTTCAGGCCTGCAGGTTTAAAAACATGATCCTTCATGTATTCAGCATAAGGCTTTCCTGTCACTTTTTCAATAATGGCACCCAAAACCATAAAGTTCGAGTTGTTGTAATGGAAGCGATTATTCGGTTTACTGTATGGATGAGGCTTTCTTTCGGCAATAATGTCCATCACCTCCTGGTTTGATACTCCTTTTTTCTGGTCGCGTTTTTCCTTTCTCCAAATGTCATCGATAAAGTAGACGTAGTTCATCATCCCGCTTCGGTGGGTGAGCAGGAGTTGAACTGTAATTCCATGGTATGGGAAATTAGGAAAGAACTTACCGACAGTATCGGTTAGCTTAAGTTTGCCCGCTTCTACTAACTGCAATATTGCCACACTGGTAAAGGTTTTGGTAACGGATGCAAGTTCAAATTCTGAATTGATTTTTAAACTATCGCGATGCAGATAATCGGCCCAGCCAATTGCCGTTTGATAAAGGATTTTGCCTTTTCTGGCCACCAACATATTGCCATTAAATCCTGATTTTTTATGTAGGTTCTGTACAAAATCAGCGATCCATTGATCTCCTTTTTTTGGATCGTAAACCAGTAATAAACTGTCAGACTTATCATCTTCTTTAGTTCTGATCTTTTTGTCTGCGGCTTCTTTTTTGGCTTTTTCAGCTTTAGAAGTGCATGAGGTGAGGAATAAGGTAGTGAGCGCAAATGCTGCGATAAGTAAACGAAACTTCATGTAGGTAGATTACAAATTTAAAAGGCGGAAATTAAGAATTATTGGCTTTTTAAATGCAAAGAGTTTTGAACATTTGACAACCTAAAGGTTTAAAATGTTAACTCTTTAATGCTTAGTGTTTAATACTTCTTTCAAATAGCAAACCCGAACTAATAGCTACTTTATAAACGCACTAAGCACGTAATAAACTAAAGCCGCAAGCACAGCTGATACAGGAATAGTGAATATCCACGCCCAGATAAGCTTAACGGTTACCCCCCATTTTACAGCCGATACACCTTTTGTTAGTCCAGATCCGATAATAGATCCCGTGATGGTGTGGGTTGTACTTACGGGAATTTTTAGGTGCTCGGTAAAATACAAGGTTAGTGCGCCAGCGGTTTCGGCGGTTACCCCTTCAAAAGGTGTTACCTTAGTGATTTTAGAACCCATGGTCTTTACAATTTTCCAGCCTCCGCTCAGTGTTCCTGCAGCGATTGCGCTGTAACACGCTAATGGGATCCATGTAGGCATCTGAGCGGCAATTTCTTCACCATTTGGTCCGTGCGAAGGTAATGCAACGTGAAGCCACGAAGGCAATTCGCCCATCGAAACCCCACTTGTATGGATATAAACAACTACAGCAGCAGCAATAATTCCCATTACTTTCTGAGAATCGTTACCACCATGACCTAAACTAAAGGAAGCAGAAGACAAGAGCTGCATTTTTCTGAGCCATGCTGTTGATTGGGATTGGTTTAAGCTGCTAAAGATTAGACAGAAGAAACTAATAGAAAAGATGATAAACGCAACTAATAGCCATTTAATGTTATGGGGTTCAAAAGCGACGCTTAAAAAATGGGAATCAAACCTTGGATGTTTGATTTCTCCATAGAACAGGAGCTGGTTGTAAATATATACTGCAGTTATTGCTACTAAAGTAAGGGTAAAGATTTTTGGCCAGATGCTTTTTTTAGAAGAATGGAGCAACCATATCGAAATGAAGTAGGAGATAATAGCTCCAATAAAGGGGGCAAGTACAATAAATCCGATAATAACCAAAACTCCTGTCGGCATTTCGCCGCTTTTACCTTCTTGGTACCAATTTACTGCATTAATCCCTGCATGCGCTATTGCGGCGCCTGCAAAACCCCCAATTAGGGTATGGGATGAACTGGAAGGAATACCAAACCACCAGGTAAATAAGTTCCATATGATTGCGGCTATAATTCCCGCTAGGATTACCACAAGGTTGATTTCCATGGTATTTGCGGTTTTTGCTACGGTATCGGCTACACCAAATCCGAAAACCCAATAGGCCAGAAAATTAAAAAAAGCTGCCCATACCACCGCCTGAAATGGAGTAAGCACTTTGGTGGCTACAATGGTGGCGATGGCATTAGCGGCATCATGGAAACCATTAATATAATCGAAAATCAAAGCCAGACCTATGATGACAAAAAGGAGGGTTAAGGTCATTTTATGCGTTTTTAACCAGAATAGATTCTAAAACATTAGCAGCATCCTCGCATTTGTCTGTAGCAATTTCTAACGTCTGTAAAATCTCTTTTTGTTTAATTAACTCTATAGCATTTGTTTCAAATTCAAACAACCGCGCGATAGCTAGATTGCATACATAATCTGCCTGATTTTCGGCGCTGTTAATCCTTACACAAGCATCGGCGATTACCCTAATGTTCTTAAAGTTCCGCAGTTCTTTAATGGCCTTTTCTAAATCACCGCACATCTCTACCAATAGTTCTGCTAATTTTACCATGGCATCGCCGATATTGGTAACATTGTACAGTTCGATATTCCCTGCAGATGCATGGATATAATCAGCAATATCGTCTATCGCACTTGCCAAAGAATGAATATCTTCTCTGTCAAAAGGAGTGATGAAATTTTTACTCAGTTCAATGAATATGGTATGGGTAATGTCGTCTCCAACATGCTCAAGACGTTCTACCTCTTTAATGGCTTCTTTTCTCTTTTCTAGGTCGTTTGTGGTTACTGCAATTAATAATGCTTCTGAAATTTTTACAACATTTGTTCCAGCTTGCTCAAAAAGAGGCTGAAATTTTTTGTCTTTAGGCGTAAAGAAGCTAAAAATACTATTCATGTTAATTAAATATGGTGCAAAGCTAAAGGTAGTATGTTAAGTTAATGTTAAGTCTTTTGTTTTATTTGTGGTTTAGTTGTCATGTCCTACTCCTCAACCATCTAACAAACCAACCTTAAACAATATATTTAATTACTTTTTTGCAAGGTAAACGCAAAGGTAGTCCCAATGTTTGGGGTACTCCGTACAGAGATGGTTTGCTGATGGGCCTCTAAAATATGTTTTACGATAGCCAATCCCAACCCTGTACCCCCCTGTTCACGAGAACGGTGCGAATCGATTCTGTAAAAACGTTCGAATAGTCGTGTAAGATGTTTTTCTTCGATCCCTATCCCATCATCAGTAACTTCTATTAAAAATTGATCATGCAGCTCGAAAATTTTAATGGCAGTAGAGCCGTTATCATTGCCATATTTGATAGAGTTTTGGAGAAGATTAATTAAGATTTGCCTAATTTTTTCTCGATCTGCGTATACTAAGGTGGGGCCTGAATATTTATCTTTAAATGATAATTTAATTTTATGTGCGGAAGCTCGATCTTCTAAACTATCCATTACTTCCTTTGCTAAAACAACAAAATCGAACTTGTCAAAGTTAATTGGAATCTCGCCGGTTTCTAATTTAGAGATTGAATCCAGATCATTGATCAAGTAGCTAAGCCTTTCTATATTGCTTTCTGCTTTTTTAAGGAATTTTACTGCGGTTTCCGGATCATCAAGCATACAATCTTGTAAAGCTTCCACATAGCCCTGAATGGCAAAAAGCGGAGTTTTAAACTCATGCGAAACATTAGAAAGAAATTCTCTTCTAAATTGTTCCTGTTTTTTCAAAAGATCTATCTCTCGCTTTTTTGCTCCGGCCCATTCTTTTACCTCTTGCTCTACATCATTGATGGGATCTGAGCTTACATACTCACCTAAAGCCTCTTTTAAATCTTTCCCCAATTTAAGATTATGGATAAGTTTGTAGATGAGCTTGATTTTGGTATAGATATATTTCTCTAGTAAATAATAGAAAACGAAAAAGCTGGTGATAAATGAAACTCCAAAAGAAATTAAAAGATAATACCAATTGTGTTGGAAATAGAAATTTACTATCCCAATTGAAAGTCCAACAGCAAGAGCGGTGATTAATACGAGTACACTTAGCTTCATGGTACTAATTTACGGTTTATATGTTAAATTAGTGTTATGAAAGGCAAGAGGCAATAGGGAATAGGGAATAAGCTGGAAGAGGCATAATTTGTGCTTTCTATTTTACATTTCCATTCCCCATTTCCTTACCTCAGCCAATTTCCTTCTCTGTTAAATATTTCCAATATCGTTTGGGCACATGTTTTACATGAAGCTTAGTATTTTTACGGGGAACGATATTTGTGCTTTTAAAATAATCTCTCCATAGATTTGCATATACTTCTTCTTTGCCATGAAGTTGATGTGTGGTAGGTTTTTTTAATGCCTCTGGTGTGAGATCCATTGTTATTTCTTCCACCTTAAGCAGATCATAAAATAAGCCGTATTTTCTTTTTAAATCGTATATGATCCATTTTTGATCTGCGTATCTATTTTTAAAGTGGTTTAAAATTAGGGGAAGGACGTTAAAATCAGGATCGATCCCGCAATAAAATATGCCATCAGCAGTATGCTGAAATCTAATAAAGGCTTCCATTCTGTGTTTTTCCCTCTCTACTTTTATTGCGGTTTGTGAAATGGCAAGAACATGCTCATTGCCATAGTTTTTTTCACATCCGGGTGGATTATGGAAGAGGTAACACGTAAAATGGAAAATGGAGGAAAATGTTTCTGGTTTTTCGGATAGGTAAGCGCAAAATACTTTTCTCATCCAATTCTTATCGAGTCTTTTTTGTAGGCCTTTCCAAACACGATCAGCTTTTTCTTTACTATTATGCACTTCAAAAGCGTTACTAAATGCATCTGGTTGAAAGGTAAGGTGGGTTTTTAATTCTACAACGCCCGGCTTACGCTCAAACCACTCAAATATGGCAGTAAGCAGTCCTTCTAAAGAGCCATCGAACAAATAGATCAGTTTGCCGTTCACGGTTTACAGTTTGCAGTTGCCAGTTGGATTGTCGCCATATGCTAGAACAGGATAAGTTGGTTAGTATCTGTTTTAAGGTATTTGCTTTGGCTTTCGGCGAGGATAAAAGCCTTAATTTGCATTGCTTGAAAATCTTTTAATTGAAATGGGGTATCTACACATTTGATAAAATGTTTTGCCCTGTTATATGCAACTCCTATTTTTTGCAGTTGATAGATGTGCAATTTTCCAAATTTTCTGGCCTGAACAATTTTTTTAGCCGAGCCTATACCTATTCCTGGTATTCTTAAGATCATTCTATAGGCCGCTGTATTTATATCTACCGGGAAATGATGGAGATTTCTTAATGCCCAACTCAGTTTAGGATCGATGTCTATGTCTAAATGGGGATTGGCATCATTTAAAATCTCATTTACGTTAAAGCCATAAAACCGCATCAACCAATCAGTTTGATAAAGCCGGTTTTCTCTTAACAAGGGAGGCTTGGTGCCCAGAATTGGCATTCGTGTATCGTTACTAATTGGAATATAGCCTGAATAATAAACTCTACGGAGGGAAAAATCTTTATAAAATGCTGCTGCGGTATGCATAATTTCCTTGTCGGTTTCTGGAGTGGCCCCGATTACCATTTGGGTACTTTGGCCAGCAGGAACAAATTTCGGAACACTTTTTATCAGTTTTTTCTCATCCTTAAATTGTATGATCTGGTTCTGAACAAAGTGAAGTGGCTTAATTACATCTTGATGGCTTTTTTCTGGAGCTAATAATTTCAACCCGCTTTCTGTGGGCATTTCTAAATTGATGCTCATTCGGTCGGCATATAAACCCGCTTCCTTGATAAGGTCATCGCTGGCGCCGGGAATTGTCTTTAAGTGAATATAACCGTTGTAGTTTTCCTGGAGACGTAGCTTTTTTACTACTCGAAGTAAGCGTTCCATGGTAAAATCTGCATTTTTGAAAATACCTGAACTCAAGAATAAACCCTCTATGTAATTTCTGCGGTAGAAGTTCATAGTAAGTTCTACTACTTCATCTACAGTAAATGCAGCTCTTTCTATATCATTACTTTTTCTGGAAACGCAATAGGCACAATCGAAAATGCAATGGTTGGTTAATAAGATTTTAAGTAGTGAAACACAGCGCCCGTCTTCGGTATAGGTATGGCAAATGCCCGAATGATGTCCATTGCCTACACCCTTAGTTGAATTTTTTCTATCGCTACCGCTCGACGAACATGAAACATCATATTTTGCAGCATCCGCCAGAATAGTTAATTTCTCGCTCAATCTTTCCGACATCCGTTTTATATTTACTAACAAAAATAGTAAATAAAACTAAAAATATTAGTTAATTAGCAGAGCTTTTTAGAATGAATTTACAAGGAACCTACTTATTCAAAATCTAGTCCTTTACTATTCGGCACTATCTATTACCTTCCCATTCTCCATAGAACTGATCCAAGTAGGTAAGCATAAACTGATGGCGTTCTGCTGCCAATGCCCTTCCTTTGCCCGTTTTCATGAGGTCTTTTAACAGCAGTAGTTTTTCGTAGAAGTGGTTGATGGTTGGTGCAACCGTGTGCTTATATTCTTCTTTACTCATTTTAAGATTCGGAGCAATTGTGGGGTCGTACAAAATCCTATTTTTATATCCGCCATAAGTAAAAGCCCTTGCAATGCCTATGGCTCCAATAGCATCTAGCCGATCTGCGTCTTGAACGATGTTTAGTTCTTTGGATTGATAACTTATTTCTCCAAAACTTGCTTTGAAAGATAGATTTTCGATGATTTTTTTGACTTGGAATATGATTTCATCAGCAACACCAATGCTTAATAAAAATTCTTCTGCCTTCTGGGGACCCATTTCTTCGTCGCCGTTATTAAATTTCGAATCGGCAATATCGTGTAAGAGTGCAGCCAATGAAATAACCAATTCGTTGCCATTTTCTACCGCATTAATGGTGTGGGCTGTTCTATATACTCTTTCTATATGAAACCAATCATGCCCTGCTTCCGCATTTTTGAGTGTTTCTTTAACGAAGTTGATGGTTTGAGCAATAGGATCCTGCATAAAAATAATTTATGCCGCAATTTATTCCGAATTATATGATAATCCTGATAGTGTTGAAAAGTTATTAAGCAAACTTCGCAGTTTTCTCAAATACTGAGGCATCAAAATAGAGCAATTGGGTTACTTCAACTTCTAAAATTAGCGCAATATGGAATAGTCTATCTAAAGTTATTTTACTGTAGCCAAGTTCAATTTTGCTATATGCATTTTGCGAGATCTTAAGTTTTGCAGCTAAATAGTCTTGTGTATAATTTCGAAATTCCCTTACCTTTCTGATGGTGCCCGCTACGGCTTGCACCTCCGTTTTTACGTTGTCTTTCATAGGACATTATAGGTTAATGTTTTCTATAAACGTAAAAAGGCGACTATAGGTTTTGATTTCTTTATTAAAAGGAGATATAGAAAGCCGGATTTGCTTTTTCTTACCTAAGAAACCTGAAATTTATAGCACATTTGGAGAACTAAGAAAATTTCCGATTTAATCATTAGCCTTAATACAAGCCCCATTCATCGGCCCAATCATCTTCTGTCGTTTCAAAATATTTAACCCATTCTATAAAAAGTTGCCGAAATCTTTCTATTTCAACCACTACCACGTCTTTATCCGCTTCGGTACAAACGCCATAAAGGAATGAGGCTTTTACTTGAGTTTCAAGTTCGCGGGCATTTGTGCGGATAATCGAGGCATTTTCCATCCTAATCACATAAGAATCTCCGCCTTCGGCCCCAATAATTTTAGGACCAAGCATCAGTGCATTCTGCATGATAAGCTCTTTGGTCATTTCGGCTGTATCGCCTTTTAAAGTTTCGCAAAACAGGGCAGCATATTTATATAAAACCTTGGCCTGATTATATAATTTTTTTGCTCTTTCAATTTTAGCCTGGTTTTTCCATTCATCTCCATCGTCTCCTTTGAAAAAATTTGACATCCGATCCCAATCGGGCATGTGATCCATATCATCGAACTCTTTAGACATAATAAGTTAGGGTTAAGTTAAAATATGCGTTATTTATGTGCCTAGAGATGAATAATCAAAGGTAAAAATCTATCTCAACTTTCCAACTCCCAACTCTAAACTACCAACTCTCCACGCCAAACTCTACTCCCTTGCCTTAGGTCTTTCGTCTTCTGGTCTTCTTGATCCATCGTAGAGCTCATACTCAAATAGCCTGCAATCCAATTTACCGTTGTAGAACTCTATTTTCCGATCTGCTTTTAACCCAATCTTTTTAGCTAGATCAGGGTTTCCGGTAAAAATGTACCCGAAATAGCCTTTGCATTTTTTCTTCATGAAATCGCCCATGCGTTTGTAGGTAACCTCGAGTTTACTATGTACACCTAAACGTTCGCCATATTCTGGGTTAAATACTACTGCACCTTTAGCACCTTCGGGCACAGTTGTTTCTTCGAAATCGCATACCTCGAAGGTAATAAGCGTATCAACACCAGCCGTTTTTGCATTTCTACGACTAACATCTATCGCATCTTCTGATAGGTCTGTAGCAATAATCTGAAGATCGGTATTTTTGAGTACCTGTTCTTTCAATATCCTGCGTTCTGCAAAGAAAACTTCTTCATCATATCCTAAAATATGCATAAAACCATAGTTCATCCTAAATAGGCCAGGTCTTCGGTTGGTGGCCAATAAAGCTGCTTCAATGGCCAATGTTCCTGAACCGCACATCGGATTGATGAAAGGTGATTTTTGGTCCCATTGAGTTGCTAAAATGACACTTGTTGCCAAGGCCTCTAGCATGGGGGCCTTGCCCGGAATTTTACGGTAACCATGTTTGGCCAGCGTTTCGCCACTGGTATCTAAAAAAACGTCAACTTCATCATCTTTCCAATATAAATGCACAACGGTTTTGTTGGCATCCGAGCCAGAATTTGGTCGGATATTTTTCTTCTCCCTAAACCGATCTACGATGGCATCCTTTACTTTAAGATTAGCAAATAAAGGAGTGGTTATGGTCGGATTATCCACGTTTGATGTAACTGAAAAATAACCAGAAAAATCAATTAATTCTTCCCATTCCATGGCCAGCAAAGCGTTGTACAACTCATCTGGCGTATTGGCCTTAAAACTATTGATCGCATATAAAATCTGACTTGCACACCTGAGATTCAGGTTTAGCTTTATACATTCTGTTAATGTAATATTTAACTCAACACCCGTTGGAAAAGCCCTAACGATTTCATAGCCTAGAGCGGTTACTTCATCTTGTAGGTAGGGAGAAAGTCTTTTGTTGCAGGTAATAATTACCTTGCTTTTGGTTTGGAAAACTTGCATCATATTAGGGGCAAAGTTACCAATAAAAAAGAGATTTAACTTTCCGCTGTCTTTTAGGTTAAGAATCCCAGTTACTTTTGCAAAAATTTAAGGTGTAAATTAAATGATTTTAGTGTGGATAGGTGTGGAAAACTTAAATAAATTGAAATGCCTATTTATCAAATTATTTTTAGAGATTTGATAAGTATAATTATTAGTATTTGAAATGGAAATTAAAGGCAAAGTGCACGAAATTGGTGCGGTACAACAAGTAAGCGAATCGTTTAAGAAACGTGATTTAATTATAGAATACGCAGAAAACCCTACTTATCCAGAGTATATCAGATTTGAAGCGTTACAAGATAAAACGGCTTTGTTCGATACATTGAAAGCTGGCGACGAAGTTGAGGTTTCTTTCAATTTGCGGGGTCGTCCATGGACAAATAAAGAGGGTGTTACTTCTTATTTCAACAGTTTGGTGGTATGGCGTTTAACAGCCCTTACAAATACAGCAGGTGCGGCTGCAGCACCACAATATGCGGCTCCAGTTGATCTTAATGCTCCAGCAGGGGAAGAAGACGATCTTCCATTTTAATAAGCTTACGAAGTTTTGAAACTTCGTAAGTTAAAAAGCTCTCGTTATGTTTCGGGAGCTTTTTTGCGTTTAAACCTTTGATAGCTACTGTGTTAAAAAGTGTTAAAACACGGCTATTTCCCTATTTCTTCGCTATTTTTGAGAAAGTAAAGGAAACTCTCATGACAGCGCCTCGGCAATAAACTATCATGATTGCCTTAGACACTAAAAAACATAGCTATCACGGGTGAAAAAGAGAAGTCTTTGGTTAATTACTGCATTAATGACGCTGGCATTAATTGGCGTATTTGTAATGCAACTGTATTACATCAGGGAATCCTATAAGCTAAATTCTCAGCTTTTCGAGCAAAACGTTAATCAGGCCCTTAATGCGGTGGTTAATAAAGTCCAGAAACAAAATGTTGCAGGACATATAGGTAGAAAAGATACAGAGATTAAAATTCAACGTGAGAGAGGAATAAAAAGCCAGACCGATACCATTGTTGCTTTTAAAGTAAAGTTTAGGGAGAATCAAAGCCTTAGAAAGTTTAAACAGCAACAACAAATTATTGATTACCTTAATTTTCAGGATAGCGTAATCCGATCAACCTACTATCGTCCCGAGATGATCTCGGAAGAAATGTTTAAGATTTATTCTAATCCAAATAAAGAAAACACTAAAAATCTAAAATTAGAAGTCCTTGAATATAGGGACCCCAAAACTGGGGAAGTTATCGATAGGAAGATCAGGCCACGTTTACCAAAGAACGGCCCTGAGTTATCTAATGGAAAACTACCAGATACGATTAGGTACCTAGCTTTTAATCCCATTAATGGACTTCCTCAATGGATTTTCCTCCCAAGCATGGATCCCGATTTGGCAGCTAAGTTTAAAGTTGAAGATGCAAAAGCAAATCATAAGTATCAAACGGAACTAAATAAGTTATATGCCGATACCACTACTCTGTTGAGCAGCGATAATTTAAGTTTGGTAGCAGATGTGGCTAAGGAAATGCAAAATAAAGACGTGCCCTTAACCGAGCGGATCCCATCAAAAGAGATCTTAGATACACTGATTAAAAAAGAGCTCCTAGGGAAAAACATTACGTTGGATTATAACTATTGGCTCACCCCCGCGAAAAACCAGAAAGATATCATTTACCAAAAAGTATCAAACCCCGGAGGAGAGATTTTACCAGAAAATACCTATGCACATATTCTTTTCAGTAATGATGTAGCCACAAAAGACCCGGGCATGTTATACCTGTATTTTCCAAGTAAAAACTCGCTAATATTTAGCAATATGTTTGTGAGCATGACTTCTTCTATCAGTTTATTGCTAGTGCTCATCTTTATCTTTGCGTATACAATTTATGCCATCATCAAGCAGAAAAAATTGTCGGAGATGAAAAGTGATTTCGTTAACAACATGACCCACGAATTTAAAACACCTGTTGCAACAATTATGATTGCCAGTGAGGCTTTAAAAGATCCTGAGATTGTTTCAGATAAAACCAGGATTGGAAGATTAGCGAATATCATCTATGATGAAAATGTACGCTTGGGAAATCACATTGAACGTGTCTTAAGTGTTGCCCGTTCAGAGAAAAAAGAAATCAAATTAGAAATGGCACCCGTGCGAATTAACGAACTGGTTAGTGCCGTAGTTGATAGTATGAGCCTCCAGTTGCAAAAACGCAATGCCGTGGTTTCGTTAGCGTTAAATGCAACCGAAGATACCATTTTAGGCGATGAGCTACACTTATCGAACTTGATCTATAATTTGATCGATAACGCCAATAAATACAGTGTTGACGAGCCTAACATCACTATTTCTACCAAAAATAACCAAAAGAGACTTTTTATTGAAGTTTCCGATCAGGGTATAGGGATGTCAAAAGATCACACAAAACGAATTTTTGATCAGTTTTATAGAGTTCCTACGGGAAACCTTCATGATGTGAAGGGATTCGGGTTAGGCTTAAACTATGTGCAAGATATCGTAACACAAATGAATGGTACAATTAAAGTAGTTAGCGAAAAAGATAAGGGAACTACTTTTGAAGTGAGTTTGCCATTTAAAAAATGAAAATAATTGCCAAAATACGTTAGAGACTGCTATTAAGGTAAATGCATTAAATAAATACTCCCGAAAAACAAAACCCGATGAAAAAAATCTTATTGGTAGAAGATGACCCCAATTTAGGCTTGCTTTTACAAGATTACCTACAACTTAAAGGTAAATTTGATGTAGTACTTTGTACAGATGGCGAAGAAGGTATAAAGGCCTTTACCAAACAAAGTTTTGACCTCTGTATCTTAGATGTAATGATGCCTAAAAAGGATGGTTTTACACTGGGAAAAGAAATTCGCAAAGCTAATGAACAGGTTCCCATTATCTTTGCAACTGCTAAAGCAATGATGGAAGATAAGGCATCAGCCTATGATTTGGGAGGTGATGATTACATTACCAAGCCTTTCAGAATTGAGGAGCTCCTGCTCCGTATCAATGCCCTGCTAAAAAGAGTGGCAACTAAAGATCATGCTTCAAATGAACCCGCTCAAACACAATTTGAGATTGGACAATACACATTTGATTATACTACACAATTGATCAATTTTAACGGTCAACAGCAAAAACTCTCTACTAAGGAGGCCGAGCTCTTGCAACTGCTTTGTTTAAAGAAAAATACAGTTTTAACCAGAGAAGAAGCACTGATTAGCATTTGGCATGATGACAATTATTTTAACGGACGAAGCATGGATGTTTTCTTGAGTAAATTAAGGAAATACCTTAAGGAAGATCCGAAAGTAGAAATTTTAAACGTTCACGGCAAAGGATATAAATTGCTTGTAAATTAGGATAGATTTATTTGGCGGTCAGCATAAATCACTTATCAACCATTAAGAAATTAAGGGCATTAAGTTTGGAGAAATAATAGGTATGCTTAACTCTTCTTAACTTAAGGGTTAAAATTGCAAAGCGTTCTAGTTAATTTAGTTAACTACCGATTTTAGAGTAAGAAAGCCTTCAATGCTTCTTTGGCATAATCTCCCCAATCTTTCAGTGCTGTTTTAAGAGTGGCAATCAGCTGCTTGTTGTCTGTAGGTTTACCTTTTATTGGGGCTTTAATTTTATCGTCTGTAATGGGCTGGTCGGTAACGGCAGTGGCGAACCAGGTAACATGTTCGTAAGGGAGCGCAACTCCTAAAATCATTCCCGGTAGTCCGCTAAAAGTTTCGGGCCCGCCAGAAACTGGGATTTCTTCCGTATAAAAGGCAACAACATAGATAGAATCCATAATTAATGCATTTGCTCGGCGACAATCATACCCCGCTATATTCCTTATTTCACTGGTAAGTTTCCAATTTATCTTTCGGGTGCTATCTTTTACTAAATACAACTCTTCGTATACTTTTTTCTGAGTAATGCTTGTTCTCTCCAAAGTATTGGTATAGATAACGTTGATCTGCGTGGTAGCTGGATCATTCCCAAAAAACATATTCGGTGCTGTGGTTTCCTCAATTGGTTTGAATAGGGTCTGATCTTTTGAAAAATTGAGGGTACTCTTCATAACCTTAAACTGGGGCTGATTTTTCATGTATTCTTCAGCCATCCTGCTATAAAATGAGCTATTTGGGTTTTTCTTAACCAAGTCTTTGATCAGGGCAAAAATATTTACCTTTCTTTCGAATTCTATCGTTCCTTGTGTAGTGAAGTGGGTATTTTGGGAATAACTTTTTTCTGCCCCCAACAGGAACAGGAAGAAAATGATAAGTGTATTAAATTTCATATCGATTTATTTTTTAGCTGTACCGCCCATTTTGTTAAAATCATAGGTTACAGAGAACATAAAATAACGTTTAATATTGTTGTAAGAATATTGCTTAATGGAGTTGCCAATAGATGTTCTTCTGAAACCGCGGTTCTGGTTTAACAAATCGTTTCCAGATAAACTCATCTTTAGATTATCCGTTTTAAAAAAAGTTTTATTAAGTGAGGCATTTAAAATTACCTGCGAATACCCAGTTAAGGTAGGGGTGGATCCTGTTAAGCTGTAATCTGCATCTCCAGAAATGCTCGTTTTTCCGGGCAAGAAAATGCTAAAATAACCAGATGCATTTGCGCCCCAACTATCACTATTAACCGTAATTGAGGTTTTTGTTTTCTCTAGGTTATAACTCGGACCTCCATACAGGCGCACATCGTATTTCTTTTCTTTAGATTTATAAAAACTAAAATTGAAATCCATGTTACTCGTTGTGTTCTGATTTAATTCGCCATTGATATAACTATAATTTGTATTCGAATAGCTATTTAAACCAACACCGCCATTTCCGCCTAAAAACTTAATTTTCCGACCATAGTCAACATACAGGCTATAGCTCCAAGGCGTTTTACTTTTAAGATTAATGGCCTGAAACAATGATTTACCGCTCGCATCGGTGCTTACAAAATTGACGATCTGGTTAAGCGTAAACCCGAAATTCCCACTCAAATAAATTGATTCGTTGCTCAACACTTTGTAAGAATTGAAGTTAACGCCAATATTGCTTCGATAAGATGGTTTCAAATTCGCATTTCCAGAAACCTCATTTAATGGATCATCATTTACTTTAACGGGCTGCAACTGTGTTATGCTGGGCTGGGTTGTATTCCCATTATAGGATAAAGAGAGTGATTTCTGTTGCGAAAAACGATATTGGTATCTTGCTTGGGGCATCCAGTTCATAAAGCTGCGCTTAAATTTCGTATCGGCAAAGGCATCATATTGATCAAAACTGATTGCATTTACCTTTGTGCCAAAGTTTAGCGTGGTTTTAGCTGCTTTATAGTTGAAAATAGCGCCTGTTTGATGGGCAAACTGAGTAGCCTCAAAATCGTTACTATAGGTTTTATTTAATACATCATATTTGCCCGAGGTGGATGGATCAAAAGTTTGTCTTGCGGATGTGCTATTGTTGATATTGATCCCATAGTTTAACAATAAAGAAAATTTCTTGCTGAAAGGTTCGGAATAAGTTAAGTTGGTGCTAAAGACATTGCTTTTGGTGGTATTCTCCTTAAACTGATCTATAATTTGTGAACTCGTTAAAACTTCGGCCTCACTATAAAGATCAATTTTCGACTTATAAAAACCATCACTTTCTTTCTCATTCACGTACTGGCTTACGGTTACCGAGAAATTTCTGCCCACTTTTTTTAGCTTTTTTGTATAGAAGGCCGAAATATTGAAAACTTCTTCGTTTCCTTTGCCATCTATCACGCGATCTGATGTATTTAATAATGTATTATTTCCTCTTCTTCCGATCCGGGCATAATTGGATTTATTGGTGTTGTTTCTCAATGTACCGTCTGCACTTACCTTTAGATTGGAAGTGGTATCGAGTTTAATCTGATAAGTGAAATCCAATTTTTGACGGAAATTATAGGTATCGCTCTGCTCATCGGTATTATAATTGTTAATATCAGTGATGATGTTATTTTGTTCTATGGTATTTTTAGTTGTTTTTACGCCCAAAGAGCCAATTTTATAGTTTGTATTTAACGATTCCTTATCTGAATTCCATTTCGTATCATAGTGTGCGCCACCATTATGGGCCACAGGTAATCCTTCGCCATAATAAGTACCGCCATTACCGCTAATCTCATCGCCTCCACCGCCCGAAATATACATTCCGCCATCAATAAACTGAACATCGCCCCCGCCACTGCTTCCATATTTATCACCATCTTGCCAACTTAAACCAGTTTTGCCGGTATTGCTGCTCGTTCCATAAAATGAAAATTTTTGCTTTCCCTTAAAACGATTAAACATAACCTGGCCTTGAAAATACTCATCCGTTGCAATTCCACCCATCACTTTCCCGAAGTAGCCATTTTTCTTATCCTCTTTTAACTTGATGTTGATAGTTTGTGTTTTTTGCCCATCATCAACACCAGTAAAGGCAGCTTGATCGCTACTTTTTTCATACAGTTGAACCTTGTCAACCATATCTGCCCGTAAATTTTTGGTAACCAAGGTAGGGTCATCACCAAAAAATTCTTCCCCATCAACTAAAACTTTTGGTACGGTTTTACCTTGGGCTGTAATCTTGCCATCTTTATCTATTTGTATCCCAGGTAACTTTTTAAGTAGATCCTCTACCTTGTCGTTCGGTTGTATGGTATAGTTTGCAGCATTAAATTCTGTGGTATCCCCTTTGATCTTAATGGCGGCTCCCTGCCCTTTAATAATTACTTCCTTTAATAACGTGGCTTTAAGCTTCATGTTGATCTGATTAAAATCCACAGTACTCTTAACCGAATCCAAAGAGAATAAAGACACATAGTCGGCATAATCTGGATAGGTTAATAAAAGAATAAAATTTCCCTTTTTCATGGAGTTTATTGCAAATGAACCAGCCGTATTAGCGCGTGTAAATTTGTAGAGGGTAGAATCTTTTGCATTTAAGATGCTAATTGTTGCATTGTGGAGCATACTTTTGTTCGCTGTATCAGCTACAACCCCTTTTATTGCATATGGGTTTTGAGCAAAGAGAGTAGCAGAAGAGCATAATAAAAGCAAAATAGCCAGGCTTATTGATTTCATTTAGATTTTTGTTTGGTCTCCCTAATGTATAACTAAATCTTTAATACTAAAAACTTAGTTCAAAAATTTTAACATAAAATAACACAATTTAACATTTCATTCTCCGGTTCAACCGGAGAGAATCTTTTTCCATTTGCCTGTAAAGAATAATTGAAGAGCTAAAAATTAAACTATTTTTGTTAAACTATTTTTTTCAATTTAACACTGTTGATGTATGCTCAAATGACGTATATTGAGCAACCTGTGATCAACTAACACCATGTTACAACCTATAGAAGAACTAGAACCAGCTCAGCTTGCTGCTAAATTTATCAACTTAACTTCGCGGCATATCTTTTTAACAGGAAAGGCGGGAACGGGCAAAACTACGTTCCTTAGAAATCTGATTTCATTAACCCATAAAAAGGCAGTGATCGTGGCGCCTACAGGTATTGCTGCGATAAATGCGGCAGGCGTTACCATCCATTCTCTCTTTCAGTTGCCCTTTGGCACTTTTTTACCCAGAGCGTTTTCATCTGATCATACAGGTGGGTATCAACATTATCATACTCCAAAATCTATCATACGGCATTTGAGCATGAATGCCACAAAGCGCCGGATTTTAATCGATTTGGAACTACTGATTATCGATGAGGTAAGCATGCTTCGTGCTGATTTGTTGGATGCGATAGATATGGTGTTGCGTTATGTTCGAAAAAACAACTCTGCAAGTTTTGGCGGTGTTCAGGTGCTGTTTATTGGCGATCTGCACCAGCTTCCACCAGTTGTTAAAAATGAAGAATGGAATTTGCTAAGTACTTTCTATAGGAGCGCCTTCTTTTTTGATGCATTGGCCTTAGAAAAAAATCCGCCTGTTTATATTGAATTAGAAAAAATTTATCGCCAAGCAGATGAAACATTTATTCATCTCTTAAACAATCTAAGAAATAACCAGGTTAACGAAGAGGATGTTAGGCTCTTGAAAACCTATTATCGGGAAGATTATCAACCACTGCTAACCGATAATTACATTACCCTTACTACACACAACATTAAAGCCGACACATTAAACAAAAGCAGTTTAAATAAACTACAGGGCCACTCTTTTTTTTACAGTGCTAGTATTGAAAAAGATTTTTCAGAAAGTGCCTATCCCGCCGAAAAAATATTAGAATTGAAGGTAGGCGCACAGGTAATGTTCATCAAAAATGATCCCACGGGCGAGCAGCGCTTTTTTAATGGTAAAATTGCCGTGGTTACCAAATTAACAAACGAAACTATCGAAGTTCAAATTGATGGTAGTTCAAGAAATCTAATCATTGAAAAATATACTTGGAAAAATATAAAGTATAAACCTAATAAGATCACCAATGAGATAGAAGAAGAAATTGCAGGGACCTTTACCCAATTTCCCTTAAAATTGGCATGGGCGATTACCGTTCATAAAAGCCAAGGACTAACGTTTGATAAAGCTATTATTGATATTGGTGATGCTTTTGCTCCCGGTCAGATTTATGTAGCTCTATCTCGCTTGCGCTCTTTGGATGGTTTAGTCCTTACCTCGTTAATATCAAGTAGGGGGATTAAACAAGATCAGCATGTAACTTATTTTGCCAAAACAAAGGATCAGCAAGAGGATCTAACTATTCAGATCAAGAAAGAAAGTAATACCTTTCTTAAGCAATCTCTAATTAAGGGATTTGACTTTACTATTCTTGATAATTATGTGTTCGAACATGTTTTTAGTTACTCAAAAGATGAAAAAAGGTCGACCAAACAGGCGTATGTAAACTGGGCCGCCCAACTGCAGCAAGAGCTGATGGGATTAAAACTGAATGCGGATAAATTTATGAAGCAGATCGAACGTTTATTTGTGATTGGAGATGCTGAGCGTATACACCAACTTTTGGAAAGAACAGAGGCTGCCGAAAATTATTTCAACCCACAGCTTGCCAACATAAGTGAACGTATTTTTGAACTTATCGAGGTTGTTAAACTGCAAAAACAAACCAAAGAATACTTGGCAGAATTACTTGATTTGGAGGCCATGTTTTACGAGCAGGTCAAAAAGATTAAGAAAGCAAAGGCTATGCTAACTTCGGCAAATGCTGGTACTGAACTTACCAAAGAAGATGTAATGGCACTGCATGACCTGCCAACACGAACAGCCAAAATCCAAAAAGCATATACGTTGCCAAATAAAGAAGAGTTTAATCCAGCTAGTGAAGATTCTTATTCTAAATTTATCGGCTCGAGGAAGGCTAAAATACCTAAGGAGCCAAAAGTAGACACGAAAGAAGTTACTCTGGCATTATTTAGGGAAGGGAAAAACCTCAAAGAGATTGCAGCCGAACGGAAAGTAACGCAAAGTACGATCGAAGGTCATCTCGCCCATTTTGTGGCCAAGCAAGAAATCAGAGCAAATGAACTGATAGCCGAAGATAAACTGAATGTGATCTTAGATGCGATAAATGGATTGAAATCAATAAAGTTGAACGAGCTTAAGGAGCATCTGGGCAAATCTTACGCCTACGGAGAGATCAAAATTGCTGTTGCTGCGCATTTGGCAGATAATTAGAAGTTAAGCGGTAAGCAATAAAAGTTTGGCTAGCAACTCCCAACTCCCAGCTCCCAACTACAAATCAACCTCTCCCTCAAAAACTTTTTTTGCCGGACCGCATAAGAATACCTGCGTAAATTTTTGGCCATCATAATCGAAATTGATCTGGAGGCGATCACCCAATGCTTTAATAGGGGTTTGGATATGCCCTGTTTTACGGTTCTTTTTTGCCATTGCCATCGCCACAGCAGTTACACCGGTTCCACAGGCATAGGTTTCATCCTCAACCCCCCGTTCAAAAGTGCGCACAAATAGATGATCACCCTTGTCTTCAACAAAGTTTACATTAATTCCTTTTTCCCTATAGGTATCATTATTTCGTATTTCTTTACCAAGAGTAAAGACATCCATTTTACCTAATTCGGTTACTTCTTTGATATAGTGCGGCGATCCCGTATTAATTACAAAAGCTTCACCATCGTTTTTAACCACATCAACATCAATCATTTGAAGTTCTATCCAGTTTCCATCGGCAGTAATTTTGGCATAATGTGGTCCATCCACTGCCAAAAAATTAGCTTCACTGTCAATTATTCCTAAATGTTTAGCAAACGCCACAATACATCGGCCTCCGTTTCCGCACATGCTCCCAATTTTTCCGTCGGCATTGTAATATACCATCTCAAAATCATAGTCATCATGCTTGGTTAAAAACATCAGCCCATCGGCCCCTATGCCAAATCTACGGTCACAAAGCTGCGCAATAAGGCTGCTTTCGATGTTTTTTAGCGGGCTCATGCGATGATCTATAATTACGAAATCATTTCCTGCGCCTTGATATTTGGAGAATTTAATATTCATTATTTCTTCATTTTAGTATTAAATATTTGTCGAAAAGAATGATAAGTCACAGGTTAATTTTGATTTAACATTTTTTAACACAAAATAGGATGTGCGAAGTGTACAAATATCGTTTATATGGTATTAAATTTGGGTAAATCAATCGGAAAAAAAGAACAATACATTAATTAATAACTTAAAATAAACAAATCATTACGTCAGATCTTAAATTGGGGCAAGTGGTTATGTTATAAAAATTAAACATTTAACTAATTAGAAAATGAAAAAAATAGGATTAACGGTGTTTGCTGCATTTTTAGGTGGTGCAGTAGCAATTGGCGCTTATAAACTATTGGAGCGCAATACGGATAGCTATACATTAGCTGAAAAACAAAACATGATGTTTGCAAGCAACCCAGTAAAAATTGCTTCATCTGGTGCGGTGGATTTTGTGCAGGCCGCCGCTGCGGTTTCGCCTGCAGTAGTACATATTAGAACCACTTATGGAAATAAATCATCAAATAATGAAGGTGGTTCAATTGAAGATTTTTTCGATTTCTTTGGTGGAGGCGGCAGAAGATCCAATGTTCCTAGAGAAGCATCGGGTTCAGGAGTGATTTTAACCTCCGATGGCTATATTGTAACCAACAATCACGTAGTTGATAATGCCGAGAAAATCGAAGTCGTTTTATCAAATCGTCGTAAAGTTACGGCTACCGTTATTGGTAAAGACGCCAATACAGACTTGGCCCTGATCAAAGTTGACGTTGCTGGCCTGCCTTTTGTAAAAATGGGCAATTCTGATAATGTACAGGTTGGCGAATGGGTATTGGCAGTGGGCTTCCCATTAGACCTCCAAACTACTGTTACAGCAGGGATTGTAAGTGCAAAAGCACGCCATATTGGTATACTAGATCAAAATCAACAACCTACAAGGGCCGAAATCGAAGAATATCAAAGAACTGGAAAAATGCCTGAACGACCTTCAAATTCTTCGATTGAATCTTATATTCAAACTGATGCTGCAATTAATCCTGGAAACAGTGGAGGTGCTTTGATTAATACCAATGGCGAATTAATAGGTATTAATGCTGCAATTGCTTCAGGAACTGGAAGAAATGAAGGATATGGTTTCGCAATTCCAGTAAACTTGGCCAAAAAGATTTTAGAAGACTTTAAACAATATGGCAGTGTAAAACGTGGTTATATTGGTGTTAATTTTACTGCTTTAAATGCCGATAATTCAGAGAAAATTGGGACAAAGGAGATTAGCGGACTGTATGTTGGCGGTGTAGTAGAGAATGGTGCTGCCGATGCCGCTGGTATTAAAGTTGGCGATATCATTAAAAAAGTAGATGGTATAGAAATATATGACTCACCAGATCTTCAAGAAAAAATTGGACGCCTTCGTCCTGGTGATAAAGTGAACTTAACGGTATTGAGAACTGATGGCACCCTTAAAAATATGAACATTACACTTAAGCCAGAGAGTGCCGTATCTTTAGCTAGCGCAAAAAGCAATGAAGCGACTACCGGAATTACTATCAGTAAATTAGGCGCAACTTTTGCTCCTGCTTCAGCTGCTGTGAAAGCAAAATATAACATCTCAAGTGGTGTTGTGGTAACAGGTATTGAACAAGGTAAGCTGTTTGACTATTATGATGTTCCTAAAGGATCTATGATTACCAAAATTAATGGTAAAGCAGTAAACAATGCAGCTGATGTAGAAAAAGCTTTGGCAACTTCTGCAGATGGCATGACTACACTAGTTGGAGTTAAAGACCAAGGGGTTTTCTGGAAAAAAGTATTCTAGTTTAAAACGCCATAATAAAAAAGGCCAAATTCCCTAATCGGAATTTGGCCTTTTTTGTGGAACAATAGTTTAGACATAAAAAATAATAGGCACAACTTGTGCACATCCATTTTTAATTTGCCCGTTTACTACAATAGTCTTAACTTCGAGTTCAGTGTTGCTACTAAACCCATTAGGTACATAGTCGACGTAGATTTGGCAAGGAGCGCTACTTGAGTATGACGCATATTGCCCATCACATTCTACGGTGCATACATAAGTGTCTTCGGCTACCCCACCCAAACAATTTTTAAGTTGTTCTTTGGTAAGGATAATTCCAGGGGACTTTTTTTGTTCTTTGGATGATTTTTTCATATATTTTTAATTTAGGTTACCTAAAGTTAAAAGATTTTTTTCTAAAAATTCAGAGAGATTCTATTTTTTCTTAGAACGTTTCTAAATAACTTCTTTCTTGTGTTTTTAAGCAAAGCATTCCTATTTTAAGGCATATTTTAAATACTTTTGCTTAACTGAATAAATTATAAAGCTAATGGGTAGTATCGCAAATGCTTTTTCCTCATCAATCGGGAAAAAACTAATAATGGGGCTTACAGGCCTTTTTCTAATCTCTTTTTTAGTAGTTCACTGTTTCCTCAATTCTTTTGTTTTTTTTGATAATACTGGTGTTCTGTTCAATGAAGGGGCTCATTTTATGGCAACAAATTGGATTATCAGAGCGATGGAAGTGGTGCTAATGTTAGGTTTACTGCTCCACATTGTGCAGGGAGCACGCTTAACATTCGAAAACCAGGCAGCTAGGCCTGTTAAATATGCATATAATGATGGAAATGCAAATAGCAAATGGTATTCTCGATCTATGGGCTTACTAGGTACTTTATTGTTGATCTTTTTAGTAGTTCACTTATCTGATTTCTGGATTGTTTCTCGTTTTACCGGAATAGAAGAATTTAACGGAGGAACTCCTCTTGATGCAAGTGGGCACGAAGATTTATATGCGGTGATGCATGTAAAATTTAGTGAGCTTTGGCGAGTAATTTTATATGTCTTGGCTATGATATCATTGGCTTACCATTTATTGCACGGTTTTGCCTCAACCTTTCAAACAATGGGATGGAACCACAAAAAATATACTCCAATTATCAAGGCAATAGGCGTTTGGTTCTCTATCCTCATTCCATTACTTTTTGCATTGATGCCGATCGCCATTTATTTCGGCTGGAGTTTATAATCTAATTTTTGAACGAATAAAGCTATTATAATGTCAGCATTAAATTCAAATATACCCGAAGGAGAATTAACCAATAAGTGGACGAAATTTAAATCGTCGGTTCCTTTGGTAAATCCTTCAAACAAAAGAACTTTGGAAGTAATTATGGTAGGCTCGGGTTTAGCGGGGGCATCTGCCGCTGCAACTTTGGCCGAGATGGGCTATAAAGTAAAGTGCTTTTGTTTTCAGGACTCGCCACGGAGAGCGCACTCTATCGCTGCACAAGGTGGAATAAACGCCGCAAAAAACTATCAGAATGATGGCGATAGTACCTATCGTTTATTTTATGATACGATAAAGGGCGGCGATTATCGTGCTCGAGAGGCTAATGTTCATCGTTTGGCAGAAGTAAGCGCAAACATCATCGATCAATGTGTAGCCCAAGGTGTTCCTTTGGCGAGAGAATATGGAGGATTATTGGATAACCGTTCATTTGGGGGTACACAGGTACAACGAACTTTTTATGCCGCCGGACAAACGGGACAGCAATTACTTTTGGGTGCTTATAGTGCTCTAGAACGACAAATCGGAATGGGTAAGGTAGAAATGTTTACCCGCCACGAAATGCTCGAAGTAGTTAAAATTGACGGAAAAGCTCGTGGCATCATTGCCCGCAACTTATTAACCGGAGAGTTAGAGCGTCATTTCGGTCACGCCGTAATATTGGGAACTGGTGGATATGGAAACGTATTCTATCTTTCAACCAATGCAATGGGCAGCAATGTAACCGCAGCTTGGAAAGCTAACAAACAGGGTGCATTTTTTGCTAACCCTTGTTATACACAAATCCATCCTACCTGTATTCCTGTTTCTGGGGATCACCAATCAAAATTAACACTTATGTCCGAATCATTAAGAAATGATGGAAGGATTTGGGTGCCAAAAATGAAAGATGACCCTCGTAAAGCTTCAGAAATTCCGGAAGATGAAAGAGATTATTATTTGGAACGTCGCTATCCGGCCTTTGGCAATTTAGTGCCACGTGATGTAGCATCCCGTGCCGCTAAAGAGCGTTGCGATGCAGGTTACGGAGTTGGGGCCTCTAAATTGGCGGTTTATTTAGATTTTAAAGCGAACACCGAACGTTATGGACGAATTGAAGCCTCTAAAAATGGTATTCATAATCCTGATAAGGAAACTTGCATGCGCCTCGGAACGGAGGTGGTTAAAGAAAAATATGGAAACCTGTTCGATATGTATGCGCAGATTACAGGAGAAAATCCTTACGAAACGCCAATGCGTATTTATCCAGCCGTTCACTATACCATGGGCGGTCTATGGGTTGACTATAACCTCATGACTACTGTTCCGGGATTATACTGTACTGGGGAGGCCAACTTCTCAGATCACGGAGCCAACCGCTTAGGGGCATCTGCTTTGATGCAAGGTTTGGCAGATGGGTATTTCGTTCTACCTTATACCATCGGACAATACTTGTCGAAAGAAATATCAGTTAAGGCAATCCCTACAGACCATCCAGCGTTTGCTGAAGCAGAAACGAGGGCAAAAGGAATATTAGATACCTTAATAGGGATAAAGGGAACGAGAACCGTAGACCATTTCCACAAGAAATTGGGTTTAATTATGTGGGAAAAATGCGGAATGGCCCGCAGCGCTGAGGGATTAAGATCGGCCATTATAGAAATACAACAGCTCAAGAAAGAATTCTGGAGTGATGTTCGTGTACCGGGAGTAGCCGATGAATATAATCCAGAGTTGGAAAAAGCAGGTCGTGTAGCGGATTTTATCGAATTGGGCGAGTTAATGTGCATGGATGCGCTGAACCGTAATGAAAGTTGTGGTGGACACTTTAGAACAGAATACCAGACTGAAGAAGGAGAAGCACTACGTGACGATGAAAACTATGCTTACGTTGCCGCTTGGGAAAATAAAGGCGATGGAACTTTTGAACTACATAAAGAAGAGCTCAAGTTCGAGAACATTAAAATTGCACAAAGAAGTTATAAATAGTCGAGCGCATGGCGTTTCGCGTAAAGCGTTTTGTTCGCTGTATGCCCTACGCCCCACGATTAAACATCAATATCATGATTACAGAAACAGGAAATATGAACTTAACGCTTAAGGTTTGGCGTCAGAAGAACAGCACAACTAAAGGAGCCATGGTCGACTATAAAGTTGCCAATATCTCGCCAGATATGTCTTTTTTAGAAATGTTTGATGTTTTAAATGAAGAATTGATTACCAAAGGTGATGAGCCCATTGTTTTCGATCACGATTGTCGTGAGGGAATTTGCGGAATGTGCTCTATGTTTATCAATGGTAGACCTCACGGACCAAAGGATGCCGTTACTACCTGTCAATTGCACATGCGCTCATTTAAAGATGGAGATACCATTGTGGTTGAGCCATGGAGAGCTAAAGCATTCCCAGTAATTAAAGATTTAACGGTGGATAGGTCGGCCTTCGACCGTGTAATTGCAGCGGGAGGCTTTATTTCAGTAAATACAGGAAATGCGCAGGATGCCAATGCCTTGCCAATTCCGAAAGCCCAAGCTGATGCTGCATTTGAAGCTGCGGCCTGTATTGCATGCGGGGCTTGTGTTGCCACCTGTAAAAATGCATCAGCTATGCTTTTTGTTTCAGCTAAAATTTCGCAGTTGGCATTGTTGCCTCAAGGGCAGCCTGAACGTTATAAACGTGTGCAGAACATGGTAGCCCAAATGGACGCCGAAGGATTTGGTAACTGTACAAATATAGGTGCTTGTGAAGCTGAATGCCCTAAAGGAATTTCTTTAGAGAATATTGCGCGTATGAATAGGGACTACTATTCGGCAAAGTTTGTTAGTGAAGAAGAAGGCTAGTGAGCAGGGCTAGGCGTTACGCGATAGGCGTTTTGTTCGCCAAACACTTCCCGCCAAACGCGTATCTTAAAACTGATTTGTTTTTTTATTTTTAATTTGCTAGATTTAAATGTCCGAGACACAGGAGATATCAACGAAAAACCCCGACCGTTATGGCTGGGGTTCTTTGTTTAAGAGGCATTAATTATTCATAGGGTTATTTTTTTAATGAGAATTTAACGGGAATATTGTACCTCACCCTTACAGGTTTTCCATCTTTCAATCCCGGATTCCAACTTTTGCTCAATTTTATCACCCTTAAGGCTTCTTCGCCCAATCCGTATCCATCACGATCCATTACCTTGATGTTAGTAATCGAACCATCTTTCTCTACCACAAACGATGCAAAAACAGTGGCCTCTAATTTACGGTCGGCTGCTTCTTTAGGGTATTTCAGATTAGCATTTAAAAATGAATAAAAACTTTCGATACCACCTGGGTAAGTGGGCGGATTGGTTACAGATACAAAGCTAAAGATTGCGGTATCGCTTAATACTTTGCCACCAGCATTGCCTGACGATCTCCCTTGTAGGCTAAACTTTATCGGAATATTATATTTAACACGTACTGGTTCACCATTTATCCTGCCCGGATTCCATGGCTTACTTAGTGTCAATACCCGAACAGCTTCTTCATCGGTTCCTGACCCAAGTTTTCTTGCTACTTTAATATCTGTTAAAGAGCCATCTTTCTCTACCGTAAAGGAAACATGCACGTTGCCTTCTACCTGTGCTTCTTTGGCTTCGGCAGGATAATGGATATTACTACCTAAAAACTCATAAAATTTGGCCATTCCGCCAGGATAAGTTGGTGGGTTTTCTAGACTAACAAAGTTATAGACGGTATTATCTTGTTGTGCATTTACCTGTTTTACACTAAATACGATTGCTATTAGCGATAATAATAAGATCTTTTTCATAGTATTTGAAGTTTAAGTTTCATTACATTTTTTTCAATGAGAATCGAATAGGAATGTTGTATTTAACCCTTACTGGCTTTCCATCCTGCATTCCAGGATTCCATTTTTTAGCTAGCTTTAATACCCTTACTGCCTCTTCATCCGTTCCAGCGCCTAGTTTCCTTTCTACTTTTATGTCTGTTATTGATCCATCCTTTTCGACGGTGAAAGAAACGTGCACGTTACCTTCAATATTTTGTTCTTGTGCCATTGGCGGATACTTGATATTCTTTCCTAAAAACTCATAGAATTTTTCAATCCCCCCAGGATAGGTTGGTGGATATTTTAGGCTTACAAAATCATATACATTTTGGTCCGTGTTATCGATGGGTGGAGGGGGAGGTAACGATTCTCCATTTGAGTCGTTGCGCACAGGCGGAGGAGGTGCGAGTGCAACTGTAGTGTCAGTTTTGCCCGAATCTTTTTTACCCTCATTTTGGCACGACACGAGCATTAGCACCGCTATAAGCGATGAGAAAATAATTTTTTTCATGGGTTTTGGTTTTAGGTTAGATTTTATAAAATAACTTGATATTTAATTTTCTTTTTTCACCGGTTGACTTTCCTTCTTGGAAACTGGAGTAACATTACTCTTGGTTACTACAATAATAACCCCGTTAACTGCAGACGTCCCATATTTTAAAACTGCGGTCTCGCCTTTCAAAACGTTTATTGAATATATATTATCAGGGTCTACGGTGTTTATATCATTATATGCAATTTCTTTGCCATCAACAATCAATTTGGGGTTTTTGCTTATGCTATCATTCCTACTCCAGTTAACTTTAAAGGAATTATTAGTAGAATCAGCCCTTATAAGATTAACAGAGTTTGTATGGGTTATAGCAATTGAGTTTATGGTAACATTAAGCTCAATATATCCTTCGGGCATTTTAGCATTTTCGTTTTCAATAGGAGAAGTAGAACCATTTAATCTGAAACTTGTTTTTATAGCATATCTGCCATTTTTAATCTCCCTAAAATGGGGATAGGCCAAAATTTGGTTCAGTACCGCAACATCGCATCCCGATCCAAGTTCTGTATAAATACTCGTATTGCTAATCTTCCCCTCTGTTAATGAAAAAAGGATAATGCTGTTCCCTTGTAAATCTTTCAGTTTTGCTTTTTCTGGATAATTAATGTTGCTGCTCAAGTATTTATATAGATCATCCGTTCCTCCTGATAAAAGGGCATTCGCATGTACTGTGATCGTAGTTATTGTTAGAAGTGCTGAGAAGAGAAACAAAAATAATTTTTTCATGGCTTGATGGTTTAGTTTTTATTCATAACAGTGGCACTAATTATTTTGGGTTTATAACTTTTTGATTTAATAATCAATGCACCCTTTTCAGCAGCTTTTCCATAGATCTGAACGGCATTGGCCGCTGATAAAACGTCAATACTTTCAATATCCTTGCTATCCATTGATTTAACATAATCGTAACTTTTAATTTCGTTGTCTACGATTACCATGGGCTCGTCATTATCCGCATATGTTTTAAGTCGGATGGAAGCTATTACCGTCGCTTTACGCTCTTTCTGATCAAGATCCAGAGCAAATTTAACTGGGATGTTATATTTTACTCTAACTGGTCGGCCATTCTGCATACCTGGGTTCCAGCGCTTCGTTAGTTTTAGAACGCGTAGTGCCTCTTCATCAGTTCCAAACCCTAATTTACGTTCAACTTTAATATCGCTTAGCGAGCCATCTTTCTCAACGGTAAATGAAACATGTACATTACCTTTTATTTCGTTGTCTATGGCAGCTTGGGGATATTTAATGTTAGTGCCCAAAAATTTATAAAACTGCTCTATTCCACCGGGATAAGTTGGAGGCTGTTCCATCGAAACAAAACTGTAAATATTTTGATCGGCTTCATTCTCTTTAACAAGTGGAAGAGCAGTAACTACCATATTTTGTAACGCAGTGTAATCTGGTGATGGAGCTATATTTTCATTCTTTAATTCTGTGTCTGATCCACTTAATTTAAAAGTAACCTTTAAGCTATAATTACCATCCTTTTGAAAATAACCGTGGTAGTTTAATATCTGCCCCAAAACTTCTTCATCGCAGCCCTCTGGTAATTCATTCTGTACTATTGCATCCAATATTCTACCGTTCTTCACCGTAAAGTTGATAATGGTGTTTCCTTGGATTTTTTTCTCAATAGCGGCAGTAGGATATTTGATCCGAGCGCCCAAATAGCTGTAAAACACATTCAAAAAACGGGTGCTTTCTGGTTCATTGGTAGTAACATCTTTTGTAGGCACTAGCGTAATCACCTGCGTGTTCTCACTTTTATCGTCAATTTTAGACGCTGGCTTGGTAAAACTTACTATGCTTAAAGGGGTGGCAATCGCTTCATTAACTACCGTTCGTGCATTCTCTAACGGAATCTTGTCGGCAATTGCTAAAATTTGATTGTTTTTTCGGATGGTAGCAGAAGACAGAACAAGGGTCAATGCAAAAAGTGGCACAAACATTCCATATTTTATAATGGCAGTTTTTTTGGACCGTTTTTTATGAAGCATCAAAATCCTTTTCTTGATTAATGATTTGGTGAAAAACCCATTCGTTAACGTATTGGGCCTCACTCCAAACGCCTGGCTCAATAACAATAGGGCATAGGCTTCCTTATCACCTTGGAATTTAGCCGCAGCTTCATCTGCAAGATATTCGTGGATGTTCTTTATTGTTTTTTTATACGCGTAGATGATGGGGTTAAACCAAGAAAAAATGCCTAAAACCTCAAAAAATAACACATCTATGCTATGTAATTGCTTAACATGGACATCTTCGTGTAGATTAACTGTTGCCAGCTCCGGAACATTCGAAGAAATAATTTTCTTACGGAAAAAAGAGAAGGCGGTACCATTGCCTAGCGTTGTGATCAGTTTACGCACCGCCAACAACTGGAATGCCAACCGCCCAATACAGACCACTATCCCCATCAAGTATGCCATTACAATAAAATTTCCCCAGTTAAATCTTGTCGCCGTATCATCAACTACACTAACTTGTGTTACAAAGTTATTGATCTGCTCTACCCCTATATAAATCGGTTGTGCTACCTCTTGTTTGCTAAACCATTCGAATCGTAAAAACGGGATAGCCAAAGAAAGCCCAGCTGAGCCAAGAAGATAGACACGGTTAAGCACAAAATAGGTTTCCGAATCTAAAAACAACTTGTAAAAGCAATAAAAAATAACCAAATAAATGTTTACCTGGAGGAGATAATGCGCCAAACTCATTTTGGTTTGTTTTTAAATTTGTTGATCATTTTTAAAATTTCATCCACATCACTTAAATCTAATTTTTCTTCCTTTACGAAGAAAGAGAACATACTTTCTACAGAATTCTCAAAATAACTACCCAATAATTTTTCGGTTGCATGTCGCTTATATTCTTCGCGACTGATAAGCGGATAATATTTATGCGCCTTGCCAAAGGCTTCATGACCAATAAAGCCTTTTACTTCCAAAATCCTGATAATGGTAGAGACCGTATTGTAAGCTGGTTTAGGTTCTGGCAAATAATCCATAACTTCTTTCACAAATGAATTTTCCAGTTGCCAAACAATTTGCATGATTTGTTCCTCTGCCTTCGTTAAATCTTTAATTTCCATGATAATTGTTGTTTATTACTAAAATATAAGCGTTTTTTAAAAACTTAAACGCAATTTCATCACCCATTAGGGATATGATTACTTAAACTTAAAACTAATATTTTAGTTTTCAAAACTTTTTGACAATTATTTTTCTTATTATTGAATAAAACCAACTATATGAAGATAGCCTTTCATGGCGCTGCCCGAAACGTAACGGGAAGCAAACATTTGATTACTTTAAACAATGGACAAAAAATTTTATTAGACTGTGGCCTATTTCAGGGCATGGGCGCAGAAACTGAAGAATTGAATAGTAATCTCGGTTTTGACGCGTCGACCGTAGATTTCTTGATCCTATCACACGCGCATATCGATCATAGTGGGTTAATTCCCCTACTATTAGCCCAAGGCTTTACGGGTGTGATTTATGGCACCGAAGCAACTAAAGAGCTGAGCAGGATTTTATTGTTGGATTCGGCTAAAATCCAGAGTGGAGATTTAAAGTTTGAGAACAAAAAACGCAAAAAAAGAGGTGAGCAAGAAATAGAAGCCCCCTATACTGAAGAAGATGTAGCTAAGGCACTTGATCATTTCATATCTGTAACCTATAATAATGAAACCAGGGTGTCCGATCAGGTAAGTGTCACTTTTATCGATGCGGGGCATATTATAGGAAGTGCGTCTGTTCATCTAACCATTACCGAAGGAGAGAAGACCACGAAATTAAGTTTTAGCGGCGATGTAGGCCAATATGGAGACATGTTGCTAAGGTCGCCACAAGATTTTCCACAAGCCGATTATATTTTAATGGAATCAACATATGGAGATCGATTACATGCTGACGCTCAACCAACCAAAGAAGCTTTTTTAGCTACAATTATCCATACCTGTGTGAAAAAAAGGGGTAAAATTATCATCCCCTCTTTTAGTGTTGGTAGAACTCAAGAACTGTTGTTTATTTTAAATAATTTGGATCTTGAAGGCAAGTTGCCCGATATTAAAGTTTATGTAGATAGCCCATTATCGGCCAAGGCCACTAAAATTATCGAACAGCATGCAGAAGGTTATAACGATGAAGTGCTAGACATTATGAAGATCGATGATCATCCTTTCGAATTTAAAGGATTACATTATATAGAAGATGCAGAGGAATCAAAATCGCTGAACGGGAAGCCCGAACCCTGCATTATTATTTCGGCATCTGGCATGGCCGAAGCAGGAAGGGTGAAGCATCACATTGTAAATAATATTGGTGATAGCAAGAATACCATTTTGATTGTTGGCTATTGCGAACCACGATCATTGGGCGGAAAGCTTAAAAACGGCGCTAAAGAAGTCTATATTTATGGAGATGAGTTTCAGGTAGTAGCAGAAGTTACATCCATCCAATCAATGAGTGCGCATGGCGATTATGAGGATCTGCTTCGCTTTTTATCCTGCCAAGACCCTGCAAAAGTGAAGAAAGTATTTTTGGTACATGGAGATTATGACGTCCAGCTGGTTTTTAAAGAAAAACTGATCGCAAAAGAGTTTCTCAATGTTGAAATTCCAGACAGACATGAGGAGTTTGAACTATAAGTAGACTTCGTAAGTCTAAATTGAAATCAGATTATGCTTGATGCCGTACACCACTAAGCCGGTTCTAGATTTAATATTAAGTTTCGAAAAGAGGGATTCCCTGTAATTATCAACTGTTCGGGGACTGATATTCATCTGGTCAGCAATTTGTTTATAGGTTAATTCGGTACTGCATAACTGTAGAAAGACCAGTTCTTTTTCGGAAATGACAGGCTTAATATTTTCTTGTTTTAAAGAAATGAGCAGTCGCCCAGACACTAAATCATTGATATAAAAACCTTTTTCGACGATACTTTGTATGGCAAATAATAGTTCGGATGGTTTTGACTCTTTTAACATATATCCACATGCACCAGCTTTTAACATGCCAATAATTGCATTTTCATCTTCGAACATGCTGAGGGCAAGTACATTGATGTCTGGATAATTATCTTTGATCCATTTTGTAGTAGCATAGCCATCCATCACCCTCATATTTATATCCATTAAAACAACCTGTACCTTTTCATTTTTTTCCAATTTTTCTTGAAAATCAACTCCATTGGTTGCTTCAAATACAACATCAATCTCATCAAATTCTGCGATCAGGCTAGCCAAACCCGAACGGAATAAGGTATGATCGTCTACTATTGCTATAGCTATTTTATTTTGATACATAATTAGGGATAGGGGATTTCAATTAGGATGGTTGTTCCGGTAGTTTGACTAGAATTGATCTGTATTTTGCCATTGATTATTTCAACACGCTTATGGATGGAATAAAGACCAAGTCCCTTTTTTTGGTTTTTGATCACTTCATAATCAAATCCAATCCCGTTATCGGCAACAACTAAACGTAGGGTTTCATTGGCCAAAGAAAGCTCCACTTCGATGTGGGTTGCTTTAGCATGTTTGATAATATTATTGATAATCTCTTGGAGTAAACGCAGTACAATAAGGTCTTTATTGGGAGAAAATATTTCTGAATTCAACAATTGATTTTTAACCTTTAGCTTATGCTCGCCAATTCTTGATAATCTATCCAGCTCTTGTTTAACGGCTTTTCCCAGGCCCATCTCAACAATTTGCTCGCCTTGTAAAAGCTTTGCCAAGTCTCGTAATTCTTGGATCGATTTATTCACTAAATCCAGGGAAGTGGTTATCTTCTTTTCAGATTTTTCTGTCTCCTTTAAATTAATGGAGTTCAAGGTTAAGGTAGTTAAGCTTAACAGCTGACCGATGTTATCGTGAAGGTCTGAGGCAATGGTTTGCATCGTTTGTTCTTGGGCTTCGATTTGGCTTTTTAGGAGCTCGGATTCAAACTTTTGATTCATTAAATGCTTTTCTTCGAAATGCAATTTCCTTCTACGGTTATACATGGTAACTAAAAGTATCAAACCTAATGCTACCACAAAAAATACCAGTGATATTAAAATAATTACTGAAAATAAGCCTGATTCTTCTTTAGACATATAAACGATTTAACCCAACATCCATACATCACCACATTCAAAATATTGATGATCACGTATCGTATTGGAAATTTATTGATATTACTTTGAACTACAATTTTTTCATGCAGTGCGATTACTCCTGTTGAGGTGGTAAAAAAGATGAGACACCCTGAAGCAAACCAAAATCCGGGCTCTGCGAGGATGTTATTAAATTCTTCCTGTTTAAACAGACTGTAGTAATAGAAAATGGAGAGAAAAATCGCAATAGCCCCAAAAGCGGTAAGGGTAGTGTAAAAATATTTGTAAATACCCTGGGTTCCTAAATCAAACCCATAAAGGCCGATCAAAATTAAAAGGCATACCAGACAGATTTTTTTGCCTGGTATGGTCTTTATTATTTTTGAAAAAATATACAGGTGGAAAATGATATAGATCATGAAAAAGTAGTTGTACAGCCACTGATTGTTGATATACTGAGTTGACGTTTTCGCGACGTAAAAGCAATAGGTCTCCAATCCGGCGGTAACTGCCAGATAAGGCATAAACCACTTCCAAAATCTAATCTTCGTGTCTTTTAGCAATAAAATGGATGCAAAAAAACAAATCCATTCGGCAATAATTGAAAAGGGGATTGTAAATAGGGCCATATTTTATTCTGGGTATCCGAGATCATATTCTTCATCATCGGGTACAGCGTGATAAGGTGGTGCTAATTCGGCTTGGTCCAACCCGTCACCTGGACCTACATCTCTGCCTTCGGCCAATGAAACTTTATTCAGTTCGCCAAACATATCTTCATATCCATTTTTGATAATGGTGTTACAAAGGATGGCGGTGGTAAAACCCATGTACTTTTCACTACCATGCGGAAGTGTTTGAGGCGAAACATGGTTGCCCAAATAAATTTTTAATCCATGTTGTTGGATAGTAGCTACTTGATCTTTTACTGGTTTATCCTGGTCTAGCACCCCATTAGCAATCAAAAGTTGAATCACGTTATAGGCATTAAAATGGGCATACCTAAAAGATTTGTCTTTTATATACCCTGGTGATTTTCTATAGGCATCTATCATTGCTTTTAAGGTGGCTTTATCAAAGCCTTTACCATCTGAGCCACTGTTGCCTTCTACATTTTTTAACATTGTTGAAAATTTAAATTGTGAGCGATTAATTTTTTATAAACTTCGCTAATAATCAGTGGATTAACAACCGTAAAATTCCTTAGGTTCTATACCGTAAAAATACCCTATTAAAAAAGGTAATTCCCCTAATCAGTTCATCTGCCAATAGTCTTAATTTTATCTCATCAAGATAACCCGATAAGCCGAAAAGGGTGAATAGAGTAGGCAACAAACACTATGGAAGATAAGAGTACAATCGTGAGGAAATATATACTCAACCAAACAAACGAAATGGTAAGGTTAAGTCTATTTGTTGACTCAGAAGAGCAAACATCAACCAGTTTGATTAAACTAAACAATATGCTCAAGCATGTAGTAAGTGGAAATTTGATCGATTATCCATTAGGTACCAACCTTTCACTACAAGGGAGAAGATTAACGATTACCACAACAATCGCCAATACGTCAGGGCATGTAAAACATCAAAGATTAACAATACAATTGAAAGGGGGAGTTGAACCTTATTCGGAGGTATTGGGTGCCAAAGTAGGCGCACTGAGATCCGAGAGTTACTATGCAGAGTCTAATCTATTTGGTTGTACAGCTGACCATGAAAAAAAAAGCTACGCCCTTAGCAGTCATTCTCTAGTTTAAAAACAATTACCAGAATAAGAATCTCTATCTATTAAAGCTCTCAAATACACGTTAAAAAAATCCACCACGATTGTGATGGATTTTTTTATTTCTTCAAACTTACGAAGTTTTCAAACTTCGTAAGTTTAGCTTAGAATCTGCCCGCATTTGGTTTGCTCATCGCCTTGCGTGGCAATTTATCTGCACGCTCAGAAGTATGATAAACAAATGAGGCGACAATTGTAGCCGATTTTTTCAGGTCATCTTCAACCAAACGATCAAAAGTATCTTGATTTGAGTGGTGAGTACGTGTATTGTAATCCATTGGGTCTTGGATAAACTGGAAACCTGGCAAGCCAACTCCATCAAATGATTGGTGATCGGTTCCACCTGTGTTACCAATGGTGATGGTTTTTGCGCCTAAATCATCAAAAGGTTTTAACCAGCTTTGAAAAATATCCTTTACAGCCGCATTACCTTGTAAATAAACGCCACGAATTGTTCCGGTTCCATTATCTAGGTTGTAGTAAGCAGTTAATTTTTGGTGCTCTGGTTTTAGGGTATAAACAGTGTCTTTGTCTTTTACTTCTGCAAAATGTTCTTTCACATAACCCCTTGATCCAAAAAGACCTTGCTCTTCTGAGCTCCATAACGCAATACGGATGGTACGTTTTGGTTTAAAATCTATTGCTTTTAGAATTCTTATTGCTTCAATCATCACGGCAGAACCTGCGGCATTATCAGTGGCTCCAGTGGCCGAGTGCCACGAATCAAAATGTCCGCCCAACATTACTACCTCATCTTTTAGCGATGGATCTGTTCCAGGGATTTCTCCAATAACGTTATAGCCTTTTGGATCTTTGTCATAAAATGAAGTTTTAACTTCTGCTTCCATCGAAACCGGTTCTCCACCACGCAGTAAACGTAAGATGTGAAGATAATCTTCGCTGCTTACTTCTAATTCTGGCGAAACAGGCTTAGCATCCAACTTATAAGACGCACCATTACTGGTGAAGAAAGTACCGTAGCTGCCACGCGCATAAGTTAACTTTAAACCAATTTGTTCAGCCATTAACATGCTGTCGATTGCTGCACGCATACTTTGCATCCGCAACATCATAGCTCTTTGATTAGCAAAATTTGCCTGCCCCGGAGCGCCACCTTGACGGTTGCCTCCTGGCCTGCCACCAGTCTGTGGCGCTGCATTGGCCATTTCCAATAATTTGTCATCAGCATAACGCACATTGTCTGGCGTATATGAATTTTTTAGGGGCTGGATCAATGCAGATTCTAACATGATAATCTTCCCTTTTAGTTTTCCTTTGTATTTAGCAAGATCGGTAATGGTATCAGCCTTAATTAAAATAACCTCTGATTTGATTAATCCCTTGGTACTTGGCGTCCATGCTTTTGGCGATGCAATAATGGCATGGTAATAGGGAAGAGTGGTAGCCGCATAGTATTTATCAACCTGCCAACCTTTACCAAATTCTCCCCATGCCTCTAAATGTACATTTTGAAGGCCTATTTCATTGAAATATTTGACAGCCCAATCCTGAGCTCTTTTTAATCCGGGAGAGTTTGCCAAACGTGGTCCGGAAACATCCGTAATGTGATAGGCAATATCCATCGCTTTAGATTTCTCCAAACCTTCGGTCCTTATTTTTTGTACAGCGGCCGTGTTAATAGGCTCTTGTGCAAAAGCAGAAAAACATAGGCCTATAGCAAATGCACTAAGTGTAAATCTTTTAATCATAATTTTTATAGTTTTAGTTAAGTTAATAGTATAATTACTCTTGGTGAATTTACAGTTAATGGTAAATAATCGTACCTTTCTATTCATATTTTTACATGCTTTCTTTTTATGAAATATTATAAGGTTTCGGGATTAATCATTCTATTTTTTTCTATAAATGTTTCGGCGCAACAAAGCGTGGTAAGAGACCCAGCAATCAGTGCGATGGTGAGCGAGGTATCTACATCCAATTTGGAGCAACTGATCAAGAAACTGGTCTCTTTCCAAACCCGGCATACCCTAAGTGATACGTTGAGTAAAACAACCGGTATCGGCGCCGCCAGAACTTGGATAAAAAGTGAATTTGAACGATATGGAGCTGCAAGTAAGGGTAGGCTCCAGGTTTCTTTCGACAGTTTTGTACAGGCTCCGGATGGCCGTAGAATAAAGGATCCGGTACTACTTAAAAATGTGATTGCCGTTTTACCTGGGACGGATCCAGCGGATAAAAGAATGTTGATGGTTTCTGGTCATTATGATTCAAGGGTAACTGATGTAATGAACATCAAAGATTTTGCGCCCGGTGCTAACGACGATGCTTCGGGTGTAGCTGCAGTGTTGGAGATGTGCCGTGTGATGAGCAAGTCGACCTTTAACTGCACCCTTGTTTTTGTTGCCATGGTAGGCGAAGAGCAAGGGCTATACGGCGCTACCAATTTGGCAAAAAGAGCTAAAGAAGAAGGTTGGAATGTACACTTGTTAATGAATAATGATATTGTTGGCAACTCGTATGGTATGGAAACCGATCTTAAGGACAATCGAAGTGTGCGGGTTTTTAGCGAAGGCGTTTCTGTTGCCGAAACTAAGGAACAGGCTGCTTCACGGATCTCAGCAGGTACGGATAATGATGGGAAAGCCCGCCAAGCCGCCCGTTACATTAAAGAAGTGGCCGAAAGATATGTAGACCAATTGGAGGTGAAATTAATCTACCGTAGAGACCGCTATCTACGGGGAGGTGATCATACCCCTTTTTCGCAACAAGGTTTTGCGGCAGTCCGGATTACCGAAATGAACGAAGATTTTAATAGGCAACATCAGGATGTGCGAACAGAAAATGGATTCAAATACGGGGATCTGCCAGAATACGTAGATTATAACTACCTGCAAAAAGTAGCCCGAATGAACCTATCTGTGATGAGCAATTTAGGCTTGTCTGTTCAGGAACCTGAAAATGTAACCATAGTTACCTCAGGATTAACCAATAAAACAACTTTGAAATGGGAAGTGCCTAAAGGAAAAGCACCCTCAGGGTATTATGTCTTAATGCGAGAAACCACTAGTCCGTTTTGGGAGAAGAAGTTCTTCTTTAAAGAAAATACCGCTATATTAAATTATTCGAAAGATAATTATTTTTTCGGTGTTCAGGCCGTTGATGAAAATGGGCATGAAAGCCTGGTAATTATTCCAAAAGGACGATAAAAATTTAATTAACACTCATCAGAATTATTTTATGAATAAATACATCCTAATTTTCGCTTTATTCTTTGTTCAATGTGCACAAGCCCAATTTAAGTTTAATGGCAATATCGAACAGCTTGATCCTTCTGGACAAAGACCGGTTGGATGGGCTTATGCCTTTAATTTACAAATGATGAAAGCCTACCCTGTACATTTAGATAGCGCTATCAAGCATGATGGTAAGTATAGCCTATCTATGGAGCAGGTTGGTTCCGAATTTGAATATGGGGCAATAGATTATGTGATACAACAACAATTTGATGGAAAAAAAATCGAACTGCGTGGTTACATAAAAACCCAAGATGTAGCTAATGGGTATGCCGGATTATGGGTAAGGCTAGATGGTAGAAACGGAATGTTAACCATTGATAATATGGCCAACCAAAAGGTTGAGGGTACCACAGATTGGAAGCAATACACCATTCAGATAGCATACGATCCAAAAATTACACGTGAAATTCATGTTGGGGGATTGTTGGTTGGGAAAGGTAAAGCTTGGTTTGATGGATTTGAAATCTTTATTGATGGTAAACCTATCGAAAAGGCCAAACAGGCACTAATTGTACAGAAAAAGGCTGATACCGACACCTCCTATGCCAAAGGATCAAAAATCAATTCGATCGCAATTACTCCTCAGCAGGTTACAAATCTAACTTTAGCAGGGCAGTTCTGGGGATTTCTTAAATACCATCATCCCGCAATTGCCAAAGGAGATTACAACTGGGACGCAGAGCTATTTAGATTTTTGCCAAGTGTAATCGCTTCCAAAAATAATGAAGAACTCAGTGCCGCTCTTGAAAAATACCTAGACCAATTACCAGTTCCATCAAAATGTAAAAACTGTGATGTAAGAATTGAAGCAGAAGCAATTAAGCCCGACTATGGTTCTTTGTTAATAGGAACTATCTTGAGCAAATCGCTCACTAGTAAAATAGACTACATTAAGAACAACAGAAATACTGGCGAAAATTACTATATAGGTACAGAGATGGTTGGTAATCCAAAGTTTAGTAATGAGCGAGCGTATCCAGCAATGACTTATCCAGATGCGGGGTATCGCCTATTGTCCTTATATCGTTATTGGGCAATGATCAACTACTATTTCCCCTACAAAGATGTAATTGGAAAGGACTGGAACAAGGTGTTGAGTGATTTTATTCCTAAATTTACAGCCGCAAAAGATAGTAAAGAATACACATTGGCAACATTAGGCTTAATTGCTAATATAAACGATACACATGCCAATATTTGGGGAGGAAACAAGACATTAACTGAAATAAAAGGGATTTATGCCGCTCCTTTTCAGGCCAGATTTATTGAAGGAAGTTTAGTAATTACCGGTTTTTACGTTGATTCATTAGCCGAAAAATCTAATCTTCACATTGGCGATGTAATTACTGCTATAAATGGTAAAAGTGTAGAAGAGCTGATGAAAACGTATTTGCCCATTACCGCTGCCTCCAACTATGACACCCAGCTAAGAGATCTTCCGAGGGATTTTTTGTTAAGGAGCAATGACAAGTCGCTCTCGTTTACCTTACAGGCATGGGATAAAAATATAGAAGTATCCGTTCCTTTAATTAATTATACCTTAACCTACAAGAATCTAGATTATACCAAACTAACGTCATATTATCTGATGAGTAATGATATCGGATATGTTTATCCTGCCAAGTACAAAAACACGGATTTACCAGCCATCAAAAAAATGTTCGAAAACGCAAAGGGTATGGTTATCGATATGCGTTGCTATCCTTCAGATTTTATGCCTTTCTCCTTTGGTGGATATATCAAAAAGCAGAGCACACCATTCGTAAAATTTACCAAAGGTGATCCATCGTATCCTGGCTTGTTTACTTTTGGTCAGGCGATAAAAAACGGAGGAGGTGGAGAGTTTAAAGGTAAGGTAATCGTGATCGTAAATTCGACTAGCCAGAGTAACGCCGAATATACTACCATGGCCTTTCAAAGCTCACCAAATGTTAAAGTAATCGGGAGTACCACAGCAGGGGCTGATGGAAATGTCTCGGCTATCATTTTACCTGGGAGCATATCAACCATGATTTCGGGATTAGGCGTTTTTTATCCAGATGGTACGCCAACACAACGGGTGGGCGTTAAAATTGATTATCCGTTAAAACCTACAATACAAGGAATAAGAGAGGGTAAAGATGAACTATTAGACAAAGCAATAGAATTGATTAATAAAGGATGGTAGCTAAGATGGAAGATGGAAAAATGTAAGATGTAAGATGGAAAAGGGAAGTTTAACTTGTTAATTAGTTAATAGCTGTGTAATCTTCTTGATCGATGTAATCATACCTATTTAATTGTCTTTTTGGAGACGACGAAGTACCCAATGATGAACATAGCTATTGCAACAATAATTCCTACCCAAATATCATGCGTAAAAATTGGGAAGTCGGTTAAACTTCCTTTTTTGCCTCTGGTTAATTGTAATGCTAAGGTTGGGTGGCTATAAGGATTGATGTAAGCATACTTCCATCCAATACCTGCCATAATTATCCCCATAATGGTGGCAATAAATCCTATGCCCATTGGTTTCAAGAAATCGGCCCAAATTAGGCTTAAAATAAATTGAATGGATAATATGCCTAATGTAGACAAGAACATTTTAAAATAAACTTTGATCAACAGTAAAGAAGGATCGTAGCCGCTAAATTTATAAGCCGGTCTGATCAACTCCAGAGCATGTCCGAAAACATAGGTAAAGAGAGCAAATAAAAATAGGCAGAGAAAAATTACCACTACCCCATAAATATATTTGGCCGAGTAGATAGAGAGTTTATTAAGTGGTTGTGCAAATAAGGTTTTCCAGGTATCATTTCTATGTTCTATGTTATTGATAGAAAAGGACATGAAGATTACGTAGAACGGCATGATTAACATTCCCATCACATTTAAGGCAATGCCAATGTACTGCATCCACAAAAGGAGAGATGGTGGGTTAGACTTTAACACCTGATCCGTAAAATAGTAACCAATAGCAATTGAGCCACAGATTAACAAGGGTAATAAGATGGCGGCCCAAAAAGCCAGGGTTTTTTTAGATTTATAAAATTCTGATTGTAGTGATATGAAGAAGGAGCGCATAGGTTATTAATTTTTTGAGGTGATGTCTAAGAATAAATGTTCTAGATCTTTTCTTTCCTTACTTAACCCATAAACGGTAATTCCATTTTGCACCAACAAGGTGTTCAGGATTCCCATTTCTTCTTTGCTGGTAAAAGTAATCGAAATTGATTGTTTATCTTTTTGAATAATTTCAGCTCCTGCCCCTGTTAAAATTTCAATGGTTCTTGCTTGGTTGTTGGTTTCTATTTTAATGGTAGACTTACTTAAATTATGTAGATCGCTAATCGTTCCCTGAAACAACAATTCGCCTTTATTAATGATTCCTACATAGGTAGCTGTTCTCTCGATCTCAGCTAAAAGATGGCTGGATACGAGGATGGTCTTGCCATGGTTGGTGGTAAGATCGATCATTAAATTCCTGATCTCAATTATACCATTTGGATCTAGGCCATTGGTGGGCTCATCTAACAACAACAATTCTGGATCTCCCAGCAAAGCTAAAGCGATGCCTAAACGTTGTTTCATGCCTAGTGAGTATTTCCCTGCTTTTTTATCGGCGGCATCTGTTAAGCCAACTAAACTTAGCATCTCAGCACAAATGCTTTTTTTGATCCCTAATAAAATGCATCGGTTAATCAGATTTTCTTTTCCCGATAGGTGGCCATAAATAGCTGGTTGTTCTACCAAGGCACCCATTCGTTTTAAACTCGCAATGCGATTGGCATTTATTTCCTTACCAAAAATGAAAACTTGGTCGGCCGGTGATTTTAACAAGTTCAACAGAATTTTTATGGTTGTGGTCTTTCCAGCGCCATTGGGCCCTAAAAAACCATAAATACTTCCTTTGGGTACTTGGAGTGAAAGATCTTTAACTACGGTTTGCGAACCAAAGTTATAAGTTAACCCTACAGTTTCTATTGCGTAATTGCTCATCTATTTTAGGATAGCAACTGTAGCTTTAACAATAGTATTCCCAGCCGCTGAAGTTTTTAAGGCAACTTCATCATTAGCAGTTGTAGGTGTGCTAGTAGCGAAGGCCAATACCATCATAATAAATACTGGAAATAATAAAAGCAAGAATGGCGATACATTTGATAACTTTTTCATAATTTTTTTATTCTAGATTGATTTGTTTGTTTTGTTGAAACAAATAGAATAATTAAAAAAATACTGTTAAAATGTTTTAGACCAAGTGGATTTAATTCTAGATAAACGGGTAAATAAGCACTTTAAGCGGATGTTGGCGATTTGTGGCGATTGGTAGAAAAAAAATGCCCGTTCGTCGAAAGTGAGGCCAAAAATTAAATACTATATTTACTTTGTATCCATTAACAGCACAAAATAAAGGATAAAAAAACATGAAAAGTAAAGGTGCAATTATCGTAAATGCGATTTTTTGGTTATTAATCGTAGCATTTACAGCATTAATTATTTTAAATAGTCCAGAAAAAGCAACTTGGTTTGAACTATTGGTGCAATTTGGCTACTATGGGGTTATAAATGTTTCTATTTACTTTATTAACTATCTTATTCTTATTCCCAATATCATTCAAAAGCAGCAACGATCATGGCTGTACCTTATATTGGTTGTGGGCTTGATTGCGGTAACCATGGTGGTTAAGTTTGGCATCGCATTGATGTACCCAGAAGTAATGTTGTCTCATAGAGGGCCCCGTGGCGAAAGTGAATCGGCTTCTTACACTGGGTTTTTAATCAGCACCTGCTTAATTACAGGATTTTTTATTGTTATAAGCTCACTCCTGAAATTTTCTACCGATTGGTTCTCAAACGAACGGATCCAGCGCAATCTGGAAAGTGAGAAAAAAGATATGGAACTGCAGTTTTTGAAATCTCAGCTTAACCCCCATTTTTTATTCAACTCCTTAAACAATATCTATTCATTAGCCTATCAAAAGTCGGAAAAAACGGCCGATGCAATTTTGAAGCTCTCCGAAATCATGCGCTATATGATCTATGAAAGCAATGATAGCTGGGTAGACTTAAACAAGGAAGTAGAATACGTACAGAGTTTTGTAGAGCTTCAAAAATTAAGATTTAAGGATGGAGCTGCGGTAGAAATCAAGATCAACGGAGAAATTGATGGGCAACGTATCGTACCCTTGATCTTAATCTCGTTTGTAGAAAATGCCTTTAAGCACGGTGTGGCCAACGACCCAGAAGATCCAATAAGGATTAATATTATTGCCAATCAAAAAATACTGCATTTTAGTGTAAGTAATAAGAAAAGCAAAACTAATAAGGATGCTATGGGCGGGGTTGGATTAAACAATGTTGAAAGAAGGTTACAATTACTTTATCCCGAACGTTACAAATTAAATATTGTAAATTCGGCAACCCATTATACCACAGAATTGATGTTAGATCTATGATATTAAAATGTATTGCTGTAGACGACGAGCCTTTAGCGCTTGATATTATTGAAGATTATATTTCAAAAGTTCCATTTTTGCAATTGATTAAACGTACCGAGAATGCAATAGAAGCCTTACAATTGGTACAGGCCGGCGGCATTGATCTGGTATTCTTGGATATACAAATGCCTGATTTAACAGGAATTCAGTTTTTAAAGATCGCAAGTGGTAAATCAAATTATATTCTAACCACGGCCTATTCTCAATATGCCCTAGAAAGCTATGATCTGAATGTTTCGGATTATTTATTGAAGCCTATCGCTTTTGATCGTTTTTATAAAGCAGTAGAAAAGGTACATAATCAATTGCAAAAATCTGAGCCAACTGCGGCTTCAACTATAGAGCCAATTGCCGCTCCTGTATCATCGGCGCATGCCCAACAAGTGCAGGATTTTATTTTTGTAAAAACAGAGCATAAAATTCAAAAGATCCAATTAGATGATATTCTTTATATCGAAGGCCTTAAAGATTACATCTCCATTTTCACCAAATCAGAACGGGTAATTACCTTACAGAACATGAAGAAAATGGAAGAGACCTTGCCAAAGGGCGAATTTATTAGGGTACATAAATCTTATATCATTGCCCTAGATAAGATAGAGAGTATCGAAAGGAGCCGGATTTCAATTACAGGTAAGATCATTCCCATAGGTGACACCTATAGGGACGAATTCTTTAAGTTAATTGATGGAAAGAATATATAGCAGATAGTACATGGCTAATGGCATAGATGGGCCTTATGCATCATGTCTATGAACCATTAACTATGAACCATCGACTATTAACCATGAACCACTAATTGGTCTGCAAAGGTTTTACCGTATAGCCCATTGCCTGCAAGCCCTTAATTAAACCTTCTTTCCCAATTAAATGTCCTGCGCCAACGGCGATAAAAAGGGATTGATCTTTCATCAATTCGGGAAGCTTGTCCATCCATTTCTGATTGCGGTTTTTGAGCATGCCATCCATTTCTTGGGCCGAATAGCTATCATTATCAGCAAAGAGCTTTTCTAGTTTTTTTAAGTCTTGTGAAATATAGTACTGATATAGATTCTTGCTCTCCAATAAGTTCTTGTCTTCTTCCTTGATATATTTAAGCAATAACTCTTTTTGGCGTTGCAAGCTGCTTCCAAATAGAATTTTAGCCTGATCTTCCGCGGTTTCCAGACCTATTATTTTTTTATTGTTTTGAGTGGCATAAAGCTGAAAATATTCATCAATAGCGGGGTTTGTTGCTGTAAATGTTTTTGGTGAGGTTAGCTGCAAAATAATGGTTTGGATAACTACAGGCTTCATCATATTAAACATTTCGAGTTGATAACCAGGAAATTTCTTTATGTAATCTGATACGGTCTTGTACTCGGCGGGAGTAAATAAGGTGCTGAGTGTAGTATCTTTCATCATCAGAAATGGCGCAAGTTTCATCTGAAGGCTTTTATCCAAGATCAGCATTTCGCCAACTATCGCATCAGCTGTTTTTAGCTTCTGTTCTACCACATTCATAGTATCTACAAAACCTTTATCGGCAAAATGGTAAGTGCCAAATAAATAGGAAGGCTTGGTAAGTCCGTTTCCCGAAATCTCCCAAAATAATGTATTTGTTTCTTTTTTCTTTTGGGCGTTAGCCGTGAAGCTGATAATAAAGAGAAAGGCGATAAGTGATAAGCGAAAAGCGTTGGGCGAAAAGCGAAAGGGGTTAGGCAATGCGCCATTGGCGAACAGCGATTGGCGAAGGGTATAATTTTTATTTCTCATTTTCAAGGGGTTGATGGAGGTGCGTTCTTATGGCCTGCTCGGCAGCTAAAGTTATCTCCTCTGCATTTTTATTGGTTAGATCAATGGGATGTAAAACTGTCCATTTTATGGCATTGCCAACAGTTAGTGGAACCATGCCGTAACGAACAATTTTCCAAGAATTTTCTATGGCGATAGGAACTATTAATGATCTCGGTGCGACTTTTAAGAGCGTGGCTATTCCTCCCACCTGAAATGGTTTTAACCTACCATCTTTAGCCCTTGTACCTTCCGCAAAGATAAGTGCACTCCAATTATTAGCTGCCATTCTCTTTCCTAATTTAATGATCTCTGAAATGGCCTGTTTACTGTCTTTTCGGTCGATATTGGCGCCACCACCCACCTTAAGGTTATATGAAATAGATGGGATGCCCTTTGTAAGTTCAATTTTTGAGATAAACTTTGGATGATGTTTCTTTAGGTTCCAAATAATTCCCGGAATATCATACATACTCTGATGATTGGCCACAAATATAATTGGCCGGTCTAAAGGAAGGTGCTGATGATTGGTAAAGGTTACCGAATTAAATAAAACCCAATTGCTATAGGTTAAGAACAGGTTTAATATATCTACCGAAACCTTATGTGCTTTATAACCAAAAAATCTAAAGCAAATCCATTGTATGGGATGAAAGATGCATAAGAACAAAAAGAATACGATATGAAATAGTGGCCCGAAAAAATATCCTAATAGCTTGCTCATTCCTAGATTTTCCCTTGTTGTATGGTTGGGGGGTAAAGATAAGAAAAGTTTGGAGTTAGGTGTTGAGCGTTTAGCGTTGGAATAATTTTGTCAGGAATTAAATAATAATCCGATAGCTATCGGGACGTTAATCCGTGTAATCAATTAGTCTTAGGCGGTGGAGGAATAACTACCTTTTTAACTTTAATATTCGTAAAGCGATAATTGATGCTCAGGTTCACATTACTGGTATTGTTGGTAGAATGGCTCTGGGAGAAGAAGTTAAGACCTTCGCTGATGGAGTTGTTGTTTTTCTTTCCGAACGGATCATTTGTACTGATCCTAACGCTCCATGCATTTTTAAAGAATGATTTTCTAGCGCCAAAACTGCTGTTAACCGAACTTTTATTTCGCCCTTGGGCACTAATGATATTAGCATAATTGAGGTTCGATTCGAAGGCGGTTTTAAGGGGCAACTGCATTGAGAAACCAAAAGAAGCGGTAAGACTTAGGCCATCACGATTTAGCGAAGAATTGAGTTTTGAGCTATATTTACTTTGGATAACGGTGAAATTTCCATTGGCAGAGATCTTATTGGTAGGCCTAAAATTTCCGATCAACATTAGGGCAAATCTATTATTGGTACCTACATTATCGAATGTACTCTTTGACACCCCACTTTTGTCTACTATTCGATATCTTTCTATCACGCCCTCGCTGGTAGAAAAGGAGATACGTGGGGTAAAGGACCATTTTTTCCCAAAAGCACCGAAACTGAAGTCCATTTGGTGAGTATAGGAAGGATCTAGATCGGGGTTTCCATAAGAAATATTCAACGTATCGGCATTGTTAACCTGTGGATTTAAGGTGTTTTCTCTTGGCCTGTTAACCCGTACACTATAGGTAGCGCCATAATTATATCGTTTTTTAAAGAAATGGTTAATGGAAATATTAGGAAATACGCTCAGGTAAGGCTTCACATGATAACTAGCGCCGGTGTTTAAGTCGAAGTTAACATCAGTGTATTCGGCTCTTACCCCTCCCTTAAAGCCCCAACCATTTTTTCGGTAGTTGTAGGATGCATAACCAGAGGCTATATTTTCGTTATAGAAAAATTTGTTGGTTAAATTTAGATTGGTAACATACTGTTGGGTCTTGAAATTGAAATTCTGAACCAAGAGATCATTGTCGTTCTTACGGTAGCTGTAGGCCACACCAAGTTCTAACTGATCACGTTTTTTAACTACAGGTTTATCAAAATCTAAATTAAAGGTTAGCCCTGTATTTCCTGTTTCATTGTCGTTTTGCTGCAAGCTAGGGCTCAAGTTTGAGGGGAAAGCATAGGAACGATCGTAAGACCTGAGATCATTATAGGTATTGGTATTTGCAGTTATGCCCATGGTGAGTTTAGCCCCGGTAGTATCTATTTGGAGGCTGTAATCAGCGTTGAAAACAAAACTATCACTATTGCCATCACCTAAATTTTGTTGGTTGCGCAACCGGGTTGCAATCTGGGCCTCGTCCAAATAGTAGAAATCGTTACCTGCCAGGCTGCTGGTCTTGCTGAGGTTGTAATTGGTAGAAAGCCTTAAGCTCTGTTTTGGAGTGATGTCCCAATCAAAGCCAAGCCTAAAGTTCCCGCCGTTATTATCACTTCGGTTGCTATTAAACTGATTGTAATAAAATGTGGTATCTGGAAAAAAGTTTGTTCTGTAACTTTCACTGTTTCCTTTGCCAATGTTCTGACGATAGGCACCACTACCCAAAACGCTATAGTTTTTTCCACGGTAGGAAGCATTTGCATTCGTATTATAGTTGCCCTGCAATCCAGCATTAAGCCCAATATTGCCGTTAAAGCCCACTCTAACACCTTTTTTCAACACTATATTTAATATTCCTTCTCCATCGCCTGAATATTTAGATGGTGGATTTGTCATCACTTCTATCTTATCAATAGCATCTGATGGCAGTACATTTAATAAATCTGCGATATTGCTAGACATGTATTCGGACGGCTTTCCATCAATAAATACGCGGGTGCTTCTCTTGCCGGCAATGGTGGCATTTCCATCAATATCAACCTGTACCATTGGCACATTCTTTAATACGTCTGTTGCCGTACTTCCTTCGGCCAATACAGATGAGCCCACATTGTAGGTAATGATATCGGCACCAAATTCTACCAAAGGTTTTTGGGCGCTAATTACTACTTCATTTAAATTACTTTGTTCACTACTTAGTTTAAGATTGCCCACATTTTTATCATAATCTTTTTCTGTAATGATAATTTCATTTACAAATAAGGTAGCAAAACCAATGTAGCTAACTTTGATTTTATAGGTGCCGGGTTTAAGATTGATGAATTTGAAGTATCCATTTTCATCACTTTGTGTAGCAGTTAAAGGTTGTTCTGAAGCCGACTCGAATACCGAGATGATAGCAAAAGGAATAGGTAAAGCGCCTACTTCTTCTACTACCTTTCCTCTAATAATACCGGTTTCGGCACTTTTAGCCCGGAAAGAAAACAAACCAAGCGAGATAATAACGAAGAAATAGGGAAGCAGTTTTTTCAAGATAGGGCAAAGATAAAATATTAAAATGATTCTTCGTCTTGACGTAAGTTTTGATCGTCAGTTTTTGTGTTTTTTTTGAAGTTGATATCAGTTTTACCGAATGATATGAGAAGTTTTGCAGATTAAATTCATTAATAACAGAACTTTATGTAATATTTGACTCATTTAATCAACTATTCATCAGGTGTCCTTTAAAAGAAGACAAAGTTCGGCAATGAAGGTTTAAAAAATAAGGGGTAACTATTTTATTACAGCAATTTATGATCAACTACAGTACTATTTTTGATAATGATGCGATGGTTTATGAAGTCTATCGTGAAGTGATCTATCTTTTAATGCAAAAAGGAAAAGCGACAGGAACGGATCATTCTGAAGCCATGCTGCACTATACCAAAATGAATAACCAGCGGATGAACAGGATTGAAAAAACAATGGTACTAAAGGATGAGATTTACAAGTTGATCAAAAATATTAAGGGCAGATATAATTTCTTGGTTATTAGTGAAGGATGGTGTGGTGATGCCGCTCAGATTTTACCTGTATTAGATAAAATAGTTAAGGATTCTCGTGGAAAGTTTAACATGAAACTGATTTTTAGGGACGAACATCTAGATATCATGGACCAGTATTTAACTAATGGCAAAAGAGCCATCCCGGTGGTGCTGGTGCTAGATGAAGACAAGAACCTTATTTTGCCCAAATGGGGTCCACGGCCAGCAGTTCTACAGCATTTATTAGCCGAATGGAAGAAGGAAGAAGTGGATTATGCGATTACAGCAGAAAAAATACATAGCTGGTATGCAAAGGATAAAACGTTAACCACTCAGCTTGAGCTTACGGAATATCTAAGCCAACTGGCATAGCTCATAGCGCCTAGCGCTTAACGCCATACGCTCAGCCCTAATCCACAGATACAGTTAATCCTTCCTGTTGCAAAATTTTGCGATATACTTCCATCTCGGTAAATGAGCCCTCTAATACCGGACATTTTCCTTTGTTATGTACTTCCCAGGCAATTTTTTCACCCTGTGTTTCGCTATAGTCCAAATATTTCATCATGCACCAGATTACATGCTCAAAGGTATTTACATCATCATTCCATAAAATTAACCGATGTACCGTTTTTAAAGAAGTGAGAATTTCTTCTAGCGTAAATGTTTCTTCCTTTGTTTCTGTAGACATGGTACAAAAATAAGGAATTAAGTCCATAGTGCATAGTCAATGGTCCATAGTCCATAGCCGATAGTCCATGGTTTGGATCCATCGGGTTTATCTCGTAATTACGCCAAAGGCATCCCAGGCATCAACCATCAACCAAAGCCAACTCTAGTATTAAGCTTTATCAGCTAGACCATGGACTATAGTCTATTGACTATCATCTATAATGGCTATCTTTGCTTCTCAAACCAAATCCATATGCAAAGTTCTAAGATTGCCGGTGTCGGATATTATGTGCCTAAAAATGTATATACCAACGCAGACTTATCTCGTTTTATGGATACCAATGATGAGTGGATCCAAGAACGTACTGGGATTAAAGAAAGAAGATTTGCCGATCGGTTAACAGAAACCACCACTACTATGGGGGTTGAGGCAGCGAAAATTGCTATCGAAAGAGCAGGGATCACGAACCAAGATGTTGATTTTATCATCTTTGCCACGTTAAGTCCGGATTATTATTTTCCAGGCTGCGGGGTGTTGCTACAAAGGGAAATGAAAATGAGAGAAGTTGGCGCATTGGATGTACGCAACCAGTGCTCTGGGTTTTTATATGCACTCTCTATTGCCGATCAGTTTATTAAAACCGGCATGTACAAAAATATTTTAGTTGTAGGAAGCGAAAAGCATTCGTTTGCGATGGACTTTGAAACAAGAAGTCGAAATGTTTCTGTCATTTTTGGAGATGGTGCAGGCGCAGTAGTTCTACAGCCAACCCAAAAAGAAGGTGAGGGCATTTTAAGTACGCATTTACATAGCGATGGCGCTGATGCCGAGTTATTGGCCATGTTTTATCCGGGATCTCATGCCAATAAATGGACGCCCACTAAACCTGGCTATCCGGATCAAGAATTAGGAGGACTATTTTTAACCACAGAGCAATTGGAGAGCGGTGCAGCTTTGCCCTATATGGATGGTCCAGCGGTGTTTAAAAAAGCGGTAGTTAAATTTCCTGAAGTTATAAAAGAAGCTTTAAAAGCAAATAGTTTAACAGAAAAGGATATTAATCTACTCATCCCACATCAGGCTAACCTAAGGATTAGCCAATATGTACAACACTTATTAGGTTTGGGAGATGATCAGGTTTTTAATAACATCCAAAAATACGGAAATACTACGGCTGCCTCTGTGCCCATTGCGCTATGTGAGGCCTGGGAGGCGGGAAAGATCAAGGATGGCGACTTAATCTGCCTTGCTGCATTTGGATCGGGGTTTACCTGGGCCAGTGCTTTGATAAGATGGTAAGTTATCATTATCAGTTGTCAGTTATCAGTTTACAGTTATCGGTTGTCAGTTTTGCTAACATATTTTAAATGAGTTTTAAATTAGGAGATTTTGTTCGTTTTGTTGACGAAAAACGTGAAGGATACATTACCAGAATTATAGATCCACTAACTTTAGGGGTGACTGATACAGACGGCTTTGAGATTCCAGTGGCGACAAGTAATTTGACCCATGTGCATGGTCATTCCTCCAATCCAGCCATTAAAACCTCAGAAAAGCAAGAAGAGTTTATAGAGAAGGAGTTTATAGAAACTGGGATATTTTTAGCGGTGGCCGAAGATTCAAAAGCGAGTGCAGTTGTACATTTTACGTTGGTTAATTCAACTTCTCAGCAGTTGCTGCTAACTTTAAAAACCGACAAAAAAGGTCTTTATCGAGGAGAATTTGCCAGTATTGTACAACCTAAAACCAACACTCAAGTGTACAGTGCAAACTTAGGCGACTTAGAAATATGGCCAGAATTTATTTTTCAGGTACTGTATTTTACCCCCTCTAATCTTAAACCCCAAGAACCTTTAGTTGTGGTTAAAAAGTTTAGGGCAAAAGATTTTAATAGCTCAAAACAACAGATCCAGTCCATCAATAAGTACGGATGGTTATTACAATTAGACGAACCTGTGCCCTTGATTGATGCCCAGAAATTGAAGGAGAGTTTTTTCAAATCACCGGCTCCAAAAACGGTTATCGCTAAGCCTGCAACAGAGATAGACCTACATATTGAAAAATTACGGGATGATCATCAATTTTTAGGGCAAAATGAAATCATCACCATTCAACTAAACTATTTTCAGCAAATGCTGGATGCGGCTATTGTAAACCAGATGCCATCTATCATTTTTATTCATGGAGTGGGTAATGGCATCTTAAGGCATCATATCCACAAGGCCATTGGCAGACATCCCCAAGTAAAAACCTTTATGGATGCACGCAAAGAAAAATTTGGTTTTGGTGCAACGGAAGTAATTTTTAAGGTTTAAGCCCCAAACTGCCTTAAGTGATGATCCAAATGCTTCCAATTGAGTGCATCCCATTGCTGCGGGCTCATTTTGCCGAAAATAGGATGTTTAGGCGCAAGGCTATCTTTTTTGTCGTTAAGTTTATTAACCAGATCAATTAATTTTTGTCTTTCGATTGTTAAAGAAGGTTCATCTTCAATTATAAAATCTTTATGAGTTGGCAAATGTTTGTCGAAAGGCTCTTCTTTCATTAATTTCTTTTTAATAAAGGGACCTAATATCATAAATAACAAATTACTGCTCAGCTTAAGCTCGCCTATTCCAACTTTGATAGGCTGTTGGCAATGTGCCAACATTTGTGCACTCGACATTTTGCCCCATTGTCTTTCACTATTTTCGTTAATGCTAGCAATGCGTTGGATCATTTCATTGCGTTCTGCGGGGTTAAAGAGAGATTTCATAATTGATTATTTATCCTAAAGTTAAGGATTTGTTTTCTGAGGAAGAATAGGTATTTTTTTTGTCTCAACCCCAAACCTCCCCATTAGATCGGTACCCTCCATTTTTACGAGATATGTGCTGGGCAGATCAGCCGCGTAAAATGAAATTGTTGCTTTGCCGCCCTCATCGGTCACTACATTTGCATCCCAAAAAATGGTTGATCTGTGATCGGGCAGTGCCCCGCTTTTGTCGGCCATGTATTTTGGGCTATAGAAATCTTTTGAACGGTAAACGGGTAAAGGCCTAAATACATACATTCCTGGGCTTGGCCTTATCCATGGGCCACTTCCACTTCTTGTGGTTATTTCTAAGAAGTAATATACACAGCCTTTATATACAGTAATATTCAAGATATCTCCTGCGGTTATATGATTTAGGATATATTCATTTGTCTCAAATACCTCTGGACTAAGGGCGGTACTACTGGTTCCGGTTAGGCTGGCATTATAATCATCCTCGGTACCCGATATTACATGGGTATTTATCTTATCAATCATGATATGCGAAACCAATGAACCACCCACCACATAGTTTCTAAATGTATGTTGTGCAGGCCTGGCGCTACACGCATTGGTCCAAAAGGTGCTTATCGTAAACGCGGGAATTTTTTCTTTGATCAAATCAACTAGCGTTTTTCTAGGGTTCTTTTTTAGGTCTTCTTCATTAATATTCATGAAAACTCTTGCATCCCACGCTGTGCTCATGATAAAATCCTTCAATTTTTTCTGGCCCTTTATTTCAACTTCTTTTAAAGTAGTTCCGGAAGGAGAAAAAACAGATGTAGTTTCTTTTTTTGAAGCTGTATTATAGTAATTCAGCAATGTACTATCTGGATTATTGTACCACGGTACAAGGGGCTCGATGGTTGTAATATCCTTTGCACGCACAAACTCATCAACCATAATTGTTGCCGCAGAAGTTTTACCTTTTGCATTTTTAATCTTGATGCTATAGGCCACTGAGTCGAACAAAGGCATATCTTTAAACACAAATCTTCCATTTTCATTGCTAAGGGTATCGGTTACAAAAATATTCTTGCCATGAGAAAGTAGAGTGAGGTTAACATTAGGTGCTGGTTGTTTAAAAAGTTTGGTCACATTTCCTTCGATCAGGTTGCCTTTTTCTGCTTTAAATTTCGGGAGCAGGTCTAATTTTAGCACGTCATCCCACTGATAGCCTACCCATCCTTGGGTAAGCAAAAGCTGATCTAATGCCAAAGATTTGCTGGCACCCCTACTAGAAAAGTACCAAGCCGCATCTTCAATATTACCCTTGATTTCGCTTTGTAAGAGAAAATAGGAAGTAATATTTCCTTGCTGATGATCTTGTTTAATCTGGCTTTCGTCAGTTACTGCAATTGAAAAACTTCCGCTCAAGGGAGTACCATCTTCTTTTGTTGCTATAATTTCTAAACTAACACTATCTCTTGGAGCAAAATTGTTTTTGTTGGGAGTGATGTTAAGTTGAATTGTTTGGGCATGATTAATCATGGCTTGCCGCTCGTTGATGGGCAGTCCTTCTGGAGAAAATAATGTAAAGTGGATTACCCCATCTGGAAAATCTTTTTTAGGAATTTTAAGGATATAAAAACCATTTTTTAGGTCCATGGCAACTTCCATTAGGGTTTCGCCCGTTGCTTGAGCAGACAAAAGATAACCATCGGTTTTTTTAAGCTCAGTGCCTTTAACATAAATAATAAGCGAATCGGGATTAGATAGGTGATCTATTCTTAATGCCGTGCCTTGGTCTTTGGCCATTGGAAGTTGTTTTCTGATTTCCGTACCCTTAATTTTTAATACCGCTGTGTACGTTTCGCCTTTTAGTGGCAATAGAAAAAAATTGCCCATGCCTTTATGAACGGTATTGAAAGGGATAACTGTTTCGTTTTGGCTATTTACAATATTGCCGCTCACCTCTCTGCCCAACCCATCCGCACCAATGGCTTTGAAACCTATTTTTCCATAAATGCCGTTTACCATATAACCGCCCTCGGGCATAAATTGAAGATCTACTTCATTGGTTTCTTGAAGTGATATGGCTAAGACAGCATTTTGCGTTTTGTTGTTTTTATCTACAATCAGAAAGCTGTAACGGTCTGTAAGGTTAGTGCTGCCTAGTGGAATGGTAGTTTCTATTCTTCCATCAACAGTTGTTTGAAGACTAGCATGCATCACTTTTTTATCCTTGTTCATGAGATAGACTTCAACAGGCTTCAATCCAACGGGTTCTTTTTGAATAGTCGTAATCCTGACCTTTAGGTCAAGTGTTTTCTTTGCTTCATTGATTGTTAGTTTTTGGTATGAATCAAGGAGCCATGTTTTAGTATTGGCTTTGCCAATGTAAAAGCTCTTTTGGTAAAAATAATCTTCTCCAAAGTTTTGTTGCCAATTACTATAAGCCCTAATGTTATATGTACCTTCCTTTAGGTTGGGCTTAAGAGCAAAATCGCCATAACCCAATCCGTTGTTCAGTAAGGTCACTCTATATTCTACCAATTTCAAACTGTCGTTAAAAAGTTCTACATAGATTTTATCGGTTCTGATGCTAGGCGTAAGGTCGGCGTTTAGTAAAAAGCTTTTAAACCATAGGGTATCGCCCATATTGTAATAGGGCTTATCAAAAGAAAGGTAAATCTTTTCTATGTGGAATGCCTTTTGGTAAGCTTGGAGTTTTGTTGATAAGGCGTTGCTTTGTGCGTGAAGACCTATTGAAATTGTTGAGAGCAATAAAGCAAGGAAGATGATACGTTTCATAGGATGATCGTTTATTTAGATTCTGTTCTACTTATTATCTTGATAGTAGCTTTCTTATAGCCAAATCTTCCCATCAGATCTGTTCCTTCTATTTTTATCGTGTAGTTTGTTGGTTTGTCGGCTGCATAGAATGAAAGCTGAGCTTTTCCATTCTCATCGGTTACTACATTTGCGTCCCAGAAAATGGTTGATCTGAAGTCGGGGGTCGTGGAATTTGTTATGGTATATCTTGGACTATAAAAATCTTTTGAAACATGGATTGGTAATGGTCTGTATACATAAATTCCGGCAGGTTTGCTTGACCAGGGGCCGTTACCACTTCTAGTAGTGATGTCGAGGTAATAGGTGCTACACCCTTTATAGAATTCAATTTGCTTTAAATCTTCGGCATTTAAACGACTAATGAGTTCATGGACTTCTTCATAATCAGTTACAATCTTGTCCACTCTAATCCATGAAACCAACAGTGTTCCAACCACATAGTTATCGTTAGGATGAGGTTTGGTGCCACTACCGCATGTTTGCCAATATTTACTTATGGTAAACCCCTCCATGGCTTCTTGTAACACTTGATAAGCTGTTTTCCGTGGATTTTTTTTCAGCTCTGCTTCTGTAACTCTCTTAAAAAAGCGGGCATCCCATGTTTCGTTGGTTAACAAATCTTTTTTCGGAGCAAATATCTCTACTTGCTTAAGCAATTGTCCATTTGCTAATTGCATCGCTTTCTCTGCTTGAATTACTCTTTTTTCGCTTGTTTTAAAATAATTTAACAAGGTGCTATCGGCGTTAAAAAACCATGGGGTAAGAGGTCTGTGGAAAGGGGTCTCTGTAGCGGGATTAAACTCATCAACATATATAGTCGCATTGGAGGTAGTTCCCTTAGCCTTTCTAATTTTGATGATGTAGGAAGCAGTATCTAGAGTTGGCAGATTTTTAAAAGTAAATTCTCCTTTTATATTGCTCAGGGTATCTGAAGCAAAAACATTCTTGCCAAGAGAAAGTAACATTAATCTGATTCCTTCAACCGGTTTATTGAATAAGCCAGTGAGTTTGCCATGAATTAAATTGTCTTTTTCTGGGACAAATTTTGGGAGAGCATTTTTATCCATCATGTTATCCCAAGAATATCCAATCCATCCTTGTGTAAGCAACAAATAATCTAATGCTAAAAATGTTTGTGGCTCGTTATTTCTAAAATACCAGCCTGCATCCTCAATATTTCCTTTTAGGTTGCTTTGAAGCAGGAAATAACTTGCAATATTAGCTTCGTTCAGTGGCTGTTTAATTTGCCCATCATCAGTTACCGAGATGGCAAAAGTTCCGCTTAAAGGGGAACCATCCTCATTCGTGGCATTAATGGTTAAAGATATACTGTCTTTTGGAAGATAACTGTTATTTGAGTGTTCAATGGATAGGTTAATGTGTTCGCCACCTTTGATTAAAATCTGACGTTCGTTCAAAGGTTGTTGCTCTGGAGAGAATAGCGTAAAATGAACTATTTGATTTGTAAAGATTGATTTTGGTAATTTAAGGTTAACAAAACTCCTTTTTAAGTTAATAGGCAGTGCGAGTAGTATTTTTCCGGCAGATTGGGCAATTAATTGGTAGCCGTCTGTACTTTTATCCGCGGTAGCTTTAAGGAAAACATACATTGAGTCTGGATGTGAAAGATATTCAACCCGAAGTGTTGTGCCGCTTGGTTTTGCGGTTGGCAAAGGAAACCGTTGTTCTATGTTATTGCTATTAACGATAGCTGTATACGTTTCTCCAGCTTGAGGCAAGAGATTAAAACTGCCCATACCCTTATGTCCAGAAGCAAATGAAGCTAAGATTTTATTCTGGTGATCAACGATACTACCAGTGATATTTCTTGATAATCCGTCTGTTCCAAGGGCTTTAAAGGCTATTTTGCTATAAATATCATTCACCAATAATCCACCTTCGGGCATAAATTGTAGATCTAGTTCAGATAAATCAGGCAGTTTAATTGGCACCATTAACTTTCTAGATCTATCCTTTTTATCAAGAATATAGAGTTGATAATCTCCTGTGGTTTTTCCTTCAGGTATAGTTATGTTCGTTTCTATTAACCCATCGAGTGTTGTTTGCACATCCGACCGCATCAATTTTTTTTGATCGTTCACAAAAGAGACCTCTAAATCTTTTAGTCCCGCTGGCTCGTTCTTCAGATTTGTGAGCTTAATTTTTAGGTTTAATGTACGTTTTGCGCCATCTGTTGTTAACCGTTGGTTTGTGGTTATGAGCCAGGTTTTAGGGTCTACTTTTCCTAAATAGAAACTTTTCTGAAAAAAGTAATCTTCACCAAAATTCTGTTGCCAATTGCTGTATGCTCTTATGGTATATGATCCTTCCCTCAATTTAGCTTCTAAAGGAATATCCCCATAACCTAGGCCATTGTTCAGTGCAATAGCCAATCGTTCTATCAGTTTCGAACTGTCGTTAAAAAGCTCTACATAAATTCTATCAGTTAACGAAGTAGGTCCTAGATTTTCATTAAGCAGGAAGCTTTTAAACCATATGGTATCGCCTGTATTGTAATAAGGCTTATCGAATGTTAAATATAGTTTCTCTTTAGGAAAATTCTTTTCGTAAGATTCTATTCGTTCGATTAATGAAATTCGTTGTTGGGAAAAAACAACGGTGGTATTGATAAAGAGAATCAAACCCAAAAATAAGCTAAACAAAGAAGCGATTTTTAGTATTCTCATTTTGAAATGGTTTTCGTTAAAATTACATTTAGGTTCCTGTTGGTCTAACTTCCTTTTGCTGCTCTTGTCATTTGTTCAAGCATATCCCACATTTCGGAAGGTATTGCTTCTAATCCGTTCATTTGTCCTGCACCTTGTAACCATTCTCCGCCGTCGATGGTAATTACTTCACCATTAATATAGCCAGAGAAATCGCTAATCAGAAATGCTGCCAGGTTGGCCAGCTCTTGGTTTTCGCCAACACGTTTTAAGGGAACTCTCTTTTTAAAATCAAATTTTTCTGCCAAATCTCCGGGCAATAGCCGGTCCCAAGCGCCTTTAGTTGGAAAGGGCCCAGGGGCGATGGCGTTGGTACGGATACCATATTTCCCCCATTCTACGGCTAAAGATCTTGTCATGGCCAATACCCCTCCTTTAGCACATGCTGATGGTACCACATAGGCGGAGCCTGTAAAAGCGTAAGTGGTTACGATGTTGAGCACGCTTGCAGGCTGTTTTTGGGCAATCCAGTGCTTCCCAAAAGCGAGGGTACAATTTACGGACCCTTTAAGAACGATATCGATGATGCTAGAAAATGCATTTGCGGAAAGCCTTTCGGTTGGAGAGATAAAATTGCCTGCTGCATTATTTACTAAGCCATCAATTTTTCCAAATTTGCTCAACGCTTGGGCAAGCACCTGTTCAACCTGCTCATAATTTCTAACATCACATTGCAATGCTAAAACTTCGCCACCTGTTTCGGCAGCCATTTCTTGGGCAGTTTTTTGCAATACTTCTAATTTGCGACTGGTGATAACCAAATTGGCGCCTAGTTTTAAAAAATAAGTGCCCATTGCCCTACCAAGTCCTGTACCTCCACCGGTAACAACTATTGTTTTACCTTTTAAGGCATCGTCTCTTAACATCGGTTGATTGTACATAGTCTAGGGTTAAGCGTTTTGGTTAAGTTAATTTTTCTTTTGTAAACTATCAATGATGGTTTTTAGGATAGTGCGTGTACTTGGCGACCACCATTGTTTGAGCATAATTTCTAAATCAGCGCTCTGATCGGCCCCGGTACTTTCTATTAATGACCTTCTTATATTTAATTTGCTTCGAGACCAAGTGTGGCTTTCGAAAGCCATATATTTTCTCACTTTTCTTTCGGCCGCCGTTAATATACTCTCTTGTTTAACAACCTCATCAACCAAGCCAATTGTGAGTGCTTCTTCTGGGTTAAATAATTTTCCCTCCAGTAGGCTTCTCGTGGCGTTCGCTTTTCCCAGCCAAAAAGAATAAAGTTGGAAGATGGAATTAGGAACGATAATTCCGACAGGGACTTCGTTCAAACCAATGATATATCTTCCTTCAGCCATTACACGGGCGTCGCAGGCTAAAGCGAGAACACAACCTCCAGCTGGGCTATGTCCATTAATGGCAGAAACTAAAGGTTTGCTAAATGCGGTTATTTTTGCGACAAAATTTAAGAAGAGGTACCAAAAGCTTTTAGCCTCATCTTCATTATAAGCGTAAAGTTCGATTAGATCTAAACCTGCGGAGAAGAAATGTTCTTTTCCAGTGATCAATACGCCACCAATGTTTGCATCCGTTTCGATATTTTGGAGCATATCTGTAAGTTCGGTAACCATTTCCCGGTTTAAAGAATTTGATTTTCCTCGATTTAAGGTAATTATTGCCAAACGATCTTTGATGGTTACGTCTATAGTGTTCATATAATTGGTTATTGTACTTGGTAAGTATAAACTTTTCTGCCAATGTTTCCAAATGCGTCCATTCCTTCTACAGTAACCCGATAGTTTCCGGGAGTACCAGCATTAAAAAAGCTTACGTTAGCCAGTCCATTTATATTGGTAATCACATTAGGGTTCCAATAAATCGTACTGCGTAAATCCTGCATTTGTAAATCTACTTTGGGGTTGTCATAGGACGGAGAATAAAACTCTTTTTTAGTAGAATAACCAACGTTGGTTAGTTTAGCAATATTAGTAGCGGGGGGTAAATTTCCTCGGGGGCCGGATTTAGTGGTGATGTATATTGCCCCGCCAACTGCATCCGGTCCCAAAATAGTCAGATTATAATTACTTGTTAAAATCTCTATTCCCTCCACGTCTGCGGGATTGATACCGTCGATAAAATCAGGTGCCTCCAGTTGGTTAACCTGTACGCCGTCTACGATAAGCAACATCGGAGGATTTGCTGTAATCGAAGACTGAGCTCTTGTTCTGAAGAGCATATGATGGGTGTTCACCACTTTCACCATAACACCTGGACTCTTATAAAACGGACTGAAAATATTGATGGCGCCCACTAAATCTTTAGCCTTTATCACATAATCAGCCGCTCCACTGGCATTTTGAGAACCCGGTACGTTTAAAGGGAGCGGTAATTTTAATTTAGCTTTAATCGTAACCTGTTTTAACGCGATGCTTTTGTCTAGCTGGTTAAACTTGTTCAGTTCAACATAAAGTTCCTTGGTGCTCTTTAAGTAGGGAAGGATATCAATAGAACGTGTAGTAAAAGTATAGGGGCTAACTTCCGGTCGTTGATTTACCTTGATCAGGATATCCTTGCTGTTGGTCTTTGATTTTGCCTGGATAATAAACGAAGCGCTGTCTGGCAGTTCCAGCCTGTCGAACAGGAAATTTCCCTGGGCATTGGATACGGTATCAAGGTTCAGGAAGAAGGTCGGAAGGGTTGAAAAGAGGTTTATTTTTGCATCCGCCATGGGCTTGTTCCCCATGGTGATCTGTCCACTGATCTCTAGGCTCTCTTCTGGCCTGAAGGTAAGCACGGGATCCTTATCGTTCACTATATCCTGCCAAACAAACCTTCTCCATCCCTGGGTAAGCAACAGCTGGTCGAGGTGCTTTTCCCTATCGGCATTTGCTGGATTGAAGTAGTAGTTGGGCTGTTCTATAAAGCCCTTTAGATCTGAGGTAAGCAAGAGGTTGGAGAGTATGGTCACTTCCCCATCCTCGTTAGCGGGCACCTTTCCCTCGTCTACCACGGCAACCGAAAAATTCCCGTCTACCAGATTGCCGTTAATGTCTGTGGTAAGCAGGTTCATATCCACCTTCTTTTTTGTAGCGGGGGCTGCGTTACCTAGTTTTAACTCTATCTTTAACCTGTCCTGATGGTCTACGAACACCAGGCGCTCGGCAACAGGCTTACTCTGTGCATCAAAAAGGGTGAAGTGAACAATGCCCGTAGGGAAAGTTTTTTTCGGGATATTGACTAAAAGATTTGATTTTTCAATCTTTCCAGTAAAAGAAGCGTATGCCATTCCGTTAGATTGCGCAACCACATACACCTCATTGTTAAGTAGCTTAGGGCTTCCAAATATGCGAACAGCCAAGTTTTCTTCATTGCTGTTTACTGCAAGCGCATAACCATTTTCTATTGCCTTGGGGAAGCTGAACGACTCGGTGCTGCCATCGGCCATGGTTACCGCTGCAGTATAGCTTTCATCAGCAAGAGGCGTGAAGGCAAATGCGCCCATCCCGGCATGTTCTGCGGTAAATTCGGCCACCTTTTCCCGGTTTCTGTTCAGGATATAACCGCTCAAGTTGGCCCCCATCCCGTTGGATGTTACCGCCTTTACCCCGATCTTGGTCCTGTTGCCCACAAGCAGGTTTCCGCCCTCGGGGAAGAACTGAAGGTTTAGCTCCAGCTTCTTTTCTTTGGCGGTCTTTGCAGTTACTGGGCCGTCCAGTACATTCCCTATTTCAAGGGTTTTCTCAAAGAAAAAATCATTTCCGTAGTTGCGCATATAGTTGGTGTAGGCGCGGATCCGGTATGTTCCAGAGCTAAGGCTATCGAGCAGACTGATGTTCCCAAAGGCAAGTCCATTGTCTACGGGCAGTGTTAGCTTTTTTGCGATTTCGTTCTTGTCGTTGATAAGGTCTACATATAGTACCCTGCTCACCAGTGAGGGCTCGTTTTTTTCGGCGGTTACCAGATAGGCCTTTAGCCAGATATCTTCGCCAATGGCATAATAGGGCTTGTCAAGGTGAAGGTGAACTTTTTCTTGTGGATAGGCCGCTGTTATTCTGGACAGCTGCTTCAATAGTTTTTCGAGGGGTGTTTCGTCGGCCTTGAAGCTTAAAAGGGCGATTATTCCAATGCTGAGAAAGCTTAATTTTAAAAATTTGGTCATAGGGGTAGATTAATTTAACTGGGAGACTTCGTAGGTAAACACTTTTCTCCCAATGTTGCCAAAAGAGTCGATTCCCTCAATTGTTACTCTGTAAGATCCTGGATTACTCGGGTTAAAAAAAGTTAGCTTTGCCTTTCCATTATTTTCGGTATTTACATTTGGGTTCCAATAAATGGTACTACGTAAATCCTGCATACTTCTGTTAGTTTTGGGATCGTTATAGGCGGGCACATAGAACTGTTTTACGGTAGAATATCCCACGTTAGTTAGTTTTGCTACATTTGTAGCAAGTTCTGGATCGCTCCCGCCCATTTTAGTTGTGATATAAATTGCTCCACTCGCAGCGTCTGGTCCTAACACAGAAATGTTATAATCACTTGTTAAAATCTCAATGCCTTCCAGATCCGCCGGATTAATTGTTCTAAGGAAGTCTGGCATTTGAAGCTGGTTGATCTGAGTTCCATCTACTATTAGCAACATGGGGGATCCGCCTGTGAAGGAGCTTAAAGCGCGGGCTCTGAAAATCATTCCGTTTTTAACCATTACCCCACGGGCCCGATAAAAGGGACTGAAAATATCAATAGCATCTTTCAGCATTTTTTTAGTAATAACATAATCAACGGAGCCACTAGCATTGGTTGAATTTTTTACGTTAACTATTGGTTTAAGTACATGGGGAGCAGTAATAGTTACCTGTTTCAGTGAAATTCCTTTATCCAAGAGGTTAAATTTTTCCAGTTCCACGTACATTTCTTTGGTGCTCTGTAAGTAGGGCTCAATGTTTAAGGAAGCTCCAACATAATCAAAAGGGCCAACCTCAGGCCTATGATTCATGCGGATAGTAACTGCATTACTATTTTTGTTTGACTTGGCCTGTACCAAAAAAGAACTACTATCGGGAAGATCCAACCGATCAAAAATAAAATTGCCAAAAGCATTGGTAACGGTATCTATTTTAAGTATTAGTCCTGGAGTGGTAGAGATTAAGCTGATTTTCGAATTAGCGAGAGGCTTATTGTATTCGTTAGTAATCTTGCCCGTTATTTCCAGGCTTTCTTCTGGCCTAAACGTAAGGATTGGTTCTTTACCGTTTTTTATATCCTGCCATGTAAATCTGCTCCATCCCTGTGTTAACAACAAATGGTCAAGATGTTTTTTTCTATCTGCATTTGCCGTATTGAAATAATAATTTGGGCTTTCTATGTAGCCCTTTAGGTCTGAGCTTAGCAATAGGTTACTTAGGATTGTGATTTCGTCGTCTTCGTTAATGGTTACTTTTTTCGAATCGGTAACTGCAACGGAGAAGCTACCGTTTACTGGATTGCCATTGAGATCGGTAACAGCAAGATTGAGCTGCATCTTTTTTAGCGGCAAGGCTTGGGGCGTTTCGTTATTGATATTTATCTTAAGCTGATCATCATGATCTACAAAGACCAACCGTTCTGCCAATGGATCATTATCTTTATTAAACAGAGTGATGTGGGAAATTCCGGTTGGCAGGCTTTCTAATGGGATATGGGCAATTAAACTTCGTGCATCTATTTTGGTAGTGAAAGAAGCATATACGATGCCATTAGATTGAGCAACTACACTTAGCTCTTGACCATTTACAAGATCTTGGCTACTGAAAATCTGTACACTAATATTATCCGGTAATCTATTTATCCCAATGGAGTGGCCGCTATTTACAGCTTTTGGCAAACCGAAAGATTGGGTACTCCCATCACTTAATGTTATAATTGCGGTATAGCTTTCGTTGGCCAGGGGCATTAAGGCAAAGGCGCCCATGCCAGCATGCTCAGTAGCAAATTCGGCTACTTTTTCCTTATTTTTATTGACAATGTATCCGCTCAGGTTAGCACCAATTCCATCGGATGTTACCGCTTTAACTCCAATCTTGGTTCTATTGCCCACCAACAAATTACCGCTCTCAGGAAAAAACTGAAGGTTCAGCGCCTCCTTATTTTCTCTTTTTTTCTGAGCTTTAACACTATTGATGTCGACGACGTTTCCTATTTCGATCGTTTTCTCGAAGAAAAAATTGTCGGTAAAATTGCGCATGTAGTTGGTGTAGGCACGGATCCGATACGTTCCAGAACTTAGGCTGTCTATTAGGCTGATGTTTCCTGAAGCGAGGCCATTGGTAACGGGCAGTGTAAGTTTTTTTCTGATTTCGTTCTTATTGTTGATCAGGTCTACATAGAGCACCCTGCTCAAGAGCGAGGGCTCGTTTTTTTCGGTGGTTACCAGATAGGCCTTTAGCCAGATATCTTCGCCCATGGCATAGTAGGGCTTGTCTAGATGGAGGTGAACTTTTTCTTGTGGGTAGGCCGCAGTAATCCTCGTCAGCTGCCTCAATAGTTTTTCAAGCGGTGTTTCGTCGGTCCTGAAGCCTAGCAGGGCAATTATTCCGAAGCTAAGAAGGCCTATTTTTAAATGTTGGTTCATAGGGACAGATTAATTTAGTTGGGACACTTCGTAGGTAAAGACTTTTCTCCCAAGATTACCAAATGCATCCATTCCTTCTATGGTAATGCGATATTTTCCTGGGGCGCTGGCATTAAAAAAACTTAAGTTGGTTTCTCCTTTTACATTAGTTCCAACTTTGGGGTTCCAATAAATCGTACTACGTAAATCCTGCATCTCTTGATTTGTGTTGGGATTATCATAGGCAGGAGAAAAAAACTCTTTTTTAGCGGTATAACCAATGTGTGTTAACTTGGCAATGTTTGTTGCCGGAACAATGGGTGCACCTCCACCAGATTTAGTGGTAATGTATATTGCCCCGCTAGAAGCATCAGGACCTAAAACAGTAAGGTTATAATAGCTCGTTAGCACCTCGATTCCCTCTACATCAGCTGGATTGATACTCTCAATAAAATCAGGGGCCTCCGTCTGTTTAACTTGTACACCATCTATGATGAGCAACATGGGGGGATTTGCCGTGAGCGACTTTTGAGCCCTAGTTGGAAAAATCATTCTTTTACCGCCTACCATTTTGACCATTACTCCCGGGGTTTTGTAAAACGGACTGAAAATATTGATTGCCCCTTCAAGCATTTTAGCAGTAATCACCTGATCTACCGAGCCACTTGCATTTGTTGAACCCTTCACATTAACAGTTGGCTTAAGCACGTGGGGAGCTGTTATTGTTACCTGTTTTAAAGAAATGCCTTTGTCTAGCTTATTAAACTTGTTGAGCTCCACATAGAGTTCCTTGGTGCTCTGTAAATAGGGGAGGATGTTTATAGAGCTTGCCGTAAAAGTAGAGGGGCTAACCGACGGCCGCTGGTTTACCTTGATCAGGATGTCCTTGCTGTTGCTCTTTGACTTGGCCTGGATAATAAAGGAAGCGCTGTCTGGCAGTTCCAGCCTGTCGAACAGGAAATTTCCCTGGGCATTGGATACGGTATCAAGGTTCAGGAAGAAGGTCGGAAGGGTTGAAAAGAGGTTTATTTTTGCATCCGCCATGGGCCTGTTCCCCATGGTGATCTGTCCACTGATCTCTAGGCTCTCTTCTGGCCTGAAGGTAAGCACGGGATCCTTATCGTTCACTATATCCTGCCAAACAAACCTTCTCCATCCCTGGGTAAGCAACAGCTGGTCGAGGTGCTTTTCCCTATCGGCATTTGCTGGATTGAAGTAGTAGTTGGGCTGTTCTATAAAGCCCTTTAGATCTGAGCTTAGCAAAAGGTTGGAAAGGATGGTCACTTCCCCATCCTCGTTAGCGGGCACCTTTCCCTCGTCTACCACGGCAACCGAAAAGTTTCCGTCAACGAGGTTCCCATGTACGTCTGTGGTAAGCAGGTTCATATCCACCTTCTTTTTTGTGGCGGTTGAGCCATTACTCAGTTTTACCTCAATTTTTAACCTGTCCTGATGGTCTACGAATACCAGCCGCTCTGAAACAGGTCTGCTTTCGCTATCAAAGAGTGTGAAATGAACAATGCCCGTAGGAAAATCCTTTTTTGGGATGTGGGCCAGAAGATTTGCCCTGTCCATTTTGCTCACAAAAGAAGTATAGACAATTCCATTAGACTGACCTATCAAGAAGACTTCTTTATCATTAATTAGGTTAGGGCTTCCAAATATGCGTACTGTAAGATATTCTTCATTGCTGTTTACTGCAAGGGCATAACCATTTTCTATTGCCTTGGGGAAGCTGAACGACTCGGTGCTGCCATCGGCTATGGTTACCGCTGCAGTATAGCTTTCATCAGCAAGAGGCGTGAAGGCAAATGCGCCCATTCCGGCATGCTCGGTGGTAAATTCGGCCACCTTTTCCCGGTTTCTGTTCAGGATGTAACCGCTCAAGTTGGCCCCCATCCCGTTGGATGTTACCGCCTTTACCCCGATCTTGGTCCTGTTGCCCACAAGCAGGTTTCCGCCCTCGGGGAAGAACTGAAGGTTTAGCTCCAGTTTCTTTTCTTTGGCGGTCTTTGCAGTTACTGGGCCGTCCAGTACATTCCCTATTTCAAGGGTTTTCTCAAAGAAAAAATCATTTCCGTAGTTGCGCATGTAGTTGGTGTAGGCACGGATCCGGTATGTTCCAGAGCTAAGGCTATCGAGCAGACTGATGTTCCCAAATGCAAGTCCATTGTCTACGGGCAGTGTTAGCTTTTTTGCGATTTCGTTCTTGTCGTTGATCAGGTCTACATAGAGTACCCTGCTCAGCAGTGAGGGCTCGTTTTTTTCGGTGGTTACCAGATAGGCCTTTAGCCAGATATCTTCGCCAATGGCATAGTAGGGCTTGTCTAGATGGAGGTGAACTTTTTCTTGTGGGTAGGCCGCGGTAATCCTTGCCAGGTGCTTCAATAGTTTTTCAAGCGGCGTTTCGTCGGTCCTGAAGCCTAACAAAGCAATTACAGTTAGGCTAAGGAGATATAGTTTTAACCTGTTTGTCATAGCGTATTAATTAAATTCCCTTATCGATAAAACTCTAATCGGCTAGAAACTTCTTACCTGTTTTATAGGTTCTATTTTACCAAGTAAGTAAAGACTTTTCTTGCCAAACTTCCATTTGCATCAATACCTTCTATTACAATCCGATAGTTTCCGGCTTGATCCGTATTGTAATAATTAATGCTTGTTTTGCCATTGGCATCCGTTACCAAATGAGGTTCCCAAAATACAGTAGTCCTCAAATCAGGTTTGCTATCGGGGCTTGCATCGTATTTAGGCGAATAAAATTTACGCGGAATATCATAACCCTTTGGAGAGAAGGTAACAATTCCGGGAGCATAAATATCAGCCATTTTTCGGCCTTTGCCTTGTTTTGTGGTAATTACAAGCACCCCGAAATAGCCGTCTAAGCCGTAAATGGCTGAATAGGACACGTCGGTAAGTACTTCAATACTTTCTACATCTGAGACTTCAATATTATCTAGCGAAAAATCCCGTAAAACCATACCGTCTAGAGATACAGCCATTACTGGTTGCTGCGCTGGATTAAGCAAATCAGCTGGTCTTGGTTTAGTGAGGATGGGATAACCTCTAGTATCTTCTAGCGTAGAAACGGCCACGCCAGGCACTCTTCCCTGAAGGTACTGCGCCAATGAAGTCGAATTTTCAAGGTCTTTAGCCGTTATCACTGAATTTGCCCTACCACGTCCATTTAAGTTGGATGAATTCGGAGCAGCTAAATCTTCTGGCTTCGTTCGCGCAACGATATTCACCGTCTTAAGTTGGTTGGTCCGATTTAAAAATCCTTTTTTGTTCTGATCATCAAAATATTCCTCGCTTTCTTTCAGGTAGTTTAAAAGGGATGCATTAACATTCACTTCGATATCCCCTGTATTTTTACTTTGGCTTACCACTTGTTCGGGAAATTTATCGAGCTTAATCGTTACGTTCTTTTTATCTTCTTTGGTACTTGCCTGCACAACAAACCTAATGCTATCTCCAAAACTAATATCATCAAAACTAAAGCGTCCATCCTGATTGGTAGTTGTTGTGGTTACAAACATACCTTTGGAAGAGGAAAGCAAGGTAATTTTGCCCCCAACTACTGGCTTTTTATTCGTGGTAGTTACCACGCCGCTAATATTCATGAATTTTTCGGCAGGATAGCTGCTAACTGGTTGCTGCCAATTGCTTACAGTAGTCCAATCTATTTTTCTCCAACCTTGTGTAAGCATGAGATTGTCTAATTCTATTCTTGTGTTGATGTCGTCATTTAAAAAATAATGGTTTGGCTTCTCTACGTAACCCACAAGGTCGGGGCTCAGTAATAGACCCGTTAGAATATTGGTTTCATTGTCTAGATCTGGGGCAACGATGTCTGAGTTAGTTACTGAAGCAGAAAAGCTTCCTTGTACTGGGGCATTATTGTTTAATGCTGAAATGTTTATACTTACGCTTCCTTTTTTGCCATATACCGGTTTGATATTATCTGAAACAAGCCCAATCTTATCAGATTTGTTTTCTATAAAAATCATCCGCTCACTTATGGGCAGATTATTTGGAGCAAATAAGGTAAGTTGAACGATGCCCGAGGGGAATTCTTTTTTTGATACAACGATTGTTGAAACCTGCTTGCTGGTGACAACTTTAGTATTAACAAAAACATTACCGTCATGCTGGGCAATGAGATTGAGCTCGCCTTTGTTCAAAAGGTCTGGACTTAACATTACCTTTATTGATAGTTTGGCTGTATCGCTATTGTTTACCGCAAGTACGTATCCGCTTTTCTGTACTTTAGGCAAGGCGAATTGCCTTTCAGAACCATTAGGCTGTTTTATTTTAGCACTATAGGTTTTTCCTTCGGAAGGAGTGAGCGTAAAATTACCCATTCCCAAGTAGGCTGTTTCAAAACTAACCACTTCATTGCCTTCATTGTCTATAACCGTGCCGTTTACATTCTCTCCGAGGCCATTCCCGTTTATGGCCTTTAGCGCAATTTTGCAGGGAAGACCTTCTATTAAGTTCCCTCCTTCAGCAAAGAACTGCACATCGAGTGCTGAGCGGTATAATTTAACGGGAATGATTTTCGTAATTTTTTGCCCATCAGACATGGTGATAGTGGCAATTATTTTGGCCGCTTTCTGTTCTAACTGGGCAGTTGTGATATTCAGATTTAATATTCCATTAGCATCCGTATTGCCCTTTCCTTTTAACACACTTTTTCCATCAACCTGAACGTCATAATTAACCAGATTATTTATATAGGGCTGTTCGGTTTTATTGCTAAACCTTACCACCCCTTTTATTGATGCAACATTATTTATCGTGCTAAATTGATAATCTGTTTTGGTAAATACTTTATTAGCCCATGAATTACCAATTTTAATCGTTTTATCAAAAAAGAAGCTCGGCCCTGCATTTCTCATCCACTGAGTGTAGGCACGGATTCGATAATTGCCTTCGCTTAAATTGTCTTCTAGTTTGAAATCGCCATTGGCAACGCCTCCGAGCAGGGGAAGTTTAAGCAGTTTAGTTACCGAATCGTTTTCATTTATTAATTCTACATAGATGATATGGCTTATTGTAGAAGGCGCGGATGTCTTGCTATCGGTAACATAGGCCTTGAACCAAATATCATCACCAATAGCATAATAAGGTTTATCTAAGTGAAGATAGGCTTTTTCTAAGCGCTGCCCTTTCCCATATTCGTCAAGTTTTTTCAATAATTGGATAAAGGGGTCATCGTCTGAGACAAAAGCAGAAAAACTTAGAACACTTATTAGTCCAATACATAGGTTGATGAGAGTTTTTTTCATTAGTTTACTTGGTAGGTAGAGACGTTGTGCACTATATTTCCTATTGCATCTATCCCTTCTATTACAATTCTATAGGTGCCAGGTTGGTCGGTATTAAAATAATCAAACATGGCTTTCCCCGTTGGGTCTGATACCACGTGGGGATTCCAGTATACGGTTGATCGCAGATCAATTTTAGGATCTGGTTTGAAATCATTTTTGGGCGAATAGAAAGCACGCCCTTGAGTATATCCTTTAGGGGAATAGGTAACAATGCCGGGCGAATAGCGATTATAATCGCTAGTTCCAGCGCCTCTTTTGGTAGTAATTACCAAAACACCATTACTGCCACCACCACCATATATGGCGGTGTTACCGATGCTTTTTAAAATCTCCACACTTTCAACGTCTTGGACATTTATATCATCCAATTCAAATTCGCTTCCCATGTTCATTCCATCTAAAACAATGGCCATTGATCCTCTACCGCCTGCACGCATCAAGACAGCCCTTCCATTCATTATTGATAAACCGGCTACTCTCCCTTGTAAATATTGAGAAAGGGAATAGGCGGTCTCTAAATCTTTTGCGGTAACTATTTGATCGGCACGACCTGCCCCATTTAAATTTTGCGAGTTTGGTGTAGGATTTTTCTTCTCTACAATTTTAACCTCCTTTAACAAAATGGTCTGATCTAGCAACCCTCGTTTAACCTGTTCGTTAAAATAGCTTTCGCTTTGTTGTAAATAAGTTTTGAGTACCTCGTTAACGTTAACTTCGATATCTCCAGTGTTTTTGTTTGCTGTAACTACCTGGCCTGGTACAACATCAAGATCTATTTGTACATTCTTATTATTTTTATCGGTACGGGCCTGAACAACAAATTTCACATTTTCACCAAAGGCGATCTGATCAAAATTGAAGCGTCCATTGGCATCGCTTAACGTATCTGTCGCAAAGAAACCACCTGAATTAGAAAACAATGATACTTTTCCTCTAGACACTGGCTTGCCCCCTTTAGTAATGGTTCCGCTAATGTGCATCGCTTTTTCCGGTTGATAGGTAATAATTGGAAATTGTGAGGCCGCAACTTTTTGCCACTCGATTTTTCTCCATCCTTGGGTAAGCATCAACAGGTCTAAATTGGCTTTAGTTTTTTTGTCGTTAGTTAAGAAATAACGATTGGGCTTTTCTACATAGCCAACCAAGTCTGAAGTAAGCAGAAGTGAGGTATAAATGTTGCTTTCATTTTCTGGATCAGGGGTAATTACAGATGCGTTGGTTACGGCAATAGAGAAGCTTCCCTGTAGGGGTTTGTTGGTATTAGTTGCCAATAACGACAATTGAACTTTTTCTCTTTTGGTGTAGGTTGATTTAAGGCTCTGGACTTTTAAATCGATTTTATCAGTGTTATTATTCACAAACGCGATGCGCTCACAAACTGGCTGCCCTTCTGGATTAAACAAAGTAAGTTGCACTATGCCAGAGGGGAATTCTTCTTTTGGCGCCACTACCGAAACCAATTGCTTAGAAGTAGGTACCTTAGTTACGAAATATACGGCGCCATTATGCTGCGCAACCATTCTAAGGTCGCCTTTGTTCATCAAATCAGCAGAAAGCATTACTTTGATGTTCATTTTTGCCGAATCAATATTATTTACAGCAATTACATAACCACTACTTTCTATCTTAGGCAAAGGCAACGTTGTTTCGGTACCGTTTGCAAATTTTATCTTTGCTTTATACGTTTTTCCGGGCAATGGATTCAAGATAAATGAACCCATACCTAAGTATGACGTTTCAAATCTAGAAAGTTCTACCCCATCATTATCAACGATTGAACCACTTAGGTTTTCGCCTAAACCACTTGGGTTTACGGCTTTTACGGCAATCCTACAAGGAAGTCCCTCGATCAAATTTCCTCCCTCGGGAAAAAATTGAACATCTGTAGCGGTTGAAGTACTTAGAATAGGAATGCTTTTTACTACCTGAAGCTTATTCGGTAAGGTAAGGGTAGCGATAATTCGTCCAGATTTATACAGGTTTGGCTGTGTATTCAGAACAGTAACACTTAATTCGCCATTGGCATTGGTAACGCCCTTGCCTTTACCTAAATTCCTATTGCTGAGCTGTATTTCGTAACTAACTGGGGCATTATCGTAAGGTTTACCAGCTTTATCAGAAAACTGTATAGTACTGATCACTTTTTGATTTGTATTTTCGAGACTATATACACTACTTGTTTTTGTAAAGACTTTATTTGCCCATGAATTACCGATCTTGATAGTCTTATCAAAAAAGAACGCAGGCCCAGCATTACGCATCCATTGGGTATACGCCCTGATGCGATAGTTTCCTTCTGCTAATGAATCACTAAGTTTAAAATCACTCCAGGTAATGCCACTTTGCATGGGTAATTTGAGCTGAGTTTTAACCGAATCCTTTTCATTTATCAGTTCAACATATAAGATACTGCTCAACATTGATGGTGCTGAAGTACGTGCGTCAATAACATAGGCCTTAAACCAAATGTTATCCCCAATGGCATAATAGGGTTTATCCAAGTGCAGGTAAACCTTTTCTTGCGGATTTTTGGCGACAAATTCTTCTAGCTTTTTAAGTAAGGCTGAAAAAGGATCATCATCTACAACAAAGGCAGAAAAACAAAATATAGAGAAAAAGGTGAGGAGCGCAAGAGGGAGGATCAGGAATTTTCTTTTCATTTGGTGTGGTTCTATTCAAACTATTCGGCCAATCTTTAACATGGAACACAGTTGTGACCGAATCAATTAAGCCTCAAGTTACAAAAACCTCAGGCTTAATGGAAATAAATCACTTAAAAAGTTAGTTACATACTAAAAAGTATTTTTAAACATCATACTTTCAACGGGTTTGGTAGTTTTATTGTTGTATTTAGCATCTTCTTTTGTGTTGTACATGTTGGTTATGCTCCCGTCAACGGCAAAATAAATTAATTGCCCTATTGGCATGCCCGCATAAATCCGAACTGGTTGGGCACAAGAAATTTCTAAGGTCCAGGTGTTGCAAAAACCAACGTCACCTTTTCCAGCTGTGGCATGGATATCGATTCCTAACCTACCAGTGCTACTTTTTCCTTCCAAAAATGGGACATGTGCATGCGTTTCGGTGTACTCTAGCGTAACTCCAAGGTACAACGTTCCGGGTTGAAGCACAAAACCATCTTTTGGAATTTCGAAATGTTCGATTTTATTGTGTGCTTTAGCATCTAAAACGCGGTCCTTATAGGTGGCTAAATATTTGCCCAAATGCACATCGTAAGAGTTCGTGCCAAGGCACTCTATAGTAAATGGTTCGATAATGATGGTGCCTTTATCTATTTCTTCGAGGATGCGTTTATCAGAGAGGATCATTTTATGAAGTATTTTGGACTAAATTATGATTAATTTAAGATACTTTTGCATTGATTTCCTAAATAAGACATGCCAATAGTTTTTAACAAAAAAATTAATGATCACTCCGTACTTGCGGTATGGAAAATTGAAGAAACCGAAGCACAACTGCTTGCGGGCTTACAGCTTAAACAGCATGAACTTGATGTAATCGCCTCGTTAAGCAATGGAAAAAGAGCCTTACATTGGTTGAGCACCAGGTTATTACTCCGTACAATGTTAAATACTGCAGACTATATAGACTGTCAGATGGATGAACACGGCAAACCATACCTCGTTAATTCTGATACCCATATTTCATTTAGCCATTCATATGATTATGCCGCCGTAATTACCAGTAAAGATAAAAAGGTTGGAATAGATATCGAATTGATAAAGATGAAAATCAAAAGCATCAAGCATAAGTTCTTATCTGATGTAGAATTGGCGCAGAAACAGATCGGAGATAATATCAACGGGTTGTACGTAAGTTGGTGTGCAAAGGAGGCGATTTACAAGTGGCATGGTAAAAAAGGACTGGAGTTTAAACAGCACATCCATATCAAGCCCTTTAAACTAAAGGAAGAAGGCTCATTAAGTGCGCTAGTAGAACTACCGGAAGGCACCAAAGAACTTGAGGTTAACTATTTTAAAACCAAAGATGGCTATATGTTGGGATATGTTGTTAGTTAACAGTTTACAATAAACAGTTTCCAGTTTAGCTCAATTTTAAATGTCAAATCAACATGAACGATGTAAGGGATAATTCTCCAAGGGATTTCGGGGTCAAGGTTGCATTTATGGATTGGGGTTTGACGGATTATAAACAAGCATGGACCCAACAGGAGTTGATCTTTGATCAGACTGTAGCCCTAAAAACTAAAAACCGAACAGAAGGCAGCCATATAGCTACCCCTAATTTTCTTGTTTTTTGCGAACATCCGCATGTATATACCCTGGGTAAGAGTGGCCATCCAGAAAATCTGCTACTGGATGAGCAGGGATTGATCGAAAAGCATGCAACCTATTATAAAATTAACCGTGGAGGTGATATTACCTACCATGGCCCTGGTCAAATTGTGGGTTATCCCATATTGGATCTAGATCATTTTTTTACGGATATCCATTTGTATCTGCGAACCCTCGAAGAAGCTGTTATCTTAACCTTGGCCGATTATGGAATTACAGCAGGAAGATATCCGGGATATACAGGAGTTTGGCTCGACGCCGATAATGATAAGGCTCGTAAGATTTGTGCCTTAGGTGTTCGGTGCAGCCGGTGGGTAACTATGCATGGATTTGCATTTAACGTAAATACAGACTTGGCATACTTTAAAAACATTGTGCCCTGTGGTATTGATGATAAGGATGTTACTTCTATGCAAAGAGAATTAGGACGGATCTTGGATATGGAGGAAGTAAAAGGGAGGTTGAAAAATCATATCGCTAATCTGTTTAAGATGGAACTGGTGTAGGGTCCGCCTTGACATAGACAATCCCCAATTAATCACTTGCCTTAAAAATTTTTAGCCACAGATTTAAGATGATTAATCCTTTTAACCTGTGGCTAGTTAATTACTAACCTATTGGGGTAATCAGCTTATAGTCAATTATTAACGTAAATAATTTGATATGCGTTTTGTTTTTTTGAGATAACTGTTATCTTTAACATAAACTTAAACTAAACAAACTCTCATGGACTATTCTTCAAATTATGACGCGGGTGCTGCTGGCATTTTTGCGGGCATCAGCATCGTGTTTATCCTTATTTATTGCGCTATTCTTGTATTAGTGGTCGTTTCTATGTGGAAAGTATTTGAAAAAGCGGGCAAACCTGGTTGGGCTGCAATTATTCCGATTTATAATACCTACATTATGATTGAAATTACAGGAAAACCCACAATTTGGCTTTTATGGTGTTTATTACCCTGCGTTAATTTTATATTTGTAATATGGTTGCATAATTTAATGAGTAAAAGCTTTGGCAAAGATGAAGGATTTACAGTAGGTCTACTCCTTTTACCATTCGTTTTCTGGCCAATTTTGGCTTTTGGCAATTCGAAGTATTTAGGCCCGTCAGCCGCAGAAGCTCAAAGCTTTAACAATCCTTTTGGTCCAAATAACCCTTTCAATCAACCCCCACCACCACAAGCTTAATTCCTTTGCTCTACTTATTAATTTATATTCAATCCGTTTTGTCTTTTATTTTAGGCAAAGCGGATTCGTTTCTAATTCCTTGCCCTTTCAAATATCTTACCCATTTGGATTGCCCGGGGTGTGGTTTCCAGCGGGCGGTTATTGCGCTTTTTCATGGAGATCTTTATCAAAGCTTTTTGCTTTATCCTCCGGCAATACCCTTTCTGATCAGTGCTGGCATGGGTGTATCGGCCACTTTTTTTAAATGGGAAACCGAGTCGAAATTTTTGAAAATCTGTTACTTTACAACAGGGGCTATCGTGGTAATTAATTATGGTTATAAAATTTTAACTCATCAATTGCATTAAGGGCAAAAAACCGCGTCTCATCTTATCTCGTAAATTGAGGATGAAACTTCATACCATTATCTTGTCAATTTGCTTATTATTGGCTTGTAAAAAACCAATAGACAATAGCATGGATTCATTGCCAAAAACGGACGAAAAAACATTTACGTACCTCGCCCTGGGCGATTCGTACACGATTGGGGAATCAGTAAGTTCGCAAGAGTGTTTCCCTCATCAACTTGTTAAACAATTGAATGGCCTTGGATTGAAGTTTTCTTCGCCGCCTAAAATTATTGCCAAAACTGGCTGGACCACGGGCGAGCTGCTATATGCGGTCAAGGCAGACAATGGTCTTCCAGCTCAGTATGATATCGTTACATTGTTGATCGGTGTAAACAACCAATATCGAGGGAATTCGATAAACGAATATCGGAAGGAATTTACCGAATTGTTGCAAACCGCGATCAGCTTTGCGGGCAGTAATAAAAAACATGTTTTTGTGGTTTCTATCCCCGATTGGGGTGTAACGCCCTTTGGCCAGTCAAGCGGCAGGGATCCAATGGTAATCGCAAACGAAATAGATGATTTTAATGCTGTAAACAGAGAAATTACGTTGGCAATGGGAATCAGTTATACCGACATTACCCCAGGCTCTAGATTAGCGGCAACCGACGCATCGTTGATTGCAAACGATGGCTTACATCCCTCTGGGAAGATGTATGTCCAATGGGCGGCATTGGTAGCACCAAAAGTAGTTGCCGGGATGAACTAAATCAAATGTCACCCTGAGCGGAGTCGAAGGGCCGTATATTTATGTACGCCCGAAGATTTGCTGATGTCTTCGACTACGCTCAGACTGACAGCCATAATTAATTCCTTGAGGTGATCTGATTATAATCCATTACCACTGTCTTCAAGAAATCGAGTTCATTCATTCCAGTGGGGATGGTTATACCTAAATGACCAGCTACCCTCCCAGCCATATGATAAATCAAATCATGTTTATAGGTTTTATAATAAGTGCGTAAAACTTCATGAATAAGTTCGATATCTTGATCAGACATCTTGTTTACATTATCAAAAACAGGAACATATTCATCTTCCACTGGATGGAAAGCAATATGCTGGAACTTAGTTCTAGGTACAGTTTTAATTAACGTTGTTCCGGCTACAAGGTCTCCAATCCGCTGTTTGTTATCGGTAACCGCGACCGCTACAAATCCTCCCACACCTGCTGTTAAGGGCGAAAAATCAACAATCCTAAAGACCCACCTGATAAAATATTGTCCTAAAGAAGGTTGTGCGCCATCAAGGCTGATGACTTTAATCTTTAGAATCCTTTTCCCCACACTTTGACCGTTCATGAAGATTTCGCATAGCAGATCATAAAAAACAAATCCGCCTCCATAAATCACCACTGCGGCAACAATGAGCACAATCCTGGATTCTGCCAAGCCAGTTAAAATTAAAATGAACCCCACTACAAAGCTAAAAACAATAACTAGCCCCAAGTCTATTACTCTTGCTGCGGTACGTTCGCCAAGTCCTGCCACAGGATAATCTATATCTATGTGCTGACTGGTATTTACTTTAACTGTTTCCATCTCATCCAAATATAATAGGGTTTTTTATTTTTTATTGACTAATTGAAATTTTGTTTTATTTTAACGAAATATTAATCCCGAATTGGTTTATGAGAGAGGCGCTGTTTGTAAAACAGAATTCAGAGAAATGGAAGAGCTATGAAGCTAGTGCCACTGGCAGTCCTACTGGAGAACCAGGGAATCCGGATGAGCTTGGACATCGCTTTATCGATATTACCAACGATCTGGCCTACGCTAAAACATTTTACCCAAAATCTCAAACAACTGCTTATTTAAATGGCATTGCTTCATTATTGCACCAGGCCATCTATAAAAACAAAAAGGAAGAAAAAGGACGGTTCATTCGTTTTTGGAAATATGAATTGCCATTGCTTTTTTATAAATACAGGAAACAGCTTTTATATTCCCTAATTTTCTTTGTTATTTCGGCAACCATTGGCGCCTTATCGGCCAAATATGACGATACCTTTCTGCGGTTAATTTTAGGCGATAGCTATGTAAACAGCACCAATGAGAATATTGCAAAAGGTGATCCATTCGGGGTGTATAAGAAACAGGGAGAATTCTCCATGTTCTTTTTTATTGCTACCAATAATATCAAGGTTACATTATTAACAGTGATCAGTGGTGTACTGCTCGCTATCCCTCCAGTATTTATTATGCTCAGAAATGGCATTATGTTGGGAGCTTTCGAATATTATTTTTTTAGCAAAGGTTTGGGAGCCCAGTCTATCTTAGTGATCTGGATCCACGGTACGCTAGAAATCCTTTCGATTATCGTGGCTGGGGGTGCAGGTCTGGCTCTGGGACACGGTTTGTTGTTTCCGAAAACGTATACACGCAAGGTTGCCTTTAAAAATAGTGCAAAAGACGCTTCAAAAATAGCCCTTGGTCTTGTGCCCATTATTTTGTTGGCCGCATTTTTCGAAAGTTTTATTACGAGGCATACCGATATGCCCATTTGGTTAAGTATTTCCATCTTGGTAAGTTCCCTGGTTTTTATGGTATGGTATGTTATCCTTTATCCAATAATTTTATTTAAACGCAGCACTACGCCTCATTATGAAAGAAAGAATTGAATTTAAAAAAATCCGGGATTTTGGAGAAATTATTGGGGATACCATGCTCTTTATTAAGCAAAATTTTAAACCTTTATTAAAAGCATTTTTCTCTTTTTGCGGAATTTTTATTTTGGGAGCGATGATTAGCCAAATTATGGCCCAATTACAAATGTCAACTTTTTTTGAAGATGTGGGCAATAGAAGAATAGCAGGCTCATATAGTAATTCGCCCTTTAACATGTTTTATAATTTCAGTTTTAATTATGCACTACTCATACTGTTTGTAATGCTTAATTATACGGCTATGTATGTTACAGTGCTAAGCTATATCTCTATTTATACCCAGAAAGGGAATATTGCCCCTACATTACCAGAAGTGTGGTCGTATTTTAAGTTTTACTTTTGGCGTATGCTAGGAAGTGGATTTGTGATGACCCTATTTTTAATGCTATGCTTTGTGTTGTGTTTTTTTCCAGGAGTTTATGTTTTCCCTGCAGTATCATTGTTCTATCCGATAATGATTTTGGAAAATGCAAGCCTAAGTTATTCCTTTGATCGTTCGTTTAATTTACTGAAGAATGAATGGTGGATTACTGCGGCTACTTTTTTGGTAATTTGGTTAATCACCTATGCCTGTACCTTGGTAATCCAGATTCCTGCAGTAATTATTGCAATGGCTATTTCTCTGACGCACTTGGAACAGCCCATCTCTAAAGGGTATGTAATCGTCACCTCTATTTCACAGTACGTTTCCCAAATATTCATGATCATTCCGATTATTTGCGCAACATTCATCTATTTTAATTTGGTTGAACGTAAAGAGAGCGTTGGTTTGCTTTCAAGAATTGATGGTTTGGGGCAGAATGCTTCAGCTCCGCCAACAGAGAACATACCCGAAGAATATTAATATGCGCTTTTTGCTGGTTTTTTTAATGTTTTTTAGCTGTACAACTGCTGTGCACGCAACTGCTGTACATCAGCCAGTGTCAAAGGTGGCGAAAACGAAAAAACGAGTGGTTTTACAATTGGATAGTAGCAAAGTTGAACTGAGGAAATTTAATGAACAGGCAATAAACGCATACAGCAAGCAAAAAGAATTTATATATGATGATGTAGCTCCAAAAGGGCTAAGCTGGTGGGGCCGGTTTTGGAGATGGGTGTGGCACATCATCGATAAAATTTTTAGTGGGGGAGGTAAATCTGCCACTGGAATGAGCAAAGTTTTATTTGTTTTCTTGAAGTGGTTTCTGATTGTTGTGCTGATTGGCCTTGTTTCTTTTATCGTAATTAAAATAATTGGATTGGATTTGAGGTTGCTTGCCAGAAAATCAAAATCAATAGAGGTTCCTTACGAAGAAAGTTTAGAAAATATTCACGAAATTAATTTCGATGAACAACTCGCTAATGCGCTCCAAAACTCCAACTATCGGTTAGCGGTGAGATTGTTATACTTAAAAACCTTGAAGAAGCTGAGCGATACCCAGTTTATCGATTGGCAGATGGAAAAAACCAATCAGGCTTATGTTTTAGAAATAGAAAACCAAGAAATCCAACGAGAATTTGCCAAGCTTACCAACCAGTTTGAATATATCTGGTATGGCGAGTTCTTTATTGATAAAAGCAGTTTTGAAGTAGTTAACGAATCATTTTTAAAATTTAACCAACAAACGAGATGAGCGGCTTCAAAAAATATCTAATTTTTGGTAGCCTTCTTATGATCGGTTATTTCCTGTTGCAATACTTTAAGCCCAAACCAACCAATTGGGCTCCCACTTATCTTTCTGAAGACAAAATCCCTTTTGGAACATACATTTTACGTCAGCGAATTCATGATATTTTCCCCGGTACTAAAATAAAAACGGTTCAAAATCCGATTTACAACACGTTAAAAGAAAAAGCAAAGGGAGCTTCTAATCTATTTATCATTGGCTCTAACTTAAAAATAGATAAGCTTGATTACCGCGAAATGGTAAGCTATATGAGAGGAGGAGGAAATATTTTTTTAGCTGCATACCAAATTCAGGGCGTGTTGCTCGATACACTTAAACTAAATATCGCATCTGATTTTACTTTTGGGAATAGACGTAACTACCCTATCAACTTTGTTAACCCGGTATTAAAAAGAGAGTTAGATTATTATTTCGACAAAGGAATTAGTGAACAGTATTTTAATGTGACCAACGACAAAGCGATAGTTTTAGGAAAATTAGATAATGATCGCGTGAATTTCATACAATACCGGTATGGAAAAGGGTCGTTATTTATTCTGCCAAACCCTCAGTTATTAACCAACTACAGCTTGTTAAGGGAAGATGGACAAGATTATGCATCCAAAGCCCTTTCTTATCTGCCTAAGGCAGAAACTTTAATCTGGGATGAACATTTTACAAGACCGGATACACAAAATAAATCTGTATTGAGGGTTTTCTTTCACTACGACCAATTGCGCTGGGCCTACTACATATCACTATTTGCTTTGTGTGTTTTTGTACTTTTTGAGATGAAAAGAAGACAACGCATCATTCCGGTAATCAATGCGCTAAAAAATACATCGGTAGAATTTGTTCAAGTGGTAGGTAGGGTATATTATCAACAACGCAACAACAGGGACATTGCCGAGAAAAAGGTGACGTATCTCTTTGAATATATCAGAAATAAGTACAGGATAAAAACAACAGAACTTAATCAGGAATTTAAGGAATCGCTAATCAGAATTTCAAGTGTTAAACCAGAGGTGATAGAAGAACTTTTTGTAGAGATAACCTATCTTAAAGGAGGTTATCAGGTAACTGATAAGCAACTGATTAGCCTTAATAAAATAATTGAACAATTTTATAAACAAGACCAATAACTATGGAACAGGAAATGTTTAACCAAAGAACAGATTTAAGCCAGTTAAGCGCTGCAGTAGATCAGATCCGACAATCCCTTGGAAAGATCATTGTTGGCCAAAAAGATACCATCGATCTCTTGATCGCCGGTTTATTGGCCGATGGGCATCTTTTATTGGAAGGGGTACCAGGGGTTGCCAAAACCTTGAGTGCCAAATTAGTAGCCAAATGCATCTCGGCTAAATTTTCTCGAATTCAGTTTACACCCGATCTAATGCCTTCTGATGTATTAGGTACGGCAGTTTTTAGTCCCAAAACAGCAGAATTCCAATTTCGTCAAGGCCCCATTTTTGGCAATATTATTTTGGTTGACGAAATTAACCGAGCTCCCGCAAAAACTCAATCAGCCCTTTTTGAAGCGATGGAAGAACGGCAGATTACCGTTGATGGCAGCACTTATCTTTTGGAAGAACCATTTATGGTGTTGGCCACTCAAAATCCTATCGAGCAAGAAGGAACATATCGGTTACCAGAAGCACAGCTTGATCGTTTTTTGTTTAAGATCGAGGTTAAATATCCAAGCTTGGAGGAAGAAATAGAGATCTTAACCAATCAGCACCAGCTAAAGACAGTTGATCAGCTTAATGAGGTCAAACCTGTACTTTCTACTGATCAGGTGAAATCATTGAGGGCAACCATTAAATCATTGGTTGTTGAACCCAAATTATTGGCTTATGCAGCGCAGATTACCCACGAAACCCGGAACAATAAATCGCTATACCTTGGCGCCTCACCTCGGGCATCACTGGCAATGATAAATGGCGCTAAGGCCATAGCTGCAATGGCTGGGCGTGATTTTGTAACACCAGATGATATTGTGAAAGTAGCCGCGCCAGTTTTAGCACACCGCATTATGCTAAGCCCAGAAAAAGAAATGGAAGGCCTAACCACTGCTGATGTGGTAGGGCAGATTATTAAGAAAATTGAGGTGCCGAGGTAGCATGGAGCATGGAGTTTGGAGTTTTGAGCAGGGAGCATGGAGCATAGCGCTGGAAGAGATTAATCCCTGCCTGCCGGCAGGCAGGGGTGTAATCCTTTAATCGGTGCAATCAACCACAACGTGAAAATTAGTTTAAATCATCGGAGCAATCATAAAAGTGAAATCATTCTTTAGAAACTACTATACGGATCTGTTTTTGGGCAATCGATTATTCATCGCCCTTGGCTGCTGTGTTGCCTTATTTTTGTTTTCTTTCTTTATTCCAATCTTAAAACAGTTACCTTATTACGTTTTTGGGGTGTTAATGGTTCTGGTAGGGGTTGATCTAGTTTTGCTTTATCGTACGCAAAGAGGAGTTTTTTTACGCAGGGAAGTCCCAGACAGATTAAGTAATGGTGATGAAAACGAATTAACAATCTATCTCGAGAATTTTTATAGTTTTCCGGTAAAGATTGGCATCATTGACGAGATTCCTTTTCAGTTCCAAAAGCGAGATCTATGGTTTAAGACCTCTCTATCGCCCCGCGAACAAAAGGCAATCAGTTATTTTTTGCGCCCAACAAAACGTGGTGAATATGATTTTGGGCTAACACGTTTATATGTTTCATCGCCTTTGGGCCTACTTAGCCGCCGATTTAATGTTGTAGGAGATAAAATAATTCCCGTTTACCCCTCTTTTCTAAAGTTAAGGCAATATGAATTGATGGCCATATCCAATCGCTTAACCGATATCGGGATAAAAAAAATGCGAAGAATTGGCCATAGCCTGGAATTTGACCAAGTGAAAACCTATGTGGCGGGCGATGATTACCGAACCGTAAACTGGAAGGCGACCGCTCGAAAAGGTGATCTGATGGTAAACTCCTATACCGATGAAAAAGCACAGCACATCTATTGTGTAATTGATAAATCGAGAGCCATGAAAATGCCATTTGAAGGCTTGAGCCTACTTGATTATGCCATTAATGCCACCCTCATTTTGAGCAGTGTAGCCTTAGTTAAACAAGATAAGGCTGGCCTGATTACCGTTGCCGAAAAAACAGGGAGTGTGGTGCCTGCCGATCGACGGCCAATGCAACTGAATAAAATTATGGAAGTGTTGTACAAAGAGAAAACCCGGTATCTGGAAACGGATATGGAGGCTCTGTACATCAGTGTTAGAGCAACCTTAAAACAACGAAGCTTAGTTGTATTTTTTACTAATTTCGAAAGCATGAGCGCCCTCGAAAGGCAATTGCCTTTTCTCAAAAGAATTGCAAAATTCCACTTGCTTCTCGTTGTATTTTTTGAAAATACCACCTTAAAAACCCTGAGTGAAGAACCAGCTCAGGATGTAGAAGGTATTTACATTAAAACCATTGCCGAAAAATTTGCTTTTGAAAAGAAATTGATAGTAAAAGAATTAACCAAACATGGGATCCTAAGCTTGTTAACCCCTCCGCAAAAACTAACGGTAAACGTTGTGAACAGGTATCTGGCCATAAAAGCTAAACAACAGATCTAATTTCTGAATCTTATATTTGCTTAAAAAAATGCGATGTCCAATTTTTTGCTTATCCTAATCTGCATTACTGCAGGTATATTTTTCCGAAAGTCTGGGTCGTTACCAAAGGATGCACATAAAGGCATTAATACGTGGATTATCAACATTGCACTGCCAGCAGTTTCTTTTAAATATCTTCCCCACATTGAATTTACCTCCAATTTATTGCTGCCTATTTTCGCGCCGATTATCATTTGGGTTTTTGGATGGGTATACTTTACCATTTATGCCGCTAGAGATCCTAAGATTAGCAAGGCAACGCTGGGCGGATTAAAACTAACCGGATTACTAAGCAATACATCCTTTGTTGGCTTTGCCCTGATTACCGCTTATTTTAGTGAAAAGGAAATCGGTATTGCCATTATCTGCGATCAGATTACTTTTGCACTATTATCTACTATTGGTATTACTGTAGCCATTAGATCATCCCAGAACCATATCTTAAATCCAACTACACTAATTAAGAAAGTGGTTAGCTTCCCCCCAATCTGGGGTTTTGTTTTGGCATTAACACTGCCCCATTATATTGATATGTCGCCTTTAACTATCCTATTTGATAAATTGGCATCTACTGTAGGGCCACTGGCACTCTTTTCTGTCGGATTGCAACTGAGATTTGGGGGATGGCTAAGCGAAGTGAAACACATCAGCTTTGCTTTGATCTATAAGTTAATGTTGGCTCCGTTAATCGTTTCCATTTTTGCTATCGCTTTCGGACAAAAAGGGACGATCCCTAAAATCGCCATATTTGAAGCAGCCATGCCTACCTTAGTAACTGCCGGTATTGTAGCAGATCAGTACAACCTTAACCCAAAACTTTCTAATCTAATAGTAGGAGTTGGGATTGCACTATCATTTATTACCACGGGGATTTGGTGGGTGGTTTTGGAGTATTCGGGTTTCTTTTAATCGTATTGTGTATAGCGTAGTGCGTATTGAGACAAGGAGCAGAGGCAGATCGCAAATCAATTTACCACCTACACACGATGATAATAAGATTTTTCGGTGCGCTTAAGGGAACAAATTTTGTAAAATTCGTTCGGTCGTTACACTATTTGCATCTTGTCTCACTACGCAATACGCATATCTCACTACGCCTAGCACTCTGGCAAGCTCAACGGGATATTCGTGGCCAAACCACCATCAGATGTTTCTTTGTATTTAGAGTTCATATCCAACGCGGTTTCCCACATGGTGTTTACTACGGCATCCAAACTTACCTTGGCCTTGTCGGGATTGCTTTGTAACGCCAATTGACTTGCGGTTATGGCCTTAATGGCACCCATTGTATTGCGCTCGATGCAGGGAATCTGTACCAAACCGCCTATCGGATCACATGTTAGGCCCAAGTGATGTTCCATTGCAATTTCTGCTGCCATCAACACCTGCCGTTGCGAGCCACCCAATACCTCGGTTAATGCTGCAGCAGCCATGGCAGACGATACGCCAATTTCGGCCTGACATCCGCCCATTGCGGCAGAAATTGTAGCACCCTTCTTAAAAATGCTGCCTACTTCTGAGGCACAGGCAATAAATTGTATAATCTTTTCATCGCTATAGCCATCACAAAAGGCGATGAAATATTGAAGTACTGCCGGAATTACCCCCGCTGCACCGTTTGTAGGTGCGGTAACCACTCGCCCGAAAGCTGCATTTTCTTCATTTACTGCTAAAGCGAAACAGCTTACCCAATCCAAAATATAATTAAAGCCCATGCCGCCATTTCTGATCGCAATAAGCCACGAATCGTAATCGGTATAGGCTTGGCCATTTATTAAACGTTCATTTAATTTCGAAGCTCTTCGCGCCACATCCAATCCGCCGGGTAAAAAACCTCCGGTATGGCAGCCGCGGTAAATACATTCCTTGATCACTTGGAAATGCTGTAAAATTCCTTTCTTGGTGTCAGCTTCTGGCCGCCATGAAGCTTCATTTTCCATCACTACCTCACTTACTTTAAGTCCCGTGGATAGGCACCAATGCAACAGCTCGCTCGCTTTTTCTACTGGAAAGGGAAGGTCTACCTGCTCTTTTTCGCTCCCATTTTCGCCATCTTTTACCACAAAACCTCCTCCAATAGAGTAATATGTTGCTGAAAAAGCTTTTCCGCTAGCTAAAAATGCCTGAAACGTAACCGCATTGGGGTGGAAGGGTAGGCTTTCGGTAAATAGGAAGATGAGGTCGTCGTTATATGAAAAGTTAATTTTATGGGCGCCACCTATATTTAACTCTTGGGTTTGCTTTATTTCTTCTACGGTACTGTCGATAGCATTAACATCAAACGTTACTGGATCTCCCCCTGCCAAACCTAGTAAAATGGCAATGTCTGTACCATGACCTCTCCCGGTTTTTGCCAATGAACCATACAACAAAATTTTAACCTGTACTACTTCGGCTAATAGATCTTGTTTTTGTAAGGATGCGGTAAACTGTTGGGCAGCCCTCCATGGCCCCAAGGTATGGGAACTCGAGGGACCTATCCCTATCTTAAAAATATCAAAAACCGAAATTTGTTCATTTGGCATGTACAAATTTACAATAGTTTTCATCTAACTAATATAAAGTCTTTCAGATATTCGATAATCAACTATATTTAATATAAATAAAATTTATGAAGAAGAGCATCGTGTTAACAGTGTTATTGTTTGCATTTTTTACGGTAAATGCCCAAAAAAAGAAACAAAATATCTACCTAATAGATAAAAAAGGGCTAATAGCGAAGACCAAAGATAGCGCTGAATTTATTCGGATTATACAGGAACCTGATTCTGGTGAAACCAATTTTGTACTGTATGAATTTTACATGGACGATAAGAGGAAAAAACTCGGCAAAGTTTCGTCATTTGACCCCTATTTGGTTTTTGAGGGGAATGTGATTTCCTATGATCGCAATGGAGTAAAGACGAGTGCCGTCAATTATAAAAATGGCGCAAGAAGTGGTGCAGCCTATTATTACTATACTAATGGTAAGATGAAAAAACAGGCTATTTATACCTCTGAAAAATTAAAGAGCGATAAAGAAAAAGTAATTTATCTGGCTGATTCTTTAGGTAACGTGATGGTGAAGGAGGGTAACGGGCATTGGATAGAAAAATCTATGGTTGGGAAATCACAATTGATCGAAGAAGGAGATTACAAAGATGGTTTTAAGGATGGGTTATGGAAGGGACAATATGTTGGCGACAAAAAAGAATATATTGATACGTTTGCAATGGGTAAATTCATTTCAGGTGAGACTATTGTAGACGGCCAGAAATATACTTATACAGAAATTGAACAACCGCCAGTATTTAAACGTGGACCAGCTGATTGGCTAGATTTTGTAGCTAGGAATACAAAGTATCCTGTACAGGCATTTCAGAACGACATCACCGGAACAGTTTATACAAGTTTTACTATTGAAAAAGATGGAAGCATTTCTGAAATCAAAATAGATAAATCTGTACATCCCATTCTAGATGAAGAAGCAAAAAGGATGATAGGGAGTGCGCCAAAATGGACGCCTGGCAAACTAAGAGGAGTTCCTGTAAGAGTAAAGTTTACACAAAAGGTATCCTTTAAAACAAATTACTAACAACAAATAATGTTCACTAAAAATACGTGATGCCGAGAGCGATCCTACTCTTTTTTCTTTCGTTTGCTTCATTTTATGGCATGTCTCAAACTTATCAGGCACCTGCCGATGCAAAGGTTGTAGCCAATTTAAACCGTTGGAGCGAGAAAAAATTTGGTCTCTTTATGCATTGGGGCCTTTATAGTATTCCGGGTATTGTAGAATCATGGAGTATCAATTCTGAAGATGCGTCATGGATCCCCAGAGATAGTACCCAGAACTATGAAGAATACAAAAAATGGTATTTCGATCTTAATAAGCAGTTTAATCCCATAAATTTCAACCCTACGGTATGGGCAAGCTATGCGAAGAAGGCCGGGATGCAATATGTAGTTTTTACCACTAAACACCATGATGGTTTTGCTATGTTTGATACCCAGCAAAGCGATTATAAGGTTACCGGGAAAGACGTTCCCTTTGCCACTAACCCAAAGGCCAATATTACAAAAGAGGTTTTTACAGCTTTCAGAAGTGAGGGCTTTATGATTGGCGCCTATTTTTCTAAGCCCGATTGGCACAACGAAAATTATTGGTGGCCACGATATGCTACGCCCGATCGGAATAACAATTATGATATCAGGTTGCACCCCGAACGCTGGAACGCTTTTAAGCAGTTTACGCATAATCAACTAGCAGAGCTGATGACCAACTACGGTAAAATTGATATTTTATGGCTCGACGGAGGTTGGGTTAGGCCAAAGACAACAGTTAACGCTGAAGTAATCTCTTGGGGAGCCCCCATCCCGGCATGGGACCAAGACATAGACATGCCGGGTATCGCCAAAATGGCAAGGTCAAAACAACCCGGTTTAATTATGGTTGATAGAACGGTTCATGGCGAATACGAAAACTATCAAACCCCAGAACAAAAAATCCCCGAAAAACCTCTAGACTATCCTTGGGAAACCTGCATGACCATGGGAAACGCATGGGGATATGTGCCAAATGATACGTATAAAAGCACCAACACCCTTGTCCATTTATTGGTTGAAATTGTGGCGAAAGGTGGAAATTTCCTGTTGGATATTGGTCCTAAACCTGACGGCACTTTTCCACAGGCCGCAATACATCGGTTAACAGAAATAGGCCAATGGATGGATCTTAATAACACCGCCATTTACGCATCCCATCCTATAGCACCTTATAAAACAGGGAATGTTTGCTTTACCCAAGGGAAGGATGGAAATGTATATGCGCTGTATTTGATAGATGAAAATGAAGTCTTGCCCAAAACAATCACAATTAAATCGGCACCAAAACTACCAAAGGAAATCATCTTGTTAGGAATAAAAGGTGCTGTTAAATGGAGAAAGATGGGGGGTGATTTGGAGATTGTTCCTCCAGCAGGAGCGAAGGCGTTGAAGCATGCATTGGTGTTTAAGTTTTGATCAGCTGCAGAATAACTTTATTGATCCTCACCACCTTAGGCACCTTAGAAACCTTAGCGCGTGATGAATTAACTAACTTAGGTGCCTAAGGTGGTGAAAAAATAGAAATCTGTGCATCTGTGGAGTATGCTATTTAATCTTTCCTATCAATCAATAACCCCATCACCTCTATAGTTTTAGCCTGCGCAGCTATCGTTTTTTCTTGGGCAATGATCACTTCTTTTAAGCGTTCAATTTCTTCCTGTTGCCTAGCGTTTAGGCCATAATCTTGCTCTGCATCTTCGGCTGTTAAGGGTCCGGTTTCTTCTAGGTTAATGTAGTTTTTGGTAGGATTTCCGGTGCCATTCAGAAGCCAATTAGGATTAAGTTCGTCGCATTTGGTGAGTATTAAATCGAAATTTATAATGTTTCTTGTGTACCAATTAGACAATGTATTGCTTTCAATTCCTAGGAATCTTGCCAAATCAGCTTTCTTTTTTAATTTATAATGTGATTTTATTCTATTTAAAATCAATGACTTATCTGGTTTTCCACCTGAATTGTGTAAAATGTTAATATTATCCTTTGATTTGCTCATCTATTGTGTATACAATTGTTCTGTATTTCTAAATGTAATTAAAAAATGGCAAAGCCAAACAAAAACCGGATTTGTTTGATTTTGTGTTTCAATCTCCGTTGGAAATACACATTCACCTACCTCAATTTTTAATTTATGATTAACGTACCTACCTCAAATTTGATGGACAAAATTTGCCTGTCAAGTTTTATTTACGATCGGATAGAAAATCCGATTGAAACCCTGAGATCATTTTTTGATTACAAGGATCTGCGAGCACACCTAAAATACCTGAAGCTATGGCGAAACGTAGTTGAAACAAATGCTTATTTTGAAATAGATACCCTTAGTAGTCCGATTTTTGAACATAAAATGATTTGTAATATGATCAATGCTGCCTATCTATTGGAGCAGCAACCTGACGAGCAAATTAATCCAATAAAAAATCTGTCGGACAAAGCACAAGAAAGGTATCTAAACCATGAAAGCTTATCGGTAAATTTTTATGCGAAGCATTTAAGTACAGCAGAGCTGATTGACCCGTATGTAGGTCTGCAGAATTCTTTTTCGGCCTTTTCAATTAACGATTATCACCATCAGCTTTATGAATGGCTAAACATTGGTATGAGCCCTAATGTATCCATTGCCGATCTTATGCAAGTTGACAGGGTTTATAGGAATTTACGAAGATTAATAGAGTGCACTTGGTTAATTTATCATCGGCATGTTAATACTGTAGATTTTACGCCAGAAACCCCAATTGGAAATGAAGTGGATAATAATTTGAAATTGCACGAAGAAGAAGCAATAGCCGATGAGGCGCTATCAAGTTTTAGACAATTTTTGAATGTAGTGCCACCTAATCGATTAAATAGTGGTCTAAGAAAAATGTTGATTGACTATCTGTTTTATAACATAGATGGCCTTCCCATAGATTTTGAAGAACTGCTATCTGATTTTTACTGGTTAACCTCATTTTTGGATGATATACAAGGAAAAGAAATAGACGCCAAATTTATGTAACGTTAATCAAGCTTTCTATGGAAAACCTACTTTTAATGCCGCCTGTTGATCAGGCGGCATATGGACATCAAATTCCCTCTTTTCTTGGTACTATGTTGGAGCATTTTGACCAGCTTTATCCTCCATTTGAAATCAGCCACATGGCTGCTTTTTGTGAGTACACACTGGTTTCGATGGAAGGCCTTGTGAACTTAATTAAGCAAGCTATTCCAATCGGGATGATCTACAATTTGAGTAAGAAGAAGAAAGAGATCGACTTGATCATAGTATTGGAAAAAAAGTGTACTAAGCCCTATTCCGAGTTTGAACGTATTATCGAATTATCTATGCTAGGTGTTGAGGGTACGTGTACTATCCATAACTACGGTTTATTAAATGCACAGTTAAGTAAAGGGCATTTGTTTTATACTTCTGCCTGTGTGGCAGAAAATCTGATTTACCTTAAAAACTCAGAAGAGGTTTTTTGCCCTCCAAATGAAGAAAGCATCGCGATAATGAAGGAAGAATCTGCTTTATTATATAATGCAGGTTTACAGAAGGCTTCGAATTTTTTTGATGGAGCAACCTTTTATTTTGAAAAAAGCATGTTCGAAATGACGATGTTTATGCTTCATCAGGCTTGCGAACTTACCTATCGCTGTTTATTAAATGTATTTAGGGGGAAAGATTTGAAGTGCCATTCGCCTGCCATTTTAAGGAAGCATGTAAAACGATTCGCCCCGGCGATTATTGGTACTTTTTCTGAAATGGAAGAAGAAGAATTATATTATCTTCAATTGTTAGAGGATGCCTACATCCAATCCCGTTATGAATTGAATTATTGCATAGACCAAGAAACCGTAGGGTTTTTGATCGAGAGGATGCAAATGTTATTGGAAAAGACCCGAACTATAGGATATGTGTTATTTGACAGTTGATCTCCTTAAGAGCCTGCTATCCCAACTATACTTTGGCATACAATCCTAAAATTCTATCATCTTATAAATCCTAGTAAAAACTTGAGCACCTCAAACCATTGTACTTTTTGGTTCGGGTACTGTTAGCCCAATATTTTTCATAGCCCAAACTAGCTTCGGTTGTGCCGCTCGTATTGGTATAATTTAGTCGGGAGGTAGTGGCGTCATGACTAAGACCAAGCCGTATTTTTTCGGTGTCCCTACGTTTTAAAAAGAAGTCGAAGATCAAGGAAATAACGATCGCGTCTGAGCCTCCGTTTGCATTGGTTCGGTACCAAACACCAGTATTAAACCCTTTGTATTTAAATTGGGCTCCCGCACTCATCGAACTTACGTTTCCCTGCTTGTAATACACTACAGAAGGGATGAGAAAAGCCCCTTCATCTTCCATATAATTGTAATTATAGCCGAGCGCCATTTTTAAACTGGCATTGATGGTAAAGCGCATGGGTAATCTCGATTGTGTACCACTAAAAGATTCATCTGGTCTATTGATATGATAAAGTGCCGTACCCACCATTGCATTTCGGTATACAAAATTAACACCGGCAGCGGGGTCGAAGAAAAAGGTGTTATCTACTTCTGGTAGCTGGGCTGAAGAAACACTACCTTCGATATAACCCAATCTCCTATCTATTTGATCGCCAAACACCAATTTGCTCCAGTCTATAGAGCGATTGGTAAACCCTGCTTGTAGGCCAAATGAAGCCAGAAAATCATCACCGCCCACGCTGTAAGAATAGGTTGCGGCAATATTGTTTTTGGTTAGGTATGCTGTTCCTTCACTACTTCTGTTAAAAGAGAGACCAATACCTCCAGATAATTGTGGTATCGCAACATCCACAGATGCATTTATGTAAGACAGATCGCCTCCCAGAGCGCTCCATTGATTGCGATAAATCATATTTAATCTTAAATCACCTTCAAACTGCCCGGTTAAAGATGGGTTTAAATAGATTGGTGCATTAAAAAACTGAGAATATAAATGGTCTTGTGCGCTCGCATCCAAAATGCCGAAGCTCAAAAACACTCCTACAATTCCCAAATAAATCCTTTTCATCATCTTATTAAATAAATTTCTCCTGTTCGCTTTGGAGGGCCATTGCCAAAGCTCATCCCTTTCCATTCCGAACCATTTATGAACTCTACATCAATTTTCCAGAAATAAATCCCCTGCGGTTGGGGCACACCATTAAATGTGCCATCCCAGCCCTCTACTGGTTTGCCATCGTCTAATTTTGTGGTTTCCCAAAGTACCTGGCCCCATTTATTAAAGATGGTCATTTTCCACGATTTCATGCCTGAGCCTAGAGCCGTAAATTTCTGCAAGACTATACTTGTTGAACCGGGAATAAATGAGTTTGGCACAAAGGCGTAGCCTGGAACACCGATAATCTGTACGTATTTTTGAACACTATCAACACAGCCCTGTTGGTTATAGGCTCTTAACGTAACCAAATACCTTCCAGTATCTGCATAGGTGTGCGTTGGGTCTTTTTGAGTAGACATATCGCCATCTCCAAAAGTCCACCTATAAGTTAAAGGATTATTGGTACTCTCGTTGGTAAATCTAAACGTATAATCAGGGATGCTAATTACTACAGCAGGGGATACAGCAAAAGCAGCACTCGGAGGACCAATAATGCTAATATAATCGGGCTTCTCTTTTGTATTGCTACAGCCTAGGGTATTCATTGCCGTTAAAGTAACCTTAAATAATCTTGCGGTTCCAGTATAGATATGTGAAGGGTTAATTTCATTAGACGTTGGACTTCCATCGCCAAAATCCCAAATATAAGTATTGCCCCCTACGGTGTTATTGGTAAATTTAACCGTAAAGCCATCGCATCCTGCAATTAAATCAGCGGTAAAATCAGCTACTGGAGTATCTTGTACCTCAATACTTACAGTCTTAATATCGAAAGAAGGACATTCGTTGCTTGCTCTCAATTGTACAACATAGGTTCCAGGGGCGGCAAAGCGATGCACTTGCGTGTCAAATCCGGTTTTCCTTACTGAGAAGGTAGTGCCATCTTTAAAATCATATTCGTACAATGTAGCCCCGGTACTGTTATTTTTAAACACTACATCTTGGCCTACGCAAACCCTTAACGAATTGCCATCTACAAAAAACTGCGCATTCACTGTATTTGGAAGTACTCTAATAATCCCAACTGTAACCTCAACTGATCCACATTCGTTAGTTGCGGTCATTTTTACCGTAAACTCCAATGGTTCTGCCGTAGTGTTTAGATAACGATGGGTAATTGGCATTCCGAAGGCCCATGTGCTCGGAGTAGTGCCATCTCCAAAGTCTATGAGGTAGGTGTTGTTACCTTTTCCAGGAGAAGTATTGGTAAAATTTACATCGAATGGGGAACAGCCAAATGTTTTATCCGGAGTTAAACCTGGCCGAGGGACAGATTTAACAGTAATTTGTGTAATCGGGGAATCATTAGAGCCGCAGTTAGTAGTAACCCTTAACATTACGTTATAGATTTTGTCGGCACCCAAAGGATCTTCGAGAAACTGATACGAACCAATTTGTGCGGCTGTAGATACCACTACCCCATCCACAAGCCATTCGAAAGTTACCCCCGTTAATGTTGTAGAGGTGTTGTTGAAATTAACGGTCAATGGTCCGCATCCACTTGTCGTATTTTGGGTGAACGATGCGGCAATAGTCTGCCGGGTGCTAAACTGATGGGTAAACTCATTAGGTAGGCATCCAAGACTACTGGTAACTACTAATTTAATGTCTACTGTTGTGTTATCAGTGGCAATGGTATATCCTGGAAAGGTAATCCCTGTTCCTATCTGAACGTTATTTGCAAACCAGGTATAAGTATTGTTCCTGTCGGGATACGGTACGGCTTTAATATTACTTGCGGTAATAACGAAAGGCACACAATCAACATCATTTGTATACGTAAATTCGGCCCTTGCATTCGGATTAACAGTAATCTTAACTTGGTTGCTAATGCTCTGTTGCGCACCTGTACAGGCGGCGCTACTTACCAACCTTCGGAAAAAAGTAGTTTGAGTAAGTACAGATGGCGAATAATTTCTTCCAGTTGCACCCGGCACAAAAACCCATGAAATTCCATCCGTGCTCTGTTCCCAACCATAGGTATAGTTGGTACCATCTCCGCCAGTTGGCTGCGACCCAACAATTGCAGCTGGTGAAGTTCCCGAGCAAACAGTTTGATCTGCAGCGATCGTGTTATTTGCAATTGGCGGAAGGGCAACAATAGTTAACACATTACTTATGGTTGAACATACACCACTATTTACGGTTCTTCTGTAAGACAAGCGAGCTGTTACAGTAACATTTAGATCCCGGTTGGTTTGCCCGTTTATTACAGTCCATGGTGCATTTCCGGTAGGGCTACTTTCCCATACGTAAGTATAGGTGCCATCTCCACCAATTGGAGTAGTACCTGTTAACGTGATCACCTGACCTGTACAGTTTGTGGTGATTGGCGTAGAAATAACATTATTGGTAAGAGCTGCTAAATTCACGACATTCACCTCGTCGCTTGTTGCAGGGCATGGTGCCAAACCAGAGATTGTCCATCTAAAAATATAGGTGCCTCCGCCTATCAAACCAGTAACAGTGGTATTAAATTGTGTTGGATTGGTAATAATCGCGCCAGACGGCCCCGAAATTATTGTCCATAAACCTGTATTTGATCCGGGAGAGTTACCCGCTAGAGTTGTAGTAAGGGTGTTGCAAAGTGATTGGTCGGGTCCTGCATTGGCTACAACTGCGCCCTGATTAACAGTAACTACAGCGACAGTAGAAAGTGCCGAACTACAACTTCCATTCTGGACTACTGCCCGGTATTGCGTGGTGGTGTTGAGGTTGAGATAGGGAATGCTAGGGGTTGAAGATGCTATGGTAGTAATCGTAACAAATCCATCTGTTGAGCTCTCCCACCGTAGGATAGTTCCCACCTGACCGCTCAATGTGATCTGACCGCTGTTATTTCCTGCGCATACCGTGGTGCTTCCTGCCGCTGTTCCGCCATTTGAGGGCTGGTCAATTATGATATCCACCTCGTCAAATGTTGGTGGGCAAGGGGCTGATCCGGTTATCGTATAACGGAAAGTATAGGTTTGACCAGCTACCAGCCCGCTAGCTGTGGTAGTGGCGGCAGTGGCATCACTAAAAGTAACACCTGACTGGGCAGAAGTTAAGGTCCATAAGCCCGTACCGGGTGCAGGAGCATTTCCCGTTAGGGTAACCGATGTTGCGTTACACAGCGTCTGGTTTGGTCCAGCATTTGCCTGTACCACCAGTGGATTTACAGTAATTGTTGAAACGGTTGAATTAGCCTCCGCACAGCTTCCATTCCTTACCACGGCACGGAACTGTGTGGTAACCGTTAAGTTGCTATAATTGAGCGTTGGAGTGGTGTTGGTGATCGTTTGCCACGTTGCCCCGCCATCTGTTGAGCGTTCCCATCTTAAAATGGATCCCAACTGGCCGCTCAATGTGATCTGACCAGAATTGGTGCCCGCGCATACCGTGGTGCTTCCTGCCGCTGTTCCGCCATTTGAGGGCTGGTCAATGATGATATCTACCTCATCAAAAGTTGGCGGGCAAGGTGGCGCTCCTGTTATCGTATAACGGAAAGTATAGGTTTGGCCAGCTACCAATCCGTTAGCTGTGGTAGTGGCAGCTGTGGCATCACTAAAAGTAACACCTGATTGGGCAGAAGTTAAGGTCCATAAGCCGGTACCCGGTGCAGGAACATTTCCAGTTAGGGTAACCGATGTTGCGTTACACAGCGTCTGGTTTGGTCCAGCATTTGCCTGTACCACCAGTGGATTTACAGTAATTGTTGAAACGGTCGAATTAGCCTCTGCACAGCTCCCATTCCTTACAACGGCACGGAACTGTGTGGTAACTGTTAAATTGCTGTAATTGAGCGTTGCAGTGGTGTTGGTGATCGTTTGCCACGTTGCCCCGCCATCTGTTGAGCGTTCCCATCTTAAAATGGTTCCCAGCTGGCCAGTCAAGGTGACCTGACCAGAATTAGTGCCCGCGCATACCGATGCGCTTCCAGCAGTTGTACCACCTGCAGTAGGTGGAAGAACACTAACGGTTAATATGAAAGGATTACCCGTACAACCATTTCCAGTTGGAGTTATGGTATAAGTTACGGTAGCATTGGTAAGGGGGTCGCTGTTTGTTAATACATCAGTTATGGGGCCTGAGCCGGTGCCTGAATAACCACTAGCATTTGAAGATCCGGTAGCCGTCCACGCAAACGTTGCTCCCGCAGTAGCGGATGTGGGAGTATAGTTTACAGCCGTACCTGTACAAATGGATTTATTATTTGCACTAGTAACGGTTACCGGGTCTTTTATTGCGATCGTTGCTGTTGAGGAAACTGAGCTACACATGCCTGGCAAGTTCGTAGACACGGTTAATGTTAAATTGATCAGTCTAGCATTTCGCTCGGCTTGAGAAGGCGTATAAGTTGCCGTCAATGTGTTTGCATTTGGACTAAAGGTTCCCCCACCTGTACTGCTCCAGGTTAAACCAGTAACGTCTGCGGTATTACCCGTAATTGACCCTGCTAACGGAATGTTTGCTGCATCGTAACACACGGCACTATATGTTCCTGCGTTTACTACGGGAGCAGCAGTAAAGGTGATCACTTGTGTATCGCTAGCATCTCCACAATTATTATGGTGAGTTACCTTAACGGTATATTCAGCAAAACTGTCAAACCTAATGGATGGATATCTAGAAGCCGCCGTCGTTCCGCCCACAAAAGCAAACGGACCACCGGTTACCGTCCATAAATAAGTGTCTGCAAGCGTGGTTGTTGTTCCAGCTATAATTGATTGGGTTGGACCATTTGCTGCGTCGAAGTTGTAGGTATTTAAAACACATACTTCAAAGTCTGGTGAAAGTATGGCCTGTGGACTTGCATTTACCGTTACTGTTCTGGTAACCGTTGCTGAAGCACCACACGTTGGAGTTGTAATTTGTAAGCTGATGGTATAAATCCCTATTTGGGTAAAATTATAAGTTGGAGGAGTTGCCGAAGTGGTAACTATAGGGGTCGCGGGCGTAACTCCTGTCGTTGGTGAGATAGACCAGGTATAGGTTACATTGTTGTTGCAGTTAATATCAACTACAGTCGCTGTAGCATCTGGTGTAACTGGCGTGCCTGTGCAAACTAGAGCTGGTACTGTAAACGAGGGAACAGGGGGATTTTGGATGCAGATCTGTTGCGTAGCTACAGGGCTTTGACAAGGTGTAGAACTAATGGCCTCAAGTTTTACGGTATGGACGCCATTGGTAAGAAATCGGTATACAAAATTAGTTGCACGGGGTACACCTGCGTAGGCCGGAATTAAAGCTCCATCTACATACCAGTTAAAAGTAGCATTATCTGGCCTGCACGATGGGCCGGTATTATTGGGGTCATCTCCAAGAACAGAGTTGTTGATGAAAGTTATGTTTGTATTTGTACATCCCACCGAAGGGGTCGGGCCTGAAAATAGGGTTTGGGTGATTCTTACTACTTTTGCGGTTGTAGAAACAGCAGTTCCTATATTCCCACAAGAAGCGAAAGCGCTCACCATTTGAATGTTTATTCCAAAAGCATTATATATTGTTGTGCTACCAGAGGTAAACGTTTGTCCGCAAGATGTATTTGTATACTGATGCTGCACAGTGCCACCCTGTAGATCACAAAATGTGTACGTATCGGTAGCATTATCGCCCCAATCTATCCGATAAGTGTTGCCCGGGAAATTTTTTCGGATTCCATTGGTGCCATTAACATCGATTAAATAGGTTAGCGCTCCTGGTAAGCAAACTACATTGTTCCCATTAGTAGAAAAAGCCGTAATGGTTTCGTTGTTGATAATAAAATACGCTTTTGTTGCTACAGTTCCGTCTGGCATAACCACTTTAACAAACATGGTATAATGGGTTTTTTGCGGATTAAATGTAACTTGTGGAGCTATAGAAAGTGCAGAAGAACTTTGATCCAACTCATTTGTAAGGGTAGCATTTACGGTTCCTGTTGCTGTAGAGCCGTTAGTTAAAACGATGTCTGCAGCAGGTCCTGATTGTGCCCCACTGCAAAACCCAAAAGCTTCTGTATTTCCTGCGATCGGTCTGTTGCTTACTATCTTGGCTTCTACAATTGCTCCCGCTTTAATTTCGAAAATGTTGGATTCTACTGATACGATACCAGGGGGGGAAGTTGATTTAATCCTAACTTTATAGCCCGTACCTGGTGCTGTGCCAGCTGGTATTTTTCCATTCACAAAAGTGCTATAAAAACCACTATAGGTACCTATCAAGACTTCACTTCCAAAACTCCCTGATGCGTCTGAAAGATAGAGTTGAAAAACATTTCCTGGCCTAATGCAAGTTGCAGGATCGATATCGAATGTTGCTGCAATTGTACTTTCTGGGGTATAAGGACCCGGATCTACCGTAACACCGGTTAACTGCGCAGATGCTGAAAATGCAAACGCACAACATATCGTCAAGAACAAGAGACGTATAAATTTCACGATAGATAACAGATAGGGTATCGTAAATATATTAATTAAAAATTAATAACAATTAGACATTCCCTAAAGTTTTAAGCAAAAAAATCCCTCATAACGAAAGTTATGAGGGATTTTTTGTTTGTTGTTGGCGTAAAGCCATATAAATGCAAAATGCTTATCGCAAAACGCTCTACTTACATCATGCCGCCCATTCCGCCGCCGCCCATAGGGGGATGTGCATGACCAGCATTACTGTCTTCAGGCTCATCAGCCAAAACAACTTCTGTAGTTAATAACATTGCCGCAATAGAAGCTGCGTTTTCTAAGGCAACGCGACTTACTTTAGTTGGGTCTATTACACCAGCACCGATTAGATTTTCATAGATATCCGTACGTGCATTATATCCATAATCGCCTGTTCCTTCTTTAACTTTTTGAACTACAATAGAGCCTTCAATTCCAGCATTTTCGCAAATCTGGCGTAAAGGTTCTTCGATAGCGCGACGAATAATCTGAATTCCAGTATTTTCATCGTCGTTAATTCCTTTTAGTCCGGTTAAAGCTTCTACCGCACGTATGAAAGCAACACCACCACCTGCAACAATACCTTCTTCAACAGCTGCGCGAGTTGCGTGTAAAGCATCGTCTACACGATCTTTTTTCTCTTTCATCTCCACCTCACTAGCAGCGCCTACATAAAGTACGGCAACACCACCAGAAAGTTTGGCTAAACGCTCTTGTAATTTTTCTTTATCGTAATCTGAAGTGGTGGTTTCAATTTGTGCTTTGATCTGACCTACGCGAGATTTAATGTCTTCAGATTGACCTGCACCATTGATTACCGTAGTATTGTCTTTATCAACAACAACTTTTTCTGCAGAACCTAGATAAGTTAAATCCGCATTTTCTAATTTATAACCTCTTTCCTCCGAAATAACAATACCGCCGGTTAAGATGGCAATATCTTCTAACATTGCTTTTCTTCTATCGCCGAAGCCTGGAGCCTTAACAGCTACAACTTTCAATGAACCGCGAATTTTATTTACTACCAATGTGGCTAGAGCCTCACCATCTAGGTCTTCAGAAATGATCACCAATGGTTTGCCAGTTTGCACTGTTTTTTCTAAAACCGGCAACAATTCTTTCATGTTGCTGATTTTTTTGTCGTAGATTAAAATGTATGGGCTTTCTAATTCAGCTTCCATTTTATCAGCATTGGTTACAAAATATGGAGATAAATAACCACGATCAAACTGCATTCCTTCTACTGTTTTTACCTCAGTTTCTGTACCTTTTGCCTCTTCAACTGTAATTACGCCATCTTTACCAACTTTGTTCATTGCTTCCGCAATTAGGGAACCGATTACATCATCATTGTTAGCAGAAATTGAAGCAACTTGCTTAATCTTATTGTTATCATCACCAACGGCTTGAGATTGTTCTTTTAGGTTGGCAACAACAGCACTAACCGCTTTGTCGATACCACGTTTCAAATCCATTGGGTTTGCACCGGCAGCTACGTTTTTTATTCCGGCAGTTACAATGGCCTGAGCTAAAACGGTTGCGGTTGTAGTTCCATCACCTGCAATATCAGCAGTTTTTGACGCAACTTCTTTAACCATTTGGGCGCCCATGTTTTCGATCGGATCGCTTAATTCGATTTCCTTAGCTACGGTTACACCATCTTTAGTGATAGCAGGTGAGCCAAATTTTTTGTCGATAATTACATTACGGCCTTTTGGACCTAAAGTTACTTTTACTGCATTTGCCAAAATATCAACACCTCTTTTCAGGGCGTCGCGTGCTTCAACATTATATTTTACTTGTTTTGCCATTTCTTTATTAGATATGAGATAGGAGATCTGAGTATGGAGACGAATGCCTAAAACCCAAAAGCCTATCTATTTTAATGATTGATTTAAATTTAAATTTAGTTAGCCTTCTACTGCGAAAATGTCTGTTTCACGCATGATTAGATAATCTTTTCCATTATAAGGAAATTCAGTACCCCCATATTTGCTATAGATTACTACATCGCCAGCTTTAACTGTTGGATGTTTACCTTCAGAATCTTCTGCTGAAACAGAAACTACAGTCCCTTTAGATGGTTTTTCTTTTGCAGTATCAGGAATATAAAGTCCAGACGCTGTTTTTTCTTCTGCCGCAGCAGGTTCAACAATCACTCTGTTTGAAGTGCCAGCAATTGGTTTAAGATTTAAAGACATAAATACTTCTATTTTTAGTTTTTTATAATTGGATAAAATTCGTATAAACTACGACCAATTCGATTAATCAGTTTTTATGCCAATTTACTTTAACTTGTCAAATTTACATTTGCTGTCAGTTAATGGAATTTTCGTTAGAAGCAAGCGTGTCAGTCTGGCAGAAAATTACCAATCGTCAGTATATTTGTTATAACGAGGTTCGTGGGGACACGAACCTTGGCGGTCGGTCGGTGTGCCGTGTCCGTGTCCTCACTTGCCGTGGTGCGTGTCCTCACTTGCCGTGGTGCGTGTCCCCACGCACCACAGCCTCGCGTCTGGCGACAAGAACCTTGACGACGCGAGCCTGGGAGAGGTATAATTTAGTTTATAACGAGATTCGTGGGGACACAAACCTAGGCGGTCGGTATATTTGTTTATAACTTATAGCGAGGTTCGTGGGGACACGAACCTAGGCGGTTGGTGTGCTGTGGTCCGTGCCTCACTTGTCGTGGTCCGTGCCTCACTTGCTGTGGTCCGTGCCTCACTTGCCGTGGTGCGTGTCCTCACGCACCATATCACTGTGTTAAAACTCATCTCTTAAATCCTTAAGAAAATCGAAATCTTTAATTCCGGTTAAATAAAATTTCGCTGAAGAGTAAAAATAATCCACTTCATTCTTAACCAGTTGCCAATGTGTTTGTAAGGGATTTTCGTGAATGTAATCCAATTTTTGGTAAGCAACCTTTTCTGTATAAAGCTCAATTGCTAATGAATCTCTCTTCCAAAATTCATGAGCCTTGTTAGGGGCAAATACGGCATATTTTGCGAGGCTACCTTCTTTGTCTTTCATTTTCCGGAATTCGTGTGCGGTGTTCTTTAAGAAGGAACCTTTAGGAGTTTCTTTGCCATTTAATTCGTTCATACGCCAAATTAGATGAATGTGATTAGGCATAATGATAAAAGCAAAAACATCTATTTTTCCTCTATCACTTAAATATTTAAGTGAATTGATGATGACATCTTTATAATGATCTTCTTTTAGGAGCCGTTGCCATTTGTTTATTGTGGCGGTCCAAAAATAAATCTTGCCGAATTCCATGGATGATTTTCGTTCCCGTCCGAATGTAGTTTTATCCATGTTTATATTAATTTTTTTGGTTATTAGGAGGTTCGTGGGGACACGAACCTGGGCGACACAAACCTTGGCGACACAAACCTTGGTGACATGAACATGGGCGACACGAACCGGGCAACATAAGGTACATGTCAAATGCCATGGTTCGTGTCTCACGAACCATACAAGCGAACCATACAATTAACAATGCCCTGTGTCGTGGCTCGTGTCTCATGAACCATTTCCTGCACCGGGATTCGTGTCCCGAAAGCAATCATTAATGCCAATGTAATCAACGAAATGCTTAAAAAACCGAACTCCACAAAAAAACTCCTAAGGTTTGCTTAGGAGTTTTAAACTATCTTTTTTAAAGAAACTATTTTTTCTTTGTTGTATCTCCAGCTGCAGGAACTGGTGAAGTAGATTTTGCAGGGGCATTTGTGCCAAGAGGAGATTGCGGAGCTGTTGCATCAACCTGAGAATCAATTTTAGATTCTCCGCCGTTTACTCTGCCTGCATTAGATTTGCTCATTGTGGTAATGGCTAATGAAACCACTACAACTAAGGTTAACAATACCCAAGTACCTTTTTCTAAAACATCGCCTGTACGTTGTACGCCAAACATATTGCTGCCAGCACCACCGCCTGTAGCTAAACCACCGCCTTTTGGGTTTTGGATCAATACAAATAGGCCCAATGCAACACAAAAAATAATTAATAAAATGACTAAAAAAGTTACCATAGTATATGATGTTGTTAAATTTTCTTTTCTAAAGATTGAATAAGGTCGGCAAAGTAACGGCTTTTTTCTGGAAATTTCAAACTTAATTTTTCATAAGTATCTATTGCCTTGTGGTAAAGCATTTGCTCGATATAAATTGCGGCCAAAGTTTCAGAAACCAGGTCATTGTGGTCTTCGGCACTTTTCTTCGCCTTGTTCTCATTGTTGATCTGTTCTGCTTTGGGCGCCCTGATCTGGGGCTCATTTTTAATAAAGGTATCGATAATTTCATCCCCAATATGTGCCACCTGTTTGTTTACGGGGCCCTTGGCGGCTTCTTCTGCAACGTTAAACGGAGTTTGCAAATGAAAAATATGCTCTACATACTGTTGCTGCAGTTCGTTCGGATTAGAATTGGGAGTGTTTTTTGGAGTAACATAGGGCTGGAAAATTTGCTCATGTTCTTTTCTGGTTTTTGCCAACCACCATAAGAAAGTATAAGGAAGTTTATCATCATCATATTTACTTACGGTTTGTGCCTCTGCCTCCATATTATACTCTTCGGGCTGAGGCACTGCGTTTTGGGTTACAATAGACTGCTCTGACTGAAAATTCTGTTCAAAGGCAAAAAAATCGGTGGCCGCTATGCTCTCTATCGCAAGTTCATCAGGAATGATCTCTTCTTCTTTCTGCTTTTCTTCAGCTTTTGCACCTACGGGTGCTTCAAAAGAGATAGGATCTATCTCGGTTATTTCATCGAAAACTTCCTCTTGTTCAATTCCCGCCGGTTGTTCTACCAGAGAAAATGACTCAACCTCACTAATTTCATCAAATATTTCCTCTTCTTCGGCTCCAATTTTTTCTTCAGCACTGCTTGAATGTGTAACTTCTACAATTTCGTCAAAGGTTTCTTGTTCGTCTGTTAAGTGAGAGGGAGCTGAAGTAGTATTGATTTCTGCAACTTCATCAACTGCCTCTTGCGCTTCATTAGCGTCAATTTCATCAAGTGCCTCAATTTCTTTGGTTCCCAGTATATCTTCCGCCTTGACGGCATGACTACCCACCAAATGGATTGGTTTACTGGTTAAACTTTCTGGCTGATAAACAACATGATGAGCTAGTGCACCACCATTGTATAAGGCTGCTCGGGTTAAATGATGATGTGTGCCTGAATCTAGAGTTGCTTTTGCTAACAATAAATGCAATGGCTGATAGTAGGGATATTTTTCAGCCAAATCTGCCAACATAGGCGCATGTGCCTTGGTTACCGTAGCCGGTTTTGCAAGTAGCCCTGCCAATTGTTGTTTGGTTTGTAGATCTATCTCCACTAGGATTAAAGGATTATTGTTATTACGGGATCAGTCATGCTGCTAAGTTAACATTTGAAATTACCATTGTGCAAACGCACGATTAAAAATATTCTCTGTTAATTTAGCATTTATCAACTTAATTAAACGTTCTTCTTGTGATTGTAGTGATTGCCCAGCTAGAGAGAAATCTTCAAAGGCACTAAAGGGCTCTTCGAAACTCTTACTGGTTTTCGAGTCTACGTTAACTGTATATTTTACGTTAACTGTGATCGTTAACCTATTAGCTCCGGCTATTGGGTTTGCATTATCCTGGATTGCGATTGGCTTAATTTCGTAACCCACGATCCGGCCTTCTAATCGCACATCTGCATCACCCTCTACAATATTTAGTTTACTTTGGTTACGGATGCGTTCCTTTAAACTTTCAGTAAACCTGTTGCTTAAATAGGAAACTACCAACGGAGCGTTATTTTCAAAAAGTTGGATATTTACCGTTTTGATCCCATCGGTTGAGGCACCATTAAATGAATAACACCCACTAAGCACAGTAACAACCAAAAGAAGAAGGATCGATTTTTTCATAAGTAAATATTGTTTTTAATTGGCTATGGAGCTTGCATGAGCTTGTTTTTTATGAATGTTAACCCATGCAGGTTCATTTAATTTAAGTTAAGTTCTTTTATCTTACGGTATAGGGTACGTTCTGAAATACCAAGTTCCTGTGCGGCGAATTTGCGTTTGCCCTTGTGCTTTTTCAATGCTTTTTTGATCAGATCTGATTCTTTATCAATTAGGGATAGAGATTCCTCTACTTCCTCTGCGTCATGGGCGTAATTATATTCTGAAGGTATAGCCTGCGATGGATGTTTAATGGTTAAGGTTGCCTCATTATGGCCTGGTAAATCAACATCCTGATATAACTGATTAATATACTGAGGATTATCAGCGATTATATGGGAAGTATTACCACCATTCTGAATTATCTCTGCAACTAATTTCTTCAGGTCCATCATGTCTTTTTTCATGTCGAAAAGCACCTTGTACAAGATATCCCGTTCAGAAAAATCTTCCTTGCTGTGCCCGTTTAATGCCATTGGCAAGTTGCTATTCTGTTGCTCGTTCGGAATATAATTTAGCAAGGCCTGAGCACTTACATTTCTATCTTTCTCTAGAACGCAAATCTGCTCTGCAATATTTTTCAGTTGCCTCACATTTCCCGGCCAACTATAATTGCTCAAAATTTGGATGGCTTCCGGTTCTAGCTGGATGCCTGGACTACGATATTTATCACTAAAATCTGCTGAAAACTTGCGAAAAAGTAAATAGACATCTTCTTTCCGTTCGTGTAATGCAGGGATCCTTAATGGAACAGTATTTAAGCGATAATATAAATCTTCGCGAAATTTACCAGACTTAACCCGGTTGTAAACATCAACGTTTGTTGCAGCGATAATACGGACATCTGTTTTCTGTACTTTTGATGATCCAACACGGAGGTATTCGCCACTCTCTAAAATACGCAATAAACGAGCTTGTGTGCCTAAGGGCAGCTCGGCAACTTCGTCTAAGAAAATTGTTCCGCCATTTGCCACTTCAAAATAACCTTTTCTGGCTTCATGCGCGCCTGTAAACGAACCTTTCTCGTGTCCGAACAACTCCGAATCAATAGTTCCTTCGGGTATTGCACCACAGTTAACCGCTATAAAAGGACCGTGTTTCCTAGTGCTCATTTGATGGATAATATGGGAAAACACCTCTTTACCACTTCCACTTTCTCCCGTAATTAAAACCGACATATCGGTAGGGGCAACCTGCCTCGCGGTATCTATGGCGCGGTTTAAAAGTGGCGAGCCCCCTATAATTCCAAACCTATTTTTTATATCTTGTATATCCATGCGTTTTGCGTTAAGCGTTTGGCGTAGAGCGTTAGATGCTTTACACTAAACTAATTTTCCGATCAGCGTAGCTGACGTACATCTCTCAATATAAACATTTGCATAATGACCTGGTTTTACAGAATCTGTAACAGGAAAAACCACCATTGCATTCTGATCATTACGACCTCTGTATTCCTTGTCTGATTTTTTCGAAAAACCTTCTATTAAAACTCTTACTGTTTTGCCCACAAATTCTTCGAGGCAGGATAACGAATCTTCTTGCTGTTTTTTAAAGATTTCGGCCAATCGCCTCGCTTTTACTTCTTCTGGTATATCATCAGGGTACTTACGTGCGGCCAAAGTTCCAGGGCGTTCAGAATAAGAAAAGGTATAAGCGAAGTTGAACCGGGCATAATGCATTATACTAAGGGTATCTTGATGCTCTTCTTCTGTTTCGGTGCAGAAACCTGCGATAATATCAGCCGAAATGGCGCAGCCAGGAATAATCCTCCGGATGGCATCTATCCTGTTCATATACCATTCCCTTGTATATGTCCTATTCATTAAGGCTAAAATCCTGGTATTTCCAGATTGGACAGGAAGATGGATGTAATTACAGATGTTATCGTATTTTGCGATGGTGTATAAAACTTCGTCGGTTATATCTTTTGGGTGCGAAGTAGAAAAACGAACCCTTAATTCCGGACTAATCTCAGCCACCATGGCAAGCAATTGTGCAAAATTAATAGCTCCTTCAACTTCACTTGAAGCTATATGCCTCCTCGAACCAGGCAGTTCTTTCTTATTTGTTAACGCCTCTAACAAGGCGTCTCCAGTTAAGGTGTTCATATAGTCTGATAAATCATTGTTTACCAGTATTTCGGTCTTTGGCTTGTTCCAAAGGTAGGAGTCAACATTTTGCCCTAATAACGTAACCTCACGATAGCCCTTTTCTACTAGCTCTCTGGCTTCGGCCAAGATAGAAAAAGGATCTCTGCTCCGTTCGCGACCACGGGTAAAGGGTACTACACAGAATGAGCACATATTATCACAACCCCTCATGATAGAGATAAACGCGGTAATGCCGTTGCTGTTTAAACGAACTGGACTGATATCAGCATAGGTTTCTTCTCGAGATAAAATTACGTTGACCGCTTTATGACCCTCTTCAACCTGGCTAATTAATTGTGGCAAATCTCTGTAGGCATCAGGTCCTACAACCACATCCACCAATTTTTCTTCCTCTAAGAATTTGGCTTTTAAACGTTCTGCCATACACCCTAAAACACCGACAATAAGTTTAGGATTTCGTCTTTTTTCTACGCCAAACTGCGATAATCGATTGCGTACCCGTTGCTCGGCATTTTCCCGGATAGAACAGGTATTGATGAAAATCACATCAGCCTGATGATAATCTCCAGTGGTTTCAAATCCCGTATCCGCTAAAATAGAGGCTACAATTTCGCTATCTGCAAAATTCATTTGACAACCATAGCTTTCAATATACAGTTTTCTTCCGTCGCCCTTGGCTAACGCATCAATAACCAATGCTTCTCCTTGGCGTTCTTCATCATGTTTCTTATCTGCAAGCTGTAATTCAATCATTAATCATTCAAATTTGTAGGGCTTCAAAAATACGAATTATAATTTATAAATGACAAATTGTCATACATATTAATGTCTTTTTTCTTATTAATAGTATCATTCCTGTTAAGCAGTGTGCGCTTAAAACCTTTTTTGGCTTCATTGGTTGTATCATTATCAACTATGTTAAGATGACAAGAAAAAGAAAAAAAATTTTAATTTGGATAGCCAGCATTTTCGGAGCCCTTATTTTAATAATCGGAATTGCTGCTATTTACTTTAGTTCAAAATGGAAACCTTTGCTCACCACTAAAATAAAGGAGGGAGTATATGAAGGGTCGCACCACCTTTATCGAATAGATTTCCAGAATATCCATCTCAATCTTTTAAGCGGAAATGTGGTATTGGATAGCATTAAATTAATGCCTGATACGGTGGTTTATAATCAACTTAAAGAAATAAAAAAGGCGCCAACTCATATATTTAGACTAAAGATGGCCCATTTAAAATTGAGTAGAATTGGCATATTGACTGCTTATTTTAAGCATAAGATCAAGATAAATACGATTATTTTAGATAATCCCTCTATTGATATGATCTACCACAAAGTAAAAAAACTACAGGATACTACCAAAGATCAAACGCTTTACCAGCAGATTTCTAAATCGATCAAAGCCATTAGGATAAATGGGATTAGGGTAATTGATGCAGACTTTGATTACTATAACGGCAACAAAAAATTAAATGCGGTTAAACATTTAACCATTGATGTGAAAGATATTCTGATCGATTCGCTTTCTCAATACGATACAACCCGAGTTTTCCATGCAAAAAACATTGGCTTTTCGCTAAGCGGGTATAAATCAGTTACTGCAGATAAGATGTATACCCTGAAAATGGATACCGTTAGAGGATCGGTGAGCAAAAAAACAATTTTTATAAGGGGCCTACAGTTTATACCCATGTATCCTGATTTAACCTTTAGTAGAAAATATACGGTCCAAAAAGATCGATATGATGTAGCATTTAATGAGATTAGTGTAAACGGGGTAGATTTTATTGGATTGAACAATGATGGCGCACTTCATGCGAAAAGTATAAAAATCGGTCCGGCAAAAGTTGCCATTTTTATGAATAGGGAACTTCCCCCACCGAGTTTTGATAAATCCAGAAATTACCCGAATAATGCGCTAAAACGCTTGCCAATTGCAACCCTAATCGATACCTTACTTATAAACAAAGTGGATATTGCCTATACGGAGTACGATGCGAAAACCAAAGAAAGGGGCACGCTTAGGCTCGAAAACCTGAGTGGAAGGGTTTTAAATTTGACTAATGATTCCGCTAGATTAATTAAGCACAATCATGCTTATGCCGATCTAACTACTTATGCCATGGGTGCCGGAAAAATGAACGTCAAAATTGATATGAATTTAATAGATAAAGCCGCTTCCTTTAGTTATGTAGGTCATGTGAGTCCCTTTAATATGCAGGTCTTAAATCCACTTGCTAAATCATTAGGTTTGGTATCAATTGAAAAGGGAAATGTAAAAAGTGTGGATTTTAGTATTTCGGCAAATGAACGGGGATCTAATGGAACGGTTAAGTTTCTTTATAACGATTTGAAAGTTAATCTCTTAGAGAAAAATGCGGATGGTAAAAAAGAGAAAAAAGGTTTACTGTCTTTCTTGGCCAACACGATTTTGATAAAAAATGATAATCCAAGTAAGGGAGATCCAGTGAGGGTTGCGACTATTAAATATGAAAGAGTGCCCCAAGCTTCATTTTTTAACTTGATGTGGAAGAGCGTTTTTACGGGCATCAGAGAAACAGTGGGAATAGGCATTGTTCCCGTTAAGCCGATGGCCAAGCCTAAAAAAAGCGCTAAAGAAATGCGTGAAGAACGCAGAGCCGAAAAGAAAAAAGAAAAACCTAAAAGTTAGCGATAGGCGTTTGGCGGTAAGCGTCCAAAGTGGAGTAGCCATGAACCATGAACCTTTCTCCTTGGATGATCATTCAACTTTCTTACTCCCCTATGTGGTAAAAAACAGAATAAATTGTATCTTGGGGCTCACAAATGAACTCCCAAATGGCTCAAAAGGCACCTCCAAAATTGAAAGTCCTGAAATGGATTATTGGGATTTGTCTATTTATCGCTTTTGCATCAGTGGGTGCCTCATGGTACATTAGTGTAAAGTTTAAGCCCCTCATTAGGAAAGAACTTCAGGCTTTGGTTACAAAAGCCACACATGGATTATACAGTGCAGAATTTTCTGAAATACACACCAATTTTATTACAGGCTCTGCTACCATTAGCGATGTAAATATTGTACCCGATACAACGGTATACAACGTATTGATCGCCGAAAAGAAAGCTCCCAACAATCTATTTTATATCAAGCTAAAGCAGCTCTCGATCAAGAAATTTCATCCTTTCCAAATATATTTCAATAAAAAAGTAGATGTACGTCTGCTCTTGTTTGAGAAGCCTGCCGTTAAGATGGTAAACAAGCATTTCGACTTTAATGACAATAGGCCTCCACGACCAAGAAAATCACCTTATGATTACATTTCAAATTTATTTAGATCGATAAGGGTAGAGGTGGTAGATTTTAAAGGTATCAACTTTAAATATGTAGATAACAATGGTAAACTACCACAGGTAGATTCGGTGGCAAACCTAAATGTAACGCTAAACGACTGGTTAATTGATTCGCTCTCTGCACAAGATCCTACTAGGCTTTATTTGTTAAAGGATATCAATATAAATCTAAGCAACTATAGTTATGCTACGCCCGATAGCATGTACCATATTACGATAAACCAATTGGATTTTAACGCATTAAGCGGAAAGGTTAACATCAAACAGTTTGGTCTTATGCCCCGTTATAGTGAAGGACAATTTGCAAAGGTTGCTGGTTATGCCAGAGATCGATTTAATATATTGTTAAATAACGTTAGCCTCGAAGGGATCAATTTGCCCGCATACTTTCAAAAAAGAGAGCTGATCGCTAACTCTATGTTTATTAATGAAGGAAACGTTGCAGTATTTAACAATAACAGCTTCCCAAAACTAAACAAAGTGAGAACAGGGAGTTTCCCCCATCAATTATTGCAGCAATTAAATACACAATTAACGATTAAGAAAATATTGCTTAACAATATTGATGTAAGTTATGCCGAGTTTGATAAAAAAAGCAACCTTAAGGGCAAGATCACCTTCCAAAAAACTTCTGGTGAAATAATAAATGCTACCAATTCTGAAATGGTAAAAAAGACCAACCCAATTATGCAGGCCAATCTGATTAGTTATGTGATGGGGCAGGGAAAATTGGCGATAAATTTTAGGTTCGACCTTCAATCGCCTGTTGGCGCCTTCGCCTACAAAGGTGCACTTAACAACTTGGATGGTAGAAAATTAAACGAGATTACCAAACCCTTGGGCATGATACAGGTAAATAAAGGCCTATTAAAAAAACTGGCATTTGATATTACGGCAAACCAGGAGCTGGCTAAGGGTAGGGTAGATTTTAGGTTTAATGATTTGGCGGTTACCCTATTAAAAAAGGAAGAAGGAAAAGAGCGGTTACGTAGAAAGGGTCTTTTATCAATCTTGGCAAATGCATTGGTTATCTACTCTGATAATCCGAGCAAAGATGGGAAATATACATCGGCAGCCATTAGTTATAAACGGCAGCCTACGGCATCATTTTTCAACTTTATTTGGAAAACCTTATTTCAAGGGGTAAAGTATAGCGTGGGCATTACTCCACAAAAAGAGGCCGAAATTAAAGCGCAGGTTGCCATATTTGAGAAAATGAAGGACGACCGTGACGAACGGAGGAAGCGGAGGCAATTAAGGATAGAGAATAAGGTTTCATTAGCTAATTAGCTAATTACTCAATCAGCTAATCAAATTATCCAGTTCCAACCAAATCTATCTGGAGCTAATCCATTTCTGATATCATTTAATTCTTTGGCCAGCCCAATAGAAATAGTTCGGGTAGAAGGGTCGCTCAGGGTATATAGTTTATCTCCAAATCCAATCTCACCAATTTGTGTTACCGTTGCGGCCGTGCCAACTGCGAAAGCTTCGGTTAATGTTCCGTCTTCGGCTCCCGCCACGATTTCTGCAACGGTAACTTTTCTTTCTTCAACTGTAATGCCTTTATCTTTTGCCAGGGCGATGATGGTATCACGTGTAACGCCATTTAAAATGGTTTCGCCAACGGCTGCGGTAATCAATTTGCCCTTTAGCACAAACATGACATTGGCAGCGCCGGATTCTTCTACAAATTGGTGTGTAGCAGAATCGGTCCAGATCAGTTGATCGAAACCTTCTTTTTGTGCTTCGGCAAATGGATAGAGCGAGCGAGCGTAATTGCCGGCGGTTTTTGCAAAACCAACCCCGCCTTCATTTGCCCTCGTATATTTTGTTTCAATTTTAACTTTCAGCGCCTTGGTATAATATGGTCCGGTAGGCGTAGCCAAAACAACAAATTTATAGTTCGAACTTGCCCTTACGCCCAGGGAGGTATCTGTGGCAAACATTACTGGTCTTAGGTATAATGAGTAATTTTCTTGGGTAGGTACCCATCCTCTATCGATATTGATCAGGGTTGCAATACCTTGCATAAAAACCTCTTCTGGTACAATTGGCATTGCAATTCTATCTGCAGAGATATTGAAGCGCTCAAAATTCTTATCAGCTCTAAAAACACTGATATCGCCATTTGGCAAGTGATAAGCTTTCATACCTTCAAAGATGGCCTGACCATAGTGTAATGCAGAAATAGCAGGACTCATAGGGATAGGGCCGTATGGTAAAATCTGAAAATTTTTCCATTCGCCATCCTCAAAATCTGCGGTGAACATGTGGTCGGTAAAAATCTTTCCGAAAGGGATGTCGGTAAATGCTGTTTCAGCCAACCTAGGATTCGTATTTTCGGTAATCTTAATTTGTAAAGTATCTATCACTGCCTTAGGTATTAATTTAATACAAAAGTACGAAAAAACACGTTTAAGCGCAATTTATTTTTTGCTACGGTTGCAATTATCGCTCATTTCGCAGTGTTTTTAATACACTAAGTACCCATGCTTTACCCCATTCTTCCATTTGCTCATCGGTAAATAGAAATGGATAAAATATACGTTTCTGAAATCGCGGAGGTAAGTATTTTTGCCAATTTGTTCCCCCGGTTGCTGCTATATCTGTGGGGTCTTTTTCTAGATAACGAACAGCAGATTTATAGTGAGCCAAGGGCCATTCTACATTTACGTACATATCTAGTTTTCGTAACTCATCTTCAAGTTCTGTAAGCTCCTCGCCCTTGTTTTTCAATTGATGATATAACGCAGAAAAATTGGTAAACTCACGTTCTTTGGCCAATAGCAAAAACTGTACAGCATATTTTTTAATAAACTGCTTTAGGGTCAAGGTCTGCTTTCCACTGGATAATTCTGTAGCGCCAAATTTCCAATAGAGGTGTTCAAATTTTTCTTCAATATTTCCTTCTAATATGCCTTCTCGTTTGCTTTTATCAACCAAGCGATTAAAATCTGTAGCACAAATTTCAATCATTCTGTATTGTGCAGACTGGAAACCACTTGCTGGCAGCAAAGACATGCGGAACTTTAGAAACTGATCTCTTTCCATTCCATTTACCATCACCTCAAAAGAAGTGGTTAATGCATTAAAGTAAGTGTTGATTCTTCTGACACGCTCTACAAAAAACTCTACGGTTAGTGCTTCATGCTCAGCTACCTGTTTAAATTCGTGCAGGCATAGCTTGAAATACAGTTCAGTAATCTGATGATACATGATAAAGATTTCTTCATCCGGAAATTGCGTTTTAGGATTTTGAAGGCTTAATAAGGTATCGAGATGTATGTAATCCCAATAGGTTAAAAAATCCGCATACAGTAAGCCATCAAGGTAGGATGCCATGTCCTGACCCATTGCCTCATATTTTTCTTGAAGCTTGTTTATTTTATCTTTAATTTCTGGTGTAAAATCCATTATATGTTAATTAATAAAGCACCCTAAACTTTATGGTATGGTCTATTTTTTTTAAGGATTTAAACAATTGTTTATCGTATTGCGCATTAATATCTGTAATTGCATATCCAACGGTGGCATTTGTCATTAGAAATTGCCCCACGATATTAATGTTGTGTTTGGCAAAAAGCGTGTTGATCTTTGCCATAATCCCCGGCACATTTTTATGGATGTGGATTAAACGATGCGATTTGTCAATGGCGGGCAACTGTAGGTTTGGGATATTGTTGCTCATATAAGTTGTGCCCTTATTCATAAAATCAATGACCCTTTTTGGGATAAAAGACGCATTCCTGGGATTATTCTTTGGGTCGTCGAAAACAACAATTCCCATTTCGGTGCAAGTTTGTATAGAAAATTTGTTTCTTGAGCTGCCTAAATACCCTATGGTTTTAAGTTTACCTGCGCGCAACAATTTCTCGTCTTCTATTTTCTCTCCATCGGCCAGTAACATCATCCCCACATCTGCAACATATTTTTCTTCAAACAATTGCTTATGTCGGATAGAGAAACCATCTTTTTTAAGAAGCTCGATACTTTCTTTAGGGACATCGCCAATTACCAAACAGAGAATTCTATTTTTTGGATAAGAAATGGCCCTTGGCAAATTATTTACATACAAAAACTCATCAAAACTTGGAGTAATATGATCTGCTTTAGCAACGATGCTGTCGCGGGCGATATTTTCGGTAAATGCAAAGAACTTTTTAATTAATCCACTTTCGCGAAGCTGATAATCTGAATAGCCATCTCCAATACCAAATAATTCGCCTTCTAATGCCATTTTACTGATCAATTTTACCTTTCCACCTTCTTCACTTAGCGGATTGGAATGGTCGTAATCTATTATCTTCCCATCCCCGGTAGTTACAAAAGTGTTGGCATATATATTCTCCTTTTTGATGTGGTATTGACTAACCACAGGGGTGATAAACTCCTTAAATCCACCAGAAACAATAAGTACTTCATCTGCATGTTTTTTAAAGAATTCGGTATTTCTAGAAAATGAAGAAGACACCTTCTTTTTTAAACGCGTAATCAATTGCTTGAGATGATCTTCTGAAGCATCTAATAGCTTGATCCTCTGGGCTAAACTTTCGGAAAATGAAAGTTTACCTTCCATTGCTAAATTCGTATAATCTTCTATCTGCTTAAAAATAGCCTCTTTATTGGGATGTTTATTTAACGAAATTCGAGCGAGTTCATCTAGTGCTTCAACCTGGGTAAATGTGCTGTCAAAATCAATTATGTAGTAAGCTTTTTTGGGCATCGTAACGAAATATATGCAAAGATAGTAATTAGCTAATTATTTAAGGCTTCACAAACCTCTTGAATGCTCTTTTTCAAAGGTTTGAATTCTATTTGTATTGCGCTTTTTATTTTTGCGTTGCTGTAATAGCTCAAATTAAAACTACTTCTGGCAGCATCCCGGGTTAAGGCGGGTGCCTTTCCGGTTATAAATGAGGCTAATTTTGCGGCTCTCCAAGCAATTCCCAGCATCCAGGGCTGCGCTGCGATAGCGGGCGCTTTGCGATCAAACCCTTCGGCAATTGCGCTAAAAAAATCCTTATAATGTAAATTGTCCGCTGAAATGGTATAGCGCTCGGCTGTAATTTTACTGTCCATTAAGGCAATCATACATTTTGCAACATCGGTCACATCAACAATCCCAGTAGCTCCATCGGTGTAGAACTTCAGCCCTTCCTTAACTAATTTAAAGATGGCTCCACTACCTTCATAACCTGCATTTTTTCCAATAATTACGGCAGGATTAACAATAACGGCATCCAAGCCTTCGGCTATGCCTCTCCAAACTTCCATTTCACCTTCATATTTAGAAATGGCATAAGAATGAACTTTCGAATCGTACTCCCAAAAATCACGTTCTGTGATCTGTTCCCCTCTTTTAGCATTACCTAGGGCGGCAATAGAACTTACATGGACCAGCCTAACCTGATAATGCAAACATAGATCTACAATATTTGATGTACCTTCAATGTTTACCTTCAATAATTTGGTTTTGTCTTTTGGATCGAAAGATATAAAAGCAGCGCAATGGTACACTTGTGTGATCCCTTCAAAGGCATCAGCTAGGATCTCAGGTTCATTTATGTCGGCAATAACCCAGTCAACAAGCTTGTTGTTATCGATCAACGGAGGTATGGTAGAGTTTGCTCTTTTGAGCGCCCGTACCTTTAAATGTTGATTTGTTAGCTGATAAATCAATTCCGCCCCTAAAAATCCTGTACCGCCAGTTACCAATATCATTGCATTTTTTTTAAGGAGTTCATTAATATGTGCTTCCAAAAATAGATATTTGATGCCAAACATTATCGCTTTTATGTCTTTGTCAGATTTTTTTTCGCCAATTAACCCCGAAAAGTTTAGTCCACAACAAGGGTTTTTAACCAGTCAGCTCGGATTAAAGGCTAGTTTCTATACGGATCGTTTCCCCGATTTAGAAGAAACAGCCTTTGATATTGCTATTGTGGGCGTAAAAGATGATCGTGGTGCGGTAAACAATAATGGTTGCGCTTTAGGGGCCGATCATTTTAGGTCGCAATTTTACGCCTTAAATGAAGGTGCTTTTGAGAGTAAAATAGTAGACTTGGGCAACATTATTGCCGGAAAGGAAATGTCTGATACTTATTTTGCCCTTAAAATGGTGGTTGCAGAGCTGATTAAACTGAATATTTTGCCAATTATTATGGGCGGAAGTCAAGATTTAACTTATGCGCAATACATGGCTTATGAAACCTTGGAACAAAAAGTGGACCTGGTGGTGATCGATTCTAAATTTGATTTGGATGAGGATACAGAAGAAGGAATCCAAACCACTTCTAACTCTTATTTAAGCAAAATATTTTTGCACCAGCCTAATTACCTATTTAATTTCAGCAATATAGGTCATCAAACGTATTTTGTAAATCAGGACAGTTTAAAAGTGATGGACAAATTGTATTTTGATGTCCATCGATTGGGAGAGTTCCTGCCAGATATTACCTTAACAGAGCCTGTTATCCGCAATGCGAATATGATCAGTTTTGATTTGGGCGCTATCCGCTCTGGCGATGCTTGTGCAAACATCAATGCAAGTCCGAACGGTTTTTATGGAGAAGATGCCTGTAGGATTACCCGTTATGCGGGGATGAACGATAAATTAACCTCGATTGGATTCTACGAATTTAACCCTGCTTATGATAAAAATGGCCAAACAGCGATGTTATTGGCACAAATGGTTTGGTATTTTATTGATGGGTTCTACAATCGTAAACAGGATTTTCCATTGACGCCAAAATCCCAATATATCATTTATAGAGCAAGTTTGAAAGACGGTTCTGGTGAAATGAATTTCGTTAAGAGCAAACGCTCCGATCGATGGTGGATGCAAGTTCCCTACCCGATAGGAATTTCAAAGAATGAAAGGTATCATTTGGTTCCTTGCAGGTATGAGGATTATAACACAGCAGTAAATGGTGAAATGCCTGATCTTTGGTGGCGAACCTATCAAAAACTAAGTTAACCTTCCTCCCGCTCTCAACTCTCAACCAATTTGCATGTTATTTTTACAATAAGATTAAAGGATATATTTCTGGGGATCACTATCTTTGATTAAAATCGACCCTAATACACTAATTAAAATACAATGAAAAAATTAATCTTATCGGCATTATGCCTGTTGCCACTAGGCTTAATGGCGCAAAAGGAATTTACGGTTAAAGGTAAAGTAGGAACCCTAAATGCACCAGCTAAAGCTTTCTTGTCTTATCGTGCAGGTACAATGAATGTTACCGATTCGGCTACTGTTGTTAATGGAAACTTTGAGTTTAAAGGAACAGTTGATAACCCAACCCAAGCATCAATACGTGTAAAACATGATGCGGCAGTTGCGAATCCAGATCCAAAAATGCGTGTTCCAGCAGATATTATTCCTCTTTATTTGGAAGCAGCAACAATTACTATTACCTCGCCAGATTCGATCAAAAGAGCAACAATTACGGGTTCAAAGGTAAATGATGATAACGCTAGGTTAAAGGCAGCTTTGAAACCAGTTGATGATAAGGTTGCTGTTTTGATGAAAGAGTATAATGGCTACACCGCCGATCAGAAAAAAGATGAGGCATTCATGAAGCCTTTTATGGAAAAATATGATGCGATAAATGATCAAAAAAAGCCAGTGTATCTAAAGTTTACCCAAGATAATCCTAATTCATACATTTCAATCTCGGCATTCAGACAAGCTGTTGGTTATGATGTTGATCCGGTTACGGCAGAACCAGCGTTTATGAAACTTTCGGCCGAATTAAGAAATAGCGCTGATGGGTTAAGGATTAAAAGCATGATAGATGGTGCTAAAAAGACCCAGATCGGAATGATTACAGATTTTACACAGAATGATAAGGACGGAAACCCGGTAAAATTATCAGATTTCAAAGGTAAATATGTATTGGTAGATTTTTGGGCTTCATGGTGTGGTCCGTGTAGAGCAGAAAACCCAAATGTTGTAGCAGCTTTTAATAAATTTAAAGACAAAAACTTCACTGTTTTGGGAGTCTCGTTAGATAGACCTGGTCAAAAAGAAGCCTGGTTAAAAGCAATCGAAGTTGATGGGCTAACCTGGACACATGTTTCAGATTTAAAATGGTGGGACAATGAAGTTTCTAAAGGTTATGGAGTAAGTGCAATTCCATTTAATTTTATGGTTGATCCGACAGGAAAAATTATTGCAAGAAATATTAGAGGAGAAGCATTACAAACCAAGCTAGCCGAAATTTTAGGCGGTAAAACGAAGTAATCAATTAGTTATAAATAAAATCCTCTCGAAAATTCGGGGGGATTTTATTGTTTTAATGGGCTTATTTTTTACCACCTTAGACACCTAAGTACCATAGAACTTATTTACTATATAAGACATATAAGGCTTTGCGTTCTTTGCGTTAATCTTGGTTTTCCACCACCTAAGAAGCCTTAGACACCTAAGTACCATGAACCTATTAACCATTTAAGACATATAAGGCTTTGCGTGATACTCTGTGTACTCTGGGTTAATTTTTTTCACCGTCTAAGACATCTTAGAACAGCTAAGCTACTAACGGTACAAGGGAATGTAGGCTTCGCGTCCTTCGCGGCCTTTGCGGTTAATATCTTTCACCACCTCAGACGCCTTAGACACCTAAGTACCATAGAACCTATTAACCATATAAGACATATGGCTTTGCGTTCTTTGCGTGATACTCTGCCTACTCTGCGTTAATTTTTTTCACCATCTAAGACATCTTAGAACAGCTAAGCTACTAACGGTACAAGGGAATGTAGGCTTTGCGTCCTTCGCGGCCTTTGCGGTTAATATCTTTCACCACCTCAGACGCCTTAGACACCTAAGTACCATAGAACCTATTAACCATGTAAGACATATGGCTTTGCGTTCTTTGCGTGATACTCTGCGTACTCTGCGTTAATTTTTTTCACCATCTAAGACATCTTAGAACAGCTAAGCTACTAACGGTACAAGGGAATATAGGCTTTGCGTCCTTCGCGGCCTTTGCGGTTAATATCTTTCACCACCTAAGAAGCCTTAGACACCTAAGTACCATAGAACCTAGTTACTATATAAGACATATAAGACTTTGCGTTCTTCGCGGCCTTTGCGGTTAATATCTTTTACCACCTCAGACGCCTTAGACACCTAAGTACCATAGAACCTATTAACCATGTAAGACATATAAGGTTTTCCGTTCTTTGCGTTATCTCCGCGTACTTTGCGTTAATAGAAAGCCATCGCTCGGCTCCAAACGCTTGCTACCTACATCAAGTCAAACCCGATATCTTCCCTAAAATATTTACCATCAAAATAGATTCGAGCAGCATCAGCTGTTGCAGCTTGTAAAGCATTAAATTGGTTATCCTGTACACTTGTAATGGCTAGCACACGGCCGCCATTTGTCTTTACCAGGCCACCTTCTAAATTGGTGCCTGCATGGAAAGCCAGTGAATTTCGTATGTTATCAATCCCAGAAATGGCTTTTCCTTTTTCGTATTCGCCCGGATACCCTCCTGCAACAATCATTACCGTGGCCGCACTTTTAGGGTTAATTGTTAATTGATAACTGTGCAACTGTTTTTGCGCACACGCGACGAAAAGTTCTACAAGATCATTTTCGATTCGCGGAATTACACTTTCAGTTTCTGGATCACCCATTCTGCAATTGTACTCGATCACATAGGGTTTATCTCCAACTTTAATTAATCCGAAGAAAATAAAGCCAGTGTAATCGATTCCATCTTTAATTAGACCATCAATAGTGGGTTGGATAATCGTTGTTTTAACGTCTGCTAAAAATTGTTCAGTGGCAAAAGGCACAGGTGAAACAGAACCCATACCTCCAGTATTTAAACCTGTATCGCCCTGCCCAATTCTTTTATAATCTTTTGCTTCTGGTAAAATCACATAATTTTTTCCATCGCTTAAAACGAATACAGATAGTTCTATCCCCGTTAAAAACTCTTCAATTACTACCGTACTGCCGGCATTGCCAAACTTGCCGCCCAACATTAATTGCAGTTCTTCTTGGGCTTCTGCCACATTGTCAATTATCAATACGCCCTTACCCGCAGCTAAGCCATCGGCTTTTAATACTACCGGAAGTTCATGGGTTTGAAGATACGCTAATCCCTCTGCTAAAGTCTCATGGCTAAAAGACCTCGATCTTGCAGTAGGAATGCCATGTCGCTCCATAAACTGCTTAGAAAAATCTTTGCTCCCTTCTAAAATTGCACCTTCTTTTTTAGGACCTATCACAGGAATATGGGCAAGAGTTTCGTCACCGATAAAAAAATCGTGGATACCATTTACCAAAGGTTCTTCTGGACCTACCACTAGGAGTTCGACATTTTCTTTTAAAGCAAATGCTTTTACGGCTTCAAAATCATTTGGATTTAGATTGATGTTTTTTCCATAAGCACTAGTTCCTGCATTGCCTGGGGCGATAAACAGTTTCGAGCAGAGTAATGATTGGCTCATTTTCCATGCGAAAGCACATTCTCTTCCGCCAGCACCTAAAAGTAAGATTGTCATGCTAGCAAAGATATTTAATAAATGACGAGGAAGAAAGTTTATTTTGTTAGGCCGCAGCGTTCGGCACTACGCGTTGCAAAACGACCATCGCTATCGCCAAATTTATCCGCTTTACGCTCAACGCCCTCCGCCCTCCGCAAACTCCAGCGTAAACACGATTGAGTTATTGCTTAATGCCTCAATTTCGATTTTATCGGTATCCCAAAGGCCCAATCCATCTTTTTCGTGTACTAATTTTCCATCAATTTCAAAGACGCCGCTAATAATAAAAGCATAGAATGAAGCCTTTTCTGAAAGTTGATATACCGCTTCCTTCCTGCCTTCGAAACGCCCAATACTTATAGTAAAAGGCAAGAAATTCTTATTTATCTTAATTAAATTATTGGTTTGTGATAAATCGAAATTTAAAAACTGGGGATTATTAGGCATCGGTTCTGTAGCAGTTAAACCAATACAAAGGTAGTTTACCATATCATTATCGAATGGATTGCTCAGCGTAATATTTGCTCCTTGTTCAACATATACCACCACCACTTCTTCTACTTCAACATCCGTCTCATTTTCTGTATCGTCTAAATAATTTATGGCACCAGTAATAGGCAAAATGATAATGTAACTATCGCGATCTACCTCAAAACACGTTTTTTTCTTTCCAGCAAGCATATCATCATTAAACAGGTAAAGTTTACCCAATGCCATTTTATCTGGACTATTAAATTTCTCAAAATTAAAAGTGCTTAATCTTTTAACCTGTTCTGTTTCCTTCAATCCACGTTGATCTGCAAGAAAAATCTTGCCACTAGATACCGATTTCATCATTTTATGGAATATATGGTTAAATAGGGCTGGATAGACACCAGATCCGTTAATATTTCATCAGTAATTGTATGCAAGGGAGAGGTTAGCAAGTAAGTAGCAATAGTATCATGCCAAATTAAAGGTGCTGAGTAAAAGTTAATCGCAATTTGATGTTTATTAATTTCTCGTAAATCAGAATTAATGATTTCGAATTTAAATTGTTTAAAGGTTAAAAACTGCCTACCAATGTTGTTTACTATATCGGGAACAAGCTCGTTTAGTTGCCGTAAATAATTGATAATTGCACCGCTAACCAAAAAGTGCAATTTCTCTGCTCCTTTTACATTATAAACCAATTCAGAAAAAGTGTGAAATTTCTTTTCTCGGTTATAAAGTTGGGCCTGAATTTTAAATTCTTTGTACGAATCTTCAAAAATAAGTTTATCCCATGGGGCTGTACTGTTTACATCAATTATTTTTCGATAGCACAGGGTGATCGTTCTTTTTCCTATTGGTTTTATACTACCCATTTAATAAATCATCTTCAGAATCAGATTTAAAACTTAAAATAAAAGTAACAATGAAAAGAAAAACAACGAGAAAAGACAGAAGTAGATTTTTCATGGCGGTTGAGTTAAAGCGTTTGGCGTTAGGCGATAAGCGTTTCGCATAACGCCAAACGCTGATCGACAAACTATTTCAGTTAAGCGGGAACGCTCACTTGCATATTTAATATAAAACCTGTAGTTAACGATCCGGTTACGGTAGCAATTTCAATTCCACTGGTATCATCACTAAAAACATTATCATTTTTGTTATAGGTATAACCGCCCATGCCCTTACCATAACCATTAACTAACGATACAGCAGAGCCCGTTCCTTCTGGAAAAGCAATTTGGGTGACCTTTAATGAAGTTCCGCCTGCGTTAAAGACATGAAGATGAATGTGGGTTGTCCGGCCATTGTACCATCCTGGGAAAATAGATGTAAATGTTACGGCACCGGTTGAATCTGTGGTTTGACGGCCTCTTAAAAAGTGTACTCCCGTATAATTGGTTGATTGGGTGCCGCTTCCACCATATTCTGAATAGTTGCCATCAGCATCACAATGCCATAAATCTACAATAGCATTCGCTAAGGGATTACAGCCATTATTGCTGTTGCCAACTACCAATTTGATGGTTAGTTTATATCCAGTTTTCCCATCGGTGATGTCACTACGAACGTAGGATGCAGGAGCATGTGTTGGAAATGGACCTTCTGTTTCTGTAGGCGCTATAGAGCAGGATGCTATTGATGAACCTCCCGTTGGAGTAGTTGTTGTGCCAACGCTAGATGAGCTCGACTTTTTGCAAGCCTCTATTATCATTGGGCTAGCTACTGCTCCGATCACTAAACTTCTTAAAAATCTTTTCCTTTCCATAATCTCTGATATTTATAGATCAAAGATGTGGGTTTGGCAATATTAAAGTAATAGGGTGTCGGTAAATAGGTTATATGTATCGATTAATGAATTACTGATTATTTCGCGCGGTTTAATCCGTCGGTACTTGAAGAATCTCCGGGTTTGATGAGCAACGCGAGTTCGAAACATGCTTTTGCTTCTACTTTTTTTCCCATGAATAGATTTGCCCAACCTAACATATGATTGCTATCATAATCGAACGGGTATAAGCTGATCACTTTATTAAAGTATTTTGCCGCTGCTGCATACTGTTTTCGGTTATACAGCAAAACGCCAGTCCAATATCCCGCTTGTGTATTTTGAGGATCAATTTTAATGATATTGTTGTACTGCTCTAATACTTTATCCCAACTGCCCAAAAGGGATAAAGGTTGAATCAATCCAAATTTGGCTTCAATAGAATTGGGTTTAATAGCTACCGCCCTACCATAATATTGTTGTGATGAGGTATAGTTTTTGGAAAGGTAATATAGCCATCCTACCCTGAGGTTGGTTTCGTAATTTTTTTCGCTATAAAAAGGCATGATATCGCTTATAGCTTCAGCATATTGCTTTTTACCTTCATGTGTATAACTGGTCTGGAAAGCTTTCTGCAAAGCCATATTCGTTTGCGCTTCTGCATAAACCGTGCAAAAAACCATCATTACCAATAAAGTAGATCTTTTTAAAAATTCCATGTAATTGCTCCGTTAATTGAGTGTTGTGAATAATCATTTAAATTATCATCCGTCCTTTTTTCTAACCTATAACCTAAGTTTAAAATTAGCTGTTTTTTTAACAGATAGTATGCATTGACAGATGATTTGAAGGTGGTAATATCTTCTCCGCTGTATTGATAAAGTCCATCAGCTTCTGAAAAATAGTGCTGTTTCCCAAAATTGCCCCCTACTTCGATCCATAGATTAGTGATGGCTTTAATCCCAATGCTGGGGCTATAAACGAAAGATTTTAAAACACTCGAATTTAAATAGGATAGGCGATTGCTTAAATATGAATTTAAGTTTCCGCTTAAATAGGTCAGCAATTGAAAATTATACTGATCTATTCTTTCGATCTCATTGTTGGTGAAACTAAAATCTGCCTGTGCATTAAAATAGGGATGGGCATATTTTAGGCCAAACAATAACGAATTAGTTTCGCCACTGGTCTGTAGATAAGTGGTATGTAAGTAGTTCCAAGCACCGATTATACTCACATTTTTTATTGGTATAACGCTCAGTTTTAAATGGTTTCCTGCTTGGCTTATTCGGTCTACAGTTGTAGCTTGATTATAAAAAAGGATCGAATAGTCAATATAAATAGGATAGCTTGCCCTAAGCTGGGCAAATACCCGTGTAAAATTTGCATTGCCCCTGTTATTATTGTCTGTGAAACTAGCGACCGTTTCTGCGCCAACAACCGAAAGATGCGCAGGTTTGATCAAAATTCCATCCACAGATTTACCATCTATAAAGTTGGCCAGGTAACTTGCCTCTTTTTGCCTATTCAGGTAAATATTGCATAAATAGGCATAGTAAAGTGCAACTTGATTATATGTATCGGTTGATAAAACCTTTTGATAGTGGAGCAGGGCCTGACTGTAATTCCCCAATTGAAAAGCTGCATACGCAACTCTTAATCTCAATGCAGGAAAATCATCGCCACGTTGAAAAGCATTTTTTCCAAAGCTGATCAGTTGCGTCCACTTTGATTCGTTGTAAAGCGCCGTAGAAAGACTGTCTGCTTTCTGAAAGTCGGTTTGTGCCCATCCAAATTTGGTACATATAAGCAGCAATATTGTTATTATATAGATTTTATATGGCATTTTAGTGTATTTATTGGTTGTTCGGTAGTAATTTCAAAATCTGTTATTCCACTCTGTGTAATGACAATTTTGGCAGACATCACCTTCTCAGTTTCGCCCATCCCTTGCTTTTCTGCCCGAGCATAAATCTCAACCCCGTCTGGAATCGTATTAATTCTATTCTTATAGCTGGTTTTTATATAAATCTTAAAAGGGGCAATCAAATCCTGTAACCATAAGCGCGGGTTAAAAGATTCTGAATCTGTAGCATAATCATCCTTCACAGGATGTCTGGATAGATTTATCCTATAAGCACACAAATAGAAAGAATAGAGCAAGGAGTGTTTGTCGCCATAAAACCTAGTAAAGAAAAAGACATTGGCATTTTTTACGAAGTAGGCTATGCTCTGATTTTCTTTGCAGGTTAAATAGGTTTGATTGTAGGCATCGGTAAACACCTCCCAAGTTTCAGCCAGACCCTTTGTGGTAATTACCCTGTTCTGGTACCCAGGTTCAAAATTAAACGCCTGTTTTAGATAAGGATCAATTTCGGGCCGTTGCACTTGATCCCCAGTTTTTGGTACGCTGAAAGATTGGAGTTCAAGGATTTGGTTTTCATCAAGCTTTTGGTAATAGGCAAAAGGATAGGCTAAAGTTTTTGATCCGATATACGGTGTAGCCTGGACCTGAAAATGCAGATGTGGCTCTGGCGAACGCCCCGAATTGCCACAGAGCGCAATCACATCACCTTGGGTTACATAATCTCCCTGTTTGACTTTTGCAGAGCTTTTTTTAAGGTGGGAAACTTTTGAATATAATCCTTCGGCATGCTTTATTACGATGGTATTCCCCCAATTCTGTTCGAGGTTAACCTGTCCGATTGGGTTATCTTCAATATGTTGGATCACTTCTACCACCACACCATCGGCACATGCCAAAACCGGCTTATTATAACAGTAATAATGGGTTACCTGATTGCCCGGGAATTCGAACGTTTTTTGATCAAGATCTGTAATTACAAAATCTATTGCATTACTCCAATCTCCCTGGTGGGTAATTGTTCCGTTGTAATCCTGTGATACCTGCCAGCTGCCCATAAAAGGCAGGCTTAATGCAAAGTATCTAAAATCTTTAAAGCGCTCCTCACCACTTATATGTTGATAGAGATTGGTTTCTGGCGAATAGTTTTGTACTGCAGTTATCTGCAATTTTCCAGCATTTACCCTTAGCATAAAGAAATACAGAATAGAAAGCGTTAAAAGGGAAAATGGCATAGAAAAAACAGGAAGATCATACACTCCTAATACCCTCGACATACCGTTAACGATTAAAAAAGTAAGCGCTACCGAAACAACTGCCCATATATAAGAGCGGAGAGATGGAATGAGGAAAAAGCCTCCAATTGCCAAACTGATCATCATAAAATTTGCTCCCAAATGGTAATTGCTTATTCCCTCGGGGTAGGTGCCTGTAATATAGTTGATGAGGCAGGTTATAATAAAGCCCAATACCAATAAGCTAAGGGCTATTCTTGAATGGATAAGCAAACCGATCGCAATCAAGACTCCGGCAACCATATTATTTTGAAAAAGTACAGCGCTTAAGGATCTAAAAAATAAGGTGATTATACTTGGTATGTTGAGTTCAATAAAGCTGTTAAACCGGTTGAAATGGGCAAGGCTTCCCGTGTATAATTCGAAGACGATATAGCTGTTTTTTTGCATCAGTCCCATACCTATATATCCATTGGTGGCGATAAGTACAAGCCAAAAAATGAGCACAAATGGAATGGATAAGGTAGGTAATAGGTATTTGCCCAGATATGAAGTTAGATTTATACTTACAATAATACATAATAAGCAGGCTACAACTAACCAGAGCCAAAAGGAGGCATTGATCTCAAAAAAAGAACCAAATCCAATGCCTAACAGCAATGAATTAAAACTGTACAGGCCTGTCTGTGCCGTTTCTCTGCTAAAGCCTAAACTATTAACCACAATAAGTGTGAAGAGAACACAGATTAATCCCGTTATGCCAGCGGCGATATTAAGCATTGATGCCAATAGTAATAGCGCACCCAAAATTTTATGCTGTGAAAAGAACAGAATGGCATAACTATTTAAAGTGGCGTTAACGTAATAGGTGATCTGCTTTTTCATGCTAAATAATCAGGCAATTCTTCAACTTCTTCTAAATAGGTCAGTGTTTCGGCCTTTCTTATCTGATGTACCTTTCCTTTCATGTCAATTAATACCACAGCTGGTCTCATATTGATAAACTGCATCCACTGCGTCATGTTATAGGCCCCAACTTTATGCACTACAAGCTGATCTCCAGGATCAAGCAGGGGCAGGTCAATACTGTGCCTTACCACATCAATATTCATGCAGAGTGGACCAAATAAGACAGTATCTTCAGAATACTGACTGCATTCTTGGGCGGGGCTTACCTTATGCTCGTACCAATTGGAAGTAAAGAGGAGATTGATCCCAAAATCCACAATCGTTGCCCTTCTGCCATCACTTAACCTTTTATTGGCAACAACGCTTCCCAATAAATAACCGGCGTCATCAATCAGGGCTCTTCCGCTCTCTAATATCAGAAGGGGAAGTTCATCTGTTTTAAAACCAAATTGTAAAATAGTCTCTGTAATGGAGTCGGCAAATTCTTCAACTAATGGAATATGATCTGTTCCAGATAATGATCCTTTTAATGTGTTTTTAGAAGGAAAACCTCCTCCTAGATCCAGATATTGAATGGGGTTTTGGAGCTCTGTTTTGCATCGCATTGCCAACGTACAAAGTTTCGTGGTGGCAATTACATATGGGGAGGTAGAAAGCATGTAGGTGCCGATATGGCAATGCAGACCAACCAGCTCTAATTTACTTTCTTTGGCAACTTTGCTCACAGCGGTCCAGGCCTGCCCATTCTCATAATTAAAGCCAAAACGATCCCAGATGGGATAAACGCCGGTATCCATATTTACACGGATGGCAATTTTAGCTTTTTTGTTCAACTCTTCGCATAGGCTGATGATGGAATCCAATTCATCGAAATGATCAATATGGATCAAGGATTGATTGGTTATGGCCAACCTCAAATCATCAGATTTTTTGTCGGGGCCATTAAAAATGATCTGATTGCCGGCCACACCATTATTTATTGCCTTGTGGTATTCGAAACCCGAAACAACCTCTGCCCAGCTCCCTTCTTGATGGAAAATTCTACAAACTGCATTCAGATAATTGGTCTTATAGCTCCATGCAAACTGTACTTTAGGGTATCGAGTTGAAAAAGAACGAACCGCCGATTGATAGTTACGCCTAATCTGTTTTTCGGACAGCACAAATAAAGGAGAGCCGAACTCGTTGATCAAGCGTTTAACAGGTACTCCATCTATCGTAGTAACTGGTGCGGTATCATGATGCATACCAAACTTATCCATTAATCCGGAGTTCATTTTCTTTATAACTGGCCTTTCGTATTTCTCTTTCATACTTTGTAGTATTGCGTAGAGCGTATTGCGTATTGTCCCAAAGGGATGCCTTCGGCACGATGAGCTCTACTTAGACGTTTTATACTTGTTTTTCCTTTGCTTAAATTGATTTCACCGATTGTTTTTAACTTTGCTACGCTTCGCGGTTGATTTCACAGATTAGGGTGATGTCACCGATTGTTTTTTACTTTATTATTTTCGGGGTCTCTGCCCATCTTCCCTTTTCCCTTTTACATCTTCCATCACATCTCTAGCTCCCCAAACGCCGCTATCTTCTGAAATTCACTCACATCCACCACGTTATCCCATGAGTAGCGGATAAACATTTTGCCACTTTGATAGGTTGTAAGTTCTTCCACGTGATTTCCCAATGCCATATGTACTAATGCTGTAGGTTGATTTTGACCAGCAGCTGCGGCGAGGTAAATCCATGCCGGAAAACGTGGATTGATTTCCATGATATACAAGTCGCCTTTATCATTTTTCATAATCTCAAGCTCAAATCCACCTTTCCACGACGTAGATTTTGTAAATTCTTTGGCAATTTCAATCAACGCATCATCTTCAACCGTAATCCCGGCCCAAGCCTTGCCTTTATCTGTGATGAACAATTTTTTCATTGCCACAACACTAATGGCATTGCCTTTTCCATCGCCCAAGCCTGCAATATTTATTTCTGTTCCCCGGATATATTTCTGAACGATGATGGGTAATCCCCATTTGGCCTGGAGCTTATGGAATGATTTGTGGGCTTCGGCGATATGTTGCACCACATAGGCTTCATAAAATTTGCCCTTAACCACTAGGGGATATCCGAAATCATCGGCAGCTTTGGCCAATTCGCTTTCTTTATAGATTATGTGATCATCGGGAACATTAAATTTAAAACGATTACCAAATTCCTTGAGATTAACTTTATCACGTTTTTCTAGTTGTTTTAAAGAGGGTAAAAACGTTTTGATGCCAATTGCTTCTAGATCGCCTTCCAATTTGATGAAATTTGTGAGTTCTGCATCAAAATTTGGGATCAGCACATCTATGTTTTCTTTTTTCTGGATATATTTTAGGCGTTCTAATAATGCTTGTGTACCAGAAGCTGGATAGGGGATTTTATAGGTTTTATTAACCTGTGTGCCTAAATAAATGCCAGGTTCCAAGTTTTCGTATGCCAAGCCAATAATTCTTATATCTTCGCCAAAACCCTCCCTTAGTGCACGAACAACGGCAATGCCAGGACCAGGATTATCGTTGGCATTAAGAGCGGTAACAGCGATACACAGAGGAGAGGCGTTTTGATCTTTCATGGTTAGTTGGAGTGTAGCGCTCTATAATGTTAGTAAATTAGCTTCTCTTAATTGAAGCATATAATCTTCCCAATCGCGCTCCAATTGTTTCGATTCTACATCATACTTTGCCAGCAGCTTTGATTTGATCTGTTTTTCGTCTTCTCCCGCTTTAAGAAAGGTAATAATTTCTGCTGCAATTGGGTTACTGGTAAACGAATCGCCAGTGGTGGGATTAAAAATAAACCCGTTTTCGCTGGTTGCAATGTTGCTTTTTAGTTTCATCATCACTAATTTCTTTTTTGTTGTTGTATAAAATCCTTATAGGCATCACCAATTGGCAATTCTGTATCTGCTAACTGGATCTTTTTGTTGTGGATAGATTTAATTTTATCAATTGCCACGATAAATCCCCGGTGAATACGGGCAAATTGATTTTCAGGAAGTTTTTCCAAGATCTTTTTCATCGTAGTTAAGGTTAGCAACGGTTTCTCTTGCTGATCCTGAAATATTTTAAGATAATCGCCCATGCTTTCGATATAGATGATATCCTTTAGCCAGATTTTTACCATCTTATATTCCGAATATACATAGATAGCACCATCACCATTGGTATCTTGCGGCGCTGTTTTATAAGAATTAAAATCGATAGCTTTTTCTACAGCGGTAGTAAATCGCTTAAAATCAATCGGCTTTAATAGATAATCAATTGCTTGTAACTCGTAACTTTCGAATGCGTAATTGCGATAGGCAGTTGTAAAAATAATCATCGGGCTGTTTATTAAGCTTCTTGCCAAATCTACTCCAGAAATATCGGGCATGTTTACGTCCAAGAACAGCAGCTCAACAGTATGTTGATTTAGATATTCGGCGCCAGAAATTGCATCCTCAAATGCCGCAACCAACTCTAAACCCGGAAACCGTTTTACATATGTTTTGATCAGCTCTAAGGCAAGAGGTTCATCATCTAAGGCAACACATTTTAAGGGCATAGCTAATTAATTAACAGTTAACACACAATTCGACGGTAAAAAACTCATCATTATCGCTAATTTTAAGTTCATGTTGGTTTGGATACTGGTGAACCAATCTTTGTTTGGTATTGGTAATCCCAATTCCTGTACGCTCTAAATTCGATTTATAAGGGTGGATTTTATTTTGACAAAAGAAATTAATTTTTTCAGGTTCAATGCTTAGTTCTATTTTGATTACCGTTTTTTCTTTTTTGGTAACACCGTATTTGAATGCATTCTCAATAAATGTCATAAAAATTAAGGGCGCTATTTTTCTATCCTTTGGCGTTCCCTTTACGTTAAAACTAATTTCGGCGTCTGCGCCAAGTCTCATTCGTTGAAGTTCTATGTAGTCTCTAATGCAATCTATCTCATCATTAAGTTTCACAAAATCATTGGTCACATCATCAGTTACATAACGCATTATATTAGAAAGCTTCATGATGCTATCCGCAGTATGCTCACTATTAATTATCGATAGTGTATAGATATTATTGAGGGTATTAAACAAAAAATGCGGATTGATCTGCGCCTTCAGAAATGAAAGCTCTGCGGTTGTTTTTTCAGCCTCTGCTATTACCACTTTTTGTTCAGTAGTTTGCCAGCGCTGTACGGTACTGGTTGCGATACTTATTCCAATAACCATCATAAAGATAAACAAACTAACCATGTCGATATCTGGAGATTGATGGAGATCGAGCATGCTTTTGGGCTTCTTTAAATTAGGATCCTGCATTCGGAGATCTTTATTAGGCAGTGGCCCGAAAGGCATGCCTACGCTTGGCCCTACAGTATCGGGCTGAGCTAAAAGCGATTGGTTTAATCCCCTAGAACGATTGCCCGATGTACCTTTAAGCACGTTAATAACGTTTGCATTATGGCTCAATAAATTGTTATAGGGTTGGGCATAGTATACAAATCCAAATAAGATAAACACCAATATGCCATAACTGAAATACCTTTTCGTAAAAATTAACTTAGGGATCAAGATTAGGGAATTGATGTAAAACATCACCACGTAGGTAATGCAAAATAACCAATAGTACGGTGAAGAAAGCAACAACAAACTGCTAAATCCAGATTGCTCATTGTTGATGAACAATAATGGGAAGGTTAAAAAGAGGAGCCATCCCGCTACATGAATAAACACAGTTGATGTTTTAAAAATTTGCATATACAAATTAAAGATAGTTTTTACTAGTCAAGTTTAGGCTAACCCTCCCTTAACCTATTTGGCTGATCAAATATGTAAAGGTTACTTCCCATCGCGAAATGGTATCGTTAAATAGGCAATATGTATCGACAAATTAATTAGCTTGCCCTTGGCCATCGGGATAAATAATTTGCTAATTAGCTAATTAATTCGGTAGATTTGCCGCTAAATGAAACACATTGTTACCCTATCTCTTGTATTTTTTAGTCTAACCCATCTTGCTCAAGCCGAGCGTGTTGATGGACTAAGGCTATTAACAGAGCGTTATTGTAACGATCACAAAATCAGTAGAGAAGTAACATATTCATCTAGCGTGCAGCTTAATGAAGATAGAAATCCATTCTTTTTATCATACAATGAACTAACACTGATCGGAATTCTTTCTGAAATCCCGGTGCTAGAATACAATAATAAAAATCAGGTTATTGCTGATCTTACGATAAGAAAAAACCCAAAAAACAATAGTCCCTAATTAAGTTTGTCGCCCAAACTTATCCCCATTACGCAGCAACTGCCAAGATGACTTAACGTTAGGCTATGGCTTAGTTGTTGTAAATCAATATTTTTAACCAAAACACAATCATAAGAACATGTTAGGATTTTTAGCCAAGATATTTGGAAGCAAATCAGAAAGAGATATAAAGGCTTTGCAGCCGTTAGTAGTAGAAATCAATGAAGAATACGCGAAGTTAGCGTCTTTAAGCAACGACGAGCTTCGCGAAAAAACTACTGAGTTTAAATCAACAATAGTTAGTTCGCTTGCAGATATCGATGCTAATATAGCGGATGTCAAGTCAAGAGCCGAAAGCCAAGAACTTTCATTACAAGAAAAAACCGCATTGTACGATGAGGTTGATGCCTTAGGTAAAGAGCGTGACGTAGCATTAGAGAAGGTGTTGACCCAAATTTTGCCTGCTGCATTTGCAGTAATTAAAGAAACATCAAGAAGATTAAGCGAAAACGAGACTTTAGAGGTAACCGCCACACAATTTGATAGGGATTATGCAGCCCGCAAAAACAATGTTAAGATTGTAGGGGATAAAGCCTATTGGGCAAATCGTTGGGAAGCTGCCGGAACAGAAGTAGTGTGGAATATGGTACATTACGACGTACAGCTGATCGGTGGTATGGTATTGCACGGTGGTAAAATCGCCGAAATGGCCACAGGTGAGGGTAAAACCTTGGTAAGTACACTGCCAGCCTATCTAAATGCATTGGCAGGCCAGGGCGTACACATAGTAACGGTAAACGATTACCTTGCACGCCGAGATTCAGAATGGAATGGGCCATTATTTGAATTCCATGGTTTACGTGTAGACTGTATTGATAAGCATGAGCCAAATTCCCAGGAACGTAGAAATGCCTACCTAGCGGATATCACCTATGGTACCAATAACGAATTTGGTTTCGATTACCTGCGTGACAATATGTCGCAAACACCTGATCAATTGGTTCAACGTAAATTGCATTTTGCCATGGTTGATGAGGTCGATTCGGTACTGATTGATGATGCCCGTACACCTTTGATCATTTCAGGACCAGTTCCTTTCGGTGATCAACACGAGTTTCACGAACTAAAACCAAGAATCGAACGCCTGGTAAATGCACAGAAGACGTATGTTTCCCAAGCATTAAATGAGGCCAAAAAATTAATCAACGATGGCAAAACCGGTACCGAAGAAGGGGATGGTGGCTTAGCGCTGTTGCGTGCGCATCGTGGTTTGCCAAAGAGTAAGGCATTGATCAAGTTCTTAAGTGAAGGAAGCGTAAGGCAAACCTTGTTAAAAACCGAAAACCATTACATGGCAGATCAGTCGAAGAACATGCCTAAGGTTGATTCAGAACTATTCTTTTATATCGATGAGAAAAATAATCAGGTAGAGCTTACAGAAAAAGGGATAGAATTGATTACCCAACAGGGCGAAGATCCTACTTTCTTTGTATTGCCAGATGTGGGTACTGAAATCGCAGAAATAGAGAAATCAGAACTGAGCAGCGAAGACAAGATTGCCAGAAAAGATAATCTAATGCGAGATTATGCGGTTAAAGCAGAACGCATCCACTCTGTAAATCAATTACTGAAAGCCTATACCTTGTTTGAAATTGATGTTGAATATATCATTGATGAAGGCAAGATTAAAATTGTAGATGAGCAAACAGGCCGTATCATGGATGGCCGTCGTTATTCTGACGGATTGCACCAGGCTATTGAGGCCAAGGAGAACGTGAAAGTTGAAGATGCTTCACAAACCTATGCCACGGTTACCTTGCAAAACTTTTTCCGGATGTATCATAAACTATGCGGAATGACAGGTACTGCTACAACTGAAGCAGGCGAATTCTGGTCTATCTATAAACTTGATGTGGTAGAAATTCCTACCAATAGGGTAATGGCCAGAAAAGATGAACAAGATTATGTATATCGTACCATTAGAGAAAAATACAATGCTGTAGCAGAAGAAATTGTTAAATTAACAGAGGCTGGCCGTCCGGTATTGGTGGGTACAACATCCGTTGAGATTTCAGAATTATTAAGCCGTATGCTTAAATTACGCGGCATCAAGCATAACGTGCTAAACGCGAAAATGCACCAAAAAGAGGCTGATATTGTTGCCGAAGCAGGTAAAGCAGGTACAGTAACCATTGCCACCAACATGGCTGGTCGTGGTACCGATATTAAGCTGGGCGAGGGTGTGAAAGAAGCTGGAGGTTTAGCGATCGTAGGTACAGAGCGCCATGAGTCACGTCGTGTAGATAGACAGTTGCGTGGTCGTGCTGGTCGCCAGGGAGACCCGGGTACTTCACAATTCTTCGTGTCATTAGAAGATAACCTGATGCGCCTATTTGGCTCAGAAAGAATTTCAAATATCATGGTAAAAATGGGAATTGAGGATGGTGAAGTTATCCAGCATTCGATGATTACCAATTCAATAGAACGTGCACAAAAGAAAGTAGAGGAAAACAACTTTGGTATTCGTAAGCGTTTGTTAGAGTACGATGATGTGATGAACTCTCAACGAACAGTAATCTATGCCAAACGTAGAAATGCCCTATTTGGCGATCGTTTGGATGTAGATATGAACAATATGGTGTTTGATGTGGCTGAAGATATTGTAACAGAATATAAAGAAGCTTCAAATTATGAGGGCTTTAGATTGGAGGTGATCAAAAACTTCTCTGCCGATACCGCAATTACTGAGCAGGATTTTAATGCAAAAAACATCCACCTGCTAACTGACCTGCTTTTTGAGGAGGTAACTGCTTTTTATACACGAAAATCGGAGGGCATCATTAACCAATCTATGCAGGTGTTAAAACAGGTTTTTGCTGAGCGTGGACAACAGATAGAACAAGTGGTGGTTCCTTTTAGTGATGGAATTCGTCATATCCAAGTGCCGGTTGATCTTAAAAAAGCAATTGCGAATAATGGCCGAGAAGTAACCAAGGCATTCGAAAAAACCATTATTCTGGCCTTGATAGATGATAGCTGGAAAGAGCATCTTCGTGAAATGGACGAGCTGAAACAATCTGTTCAAAATGCGGTTTATGAGCAAAAAGACCCACTGATTATTTATAAAATGGAAGCATTTAACCTGTTTAAAAGCATGTTGAATGTAGTAAATAAAGAAGTGGTGAGCTTCTTGTACAAAGGTGGTATTCCTGTTCAGCAAGATGCCGAAGATGTAAGAGAAGTGAGAGCGCCAAAGCCTGTACAGAACAAATTGAAAATGTCTAAACCAGAGTTTAGCCAATCAAGCAGCAGTGCAATGCCAATGGATGACACTAGAGAAATGGCACCGCCTCAACCCATCAGAAAAGAAGCAGCCGTTGGGCGTAACGAGCCATGCCCTTGCGGAAGCGGCAAGAAATATAAAAATTGCCATGGTGCTAATGCTTAAAAGAAGCAATCTTTTAATAATAATTAAAGGCCTTAACGAGAGTTAGGGTCTTTTTTTTGGTCTAATTCTACTGATGATTAAATATAATTAGCTGTTAATTAATATTTTAATTGTGGGTATGAAGTTTAAAATTTTTCATTGTTAAGTTGATTCTTCTGTTTAGTTTGGTTTTAAACCCCTCGAATTTGACGGGTTAATTATGCCGAATTCGACACAATTTGAAATCAGTCCATCGAATCTATGAGTTAAAACTAAGAACATGAAAAAGCACAATGAACTAATTGTAAAAGGACTGGCTGTGTCAATTTATTAAGACATGGATAAGGATTATATTTCTTTAACAGATATTGCCAAAATTAAGGAGGGAGATTCTAGAGCAGCAGAAATTATAAAAAATTGGATGAGAACCAGAACAACTTTAGAGTTCCTGGGGGCATGGGAAAATTTATATAATGAAGAGTTTAAAGTGGTCGAATTCGACCACTTTAAATGGAGGCGGGCCTCCATAGTTTTGTTCTGGGTCCTGGGCAATGGATTGCTAAAACCCATGCAAAAGGTATGCGTGTAGTTCTTGGCAAGTATGGGGGAACTTATGCCCATAAAGATATTGCGTTTGAGTTTTGTTCTGCGCTAAACCCAGTTTTTAAACTCTATCTCATCAAAGAATTCCAACGGCTCAAAGAAGCCGAAGCCAATCTCACTAACCTAAGCTGGGATCTCCAAAGAACAATTTCCAAAATAAATTATAAAATCCATACCGATGCGATTAAGGAAAATCTTATCCCAAAAGAAATCACCAAAGAACAAGCTGCAAACATATATGCAAACGAGGCCGATCTGCTGAACATGGCCTTATTTGGTACAACCGCAAAAAAGTGGAGAATTTCTTCCTTCAAGAGAGGCAGGGAAAATCAAAAAGCTGCCGAAAATATACGCGATCAAGCAACATTAGAACAGCTTATTGTTTTAAGCAATCTCGAAAGCATTAATGCCCTGCTGATTTCTCAAAATCTATCCTCATCCGACCGAATAGTCCAATTAAATAAAATTGCCATCATCCAAATGAAATCTTTGGTGGCAAACCAGCATATTAATGGATTAGCTGCAATATCTCATCCATCTCAATAACAATTTGTATTACCCATCAATTATGCCGATTTTTGTGGGATGTTTGGCATTTCTACAACAAGAATTCTACTATTCGTTATCTTATTAGGCACTGGATTCACTTCATCCGCTCAAACCAGGGGAGAAGTTACAGTAATTAAAGATCCTTTAATAGATAGCTTAATCGCCAAACGTATTGAACTAAATAAAAAAAAGCCCACAACTACCAACCCTGTTTCTCCCGTTATATTTAATGGAATGGGATACCGGGTTCAGGTATTTTATGGATCAGACCGAAAGGAAGTTTTTTCAGAACAAACACGTTTTAAAGCACTTTATCCTAAATTTAACGCCTACATCACATATAAAGAACCAAATTATTATTTGAGGGTAGGCGATTTTAGAACTAGATTGGAGGCGCAAAAAATGCAAAACGAGCTCAAAGCAAATTTCCCAACCCTGTTTATCTTCAGAGAAAAGATAAATGCACCTGATCTAGACTTTCAAAATAAGTAACGGCAAACATACTGCACAATGAAACAAAAAATACAAGAATTAGCCGCTAAGATATATCAGGATGTGGTTGGGTATCGCCAACATATCCATGCTAATCCCGAACTCTCGTTCAAAGAATTCAATACTTCGCTATTTATTAAGGACAAACTTACAGCTTGGGGCATCGAATTTATTGATATGGCAAATACAGGGATTGTAGGTTTAATTAAAGGAAACAAACCCTCAGATAATGTCATCGCCTTGCGTGCAGATATGGATGCATTACCCATCCACGAGGCTAACAACAAACCTTATCGTTCTAAAAACCATGGAATAATGCACGCTTGCGGCCATGATGTCCATAGCTCGTCGCTCTTGGGAACGGCGCATATCCTAAGTCAGCTTAAGGATGAATTTGGAGGCGCTGTAAAATTGATTTTTCAGCCTGCGGAAGAACTTTTACCCGGGGGGGCAAGTATCATGATCAAAGAAGGTGTACTCGAAAACCCAAAGCCACAATCTATTGTAGGCCAACACGTAATGCCCTTGATCGAAACTGGAAAGGTAGGTTTTAGGTCTGGGATTTATATGGCCTCAACAGACGAATTGTACGTAACCGTACACGGAAAGGGAGGTCATGGAGCACAACCCCATCAAAATATCGATCCTGTACTTATAACGGCTCATATCATTGTGGCATTGCAGCAAATCGTGAGCAGAAATGCCGACCCACGTTTGCCGTCGGTACTTTCTTTCGGGAAAGTAAACGCAAATGGAGCAACGAATATTATTCCCAATGAAGTGAAATTAGAAGGTACTTTTAGAACCCTCAACGAAGATTGGAGAAATGAGGCACATAGATTGATGAAAAAAATGGCTGAAGGCATTGCAGAGAGCATGGGCGGAAGCTGTGAATTTAATATTATGAGAGGCTACCCTTTTCTTATCAACGAAGAAAAACTAACTGCAAATGTCAGGGTTTTTGCCGAAGACTATTTGGGAGCGGCTAACGTTATAGATTTGGATATTTGGATGGCTGCCGAAGATTTTGCCTATTACTCGCAGGTTACCGACGCCTGCTTTTACAGATTAGGAACTGGCAATGCCGAGAAAGGTACCACCTATTCTGTACATACGCCAAATTTTGACGTTGATGAGGACGCCCTCAAAACATCTACTGGATTAATGGCCTACATTGCACTTAAGCAGTTAGGTAATTGATGTAAGATGTAAAAATGTAAAATGGAAGATGTGCCGCAATGCTGCCCAACTTCCATTTTAAAATCCAAGTAGCATTATTTTTGCAAAACTTTTTAAATGAAAAAAATACTTTTAGTACTGACCTTTGCTTTTTTCTACATAACTGCTTTTAGTCAGGAAATACCACGCTTTAACCCGGATACTATTAAAACTATTCAGTTGGATTCGGTAGTGAATATTAAAGCCCAACGTTTAAATATCGAAACATTTATCAACGCCATTATTAACGACACGAGTTTTTATCAGGCTTTCCGTAATATGAAAAAATACACCTTCATAGCAGAAAACCGGATTTTTAGCTATGATAAAAACAACAAAGTTGATGGTAAGATCTATCGTAAGATTAGACATAATAATGATGGACCATATAAAATGGAATATCTGGTAAAGGAAGATAATGGTAAATTGTACAAGAAAAACGGAAAATACCAATTGTATACCATTGAGATGTTCGATTACATTTTCATGAATGCCTACAACACCGATTTTATTCCAAATGCACCAGCAAGCAATGGTAAAGGGGGTACCAATGAAAGTTATAAATCCAAACTGAAAACCTTGATCTTTAATCCTGGCAGACCAGTAAAAGGCATCCCTTTTATTAGCAACAAAACCGAAATTTTTACGGCAAACATGCGCCAATATTATGACTATTCATTTTATTCTGGAACTTATTTAGACTCGATACCTGTGTATAGGTTCAAGGTTGCCGTTAAACCAGATCTAAGCAATTGGACCAAAGATGGATTAATGATTAAGGAACTCGTTACCATTTTCGACCGGAGAACTTTTGAAATATTAGGGCGTTATGTAGACATGAAGTATAGCAATATGCTTTTTGATTTCGATGTACAAATGAATATTGAAATGAGCTATTTCGATGAAGTGAAGTTGCCTACTAAGATTACCTATCAGGGAAATTGGGATTATCCTCTAAAATCTGAGGAGCGAGCCAGTTTTTTGGTAGTGCATAAAGATTACAGGTTGGGGAAGGCGAAATAACGAATTAACATCTCTTATATCCCTCTCCAAAAACGCAAAAGATTAGTATCTTTAACGTTTAAAATCATTATTTTATGCAATCATTTTATCGCCTTAAAGTCCAACTAAGTTTTGTAATTGTGCTTCTTGCGAGCATTAATTTACACGCCCAAGTCTTAACCAGCAAACAAATAGATAGCGTAGCTGAAAAAACCTTAGCCACTTTTAATGTGCCAGGCATTGCAGTAGCCGTGATCAAGGATGGAAAAGTAATCCACGCCAAAGGATACGGGGTACGCTCTATCAAAACAAACCTAAAAGTAGATGAAAATACCCTCTTCGGAGTAGCATCTAATACCAAAGCCTTCACCGCTGCGGCTTTAGGGATTTTGATAGACGAGAAAAAATTAACTTGGGATACCAAAGTCATCGATATTATCCCAGAATTTAAAATGTACGATTCTTGGGTAACCAGTGAATTTACGGTTAGAGATTTATTAACCCATCGCAGCGGACTAGGTTTGGGAGCAGGTGATCTTATGATATGGCCAGATTCATCTACAGTAGATAAAAAACAGCTAATTCATAACCTTCGCTATCTTAAGCCAGTTTCGTCTTTCCGTACTAAATACGATTATGATAATTTAATGTATATCGTAGCAGGCGAAGTGGTGGCTAGAGTATCAGGAATTACCTATGAAGATTTTATCGAAGGTAGAATTATTAAACCTTTGGGTATGACCAAAACTGCCGCATCCTGGTATCGTCTAAAAGATAAATCTAACGTGATTGATGGCCATGCGCCTTATGAAGATAAATTATTGCCTGTGGGCTTGAGTTTCGGCGAAGTGGCCAACGCGGCTGGTGGCATCTATTCGAGCGTTACCGAAATGAGCAAATGGGTAACCGCTATGATCAATGGGGGTAAGTATGGCGATAATCTGGAAAAAAAATTGTTTAGTCCAGCTGTAGCAAGAGAGCTTTGGACTCCTCAAACCCTTATTGGAGGAAATCCAGGTAGTTTTAGCAGCTATGGGCTAGGTTGGTTTTTAAGTTCTGTTAATGGGAAATTTCAAGCAACTCATACTGGTGGCTTATCAGGGATTGTAACGCAAGTAACCATTTTGCCTGAGCTTAAACTGGGGATCATCGTATTAACTAATCAGCAATCTGGTGCTGCCTTTAATTCAATAACCAATTCAATAAAAGATGGCTATCTAGACATTAAAGGGATGGATAGAATTAAATTGTATAATGATAACCGGCTCAGAAATGAAAAACAGGCAAAAGAAATCGTAGATAAAACTTGGGCTTCGATTGTCGAAACACAGAAGTTGAATACGGCAAAACCACAGATAAAGAATTACTTGGGAACTTTTAAAGACAATTGGTTTGGAGAGGTTACCATTAGTGAGGTAAACGGCAAAATGCATTTCGCTGCCAAAAATGCCCCAAAGCTAAGAGGTGATATGACATTTTACAAAGGGAATACCTTTATTGTAAAATGGTACGATAGAAGCTTAGATGCTGATGCTTTCGTTAATTTCAATCTAAATAATGAAGCAGTAGCTGATGGGTTTAAAATGGAAGCAATTTCTCCATTAACAGATTTTAGTTTTGATTTTCAGGATTTAGATTTTAAAATAAATAAGTAATATGAAACATAATAAACTATTGGGCTTGATCGCGATTTTGGTATTTCTATTGGCTAGTGTGGCAATGAAGCCAAAACCTAAAAAAGTGGTTTTTTTTGGTGATTCAATCACACAACAAGGCGCTAAGGGTAATGGTTACATTAACCTGTTAAAAAAATCCGTGGATACCACAAAATTCCAATTAATTGGAGCAGGTATAGGTGGTAACAAAGTTTACGATCTGTACCTCAGAATCGAGGAAGATGTAATCAGCAAAAAGCCGGATCTTGTTTTTGTATATGTTGGCATCAATGATGTTTGGCATAAATTAACTTCAAAAACGGGTACTGACTACGATAAATATTTTAAGTTTTATCAAGCCATCATCAATAAGATTCAAGCTACAGGAAGCAAGGTAGTTTTGTGCACGCCCTCGGTTATTGGCGAGAAAAAAGAGGGCACAAATGAAGCCGATGCCGATCTAACCAAATATGCTGCTGGAATAAGAGAACTGGCAGCAAAAAACAATCTTCCACTGTGTGATTTAAGAAAGGCTTTTATGGATTATGAAGCGGCAAATAATGCAGAAGATAAAGAAAAAGGCGTTTTAACAACAGATAGGGTTCACCTTAATCCCCTAGGCAATAAATTGGTGGCCGACCAAATGTTACCATTTATTAAATAGACTAAGATTTGTAGGATTATAGGATTTCAAGATTATGCTTTAATCCTAGCATCATAAGATCCTATAAATCTTAGTTAATACCTTAATCCTATCATCCTAAAATCCTATAATCCTAGTATGATTAACCGTGAAACTATAGACAAAATAATGGATACCGCTCGCATAGAAGAAGTGGTAGGCGATTTTGTGCACCTAAAAAAACGCGGTACAAGTTTAATTGGAAATTGCCCTTTTCATGGAGAAAAGACTCCATCATTCCATGTTTCTGTTACCAAAGGGATTTATAAATGTTTTGGCTGCGGTAAAGGGGGCGATTCCGTTCGTTTCGTTATGGAACACGAGAAGTATTCCTACCCTGAAGCACTTAAATTTCTTGCGCAGAAATACAACATTGAAGTTGAAGAGACGGTAGAAACCGTTAAAGATGTAGAAGCCCAAAATGCTAGAGAGAGCCTCTACATAGTTTCGCAGTTTGCGGCCAATTTTTTCGAAGACCAGTTATGGAACAGCGATGATGGAAAGACTATCGGATTGAGCTATTTTAAGGAGCGTGGCTTTAGGGAAGATATTCTTAAAAAGTTTAATCTAGGCTACTCGCCTGATGTTTGGGATGCGTTAACCCAACAAGCGATTAAAAACAAGCATAATGAAGAATTCCTCGAAAAAACAGGCCTGTCTATAAAAAACGATAAAGCTAAGCTCTACGATAGATTTAGAGGAAGGGTTATGTTTCCGATCCATAATTTTACGGGTCGGGTAATCGGATTTGGAGGTAGAACCCTTAAAACAGACAAAAACGTTCCTAAATATGTTAACTCGCCCGAAAGCGATATCTATCATAAATCAAATGTGCTTTATGGGCTTTTCCATGCTAAAAAAGCTATCCGGGATCAGGATAACTGCTACTTAGTAGAAGGCTATGCAGATGTACTTTCTGTTCATCAAGCACATATCGAAAATGTAGTTGCTTCATCGGGAACTTCGTTAACCATAGAGCAAATTAGGCTAATTAGTCGTTTCACGCAGAATGTAACCATTTTGTACGATGGCGACGCCGCGGGAATAAAAGCTTCATTACGAGGTTTGGATATGATTTTAGAGGAGGGATTAAATGTAAAAGTTGTTTCTTTTCCACAGGGTGATGATCCTGATTCATATATGCATAAAGTGGGTGCTGGAGCATTTAAAAGCTATATTGAAGATAACCGCCAAGATTTTATTTTATATAAAGCCAATATCCTGCTGGCCGAAGCCGGGGCAGATCCCATAAAAAGAGCTGGTATTATACGAGATATCGTTGAAAGTATCGCCAAAATTCCAGACAACATTAAGGCTTCGGTGTTTATTAGAGAATGCAGTACCTTATTAGCTATCGAAGAACGGGTGTTGTTAAGCGAGCTGAATACGATGAGGGCGGCAAAGCTGAAGAAAGGCACTCCTCAAGCCAGACAGCAGGCACATCAACAAGACCTTCCGCCAGATAATCTATTTGCTGATGAGGAACAATCCCCCACAGTTTCTGTAGAAGCGAATGACGAGCTCCAAGAGCAAGAAATTGTACGTTTATTATTAGCTTTCGGGCACGAACTCGTAAGCTGGGATAAAATTGATAATATGTACATCGGCTCCTTCATTATGCAGAATTTAACCGATGTGGTATTTGAAAATCAGCTTTGCAAAAAAATTATAGATCATTACCGAACAGAAATAGAAAACGGACAATTACCAACAGCCAACCAGTTTATCAAGAGTGATGATCGTGAAATAGCCGATCTAGCTATCACGCTTTCGAGCTCGCCCTATAGCTTAAGTGAGAACTGGTACAATAGGCACAAAATCTATGTGCGTGATGAAACAGTTAATTTAAAGGCCACAATTTTGGGAGGGCTGTACCACCTCAAAAAACGTAAGGTTGATCGAATACTATTAGATCTGTTAAAAGAGATTAAAATAGAAAATGATGCCACCAATCAAGAAATATTAATGCAACGCTATGCGTTTATTAAAAATGTAGAAAAAGAAATCTCCAGATTTTTAGGATCCGTAATTGTGAAGTAAAATGAACTTAACGCTCAGCGCTGTGCGCCTACCTCTTAACTCATGGCAAAACATAACGATCTAGGGAAGCAAGGCGAAAAAATTGCACTCGATTTCCTTAGCAGTAAAGGGTATGAAATTTTAGAGGAAAATTGGGTTCACGGTAAAGCAGAAGTAGACTTAATCGCTTACTTAAATAAGCAGCTCATTTTTATTGAAGTTAAAACTAGGAGTTCGGTTGCCTTTGGTTATCCTGAAGATTTTGTAACCGAAACAAAGCAGAAACTACTTCAATTTGCAGCCGATGAATATATCGAATTAATGAATCATCAAGGGGAAGTGCGTTTTGATATCATTTCGGTTCTTTTTGACAAACAGAATAAATTTACTATAAATCACATTGAAGATGCATTTTGGCCCATTTAATAACAAGCTAGTAAGATTTCATTATATTTTGCTCCTTTTTTTTTGTAGCTATTTAACTTCGTGTAAAGAAGAAGACAAATTTAATATTACATTTTTTGAGCCCGCCCAGGGCAGGAATTTTAATGTTGGGGATACCATTAAAGTTAAATTGGATATAGATAAGAATTCTAAAATAGATTCGGTTTTATACTTAGTAGACAACCATCTTATTGCAAAGAAAAAAAATGCCGATTCAGTTTGGATAACTACTACTAATCTGCCCCTAGGTTATAGAATGATTACTGCTATTGTTGCCAAGGGCGAGGAGAGGGATACCGTTTCTACCAACATAGTTCTCAAATCTAATATTCCTCCTGTTCAGCTTAGCTATAGGGTTATAAACACTTTTCCCCATAATACCACTTCCTATACCGAGGGCTTAAGTTATGTTGAGGGTAAATTTTTAGAGAGTACCGGCGAAAAGGGGGCCTCTGCACTAAAATATGTTGATCTTAAAACTGGGAAAGATATACAACAGGTTAAATTATCGCCAGAATTTTTTGGAGAAGGCAGTCTTAGAATTGGCGATAAAATTATCATGCTTACTTGGCAAGAAAACATCGGATTTATATTTGATGCCAAAACGTTTAAGCAACTAGGTACATTTCCCTATCAAAGTAGCAGAGAGGGCTGGGGATTAACCTTTGATGGTAAGCAGATTCTACGGACAGATGGTACCAACCGCATTTGGCGAATGAATGCCAACACCTATAGGGAGGAAGGCTACTTAGAAGTATACGACAATAACGGTCCGATGGACAGCTTAAATGAACTGGAGTATATAGATGGGAAGATCTATGCCAATGTTTATCCAAGCACAAAAATTATAAGAATAGATCCGGTTTCTGGAGCAGTAGAGGCCGAGGTGGATCTATCGGCCTTAGTTCCAAAAAATTATTTCAAAACATCCGAGGAGATACAGAATAATGTATTAAATGGCATAGCTTGGGATAAAATTGGAAGAAGACTTTTTGTTGGAGGAAAAAAATGGCCAAAACTCTATGAAATCTCCCTTTCTAATCCATCTAAAAATTAGAGTGTCTTTTTCTTCTCTTCCATTAAATATCCATTGTAAGATATGGGCTGCTTGTAGTTACTGCTGATACTTAACGTAGCGTATCCAGTTTCGCTTACCGATAAATTCATTTGAACATTATCAGTAACATCTCTTGTTATCATGGTAATATCCCAACCACCTTTCTTACGTTTGGTTGTAGTATACGTAAATTTCTTAGCTGTAAATTTATGCCCATTCTCATCGTTGTTTAAGGTAGCACGATAGGATCTTCCATAATAGGGTAAATATGCAACAATACTATCCGCCTTAACAACCAAATCATAATACCCTCCAGATAGGCTAACCGCGCCGCCGCCTGCACCAGGCGACATGCTGCTCATCACCCTATCCAAATCAGCACTGTTTGCTGGGATCGCCGTTGTAGCTACAAAGACATAGTTTTTTTCTTCTATAATTTTAGCTGTGGTAACCTTGTTGGTTTGGGCACTAACATTTAATGCTGTTAATGTCAATATTGAAAAAGCAAGCTTTTTAATGGTGTTCATAATATCTTTCTATAAGCGATTATACATATAATCGTTTTTCTTTAGAGAGGATGCTAATTAAACGTAATTTCCATAAATAGCTTCAAATAATATGCCATGATTAGTATAGAAAGGGTTGATCAAGGAGGAACTCTACAACACTCCCTGATCAACCTTAACCTATTATACTGTTGCAGTTAAAATAGTTCCTGAAATAGAGGTGCTGTAAACTTTAAGCGTGCTGGTAGTGCCCCCATCATTTGGCTGCGAAATAACCGCTCCTCCAGAGGTGTATTGTGAAGAATGCAAACTACATTGAATGAGGTTATTGGCCTGGATCCAGTTTAATGCCCCACCTTGGTGTGGGCAGGTGGCTTGAGTTGCAGTAAAGGAACTGATAGCATTTGCTGCGGCAAGCCTAACAAATAATATACCGCCACTCGAAAGAAATGAGCCCACCGTTAATAATTGTGTGCTTAAATCTACATTCACCTTTGTACCAGCTGGGGGCCCGCTTCCTCCGGGCGTAGGAGTTGGATCGTTAGACTTGCCTCCACAACTCGAAATACAACTTCCTGTGCAAACAAGAGCTATACCAAGCCCTAATGATTTGATAAATTCGTTACGTTCCATGATTATTTTTTTAGTAAATGGTTGATTTAGTATTGGGATCCTTGTTCTTTGATTTAAACAGGGAGAAATTGCGGGAAATGGTAAACCCGAAGCGAACGCCCCCATCACCCCACGACTTTTTAGTATTGGCTATAAAATTATTTTCAACTATATATTCCGAATTCATGAAATTAAGAGAGAAAATATGTCCGCCAGTTTCAATTTCTAAGCCTACGCCGAAAGGGTTATAAAATTGCACCGGAAGATTGACCGGTCTTGATAAACCTCTAACCATGGTGTAATCTGCAACAAATGATAAGCGTTTCGTTAACTTAATCCTTCCGGCAAATCCTAACGAAAACAAGTTTTCAGGATCTAGTGGGTCTTCTGTTATAGAACGGATAAGCAAGGAGGGCATAACAGCTAAAGAGATGCTCGATGAAAATTTTCTGGAAAAGATAGGCTGGATAAAATAACTTAAACGATCTGAATAGCTGCCGAACTCGCTAACTGAAAAGGGCTCCCTGGCCACTAATCCAACCTGTGCCAACAAAGTAAGGTTTAAAGGCATAGACCCATCATTCTTCTGTTGCATCAACCTTTGCTTCGCATATAGATCATATAGTTCGTCATGTTTGCTTCTGCCAAAACCGATGGTTAACTTGTCTGTTACCCCATAATCCAACCCAATAAATAAATCAGTGGCAACATCTAATCCATATAAAGTATGTGCGCTTCCAAATGGGCCTCCTATATCGCCAAAATGATGGCGAATTCTTAAATCAAGATCATGTTTTTTCTGTGTCTCGGTAGAATGCGATAAGACCACATGGCTGGCCTTAAAAGTTGCATCAACTTTGTTGAATTTTTTACTGCTGTCTAATGTGTTCAACAAAGAATCTACCGTCTGTGCACCTGCACTTAAAGCTAAAACTATTAACATTAGAAAGAGGTAAATAGATAGTTTCTTCTCCATGATTATTTATTTTAATAAGGTTAATGTACCGTCAATAGTTACCTTAATTACCTCTGCAATTTTGGTAAAAACCAAGGTTGGAATTTTAATCTGGTGAGTTTTACAGGCGACATCGAAGTTGGAATTTAGTGATAGGGCGCCGTTTTTTATTCTTATAATACCTTGTATGCTTCTTGATTGGGTTACTCCATGAACGGTAAGTGTTCCCTTGGCCGTTACCGGATATTCGCCATCTTTCTTCCAATCTATTTTTTGCTCAATGTTCCCTTTAAATTTAGCCAATGGAAACTTATCGCTTTCCATGTAGTTCTCATTGAAATGCTCCTGCATCAATTTTTTATCAAACTCTAAGCTCTTGATGGAAACTGCCACGGCCAATTCTTGGTTCTCTGTATTAAAAACAGCGGCCCCTGTTGAACTGTTAGCTCGGATGTCCTCTACTGGCGTGGAAGAAAAAATGCCGACTTTCACATTTTTACTTACATAGGTTTGTGCACTTGCCGCAATAACAAAAGCAAAATAAAGCACAATCAATAAAATCAATTTAATGTTTTTTAGTAAAATCATAACTTAGTTTTAAGGATACTCCACTCGATTTTAAAGGAACACTGCCCTCGCCAATCCCCGACAGGGGAATTTTAATGTAGGGCTCTAAGCCTACGGCTATTTTCTTGCTCTTCGACTTTATATTATAGGTAGCAGAAAGGTCTACCACACTTAAAATATGCTGATTGCTGTTGGTTACTTCCGATGTACGATCTGCCCGCTTCAACGAAGGATCATATTTAAATACATAATTTTCCTTTAACATCATGTAACTAGATAGGCCAGCATTTACAGTAATGCTTCTCTCGTTGTTTTCGTTCACTTTGAACGATGCTCTTAATGGTATTTCGAGCACTTTGCATTGCGCATCGATGTTTACGATGGTGTTTTTTGGATAGTAACCCGTGGTGTATTCATTGCTAACAGCCGTATAGTTTTTGTGCCCGTAATTTAACCCAGTTTGTAAACTTAACTTTTTGGTTAAGCCAACTCCGAGGCTAACTCCAAAAGCAACATTTGCTTTACCTCCAATCACTGAAGTAGTTGAATTAAAATCCGGGCCTACATTTATGGCTAAACTAAGCGGGAGCTTACGTCTTACTTTTTTAATCTTTCCCTCTGGTTTCTCCCCATCCAGCTTAACATCATCAATATTTGCAGCTATGACAGGATCTGGTTGCTTATTGGGCTGTTCAACGTTTTCAGCTCCAATATCAATAACATTGGTTTTTGTGGTAAGAGTGCTTTGGTTACTATTTTGTGTTACTTTGCCCGGCTCATTCCCTGCAGGTTGCTTCCCTGACACCAAGATTTCCAAACCTTCTAATTTGGCTGCCTGTAAACCTTTGCTTATGGTAGATATAGGGTCTTTAACAATCTTGGTGACATTTTCTCCGGGATTGATGGTAGGTAATGGAACATTTGGCGTTGAACTGGCCACAGAAGTTGCAGACGGGCTGTCTTTGATGCCTCCAAGTTCTTTTTTAGTTTCAGGTTTATTTCCTGCGATTCCGTTACCAGGGGTAATTCCATTTCTGCTAATCAGGTAAAACCCTAATCCAAATGAGAGCAACAGCAAGACCACACTGGCATATCGATAAAATATGAGCCGATCTTTCTTACGTAACTTTTCCTCCATCTTTAACCACGACTCGTTGTCAAACTCAGGTATTTCTTGTGTAATCCTGTTTTTGAACGCCTGGTCAAAGTCTTCATCATTCAACTCTTTCATTTTAACAATTAATTTTTTGTTTCGCCGTCATTGGTGTTTCTGCTAGCATTTTTTTTAAGTTCTCTCTTGCCTTGAATAGATTAGACTTAGAAGTTCCTACAGAAATAGAAAGCATCACAGAGATTTCCTCATGAGAATAGCCGTCTATAGCAAATAAATTGAATACTGTTCTGTAGGCATATGACAGCCGCTGAACCAATTTTATTAAATCTTCATAATTTAAACGGGAAAGAATGCTCTCACTACCTTCCAGTTCATGTTTGGCATTTAGTTCTTCCATCTGTATTTGTCTCATTCTAGCTCTATAATAATCTATTGAAGTATTGATCATAATCGTGCTTATCCAAGCATTAAATGATCGTTGCTTATCGTATCGATGCATATTCATAAAAACCTTCATGAAACCATCGTTAACCATTTCAACTGCTTCATCCTTACTTTTCGCATAGCGCGAACAAATCCGCATAGCATAGCCATAATAGAGACGATAAAGGTCTTTTTGACTTCTTCGATCTTTTTTTAAACAGCCATTGATTAGTTCAGGTGTCAGCAAAATATTCTCTAAGTAAGGTTAGTTTTCAGTAGTTACGGGCAATGATTTATAAAGGTTGCTTCTGTCTCTAGAAATTTCTTTAAATAAAAATCGCCATTTACTTTGGATTTTTCCAAGTAAATGGCGAGTAAGGAATGGGGAAAGAAATTAGGGAATTGGGAAATAGGAAGAGTTATCTATTTCCCAATTCCTATTTCCATTTTTTATATTGATTGATCAATCCATTAGTAGAAGAATCGTGTGTACTTATCGGATCATCATTTTTTAATTCAGGTTGGATTTTCTGCGCTAATTGTTTTCCCAGTTCAACGCCCCACTGGTCGAAACTGAAGATATTCCAAATAATGCCCTGTACAAATATTTTATGCTCATAAAAAGCAATTAAACTTCCTAAACTATATGGCGTAACCTTTTTTAGTAGAATAGAATTTGTTGGTCTATTACCATCAAAAACTTTAAAGGGTGCCAATTCATTAATCTCGGTAGCTGATTTTCCTGAATCTTTGAGCTCTTTTTCTACTTCGGTTAGGCTCTTTCCATTCATTAGTGCTTCGGTTTGTGCAAAGAAGTTCGACAATAATATAGGATGGTGATCTCCTAATGGATTTAAACTTTGCGCAGGGGCGATAAAATCACATGGAATTAATCGCGTTCCTTGGTGTATAAGCTGATAAAAGGCATGCTGTCCGTTTGTGCCAGGTTCGCCCCAAATTACAGGTCCGGTTTCATAATCTACTGCCTTTCCGTTCCTATTCACATGCTTGCCATTACTTTCCATGTCTCCCTGTTGAAAGTACGCTGCAAAGCGATGCATATATTGATCGTATGGTAAAATGGCATGTGTTTCGGCATTAAAGAAATTGATATACCATACCCCAAGCATCCCTAAAATTACGGGGATATTCTGTTCAAAAGGGGTGTCTTTAAAATGTTGGTCGCTAGCGTGCGCCCCTGCAAGCAGTTGCTTAAAATTATCAAAGCCAATTCCTAACGAAATCGATAGTCCGATTGCGCTCCATAACGAATAGCGGCCACCTACCCAATCCCAAAATTCGAACATATTTTCGGTATCTATCCCAAAAGCCGATACATCCTTTGCATTAGTAGAAAGCGCAGCGAAATGCTTGGCAATGTCTTCCTTTTTTGCGCCACTTTCCAAAAACCACGTTCTTGCACTGTGCGCATTGGTCATCGTTTCTTGCGTAGTAAATGTTTTAGAGGCCACAAGAAATAAGGTGGTTTCTGGGTTTACCAATTTTAGCGTTTCGGCCAGATGGGTGCCATCGATATTAGATACAAAATGAAGGTTTAAACGAGTCTTATAGGTTTTTAATGCTTCGGTTACCATTACAGGGCCCAAATCTGAACCTCCAATCCCAATATTCACAATATCTGTTATTGCTTTACCCGTGTAGCCTTTCCATTCTTCAGAAATAATGGAATTGCTAAATTTTTCCATTTTAGCTAAAACAGCATTCACCTCAGGCATTACATCTTTGCCGTTTACCAAAATTGGAGAATTGCTTTGGTTGCGCAGAGCGATATGCAATACAGGTCGACCTTCTGTTTGATTGATTATATCACCTTCATACATCGCCTTTATGGCTTCATCCAACTTGCATTCGTGTGCCAATTGAATTAATAAAGCGAATGTAGTGTCATCAATTCTATTTTTAGAGAAATCAAACAAGATCTCTTCGAACAGAAGGGAGAATTTGTTAAAACGTTCAGAATCTTCCTTAAATAAAGTTTTAAGATCTGTTTCGGTAATATCAATAAAATGATCTGCCAAATATTTGTAGGCATTGGTTGTAGTGAAATCTATTTTTGGAAGCATAACTGATTGTTTATATCGTAAAATTACTAAATACCTTTTACTAAAGTTAAATGATTGACAAAGTGTTTTAATAGACTTTATAATAAACCGCGAAGATAAGATGGGTTCCATCTTCTGAAGAAATTTTCTATCTTGGATGGAAATCTAAACTAGCATGAAAACCTCCTTATTTTTAATCTCATTTTTTTGCATTCCTTCTTTTTTGTTCGCACAGGCCCAGAAAGCGGAAGTGAACAGGAGAGCTGAGGCCTTGACACAAAAGGTAATCGATTGGAGAAGAGATTTCCATCAAAATCCTGAACTGGGCAACCGCGAAACGCGAACAGCTGCCATCATTGCCAAACATTTGCAGAGCTTAGGGATTGAGGTTAAAACAGGGGTAGCCCATACCGGTGTTGTAGGTATACTTGTTGGTGCTAAACCGGGACCAGTTGTGGCATTAAGAGCCGATATGGATGCGTTACCCGTAACAGAACGCGGCTCATTGCCCTTTGCGTCTAAAGTACGTACCACCTATAACGACCAAGAAGTGGGGGTAATGCATGCCTGTGGACACGACTCGCATATGGCCATTTTGATGGGTGTGGCCGAAGTCTTGGCAGGAATGAAAAAGGATTTGGCAGGAACCGTGAAATTTATATTTCAGCCCGCAGAAGAGGGGGTGCCAGTGGGCGAAGAAGGTGGTGCCGAACTGATGGTTAAAGAAGGAGTGCTACAAAACCCTAAAGTTGATGTAGTTTTTGGACTGCACATTAACTCCCAAACTCCTGTTGGTCAAATTACCTATCGACCAGGAGGGGTGATGGCTGCGGTTAACGATTTAAAAATTACAGTAATGGGTAGATCGGCACACGGAGCCTACCCTTGGAGCAGTATCGATCCGATTGTGGTTTCGGCACAAATAATAAATAACCTACAAACTATCGTGAGTAGGAATTTAAACCTTACCGAAAATCCTGGAGTAGTAACCATTGGCTCCATCCATGGTGGCGTTCGCTCTAACATTATTCCCGAAAAAGTAGAAATGCTAGGTACTGTCCGCAATTTTACCAAAGAAGACGAAGCCTTATTTATTGAGCGCATTAAAACGATCGCCATAAAAACCGGTGAAGCTTACGGTGCCAAAGTCGATGTTTTAATTCCCTATAGTGCACATTATCCCGTAACATTCAATGATATTGCTTTAACAGAAAAAATGTTGCCAAGCTTGCAAGCTACAGCAGGGACTGATAACGTAAAGCTAAAAGCCCCCGTAACAGGAGCAGAAGATTTTTCTTTTTATCAGGAAAAAGTTCCAGGCTTGTTTTTCTTTCTAGGAGGGATGCCAAAGGATCAAGACCCATTAAAGGCCCCCTCCCACCATACGCCCGATTTCTATTTAGACGAAAGTGGTTTTAATCTGGGAGTAAAAGCGCTATGTAATTTAACGTTGGATTACATGAATGGGAAATAGTCATCGGATGATTATATTCATCCGATGACTAATTTTGAAATAAACTTACAAAGTTTGCAAAACTTCGTAAGTTTACAACATGACTAAAGAACAAATTCAGGATTTAAGGGACAGAGTAACGTCGCTGAGGAGGTATCTTTGACGTTGAAGATAAACTCGAAGAAATCCGTATAGAGCAGGAACTTACCCTGCAACCCAATTTTTGGGATGATCCTAAAAAGGCCGAGCAACATATTTCTAAGATCAATCAGAAAAAAGTATGGACTGATGGTTGGCAACAAGCCAATGCAGCGGTTGAGGATGTAGAAGTACTTTTCGAATTTTTTCAAAGTGGGGATGCCACAGAAGAAGAATTAAAAGAGCAGTTCGATACCAGTTTAAAAGCAGTGGAAGCGCTTGAGCTTAAAAACATGCTCAATAGCAAAGAAGATCAACTGCATGCTGTTGTGCAAATTACTGCAGGAGCCGGAGGAACAGAAAGCTGTGATTGGGCGTATATGCTAATGCGGATGTACATGATGTGGGCCGATAAAAATGGCTATAAAGTTACAGAGCAGGATTATCAAGAGGGAGAGGTAGCAGGAATTAAATCGGTTACCATCGAAATTGCGGGCGAGTTTGCCTATGGTTACCTAAAAGGAGAAAATGGTGTACATCGTTTGGTACGAATTTCGCCATTTGATTCGAATGCCCGCAGACATACTTCTTTTGCTTCGGTTTACGTATATCCATTGGTTGATGATACGATCCATATCGATATCAATCCGGCAGATGTAGAATTTGAAACCTTTAGAGCAGGCGGTGCCGGCGGACAAAACGTGAACAAAGTTGAAACCGCTGTGCGGTTATACCATAAACCTTCAGGGATTACGATTAAGAACCAAGAATCAAGATCGCAGTTGCAGAACAAAGAAAATGCCTTGAGGTTATTAAAATCGCAGTTGTACGAAATTGAGCAGCGCAAGAGAAACGAAGAAATAGCAGCAATAGAAGGATCCAAAAAGAAGATAGAATGGGGCTCGCAAATAAGGAGCTACGTGCTTGATGATAGAAGAGTGAAAGACCACCGCACCAATTTCCAGTCCTCCAATCCACAGGCAGTATTGGATGGAGACCTGAACGACTTTTTAAAGGCATATTTGATGGAGTTTTAGCGTTAAGCCTTCGTGTTACGCAAATCGCCAAACGCCCAACTTTCAACTTTTTTTGATACTTTTAGATAACCATAGTATTTCCAATGAAAAAGATCTTCGTTTTCTTATTTTCTCTTTCTGTATTCATGAGCACAACCGATGCCCAACAAGTTATTCCCTTATATAAAGGCGCAATACCTGGCGCTAAAGCACCTCCCTCAGACTATGCAGAGAAAACGGTTATTGGTACCGATGGCGTTTCGAGAGTTAGTATGGTTACCGAGCCCTCATTAATTGCGTATTTGCCCGCCAAACCTAATGGGACAGCTGTAATTATTTGCCCAGGTGGGGGATATAGCATCTTAGCAATTGATAAAGAAGGGACCCTAGTTGCGAAAAAATTGAACGAAATTGGTGTAACCGCCTTTGTACTAAAATACCGCTTGCCAAGCGATTTAATTATGGAAGATAAGGCCAATGGGCCACTTCAGGATGCCTTGCAGGCGATGTATCTGGTGCGCAAAAATGCAAGTGTTTGGAGTGTCGACCCGATGAAGATAGGTATTATGGGCTTTTCTGCCGGAGGGCATTTAGCAGGTAGCTTAAGTGTACATTACAATGATATGAAGGTGCAAAACCCAGAAGGCATTAGTTTAAGGCCTGATTTCTCTATCTTAATGTATGCTGTGGTAAGCTTCGGTCAAAACACCCATCAAGGCTCTTTAACAAGGCTGCTGGGCGAAAATCCTACTGATGAGCAAAGAAAATACTGGTCATCAGAGCTCCATGTGAACGCACAAACGCCAATGGCTTTTTTAGTGCACGCCAATAATGATGGCACCGTGCCCGTAAAAAATAGTATCATGTACAATGAAGCTCTTACGAAATACAAGGTTCCTGCCGAAATGCATCTCTATGCTGCGGGTGGCCATGGATTTGGTCTATACAATAAAACAACTAAAGACGATTGGTTTGAAAGGTTAACGAATTGGCTGGCGACAAATAAATTTTTATAGTTTGGCCTTGGGAGTGTTGCGCTTGGCGAGCAGAATGCTCCACGCTACTCCGATAAAATCTCCTGCAATTGTTTCAATTCCTGCACTTTATCGGCTGCGCCCAAATTCTCGTAGGCAGAAATTAAGTTCCTTATTATTCTTCTGATAATTTCGGTATTACTGCATGGCGAATAAAATCCAGGTTGGGGTTCCAGATTAAGCTGACGGAGAAATTGGTCTACATCATGTTTCCCGAAAATAGCCCCTTTATTAAAAGCATTGATATAAAAAAGCACACCATATTCTTTTTCAGCATTGCTTTCATCAATATAGCCTAAAATAAAATGCTGTGGTAGGTTTACCCCATAAACAGGGATATCCAATTTTTGGGCTAATGTGGCATAAACGATGGCAAGAGAAATTTGGTTCCCTTTTTTGCTCTCTAATACCTGGTTTAAGTACGAGTTTTGCGGATCGTGATGGTTTTTAGTATTGCCGCTAAATCCATATTGGCTATAGAAAACATGGTTGATGAGCTTTATTTTCTCTATAGAACTCATTTCATGCTGCATCGATAGCCAGATCTCACGCTTTATTTCTTCGATCTGATTAATAATATGCTGCTCGTCAAGGTCGGGATACTGATAGCGATTAATAACCAAAGCTCCCTGCAATAAATCAAAAGCTCCACTTTGGTACCATAAGTTAAGATCTTCTTTAACATTATTGAACTGTATCGTATGTACTATATTTTCAATGCGCTCCTGCAAAAGCGTATTAAGCGATTGCTCCCAAGCGCTTTCTAAATACGTAATCACTTCGTTGCCGTAGGTGAGAAGCCGCTCTTGCACATGTTGGAAAATCTCCTCATCAGGATCATCCAATAATTTGACTAAAGCATCTATTTCTGCAAGATTTTCCATTAAAAATGCAAATTACAATTTTCTGTTTGCCTATTTTTGTCGGTATGATTTTTCAATTCGTTGCCGATTACCTTAAACATCGTTTTACTGCAAAAAGTAGGCATGGTACACACTCGCCATTCGTTTACAAGCTAACTGATGAGGTAATTTACGATTTTTCTGCCAAAAAAGAATACGAAAGTATCGAAGAGCAACGAAAAAAACTTTTGCATGACGATAGCATAGTGAGGGTAACAGATCTTGGAGCTGGATCACACTTAAATAAAAACAAGATCAAAAAGGTTCGTGAGATCGCAAAGAACGCTTTAAAAACACCGAGATTGGCCCAACTGATCTACCGCCTGGCCGCTCATCAAAAGCCCAACAGTATAATCGAGTTGGGAACCTGTTTAGGTATTACTACCGCCTATTTGGCCAAAGCACAACCCAATGCACAATTGCTTACCATAGAAGGTTGCCCAGAAACCGCGGCAGTTGCGCAAAAGAATTTTAATGAACTACAGTTGGCAACTATCGACTTGCAGATCGGAAACTTTAATCAACTCCTACCAATAGCCATAAATAAGGCCGAAACGCTAGACCTTGTTTATGTCGATGGCAATCACACCAAAGAAGCAACCTTAAATTATTTTAATTGGTGCTTGCCAAAAGTTAATGAGAATTCGTTGTTGATCTTTGATGATATCTATTGGAGCAAAGGAATGAAAGAAGCTTGGGAAATTATAAAAAGCCATCCCCAGGTGTCCGTCACCGTAGATCTGTTCTGGATTGGACTGGTGTATTTTAAACAAGGACAGGCGAAAGAACACTTTAAAATCAAGTACTAAGAGCAAAGACAGAGAGCAAGGCGCATAGGGACCAACACTCCTAGACTCTCACCAACGCCATGCTCTATGCTCCATGCTTAGATTAAGAGCAAAGCGCAAAGCGCATAGGGGAGAACACGCCTAGAGTCTAGCCAACGCCATGCTCTATGCTCCATGCTCGTTAAATTAATTATTTGATTATCAACTAATTATACTTTTAACTGATTTTTTAGTTGTATAACTGTAAAATAAGTTATAGATTTAGTTTATGGAAGAATTAACTAAAGCAGAAGAGCGGATCATGCAGGTTTTATGGAAACTGCGAAAAGCATTTGTTAAAGATATCATCGATGAATTGGATGAGGAACCAAAGCCACCATATAATACAATTTCGTCTATAGTACGGCTTTTAGAAAAGAAAGGGTATGTAAGCTATCATGCCTATGGTAAAACCTACGAGTATTTTCCCGCAATCAGCAAGGAAGATTATACCAAAACCACATTCTCCAAATTGTTTTCTGGTTATTTTGATAATTCGCCAAGTAGCTTATTATCGTTCATGGTAAAAGAAGAAAAACTAAGTGAAAAGGATATAGAAGAGTTAAAAGCTTTGATCAATAAAAAATCCTAATATGGAATTATTAAATTACCTCTTAAAAGTAAGCGCTTGCCTACTGTTATTCTTCGCCCTTTATCAGCTCGTACTCCATAAACTTACCTTCTTTAAATTTAATCGATTTTACCTGTTGTGTACGCTGCTGCTCAGTTTTATTATTCCATCGCTGCAATTTACAATTGAGAGGGAGGTAGAGCAGATTTCGATTATCGAAAACCCGATCGCTGTTCGGGATGCTGACTTGGCCACTTCAGCATTTGAGGCGCCAATTCAAGTTGGTGTGTTACCCGTAAGCATTGAAAAAACTTCTTATGATTGGTATTTGCTATTGCCCTATGCCTATATGGCAATTGTAGCAGGGTTATTGATGATGACGCTTTGGAAGGTATGCACGCTCTTAAAATACACTAATCGCAGTGCGAAAAAAGTTAACGGACTTAAAATAGTTGCAAAAACCAAAGGCTTTACCAATTGCTCGTTTTTCAATTACGTATTTATTGATCAAGAAAAACTAAGCGACTCAGAAATTAGTGTATTGCTGAAGCACGAAGAAGTGCATGCAAAGCAATTGCATTCTATCGATAAAATAATGTTGATGATTGCTAAAGCTATATTATGGTTTAATCCAATTATTTATTTATACGATAGAGCATTAGAACAAACGCATGAGTACGAGGCAGACGAAACAACTAGCGCAGACTTTGGCGCAAATAACTATGCAAGCTTATTGCTAAGGTTAGCAGTAGAAGGAGGACAGATGCCATTAGTGCATAATTTTGTGAAAAGCCCGATAAAAGCAAGGATAAAAATGTTGTTTAACACTAAATCAAAAAATTGGAGAAAGTTAATTTATTTGCTTGTGATACCTATTGGGATGGCCCTAATCTGGGGGTTTACAGTAAACGTTGTTTATGCGCTACCACAACAAAACCAGCACATAGTTAAGCAGGATACGTCAAAATATGCAAAAATTAAAGCTTCGAGATTGAAAGCGGAAGCTTACCGGAAATCTCCCGAATTTTTGAAACGATATAACCTGGCCCAGGCAATAAATGGAAAAGTACTGGTTGGCATTATAGGAAATGATTATTTAGAAGCTAAATCTACCTTAAACAATGGCAAATTATTTACCGTAGGCGATAAAACCTATATTCTTCAGGCAGCACACAAGATGGAGGTCTTAAGAATGTTAAAACCCAACGAGGAAATAGAAATCAAAGTAGCTATGGCCTTAATTTCACAGGAGGCAAGCTACTTGATCATTAACCCCGCGACCATCAAAAAAGGCGGTGTTATAATTTATACACAACCTCCGTTAAAAAAACAACCTTTTTTGTACGAGGCAAACCGTGCTCGTTTCGCTTGGTCTAAAATTAAATCTATAGAGAAAAATTCAAACGGGGTGATAAACAAAATAGTGCTAAACGATAAAACTTTCACTATTAATTTAAATGTGGCTGCCCAAAAGTTTAAAAACGCTAATTTTAAGGTTGGCGACCAAGTTTTGGTTAAATTCTTTGGAGAAAAATTAACCGGAAGCAAAACTTATTCTACGGATAAGATGATCGTACTTTATTCGCAACCAAAAAAATATGAACTAAGAAATCCGACACTTTACAGCCGTTTTTACCATGAAGATGGATCTCAGATTGTGCCTGAAGAGTTAGTTGCCACAAAGTCGGTTAAACCTGGAGATGCACAGGCTACCACCCAATCGTCAAACCCTAAATTACTTTATTCATCGAGCTTAACAGTTGATACCAAAACCAATAAATTTTATATTAAAAAGGGGAAAATAGAAATTACCGACCGTTTGTTGTTGGAAGCCGAAGACATTACTTGGGATAAAAATAATGAGCTAATTACTGCTCAAAATGCAACATTAACAGGAAAAGAGGGCAATATTATAAGTGGAAAATCTTTGATTTATAACTTAAAAGCCAATACTTATTCATTACTAAATGCCTCTGGAAATATTAAACAGGCTAAATCGGCTGTCTTTGAATTATTAAGCAAATTACCTTTTCAAGCATCAGATTCGGTTCGGGTTTCAAAAACTGAAAATACCATTACCCTATATGGTAAGGCTGCCATAGTTTTAGATGGGACAAGAATAAGTGGGGATAAAATTGAGATCAATAAAAATTCTGATGTGGTTACCGCTTACAATGCTGAAATAACAGGCCTTGAGGAACAACCCATTAAAGGAAAAATAATTTCATACAATACAGTAACTAAGAAAGGAATGATCACCGATATTCTTTCAGGACCTAATAAACATTGGGATAGGCGTTTTTAATATCGTTAACTTGTGTCCATGTCTAAAATTTTATAGCCACAGATTTAAGAGGATTTAATCTTTCATAAAAATCTGTGGCTATCGATTCTTGCCCCTCCAGAAAATAGCCACAGATAAGAAGGATGAGCACAGATCAAATCCGCATTAATATTGGCAATATTCAAATTTATGGCCACAGATTAAAAAGGATTAAATCTTTCTCGATATCTGGGGCTAATTTACCTCCCAAGAAAATAACCACAGATAAGAAGGATGAACACAGATCAAATCCGCATTAATTTGGCAATATTCAAATTTATGGCCACAGATTAAAAAGGATTAAATCTTTCTTAATCTGTGGCCAACAATTGCTGCACTTACTGTTGGTCGAGATTTGAATATTGGTCGACCTTTGAACTAAGTCCCGATAGCCATTGGGATATAATCCGCCTCAACTATTGCCCTGGCTGATAGCTTCTTTCCACGTGTTTAAGCACATCTTCTTTGTAAAAAAGTACATCTTTAAACTGTCCTCTGCTGTACATTAAGGCCTGATCGCTAAAATGTTTAGAGTTCTTATCGCCGCTATTCCCTCCCGCAAGGATAGATTTCGCTTTAATTTTGGGCCCAAATTCGACAGCACAAACGAAACTATTTCCGCTAAAACCATAACGTTTATTGGTTGCAAATAGGTTGCTGCGATAAGACGGAAGTTGGCCCCATAATGCCGATCCAAATCCCACCGGAATGCTTGGAAGCTTATCGTCGTATTTCTCATTTATTTCTCCAGTTAAACGCTGTAAACGATTAACCTCTCCCCAGGCAATATCCCATCTGCCAAACCGTTTGGTTAGATCAGCAATTGTTGCTTTAAAAGGTTCCAACAGATCCGTTGGTCTAGCGCCAGCTACAAAATCTTTGGTATTTTCTACTTGGTCTTTTTCTCGCGGGTTGATGTAAACTTTCTGGATGACCGGATTTAAACGGATTCCCCATTCCATTGCCAAGGTGCTTGCCACCGAATTTTCTCCTGATCGGTAGTCCCACGCTTTAAGCACCTCAATCGGACTTTTTAACTCCACAACAAGTGGATCACTTTGTGGTAATTGTTCATAAGCCCTTACCAATGCCGGAACCAAGACTTCGAAGCCTGGCATATACCTATCGTAGCCAGTGGCGATAACTTTATCCAAGGTGTACTTTATAGGTCTGCTTAAAAGCCTAACAGCAGCAACTCCCCTAAAATTTTCTCCATCTGGTGCCATGTAGCCAGGATAGTTTGCTTTTATCGGACTGTTCTTACCCGCAACACTAAAAGGTGTAGAATTACAGTTCTGCAGCCAACCATTGCTGGGATTATACAAATGGACGCTTTCCTTGACTGAATGTAGACCTTTCCATGCGGTGGCTGATGTACTTCCATCAACTACTGCCGACCAATCAAATTTCGGATCTCTAACTGGAATAAAATTGCCATGCCAATAGGCGATATTGCCCTTCGCATCTGCATAAACCGTATTGTTTGATGCATTTGCTTTTAAATCCATTGCCTTTTGATAATCTTCAAAGCTTTTTGATTTGGTGCGTACCCAGCTCTGGATCAAACTTTGGGTGTTTCTGTTTTTGGATTTTAAACTGATCCATTTCCCATCCCTTATCGCCATTACCGGACCGTTATTGGTAAAGTAAGTGGTAAACGTTTTGGTTTTTGATTCCTTTCCATCCCGATAGCTGATACTGATCTTTCTCTGCCCAACAGGATATTTCTTCTGATCGTATTCATAAAACAGTCCCTTATCGGTTTTGGCGATTTTCTCCGCATACATATCGGCTATATCCACATTGTTTGAGGTGTGCATCCAACCACAAAACTCATTAAAGCCTTGGTAAATAAAAAATTGACCCCAGGTTACGGCTCCATAGGCATTTAATCCTTCATCGCTCTGCATCTGTATTTCTGGCCTAAAGTAAAAGGTTGTATGTGGATTGATGTACAAAATTGCATTACCGGATTCCGTTATCGATGGTGCAAAAGCAAATCCATTGGATCCACTTTGCTGATCTTTAATAACAGGTATGTAGGCAGTGGGAGAATAATCGCCAGAGTAGAACTTCTTTAGTTCTGAAACAGTGAGATCTGCTGTATTAATGGCGCCAATACTGCCATCCGTCCACAAAAGGGTATACCAAGGTTTAAACCGGGTTAATAATAATGGTTTAACATGTGGGTTTTTAATGAGGTAAAAATTGATGCCCGCCGCATAGGCATCCAACAATTTTTTGAGCCAAGGTGGTGCTTTTTGGTAATCGGCAATTGCGTCTGCAGAATCGATGAGCAATTTTATCTGCAAATCATCAAACACAGCCCGTTCTCCATTAATTTCGGCCAATCTTCCTAACTTTTCGATGTAGTTTAGTTCAATGCGTTTAAAATCATCTTCACATTGTGCATATAGTAAACCAAAAACTGCATCGGCATCGGTTTTACCATATACATGCGCAATTCCCCAGGTATCCCTAATTATGGTTACTTTTTTAGCCTGTGCATTAAAAGAGGCAATTTCTGGAGCAGTAAATTTTTGTGCGAAAACAGAAAGAGGCAGTAATAAAAGCAAAAGCAGTTTTTTCATAATGTTGGTTTTTAAAGCACAGCTGATAGTAGTGACTGCGAGCCTAAAATGGGAATTATTTTTGATTTACAAATCCATTTCTTCCCTTTTAAATTCTAAAAGCTTTAAACTAACTAAAAATGTAAATACGGTAAAATCTCCTTGGTAATCACTTTGCATTTCAACACATAAATTTAATCGCCACCGAATCAAAACTATTACCAGAGGCTCATATATTTAATCTGTGGCTGAAAAAATTAAGGTGTGCACAAGATTTGCATTATTCCAGGCATTTTAAATTAAAAACTTGTAACAATACTTTTAAGAATTTCTACAATCTAACACCCAATTTGCTTTGCTCTAAATAAATAACGAAATTAGAACTAAATCTAATTTCATGCCTCACAACAGACAAAATCAATACCCAATAAAAGATCAAATTAAATGCATTTCCTGCGGATCAATAATCACAGAAAATTATTGTAGTTTTTGTGGTGAAAAAAGATTAGAACCTCATGATTTAACACTTAGGCACTATATCGAAGAATCATTTGAGGGCGTTACCCATTTTGATAATAAATTTTTTAAATCGGTAAAGATTTTAATTGCTAAACCAGGACTTTTATCGGAAGATTTCTGTAATGGAAAAAGAGTGCCTTACATGCGCCCTTTTGCTTTATTTTTTGTGTGCAATATAATTTACTTTTTATTGATCGGTCAAAACAACCTTTTCTCTACACCGTTAAGTAGCTTTTACAATTTTTATCCCTTTACGGAATTTCACTCAAAAGAGATTATAGATCGTCTTGCTCCCACAAATGATGAATTTAAGATTGTTTCGGCGAGATTTAATGACAGAATGGCTATTGAGTCTAAGGCCTTTTTAGTAGTGTTCATTCCGCTGCTTACACTTGTGGGTGTGTTGGTGCAAAAGAGAAGACACCTTTCAGAACATTTGGTGTTTACCACGCACTTATTTGCTTTCATGCTTCTATTTTATACCTTTTTGGGTTTTTTTATCACCAATCCCTATTACTATTTTTTGGTAAAAGGAACCTACGATAGTACGTATGATATAACTAGTTCGCTCATTGCTTTAGGCATTTTTGGAATTTATTATGTTTTCGCTTCGCAGAGGTTTTATAAAGCGTCAATGCTTCAATCGATAATCGGTGCAATCGTGTTTATTGTTTTATATACTGCACTGGTGTATGCATACAGATTATCGCTTTTCTTTAAGATTATCCATGCCATATCTTAAATCCTCACCTGTGAAATCTATTTAATCCCTGCCTGCCGGCAAGGCAGGGAAGTAATCAACTTTTTTAGAACGCTTCCGCTAAACTAATATACATTCCGCTTTGGCGCTTCTCATTTGGCCTTTTCTCGCCAATACCGTAATCAAGCCTTACACTCAATCCTTTTGCAGTATCAAAGAAATATCGACCTCCAATTCCGTAATTGGGTTTAAGGTCATTTAAAGAGAGATTGCCGTTGGCATACACCTTGCCTGCTCCAGCGAAAGCAACAACACCCAACCTGTTCATAAAACGATACCTCAGTTCGGCCTGGGTTGCAAGCAGGTTCTCATCGCGGTAGCGTCCGGTATAATATCCCCGCATGATCTCATCATTACCCAGTTGTGGCAAGAGATAAAACGGAGTATCATCGCTACTTATGGTATACGAAATTCCTTGTAGGCCTAAAACCAGTTTTGGTGCTAAGGATATAAAACCACGAAGATTTAACTTAATCAAGCTTCCCGTAAAATTGCTTCCTTTATATACATCAGGAGCATATTGGTATGTTAAACGACCAAAAAAGCCTTTAGTGGGATAGTTGTTGGAATTTCTCGTGTCGTAGCTTTGAGATAGGCCTATATACATTACGCTACCACCCTCCCGATCATTTAAATTTGGCGACGTGCCGTAAATCCCGCCAGGTACCTTGTCTGTAAATTTATAATTTTCAAACCCTAGAGAAATGCCAGTATAGTAAGATTTATACAATTCTTTTTCGGCATCTAAAGCAATTTTAATTTGCTGTTGCACTAATCTATCCTCATCAATTTGTTGGGTATTGTTGCCAATGCCGTAAAAGTTAAATGGGTTTTCTTTAAACCTTATTTCACCAATGAAATGATAGTTATTTCCTTTGGTCCAAGCATCTCCTTTTAATGCAATATTATAGGTTTTTTTTGTTGAGTAAGATGCAGTTCCAGAAAAGTTGGAGCTGCGGTTAGTAGTGTCTTTTCTATCGATATAAAACGAATAAAGCGCTCCCAAGCCAAATTCGAAACCGGTTTCCTGCGCATAGCCCAATACAGGGATAGGCATAAAGCTTGCCTTTCTAGTAGTGTCTTTTTCGTTTGAAAACAGTTTTTGGATGAGTTTTTTTTGTGCCCAAAGGGGATGAGCCATTAGCAACAAAAACAAGATGGCGATCAGTTTTTTCATTGGGGCAAATCTAGGAAATTAGTTTGGAGTTTGGAGTTGGGCGTTGAATTGAGCCTCAGCCCTGAGCCATCGCTCTGCGCTTATAGAACGAGACTTGCGAAGTCTTAAGACTTCGCAAGTCTAAAAAAAACTCTTACTTTTGCGCCACAACAAAAAATATAAAGATGAGTACTACAAGAGGACCGATATCGAAATTTATGGAGACCAATTACCTCCACTTTAATGCGGCAGCAATGATGGATGCGGCAAAAGGCTATGAGACCCATTTGGATGAAGGCGGAAAAATGATGATCACACTGGCAGGCGCAATGAGTACTGCCGAATTGGGAATTTCGTTGGCAGAAATGATCAGACAGGATAAAGTAGCCATCATTTCGTGTACAGGAGCTAATCTAGAAGAAGATATCATGAATTTGGTAGCCCACTCACATTATAAAAGGGTACCAAATTACCGCGATTTAAGTCCACAAGACGAATGGGATCTTCTAGAAAACCACTATAACCGTGTTACCGATACCTGTATCCCGGAAGAGGAAGCTTTCCGTCGTTTGCAAAAACACATCCACAAAATCTGGAAAGATGCTGATACCGCTGGCGAACGTTATTTTCCGCACGAATTCATGTATAAAATGCTGTTGAGTGGAGATCTTGAACAATATTATGAAATTGATCCCAAAAATTCTTGGATGTTGGCAGCAGCCGAAAAGAACCTTCCAATTGTAGTTCCAGGATGGGAAGATTCTACGATGGGAAATATATTTGCTTCTTACGTAATGAAGAACGAGCTAAAGGCAACCACAATGAAAAGTGGAATTGAGTATATGGGGTGGCTTGCCGATTGGTATATCGCCAATTCTGCAGGTAAAGGAATCGGATTCTTCCAAATCGGTGGGGGCATTGCTGGCGATTTTCCAATTTGTGTAGTGCCTATGCTCTATCAAGATATGGAAATGGAGAATATCCCATTCTGGAGCTATTTCTGTCAGATCTCTGATTCGACCACATCCTATGGATCTTACTCTGGCGCAGTACCCAACGAAAAGATTACCTGGGGCAAGCTTGATATCCACACCCCTAAATTTATTGTAGAATCAGACGCAACCATAGTAGCGCCTTTGATTTTTGCCTGGATTTTGAAGCAATAAGAGTGCTCATCCGCTGAGCCAATTCAACTAAAAAGAACAGCCGCAGATGCACAGATTTATTGCTAATAATCTGTGCATCTGTGGCTTTTAAGTAGTTTAAATTAGCGAAGCTTAAGCAACAAATAAAATTCGTGGAACTTCCAAATTTTTTTTATCGCATTGGTGCTTTTAAGAATCTGATAGATTTAAAAATTGTTGTTTTTTGGAGCGCTAAAGCAAGAAATCTAATAATTTAGAATGATTATAAATTGTATTTCAGTGTCATTAATATGTCATTGGTAACTTAATAAATTTTACTTTTGTTCAAATCTTTTGGAGGCGACTACCATCAAATCATCACCTAGGTTTAATTTTAATTTCAAAAAACAGCATAAAATACTCATTATGAGGAATATCTCATTAATTTTTAAGAGAGTTTGGAGGTCGGCATTCATTTTCGCATCCCTATCTTTCTTAATTGTAACTGTAACGCAGGCACAAGATTTAGCGGAGGGTAAGACATTATTTAAAGGAAAGTGTGCTTCATGCCACGCTCTTGACCATAATTCTACTGGGCCAGCTTTAACGCCAAAGATGAACGAACTTGATGAAGCATTTTTAATCAAATGGATTCAGAATAACGTTGCATTAAGAGCTTCAGGAAATGCACAGGCAATTGAGGCTGCTAAATTCTCTCCATCAGAGATGACAGCATTTCCTACATTAACCGAACCGCAGATCAAAAGCATCATCGCTTATGCGAAAGTAGGAGAGCCAAAAATAGCCGATCCAAATCCAGGGGCGGCTGCTAAAGACGAAGGTGTTTCAAGTCTTTCGTTAATTGGTGTAATCGCCATCATTATTGTAGCTATCGGTGTGTTAGTCCTTTTAGGTAAAGCGGTAAAAGCATTAGAGCGTTTAATTTTAGAGAAACAAGGTATAGTAGTAGAGGATAATGAGGTTTCTTTAACAACTGGTATTCGTAGGTTATTTAAAAACAAAAAATTTGTTGGTTTCTTCGTGTTGTGCTTAATTCTTGTATTGGGTTCATTTGGATGGATGGGCATGTGGGAAACAGGGGTTCATACCGGATATCAACCTACACAACCTATCAAGTTTTCACACGAGTTGCACGCTGGTATCAACCAGATCGATTGTCAGTACTGCCATATTGGAGCATTCAAATCAAAAAACTCAACTATCCCATCGCTTAACGTTTGTATGAACTGTCATAAAAGTGTACAGGCCAGAACCGAAGATGGACAGGTTTCTCCAGAAATTCAGAAAATATACAATGCCTTAGGTTACGATGTCGAAACCGGTACCTACGATAAAACAAAAGAGAAACCAATTGAATGGGTTCGTGTACACAATTTGCCTGATTTTGCTTATTTCAACCACTCACAGCACGTAGTTGTTGGCGAGGCGGCCATTAGAAAAGAAAAAGGTATCGATCCAAAAGATCCAGTGTGTTTTGCGTGTCATGGTCCGGTTAATACAATGGAAGAAATCTACCAATATTCTCCACTAACCATGAAATGGTGTATCAATTGCCACAAGGATGCGGATATCTCGGGCAAGAAAAACGACGCCTTCTATGCCAAGATCATTGCAGCACACGAGAAGATCAAAAAAGGTGAAAAAATTACCCCAGCAATGCTAGGTGGTTTAGAGTGTGGTAAATGCCATTATTAATTAACAGAGTTTAGTAAGAACGTTCGATAAACAGTAATATAGCTTAAATGGAAAGCAATAAAAAATACTGGAAAGGCTTAGAGGAGTATAAAAACACTCCCGATTTTGTTGCAAACAACAAAAACGAATTTGCAGAGCCACTTCCAATAGAAGATGTTTTAAGTGAAGCAGGATTAAGTACAGTTACGCCACGCCGCGACTTTTTAAAAGCCTTAGGTTTTGGATTAGGAGCTGTTACGCTAGCAGCTTGCCAAACTGCACCCGTGCACAAATCAATTCCTTACCTCATCAGACCGGAAGAAGTTGTGCCAGGAATCCCTAACTTCTATGTCTCTACCTTTAAAGGAAACCCTATCTTGGTTAAAACTGTGGTAGGACGCCCGATTAAAATTGAAGTTAACCCAAATGGAGGTATTTTTAGTACAGGAACCGATGCACAGGCCCAAGCCTCTGTATTAGACTTATATGATGTATCTAAATTAAAAGACCCATATGTACAAAAGAAAGCTGCTTCTTGGAGTTCGCTGGATACTTTTGTTAAAGGAGAATTAAATAAAGCACAAGCTTCAGGTAAAAAGATCCGTATCGTCTCTTCTAGCTTAAACAGCCCATCGGCTAAAGCAGTAGTTGCTGATTTTGCAGTTAAGTATCCTACAACCAAACATGTACAATACGATGCCGTTTCTTATACAGGAATGATCAAAGCCAATGAAAATAGCTTTGGTAAAGCCGTATTGCCAAAATACAATTTCGATAAAGCAGATCTAATTGTAAGTTTTGCAGCTGATTTCTTGGGAACTTGGATCAGCGGCGAAGAATTTACAGCACAATACGTTTCTAATAGAAACCATAAATCATTAGAAAAAGGAAAAATGTCTCGCCATTTTCAGTTTGAAACTGGAATGAGCTTAACAGGTACCAATGCCGATACCCGCATTCCGATTAAACTTTCTGAAGAGGGGCCAGCATTAATCACCTTATATAATGCAATTACGGGCAATAATTTAGCTGGTGGTAACTTAGGTAATAACGTTACTGCTGATAAAGCCCTAAAATTGATAGCAAAAGAATTGCTTCTCAATAAAGGAAAATCGTTGGTAGTTTCTGGTTCGAATGATGTATCTACCCAGATTTTGGTGAATGCCATTAACGCCGCTATCGGAAGTTACGGTACAACAATTGATTTGGATAACCCTTGTAAACGCTACGAAGGTAATGATGCTGAATTCGCAGAGCTGATTAACGAAATGAACAGGGGCGAAGTGGCCGCGGTATTTTTCTTAAACAGCAATCCCGCTTACGATGCGACCAATGCCAAGGCATTTACGGATGCACTGCAAAAAGTAGCGTTAAAGGTTTCTTTTGCAGATAGAGTTGACGAAACTTCAGACCTGTGTGATGTAATTGCTATTACACCTAACTATTTAGAGGCATGGGGCGATGCAAATACACACGAAGGAATGTACTCAATTGTACAACCTACCATCAATCCTGTATTTAATTCTCGTCAAGCAGAGCAGAGTTTATTGATCTGGTCTGATAACGCCGTACAGGATTACTATCAATATGTACGCAACAATTGGGAGAAAAACATATTACCAGCAATAGGTAAAACCTGGGCTGATTTATTACAAGTAGGTGTATTTGGTACAACCCCTAAAACGGCAGGAACCTACGGTTTCAGCATGTCATTGGATGCGGTTGCGTCTTCAATCAATGCAAGTAGCACAGCACTTAAAAAATCAGGGAAGAACGAAGTAGAGCTGCACATCTATGAAAGCATTCCGATGCGTGATGGTAAAAGTGCAAACAACGCTTTCTTACAAGAATTGCCTGATCCTGTTTCAAAAGTAACTTGGGATAATTATATCGCCCTTGCGCCAAAACAAGCCGAGGCTTGGGGCTATAAAGAATTTGATGTAGTAAGTGTAAAGGCAAATGGCGCCGAAATTAATCTTCCGGTATTGATCCAACCGGGTCAGGCCATGGGAACCGCTTCAGTAGCCTTAGGTTACGGACGTACTAAAGTAGGTAAGGCCGGAAATAATGTAGGTAAAAATGCATTCCCTTTTGTAAGCTTTAACAATGGTACCCTTAAATATGGTACTACCGCTACACTGGCATCAACTGGCGACAGGGATGAACTAGCGCAAACACAAACCCATTATTCTTTCGAAGGTAGAAATATTATTCGTGAGGCAACTTTAAAGGATTACCTTAAAGATCCCGCTGCGGGTTCAGGCAACCACCATAAACATAAAGTTTATGATTTGTGGACTACCGATAAATATGAAAAATTAGGTAACGATTGGGTAATGGCAATCGATCTAAATGCTTGTACCGGTTGTGGTGCTTGTATTGTTGCCTGTAACGTAGAAAATAATATCCCTGTTGTAGGTAAAGACGAAGTACGTAGACGCAGAGAAATGCACTGGTTACGTATTGATCGTTACTACAGCTTTAATGATGAGAAAACCGGGCATGATGTAACTGAAGAAAAAGAGATTGCGCACATGTCTAATCTGGATAACGTTTCGGTTGTACATCAACCCATGTTATGCCAGCATTGTGATCACGCACCATGCGAAACGGTTTGCCCGGTTTTGGCAACGGTACACTCATCAGATGGATTAAACCACATGGCTTACAACCGTTGTGTAGGTACACGTTATTGTGCCAACAACTGTCCTTATAAAGTTCGTCGTTTCAACTGGTTCAATTACTGGAATGATTCACGTTTCGATAACTATTTGCAGAATGAATTTACCCAGTTGGTATTAAATCCAGATGTAACGTCTCGTTCGAGAGGGGTAATGGAAAAATGCTCGATGTGTATCCAACGTATCCAAGCCGGTAAACTAAATGCTAAAATGGAGAAACGTGCACTAAAAGATGGAGATATTAAAATGGCATGCCAACAGGCTTGTTCTGCAAATGCCATCATCTTTGGTGATAAAAATGATCCGAATTCAGAAGTGGCCAAAGCATTGAAGAGCGAACGCGTCTACTATGTTTTAGAAGAGATCAACGTACAACCAGGTATTGGTTATATGACAAAAATTAGAAATATAGATTCAGAAACTAAAGAAGTACACGCTTAAGCTCGTACTAGAAATATAAATTATGTCAGGACATAACGAATCAATTTTAAGAGAACCATTAATTACCGGGAAAAACATCACGTATGCACAAATTACGGATGATATTTTACTACCGGTAGAAAACAAGCCTAACAAGGCCTGGTGGATAGGATTTATTATTGCACTTTGTGGCGCTACACTTTGGGTAGTTGCCGTGAGCTATACCTTTTGGTACGGTATCGGATCATGGGGGTTAAATAAAACAGTAGGATGGGCTTGGGATATCACAGGTTTCGTATGGTGGGTAGGTATCGGTCACGCAGGAACACTAATTTCTGCCGTACTCCTGCTCTTCCGCCAAAATTGGCGTAACTCCATTAACCGTTCTGCAGAGGCGATGACCATTTTTGCCGTTATCTGCGCAGCCACATATGTCGTATCCCACATGGGCCGTCCATGGTTAGCGTATTGGGTGTTACCCTTGCCAAACCAATTTGGATCACTTTGGGTAAATTTTAACTCCCCATTGGTATGGGATATGTTTGCCATCTCTACTTATTTCTCTGTATCCTTATTATTCTGGTATACCGGTTTATTGCCTGATATTGCTACCATTAGAGATCGCGCTGCAGGAATGCGGAAAAAAATATATACCGTACTCTCTTTCGGATGGACAGGAAATGTTAAAACTTGGCAACGTTTTGAGGCCGTATCATTAATCTTAGCAGGTATTTCTACACCACTGGTACTTTCGGTACACACGATTGTATCAATGGACTTTGCAACTTCGGTTATTCCTGGATGGCACACCACCATTTTCCCACCTTATTTTGTTGCTGGAGCGATTTTCTCTGGATTTGCAATGGTATTAACCTTATTATTGGTTGCCCGTAAGGTTTTAGGTCTAGAAAACTACATCACCATGTTTCACATCGAGTCGATGAACAAGATTATCATCTTAACCGGTTCGATCGTAGGTGTGGCTTATTTAACCGAATTTTTCATCGCTTGGTATTCTGGTTCAGAATATGAGCAGTATGCATTTATTAACCGTTCTACAGGTCCGTATTGGTGGGCATATTGGATGATGATGACCTGCAACGTAATCTCTCCGCAATTGCTGTGGTTTAAAAAGATCCGTACCAGTGTTGCAGCCACATGGATTTTATCGATCGTTGTAAATATCGGTATGTGGTTTGAGCGTTTCGTAATTATCGTTACCTCTTTGCACCGCGATTATTTACCATCAAGTTGGGCTATGTTCTATCCAACATGGGTAGACGTAAGTGTATTTGTAGGCTCAATTGGTGTGTTCTTTACCTTGTTCTTATTGTTTTTAAGAGTATTGCCTTCTATCGCAATAGCAGAGGTGAAATTATTATTGAAGAGCGCAAGTGAGCAAGCCAAGAAAGAACTAATAGACGAAGGTCATTTAGATAACGAACAAGTTGAAGACTATATCGAGTCTTTGGATAAGTTTGATAGTGTTAACCAAGCAGATTACGCAAAAAAATAACAATGAGTAATATCAAATATATTTTGGGCAGTTTTGGCGATCCTGATGAAATGATGCATGGCATTGATAAATTACAGGAAAATAACATCAAAATACATGATGTGTATACGCCAATGCCTATTCACGGCATCGAAGCAAAATTAGGAGTTAAAAGATCTAGATTAGATATTGCCGCATTCTTTTTCGGTATTACCGGAACGTTGACAATGCTAACAGGAGTTTATTTGGCTACTGTAGTAGATTGGCCAATTAATATTGGTGGTAAAACCCACTTCGCATTGCCAGATTTTATTCCAATAACTTTTGAGTTAACCATTCTATTTTGTGCTTTTGGCCTTGTAGGATCGTATTACGCATCAACCCACTTATTTCCGGGAAGAGCACCAAGAGTGATGGACCTGCGTGCTACCAACGATCGCTTTATTATCGCAATTGATGCCAAAGAAAATGTAGAGCACACAAAAATCGATGAACTATTAAAAGGTGCAGGAGCCTTGGAAGTTAAGTATAATGAAAGGAAGTATGTTAGCTATGAATAAGAAAAATATAGTTTTCGCCGCGGTTATTATGCTTGCTACAGTGGCGATACTTTCGGCTTGTAACGATAAGAAAAGTACAGGTCTGGAGTATGCAAGAAATATGTATGATCCGATTGGTTATAATCAGGATCAACCAACGGATACCAGTAAGATCCCAAGTTTTAACGGACAAACGTCACAAACTCCGCCAGCAAATACAGTGCCTATAGGTTTTGTGAGATACGAATTTCCCAATACCAAAGAAGGGTATGAAGCTTCGGCAGCCCTTGTTAATCCATTGGCATTAAACGAGCCAAACCTATTACAGGGACAACACTTTTATAATGTGTTCTGTTCACCTTGTCATGGAGTAAAGGGCGATGGTCAAGGTCATATTGTAAAATTAGATAAGGGTATTTCTGGAGTGCCTTCTTATCATGCGCCAGATGCAGTTTCATCACGTGGTGGAGCAATGTCAACTATGCCAGCTGGTAAAATCTATCATACTATTGTTTATGGCCTTAATGCAATGGGATCTTATGCTTCACAACTAACACCAACAGAAAGATGGAAAGTAGTGATGTATGTTCAACAATTACAAAAAATAAAATAAGAAAAGCAGATTTAAATGGGAACTCATCATTATAATTTAAGTGAACAATTTGAGTTTACAGGAAAAGTAAAAATCCTGAGCATACTCGGTATCCTTATCGGTGCTGGAGCAATTGCTTATGGCTTTGTTAGTGGCTCTGCTGAGCGTACTTTTGCTAACCTGTTACTTATGGCATACTATTTCGCATGTTTGTGTATGTCTGGGGCTTTCTTTTTAGCCGTTCAATATGTTGCACAGGCAGGATGGTCTGCATCAATACTTCGCGTACCTCAAGCTATGGCGAAAACTTTGCCATTGGCAGCTATCATTTTAATCGCTGTGGTTGCAGCTGGTTTATTTATACAACATGAAGTTACTGAGGAAGGGGTAAAGCTTACCGTACCTTATCTATATAAACATTGGGCAACACCCGGTTTGGCTGATTCAAGTAGCGAACATTTTGATAAGCTCATTGCCGGGAAATCGGCATTCTTAAATATCCCATTCTTTTTGGGAAGACAAGTAGTGTTTTTAGGAGCCTATAGCATCTTTGCTTATTTTATTACCAAATGGTCGTATAACGAAGATTTAGCTGGAGGGTTAGCCTCATACCGTAAAAGTTTTAAATACGCTTGTATTTTCTTGGTGATCTACGGTTTTACTACACCAATATTTGCCTTTGATACCATCATGTCATTAGAAGCCCATTGGTTCTCAACCATGTTCGGTTGGTACAACTTCGCTGCTATGTGGGTTAGTAGCTTAGCAACCATTGCTTTGATCCTTATTTTATTGAAAAAAGCAGGATACATGAGTTGGGTTAACAACAGCCATTTACATAACCTTGGTCAATTTATTTTTGGTTTCTCTATTTTCTGGACCTATGTGTGGTTTGCTCAATTCTTATTGATCTATTATGCAAATATGTCCGAAGAAACTGTTTATTTCTATAAACGCTTTAACAACTACGAAGCTTGGTTTTATATTAACTTGATCATGAACTTCTTGTCGCCATTGTTATTGTTAATGGATCGTGATAATAAGAGAAGTAAAAATGTGCTTATGGTAGTATGTATCATTGTACTTTGTGGTCACTGGGTTGATTATTACCAGATGATTATGCCTGGTGTGTTTGAATTCGGCCCGAAAGAGATTGATGGTCACCCAGGAAGTGGATTTGGACTTATAGAAATAGGAACCGCACTAGGATTTGTTGGCTTGTTTACATTTACCGTTTTAACTGCCTTAAGCAAAAAACCTTTAATTGCTAAGAACCATCCGTTTTTACAAGAAAGTTTAAATCACCATTTGTAAGGTTTAGCATTATATAAATTAATATAAAAGTACAGCGTACTTACTTTTAAGAAAATGAGTTTAAAAAAGATCATAATTAATAAAACAATGGCAGCTTTAGCAGTAATCTTTACTGTATTTGCAAGCACGAGTGCCTTTGCTCAAGAAGCTGCTGCTCCAGCTAAACCTGTAGATATGGGACCGATTTATCAATCGGCACTATTTTACGTATTACTATTTTTATTGCTTTGCCTTTTCATTGCAATAATTGGTAAGGCCATTAAGGTATACGAGCTAACACGAGCAACCCAAGGCAAATCAGAAGGGATTAATTGGGATACGGTTAATGGCGTATTATTCGCTTTATTCTTGGTTGTAGGGCTATATGGGGTTCATTGGGAATATACAGTGCACGGAAAAATGCTTTTGCCAGAAGCAGCCTCAATACACGGAAAGAAGATTGATGATATGTTTAACATCACATTGATCATAACCACCATTGTATTTGTAATTACCCACATCGCGCTTTTTATGTTCGCTTATCTTTACAAGAGCGATAACAAAAGGAAGGCATACTACTATCCACATAATAACCTGATCGAGAAGATATGGACATTTGTACCCGCTGTTGTTTTAACCGTATTAGTGTTGATGGGATTTTTAACATGGAGATCAATCTTCTACAAGATCGCAGATCCGAACAATAAACCTATAAGCATCGAAATTACTTCATCTCAGTTTCAATGGGATATCCGTTATCCAGGTGCGGATGGTGTGGTTGGAGTTAAAAACTATAAAAAAATCACTTCAATTAACAATTTAGGGATAGACTTTAATGATAAAAACAGCTTAGATGACCAAACTGCTGATGAATTGGTATTACCAGTGGGTAGGCCAGTACGCTTGGCGCTAACCAGTAAAGATGTATTGCATAGTTTTTATATGCCCCATTTCAGGGTACAATTGAATACAGTACCGGGCATGACTTCTTATTTCGAGTTTACCCCAACCATTACCACAGAGCAAATGAAGGCTAAAACCAATGATCCTTCATTTAAATACTTAATACTTTGCGCCAAAATATGTGGAGATAGCCACTATAAAATGCAAAAACCTGTTAGAGTAGTAACACAGGCAGAATACGATGCTTGGATTGTTAAACAGGCCCCTTACTTAACCAACGATTTGAGAAAGACGTTTAATTTACCTGTACTCGAAGAGCCTAAAACAGCTCCAGCAGCGGCTGATACTACCGCTAAAGATACAGCAGCCAAAACAAATCAAATAGCTTTAAAAAAATAATACTGGAGAGCCCTTATTATGTCAACTATATCACTACAAGATACACACCACCACGATAATCATGATGATCACGGTCACGGACATCACCATGAAACGTTCTTAACTAAATATGTCTTTAGCCAGGATCACAAAATGATTGCTAAACAGTTTTTAATAACTGGTATCATCATGGCTGTTGTGGCAATGGGATTGTCTATTTTGTTCAGACTTCAATTGGCTTGGCCAGAGAAAAGTTTCCCAATCTTAGAAACATTTCTAGGTAAATGGGCAGAAGGTGGAAGAATTAGACCAGATTTTTATTTGGCACTCGTAACCATTCACGGTACGGTAATGGTATTTTTCGTGCTAACCGCAGGATTAAGCGGTACATTTAGTAACCTCTTAATTCCTTTACAGGTTGGTGCGCGGGATATGGCCTCACCGTTTTTAAACATGCTATCTTACTGGTTCTTCTTTTCGGCTTGTGTGTTAATGATGAGCTCATTCTTTATACAAACCGGGCCTGCAAGTGCAGGATGGACCATTTATCCCCCACTATCTGCAATCCCAAAAGCAATTCCAGGATCTGGATTAGGGATGACCATGTGGTTGATCAGTATGGTTCTTTTTGTGGCATCGTCTCTAATGGGCGGTATCAACTACGTTACTACGGTATTAAATATGCGTACCAAAGGAATGGATCTTTGGAAAATGCCATTAACAATTTGGGCATTCTTCTTAACCGCAATATTAGGTATCCTCTCGTTCCCGGTGTTGGTTGCAGGAGTTGTACTTTTAATCTTCGACCGTAGTTTCGGTACAAGTTTTTACTTGTCAGACATTGTAATGGGAACGCAGATCTTACCTAACGAGGGCGGTTCGCCCATACTATGGCAACATTTATTCTGGTTCTTGGGTCACCCCGAAGTATATATTGTAATTATGCCTGCTTTAGGTATTTCATCAGAGATTATCTCGGTAAACTCTAGAAAACCAATCTTTGGTTACCATGCCATGATCTATTCATTGATCGGTATCACCACGCTATCCTTTATTGTTTGGGGTCACCACATGTTTGTTACCGGGATGAACCCGTGGCTTGGTGGGGTATTTATGATTACAACATTGATTATTGCGGTACCATCGGCAGTAAAAACATTTAACTATTTAGCCACATTGTGGAGAGGAAATATTCGATTTACTCCAGCCATGCTGTTCGCTATCGGTTTGGTTTCATTCTTTATCTCAGGTGGTTTAACTGGAATATTCTTAGGTAATGCCGCATTGGATATCAACTTACACGATACCTATTTTGTAGTTGCCCACTTCCACTTGGTAATGGGTTCTGCAGCTATTTTTGGTATGCTAGCTGGTGTTTACCACTGGTTTCCTAAAATGTTCGGTAGAATGATGAACCCTAAACTTGGGTACCTACATTTTTGGTTAACCTTTATTTGCGCTTATCTGGTATTTTTCCCACTCCACTTCTTAGGTTTGGATGGTGTACCTCGTCGTTACTACGCATTTACGGAATTTGAATTTATGAACAAATGGTTAACGGTTAACGTATTTGTAACTTGGGCTGCAATTGTTGCCGCCTTAGCTCAGGTAGCATTCCTGTTTAATTTCTTCTACTCGATATTTAGAGGTAAAAAATCACCGCAAAATCCTTGGGGCGCAAATACATTAGAATGGACAGCTCCAGTAGAACATCTACATGGAAACTGGCCTGGAGAAATTCCAACAGTATACCGTTGGCCATATGATTATAGTAAGCCAGGTGCCGAAGAAGATTTTATTCCACAGACTATTCCTTTCTCACAAACCATGAGTTCTAATTTGCCACATGATTTTGAGGGAAATACAGAAGCAGAACAAATTCAGAAAGACTGGGACAAAATTAATAAGCCAGACCAAGAAGCAGACTTAGACCACTAAATAAGGTAAATGTAATAGGGAAAATGCCTGCCTGCCGGACAGGCAGGAAAAATGGGATAGTTTGTAATGGCAATGGACTAATGAACCTCCCGATAGCTATCGGGAGACCAGTGAACCGATCACCATTTTTCATTTAATCTAATATCAATGATTGCTAAATCTGAAAATAGATTTATAAGATTAAACTTCATTACCATTGTTGTAACCCTTATGGTCATTTTGGCTGGAGGGATTGTTCGCAGCACGGGATCGGGTATGGGATGTCCTGATTGGCCTAAATGCTTCGACCAATATATACCCCCAACTTCAGCTAGTCAATTGCCTGCAGATTATAAAGAAAAATATGTGGCTGGGCGAATTAAAAAGAACGAGAAATTTGCAAAATACTTAGAAAGTATGGGCAAAAAGGAGCTTGCAGATAGCATTAGAAATGATAAAACTATCGCTGTTCCAGAAGAATTTAATCCAGCTAAAACCTGGACAGAATATATAAATAGAATTACTGGTGTGGTTTTGGGTGTTTGCCTATTGCTTTTGGGAATTTTCTCCTTTACCTATCGTAAAACAGCAAAGCGGATTGTTGTTCTATCTGTTTTAAATATACTGATTGTTGGCTATCAGGGATGGTTGGGATCTATTGTGGTCTCTACAAATCTAACGCAGTGGGTAGTTACGGTACACATGCTACTTGCTTTGGTTATTTTAGGTATCGCCATCTACACCTATAATTATGCAAAACAACTGCATAAAAAACGAAGTGTAATTATGTACCGGATTTTATGGTTGAAGGGATTTTTAGCCTTTACTATTCTGATTACCATTCTGCAGATTGTCTTAGGTACCGAAGTTAGAGAAAGCATTGATGCCCTCGCCAGGTCGCTTCAGTTTTCAGGTCGCAACACCTGGATCAGTAAAGTTGGAGGCATATTTTCCTACCATAGAGATTTAGCCATCCTAGTAGCAATTTGCAATTTTGTAGTGTATAAGATGGTGATTGATCGTTTTAGCGGAAAAGCTTGGCCTTTATTAACGGCAAACTATATGATGATAACTTTGGGTGTGCAGTTGGCAACGGGATTGTTATTGTCGTACATGTCTCTACCTCCGTATGCACAGGTCATACATCTTTTATTTGCAACAATCTTATTTAGTTTACAATATTATCTATTCCTATTAGTGTACCGAACAGCAACCTATAAACCTACATAAACTGTTAACTCCCGATAGCTATCGGGATTGCAGTTAACAGTTTGCTCTCGATAGCTATTGGAATAACAATTAATCAACTAACATACATTGAAACATTTTTTATCAGATTTCTCCAAATTAATCAAATTCAGACTAACCTTTTTAGTGGTTTTCTCTGCGTCTGTTACTTTTTTGATTGGTTCTAAAATCCAGATCGATAGGGCAATCGTTGATGGCATTAATTGGAAGAATTGGCTGATCTTAATTGCAGGGGGATTTTTGGTTACTGGTGCAGCAAATTGCTTTAATGAAATTATAGAGAAAGACCTGGATAAACTGATGGATAGGACCAAAGATAGGCCTATGCCGGCTGGCAGGATGACTACAGGACAGGGATTGGTGCTAGGACTTATTATGGGGATGGCAGGTACTTGGTTACTTGGGCAACTAAGTATCACCACTGGTTTATTGTCTGTATTTTCCATATTATTATACGCTTTTGCTTACACTCCATTAAAAAGAGTTTCTCCTATTGCAGTTATTGTAGGAGCTATACCGGGTGCCTTGCCTCCGCTTATAGGTTACATTGCGGCGATAGGCAGCGTAAAACCGGTGCCAGACATGCCTCAAATTGGCTATGTCATCGAGGATTATCAATTAGCTGGAATTTTATTTTTAATTCAATTCGTTTGGCAAATCCCCCATTTTTGGGCAATTGCATGGGTTTTAGATGATGATTATAAAAAAGCTGGTTTTAGGTTATTACCAACTAAAAAGCGGGATAAAACTACTGCTGTACTTACTTTTATAAGTACACTGGTTTTAATTCCAGTAAGTTTGCTGCCAACTTTTTTTGGCTTCGGCGGTTATTATATTGCAGGTGTTTCTATTATCGCAGGATTGACGTTTAGTTATTTTGCCTACCAGTTAATGGTTAAAATGGATTTGCCTAGTGCCAGAAAAGTGATGTTTTGTTCGTTCTTTTACATCCCTTTGGTACAATTAATTTTATTGTTTGATTTAATAGTTTAAGGATTTAAAATGGTGCATACAATGCAACAACAAGAGATAAAATTTGATGCCAGACCCAAAAAATTTGTAGTTTGGCTGTTCGTGGTGTCATCAACCATTATGTTTGGGGGCTGGACGAGCTACTATATCGTTTTCGCAGCTTCAAAAGGAAAAGGCCATGGTTTGGCACTCCCTGATGCTTTTAACTACAGTACCGCAGTTTTGGTGGTTAGCAGCATTACACTCTTCTTAGCTTCAAAAGCCCTAAGAAACAAAAATATAAAAAGCCAACAATTGTTTTTATGGCTAACACTGGCCCTAGGAATAACCTTTGGCTATCTTCAATTTCAGGCCTGGACCAGTTTATATCACTCTGGGGCATTTCTTATTAACAATAATGCGGCTATTTCGATGATATATATTGTTTCAGGCTTTCACCTGTTGCATATCTTCGCAGGGGTCTGCTTCCTATTAAATAGCTTGGTAGGGTCTTATAAACAGATTTCTCCAGAAAAAGCAGCCTACCGCCAAGAGATTACTGCTATTTTTTGGCATTTTATAGATATATTATGGATATATCTGTATGTTTTTTTACTTTTGAACAGTTAGATTTTTTAACAAACTATTATACGACTACTAAATGGATTCAATATCGAAAATAGACCAAGTTAAAACCACTCCATGGGCTGGTGGCCATTCTCCGTGGAATGTAGAATATGGTAAAATAATGATGTGGTTTTTCTTGCTATCAGATGCTTTTACATTCTCCTCATTGTTGATTTATTATGGAGCACAACGCTTTACCAAATTTACTTGGCCTGCACCAGATAAAGTGTTTCAATCAATCCCTGGAATAACAGACGAAGGGGCTCCCTTAGTTTTCGTAGGGATAATGACTTTTATTTTGATCATGAGTTCGGTAACGATGGTTCTTGCTGTTGAAGCAGGACATAGAAGAGCAAAAAAAGAAGTAATCTGGTGGATGATAGGAACTATTATTGGTGGTCTTATGTTCCTTGGTTGTCAGGCCATTGAATGGACACACTTACATCATGAAGGATTTTGGTGGGGTACTAATCCTGCAACCGGAAAAATTGAGGCAGGTGCAATCACCCAGGCCTTACAGCCATTCTTTCATGGAGATATATCGGTAGTTTCTGCTCAACAATTTGCCAATCTGTTTTTCACTATTACTGGCTTCCACGGTTTCCACGTATTTAGTGGTGTCGTTATTAATATCATCATTCTATGTATGACCATTAATGGAACGTTTGAAAGACGTGGCCACTATTTAATGGTAGAAAAAGTGGGCTTATATTGGCACTTTGTAGATTTAGTGTGGGTGTTTGTATTTACCTTCTTCTACCTCGTTTAATTTCATTTATAAAAAAAATAACATGTCAGAACAGCATATCCACACCGCCGATGATCATTCTCATGGAGATCATGAAGGAATGACCAAAAAGAAAATCTGGAAAGTATTCGGAATCCTTTTATTAATAACGGTAATAGAATTTATTATCGCCCTGTGGGCTATCCCTAAGGGCCATATCACCCAACATATAGGTAACTTTATTTATATTGGATTAACCTTATTGAAGGCGTTTTATATCGTTGCCTATTTTATGCACCTTAAATTTGAGAAATTAGGGCTGAGATTAGCACTTACCGTTTCATTTATTTTTATCATTTATTTTATTGCGCTCATGTTAGTCGAAGGAAACTATCTTCACCTGCACATGCCCAAACAATAATAAATCCGTCGTCATTTAAATAGGATTAATTTTTATGTATTTGGATTATTTAAATGATCAAAGACTCTACCACGCCATCAGAAAATAAAATCCCACGGATTAAGTATAATCCTATAAAAAAGATATTAATCCTGGTCACCATTCTAGCGGTACCAGGATTTTTATATTATTTACTCCAGGAAAAAGGAAAAAACCGGTATAAGCCGTTGGCTATATACGGCCCGAAAAAAGTGGCGCCCACGTTTCATTCCGTTAGAGGCAAGCAGATTCCCGACACCATTTATCATGCATTAGAAGATTTTAAACTCCTTAACCAAGCTGGAGATACCATTAGTCTTGAAAAATATAAAGGTAAAATCATACTGATGAATCTTTTCTATACCCATAATGAAAGTACAGGTGTAGGTTTCGCCAACCGGGCGATGCAAGCCTTTAATAAAACCTACGAAAAAAACACAATGGTACATTTTGTTGGATTAAGCATAGACCCTAACTACGATAGGCCGAATGTGTTAGATGCCTATGCCAAAACTCAATCAGCAGTAGCTGGAAAATGGGATTTACTCACGGGAGATAGTACAACCGTAGCTAAAGTAGTTAAGGATGGCCTGTTATTAGATGCAATCAAGACCACCGAAAACGGACAGACAAAATTCACCTTCAACAACATGTTTGTATTGCTTGATTCGAAATATCGGATTAGAGGTTATTATGAGGCCACTAATCAAGAGGCACTTTCTAAACTGGATGACGAAATAAAGGTTCTTATTGCCGAAGAGTTACGAAACATGAGGGATGGGAGATAGATAGCCCTGAAAGGATGTCTTAGAGCATTTACAGTTTACAATTTTTCCCGATATCGGGATTTCAGTTTCAGGTTAGCAATTTTTTTAGATCAACTATATTTTACAAATGGAAACCCCAATAGAACAAAAGTACAATAAATGGATTATTTTATTGTCTATCGTTATCCCAGTAGCGGTAGCGATATTATTTGTAGTAAAAATCCCCAATGCACCCCATTTAACATTTTTGCCCCCTATATATGCAACAATTAATGGTATTACTGCCATACTGTTGGTAACCGCTGTGGTTGCCATAAAAAATGGGAACATCCAACTGCACCAAACACTAATGAAGTTTGCAATTGGCTGTTCTTTACTGTTTCTGCTGATGTATATTGCTTATCATATGACCACACCATCAACTAAATTTGGTGGAATTGGAATAATCAAATATGTCTACTTCTTTATTTTAATTTCTCACATTGTGTTGTCTATCGCTACAATTCCCATGGTGTTGATTACCTATGTTAGGGCATTGGCACAGCGTTTTGATAAGCACAAGAAAATTGCAAAAATAACTTTTCCTCTGTGGCTATACGTAGCTGTAACGGGAGTAATCGTATACTTATTGATATCACCTTATTACACGGCTTAATTCACATTTTTTTAACTGTAAATTAAAAAATGCTTACTCCATAATGGTTTATTGCCTATATTTAAAATAAAATAAATTTGGCGGACCGATGGTTATAAAAACAGGAAAAGATTTATTTACTCTAGTAAATGAAAGTCAGGTTCCGGCTTTTACCGAATTTTATACCACCTTTTTTCAGAAGCTTTTGCTCGTTAGCGATAAACATGTCAAAGATATTTTTGTCGCAGAAGAAATCGTACAGGACATTTTTTTAAAGATTTGGGAGAATCCCGAAAGCATCGATGAAATTAAATCTATTAAACCTTATTTGTACCGAGCTGTAATCAATGCATCTATAAATTATGTAAATAGACAAAAGAACATAGAAATCCACCATTTAAAAATTGCCGCAGAATCTACAGAAGAGGAGCTGATGGAATTGGATGAAGAAAATGAACTTGTCGTGTTGTTACACATTGAAATCAATAAACTGCCGCCCCAATGTCAAAAAGTATTCAAGCTTAGTAGATTTGAGCAACTTAAATACAAGGAAATTGCAGATATGTTAGGGATTTCTGAAAGAACAGTCGAAAATCACATCGCCACAGCGTTAAAATCTCTTCGAAAAGCTTTTATCGCTAAAAAAAACAATCACAGATCTTCAAATGGAATAGATTTGATGATGAGTTTATATCTTTTTTAAAATATTTATCTTTTTTTAAAAACAAACTAGGGGATTTGTTGTTTCCGTTTGTCATAGCATATAACCTAGACAAATTATATGCGCGAATCACCTAAATCTCTAGATTTAATTTCTAGATATTTAAACAATCCTACTGATCCAGAACTTCAGAAAGCGATCGCTGAATTTCGTGCGATTTCTACAGAAAATGAAGATTATTTTATTGGAATCGAAAAAATTTGGAGACATTCAGTATCTGCAGCACGTTTAGAAGGCGTAAATGCTTCTGTTTCTGTGCAAAAACTGAAAAAGGGTTTATCCACTAAATCGGTACCACGTAGCGGCTATATCACTTGGTTAACGGCTGTTGCGGCTTCCCTTCTATTCTTTGTTGTGGGATACCTGATTTACGGCCAAAACCAAACCATCAATTATATTATTAAAACCACCGCCCAAAATCAGATAGATTCTGTGAGATTAACGGATGGCTCAATAATTATTCTTGCAGGAAATAGCGAATTAAAATATCCAGAGAAGTTTGATTCTGGCAATAGAGAGATTTCCCTTCTTAAGGGGCAGGCATTCTTTAAAATTGCAAAGGACGCAAGCCACCCCTTTAAGGTAAATCTAGACAAATCGGATGTGGTTGTTTTAGGTACCTCATTTAACATTAAAATAAATGAGAATAAAATAGAGCTTGGCGTTAAAACCGGCCGGGTACTGTTTTCACCTTATAAAGATGGTGCAACCTCTATCTTAACTGCCGGACAGGCATTGTCTTACGACATTAAAAAAAGAGAACTGATTTCAAAAACCGCTAACAATTTAGATTCATGGCTTACCAAAGAATTGGTTTTTGTAGATGCGCCTTTGAAAGAAGTTTGTGAGCAATTAACAGATTATTACGGCACAATCATCAAGCTTCAGGACAATACAAGAGGTTCAAAGAGACTAAACGCAAAATTTAAAGGTCAAACCTTAAATGATGTGCTTATTGTATTGAACGGAACTTACAATATTAAAATCAACAAAGAAAACAACCAGATAAACTTAATCACACCTTAAACAATCAATTAAAACCAACCCACTATGGAGAAAAACTTCTACAAAAGAAAAGCTGTAATGAGTTATTGCCGATTGGCACTACTTATTTGTGCAATCTTTTGGTCTTTCGTAGCCCAAGCTGATGGTCAGCAGGGAAAAGGAAAGCCAGAAAGATTAGAAAACTATCTTAAAAAGATCGAACAAACTTATAAAATAAGCTTTGTTTATGATTCTGAAGAAATCAGTAAAGCAATGATTTTAGACGTGCCTGAAAAATTAGGTACAATAGCAGAATCTCTTGAACCACTAAAGCAAAAAAACATCGGTTACAAACAAGTAGGTAACCAGGTAATTTTAAAGGTGGAAACTTCCCCTGCCAGAACCATAAAAAAAGACATTACGGTAAGAGGTATTGTTAGAGATAAAAAAGATGGAAATGGTATACCGGGAGTAACGGTAGCTGTAAAGGGCGCCAATATTGTAACAACCACAAACGATAGAGGAGAATACCAAATTTCGGTAAAGGATGAGACAGCAGTAATTACATTTAGGTATTTAGGATACAAAACTGTAGATGTTACTGTTGGCAACAGAACAACAATTAATGTTGATCTAGAAGAGGATGCCAACAACCTTGCTCAAGTTGAAGTAATCTCTACAGGATACCAAAACCTGAACAAGAAATTGTTTACGGGGGCAGCAACTTCATTAAAAGCAAGTGATGTTAAAAGAGAAGGTATCACTGATATCAGCCGTATGCTTGAAGGTAGAGTAGCCGGAGTATCGGTTCAAAACGTTTCAGGAACATTTGGGGCAGCGCCAAAAATCAGGGTGCGTGGTGCAACTTCACTAAGTGGTGATAACAAACCGCTATGGGTAGTTGATGGGGTTATTCTTGAAGATGTAGTTAACATCTCAAACGAACAGCTTTCATCTGGGGATGCCAATACATTGATCGGATCTTCTGTTGCAGGATTAAATGCTGATGATATTGAAAGTTTCAATATTTTGAAGGACGCTGCAGCAACAGCCCAATATGGCGCAAGAGCAATGAATGGAGTTGTAATTGTTACGACTAAAAAAGGAAGGAATACCGAAGGTAAGGCATTGGTATCTTACACAGGTAATTTTTCTAGCTATATGAAACCATCATATAGCAATTATGATATTTTGAATTCTGCAGATCAAATGAATGTTTATCTTGAGATGCAAAATAAAGGATGGCTTAATCAGGGTACAACAGCAAACGCGGCTAATGGAGGCGTATTTACTAAAATGTACAATGAGATGTACAGATTTGATGCTGCTACCAATACTTTTTCTCTGCGTAATGATGTACCTAGTCAAAAGGCCTATTTACAACGTTATGCAAATGCAAACACCGATTGGTTTGATGTATTATTTAAAAATTCATTGATGCAGGAGCACTCACTGAGTGTAACCTCTGGAACTGACAAATCTCAGTTTTATGCTTCAACCAGTTTTTTAAATGATAATGGTTGGACGATTGGAGATAAGGTTAACCGTTTTACAGGTAACTTAAGAGGAACTTTCAAAATTAATGATAAATTAACTTTCGAGTTGCTAACGCAAGGATCTGTGCGTGATCAGGCTGCTCCGGGAACATTAGGAAGAAATAGTAATCCGGTTTTTGGTACTTATGATCGTGATTTTGATATTAATCCTTTTAGCTATGCCATCAATACCAGTCGTGTTTTGACACCGTATGATGCAAATGGTAATTTAGAGTATTTCACTAAAGATTACGCACCATTTAACATTATCTCAGAGCTGCAAAACAATACGTTGGGACTAACCCAAATTGATTTTAAAGGTCAATTAGGTGTTAAGTACAAAGTGATCAAAGATTTACAATATTCATTTGACGGTGCTTATCGTTTTGCGAAAACCAACCAAGAGCATAAAGTAACTGAAAATTCAAATCAGGCTAAGGCTTATCGTGCGGGTGTGGCAGAACAAAATCCTACAATTATTAATGCAAACAGGTTCTTATACAGGAATCCTGATAACCCAAATGCATTGCCAGTGTCTGTATTGCCATTTGGAGGGTTTTATAACACAGTTGATGATAATATCACCAACTATTATTTCCGTAATGCCTTAGAGTATAATAAAACAATCAATTCAGACCATTTATTTAACGTTTATGCTGCACAAGAGCTACGTTATATTAACCGTCAACATAAAACATTTGATGGTTATGGTTACCAGTACGATCAAGGTGGAGTTCCATATATCGATCCTAACATTGTAAAACAAAACGTTGAGTCTAACTTCAACTATTACAGTATGGGTTACAACTACGATAGATATTTGAACTATTCGGTACGTGGAGCTTATTCTTATAAAGGTAAATATAGCATTAATGCTACAGGCCGTTATGATGGATCAAACTTACTAGGAGAGTCTCGTCAGGCAAGATGGTTACCTACTTGGAACGTATCTGGAGCTTGGAACTTTGATACTGAGAAATTCATGCAAAAGGAATGGATCCAAAATATCATTAACCGTGGTACACTACGTGTAACTTATGGATTGGTAGCCAACACCGGTAATGCAAGTAACTCTAGTTTAGTATTATTAGCGCAAAGCACACGTAGACCATATATTTCTGAAAAAGAAACTGCTTTATATATCGCAGGTCTTGAAAACTCAGAATTAACATTTGAGAAATTAAATGAGTTTAACGTAGGTTTAGATTTAGGGTTCTTAAAAGATAGGATTACACTTACGGTGGATGCTTATGATAGAAGAAGCTTTGATTTGATCGGTGCGATCAGAACATCCGGTATTGGTGGTGAAGGCACAAAAATTGCCAACTATGCCGATATGAAATCAAAAGGTTTAGAAGCAACATTAGGTGCTTCAATCTTCAAGAGAAAAAATTGGGGATGGAACACGCAGCTAAACTTTGGTTTCAATAAATCTAAGATCACCAATTTACAAAATCAACCGATCATCTTCAGTTTAGTTAATGCAGATGGCGGCGCACAATTAGGTTATCCACAAAGAGGTTTGTTCTCACTTGATTTCCAAGGCTTAGATCATGCTACTGGTGTTCCTCAATTTATTAACGAAGATGGAGTTACAGGTACAAATGTTTATTTGCAGAGCGATGTAACAAAATACTTAAAATATGAAGGACCTGTTGATCCAACTTTAACGGGTGGTTATTATAACGCATTTACCTATAAAAACTTTAGCTTATCAGCTTTAGTTACATTCAGTGCTGGTAATAAGGTGAGATTAGATCCAGTGTTTAAATCAGGTTATAGTGATTTGGATGCAACATCTTCTATCTTCTTAAACAGGTGGTTATCGCCAGGTGATGAAAATAATACTACCGTGCCTGCAATTATCGACAGAAGAACGGTTGGAACCTTGGATGGTTATCCATATAATAATTACAACTATTCATCGGCTAGAGTAGCAGATGGCGGCTTTGTGAGATTAAAACAAGTGTCATTCGGTTATACATTTAAACCTGATATGGCAACTAAATTCGGTTTTAGAACAGCTTCGTTAAACGTTGTTGCCAATAATGTCGTACTCCTATATTCAGATGATATGTTAGCTGGAAAAGATCCTGAATTTTTTGGAACTGGTGGTGTTGCATTACCAATCCCGCGTCAGTTTACTTTATCGTTAAAAGTTGGTTTCTAATTATAATTAATCATGAAGAAAATATATATCATTATCCCAGCCGTAATTGCAATCATTTCTATAAGTGGTTGTAAAAAATTCCTGGAAACGGCTCCAGATCAGCGAACCAAGCTGAATACCCCCGAAAAGGTTGCTGAAGTGTTAGCAACTGCGTATACCCAAGCAGATTACATTACTTTTTGTGAAGCAGCTTCTGATAATTCTGAAGATAAAGGAATTAATGTAGGAGATGTAGCTCCAGAAAATCAGGACGCTTATTTATGGAAAGAAGTACAAGATAGAGACTCTGGATCTCCGATTAACTTTTGGAATGCAAGTTATACTGCTATTGCGGCATCAAATGCAGCATTAGAGGCTATTGATCAGGCTCCAGATAAAACTGCTTACCTACCTTACAAAGGTGAAGCCCTAGTTGCCCGTGCCTACGCACATTTCATGTTGGTGGTATTATTTTCTAAATCATATGATATTACGCCGAATGCCGCAAATAGCTCACCTGGTATTCCTTACGTAACTTCACCAGAGAAAGTAGTATTCGGACAGTATACTAGAGGTACTGTTGCATCAACCTATGCAGCTATAGAGAAAGATTTGTTAGAAGGATTGCCTTTAATTAAGGATAATGCCTATAAAGTGCCTAAGTATCACTTTAATTTAGCTGCCGCTAATGCTTTTGCAGCTCGTTTTTACCTGTTCAAGGGGGATTATGATAAAGTAATTTCTTATGCTGCCGCAGCATTGCCAACAGCCAATGTAACCGCAGTGCTTAGACCATGGAATACGAGATATTTCGGTTATACTGCTAACGAGTTTCGCATTGCCTTTACACAGGCCGCTGAACCTTCTACTCTATTGCTTACAGAAGCACCATCGGTGTGGGCACGTAATCAAGCATTTTATCGCTACGGTACAGGCTTAACCTTAAATTCTTTTGGCTTACAGCCAACTGTTACAGGAACCAATTTCTCTGCAGAAAAGGTTTATCAATATGGCGTACCTTTTTATACCATGTATAAATACTTAGAGCTATTTATTCGTACAAGCCCGAATGCTACTATTGGTTACCCATATACCATGTGCCTGCAATTTACAACGGATGAGCTGTTGTTAAACCGTGCCGAAGCCTATGCTAATAAAGGTAACAATACCGCTGCCCTTGCAGATTTAAATGCTTTCGCAAGTACAAGGATCTCAGGCTATAATGCCACTACCCATGCAGTAACTTTAGCAAAAATTGCAACTTTCTATGGCACTACAGATCCAAAAGTAGGTCTGATCAATACTGCATTAGATTTTAAACGTTTAGAATTTAAGGAAGAAGGTATGCGTTGGTTGGATATTGTAAGGTTAGGCCTAACTGTAAAACACAATATTAAGGCGGCTGATGGATCAAGTACATTTGATACGTTAGGCCCCAATGATCTTCGTCGCCAATTTCAACTTCCTACAGAGGTTTCGTTATCTGGCATTGAATTAAATCCGAGATAATAGTTAAATTTATATAAGATGAAAAAGATATTAAAAACAAGTTTGCTCCTATTAATTGCGCTTTTAGCAGTTTCTTCGTGCAAGAAAGAAGGCACATTAAATGCTAATCTAGACGCTATAGACAGAAATTCGACTGCTAAATCACCTTTAGATACATGGTTGATCAGTAATTATCTAGATCCGTACAACATTGAGGTGAAATATAGATTTGATCCTTTTGAAGCGGATTTAGATAAAGATTTAACCCCGCCTAAAGAAAGTCAGGTTATTCCGGTAATGGAAACAGTACGTGACATCTGGATTAAACCATATGAAAAAGTTGGTGGTGCTAATTTTATGAAAATTAATACGCCAAAACAATTCTATTTGGTAGGAAGTCCTTCTTATAATGGAGATGGAACAATAACCTTAGGAACCGCCGAAGGTGGAAAGAAAATCGTATTGTATGTGATCAATAATTTTGCTAAAAGCAATACGGCTGCAACTCAAGAAATGATGCATGTAATCCAACACGAGTTTACGCACATTCTTAATCAGAAAATTGCTTATAAACCAGATTTTGATTTGGTTACCAAATCTGATTATACAGCAAACTGGAATATTCCGAATTTAGCTACAGCTAGATCTTTAGGTTTTATTACTCAATATTCGCGTTCTAACCCACTAGAAGATTTTGCAGAAATGGCATCAACAATGCTTCAGTATGGTAAGTTAAGATACGATGCGATCGTAAATGCGCTACCTACTGATCCGCAAACCAAACTTCGTAAAAAAGAACAATTTGTGGTAGATTACTTTAAAACTGCTTGGAACATTGATTTTTATGCCTTGCAAGCAGAGGTTACTGCAGCAACAGATCGCAATGCGCCAGCTTTATATAGCGTATTGGGAACTGGTAAAACCTATACCACTTTAACTGCCAGTCCATCTACTCAAACCCCTCAGTCAACTGAGTTCTTGGCTTTATGGAATACTGCTAAAACAGCGGTGGCAGCTCAAGGTTTTATTCTTACTCAGTTTACTATGACTTTTGGAGCTGGTAGCTCATTAACTGTAAGATATACTTTTACTAATCCTGCAGGCACAACCACCTATTTTGGAGATGTTGATTATAACATCACCTATGATGCTAATGGAGTAGCAACCCTTACTTTGCTTTCTACACAACCAACATCCACAACATATGCTAACTATAATGTTGTCAAACCATCACTAGCGGGAATTGCTGCGTATTTGGCTAACAATAAATTTAATGTTGATTACGGACCAAATGTTGTTGCAGGCACAAAAGGTTTACCTGGAGCTTTCGGAGCATTCTACAAATCAACCGATCCGACTTCATACATTATAGGAACATTGAATTAAAATTTAAGAAATTATGAAAAAATATATCATATATGGAGCTTTAGCTATAGCCTTATTAAATAGCTGTAGCAAGGGAATTGATCCTGCTCCGGGAGATAGGCCTGAAGAACGCTCCTCAGCCCTTTTAACAAGCTACAAGTCTACGTTAACCTCGAACACTAATGGTTGGAAAGCACTGCTTTTCCCTAAAGGAGGAGGTGTGTACCTTTTCTCTATGAAGTTTAATGATAATGATAGGGTTTCGATGTATGCCGATATCAATACCACTACTTCTGGAACAACTTTAGAAAGTACCTATAGGTTAAGGCAACAAACTGCCCCAACATTATTGTTTGATACCTACTCTTATATTCACTTATTGGCTGATCCAGATCCGTCTGTAGCAGGTGGTGTAGCTGGTAACGGTTATAATTCTGATATCGAATTTTATTTTGATAAGAGCTCTGCTGATACCATTAGATTGGTGGGGAATAAATTGGGAAGCGCGTTATTACTGGTAAGGGCTACCTCTACGGCAGATTACGAATCGTTTACTAAAGGAACTCAAGACATCTTGAACAAGATGAATCAATTGAGAACTTACTTTAAAAGAATGACAATTGGTGGTACAGATTGTGAAGTAAGAATTGATGGGGTTAACAAACAATTAACATTCACCTATTTGGTAAATGGAAATCCTGTATCTGTAACCGGCAAGTTCTATGTAAATGGCACGTCTATTGTGTTTTTAGGGCCTGTAACCATTGGTACCACTACCTTTACTGAATTCAAAGCGGTAACATTTGATGCAGCCACTTTTATTTTAGGAGGTACAGTTAACGGAACCGCATTTCAATTGAAAGAATCTACCACCCCATTAAAATACGATGTAACCGCTGCACAAAAATGGTATAGCCAGATGGCCATCAATTTTAATAACTGCTGGGTTTCAGACAAAGCCTTCCACGCAGGTGGAGTGGATGACTTCTGTAATTTTAAAGCTGTGCCAAATTTCCAAAATCTATGGTACGCTGGTCCTGCAGTGTTTGGTGGTACTAACGAAGGTTTGATTGCGTTTACAGGAGCTTTAACTGCCCCATACACGTATTCAAAAGTACCATTCTCGATAACTAACGGAATTGCCCGTTTTACCCTAAATGTTAATAACGGAACATTTACCGGAACGGCCCCATTAAATGTGGCGATGACATCAGCAAGAGCTATTCTATATGGCGGCGCAACAGTTGGTAGTTTCCAGGATTGGTATCTCATTCCTACATCAGCAGACGGAACAAAATACGATATGGTTCGTTTTGGTGATGCTCAAGCTTGGATTAGCTGGAGACCAAGATAATTTAGTAGTTGATTAATAATTAGCCCTTACCCTAAAAAGTAAGGGTTTTTTATGACATAATTTTTAATAATCCCGTAAGTTTATTTTTATCTTTGCATCAATGTTTAAGCGAATAATCTTCATTTTATTTCTCCTTGTTTCTACTTTTGCTATTGTACCAAAAGTAAAGGCGCAGTGTTCTATGTGTACTATCAGCGCAGAACAAGGCACTAAAAACGGAAACACTCAAGGAAAAGGCTTAAACTCTGGCATTATTTACCTTTTGGTAATTCCCTATATCTTAATTGCTGGCATTGGTGTGCTGTGGTATAAAAACTATCGCAAAAAGCAACATGAGCTAAGGTAGTGAATGAGTGAATGTGAGAGTATTGGATAAAAGAATGTTCAGGCAAACCGGATAAAATCATTCCTAAAAGACCAATTACAATAGGGTATGCTACAACAAAAAACCTTTCAATTTATTAAAGATTTAACCGAAAATAACAATCGTGAATGGTTTGCCATTAACAAATACCGTTATGAAGAGGTTAAGGCTGATCTGTTTCCACTGATCGCAAAGCTGATTAAGGAACTGGCGGCGATAGACCCACAATACTCAGCAGATACCGAGCCCAAGAAAGCATTAATGCGTATTTACAGGGATGTACGTTTCAGCAAAAACAAAGACCCCTATAAAAATAATTATGGCATTGCATTCGACGTTAAAGGATATGGCCCGCGGACACCTAGTTACTACCTGCATATCCAACCAGGCAAGTGTTTTTTTGGTGCGGGATTTTGGCAACCAGAAGCAGCAGTGCTGAAAATGATTAGGGAAGAGATTGATTACAATACTTCCGAATTTTTGGAAGTGATCAACGATGAGAAGTTTACAGCTATTTACCGTCTCAGCCAGGAAGATAAATTAAAAAAGGCCCCAAAAGGCTATGAAATTGATCATCCAGCAATCGATCTATTGAAATTAAAAAGCTTTATTGCCATCTATCCTTTGCCCGATGAAGAATTTTTAAAGGAAACAATCGTTGATAAGTTGATAACTGCTTTTGCAACTATCCAACCGTTCATCTTATTTTTGAGAAAAGCTGTGGATAATGGTTAACTGTTTAAATTGTACAACTGGTTTACCGTATCCGCAAATAACCAATTCAACAGTTAACCGATTAATCAATTAACCAATTCAGTTAAAAACTTAAGTTAACCAATTACCCATTAAATGAAAAACCTCTTCCTAGCCTTCGTATTCTGTTTATTAGCGTCATCGTTTAGCGCTTGCGTAATCCTATCACCAAAAAAATATAAAGCCTTACTAGCCAAACAGGATTCTTTAAATACAAGCTTAACCGAATCGCAACTTAATGGAGAAGGATTAGAACAGCGCATTGCAAAACTGAGAAAGGATACGTCAGATCTAAATAGTCAATTGGGCAGTTTAAGGGCACAGTATGGCGAAATGGAAACTAATTATACCAAATTGCGCAGCAATAGCTCCAGTGAAATCAATAGGCTATCTGATGATCTTAAAAAACGCGAGCAGCGCTTAAATGAGGTAGAAGAAATCTTAAAAAAGAGAGATGCGGCAACTAACGAGCTAAAAGCAAAATTACAAGAAGCATTATTGGGCTTTACTAAGAACGGATTAACCGTAGAAATCAAGAATGGTAAAGTATATGTTTCGTTAACGGATAAATTGTTGTTTCCATCTGGAAGTATCATCATCGATGAAAAAGGAAAACAAGCACTTACCCAATTGGCAACCGTGTTAAAGCAACAACCAGAAATTAATATCGCAGTTGAAGGACATACGGATTCGCAAAAGATAAATAATCTGGGTCAGATTAAGGATAACTGGGACCTAAGTGTACTCCGTTCTACTTCGGTAGTTCGTTTCTTAACTGAGGAGCAAAAGGTGGAGAGTGTAAGAATGACAGCAACCGGAAAGGGACAGTACCAACCGTTGGGCCCAAATACATCTCCTGAAAGCCGTAGTAAGAACCGCAGAATTGAAATTGTCCTTTCGCCAAAATTGGATGAATTGTATGATCTGATAAAACAGTAAGGTTTAGGTTAACTGTCCAATTGTTTAAATTGGTTAACTGTCCCAAAAGGATGCCTTTGGCATCTGTCTTACTGCAATTAAACAATTAACCAGTTCACAATAAACTACACAAACTCCATCAACGTACGAAAGGCCACGAATTTATTGGCGAATTTTAGTTGTAGATCTGCTTGTAGTCCAGGTGCATGGTTAAGCTGATAATCGTCGTAATCAGCAAGCGTTTCGGCCACATATTGAGCGCAATAGGTTACACCTTCATTTGGTGAATCTAAAACTCTAAGCAAACGATTGGAAACAAACTTTCCTGTAGCCATAACCTCTGGTATATGGGTTTCTTCCATCCATTTAAGCCACTCACTGGCAATATCATTTTCGATTATTAAGGTTACGTTGTATAATAGCATCTTACAAAGTTAGTAAAGTTTAGCGCTTGGCGGAAGGCGTTAAGCGAACAGAATTTTGGCTAGACTAACCAAGTCTTAGACTTCGTAAGTCTAGGTGCCCAAGTCATCGCCCCTTATATTCCTAAATCTCTTCCTGGCCTCGGCATTGAACATGCTGCCCGGAAAATCGTTCATTAGCCGTTGGTATAATTTTTTGGCTTCTTCAGGATTGCTAAGTTTTTTCTCATATAGATCGGCCAATGCAAATAGAGCATCATCAGTCCAAATACTATCGCTATACGTATCAATAATGGATTTGAGCATAGTTACCGCATGAGTTAAATCATTTGTCTTAAGATATATTTTAGCTTTAGCCATTAAAATATCGTCAACCAAACTGTTGTTTGGATAGGCGATATCGATACTATCCAACTTTAAAAGTGCTTGGTCTTGACGGTTCATAAACTGGAGCATTTCAGCATCAGCGTACATTTGAAGTGCCAAGCTATCATTTTTGTTTTGCAGATTATCAGAAATCAATAGGCTAAGGTTTAAGGCATCATTGGCAATGAGTAAGGTAGTAGATGCTTTTAGTACATCTGCCTGTGATTTGGCAAATTCGAAATTGCCCTGATAAAATGATAACCTTGCCGAGCGAAACCTTGCTTCGTTCCCGATACCCGCGCTTTCAAACTGTTTTGACACCTGTTCGTATACCAAAATCGCCTCCCATGGCTGCTTAGTTAAGATATAAACATCGCCTAAATCCATTTTCAATTGCGCGATGTCCATTTGGGATACGCCTTGAACCTTCAGCCCATCCTCAAGTGTAGCTTCTGCCTTTTTGAGGTCTTTGAGGTAGTAGGCCTGCAAATAGGCTAACTTTCTTAGGGCGGTTAATCCTTGTCCATTTTTGCCATACTGATTTAAGATTTCCTGATACTCATTTGCTAATGCTTGGATAGCTGGAATCTCATACTTTCCGGCAACTGCCAGTTCATACTTTGCATTAACCAATTCAATTTTGGCCTGAAGATAAAGTTCGTTCTCTGGACCCTTGGTCAAAAAATATTCATAAGCCTTAATGGCTGTAGTATATGCGCGATTTGATAAAAATGTATTGGCGGTATTGAAAAGATTGGTCCCATCGCCTTTTGTTCTTTTATCTTGAGCAATCAACTGTCGCAATGCCATTTCATAATCTTGCTGCTGGATGTATTGCCAAATAAGCAAATCGGTATAGATCTCCGTTTGCGGCTCTTTCTGGATTTTTTTTAACAGTGCAGCCTGTAATAATTGGTAATCTTTATTGTCTTCAAAAACTGCAGCTAACACACTTTGTGCTTGGGGCAGTAGCTGCGGGGTGCCGGGAAGGGCATTAATGTATTCTTGGATCAGCATCTGCTTATCCTTTTTAAAGCGATAAATACTAAGCAGTTCATAAACAAACAACTGCTCATCCCCAAATAGTTTTCTTCCCTGTAAAAAAGCGCTGATGGCCATGTCATAAGCTTCAAAACGATAAAAACTATTGGCTAATTCCCTAAACCTCGATTCGTCTTTAGGGGTACTGTTTATTGCTTCCTGATAAATTTTATTGGCTTCTGCAGTTCTTCCGTTTTCTTGATAGACCCTACCCAATGCCACGGCATATTGAGTTTTTGACGGATATTGTTTAATCAGTTTTTTAAGGATATTTTCTGCTTCAGTATATTTCTTAACTTTAATTAAGGATGAAAAATAAAGGTCAAAATAATTGTCATTTTTATTCTTGCTGAACAATTTTTCGAACAATACAGCTGCCTTTTCGTAGTCTGCTTGCTGATAATATTGATAGGCTAAAGCTTCATCCACATTATCCTGCGCATGCAAACAAAAGGAAACACAAGCAATCAATAAGGTTAATACGGATTTCTTCATTAGGTATGGTACTAGCTATAGGCTTAAATTAAATGATTTTTAGCACAAAGTAAAGCCCCTCGCTAAAATAACGAAAATTGTTGCCGCGTATTCTAATTGTTACTCATATTTTTCGTTGAATACTTACAATGTTGCTACATTAAATGCTCGATTTTGATTTTGGAAAGTAACAATATTAATGATTAATGACTTTGCCAAATCGGGTTGTGTATTTTTGTAGCATATTTGGATATGACAGTCGCTAAGCGTTTTCTTTTGTTGCTGATAATGGCTTCGTTTTTTTCATGTAAGGAGAAAAATAAAGTGGATATTATTCCGGTGAACGATTTTTTTAAATCGCAGGATAGAGCTGCCTATAGAATTTCGCCAGACGGTAAGCACATTTCTTACCTTAAGTTACAGGACAAAAAACAGAATCTTTTTGTAGAAGAAATCAGTACAGGTAAAATTGTTCAGCTAACTCACGTTCAGGAAAAGAGCATCAGCTTCTACTCTTGGGTAAGTGATGATGAACTCATTTATTATAAAGAAAAAAGTGGCGAACGTTTTCAGGCCGACCTTTTTATCATTAACAAAACAGGCAAAGACGAAAGAAAGCTGAGCACAAATGAAAAGAGCAGGATCAGGGTGCTGGAGGACCAATTGATGGAAGGCAAATTCTTATTGGTACTTTCCAACAAACGAGATTCAACCGTATCGGATGTGTATCGCTTAAATGTTAGGGACGGGAAAATGGAAATGGCAGCGCAAAATCCTGGCAATATTACCAGTTGGATGACCGATTCAAAAGGTAAATTACGGATTGCAATTTCTAGTGACGGAGTGAATGAAACCTTATGGTACCGCGAGAATGAAGCCCAACATTTTAAACCTGTAGTTACAAATAATTTTAAAACAACCCTAAGACCTGTAGCTTTTTTAGAAAACAAACCCAATATAATCTACGCCATATCCAATGTAAAAAGGGATAAAAATGCCCTTGTAGAATTGGATTGTACTTCTGGAAAAGAAAAAAGTGTATTATTTGCCAACGACTCGTTAAATGTAGTAGATGCCCAATATTCCAAACAAAAGGGTAAAGTAGCCTATGTGGTTTGCGAGAATTGGAAAAAGGAAAAGCACTATTTAGATAACGATGCTAAACTCCTCTACCAAAAATTAGATCAATTGCTTCCTAAAACAGAGTCTAGGATTATTGATGGAGATAAAAATGAAAATGTATTTGTAGTAAGAACATTTACCGATAGAAACCCGGGTTCTTATTATTTGTATATCGCAAACAAGGGCAGTATAAAAAAACTCAGCGATAATAACTCAGCCATTAAGGAAGAGCAGATGTGCGAGATGAAGCCTATTAGTTATGCTGCTAGAGATGGACTTAAAATAAACGGCTATCTCACGTTACCTTTAAAGAGCGCAGTAAAAAATCTTCCGGTTATCGTGATGCCCCACAATGGTCCAGGGCAACGTAATACCTGGGGATACAATGCGGAGGTACAATTTTTAGCCAATAGGGGTTATGCCGTGTTGCAGATCAATTACCGTGGCTCTACCGGTTACGGGATGAATTTTTATGCTGCAGGATTTAAGGAGTGGGATGGAAAGATCCAAGAAGACATCGATGACGGTGTAAAATGGTTAATTAATTCAAAAATTGCCAATCCTAAAAAAGTAGCTATTTATGGCAGTGGGTTTGGGGGTTTTATAGCTTTAAATAGTGCGATTAGGAACCCAACCATGTATAAATGTGCGGCCTCTAATGCCGGAGTGCTAAACTTATTCAGCTACCTGAAGTCTATCCCTCCATTTTTAAAGTCTAATCTGCTGATGTACTACGAAATTGTTGGTAATCCCAATACAGATTTCGATTATATGCATCAGGCATCTCCATTGTTTCATGCTGATAAGGTTAAAATCCCTATATTTATCACTCAGAACGTTAAAGATCCAAGGATCAATTCTAGTGATGCTATTCAATTTGTAAAAGAACTTAAAAAGAGAAATTTGTCGGTTACTTATTTTGAAAGGGAGGATTCCCCTTTTTCAATTAACCGTGAAGAAAGTCGTCAAAAAGTATATACCGCATTAGAACAGTTTTTGGAAACGAATTTGAAAAAGAAATAACCTGTTTACATAAACATGATTTCAGAAAAGGAAAGTGGTTACCGCAAGAATTTTTCGCTGATAGTAACTTTTATTGCCTTAATTTCGGTTCTTTTTATTCTTTCGTTATTTCTAGCCTATAATTTTAGTAAAAAAAATATCGAAAACGATTTTGTATCGGCCAAAGCCAATGTGCTCGAAGAGAGCAACAAACCTTACAATGATTTCTTTTTAAATAAACTTCCAGAAATCTCGTATTATAATGGCTATCTCGATTCTACAACAGCCTCAAAATTTGCGGACACCATATTATTGCAATATCCATTCATTAAAAAGGTTTTCTTTTATGATGCACAAGTAAAGAACATTAAAATTGAAGATAATGGGATAAATTACGGCAATTGTTCTATTGGGGTTAAAAATGTCTATCAATTTGGAAGTGCGGTTCCTAAAGATTCGCTTAAGCTATACGGTGAAAACGAGGTGATCAACACTGTTGATATCGATAATTTTAGTGCGCTATCTTTAAAGTTAATCACTTTTGTCCAGAAAATGGACACCACGAAAGTTCCAAGCCAAGAAAATCTCTTCAGTAATTTTACCAACATTCGCTCCAATAGAATAGATTACTTCAATATTCCGAGCTTTGAGCTGCTTAAAACCTATAAAAGGATGATTACCTATAAATTGGATACAGATCCGGTTTATCAGCAGGATATGCTCTCCTTTGAGCTAGACCCAAGTAAGATCAAGATAAAAAATACTCGCCCCTTATTGTATCAGAATATCCGAATAGAGCCTATCACGTACGATCCACTTGATGTTTCATCTGATTATGTTACTGGAGAAATAACGTTAGGTGGGCCCTTTTCTGATTATAAGCTCTATTTTATTTCTTCCAAATCTTTTGTTAAGGATGAAATTTTCAGCTATTTTTTGCCCATAGCTGCTCTATTATTGTTGTTTTATGGAATTTTGGTATTAGTTGCGTTCTTAATCTACAGAAATTTAAATGTTAACCATAAAATGTTTAAGCTCCAATATGATTTTGTAACCAATTTAACCCACGAATTTAAAACCCCAGTTAGTGTGATCAAGATTGCTGGTAACAACATCAAGAGTTCAGCAAGTTTAACGGCAAAAGAACAACAGTTATACGGCAGGATTTTAGACGAGGAGGCCGATAAACTAAATGCCCTGATGAATAAATTATTGGCATTTACGCAAATTGAGAATAAGGCAATTACCTTAAATCAGGATGAAGTAAACATGGAAGATTTTATCGAAAGTACGATTGAGGTTCATCTACTTAAGCATCCTGAATTTAGACTTACCTATGAGATTTCTGGATTCAGAACATTTATTACTGATCCGGTGTTGTTGGGAAGCCTATTTGATAACCTTATCGAAAATGCGTACAAGTATTCGCCTCCAAACCATAAACAATTGCACATTACTGCACGCTTAATTAAAGAGCGGATTGTTCTTAGATTTAAAGATACTGGAATTGGTATCCCTTCGTCAGAAATTAATAATATCTTTAAAAAATTCTATCGCATTCAAAATCGATATAACCAGAATGGAAGTGTAGGCTTAGGCTTGGCTTTTTGTAAAGAACTCGTTAACTTTATGAGCGGCGAAATTTCGGTAAAAAGTGTGGTTGATAAAGGAACCGAGTTTAAAATAGTATTACCTTACATCAACTAATTGATTGAACAGTTATTACAAAGCATCCCTTTGGGGCAAGGTTCAAACGTTGTAATGTTTTGATAAAATTAGGTTAACGATTGTTGTAAAGAATAATTAAAATATATATAATTTAAAAGTTAGGTATGAAATGTTGTCAATAAGTGAAGCCACAGGTACACATCAACATTCCAACATTCTAATGTTACAATATTAAACACATATCATGTCGAAAGGAATAAAAATATTAATTGTTGAAGATGATGAAAATCTACGTTTTTTAGTGGTTCATCGTTTACAGGCAGAGGGTTATCAACTATTAGAAAATAGTGATGGCTTAACAGCAGTTGAAACTATAACTACCGAGAAACCAGATATAGTACTGTTGGATTGGATGTTGCCGGGCAAAGAGGGAGCAGATGTTTGCGAAGAAGTGCGCAAGCAAGGATATGAAGGTCTAATCATCATGATGACGGCCAAAGCTCAAGACGTGGATAAGATTGATGCCTATAATTTTGGAGCATCTGATTATGTAACCAAACCCTTTAATATGGATGTACTAGTGGCGATGTTAGATAGCAAGGTGAAGTTCTTGTTGAATAATGATCGCTCAGAAATCCATCGTTTTGGTAACATGGAGCACCATCCAAATATTCATACCTTGTTTCGCGATGGTAAGAAAATCGAACTTACCATTTTGGAGAACAGAATTCTACTTTACTTTTTGCGCAATCCAAATAAAGTAATTAATCGCGATGAGCTTATGTTAGTAGTGTGGGGCTATAATTCGGATGTAAATACCCGTACATTGGATATGCACATTGTAAGACTGCGTAAAAAAATTGAGCTCAACCCTGATAATCCACAGCTTTTGCAAACCGTACGTGGAATAGGGTATAGGTTTAATGCGGGATAGACTTACGAAGTTTAAAAAAACTTCGTAAGTCTAGCTCTAAACTTCGTAAGTCTAGTTTAAGAAGTGTAATCCCCAAAGGATCAAAAACTGCAAGATCATCGTTCCATCTAAAAAGAAGAAATAATAATATTCGTTTTTCTTGAGATTTGATTTAAAGATCAACCAACTCGTTACGAGTATCGTGAATGCTAAACCAATTACATCCAGAGTAATGTGTTGGGTAAATAGAAGTAGCAATACTAGATATGCTGCCAATAAAGCGAAACAGAAAACCCAAGCCTTTTTTTCTCCCAGCATTACTGGAATAGTTTTTAGCTCGTAAAGCTTATCCTGGAACAGGTCTCGGATGTCAAAAGGAATAGTAATGGCACAGATGAACAAAAATCTTTTTGCCACCAAAAGTAAGGTTTGGGAAAGTGAAACAGTTATTGGATAAAATGAGCTTTCGAGTTCAACAATAGGTAACAGCACACAGCTTATAGCCCACACAAAGGCAATTAAAAATAATTTGATCCCAGGTAAATTTCTTAATCCGATCTTTTTCTCATGTAATTTCAGAAATGGAAAATTATAGGCCAATGCAATAACGCCTATAAAACCCATTAGCAATTTTGCTTGAAAACCCAAATACCATAAGCCCAAGGGGATGATGCAGAGGCTGGCCACTAAAGTTATGGATATAATTAATCTGTGATGGGAGAAGATCCATCTTACACGCTTAAAGGGCGAGAGTTGAGGGTCTGCAGGCTTAGAAAGTAGCATGCTCAAATTATAGACTACTAATGTAGAGCAGAACAAGAACATCAGCACATACTTATCTGGCTTTTGGTTCAATAGACTGTAGGTAACCAAGCCCTGCGCTACGGCACACAGTGCAATAAAAACATTGCTAAAAAGCAAAAAATCCAAGATAGCGAAAAGTAACTTTTTTAACATCTATAATTGGCTAATACGAGCGTTTCAATGTAAATATCGTAATTTCTGGCAAAATTCCTACTCTGCCTGGATAGCCTAAAAAACCATAGCCTACATTTACATAAAGCTGTTGCTTGCCCTCAGCATATAGGCCCGCCCATTCGTTGTATAAGTACTGCACAGGGCTCCATTGAAAATCCTTTAATCGTACGCCGAACTGCATCCCATGGGTATGGCCACTAAACATGGCATCAATTGCTGGATATTTTTGAAGCACCTCACCACGCCAGTGGGATGGATCATGAGAAAGCAACAACTGAACCGGCAGATCTGCGGTATTTTTAGTAGCCAACTCCATTTTTCCGTATTTGGGAAAGCGCCCCATACCCCAGTTTTCGATGCCCAAAATTCCAATTTCCTCTCCATCAACTTTTAGTCGTCTATTTTCATTCATTAGTAGATCATAGCCCATAATCTGATGGGTTTTAATCATATCCTTAAGGTTTTTCATCTTGGCAGGGGAGCTCTCTTTACCAAAATAATAATCGCCATAATCGTGATTTCCCAGCGTAGAATACACGCCAAGAGGAGCTTTAATTTTAGCGAATATCTCTTGATATTCCCTCACCTCATTGGTTAGATTATTTACCAGATCGCCCGTAAAAAAGATAAAATCTGTTTTTTCTGCCAATAGCATTTCTACGCCGCCTTTAACTGCGGTTTTGTTGTAAAAACTGCCTGAATGAATATCTGAAATCTGTCCCATCCTTATACCATCAAAGGCCTTGGGCAAATTTGGCAGAATAAGATCCACTCTTTTAATCTGATAATCATAAGCACCCGAAACAATGCCCCAAGTTAATGAACTTAAGGGTGCAGCTGCCACAACTAAACCCGTTTTAACCAAGAATGCTGATCTGCTTATTGGTTCTCCGGCAATTGGCTTTTTAGTAGGTAACTCTATTTTTGTTTTTGAAAACCTAATCAAAACCAGAAACAGTCGTCTTAAATCATCGATCAATAGAAACGGAAGCATAAAAACCTTGCAAACCACTGTTAGGAAAAATGCAACGAGTATGATTGACTTAAGCGAAAGAAATAAGACGGTTTTAAAATAGATGGAGCAGAAGACACCAATGATTAATAAAATAGCATATAACCAATAGCTAATTTTAAAAATTTTCTTTGTGCGAGACTTCCAATGCTTAAAAACGGATACAATCGCATAATAGCAATAAAAGTCAAAGGCAATTACGAATAGGGTAAGTAAAGAAAGTAGAAGGTATCTGGGCATGTATCAGTTTCCAGTTGGGAGTTTAAAGTTGGCGGTTGGTAACAATTAAACAATTAAACAATAATTCTATCTAAAGTTATCCTCATCTTCATCCTCTTCTGCTAGATCGGTATTGAACAGGCTTTCGAACATATCAGCGAAACCATAACCACCATGCAGATAGTTTTTGCTCAATTGCGAGTATTCGGCCAAACCGTGCAGCACAAATTCCATCAACAACAGTTTTTGGTTTTCGCTTAGTTTAGGATGAAATTGTTGAATAAGGTCTTCTAGCCCATCAACTGCTAGTAAAGCTTTTTTGTACTGAGAAATTGTCAAACCATCGGCAATGTCAATTGTATTTCCGTCTGTAAACCAAGCGGTTATTTTTGTATATGGATTAGCTGCCTTGGTTTTTTTCGCTCTTTCTGGATCTGGAAAATAACGCGCAAACAAGTGCTTAATTGCCTTTCCTATCAAAATGTGGGCAACCTTTGCTGGCCCCTCTAGTTCGCCTTCATAAACGAGCTCTATTTTACCAGTAATTGCCGGAATAATTCCACTTAGATCTGCCAAACGTACAAAAGTTGATTCTTCATGGTTGATCAACATTCTTCGCTCTGCGTTACTAATTAAATTCTCGAACGCCGAAATGGTTAAACGGGCCGAAACACCAGATTTTTGATCAATAAATTCACTTTTTCTGGCCTCAAAAGCTACTTGTTCAATCAGATCTTTCAGCAGTCCGTCTGCCTCAATTAGACGTTGAGAATCAGTGAGCTTAGCTTCCTGAAAGGTAATCTTTCTAGAGATCTCAACGGTTTTGGGATAGTGGGTTAGAATTTGACTTTCGATCCTATCTTTCAATGGGGTTACGATACTGCCACGATTGGTATAATCTTCAGGATTTGCAGTAAACACGAACTGAATATCTAGTGGTAATCGTAATTTAAAACCACGAATTTGAATATCTTTTTCTTGGAGCATGTTAAAGAGCGCAACCTGGATCCTTGCCTGAAGATCGGGCAATTCGTTAATTACAAAAATGCTCCTGTGTGCCCGTGGTATTAGCCCGAAATGGATTACTCTTTCATCATTGTAGGTTAGCTTTAACGTTGCGGCCTTGATCGGATCTACATCCCCAATCAGATCCGCTACGGTTACATCAGGTGTCGCCAACTTTTCGGTATAGCGCTCGCTGCGGTGCTGCCATAAAATGGGAGTTTCATCACCTTTTTCAGCAATTTCGTTTTTGGCAAACCAGGAAATCGGATTCAAAGGATCGTCAAAAATCTCGCTGCCAGCAACGTAAGGAATATATTCGTCGAGTAAATTAACCATCAAACGAGCAATTCTTGTTTTCGCCTGGCCGCGTAATCCAAGTAACAATATATTGTGACGAGACAAAATTGCAGTTTGTAGTTCTGGGATTACCGTTTCATCGTAACCTAGGATTCCTTCAAAACCAGCCTCTTTATTTTGTAACTGACTGATCAGGTTTTTCCTCAGCTCATCCTTAACGCTTAAAGAAGTATAATTGGAGGCTTTAAGTTGACCTAGTGTGTTGATTTCTATCATTTTGGTTGTTGTAGTGTTTTAAAGTTTGCCAAAGGCGTCTCTCTACTCATCTGATGACTTAAAGTCATCAGATGAGTAGAGTTAAGTTATCTAAATGTTTTTCGTCGGTTCTTAATGTAATCTTCAAAGATATATTCGCCCAGACCTGTTAAAGAGCTATAAAATGCCCTTCCTCCGTTAACCTGCGTAAATTGTCTAACAAATTGCTGTAAGTAAGGGTCTTGTGCAATCATAAAAGTAGTAATCGGAATATTTAAACGCTTGCACTGTGCGGCCATATTCAGCGTTTTACCAATTACCTTTCGGTCTAAGCCCATGCTGTTTTTATAATACCTTCCATTTTCTTTTAAGCAGGTAGGCTTGCCATCTGTGATCATGAAAATCTGTTTGTTGTGGGTTTTTCTCCTGCGCAATAAATCGGTGGCTAGTTCCAGTCCCGCTAGGGTATTGGTATGATAAGGGCCTACTTGTAGATAAGGCAGGTCTTTTATGGTAATGGGCCACGCATCATTGCCAAATACTACGATATCTAATGTGTCTTTCGGATATTTGGTTTTAATCAGCTCTGCCAATGCCATAGCTGTTTTCTTTGCGGGAGTAATCCGATCTTCACCATATAAAATCATGGAATGGGAAATATCAATCATTAGAACGGTAGAAGTAAGTGTCTTATAATCCTTCTCCTCTACCTCTAGATCCCGTTCGGTGAGTGTAAAATTTTCTATCCCGTGATTAATCTGTGCATTTTGAACGGAGGCGGTCATGTCTATCTGGTCTAAACTGTCACCAAAAGAATACTCGCGCCTATCGGCATTTTTTTCTTCTCCAATACCCGAAATATTACTATTGTGGTTACCCTTGCCGGCTTTTTTAAGCTTTCCAAAAATTTCCTCCAACGCCGATTTGCGAATGGTCTGCTCAGTTTTTGCAGTAATCTTCATGTCGCCATTTTCTTCTTTCAAATACCCTTTTTCTTTGAGATCGTCAATAAAATTGCCCATCCCATAGTCGTTGTTCGTAAATTTATACTGCTTATCAAGCTCGTTCATCCAAGCCAGTGTTTCTCCAGCATCACCTGCGGTATAATTGAGCAGTTCTGTAAAAAGCTTTAACAGTTCGTCAAATCCGCCTTTTGGCAGTTCATTGGGCAAGAATTTAGAAAATTGGAATCCTCTCATGAGCTATATAAACGGAATACCGAAGTTAAAAGTTTAACATAATACAATTTTAAGCGTGATGTCATTTTTAGCAGGGCGGTGAGCACATGGCGTTTAGCGCTTTGGGATCCAAGCAGTCATCGGATGAATGTAGGCACCATGCCTATATTTATCCGATGACTAAACTACTCGGCAGCTTCAATTTTCGTTTTTATTAAATTTTCGCTAATCAATACTATCACAAAGCCAATGGTATAGGCAATCAGATCTTGCCAAGCAAAGTCGGTTCCAATAACAACACTAGCTATGGCTGATTTTTCTAAGCCGATCAGTTTAATAAATTGAAAATATTGTAAGGTTTCTACCACGAAAGAAAAAAGGAGGACTGCAATAGCGGTTGCAAAAGGGGGAGTGTTAACGAAACTTTTAACGAAACAATAGATAAGGATTACCACCAGTACATCACCAATATAGGGCCTAATAATTTGGTCGTGGGCGTAAAGGGCAATACCTATTTCTATTATAAAGAGTGAAATGGCCAGCAATAAATAGCGAAGGTTAAATTTTAAAGGAATTTGCATAATTATGCTTTAAAAATCTCCATGTTATAGGCGGGATTTGCACCTTTTTGTGAAGCAACAAAGGCGCCAACTCTACAAGATCGTGCTAAAATTTCCTCCATCGAATATCCCGTAAGGTAGCTCGCGACAAAAGTTGCTAAGAATGCATCACCTGCGCCTACTGTGTCGGATACTTTTATGGGATAACCCGGATGGAGATAGAGTTTGTCTTTATAAAATACAAATGCACCTTTTTCTCCTACGGTTAAACAAATGATCGAAACACTAAAATTAATACTTAACTGCTGTAATAGTTGCTCATCTGATGAACCACTTAACCTTAAATTTTCTTTTAAATAAATCAACTCGTGCTCGTTTACCTTTAAGATATCTGCACTTCGTAGTAAAAATACTAAAGTTTCAAGGGTGTAAAATGGTTCCCGAAGATTGATATCGAACACTTTGATCTTAGCTATTTCGAGCAATTTAAAAATGGTTTTCCTGCTTTTTTCATTTCTGCAGGTTAAGCTGCAGTACACAAATGCATCCGCATTTTCGACAGCGCGAAGCGTTTCTTTAGTTACTACAATTTCATCCCAGGCAACTGGTTCAACAATAGTATAGCTTGCCTGTTGTTCTTCGTCGAGCTTAACTTCTACAGTACTTGTGGGTAGGTTGTTTGTTTGGATCAATTGTGTTGGAAAGTCTAGATTCTCTAAGTATCTTAACAGGTCTCTTCCATGTTGGTCATCGCCAACGGCACTTATAAATAGACTATTGATGTCTTGCTTATGCAAATTAAGGGCTACATTCATAGACGACCCTCCCGCCTTTTTCCCGTCAAGAAATACATCCCATAACATTTCGCCGATAGCTACAACCGTCTTTTTCATAAATTTAAAGCTGTAGGTAAAGGAACAATTTTATTTCATTAGTTTTACAACAACAGGAAAATAGCATGAAAAAAATACTCTTCTTTTTTTTATTGATGGTATCAATTGGTGTTAATGCACAATCATCAAAAGATAGACAAGCGATTCTAAAGTTGCTTGAGCAACAGCGTAGCGATTGGAATGCAGGAAACGTTGAGGCGTACATGCAAGGTTATTGGAAAAGCGATAGCTTATTGTTTGTGGGCAAAAATGGACCAACCTATGGATGGGAAAAAACATTAGCTAATTATAAAAAAGGATATCCTGATAAAGCTGCAATGGGCTATCTAACGTTTGGCATAAAAAAAATAGAGCTGCTAACCAAAGACAGAGCATTTGTACTTGGCAGTTGGAATGTAAAACAAGAAACGGGGGAACTAAAAGGATATTTCACCTTATTACTCCGTAAAATTAACGGAATATGGAAAGTTGTAGTTGATCATAGCAGTTAAAGGATAAAATAGCAAGAGAAAAGACTTTTTTATCCCCCCCAAGACTAAAAATTTTTAAATAATCGCCATATCTTCGACATATGGCCAATACCTATTCTCAAATCAGTATCCAAATCGTATTTGCAGTTCAAAATCGACGAACCCTCATTAGTTCTACTTGGGAGGATGAACTTTATAAATATATTACTGGCATTATTAAAGAAAAGGGCCAAAAATTGATCGCTATAAACGGGATGCCAGATCATATCCATATTTTAATTGGGATGAGGCCAACTTGTTGCTTGTCTGATCTGGTGCGGGAAATTAAAAAAGCTTCAACAAATTGGATAAAGCAAAAAGGGTTTTCAAAATTTTTCACTTGGCAAGAAGGTTTTGGAGCCTTTTCGTATAGTCAAAATGATCTGAAAAATGTAGTGGAATATATTAACAACCAAAAGTTACATCATGGGCGGGTACTATTTCACGATGAATATATTGAATTTTTGAAAACACATGAAGTTGAGTATAAGGACGAATATACGTTTAAGTTTAAAGATTAATACGACCCCGCTGGGGTCGAACCTAAAAGCCTTAGGTTTTATAAATATGTGACCTCTCCGAGGTCTCTACGGGATCGAATTAACCACGCGGCGCATAAGTTGGTTTACAATAGTTGTCTTCCCCGAGATATCAAGTGTTTTCAGCGCAAGAATACTTGCCCTAATACTAGATTAACCCTATCGACGCCCGATGATCGGGAACCTCCGGAAGCGTAGCGTAGACCCAGTCCAGAGGGATTACATATTGATAACAGATCCGAGATGCTCAACCCCCAGCGTGTCGAAAAATGTGCCAAGGTTTATGATATGATCCCCGATTTGGATGGTGGTCCATAGTTGCCCAACCCCAGGGCGATCACATATAGATAACAGATCCGGGATGATCAACCCCCAGCGTGTCGAAAAAATGTGCCAAGGTTTATGATATGAGCCCCGATGTTTGGATGGTAGTTCCATAGGTGCCAAATCCAAGGGGGATCACATATAGATAACAGATCCGGGATGATCAACCCCCAGCGTGTCGAAAAAATGTGCCAAGGTTTATGATATGATCCCCGATTTGGATGGTGGTCCATAGTTGCCCAACCCCAGGGGGATCACATATAGATAACAGATCCGGGATGATCAACCCCCAGCGTGTCGAAAAAATGTGCCAAGGTTTATGATATGAGCCCCGATGTTTGGATGGTAGTTCCATAGTTACCCAATCCCAGGGGGATTACATATTGATACCGATCCGAGATGATCAACCCCCAGCGTGTCAAAAAAATGGGCTAAGGTTTATGATATGATCCCCGATGTTTAGATGGTGGTCCATAGTTGCCCAATCCCAGGGGGATCACATATAGATAACAGATCCGGGATGATCAACCCCCATGGTGTCGAAAAAATGTGCCAAGGTTTATGATATGAGCCCCGATGTTTAGATGGTAGTTGCGTAGTTACCCAATCCCAGGGGGAGTACATATTGATACGGATCCGGGATGATCAACCCCCAGCGTGTCGAAAAAATGTGCCAAGGTTTATGATATGAGCCCTGATGTTTAGATGGTAGTTCCATTGTTACCCAATCCCAGGGGGACATATAGATAACAGATCCGGGATGATCAACCCCCAGCGTGTCGAAAAAATGTGCCAAGGTTTATGATATGAGCCCTGATGTTTAGATGGTAGTTCCATTGTTACCCAATCAGAGGGATTACATATTGATAACAGATCCGGGATGCTCAACCCCAGCGTGTCAAAAAATGGTTTATGATATGAGCCCCTATGTAGATGGTAGTTGCGTAGTTGCCCAATCCCAGGGGGATTACATATTGATAACAGGTCCGAGATGATCAACCGACCCCTGCGGGGTCGAATATTAGCTAGTTGTTTCTGAAAGCTTTCTATACTTCCTCGCAAAATAGTATAACGAAAATAGTGTAAGCACACTTCCGATAACCGACAGTATTATCACGCTTTGCGAGAAAAAAGTTACCCAATTGAGCTGAACCTTAAAGATTTCTTTGCTTAATAATACTCCTATACTTCCTACATATCCAAAAGAATCGGCGACATAAATTAAAAAACCTACATTACTCGCATACTTGAACGTAGAGATCAAACGGTCGAAAAACACCGCATTAAAAGGGATATAAACCATGTATAGCCCTAATCCAACAAGTGTCATCCACCAAATGGGCGCCATTAGATCTGCTTTGAAGAGTAGGGTAGATGTACCTGCTAATACAAACCCGACTAAAATAAACCAATGCGCCGTTTTTAAGGCAAGGAAGTTGTTTTTGATAAAAACCATACTGCCGATTAAAACAAGGACAATCAATGTGATAGGTGTTTCTGTTTGGGCAAATAATTCTGGTTTATTGAAAAACCCCATCTCTTTCCACATTTCAGCACTAAAATTATCCCGAATATCTCTAAAAATGGTGGCAAAGCAATATATGATCACACAAGCAATTAAACCGCCTAAAAATTCTTTGGTAAACGCCTTTCTATCCATGTTTGACATGGGAATTCGTTCTGCCCTATACTTGATATCAGCATCATTGGGGGCAGGAATTTTTTCCATCAAAAATACAAATAGCAATAGCGGGAGTGCAAAAACCAATCCTGTATAAAAAGGAACCCAAAACTCTGAAATTCCAAAATCAACCATTAACCAGGAGCCAACTGATTTAACAAAGCCTGCGGCAAAAATAAAGCTCACTGCCAAGGTTGCACCGATAAAATCAGTACTTTTTCGGCCTTCCACATAAGAAAATACGACACCCCAAAGCATTCCAAGTGGAAAGCCATTGATAAATAAAAAAACGATATTATAGGGTAGGGGAACAATGGCGAAAAATAGCCAACTGATCCATGAAATAGCTGTTAGGATAATGATAATTTTACCTCTGCCCGTTCTCTTCAGTTCAGAAATGAATTTTATTCCATAGAACTTAGCTAATAGGTAGCCAAGCATCTGACAAATAACCAGCACGGTTTTATAACTGTAACCTGCAATGGTTAAACCATCAAAAGTAGCAACAGTGAACGATTTCCTAAATCCGAAAATCATGGTGTAAGCAAAAAAAACAACTATTGCAGCATATAAGCCTGTTTTTAAAGTGTTGTTCTTTTCGGTAGACTTTGCCATAGTTCTGTAGAATCTTGAGGGAAAGATAGCTCAAAAAAATCAGAAATGGATTTTACATTTAGATGGAGTCGATGGTCAATAGACGATGGTCTATGATCATGATGTCTAACCACCCAGACTATTAACTGTGGACTATTGACTATAGACCTTTCTTATTTCGGACTTCCAGCTCTCATGGCTCTTTCGGCACGTTTTACGGCTAGGCGCTCTCTCCATTTGGCGTAAGGAACCTTGAGAGTCATTTTAAGTAAGCTATCAACCCCACCTTTAACTGCCAAATTAAAAACACTTTGGATTTTTCTGCTAATGGATTCGTCCCAGGCTCTCAAACTTAAGGAGAACGACCCATCTATGTATTTCATCCAATGCCACATTCCGGTAGGCATAAATAGCGTATCGCCATGCTCTAAGAAAACCTCGTACCCTTCTATGCCCTTTAAGGCTGGGAACTTTTCAAAATCAGGATTAGCTACATCGTAATCTTCTAAAGCATAAGTTGCGTTGGGAATACAATATAGACGTTTTTTCCATTTGTTATCAAACAATATGATGTGTTTTCTTCCCCCAAAATGGGTGTGAAACAAATGCGGAAGATCGATATCGTAATGTAGGAAGGTAACCGAGTTGGAGCCACCAAAAAACATAGCCGGCATACTTTCAATAAAGCCTCCCATTAGATCTTTGGGGATTTTTATGTCGTTTATTAAACTTGGAACGTGTTTAAAGAGGTTAAAAAAGAAAATGCGCAATTCAGTGGGCTCTCTTTTGATCAGGTCCAAATAGTCGCCAAATTTCATGCTTGCAATAGATGCATTTATAGGTTTAGAAGGGTCTGCTTTAGAATTATCGACCAAATTAACTTCAATATCACCACCAATTTCTTTTAGATAATCCGTTGTCCATTTTTCACGGGCCGGCCAATCTTTGGTTAAACCCTTAATAATCAAAGGCCTTCTTGCGTCGAGGTAATTTTTCTTGAAATCTTCTCGTGTTATGGTTTCAACAGTATCAACAGGTTTTAAAATAAAGCTCATATCGTACCAATAAAAGTAAATTTTCAGGAAATTGGTTAATTATTTTTCCCCTACAAAAATGTAAATTATAATTTAAAATGAAGGTGATTTATGTATAAAATGTTAAGCTAATGATAAATTTGAGTTATCGTAGACGTTAGTGGTGGATAGTTCATGGTTCGTAGCTGACAGCCGGCCATCTTATAACCCAAGCCAGGACCATTGGCCATGAGCTGTGAACTATTTTACAAAAAAAAACGCTCCCAAATTTTGGAAACGTTTCTTACTAATTTTGCAATAAGTAGCTTTACTTTGGCATTAAAACAGTGTCGATTACATGTATAACGCCATTACTTTGAAACACGTCTTTAATGGTTACTTTAGCCATTCCGCCCTTCTCGTCTTTTAACATTAAGGATTTTCCATCCATCCATGCCCATAACTTTTCGCCTTGTACTGTTGTTAACGTTGCTTTTCCGCCTCCCGCTTTAATCGCTGCGGCAATTTCTTTACTTCCCATTTTACCAGCAATTACGTGGTAAGTTAAGATCTTAGTTAACATCGCTTTGTTTTCTGGTTTAACCAACATAGGTACTGTTCCGGTTGGTAATTTATCAAATGCTGCATTGGTTGGTGCAAACACTGTAAATGGCCCAGCACTTTTTAATGTTGTTACTAAACCAGCAGCCTTAACGGCAGCTACCAACGTAGTATGGTCTTTAGAGTTTACCGCATTATCAACGATATCTTTTGTTGAATACATCGCCGCACCGCCAACCATAGGGTTTTTTTGGGCATAAACTTGGGTAGAGAATGCCATAGCTCCTATGACAATCGCAGATAAGAATAATTTTTTCATATTTTTTTAATTTGATATGAAAGCAGATACGCATATCTAAAGTTGGCGGATTGGAAGAAGTTCAAATAGACATTTAAATAACTGATTTACACAGAGTTATTTTAGCATATGGTTCATGGTTCATGGTTGATGGACAGGATTAATAGTATTAACTGCTAGGTTTATAAGCTATGAACTATGAACTATGATCCATCAACTATAAACATGAACCCTTCCCCGCGGTTCTACGTAACCTGTGTTTTTTTGATAATCTTAGAAAACATTCTTGGGAAAAATCGTTTTAACAGCACTCCCATAGTTTCTTTTCCGCCGATGTATACCTCTTGTTTTTTAGCGGCTATGGCCTTAATGATCTGATCTGCACAAACTTCGGGTAACATGCCGTTTTCCTGCGCATCATCCATTGTTCCCTGGGCAGAGCCATTTGCTGTTAAAGCGTTAATGGTAACATTTGTTTTGATAAAACCTGGGCAGGCCAATAAGATATGAACATCGGGGTGATCTATTTCAATCCTTAGAGAATCGAAATATCCATGCAAAGCATGTTTAGAGGCCGAATAAGAAGAACGAAAACGGGTGCCAAATTTTCCAACCAAACTACTTACACAAACAATCGTTCCTTTACCCCGTGCTAACATCTGCGGTAATACTGCCTTACTTAAAATAACAGTCCCCCAAAAATTAATGCTCATGAAGCGCTGTTCGGTGGCTAAATTGGTTTCGAGTGCTAAACTTCGTTGACTAATCCCACCGCTATTAATCAAAATATCGATCTTTCCAAAAATTCGAATAGCATCATCAGCTTTGCTGGCCAATGCCTCATTATCTTCTAGATCTAAAGATAGCACATGAACATTGATCTGGTTTTTGCAGTTTGATTTAACCCGAAACAGCTCATCGCGATTGCGTGAAGAAATGATTAGATGGGCACCTAGCTTATTGTAAGCATATACCAACGCTTCTCCAATTCCGGAGGATGCGCCTGTAATCCAAACTACCTTATCTTTCATCTACTAAAACCTGAGAATCATGTTTTTCGTCGGCTTCAATTACTTGCTCTTCCATTGACTTCTCTTCGATTATCTCTTTTTGGTGACCGATGTTGATGCCGAATTTTTTATCATACTCTGGTCTTAAAGTTCCCATCCATCTATCCCAGAACAAAAAGTATAAACCGTAATTTCCCTTAAAAAACTGGTGGTGCATATTATGGGCCGTTCCGGTACTTATCCATTTTCCAACGGCCGTTTTATGGAATTTTGGTGAAAATAATTCATAACCCAAGTGGCCATATACATTATATACAAACACGATGGTAAAAAATACGGCCAAATGAATCTGATGAAAGGGCATGATGAAAATAATAACCACAAATATGCCGGTTTCAATTACCGCTTCTAGTGGGTGGAATGAATAGGCAGTCCATGGAGTTGGACTAGTTGATTTATGATGAATCAAATGAAACCATCTAAACAACTTAGGATGATGCATGATTCTGTGTGTCCAGTAAAAATAGGCATCATGGATGAGTATCATTAATGGAAAAGCAAGGAAAAAGTACACCCAGCCGTAATCGTCTACATTTTGATAGAGCCAAGTATAAGGTCTTATTTTGTCATTCTCTAAAAATATAACCGGAAGTGCCCCAAAAATAACAATAGTAATGATCGAATAGAAGATGTCCCTTCTATGATCAGATAATTTGGGCCATTTGGTTTGGATCCTTTTGCCACTAAAACGTTTGCTAAAGATCACATAAAAAAGCAAAAAGGCAATTCCTGCGATTAGAAAATACCTTGTGCCTACGTCGAAAATGTATTTCAAAAAATTATGCGCGGTCATAACAATAGGTAAATAGGGGATTTACAAAAATATGAAAAATGCTTTGAATTACATTATTCGTCAACCTCAAAAAGACTTGAAGCGATCCCATCCGCAAATAATTTACCTTCCTTTGATAAATATACGTGCTGTTCTGCTAAAATGAGCTGCCCATTATCAATAAACGGACGAATATCTTTCACTAATTGCTCGCTGTAATTCTTTCCAAAATCTTGCATTACTTTAATCAGGTCTGTTCCCCACATGGTGCGAAGCGAGGTCATGATATATTCGTTAAAACGATCAGTTAAGCTAAGTTCTTCAACGGTTTCTGCCAATTGGTTATTTAACAGGCAACTGAGGTATTTCGCATTATTTGGAATGTTTAAATACCGGTTTATTCCATCAAAACCATGTGCAGCGGGCCCAATTCCCAAATAGGGGATGCCTCTCCAATAATTGGTATTGTGAATGGCATATCTTCCAGGTAAACTAAAGTTAGAAATTTCATAGTGTTCAAAGCCAGCATGCTGTAATTTATCGATCAGCGTTAAAAATTGAGCCGCACCTTGTTCCTCGTTGATGTTAATTTGAGTACCTTTTTTAATCGCATTTGCCAGTGCAGTGCGGGCTTCTACGGTTAACGAATAGGCAGAAATGTGAGGAGATTGCAGTTCAATTGCTTTATTGATATTATGTAGCCACTTCTCATCGGTTAAGAGCGGATAACCATAAATGAGGTCTATGCTCAGGTTTTCAAAGCCGGCATCCTGACATCTTTTGATGCAGCTCTCGGCTTCGTTGGCATTGTGGGCCCTGTTCATCCAAACCAGATCTTCATTAAAAAAAGATTGAATCCCAATGCTAAATCTGTTGATGGGCAATTGCCTTAGCGCTGCAACTTTTAAAGAATCAAGATCATCGGGATTGGCCTCAATGGTAATTTCGGCATCGGCCGATATGGAAAAACAAGATATGAGCGTATCAAAGATCTTCCTTAACGATTCTGCGGGCAGAACAGAGGGAGTGCCTCCGCCAAAATAAATACTTCCCACTGTTGTGGTAATACGATTTTGCTTTAGCCTAATCTCGTTGCAAATAGCAGTTGTCATCTCATCAACATACTTAAAAGATGTAGTGAAATGGAAATCGCAATAAGTACAGGCTTTTTTGCAAAAAGGAATGTGGATGTAGATGCCGGCCATTAACTATGCGTAAACTAGTACTTTCTTCATGTCATCTGCAAGTTTGTGTATAGTTTCTTCAATTCTTTGTGCTTGTTTTGCTGAGGGATGCTTAACTTGACTAGCATACTGACGTAATAAGCCCGCATTAATCCCAGCTCTTTCAGCTACTTTTCCTATATTGAGAAAATCAAATTGTTGGAAAAGTGCATAAACATCATAAAGACATTCAAAACTGACTTTGTCAGGCGACAAATCTTCAAATTCAAATAAAAGATTTTTTATTTTTTCTTCAAGCTCAAAAACGGTAGCCCCATTTTCAACAATCAAATTTTCATTATAGACTACCCTCCCTGATAAATTCCCATTCCCCCGCTCAATGATCATTTCTAACTTTATTTTTTTCATTTTTCATTTTATTAGAAGTACAGGCGGACTATTTAAGTCCGGCCTGTTTCAAAATTGAATTAAGGGTACCCTTAGGTATATCTCCCCCGTGAACCGGTAAGGTAACTTTACCCGGCTTTGAAAGGATGCGTAAGCTGCAGATGACTACCTTTTTGGGTCTTTTCTTCCCAACCATCTTTTTTAAGCAGCTTCAGCACTTCCCTGAAGTTCATTCACAAAGGTAGCAATTTTGCTACTTTATTACAATACCTTATTCTAATTTAATCAGCTACATAATTATAAAACAAAGGAATAAGCTTAGCTTTGCAAACCGATCGTATTTTGTGTAAACGATCACAATTTTTACAATAGTAAGTTTAAGAATGTTTAAGAGGAGTTTGTGGCTTAGTTTCTTTTTTCTTTGCATGGTGCTGTCTGTAAAGGCGCAGCAACAGCCTCTAAATGTAGATAGCCTTCGTAAAATCTACTTCCTTCCCGATAGTGTAGATTCGGCTAGAGTGGCACCGGTTATTGCTCCCGACACCATTACGCCAAAGACTTTAAGACCTTTGGATTCATTAACAGTAGCCAATATAACAAGTAATTGGAGTAAGGGATATGGGTATGAGCAAACAGATTTTGATGCACTGATTGCCAAATTTTTATTGAACTCGGTAAGTAAGGATCTGCATCAACAGGGAGAATTATTACCCAAAGGGGATGTATGGGTATTGGCATTTATAGCTTGTTTGCTGGTATTATTTGCAGTTGTAAAGCAGATTTTCGCTAAGCAGCTCACCACGATAGTACAGTCGTTTTTTAGTAACAGAATTTTAGGTAACCTAAATAAAGAAGATAATCTGTTTACTTCTTGGCCATTTTTAGTGCTGTTTGTACAGTTGGGCTTTACTATAGGAATGTTCTTTTATTTGGTTGCACAAAACCAGCAGGTAGGGATGGCCAAAAATGGATTTCAGTTTTTTTTAACCGCCTCTGGACTAATTATTGTACTGTATGCTTTAAAAATTTTGCTATTAAGGGTGATTGGTTTTATATTTAATATACAAAAACCAGTAGGTGAATACGTATCAATATTATATTTAAGTTATTTTAATACGGCTTTATTGTTTATTCCATTGGTAGTTGCATTTGCGCTCTCGCCGCTAAAATATGGCTCCATTTATATCATTATCGCCATAGTTTTGTTATTAATCGTTTTTGTTTTTCAATTTATTAGGGCAGGTGTAAATATTTTATCAAATTATAGGTTTTCAAAAGTGTATTTATTTTTATACTTTTGCACCCTCGAAATTTGCCCTATATTAATATTAATCAAGGCGATAGAGGATTTTAGGAGGTAATTACTTAACATGCAGGAAAAGAACGAAGATAGATTACGTAAAGTAAAAAGTATACTGATCACTTTACCAAAGCCCGAAACAGAGAAATCACCTTATTTTGATTTGGCTAAAAAATTTAATTTGAAAATCGATTTCAGATCGTTTATTCATGTTGAAGGCGTTCCGGCCAGAGATTTTAGGAAAGACAAGATTAACTTGGTAGACTTCACTGCAGTTGTTTTTACGAGTCGTAATGCTGTAGATCACTTTTTTAGAATCTGCGAAGAAATGAGGTACGATGTGCCTGCCGATCTTAAATATTTTTGCATTTCAGAATCAACCGCTTTATATCTTCAGAAGTACATCCAATACAGAAAGCGTAAAATTTTCTTTGGCAAACAAACTGCATCAGATTTGGCAGAGGTGCTGAAGAAACATGCGGGAGAGAAATTTTTGTATCCTTGTTCTGATGTTGCCACAGAAGACACTATGAATTTCTTGCAGAAAAATGGTTATGATTTTACTCCGGCTGTACTTTTTAGAACCGTAGTGAGCGATTTATCAGATCTTGCCGAAGTGTTTTATGATGTTATTGCGTTTTTTAGTCCCTCAAGTATTCAATCTTTGTATATTAATTTTCCAGACTTTAAACAGAACAATACTAGAATTGCTGCATTTGGGTCAAATACAAATAAAGCAGCAACTGACGCCGGTCAGATTGTAGATATTGCAGCCCCTAGTCCGGAGGCGCCATCCATGATTATGGCGATTGAAAATTATATAAAGAAATCGAACAAGTAATTTTTTATATTTTTTATCGTTAAGACTCAATATTTAATAAAAACAAGCCAACCAAAGACTTAATTTTTACGTAATTGCAAAAAATTATAGCTAGATTATCTTCCGTTATTGTAGGTTAAAAGGAAACCCGTAAGGAGTTTAACTTTAAATTGTTATGCATTTATTTAGGCAAATAATTGTTTATGTCAAGGATATTCGATAAAATTGCTATAGAAATATTACCGTCTCCTTCAACTAATTTTATGAGAAAAATATACCTATTTAGTTTTTTCATCATTTGTGGGTTCTTAGCAAGCTGCTCAAAAGGCCAGCAAGGAGAGCTCGTAGGTGCTTACAATAGAAAGTTCAAGAATAAGACCATCCCGCTGGGCATGGTTTTTATTCCGCCAGGTAGAACTCTAATTGGAATGACAGATGAGGATATTAGCTTCTATCAGGCTAATACTAGCAGAATGACTTCTTTTCCAGCATTTTATATGGATCAAACCGAGATTACAAATGCTGAATACAGGCAATTTGTAAATTGGGTTAGAGATTCGATCGCTGTATCATCTTTGGGCCCATCTGGTGCACCTGCACTTTATAAGCCTGTCCCCCCTGCGGTTGCGGCAAACGGTGGTTCTCCAACAGGGCAACAAGACATTAATTGGAGAGCATTAAGAAAGACAAATGTACTTTGGGGCAAAAATAGTGCGTATAAAGCTAGATTACAGAACATGTACTATTCAGGTAATGATGCATTGCCAGGTAGAACAGAATTTGATGTGAGAAAGATGAGGTACGCTTATAGCTATTTAGATCATGATCTAGAAGCTGCGGGCAGAAATGATCCTAGCAAAAGCAGACAGGATTTTATCCAAACTTATACTGATAATCCAACTCCTGGTAAAGCGAATGAGCATCCTTCTGTAAGTGTTTATCCAGATACCTTGGTTTGGAAACTAGATTTCGCTTACGCACAAAATGATCCGATGGTAGAAGCTTATTTTAATCACCCCTCTTATGATCGTTATCCTGTTGTAGGCGTTACCTGGGATCAGGCTACAGCATTTTGTAACTGGAGAACCCGATTATACAGCAATGTTGCAGCATCAAGAAAAATCCCTGTTAATAGCAGGTTAAAATACAGGCTACCTACAGATCAAGAGTTCGAATATGCTGCCAGGGGCGGAAGAACGCAAACCAAATACCCATGGGGAGGTCCGTATATCAAAAATACAAAAGGTTGCTTACAGGCGAACTTTAAGGTAGGAAGAGGTAATTATACGGATGATGGTGGTTTATATACCGTTGACGCTAGAGCCTATCTTCCAAATGATTATGGTTTGTATAACATGGCGGGCAACGTTTCCGAATGGACGGTTACCGCATATAACCGGTCTGCCACCAGCTTACTTTCAGACTTTAGTCCAAATTATACCAATATTGCCAAGGGAGCCAAAGTAGTTAGAGGTGGTTCATGGAAAGACATGGGCTTCTTTTTGCAAAACTCTGTAGGCACTTATGAATACCAAGATAAGGCAAGATCTTATATTGGGTTCCGCTGCGTTTCCGATTTCCCAGGTAACGCATTAAATTAAAATCAATCATCAACTTAACTAAAACAAGAACAAAATTTTAAAAAGATTATGGCAGCAAAAGGTAAAGGACAACCAGGATGGTTACATGTCGCTATCTCGTTAGGAGCAAGTGTGGTAATCCTAGGAGCATTGGCAAAAATCATTCACTTCGGTGGTGTATGGGCAAATTATATTATTAGTGTGGGACTAGTAACCGAGGCCATTTTATTTGCTGTAACGGCTTTTTTTCCGCCGGAGCCAGAATTGCCATGGGAGAGAGTGTACCCAGAGCTTAACGATGGTTTTGCGGGTGAGCTGCCAAAAGCTTCGGCGAGGCCAATTAGTAGCGGTAATTTTTCTTCTTCAGCTGCGCTGGATAAAATGTTGGAAGATGCTAAGATTGGTCCAGACTTGATCGAAAGTTTAGGTACTGGTCTCCGTACCTTTGGCGATAAAGTGTCTACAATTTCTAATGTGAGTGATGCTGCGCTTGCAACAACCGAGTTTACAGGAAAAGTAAAAACAGCTTCTTCTAGTTTTGATGATTTGAGCAACGCTTTCGGTAAAGCTACTGCCAATTTAGTTGAAATGGGCGAAAGTAAAGTTGATACACAAGCTTATCATGATCAAGTAAATAATTTAGCGAAAAATTTATCGGCCTTAAATGCTGTTTACGAATTAGAATTACAGGATTCTAGCGCCCACTTAAAATCAATGAATAAATTCTATCAGAATTTATCGTTAACGATGGGGAACTTCAACGAATCAATGGAAGATTCTAAACAGTTTAAAGAAGAAGTGGGTAAATTGGCCAAAAACTTGGCATCGCTTAATGCAATTTATGGCAATATGTTAACCGCTATGAATCAACCACGTATTTAATTAGTTCAAACAATTTATTTAGTTAAACAAAATCTAATTAAACATGGCTGGAGGAAAAGAAACAACAAGGCAGAAGATGATCAATATGATGTATCTCGTATTGCTTGCTATGCTTGCCTTAAACGTTTCAGATACATTGTTAAATGCGTTTAAGAACATTAACGATAGCTTGGATGCGACGAGGGCGAATGTAAGTACCAATATCGCACAATTATTTGACGCTTTTGAGAATACCGAACTAAAAAATAAACCCGAACGTGCTAAACCACTTTGGGATAAAGCAAACTTGGCTAAAGCGTATGCCGATGATCTTGAAAAAGATATTTTAAGACTGAAAGAAGAATTTAAGACTAAAGGAGGAGGTATTAATCCTGAGACTGGAGATTTCACGCTTAGAGAAAATACCGATATCGCTCAAGAAATCATGATTAATGGTAAAGAGGGGGAAAAGCTAAAGGCTAAAATTAATGAGACCAGAAAAAAATTGATTTCTCTACTTGGACCAAATGCCAGTGTATCCTTTAACTTGCAAGCGATTGACCCTAAACAACCTGTAAATGGAAAAACCAAATGGGAGGATGTTAATTTTGGAGAAGGAAATCCATTAACGGCTGCGAATACAATTTTAACTAAAATTCAAGCAGATTTACAGAACGCAGAAGCTGAAGTAATTAAAAAGCTATTTAGCCAAATGAGCAATACGCAAGTTACGTTAGACAGGTTTAATGCAGTTGCAGTTCCTTCGAGTAGTTATGTGATCCAAGGGCAACCTTATAAAGCTGAAGTATTCCTAACCGCAAGCGATTCTAAATCTAATCCTATCATTACCGTAAATGGAAGTTCATTACCTATCAAAGAAGGGGTGGGTACCTATACAGGTGGAACAGGATCTGTGGGTGTATTTAAATGGACAGGGACAGTACGTGTAAAGCAAACCGACGGTAGTTTTAAAGACTACAAGACGCCTGAAATAACATACCAAGTTGCGAAACCCTCTGCAACGGTGTCTTCAACTAATTTGAATGTAATTTATGCGGGTATACCTAATCCGTTCTCTATTTCGGCACCAGGCTTCCCATTAGAAAGCGTAAGAGCATCTATTTCTGCCGGATCAATGTCTGGCGGTTCAGGGAAATTCATGATCAATGTACCGGCAAGTCAGATTGGCCAAACGGTTACCATAAACGTTTCCGCAACCAACGAAGGTAAAACGTTAGGTTTAGGTAGCAACGTATTTAGAGTAAAGCAGATCCCAAATCCAACCGCTAAGTTTGCAGGTAGAATGGGTGGGATCATCTCAGGTAATAAAATGGCGACTGAAAACCAGGTTACGGCCGCTTTAGAAAATTTCGAATTTGATATTAAAGTAAGAGTAACTAAATTTACTGTGGTTGTAATCAGACCACGCCAAGACCCTCAACAATTCTTTTGTTCTGGTGATACCTTTAGTTCTCAGGCTAAGGCAGTACTATCTGCTCTTCCATTTAACTCGAGGGTTTATATAGAAGGAGTTCAGGCGGGAATGCCCGATGGACGAACAGTAACGTTAAACTCGATGGTATTTACCGTAAATTAAAATATGATGAAAAAAACGTTTTTCCTTTCTTTTTTTCTTTTGATAACGGTTTTTGCATTTGCACAAAATCAATCTAATTCGGCTGGAACAGTTGATAAGAAAGTTGTGCCAAAGAAAAAAGTGCCCAAACAAGATGGCTTTATCTTTAATGAAGTAACCGAAGCGGATACCGTAGTTCCTTATGCAAAGGTTGCCCGTGAAGATGTTGTTTATACCAAAAGGGTATGGCGCGAAATAGACTTACGTGATCGTGGTAATGCTATATTGGCTTCACCCAAAGTTAATTTGATAGGGATTGTTTACGATGCCATTAGTAATGGAGAATTGGATCTTTATCCTAGTAATGTTGAGGATTGGAGCGTTGATCCTTTGAGTGCAAAAAAAGGAAACAATCCAAAAGTAACGAGTAGCTCTGTAGCTGATACTGCTTTTTTGGGCGTTAACCCAAGCACTAATGAAGTAAATAGAGCTAACAACGAATTTTTTGTAGCCAGCTTTGTTGCTTTAAGGATTAAGGAAGATTGGATCTTAGATATTAAAAGAGGAATTTTTGAACCTCGGATTATCGGCATCGCTCCAGTTAGGATTGATGTAAAACAAGCAGTTGATAACAATGGTAATCCGGTTCCAGATCCTGTTACGGGTAAAGTTAGAGCTGATACGGTTAAATTTCTGGCTGGATGGATCAACTTTGAAGACCTGAGAGAGATCTTGGTAAAACACAAGATTTCAAATAACCAGAATGATAATTCGGGAATTAACTTTGATGATGTTTTTGTACGAAGATTATTCTATAGCAACATCACAAAGGTGTCTAACTCTGCTGATAATAGAATTGAGGATATTTTATTTAATTCAAAAGATCGATTGCTCGAATCAGAAAGGTATAAAAAAGCAATGGCTGATTTTGAGCAGGGGCTCTGGGAGTATTGACGACCTAGTCCTAACTCTATCATAGGTTCCAGGCAGGACCTGAAGGAGGCCTTAGTTTAATGCATTTAAGCCTCGATTTAATCGGGGCTTTTTTATAGCCTCAGTTTTTGGTAATTAAGCGCTAGGCAAGCCACCTTCAGAAGATTGGGGGTTAAAATAAGTGTTAAGTGCAAGCAGTTGTTTTTTATTTAGCAATTGCATCAGTTCCTCTTCAGTTGCTTCTCTGATTTTTTTAACAGATTTAAATCTAACCAGCAACTTATCTGCAGTAGTTTTGCCTATACCCGGAATAATGGACAGCTCGGTTTTAAGGGTGCCTTGATCGCGTTTTTTGCGGTGGAAGGTGATCCCAAATCGATGCGCCTCATCACGAAGCTGTTGGATAATTTTTAAGGTCTCCGATTTCTTATCCAAATATAGGGGGAAACTATCTTCGGGATAATACAGCTCTTCCAATCGCTTTGCAATACCAATAACCGTAACTTTTTTATCGATATCCAATTTCTTTAGACTGCTCACTGCTGAGGACAGCTGTCCTTTACCACCATCAATAATAATGAGTTGCGGCAATGAGCCTCCTTCCTCCAACATCCTTTTGTAGCGCCTATACACTGCTTCCTCCATAGTAGCAAAATCATTCGGGCCTTCAACTGTTTTCACATTAAAGTGGCGATAGTCTTTTTTGCTTGGCTTGGCGTCCTTAAATACTACAATTGCTGACACCGGATATTTTCCTTGAAAGTTAGAATTATCAAAACACTCGATATGATGCGGAAGTTGGGTTAACCGTAAGTCTTTTTGCATCTGGGTTAAAATGCGCTCTGTTCTTAGATCGGGATTTAGTTTTTCGTATTGGTTAAGTTTTTCCCTTTTGAAGAATAACACGTTTTTTTCAGATAGCTCGAGCAACTTTTTCTTTTCGCCTAGCTTAGGTACGGTAAATTTCAAATTTTGATCAACTAGCGGGATCGAAAAAGGAACAATAATTTCTTTAGAGGTACTACTAAATTTGGTTCTAAACTCGGTTATTGCTAGTGTCAACAGCTCTTCATCCGTTTCGTCTAATCGCTTTTTGATCTCGATGGTCTGTGTTTGGATAATACTTCCGTTCATCACCTTTAGGTAATTCACAAAGGCATAGCGCTCATCAGCTGCAATGCTAACTACATCAATATTGGTAATAGCGCTATTAACAACGGTAGATTTGCTTTGGTATTTTTCGAGGATCCCCAATTTACGTTGATAGCTGTGCGCAAGCTCAAAGTTTAGTTCTTCAGAAGCCTTTTGTACCACCTGTTTTACCGCTTTGATTACGCTACTCACCTTACCGTTTAATATTTCGCGGATTTCCTCGATATTTTGATCGTAATCTTCCTTGCTCTGATAATTTTGGCAAGGACCTTTGCAGTTTCCGATCTGAAATTCTAGGCAGACCTTAAATTTACCTTCTGCTATATTTTGTGGGGTTAAGGGCAAATTGCAGGTGCGAAGGGTGTACGTTTCTTTTATAAGATCTAAAATGGTGTGCATCATCCCAACAGAGGCATACGGCCCCAAATAGGTCGAACCATCTTTTATAGGATTACGTGTCCAATAAATACGGGGGAAAGCTTCTTTTTTGATGATGATCCAAGGATAGGTCTTATCATCTTTTAAACTGATATTATATCGTGGCTGATGTTTTTTTATCAGGTTATTCTCTAAGAGCCAGGCATCAATTTCAGTATCAACAATGGTAAAACTAATGCGACGTATCTTTGAAACAAGCATCCGGGTCTTACCGTTTACCTGTTTATCCTGTACAAAATAAGAGCCCACGCGATTGCGCAGATCTTTGGCCTTGCCGATATAGATAAGCGTGTCTTCCACATCATAATACTGGTAAACGCCAGGCTTATGTGGAATATCGGCCAATGCCTTTTTATGATCAAATACTGATTTCACCGATTAGAAATGATTACGCAGATTATTAAAATCCCAGTTTTTTATCAAGCTCTGTGGTGCCTGCCTCTTGTGGTTGGTATTGATTACAATCGTACACAATGCTGACCCCATTTTTAGGAGCCTCAAAATCCGCTTTACCTATTTTAAGGTTCGAATTCGCATAAACCCTTCGCATAAATAGGGCGTATATAGGCAGTGCCGAATTTGCGCCTTCACCGTCTCTGGTACTTGTAAAATGGAATGCCCTATCTTCACAGCCCGTCCATACACCAGCCACTAAATCCGGCGTAATGGCCATAAACCAGCCATCAGAATTGTTAGATGTTGTTCCCGTTTTTCCGCCGATTGGCGCAGTTACTTTATATTTATAGCTCAATCTAGAACCTGTACCGTTAACTACAACGCCTCTTAGCATTCGGGTCATTACATAGGCGATCTCTTCGTTCATTACTACTTTAATCGCAGGTTTACTGTCGAACAATACTACCCCATTTTTATCTTCGATTTTAAGAATGTAGGTAGGCTGGATCCAAGCGCCTTTATTTGCAAAAGCACCATAAGCACCTACCATATCGTAAATTGAGGCATCAAAAGAGCCTAAGCAGATAGATGGCACGATGGGCACTTCAGTGGTTATTCCCAGTTTTTTAATTTCAGTAGCTACTGCAGTTGGTCCTACCTGTTGCATCAAATAGGCAGCTACATAGTTCTGCGAGTAAGCTAAAGCCTTTTGAAGGGTTATTTTTCCGGGGAGGGTTCCTGAAGAACGAGGAGTCCAATCAGGACTACCTGGCGATTGTATAGTAATGGGAACGTTATCTACAGAATAACAAGGAGAATAGCCATTTTCTATAGCTACGGCATAAGTAAAGGGCTTGGCGGTTGATCCTACTTGGCGGGTACCCATTTTTACTTGGTCGTATTTAAAATGCTCAAAATTTATTCCACCCACCCAAGCTTTGATATACCCTGTTTTTGGATCCATGGCCATCATCGCATTGCGTAATAATAATTTGTAATACTTAACCGAATCTAATGGTTTCATTAGGGTGTCGATATTCCCCTTCCATGTAAATATCGTAAGCTGATCAGGGGTGTTAAAGTTTTCTTTGATTTCTTCTTCAGACTTACCTTCTGCTTTTAGCGCTTTATAACGATCTGACCGTTTGATCCCCTGATCAATCTGCAGCTCCATCCCTTTAAATGGGTTGCGTCCTTTCCAACTGTTGGTAAATTGCTGTTGTAGGGTTTTCATGTATTCTTTTTGGGCTTCCTCGGCATAAACCTGCATATCATAGTTTATGGTAGTGGTGATTTTAAGGCCATCCCTATCCAAATCATAGGGCACTCCATTTTTTGTAATTGATCTTTCTTCAAGGATTTTTTTAACTTCGGATTTTAGCACCGACCTAAAATAAGGGGCAATTCCATCATTTGTTGTTGCGGCATTAAAATGTAGATCGAGAGGTTTATCTTTTACGTTATCAAATTCTTCTTGGGTAAGAAATTCTGATTTAACCATTAATGCCATTACCGTATTTCGTCTGGTTAAAGCCCTACTTGGATTTTTAGTAGGCGAATAACGGGTAATCCCTCTTTGGATACCCACCAAAACAGCAGCTTGCGGAACAGTTAACTTATCAGGGGTAGTATTAAAATAAACACGGGCAGCAGATTTGATCCCAAAGGCCTGATTGCCAAAATCTACCGTATTTAAATACATAGTGATGATTTCTTCCTTGGTATAATTTCGTTCGAGTTTAACGGCGATTACCCATTCCTGGAATTTTTGTATAATCCTTTTAAAAACATTCTTCTGCCTTCCTTCTTCAGAGAAGAGATTAAGGGCTAATTGTTGTGTGATGGTACTTCCGCCCTGTTTTTTGCCGGTCATCGCATACAAGAAAATGGTAAAGGTCCTTTTAAAATCGATGCCAGAATGGGAGCGATAGCGGATATCTTCTGTCGCAATAAGGGCATTAATAACATTGGGAGAAATTTCGCTGTAATTAACGTTTGAACGGTTTTTAACAAAATAAGTACCGATCACCTTTCCATCTTCCGAAAGTATCTCTGTGGCTTCATTGCTTTTTGGATGTTCTATTGCCCTAAAAGATGGTATTTCGCCAAAGAGACCAAAACCTATCGAAACAATAAACAAGGCAAACAACAGCATACTGCCCAATAGCACTTTCCAAAGCCTACGGTTATATCTTTTAATATCTTCTTTTGTGAGGGACTTGTTCATTTGTATCAATAATTATTCTTAAAAAACTCGATATATTTATTCAGTGTTTCTCTATTCTTTATCTTATCAAAGTTTTCCTGACTGATATAAAAACTTTTGTATACCCCAGCAGGAACTTTCATGATGCGGGGCAGCTGTGGTGTAATGCCATCAGCATATGTTTTAACGTCTGGCAAGGTTGCAAAATTACCTACAAAAATAAGCTGATCTTCTTCAAGTTCGTACAATTGATGTTTTAGGCCGGATCCAGAGTAGTTGCCACGATTAAACTGTCCAACTCCAAAACGTGATGAACTTACGCTTAAGGTGACGTCCGAAACGCTGATCACATAGAGATAATTTTTTGATTCTAATTTATTAAATAAGTTATCGGCTGTTGCCTTACCCATTGGATCGGTTTTAGCGCCCGGCTGATTTTGGGTAGATGGAACAATAGGAGCTGCAGGATTGGTTGCCGTTGAATTAGGTACTACGGCTTTTTGCGTAACAATCGTAGGGTTAACTTTTTGAGGCTCCTGTTTTTGAGCTACTGGAATATCCTGCTGGGCAATAAAACGGGGCTCGGTAGGATCGAAGTCTACCAATGCGATTTTTCTTGCTTTAAAGGCCGCCAAATTTGCATTAATGTATACAAGATGATCTTTAACGAGCGGATTAATTAAATTGTCGTTTGGATATTGGACAAGTATCTTGTTAAAAGCTGTTAGCAAACTATCTACAGGCTGGGTTCTACCAATGGCGATCGCTTTTAAATAATCGTACTGTGCCTGTAGGTTATTTCCCGGATAGCGGTTATTGGCCTCATTTACACTCGAAATTACCCCATTAAAATCCTTTTTCTCATAAGTATGAAAGACAGTATTATAATTGGTGTTAACGATGAGGTCGATAGCATTTTGTTTGGCAGAAAAATTAGGGTCTAAAATGGTTTTGGCATATATCGAAGTCGGAAAATCAGTTAAAACCAACCTTCTATAGTTTTCAGACTTTACCTTATCAGTTTGAGCATACCCTAAGTACAGGCTATAATACATCGCATCTAAGCGATTGTTTTTAGGGTAACGTTTCAATACGGTTTCATATACTTTTACAGCTTCCTGATGATCTTCAAGCACCTGCTGATAGAAATTTCCAATTTCAAAATAGGCGTCGATAATCTGCTGATCGGAGCGGCTTAATTGCTCAGCCGTTAAAGGCAATTGAGCGGTATATTCGGCTATTTGACTAGCTTTGTTTGCATTTATGGTATTTTGTGCTGTTGTTGTTATTGCATTACCGTTAGTAATGACGTTGGTTTGGTTTTGCTGATTAACCTGTGCAGAAGACTTTACGCTCTGTCTCCAATTATCGCCATAAGGTCGATTTCCCCATCTCTTCTTGAAGTCCGTAAACCCTCTTGAAATGGCACTTTGGTTACTAAAATAAAACGTACCGCTGGTTTGAGTTTTGAGCTGATTGTTGTTAACGGTTGGAAGGTTGGTACCGGGCGTACTAATAGGTGCAGCAGCTACTTTTTCCGTGAACATTTCTTCTAACCTCATTTCCCTGGTCTGTTGCGGCAATAACGCAATGGCCTGTAAGGTATCCTGCTTGGAAATTAATTGATAGCGCTGGGTTAAATATTCTAAATTCTCGGCCTTTTTAACGATGGCCTCATAGCCAGGATAGGTTTTTGGAAGCGTAGCCGCAGCGCTATCGTAATATAGTTTAGCGTTTACATAATTGCCTAAATTTTTAAAGTTAAGATCGGCCAATCTTAGGTAGGAAAGTCCTTTTTGATAGGGGTTTAGGAGACTTTTTTGGGAAGAAAGTTTGTAATATACTTCGGCCTGGCTATAATCCTGATGCGCTAAATAGTCTTCAGCAACTTCGTAATAGATCTGATCATTATAATCAAGATTCTTATCATCTTTTAAGAGTTTCAACAATTGTTCCTTCCGATCAGAAATTTTGTTGGTTAACGCGTCATTAATTCGGATCTTGCTTAGCCTTGCGTTGAAATACATTTCAAATGGAGCATTACTCTTCTCTACTTTTGTATAATTTTCTAAGCTCGCCTCATATTGTTTATCATTTTCATACAATTGCGCTAAAATATACGACCACCTTATTTTTTGCTGGGCTTTGTTGCTTTCTTTTATGGCTAGCTCGAGATATCCTATAGCTTTTTTGAAATCCTTTTTGTAGATACTCATTTGTGCCAAAGTGGCGAAGGATTCGGCTTTTACCTTTTTACCTAAATCCAGGAATTTGCTTACTGTATCTAAAATGGCATCAGCCTGTTTAAATTCGTTGAGCTGCATTAAGCTCCGGGCTTTCCAGGTTGTGGCATTCAGAAAAATATCACTCTCGGTTGGATAGGCTTTAGCGGTATAATCAAAGTAGGCCGCAGCGGTAAAGTAGCTGCCTTTGTAAAAATTGGTTTTTGCCAGGAGAAGATAGGCGTCGCCCACATAATTGCTAAGTCCTTTTTCTGAGATGATGGTTTGGGCCTTTTGCGCAATTTCATCCAGCAGTTTAGCATTTACTGATGCGTTAGTTGAAGATAGGTTATCAACTGCTGGTGGAGCAAGGTAAACATCTAAAAAATTATCGTAATTATCCTTATTGCTTAGTGCAAGTTCTTCCTGATAAGCAGTTAACAAAACATTTGAGTTATATATTAAGTTATAACGGGCAGAAAGGTTTTGCAGACTCCTGTTTGAGGCGTTATCCTTTTGCGTAGAGCAACCATAAAATAGAAGGGCGCTTAAGCAAGTGAAAAGGATTTTTATACTAAGTTTGATGTTATTGCTCAAGAATTTTAGAATTGAGTACTACCTACAATATAACAAAATGTATGCAAAAATATTTTATTCGGCAATAAATTCTTACTATTTACGGTATATTTTTATTTTAACTATTCATTTATGATTAATTCTGAAGACGACCAAAACAACAAGAATGTAAATAATTTCGCTAAATACAGCGGGATGGCATTTCAGATGTTGGCAACTATTGGATTGTTTGCATTTATTGGATACAAAATCGATGAAAATAGCTCCCATCATAAATTAATTTATACCGCAGTTTTGGGTGTATTGGGAACGTTAATCTCTTTATTTATGATAGTTAGATCCTTGACTAAAAAAGGCAATTAAATTAAGGCTATGAGGTGCTGATTAAGACTTTAAATATCTATCCCCGTTTATTACCTTTGGAAAATTATTAGAACATTGGGTTTATCGCGCTTCATTTTATATTATTTAGGATATTCAATTTTATTAGCTGGAATTGCAATACTTTTGCCCTATTTTTCGCCAAAGATTTTAGCTCATGATTTTTGGTTGATTTTTCTCTTTATAGGAGGACTAACCTTTATAGCCTACCTTGTAGCTTATTTGGGTATCAAAAGAAATGTAGATGGAGGGATTTTAGCAATTATGGGTTCAATAACATTGAAACTTCTTTTCTGCTTGATCTTCGTTTTAGTTTATAGTTTACGACATACGGGAAAGGATATCGCTTTTATATTAAATTTCTTTTTTTTATATGTAGGTTTTACTGTTTTTGAGGTTTATTTTTTAATTAAAAATTTAAAATAACCTGCTTTTTTTTGATCAAAAAGAACTTAGTCAACTTTATAGATTTTTATTTAATAATACGCTTTGAAATATTCGCTATCTTGTGTAACTTGCGCGACCAAAATAAATAGTAAAATCTGCTAATATATGGATTGTAGCCACGTTTTTGAGTTTAGGTTTATTAGATTAATTGTTGTTTTTGCGCTTTTTTCTGTGTTTTTGTCAGTTTCAATTTCAGCAAATGCGCAAGTTGATACCTTGCAAACGGTAGAAAAACATGCAGATGAGGCTAGTAAAGAAAAGAAATTCGAAATAGGAAAATTTGCCTTACACCACATTGCGGATTCTCATAGTTGGCATGTAATCGGAGAGACTTATATTGGCTTGCCGATTATGTTATATGCTAATGGTAAGATCATAACTTTTAATAGCAGTGATTTCAATCATGACGATGATGCAAAGGTAGTGGTTGAAAGAGGTGGGCAACGTTTTGTGAAATTACACGAAAAAATTTATTATGCTTCAGCTACCGCAAATCATGAAGGACAGTATGTAGATTTAAATGCTGCGCATCATGCTGAAAACAAAAGACCACTTGATTTTTCGCTGACTAAAAATACCTGTACTTTACTTATCTCGGTTATTCTTTTGCTCGTTGTGTTTTTAAATGTGGCTAATAGCTACAAAAAACGTAAGGGCAAATCTCCACGGGGTTTACAATCTTGGTTAGAACCCGTTATACTTTTTGTTCGCGATGATATTGCTAAGCCAAATTTAGGGCACAAGCATGAGCGGTTTATGCCCTATCTATTAACTGTATTTTTCTTTATATGGTTTAATAATATGCTAGGCCTTGTACCTTTCCTTCCGGGTGGGGCAAACTTAACAGGAAACATTGCGGTAACTATGGTTATGGCGTTGGCCACCTTCTTTATCACGATATTTAATGGTAATAAACACTATTGGAAACATATTTTTTGGATGCCAGGAGTTCCTGTATTGATCAAACTATTTTTAGCTCCGTTAGAATTTGTAGGTATTTTCACCAAACCAATTGCATTAATGATTCGATTGTTCGCAAACATTACTGCAGGACACATTTTAATGCTTTCATTAATCTGCTTGATATTTGTTTTCAATAGCTATTGGGTTTCTGCTGCATCTATTCCGTTTGCTATGTTTATTGGCGCAATTGAATTGATGGTTGCATTTATACAGGCGTTTATTTTTACCATTCTATCTGCCCTATTTATTGGTATGGCGGTAGAAGAACACCACTAATAATTAATAATTTAACACTTAATATATAAAATCATGATTACAGGAAGTATTGCTGCAGTAGGTGCAGGATTAGCGGCTATCGGTGCTGGTATCGGTATCGGTAAAATTGGTGGATCTGCAATGGAAGGTATTGCTCGTCAGCCAGAGGCTACATCAAAAATTCAAACTGCAATGTTAATTGCTGCTGCCTTTGTTGAGGCGGTTGCGTTATTTGCGGTTGTTGTTGCTTTAATGTAACACCCATTTAAGTTCCTTGCAAAAGGTTGTTTTGCAAGGAACTTATTTCTTAAATGAGTTTAAAAAATTATAATATATACTGAGATGGATTTATTAATACCTGAAGTTGGCTTAGTCGTTTTTCAAACCATAGCATTTTTATTGCTAATGCTTGTTTTGGGCAAATTTGCTTGGAAACCTGTTTTGGCTGCTATTAAAGAGCGTGAACAATTTATTGACGAGGCTTTAAACAAAGCAGAGTTGGCTAAACAAGAAATGGCCCGTTTAACTTCTCAAAATGAGGAATTGATGAAACAAGCTCGTGCAGAACGTGATGATATCTTGAAAGAAGCTAAAATACTTAAGGACAATATTGTAAACGAAGCTAAAACTTCGGCTCAAACTGAGGGCAATAAATTGATTGAAAAAGCTCGCATAGAGATCGAAAATCAGAAAAAAGCTGCCTTGGCCGAGTTAAAAGGACAAGTGTCTACATTGTCATTAGATATTGCCGAACGTGTGTTACGTAGCCAATTGGATGATAAAGCGAAACAACAGGATTTGGTTGCCAGCTTGTTAAAGGATGTTGAATTAAATTAAAAGCATAGAGCGGCGAGCAGGGAGCTCCATGCCCCATGCTCAAAGCCCCAAACCAAAATATATGTCGAGTAAAGCAGCAAGCAGATACGCAAAATCATTGATCGATCTTTCTACAGAGCAGAATGCTTTGCAGGACATGATGAATGATATGGTTTTGTTTGAGCAGGTTGTGGGTCACAACAGCGAATTGGAGGCAATATTAAGAAATCCCATTGTTCCTTTAGATAAAAAGGCGGGAATTTTGAATGATGTTTTCGGCAACAAAGTGCACGCGATTACAAAAAGCTTTTTTAAACTGGTAGTAAGTAAAGGTAGAGCCAACATTTTATTCGAAACGGCAAAGCAGTTTATTGCACAGTATCAATTTATTAAAGGAATTGTAACTGCCGAAGTAACATCAGCTATTCAACTAACAGAAGCAAGCAGAGAAGAAATTGTAAGCTTGGTTAAAAAAGAATTAGGCGCTAATGAGGTTATCGTTAAAGAAAAGATTAATGAAAAACTAATTGGTGGCTTTATTTTGAAAGTTGGTGATAAACAATTTGACGCTAGTATTTCTGGCGGATTAAGTAAACTTAAAAAGGAATTTGCGCAATAGATAAGCGAATAGCGGTAAGCGTAAAGCGGTAGAACGCCATCGCTCCAGGCGCAACGCCAAACAAAATAGTAAACATAACATAACGCGGAAAGCGTTTGGAAATGGATCGAAAACGCTCCATGCTCCGCGCCCCACGCTCAAAAACAAAAATAGAAATTATGGTAGAGGTAAGACCAGACGAAGTTTCGGCAATTATCAGACAACAATTGTCAGGCTTTAAATCAGAAGCTGAATTGGAAGAAGTTGGTACCGTTTTACAAGTGGGTGATGGTATTGCTCGTGTTTACGGCTTAACTAAGGTGCAAAGTGGTGAGCTAGTTGAGTTTGCTAACGGATTACAAGGTATCGTTTTAAATCTTGAAGAAGATAACGTAGGGGTGGTTTTATTAGGCCCATCAGATGAGATTAAAGAGGGCGATACCATTAAACGTACCAAAAAAATTGCCTCAATCAAAGTAGGTGAAGGTATGTTAGGCCGTGTGGTGAATACACTTGGCGAAGCTATCGATGGTAAAGGTCCAATCTTAGGTCAAACCTACGAGATGCCATTAGAGCGTAAAGCTCCCGGTGTAATCTACCGTCAGCCTGTTACAGAGCCTTTACAAACGGGTATCAAAGCTATTGATGGTATGATTCCAATTGGTCGTGGACAACGTGAGTTAGTAATCGGTGATCGCCAGATTGGTAAAACAGCTGTTTGTATTGATACCATCATCAATCAAAAAGAATTTTACGAAGCAGGTAATCCTGTATTCTGTATTTATGTAGCTTGTGGTCAAAAAGCTAGTACTGTAGCAAACGTTGTACGTACCTTAGAAGAAAATGGTGCTATGGCCTATACAGTTGTTGTTGCTGCTTCTGCCGCAGAACCTGCTCCACTACAGTTTTATGCTCCTTTTGCAGGTGCTGCAATTGGTGAGTTTTTCCGTGATACCGGCCGCCCCGCTCTAATTGTTTATGATGATTTATCTAAACAAGCTGTAGCTTACCGTGAGGTATCCTTATTATTGCGCCGCCCACCAGGCCGTGAGGCTTATCCAGGCGACGTTTTCTATCTTCACAGTCGTTTATTAGAGCGTGCTGCAAAAATCAATGCCAATGATGAAATTGCACAGGCAATGAATGATTTACCAGAATCATTAAAAGGAATCGTTAAAGGTGGTGGCTCATTAACTGCTTTACCTATTATCGAGACCCAAGCGGGTGATGTTTCTGCTTATATCCCAACTAACGTAATCTCGATTACTGATGGTCAGATTTTCTTAGAGTCGAACTTGTTCAACTCAGGGATCCGTCCGGCAATTAACGTAGGTATCTCGGTATCACGTGTTGGTGGTAATGCACAAATTAAATCGATGAAAAAAGTAGCTGGTACTTTAAAACTAGATCAGGCACAATACCGCGAATTAGAGGCTTTCTCTAAATTCGGATCTGATCTGGATGCAGCTACTAAATCAGTACTTGATAAAGGTTCACGTAACGTAGAGGTTTTGAAACAAGGACAATTTTCGCCAATGACTGTTGAAAAACAAGTAGCGATCATTTACTTAGGCACTAAAAATTTGATGCGTTCTGTTCCTGTAAATAAAGTGAAAGAATTTGAGGCAGAGTATCTTCAATCTTTAGAATTACGTAGTCCTGAAACTTTAAAAGCCTTAAAAGCTGGTAAGTTGGATGATGAAATTACTGGAGTTTTAGAAACAATTGCAAAAGAGATTTCAGGTAAATATTAAATTTTAGTTGAGCGTTAAGCGCTAAGCGTTTTGAAGAGCAAACGCCATACGCCCTACGCCCAACGCAATACTCGAAAATGGCAAATTTAAAAGAAGTAAGAATTCGTATAGCGTCAGTGCAGTCTACTCAGCAGATTACCAAAGCCATGAAAATGGTTTCGGCTGCCAAGTTAAAGCGCGCTACAAATGCTATTGTACAGTTACGTCCGTATGCTACCAAACTGAAAGAGATTTTAGCAAATCTTTCTGCTAGTTTGGAAGGTGCCTCATCTCCTTTTATTCAGGAACGCGAGCCACATAAAGTGCTTGTTATTGTTGTATCATCAAACCGTGGTCTGGCAGGTGCATTTAACATGAACGTCATTAAATCTGCTAATAATTTAATTGCCGAAAAATATAGTGAACAATTAAAGAACGGTAACGTAAGCATCGTAGCGATTGGTAAAAAATCTCAGGATTTTTACGAAAAACGCAATTATAAAGTGGTTGGAAATAACAACGAAGTGTACACCGCATTAACTTTCGAAAATGTAACCAAAATTACCGAGGCGATTATGGCCGGTTTTGTTAAGGGCGATTTCGATAGGGTTGATGTAGTTTACAATCGCTTTAAAAATGCCGCCGTTCAAATCTTAACTACTGAGCAATTGCTTCCTTTAGCGAAGACCGAAGAAGCCGTTTCAACAAATAAGAAAACGATCAATTATATTTTGGAGCCAAATCAAGATGAAATCATCACGCAGTTGATTCCTAAATCGATAAAGATCCAATTATATAAAGCAGTGTTGGATTCTCATGCATCAGAGCATGGAGCCCGTATGACATCAATGGATAAGGCAACCGAAAATGCTGGAGATTTATTAAAAGCATTAAAATTAGCCTACAACCAAGCTCGTCAAGCTGCAATCACAACAGAGTTGACAGAGATTGTTAGTGGAGCTGCAGCGCTTAATGGATAGTCCTAAGTCTTAGGTTAATAGTCCTGAGTCTGGTTCTTTTAATACTATAAACCCTTGTCTTAAATGATGAGGGTTTTTTTATAAGTTTATTCCTTCTAATCCAAAAATATTATGACTAATTTGTAAGCTAATCCAAAATAATTATGCTTTTATTGGATTGATTATAACTGATACCTATATGAAAAAACAACTCATAGTTTTAATATTCACTTTATTTCCTTTGCTGGCTTCGGCTCAAGCCTTAACCCCCGCACGAGATTACACTAACGCTGTTTTGTGGCAACAATTTAGCGGCGAATACCGAGCATTGGCATTTCAGGCCTATAACTTTGCCCGTTTATCGCTTAAAGAGGCATTGTGGCAACAGGCAAATACTAAACCCAACTGTGTTATTGTTGATGCTGATGAAACCATCCTTGATAATTCAGCTTTCCAAGGACACGAAATCAAGAATGGGGTGAGCTATTTGCCGGCCGACTGGACAAAGTGGACAAGCTTGGCAGCGGCCGATACGGTGCCTGGTGCCCTTGCTTTTTTGAAATTCGCATCAAGTAAAAATGTAGAAACATTCTATGTTACCAATAGGGATGAAGCAGACCATGAGGGCACGTTAAAAAACCTGCAAAGGTTTGGATTTCCCTATGCCGATGAGGCGCATCTTCTGCTTAAAACAACAACTTCTGACAAAGAACCTCGTAGACAACAAATCCTGGAAAAGTATAATATTTTATTGCTCTGTGGCGATAATTTGAGTGATTTCTCAAATGTGTTTTACAGAGAAAATAAAGACACAAAAGAACAGGTAAATGCATTACAACATTTATTCGGCTCCAAATTTATTGTATTGCCCAATCCGATGTATGGAGATTGGGAGAAGCTCTTGTACAAAGGTGATAAATTAAATGAAGCCGATAAAGCAAAACAAAGATTAGACAAACTGAAAAGTTATTAGGATTACTAGGGGGCGGGATTTAAACATTACAGGATTAGAAATGGCGTATATAAAAAACTAATTAATCCGGTTTATTTATTGCTTTATTTAGCTAATAAATCTTATTTTTGCATTAACAATTAAATAAAACAAGATGAGCCAATCTGAAGACAGAGAAAAAAGCATGGGAAATGCTAACCAAACCGGGATTTATACGACAATTTTGATTGGGGTTTTAATTGGTATTGTAGGTTGTTATCTACGTTTCGCTTTTGATTCTACCTACCTTTCAATTGCATCTTGGATAATCTTATTTATTGGTGCCTTTATAGCCTGCAAAGGTGTTTTTAAGATTTTAGACGCGAAGTAAAATATACATTTTATAACGTAGAGGCCTACATTAGCATTGCTAGTGTAGGCTTTTTTGTTTTCGTATTATTTATGTTACGTGGTAAAATGTTAGGTTACTTAAATGGGTTGCTGTGCATTAATCCTAAAAACGGACCATGAAAAAATATTTGTTTTGCATCGCGATCATATTAGCAATGTTCGGCTGTACCAGAGAACGAAAAGATTATGCATCATCGGATTATGAATTAAATAAAGCTGTTGCTGATAGCACCAGTTCTGATACAACGGCCGCTCCAAAAATTATCAAAACCGCTGATATGCGATTTAGGGTTAAGGATGTACAACAAACGAAAGAAAATTTATCAACCACTATTAAAGCTCAGGGGGGAACGGTAACCGAATTTGTAATCGAAAGTGTTATTCAACAAAGCGATAAGGTGAAATATACGCTAGACTCCCTTAAAGAAATTACTTCTTATCGAAAGGTTGGTACATTGGTTGCCAAAGTTCCATCAGCGAAATTGGATGAATTTACGAATAGTGTAGCAAAAATGGCGGTATTTGTTGATAATCAAGCCATGAAAATGGATGATCAAAGCATCATGTATTTAGCCAATAAGCTGAAATCCCAGAACCGGGCAGCGGCGTTAAAAACTATCAATAAAACTGCCACTAGAAAAGGAAATAATGTAGAAACTGCCGTGTATTTGGGCGACGACTATATTGATAAGAAAATTGAGAATATGGATATTGATAACAAAGTAAAGTTTAGCACTATAACTTTGGATTTTTATCAAGACAATACTGTAGCCACACTAGTTGTTGCTAACGATCGCTTAAGCGATTATGGCCCAGGATTTTTTCAACGATTAAGACTTAACCTTTTCGCAGGATGGTCTTACTTTAAAGAGTTTCTTTTAGGGCTAGCCGCTTTATGGCCGTTATTTGCCGTAGGATTTACTGTATTCCTAATCATCAGATTTTTTACCAGGAGAAAGATGGCTCATTAATCAATAAATTGCGAGGAATAGAGCAGGCTGTTGATTTTCTGTTTGAGTGTTCAGCTTGTCTCTTTTCTCGCTTTGCGGTGGATTACACAGATTTGAGATTTACACTGATTAACCATCCTTTCTCACTATTTCAAAATTCTCGATCACTTGCCCATCATCCCTCTCCCATTTCACACGTTCCATTTTCAGCTCATTTTACCCTTTTCTTATTATCCTTTGCAAAGGCATCCCAACCTGAATAAGATTTACCACTTGTACTGGTATTGGTCCGCTGAAAAGCATGGCATACGGCAACGGCTAATCCATCAGTGGCATCTAAAAATGCTGGAGTTTCCTTAAAATTTAACAGTCTTTGTAGCATCGCCGCCACCTGTTCTTTACTTGCAGTACCTTTTCCGGTAATGGATTGTTTGATCTTTCTTGGTGCGTATTCTGTAACGGCAATATTTCTGGATAAGGCAGCAGCCATTGCGATGCCCTGTGCCCTACCCAATTTGAGCATCACCTGAATGTTTTTACCATAAAAAGGTGCTTCAATTGCCAGCACATCGGGCTTAAACTCGTCAATTAAGCTGATTGTTTTTTCGAAAATACGTTGAAGTTTCAAAAAGTGATCGTCTAAATGATCCATCCTAACGATACCCATGCTCACCAATTCTATCTTTGTGCCATGCTCTAAAACCAGGCCATAACCCATAATTGCGGTGCCTGGGTCGATACCCATGATTATACGTTCCTTTTTTTCAACCAACATCTCACAATATTAAGCATATTTGCACACACAAAAAGTAAAAAGTTGACAGCGCAATACAAAAAAATATTTTCTATCTCTATTAAGATTGCAATCGTAGTTTTTGCATTTTGGTTTATCTATGTAAAGCTAATTGCTAATAACGACCTGAAAAAATTTGTGGCTCTGTTAAATAAGATGCCTAAGGGTCAAATTTGGACAGTTCTTTCGATTGTTTTTGGGTTAATGCTGCTTAACTGGGGATTAGAATCGTTAAAGTGGCGAAAACTGATTAGAAAAGTTGAGCCTATTAGTATATGGCTAGCTATAGAATCTGTATTCTGCGGATTAACCTTGGCGGTTTTTACGCCCAATAGGTTAGGCGAATATGGGGGAAGAGTGTTTTTTCTTTCTCCAAAAAGGCGCATTGTGGGCGTTGTTGCAATGGCGGTTGGCAACATCGGACAGTTGGTGTTAACGAATGTTTTTGGGTCAATCGCGGTTTGCTTCTTTATCTATAGGTTTGTACCTATTGATTATCGTTTTTTCTTAGCACTTTGCGGCTTAGCAACGGCCTTTTGCCTATTTTTTATCGTCTTTTTCTTTAACATCAAATGGCTGGATGGCATTCTTTTATCCATGCGATTTACACGGAAATACAAGAAATTTTACCACATATTAGCTCAGTATAAAAAAGCCGAACTCTTAAAGATTATCCTATTCTGTTTAGCAAGATATCTTGTTTTTAGCAGTCAGTATCTCATTATGTTCGTTTGGTTGATCCCCAATATCCATTATCTCGACATTCTGATGTTGGTAAGCATCTTACTATTTATCCAGTCGTCGTTGCCATCATTGGATTTATTGGATATTGGAATTAGAAGTGTAACCGCAGTTGAATTATTTAAACATGTAACCAATCAGAATACGGCTGTTGTTGCGTGTACTGCAAGTATTTGGCTTATTAATCTCATAATTCCTGCTATCTTAGGTTCATATTTTGTTTTTAAACTCAATTTCTTTGGAAGTAGTCAACGCAATTAATTATTTTTCTGTTTTTTTAGCACTGATCTATGTGTTTGTAGTTTGCACTTTTATTAGGGGATGGGCTAAAATCAAACCTTATAAATTAAGTGGCGAACCTGGAAAAACTACCGTATCCATTTTAATAGCCGCACGTAATGAAGCAGAGCAAATTGGTAAAACCATCGAAGATATCTTGGCGCAGAGTTATGATAAAAGTTTAACCGAAGTTATCATTATAGACGACCATTCTACAGACGCAACAGCCGATATCATTCATTCTTATGCGGATAGGGGCATAACATTAATCAGGCTTAACGAATCGCTGGCACTAAATTCATATAAGAAAAAGGCCATACAAACGGGAATTCAACAATCAAAAGGAAAACTCATTGTAACCACCGATGGGGATTGCAGGATGGGAGTGGATTGGCTCAAATCTATCGTTAACTATTACGAAACGAGTAAGTCTAAAATGATTTCATCGCCCGTGGCATATTTTGAGGAAAGAAGTTTTTTTGAACGCATTCAAACGTTAGAGTTTTCTTATTTGATTGGCTTGGGAGCGTCAACTATTGGCAATAATAACCCAAGTACCTGTAATGGTGCAAATTTGGCGTATGAGAGGGAGGCTTTTTTTGAGGTAGGAGGATTTACGGGCATCGATGATCTTGCCTCCGGCGATGATGAACTGCTACTTCATAAAATGGCAGCACTTTATGAAAATAAAATAGGTTTTTTAAAATGTAGAGCCGCCATCGTGTACACCCATGCCAAGCCAAGCTTGTCTGAGTTTATTCAACAACGTAAAAGGTGGGCCTCAAAAAGCACAAAATATAAAGATAAATCCGTTTTAATTCTAGGAGTAAGCATTTGGCTATTTAACTTGAGCATCATTATCAATTCATTATTGGCCATTTTTTATAAAGAGAGTAACAGCCTAAATTTTTTATTATTTCAGCTTGGAAGCAAGTTGGTTTTCGAGCTCATTTTTTTAATTAGTGTTACCAACTTCTTTAAAAGAAACAAATTACTAGGATTGCTGCCAGTACTTAACGTGTTACATGTTATATATTTCGTTTATATTGGCATCGCCGGAAATTCGGGCAAGTACAATTGGAAAAGTCGCATGGTTAAATAACGATGAATAATAGCCCTTCAAAGAAAATATGGAATCGATTTAAACGTAATAAGCTGGCGTTTGGAGGACTGATTTTTATTATCCTGTTAATGATAATGGGAATTTTGGGCTATTTGATTACGCCTGATCAGACCCCCTATGCTAATACCTATTGCCTGCAGTTGAACAAAATCAAACCTGGTAGAACAATTGAATTTTTGATTACCGATAAAAAGGAAAACGTAAAACAGGTTGGGCTTTTTGAAAAGATGCTCTATGGGCAACAAGCTAAGTTTATAAGCCTCCCAATTACGGGTTATCAACTTTCGGGGGATAAAGTTTTGGTAAACGAATATATCGGCGACGATGAAACCGCAATAGCAACAACTTATCCACTAAAAGATCTATGTAAAAGTTGTGCACAAATACCTGATCTAGAACAGAGAAAAGCGGCTTTCGAGGTAAACAATATCTATAAACAAACTTTTTATTTAGGTACAGATATTAACGGAAGAGATTTATTGAGCCGCCTAATTCTCGGCATACGGGTATCACTCTCTGTTGGCCTGATGGCGGTGTTAATTTCTCTTTTTATCGGGGTAAGTTTGGGTGCGATTGCAGGTTATTTTGGAGGCAGGGTTGATGCAGGAATCAGTTGGTTTATGAATGTGATCTGGTCTTTGCCCTCATTGTTATTGGTTATCGCTATCTCTTTTGCTTTGGGAAAGGGATTTTGGCAAATCTTTATTGCAGTGGGTCTTTCTACCTGGGTTGATGTGGCCCGCTTGGTGCGCGGACAAGTAATGGCATTAAAGGAGGTCGAATTTGTTGAAGCCTCAAAGGCCTTAGGTTTTTCTACTACCAGAACCATTATCAAGCATATCTTGCCAAACATTGCCGGACCTATTTTAGTTGTTGCTTCTGCAAATTTTGCATCTGCCATTCTCTTGGAAACGGGATTGAGTTTTCTTGGTTTTGGTGCCCAACCTCCTATGCCAAGCTGGGGCACGATGATCAAAGAACATTATGGTTATATCATTATGGATGCTGCCTATTTAGCTGTTTTACCCGGTCTGGCCATTATGTTAACAGTGTACGCATTTAATCTCTTGGCTATCGGCTTGCGCGATGCCTTTGATGTAAAGGGGCAAAACGTCAGTGTTTAGTAAAAACCCCCTTTCGTTTTCCGAAAAGGGGCACTTTTAGTACATCAAGGTTTGGCATTATTGTCGCAAAGGTTATTGATCATTGCACTTATATCAGGTGCGATATTGGCAAAGTTTGCCGACATTAATTTTAGTCCGCCAATATTGGTTGCAATTAACTTTGTGTCGTAATTGTTGGTGGCTTGTGTCGAAATCAATATATATTGGATCCCTGCACTGTTTGCATTTCCCGCAAGAGTAGTTAAAAATGTATCATCCAAAGCAGAAGCAAGGTCGTCATTACCACTCGCAGGGGCATCTGTAATAATGATCACCAGTTTTGCAATGTTTGGTCGCCATGGGCCTGCAAAAGAAGAATTTACTATTTTATCAATCAGCAAGTCTCCGGGTTCTGGCTGGCTTACACCATTGCCCATAGACATGGCTCCATTTAACTTAGCAAGTTGGGCACTGAACGAGGACGTGTTGGCGTTACCGAAATTTTCCATTACAGTTAAATATTGAGTTGTAGTTGGACCAGTTGATATGGTTAATTTATTTGCGGCGGGTAGGCTGGTGTATGGCAATTGGCTTGCATAGGCAGGTAATATTCCCTTGAGCTGTTCATCAAAAATGGTTAGGCCTAACCTATAATTGCCTCCTGATTTTGTGATAATGGTATTAACAATACTCCCTATCGAGCTTTTAATATTGTTTATGGCACTTCCCATGCTTCCTGTATAATCGATGGCGAATACAACGTCCATGCCTTTAGTACACGAGGGTGGATAAGTATCATCATCATAGGCGCAAGTCTCTTTGGTACATGAGTTTTGTGTTAAGATCAGCATGCACAGAACCAGCATGAATGTTATTTTAGGTGAAATGATATTTTTATAAATACCATTCTTTAGTGTTGCTATAATTTTCATAAAATAAATTTTAGGGGGTTAATCTTTACAAATCACTTTCATTTCGGTTCTTCTGTTTATGGCATGTTGTGCTTCGGTGCAATTAACTCCGTCAGCACATCCATTTAATAGCTGGGATTCGCCATAGCCCTTGGCAACTATTCTATCTCTCGCAATGCCCTTGGCAACGATATAATCAACAGATGCATTTGCCCGGTTTTGGGATAGTGTGATATTATATTCAACGGAGGCACGAGAGTCTGTATGGGAGCCCAATTCGACCCTTACCGTTGGATTATCTTTCATAAAACGGACCAACCTGTTTAATTCAAGTTTTGCAGCCTCTTTTATCACGTATTTATCAAGATCAAACAAAATGTTATTCAACCTAATTGCTTTATTACAATCGATCAGCTCTGCACACATTTCCAGTTTTATAAACAGATTCTTATTGCGATCGTAATTTGAAATGGTAACCTCTTCGTATTGCGAGAAGTAATTGTCTTTCTTGCCATATAAGGCATATTTATCTACTTCCGTTAATTGAAATACAAAATTTCCCTGTGCATCTGTTAGTGTTGATTTTTTGAATGCTTTTTCAACGTTTTCAAGAACAACTGTTGTTGAAGAAAGAGGAGTCGTGGTATTGCACGCAAATATCTTACCTTTAATAATAAAGTTCCTATCTGTATATAAGATCTCTTTGTATACCACCTTTTGCTTCAGAAATTCGGTTTTGGAAACCGTTGTTCCTTCTAAGGCTGTATTGTAGAGTGTTCCGGTAATGGTATAATCATCAGCAGCAATGTTTTTAAAAACGATAACCCCGGCCGCATTTGTTGTTCCCCTATCCGTAATTACTCCATCCTTGTTTTTTACCAGTACCTCTGTTTCTGGAAGTATTGCTCCTGTGAATTTATCTTTTGCAGTAACACTGAGCGTGTATTCTTCTTTCTTTGCTTTTTCTTTTCGTGCAGGGATTTTAAAAACCAGGCCTACAAAAACGCCAACCGAAGAGATCCCACAGTTACATGGAGCAATTCTTTCCGCCCTTGCACCATTAAACATATTGCCTGTAGCACCCGATGCTCCGGTAGCAGCAGTAATAAATGGCTGATAGGCAGTAGAGATGCCCAATACAGGATCAACAAGTTCTGGGGCATTGAAATGATGTAGATAATATGCGCCTACATTTAAGCCGAAATTAGGTTTAAAGAAATAGTTTAATCTTAGTTGAGCTTTGCCTGAAAGTATATTTTTGGCCTTATACCCAGCATGAAAATTGAGTAGTTCATTTAAACTGGTGGTGGTTTCTTTTAGCTCAGTTTTTCCGCCACTTATGTAGGATAGGCCTCCTCTTGTATTTAATTCGGCCTCGAATTTTCTTGAGGAGGATTGGTACCGGAAATCAGGGCCAAGACCTACGAAATTTCTAGTTATTGGATTTTCTGTTATCGAAAAACTAGTTAAAGGAGCTGAAAGAGAATTGAATAGATTATCGGTAGGATAGGTGCTTTTTGGTTTGTTTTTAATATGGTCGAAATCTAGTCCCAAGCCAAACCAATTCCAATAATGGTCTATTGAAATTCCCAAATCTAACCCTCCTTTATAATCTATATAAGGAGTATTATTGGCATACGTTGGAAAGTCATAACCTACCCTAGGGGTAACTTTCCATTTCGCTTTGCTCTGGGTAACCATATTCTGCGCATTGGCAAATGGAATTGATAGCCCGATTGCAAAGAGAATCATTAGTCTAAATGTTTTCATTGTCTTTTTTTTAAGTGAAATTCTTTAGACCAAATTTGCGGCTCAATGAAGTGATAGACAATGAGCGTTAAACGAATTAGCGCAAGGCAAAAACCCATTAATTTTACCGTCGTTTAACGGAGGTAAAAATGATTTTTTAACGGTGTTTTTATTTTATAGGTTTTGGGTTCTTTACTGAACAAAAGGTATATTGAATTAAAATTTAAAATCATGAAAAAAAAATTAACAGCTCCCGGCCATAAAGTAGCCAAGAAAAAAAATGAGAGCAGATTGCCAAGTGATCATTTACTTGCTAAATCAAAGGGCTCAATGATGATTAGTACATTACATGGCTCTATTTCTACGAATAAAATTGGATTTGAGATTCCACTGGGATATAACTTTAACAGAAATATTTTTGATGCGATTCTAAAAAATAAAAACTGCGAAGGAATCCGGATCTACTTTGGTTTGAACAAGGAAAATACCTTATGCTTAATCATCACCGGACTCGATAATAAACTAAACGATTTATATCTTCCACTAAAACCATCAAAATCGGGTGCGCAAAAATCAGGCACGGCCGATGAAGGCGAGCCTGTAGGAGAAGATGAAGAAGGAGTGGGAGATATGGGGCAAGCATGTCCATTGTATCCCGAAGGAACTGTTCAGCTCCCTTAGTAATGAAACTGTTGAGCGCAATAGATCTGATCAAGTATTTTGAATTGGCGGCTTCGCTTGCCGGTTTTTTTCATTTTAAGAAATTAAAAGGAACGCCATGGGTCTACATGCCTTTTTTTCTATTATTGCTATTTGCGTTAGAATATTACGGCTATGTTTTAGCTAAGGAAAAACACTTTAAAGAAAACATCAATTTGTATAAGTATGTTGTTATACCACTCATATTTTACTTTTATTCGTTTATTTTTTTAAGAATATTGCCCCGAAAGGATCAACCAATACTGTTTTTGGGAATAGGGATTTTTACCGTCGCAAGTTTACTGGAATATACTATTTTATCAGATTTTCATTCCTTTTATTCTTCCCTCAGCTTAAGTGTATCTAACCTGTTTTTCCTTATTTATATTTTACGTTATTACATCAATCTGGTTAATTCTGATGAATTAATACATTTTAATAAACTGGTTTCTTTTTGGGTCTGTACTGGCCTGTTGATCTTTTATCTAGGGTGCTTGCCCTATTTTGCCCTGTACAATATTTTAGTGGTTAAGTTTTTTAAAACGATATTTATTTCCTACGCCTGGGTTTTTGTTATTTTAAATTATTTGATGTACATCTTCTTTATCATAGGTTTTGCATGGAGCAAAAAGAAATATTAATATTTATAGTCTTTGTATCTATCACTATTGCTCTTTTTATCAGTGCCATAGTGATGTTCATTATTTTGTTTAGGAAGAAAAAAGTAGAACAGTTTCTCCAGGAAGAAAAGTCACTGGCAATCCATCGTCAAGAATTATTAAACACACAATTAGAAATCCAAAAACAGACCATGCAACAGATTGGGCAGGAAATACATGATAACGTTGGGCAGAAACTAACCCTGGCCAGTCTATATCTCCAACAATTGGTATTTGAAAACAAGGGGTTAAGCATAAACGAAAAAATAGATGGGGTGGGTGATATTATTAACCAATCGTTGATTGAATTAAGGCAACTATCAAAATCTTTAACTGATAATGTAATAGAAAGCAGTTCAATTATTAGTCTTTTGAAAAAGGAATTCGAAAAGGTTAGAAAATTAAAAAAATATAAAGCCAATCTAAGTGTCAAGGTAAAAGAGCTTAAATTGCCCTATCAAACGAAAAGCGTAATACTAAGGGTAGCTCAAGAATTTATGCAGAATAGCATCAAACATGCCGATTGTAAAACAATAGCCGCTAGCTTGGATAGAGTGGGAGATAAGTTGGAATTTATTTTGATCGATGACGGCAAAGGCTTTGATCCAGAAAGGGATAAAAGTAAGGGTATTGGTCTCCTTAATATGCAGAAACGAATTGAGCTAATAGGCGGAAGCTATATCCTAGAAAGCCACAAGAATAAAGGCACTAAACTGACTATAGAAATCATCTTATGATAAGGCATAGCATTGTAATTGTAGACGACCATATTTTAATTGCTAAGGCACTGAGTAGCATTTTAAAGAATTTCGAACAATTTGAGGTGCTATATGAGTGTGAAAATGGCAGAGAACTCCAAGAAAGATGTAACCATAAAAAAAATGTGCCTGATATCGTTTTATTAGATATTACTATGCCCGTAATGGATGGCTTTGAAACAGCCATTTGGTTAAAAAACGCTCATCCAGAGGTCTTAATAATGGCATTAAGTATGCAAGACGACGAGCAAAGCCTAATTAAAATGATTAAAAATGGTGCTAAAGGGTATTTGCTAAAAAATACACATCCTGCTGAATTAGAAAATGCTCTCAACGAACTCGTTAAAAAAGGTCATTATTATCCAGAATGGGCTACTAGCAAAGTTTTTGCGAACCTGAGCAAGGATAGTACAGAAACATCCACCCTAAACCATATAACCGAAAGAGAAAAGATATTTTTACATTTTGCCATCACGGAAATGAGCTATAAAGAAATAGCCGACAAAATGTTTTGTAGCCCACGGACAGTAGAAAGCTACAGGGATAGCCTTTTTGAAAAACTCGGACTGAAAACCCGGGTTGGTTTGGCAGTTTATGCCATAAAAAATGGTTTCGATGTATAATTTAAGATTAAGAATTACTAATTTTGGACGATGTTGTTAAACTGCTATCACTTAGAATTAATAGAGGCGGGTTGTGATGAGGCTGGCCGAGGGTGCTTGGCTGGGCCGGTTTTTGCTGCTGCGGTAATTTTGCCAAAAAAATTCTATTTAGAAGGCCTTAACGATTCGAAACAGTTAACACCCGAACAACGCGATGGCCTAAGGCCGATTATTGAAAGAGAAGCCCTGTCTTGGGCCGTAGGGATGGTAGATCACGAAGAAATAGACCGTATCAATATTCTCAACGCATCTTTTTTAGCAATGCATAGGGCGATAGATAAACTGATGATCATTCCACAACATTTGGTTATCGACGGCAATAGGTTTACTGCTTATTCTGATGTTCCACATTGTTGTGTTGTAAAAGGCGATGGGAAATACCTCAATATTGCTGCCGCTTCCATTTTGGCAAAGACGCATCGGGATGAGTTTATGGCAAATTTACATCATGACTACCCGCATTATAATTGGAAACAGAACAAAGGCTACGCTACAATTGAACATCGCAGGGCAGTAATTGATACAGGCCTATCCCCATACCACCGTAAAACTTTCAATGTTAGCGATCCCCAGTTCAATATCTCGCTAGAAGTGGCCGGATAATTGTAAATTCATGGTGTGAAAATACTCATTTTAACAAATCGTGTTCCGTTTCCCCCAAATAGTGGCTACCCTATTGTGGTTTACAATACCATTAAGGGACTGTTAAAATTAAGTGTTGATATTTCATTGTTTAGCATCAACCCTACAAAAAACAAAGTTGATGTAGACGATATTTATGATCCTGTTTTCGAGCAGATTAATTTCCATTCGTACGCCATTGATACCGAAGTAAATATATGGGGAGCTTTTTTCAATATTTTCTCTAACCAATCTTATAATGTTTCCCGTTTTTTTGATGATGATGCGGCTAAGCTCCTCGAAAATATTTTGCGTGAACAAGAGTTTGATGTGATCCAATTTGAGGGCTTATTTGTAGTGCCCTACTTAGATATTGTTAAAGCAAACAGTAAAGCAAAGCTGATCTATAGGGCACACAACATCGAATTTGATGTGTGGCAACGCTTGGCAGAGCGAGAACAGTTTACCCCTAGAAGAAAGTATTTAGAGTTCTTGTCCCGGCGTTTAAAGATGTATGAAACAGAGCAGATCAATCGTTTTCATCAGGTTTTCGCCATAAGTAGGCCAGACCGGCAGAACATTTTGAAGATGGGCTGTCAGACACGAATGGATGTGTTTCCCGTAGCACTAGATTTTGAAAAGTATCAGGTTGATTTGAGCAAAACAAGTTTCCCCACCTTATTTCACTTAGGGGCAATGGATTGGCGTCCAAATAAAGAAGGACTGGAATGGTTTTTAGATGAGATTTGGCCAGATATCGAAAAACTGAGTGGCGAACTCCGATTTTATATTGCGGGCAAGAACATGCAGAAACAGTTTTTCGATTATGATTCGGATAATTTAATTGTAGAAGGAGAAATCTTTGATGCAGTTGAATTTATGAATTCTAAAGCAATAATGATTGTGCCTCTGCTTTCTGGAAGCGGGATGAGGGTTAAAATTATCGAAGGTATGGCGATGCAAAAATGTATCATTGCTACTTCGATGGCTGCGGAAGGGATCAACTGTAAAAATGGAAAGGATATTTTGATCGCTGATACCCCTGATGAATTTTATCGCTCCATTCTGCAATGTATAACCCAACCCGATAAGTGGCGAGAAATTGGAGCTAATGCGCGTACAACCGTAGAACGTGATCATGAAATCAATAGTAACGCAAAGCGGATGTTGGAGATTTACGAGGTGTTGGTTAAGGGCTAGTGGCAACCTCGTAGGTTCTACAGAACCTACGAGGTTGTCAAATAAGTCATCGGATGAATATAGGCACAACGCATACATTCATCCGATGACTCCTCAAACCTAATTCAATTTAACCCATAAACATTGTTTTTTTCTTAGTATTTTAGCCCAAATTCAATTGGCAGTGATCAATTGATCAGTTAAAAAATCTATTCAATGAAGAATACAGCATTAACAGAGAAACATAGTTCATTGGGGGCCAAAATGGTACCTTTTGCAGGTTATAACATGCCCGTCCAATATGAGGGTATTAATGCAGAACATGCCACGGTGCGCAATGGGGTTGGCGTTTTTGACGTAAGCCATATGGGCGAGTTTATTTTAAAAGGAGAAAATGCATTAGATCTGATCCAACGGGTCACCAGTAACGATGCTTCAAAATTATATGATGGCAAAGTCCAGTATTCTTGCCTGCCTAACGAAGATGGGGGCATTGTTGATGACTTATTGGTATATCGGATTGACGAAAAAACCTATATGTTGGTGGTAAATGCATCAAATATTGAAAAGGATTGGGATTGGATCCAGCGTTATAACACTGCCCATGTAGAAATGCATAACATTTCTGATCAGACTTCACTTTTGGCCATTCAAGGTCCGAAAGCTGCTGATGCACTGCAAACCTTAACCGACATCGATCTGGCATCGATGGAATATTATACATTCAAAAAGGGAACTTTTGCCGGCATTGAAAATGTGCTGGTTTCTGCAACCGGATATACGGGTGCTGGTGGATTTGAGATTTACTTCGATAACAAGTATGCAGACGAACTTTGGGATAAAATTTTTGCCGCAGGGGCAGCATATGGCATTAAACCAATAGGCTTAGCGGCTAGAGATACGTTGCGTTTAGAAATGGGTTTTTGTTTATATGGGAATGATATTGATGACACCACTTCGCCGATTGAAGCAGGTTTAGGATGGATTACCAAATTTACCAAGCAATTTACCAATTCGGAGGCTTTACAGGCCCAGAAAGAAGCTGGAGTTGCACGCAAATTGGTTGGTTTTGAAATGATAGACAGAGGGATACCCCGTCATGATTATCCTATTGTTGATGAAGCTGGAAATGTAATTGGTAGGGTAACTTCGGGAACACAATCTCCATCGTTGCAGAAAGCAATCGGTATGGGATATGTTAATAAAGAGCTGGCCAAAGAAGATACAGAGATTTATATCGACATCAGAAATAATAAAGTTAAAGCCAAAATAGTTAAGTTTCCGTTTTATAAGTAATAGCGATAAGCGGATGGCGTTGAGCGTTAGTTCGCTTACTGCCCCACGCTCCACGCCCCACGCTCATGTCTCGAACAATTGAAGTTTGTTTAACCCCGGCCTTATTAAACCTTTATGCTATAGAAAATAGCATTGTGGTGGTAATTGATATCTTGAGGGCCACCTCATCGATTACCTATGGCATGGACAATGGCGCTACGGCAATTATACCAGTGGAACATGTCGAGGATTGCCTTAACTATAAAGATAAAGGCTTTCTGTTGGCTGCCGAGCGAAATGGCGAAGTAGTAGAGGGATATGATTTTGGAAATTCTCCCTTCTCTTATACCCAGGATAAAGTGATGGGGAAAACCATTGTACTTACCACTACAAATGGAACCAAAGCGATGCGTATGGCTCAAAAAAGAGCCCATCAAGTAGTTGTTGGTTCTTTTTTAAACCTTACATCACTCTGTAATTGGCTTAAAGTACAAGACAAGGATGTGCTATTGCTATGTGCCGGTTGGAAAGACAAATTTAATTTAGAAGATACGTTGTTTGCTGGTGCGGTAGTTAATTTTTTAAGAAAGGATTTTGTGCACTTTGATGATTCGTGTATTGTAGCAGAAGATATGTACCTGTTGGCAAAAAGCGATTTAAGGACCTATCTACACAAATCATCACATAGCCATAGACTGGAGCAATTGAATATCGAAAAAGACGTTCAGTTTTGTTTAAAACTAGATCTTTGTGAGGCTATTCCAATTTTAGAAGGAGAGAAATTGGTAAAATTGAAAGCTTAATATATTTGTTGTTGAGAAATTGGTATCAACAGCCTATAACCCATGAAAAAAATCATATCACTCGCATTAATGATGTTTTCTCTAACAGCTTATTCTCAAGTTGTTGACAGCGCCCCGAATGGAAATAAGAATTTTTTACCTGTTGAAGGGGGAATAATTAGAATGAAAATCGACACTAAAAGCCCCCTTCCAGAGTTAATTAATAAGCTAAATTCAGATTGGGTGTTTATTGAAACTGGAAAGGCGTATTGGATCGGATACACAACAGATATGTTTTCAATTGCCAGTCGTGGCGATAAAGCAATTCCAGAACTAATAAAGTTTTTTAAAACTACCAAAAGCAAAAAGGGTAAAATTGGTGCCATATATGTTTTACACCTGATTGGGATTGACGGCCAAATTGTAGGAAGATTTAGTGAGGATTTTAAGAACGAAAATGCAAGAAATGCTCTTTTGGGTTTACTCTCAGACAAAGAGTATGCTTATACTATAATGACTCTTTTGAGGAGAGACCCATGGAATTCTGACATTCCCAAACTTTTTGAAGCTATCAAAAATGAAAACGATACAGAAATTCTTTGGCCAATCATTAATTCTCTGGATTTATGCCAAATTAATGCCCTCCCAATAAGCAATAAAATACCCGAAAACATATCAAAACTGACAATCACTCTTAATGTAAAAAACGAAAATTCATTGGAAAAAGACTTCGACTTTAATGCCCAGATTAAAGAAGCATTGAAAATATTTGATCATACTTTTTCAGATATAGTTAAAGTAGAACATAAACTTTATAACGAAGAGCTTTCCCCATACTTTCAAACTAAGTTGGCAAGTAATTTGAGATTAGGAAGCTTTATAAGAAGCTTAGATATTGATCAACCTAATGGATTTGGTTATGATAGTATTGGTTGTAAACTCCAATATTATGTTGAAAACAATACGCTATATTTTATAACAATAAAAACAGCTCAACAAAGGCTCATTGGATGGTGGAACACATTATCTAATGAAGAAAAAGAAAAATTTCGATAAAATTTTGTTCTAGATAATCCAAGCGTAAAGTTATCTTGGTACCTTGATGATGTTTTATCTCAGCAGTTCCTGAAAAGTTTCACTATTCTTGATCGCCCTTAGTGCTTCTTCGTGTGCCAACCAATAAATGGTTTCTGCTTTTTTCATGTCAAATGTGCTAATTTCTCCCATCCCCTTCGGTTCTATCATGAGATCACAAAATTTAGCTTTTCGCTCCATATCATGATTGATGGACATGATACCCGCACGTTGCATTAAACTCGCTATTTTTGTGATTTTATCTACAGGTCTGAGGTGATTGCATGAAGAGCCGACAATATAATCACAATTGTTTAGGAGCGGTTCAACTGGGAAGTTATTTAAAATCCCTCCATCAACATACATATGGTTGTCTATCATGATCGGCTTAAAGATCCCAGGAATACAACTGGAAGCTAGGATAGCTCTAATCAATGGGCCCTTTGTAAAGTACACCAAATTTCCTTCGCTAAAATTAGTGGCACAAATGGTTAAAGGAACGTTTAGATCTTCGATCTTATCATGAGGAAAATATTCCATCAGGATTTGTCGGGTGTTCTCGATATTGATTAAACCTAACGAACCCAATGCAGGACGAATAAATCTTAACAACCTGGTTTTGATAAAGATATTTAATCCTTCTTCCGGATCAATGCCTGCTGCATAAAAAGCGCCGGCAATAGAACCCGCACTCGTACCACTTACATGACTAAACTGGATCCCCGCATTCATGAAAGCCTTTAGAATCCCTAAATGCGCAATCCCCCTAATTCCACCACCCGATAGAACAATGCCGATTTTTTTTGTCGTGAGTGATTGAGACATTTAATATTGTTTAATTGTTGAATTGTTCTTATGCTAACTGCCAACTGAAAGCTGCCCATTCCAAACTCAAATTGCTACTTTCCTTCTTTTGGTTTATACTTAGCTTGAGTTAAAATATATTGGGCATCTACGGTTTTCATCAATTGCTGAAGGGTAACTTTTGGGTTTTCTGCCATGTATTTTCTTACGATCTGCCACCCAAGCCATACCCCTAATTTTGGCGCCGACGATCCTCTTTCTCCAAGTTGGGGAGTAAAGGGCCCATCCGATAAATAGACCTGGATTTTTGGATAATCTGTTTCGTATAAGAGCTCATTTTCTAATAAATATCCCCAAATATTTCCTTCATATTGTTTGCACCAAGCCATTTGCTTACCAGTATAGCCGATTTTTAAGGTGTCAGCTGTGCTTTCTGGAAGAATTTGGTCCATAAAATATAAAATTTTACCATTGTAGATCATTTTTGCCAAGAGTGATCGGTCTTCATCGTGTTCTGGGAAAAGTTCTTCCCTCGCATACACTTCAGTAGTCCTAGGTACAATGTAGGGAGGTTCGAACCTTCTTGATTGATAAAGCGGAACACTTCTCACAATGGCACCATAAAACTTACTATTTTTTCCTAAAAACATGTCCAAACCAATGCCCATGTAATCGTTTCCAGTAGTTATTTGATAAGCAAAGCCCGATAGGAGAGAAATAAAATGGGGCACTTTTGCTTTTGGGTAATAATATTTAATGTATTTAAAACTTAGCGTTAACTCCTTTTCTACATTTTTTACATCTGGGAAAATACTGTCGACCTCGCTATTTAAATCGGTATAGGCTTTATCATTATATAGGGTAGTAAGCATTTCTGTCCCGCTTATGGATGGAGTACCAACCATTTTATGTACAAAATCGTCGTAAAAATAGCCGTACTTTTGGGCTAAAAACTGATCAGTAGCGATTACATTTTTATTTTTTCCATAATATAAGTCCTGATCGAAACGTTGGATTTTTATGTCTACCTTAATATGGTCAACATTAGGTTTGCTATCTTGGTTACAAGAAAAAATAACAGTTAACGATAGAAAAAAAAGATAAATTTGTGTCCGAGGCATCCTTTTTGAAAAATGTTTAATTTCGCTCATTGATCACAAATATAATGACAAGTAACATGAAGCATGCTGATTATTTATATCAAGGCTTTTATTTAACATAAACTTAACCATAAACTGATGAAAAAAACAGTAATCGCCCTACTAATCCTACTTTTTACCGCACGCGTATCAGCCCAAGAAACCCAGATTAGGAATTATGGATTTAAGCTTGGGCTAACTGCTGCTCCAAATTTCGGCTTTGGAAAGGTTGATGAAGGAAAAGGAAATGGTTTAGCATTAGGATTTTCTTATGGTTTAATCGGCGATTTTAATTTTGCGGAAAATTATGCTTTTTCGACTGGATTATTGATCACTACCATTAATTCTAAGATTACTAAATTATTTGATCAATCCTCATTAAGTTCGATGTTTCCCCCACCTGCACCATCGTATGTTGATTTGAATTATAAATATAAGATGCAATACATCGAAATCCCATTGACGATTAAATTAAAAACAGGCAATATTGAAGGCGTGCGTTGGTTTGGTCAGTTTGGCTTGTCTAATGGTATCCGTATAAGTGCTAAAGCTGATTTTGAGATGGCTGGAGGGCAAAGCCAGAATAACATGGATTTTTCTGATAATACCAGTATATATAGGGCCGGAATGATAATTGGTGGAGGAGGAGAATTTGAACTGAGTGGTAAAACCAGCCTCTTGCTTGGATTAACTTTAAATAACGGGTTCACCAATGTAAGTTCGTTAGATGGAGAAAAGATAAAAAATCATTACGTCGGCATAAATCTTGGCGTGTTTTTTTAATATCAACCATTTGAATTTATTAAGTTTGCATTAATGAAGATCGCACTTGCACAACTCAATTATCACATTGGTAATTTCGATTATAACACGCAGCATATCATCAAAAATATCGCTCTAGCTAAAGAAAAGGGTGCTGATCTTGTGGTATTTGCAGAATTAGCCATAAGTGGGTATCCGCCCCGCGACTTTCTGGAGTACACCGATTTTATATCGCTCTGCGATAACGCTGCAGCACAAATTGCTAAACATTGCATCGGCATTGCCTGTATTGTTGGCTTACCAATTAAAAATGAGGTGTTAAAAGGTAAAGATTTGTACAACGCAGCCTATTTCATTGCCGATGGGGAAATAAAAACAGTTACTAAAAAGGCGCTGTTACCAACTTATGATGTATTTGACGAGTATCGTTATTTTGAGCCCAACACTCAATTTGAATGCATAAATTTTAAAGGAAAAAAAATAGCATTAACTATTTGTGAGGATCTTTGGAACATTAATGATAACCCGTTATATGTTTCCTGCCCCATGGATACCCTGATCAAGGAATCGCCGGACTTGATGATCAATATTGCAGCTTCTCCATTTAATTATCGACATGATGAGGATAGGATACAGGTATTAGCTGATAATGCCAAAAATTACAAGTTGCCCTTGTTTTATGTTAATCAGGTTGGTGCCCAAACAGAAATTATCTTTGACGGAGGATCATTGGTTTTTGATGAAACAGGAAGTGTTAAAGCGGAGATGAAATACTTTGAAGAGGATCTGCAGGTATTTGACCTAGACGAAATACAGGAAGTAAGAAATAAGTATCCCGCCCCGGAAAGAGCAAGTGATATTAGTCAGATCCATGATGGATTAATTCTCGGCATAGAAGATTACTTCCGTAAATCTGGATTTAAAAAAGCGGTTTTAGGACTATCTGGCGGAATCGATTCGGCAATTGTATGTGCTTTGGCCTGCAGGGCTCTAGGAGCCGAAAATGTAATGGCCGTTTTGATGCCTTCTAAATACTCCTCGGATCATTCGATAAAAGACGCACTAGATCTGGTAAAAAACATTGGGTGTAAACACGAAATCATAGAAATTAAAGAGGCTGCAGATGCTTTTGATAGCATGTTGGCAAAACCTTTTGAGGGTTTATCCTTTAACTTAACCGAAGAGAACATCCAGGCCAGATGTAGAGGCATTGTGCTGATGGCAATGTCTAATAAGTTTGGTTACATTTTACTTAATACATCCAATAAGAGCGAATGTGCTGTGGGGTATGGCACTTTATACGGAGACATGTGCGGAGCAATTGGGGTAATAGGTGATGTGTATAAAACTCAAATCTTCCAATTGGCACGCTTCATAAATAAGGAGAAAGAAATTATCCCAGAAAATACCATTGTTAAACCCCCATCAGCAGAGTTAAGGCCCGGGCAAAAAGATTCTGATTCTTTGCCCGACTATGATACGCTTGATCAGATTCTGTTTCAACATATTGAACTGCAGAAAGGTTCAGAAGCTATTGTGGCTACCGGATTTGAGGAGGCATTGGTTAAGCGCATCCTAAAAATGGTAAACCTTGCAGAGTTTAAGCGCTACCAGACCCCACCAATACTTAGGGTTTCTCCAAAAGCTTTTGGCATGGGCCGAAGAATGCCTATTGTAGGAAAATACATGGAGTAGAAAGAAGTCAGTAGTCTTCAGTTTGGGGTTCTCAGTCGGATTTAGATGGAAGATTTTACTAGTTTATATTTCATAGAAAAGACAAGTAGAATTCCGATACCAATCATGATAGAAACATCTGCCAGATTAAATATTCCGGTTCTGAAGATGCCAAAATCCATATGCATAAAATCGGTTACGGATCCATATACCAAGCGATCATAGACATTACCAATTCCCCCACCTATTAAAAAACATAATCCAATTTGGATTGGTTTAGGTAAATTTACCTTATACAGGAGATAAAATAGTCCATATCCTAAAACTAATAAGGGTAAAATGCTTAGCAGGATAAAACGAACGGCATTAGGCAGATTATCGCCAGCACTTAGAAATGCTCCTGTGTTCTCTACTTTAGTAAGAATAAAGTGGTTTTTGATGACGTTGATACTCTCATCATAACCGATCTTGTTTCTTACAATGCTTTTTGAGACCTGATCGCATCCAATATTAAATGAAACCATCGTCAATAATAAAATCAATCTAATAGCACTTTTCTTTTTCATAATATGTAGCTTAAAAGTATTTTGTGATATAAAATAGAGACCGAAATTATTTTATCCATTTTTTATAAGGAATAATTAAGGCAAGCAATATAGCAAGAACTACCGCTATCTTAGCCACTAGATCTCCATAATTAACATATACCGTACGTTCATCATTCAAATTAATATCTGCTTTTAAGGCTGTTCTTGTCCACCATGCTGATTTTTTTACTACATCCCCACGTTGATTAATAAAGCCAGAGATCCCTGTGTTTGCCGACCTTACCACCCATCTCCGCGTTTCTATCGCCCTTAACTTGGCATAGAGCAGATGCTGATCCTTTCCGGAGGTATTTCCCCACCAGCCATCATTGGTGATAATAGCGATAAACTGGGCTCCATTCTTAACCGATTCTCCGATCCAGTTGCCCCAGATCGATTCGTAACAAATTACGGGAGCTACGCCAACGCCACCTTGCGAATAGAAAACGCCAGGGTGGTCTTGCCAGCCATATCCTGATACACTACCTCCCAACCCCTCAAATACAGGGGACATAAATGATGTTATTTTTGGGAACGGTAATTTTTCTGGTCCTGGAACTAATTTTGATTTGTGGTAAAACTGAACTTTTGCAGAATTTTCTATGAGTATCGCTGCATTAAAACGGTCATAGTAGAATCCATTATTGTGTTTTACGGAAGAAATAGTGTTTTTGTAGTTATACCACTTGATAGTTTCAGCACCGGTAAGTAGAGAACCATTCTTATATTTTTCAATAAATTTCTGCGCTTGTAAAAAAAAATAATCTTCGCGAACTCTATCTTCATCTACCATAGCAGGAATTGCCGTTTCTGGCCAAATAAAGAATTCTGTATTTATTTGGCCAACAGAATCTGAAAGGTATTTAACTATATGAAATTGTTCTTGAGGAGAAATACTTCCAAATTTTCCATAAGGATCTATGTTGGGCTGAACTACTACGACATTAACGGGTACCGATTTTTCTTCATAGTTGAAATAAAGAAACAGGGAAAGACCCATGGGCAATACAGTTACGAGTAACCAGTAGGCTGTTGGCTTCAATAATTGAGGAGATTTGTGCATCCATGCTTTATAAGCCTCAAAGGCCAGGATATTACTTACTAAGATCCATAGCGAACCGCCGTAAACGCCAGTATATTCATACCATTGGACCAATTGGTGCATTTCTGCAAAGCCGTTCCCCAAGGTCATCCAAGGAAAAGCAAGGTCCCAGCTCTGATGGAGAAATTCCATGGAGATATAGAAACAGATAAGACCTAAATAAGCAATTTTCGCATTTACCTTCGTTCGTAACTGATAATAGAGCCAAAACGCAAACGTCATTAACAGAGCCCCCAACCCATAGGGGATAAGAGACACGAAGAAAGAAACTATTGGGCCATTAAAAGCACTGATAGCATTGTAAACCCAGTAGATACAGGCGGTATTCCATACCAAGAAAGTTAATCCTGCAGTTAAAAATACACGCTTACCCGTTTTTTTTTCTTTTTTAGCGATGAGTTGATCTAAAGCTACAAATAAAGGCACAAGTCCAACTAGCATTAAAGGGGCAAGCCAAGGGTGTGGAGGCCAAGCCAACCACATTAAAAATGAGCTAAATAACGCTAGGAGATAGGTTTTTTTAAACATCAGGCAATTATAAGCTATCCAAAATTGCTGATTTTTTACTTTCGTACTCTTCTCTTGTAATCAGTTGTTTATCATACAAGGTTTTTAGCTTTCTTAATTTCATTGTGGTTTCATCTTCAACTTCTTCAATTTGTTGAGGAGCTATAACTACCGCTTCTTCGATCGGTAGTTCGAATACGGGTTGCGTATCGGTAGGTACGTTGATTGCAGAAGCTGAAGCGCGGTTTTCTTCCAATTTTTGCTGTCTAAGTAATTCTTTGAAGGCGTCGAGTTGTTCGTTTGCAGCCTGATGTAATTTCCTGGCCTGTATTTTAGGAATAAACTCGGTTACAATGTTTTCGCCATGCTGCGGCACACAGATAAATTTCGAACCAAAAAATTCTTCTTTAAACGAAACCTCTTTAATATTTTTCCACGAGATATCCTTGAAATTCATGGTTAAGCCTAAATTTCCTGGTTCACAATAAAAAATACGTTTATTGCTAATGGCAATACTATCGGGCAAAAGATTAACTGCAGGTTTTTTTTGTACTGCTAGATACAACAATTCTTCACCTGTGGTTAATAAATCATTCAATTTCCCAATTACTTTTTCAACAGCTTTTGGGTCTTGCTCGTCGCTTAAAAATCTATCTATTGAGTTCATATTTTTTTGCATAGGGCATAGTGCATGGAGCTTAGTCTCATGTACGATGCTATAATTATACTTATTTTAAATACTTCGTTTTGTTTGTTCCTTGCGCCTTGCGCCTTGCTCTTTGCTCCTTCCAGCCACACAAATTACGAATTCTCCCTTTAAAATATTGTTTTCGAAATGTGATTTTATTTCTAAAATGGTTCCCCGAATGGTTTCTTCGTAAATTTTTGTTATTTCTCTGCTTACGGAGGCTTGCCTCTCTTCGCCAAGATATTCGGCAAACTCGGTTAGTGTTTTTAATAATCGGTGCGGACTTTCATAAAAAATCATTGTTCGTTCTTCGGTTGCCAAAAGTTTCAAACGCGTTTGACGGCCTTTTTTTACGGGCAAAAATCCTTCAAAAACGAATTGATCGCTTGGCAATCCAGAATTAACCAAAGCCGGCACAAATGCGGTGGCCCCTGGAAGGCAATTTACTTCGATCTCTTGTTTAATGGCTTCCCTCACTAAAAAAAAGCCTGGATCTGAAATAGCAGGGGTGCCGGCATCGGATATTAATGCTACATTTTGCCCCTGTTTCAAGAATTTTATGATTTCGGAAGTAGCTTTATGCTCATTATGTTGATGATGGGAGTACGCTTTTTTATCGATGCCAAAATGTTTCAATAGTGGTGCACTTGTGCGCGTATCCTCTGCCAGTATTACATCGGCCTCTTTTAATATACGAATTGCCCTAAAGGTCATGTCCTCTAAATTACCAATGGGGGTGGGTACGAGATATAGTTTACCAGTCATGCGTTTTGGGTTGAGCGTTTTGCGTTAAGCGATAATTTAACGTTTAGTTTTTTCTAAACGCCATACGCCAAACGCGAAACTCTTCTATCTTTGTAAAAAAAATACAATAATGCTGCAAGTTAACTATATCCGTGAAAATAGAGAGAAAGTTTTAGAACGCTTAAGTGTGCGTAATTTTAAACAGCCGGAACTGGTAGACCAGATTATCTCCATTGATGAAGACCGTCGCCAAACTCAAACTACCTTGGATAGCCTTTCTGCAGAAGCAAATAGTGCAGCGAAGCAGATTGGCGAATTAATGCGAAATGGTAAAAAGGAAGAGGCAGAAACTGTAAAAACTAAAACAGCAGCACATAAAGAGCAGATTAAAAATCTAACAGAAAAGTTAACTGATTTGGAAACAGCCCAGCATAACTTAGTTGTGCAGCTTCCAAATTTGCCTTATTCTTTGGTTAAAATAGGTTCCACCCCCGAAGAAAATGAAATTGTGCTTACTCATGGCGAGCCTGCCCAATTAGCATCAGATGCAAAGCCACACTGGGAATTGGCTACGAAATACGATATTATAGATTTCGAATTAGGCGTTAAAATTACGGGTGCCGGATTTCCGGTTTATAAGGGAAAAGGAGCGAAATTACAACGGGCCCTGATTAATTTCTTTCTAGATCAGGCCACAGCAATGGGATATAAAGAAATGCAGGTGCCACATATGGTTAATGCGGCTTCGGGATTTGGTACCGGTCAATTGCCTGATAAAGAGGGGCAAATGTACCATTCAACGATTGATGATTTGTATCTGATCCCTACCGCAGAAGTACCGGTTACGAATTTGTACCGAGATGTGATTTTGAAGGAGGAGGAACTTCCCATCAAAAATACCGCTTATACCCCATGTTTTCGCAGGGAAGCAGGGTCTTATGGTGCCCATGTTCGTGGTTTAAACCGTTTACATCAGTTTGATAAAGTTGAGGTTGTACAAATTGCACATCCCGATAAATCATATCAGATCTTAGAAGAAATGAGCACCTATGTGCAGTCGTTATTAGAGAAATTAGGCTTGCATTATCGTGTATTACGGTTGTGTGGGGGCGATATGGGTTTTACATCAGCGATGACTTATGATATGGAGGTATGGAGTGCTGCACAGCAACGTTGGTTAGAAGTTTCTTCAGTTTCCAATTTCGAAACTTACCAGAGCAACCGATTAAAATTACGTTTCAAAGGTAAGGAAGGAAAAGCACAATTGGCCCATACATTAAATGGAAGTGCATTAGCGTTGCCAAGGATTGTAGCCTCAATTTTAGAGAATTATCAAACCGAAAAAGGAATTGTAATTCCCGAGGTGCTTAGAAATTATACAGGATTCGACATTATCGATTAGCGGAGGGCGTTTGGCGCAAACCGGGCAAAACGCTTACCGCCTACCGCAAACGAAAAGGTCCCATAGCATTTGCTATAGGACCTTTTCTATATAATAGGATTGTGTTTTTCTATAAAATTAAGATCAACAATAAGATGATGATGATAATGGCACCAACTGAAAGGTAAACACCTCCAGACATGGCACGAGCCTTATCTTTCATTTCTCTTAACTCAGCACGTAAAGCTTTCTTTTCGACTCTGGTTAAGTTAGATTTATCCATTTTACGGATTTCTTCTACCCTGTTTTTAATTTGTTCAAACTGTGCTTTTTGCTCAGTGGTCATCTCTGTTTTTGTTTCTTTATTATCCGCTGCAGAAACAGTATTGGTACTAATTGCCAAAGTGAAAACTAGCACTAGAGCGTAAATGAATTTTTTCATAATGTTTAAATTTTAAGGTTATCGATGGTTATATAACAAAAAACCTACCAAAATGATTTGATAGGTTTTAATTTTTTTTCAATGCTCCTTATTATAAATTAACCGCCTTTCTTTAAAAGCATTTAATCGGATCCTTCGGTTATTCTCAATAGTTGTATACAGAACTGGTCGATTACTTTATCTCAAAAACTGTATTTACTACAAAACTGAGTTTTATCTTTTTGAAGTCTAGGTCTACTGATGCTTCCGCAGTATCTCCCGCTTTCATATACATCACCGAATTTGCGGTCCGGTACATAGGTTGTGGATAAGCGTTATTTTCTATATCCTGGATATCAAGTACGCTCCCTAATTTGTCGCCTAAAGCTTCAACCATGTAGGTTGCTTTTTCTTTGGCAGCCAACAACGCTTTAATTTTAAGCTCTTTTTTAAGGCTTGCCATTTTAGAGTAATCATAGCTTTCTATATTGGTTGAGGCAATGCCTTTAGGATCGATGGCACCAATAATATCGTTCCATTTGTTAAGATCACTAACCTTTAAACGATATTGTTTGCTTGCTAAAAAGTCTGGATTTTTCTTTTTTTCAGTGGCATAACTGTAGCTGGCAACATTATTAACCATTAGGTCTTCTTTGGCAATTCCCGCTTTTATCACGGCATTATACAGTTGATTTTCTAATTCGGTAATTTCTACCCTTTTTTTGCTATTGTTATCTTTCAAATATTCCTTTAATGAAATACTAAGGTAAATAATGTCTGGTGTAACCTCGGTTTCGGCTGTTCCGCTAACGTTTATCTTCTTTCTTAAATCTACTTGCTGTGCCATTGCACTTATACTAAAGAAGGCAATAATGGCTAATAATGTTATTTTTTTCATTTTATTTTAATTGTTGTGTGTATACCAATCAGATGTAAAAATCGTACCAATTCCACAGATTTGGCTAAACTGTTTTATGTTAAAGAGTGTTAAATGGACAATAAAACTCAGAGCATCAAAAAGTTATGCGGGTTATTATTTTTTTAAAGACCTACCTCGTAGGTTCTACAGAACCTACGAGGTAGGCACGACGTTAGGTAGCATATCTCGCAGGAGCTAAATTTTTGCCTTCGTAACTTGGAGGTTAATTAATGGAGAACCGAAACTGTTAACTTATTTCTTGCTCAATTTCTTAATCGGTTTAATCATTAGTGTTCTAAATTCAACTTCAGCACCTTCGGCCTGCAAAGCGATCTGTCCTTTATTTGCGGTGCAATTTGTGCCTTCATTTACCAGCACTCCATTTACCCAAACCTTCACTGAATTTTTATAGCATTCTATAACCATGGTATTCCACTGGCCCAATGGTTTTTCACTATCATCCGTTAAGTTTTTGATTCTTCTTGCGGCTTTTCCGTTTACTCCCCATGTTTCTTTGGGCCCGCGACGAGCCACCATATCGGGAACTGTAATATCTTCTTCAATACACCAAAAATCTCCTGCATCTTGGTGTTGCATCTGTACTTCCAAAGATTTTGGGAACATATCATAAAGTACTCTTGGTGTTGATACATGTACCAACACGCCGCAATTTCCGGGTTTGCCAGCAAAGCGATAAGATACTTCTAATCGGTAGTTTTGGTAAACCGCATCGGTTATTAAATGCCCTCTAGGATCGCCCATGCTAACCAGTTGGCCATTGCGCACTATAAAAGAAGGAGGAATGTTTGGGTCTTTGTCTTTTGCTGGAACATCGGCATGCCAACCTGCAAGAGAAATGCCATCGAAAAGGCTTTTTTGTTGGGCTACCACTAATTTTGCTGAAAACAGACTAACGACGAGCAATACAAGACATACATTAGATTTCATGAATTTAGGTTTGGTCTGTCCCAAATATAATCATCTTAAAACAAAAAAGCCACCCAGTAAACTAGATGGCTTTAAATATAGATTGTTTGGATTTAATCTTCAACAGTTTCGTTGTTTATCCCGATTTCATCTTTTACTTCTTCCTTGAAATAGCGTTTCTGGAAAACGAGAATGGCGATCACACCCACGGAAATAGCTGCATCCGCCAGGTTAAATACCGGGCGGAAAAATTCAAAAGGTTCATTGCCCCATAGTGGAAACCAAGAGGGGAAGGTGCCTTTTATTATTGGGAAATACAGCATATCTACTACACGGCCATGGAATAGAGTCTCATATTTATAAATAACCCCATAAAATACCGAATCGATAATGTTTCCCACTGCGCCAGCAAAAATCAGGGCCACATTTAAGATCAGTCCCCTGTGATATTTGCGCCTAATAAGGTAATGCAGTCCAAAACCAATCCCCGCCACTGCAGCAACCCTAAATAACGATAGCGCCAGTTTGCCAAATTCACCACCAAATTCCAATCCAAATGCCATCCCATTATTTTCGGTGAAATGGATAATGAACCAGTCGCCTAAAATTTTAAATTCCTGACCTAAAACCATATGGGTTTTGATCCAGGTCTTCAAAACCTGATCGGCAATCAGTACCAAAAATATAAGTATTAAGGGTTTAGTATAGCCTTTCATTAACCTTGTTTCAATTTAGCTTCCATACTTAATGTGGCATGTGGAACTGCACGTAAGCGTTCTTTTTGGATCAATTTTCCAGTTTCTCTGCAAATACCGTAAGTTTTATTTTCAATACGTACCAAAGCGGCTTCTAAGTTGTCTATAAACTTTTTCTGACGGGCCGCTAACTGATTAATCTGTTCTTTTTCTAATGTTGCAGAACCGTCTTCCAATGTTTTGTAGGCCCCAGAAGTATCTTCGGTTCCATGAGAATTAGGGTTGCTTAACGAAGAGGTAAGTGAAAGAAATTCTTCCCTTGAACTTTTTAGTTTTCCTTGGATCAGCTCTTTAAACTCTTGTAGTTCGCTATCGGAATAGCGGGTTTTTTCAGTTTTTTCCATTTATGTAAATATTTATCTTTTCGGCGGTAATTGGAGCTATCATAATTAGTAGCTTACTTAATAAGCTCAAAATCATGCCAGATCCCTATCATTTTATTGTTTAGCAATTATAATTTGTAGTTCAACATCTTCAATTACGATTTTGTTTCCGTTTGTTATGTTAGCTAACGTAATGTCATCAGCTAATATTTCTGCGCAAATGTAAGTTTTGTTCTGCATTACTGCATCCGCAATTAATTTATCGTTCTGAAGATTAACCGAAATTCGGTCTGTAACTTCAAAATTAAGCTCTTTTCGTAAATTTTGAATCCGATTAATTAACTCCCGAGATAATCCTTCTAGTTTTAATTCATCTGAAATGGTTACATCTAAAGCTACGGTTAAACTTCCTAGATTGGTTACCTGCCAGCCGGGAATATCCTCTGCAATAATCTCTACATCTTCTAGGCGTATGGTGTATGGCGTATGGGATATGGCGATCGAGCCATCCCGTTCAAATTGTGCAAGATCTTCTTGAGACATGGTTGTAATGGCTTCGGTAACCAATTTCATATCTTTTCCCACCTTTGCCCCCAAAGCCTTAAAGTTAGGTTTAACTTTTTTCTTGATAAAACCAGCGGTATCCTTAATGAATTCAATCGTTTTGATATTGGTTTCTGATAAGATAAGATCTTTAACTAGTTCAACTTTAGTCTGAAAACCTTCGTCCAAAACCGGAATTAAAACTTTGGCAAGAGGCTGGCGAACGTTAATGCCCATTTTCTTACGAAGAGACAACACCATCGAAGAGATCTGTTGCGCCAATTCCATCCGCTCGTTAAGCGATTGGTCTATTAAAGTTTCATCAACTTCGTTCCAAATGGTTAAGTGTACCGATTCAGCATGTTTCCCTGGTGTAGCGTCGCTCAAATTTTTATATAACCAATCTGCAAAAAATGGAGCAACTGGGCTCATTATTTGCGCTATGGTTATTAAACAGGTAAATAACGTTTCGTAAGCAGCTTTTTTGTCTTCTGTCATTTCGCCCTTCCAGAAACGGCGGCGAGACAAACGGATATACCAGTTGCTTAAATGTTCGTCTACAAAAGTTTGGATTGCCCTCGAGGCCTTGGTTGGCTCATAGGTATTGTAGCTTTCGTCGACCTCTGCTATTAATGTTTGTAATAATGATAAGATCCAACGATCAAGCTCGCTTCTTTTGGCGATCGGAGTTTGGTTAGCTAAATCAATTTCAAATTTATCGATGTTCGCATACAAGGCAAAGAAAGAATAAGTATTATAGAGTGTGCCAAAAAATTTACGGCGTACTTCATCTAGTCCTTCTAAATTAAATTTAAGATTATCCCAGGGCGAAGCATTACTGATCATATACCAACGTGTGGCATCTGCACTGTAAGTGTCTATTGTACTGAAAGGATCTGCAGCATTACCTAAACGTTTAGACATTTTGTTGCCATTTTTATCCAGTACCAATCCATTAGAAACTACATTCTTATAGGCAATTCCGCCATTGTTTACATGTTGGTTAATGGCCTTGATTTCATCGCTGCTTTCGCTCAACATTACCGCAATGGCATGTAATGTAAAGAACCATCCTCGGGTCTGATCCACCCCTTCGGCAATAAAATCAGCGGGGTAGGCGTTTTCAAATTCCTCTTTATTTTCAAAAGGGAAATGCCATTGTGCATAGGGCATTGCTCCACTATCAAACCAAACATCGATAAGATCAAGTTCACGGATCATTTTTTCGCCTTTGGCCGATACCAAAATTACATCATCTACATAGGGACGATGGAGGTCGAATGTTGAATGATCTAAGGATTGAATAATCGATTGTTGTTTTATCGTTTCTTCTTTAGAAAGCGCTCCGCTATTTACTCCCGCAATCATCTCATCTTTCAATTCTTGCATGGATCCGATGCATTTTTCTTCCAATCCATCCGCAGTGCGCCAAATTGGCAAGGGTGTGCCCCAATATCTAGAACGCGATAAATTCCAATCTACCAAATTTTCTAACCAGTTACCAAATCGACCCGTTCCTGTAGCTTCTGGTTTCCAATTAATGGTTTTGTTTAATGCCACCATTTTCTCTTTCACGGCAGTGGTTTTAATAAACCAACTATCCAAGGGATAATATAGAACCGGTTTGTCCGTACGCCAGCAATGCGGATAGGTATGCACGTATTTCTCTACCTTAAAAGCTTTATTTTCTTCTTTTAACTGTATGGCAAGTTCCACATCAACAGATTTCTCCGGTGCTTCACCTTCGCTGTAATATTCGTTCTTTACATATTTGCCGCCATAATTCCCACCTAAAGAGGCTATAAATTTTCCTTGTAGATCTACCAGAGGGACAGGGTTATTGTTTTCGTCCAATACCAACATTGGGGGTACTTCTGGAGTTGCCAGTTTAGCAACACGAGCATCATCGGCACCAAAAGTTGGCGCTGTGTGAACTATACCTGTACCATCTTCGGTGGTTACAAAATCGCCAGCAATTACACGAAAAGCATTTTCTGGATTTTGATAGGGAAGGGCATAAGGCAATAATTGTTCGTATTTAACACCAACCAGCTCTGCACCCCTAATTGTGGTAAGAATGGTGTAAGGTATTTTTCCCGCCTTGCCTGCAGGGAGGTCGGGGTTAGTCTGGTAGTTGATGAAATCCTCATCGCCCTGTGCCAGAAAATATTTGCCGGAAAACTGTTTCCCTATTAAAGCTTTTGCTAGTATGACTTGTATAGGCTCAAAGGTATACTGGTTAAAAGTTTTAACCAATACATAATCTATCTTAGGGCCAACGGTTAATGCTGTATTACTTGGCAGGGTCCAAGGAGTGGTGGTCCATGCCAGGAAATATAAGGGACCAACTGTTTTTAAACTAGTAGGTAATGTTTCCTCAATGGCTTTGAACTGAGCAACCACCGTAGTATCACTTACATCGCGATAGGTGCCTGGCTGGTTCAGTTCATGCGAACTTAAGCCTGTTCCCGCGGCCGGCGAGTAAGGTTGTACCGTATATCCTTTATATAATAATCCTTTATCGTAAAACGATTTCAGGATCCACCATAAAGTTTCGATGTACTCATTGTGGTAGGTAACGTAAGGGTTTTGAAGATCAACCCAGTAGCCCATTTTTTCGGTAAGGTCGTTCCATACATCGGTATAACGCATTACTTCTTCCTTACAGGCACTATTGTATTCTTCTACAGAAATTTTCTTTCCGATATCATCTTTTGTGATGCCAAGTTTCTTTTCAACAGCAAGCTCAATAGGTAATCCATGGGTATCCCATCCGCCTTTGCGCTTAACTTGATAACCTTTTAATGTTTTATAACGACAAAAAATATCTTTAATCGCACGAGCCATTACGTGGTGGATACCAGGCATTCCATTGGCAGAAGGCGGACCTTCATAAAACGTAAAAGGCTTATTTTTCGGACGTGTACTTATGCTTTTTTCAAAGATGTTTTCCGCTTTCCAAAAATCAAGTATCTCTCTCCCTATTTTAGCTAGTTCTAATTGTTTAAATTCCCTATACATCAATTAAGTATCTTCAAAAATTAAAGGATGCAAAGTTACAGTTTTAGAATGAATTATGGTACTTTTGTATGAATTTGTTTTATGGATAAACGACTTAAAATCGGACTGTTTTGTATGTTGGCTGCGGTAGTAGTAATGCCCGTTGCTTTTTTATTTCGAAATGTCCATGCTAACCTCACCATAGTTGTTTTGATTTTCAGCATGCTGCTAGAAGTGGCTGGATTGATGCTCGTTATTTCTAATCTGCTCAAAAATCGCAAAAAATAGAAAAAAGTGTTAAACTAGAAGGCATTTTAACGGGTTCAAGCCCCTCTTCTCTAGGCGATAAAACTTTAGGGAGTTAAGATTGTTAAATATACAATCAAATAATTTATCATGATCAAAGCCTTGAAACTTAGGAAAGCGGTAATCGCTATTATTCTAGGAGTTGTGGCGCTTATTATTGCACAAATAATGAGCAGTAAGCATGTTGAGGAAAGTAAGTACGTGCTGGCCGCATCTGGGATTCTATTAATTATCGGTTCATTAATATTTCTTTATCCGATATTATTTGCCAAGAAGGTTGATAATGAGGGCAGGAAAGTGGAGTTGCAGCCCCTAGTAAAAGAGTCGGTTGAAGACAAAAACCTATAAGGTTTTTACGAGGAAACTCGTTAAAATTTTGAATGCCGCCAAACCAATTTAAAACCGCTGTTTTTTAAACATAGAATTTATCCTCATTACTAAGTACGGTCTTGTAAGAAGAATACTCTCAATCTGCAGCTGAATTACAAAAGCCGTGATTCACCGGATGACTTAATTGCGTGCTTTCTTTTTGTCTAACCACAGCATCAACGTAGGCAATAATGTTAAATTAAATATTAGGGCCACGATCAAGGTAATGGATAATAACAATCCCAAGACTACTGTTCCTCCAAAGGTTGAAGCCGTAAAAATACCAAAGCCGAAGAAGAGGATCAATGCAATATGCGTCATGCTTACTCCTGTTTCTCGGATAGTATCCGAAACTACCTTCGCAACGGTATAATTTGTTGAGGCTAACTCTTGCTGATAATGGGTTAAGAAATAGATCGTTTGATCTGATGCCAACCCAAAAGCAATGGTGAAAATCAAAATTGTGGATGGCTTTAGTGGGATATGGAAAAATCCCATTATTCCGGCGGTGATAATTAAAGGCACAATATTGGGCAAAAGCGAGATGAACATGATGCCCAAGCTTTTAAATTGGGCTAATCGCAAAATTGAAATTAAGAAGATAGCTAGTCCGATACTTTCAAATAAATGTTTTAACAAGTAATCCGTTCCTTTGGAGAATATAATACTTGAGCCCGTTAATTCAACAGCAAAACGTTTTGGTGGTAGGATAGAATCTATTCGGGGTTTTAGTTCTAATAACAATGCATCAAGGCGTTTCGATCCTACATCAGCCATTTGAAAGCTTACCCGTGCCGTTTGCTTATCCTTATCTACAAAATTGGTTAGCATATTGCCGTTGCCCTTGCCAGAGTTTGCCGCATAGGCCAAAATAAAATTCTTCTCAATGTCAGTAGGTAAACGGTAAAAGGCCGAATCGCCATTGTAGAAAGCTTGAGATGCATATTTTAATCCTGTATTAAGAGAGATAGACCTGGAGAACTCCGGATAGGCGGCTATCATCGTTTCCATTTTATCTATTTTATTAAGGGTAGCGATGCTTAAAATCCCATTCTTTTTCTTGGTATCCACACTAATTTCTAAAGGTAAAATACCTTCAAAATTTTTCTCAAAAAATTTAAGATCCGTTAAAATTTGTGAACTTTTGGGTAGGTCGTCAACCACATAACCATTGATGTTAATTTTGTAGATACCGATAAAGGAAACGACCGACAAAATAAATGTAACAACATAGATTAATACACTTTTTCGTTGCACTAACATATCGGTGTGCACCAACAATTTATCCAAGAAATTAGGAACGTGTGTAGTGTTTGATTTTCCTTTGGGAACGGGCAGGTAGCTAAAAATAATAGGAATCAGGCACAGACACATTAGCCAGGTAAACATTACATTTAATGCTGCAACGCTACCAAACTGCATTAACAGTTCGCTTCCGGTAAAGTAGAGTACACCAAATCCGATCGCCGCTGTTACATTAGCTATTAATGTGGTTACTGCGATACGTTCAATCGTGATGCTTAATGCAAGTTGTTTATCGCCATGTTTTTTAAGTTCGTTATGGTATCTATTGAGCAATAAGATGCTATTCGGGATACCAATAATGACGATGAGTGGTGGAATTAGCCCGGTTAAAATGGTAATCTCATAACCAAATAGAACTAGGGTTCCAATACTCCAGATTACGCCCATTATTACCACCAAAATAGGGAAGAACACGGCATAAAAGCTTCTAAAAAAGATAAGTAGGATCAAAGCGGATACTAAGATTGATAATCCGAGAAAGAGCACAAATTCATTGGATACCAACTTGCTGGTAGCTGTTCTGATAAATGGTAGTCCTGATAGGTGAACTTCGATACCTGTACTTTTCCTAAATGCATCAGCTTTTGCTTCAATCTCTTTAAGGATTGGATTACGATTAACGGAATTTAAGATTTTTGGGTCGAAGGTTATGGCCATCAAAGTGGCATTGGTTTCTTTATTAAATAGCAGCCCGCTATAAAAAGGCATGCTATACAACTTGTTTTTTAGCGAATCCATTTCTGCATCGCTTTCTACCGCTCTACCAGGGATGGGGTTAACAATAAACCTTTGGTTAATGGTATCTTTCTGGAGTTCAGCCAGTTTTCCAATAGATAAAACACCTTTTATGCCTTTTAAATGTTGGATTTCATCGGATAGTTGAACCCATTTATTGTAGTTCTCCTTTTTAAAGATTGCTGGATTTTGGATCCCTAAAACCATCACACTTCCATCTTCACCAAATTGCTTTTTAAAGGCAGTGTATTTAATGAAAACAGAATCGCTTAGGGGCAAAATTTTGCTTCCTGCATAAGAAAGTTTTAGATTTCTGGCATGCCATCCCATGAAAATTGTCGCTATCAGGAAAAAAAGAATGATCAGAATTCGGTTTTGAAGTATTGCTCTAGAGAGTTTAGCCCACATATCAGCTGCTTTTTTAAAAAGTAAAGAAAGTATAAAAATGGCTCATTGCAAAATCTAACAAGGAATTTATGCTAGTTTAACAGCAAATGATGATGATTGTTTTCTCAGACAGATTCAACCTAAGGTAAATTGCCGTAATTTAGTGCTGCTATGAAAAAGTTTTTAAAAAGTTTTGTTTATGCCCTTAATGGATTGATTTATACCGTTAAGACACAAAGTAGTTTTAGAATAGAGCTTTTCGCTGCTTTAGGGGTGGTTATGCTCGGATGGTACCTCGAATTAAAAACCGATGAATGGTTGTGGATTTCAATTGCCATAACCTTAGTGCTTATACTTGAACTATTGAACACGGCCATAGAGATTTTGGTAGACCTGGTTTCTCCCCAGCAGCATCCCAAAGCAGGCGCCATAAAAGATGTGGCTTCGGCCGCAGTATTGGTAGCTTCATTTTTCTCGTTAAGTGTAGCTGCTTTCATACTTATTCCTAAGCTCTTTTAATATGCTGCACAAAGTAAGGGGAATTGTATTAAAAACCACTCCATATAGTGAAAGCAGTGTAATGGTACAGGTTTTTACCGATAAATTTGGAATTCAATCCTACTTGATCAATGGGGTGAAAAAACCGAAGGCCAAAATTCCGATCAATGTTCTGCAGCCCCTCCATCTTTTGGATATGGTAGTTTATCATAAAATGAATGCAGCTATCCAACGTGTTACCGAAGCAAGACCATCACCTGTTTTTAAATCTATACCCTACCATGTGCTAAAAAATACGATTGTTCAGTTTTTGAATGAGGTGTTGTATAAAAGCATCCGGCAACAGCATACAGACGAGAATTTGTTTGATTTCATTTACAATGCGATTAGCTGGTTTGATGAAGCTCATGACTTAAGTGTTAATTTTCATTTGGCGTTCCTAATTAAGCTTTCCCGATTTTTAGGATTTGCTCCGCATATCCAAACCAGAAACGATCAAAAATATTTCGATTTACAGGAAGGCGATTTTACCTCGGTTATGCCTAGCCACCCTAATTTTATTGATAAAAAAGAAGCCGATTATTTTTTATTGCTCTTTACTTCTCCATTCGAAAAATTAAATGAAGTTAAATTAGATAATGCATCAAGACGATTTTTATTAGATAAAATATTGGTTTACTATGGGTTACATACAGCGTCATTTGGACAAATTAAATCCCGACAGGTATTAGAAGATGTACTTTCTTAAAAAAAGTGAAAGATTTTTTGAAAAACAGTAATAACACACTATATTTGCAATCCCAAAACGAAGACATTTTGTTTTTTGGGATCCAGGGAAATTAGCTCAGCTGGTTCAGAGCACCTCGTTTACACCGAGGGGGTCGGGGGTTCGAACCCCTCATTTCCCACAGAAGCCTCAGAGAAATCTGGGGCTTTTTTATGTCATACCTTTTAGCCTTTTTCAACGCTACAAGTTATTGGAAACAAAGCTATGGCAATAAGTTTTGATCTCTTGCCTGACATTCCTAAATTCCTCCCAAACTTCGTGCTCGGTGCCATGTGCTTTTGCTGGGTCTTTAAAATTATGATGAAACCTCAGGGCATGAGTTGGAAGGAATGGACAGTTTTCATTCGCATTATCACAAACGGTAATCACTATATCAAAATTTATGTTGTGGTACTCGTCAATGTTAGTTGATGTATGATTTGATATGTCTATGCCATCTTCCATCATGATAGCAATAGCTTTGGGATTAACCCCATGTGTTTCTATGCCCGCACTATAAATGTCGGCTTTACCACCTGCGAAATGCCTTAAATAACCCTCTGCTATTTGGCTTCTACAACTGTTTCCAGTACAGAGTACCAATATTTTCTTTTTCATGATCTTAAACTAATAACCAAATGATGTTGATGAGGCAAAACTTTGCGTCAAAGCCAACTATCAATTGCAATACGGTTATCGATGTATAATTGGCTTTTTATGCTCTGAGAGAGTTTTTTGCTTTCAACACTAAACTCCAACAACTTTGCTCCTTCGTTCCATGATCACATTATCTTTCCAAACGCCATCTTTCTCGCCAATCTTTTCTCTATACCCAATCTGCCGAAATCCGCATTTTTCATGAAGTTTAATGCTGCCTATATTTTCTGCAAAAATTCCCGATTGCAATGTCCAAAGTCTTGCTTGTTCACTTGCCCTTATTAAGTTGTTCAATAGCGTTTGGCCAATGCCTTTACCACGTGAATTTGCTGCTATATAAATGCTTACTTCTCCAACACCAGCATAAACACACCTACTTGAAACTGGGGTGATGGCTGCCCAGCCTAGCATTTCTTTTCCATCAAATATCGCTAAGCGACAAGTTGGTAGATGACTTTTATCCCAACTATTCCAATCGGGAATATCGTTCTGAAAAGTAGCTAATCCAGTTGCAATCCCTTGGCTGTAAATTTCAGCTACCTGATCATAATTTTCTTGCTCAATCTTTCTAATTTCCATGCCATTGAACTAGCAACAAGCACCACCTGGGGTACATGATGTTGATGTGGCCATCTGTAATTTCTTTAGACGGTTCTGTGGCTCAACGCCGCAAGCTTCTTTAGCTAAGCAAGCGGTTTTCTTAGCTTCAAGTACAAAGGATTTACCATTGAAACCTAAATCGTATTTTCCGATTGTATCGCTTTGATATTCTACTTCGATTTCCAAATCCTCAATGCCTAACTTATCTTCTGATAGCTGTATGATATGCAAAAGTTTTGTAGGTTTTAAACGGTGATCGTAATCATCAGCATTCCAAAGCTGGAAGTTAACCACCTTTTCATCTCTGATCACACCACCACAATCAATAAATTTTTTTGTAATCATTCCAATCTCCGTCACATGGAAATGCTCTGGAACATAGGTGCCATTTTCAAGTTGAAATTCAACACTCTCCAAGTTTGGAAGAATGTTTTTAATGTCGGATAATTTCATATTAATTAATTATAGTTACAATGCACTATTGCGATAGATAATTTAAAAATGTTTAGCAGCATTGTTGATTTTTTAAAGCGGCAACAGTACCTGAAAAATAACTGGTCAAGATGCTAATTGTGCTTTCGTCAATGCAGTAACAAATGGAATTGCCTTCGATATTGCCCTTAATCAGACCTGCATTTTTCAGTTCTTTAAGGTGCTGTGAAACCGTTGGCTGAGCCAAAGGAATTTCATTTACAATATCGTTACAGATGCATTCGTTCACTTTTAGCAAGTGTTCTATAATCGCTATTCTTGCCGGGTGTCCCAACGCTTTTGCAATTGTCGCAATTTGGTTTTGCTGCTCGGTAAAATGATCTGTTTTAGTGGCGCCCATAGTTATATTTTAATATCGCAATATTACGATATGATTTTATTATTTCCAATTCTATTTTTTTCACATGCTGCTAGTCGCGTTACTCTGCTCTCCTTTTTGCGCTAGATACCTTCAGTTCGCATCTGATTGTTGCTTTATGGGCATAGAAACAGGCATAATCACGCTGTGTAAAACCGGCGATAATTTCGATTTTTCTTTCTATTTTTAGTTCCATGAACAATAAACTGTGGATTGTACTCTGTTTAACCGCTATCACCTTTCCTTCACTAGCAAGGCAAAGCCAGCAATCCTATCAGCAGCAAATTACTGGCACCAAACTTTCATTTGATATGCAGGCAATTCCAGAGGGACACTTCCTTATGGGAAGCAAAAACGGCAGTACCGATGAAAAGCCTGTTCACAAGGTTAAAATTGATGCTTTCTGGATGAGCAAAGTAGAGGTTACTTGGGATATTTTTGAACCCTTTTTATACAGAGATTTTGAATCGAGTACTAATTTAACGCCCATTTCTGAACAGGTTGATGCAATTACGCGTCCAACAAAACCTTATTTAGACATGACATTTGGAATGGGCAAGCAAAACCACCCCGCAATTGCCATGACCCAATACAATGCCATCCAATTCTGTAAATGGCTATATGTTAGAACAGGCATTTTTTATCGATTGCCTACAGAAGCAGAATGGGAATATGCATGTAAAGCCGGAAGTACAACTACTTATTATTTTGGTAATGAAGAGAAGAAGTTGACTGAATACGCATGGTTTTCTCAGAACAGTGGGCACAAAACGCACGAGGTAGGACTAAAAAAGCCAAATGCTTGGGGGTTATATGATATGCACGGGAATGTTTCCGAGTGGACATATGATCAATATATAGCCAATTTTTATGCCCAACAGGGTGATGGTGAGATCGAAAATCCCATCGCCACTGGTGATAAATTATATCCATTGGTAATTCGTGGTGGTTCTTATGAAGATGATGCAAAATCCTTAACTTCAACAAAAAGAACAGCTTCCGATCCCTCATGGAAACAGATGGATCCACAGATTCCAAAAAGTAACTGGTGGTTTCCGGAGGCGCCATTTATAGGAATTCGATTGGTAAGACCCGTAAAGACGCCCTCTAAAGCGCAGATAGACGCTTATTATAATAAACCCCCTATAAAAGATTATTAAAATTTAAACCAAATATAACCGAGATGACGAACAACAACAAAACGCATAATGAGCGTAGAGAATTTTTAAAAGCTTCTGCACTTGTAGCGGGAGGTGTAATGATGAGCGGTTACTCGTGGGCAGGAGTAAATTCTTCTGTAGATGATACCATTAAAATCGCACTTATTGGCTGCGGCGATAGGGGAACCGGTGCTGCATTTCAGGCATTGAGTACTAAATTTAATCTAAAGTTGGTGGCGATGGCCGATGCCTTTCAAGATCGGCTAGAGAGTAGCTATGCAAGTCTTTCAACAAAGTTTGGCGACAAAGTGGATGTACCAAAAGAGCGGCAGTTTGTTGGTTTTGATGCCTATCAAAAAGCTATATCTCTAGCCGATGTAGTGTTGTTGGTTACGCCTCCAGGATTTAGGCCAATCCATTTTGAGGAAGCCATAAAACAAGGCAAGCACGTGTTTATGGAGAAGCCAGTTGCGGTTGATTCTCCTGGGATTAGAAAGGTTCTAGCTGCGGCAGAGCTGGCCAAACAGAGAAAGCTAAACGTTGTGGTTGGTTTGCAACGAAGATATCAAACCAATTACAGAGAGGCATTAAAGCGGATCCAAGATGGAAATATCGGAGATATTGTTGGCGGGCAGGTATATTGGAACAGTGGTGGCGTATGGGTAAAGCCCAGAACTGCAACACAAACCGAGATGGAATACCAAATGAGAAACTGGTATTATTTTAATTGGCTGTGTGGCGATCATATTGTTGAACAACATGTACACAATATTGACATTGCCAATTGGGTTAAAAATGCTTATCCAGTGTCTATTCAAGGAACTGGAAGCAGAGCATGGCGAACAGGTAAAAACTATGGCGAGATTTACGATAACCACTCGATAGAGCTTACCTATGCTGATGGTGCAGTTATTCATAGCCAATGCCGACATTTTGAGGGCACTACAAACCGAGTTGATGAGAGTTTCCAGGGAACGAAAGGAAAAGTTTACCTTTCTGCCAATAACTCCGGTGTGTTGTGGGACCATAAAGGCAAAGAAATTTATAACCATAATACAAAAGGTAACGCAAATCCTTATCAAACCGAACACGACGAACTCTTTGAAGCAATTGCGAAAAACGAATATAAATTTTGGGATGCAGAACGAGTTGCCAAAAGCTGTTTAACCGCGATTATGGGACGATATGCAACCTATTCGGGAGAAATCATCAAATGGGATGATGCGATAAAAGCAGAAAATAGTCTTTTTCCGGATCAGTTAAGCTGGGATGCGATGCCAAAGGTTTTACCAGATGCCAATGGGATTTACCCCGTTGCAAAACCTGGAATAACAAAAGGGCTATCCTAGGAAATTTTACGAGATTTAAAATTAGAAAAGTAGTGGAGGGTTATTTAATACTGAAGGGAAAGAAATCAGTGTAACTTGTTATTTAATTTTAATTTTACGGTAAATAAGATGGTAAGACTTATTTTTAGCATGCATGATTTTTTTAGAAAATGAACACTTCAGAGCCAAGTTTGCTACAAAGGGGGCAGAATTGCAGCATATTACAGGTGTACACAGCGGAACCGAGTTCCTATGGAGTGGCAATCCGGAATACTGGGGCAAATTTAGTCCGATTTTATTTCCAATTGTTGGCGCTTTAAAAGATAATGTGTACGAAGTAGATGGTGTAACCTATAACTTGCCACGGCACGGCTTTGCTCGCGACATGGAATTTGAATGTAGCCACATTAATGAGCACGAACTGTTGTTTACGCTAACTCATAATGAGGACACATTAAAAGTTTACCCTTTTGAATTTACTTTGGGTGTACGCTATAAGATCTTTGGTTCAAGTTTGTGCTGCACTTATGAAGTTCAAAATCCATCAGAACAAAATCTGCTATTTTCGATCGGTGGTCATCCTGCTTTTGCGGCCCCTCTTAACAAACAAGGGACATATACAGATTATTACTTGCAGTTTAACGATGATGAGGAAATCACTTTCTTTCACATTGAAGATAACCTGATTTCAGATCAGACCACTACTTTGAAGCTTACCGATGGGAAACTATTTTTGCGACATGAACTTTTTTATGATGATGCCCTCGTATTTAAGGATTTAAAGAGTGATAGCATTTCGTTAATGAACACCAAGACGTATAACGGTTTAAATTTTAAGTTTAAAGATTTTCCATACTTTGGAATTTGGGCAGCTAAAGATGCAGATTTTGTGTGTTTAGAGCCATGGTGCGGCCTTGCCGATTCGCCGGTTCGTTCTGGAAAATTTAGTGATAAGGAAGGAATAATCTCCCTTGCTCCAAAAACCCACTGGGAGCGTACATGGCAAGTTACTTGTTTTTAAGTTAGTGGAGGATAGGAAATAGAGATATGTGCTGGGAATTCAATTCCCAATTACCCATTTTCTATAGCATACAAATAAATGGATTCTAGAAGAGATTTTATTAAAAAAGCCGCGTTTTTGTCGGGCTCACTTGGGCTGCCAAACATCATCCCAATGTCGATCCAAAAGGCAATGGCTATAAATGCTGATTCTGGAACTACATTTTATGATGCCGAGCACATTGTCTTTCTCATGCAGGAAAATCGCTCGTTTGATCATATGTTTGGGACACTTAAAGGAGTAAGGGGTTTTAATGATCCACGGGCTAAAACCTTACCTAACCAAAACAAGGTTTGGCTTCAAAGCGACGAGAAGGGCAATACGTATGCCCCTTTCCATATCGATATCCATAAAACCAAGGTTACCTGGGAGGGAGGGTTACCACATTCATGGAGCGATCAGGTGGCTGCAAGAAATAAGGGGAAATACGACAAATGGATTCCGGTAAAATCGCTAATGACCCTCGGGTATTATAAGAGAACAGATGTTCCTTTTTATTACGCAATGGCGGATGCGTTTACCATTTGTGATCATCATTTTTGTTCGAGCCTAACCGGTACAACACCTAATCGCTTGTTTTTTTGGACGGGGACAATTCGGCCCGAGCAAAATGCAAATTCGGTGCCGGTGGTTAATAACAGTCAGGCAGAATCTCAAGATAATGTTTTTGTAGATTGGCAAACTTTCCCGGCTTTGTTAGAAGATCATAGTGTTTCTTGGAAGGTATATCAAAATGAACTGTGGACAGCTAGATTGCCCGAAGGTGAAATTGACGATTGGTTAGGAAATTACGGCGACAATCCGCTCGAATATGTGAAACAACATCAGGTGAAACTCTCTGCTTATTTTCGTAAAAATGGGGATCAAACCAGTCATCCCGCCCTAAGTGCAGCAGAGGTTTTAGTTAGATACAATCAGCTTTCTGAACGCGAAAAAAACCTGATCGATAAGGCTTTCACCACTAATATCGATGATCCTGATTACTTAAAATTATCACCATTCAAGTATATTAATGAGTTAGGCAAGGAAGAAATTTTAACTATACCGGCCTCTGATATTTTTAAACAATTTAGAAGTGATGTAGACAGCGGAAAACTACCTACCGTTTCTTGGCTGGTTGCTCCCCAACGATTTTCTGATCACACCAGTTCACCGCTTTATGGCACCTGGTATGTATCTGAAGCTATGGACATTTTAACGAAAAACCCGGAAATCTGGAAGAAAACGATTTTCATTCTCACTTACGATGAAAATGATGGTTACTTTGATCATCTGCCCCCCTTTGTTCCGCCTAAACCCGAAGATCCGGGCACGGGAAAAGTTAGCGATGGGTTAGAGGCATGGGTTGACTATGAATATAAGAAAGACAGTCCGATTGGGTTGGGCTATAGAGTACCTATGCTCGTTGCTTCTCCTTGGAGCAAGGGCGGCTTTGTAAATTCCCAGGTTTTTGATCATACTTCTTCCTTGCTATTTTTGGAACATTTTTTAAGTAGAAAGACCGGAAGGCAAATTAAAAGCAATAACATTAGCCCATGGCGGAGAGCCGTTTGCGGCGATCTAACCAGCGTATTTAGGCCATATAAGGGTGAGGAATTTGATATTCCAACTCCGTTAAAAAAAGAAACCGTTCTAACTAACATTCAGCAAGCCAAGTCAAAACCTGCTCAGGTAACTCCCGAAGCTCTAAACAAGTCTGAAATTGATAAGATTAACACGCACCTACCATTTAGCCCAAATGCTTCTCTTTTCGCACCTGATCAAGTTAAAGGGGTCAGGTTGGCCTGCGCACTGCCTTATCAGTTGATTTCCGATGGCAATTTAACTGGTGAGAAAAAGGAAATTAAACTAAACTTCTCTTCGGGAAAAACGATGTTTGGTCAAAAAATGAGGCCGGTGGGTGCAGCATTTAATGTTTACACGAAAAGTACATACAAAAAGAATGCAGGTAGAAATTGGTATTACGCAGTAAGTGCAGGAGATACCATAGAAGATACATGGAACATCGAAGATTTTGAGAATGGGATTTACAATCTATCGGTTAATGGGCCAAATGGATTTTATCGGCATTTTAAGGGATCTAAAGACGACCCTCAAGTAGCAATTGAAGGTGTGGATGAATTAAGCGGGATACTCAAAAAACCAACGGGAAACCTACAATTGAGAATTGATAATAAAGAAAATGCTCCTTTAAAAATAATGATCATAGATGACGTTTACCGCGCCAATTCCAAAACCATCAGCATGGCTCCAAATAGCAATAAAATAGTTTCGTTAAACCTACAAAAGAGCAAAGGATGGTATGATTTTAAGATAGGGATTGATGGAAGTCTGCCTTTCTTGAGACACTACGCTGGTCATGTAGAAACCGGGGAGGATTCAATCTCGGATCCCTATATGGGGGGAATACTTTAAATTTTACCACCTAAGCAATCCTCTGGCCTCAAGTATTTTAACAGTACACTCCCGATATTTTCACCATCTAAGGCATCTTAGGAGCATCTTAGTTTTTTAAACACGTAAGATTTAGGCCCAATCATTGGCTGGAGCGTGATCAAAGACTTCCGCACCTCAATAGGTTAGGTAACATCCAAGTTGCTAACGGCAAAGAGTAAACTAAAGCAGTCTCTGCTTGTTAACACAAACTGCTTCGTGTCTTTGTAGTAAACTAACGCGGTTACTCCAGTAACAAATCTTCCTCATCATCGCCTAAGCTCAATTGGATGTTGTCATTTCCGGAAATACCCTCGATAGAACCCCTAATATGTGCTGCGTTTAGTAAAACTTTTTCCAGCTGTTTTTCTCTGCTTTTCCAAAGTCTTTCCATTGCGTCGCGCTCTCGTTGGATAGAGAGTTTCATGCTCATAAAGCCTTCACGTATGGCTTTCCATTGCTCGGAGAACTCATTTCCATTAAGATAGTCGTACAACATGTGCATCTTATCTCCCTTGTTTTCTTGGGTTTTTACTGCGCCAAATAATTTGATAATCCCATCCCTCAGGATGTAGGAAACTGCTTTTACTTCATCAAAAGAACAGATCCATACCCCATCTTTTTCGCCAAAACAATCCATCCCCTTTGGGTAACATTGCGTAACAATCACGGCCACATCAACGCCCATGCCGCGCATATCTTTTTTCAATTTTTCAATCCACTCTAGCGAAAAATCTTTGGTTCGCTTGCTTTCATAAATGATCTTTCCGCATTCCTGCCCAAATTGATTACGCACATTATGAACGCAATCCGCACCGCGCACTCCTTTGCCAACCTCTTCGATCACGTCAAAGGGGAAACTATTGCGCAAGAGCTCTTCTAAAATCAATTCTTGTACCTCGCCCTGAAGCTGCATCGATCCCTGTTCGGCTTTGCGCTTCATTTCTTCAGCTAATTTCTTCTGATCATCTAACTGTTTTTCTAATTCTTTTACGCGAAGCTGATGCTCAGTGTCTTTGAGGTTGTTTTTTTCTAGTTCTTGCTTACGTACCTGCGCCACCAATTCTTCACGCTGTTCTTGTAGCTTGCGCTGGATGCTCAATTCCAGTTCTGCTTCCCGGGTCTTGATCTCCTGTTCTTTTTTAAGGAATTCAATTTCTTTGCTGCGGGCCAACCTTAGTTTTTCTTCGTTTTCTTTGTTGGCATCATCTAGCATTTTCACTTTATTTTCGAAGTCGGCACTGATAGTTTTGCGTAAACTTTCAGTTACTGATGCTTGCAGGGCACTTTTCTCGGCTTCTAGTTTTTGTTGAAAAGCAATTTCCTGCATTTTCTTCTGTTTATCGAAAACTTCCGCTAATTGCTTTTTCTGATTTTCAAAATCTTCTGATTTTTTACGAAATTCTTCCTCCTTTTGTTTGGTAAAAGAAACCATTTTCTCTCTCAGATCCTGTTTATATTCTTCGGCCATCACCTCTTCCATCGGAAAGGCATGGTTGCAGTTTGGGCACTTTATTTCTGTAGACATGTATTGAAAATTGAAGGCCCGAATTTTTGGGCGGAATCAAAAATACAGAATTTCTACATAGGATTTTACAGCCGAATGTCTATTTTTGAATTCATACCAAATCGAATGTTTCAACAGATTTTTACTGCTTATAAAACCTCTTTTTCTGGATTGAGCAAAGAATCATGGTTGCTAAGTACGGTTATCTTTTTTAACCGTTGCGGTTATATGGCCGTCCCATTTATGAGCCTTTATGTTACACAGGCACTTCATCGCTCTTTTTTTGATGCCGGACTTATTGGAACCCTATTTGGTATCGGTGCTATACTTGGTGCATCAGCCGGAGGCAAGTTAACTGATATGTTTGGTTTTAGACCAGTTCAAATTGCCTCTTCGTTAATCGGGGGACTGTTATTTTTGCTTTTTTCACAAATCAATAATTTTAAAATGCTTTGTATGTTAGCCATGTTCATCAGCTTTTTTTATGATGCTTTTAGGCCTGCAAATTTTACGGCAATTGCAGCCTATGCTGCACCAGGGAAAGAAACCCGTTCGTACTCTTTAAACAGGCTTGCCACTAATGTTGGCTGGGCTGTAGGAATTAGTATGGGAGGAATAATCGCCTCTTACAATTATCAATGGTTGTTTATGGTGGATGGTGTGATGAGCATTTTGGTTGGTTTGTCAATTTTATGGTTTTTACCTTCGGTTAAGGGCTTTAGAAAAAAAACGGCCGATAAAATGGCAGGTATTCTAGTGCGTAAACCATGGCAAGATCCACTCTTTGTTAAATTCCTCTTATTAAATGTCGTTTTCGCAACCTGTTTCTTTTTAATGTTTAGGGTGGTTCCGGTGTTTTATAAAGAAGAATGGCACTTAAATGAAGCTTTAATTGGTTTAGTCTTGGCCCTCAATGGTATTATTATAGCTTTATTCGAAATGGTGATGATATCTAAGATCGAGAATAAACGTTCGCCTAAATTTTATATCGTAGCGGGAGTTCTTGTTGTTGCACTCTCATTTGGTGTATTGTTGATGCCTAAATTCTTGCCCATTGTTCTTGCTATTGTTAGCGTCACCTTTTTTACTTTTGGCGAAATGCTATCTATTCCGTTTATAAACACATTCGTAATTAGAAGGAGCAATGAATTTAATAGGGGGCTATATGCAGCAGGTTACACCGTAAGCTGGTCTATTGCCCAAATCTCTGCACCAACGCTAGGATTTTATGTAGCGGAACAGTTTAGCTATACCACACTTTATATCGGAATTACAATTATGTTAATGCTTTGTGCCTATGGCTTTTATGCGTTAAATTATAAAGATGAGGTAAATATTGAGCAAAAAGCTGTACATTGAAGCACAAACAATTCAATATTTTTTTTTGTTTTAATTACATATGAAGAAACGGATACACATTTTAGAAGATGATAAAGACATAGGTTATATCATCGAATTTTTATTGAAAGATGAGGGTTACGAATTGCAGTTGTCCTCTACATTTAAAGAGATGAAGAAAAAGTTAAAGGATTCTATTCCAGACCTTTTCATTTTAGACGTGATGTTGCCTGATGGTAATGGCATTGAAATCTGCCACGATTTAAAAAATGATATGTTTACCAAACACATTCCTGTTATCGTGATGTCGGCCAATGTTAAAAGTAAGGAACTGAGCCAAATGGCTGCCCCAGATGATTACATTAGCAAACCATTTGATCTAGATGATATCGAAGATCGGATAAAAAAGTTACTGGAAAAAAATTAATTTAATTTCTTGATCGTTAAGTATTAGCAATAACTAAACTTGGTTAATGTTTGTACTTAACGATTTTTCATTTTCCTCCTCAATCTTGGGTCTTTAATCCAGTAAATCCCAGATCCTATAAATCCTGGTATTGGTTACACGGCCAGGGCAAACGGCTTAATCTATAAATACTAGTATTGCTTAAACTGCCAGGGCAAACGATCTATTTTATCGCCAATTAATTGAACATTTTCAGCGGTAAGTTCCTCCTTGGCACACTCCTCCATCATCCAGCCACCATCTTTTTTCCGGATGTTGCCAATAGACCTATTGTCTACCGTAACCCTATACAGATTTTTGTCTATCGGTTTTACCTTTACTAATCTTTCTCCCAGGCTATATACCAAGTGTTCATCCATTGCGTAAATGTAGGAAATGAGTCTCAATTCCTTAAAATCAATAAGATGAAAACAGTGTTAGTGACTATTCGGGAACTATAGTCCTGCTTTTCGTAGCGGTCTTTTATAACCTCGTAGGTTCTACAGAACCTACGAGGTATAACAACGGGTTCTAAAATACCCTCACTGCAATCAGGTTTAAATGACAAAGGCTTGTGCAGCTATGTTAAGTTCCGGGATGCCAAATGGTAAAATGTAAGAAGGAGGGATATCCAAAACTCTGCTGCGCTTTGCATTAATTTGAGAGAAACTCTAAACTTATTTTATTATTTTGCACTACGCAAACCACTATGTCTCCAGAAGAAAGCAATTACTACCTCAATCAACTTTTCGAAAAGGTACCATTCCCAGAAAAAGGAGCTGTAGAAACCCACTTTGAAGCTTGTACCTTTAAGAATTGTGATTTCACCATGGTAGATTTTATAGGCTGCGATTTTGTAAAATGCACATTTGATGGCTGCAATTTAAGTATGATCAAGTTTGGTCATATTGGGTTTGATCAAGTTGAGTTTATTAATTGCAAACTTGTTGGAGCAGATTTTTCTCATACAAAAGATTTCCTTTTCAGTGTCAACTTTACCAATTGCATTCTAGATTATGCAGCATTTATGAAAAAGAAAAACCGTAAATGCAATTTCACTAATTGTTCGCTAAAAGGAGCAGATTTTTCGGAAGCAGATTTAACTTCTGCTATATTTGACCGCTGCGATTTAAGTGCCGCCGTATTTATGCGTAGTATTTTAACCAGTGCAAATTTTACAACCGCATCCAACTTCACCATCGATCCTGAAAAGAATTTATTGAGAAAAGCAAAATTCTCAGCAGATGGCTTGGCCGGACTTCTTACCAATTATGGCATTATTGTAGATGATAATTAATCCAATCCAAACATAAGTACTAAATACCCCTTAAATACGTTTTCCAATCCTAAGTATTAATTAAGAAAATAACATGATTACAACCAACTTTAAAAAATTACTCACGCTTGTATTAGTAGCGTCCTTACCTTTTATTTCATTCGGCCAAAAAAAAGATAATTGGCAAAATCTAGACCTTAAAACCGATACCACTTTTGGTATCAGTACCGAGAGAGCTTACAATGAGCTGCTAAGAGGCAAAAAATCAACTCCCGTAATTGTGGCAGTGTTAGATGGTGGTGTTGATCTTAACCATGAAGATTTAAAACGGGTAATCTGGACCAACAAAAAGGAGGTGGCAGGTAATGGACTAGATGATGATAAAAACGGATACATAGATGATGTGCATGGTTGGAACTTTTTGGGCGGAAAAAACGGATCTATCGAATTCGAAACGTTAGAGCTCACCCGTTTGGTGAGAAGGGATATGGCACGATTTGCAAATACTACCTCATCTAATGTTGCGGCCAAAGACAAAGCAGATTTTGAGGTCTTTGTAAGTAACCGGGGCGAATTAGAAAAGCGTGTGGCAACTGCAAAGAGCGATCTGCAGGGGATAACTGGCTTCAAGTATTACTTAGATCAGATGGTTAAAAAAATAGGTAAAGAGAACCCAACCATTACAGATTTCCAAAATTTCAAGGCAACAACTCCACCCGAACAAGGGGTACAAGCTGCCATTTTAGATGTAATGAAGGAGATGGATTTCAAAACATTTTACGAAAGCCAAATTGAAGCCGGACTTAAGCAATCGTCTGAAATGGTGAAATATAACCTCAACCTGGACTATGATCCAAGATCAATTGTGGGCGATGATCAAAACAATGGTAAAGAACGTTTTTACGGCAATAATGATGTTAAAGGTCCTGATGCTTTGCACGGATCACATGTTGCAGGAATCATTGGCGCAGATAGAACAAATGCGATCGGTATTAAAGGCGTCGCCGATAATGTAATCATTATTGGAGTTAGAAATACACCGAATGGCGATGAACGGGATAAGGATGTGGCAAATGCTATCCGCTATGCTGCAGATAATGGGGCTAAAGTATTGAACATGAGTTTTGGCAAAGCATATTCGTGGGATAAGGCCGCAGTTGATGAAGCCGTTAAATATGCGGTAAGCAAAGATGTGCTGTTGGTGCAGGCCGCAGGCAACGATAATAATAACATTGATGTTGAAGCCAATTTCCCGTCTAGAAAATACTTGGATGGCTCGGTTGCTACCTCATATATCGTAGTTGGGGCTTCGGGGCCAAAAGACGATGAAACATTAAAAGCAGCATTCTCCAATTATGGTAAAACAGCGGTTGATGTATTTGCGCCAGGAGTTAGGATCAAATCTACCGTGCCTGATAACAAATACATTGAAGAAGATGGTACAAGCATGGCAGCCCCCGTTGTAACAGGATTGGCTGCACTAATTCGTTCTTATTATCCAAAATTAACCGCTGTACAGGTAAAGGAAATTATCCTAAAATCAGTGACAAAGGTTAACCATACAATAAATACAATGAAAGATGCGGATACCATTAGCCTAAACTTTTCAGACTTATGCGTAAGCGGTGGAATTGTGAATGCCTATAATGCATTAAAATTGGCGGCTACCTATTAATTATCAACCACATAGGAACATAGGACACATAGAATCTCGCTATGTGTCCTATGTTCCTATGTGGTGAATTGACCTCAACTGAAAACTGCCAACTGGTTACTGTTGCAATCCCTGATAAATTTCGGCAAACAATAACCCGCTTCCACCCCCATAGTGCTTAACTATGGGTAATTTTGGATTTATTTCGTTTACATAAGCTTTAAGCCCTTCTTCTTCGCTTTCGCTAAGTCCGGCGCCAATAAGCACCAAAGAAAATTCTTTTGTAGCTAAAATTGCCTTTGCTTGGGTTAAATCATAAGCGATTGTTGCCAGCCATTTACCTTCCCTATCAATAAGTTTGGCAATGGTTCTGGCAATGGGCTGGTTGGTCCCAATAATTAATATTTCGATTTTTTGCGTCATGTTAACTCGTTAAGCGTTAAGAGTTTGGGGTTAAGCGATATGCATTAGACCGATAATCGTATCGGCCAAGGTTGTTCTAAAATTCCATTGGAACTTCCATCAATAGGAACTCGGCATCAGCAATGGCTTTAACGGTAAAAGAGTCCGTTTCCCAAATGCCCAAGCCATCCCTTTCTGCTAGATGATTTCCCTCGATTTCTACCTGTCCTTTTAGCACAAAGATATAAACACCATTCCCTTCTTTCTTTAATGAATAGGATTTAACGGTATCAGCATCAAACTTTCCTAGATTAAACCACGCATCTTGGTAAATCCATACCCCTGCATCGCCTTCATTTGGCGATAAGATCTGTACAAATTCATTTCTTTTATCGGTACTGTCCAATAAAACCTGGTCATATCTTGGGGTTACGTTCCTTTTATTGGGAAAGAGCCAGATCTGAAGAAATTTTGCGGGTTTGCTTGGATCTGGATTATATTCGGAATGATAAATCCCTGTTCCGGCACTCATCACCTGGATTTCGCCAGCTTTGATGGTGGCCACATTGCCCATGCTGTCTTTATGCTGCAACTCTCCCTCTAAAGGAATTGAAATAATTTCCATGTTATCATGTGGGTGCTCGCCAAATCCTTTCCCTCCCGTAACGATATCATCATTGAGTACTCTTAATGCGCCGAAATTAATACGTTCTGGATTGTAATATCCAGCAAAGCTGAAGCTTTGATAACTTTTTAACCAACCATGATCCGCCACTCCACGGGTGTTGGCTTTATGTATTACTATTTGTGCCATAATGTTATAATTTATTAATCAAAGATAAAACACCACATGAAATTATAAATTGATGTAGGATAAGAAAGTTGAGTTAGGAGTTTTCAGTTGGCAGTTGAGGGTGCCTAAGGAAATCGGTGCAGGATAAACTATAGAAGGTTGGATGACATAATTGTAATCATCGCCCCTAATCGGTGTAATCTTTTTCCCGATAGCTATCGGGACTGTGTAATCACCCGCGAAGCGTAAAGGCCGGCTGTCTATTCAAGTTGCTAAAAACTGGTGTAATCTTTTTCCCGATAGCTTACCGGGACTATGTAATCATCCGCGAAGCGTAAAGTAAGTTAATCGGTGTAATCCCAATGTAAACTGTAACTCTAAAATTGAAAACTGTAAATTGAAAAGTTAACTTAGTAAAATGGTAAATAGAGCAACCTACCAGGCCGCTAAAATAGTAGCGCCAACAATTGAAGCGCATTTTGCAAAGCACCTATCAGAGGCAAATGCAAAAGGAGAACTTGATTTGGCTCCCCAACCTCCTGCAAGAGTAATTGAAGCGATTTTAGATGCTGCTTTTTGGGCTAGTTTGCGCAAGGAGGAAGGACATTCGCCTAAAATTTCAATTGCTTTTTTACCCCCAGAACAAGCTGGGAAACCGCTATTGTTCAATCAAAAATTATCGCTCAATCCTAATGTCCTAACCAAGTTGGCTCCAGGAGTAGAACGCGGGGGCATCCATATTGGGGTTTGGCATGATGGGTATAAATTGCATATTTGGGGTACCACCTTAAATATTCCCAACTACTGTTTTGTTGTAGATGTTTCGGAACCGGGATTGTTGGTAATCAAACATCGTAGGATTTACGGTTTCGGAAAATATACCAATGTAGCCGTTTTAAAGGGCGACCAGATTAAAATAGTTGAAGAAAAAAGTGCTACCAGTGCTGATTGTCCCGCCATGCTATTGTCGCTTTTAGATTTAACAGCACACTCTTATTGGAATGATTCTGCTAACATATTAATCCAATTGGCCGTTTCTATGCGTGCGCATGGGCGTGGAGGGGCGGTTTTAGTGGTGCCAAAGAATACAAGGCAGTGGGAGCAATCGGTAATTCATCCCATCAGCTACTCCTTAAAGCCTGTATTTAAGGGATTATCAGAATTGGTAAGAAAAGATAGGCCTGATGCTAGTGAGATTTTTTGGCAAACCGCGCTTAAAAGAGAAATTGATCATTTAGCAGGTTTAACGGCCATAGATGGCGCAACAATCATTAGCGATGAATACGAATTATTAGCTTTTGGCGCAAAAACCGGAAGGGCAAACAGTAGTGCTCACATTCAAGAATTGTCTTATTCTGAACCCATAGCGGGCGGTAATGCAATAGTCCTTCACCCCGCTAAAATTGGCGGAACGCGACATTTATCTGCTGCACAATTTATATTTGATCAAAAAGAGGCTTTGGCACTCGTAGCCTCGCAAGATGGCCACTTTACCATTTTTAGTTGGTCGCCCACCCTAAACATGGTACAGGCCCATAGAATTGATACGTTGCTATTGTAGAACTACTATCGGTGTAATCATCTTAATCGGTGTAATCTTTCTATGCAAATAGAATAGTCCCGACAATAGTAAGTAAAAATAGAATAGCCATTACCAGGCGATCTGCTTTAATTCTCTCTTTGTGGGTTAATGGTTTTGTTATTCTTGCCTCCTTATGAGAGGCATACATGAATGGAATAGGTAATTTAATAATCATAGGTAGATGTGTTTTAGGATAGGTAATATTTTCTATTACAAATTGCAAGCCAATGATTAGCAGTGTCTTAAAAATGTGGAAAACTTCCATTTTTTATTTTAAAAACATCTTTTCGGCCAATAAAGATGTGTAGTACACCTGTACTATTTTCTGCTCAGTCTAAAAAATCATGTTCATTTTTCAATAAACACAAGAGTTGTATGTCTTGCAATCGCATCTAAAACTTAATCATATAAGTATGATGATCACTTCATGATGTAATTAGGTTTTTTGATGGTGCTTAATCACCTATATTCTTCCTCAACAACCTCATTTTTTGAGAAATTCCTGTTGAAATTCTGCGTGTAATTTTTTTTAATTAAAATTATTGGTCTGTTAATCAGCAAGTTAGAATAATTATCGAAAAAATTATAGTACTATGTATTGCATAATACTATATGAAACATATATCTTTGTTTTATGATAGCAGAAAATACGCAAACACAAATGAGAAAGGGCATACTCGAATATTGTGTGCTTTTGATAATATCTAGGGGAGAAATCTATGCCTCAGATATTATCGCCGAACTTAAACAGGCCAAACTGTTGGTTGTTGAAGGAACGCTATACCCTTTATTAACTCGATTAAAAAATAATGGGCTATTGGCCTATAATTGGGTAGAATCAACCTCAGGGCCACCACGTAAGTACTATGTACTAACCCCGGCAGGAACACAGATATTAAGCCAATTGGATACCACATGGCAGGAATTGGCTTACGCCATCACTACTTCGCAAAATGGTTCAGTAAAACAATCAGACTCTCAGCACTAAATACAACACAACATGAAAAAGACATTAATTATAAATATAGGCAATTCCATTATCCACATTGAGGAAGATGCCTACGAGATATTAACCACTTATTTAAACGAGATCAAGCAGCACTTTGCAAAGAACGCAGATGATTTTGAGATCGTAACCGACATCGAAAATCGCATTGCCGAAATGTTTGCCGAAATTTTGGCAAACGCTCAGAAACAGGTTATCGAGATTGCTGATGTTCAAAGCGTAATTGCACAGATGGGCCGTGTTCAAGATTTTCAGAATGACGAAGAGGAAACTTTAGATGCTCCCCATTTCGAAGCCTATACGGGCACCAAAAAATTGTACCGCGATACAGATGATGGCATAATCGCGGGAGTTTGTGCAGGCTTAGGCCATTATCTAAACATCGAAACCCGATGGGTAAGGTTAACTGCATTTTTAACGATCTTTTTATTCGGCTCTGGTATTTTAGCTTATCTCATCCTATGGATTGCAATGCCCAGAGCGGTTACTAGATCCGAAAAAATGGAAATGAAGGGCGAAGCCACAAATCTGTATGGCTATAAGAGAAGCTTTGAAGAAGAACTTGCTTCTTTTAAAGAAAACATGAAATCGGCTAATGCGCATTTTAAACCTTTGGTTAAACAATCTGGAAACTTTATCAACGAATTTGTAAATGTGATTGGTAAATTCTTAGGCGGTGCGGGGAAAATTATCCTCAAAGTTATCGCTGGTGCATTTATAGTTGCAGGCTTTGGATCGTTGGTGGGCCTTATCATAGTGCTGGCTGCTTTTTTAGGATTTTGGGATTCAAATGCATACGACTATTTCCCACTGTCTATCATTAATGAAGGTTTTAGAGAGGAAATTATGTTGGGCGCCTTTGTAGTAGTATTCATCCCTGTTTTGGTATTGGTTCTATTTGCAATCCGAGTAGCCTTTAACAGAATGGCCATCAATAAAACCTTGTCATTTGCTTTATTGGCGATATGGCTTTTAGGTGTTTCATCAACTGTATATTATGTGGCAAGAATCTCGTCAGAATTCCAAGAACACGCAGAACTGATACAATCGATAGAAATTAAAAGCTATCCCACGTATGTGATAGATGTGGATAAAAGCATGGCATTTAGCCATGAGGATAGCCTAAATTATAAAATTCAGGAACTTGATTTCGGAGGTAGAATGGTAGTTGATGATGCAGATGATCATCCTTTCCGGGTACGTGACAATGTACGTTTGGAAATCGAAAAAAGTGATAATGGGAAAACAATGATGCTCCAAACTTATGAGTCGCAAGGTAAAACCTTTCCTATCGCCTTGCGTAATGCGCAAAATATCAACTATAAGTACATCCAAAAAGACTCACTGATTACACTTAGCCCAAAATTATTACTCAAAGACAAAGCACGCTGGAGAAATCAAGAGGTAAAAATTTTATTGAAAGTTCCCGTAGGTACACACTTGTTTTTAAATTATCGATTAAATAGGTACTTGCAGTTTAATCATTACATGGATCACGATAATGACGACGATTTTAACGAATGGGTTATGACAGCCGATGGGTTGAAATCAAAAAGCGAATTGGAAAACCCACATACAGAAACCCCTTAATTTTTGCTAGCTGTTTGAAGATCTACAGCCCAATTTAAAAACATCATGAAAAAATTTGTACTCTTAATAACATGCCTTTTGGCGTGTGGGGCTTCTTTTGGCCAAAAAACATCGAAAATTTACGGTAAAGTTACGAGTGATAAGGGAGTAAATTTGGCGCATGCAATCGTTAAATTGTTTGCCTATCCGGATACGACAGCCACAACTACTGTCAAAACAAGTGTTGATGGCGATTTCGTCTTAGATCAGATTAACCCAGGGAATTTTGTGCTGACAGTCAGTATGGTAGGCTACAAAACCCAAAAAACGGAGAAATTCTACCACGACGATAATGAATTAAAATTACCCCTTATTAAGCTAGAAAGTGTGACCCAGCAGCTGAAAGAGGTTACTATTCAGGCCAAAAAGCCTTATGTAGAACGCAAGGTCGATAAAACAGTGTTAAATGTGGAAGGAAGTATAGTTTCAGCAGGTAATAGCATACTTGAGGTATTGGAAAAGGCCCCAGGAGTAACTATAGACCATCAAAACGATCAAATTAAATTAAACAATAAATCAGGTATAACAGTAATGATTGATGGGAAAACCAATTTCCTTTCTGGTGCTGATGTAACTACATTGTTGAGCAACATGAGCAGTGATCAAGTGGCAACGATCGAACTCATTACCAATCCCTCTTCAAAATATGACGCTGCGGGAAATGCTGGGATTATTAATATCAAACTTAAAAAGAATAGGGCATTTGGCACTAATGGCAGTTTATCACTCAATACCGGTGAAGGTATCCAACCAAATTTTCCTGCTGATATGTATCGAGTGGGATTAAGCCTAAGTTTAAACAATAGAGTTAAAAAATGGAATGTATTCGGAACCGCCGCCTTCAACAGAAAAGTTAATTTCAATACCATTAACGTTAAAAGAACCACTTTAACCAATACTTTGGCCAGTGCCTTTGATCAGAACTTTGAGCGGCAGATGAAAGGGTTTGCATACATGGGCAAATTAGGAGCCGATTATTATGTATCTGATAAAACGGTTATAGGAGTAATGGTAGATGCAAATGCTATTTATTCCAACCTGGATAATACGAGTAAGTTGACAATCAAAGAGATGCAATCAAACTTGGAAACAAGCAATTCGGTTGATCAATTGGCCTACTCTAAATCGCCTGTTAGTAATCTAAGCGCTAACTTTAATGTCAAAACAGATTTCGGGCCCGATGGCAAAAGTTTAACATTTGATGTAGATTACTCGCGTTTTAGTAATGCGAAAAATGAAAATTTCGATGCACAATACTTTAATGGCTCCGGTGTGATGAATAAAACTACAGCATTGCGAAACCATACCGATGCCGCTATCAATGTGATTGCCGCAAAATCAGACTATACCCTGCCTGTTTCAAAATCCTTAAAAATGGAAATGGGACTAAAAACCAGTTATGTGGTCACAAACAACGATTTGCTCTCAGAACAGTTTACTGCGGGGAATTGGATAAGCGATCTTGGTAAATCAAATAATTTTATTTACAAAGAAAATATTAATGCGGCCTATACCAACCTGGCAAAAGAATGGAAAAAGTGGGAACTTCAATTGGGACTCAGAACCGAATATACCCACTCAAATGGCAATTCTATAACGGCAAGTAAAGAAGTAGAAAGAAATTACCTCTCTTTATTTCCTTCTGTGTTTATTAGCCAGAAACTAAATGATAAACAGAATATCAATTACTCATTTAGTAGGAGAGTAGACCGTCCTAATTATCAACAGCTCAACCCCTTTGTTTTTTATATGGATCCTTATGCCCTCGACGAGGGAAATCCTTATTTGAAGCCACAATTTACCTACAATTTTGAAGTAGGCTACAACTATAAAGAAATTTCGTTTAACCTTAGCTATGCCGACACGAGAGATCTGATTACCCAGATAAGCCAACAAAATGAAGTGACCAGGATTGTGAATGTAATCCGTAAAAATCTTGGAAGGGCGCAAAATTATTCAGCTAACCTATATGTTCCCATCACAATTAGTAAGGCGTGGAAAATGCAAAATAATATTAGTTTATATTATAACAAATTTGATGACGATAACCTAGAAGGGGCAAAGTTTGTAGCGAATAAAATGGCCTACAATCTAAATAGTTCGCAAACCTTACTGCTCCCACAAAATTTTACGTTAGAACTTAGTTTTTGGCTAAACTCTCCATCCATCCACGGGGTGGAAGAAACTACAATTACCCAATATGCTGTAAATGCTGGAATCCAAAAATCGTTGATGAATAAAAATTTAAAGATCAGACTTAGCATGGATGATATTTTCTTAACCAACCATTGGGAAGGGAGATTGCAATACCAAAATGTAAACTTGAATGTAGTTAACCATTATTTAAGTAGGAGAGCTGCATTTACGGTAAACTATAATTTCGGAAATCAGCAAGTAAAATCAGCCAGAAAAAGAAACACGGCAACAGACGACATTAAAAATAGAGCTGGAAATAATTAACCTTTACCATAAAAATCATGATTAAAATAATCCCTTTTATTGCCATAGGAATAATAACCACTACTGGATGTGGTCTGGGCATGAACTCGAACAATCAATCAATTACCGTTAAAAAGAACGAATTTGGCTACCGGTTTACCGCAGAATACCCAAAAAGGAAAACCGAAAAAGTGATCAAATACATCAATAGCACCTTAAAAGAGGATAAATTTTTTACCGACCCGAACGAACCCAAAGAAACCAATGTTAATTTGGGAGATTCAATACGGTTTCACCTCGTTTCGGAACCAGGATATATAGACATTAAATTTAAAAAACTAGATAATCCTCCAGGTTCTTATCGAAAGTTAGAACAACTATGCGTAGGGATTAAAGAGGTGTTGAAATAATAGAGTTAATAATCATGGATGATAGACGATGGACAATAGACCATTGCCTGGATGGCGAATGTTTAAGTTAGAAAAATCAATTCTGGGGTTAAGCCTATTCTCTCAGTCTATGAACTATAGATGCAAAGACAGATTTTAATCCAAATCACCAAAATATGTCACACTGAGCGTAGTCGAAGTGGAGGGGAAACCACCAGATCCTGACATCTTCTTGCGTATATTTATTTGACCGGCTAAACATTCTATTAGCTTAGAAAGACCTATATGCATTGAGATAAGCCTTTGCGCCCAAACTATGGACTATCGATCATGGACTATCGACTATTGCCCAGCTCACTTCACCGCATAATGCAAGACCGTTCTCCCCACATTTCCATTTTTATCAATCCCTTCGATAACTGCTCTGTAATTACCTCTTCCATCTGCGTTAAAAAATTCGAAGCTAAAGTTCCCTTTTTCATCCGTAATCACCTTTGGGTTCCAGTAAATGGTAGTACGAAGGTCGTTATTAGGATAGGTTACACCAGGAAGATATTTTGGAGAATAAAACTCCCTTTCTTTACTATATCCCATTGGCATAAAGGTGATGATGTTGTTTTTTGGGAATAGATTCATCAACTCGTCTTTTGTCATTTTTTTGCCTACTGGTGCTTTCTTGGTATTAATAACCATCACCCCTTTAGTTCCATAGACCCTATCTATTGTGCCTAAATCGTCTTTCAAAAAGATCTCAACAGATTCGAGATCAGCAACATTAACAGAGTTGATATCACGGGCGTCAACAGAATTGCCATTGATAAAAACCTGTACGGGCGTTTTGTTCCCTTGATTAAAATCTCTCGTAACGTAGAAGTTTTCTTGATCAAAAGTTAATCCTGATGCTTGCGACTTTAAACATTCGAGCAATAGCGAACAACCTACAGTGAACCTATCGCCTGGTATGAGGTGATCAGGCATCATGCTTAGGCCCGAGAGTGCGCTATGGTCTGCGTGACTGGGTTTCTTAATCGCAGCGCCTTTAATTTCCACGGTTTTTAGGGTTCTCATAAACCGGTATTGTTTCTGGCTGTTAGCTAAGTACGCAGATAATACCGTATCGATATTGGTAACTTCTTCTGCGGCGTATATATTTTTTGAAGATCCAGGCGTCGGACTTCCATCTAGCATAATCATTAAATTTGCTGAATTTGGATTGTATTTTGCGCTAATAACCACTTGGGAAGAATCAGGAAATACTAAATTTTTAAAACTAAATACGCCTAAATTACTCGTTAAGGTCTGCGCTGAAATGGGTTTTCCTGGAACCATCAATCGCATTGCGCCTTTTTTAAAGGGCATTCCCGTACGGTCTCTTAATGTTCCTGTTATCGAGATCCCATCTTCAGGCAATAAGGTTACGGTTGGGTAAACTCCAGCTAGAATATCTTTGTAAGCAAACCTTCGATAACCTTGTGTTAATAAAAGCTTATCCAAATCGGATGCCTTTTTTTCGTCCATTTTAGTGAAATAGTAATTGGGTTTTTCTATAAAACCCTTTAAGTCTGAAGTTAATAACAATGAACTCAATATGGTAGTCTCGGTATTTTCATCCACTGGTACTTTTTGCTCATCGATTACCGCCACAGAAAAATCACCAACAACTGGCAATCCTGCACTTTTTGCATCAACTGTTATCTTAACTTTTTGGCGAGGCTTATAGGTAGGTAGATCTGTTTTCAGGGTGATATTCATCACATCTGGATGCATAATAAAAGTTAATCGCTCACTGATGGGATTGCCTTTATCGTCAAATAATGTAAGTTGCAATATGCCCGAAGGAAAGCTCTTTTTTGGGATTTTGGTAATGATGATCTGATTTTTTAAGCTGGTTTTTGCCGCGTAATAAATTACGTTCGAATTTTGCGCAACGATAAAAAAGCTTTTATCCTTATTGGCGTTGTAATAGGCCTCATTAGCCAACACCTTTAGGTTGATAACATCGGCATTGCTATTAATAATCTGTAGTGCGATACTTGATTCCTTTGCTTTTGGGAGATCGTATGTTTTTACCAGTCCATCTTTAAATATTACTTTTGCCTTATAACTTTTTCCAGGTTCGGGTGAGATATAAAATGAACCCATGCCCGCAAAAGAAGAATTAAATGAGGTGATTTCATTATTTTGATCATCTATTATACTTCCTTTAACATCTAAACCTAAACCAGATGATTTTAATGCCTTAAATCCTATCTGATTGGGGATGCCCTGAATCAATTCGCCGCCTTCCGGGAAAAATTGGAAGTCGGCATCATTTACAACTTGTTTTAAATTAAAAACTGCATTGGCAGTTTCCTTATCGCTAATATTGATATCGGTGATAATACTGCCAAAAGTGATTGGCTCGCCTCCCTTACTCGTTACCACCACATTTAAGACCCCGTTCTGATCAGTAGTTCCCCTGCCTTTAGAAAATTCGTCGTAATTAGAGATCACCTTCCAATTTACTGTTTTATTGGCATAAGCTTTTTTGTTCAGATCCTTAAATTGGATCTTTACGGTAGTCTTAATATTCTTATCATTCTGTTCGTTTAAATAGGAGACATTGGTAATTAATTGCTTATCGATAGCCTCGCCCAATGGAATATTTTTAGTAAAAAAATAGGCATCACTGAAATTAAGCATCCAGAGCGTATATGCCCTTACATAATAATTGCCCTGTTTATAATTGAGCATATTTAAAGGAATATTGCCATAGGCTACGCTATTTTTGACAGGCAGTTTTAGCGTTTGCATTAACGAATCTTTTGAATTTCTAACTTCAACGTAAACAATTTTGCTTAAAGGTGAGGGAAGATTTTGCTCAATAGTTACATAGGCCTTAAACCACATTGTATCAGCCACCGCATAGTAAGGTTTATCAAAATGAAGATAAACTTTTTCGATGGGCTGTTCGTCCGTTAATCTTTTTGTTTTAGCAAGGATATTGTTTAAAACCACACTATCCTGGGCCACTGCAGAAAGATTGAAAATTATAGTTAAGATAAGTAATGGAAAAAAAACTCTAGTAAATCTCATTAATATTTTAGCTTTTGGAATAATCGCTAATATATTGATTTATGATGGTTAGGAAGATATCAATAGTAATCTTTAACATATTTTTACAATTTGCGTAGAGCGTACAACGTGTGGGGGAGGGTGTAGCGCATAAAAAAAACCATATAAGATATTTAAGTTTTCGGCTTATCTACCTTATATGGTTCAAAATTATAGCGCGCGCACCTTGGGGTGTCTAAAGGTGCTCCCATTTGGTTATATTTTAGTTAAACTCTATAATAAACTCCTCAACTGGTCGGCGTACTTTTTTCATATTTACTAACCAATCTCCCGACGCGTCTCTGTAGCCTAAAGGCAATAGGGTTACGCTTCTCAGCCCTTTGGCCTTTAAGTTCAATACTTTATCAACTTCTGGGCCATTAAATCCTTCCATCGGACTAGCATCTACCTGTAATAGTGCAGCCTGTGCAATGGCTAAACCAAAACCTATATAAGCTTGGCGAGCAGCGTGTTGAAAATTTTCTTCCGCGCTTCTAGGCGTATAGAGATTGATTAAGGATTTTTCGAAATCAGCAGTTGCTGAATCGGGCAAGCCTCGTTCTTGGTTACTATGAGCAAATACATTTTTAATTCTTTCTTCAGTATAATTATCCCAAGCGGCAAAAATCAAAAGGTGTGACGAATCCACCACTTGCGATTGATTATTTGCATGAGACAATAAGGATTGCTTTACATCTGGATTAGTAACTACAATTACTTGATAAGGCTGTAGACCAGAAGAAGTAGGTGCCAAACGAGCGGCCTCTAAAATTTGATTAACTTTTTCTTGCGGAACTTTTTCGCCATTCATTTTTTTGGTGGCATATCGCCAATTTAAGGCGTCTAATAAGGTCATAATCGTTCTTTTATTTTGAATGGCACAAAGTTGAACAATATAATTTTGTTCCTAGTTGATGTATGATAAGATAAGTGTCATTTTACAAATCCTGCATTAATCCAAACTCCCAACTTTACGCTTCGAGGATGATTACACCGGTTTTTTAACTGATGTCTCCAAACTAATAACTCCCTCCCTCAATGTTTCAACTTGGCCTTGAACAATTTTTCTAATTTTTCCATCTTAGGTAAGATTACCAATCGGCAATAAGGTAATTCGCCATTTTTTATAAAGTAATCTTGATGGTAGTTTTCTGCCACATAAAACGGTTTTGCTTTTTCAATACTGGTAACTACAGGCTTACCAAAGGCATTCGTTTTATTCAGTTCGGCCTTGTATTTGGCCGCAGTTTCCCTTTGCTCATCGTTATGGTAAAATATAACCGAACGGTATTGAGTACCGAAATCAGCACCCTGACTGTTCAGCGTAGTTGGATCATGACTTTTCCAAAAAACTTCAAGCAGCTCATCATAACTTATTTTTGCGGGATCGAAAGTGATTTCAGTAACTTCCGCGTGTCCAGTGGTGCCCGTGCATACATCTTCGTAAGAGGGATTTGCAACATCTCCTCCTTCGTAACCTGATTTTACTAAGGTAACCCCATTTAAGCGCTCAAAAATCGCTTCGGTACACCAAAAACACCCCATGCCAAAGGTTGCTTTCTGAAGCGCGGGCTTTTGGGCATCCACATTTTGTGTAGAAAAAATGAGGAGCGCAAGTAGTGTGATATATTTCATGTGAATTTGATTTTTAAGTAATTATACGTAAAACTATAAATGATAGTTTTTTTAAAGTAAAAAGGGACTTATCGCTGACATAATTTAATTTTAAAATTATTCATACATTTATATAGCCAATATTTTTTTTATAAATGACGATGAGAAAATTACTCGCCCTGTTAATTATAACATTTCCCCCTTTTTGCTTAAAAGCACAAAGCACCATCGGAGAATCGAAGGAGAATATTCGAAATATCATTAAATCAAATGCGAATTTTAAACTGTTAGCGGGTAATGATTGTGATACTTTAGTTTTTACAGAAGGGATGCAAACAATTTTTAATTACAAAAACGATGTTTGTTATAAATCCACAAGTGTACTACCGTTAAATTATATGCCGGCTCTTACAGATAAAATGGGAAGCGGGTCTTATAAAAAGAAAAACGACACCACTTGGGTAGACACAAAGAAAACAAGAAAAATAGAAGTTTCGATAGATAAAGAAAAGGGTCTTTGTTACGTAACGACAACCGCATTATGAAAAATAGCTAAAACCTGATTGTATAGATCATTTGTTAATAACTTAAACAATTGTTTTGTAATTTGTTATCCTACAAAAAAGCAACAGCTTAAGGTTTGTTAACATAAATATCTAAATTTAACTATTCATTAAAACAAAATTATATGTCTACACCGTATATCCCATGCCTTGATCTAGGCACTTACATTAATGGTAATGAAGAACAACGCAAAAAGTTTTCTGATGAATTAGGAAGAGCTTTTAACGATTCGGGTTTTGTAACCATTACGAACCATGGCGTAAGTCAGGAACTAATTGATAAATTATATAGCAACATTAAGGCTGTTTTTGCATTGCCAGTTGAAACTAAACGAAAGTATGAAAAACCAGAACTAGCCGGCCAGAGAGGTTATACTAGCGCTGGTAAGGAAACTGCAAAAGGTGCTAAAACAGCCGATCTAAAAGAGTTTTGGCAAATTGGTAATGAAGTTAGCGATGGGGATCCTATCAAAAATGAATATCCTGATAATGAGGTATTGGAAGAGATCGAAGGATTTAATGCCATTACCCGAGAGATTTACATGAAGCTCGAAGAAAATGGAAAACAGTTATTGAGAGCCATCGCCACTTATTTGGAGTTGCCTATCGACTATTTCGATAAGCATGTTCATAATGGAAATTCGATTTTACGAGGAATTCATTATTTCCCAATTGAAGATCCAGAATCATTGCCTGATGATGCGGTACGTGCAGGTGCCCATGAGGATATAAACTTAATTACACTACTAATCGGTGCTAGTGCCGATGGGTTGGAAGTGCTAACCAGAAGCAATGAATGGCTGCCAATTAAAGCTCACCATACTGATATTGTGGTTAATGTGGGTGATATGCTGCAACGTTTAACCAATAACAAATTGAAATCTACAACTCACAGAGTGGTAAATCCGCCTCGCGAACTGATGAAAACTTCACGTTTTTCTGTTCCGTTTTTCTTGCACCCACGTTCTGATATGGACTTAACCAGTTTGCCATCAACCATTGATGCCGAGCATCCAAAAGTATATAGCGATATGACGGCGGGAGAATATTTAGACGAAAGATTGAGAGAGATAGGACTTAAGAAGTAGTTTATAAAGGTTGGTCGGGATTTGCAATCCCGATCCTAGACCCTCGGATTTGCAATCCGCCTTTAAATTTTTAGCCACAGATTTTAAAGATTAACCCTTAAAATCTGTGGCTATTTTTATGTTTAACCCAACTCCCAACTCCACACTCCCAACTTACTTCAACCCCTTATCAATTGCCCTATTGATCGCATCCTGGATCCGCGGACGAATTCGCATATTTCCTAGATTTTCGGTAACGGTTGGGTTAACCCTGTTGGATAAAAAGATATATACTAATCCTCGGGATGGATCTACCCAAACTCCGATTCCGGTATATCCGGTATGACCAAAAGTTTGAGAAGAAGCTAATTCAGACGGATATTTTTTGGTAGCATCTGGATCCCAGCGGTCAAAACCTAAACCTCTTCTACTCACATTTGATTGCTTGGCAGTAAACATATCCACCGTTTCTGGCTTAAAATATTGTTCTCCGCCATAGGTGCCTCTATTTAACATCAATTGATAATAGATAGCCAAATCATTGGCATTCGCAAACAAACCTGCGTGTCCTGCAACGCCTCCTTTTAAGGCTGCCCCTTGATCATGTACATATCCTTCGAGCAAGGTTTTTCTAAATGCCTGATCATCTTCTGTTGGAACAATTTGATCTTTGCTAAACCTATTTCTTGGGAGATAGCCGGCGGTGTGCATCCCCAATGGGGTATAAAAATTATCAAGTACGTACTGGTTTTCTGGTGTTTCGGTAAGGTGTTCTACGATATCCTGCATTACGTACATGCTAATGTCACTATACACATAAGTACCGCGTGTTTTAATGGGCGAATTCAACATCTTAGGCCACATAAAATCGCTAAAAAATCCTTTTTTGATGTAGTACCTGTCGGCCACTTTTGTTGGAAAATTTGCAGATGAATCCCTGCTATAGTCTCCTTCTTTAACATAATTATGAAATGGAATATAGGGAATAAATCCTGCCTGATGCAGCATCACCTCACGTACATGGATGGCATTCATCGGGGTATTTCGCACTTTTGGGATGTAAAAGCCAATGTTTGTATCTAAATTGAGCTTATTTTGCTCAACTAAGCGCATCACAGTTGGCGTTGTGGCAGTAACTTTTGTAACCGAAGCCAAATCAAAAATGTCGGTAACCTTATCCGGCATTACATTATCATAGGTATGGTATCCAAATGCCTTGTTATAGATAACCTTACCATCTTTGGCCACTAAAACTACCATCCCAGGTGAGGCTTTCCCTTGGATGGCTTCAAGCGCAATTTTATCCACTTCCGCTAGTTCATCAGCATTCACACCCGCATCTTCGGGTACCGTATATTTTAATCTGGTAACGGTAGTGGTAAAACCCGCCCCGTTATTATATTTGGAAGAAAAGTTTTTGGTGATTTTCTGCTGGGCCGCAATCCCGCCGAAAATAATTTGGGGAACAACCATCGCCGCTTCGACATTAACCTGGGGGCTCCAAACAATTGGCATAGTGAAATTATCCAAAGTGCTTAAATTTTTACCCTCACCAAATAAGGTTAGCACCACGTTCTTACGTTTGCCCACATTGGCAATAAAATTTAAAACCTTTCCGCTTACTACGGCCTGGTTATTTAAATTTATAAATACGGTGTTGTAGTATTTAAGATCATCTTCTAAATCATTATAGGTAGCCGAATCTTTGTATTTAGCGGCGCTTAATGATTTGACGTCTGCATATTTATTCAATAGGCTATCAAAGGCAAGCTGATGTTCAAAGCCAAAATCTATTGAAACAAATTTCTTTTCGGCCAAGCCTTTGATTGGAATAAAGGCTGATTGATTGTTAAGTAGGACTACACTATTGGCAATTGAGGTTATATTTTTTAATCTTATTTCATTTTGTTTATGATCTTGGGCGCAAGCGCTGAAGGTAAACACGGCAATCAAACAGGTGGCAACTATGCCGATTAGGTTATTTGTTTTCATTGGTTTTTGCAGTTCTCTATACATTAACGGGGGCTCTTATTTAATTCTTATTTTTAGCTTTAATCTTATCTGATACATATACCTGCTCGCCATTCAAATAGGTCCTAAGTACGGTATTGCTTAATATTTGTTGAGGGTTCGCTTTCATGATGTCATTTTCCAGCACAACAAAATCGGCAAATTTTCCAACTTCCAAACTTCCCTTTTCTTTCTCTTCAAAATTAGCTTTTGCGGCCCAGATCGTCATTCCGCGTAAGGCTTGCTCTGGGGTTAATGCATTTTCCATTTGATATCCGTTCTGTGGGAAATTTTTATCGTCTTTTCTAATTGTTGCGGCATAAAAGGTGAGCATCGGATTGATCTGTTCTACGGGGAAATCTGTCCCCAAAGGAATCCAACCATTTTGATCAAGTAATTGCTTGTAGGCATAAGCGCCTTTTACTCTTTCCTTGCCCAAACGATCAACGGCCCAATACATATCAGAAGTAGCATGTGTAGGTTGTACCGATGGTATTACGCTTGCGCTTCCAAATAAGGCAAAATCAGGCTGTGCCACTACCTGGGCATGCTCTATACGCCAACGTTTATCATTTTTTCCTCCTAAAACCTGATTATATATATTTAAAATGCTTCGATTTGCCGAATCCCCAATGGCATGGGTACACATTTGAAAGCCATGTTCATTGATTTTTTTGGCTACCTCATTAAAATGTTTGATATCGCTCAGTAAAAATCCGGATTTGTTGGGCATGTCACTGTAAGGTTTTAACAAGCAGGCTCCCCTAGATCCAAGGGCTCCGTCTGCATATACTTTAAAAGCACGGACGTTTAACCAATCGGTTTTTATTTTGCCACGTTTAAAGAGGTAATCGTAATTCTTTTCTGCATCAGACAGCATCACATATAGACGCATCTTTAAACTTTTATTGGCTTGTAGTTTTTCTATAAATTCTACGGCCTCATAATCTAGCCCACAATCATCTATCGTAGTTAAGCCTACTGCAAAACAATTTTTTTGGGCATCCAACATTATTTTTTCTGCTTTTTTAGCATCTGGCGGAGGTACTTTATTGGCAACAAGTTCAACCGCATTGTCGATAAGCAGCCCTGTTAATTTACCATTTCTTTCTACAATATCACCTCCGGTAAGGGTAAACGATTTCGAGATGCCTGCTTCATTTAATGCGCTCTGATTGGCTAAAGACGCGTGTCCATCAATCCGTTCCAATAAAACGGGTCTATTCGGAAAAAGTTCATCCAGTTTTTCCTTGCTTGGAAATTGTTTATCTGTCCAATCATTTTGGTCCCAACCTCTTCCTGTAAGCCAACCCTCGGGATGGGTCTTGGCAAATGCGACAGTACGTTCTAAAACCTCCTCCCAGCTTGTTGTACCTCTCAAATCAACACTTTGTAAGCTCTCTCCATAACCAAAAAAATGAGCATGGGCATCGATAAATCCTGGATAAACGGCTTTTTGATCTGCATCTATCTCTTCAGTTGAACTGTATTGTTTGCGAATATCAGCACTGTTGCCAACACTTAAAATTTTTCCATCTTTAATGGCCATTGCCTCTACCACATCAAAGTGATCATTAACTGTATAAATTTTAGCATTGTAGATAATCAAATCTACTTTCGGCTTACTACAGCTACATAAAATGAGTAGTGAAGCCAATAAAGTAACCGTTCGTTTCATGTTTTAAAGATAGGGATTACTAATTAGCTAATTAACAAATTTGTCACAAAGTGATGCATTTTTGCATAAATTAGCTAATTTTCGCCCTTATTTTCGCTAAATTAGCACCCTTACTAAAGCACATAAATGTCTGATATAATACAACTTTTACCCGATAGTGTTGCCAATCAAATCGCAGCTGGAGAGGTGGTGCAAAGACCTGCATCAGCGGTAAAAGAATTGCTCGAAAATGCTATAGACGCAGGGGCAGATAAAATCCAATTGATTGTAAAGGATGCCGGAAAGGCATTGATCCAAGTTATTGATAATGGGTGTGGCATGTCTATCACCGATGCAAGAATGTGCTTTGAGCGGCATGCAACCTCAAAGGTGCGCAAAGCGGAAGACCTGTTTGCCATCCGTACCATGGGTTTTAGGGGAGAGGCTATGGCCTCTATCGCAGCAATTGCACAGGTAGAGATGAAAACCAAACGTCATGAAGATGAAGTAGGTACGCTTATCCAAATAGAAGGTGCAACATTTATAAAGCAAGAACCTATTGGTACTGCAAATGGTACAAGCATTTGTATTAAAAACCTATTTTATAATACGCCCGCACGCCGCAATTTCCTCAAAAGCAATCCCGCAGAAATGCGTCATATTATTGACGAGTTTCAGCGTGTGGCCCTGGCTAAACCGCACATTGCGTTTAGTCTGCATCATGATGGCCTAGAAGTGTACAGGTTGCCATCAGCATCGATGAAACAAAGAATTGTGCATTTATTTGGGAATAATTACAACGAACGCCTCATTCCGGTTGAAGAAGAAACAACCATTATCAACCTAAAAGGATTTATTGGTAAGCCAGAGTTTGCGAAAAAAACTAGGGGAGAGCAGTTCTTTTTTGTGAACGATAGATTTATTAAAGATGCCTATCTTAATCACGCGGTAAACAAAGCGTATCAAGAACTGTTGTCAGATGATAATTTTCCATTGTATGTATTGTTTATCGATATTGATCCTGCAAAAATCGATGTAAATGTTCATCCCACTAAAACGGAGATCAAATATCTTGATGAAAGGTCAATCTATGCCATCATTCATTCTGCAGTAAAAAGATCATTGGGCAGGTTTAATATTAGTCCAACCATTGATTTTAATCAAGAAACAGGCTTTAGCAATATGATCAGTCATAAAGCGCCAGAAGATATTGTACCCCCTAGCATAGCTTTTAATCCGGATTTTAACCCTTTTGGCACTACAAAAACTAAAGAATCCAGCTATTCAAGAGGTCAGAACCAACAGTTGGCTCCAAGTAAAAACTGGGGTTCGTTGTACGAAATCAATAATCACCACTTACCTGCCCAAGGTGCAATAGATTTGGGCAATGAAAATGAAACCCAATTTGAGCCTTTGCAAAAGCAATTTATGCAGATACATCAGCGTTATATTGTATCTCAAATTAAATCTGGGGTAATGATCATTGATCAACAAGCCGCGCACGAAAGGATTTTGTACGAACGATTTTTGCTGCATTTAGAGGATAGAAAAGGAGCATCGCAACAAAGCTTATTTCCACAAACGGTTACCTTGAGCCCGAACGATTACGAATTGGCAAAAAGTCTGCTCGACGATATTAAAAGTTTAGGGTTTGAAGTGAGGGAGTTTGGCAAAAATACACTGGTAATCGAAGGAATCCCCGTTGATTTGGGAAGCGCTAAAATTAACGAAACCCAATTATTTGAACATTTGATAGAAGGTTTTAAAAATTCGCAACAAGAGCTTAAATTAGACCGACGGGATGCACTGGCCAGGAGTATGGCAAGAAATAGTGCAATTAGGGGGGGTACAACGTTAAGCCAGCAAGAAATGAATACGCTTATTGAAGAGCTTTTTGCTTGTAAAACACCTAATTTTAGCATTAGTGGAAAGCCAGTAGTACAAACTATTGCCGTGGGTGAAATTGCACAAAGGTTTGAAAGGTAAGTGAGAGAAGGAAGATGCAAGATGGGAGATGGAAGATGGAAGATGGAAGATGGAAGATGGAAGATGGAAAAGGGAATTGGAACAAACAAGTTAGATAAAAATCGGTGAAATCATCTTAATCCCTGCCTGTCGGCAGGCAGGTGTGTAATCAACCGCTACGCGACAGGTTGGAAGGAGATTGAACAAACAAGTTAGATAAAAATCGGTGTGATCACCTTCAAATCGGTGAAATCACTCAATGCTCAATTATATAATATATGAATAACATTACGCCTGTAGTTAAAAATCTGATCATCATTAACGTGATCTTTTATATTGCAACTTGGGTTTTAAAGTCTCAACAAATAGACTTAACAGAGATCTTAGGTGCACATTATTTTGATTCCCCGAAATTTCAGATCTGGCAACCTGTTACCTACATGTTTATGCACTCTGACCGGGATTTTATGCATATTGCTTTTAACATGTTCGGATTGTATATGTTTGGAAGCATTTTAGAAGCACATTTTGGAGCCAAAAGATTTTTGAACTTTTATTTAATAACCGGTCTGGGCGCTATATTTTTTCAATGGGCAGTGCAGGCTGTAGAGTTGCACCAACTTACGGGATCAATTTTTTTTAGCGAACAATTACGATCTGAGCTGTCAATTGGACAGTATAATCCTTCTCTCTATACGCCTAGTCAGGCCTCAAATTTATTGTCTATTTTCATAGGAACGATGGTTGGTGCTTCGGGAGCGCTTTTCGGGATCATGATTGCCTTTGCGATGCTCTATCCCAACATCGAACTCATGTTGATGTTTTTCCCCGTACCCATTAAAGCTAAATATTTTATTCCAATATATATTGTCCTAGAACTTTTCTTGGGGGTTGCTAGGATCCAAGGCGACTCTGTTGCCCATTTTGCCCATTTGGGTGGTGCATTGATCGGCTTCATTTTGGTGAAACTTTGGCGCAATAAAACCAATTATTTCGACTATTATGAATAGAAACATTTGGTTTGATTTGAAGCAAAAATTTTTCAAGTCCGGCGGTCCGTTAATGTTTTATATTATACTAAATGTAAGCGTATTTATCGTTATTGAACTTATTAAGGCCATTAGCTCAAAAATGGGTTATGGCGACTTATTTGAAGAACAGGTTATATATCATTTGGCATTTCCAGCCACATCATCCCTTTGGCTATCCCACATCTATACTATAATAACCTTTCAATTTATTGATGATAATTTTTTTCATCTCCTATTTAACATGATCTGGTTGTATCTGGCAGGAAGGATTTTAATGGATTTCATTAAACCTCGTCAGTTCCATTTTATTTATTTGTTAGGTGGAGTAGCCGGTGCATTATTTTTCGGATTATATTCTAATGTTTCCTTTTTCAAGCCATTGCCATATATAGCTCTTACCACCGCATCAACAGCAGTAATGGCTATTTTTGCATCTTTAGCTACCTTGGTTCCAAATTATAACCTTAGGTTGATGTTTATTGGGAACATTAAGGTTAAATATCTATTTCTCATCTATTTAATACCTAACCTAATTAGTGTTGCGCAAGGGGATTTTGGAACTGGTGTAACCCATCTAGGCGCTGCACTCCTTGGATTTGGCTATATTAAAATCTTGCAAAATGGTAATGATTTAAGCGCGATTTTTAAGAAAAAGCCTAAATTAAAAGTGGTTAGGAGTGAAAAAAACCCAAGACCATCAAATAACGTAGTTAATCAAAAGGAAATTGATGCTATTTTAGATAAGATCTCTAAAACAGGATACGACAAACTTAGCAAAACAGAAAAGGATACCTTATTTAAGGCAAGTAAAAATTAATGGCGAAAAATAACACACCCTTTTTTAATAAGTTTATTGTAGCTATAGCAGTAATTGCCGCAATAGGCTTAATCGGCGGCGCACTTGCAGGTAGTTTTAATCCTTTACAACACATTATAATAGCTTTTTTGGGCTTGGCCTATCCCTTTTTCTTGTTAGCTAACGTGATTTTTTTATTTTGGTGGTTACTGCATAAAAAATGGGCCTTAGCTTTTTTTACCGTAGTGATTATCTGTTCTGGGTGGTATACGCTGATTGCCACTTTTGGCTTTTTTGGTGATGCGGGTAAAAATGTAAAGGAAGATCCAAAACTTATTCGGGTAATGACTTATAACGTTCATAACTTTAAACCCTATGGGGATGAAATTAATGTTGAGGTTAAAGAAAAAATGTTGGACGTAGTTAAAAAGCAAAACCCGGATATTATTTGCTTTCAAGAATTCTTTACTAAGTTTAAAGGCCCCTATGATATCATTGATAGCCTAAAAAAATTATTAAATACAGAGTATTTTTATTTTGAGCCCACCATGAAAAGCCAATCTGAAGCGATTGGTCTAGCTATTTTTTCGAAATATCCCATAAAATCCAATGGTGTGATCCCTTTCTCCAACTCAGATGGAAACGAAAGTATATTTGCTGATTTGGAAATTGGCAATCAGATGTTAAGAATATATAATATACACCTTCAATCTATTTCATTTGAAAAGGAAGATTATAATTATCTAGATAAGGTTAAAGGCATGGATGCAGAAGTAAGCTCAACCAAAAGAATCTTGCGCATGTTAAAGAGTGCCTTTAATAAGAGAAGTCTGCAAGTTGATATGATGAAAGCACACATGAAAACCTGCACAACACCGTATGTGATTTTAGGCGATTTTAATGATACCCCTGCATCTTACGCTGTTTCAAAAATGATGGATTCATTAAACAATGCATTTATAAAAAAAGGACAGGGATTAGGAAAAACTTACAATGGTAAATTCCCCAATTTTCAGATCGATTATATTGCCACCACAAAAGATATTGAGGTAACAAATTACCACATTATAGAAGCAAAATTGTCTGATCACTTTCCAGTGCGTAGCGACCTTCTTCTAAAAATAAAGCCAGCGAACTAACTGGTATAAAATTTACGAACGCTTACCTCTGATCGCTATGCGACAAATACCCCACACAAAATCAGATGAGCCAAAGGCATCCCTTTGGGACTTTTTATTTACATTTGCACCATGGAACAAAAGCTTCAGTTATACAATACCATTTCACGAAAAAAAGAGATATTCCAGCCCTTAAACGCACCTCATGTAGGCATGTACGTTTGCGGACCAACGGTTTATAGTGACGTGCATTTAGGTAATTGCCGAACTTTTATTTCATTTGATCTAATTTTTAGATACCTAAAATATAGTGGATATAAAGTGCGCTATGTTAGAAATATTACAGATGCGGGCCACTTGGAAGGCGATAGGGATGAGGGTGATGATAAATTTGCAAAAAGAGCAAAATTAGAGCAATTAGAGCCCATGGAGATTGTTCAAAAATATACATTGGGCTTTCGTGAGGTGATGAATATGTTTAATACATTACCACCAAGCATAGAACCCACTGCAACTGGACATATCATTGAGCAAATTGAAATGGTAAAAACCATCATTGATAATGGATATGCCTATGAAGTGGATGGGACTGTTTATTTTGACGTAGAAAAATACAGTAAAAGCTATAATTATACTATTCTAACCAATCGTAATTTAGAAGATATGCTAGCCAATACCAGAGAATTGGGTGGCCAGGATGATAAAAGGGGCAGACTGGATTTTGCACTGTGGATTAAAGCAAAGCCAGAGACCTTAATGCAATGGGCCTCACCATGGGGTCCAGGATTTCCGGGATGGCATATCGAATGCTCAGCAATGAGTGCTAAATATTTAGGCCAAGAATTTGATATTCATGGGGGAGGCTTAGACTTGGCGGCAACGCACCATACCAATGAGGTTGCCCAATCAGAAGCCTGCAGTCATCACCAGCCTGCCAAATATTGGATGCATACCAACATGCTAACGGTTAATGGTACGCGAATGTCAAAATCTGCAGGAAATGGTTTTTTGCCTGAAGAACTGTTTACGGGTAACCATCCGTTGTTAAAAAAAGGATATAGCCCAATGACGGTTAAGTTTTTCATGCTACAGGCACATTATAGAAGTACGCTCGACTTCTCAAATGAAGCATTAGATGCTTCGGAAAAGGGATTTAGAAGATTGATGAATGCGATAAATCTTTTGCCGAAATTAGTAGCAAGTGAGACTGGTGAATGCGAAATTGATCCGTTAAAGATCAATTGTGAAAATGCGATGAACGATGATTTTAATAGTCCCGTGGTAATTGCCGAATTGTTTGAAGCGGTACGTATAATCAATACCATTTATGATGGAGGATTAAAGATTTCTTTAGCGGAGCTCGAAAAATTAAAAGTACTTATGCATGATTTTGTAGTGGATGTGCTAGGCTTAAAGGACGAGGATTCGAGCAACACCGAATTAAATGAAGTATTGGATATGGTCATCGCCCTGCGTAAAGAAGCTAAAGAAAATAAGGATTATGCCACTTCAGACCGTATCCGCGTGGGTTTACAGCATATTGGGATCCAACTTAAAGATAGTAAAGATGGAACAACATGGAGTAAAAATTAGCCATTGTATGATTTCAATCATCCGATGACTAAAATAGTTAACTTAGAAAAAATGAAAAAACTTTTAATATTTGCGCTTATCGTCAGTCTTTATTTTCAGGCCTGCCAGCCTAACAAGCCAAAAGGTGACGATCAAAGTAGCGAAATCAAACTATCATCGCCAGAATTCGATGCCGACAGCGCATTTGCCTATACAAAGGCACAAGTTGATTTTGGGCCTCGAATTCCGTCAACATCATCACATGCCAATTGTGCAAAGTATTTAACCGAAAAGTTTAAGTCTTTTGGAGCACAAGTTTTTATTCAACAAGCCGCAGCTAAGACCTTCGATGGTAAAACACATCAATTTAAGAACATTATTGCTGCACTGTGTCCTGAAAAGACACAACGAATTTTATTAACTGCCCATTGGGATGCAAGACCATTTTCAGATCAAGATCCTGATCCTAAAATGCACGATAAACCCTTTGATGCTGCAAACGATGGCGCTAGTGGGGTGGCCATACTGTTAGAGATGGCCCGCCAGATCAATAAGAAACAACCCAATGTTGGCGTAGACTTTATTCTGTGGGATATTGAGGATTATGGGAAAGCAAACGATGAATCAGCTGGAGAAACCACATGGTGCATTGGATCACAATATTGGTCAAAGAACCCTCCAGTAGAAGGTTATAAACCCCTTTATGCCATTAATTTAGATATGGTAGGTGGCTCTAATGCGCAATTTACACAGGATGAGATCTCAAGAAAGTACGCCCCTCAGATTGTAAAAAAAGTGTGGGATATTGGTAATGAAATTGGTTATAGTGACTACTTTTTAAATGTACCTTCTGGAAGTTTAATCGACGACCATTTTTGGGTTAACCAAGCTAACATTCCGTGCATAGATGTTATTCACTATGCTGATGCGTCAGGTTTTTATATGAACTGGCATACCCAATTGGATAACCTCAACAATATTGATAGGAATACCTTAAAAGCGGTTGGACAAACGATGTTAGAAACCATCTATCGTGAGAAAGTATTAGCTTCCCGATAGCTATCGGGATAGCGGATTCGTTCATTAGCTAATCAAATTGTTTAATTGTTAATTACTTTTCGTCTACTCATCCTATTCAAATCCTATATTCGCATCACTATTTAAAAAAAATGAAAAAAATATTCTACACCCTTTTAATTCTTATAGTTAGCGCTAGTGTAAATGCACAAAAATCTGATGGAACTACAAAATCTCTGGTAAATGCTGAAAAAGCATTTGCCGCTGAAGCCATGAAGAATGGTACAAATGTAGCCTTTACAAAATTTTTGGCTAATGATGGACTTGTTTTTAGGCCCAACCCTACAAACGGTAAAAAGTTCTATGCTACAGCTCCAGATATGAAAAACCTAAGCTGGACACCTACTTTGGCAAGGGCTTCAAGAAGTGGTGATTTGGGTTTCACATCAGGAAATTATGTGCATAGTGGAGATCAGAAAACATATGGTCACTATCTTTCGGTATGGAGAGTGAAAGATGGAGTTTGGGAAGTAATCCTAGACCTAGGTACCGGAACCAGTAAGCCCCTAAAAAATCTTACTGTTGATTTCGCTGAGCCAACAGATCATTATATGCCTAAACTTGCAAAGGAAAAGGATCTTAAGGCAAGTAGGGAGATTATTAATACAACAGAAAAGACATTAAATACAACGTTAAAATCTTACGGGCCGAGCGCATTTGCCGGCTTTTTAAACAAGGGCGCACAGCTCATGTTCCCGGGCACAGAATTAATTGTGGGTAAAGAAGGAATCCAAGCATTTAATAACCGGATGATCGATAAGATTAGCTTAAAAACTCTTGGTTTTGATAAAGCCTTAGGGGCAGATATTGCTTATACCTATGGGGTTGCAACAATCGATTATAAAAGCATGGAACTTCGAGAAAGCTTTAACTACGTGTATATTTGGGAACGACAGTCTGATGGGAATTGGAACATTATGAGCCAAATTTATACCTTAGCAGAGCGCTAAGTTTCACGATAGGATAACATAGGTTAAAGGGGATTTCCGCATAGTGGAGATCCCTTTTTTTATTTGGTTAACTTTCTCAAAGAAATTCTTTCTGCACTTAATCGGTTAATTGTAGATAAGCAATCGATTAACCAGTTAAACAATCAACCCGCTTATCACCTAATTGGCGCTATTATTGAAGCTTATTCCGAATGAAAAAACCTGCACTGATAATTATCGCTTTTTTAATTTCTATTAACGCATTCGCACAACAAAAATTTGATGTACAGGGGCATCGTGGTGCAAGAGGAATTATGCCCGAAAATACCATTCCAGCAATGATTAAGGGCTTGCAATTAGGAGTTACAACATTAGAAATGGATATTGTGATTTCTAAGGATAAACAGGCGGTAGTATCTCAAGAACCCTATTTTAACCACGAGTTTAGTTTAACACCTACCGGTAATCCAATTGAGTTTAAAGATGAAAAAAAGTACAATATCTATAAAATGAACTATGAAGAGGTTCGTAAATTTGATGTAGGAAGTAAAATTCATCCCCGCTTTCCAGGGCAACAGAAATTTAAAGCTTACAAGCCCTTATTGAGTGAACTGATTGATTCTGTTGAAGCATATGTTAAGTTAAATAAATTGGCAAAGCCTGATTACAACATTGAAACGAAAATGATCCGAAAAGGGGATGGCGAATTTCAGCCCGATCCAGCAACTTACGTAGAGATTATCATGGAAATCGTTAAGAGAAAACGATTGGAAAAACGAGTGATCATCCAATCATTTGATATGAGAACCTTACAATACCTGCATCAGAAATATCCAAAAATAAGAACTTCATTGGGTATTGATGAGAAAGAGGATTTTGAAAACAACATTGAACAACTAGGGTTTAAACCATCCATTTATAGCCCTTATTCTGTTCTTGTGGGTAAAAATTTGGTGGATAAATGTCATGCTGCGGGAGTAAAAATTATCCCATGGACGGTAAATTCTGTTAAAGATTTGGAATATTTTATCCGGTTAGGTGTGGATGGAATTATAACTGATTATCCGAATATTATGGGGCAATTGAAAAAATAATGGGAAGTAGATTTTCGTTTTAATAGACCTCGTAGGTTCTACAGAACCTACGAGGTTATGTAAGCGTCAATAAAACTAACTACTTAATTAAGCTATTTAATTTCTAGAAAAAAAGGTAAACAAATTAGAACAAATCCTTAATAATCTGCTCAATAGACAATCCTTCGGCCTCTGCCCTATAGTTACGTACAATTCTGTGGCGTAGGATTGGTTCGGCCACTGCCTGTACATCTTCGATATCGGGAGCATATTTGCCAGAAATAGCCGCATGGCATTTGGCACCTAAAACAAGAAATTGAGATGCCCTCGGACCAGCGCCCCACGAAATATAGTTATTGATGGATTCTGAGGCCAGCTCGGTATTTGGACGGGTTTTAGCTGCTAATTTTACGGCGTATTCCAATACATTATCGGTAACTGGAATATTTCTAATCAGCTTTTGGAAGTATTGGATTTCAGCCGAGCTAATGATTTTTTCGAGTTTTACTTCCCGGTTGCTGGTCGTATTTTTTACAATGGTTAATTCATCAGCAAATGCAGGATAATTTAACTGAATGTTAAACATAAATCGATCTAACTGCGCTTCGGGTAAGGGATAAGTTCCTTCTTGTTCAATTGGGTTCTGAGTGGCTAACACGAAGAACGGCTGAGGTAGAATGTGTGTATGTCCAGCAGCGGTTACCGCCTTTTCCTGCATCGCCTCCAATAATGCAGCCTGGGTTTTTGGTGGCGTACGATTAATCTCATCAGCCAAAATAATGTTCGAAAATATAGGTCCTTTGATAAATTTAAAGTGACGATCTTCTCCTAAAATTTCGGCGCCAATAATGTCACTGGGCATTAAGTCTGGCGTAAATTGGATGCGGTTAAAGTTAAGGTCTAAAACATTAGAAACAGTTTGTACCAATAAAGTTTTAGCCAATCCCGGTACACCAACCAATAAGCAGTGACCATTACTAAAAATTGCAATCAGCACAGATTTTATAATCTCGTCCTGCCCGATAACTACTTTGCCTATTTCGGCCTTAATATTTTTAAAGGATTGGTGTAGTGCATCTACGGCCTCTACCTCGTTCTTAAATTGCATTTAGTGTTTCTGGTCTTTATTAACCCAAAGTTTCATTTCATCACACGTTGAAAACTCGTCATCTATTCTAATATACGTAGTTTCTTTGCGTTTTTCAAACCACTCGCTCATTACCTTGGCTTCTTTCTCTTTTTGTGCACGTTCCTTAAACTTAGGGTAATCCTGATCAAGGTTTCCTTTATGTGGAGGTATTTTAGATTTTAGGAAGAAAATTTTATAACCTTCTTTTCCTTCTTGCTGACTTACAAATGGAACAGGCTTAGAGATGCTGCCCACTTTCATCGTATCAATTACCACAAAAACTGCAGGATCCAATTTTTCGACAGGGAAAAATGTTGTTCTAGCAGTTACATTATCTGCATATAACATCATACCCCCATTATACTGGGTTTCCTTGTTATCAGAAAATAAAGAGGCGGCGCTAGAGAAAGGCAATTTTTTGCTAATTAGATCAGCATAAATACTATCCGCTTTTAACTTCACTCTTTCTAAGCTAGCCGGAGTAGTTTGGGGCTTGATCAAAATGTGCCTAACATGCGCCTGTTCTCCTCTACGCTCAATTACCTGTACAATATGGTAGCCGTATTCTGTTTCAAATACCGGAGACATTTCTCCTGCTCTTAATTTAAATGCCCAAGCTGTAAATTCTTTCACCATGGTGGTTCTATCGATAAAGCCATAATCGCCGCCCTCGCTTGCCGAACCTGGATCTTCAGAATAGGTCTTAGCTAGAAAGCCAAAATCTTCACCGCTTTTGACCCTTAATCTTATGGCATCAAGCTTGTCATAAAATTTTTGTTTTTCATCTTTTGTTAGTTTTGGATGCAATGAAATTTCGCCAACTTCTACCTCAGTGCCAATATCTGGCAAACTATCTTTTTGGTAGGTTTCAAAATATTTCTTCACTTCTAAAGGAGTAACCGCAGTGTTTTCGGTAATTTTTTGCTGCATCTTTTGTGCAATCAGACCTTCTTTTACATCAGGTCTCATTTCGTCTTTATACTGCAATACCGATTTTTGCAAGAACTGTTCTAGTTTATCCTGGCCGCCCATGCGTTGGATCTGGTAACGCATTCTTTTGTCGAGCTCATCATCTACTTGGTTGTCTTCAACCATAATCGAATCGATTTCAGCTTGTTGCTTTAACAATTTTTGCACCAACATTTGTTGCAAAAAGTAACATTTCGCTTTTTCGTCTGCAGGATTTCCTTGATTTAAATAAATCGCATATTGTTGATTTAGATCTGAGAGTAAAATAATATTACTTCCTACTACGGCCACAACTTTATCTAAGATCGGTTTTTGTGCTTGGGCATTTATAAACAGGCAAATTAAACAGCCTGCTATTAATAAAAATTTCTTCATTCTATTGTTTTGGTATTTTGTATTTATGCAAAGTTAATATTATCTCTAACAACGCTTGTACTATTGCTTTGCTAGCTTTTTTAGTTCGTCATCATTTACCTTAACGGTATATTTTGCCCTTAACGTTTTAACCCATTCGTTTTCAAGTTCCTGCTGATAATCAGCAATAACTTGACCTTGAGCTTCCTCAAAACTTTTTCCTTTGTACTTTTCAGTTTGTTTGTTGTACTGTTCTCTCACTCCTTGCTCATTCTCCAGTACTTTGCTCCAAATCTTCTTCTCAGAGATGTTAAACATTAACACACCCTCTCTATATTCGTTCATTATTAAATCATACTCGACGTCCTTTGAACCCGCTTTTTTTTGTGCTTTTAGGGCTTTTTCGTAACCACTGATCTCTTTTTTATAGGCCGTATCGGTATCTAGATTTTGGGCTCTGGCATCAATCACCTTTAATTTAAAGTTAATGTAAAGCGAAAGATAATTGGCCAACTCTTGGTACGTAGCACTTGTTATACCAGCATGATTTTTTTTATAGACCCACATAAATTCTTTACTGCTAATGGATTTTCCATTCACAGTAGCAACATTTTGTGCAAATGAAGCAAGGGCAAAAAAACATAAGGTAAAAACGCAACAGACTTTTTTCACAAAAGACAACAGCTATATAATTTAATGGATAAAAGTAACAATTTTAAGGCGCTATAATAAGATATTTAACTAATTTTAACAGAAATATTTATAAAGTTATACGCAGAGCGATAGGCGTTAAGCGAGCCTCATGGTCCGCCAATCGCTTACCCAAAAATACATACTATGGCCAATCAACTCACTACTAACGCAGATGCGCTTCGTTTATTTTTTACCGAAGATGTTTATTTGGTTAAAAATGAGGCTGAAGAGCTGTTTGAACCCATCGTTAAACAAAATCTTGAGTCGCCAGTTAATGAGGGGAATGCAACAACAACCGTGGGGAAAATAATATTTCCGCCTGCGCCAATTAGTGGACCACCCGCCGCAGAGTTACCAAAAAAGACCTGGAATTTCGAATACCTGGGCAAAAACCAAAAAAGCATTTTAATTTTGGTTAACGACAGCGAAAATAAAGTTAGTTCTTCTAATGGAAATTTACTTTTGAGAAAATTGGTTGATGCAATTGGACTTGCAAATAACGATTTTGCACTTGTAAATTATGCTTCCTATGCCACAGCTAAATTTGAGGATCTAAATGGGTTTTTTAATTTTCAATTGCTCTTAGCTTTTGGAGTTGAGGCCGAAGTGTTGGGTTTAGCTCCACATTCGCAGCACCAACTGCACCATTTTGGCACTACAAAAATGATTTTTACCGCAAATTTACATGCGTTGGATAGTGATCTGGCAAGTAAACAAGTATTGTGGTCTACCCTAAAAAAATTAAAGTAATGGCCGATCAACTTGTTTTTGCAACTAACAACCTGCATAAAACTCAAGAGGTACGGGAAATTTTAGCGCCTGATTACCAAGTGCTCAACTTGGCAGATATTGGATGTAATGCAGACATCCCTGAAACTGGCAAGACATTCGCCGCCAACGCAACATTAAAAAGTTTGTACGTTGTTAAAAATTTCAGTCTTGATTGTTTTGCTGATGATAGTGGCCTGGAAGTAGAAGCGCTAAATAACGAACCTGGAATTTTTTCGGCAAGATACAGTGGTATCAGGGATGATAAGGTTAATATGGATTTTCTGCTCAAAAAAATGGAAGGGATCAGCAATCGGAACGCGCGTTTTAAAACCGTTATATCTTTAATTAAAAATAAACAGCACCATCTATTCGAAGGGGTAGTTTATGGCAAGCTTCGTACCATACCAATTGGCGATAAAGGCTTTGGTTACGACCCTATATTCGAACCCGATGGCTTTAGCATCACCTTTGCAGAAATGGATACAAAATCAAAAAATAGCATCAGTCACCGCGCCATTGCCATGCAAAAACTAATCGCTTTTCTTAAAGGAATGTAAGTGTTATAATACCTTCTTCACCATTGGTTTGACAGTAGAATCCGGTTTTAATGTAGGGCTAACAACGGGTTGGCTTGGGGTTTTTAAATCCCCTCCTTTCTTTGGAACCGAGGTGGGTTTTATTAATGTTGGGCTAGCGCTCGCATTTTTAGCTGGCACTTTGGGTTTTGCATCGGATTTAGATTTTGGTTTGCCCTTAATGATATCAGCCTTGCTAATTGGTCGTAATTCTGGCTTCCAAATAAAACCTGTTAATGTAACTTCCTTGGGCAGTTTGTCCATTGGATACACTGCTCCTTCATTTCCTTTTACGGTTAAAACATCAGTTAGTTCCTTGTTCGCAAAACTAAACTTGATCCTACTGCTAACAGACTGGCTTAGGTTATCGTATTCGCCATTGTCTTTTTTGTTATAGTACATGCTTTCGGCATTGCCATCAACAACCATGTTATTAAGCTCCCCCTTCACAAAAAATCCGGTAATTTTTTTACCTTTTACTTGGTTAAACTTGGTAGAATCTGTTTCAACGTTTACAATAAACCCATTTTGGAGCACTTGGAAGCTATTGATCTTATTATTCTTAAAAAAAACATGAATGGTGTCGCCGGTTTGTTGAGTGCCGTCAGACCAAAGTATCGGATTTTTATACCATCGCAAAACAGAATCAGCGGCGGTATAAAATAAAGAATCGGCCATTGCCTGCATGTTAGATTTATAAACCCTCACATTGTGATAAGCCCTTATTACCCTTGTTCTAATTGTATCTGCAGGATTAAACGCTACAACGCTATCTGTTTTCGAGGCATTTGCAGCGACCTTTGGTTTCGTGGCAGCAGGTAGTGCAGCGGTGTTTTTTTGATTGGTCTTTGGTTTAACAATAGCTTTCTGGGCAGCTTTTGTAGAATCGATCTTAGCCTCAACTTTCTTCTGAGCAATTGTAAGGGCCAACTGCTTTTTCAGGCTATCGGTTTTGAGGCTATCATTTAATTCCTTTGACCTATCGGCGAGCTTGGGAGGAGGATTCTTTTTGAGCTCTTCAGCTTTTTTTTCTTCTATTTTCCGCTCTTTTTTACTCAGCTTTTTAGTGTCTTTTTTCGTGGTAGGAGTTGATGTTGTTTCGTTAACTACACTCTTTGCCGCTTTTCTGGCTTCGGCTTTTTCTTTTTCTTTTAGCGCAATTGCTGCTTCATCCTCACTACCAACTTCATTGTCTTTTTGAACAACAGGCTTACTTAATAATTTCAAGGTCTTTTGTAAAACCATTTGCGCTTGTAAGGTATCGGCACCAAGAAAGAGCGAATCGGGGATTTTCTTGTTTTTAACGGTTATTGAATCTTTTGTGCCCAGCGCAAACCAGGCATTTCGGGTTACTACTACCCGCTCATCAGCTTTATAATATTCTCCGAGCTGTCCCCTTAATTCGGTCTTATCTTCCGTATCCTTAAAAAGAATATTCTTTACCGCCCTGCCATATCCAATCTTTCCGTAATAATATAGACTGTCGCCCTTTAACGATTTGGTATTTTGGGTATAGAGGTTCTTTTTACCAAAATAGGCATTTTCACTGCTGGTATTATAGGCGCCATTTTCGGTGTACAGATTGTCGTCTTTACCTTTAATGTTGGTTGGACCATAAAAATAGGTCCAATTGGTAAGGGTATTGTACCGCAATGTATCAGATGTGATTACACTTTGCGGCGTAACAACTTTTACATTAAACCTAAAATAAGCATCTTTAGAATTCGCGAAATACCAGCCATTTTTACTGGTAAGTGTAACTTCCCCTTTATTGGCAACAATCTTACCGCCATTTACATAGGTGCCAATTTTTGGTTGCATATCGTAATCCAGTACATTCGTGGTAAGGATAGATGTGCGGTCAATCATTCTTACATTGCTGGATAGATGCGCGTGTTTTTTATTGCCATCGTAATCCAGGAAGTCAGAAAAAATATTTACGGTATCTCCTTGGTTGATATGTACGTTTCTAAAGGCCTCAAAAAAGTTTCGTTCCTTGTAAAAAACAGCACTATCGCAGGTTAAGGTGGCATTATCCTGTTTAAACACGGGATTTTTCACATAGTTTACCCCTGTCTTTGTATCAACGGTTAAACTTGTGGATCTTACCAGCTCAATTTGTGTTCCCTGTTGGGCAAATAAGATGCTTGGAAAGATCAGTAGAAGGAAGAAAAAGCGTAATTTCTGCACTTTACAAAGTTATGTTTTTATTTTAATTCCTTTAAAGGATTGTTGTTCGAGCCCTTTACACCAATTGAGGTCCAAAAACCCAATTTTTTATAAAAAGATATCAGTTATACTTTTATTCAACTATTTTTGAATCATGTTACCCTTGCCGCAGTTTATTGATTACATCCAAAAAAATGTGCTTTTTACCAAGCAGGATAAAATATTGCTTGCGGTGAGCGGAGGTAAGGATTCTGTTCTTATGGCCCAGCTATTTAAACTCTATAACTATAACTTTAGTATTGCGCATTGTAATTTTAATTTAAGGGCCGACGAATCTCAACGCGATGAAGCCTTTGTGAGGTTATTAGCGGCTAGTTTCGAAGTGCCGTTTTATGTTGCACATTTCGATGTGAAAACTTATGCGGTTCAACATCAAGTTTCTATACAGATGGCGGCCAGAGATTTACGCTACCAATGGTTTGAACAGGTTAGGAGCGAAGGTGGGTATAGTTCGATCGCCCTTGCCCATCATCAAAATGATTCGATAGAAACACTTCTGCTCAATTTAACCCGAGGCACAGGCATTAGTGGAATGCATGGAATTTTACCTAAGAGAGAACATCTTGTTAGGCCTTTGTTATTTTTATCGCGACAGCAAATTGATCAGCTAGTGGAAGATAACCATATTGATTTTGTAACCGACAGTTCAAATGAGAGTCAAAAATATGCACGAAATAAGATCCGATTGCAGGTTATTCCGTCGCTAAAAGAAATTAATCCGAACCTCGAGCAAACCTTTGAGCAGAATATTAAACGTTTTGCAGAGACTGAAGAAGTTTTAGGGCTCTATGTGGCACAAGTAAAACAATCCATTACCAGGTCTGATAAAAACGAAACCTATTTTTCAATTCAAAAATTGAAAGAATTGAAACCTCGAAAATTAATTTTATTCGAGTTGTTAAAGCCCTTTCATTTTACGAATTTGGTGGTAGATGAGCTCTTGGGTTCATTGGACAAACAAAGTGGGACGTCATTCTACAGCCAAACACATCGTGCAACAATTAACAGGGACGAAATATTGATATCGCCTTTGCCTAAATTGGAAACTCAAGGGCACTATTTTATCCATTCAACAGAAGAGTTTGTACAAATTGGGGATCAAAAAATCTCTATGTTCCATACGCCTTCTAATTTAGTTGAAGCTAATGCGCACAAAGCATTTGTTGATTTAGATCAGTTAATTTTCCCTCTGGTTGTGCGTTTTAGACAAGAGGGGGATAAGTTTAAACCATTAGGGATGAAACAGCATAAAAAATTGAGCGATTTTTTTATAGATCATAAAGTTCCGCTCCCTCAAAAAGATAAAATTCCGTTGCTTATTAATGGAAATGGCGACATCATTTGGGTGGCCGGTTTTAGGCAGGACGATAGATATAAAGTAAATGCAACAACAAAAAAAGTTGCTATATTCGAATTATCAAATCAATAATGGACCAGAAAAGCATTTATATCGAAAAACAGTACATTGGCCGCGATTATATTCGGATTGCCATTAGGTTAATCATGTCTGCCTTCTGTTTTGCTGCTTATGTTTACGAACGAGATAGAGATAACACCGTTGATCTTTTTTTAGTGGTGGGCTTTGGAATTATTGGGGTTTCTATTATCCTACTCTTTCTTATTCAATACAGCATCCGGATCGAAAATAAAAGTGTGGTTATTGATGGGCTATGGACGGCTAAAAAAGTGAAAATAGACCTAAATAGCATCGTTAAGGTAAGAAAATCAACCTATAGCAATTACATTTTTAATAACCCTGTATATAATCTTCATAGAAATGGCAGTATCCGCTTTTACTCATCCGGTAAGGATGCCATTGTGCTAACCGATCGGGATGGGCTCGAATATTTCATTGGTACGCAGCGTCCAAATGAAATGTATCTGGTAATTAAGGCTGAAATGGCCAGCGCATAGCGATAGGCATGTGGCGTTAAGCGTTATTCTATCGCCAAACGCTCAACGCCTTACGCTAATCGCAAAATTTACCAAGGGATAACACAAATTCAATAAGATATCGGTTAATTTGCTATGCTATATGATGTTCCATCTAGCCAGTTAGACTCTTACAATGAAAATAGGAATAGTTTGTTATCCTACCTTTGGCGGTAGCGGTGTTGTTGCCACAGAGCTGGGCAAAGCTTTGGCTAACCAAGGTCATAAGGTGCATTTTATTACATATAGCCAGCCGGCACGCTTAGATTTTTTTTCGGCCAATTTATTTTATCATGAAGTTTCGGTAAGAGATTATCCCTTATTTGATTATGCCCCTTACGAATCTGCTCTGGCCAGTAAACTGGTAGATGTGGTTCGCTTCGAAAAATTGGATATTTTACATGTGCATTATGCCATTCCTCATGCATCTGCGGCGTTTATGGCTAAACAGATTTTAGCAACCTACGGAATAAACATTCCGTTTGTAACCACCTTGCATGGTACAGACATTACCTTGGTGGGCAAGGATGCTACTTATAAGCCGGTGGTTACTTTTTCTATTAACCAGAGTGATGGGGTTACTACAGTTTCTCAGGATCTTAAAGAAGATACTTACAAGCATTTCGAAATTCAAAAAGATATCAGGGTTATCCCAAACTTTATTGATTTTAATCGATTTAGCCTAAAGCCTAAAGATCATTTCAAAAAGGCGATTGCACCCAACAATGAGCGGATTTTAATCCATACTTCCAATTTCAGGAAAGTAAAGCGTACCGAAGATGTGATCAAGATGTTCCAAAAAGTGCTTGAAAAAATCCCCTCTAAATTGTTGATGGTAGGTGATGGTCCTGAACGTACCGCTAATGAACAACTTTGTAGAGAATTGGATTTATGCGATCACGTAAGATTTTTAGGAAAGCAAGATGCAGTTGAAGAAATTTTATCGGTTTCAGATCTTTTCATCATGCCTTCTGAATCTGAAAGTTTTGGATTAGCTGCCCTAGAGGCGATGGCCTGTAAGGTTCCAGTAATTACCTCTAATGCCGGTGGTTTGCCCGAGTTAAATATCGATGATTATTGTGGGTATATGTGCGATGTGGGTGATATTGACGATATGGCCAATAAGGCAATTACCATTTTAAGCAATGAGGATATCTTGAAATACTTTAAAGAAAATGCGTTAAAGAGGGCGCAAGATTTCGATCTAAAGAAGATCTTGCCCATGTATATCGATTATTATACCGAGGTCTTGCAACAATCTTTGGTTGCGGGATAGGTTACCCTGATTTATCGATGCAAACCAACCACGTCTTTTCTTACTTCTTTTCTCCAGCCTATACCATGTTTTTGATCTAAATAAGCAAATATGGTTTTGTTGTATTGGATAATACAATTTATATCTGGTTGGATGCATCCAAAATCATAGAATTGCAGCTGATATTTCTTTTGAAAATTTATGTCCCCAGGATAGGTTGTCATCGCAATTCCAGAGGCCAATAAAAGTTTAATTTTATGGTTTCGAATATCTTCTTTTGCATGAAAAGCGGTATATTCTTCACAATTTAACGTTAAATAGAGTTGAATAAATTTACTGTTTTTACTAGCGGTTATCACTGTGTCAACTTTAATATAGATCTCGTCCGCGGTTTTTAGATGGTATTTGCCAGGTTTTACTTGCGTAAATCTAAAATTTCCATTTGCGTTTGTTTCGGTAATTTTATTCGTATTGTTGAGCAGAAGTAATATATGATCGGCGGTGACAATTTTATCCCCAACTAGCAACTTAACGTTCCCGTTTAGTGTTACGTGAGTTGGATCTTGAGCGAAAGAAATGAGAGCTACAACCGAAAGCAAGACAACGATAAAAATTGAGCGTTGAAACATGAATATCATGCGGCAATTTTTTAAAGAGGATGAAAAAAATATAGGTTTTCCATAACCTACTTATCAAAAATTAAACATACTGGTGCACCAACAGCAATTCTCTTGCCCGTATCTTTCAATGTGCCTGTTAATTTATCGCGACTAAAAATAACTACATCATTGGAGTATTGATGCGCTACCAATAAAAAATTACCATTCGGAGCAATTACGAAATTTCTTGGGCCCTTTCCTAATGTAGATATGGTTTCTATGTGTTTTAATAAGCCTGTTTCTAGTATTTCGAAGGTAGAAATGGTATTGGCATCGCCGCGATTGGTTTCATAAAGAAATTTCCCATCTGCTGAAACATGAATATCGGCACCATCTACTTTACCGGTAAAATTGGGTGGGGTAGAAGTTACTTCTTGAAGTTTATTTAAATTCCCGTTTTGATAGGCAAAAACAGTAATACTCCCATTAAATTCGTGTGCTAAATAGGCGAATTTTCCGTTCGGTGAAAAGGAAAGATGGCGAGGGCCTGTTCCTGGATTGGTTTTGATTACCTTTTCAAGGATTAATTCTCTTGCGTGCGAATGTGCAAAGCTATAACTATAAATCTGATCCTCGCCAAGATCGGTAACCATCAGGTATTTTTTGTCGGGAGTTAGCTGCACTTGATGAACATGGGCGCTTAATTGTCTTTTAAGATCGATACTTTTACCCGTATGCTGTATCAGTTGTTTAGGGGCCAAAAATTTACCATAAACACTTGTATAAAAAACTTCAACGCTTCCGCCAGAATAGTTTGCCAGAATGATCTGATTACCATTGGTAGTTATGTAGCAAGGATCTGCACCTGCTGTTTGCTTCTTATCAACAAAACTTAGTGTTCCCTTTCTAGCATTAAAACTATAAGAACTCACCGCACTATTCTTCCCATCCTCGTTTACAGCATACACATTTCTTTTATCTGCACTAATTGTCAAATAACTCGGATTAACGGTCTTAGTTACACTTAAAAGCGTGGTTTCTGCCGTTTTTCCATTAAAATCATAACTGTAAATCCCTTCACTTTTTCCGCCATTGGTATAGGTGCCAATAAGGAGCTTGGTGGATTGCGCTCGGAGTTGGATAACTGCAAATAAAGCTAGGAGAAAGGGAATTAATTTTTTCATATCCAAATTTTTAAACTGCAAAATACGGAAAGAAACGCAAAGCGATAAGAGCCCAAGTAAAAAAGTCTCCGAACGAATGTTGGAGACTCTAATAATCTAACGCTTACCGCTCAACGCTTCCGCCAAACGCTCAGCGCCCTACTTTATCAAATGCTTAATCTGGATCAGTTCATGCTCTTCCAAAAACCTCCATCTGCCACGTGGCAAATCTTTTTTGGTAAGATTGCCGTAAACTACACGGTCTAGTTTTACCACATCATAACCCAAATGCTCGAATATTCTGCGTACAATTCTATTTTTTCCACTATGTATTTGGATGCCCACTTCTTTTTTGCTCGCTCCAGTAACATACGAGATGTTATCGGGTTTAATCAGTCCATCTTCTAGCTCTAAACCAAATTGGATCTTGTTAAAATCGCCCTGGCTTAAATTCTTGCTCAGTTCTACATGATAAATTTTAGTAATGCCATTTTTTGGATGTGAAAGCTTATCGGCCAATTCGCCATCATTTGTCATTAACAATAACCCTGTAGTATTTCTGTCCAGGCGGCCTACCGGATAAATTCGTTCGCGACTTGCCTTCTCAACCAATTGCATCACCGTTCTACGCTCTTGCGGATCATCTGTTGTAGTGATATAATCTTTAGGTTTATTTAAAAGTACATACACTTTCTTTTCGCGTTTCAACAATTCCCCGTTGTAGCGCACTTCATCTTTATAAGGATCAATTTTATGACCAAGTTCTGAAACTGGTACTCCATTAACCGAAATTACTCCAGCTTCTATCAGTTCGTCGGCTTTTCTACGGGAGCAAATACCAGAGTTAGCGATATACCGATTGAGGCGGATTAAACCGTCATCTACGGGTTCTTGAATTTTCCTTGCTCTGGTTGCAGGGGCAACGCGTTCTCCACGGTCTGGACGTTTGGCATCGCCTTCTTCTCTTTTTCTATAAGGACGGCTATCTGTACTTCTAGAGACCCCTCCTTTTTTTGCTGCAAATTTTGGTTGATCACCACCAGTTGCGTAATTGTCTTTTTTAACGTAGCTCCGTTTTCCTTCAGTACTATCTTCTTTTGAACTACCTTCTTTAAAGGCTCTAGGTTTGTAGCCCGAATTACCACTTTCTTTTTTCTCCCAAGGTTTAAAACCACCTTTTTCGTTGGCTTCAGTTCTAGGTTTATAATCTTTTCCCGTAGCGGGCCTCGCACTGTAAGGTTTCGAATCTCCATCTCTGGATGTTCTAGGCCTATCTTCTCTTGCTCCACCTTCTTTACCAGTTCTTGCCTTGAAATCCTTTCCAGAAGATGGTCTTGATGTGTATGGCTTCGAATCGCCATTTCTTGATGCTCTGGGTTTAAAGGTCGAGCCCTCTGATTTTGTAAAGGCAGGTCTTTTGCTGTCTTTATCTTCTCGTTTTTCAAATCCAGCGCTGCTACTGCCTTCATTGCTGCCATATCGGCTTTTGGGTTTATCGGTGCCAGCAGGTCTTCTGCTTGTACGTTTTTCGCCCGGTTTGGACTTGTCATCACGACTGTTCCTTTTATTGTCTTTCATCCCTTAAACTTTTTGTTCGCATAAAATATGCGGTTGCAAAGGTAACAAAATTAGGGCAATGTAGGTTTTAAAATTTAGGGTAAAATGAACAAAATGAAATCACGGTTTAAACCGTTTAAACCTTGTTTTTGACCGAAAAATCCGTAACTATTTGATAATTAGATAAATGTATTGTACCTTTGCAAAACCAATTATATTTGTTCACCAAAAAAAGGAGGAAGATGATAAAGAAACACCTCATTCCATGTACGGTAATTTTAACATTACTGGTTATGGCAAAAGTGTTTGCTTACACAGTACCAACATTAAAAAAAGATCTAAAGAACAACAATCTCACCACTATAGTTAAAGACGCTGAAGAGCCAGCATTTACCATAGCTCAACTAGAATTTGCGGACGAAACATTGCCATTGGGCGATGCTCGGGTTAACGGCAAAATGAGGAAAATATTAGCTTCATATGCCTTTCGCAAACTGCAAACAAATCGTTTACATCGAAAAGCTGCCGAATGGTTCCCTGTTATCGAACCTATTTTAGCTGCCTATGGTATCCCGAATGATTTTAAATATATGCCCTTAGTCGAATCAGGTCTACAAAGTGGTACTTCTCCAAAAGGGGCATCGGGATATTGGCAATTTATGCCAGGCACCGCTCGTACCTATGGTTTAAAAGTTAATAGTAGGGTTGATGAAAGGAAAAATTTGAAAAAATCGACCATTGCAGCCTGTAAGTACATTAAGGAGCTCTATGCCATTTTTGATAACTGGGCTTTGGTAGCCGCCGCTTATAATGTAGGCGACGTACATATGAAAAGACAGATCAACAAGCAAAATCAAGATAATTATTTCAAAATGAAATTAAACCGCGAAACAGGAGGTTATGTTTACAAACTAATTTCAATGAAAGAAATTATGGAAAACCCAGTTCGAAACGGTTATACCAGTCAAAAAGCTTTAATAGCTTATACCGCTACTACTCCCTCAACAGTAGAATAACTTAAAAACTTACGAAGTTTTTTAAACTTCGTAAGTTTAAGTTTAAGTTTGTCTCATGAGCTTTCAGAAACTTCGTGTAATTGCGGTAGAGAAACAACCGGCTGAAGTTATCAAAATCAGTTTTGAAACTATCGATGGTGAAAAGCTTAACTATAGTTCAGGGCAATTTTTAACCTTGATCTTTGAGGTAGGCGGAAAAGAATTGCGAAGATCTTATTCGTTCTGTAGTTCTCCAGAAGCAGATAAAGCCATTTCGATAGCGGTTAAGCTGGTTGAGAATGGCGAAATTTCAAGGTTTATCCATCATCAGCTTGCTATAAACGATATTGTCTCCATAGCAGTTCCCAACGGACAATTTGTCTATCATCCACACCGTGAAATTAAAAGAACTGTTTTTTTGTTTGGGGCAGGGGTAGGGATCACTCCTCTTTTTTCTATTCTTAAAACAGCATTGATAGCCGAAATTAACTCTAAAATAGTGCTGGTTTACAGCAGTAGATCTGCGGATGATACACTTTTCTCAAACGAACTTGCCAAATGGGAGTCTAATTATCCCGGTAGGTTGAAGGTAGTGCATTTATATAGCAACTCGAAAAACTTGTTACGCGCTAGGTTAAACGGTTTCCTTATTAACCAATTGGTAAAAGAATTAATGAGTTTTGATAAGAAAGATGCACTTTTTTACCTGTGCGGGCCATATGATTACATGGATGTGTGCAAGATTACGCTCCTCGGTGCCGGTTTTGCACCAGCACAAATAAAGAGGGAGACTTTCGCACCACCAGAAGATGAGCTTGATGAAGATGATGCAACCGAAAAAGTAAAAGATACCAGTAATTATACCGTGAACCTGCATTTCAGAGGAAAAATTCATCATTTAATGGTGCCCTATCCCAAAAGGATTTTAGAGGTGGCACTCGAGAATAAAATCAATCTGCCTTATAGTTGTAGCGGGGGCGTGTGCAGCACTTGCACCGCAACCTGTATAAAAGGTGGCGTACGCATGGACTATAACGAAGTGCTAACCGATGATGAAATAGCGAAGGGTAGGGTGCTGGTTTGCACAGGCCATCCTACTGAGAACGAGACAACTATTAGTTGGGACTAAAAATTAGCTAATTAGTGAATGTACTAATTAGCTAATTGTTAAATTCACCATAGCTAATCCACTTTTGGCTCAACCAATCCCGGCACCTCAACCATTTCATTGGTGTCGGTAGTATAGTCAACTCCCGCTACATCAAAGCCAAATAAATTCAAAAAGTCGCTCTTGTATCCAGCTAGATCGCCAATTGAAGGTAAATTTTCTGTGGTTGCTTCTTTCCATAATGCTGCTACCTTAGCCTGAACATCATCACGCATTTCCCAATCATCAATCCTAATCCTTCCCTTCTCATCAACAGGAACAGCATCGCCGGTATATAATCTCTTTTGGAACAAACGTTGGATCTGTTCGATACAGCCTTCATGAATTCCTTCTTCCTTCATTATTTTGTATAACAGCGAAATGTACAAAGGAATAACTGGAATGGCCGAACTTGCCTGTGTTACCAAAGCTTTGTTAACTGAAACGTAAGCTTTTCCGTTTACTTCTTTTAACTTATCGGTAATGGTAAACGCAGTTGCTTCTAGATGATCTTTAGCTCTTCCGATAGTTCCTTTGCGATACACCGCTTCGGTTACAGCTGGGCCAATATAAGAATAGGCAACCGTTGTAAATCCATCGGCCAGTAGACCTTCTTTCTTTAAAGCATCAATCCACATTTCCCAATCTTCGCCCCCCATAACGGCAACTGTATTTTCTATTTCTTCTTCGTTTGCAGGCTCTATAGTTACTTCTGAAACAATTCCCGTATGAAAATCGACCGTTTTATCACTAAATGCTCCGCCAATTGGTTTAAGTGTTGAACGATGCGTAATGCCAGTAGCTGGATTGGTTCTAACAGGAGAAGCCAAGCTATAGATTACGAGGTCAATCTTACCAAGATCTGCTTTTATCAGGTCGATGGTTTGTTGTTTCACTTCATTAGAAAATGCATCACCATTAATGCTTTTTGCATATAGTCCGGCTTTTTGGGCTTCGGTTTCAAAAGCTGCGGTATTATACCATCCAGGAGAGGCAGTTTTTCCTTCTTTTGGCGGTTTTTCGAAATAAACCCCAATAGTAGCTGCTTCTGATCCGAAAGCGCTCGTAATTCTCGACGCCATCCCAAAGCCTGTAGAAGCACCAATTACCAGTACTTTTTTTGGTCCATTAATAGGTCCTTTAGATTTGATATAGTTGATTTGATTGACCATGTTTTGCTCCGCACCTTTTGGGTGTGCAGTTAAACAGATAAATCCTCGCATTCTTGGTTCAATAATCATAATTTGATTGGCTAATCCTTAAAAATAATGCATTTTATTTAGTTGCATTTCTCCTTCAAAACTATCCTTAATTTTCTTGCGTTCCAAATTTATCTAGTCATCGGATGACTCATCGGAACTCATCTGATGACTAAGAGTCATCAGATGAGTAACTTCTTAGCTTTTTAACTTAAAAATCCTTATTTTTGCAGGCTGTTTTTAATAGCGAGAACCGAGAAATTTATGAGCGAAAAGAACGTTGACCTGGGCGAACAAAAAGATGTAGAAGTGTATGGAGCCAGGGTGCATAATCTTAAAAATATTGATGTTAGTTTCCCCCGTAACCAATTAGTGGTGATTACTGGTTTAAGTGGTAGCGGAAAGTCGTCTCTAGCTTTCGATACCATTTATGCAGAGGGCCAACGCCGCTATATGGAAACATTTAGCGCCTATTCTCGTCAGTTTATGGGAGGGATGGAGCGCCCGGATGTCGATAAAGTTTCTGGACTGAGTCCAGTGATTGCCATTGAGCAAAAAACCACGAGTAAAAATCCACGTTCTACAGTGGGTACCATTACAGAAATTTACGATTTCATGCGTTTGCTCTATGCTCGCGTAGCGGATGCCTTTTCTTACAATACCGGAGAGAAAATGGAACGTATGAGCGAAGACCAGATCCTCAAAAACATCTACAATAAGTTTAATGGCATCCCAGTAAATATCCTGGCACCTGTAGTAAAAGGTAGGAAGGGGCATTATCGTGAACTTTTCGAGCAAATTCGCAAGCAGGGCTATGTAAAAGTTCGTATTGATGGCGAAATTCAGGATTTAGTAGCTAAAATGCAAGTAGATCGATACAAAATTCACGATATCGAAATTGTGGTCGACCGATTGATTATAGATAAGAAAGATCATAAACGTTTGGTGGATAGCATTCAAACGGCGATGCGATCAGGGAAGGGAATTATCAAGATTAGCGATAAGGATAATAATGTATCCCATTTTAGCAAATTCTTGATGTGCCCAACAACAGGTATTTCTTACGATGAGCCACAACCCAACAGTTTCTCTTTTAATTCGCCTTATGGCGCATGCGGACGTTGCGATGGATTGGGGTATATCTTTGTAGTGGATAAGGATTCGGTAATGCCAAACCTTAAATTAAGCATTATCAATGGTGGACTGGCTCCTTTGGGAGAATACCGTGATGTTTGGATGTTCCAAGTATTGAAAGCCCTTGCCAAAAAATATAACTTTTCACTATCAACGCCTTTAGAAAAGTTGGGCGATGAAAATATAGACATCATCTTGAATGGCAGCCATGAACTATTAAGCGTAGCTGTTGAATACAATAAATGGAACGTACAAAACTATCAGATAACCTTTGATGGAATTATTAAACTTTTAGAAGAGCAGCAAGACCGCCGAAGTGATACCGCAAACGCGGATGATATGGATGCGTTCAGAAAGTTAAAAACTTGCCCAGTTTGCAATGGAGCTCGTTTAAAGCAGGAAAGCCTCCATTTTAAAGTGGATGGTAAAAACATCTTTGAATTGGCAGAAATGGATATCTTCAGTTTAAAAACCTGGTTTGCAAACGTTGAAACGAGGCTGAACGATCGTCAGAATACCATTGCCAAAGAAATTCTAAAAGAGATTAGGGCCCGCATCGGTTTTTTAACGGATGTTGGGTTAAACTACCTCTCACTAGATCGTACAGCCCGTACTCTTTCTGGCGGCGAAGCGCAACGCATCCGTTTGGCTACCCAAATTGGTTCGCAATTAATGAACGTGATGTACATTTTAGACGAGCCAAGTATAGGTTTGCACCAAAGAGACAACGAACGCTTAATTGGTGCACTTAAAAATTTAAGGGATTTGGGTAATACCGTTCTCGTGGTAGAGCACGATAAGGAAATGATCTTAGAGGCCGATCATGTTATTGATATAGGTCCGGCAGCTGGGGTACACGGTGGCGAAATTGTAGCTCAGGGAACCCCGGCACAAATTTTAAAATCGGGAACGCTTACCGCTGCTTATTTGAATGGTAAGAAGGGAATAGTAGTGCCAAAAAAACGCCGAAAAGGAAATGGTCATAAGCTTTCAATCATCAAAGCAAGCGGACATAACCTTAAAGATGTTTCGGTCGACTTCCCTTTGGGTAAATTTATTGCCGTAACGGGAGTTTCGGGGAGCGGTAAGTCCAGTTTGATTACAGAAACATTATATCCAATTTTAAACCATCATTTTTTTAGAGCCAAAAAACATCCCCTCCCATACGAAAAAATTAATGGACTAAAAGAAATTGATAAGGTAATCGAGATTGATCAAGCGCCAATTGGTCGTACACCAAGGTCCAACCCATCAACTTATACGGGAGTTTTTTCTGATATCCGTAACCTATTTGTACTCTTACCTGAAGCGAAAATCCGTGGCTATAAACCTGGTCGTTTTTCGTTTAACGTAAAAGGAGGAAGGTGTGAAACCTGTCAAGGTGCTGGAATGAAGGTAATTGAAATGAACTTTCTGCCTGATGTAGCTGTGCCCTGTGAAGAATGTGGAGGAAGAAGGTACAATAGAGAAACCCTGGAAGTTCGTTATCGAGGAAAATCCATTAGCGATGTGTTGGATATGAGTATCGAGGAGGCCTGTGTTTTCTTTGAGCAGATGCCTGCGATTTACCGTAAGATTAAGACATTGAACGATGTAGGTTTGGGTTATATCCGATTGGGACAGTCGTCTACAACGCTATCAGGAGGAGAGGCCCAACGCGTTAAGCTGGCCACCGAATTATCAAAAAAAGATACAGGAAAAACATTTTATATCCTTGATGAACCTACTACAGGCCTACATTTTGAAGATATTAATGTATTGCTAGGTGTTTTAAATGAGCTGGTTGAAAAAGGAAATACCGTTTTGGTGATCGAACATAATCTAGATGTGGTTAAAGTAGCAGATTGGGTAATTGATCTTGGTGAGGAAGGGGGAGCCGGCGGAGGTAGGATTATTTTTGAAGGAACACCAGAAGGCCTGATTCAAAACCCCATTAGTTTAACAGGCAAGTTCTTGAAAAAAGAAATGTAATTAGTTCCAGTTCTCAGTTGGCAATTACCCGTTTTCGGTTAACAAGCATGCAATCGCCAAAGAGTTTCCATGATGGCTGATTGATATAAGCTTTTTTGAACCTGAATTTCTTTGCGTAAGTTCTGGAATCCCGCGTTCATTTTTTGTTAATATGTAGCGAGTAGAAATTGAATTAAAATCTGCCACATAAGAAGTAGTATTTGGTAGATAAAGCACCTCGACTTCGCTAAAGGACAACCTCGTAGGTTCTACAGAACCTACGAGGTTGCCCGATTTTTGGGAAAGCGCTATGGTATGGATAAAATTGGATGTAATTGTACTTTGCGTTAGATAGATTTTTCCATCATAATGTACTTTGCCAGTACTTAGTGCCGTTGTACAGCTATTTTTACAGTCAAATGCCTTAGGGGCGTAAAATCTTACCCCGGTTTCCCTGTTTATTATTTTGTACACGGCTTCTTTCATGCTCCAAAAGAGCCAAACCTGAATCGAAGGATTTTCCGAATTCAAGATCTGAAGTTTTTCTTCATGCGAAAAAATCTTATCTAAATATCCTTTCCTTTCCCAATTGCTATCAATTGCAGCTTTTTGCAAATCGATTAGGTCATTACCCAGCATTCTCCGCTAATTTTTCTTCAATTATGGCAACCGTAGCTTTAACCGTCAGCATTTTGTTCATTGAGGCGTCGTCGATAGTTATTCCAAATTTCTCCTCAATGTCTAAAACAATATCAACCAGATTGGCAGAATTGATTTTGAGATCAGTTAAGAAATCGGTATTCTCGCTCATATTGTCGATTTCTTCTTTGCAATCGGTATAAGGTTTAATAATTTCTTTGAGGTCTTCTATGATGAGCGGTTTAGGCATTTTTAAATTTTTTAAAGATAATACAGGCATTCACATCGCCAAAACCAAAATTGGCTTTTGCTAAAATAGTAAGTTCTTTTGATAATACCTTGGTGGGGATGCAATCTGTATCGATTATAGTTTTTATTTCAGGATGTAGATCTTCACAGTTGATATTCGGAAAAATAAATCCCTCCGCTAATTGCAAAACCGAGGCAACACATTCCATGCTTCCCGCTGCACTTAAGGGATGGCCTATCATTCCTTTTAGCGAATTGATATAAGGAAAGTCTTTGCCAGACCGGCCAAGTGCATTTGCCCAATTTTCAATTTCTAGCGAATCTTTTGAAGTTGCGGTTAAATGGCCATTAATCAAATCGATATCCTTTGCAGTTATTCCTGCATTTCGAATGGCGGTTGCAATGCATTTTTGAACGGCTATAGGATTTGGAGCTGTCATTGTTCCCAATCCACGTTGGCCTCCAGAGTTTACATTTCCTCCTAACACTTCGGCATAAATCCTAGCTCCTCTTTTTAAGGCACTTTCAAGAGATTCGAGCAACAAAGCTCCTGCGCCACTCGAAGGTACAAATCCACTAGCGGTTGCACTCATAGGCCTACTTCCCTTTTCTGGTTCTTGGTTGTGCTTATACGTACAGACCTTCATCGCATCAAAACCGCCCCATATATATGGACCACTATCACTCGTACTACCAGCCAGCATTCTGGTTGCCTGCCCTAATTTTATTCGTTCATACGCCATCAACAAACTTTCTGTTCCGGTAATGCAAGCTGATGAGTTGGTAGTGGTTTGGTTTCCCAATCCCAATTTTCCGCCAATGTAGGCACTTACTCCACTTGCCATTGTCTGGGCCACAGCCGTACTACCCAGCTTTCGAACCTCCAGATTGTCTATTTTATAAACAGAAGACCTAAATTTGTCTATTCCGGATGTTCCCGTGCCGAAGATGGTACCGCTTTCCCAATCTGGATCATCATTTTGCTGTATAGTTAATCCGGCATCTTTCCAGGCTTCTAATGCTGCAATCACACCATATAGGATCCCCGTGCTTTCCATGGATTTAAGCTCAAGTACTGTAAACGAAGCTTGAATAATTTCGTCGCTCAGTTGAGGTGTTCCTGAAATTTGACAAGAAAATTTTAATGCCTCTAGTTGTTGATCATGGCGAATTCCCGAACTGCCCTTTTTTATAGCTTCTTTAAACTGTTTAAGATTTATCCCATTTGGCGAAACTATTCCTAAACCCGTAATTACAACACGATTATGCATTAATACCATTGATTATCATTCCGGAAATAGTTCCTTTGCAAACAATTTCCCCTAGCTGATTTTCCATTTTTACTTCACAACTTAGTTTGTTAAATCTAAAATAAATTTTTTTACTTGTTACCGTTACTTTTTCTTTTGGATAAACTGGCTTTAAAAAATCTATATGAGTGGATGTCATCGCAAAGGATAGATTTCCACTAGTTTGGCCAAGTAAATAAATGCCCAGGCACACCAAGCCTATCTGGGCCATTGTTTCGGTTAGGATCACTCCTGGAGTGATAGGAAAATCTTTAAAATGCCCCTCATAAAAATCCAGATCCTCCTCATAAGTATAGGTGCCTATTGCACCATTTTCATCTATTGATAGCAGGTCATCAACAAAAAGGAAAGGTTTACTGTAAGGAAGTTTGTCCAGTATTTCTTGATGTATCTTTACCATTGCAATAGTATTCTTTGTGCAGAAAAACCCGGGCCAAAACTAAGCATGAGCCCTCGTTCTCCTTTTTTAGGAGCGGAATCCATAAATCGTTCCAACACATACAATACCGTAGCGCTTGACATATTTCCATACAACCTCAGCACTTCTTTCGTATCATTAATGTTTTTTCCCATTTCACCAAATAGTGATTCAACCAATTGTACAATTTTTTTCCCCCCTGGGTGAAAGATCAAATGATCGATATCACCTATTTCAAGTCCATTTTTAGCTAAAAAGGGGTTAATAATGGATGTGAAATGCTGAGCAATCGTGTCTGGAACCTGGGGATCTAAAACCATTTGTAATCCGGTATTGGTTAATTTAAAGCCCATCATCTCCTCGGCATCATAAAAATGGTACATTTCTTCTGCAATTAATTCCGGGCCATCATCATTGGGGTCCGAGCTCATTAGCACGCAAGCGGCCCCGTCGCCAAAGATGGCAGCACTTACAATATTGGCCATCGAAAAATCATTGAACTGAAAGGTAGCCGTAGGCGATTCGACCGCTACTACTGCTGCACGTTTCCCTGGGTTGGCTTGCAAAAAATTCTTCGCATAGATCATTCCCGAAATACCGGCTGCACAGCCCATTTCTGTAACGGGAAGCCTGATAATATCCTGTTTAAGTTTTAAGGAATTAATTAAATAGGCATCTAGGGAGGGGATCATAATACCCGTGCAGCTTACCGTAATGATATAATCCAGGTCTTCAGGCAGCCAGGATGCTTTTTCAAGGGCCGAATTTAGGCATGAAGCTCCTAGTTTAATGCTTTCCTTCACATATATTTCATTTCGTTCCTCGAAAGATAGGCTACTAAAAACTGCTTCGGGGGAGAGGATCGAATACCGTCTATCCACCGCAGCATTTTCGAATATTTTTTTTACTTTTTTGATGAAGCGTTCTTCCTGTCCATTTAACCAAAGATCCAGAAACGGCATAATCTCGGCCGTAGCTCTCGAATATTGGGGTAGTGCTTTGCTTACTGCTTTTACTTTTACGCTCATCTTGTCCTAATTATCCATTGGTATCTAAAAGCCCATTTCCACTTAATGGTAAACGAGGTTAGTTTTAATTTTTCCGAGTAGCGCACGAGATCATTTTTTTTAAATCCCCTTAATATAGAGACTAAGCCATCATCCTTAGACATTTTATTTAATCTGAACACAAAACATAGGGCGGTAAATAAGTAATAAGCCACAGCACTTCTTTGTAGATCATTAATGATAATACCAATGAGTGCGCTCTTTTTATACCCTTCTAGTAAGGTCAATATTTCTTCATCTTTAAAGTGGTGCAAGGTTAAAGTGCATAACATAATCTCACACTCTTCTATGTCTTCTTTGAAGATATCTTTACATTCATAACTAATCTCGGGATAGTTTATTGATAAATTTTTAGCATGTTCTACCGTATAGTTATTGGCATCAATACCTTTCAGTATGAAATTCAACTTATTTTTTAAGGCAAAATCTGCCAATGTTCTTAACATATCCCCATTACCACAGCCTATATCTATAATACGTATAGGATGTGCTTTAGGTTTGTTCTTGATTACTGTTTTTATGCCCTCAACTGTTGCATTATTGCCGCCTAAAAACCGGTTGATGGCCGCAATTTTATCCAAAGCATCCCTCAGGATTTCACCCTCCATATTAAAATTGTCCATTATCTCTGGAGCCGAACTTCTATAGGTAGTGTTTATGCTCATTTATTGATCGGTAATATGGGTTTGCCATGCGTAGCTCTTATTGCATGGGTTAAAAGAATAGGCATCCTAATCAAGGCATTTAGCAAAATGTTGGCGAGCTTTTCTTTTTTCAATAAAATTGATAAAATAGTACCCATTTTTAACCGCCCTTTAAAATTTTTATTCCATAATTTAATATAACGATGCTCCAATTCTTCACGATTTTTTAGCTGCCCGTTAAAAAAATCGACCACTAATTCCGAACAAATTTTTGCACTATGAATAGCCATTGCCATTCCATTACCACATAGTGGATGAATGAGCCCAGCGGTATCCCCAATCATTAAGATATGATTTAGCACAGTTTCTTTCTTGGCGAAAGAAATCTGGCTTATTGTTAACGGTTCTTCAAACACCATTTTGCAATTAGTGAACACCTGCAGAAGCGATCTGTTTTGACAAAGCACCCTTCTTTGATACTCCGCTAAATTTTTGAATCGTTTAAAAGTATCATAATCTGCTAAGTAACAAATATTAATTTTTCCATTTTCTACTTTGGAAACGCCACAGTAACCCCCATTAAAATTGTGTAAGGCTACTAAATTATCAGGAAAGTCTCCCTCATAATGGGCTTTAACAGCCAAATATGAAGATTTTTCTCTTATAAATCCACGCTCAAGCTTTATATCTATCGCAGATCGTTTCCCGTAGGCCCCAATTACTTGGGTGGAGCGAAAGGAATGGTTAAGTTTGGTATGTACTATAAATTGATCGTGTTCAAATAATACCTCGTCTACGGTATCTTCAACCACCAAGCCCCCTCTTTCAATTAGTTTTTTATATAATAAATAATCGAGCTCATAACGGCTTACTCCCATTCCACCCAAGGGGAGTTTAACCACTATTCTTTTGCCCCGTTTAGTAGTTATTTCTAGTTTATCGATAAGGGTGGGATGTAACTCTTGGAGATCAATATCGAGCCAGTTATAGTAGGGTATAATCTCGTTCGACAAGTATTCTCCGCAAACTTTATGGTGAGGGTAGCCATTTTTTTCAAGCAGTAGTACTGTCTTTCCCATTTTATTTAAATGTAAAGCAGTTGTTAAACCACCTAAACCGCCCCCGATAATTAATGCGTCAAATTTAGAATCCATTTTGATCCGGAAAGAATGCTTTTAAAGGTATTATTTCCAAAGGTAATATTTCACTTAAATCAGAAATACATGCGCAAAAGAAATTACAGCAATCTCATCTCTGTTATGACCTAACCATTATTTGTTTATCGGAAGGTCTGGAATTGCTATTAGTGAATGTGATAGGACCAATTTACTTTCCTTCCTTCAGCCCAAGGGCCTTCAAGTAACCATCGTTCGTACTGCAGTTTTCGAACCTACATTGCGCTAATAAATTGTTTAAAGCAATTTCGATCAGATTACGATCTCCTGGCGCATATCTTCTTAGATCTGCAAAACTTGATTTAGGCTGATCGGCGTATTTAATTACCAAATTATAATGCTCTGGAATTGGGAAAGTAACAATACCACTTTTGGCATCCATTTTTTTATAGGGCCAGAAATGCCAGCTGATGTTATTTTTTTCCAACAAATTTCTAAATTCTAGGATCCACTGATCTTTATTTTCGCCTGTTTCGCCCACGTAGATCGGCACATTATATTTCTTGCTAAAATCAAGGTATTCTTGGATTACATCCTGGGTAGTGGCTGTCCAGTATTTGTGGAAAGTATAGACTAGTTTATTATCGAATGGAGCATTAAAAATTTTAAAATTCGAATCCCATTGTGCTCCGCCTAAGAATATCAGATGATTTTTATCTACCTCTCTTACGGCTAAGGTTATGCTTTTATATAAAGGTTCAAGGAGTGGATTTAACTTTTTAGTATCGAAATAATGGGCAATTGGCTCGTTCAACAGATCATATCCAATAACTGCAGTTTCATTTTTATAATGGGCAGCAACCCTTTTCCAGATATTTTTTGTTAGCTCTTGGCTTTTTTCATTTTCAAACAAGAAAGGATAACCGTCACTATCATCAATATTATCACCCGTTTGTCCCCCAGGTGCACAGTGCATGTCTAACAACACGGGCAGATTTTCTTCCTTGCACCATTTGATTACACGATCTAACAATACAAATCCGCGCTCAGGGTCATTGGCACCCAAATAGCTTTCTGATGTAAATAATTTATAGTGAAAAGGGATACGGATAGAGTTCATCCCACTTTGTTTTAAATAGTGGATGTCTGCTTTGGTAATGTATTGATCTAAATATTTTTGCCAAAATACAGTGGCCTTATCGGGTCCTATAAGTTCGGTTATCACCTGATTAATTCTTCTTGGCGAAGTGGCATCCTTAAATTTGAACATGTATCCTTCCGGGACCAGCCAATTACCTAAATTAGTGCCTTTAAGAACTATGGGTTCGCCATTGGGAGCGATAATTTCTGTACCTTTTACATCAAAAAAACGATTTTTCTGAGCGCTTACCGAAAAAGGAATTAAAATGAGTAAAAGTATTCTTAAACCAGCTTTCATACTATTGGATTGACTACCCCAAGATACGCCAATTCAGTTTTATCTTTATGGAACATTCTCATCTATTTACGCAAAGGTTTGCACTAACATGGATCATAATACTAAATTGTTTGATTGTTGTATTGTTGGGGGTTCTGAATCATGCAGCAATTTAACAATAGAGCAATCAAACAATTTAATTCGTATTAGTACCTATGATTTAACCTAACTTAGTATCATGCAAACCTTATTAACTTCTCGGCAAATGCAAGAGGCTGATGCTTATACTATTAAACATCATTCCATTTCATCAATAGATTTAATGGAGCAAGCAGCATTGGCATTTGTAAAAGCCTTCAAAAAAGAAGTAAAAAATAAAACCACCCAAATATCCGTTTTATGTGGCCAGGGCAATAACGGTGGCGATGGTCTGGCAATTTCAAGATTACTGATTAAGGCAGGATATAAGTCGATTGCTATTTATCGCATCGACTTTTCGACCAAGCAGAGCGATGATTTTAAAAAAAACTTAAAGCGCTTGGTAAAGGATAAAATCTCCTTTTTTACTATCACTGAACCCGAGAACCTAAAATTGGAGAGTGCCGCAGTTATTATAGATGCGATTTTAGGTTCAGGTCTGAACAAGCCGCTTACCGGTAAATTTGCCGCACTGGCCACTTATGTTAATCAACTTCAAACGAAAGTTATTGCTGTGGATGTGCCCACTGGATTAAATACTGAAGGGCCACTTGATGGGGAATACCAAGGCATACATGCATCTTTAACCCTTACTTTTCAGCGTCCTAAAATCAATTTTTTCTTTCCTGAATCCCTAAAAGCATTGAGCGAGTTTAAAGTACTAGACATTGGTCTCGACGAAAAATTTATCTCCGAGCAACCGAGAAGCTGGCAATTGACAACTAAAGAGTCCATACAAAAGTTAATTAAGCGGAGAAAAAATTTCAGCCACAAGGGCACCTACGGGCATGCGTTACTTGTTGCAGGCAACTCGACCACCATGGGAGCCGCCTTGCTAGCCGCTACGGCCTGCCTCCATACCGGTGCAGGATTAACTACGGTTTGCTTGCCTGAAAGCGGATTGACAGCATTAAACACGGCTTTACCAGAGGTGATGGCATTGCCACGTACTAAATATTTAGCCTTTGAGGCCTTCGAAAAATTTAATATTGTGGCGATTGGCCCAGGTTTAGGAGTAGATGAAGAAAGTGAATACCTGTTCGAACTGTTGATCGAGTTAAAAAAACCACTGGTTATAGATGCCGATGCCTTAGCAATTTTAAGTTATAGGAAAGATCTATTGGATAAACTACCTGCTCAAAGTATTTTGACACCACACATGAAGGAATTTGATCGGTTGTTTGGAGAGCATAAAAATTGGTGGGAAAGAGTAGAGACTGCCTTAAGTGAGGCTCGTGCCAGAGATTTGATCATTGTGCTTAAAAATCAATATACATTTAACTGTTTGCCATCAGGCGAAGTAGTAATCAATCCCTCTGGAAACCCGGCAATGGCATCAGGAGGAATGGGAGATGTTTTAACTGGAATGATCACTTCATTAGTGGCTCAATCCTACACTTCGGCCGATGCCGTAATTTTAGCCACATTTTTACATGGAAAGGCTGGCGATAGGTTGGCAAAAAAGAATTATGTTGTAACCGCTAGCGAGGTGGCAAGAGAGGTGCCAAGGGTGATGAGGGGGTTGTCGGGAGTTGAGAGTGGGAGTTGGATGAAAGAAGATTGGAAAATTAAAGGATTTAACTAAAAAATTGGTGTAATCATTCGAGAAGCGAAAACTAGATGGCTCCCATCACAAGCATGTTTTCCATAGTAGGATTTATGCTGCCACCTTTAGGTTCTATCGTTACTGCAAATGCTTGAGCTTTTTGGATAGCATCCATTTGTTTCACTGCTGCGGTGGCATTTTCATCCATACCAAAAACGCCCAAACTCACGGGTTTACCGTCAACCATGGCCCACAATTGATACTCGTGCGAGGGATCTGTTTTAGGTAAATCTATTGCGGCATAGTTAATCAGGATATTTTTATTGTTTTTATTCCAGTAAACCAACATTTTCGCTTTGGGCGAATCTTTTACACCTGCTAATTTAATGGTCGACCATTCGTTAGTCTCGGTCATTGCAATTCGGTTTTCCATTCCAGCTTTATCAAACTTCAATTTAGAAACCGTTTTTACAAATTGTTGTTTCTCTGTACTTAAGTTCGCAATCTGCTCATGCGCATTATTCAATTGATGATAAAGAGAATATAAGGTAGCCACACTAATTACCAATAAAGCGATGCATGCCACAAGTGCATAACGTAAAACCTTAACCTTTACATCATTTACATTTTCGTATAAAGGAACAATTTTAGAATTCACATCGGTATTCGAAGTTTCTGGATCAAATTGAGCAAGGATCCGGTCTCTAGCAGGGGTTGAAGGCGAGATGGCGTTCTCTAGGGCATACGCTTCCATAGCAATTTCTATCGCCGCAATCTCTGCTTTTACAAGGGAATGCTTGGTAGCCATTTCTTCAACTTCAGCATTTTCTTGTGCAGTTAACTGCCCTAAAACGTAAAGTTCAAGTACCCCAGATTCGATATATGATTGTATTTCTTCCACCTCAATTAAATTTTTTCCTTAGTTCCAATATCGCCATTCTTACACGGGTTTTCACGGTACCCAATGGTAAATTCAGTTCTTCTGCTGCCTCAACATGTGTATACCCTTTAAAATATACCATGTCTAGCACGTTTTTAAGATCTGGCTTAAGCGTAGTAACCAAATCTTTTAATCCTAAGGTATCAGCATTAAAACTCACCTTTTTTTGTTCGTCAATAAAATCTACGTTATTTTCTATGTCTTGGTTTTTACTGGAATTTTTAAAGTCTTTGGAACGCAATTTGTCGATTGATAAATTACGTGCAACATTCATCATCCACGTAAATAAACGGCCTTTGGATGGGTCGTAGCTACCTGAGGAATTCCAAATCTTAACGAAAGTTTCTTGCAACAAGTCTTCGGCCACTTCGGTATGGATTACAATACGTAAAATTACGCCAAGTAAAGCGCCTGAATACATATCATACAATGCTTTAATTGCAATAGTATCCCGACTTTTTAATGCGCTAACCAGTTCCTCCTCAGATAGAGATATTTTTTTTGTAGTTGTCAAGGTTACTAATATACAGATTCTATAACACGCTTAAAGAAATTTTTGTTTTCTTAAGACGTAAATCTCTAAAAAATAAAAAGATGCTTTTCGGCATGGTAAGATGAACGTACCAATGGACCACTTTCAACATATCGAAGGCCTTTAGCCAAACCAATTTCTTTGTATTTGGCAAATTGATCAGGATGAATCCAATCAACAACGGGATGGTGATTTTTAGTGGGCTGCAAATATTGTCCCAGAGTTAAAATATGTACACCGTTCGCAACCAAATCATCCATTGCTTCTAAAATATCAGCTTCTGTTTCGCCTAAGCCAAGCATAATACCGGTTTTTGTTCGGAGTCCAAATTCGGAAATTCTTCTTAATGCTTCTAAACTCCTATCGTATTTTGCCTGGATCCGCACTTGTTTGGTTAACCGTCTTACGGTTTCCACATTGTGCGACATCACTTCTGGTCTTTCTTCTAGTACACGGTATAAATTATCCCATTGACCCCTAAAATCTGGGATTAAGGTTTCTAACGTTGTATCTGGACTTTCTCGTCTAATAGCCTGTAAGGTTTCGGCCCATATAATAGAACCACCATCTTTTAGGTCGTCCCTATCAACCGAAGTGATTACACAGTGTTTAACGTTCATTAGCTTTACCGAATTGGCAATGCGGTTAGGTTCGTCGGTATCAACAGCCATAGGCCTACCTGTAGCTACGGCGCAAAAAGAACAAGAACGGGTACAAATATTACCAAGGATCATAAAAGTTGCTGTTCCAGCACCCCAACACTCTCCCATGTTTGGACAATTACCACTTTCGCAAATGGTATGTAGCTTGTGGGTATCAACAAGACTTCTAACTTGCGCATATTCTTTGCCAATAGGGAGTTTTACCCTCAACCAATCAGGTTTTCGTGGTTTTTCAGAAATAGCAGGAACTACCGGAAGTTCGATCATAAGAACAAAGATACGGGATAAGTTGAAATGTTGGAAGTTGGAATGTTGAAATGTTGTAAAAAGGCTGCGAGATGGAGGTTGAACTTGGTTAATAGTTCATGGTTGATAAATGATGGACTGGGAGCGAAGGGTTCGTTGTTAGAGATATAGTTCATTTATTTTTCCGTTAGCTATGAACACCTGAATAACCCTGCTAACCACTAAAAAAAATCGGAATATTTCCTCTGCCTTCACACCAAGTTGAGTATCCATGACCGGCTACTGAGCATGCTTATTTGTAGAAAAAAGGATGAATCCTATCTATGGACTATGGACTATCAACTATGGACTACTGACTCATTTCCTCGGCAATCTCATCTGCAGAAATATCACTATGTGAAGAATCTAAGATGCATTCGCCATCTTTAATCAGTAAGACCTGTGGTGATTGATGATGAACCTGAAATGTTTCTGCAACAAGTGCTGAAATATCTCTATGTGCAATTAAATCAAGAAAATAAAATGAGGTATTTTCTGGAATAACATCCCAGTTTAGCTCGAAATTTCTTTTAGCCATTGAACTAATAGAGCACCTGGTGCTGTGTTTAAAAATTACACTATAACCTATGCTCTCTTTTATTGAGGCAACCTGATTAGGGTTGCTCAGATTTATCCATTGCATTTTATGCTCCTCTTCTTCTTTTTCCTTCCGGATAAGAGCTATAAGCAGGACAAAGACGAGAAGAGCAAGATTCTAATATCGCGATAGCAGAAAACACAACCAACAATAGAATAGCAACCTTTTTCATCAATTAATTTTTAGTTCCTTATTAAAGCTCTAAAGTACAAATTTTTTATAATAACAAAGCAACAATTAAATTGTTGCAGAAAAATGAGCCATTTTTAAGGCGGTAATCGCAGCTTCATCCCCCTTATTACCGTGTTTCCCTCCTGCTCTGTCTAAGGCCTGTTGCTCATCATTTGTAGTTAAAACCCCAAATATAACTGGCTTACTGTGTTTAATCCCCACATTTGTTATCCCATTGGCAACAGCATCACAGATAAAATCAAAGTGTTTAGTGTCGCCCTGGATTACACAACCAATACAAATTACGGCATCAAGCCCTGCGTTTTTTGTTAAGAGGATTTCTGCAGCCCCAGGTAATTCGAAACTTCCCGGTACCGCCATAGAAACGATGTTTTCTTTTAGTACGCCATGTTTAACTAAGGTATCGTAAGCCCCATTATAAAGTGCGCTGGTAATTTTAGCATTCCATTCTGCTACAACGATTGCTATTTTATAGGCTTCCCCGTTAGGGATAGTGGTGTGTGAAAAATCGGATAGATTTTTAAGGTGTGTTGCCATGTTAAGATGAACCAATTAGCTAATTAGCTAATTAATAGATTAACTAATTATTTCTGTTGTGCTTGAGCACGGCCAATATATTCATCAATCATGTTGGCTTCCTGGCTCTCAGGATATTGTGTTTTGATTTTGGTATATGCCTCTTCTGCAGCTTTGAAATCCTTCAGGTTTTCGTTAACTAGCCCCAGTTTTTTTAAGAACATTGGTGAAGTAAATTTATTGCTGGCTTTATCGGCTGCTTTCTTATAATAAGTAGCAGCTTGTTTAAAATCTTTTAACTCACTATAAGCATCGCCCAATAGTCCTAAAGCTAAGGGATCAATAACCGGACTGCCGGTAGCAGAATATTTACCTAAAGATTCGATAGCTTTTTTGTATTCGCCTTTGCGTAAATAAATACCACCCAAATATAGGTTAGCCAAGTTAGCTGATTTTGTGTTATCGTATTCTTCGGCAATTTTCTCGAGGCCATCATATCCACCTTCACCATTGATTGCTTTATTTGATAAAGAATCTATCCCTACATATTGTTCTGCTTTGTACATTTTTCCCGCTGCTTCTTCAGCCCTGTTGGTTAGATACACACTTTGGTACCATATATAAATACAAATCAAAAGCACTATTGCTCCAGCGATAAAAATTAAGCTTTTGGTATTCTCTTGTACAAAGGAACCCTTTCTTACGGATTGATCTGTTTCTTTCTCTGTTGTAGACATTTTATTTAAAAAATTAAGGATTGCAAAAATACGTTTTTCAATCAAAGTATCAACCTCTTTTTTAACTATTTAATGCGCAGGGCGTTTAGATAGTATAGCGTATAGCGTATAGCGTATTGAGATTGGTTGCATAATATACGATAAATCAGGGCTGAAACAGCTCTCTATACGCATATCGCACTACGCAATACGGTTACAAAAACTTATCTTTGAAGCATACACTATGTGGTTAAAAAACATTACACTTCTCAATTTTAAAAATTATTCATCGGCCGAACTCACCTTCGCTAAAACGGTGAATGTATTTGTAGGCAATAACGGAGCTGGTAAAACCAATTTACTGGATGCTATCCATTATTTATGCCTGTGCAAAAGTTATTTTAACCCTATAGATAGCCAGCAAATTAAAGCAAACGAGGATATTTTTTTGATACAAGGTGATTTTGACCGAAAAGAGAAAAATGAGAAGATTACCTGTGGATTAAAACGAAATCAAAAAAAGCAATTTAAGCGCAACAAAAAGGAATACGATAAATTGGCACATCACATTGGACTTTTCCCCCTGGTTATGATTTCGCCATACGATGTAAATCTGATCATGGATGGGAGCGAGGAGCGTCGAAGATTTATTGACAACGTAATTTCTCAAACAGACTCCAATTATCTCGACGAACTTATTGTTTATAATAAACACCTTTTAAATCGAAATGCTTTACTTAAACAAGTTGCAGCAACACGAAAATTGGATGTTACTTTGCTTCAGATTTTGGATGAACAGCTCATCTTGTCGGGAAATAAGATTTTTGAGAAGCGCAAGGAGTTTTTATTAGACTTTATTCCCTTGTTCGATAAACATTATCGTTACATTACAGATGATGCAGAACACGTTTCTTTAAATTATCAGTCCCAATTGAACGACCAAAATTTTGAAGGCCTATTGGGTCAGTCGATAGAAAAGGATAAAATTTTGGAACGTACAACAGTGGGGATCCATAAAGACGAACTGTTATTTGCCATAGGCGAAATGCCCCTAAAGAAATTTGGCTCTCAGGGACAGCAAAAATCATTTTTAATTGCTTTAAAGTTGGCGCAATATAGCTACTTACAAAAATTTAAGGGCTTTAAACCTTTGCTATTATTGGATGATATTTTTGATAAATTGGATGATCTCCGTGTACACAAATTAATGGAAATGGTTTCCCACCATGATTTTGGTCAGATTTTTATCACAGACACAGGAAAAGAAAGGGTAGTATCCGTTTTTAAAGAGATAAAAGTTGACGTAACTTTGTTTGAAGTAGATAATGGAATAATAAAACATGCGTAAGCCCAACGATATCACTTTAAAGGATGCCATCACAAAGATGCTGTCCGTTTACCGTTTGCGGGGAAAGTTTGACGAAACTGGCGTAGTAGCACATTGGCCGGAGTTGATGGGAACAGCGGTAGCTAATCGGACCACACAGATTTATGTAAGTCAAAAAAAATTGTTTGTCCGGATAGAATCATCAGTTATCAAAAACGAACTACTAATGGTACGTACCGGGATCATCGAGAAATTAAATGAGCGGGCGGGCTCGGAAGTGATTACCGAGTTGGTGTTCTTATAATTATCAAATTAGCCGATTAGCTAATTTGATAATAGTTTCCCGAAAACTATCGGGAAGATTAATTTTTTCCGCCTCCAAAAACTTTTGAGATAAGCCAAATAATTAAGGCCAAAACGATAACAACGATAATTACGCCAGACCAAACGCCAGCTTTAAAAATTCCGCCGATTACTTCACAACTAGATAAAGTGGTGGCAATAAGTGCAACAACTGCTAAGAGACTATATTTTTTCATGCTATTTTGCTTTAATGTTCGATTAAAACAGACCATTACACAAAATAGTTTTAAAATAAATACCTATGAGGTTTTTAAAAGCCCATAGGTATTTAAAATTTATTACTTTATCCCTAGTAATTCTAGATCAAAAATCAATGTACTGTATGGAGGTATTGCCGGACCGTTACCCGAAGCTCCGTAAGCTAATTGATAGGGGATATAAAAACGATATTTAGAACCAACTTTCATTAATTGTAAACCCTCTGTCCAACCCGGGATAACTTTAGCTACAGGATATTCCAAAGGCTGGCCTCTATCAACCGAACTATCAAACTTGGTACCGTTAAGCAAGGTTCCCGTATAATGGGCAACAAAGATGTCGCTAGCTTTTGGGCTTGGCCCATCGCCTTCTTTAATTACCTCATATTGTAGTCCGCTAGCCGTAGTTTTAACACCAGGTTTAACCTTATTTGCTGCCAAGAAATCACTTCCCTCTTTTAAGATGGGCGCATACTCTTTCATCGCCTCTGCTTCTCTTTGCTTAGTAAAGCTCGTAAACAGATTATTAATTGCTTCTTGTGCTTGTTGTTGGCTTAAAGAAGGGGTGGCTTTTGCGAAAATATCACGCATCCCTTTGTTAAAGAGCTCGTAATTTATAGTATTTAACCCTCCTGATTTAAAGCTGCTCGCAACATTTAGCCCTAAAGCATAGCACGCAGAGTCGAGCGTAGTCTTAAATAAGACCGGCTTTACCAGGGTTTTTGCTGGGGTGATGATTTTTTTTACGGGCGCTTTAGTATTTTTGGTTACATTTTGTGCCTGTGCATTTAATCCGATTGTAGCGATTAGTGCGGTTATGAATAGTGATTTCATTTCAATAAATTAAGGTCGAAATAAACTTACGAAGTCTTAAGACTTCGTAAGTTTTAAGGAAATTTAGAAACGCTCAGCTGGGCTAAAAAAGAAATCACCTTCAATTTGGGCGTTTTCATCAGAATCTGAGCCATGAACAGCATTAGCGTCTATAGATTTGGCATATTTCTGGCGGATAGTTCCTTCTGCAGCTTCTGCAGGGTTGGTTGAACCGATCAGGTTTCTGAAATCCTCAATTGCATTGTCTTTTTCCAAAATGGCAGCAACAATTGGTCCCGACGACATGAAACTTACCAAGTCGTTATAAAAAGGACGGGCTTTATGAACTGCATAAAATTCGCCTGCACTTTCTGGAGTTAGCTTTGTGTATTTTAAAGCAATGATTTTAAAACCTGCTTTGGTAATGTCATTTATAATTGAACCCATATGTCCGTTAGCAACGGCATCTGGCTTAATCATGGTAAATGTTCTATTTGTACTCATCTTTATTTAATCAAATTTTCTGCAAAAATACGATTTTTAAACATAACATTAAAGCTTGACGAATAAAAGGTGTCAATTAAATCTAAAATTATTAGCTTTGCAGGCGAAAAATTATGATATCCATTCTCGAATTAAAAACACTATTAAGTACGCCTCAAAAAATTGTCATTACAACGCATCATAAACCTGATGGCGATGCAATGGGCTCATCTTTGGGTTTATACGCCTTTTTAATTCAGAAAGGGCACCATGTAACTGTAGTTACACCTACAGATTACCCTGATTTCTTACAGTGGCTTCCCAATAACTCCAATGTAGTGATCTATACTGAGGCGGTAGAAACATCGATTGCATTAATTAATGAAGCCTCTTTAATATTCTGTTGCGATTTTAATACATTGAGCAGAATAAATGAACTTGGCGAGCATATCCGTAACGCAAGCGCAGTAAAGGTAATGATCGACCATCATTTGGAGCCAGAAGATTTCGATGATTACCGTCATTGGAATATCAATGCCTGTGCAGCTTCCCAATTGGTTTATGATTTCATTTTAAACGAACTTGGCGAGGGCAGCTTAATCAATAAAGATGTGGCATCTTGTTTATATACGGGCATTATGACCGACTCTGGTTCGTTTCGCTTTCCATCAGCCACTTCAGAAGTTTACCGTATCGCAGCTGATCTGATAGATTTAGGGGCTGAGCACTGGCGCATCCACCAGTTGGTGTACGACAATGCTTCAGAAAATAGACTCCGCTTTTTAGGATTTTGTTTATCCAATAAGTTAGAGATACTAAGAGAGTTTAATACCGCAATTATTACCGTTTCGGCAGAGGAGTTAAAAAAGTACGATATTGCTACAGGAGATACAGAAGGCATCGTAAATTATGCGCTTTCTATTAATGGAATTAACTTAGCTGCATTTATTATAGAAAGAACTGATAAAGTTAAATTATCTTTACGCTCTACAGGGGATTTCCCAGCCAATGAGATATGTAAAAAATACTTCGCTGGTGGCGGGCATAGAAATGCTGCTGGAGGTGCTTCTGATGTGAATTTAACTGAAACCATTGAAAAATTTAAATCTATCTTACCAGAATATAAAACCCAATTATTACAATAGTTTAAAAATCAAATAATAATCAATAATGAAACCATCATGATTTTAAATCACAAATCATAGAGTTAAATCATGATAGCTTCATTACCATTAAAAAACAAATCAAAAAATAAATGAAAAAAAGTTTAGTAATTCTTTTAGCGGCAACTTTAGGTTTGGCGGCTTGTAACAGAGAAAAAAAAGGTCCAGGTGGTCTATTATATACCATCCACCATAGTGAAGGAAAAGATAAAATTCAAGTTGGCGATGTGATCAAAATGCATTTTACTCAAAAAAACGACAAAGATTCGATCATGATGACCACTTATGATAATGAATTGGCACAAGTATTCCCAGTTTCGAAGAAAACATACAGCGGAGATATCAATGATGTGTTGTTGCTATTTGGAGAAGGGGATAGCGCAACGTTTAAAGTGAACTTAGACACAATGGCTTTTTACAGCAAACAGCCTAAGCCTGAGCAATTTAAAAATGATAAATACATCACTTTCACCATCAAGGTTGAAAAAGTATTTAAAAAGAAAGCTGGTGAAGCGGATTCTACCTTCCAAAAAAGAGCAGGCGAATATTTCCAGGCAGATTATAAAGCAACTTTTGATAAAATGAAAGCTGCAGAAGATGGAAAAATCAAAGCTTATATCGCTGATAAAAACCTTAAAGTAACTACAACCCCTAGCGGATTAATGTATGTTATGACTAAGCCAGGTGGCGAAAAAGGTGTTAATGGCGATACTGTATTGGTAAATTACACAGGTAGCTCAACAAAATTAAACAGAGATAAAAAATATAAAGTTTTCGATACAAGTGATGAGAAATTAGCTCAAGAAAATAAACTTCATGTGGGTCATCCATTTGGTCCAACCAAAATGGTAATCGGTGGTACTGTACCAGGTTTTTCTGAAGGTTTAAGCTTAGTAGGTAAAGGCGGTAAAGCGACCCTATTAATCCCTTCAAAACTTGGATATGGCGAACAAGGTAACCCGCCGGCAGGAATTGGACCTTATTCTCCAATCGCTTTTGAGATCGAGATTCTTGACATCATAAAAGGAAAACCTATGGCTCCTGCTGCTGCAATGCCAACGGCTACCGCACCGCAAGTACAGAAATAAGCATTAATTACATAAATTAGCCCTGTTCATTACTTGGACGGGGCTTTTTTTGTCACAAGATTTTTAATGGCAAGAGCTGATAATTAATACCTTTGTGCATGCTTTTAACAGATACCCACACCCATCTTTATTACGAAACAGACGAACTCAAACAAGCACTTTTAATGCAGCGCTGTTTCGAAAATGAAGTGAAACGCCTGTTCCTGCCTAATGTTGATGTGGCATCTATCAAAATGATTGATGATCTTGTGTCTAAGTATCCCGAAAATTGTTTTGCCATGGCGGGCTTGCATCCATGTGATGTAAGTGATGATTTTGAAACACAGCTTAGCACCATTTATAATAGTATAGGCCAAAGAAAAATTTATGCCATAGGCGAAATCGGAATTGATCTTTATTGGGATAAAACAACCTTAGCTATTCAACAACAGGCGTTTAAAACGCAAATCAATTGGGCCAAAGGATTAAATTTACCCATCGTAATCCACTGTCGTGAAGCATTTGATGAAGTATTTGAAGTGCTCGAAGAATTAAATGACGAAAAATTGAGGGGTATTTTTCATTGCTTTACGGGCAATTTAGTACAAGCCAAACAAGCCATTAATTTGGGTTTCTACTTGGGAATAGGAGGTGTAGTTACCTATAAAAAAGCTGGATTGGATGTGGTTTTGGCCGATATTGATTTGAAAGACATTGTATTGGAAACCGATTCTCCATACCTAGCTCCTGTGCCATTTCGTGGCAAGCCCAATGAAAGCAGTTACCTCAGCCATATCGCCCAAAAAGTAGCGGAGATCTATAATATTACCGTTGCCGAAGTTGCGGAAGTAACCACAGAGAATTCGAAGAAGGTATTCGGGATATAAGAATGTTAAACCGCAAAGGTCGTAAAGATTGTTTTAGTATTTCAAATACAGAGCTTGCGAATAACTCTAAAAGGGCTGCGATGGAGGTAAAGAATTTTTAGAAAAGTTAAATAATTTGCGTAATAATTAAATTAATCAATTGATTTTCAGTTTGTTATAATTTTTTAATAGATTACAGCATGACTGAAGATGAACTATCGAACGAAATAATCGGATTGGCAATAAAAGTCCATACTGCCCTCGGACCCGGACTGCTAGAAAGTGTTTATAGAGAATGTCTATTTTACAAAATTGCTTAAGCAGGGTTTAAGGTTGAAAAGGAAAAAAAACTGACTGTAATTTTCGAGGATGTTAAGATAGATTGTGGTTTCAGAATCGACTTATTAGTAGAAGACAAACTAGTAATTGAACTCAAAAGTGTAAGCAATTTAAATGATATTCATTTAGCCCAGACATTAACTTATCTTAAGCTGGGGAACTACAAACTTGGGTTATTGATGAATTTTAATGCTTTAAGATTGAAGGATGGTATACGAAGAGTTGTTAACCATTTATGACCATGGAATATTTTATTTTCTTTGCGGTCTTTGCTTCTTTGCGGTTAGAAAATCTGCATATTTGTTTAACCAATGACAGAAATTCTTATTATTTACACCGGAGGTACCATCGGAATGGTTAACGATGCCAAAACAGGCACCTTAATTCCTTTTGATTTTGAACAGATTAAAGAGAATGTACCCGAATTGGCCCGGTTGGATTACCACTTATCTGTGCACTCCTTCGATCCAATTTTGGACTCTTCTAACATGGATCCATCCGTATGGGCAGCTTTAGCAACGTTGATTAAGGATAAGTACGAGGAATTTGATGGATTTGTAATTTTGCATGGTTCAGATACGATGTCGTTTACTGCTGCGGCATTAAGTTTTATGCTCCAAAATCTAGCTAAACCGGTAGTTTTAACCGGGTCGCAGTTACCGATAGGAGAGATAAGAACGGATGCAAAGGAGAATTTAATTACTGCTTTAGAAATTGCAGCCACCAAAAAGGATGGGAATGCGATGGTACCTGAAGTTTGCATTTATTTCGATTATCAGTTGTTCCGTGGCAATAGGTCTATTAAATATAATTCCGAAAAATTTGAAGCCTTTATCTCTCCAAATTACCCCATCCTGGCCGAGGCGGGAGTAAGTCTTTCCTTCTATCCAAATTATATTCTTCCAATTCCAACCCAGCCTTTTCGAATTCATACCACATTTAATTCGAATATAGGCGTGCTAAAAATGTACCCGGGTATTACAGAAACCGCGGTGAGGGCAATTATAGATTCGGGTGCTGATGCGATTATCTTAGAGGCTTTTGGTTCTGGAAACACTACCACAGCACCATGGTTTATTGATTGTTTAAAGGAGGCAATCGGTAATGATAAGATCTTCCTGGATATCTCTCAATGTAAGGGTGGTTCTGTACAGCTTGGGCTTTATGAAACCAGTAGAAAATTGCAGCAAATGGGAATAATTAGTGGTTATGATCTAACTTTTGAGGCCGCCGTTACCAAATTAATGTATTTATTAGGACAAAAATTGAGCACAGCTGAAGTGAAAAAACTATTGGAAGTTTCCATCGCCGGAGAATTAACCAATTAGTTTCAATGATACGCCACACACCCTCTGCTACAGCTCTCAGCTCTATGCCTCCTATTGCGTAAAACTTCTGTAATTATGCTCATAAATCGTTTCGTTTAAAAATATTAGCGTTACTTTTGCAAGTAATTGGACTACGCTTAGCGCTTAACGCCAAACGCCACACGCTTAACGCACACGCATATCTATGAAAATCGAACAAATATATACAGGATGCTTAGCGGAAGCCGCTTATTACATTGAAAGTAATGGAGAGGCAGCAATCATTGATCCGCTTCGTGAAATTAACCCCTATCTTAAAAAAGCAAAAGATAATGGGGCTGTTATAAAATATATTTTCGAAACCCATTTTCATGCGGATTTTGTATCCGGACATATAGATTTGGCAGAAAAATCTGGCGCCACCATTATTTATGGCCCTACAGCAAAAACTAATTTTGATGCTCATATCGCCGCAGATGGCGAACAATTTAATGTCGGAGAATTGACAATTATCGCCCTGCATACTCCCGGCCATACCTTAGAATCGACAACTTATCTGTTAAGGAACCAAAACGGCAAAGATTATTGCATTTTTACGGGTGATACCTTGTTTATTGGCGATGTAGGTAGACCAGACTTAGCTCAGAAAGGAGACCTAACTATGGAGGATATGGCGGCGACATTATATGATTCTCTCCATCATAAAATATTAACACTCGCTGATGAGGTGATCGTTTACCCGGCTCATGGAGCAGGTTCTGCTTGTGGCAAACACATGAGCAAAGAAACCTTTGATACGCTAGGACATCAGAAGGAAGTGAATTATGCACTAAAAGCAAGTACTAAAGAGCAATTTATAAAAGAGGTTACAGACGGGATTTTGCCTCCACCGCAATATTTTGCAAAAAATGCAGCAATGAATAAGGGAGGATATGATCGCATTGATGATGTTTTTGAGAAGGGAATGGTTGCCTTATCCCCACAAGAATTTGAGATCAAAGCAAATCATTCAAGTGCATTGATCTTAGACACCCGAGATCCGCAAACATTTGCAAAGGGATTTATCCCAAATTCCATTAATATTGGATTAAATGGCCAGTTTGCACCCTGGGTGGGAGCTTTAATTACTGATTTGAAACAGGAGCTCTTATTGGTTACCGAAAATGGTATGGCCAAAGAAGCCATCACGCGGTTGGCAAGAGTAGGCTACGATCATACTATCGGTTATTTGGAAGGTGGAATAAAGTCTTGGCAGGATGCAGGCAAAGAAGTGGATGTAATCGAATCTGTCTCTGCAGAAGCGTTCGAAACCTTGATAAATGAGGATAAACATATTAATGTTTTGGATGTACGCAAACCAGGCGAATATGAAGCAGAACATTTGGAAGCTACTTTAACCCGACCTCTAGATTATATCAACGATTGGACAAACGAAATCAATCCCAATGAAACCTATTATATCCATTGTGCAGGGGGTTATCGGTCTATGATAGCTGCTTCAATCTTAAAAGCTCGAGGAATTGACAATGTGATAGATATTGCAGGCGGTTATGGAGCAATAAAAGAGACTAGCCTCAAACGAACCGATTTTGCTTGTCCAAGTAAGGCGATGAAAGATTAAGGCAATAGCTCGCTTAATTTCTTTTTTAAATCGTCTCCACGAAGGTTTTTTGCTATAATAATTCCATTCTGATTGATTAGATAATTGGTTGGAAAAGAACTAACTCCATAAATCAATACGATAACATTCTTATCGCCTTTTAAATCGCATACATTTTGCCAGGGCAATTGATCGTCTTTAATCGCCTTTAGCCAGGCAGCTTTATCATTATCAGCTGAGACCCCTAAAACTTCAAATCCTTTATCTTTATAGGCGTTATATGTTTTTACCAAATTTGGATTTTCTCCACGACAGGGCCCACACCAAGAAGCCCAAAATTCTAATAGAATGTATTTTGCCTTAATATTAGAGAGTTTAACATTTTCTCCATTTGCATTTTTTTGCTCAAAATCTGCATATTTTTTACCGATGCTTATTTCTTGATTATAAGTTATAAAATTATAAATGTCCTTTCCTTCCTTGCTATTTTTTATTGCTTTAGTTAAATTAGTATACAGCTCGGTAGTCTTAGTTTTCCCCCAAGATTTCGAGTAAACGTTTAATACATTTGCTGCAATCAACTGATTTGGATTGTCTTTGACATAATTTTGGAAAAATTCTTGTTCTTGTGTACCTACAGCTTGATAGGCTTCCATTGTTTTTCCCTGATCATTTTTTACAGTTCTAAGCAGAAGGGATAAACTATCTCTTTTTTTTCTAATTGGCTCCAACAGCGTAGCTAAACGAACGCTTTCATCTTGTGTAGCAGAGCCCTTAAAGATTGCCTTTTTAAATTCGCCATTTTTAAGTGAAACATTAATTTCTTTAGGCTCAAGCCAGAAAAATACATAGTTTGTGAGCTTGGCATCATGCAACATTACCATTTGCTGAGGCTGATTGATTTTCCCCTTAAGTTCGAACTTTCCATTGTTTACTAAACAAGAATCAAGCTTAACCTCGTCTGTAGTTTTTAAGTAGAGCCAGGTTTGATCGACTATACCTTCGGTAATGCCATTAATTTTAAATTGTTGGGCCAAAGCAGGTAATGCGCCAACTGAAAGAACAATAAACAGTAAAATTTTAGAAACTTTCATAAAGCAATAATAATGAAAATTATAATGAAGTGATAATCAAGGTGTCTATGTTGATTTCCATCTTTTATTTTAGCTATTCTGTATTGAAATGAGGAAATACCTAATACTTATTTTGCACTGAAATGAGCTGGTCATATACAAATTTTACATTTTCGATAAGTTCGAGTTTAGGTACCTGATTTCTGCCAGGCCAGCTAGGATTATTCATAAAAGATATTCCAAAAGGCACGGGGCCTAGAGTGATAGTGCCGCTTCCATCCGCATTTTGAGTAAAAGATATATCAGAAATGGTGTTAATATTCAATGATTTTGTTTCCTTGCTGAAAACCCCTGATTTAATAATAACCCGATTCTTTGTTAAGCCATAAATTGTACCGGCCCTTCTTGCTGCGTCGAAGAAAAATCTACCAAAAATCATGTAACACCCTACAGCTACGAATGGGATGCCCCAAATCATAAAGAAAAACGGTGCTCCTGATGCGATTACAGAACTTTCCCAAATTACAGCGAAGCCTCCCCACATTAAACTAAAAGGAATCAAAAAAACATCGGAAGACGAAAATCGGAGGCCTGCTTTGGGTTTTCCTGTCCAGATTAGTTTTTCATCCGAACCAAGGCTTGGTATTAATTCATTTTCTAATTCAAAGTTCATTTTAAGAATTGCTTGTACGATTAATTTGTTTATGCTTTGCATTGCCTTTTTTTGTCTAAACCCGACAGCAACGAAAATCCTTTTGCAACAACCTCGTAGGTTCTACAGAACCTACGAGGTTGCAAAAGATTGAGTGAATGGCGGGACTGCACTTTCAAAAGAACCACTGCCATTGCTTTCTAGACAGCAACCTTCCACCTTCTTTAGCCTCCGCCTTCCTCCAACCTCGCCTTAATAAACCCATCCATGGCATGTTCAACTCCTTCGATGTCTTTGCTGGTTATGGATGATCCAATGACATGGTTTCCTGCACCAGGAACAGCAATTTTTTGTTTTTTAGCTGCAGGTGTGCCCAATTCATCAAACATCTTGAGCATGGCATCAACCTTAACCACGGGGTCTTGTTCTTGTTTATTTTTGTAATAATAAAGCATCAGTACAGGCTGTTTCACTTTCTCAAAAAGTGGTTTGGTCATGCTACTTTCTATCATTTCTTCAAGTTGTACCACAGACTCCAACCGATAATTGGTATACCAGAATTTTTTGTACACCGGACTTTTCCCATCTACCTTTCTTTCTTCCCCACCAGTAACCTTACGGGCAATCTGCAGTCCCCACGGATCATTTAACAACCACGCGTTTGGATCGTTGATGGCTATATTTGGAGACATGAGCACTAAGCTATTCACTTCCGGGTAGGTTGCCGCCAATTGCAGGGCCAATGTGCCACCTGTGGATGTTCCTACCAAGATTACCTTTTTCCCTAATTTTCTACCTATTGCATATGCTTGTTTAGCACTTTCCCATAAGCGGTCTGCAGTAAAGTACTGCAGTGGTGCGATAGTATCCAATCCGTGATCTGCCAAGCGGGCCAGATACAGATTAGCATGTAATGCTTTAGCTAGATAGTCATAAGCTGGGTTACCTTCTTCTTTTGAAGCAGAAAATCCATGCAGGTAAACAATCGCATATGGCGTTTGCTGATGCGTAGAATCTGCCCAAATAATTTCTGCCTCATTTCCAGGTTTAACCTTAAAAGTTGATTCCTGCAAAGCAACGTAAGCAGGCAATGCCGATAGCGTAGCCACCGTAGGTAATTTTGTATTGTATATGGGATGGGTGGGTTTGGGCCCGATAAAGTAAATGATTACTAAAATTAATACGACCACACACAGGATACCTAAGAATATTTTCATCTATAATTTATGAATAGTTTGATTAAAAATACGGTTTTAATGGAATTTAAGTAAGTTTGCAAACACATTTTTTTGAATGCCAGGAATAAATCAGATAAAACTCCCTATTGCCGCAGAGATTGATGCATTTGAAGCAAAATTCAAGGATTCTATGCACAGTGATGCTCCACTGTTGAACCGAATTACCCATTATATCGTAAAAAGAAAAGGCAAGCAGATGCGGCCGATGTTTGTGTTTTTTGCAGCGCAGCTATGTGGGGGTATTATCGAATCAACCCATCGTGGTGCGGCTTTGGTCGAGCTTTTGCATACCGCAACTCTGGTTCATGATGATGTAGTTGATAATGCTTACGAGCGGAGGGGCTTTTTTTCTATCAACGCATTATGGAAGAATAAGATCGCCGTTTTGGTTGGAGATTATTTATTAGCCAAAGGATTATTGCTTTCGGTAAACAATAACGAGTTTGCACTGTTAAAAATAGTATCGGAAGCAGTTCAGCAAATGAGCGAAGGCGAGTTATTGCAGATCGAAAAAGTACGGAGAATGGACATTAGCGAAGGATTGTATTTCGATGTAATTAGACAAAAAACCGCTTCTTTAATTGCTTCCTGTTGTGCTTGTGGGGCTGCATCTGCAGGAGCTGATGCTGATACCATTGAAAAAATGCGTCTCTTTGGCGAAATGGTTGGAATAGCCTTTCAAATTAAAGACGATACCTTTGATTTTGGCACAGACGATGTAGGAAAGCCGTTAGGCATTGATATCAAAGAAAAAAAAGTAACGTTGCCCTTAATTTATGCTTTAAACAAAGCTGAAAAATCGGAACGGAAGAAAATAATTAATTTGGTAAAAAATCATCAGGATGATCCTAAAAAGATACAGGAAGTAATTGATTTTGTAAATAGCAAGAATGGTGTGCACTATGCCGACCAAAAAATGCTAGAATATCAACAAAAAGCTTTTGATATCTTATACCAATTTAAAGAAAGTGAAGCCCGAACTGGATTGGAACAATTGGTAAGATATACCACAGAACGTAAAAAATAATGTCGAACGAACTTTTATTTATTGGTGGTTTCTTACTTTTTATCGTGCTTATTTTAGCATTGGATTTGGGGCTATTTAGTAAAAGAGATCATGTTGTAAGCCTTAAACAAGCCGGCATAATGAGCTTTGTAATGGTGCTTTTAGCGGTTGGCTTTTATTTTCTCTTGGTTTTAGAAGGGCAGGAGCTACATGGCATCAATAGTTTTAGTAAGTTAGAACAGGTGGTAAAGGCGCATCAGCATCAAATTACCTTGGTTCCCGGAAATTTGACAGAAAGCATTAAGATTTATAACCAAAACCTTGGCATAGAATTCTTAACGGGATATGTAATCGAATACGCACTTTCTGTTGATAATATTTTCGTAATCGTATTGATATTTTCCGCCTTTGCAGTTTCCGAAAAATATTACCACCGTGTACTGTTTTGGGGTATTTTAGGAGCTATCATCATGCGTTTCATCTTTATTTTTGCCGGTGCAGCGCTTATTAACAAATTCTCTTGGATCTTATATGTATTTGGCGCTTTCTTGGTATTTACAGGAATAAAAATGTTTCTTTCCAAAGATGATGAAGAAAAGATAGATACAGAAAAACATCCTGTTGTGAGGTTCGCCTCCAAGTTTTTCGCCATCCACCCCAGCTACGAAGGCAATAATTTCTTTCATAAAATTAATGGGAAAAGGTTAATTACGCCTTTATTTTTAGTGCTGTTAATCGTTGAATTTACAGACCTTATTTTTGCGGTGGACTCCATCCCAGCTATTTTTGCGGTTACCAAAGATGCATATATTGTATTTTTCTCTAACATTTTTGCCATTATGGGATTACGATCTATGTTTTTCCTTTTGGTTAACATCATCCATAAGTTCCATTACCTTAAAACCGGTCTGGCGTTTCTGCTCACTTTTATTGGGGTAAAAATGCTAGCTCACCATTATCTAAAGATATGGGGCTTTACTACTGAACATTCGTTACTTGTAATTCTGTTTATTTTAACGTCAAGTATTGTGGCTTCTTTGATGTTTCCTAAAAAAGCAAAGCGCGCTGAAAGTTAGTTTGCAGTTGACACATAATCTGTGTAATCATTTAATCGGTGTAATCATCTTAATCGGTGAAATCATAATAAAAAATCTTACTTTCAGCAAAAAATAATCACAATGAAGAAATTCTTTTTATTGGCCTTAACGAGCATATGGTTTTCGGCTAGCGCACAAGAAAATTATGATCGGGTTTTTAGGCAGATTAATGCAGAGGTCCAAACCAATTCTAAGGCTTATGCTACACTAAAAGATGCAACAACATCAATTGGTCATCGGTTAACGGGGTCGACAAATGGGGCAAAGGCGGAAGAATACGTGTACAATTTATTGAAATCATATGGATGCAAAGTAAGATTTCAACCGTTTGAAGTAGAGAGTTGGGACAGAAGATCGATTTTGGTTAAAATTGGAAGTAGTGCAAATAACCTAGCTCCTGTAAAAGCTGTAACTCTGGCCCATTCGCCAGTAAGTGCTAACGTACAGGCCGCATTAATTGATGTAGGCAACGGATTGGAATCAGATTATCAGGGATTAGGTGATAAGGTTAAGGGGAAAATAGCGTTGATTTATTTGGGTGTCCTCCCCGGATCGCCACAAGGCACCCCATCTTTGCATCGTTCTGAAAAAACTGCCATCGCTACAAGATACGGTGCGGTTGGTGTTATTATTATAAATGGGGTCCCAAATGGGGTGTTGCTAACCGGTACCGCTTCCGTTACCGGCAAGTTAATTCCAATTCCAGCTGTTTGCATCGGACTGGAAGATGGCATGGCATTAAAGGAAAAAATGAAGAACGAAAGTCAGGTTGGCGCAATAGCAATGACTAACTTTTCTGGATTAATCAAAGCAAGAAATGTGATTGCCACCTTTAAAGGAACCACCATTCCTAATGAAAAAATCGTAGTTGGTGGACATTTAGATAGTTGGGATTTGGCTACTGGAGCTATTGATAACGGCATTGGATCATTTTCTGTAATCGATATGGCACGAACTTTTAAGAAACTCAAATTAACTACCAAGAGAACTGTAGAATTTGTACTGTTTATGGGTGAAGAGCAGGGCTTATTAGGCTCTAAAGCATATGTTGAACAAGCAAAAAAAGACGGGACGATTAATCAGATCAGCTATATGTTAAACTACGATATGTCTAATGATCCCAAAGGAGCTACAACTACACGTAAGGAGATGGAACCTTTGCTTAAAGGTTGGGGTGAAACTATCGCAAAGATTGACACAGGTTACAAGAACTTATTCCAGGCTGCTGCAGGTTTACATAGCGACCATCAGCCATTTATGCTTGAAGGCATAACAACGGGGGGCGGATATGGAGGAAAATTACCCAATAATGCTGGTCCCTACTACCACTCTGATGGTGATACGTTTAAACTTGTTGATGAGCAGGGAATGAAAAATACAGTTCGTTATTCGGCTATGCAAACCTATGCTTTAGCCAATACACCAGTGATTCCTGTGAAGAAACAAAGCGAAAAAGATCTACAAGCGTTTTTAGAAGGCCAGAATTTAAAACTGCCTTTACAGATTGCTGGGGAATGGAGATGGTGAAATATATCGGTGTAATCTTTTTTTAATCGGTGTAATCCTTATCTAACTATTGATGTAACTTTCAAGCTGTGATATCGTCTGCTTCTGGTCTGCGATAATAAATTTTACCACATCGCCGATGGAAACCATTCCGGCTATTTTGTTGCTTTCTGCGATAGGCAAGTGCCTAATGTGTTTATCAGTCATGATCTGCATACACAGTTCGATACTATCTGTTGGTGTTACAGTGATAGGAGTAGCGGTCATTGCCTCGCTAATTGGCGTATCTTTTGAAGATTTACCCAGTAGCACAATTTTACGGGCATAATCACGCTCAGTGAAAATACCCAGCATATTTTCCTGATCCATAATAAGCACAGCACTGATATTCTTCTCTGTCATCAGTTTAAGTGCATCTAAAACTGAAGTGTCAGGTGTTACACTGAATATCTGAACGGGTTTGCTATTTAGGATTTGTTGAACTGTTCTCATAATCGTTTATTGGTTAGCTACTTAAACTTAACCAAAAAAAATGTGAAAAGCAAATTTTGCGCTTGGAGATAGGCGCTTGGAGATAGGCGGTAGGCGTAGAGCGGAAAGCGTTAGATTGCAATAATTTTATTATTTGCAGTTTTCCAAGCCTTGTACTTATCCAGATCTTTAGAGACCTGTCTAAAAACCATGCTTAGAATATAAATATCATCAATAAAACCTAAGGCAGGAATAAAATCTGGAATGAGATCTATCGGTGAAAGAAAGTAAAGTAAACTTGCAATTATCGCAATAATAGAGCCTTTAGGAATAGCAGTATAGGCACCTGTTGAATAATCTTTGGCAACAGAAAAAAGGAGTTGTAGGTTTTCCCAAACAGTTGTTAATTCTATTTTATTCTTGATGGCCTTTTTACTGCCTTCTTGAACCTTGGCTAGTGTCTTATTTTTATTATTTATTAACGATTGTGCAAGTTTTGTGAACGTAGAGAAGAGAATTTTTAATTTATAATAATTCATAGTTTAGGTTTCGGATAAGCTATCAATAAGCGTACCTAAAACTATCTGCCGTAGGTGTCGTAATTATCGGTAGCGTATTTTTCAAATTTCTTGAATAGTTTTATATTTTCTTTTTCAACTACGGTCAACTCCGCTTTAATATCATTTGAAACAGGGATGTACCACGCTGCATTATCAAAAAAATTGCGATAGATCTTTTCTTTAAAGGAATAACCATGCCTAGCAAAAATAGTATTTCTTAAAATCTCTAAATCTATCTTTTTATAGTTTTTCAGTTCATCTTCGGTAAAGACATGTATGGATGAGTTAATAGTGTAGACTTTTTCACTTCCCTTTCTACGAAACTCATCCGTATGCTTTATGATTTCCCCATTTTCTAATGTATCCGTTATGGTCTTGGTTTTTGTATTGTAATAGTCGCTATAATCGTTTGTATCGAGCATTACGGTGGGAACATACGTGAACTGCTTTTTACTTAATTCATAAGATCTTTTGGTAACGGCCAAAGTTTTATTAAATGCGGTCCATGTTCCACTAATTAATCCATTCGCATATTCAAACTCGAATTCACCATCGTATTTATCATCAGATGGTTCGGTTAAAGTGAAAAAAATTTTGTCGCCTTCTCTTCTAATCTTGCCCATAATTGGTCTGCTGTTTCCGGCTACAATACTTTGTCCGTAAACTGAATCCCTCGTTATGGTTTTAATGGCTATATTGATTTTATTGATTTCTGTGTAAGGTTGATCAGCTTTAAACTCCACAGCTTTAAAATCTCCTACCCAAAAACCTATTAATTCTTGATCTGCAACCGCAGTAACAGGTGCTTTTTCTTCCTCTACCTTTGATTGCGGTTTTGAATTACAAGAAGTGCAGAACACGATAACCAAAAGGTAATAAAAGTGCTTTTCCATTATTTTGTTGTAAGGTTATGAGAATTTAGTTGGTAAGTTCATTTTTTCCTAAGCTTGATGTCTAAACACTATTTAACCAAAAATGCCTAAGCCCCACGCTCAGCGCGTCATCGCCCATAGGCTTCATAATTGTCCGTAGCGTATTTTTCGAATCTACTTAGAAGTTTAATATTGGCCTTTTCTAGCACAGTAACTCATTATCCACATTATCTTTTAGGGGAATGTACCAATCTACATAATCAAAAAACTGCCAAGCTTTTTTATCGGTAAAAATAAGGCCGTGCCTAGCGTAGATGCAATTCCTGATCAGTTCTAAATCTAGCTTTCTTAAATTTTTCAGTTCTTTCTCGTTTAACACCGTTGTGCTAGCATTAAGTTTAAAAACTGCCGGAGATGATTGTCTGTACACTTCCCTCGAATTCTCCTCTTTCCCATTTTCCCAATCAATGTATCCACCTTCGCCAACTAACATAGAACTAGCGTTGTAGATATGTTTCTTTTTGAGAAGAGTGTACCCCATCTTATAAGACAGGCTGTCATAGGGCTTCCAAGTGCCAATAAGGGAATCATTTCTAATGCTAAACTCGAAAATCCCACCTAAAGTATCTTTTTCATTTTGTTTTAATGTAAAGATGAACTTTCCTTTATTCTCTTTAAAAACTCCGACTATTGGTTTTTTTATGCCTTTCAAAATACTTTCTCCAAAAATGGAATCGGTGCTTATCTTCTTAATTACGAGGTTTATCTTGTCGTGAGGGGGTACGATAACTTCTTCGATTCCATCCTCTTGCCTTGCGAGAGTAAAAGCGCCGACCCAAGAGCCATACCATTCTTTATGACTAATTTCTGCAGTGCCTGATGTGTCGGATTTATGGGCTCCGTTGCAGGCGAAAAGTAAAGTTGAGGCAAGACTAATAAAGATGAGCTGTTTCAATTTTTCTTCTAATCAAGTATTCTATCAACAATAAATTTGGTATCCAACCTAGCCACGCTATCACCTGGTATACGTCCATTGGGGCTGGGTGAAATAAATATACTAAAATAACTTTCCAAAAACGCAAGGTGATGGCCGAAAAAGCGAGCGCAAAACTTCTCATCATAAATTGACGATGTAATTTAATTTTTCCAAGCTTAATTGCCCAAATCGCTTTAATGGTAAAGAAAAGCCATAAAAACCCCAGCACCATGAACGAAGTCTGCGCAAAAAATCCGCCATTTGCATAATAGCCGATAAATATCCCAGAGGGAGCGGCAAAAAAGACCACGGAGATGAAGTAGAGATAACCAATCACCCTGTGCACTTTTCGATAGCTACGCAATAAGGCATTGTTAAATTGGGTAAATCCGGCAATTAAACAGAAAATCGCGGTGTAAACGTGTACATAAAAAATGGTTAAATACGGTTTAACCGTGGTAACTTCTGTTTGCTTGATCATCAAGAAAGATACCTCGCTGTTAAATGGAATATAACGTAACGTGATCTGAGCCATCAAAAAGAAGAAAAATGAAAAAAACAAGAGCCAAGCCAATCTGAAATAGCTGAGTTTCTTTTCCATTTGATTAGAGCATTTTCAAAATTTCATCTACATACAATCGGTCATTGGCCAATCGAGGTACTTTATGCTGTCCGCCCAATTTGCCCCGGGCCTTAAGCCAATTGTAAAAAGTATCTTCGGGGGCATTGTGTACCTTTGGCCGTCTTAATGCCATATCTTTAAAGCGTTTGGCGTCGTAATCGGAGTTGATTTCGCGTAAGGTTTCATCCAAAACATCAATGAACCTCACAAAATCATTAGGTTCGGTCTCAAATTCTATAATCCACTCATGACCGCCAACTTCTTCACCTTTAAAATAAATAGGGCAGGCGGTATAATCGCGGATTTTGGCCGCTGTAACTGTACACGCTTTTGTTAGCGCATTCTCTGCATTATCAATGATCAGTTCTTCGCCAAATGCATTAATAAAATGTTTTGTTCTGCCTGTAATTTTAATCCTAAACGGCGATAAAGAAGTAAACTGAACGGTGTCTCCAATCTGGTAACGCCATAGACCGGCATTTGTAGAAATAATAATGGCGTAGTTTTTATGTAATTCTACCTGCTCTAAGGATAAGGTTTTTGGATTTTCATCGGCTAGGTTCTCTAAAGGTAAAAACTCATAAAAAATCCCGTAGTCCAACATCAGCAAAAGCTCTTCAGAATTGTCTTGATCCTGAATGCCAAAGAATCCTTCAGAAGCGTTATAGGTTTCCAAATAATACATGCTATCAGAAGGAATGAGCTCTTTAAACTGTTCCCGATAGGGAGTAAAATTTACCGCTCCGTGAAAATAGAGCTCTAGATTGGGCCAAACCTCCAACAGATTTTTTTTACCTGTCATCTCTAGCACCTTTTTGGCCAAGACTATCGTCCATGTAGGTACTCCAGATATATTGGTAACGTTTTCTTTAATGGTGGCCTCAGCCATTTTATCCATTTTTTCTTCGTAATTATCCATTAAGGCGATAGAAATATCCGGTGTCCGATAATATTCTGCCCACATGGGAAGATTTTTTATGAGCACAGCTGATAAATCTCCATATTGGATATCTTCATAAAGTTGGTTAATTTGGTGACTTCCGCCTAGAACCAATCCCTTGCCAGTAAACATTTGCGTGCTGGGGCGATTGTTGCAATAGATAGAAATCATGTCTTTGCCGCCCTTGAAATGGCATTCTTCCAGGGCTTCTGTAGAAACCGGAATAAATTTACTGCGATCGCTGGTTGTACCTGATGATTTTGCAAACCACTTGATTTCTGAGGGCCACAAGATATTCTGCTCGCCTTTTAGCATCCGCTCGATGTAGGGCTTCAGTGTATCGTAATTTTGGATCGGAACACGTTCCTTAAATTGGCCTATGGTTAAAATTGACTTATAATCGTACAGCTTTCCCCATTCGGTATTTTCGGCACTAGAAATAAGGGTATGTAACCATTCTTCCTGCACGTCTAAGGGATATTTCATGAAAAGCTCGATCTGATGGATGCGCTTTTTCATGTACCAAGTAAAAATCGAATTTACAATTGCCATCTGTGCTGTTTTTATAAATTTTTTCTACGTAGTACAAAATTCGACCCCAAGTAAACCTTTCTTACCATTTCATTTGCTGCAAGTACTTCTGGGGTTCCTGATTCCAGAATTTTTCCTTCGAAAAGTAAATATGCCCTATCGGTGATGGATAAGGTTTCTTGAACATTATGATCGGTAATTAATATACCAATGTTCTTTTTCTTCAATTTGGCTACGATGGTCTGGATTTCTTCTACCGCAATAGGGTCTACTCCGGCAAAGGGTTCATCCAATAAAATAAAATTGGGATTAGCAGCTAAAGCTCTGGCAATCTCGGTTCTTCTCCGCTCGCCTCCTGATAGTAGATCTCCGCGATTTTTCCTTACTTTATGAAGACTAAATTCGTTGATCAGTTCTTCTAATTTTTCGTGCCGTTCTTCTTTGGTTAGCTTGGTCATTTCTAAAATGGCCATAATATTGTCTTCTACTGTAAGTTTTCGGAACACGCTTGCTTCTTGGGCCAAATAGCCAATCCCTTTTTGCGCTCTACGGTACATGGGATCTTTGGTGATATCTATCCCGTCTAAAAGAATTGTGCCCTCATTAGGTTTAATTAAACCTACAATCATATAAAATGAGGTTGTTTTGCCGGCACCATTAGGCCCCAGTAGTCCAACAATTTCGCCTTGACTTACTTCAAAAGAAACATGGTTAACAACTGTACGCTGTTTGTATTTTTTAACTAGGTTTTCGGCTTTTAGAATCATTTAGAATTACGATTTACGGTTTATGTCCCGATAGCTCCAAAGGAATGCCTGTGGCACTATCGGAATAGATTGAAGATTGTCCTATTGCTCAGTCCTTATCAATTTTTATGCCTTTAATATTTAACTGCAAGCGTTTTTTATCTTTCCAAACGTTCTCTTCTATGGTATAGCAGATAGAGAAAAGCTGATTAGGAGTTAATAATGATTCAAACTCACCCAGTCCAAATGCAATGCCATCAAAAATAGCTGAATTTTGTTGGTTTACACTCAACTTTAAATGATTTGTACCCACTAGTTGCGGAGCGCCAACCAATTTCACTCCGTTGCTTATAAAAACAGGAGCCATATTTTGTGGTCCGAAAGGAGACATTTGCAAAAGAATACGATAAAATTTGGCATCAATTTGAGCAAGTTTAATCTCACAATCAATTTTAATTTCGGGAATCAATAAATTCGGACTGATACTCTTTGCCACAACGTCTTCGAATTTTTCTGAAAATAGCGCTAAATTTTCTGGCTTTATGGTAAGCCCCGCGGCATATTTATGACCGCCAAATTGTTCCAATAGTTCGCTGCAAGACAAAAGTGCCTCGTATAGATCATAACCCGCCACCGAGCGAGCAGAACCGGTATAATTTCCATTCGATTCGGTAAGTACAATGGTTGGTCGATAGTACTTTTCTGTTAAGCGTGAGGCAACTATTCCAATTACGCCTTTATTCCAATCGTGCTGATAAACCACTGTTGTTTTACGATTTATCAATATTTCGCTCTCTCCAATAATAGCCAGCGCCTCCAAAGTTATACTTTGATCAAAGGTTCTTCTATCTGTATTCTGACTATTGATAAATGTACTTTGCTCATCAGCCAGAGCAACTTCATCACTTAATAAAACCTTTACTGCATCTTTTGCATCGCCCATTCTACCAGCCGCATTAATACGAGGGGCCAATAAAAAAACCACATCGGTTATCGAATAAGTTTCTGTTTTGCCCGAAATCTGCATGAGGGCTTTTAATCCACAACAAGGATCTTGATTAAGCTTGATAAGTCCAAAATGTGCCATTACCCTATTTTCATCCACAATTGGCACAATGTCTGCCGCGATGCTTACCATGCACAAGTCTAGATATTTCTCATATTGGGCATCGGGTAAACCATTGGCTTGGCAATACGCTTGGGCTAATTTAAAACCGATTCCACATCCGGACAATTCTTTGAAGGGGTATTCGCAATCCGCTCTTTTTGGGTCGAGAACCGCAACGGCCCTTGGGAGTTCATCACCAGGTAAATGGTGATCGCATATAATGAAATCAATGCCTAAACTAGCCGCATAATCAATTTTATCAATTGATCTTATTCCACAGTCTAAGGCTATCATTAAGGTAAACCCATTTGCGTGGGCAAAATCAATTCCCGCAGTAGATATCCCATATCCTTCTTTATGTCTATCGGGAATGTAAAAAGCAATCTCAGTGGTAAAACCACTAAAAAAGCTATAGGTTAAAGCAACTGCGGTGGTTCCATCAACATCATAATCTCCATACACCAAAATCTTTTCATTTCTAGCTATGGCACTTGTAATTCTCAAAATTGCCTGCTCCATATCCTTCATTAAGAAAGGATCATGAAGCTGTGTTAAGGTAGGTCTGAAGAAATATCGGGCTTCTTCAAATGTAGAAATGCCCCTTTGAACCAAGATCTTTGCTAAACAGGGATCTATATTTAATTCGCTGGCCAGCTGCTCACTTGTTTCTATCTCGCCTTGCTCAAGCAGCGCCCATCTTTTTTCCATTTATTATTATGCTTAGTTCAGTTATTATTTTTTGCCCCAAGAAATGGGTAAACTTAGATTTTTATGATCCTTATTTGCACAATGCGGTGACCATAAGTTCATACAGGTTCTTTATCTTTGTGCTATTGTTCGTAAATATATCATTAAAATTTCTTTTCAAAAAATACGATGTCATTACCGGTTTTTACATTACATGAAGGTTCTTATTCTGTTGATATTTCTAAAAAGTTCATTCCTTTTGACCCCGAAAAAGATAACCCGAAAGACCGCCCGGCTTCACTTTTTATTCATGTACAACCTTTCTTGATCAAACTTAATGATATGTTGGTTTTGTGTGATACGGGTTTAGGCTACAGCAATGAGAAAGGCCAGTTAAACCTGCATAACAATATAAAAAAGGCGGGTTTTAATCCAGAAGATGTAAATTTTGTACTGATGTCACATTTACATTTTGATCATTCTGGAGGCATGATCCATCAGCATAATAACAAAATGGAGCTTAGTTTTCCCCACGCAACTTACGTGATTCAGCGAGGCGAATGGGAGAGTGCTTTCAGTAGTACATCATCATCTTATCACACAGATATTTTTGATTTTTTGCAAAGAAATGCTCAGATCGAGTTAGTTGAAGGGTCAGGAAAGTTAACAAACGAGATAAACTATCAACTTACAGGAGCACATTGTCCTTACCATCAGGTTTTTTTATTTGATGATGGAACAGAAAAAGTTTTTTTTGGCGGGGATGTTTTGCCAGAACCAGAAGAACTTATTCGGAAATTTATTGCCAAATATGATTTCGATGGTCGTAAGGCAATGGAGCTACGCGAGGAATTTGGTAAACAGGCAGCTGCCGAAAACTGGAAGTGTTTGTTCTACCATTCAAAATCACAAAGCCAAGCTTATGTTAAATTTGATGGCGAAAAATTTATGATCCAAGGGGCATAGTAACCGAAAACTGCGAACTGTGCTAAAGGCATCCCTTTGTGAAAAACTGCGAACTGATTATATGCTTAACGGCTTAATCAACTCTGTTAAACGCTCCATAGACAGTGGCTTTGAAATAAATCCTTTTACAGAAGAATAGCTTTTCGTTTTTTCGATATCATTCTCATAAACAGAAGAAGAAAGGATATAGAGGTCTACGGGGATTTCTATTCCTAAGGTTTGATAGGCCTCAATAAACTCCCATCCATTCATAACAGGCATGTTAATGTCTATTAAAATAAGTTGTGGAAGAGGCATATTATTGGAAATCGTTTCTTTTAGATAATCAACTGCTTGTTGTCCATTACTTTTGGAAACCATATCGATATCAAATCCTGTTTTTTCGACAATCTTTTTAATGATAAAGATATTGATATCATCGTCATCAATAACTAACAGATTGATTTTACTATCTAACATTGGGTATTGTGTGTGTTGTGATGGGCTAAGGTAGATATTGCATTTGGCAATCACAATAAGTTTTACACAAAAAAAAAGACCTGATCTCATTGATCAAGCCTTTTTTTCTTCTCTATTAAATTAATTTATTTTGAAGCAACTAATTTTACGCTTAAGTTAAACTCATCGTAGATGAAGTTGTCACCTAGGTCGGCAAATACCGATTTAGATTTAAATTTGATGCCATATTTAGTTCTATCGATCGTAATTTTATCAGCAGTAGCAGTGATGGTTTTATCTGCATTCCATACTACATTAACTGGGAAAGTGATCGAGTTGGTAACACCTTTGATGGTTAGGTCGCCTGTAACTGTAAACGCTGTTCCAGATCCTTCCACTTTTTTTATGATGAATGCGGCTTCTTTAAATGTATCAGTACCAAAAAAATCATCAGCTTTCAAGTGTTTTTCTAGGCCACCATTTTTACCAGAATCTTTAATGGTAGTCATATCTGCAACAAAACCACCTTTAATTAATTTTTTGCCATTAAATGCTAGGCTACCAGAAGACAGATCAACTGTACCGTTATGACCGCCACCTGTTTTTTTGGCATCCCATAAAATAGTCGATTTTGTAACGTCTACCTTGTAAACGTCGTCTTTTGGAACAAATGCAACAAATGCGAAACTAGCAATAACAGCTAGCAATAAGATTGAAGAGATTTTTAATTTCATCTGAATTTTTTTAAGTTTTTGTAAAGGTATCTAAATTTCTTAAGCTAAAAATTACCATATGTTAAGATTTTTATCTTAACAAAGTTCGTAGATTTTTAAAACCTACGAACTCTAGTTGTATTTAGAGTAAAAATGATAAAAAAGGTTTAAATTTTGCTCAAACTTCGTAAGTTTTTAACTCGCTCAAACTTCGTAAGTTTTTAAAATTTGCTCAAACTTCGTAAGTTTTAAATTTCGCCAAACTTCATAAGTTTTTTAAACTTACGAAGTTAAGCTTCCACTTCTTCTTCCATGTAGCTTTCTAATGGCGGACAAGCACAAATTAAAGAACGGTCGCCCAAGCTATCATTTACTCTTCCAACCGACGGCCAAAATTTAAAAGCAGCAACATAGGGTAATGGGAAGGCCGCAGTTTGTCTGCTGTACGCATGTTCCCACTCATTTGCTGTAACTATTGCAGAAGTATGAGGTGCATTTTTCAACGGATTATCTATTTTATCGAGCTCTCCTTTTTCTACAGCAGCAATTTCATTTCTAATGGCGATCAACGCGTCACAAAAACGATCAAGTTCGTGTTTAGGCTCACTTTCTGTTGGCTCTACCATCAATGTTCCCGCCACTGGGAAAGATACCGTTGGCGCATGAAAACCGTAATCCATCAAGCGCTTCGCAATATCAACCACTTCAATACCAAAGTTTTTAAACCCACGGCAATCCAAAATCATTTCGTGTGCGCATCTTCCTTCGCTCCCAGCATACAAGACTGGAAAGTGCTGCTCTAAACGCGCTTTCATATAGTTGGCATTTAAAATGGCATATTTTGTTGCATCGGTTAAACCCTCAGCTCCCATCATAGCAATATAGGCATGGGAAATAATAAGGATGGAGGCGGAGCCCCAGGGTGCAGACGATACTGCGTGTATAGATTTTTCTTTATTGATATCAACTACCACATGGCCAGGTAAATACTCAACCAAATGAGCTGCAACCCCAATCGGGCCCATGCCAGGGCCACCTCCACCATGTGGGATACAAAAAGTTTTGTGCAAATTTAAATGGCAAACATCAGCCCCAATAGATGCAGGGCTAGTTAAGCCAACCTGTGCATTCATGTTTGCACCATCCATATATACCTGCCCGCCATTGTGGTGGATGATGTTGCAGATATCTATGATACTTTCTTCAAAAACACCATGTGTTGATGGATAGGTTACCATTAAACAGGATAGGTTTGCAGCATGTTCCTCTGCCTTTGCCCTAAGATCTTCAACATCAATATTTCCATTCTCGAGGGATTTGACCACAATAATTTTCATTCCGGCCATTGCCGCAGAAGCAGGATTAGTACCGTGTGCAGAAGCAGGAATAAGGGCAATATTACGATGATGATCACCGCGATCTTGATGATAGGCCCTGATTACCATTAAACCTGCATATTCTCCCTGCGCCCCAGCATTTGGTTGTAAACTCATGGCAGCGAAACCGGTAATTTCACTTAACCATTTGTCCAGTTCATTAAATACGGTATAATAGCCCAAAACTTGGTCTGCTGGAGCAAATGGATGTACTTTTCCAAACTCTGGCCACGTTACCGGGATCATTTCACTCGTTGCGTTTAACTTCATGGTGCATGAACCTAAAGCAATCATCGAATGGCATAAGGAAAGATCTTTTGCTTCTAACGATTTTATATAGCGCAACATTTCGTGTTCAGAATGATGCGAATTAAAGATCGGATGGGTTAAATAGGTAGAGGAACGTTGTAAATTGGCAGGAATAGTGGTTTCAACCTCTTCTACAATTGTTAAATTATCTGAAGCAATTCCTTTAACTTTTGAGAAAATGCGGATCAATAATTTTAAATCTTCGTAGGCTGTAGTTTCATCAAGCGCAATGCTTACTTTACTTGCATTATAACTAAGATTGATGTTGTTGTCTAAACACTCTTTATGGATAGAATCTGTTAAATCACCTAAGTTAATTTCGATGGTATCAAAATAGACCTTGCTTGAAACCGAATAACCAATTTGGGCCAAAGATTTTGCAAGGGAAACCGCTAACCCATGGGTGCGTTCGGCAATTAGTTTCAATCCTGTTGGACCATGGTAAACCGCATAAAATCCGGCCATAATTGCCAATAATGCTTGAGCCGTACAGATATTGGATGTTGCCTTATCCCTACGGATATGCTGTTCGCGGGTTTGTAGGGCCATGCGTAACGCATAGTTGTTGTTGCTGTCTTTGGTTACGCCAATAATTCGACCTGGAATAGCTCGTTTATATTCGTCTTTTGTGGCAAAAAATGCTGCATGTGGTCCGCCAAATCCCATTGGAACACCAAAACGTTGCGAGGTGCCCACTACTACATCCGCTCCCCATTCTCCAGGGGGAGTTAGCAGTGTTAAACTCAAAAGGTCGGCAACAACCGTTAATTTGATATTCTGATCGTGAAGTGTAGCAGCGAAGCCCGTGTAGTTATAAACTTCTCCATTCCCAGCCGGATATTGAACAATAGCGCCAAAGAAATCTGCTGTGGCAACAAATTCTTCGTGATTGCCAATAACCAGTTCTATGCCGTAAGGATTAGCGCGGGTTTTTAAGATGTCTATGGTTTGTGCAAATACAAGTTCAGAAACAAAGTATTTAGCAGCCTGTTGGTTTTTACGAAGGCTAAACTGCATAAACATCGCCTCAGCAGCAGCGGTGCCTTCATCCAATAAAGATGCGTTAGCTATTTCCATCCCTGTTAAATCAATAACCATGGTTTGGAAGTTCAATAATGCCTGTAAGCGGCCCTGTGCAATTTCTGCCTGATAAGGAGTGTATTGGGTATACCATCCCGGGTTTTCCATTACATTTCGTAAAATCACGCCGGGGGTTAAGGTATCATAATACCCTTGGCCGATATAAGACTTGAAAACCTTATTTAGTGAAGCGGTTTGCTTTAAGCCCGTTAAATATTCGATCTCAGACTTTGCCCTTGGCAAATTTAAAGGTTGTTTTAACCTAATTTTTTGGGGAACAGTCTGTTCAATCAACTCGTCGATGGTACTAACACCAACGGTCTTGAGCATTGCCGCAGTATCCTCAGTATTTGGGGCAATATGGCGGTCTTGAAAATCTTCTTGATAATGAATATTTAAACTCATGCGGTATAAATAATAAGTTGCCGCAAAGTTAAGGATTTGGAAGCTATCTTAAAGTAAAAAGTTAAGGATATAGTATTGCGTAGAGCGTATAGCGTATTGGGACTGGATGAGGATAACGCAGCGCATATATTTCATATAAATTATTTAGAAATTCAGATAAAAAGAAGATCGTTATCTCAGTGCACTGGGACCTGTACTAAAATTGAATTAAAATTGTTGAAAAGAACCTAGTCCTTGTCTCATTACGCACTACGCTATACTCAATACTATTTAACAACCTTCCATCCTTCTTCCTTATTCAATTTTAAACGATAGGTTTTGGTAATGAAATCGCTATTAGCATCTTGGCTTTTTTGGAAAGGGGCAAAAGGTGTATTTATTTTCTTGAGTGTAACGGTAACTTTGGCATTGTTATCATTTACCTGGTTAAAGTTCACGGGTTTTTCGCTTGCAAGTTCGTAGATCACCACTTTAACGTTGGCCCTGTCTTCCTCTTGTTTTAATACGAGGTTGCTCGCTTTTTCGGTTAGTTTAATGAGGTAGGTATAACTGCTATCCTTTGAAAGAAATTTCTTCTTTGCTTCCTGCAGCGTTAAGGAAACATAGCCATCGTTTGCCAACTGGCGATATTTTTCTAGCTCTTTCATTTCGCTGTCACTGTTAAATTTCATTTCTCCAAAATTGAAGCGGGCAATTTTGTATTCTGGATTGGCCTGCAAATATTCGGTAATTACTCCGCCAGCCTCATCGGCATTTATTTTAGCTACGTCTTTACATCCGCTAAAAGCGATAACAATAAGTGCTAAAAAGATTAACAATTGCTTTCTCATAAGGATTAGTTTTTCTTAAAGATATTTGGGATTTAGGTGAAAAGCAAATTTAATGTAGGGCTTGGGGCCTGGGGCATGGCGCAAAGCGAACCTAGGCTCTACGCTCCTCGCTCCATGCTCAACTTTTTAAGGTAAAGCTGTATCGTATTTTCAAGGCCTAAATATAGGGCATCACTAATTAGGGCATGGCCGATAGAAACTTCAAGCAGGTTTGGAATCTGTTGCGCAAAATAGTTAAGGTTGTGCAAATCAAGGTCGTGACCTGCGTTGATGCCTAATCCAAGCTCATTTGCTTTTTTAGCTGCGGCGATGTATGGCTCTATCGCTTTTTCTTTGTTTTGATGATAACCGCTTGCATAAGCTTCGGTATATAATTCAATACGATCGGTACCTGTGGCTAACGCACCTTCCACCATTTTTAGATCGGGATCTACAAAAATAGAGACGCGGATACCGCTAGCCTTAAAAAGACCGACCATTTCTTTTAGGTAATCTTGCTCTTTTATGGTATCCCAACCGTGATTTGAGGTAATTTGACCAAGAATATCAGGCACCAAAGTTACTTGCGCAGGCTTGTTGGCCAACACCAAGTCGATAAATTTTTGCTCTTTACAGTTACCTTCGATATTAAATTCGGTAGCAATTACGGCTTTAAGATCAAATGTATCCTGATAACGGATATGGCGTTCGTCTGGCCGGGGGTGAACCGTTATACCTTGTGCTCCAAAACGCACACAATCTAGTGCAACTTTAACTAAATCGGGATTATTGCCTCCGCGACTGTTGCGTAGGGTGGCAATTTTGTTAATGTTAACCGATAATTTTGTCATCGTAGACATGAGATGTGAGATATGAGACGTGAGATTGACTCCCTATGCTTTTTTCTTTGCAGGCAATAATTTAATTGTTTTTGCCTTAAAACGGTTATCTACAATTTCTCCAGTTACTTCAGCTTTGCTAATGGCATTACAAAAGCCATGTTTAGCATGAGCATCTCCAAAATCGTCTACTGATTTTCCATCTACGAAATAAGAAACCCCATCTACTCTTATGGCCAGGTCGCAACTTTTGCCAGTCATTTTGAATTGGCATTCGCCACAGGCGATTTCAACTACCTTGCTTTTAAGCTGCGTTGTTGCTGGAGCGGTTATTTGTGCATTGGCAATAAGCCCTGTTATGCTAAATAGGAGAGCGAAGATTAATTTTTTCATATTAAGTTAATTGTTGCCCAAATTTAGCGTATTATGGGTTAAAAGGAAATAATTGCTTTGTAAAATTTATTGGGGATTTCAAATCCATCGAGCCTCCGGATTTCAAATCCGGACGAACAGACGAACAAACGAAAAAAAGGGATATACTTGCGCATATCCCTTTTTTGAGTTTTGAGTTAAGAGTTTTGAGTTAGAAGCAACTCTCAACTCCAAGCTCCCAACTCCAACTAGTATCTATAAGTATCCGCCTTAAATGGACCTTCAACCGGTACACCGATATAATCAGCTTGGTATTGATCTAAAACATCCAATTCTACACCAATTTTTTCAAGGTGTAAACGAGCTACTTTTTCATCTAAGTGTTTTGGCAACACATAAACTTTGTTTTCGTATTTACCTGGGTTAGTCCACAATTCTAATTGCGCCAAGGTTTGGTTGGTAAACGAGTTACTCATTACAAAACTTGGGTGACCAGTGGCGCAACCTAAGTTTACCAAACGACCTTCGGCCAATACAATTACGTCTTTACCGTCGATGGTATATTTATCAACTTGTGGTTTAATTTCAACTTTGGTATCGCCATAAGCTCCATTTAACCAAGCCATATCAATTTCGTTATCGAAGTGGCCAATGTTACAAACGATAGCTTTATCCTTTAATGCTCTGAAATGTTGTTCGCGAACGATATCACAGTTACCTGTAGTAGTTACCACGATATCCGCTTCCTTAATTGCGGTAGCTAATTTTTTAACCTCATAGCCTTCCATTGCAGCTTGTAAAGCACAAATTGGATCAATTTCGGTTACAATTACGCGCACACCTTGAGAACTTAATGATTCGGCCGAACCTTTACCTACATCGCCATAGCCACAAACAACAGCTACTTTGCCGGCCATCATTACGTCTGTGGCACGACGGATCGCATCAACCAATGATTCTCTACATCCGTATTTGTTATCAAATTTAGATTTAGTAACCGAATCATTTACATTGATTGCAGGTAAATGCAATGTTCCATTTTTCATTCTTTCGTACAAACGGTGTACTCCGGTGGTAGTTTCTTCAGAAAGACCTTTGATCTCAGCAATCAATTCAGGAAATCTGTCGAACACCATATTTGTAAGATCGCCACCATCATCTAAAATCATGTTTAATGGTTTACGATCTTCGCCAAAATGCAAGGTTTGCTCAATACACCAATCGAAGTCAGCTTCATTTAAGCCTTTCCAAGCATAAACCTGAATGCCAGCAGCAGCAATAGCAGCAGCAGCGTGATCTTGTGTTGAAAAAATGTTACATGATGACCAGGTAACTTCTGCACCTAATTCAACCAATGTTTCTATCAAAACGGCGGTTTGGATGGTCATGTGCAAGCAGCCTGCAATACGGGCTCCCGCAAGTGGTTTAGATGGTCCGAATTCTTTTCTCAAGCTCATCAAGCCAGGCATCTCTGCCTCTGCTAATCCGATCTCTTTACGGCCCCAATCTGCCAGTGAAATGTCCTTAACTTTGTAAGGAATGTACGTTGTCTCTACTGATGACATAATTTATTGTTTTAATTTAATGCAAAGTTACGGCATTAGGATATCAATAACAAAAAAGGAGCGGGAATTGGAGATTAAAATGATAAATAGGGTGGATGGTTATTGGTTAATAGTTCATGGATCATGGATTGGGTGCAGAGTGCAAACCAGCTTTTGTTTGGGTCTTATTTTATGGACAGGATTTTGTAGGTTTAATATGAGAAGGTAAGTAAAACAACCAATCAAGAATTAATGAAAAAGTTAAATATTATTGCTAGTATATATCTTCTGATTTGCGGAGTAGTTAATATACTTAGTTTTTTTGCGCTATTTTTTAAGAGCGACCTGTCAAGTATAGATGCGTTACTAATATTAAGTATACTGGGGTTTCTTTTGATTTTGACTATTGTAAATAATGTAATTATCCTGAGGAGATTAAATGAAATATCAAAACAGCATATTTTAGTCAACTTGTTGATATGTTTTATCCAAGTTTTTCGCGTGTCTATAGATAATTTTCAATATAAATTAAATGAAGGCTTAGAGATTATCGTTTATGCCACAAAGAAAGCTGGGGAAATGGACTTTCATTTTGGGGCATATATCGGAAACTTTGATCTTTCCCTTGCCATTACTTTTATAGAAAATACTTCAACTGGGATAGAGATAAATATATTAATGTTAATGCTGGTGGTATTTTATTTTATACAGTGGCAAATGTATCCTCCCAATACTGCTAATAAAAGTGGTTTATAACTCACCTAACTAACGAAGTCTTAAGCGCAGCGTAGTCGTGCTTTAAACTCATAAAATGATAATATAGAAATTACACCATTAAAGACTAGCGCAGGTGATGCGCACTTCAAACTACTAAACCGGCAAGGAGATTTACCATAGGCACTTCTTGCGAGCTTCGAATTGTGAAGAACAGTCCTCGCAAAGACGATCTTTGGCGCGAAAACGCGTTAGGGATAGGAGCAGCATCCTTTGGCTTGATTCCAGTCATCGGATGAATATAGGCATCATGCCGATTCACCAATGACTTCTATCAACTATTTCCCATTTTGTTTTTTTAAAATTTCTCCTAACTTTAAATCATCTAAATAAACTGTTAACGCGTCTCATGACAGCACATTTTTTTAACCATTCGTTGGTTAATTTACACTATTACCGTTTTGGTAATGGCCCAAAAGCCATGCTGTGCTTTCATGGCTATGGGATGCATGGTAAGCAATTTTCGATATTAAAAGAGAAATTTGAAGATGAATATACATTTTATAGCTTCGACCTCTTTTTCCATAAGGAAACCAAGCTACGGGACCAGTCCATCAAGCACATCAAAAAGGGGATTTCCAAATCAGAATTTTCCGAATTGATGGAAGATTTCTGTAGGCATGAAGGCATCGATCGATTTTGTGTCATCAGTTATTCTTTGGGTACCCATTATGCTACTGTACTGGCCGAAAAGAAATCGGGTCGCATTGATAACCTCTTTGTGTTGGCCCCATCTTTTTTAAGGATTTTTCCCCCGTTTCAAGTCATGTCGAGAAATGTGATGGCAAACTTCGCATTCAGAAAACTTATTTTAAGCGAAAAGGGGATTAAAGTAGTGCTTAAATTGTGTAAAAAATTAAGGATAATTGACGAGAAAAGTCACCGAATATTGACTTTAGAAATGGCTACGCCCGATCTACGCTTTGCTTTTTATGCCAATGTAACCTACTTACGCCACCTTCAGGTTAACCAAGCAGAGCTGATAACCGCATTAAACAACAGCGAAGTGAAGTGTCATTTTATGTTCGGCCAGCGGGATCATATGTATCCCCCAAGCCTGGCCGATGACATGATCTCAAGGCTTAAGCATGTAAAAAAAACGATATTGGATGCCGATCATGATATGGTGAACCCAAATTTACCAGCAAAAATGTACGATCTTATTTATGATAATTAAGGCAAATCCGGTTCGGTTTAGGTATTTACTCTTGTTTGGCAAGTTCTTGACGTGGCTTTTTAGATGGCGCTTTAACAAAATGAAGATCCATGAAGTGAAGATCTTAAAGGGCCACTCGTACATTTTGATGTGCAATCATTTTAGTTTTTGGGACGGGTTTTGGGCGGGATATCTTTGCTTAAAATCGCTATGCGAACAGGAGCCAGCTATAAATGGTTTTTATATTATGGTGCTCGAGAAGCAATTGGCACAACATAAATGGTTAACCAGGTTAGGCTGTTTTTCTATCGCCCCCGGCACATATACGGTTAACGAAAGCCTTGATTATGCCGCTTCCTTATTGGATGTTCCTGGCACTATTTTTTTAATGTACCCGCAAGGAAATATAGAATCGAACCATGTGCGCAACATCTATCTTAAACCAGGGATAGCAGACATTACACAAAGAATAACAGGAGATTGCCAGTTAATTTGGAGCAGTAATCTTGTAGAGTATTTTGAGAGCTTAAAGCCTTCAGTATATTTCCATATGTTAGATTGCGGCACTAACCACGACTTTGATTTTAAAGAGTTAAGCGTACTAATTAACCAGCATCACAAAGCTGCCATCAAGAAACAGTTCAGGTTTACTGAAGATTAGAATGAAAATCTCCCTTTAAAAACAAGATTTAAAATTTGTACTCCCTGTTTATTTTATTAGTTTTAACGAAACATGAATCTCCTCTCAATTCTATTTTCGTTAAAAGAGAACAACGGTGTAATAGCGTGGTTGAAAAACCATTTGTTGGCTTGCCCAATTAAAAAATTCACGGGTATTGATTGTCCGGGATGTGGGCTTCAACGTTCATTTTTAGCGCTTGTGCAGGGCGATTTTTCTAATTCATTGCGATTATATCCTGCTACAATACCTTTATTGGGCTTGTTTATAGTTACGCTATTGCATTTGAAATTTGATTTTAAAAACGGCGCTTTTTTTATAAAATTGCTTTATATTGCTGTCACATTTATTATCGTAGTCAATTACATTTATAAAATAGTTAACCACAAATTAATTTAACGCTATGTCTGAAGAACTTGATCCACAAGAAACACAACCGGTAACCCCACCGCCAACAAATCAACCCCCTTTTCCTCCCTCAAATGGAGGTATGTTTGGGATGCAACATGCTTTGCCAAATGCCACTGCCGTTCTGGTATTAGGTATACTATCCATTGTATTATGTTGTTGCTATGGTGTATTAGGATTGATACCTGCGATTATCGCATTAGTATTGAGTAATAAGGATAGGGCCCTTTATGCCGCAAATCCTGCCGTATATACCTTAAGTTCTTACAAAAATTTAAATGCCGGTAGGGTGTGTGCCATAATCGGCTTGGTTTTAAACATTCTGTCCCTTTTGTACTTCATCTTTATCATCGTGATGTTCGGAACTGGAATGTTGAGCGATCCTCATAAACTTCAGGAAATGCTAAGAGGAATGCAGTAGGAAATAAAATAAGTAATTTAAAAGCAAGCTGTACACATGGCTTGCTTTTTTATGCGCTGTGCGTCAGCAGATTGTTATTTTTAGTTCGCAGTAAAATATAGCGCTTCATAATTTGTTATCTTTGCAGAACGAAAAGCGTTTGGCGATGAGTTTATCTCAGCCCTATGGCTGTACAAGACGCCGAACAAAAGATTAATTTTAAATTTAAACAAGAGATGTATCCAGAATATTTAGTTGAACCAATGCGTGCGGAGTTAACCAATGTTGGTTTTGAAGAATTGAAATCAGCGGAAGCTGTTGATAGCGCCATTAAAAGTGAAGGGACCGTATTTGTGGTAGTTAACTCTGTTTGCGGTTGCGCAGCAGCAAATGCCCGTCCGGCAGCAAAAATTGCCGCGTCTAATAGCAAACACCCAGAGAGACTTGTTACCGTTTTTGCTGGTATGGAAAAAGATGCAGTGGATAGAGCCCGTGCTTATATGATGCCATTTCCCCCATCTTCGCCCGCAATGGCATTATTTAAAGATGGCAAATTGGTGCATATGATAGAACGTCATCAGATTGAAGGCCGTCCGGCGCAAATGATTGCGGATAGCTTGATTGGTGCTTTCGAACAATATTGTTAGATGATTACACCGATTTAAAAAGGGATTACACCGATTTGAAGATGATTACAGCGATTTGGAGGTGATTGCACCGATTTAATAGGAGTAAAAGGATAATTTTAATCCACGCTATACAAAATAGCGTGGGTTTTTTTTCCCCAATCTGTGAAATCGTCTTCAATCTGTGTAATCTCCCGCTAATCTGTGAAATCCCTATTGAAAATCTTTATTGAGTAATTTCTCCAACTCTCCAAAAGAAACATTCATTCTCACCCTGCCCTGTTTAGCGTAGGCGATTTCTCCGGTTTCCTCAGATATGATTACGGCAACCGCATCCGCAGTTTCGGATACTCCGATGCCTGCCCTATGACGAAGGCCAAACTGTGGTGGCAATTTGTCATTATCAGTAAGGGGTAAAATACAACTGGCACTTTTGATCTTGTTTTCGGCAATAACCACAGCTCCATCGTGCAAAGGACTATACTTTTGGAAGATACTTTCTAATAAACGTTTTGAAATTTTCGAATCGATCAGTTCACAGCTGTTGGTAAACAGTTCGTCGTCGTAAAATTTAACAAAAACGATCAACGCCCCGGTTCTGGTTTTCTTCATGCTCTTGCAGGCATCAATGATCGGTTTGATCCTGATCAGATTATCGCGTTCAGAATCCTTACTTCCAAACAAAAATCCCCACCATGCTTTATTTTTTTGTAAGTAGGTGCTTTTTCCGATATGGAGCAAGAAGCGCCTTATCTCGGGCTGGAAAATAATGATTAGCGCAATGATACCTATGCTGATAAATTTATCATCTACCGATTTACTAATTAAGTTTGGTAATAAATTTAGATGAACAGCTTTAATTAAATGGTAAAGCACTAAAATAATGAACATGCCCAACAGTAGATTTACTGCTAACGTATGTCTGATCAAACTGTAAACGTAATAGATAAATAGCGCTACTAATAGAATATCTAATCCATCAACCCAGGTAATTTTAAGAAAATCAAAATCAAGGCCCTTCATTGTGCCTAAGTTAATTAATTTAAGCCGTTAAATCAACTAACAGCGTGCAATTGCAGTTAAATTCGCAAAATTAACTGGTAATCTAAGGAGAAATAGCTCGGTTTCTTGGAATTAATTGAAAATGAACGGTATCAAAAGTTAAAACGATTGGTTTTTTAAGGATTTTTTATTTTTTCTAATAGTTCAATACATTCAATTGCTTCTTTCACATCGTGAACTCTTAAAATTGATGCTCCTTTTAGTAAAGAAGTGGTATTTAGAACACTGGTACCGTTTAAGGCTTGATCCGCTTTGTTGTTTAAGACTTTTGTAACCATAGACTTTCTTGAAAAACCAACAACTATGGGTAGCCCAAAGGAATTTAAACTTTCTAATTGTTGTAAGAGTTCATAGTTTTGTGAAATGGTTTTTGCAAATCCGAAACCTGGATCTATTAGTAAATCTTCAACCCCCCTCTTTTTTAGTTCTGCAATTTTCACAGAGAAATAGGTCGAAACTTCGGTCAAGATATTCGTATAAATGGCATTTTGCTGCATGGTTTGGGGAGTACCTTTCATGTGCATGATAAGATAAGGTACCTGGAGTTTAGCTACGGTATCAAACATCCCTTTATCCAACGCTCCCGCAGAAATATCATTAATGAGGTGTCCGCCAGCCGCAACGGCTTCCTCGGCAACTTTGGCCCTAAAGGTATCGATAGAAAGTATGGCCTCTGGAAACTCTTTCGAAAGGGCAGTAACTACCGGTATCAACCTATTTAATTCTTCATCAGGTCTAATATCCGTTGCACCAGGTCTAGATGAATATGCACCAAGATCTATAAATTTTGCTCCTTCCGCTAAAAATAAGGCCGTCTTTTTTAGCGCATCTTCAATACTATCAGCTCTGCTTTTAGCATAGAACGAATCTGGCGTAATGTTGAGTATGGCCATAACGGAAGGCTTGCTTAAATCTATCAGTTTGCCTTTGCTATTAAGTGTTACTTTTCGGTTTAAAAATGTATCTTTAGCCATCATTTAATACAAAAATAGGTATTAAAATAGCTTTAAACTAAATATTTTAATTGTTTTGGCAGCAAACACATCTCAAGAGTATGATACCGTTATAGCGACATGCAAATCGCTTTTTATGAAGAAAACCAAGGATTATGGAACGGCTTGGAGAATCCTAAGAGCGTCATCCATAACCGATCAACTATTTATCAAGGCACAACGAATCCGTACGCTTGAAGAAAAAAAGATTGCGAAAGTAGATGAGGACATTACCTCAGAATATATCGGTATTGTTAACTATTGCATTATCGCTATGCTACAGTTGGAATTAACCGAAAATGATCCGAACGAAATGGAAGTTGATGTAGTTGAGAATCTTTTCGATAAACGCGTTAATGAAACAAAGGAGCTGATGTTTGCGAAAAACCATGATTACGGAGAGGCTTGGAGAGACATGCGTATCAGCTCCTTAACAGACTTGATCTTGATGAAAATATTTAGGGTGAAGCAAATTGAGGATAATTTAGGACAAACATTGGCGTCAGAAGGTGTTAAAGCAAATTATCAGGATATGTTAAATTATGCGGTTTTCGCACTTATTAAGTTGGAAAATAATCAAAACTAGTTTCGATGCAAAAAGTGGCATTAAATTTTTCGAGGTGTTTTGTTGGGATCCTGTTCATTTTTTCGGGTTTAATAAAAGCGAATGACCCCTTGGGATTTGGTTATAAATTACAAGAGTATTTTGAGGTTTTTCATCTTGATTTCTTAAGTAATTGGGCTACTGGGATTGCTATTCTTTTGTGTGTGCTCGAAATTGTGCTCGGTGCACTTTTACTCTTTGGCTTTTGGCGAAACCAGGTTGCTAAAGGTTTATTGGCACTCATTATTTTCTTTACTTTTTTAACTTTTGTATCCGCCGCTTTTAAGGTAGTTACTTCATGTGGGTGTTTTGGCGATGCGATCCCACTTACCCCTTGGCAATCCTTTAGCAAGGACTTGATTCTCTTGGTAATGATCATTTACCTTTTTATCTATCGAAAAAATATCCAACCGATTACCGCTAATCCAACCATTCAGAAAGCGCTTCTTATTGCAGTTGTTTCTGCGTCTCTATTGTTTGGTTTATTTACCTATAATTTTTTGCCGATTTTAGATTTTCTCCCTTATAAAGTTGGAGCTAACATTCCTGAATCGATGAAAATCCCCGCCGGGGCAGCACAAGACGAATACTTGATCATGTACCAGTTGAAGAATAAAAAAACCGGTGAGACAAAAGTGATGAGTGATAAGGATTATATGAAATTGGAAATCTGGAAGAACGAAGATTGGGAAGTTATAGGAACTCCAGATAGAAAGTTGATCAAAAAAGGATATGATGTAAAAATTAAAGACCTGATCATCTCCGATGCTGCTGGAACCAATTATACGAAGGAATTAATTGAAAATCCCTACTACAACCTGATTGTTGTTGCGTACGACCTGAATAAGACCAGTGAAAAAGGAGTTAGTCAGATGAATGCATTGGCATTAAACGCTACCGAGCAATTTAATATCAGAACGGTCTTATTAACCTCAAATTCGGCGCAGGATGCGGATGCGTTTAGTAAAAAGATGAAGCTTTTTGCAGAAGTTTTTTATGCAGATCCAGTACCCCTAAAAAGTATGGTAAGGGCAAATCCAGGCTTGTTATTATTAAAGAATGGGGTGATTATCGATAAGTGGCATTTTAATAACTTGCCTTCTTTTGATCAATTATCTGAAAAATATTTTTCTAAATAGAATGGGAGCCTACGCGATCAGAAAACTACTTTATGGCATAGCAGTAATGGGCGGAGTTATTCTCGTAGTGTTTGTGCTGTTTAATATTTTACCCGGGGATCCAGCCAGAATGACCATGGGCCAGCGATCAGATGTACAATCATTAGAAGCGGTACGCAAGGAGTTTGGTCTTGATCGTTCGAAACCTGTACAGTTTTTTCTGTACATTAATGATTTGTCTCCCATCAGCATCCACCCCAATTCTACAGAAAACCAAGAAAAATACCATTATCAAAAGCTATTTAAAGTAGGGGGGGATGTGATCGCTATTAAAATCCCTTATCTGCGCAGATCGTATCAGACCAAGAGGGACGTAACAAAAATCTTGTCTGAAACTGTACCCAATACCTTTGTCCTTGCCCTAACGGCGATGATATTCGCAACCATTATTGGTGTTTTATTAGGGGTAATCTCGGCAGTTAAACAAGGTACATGGATTGATAATGCTGCCAATGCTTTTGCGATATTGGGTATTTCAGCTCCTTCCTTTTTTGCAGGAATCATTATTGCATGGCTGTTCGGATTCTTATTATCGGACTATACGGGTTTAAATATGAGTGGTAGCCTCTATAGTTACGATCCTTTTAAAGGTGAAATTATCACTTGGAAAAACTTATGGCTTCCTATGATTACTTTAGGTTTAAGGCCATTGGCCATTATCGTACAGTTAACCCGCAGTGCCATGCTTGATGTATTGGCGCAAGATTTTATTCGTACCGCAAAAGCAAAGGGACTGAGTAGATATGCTATTATTTATCGCCATGCGCTTAGAAACGCCTTAAATCCCGTAATTACCGCAATATCTGGTTGGTTTGCGTCCTTATTGGCCGGATCTTTTTTTGTAGAGTATATTTTTGGCTATAATGGATTAGGAAGAACTACTGTTACTGCATTGGAGATGGCTGATTTTCCAGTAGTAATGGGATCAATTTTATTTATTGCTTTTGTGTTTGTTGTGGTTAACATCCTAGTCGACTTATTGTACGCCTGGGTAGACCCTCGAGTTAAATTAGCATGATATGTTGAAATCATTCATGAAATATACGCAGCTTGCCGACGGGAAAATGATAACCATTTTCATGCAAGATTCCCCTATTCCTGAAAAGGCAATTTTTTTATTTAGTCACCTCTTAAATGCCCAACACGCTTGGGCATGTCGTATCTTAGGTGAAAACCCTCTTTATGAAGTTTGGGAAAATCACCATCCTAGTGCGTATGCCAAAATCTCAGCTCTCAATTTTGAGTTATTGGAGAAAATACTAGACACTGTGGAGATGGATAGAGAAATTACCTATACAAATACCAAAGGAAATCAATTTGTAGGCGTAGTTAAAGATATTTTATTGCACGTTTTTAATCATTCTACCTATCATCGGGGGCAAATCGCTGCACTTTTAAAAGCTGGATCAATAAATCCTCCGATAACCGATTACATTATGTTAAAAAGAGAAGGCGAATTATGAGGATTTTCTTGATCGGTTTTATGGGTTGTGGAAAAAGCACCAAAGCAAAGCAGTTAGCCGCTCGGTTAAACTGCGATGTAGTTGATTTGGACGCGATTATTGTAGAACAACAGCATAAAACAATAGCCGAATACTTTGCCGAACACGGGGAAGATGGATTTAGAAAGCTAGAAAGCGAAACCCTGAAAACCTATCCCTATCCACCTACCTGTGTAATCGCGACGGGCGGTGGCTTGCCCTGCTTTTTCGATAACATGGAATGGATGAATGCCAATGGGAAAACTGTTTATCTACATATGGAGCCTCAAGCATTGGTTTCTAGGTTGCACAATAGGCAAAAACGACCATTAATAGCCAACATGGATGATGAGCAGTTACTGACATTCATCGAGAAAAAATTAACCGAAAGAGAGCCTTTTTATAATCGAGCCCACTTAATTGTCAACTCTTTTGATCTAGACGCAGAAACACTGGAGACAGCGCTGAATAACATCAAGTGAACTTGTTGTATTGGCCCAAGCGGCTCCCTTTGGGAGTGATTGTTGTATTGTTGCGCGTCGTTTAGCCAGTCCACTATAACTTTTGGGATTTTTTATTACAAGTTAATAAGTATAAACTTTTTAGGTGTTCTGATGTTTTCACCTTGCTAAAGCAAGGGAAATGATAGAAGAAAACAAAGAAAACTTCGGCTTCGGGGAAAATATACCCGATCCTGATGAAATAAAGGGTCGCTATGAGATTGAAGATGATTCTGATACGCTAGAACCTTTTGTAGATGAAAGTGAGCATCGTGAAATTAATGCTGATGATCCTAACGATCTTGAGTATTGGGCAGATCAGCTCCAAATTAGCGTGGAAGATTTACAGGCTGCGATTGTGCTTAATGGAAATTCAGTTAAGGAAATTAAAAAATACTTAAGCGTTTAGCTATGGCAGAGTTACCAGATTTAACCGTATACGCTGAAATATTAAACAAAAGATTTGCAAAAAAAACTTTAACTGCGCTAAAAGTAACCGTTGCAAAAAAATTAAACGTAAGCGAAAAGCTACTAAAATCTTCTTTGGAGGGCCAAAAGCTCGAAAAAGTATGTAGAGTAGGGAAAACATTACAGTTTCATTTTTCAGGCGAGCAGGTGTTGGGCATGCACCTGATGTTACGCGGTGAACTTATCCTTCTTGAGGAGGAAAATCCGGCACCTCGTTTTGAAATTTTAGGATTTCGTTTTAAAGGAGGCAGTGGTTTTGCAGTAGCTGATATGCAAAAAATGGCCACACCAACTTTAAATCCTGAGAAATCAACAGTTCCAGATGCACTGGATATGGAATTTGCCTATTTTTCAGCTTTGCTGGCCAAAAAAAGAACAACAATAAAAACCTTGCTCATGGATCAGCACCTCATTCGGGGAATTGGAAATTCTTATTCGGATGAAATCCTTTGGCACGCCAGAATTTCCCCCTTTTCAATCGCAAATGCGATACCCGAAGAATCAGTAAAGCAACTTTATAAAAGTTTGGGTCATGTTTTAAAAAAGGCTATTAAAGAAATAGCCGAAGAAAACAAGGATGAACTACGGGGCGAACTTCGGGATTTTATGATGGTACACGGATCTAAAATTGAGAAAAGCCCTTCAGGAGCAAAGATCAAGAATGAAAAAATTGGTGGAAGAATCAGTTATTATACGGATGAGCAAAAACTTTATAATTAAGAAAACAATAGCTCAAATCACATGTTTATAGCAAAAAATCAGCATATGCAACAGTTCGATATACAACTCTTAGAAAGTACCTATACGATTGATCCACAAGATAACGGAACATTTAGAATTTTAGAGGGAGAGGAAAAGTTAGGCGTTATTTACCCAGAGCCAGGTGAAATGGGCGTGGAGTGGAAAACTATGGATGAACTGGATGAAGGTCTAGTGCTGCAAATTGGTGAGCTAATTTCCGAACACAACATGTAAAACCTATCAATCAATTATACATCAACTTAAAGAAAAACAAAATGGCAAAGCAAGGAACAAGTAACGACAGAAAAAAAGTAAACTCATCACAAGATTATGAACTTTCTCATGTAGCAACAAAAATGGGAGTAAGCATCCAGCAAGTTACGGGAGCTAAACGTGCTACAGGGTCAAACGATCGTAAGGTAATAGAAAAATACATTTCTGATAAAAAGAAATAAGATTTTTCTGATTAATATCTCTGTTTAAGTATAGGCTTCCTTTAATAAAGGAGGCCTTTTTTAGTTAATCGTTTTTAACCGGTGTTCAGCGTTCTGTTAGGTTGTTCTTATTTGCGGCAGCCTTTTGTTACTTGAGTAAAAGGTTACTTGAACATGTCCAAATAACCCTGAGTAACTTTCTCCAATTGAAGTGTGGCTACTTTGATGGTAGAACCGACCCTTGTAGTTTGAGGTTTAACGGCCATACTTCCAATTGTGGCCAATGCATCTACGTAATATTTGCCCCAAACTTCGATAATATGACGTTCTGTTGCTGCGGATTTTCCCTCAGTTATCGCTTTTGCGCTAAGTTCGAACTCCGTTTTTAACCGAGTGAGTGCGTCTTCTTTTAATTCTGCAACAGTAGCACTAGCCGTATTCTCATTTGCCGTAACCAAGGTATAGGCTGCAGTTAAAGCACTAACACCAACGTTTTTCATCGTTGTAGCAGAAACTTTATCGATCCTATCATTATCAGTATGATAAAATACATCGGTAAAATGCCACATTAATAAACCAGCAATTTTATTATCAATAAATGGGGTATGGTCGCTACCTCCTTCAAAGGGGTTAAAATTAACCGTCCAATTGGCAAACCTTCCTTGTTCCTTACAAATATCGAAAATGAAATCGTTATAGTAATGTGGTATAATATCACTTTCTTTTACATCGCCCGCGCCCCATTCGCTGTGTTTATCTGCCCCGCGGGTCCATATTGCAGATGGATCTGGCATTTTTTCGATCAAGAAACTACCACCTGTCTTTTGGGTATCTTCGCCAACCATATCCAGGCTCATTCCCCATAAAATTCCTTTTGCACGTTCTTTATCTTCGGTAATATATCTTCTGGTCCCAACTATTTCATCGCCCCATAAAAAAGTAAGGGTCCGTTGGGGTTTTAACTTAGCGTTTTTTACTAAACTTGCGGTAACCCTCGCCATCTCCGCCAAGGTACCAACCCCGGTTGCATTATCATTTGCACCTGGCTCTTGCACGTGTGCGCTGTAAACAAAGCGTTCTTTAGGGCTTACACTTCCCCTCACGTTTGCCACCAAGGTTAATTCTTCTGATTGATAGATCTTTGTCTGAATATCTACATGTAAGTTAACCACACCTTTTAAACATGCTGCCTTTAACTTTTCTTTTACTGAATACGATAAAAACAGGGCCCAAATGCTCGAATTTTGTTGGATACTTCCGAAAGAGATAGAGGTTTGATACTTTTCTGGTTGGTTATATTTAGGGATCGAATAGCCCATCACACCAATTGCTCCTGCTTTTATCGCAGCTCCAACTAATCTACTTGCGCCCGATTCGGCAAATAGTATTTTACCTTTTAGGTCTTTTCCTTCTAAGTCTGTAGCTGTGCCTTTTCCAACAAAAACAACTTCGGCGGTTACGCCACCCGCAACTGTTGAAGGGCAATTGATCGGGATCATATTTCGATTAGTTGTAAAGGAGATTAAGGGTAGGGTCTCTCCAATAATATCAACCCTTGCACTAACCGGCTCCCAAGTTTTGCCCTTCATTGGGCGTTTTTCTATGCGATAGGTTAATGGTGCTTCAAATTCATTTTTTTTCTCTTTAACAAAACCCGCTTTTTTTAAGAGATCTTCAACATAAAAGATACTTGCATTAAAACCTGTATTGCCGGGGATACGGAAATATTTTTCTACAAAAGCAGTGGTAGATAGCGCGTTTTTTTCTATAAAATTTGCACGCGTTAGCTTAAAATAGTTGTCTTTTTGGGTTTGTGCAAACGTGCTTGAAGCAATAAATAACAGAATTATGCCGAAGAGTTTTTTCATGATCATCTTTAAAAATGAAAGGTAATATTTGTGCTTAAATAAAGCCAGAAAAAAATGAAATCTCTACGTATCAATTTCATTAGCTCATCTAGTAAATACCTGCCGCTAATTTAATATGGAATGGAGAAAGTGGCAAGGCCGAAAGGTTGACAAATTGTTCCAGAAACTTGACAAATTATCAGCGTGGGTGTTTATTGTTGGTTTTATAACAGAAAAGCTATAGTTTAGGTTGCCCATTGTTTTTTAAAATCATCCTATTTTAAAAGTTGTAGTAACATTTATAGCTGTGAAAATATGGACAACATTGGAGAAAAAATCAAAAAAATAAGAGAGTTAAGAAACTACCCACGTAAGCATGTTGCTAGAGAATTGATGATTTCTTGCACCAGCTATGGAAAAATTGAACGCGATGAAGTGGATATCACGGTAAAGCGCCTTTCACAAATTGCGAAAGTACTCAATGTAAGTATGTGCACCATTATAGAATTTGATGGGGATAAATTATTTGCTAATCGCTAGTTTCACATCTTAAAGTATACTGAGAAACTGAGAACTGCCAACTGTGCCAGAGGCATCCCTTTGGAAAAAACCGCCAACCGAGAACTGAATCACTTTCTCTTAATCTGTTGATCAACCGAGAATGCTCCTGAACCTATGATCCAGAACAGCACCAATAGGCACAATACAATTAATGAAAGCCATAGTTCTGAGTTGAGTGCCGAGAAACCATGAGTAAGGTTTACAAAAATAATGGCACAAATTAAAATGGGGATTTGGATAACTACAGCGAAACGGGTAACCAGACCAATGGTAATTAAAATGCCGCCTACCAAATGGGCAAAGGCTACCAAATGAATGGCTACACTGCTCATCATGCCCGAAAAGCCGAATGCACTGTTTTCAAATAAAAGTTCTTGTTGATGGGCCGTATCGCTGATCAGCGCAATGCCTTTACTAAAAATGATTAAGCCCAATACGATGCGAGCTATAGCTAACCACTTAACTTGATGGGCATCGCCCCAGTGCTCTACTTTTTGGATAACGTTCATAATATACCCCCTTTTTTAAGCTCTATACAATGTACAAAGAAGAAATGGGAATTGCAATAGAGAGTGAGATGTAAGATGTGAGATGTAAGATGGGAGATGGGAGACGAGGCGTATTAGGAAGGATGCTATCGCTTTGCACAACACTTATCGCCAGCCGCTCAACCCTTATCGCCTATCGCCAACCGCTTAACGCTTTGCGCCAACCGCTTAGCGCCACCCGCTTTACTCCCTTCGCTTCTTCAGCTCTTGCTCCAAAAGTGTCCTCACATCGGTTTTAGGCCCAGTTAAAAGGAGGATCTCCGTTCCTTTCTCTCTGGCATATGTACTCTCTATTTCAGCAACGGAAGTTACACTTTCAAAAAGTGCCCTTTCTCTTGAAAGGCCCTCTTCGGTATTTTTAATGCGGATTATCGTATAGATTGGCGCTTTCAGTTCTATCCAGTTAACGTAATCATCTGTAAAAGAATTCGCTATTAATCCTGTTTTTGTGTAGTAGTTAATAGATCCGGCCTGACCATAATTGTCGCACAAAATAAAAGTATGTTCTTTATCAGCTATGCTGGCATATACAGAATCCACTTTGTGGGCTAATTCTTTCCATCCTAGCATGTCGGCAAAATCCTGTGAAATAGGGTAGGTCTTTCCATCTTCCCAGGTATGCTCGCTAAATGGCTTGTGCAACCTTGCCGCCTCAGCATATTTTTCTGGCGTTCTTAAGGGCAGGGCAATCTGAAGTACAGGGATAAATAGCAATAAGATTATGGCTATGGCCAGGTACCGTAAATAAAACTTCCAGCCCGATTGTAATAAATGACTTAGGTAAACAGCTCCAAATGCTAAAAATATAGGGTATAGGCCAATTGCATAGTATCCTTTTGCCCTTAAATAAATAAATAGAATGATGGTAAATGCATAGCCCCAAAACAGGATTCTATAGGGTTTAAACGGAGCATAGGTAAATAAGGAGATAAAACCAGTAAAGATGATAAATAACGAACCTAAAAAGAATAATACCTGGTCTTTCACAAAATCCATTCGGTTTACATGCACCAATTGTGTTTCGGTGAGTTCTTTCATGTGCTTAATTACCGGAAAACCATGTTGAAACTGCCAGATGAGATTAGGCGCAATTAATAGGGCTGCTAAACCAATAGCAAGATAAAATTGAGGCTTTACAAATAGGATTCGCTGTTTGCTCAATACAAGCGCAGGCAATAAGCCAACTAAACAGAATGCAATGTTATACTTGTTTAAAAATCCAAGCGCAAAACTAATGGCCATTAAATAGAGCCATTTATACTGTTGGGTCTGGATAAAACGAATGAGGGTGTAATATAATAGTGTCCAACATAAAATATCTAATGAATTGGGCTGATACAATAGGTTTATTCTTAAAAAAGCAGAAAAAACGATTGCAAGGGCGCTTAAAATACAGGCGTATAAATTCCCTTTTAAACTTTCCACCGTTTTCCAAACCACTAAAATAGTTAGGGCGCCAAATAGCGCAGGGAAAAATTTAACCCAAAAATAGCCATTGCCCAATTGCAAAATTATCCATGAGATCCAAGAGGTAACGGGCGGCACAGAGTGATATCCCCAAGCCAGATGCTTCGCTTGGTCTAAATGCAGATATTCGTCTCGCTGTAGATCATAAACCGGATTTATAACCAGATATTGGATGATGAACTTAAGAACAAGGAATGCACAAAGAACGTAGGTGCCGTTTTTGATGTTATTTTTTTGCGAACGCATCTGCCATTGTATTGAGTTGCGAGGGAGAAAGCGGCTGGTCTTGGGATGCTACTACAATCCGGTAGTTGAAGGTAACTGACTCTCCAGGATTTAACTTTAGGTTTTTCTCGCTCTTATTTTGGGTAAATATTTTTTCGCCTAGCGGATTTGCTGCAAAAAGTCCGTAGCCTCTGGCATGCCAAAAGGTAGGGTAGTTTACGTTTTTTGGATGGTCTATGATGGCCACACTTACCATACTGTTGGCCATTTTTCCATAGGCTAGGCACCATGCCGCACGCGTACTCCAGGCCACATCTCCTATTTTTCCTTCACTAGTAAGGTAATTGCCATTTGGAATTTTGTCATCTCCACCCTTAACCAGCGTAACGTTTCCTTTATCGTCGGTAAATTTTTGGTCTTTATCTGTAGGGATTTGCAGTTCGTGGGCTAGCCGCATGCCCAGCATTCCATCTTTGGCATCGGCAAATGTAGTAGTAATTTTGGCCTTCAACGTTGTAAAACGATCAATTATTCGGTTATTGCCAATTGTACTAAATTCAAATCTTGTTGTTTCTTCAAGCAATGTTTCATTCGCTTGATTGGTCCAATTGGCATGGTAAACCAATACCCCTTTAACTCCACCGTGGATTTCTAGAATGTTATCAGTTTTGATCCAACCGTACTGGTTCTTTTTTTCTTTCGGAATGGCATAAGAATTATTCCAAAAATCAAGTCCGTTTACATTTTCGAAGTTGAACCAGATCCCGATATGATGGGGATGATCAGTGGGATCTCCTGGTTTAGGGTTTAAAGGGAAACCTCTGGTAACATCAATCTGCTTCGGAGCAAATACGGGATATAGAAATGGTTTTTCGAGACTATCAGGATACAAAAAACTGGTAAAGAGCTTATCACCTATAAAAACATTAATCTTTTTTGATGTTGGCTCTTTTACAAGATTTACCTTAGTATTTTGAGCAAATAGGGCGGTGACAGAGCAGAAGAATAAAAAGACTATCGTAAGTTTTAATTTCATGAGAGTGATTTTTGTGTTAGGCATCCTTCCCTTACAGGTTATTAAAATTAAATCTACCAAAAAACTTGAGCATAAAGAATAGAAGAAATGATAGCATTTCGTTTCATTCGCAAAAAAAACTCATCAAACAAGAGTAGTTCTTCTACTTTTTACCTGCGCGTTTTTCAAGTTCTTCTATTGGCATGTTCATCATCCTACCTATTGGGTTTTTACCCCTATAGGTAATTACTTTTAAAAATTTTGCATCAATAGGTGGCACAAGGGCGCCAGTATATTTTGGATAAAAGCGATCTGGAAACGAATTGTCGAAACTATAGTACATATCCAATCCTTCAACTTCGGTAGCGAGGGTAATTAATAAGTTCCGGTCTGCCGAACGTTTTACGGTAAAAATAGGGTCGTAAACGCTGGGTGCATATTTGGTTTCGGCAATATCCAAACGTTGAAAATGTTGTTCTGTACGGGCAAAAAAGTTGGTCCAGTTCTTTTTCTCTTTAGGGCTCCATACCGCTTCCGCCATTGCGAAACCGCGTGGCCAAGTCATGTATTCGGCTTGGCGGATGTTATACACCTGTTCGGTCCATAAATTGGCCTGTGCACCTTTGATATAGATTGGATTTACCCCTTCTGGTACTGGATCAAATTCGTAGGTTTTGCTTAAGCGTAAGCTAGCATAGATTTTAGGTTCGGTGATGGCATCTGCCTGCATGTAATCAATGTATGCATACTGTGTTGGGGTCATCACAACTTCATGGTTCGCCTTAGCGGCTTCCGTTCCATATTTCATCGATCTCCAACTCATAACGGCGGCGCTAGCACTAACTCCGCCTTCTAAAACTTCATCCCAAGCCATAAATTTTTTGCCTTTCGACTGTACGATCTGCTCTACTTTTCGCTCAAAATAGCCTTGAACTTCGGGAATCGTTTTTAGTCCTTCCCGTTTCATCAATTCCTTGATCTGATCGTTCTTCTCCCAAAAGGTATGCGAAACTTCATCACCACCCATGTGGATATATTCAAATGGAAATAATTGTGCTAATTGTGTAATAACTGTGTCTAAAAAAACATATACTTTTTCGTTGGCTGGGCATAAGGTATTATCCACTAATCCAATAGGAGGTGCTCCCTTGCTCCAATCCATAATTTTTTCGCCACTGCGCACCCTGTAGTTTATGGCTTCAGGGGTGCAGGAAAGTTCTGGATAAGAAGCAATTACTGCTAAACTATGGCCGGGAACATCTATTTCTGGCATGATATTAACAAAGCGATCTTTTGCATAGGCCACAAGTTCTTTAATATCTTCCTGGGTATAGAAACCTCCATAATTCCGTGGTTCATCGGCTGTTGGTGGAATAAAATCGCCAAAAGAACCAACACGTTTCACATTCCAAGCTCCTATTTCAGTTAATTTAGGAAGGCCTTTTATTTCTATCCTCCAACCCTCGTCGTCGGCCAAATGCAGATGCAAGATGTTGTATTTATAGCGCACCATGGCATCTATATATTGCTTTACTTCCTGTTTGGTAAAGAAATGTCGGGCTACGTCGAACATTAATCCCCGCCATCCCAAACGAGGATAATCGGTAATCTCAGCGCATGGGGCTGTCCATCGTACGCCTTTAATTACTTCTTTGCTTTCAATTTCTTTGGGAAATAACTGAATTAGCGTTTGTACCCCGTAAAATAAACCTGCTGGTTCATTTGCTCTAATGGTAATTTGTTTGGCGTTTACAGAAACATGATACCCTTCAGTACCAATGTAGGCGTCTGTTTTTTCGTTTAAAATTAATCTGATTGTGGCAGTGGCCGATGGAATGCTCGTAGTTGATACGTAATATCCAGTAGGAACAGATAAGCGTTCCTGTAAAAAAGCTATCGTTTGTTTTAAGGCTGGCGATTTACTTGCATGAATTACAATGTTAGCGGGTAAAACAAAATGCCCCGGTAGTTTGCTTACTGAAACAGGTTCTGGAATAATGGCAATTTCGGTATTAATGATCTCTGTAGTGCTAACATTTTCGGTATTCTCTTCGATCGATTGCGCAAAAGTGTTAAGATTTAAGAAAAGAACTGAAATGATAAGGATAAAATATCTCATGAATAGGAAGCGAATTAAATTTAAAACCGCAATTTATCAATTTTAGGTTAAATAGCGACTTTGTTTTTGCGGAAGATATAAGTTAATGGATAACCTATGCAAATAATTAGAATGAGGCAGTTGGTAAGTCCGGCCAACCATGAGAAAGGCATTTGCGATGCATGAGAGTTGGGCACGATTAAAAAATTCATGACCAACCAGATGAACACACCATATATAATGGCAATGAGCAATGTATGCTGAAACCATGCCCATAGTTTATTAAATAGGAGTGCAAATAAAACGGTGAATATGAATGCGATCACATAGTGAAAAAGAATACCGGCAACTACCATTTCTTCCCCACCTCCCATAGCCGATTTGCCAAACACAGCGCGAGCAATGTATTTAAAAACGATGGCTATGCTTTTACCTGTCTTAAAATAAAAATTTAAGCAAGCAGCTAAGATATCTAGGGTACCTGCAATCAGCCCCGCTTTGAGAATTAATCTAAAGTTTAAATTTTTCATTTGTCTAATATTGATTTTTTCTGATCCCATAGATCATTTCATCGTAAACCGTTCCGTTTTTGTAAAAGGTTTCTTTTAGTTCTGCCTCCAGTGTAAATCCTGCTTTTTCCAAAACGCGTTGAGATTTGATATTGGTATCGAACGTACGAGCATAAATGCGGGTAATGTCAAAGGTTTTAAACCCGTAATCAACCATTAATTTTATGGCTTCGGGTACAATCCCTTGTCCCCAAAGAATTTCTGAGATCCAGTAGCCCATTTCTGCATTTTTGGCATAGAAATCATGTTGTGGATGTACACCAATGGATCCAACAGCCTCATTATTCACTGCAATCGCAAAAATTTCTTGTGGTGTGCTCGATAAGGCCAAATTTATAAATGCGATACCATGATCCTGAGTGTAGGGAAACGGAAATTTATTGCTCAGATTTTTCGCAATATTATAATTATTGGCATGTTTAACTAAACTGTGTAGGTCGCTGTGTTGAAAAGGGCGGAGTTCGAAATCCATTCGGGTAATTAGCTAAATGTCTAATTAGCAAATTAGCTAATTTGGATATGATTTCAAAACATCTAATCCCCTTGATTTAATACCACATAGAAACATAGGCCACATAGTTATTTTAAAACTAGAGTTTGCATCGCTATATCTTCTATGGGTCTATGTGGTTTGTGGCCATAGATGCGCATATACAATTTTTTTATCCCGTGGAAAGGACTACTTCAAGGCGTCCAAAACTCTAAATAGTTTTTTACTAATCCCAGAGCCATTGTAGTTGTTAACATTGATAACCGCGATGTATTTGTTTCGATTTGCTGCGGTGTAATATCCAGCATAGGCCGAAACATCGTTAATACTTCCGCTTTTTAATTTCATCCCATTGTTTTCTGGAAATGAATTGTAATAGGCTGTAAACCAATCTTCTTTTTGTGCTTGGAACAATACATTAGCCATAGCCAGTGTGGTTACCCGGGTACCTGGCGACAATCCGCTGCCATCTAAGATGTTCAACGCATTTTTATCAATCCCTCGGGCAGCCCAAAAATTAATTACGCTAGCAGCTCCATTCCTTGTTGTTGGAGTTTTGTCCAGTTTCCAGGCAATGGTTCTTAATAATTGCTCTCCATACAGATTAATACTTTTTTTATTAAACCAATATACCATCTCGCTTAAATCTGGTGAGCTTGTAGTGCTTAATTTTTGTGTTATTCCGGGAACAGTTTTCCCTTCTAGGCCTAATCGTCGTGCAGTTGTAGCGCTTGTGCTGGTAATGTTTAATCGGAGCAGGGTATCCTGTAATCGATAGGCAGCATCATAGGCCGGATCTGGAAGTGCCAATGAGATACCTGCTTTGCCTATTCCCATGCCCCAGGTGCCGCGTAAATAGGTAAGATCACCAAAGGGAGGGAGGTAAGCGTAGGCGTTATCTCCAGAGCCCGATGAACCTGTTTTAAGTTCATTAATTATTTTTAAGTAGGGCATGGCGGGTACGGTTTCGAGCATTCTTACTTCAGCTCCTAAGCTTGAACCCGGTTTTAAGTGCACATCAAACTGGTTTTCACGCCAAGCCAATGACGAACTGCCCGCACCATAATAATTCCCCATATCTTGCCAAATCCAACCTTCGGGCATGGTTTGCGTACCCCATAGGCTGTCATCGCCAATTATAGAGCCAGTAATTTTCTTAATTCCCGCTGCTTTAATGGCACTAACCCAAGTCGTTAAAATTACATTTTCTTTGGTTTGTTCGTAACGCCACGAGCCTAGCGTAGGATCTCCCGAACCTACAATAATCAGATCGCCCTGCAACGTCCCATCCATTATCTTACCGCTGTAAGCTAAGGTGGTTTGATACCTAAAATCCTTGCCCAAAACACTAAATGCTGTAGCAGAGGTTATAGTTTTAAGGGTTGAAGCTGTAGCAAGACCAATATTTTCATTTTTCGCAAAGATAACCTTGCCGGTTTGGGCATCTAATACGCAGAGCGAAGTTAGGGCATATTTTGCCTGTTCATCTGATGCTAGGTTCTGATAGGCTTCTTCTAATTTGGCTATCGGATACTGGGCATATCCTTGGATGCAGATCAATAAACTGAAAAGAAAACTGAGCTTGATTATTTTCATTTGTCTTTGCTAATTTTTATCAAAAAAAAGCGATGCTTTTTTGCATCGCTTTAAGCTATCGCTAAACGCTTATCGCTTAGCGCTCAACTATATCAACTCTTTCTTAACCAAATACTCCGCAATCTGAACGGCATTGGTAGCTGCACCTTTGCGCAAATTATCGGCTACGATCCACATATTTAAGGTATTTGGCATTGACTCGTCTCTACGGATCCTCCCAACAAATACCTCATCTTTTTCGTGGGCATCTTTAGGCATTGGATATTTAAGGTTGGCAACATCATCAACCACGATGATCCCTTCGGTTTTTGTTAATAATGCAGTTACCTCAACCAGGTCGAACTCATTTTCGAACTCGATATTAACTGATTCTGAGTGTCCGCCCATTACTGGTATACGCACTGTTGTTGCGGTTAAACGGATTTTATCGTCGCCCATGATCTTACGGGTTTCATTAATCATTTTCATCTCCTCCTTGGTGTATCCATTGTCTGTAAATACATCAATTTGCGGGATTACATTAAGATCGATTTGGTAGGGATAGGCCATCTCACCATCATAAATGCCTTTACGTTCATTCATCATCTGGTCTACAGCTTTCACCCCTGTGCCGGTAACAGATTGATAAGTAGACACGACCACGCGTTTGATACGGTATTTATCATGCAATGGTTTTAATGCCACTACCATTTGGATAGTAGAACAGTTTGGGTTAGCGATAATCTTATCATCAATAGAAAGGGTATAGGCATTCACCTCTGGTACCACTAATTTAATGTTCGGATCCATTCGCCATGCCGAAGAATTATCGATCACAGTGGTGCCCGCTTCTTTAAACCGTGGGGCATGCTGGAGCGACGTACTTCCGCCAGCAGAAAACAAGGCAATATCTGGGCGCATCCCAATGGCAGTATCCATGCTAACAATTGGAAACCGCTTACCCTTAAACGTAATTAACTTACCCACGCTCTTATCAGAAGCAACGGGAATTAATTCGGTTAGCGGGAAATTTCTTTCTTCCAATACTTTTAACATTACGGTGCCAACCAATCCGGTAGCACCTACTACTGCGACTTTCATCTTTTTCTGTTTTTTATTATATTTAGTTAATTCTTAATATCTACCAAATATGAGAAAAACTTTGCTTTTTTTAATGTTGCTGAGTGTTAAACTTACATTCGGCCAAGTTTCTGACGACTTTTCTGACGGAAATTTTAGTGTAAACCCAAGCTGGAGCGGCCATGTTTCGCAATTCACTATCAACGCATCCAAGCAGTTGCAATCTAAGATAAGTTCTAATAGTCAGACAGTTATGTTGTCTACTCCCAACATTTTAGCCACAAACACAAAGTGGGATTTTACTATTCAACTCAATTTTGATCCCTCAACAACAAATCAGGCCAGAATTTATCTAATTGCAGATGTAGCCGATTTAGATGGTCTGGTAAATGGCTATTTTCTTCAGATAGGGGAGAGTGGAAGTACGGATAGCTATGATCTGTACAGGCAAAATGGCACGCTAATTACCAAAATAATAGACGGGCCTTCTAAGAGCCGAGCAGATGTAAGTATGTTAATAGCCAAGGTACATATAACTAGAAGTGAGAAGGGAAGATGGGAGCTCTATACCGATATCATGGGTGGGAATAATTATACCCTCGAAGGAACGGTTACCGATCTCACATTTATCAGCACAGATTGGTTTGGAGTTAGCTGTAAATACACTTCTACACGTTCTGATGGCTTTATTTTTGATAATTTTAGTGTCCAAGAACTCTCTCCTGATGTAACCTCTCCACTAGTGGTGAGCGCAAAAATAATAGATGATTATCACCTCGAAGTTGCCTTTTCAGAGCGATTGGATCTTGCTTCGGCGCTTCAAAATGCGAACTATGACCTGCTCAAAATCGGCAATCCCTTATCTGTTTCTGCTACTGCATTGCCGTATATTTTTAAGTTAAGCTATGGGAGTATTTTGCAAAGCGGGCAGTATAAATTAACCGTTAAAGGGATAAAAGATTTAGCTGGAAATGTAGTCGCTATTCCTAGTGAAGTTTCATTTATTTATGTAAGACCATATCAGCTCAAACCTGGAAATGTGTTGATTAGTGAGGTCTTGGTAAATCCAAAACCTGGTGGTGTAGATTTTATAGAGATTTATAATAATTCCAATCAGATTATAGATTTGAAAGAACTCCAATTGGCAAATGCGGATGGAAGTGGGAATGCCGCCAACATTAAAAATGTATCCAGCACGTCTATTTATATGTTTCCTAAAACGTATTGGGTGCTAACTACCAATCCAGGAATAATAAGACAAAATTACGAGGTAAGGTTTGCTGATCAATTTATTCAGATGGGCAGTTTACCGGCCTTTAATAATGATAAGGGTACGGTGATATTATTAGGCCCATCTGGCTTATTAGAGCGATTCGATTATTCCGAAAATATGCATATTGCTATTCTTCAAAGCGCTGATGGAGTGGCCCTGGAGCGTGCCTCATTTGATAGACCTGCAAATGAAAATGGAAATTTTAAATCGGCTGCCATGGCTGTTGGGTTTGCTACTCCAACCTATCAAAATTCGCAGATGGAACTAGCGATAGTTAAAAATAGCATGCGTTTAAATAGTAAAACATTTTCGCCAGATGGCGACGGTTTTGAAGATCTGCTGCAGATTGAGTATCAATTTGCTAATAACGGGTATTTGGCAAGTATTAATATTTACACCGACAAAGGGGTGTTGGTTCGTAAGCTTCAGAGAAACACAACTGTAGCTACGGCTGGAAACTTTAGTTGGGACGGATTAAATGACGCAGGTAAGCAAAGTAAGGTTGGCATTTATATTGTAAAGTTTGATGCATTTGCCCTGAACGGTAAAACCGAAAGCTTTAAACAAACCTGTGTTTTAGCGGCCAAACTAAATTGATTTTACAATATACTTTAAACAATTTTGATAAAGCATTTGTTAATTTTTAAAAGTAAGCGATCTCAACCGTCGGATTTAAATAGTATTTAAATAGCGTTAGGTCCATTTAATCATTTTGCAAACAAAAAAATAAACAGATGAAATACAGTAAATTAATTGCAAAGGTTTTTGCACAGAAATCAAACAATAATGCTCAAGTAGCTGTAGCATTAGTAGCAGGTTTAGCAGTTGGTGCGGTAATTAGTATATTATTTGCCCCAGAAAAAGGCTCAACTATCCGTAGGGGAATCGCCGATCAGGCAAAAGGGTTGGGTACTGGAATTAAGGATAAATACTCTAGCTTAAAGGATAGAGCTTTTGGTGGTAAAGAACTCGAAGAATCTGTTGAACAACCTGAAGTGCCACATTTTGCGCATACTGCTCCGAAGAAAAGAAAATCGGATATTAAAGACCTTATTCATGAGGCGCATGTACAGCATACCGAAGATCCGATAAGCTAACCATTTTTAAATTCTAGTTAAGGAATTTAAATAAATATGGTTTTTCTACTTTCTAAGTTATTGTTGTTTTTAATTAAGCCGATTGTATGGGTGTTTGTAATTTTTATTTTTGCGTGGTTTAGCAAAAATAATCTCAGACGCAAACGATTAGTTATTATTGGAGTTACGCTATTATTTATTTTTTCTAATTCATTTTTAGTTGGTAAGATCCTCAATGCTTACGAAGAGGATTATCCCCAACTTAAACATTATGATTATGGAATAGTACTCGGGGGGTTCTCCGGCGTAAATAAAAAGACGCATTCAATCGTATTTAACTGGTCGGCAGATCGATTATTTAAAGCCATATCCTTATATAAAACGGGAATAATCGACCATATTTTGATTACCAACAATTCGGATTTAGCTAGTGCAGATGTAAAAGAAGATGATCAGGTATATCAATATCTTCGTGAAATTGGAATTCCTGACTCGGCGATTGTTATTGAGAACCATAGCAGAAATACTATAGAAAATGCCCGGAACAGTGCTAAACTGATCCAAGGGTTAAATGCTAAGGCCAAAATTTTAATTATTACCAGCGCTTGGCATATACCAAGAGCAAGATTAATTTTCAGCAAACATTTTAAAGAAAAGCTCACTTATTATCCGACCAATTATATGGGGAAAACCGAATATGGTTGGTCGGATTTCATCATTCCTAGTCCAATAGCCCTTAATAGCTGGGAATTCCTAATTAAGGAGTGGGTGGGATTAGTTGTTGATAATTTCAGGAACTAGCCTAGCAATTGATTTTTCACATAATCGAAACTGGTTTTGATAGAACCCAGTTCATCTGGCTTATAGTTAAATTCGTGTTCTACGAAATAATGTTTTACCCCTGCCGCTTTTTGTTCCGTAAAGATCGTTTTAAAGTCTATTGACCCCTGGCCGATTTCTGCATTAACTGCCGGGTTATCTTTATCAATATCCTTGATATGCCATAACTTAAAGCGACCTGGATATTTTTTAAAAAGTGACAGTGGATCCGCTTTAGACCTCACCGCCCAATAGAGGTCTAGCTCAAAATCAACCAGTTTTTTATCAGTTCTATTTAGCATAATTTCATATCCAGTAGTATCTCCGAATTTTTTGAATTCAAAATCGTGGTTATGGTAAGCTAATTTCAGCCCTGCTTCTTTGCACATTGCTCCAGCTTGATTTAGCTTATCGGCAATTTTTTTGAAATCATCTGCTGTTTTTCGTATTTCGGCATCCAGCCAGGGAATAATCACATATTCGCCCCCCGTAATTTTAGCGGCTTCGATATAACTTTTTAGCGCATCGGTTTTACCGGCAAAGAATGTGCTCATATCGTAATGCCCGCTTGGGGCTATTAATCCATTTTGCTTGAGTAAGCTATTGAAAGATTTTGCGTCTAGCCCCCAGAAACCATCATTTACAGAATAGCCATAGGTTTCTACTTCTTTGTAGCCAATAGCGGCTACTTTTCCAATAATTCCGGTCACATCTTTATGTATAATGTCTCTCAAGCTATACAACTGTAGGCCAACAACTTTTTTTGGTGTCTTAAAGGCTAGTGATGGTAGTATAGCGAAGCTTGCAGCCATTAGACCAGATTGTTTGAGAAAAGTTCTTCTTGATTTCATGTTGTTTTGTAATTATTATTAAGCTTTACTTTCTATAGCAGCACTCTTATTATTATCCCTAAAGAACAATAAAAATAACAGCACAACTAAACCAGCAATTGCAGCAGGAATAATCCAAATACTTTGCCAATCATGTCCGCCGGTAATTATATACTTATCAACCACCATACCAGAAATGATTGAACCTACAAGCATCCCTACGCCGTATGTTGCCAAAGTAATAAACCCTTGGGCGGCACTTTTGAAGCGCTCTCCCGCTAATTTATCCGTATATATTTGGCCAGTAACAAAGAAAAAGTCGTAACAAATGCCATGTAAAACAATCCCTCCAATTAACATCCAATAATTGGTATCGGCATTACCATAAGCAAATAATAAATAGCGAACTACCCATGCAATCATTCCTATTGCCAGCATTTTTTTAACGCCCAGACGGATGAAAAACAGGGGCATTGCAAGCATAAAAAGTGTTTCAGAAAACTGACCAAATGATTGGATTCCTGCAGCCCCTTTTACACCAGCTTCGTTTAAAAATTGATTGGTAAAATTGTAATAAAAAGCCAAAGGGATACATATTGCAACGGAGGCTATAAAAAATAGGAGGTAAGATTTGTTTTTTAATAATCCAATCGCATCCAATCCGATGATATCTCCAAAAGAAGTTTTTTCACCCTTTTTAGCGGGAGGCGTATTCGGCAACATAAAACTAAATAAACCTAAAATAATAGAGGCAATGGATGCCATTTTAAAAGTTAAGATGAGGTTACCATCTTGTTCCCAGTTTAATAATCCGATTACTATGCCCGCAATAATCCATCCGATAGTGCCAAATACTCTAATTGTCGGGAATTCTTTACTAGGGTCTGTCATCTGTTTAAAGGAAATGGAATTAACCAATGCCAGAGTTGGCATATAAGCAATCATATAACCTAAAATAAAGGGAAAGAAGCTCTCGAAGTTTAGGGATGTTGCAGCGAACCACAATAAAATACCCCCTGCCAAATGCAAGAAGCCAAGAATTTTTTGCGCTGAGAAAAAGCGATCTGCGATTAGGCCAATAATAAATGGAGCAATAATAGCCCCTAGAGATTGGGTGCTGTAAGCTGAGCCTATTTGTACGCCATCTGATAACAGATTCTTTGCCAGATAAGTGCCCATTGTTACAAACCATGCGCCCCAGATAAAGAATTCTAGGAACATCATGAAGGATAGTTTAACTCGGATGGTTGCGTTCATTGTATATTAATTAAGTTATGAGTTTGGCGTTTGGCGCTGAGCGTTGGCTCATCGTGTAAAACCCTCTGCCCCCAGCCCTTTGCCTTTAAAGTTCTTTTATCGTAATATTCCTGAACCACACTTCATCGCCGTGGTCTTGTAGTGCAATTTTACCTGTTTTGTAGGTGCCAAAACCTTCCCAAGTAGCAAATTTGCTCCCTTTAATCAAAGCTTTCCAATTATCATCCCACATGGTGGTTTCTACAATCTTAACCCCATTTAGCATAAATTGTAATTTGCCATTATCGCTAATGATTTCTGCTTTATTCCATTGGCCAACGGCTTTAACTGGTTCTGAAGTACTTTTTAGCATATCGTACAAATCCCCTGCGTGATGTTTTTCAATTTTACCATCTTTATGGCCTTCATTGTCAATTACCTGCATTTCGGGTCCGGTTAAATAGGTTTGTTTGTATTTTGGATCTTCGTGCACAAAAAAGATCAATCCACTATTCGCCCCTGGCGCTACCTTCCATTCATATTTCAAATGAAAATTTGAATATTCTTTGTCGGTTACTAAATCGCCTCCGCCATCAGTCCCTTTAGTCTTAGGATTCATGTGCAGTGTTCCATCAGCTACTTCCCAAGCCGATCCTACGCTTGTTTTATTATAGCTGTGCCAGCCGTTCGTTGTTTTCCCATCAAAAAGTTTCACGGTACCGGTTGACTTTGTGGTTTGGGTTGTGGCGCTGCAGCCCATTGCCACGACGGCAAATGCCGTTAAAATATATGTTTTCATCGTAGTTATTATTGTTTTTAATGGTGATGAAGCTATCATGATTTATAATTATTCCTTTGGGATCCTTATAATCATGATGGTTTCATTATTCTAATTAGTTCAATTATACACCCAGAGACCAGCCTTTACGGTACTCTCTTTTTACATATTGGTTTACTTCGTCAAAGTTGGTTACTCTCATGTTATCATTATCCCAAAGGTATTTTTTATATCTACCTGGGTAAGATATTTTCCCCTGCTCATTTTTAACCTGGATATCCGCTCCACGAATGGCCAGATTTGCCATCAATAGTGCTTCGGTTAATGGGCCTGCAATTTCAAAAGGAGAACTCATCTCATTTTTGCCATAACCTGCAATGGCTCCTTCAACCCATTGTGCATAGTGACCTTTTTCCTGATCTTTAACACGGGCAAATTTTTGGGCTACTTTAATGTCCTTTGTTTTACTTAATGGTAAAAGTTGGGGGTTTCTACCATAGGTTTCCGAAGTCATCTTTCCTTTGGTGCCGATAAACAATGTACCATTACCACCATCACCAAATGTTTCGTTGGCACCTAATTCTATTGGTCGTTCTGGTTGTATACCACCATCCATCCAATGTACGGTTACATCGCCTTTGGTTTTGTTGGTTTTTGGGAATTTCAGGGTAACATGACTCGATGGAGGGCAGCTATCTGGGAAGTACCCACGTTTAAACTCATCCACGTAAACAGAACCTACGCTAGCCTGCACTTCCGTAGCATATTTTAGGTTTAGCACACTAAATGGAGTTTCTAGTAAATGACAGCCCATATCTCCTAGGGCACCTGTTCCGTAATCCCACCATCCACGCCAGTTAAATGGCACTAATTTTTCTACATAATCTTTGTAGGGTGCGCTGCCTAACCATAAATCCCAATCCAGTTCTTTAGGAACATCAGCCTTGTTAGCTGACCATGGAATGCCTTGGGGCCATACCGGTCTATCTGTCCATGCATAAATGGTGTGTACATCCCCAATTAGACCCGCATCATACCATTCTTTCATCATCCGTGGACCATCATTTGAAGCCCCTTGGTTCCCCATTTGGGTAACTACTTTATATTGCTTTGCGGCGGCGGTTAGGGCACGCGCCTCATAAATATCGTGGGTTAGCGGCTTTTGGACGTACACATGTTTTCCCATCTTCATGGCTGCAAGGGCAATCATTGCATGGTTATGATCGGGTGTTGAAACGGATACAGCATCGAAACTTTTGTTCTCTTTTTCAAACATTTCTCGCCAATCTTTATAAAATTTAGCTTTAGGGAAAGCTTTAACACTATCTGCAGCTCTTCGGGTATCAACATCACATAGGTACGCAATATCAGCTTTGCCACTTTGGGCAAAGGCAGCCACATCGCTTTTACCTTTACCTCCAACCCCGACACTGGCAATTACCAAGCGATCGCTTGGGGCCAAATATCCCTGTCCGCCTAAAACATGTCTTGGTACAATTGTAAATGCAGCCGCAGCAATTGCGGTAGTTTTCAGAAAATTCCTTCTTCCAGCTGCGTCTAGTTCTTTTTTCACATTATCCATTGGTTAGTTTTTAAGTTTAATGTTATTTTTTTAGCGATAAGATATATTTTACCATTGTTTTCGCTTCGTCTTCAGTTAATTTTTTATGTGGTGTCATTGGAACTGGTCCCCAAACACCTTTCCCTCCAGTTAAGATTTTTCCTGCTAAAAGACTAATATTTTCATCGTTAGCAGGATACTTTGCGGCAACATCTACGTATGATGGACCGATGAGTTTCTCCTCTTTTTTATGGCAGCCTATACAATCAGACTTAACGATTAGCAGTTCTCCAGCCTCCATTGCTGGTTTTTCTGGAGCAGGTGCTGATGTAGTTGCACTGCTGCTTTGTTCTGTTTCTGAGCTAGAGCCACCACAGGCAGCTAATAGGAATGTAATTGTGCTTAAAAGTAAAAGTGTTTTTTTCATTTGTTTATTATTTGTCTTTTCATTTGTGATGAAGTTCCCAACGCATTGCTTTGGGACTATCGTGATTAATTATTATTGTGATGGGTAAATCACGATGGTTTCATTTGTATTTATTGTTTTATGGTATTCAAGCTTTGATCAGCTATGCAGTTATCAGTATAAATTTATATACCTAAAATAGTTTTGTTAAAATTCGCGTCTCCGCCTGCCGAGGCAAAATCATCAAATGCTTTGGTTGTTACTGGGATAATATGGTCTGTAATAAAAGCGGCACCTTCTTTGGCTCCTGTTTCAGAATCCTTGATGCAACATTCCCATTCCATTACCGCCCAACCTTTGTAATCGTATTGGCTCAATTTACTAAATATTCGCTTAAAATCAACTTGTCCATCTCCTGGCGAGCGATAGCGCCCTGCTCTATTTGCCCAGCTTTGGTAACCACCGAAAGTACCTTGTTTACCTGTTGGGTTAAATTCGGCATCCTTAACGTGGAAAGCTTTAATCCTTTCGTGATAGAAATCGATGTACTGGATATAATCGAGTTGCTGCAATACAAAGTGTGAAGGATCGTACAAAATGCAAGCTCGCGAATGGTGATCAACCTTATCTAAAAACATCTCGTATGTTTCGCCATCAAATAAATCTTCTCCGGGATGGATTTCGTAACATACATCAACTCCACAACTATCAAATTCATTGAGTATAGGAAGCCAACGTTTGGCCAATTCCTTGAACCCATCTTCAACCAAACCTTCGGGCCGTTGTGGCCATGGATGAAACGTGTGCCAAAGGAGGGAGCCGCTAAATGTGGCATGGGCATTTAAGCCTAAGTTTTGAGATGCCTTAGCGGCATAGCGCATTTGCTGTACCGCCCACTCGGTTCTTGCTTTAGGATTGTTTTTAACTTCTTTGGCTGCAAAAGCATCAAACAACAAATCATAGGCAGGGTTAACTGCTACCAACTGTCCTTGTAAATGTGTAGATAGTTCGGTAATTACCAGACCATAAGAAGCCACCTTCGCTGTAAGCTCGTCGGCATAGGTTTTGCTTTCGGCTGCCAATTTAAGATCGATAAAACGTTTGTCCAGCGTTGGTACTTGAATGCCTTTAAAACCTAGGTTTGCCGCCCATTGGCAAATGCCATCAAGTGAGTTAAACGGAGCTTCATCTCCAATAAATTGTGCTAAAAATATCGCTGGTCCCTGTATTGTGGTCATGTTAATTAAACTTTAAATTCGAACCATTTTTGATCGGATTTACTAGAGGCTACTACATTCTCAATGAAGGCCATTCCCCTCACTCCTTCTTCGGCACCTGGAAAATCCAGCATTTCGGCAGTTGGCTCTTCTCCAGTGTGTTTGGCCATTAAGGTTAGTGCAAAATTCTTATAGATGTTGGCAAATGCTTCTAAATACCCTTCAGGATGGCCTGATGGGGTTCTGGTATTATGTTTGGCGATCTTAGAAAGATACCCGTTTCCGGCCCTATATATCTGCATCGGCTGATCGAGCCACTTCACAGTTAAGGTGTTTGGATCCATTTGATGCCACTCTAAACCTCCTTTTTCGCCATAAACGTAAATTTTAATGGCATTTTCTTCACCGGCCGCTATTTGTGAGGCAAACAAAATTCCATTTGCTCCATTATTAAATTTAAGGAGCACATTTCCATCATCATCCAACAGCCTATCTTCTACCACTATATTTAGATCCGCACAGATCTTGGTGATCTGCAATCCAGAAATGTACTCCGCTAGGTGTGCTGCGTGCGTACCCACATCGGCCATGCAGCCACTAATGCCACTTTTTGAGGGATCTGCTCGCCACGCGGCTTGTTTATTATCAGCGGGTGCTGGAAGGCTTAACCAACCTTGGGGGTATTCTACACAAACTTTTCTGATTTTGCCAAAGGCGCCCTCTTTTACCATTTGTTTGGCCTGTTTAACCAAAGGATATCCGGCATAGGTATGGGTTAGGCATATGATAAGGCCTGTTTCTTCTGATTTTTGCCTTAAGGCTTTTGCTTCGGCTAAACTAAAAGTGATGGGCTTATCAATTACTACATGAAATCCATGTTCCAATGCCAGCATAGCAGGTTCGAAATGTACATTATTTGGGGTAACAATGCTTACAAAGTGCATTCGTTCTGAGGCAGGTAACTTACTTTCTGCTGTAATCATTTCCTTATAATCGGTATAAACCCGATTTTCGGGAAGAAATAAGTCCTTTCCTGATGCTTTAGCGTTTTCGGCATTACTGCTTAAAGCACCACAACACAATTCTATTAAGCCATCGAGGTTTGCGGCCATGCGATGAACAGCCCCAATAAACGACTGCCTACCGCCACCGATCATCCCCATTCTTATTTTACTCATATTTAAATGTCATATAGCATGGGGCTTGGAGCAGGGAGTGAATTCTATGCTCTTTGCTCTAAGCTCTTCGCTAGATATTTCCTTTTTTAAGTTCGCTAACAGCAAAATCACATGCTCTAGCTGTTAAAGCCATATAGGTTAGTGATGGGTTTTGCGCAGCGGTAGAAGGCATACACGAACCATCGGTCACAAATACATTTTTCACTTCATGCATCTGGTTCCACTTATTCAACACAGATGTTTTAGGATCTAGACCCATTCTGGCAGTTCCCATTTCGTGGATTGCCATACCCGGTTCAGAACCATTATCATAGGTTTTAATATCTTTGATGCCTGCAGCTTCTAACATTTCGGCAGCGTCGTTCATCATATCCTTACGCATTTTAGCTTCATTATCACCAAATTCGCAATCAATGGCTAACACGGGCTGCCCCCACTTATCTTTTTTGGTTCTATCAATAGACACCTTGTTTTTGTGGAAAGGTAATGTTTCGCCGAAACCTCCCAATCCTATATTCCAGTTTCCTGGAGTAGTAATTAGGTCTTTAAAATCTCCTCCAAAAGCAAGTTCGGCAATTTCATCGTGCCATCCAGAGCGATTTGCATTTCCCTGATAACCAAAACCACGCACATAATCACGTTTATCATTTCCAATATTTCGGTAACGAGGGATATAAATCCCATTTGCCCTTTTTCCAAAAGTATATTTATCGTCAAAACCTTCGGCCTTGCCAGAGGCTCCACAGCGGAAATGATGATCCATCAAGTTATGGCCAAGTTCGCCACTTGCATTTCCGAGGCCATTAGGATGTTCTGGCGAGGTTGAATTTAACAGCAAGAATGTTGAGGCAAGAGTTGAGCCATTAACAAATACTATCTTCGCAAAATATTCAAGGTGCTCATGCGTTTCTGAGTCTATAATTCTTACTCCTTTTGCCTTCTGTGTCGCTGCATCGTAAATAATTTCATTTACCAGCGAGAAGGGACGTAAGGTTAAGTTTCCAGTGGCTTGCGCAGCAGGTAAAGTAGAAGATTGAGTGCTAAAATAAGCGCCGAAAGGACATCCGCGGCTACACAAGTTCCTGTATTGGCAACTTCCTCTTCCACCATGTGGCACCGTAATGTTGGCTACCCGACCAATGGTCATTAATCTATCCTTAAAACGTTCTTCAATACGTTTTTTAACTGATTTTTCGACCACGTTCATCTCCATTGGCGGTAAATAATGACCGTCTGGAAAATGAGGGTAGTTTTCTACTGAGCCACTAATGCCCACAAATTTCTCCACATAATCATACCAAGGGGAGATATCTTTGTAGCGAATTGGCCAATCAACCCCATGCCCGTCCTTAGCATTTTCCTCAAAGTTAAGATCACTTAAACGATAACTTTGACGGCCCCACATCAACGATTTTCCACCTACGTGAAAACCACGATACCAATCGAATCTTTTTACTTCGGTATATGGACAATCTAGATCATTAACCCAAAAACTCTCATTGAATTCTGTGTAGGGATAATCTCTTTTTTGTACGGGGTGACTTTTTTTCTGCTCTTCGGTAAGTTTACCACGGTGTTGAAACTCCCAGGGTTTGAGAGAGGCAGTTTTATAATCTACAATATGTTCTATGTTTCGCCCGCGTTCGAGCATCAAAACTTTTAGTCCTTTTTCTGTTAATTCTTTTGCTGCCCAACCTCCACTAATCCCAGATCCGATCACAATGGCATCATAAGTGTTTTGAGCGGTTGCTTTTATATTTAAGTTCATTATAAAATGATAATAAGGTTATGACCAAACTCTTTGACCCGGCTTAAGAGTCATGTTTCCATCGTATTTGCCTGGTATTTCTACAAATTCGAATGCTTTTGTTGCACCTACTTCTGAAGTAGAGAAACCTAAAATCGTTAGGTCTCTAACAATGGCAAAAAATTGTGGAGCTGTTTTCGGCTTTTCTTTAACGGCTAATGGATTTCCTGGTTTTTCGATTTCGGGCTTGATGGCCTTTTCGTCGTCCTTAACCACCTTTTCTCCCGCTTTATTGGCGTCGCTTTTATCTTTTTCGGCCTTCATTGCTATTACTGTTTCGTCTTTGATCTTGGTAAGGAGCTCTTGTCGTTGTGCTATTGTCATTTTAAGAAAAGAGTTATCGTATCCTTTTTTAGATCGAGTCTCTAGATCTTCGAGCCCCTTAACGAAAGCTTTTTGAGCCTCTTCAGGGTAACAATCCTTAATCATCATGATAATAAAAGGCCCTACATTGGCTGCCTTGGCACCGGGAGATTTTTTGGTAGTTGGGATGATAATGTCAGCCACTTCCGTAACTAATTTCTCCTGATCTGCAGTGAATAAATCCCCGCTGTTTTTGCCTGGTTCATTACAGCTGTCAAACAAAGTGGCAAGGGTGGTTGCCGAGAGGGCTCCACCTATTAAAAACGCTACACTTTTTACGGCTTCTCTTCTGTCCATATGATTTGGTTAGGTTTTGAAGCAATTAAATTAGATAAAATATCTCAACATAACGAAACAGTAGAGAAATTTATTGAGGGCTATTTTTTGAATGTGTGTACAAAGTACAATTACTAAGCTCTTTGAGCCAATTGGGCCGAATGTAAAAATTAGTTTACATTAATAAAACGTTTTACCTCGTCGCAGATTTATAGATTTTTTTACCTTTGTTCATATCCATAAAGTATGAGCGAAAAAATTTTAGTTTTGGGTTCCAATGGGCAAATCGGTACGGAATTGGTCACGGCTTTGCGCAAAGCATATAACAACGATAATGTGGTTGCATGTGATATTCGTAGGCCCGATTATGAAACTAAGAATGCTGGTCCGTTCGAATTTGTGAATGTGCTTGATAAAGAAATTTTAAAAGAGATTTTCTTGAAATACAAACCTACTCAGGTGTATTTATTAGCTGCCTTATTATCTGCCACTGGAGAGCAGAATCCTAAACTAGCTTGGGATTTAAATATGAATGGTCTTTTAAACGTGTTGGATTTGGCTTTGGTTTATAAAACCGCAAAAGTTTATTGGCCAAGTTCTATAGCGGTATTTGGGCCAAATTCGCCTAAAGACAATACGCCGCAATACTGCACTATGGATCCGAATACCGTTTATGGGATTAGTAAGCTTGCAGGGGAGCGATGGTGCGAATATTACTATCAAAAATATAATCTTGATGTAAGGAGTATTCGGTATCCGGGCTTAATTAGTTGGAAAGCAGCGCCAGGAGGTGGAACAACGGATTATGCGATCCATATTTTTCATGAGGCCTTAAAAAAGGGAAGTTATGGCTCATTCTTGTCGGCCACAACTGAGTTGCCGATGATGTATATGGATGACGCCATTCGGGGTACCATAGAGTTGATGGACGCACCTACAGCGAAAATCGGAATCAGATCTAGTTATAATTTTGCTGGTGTGAGTTTCACTCCCGAAGTGCTAGCAGCTGAAATAAGGAAGCATATTCCAGAATTTAAGCTAACTTACACTGAAAACGATCCTCGACAAGATATTGCCGATAGTTGGCCAAGATCTATTGATGATAGCTTTTCAAAAAAAGATTGGGGATGGAAACCAGAGTTTAATCTGGCTAGGATGACGGAAGATATGTTGAATAATTTAAAGAAATAAGTTAAGCGTTAGGTGGCGTTCTGAACGCTATCTGCCAAACGCGCAACTCAAAACTCATAAAATGGGAAGAGCATTCGAATTTAGAAAAGAAAGAAAATTTAAACGTTGGGCCAAAATGGCGGTTCAATTTACGCGTATTGGCAAAGATATTGTAATGGCCGTTAAGGAGGCGGGGCCACATCCAGAAACCAATTCCCGGCTTCGTTCTGCGATGCAAAATGCAAAAGCAGTTAATATGCCAAAAGATAGGGTAGAAGCTGCCATAAAACGCGCTTCTGATAAATCTATGGCCAATTACGAAGAGATTGTCTATGAAGGATATGCCCCTCACGGAGTTGCAGTTTTGATTGAGACAGCAACTGACAATACCAATAGAACTGTGGCAAACGTGCGTAGCTACTTTAATAAAACCAACGGGACACTTGGTAAAACCGGTTCATTGGATTTTGTATTTAACCGTAAATCTATTTTTAGGTTTGTTCCTGGTGATGATTTAGATCTGGAGGAATTAGAGTTTGAGCTGATTGATGCAGGATTGGAAGAACTCTATGTTGAATCAGACGAAGAGGGGAATGATATAGCAGTAGCCCAGGGTGCTTTCGAAAACTTCGGTTCTTTACAAAAGGCAATAGAGGAGAAAGGTATCGAATTGAAAAGCTCTAAACTTGAAAGAATTGCAATCTCACACCACCCCGTATCCGAAGATCAAGTTGCTGATGTTTTAAAGTTGATAGATAAATTAGAGGAAGATGATGATGTGCAGGCGGTTTACCATAATATGGCAGAGTAATTGAGTTGGGCAGTGTTGAGCTTATCGAAGGATAACATAAAAACCCGGAGTAAATGCTTCGAGTTTTTATTTTAATGAAGATTCTAATTTTTTAACATTAACCACCTCGTTAAACACTTTAAACACCTCGTAGGTTTAACAGAACCTACGAGGTGTTTCAGTTAAAATACTCTTTAAAGGGTTAATTTGGTCGTTTAAGGGTTTTTTTGTTAATCAAATTTAATTGCGTCTTATTTAGCTTTGGATATGACGAAAACCACTCCATTAGAAAGAGGTAATTACTACCATATCTATAACCGCGGCAACAACAAAGAACAGATTTTTAGGGAAGAGGCAGACTATTTTTATTTTCTTCATTTATTAGTAAAGCACATTCTTCCAACAACCCATATTTACTGTTATTGTTTATTGAGTAATCACTTCCATCTATTGATTAAAATAAGGGATGATGATAAGCAAAAGACTATCAACGGCAAGGAAATAAATGTTTCGCAATGCTTTTCAAATCTTTTTAATGCATATGCTAAAGCTTTTAATAAAAAATACAATCGCACAGGAAAATTATTTGCTGAGAGATTTAAAAGAAAGATAGTCGACTGCGATGCATATTTTAGTGAGTTGATTTATTATATACACGCAAATCCACAAAGGCACCAAATTATTGGTGATTTTAGAGATTATAAATATTCTTCCTATCGTGAAATTCTTTCCAATAATCCCACATATTTAAGTAGGGATGAAATATTAGAGTGGTTTGGCGGGAAATATTTTTTCGAGAAGTACCATGCCGAAAGAGTGCAGTATCTTTTAAATTATGAAGCTTTTGAGAAGTAGAAAGGCTACCTCGTAGGTTCTACAGAACCTACGAGGTAGCCTTTCAATTAACGAGTTGCTTATCAATTACTTTTGTTTCCCAAACAACCAATCCATTAGTCCGGGCTCTGCAAATGCAGAATCCCAACTATTATGATTTGCCTTTGGGTAAATGGTAAACTTTGGTTCGTGCCCTAAATTTTTTAACTCTTTATAAATAGCATACGATAATTGTGGATTAACCACATCATCCATCCCCCCATGAAAAATCCATAAGGGAACATTTTTGTATTTTTTAACGTTTCCGATATTATCGCCCCCGCAAATGGCGAAGGCAGCTGCAAAAGTATTAGGTTTACGCCGTAAGATCTCAAAAGTACCCATTCCGCCCATGGATAATCCGCCCACGTAAATTTTGCTCCTATCAGTAAAGGGTTGTTTTGCTATTTTATCAGTTAGTTTTATTAAAAGCGACATACCTTTAGTAGGCGCTCCCCCCTTAATGAAGCTTAAAAACCGTTTTGTGTTTATAGTTTCTATCTCAACATTAGACCAGTAATCATTTTCAGAACACTGCGGAAAAATAACAATTGCAGCATGATTGCTCCTAAAACTATCTTCCAGGAACATTTTTGCACCATGAGTTAACTGTTTCTCATTGTCGTTTCCCTTTTCTCCACTGCCATGCAAAAAGAAAACCACTGGATACTTTTTTGTAGCATCAAAATTTTCGGGATACAATATTCTATACTTTAACGTATCAGCACCTTCAAGTAGAAATTCTTTCTTGTATAATGACAAGTCCTGCGCAGTTGCTTCAAAAGCAATTAACGCAAAAAGCAAAAACGCGGTTAATTTTCTCATGGCTTATTTTACAAGTCTAAAACTGGTTTCTTTTACATCTCTTACATTACCGCCAATAAACAGTCTAAAATCACCGGGCTCGGCAATAAACTTAAGTTCGCTGTTGTAAAATTTTAGCATCTCTTCATTTATGGTAAAGCTCACTAATTTCGTTTCGCCTGGTTGAAGGCTGATTTTCTGAAATCCTTTGAGTTCTTTAACTGGCCTAGTAATACTGCCAACTAAGTCGCGGGTATATAACTGTACTACTTCTTCACCTACAACCTTGCCTGTATTGGTAATGCTTATTGTAGCTGTAAGCTGCTGCCCAGTTTTTAATTGGTTGCTGCTTAATTTGATTTCCCCATAATTAAAAGTGGTGTAACTTAAACCATAACCAAAGGGGTACAGGGGATCATTGCTCACATCTAAATAATTAGAACGAAATTTTTTAAACCATGCTCCTTCTGGTAACGGACGGCCAGTATTTTTGTGTGCATAATACAGCGGCACTTGACCTATATTTTGAGGAAAGGTAACGCTTAATTTTCCTGATGGGTTTACTGCTCCGAAAAGTACGTCGGCTATGGCATTTCCCGCTTCGCTTCCTGGAAACCATACGTTTAAGATTGCAGGGATGTTTTCTTCCTCCCACTTTAGTGCCAAAGGTCTACCCGTAAACAATACCAATACAATAGGCTTACCGGTTTTGGCTAACTCTTTTAGAAGATTTTTCTGTGTTTCAGGAATTTCAATGTTGGTAACACTACTGCTTTCTCCAGAAAATTCAGAGCCTTCGCCCATTGCTACAACCACTACATCAGATTTTCTTGCAACTTCTAAAGCTTCTTTAACCAACGCCGCTTCAGATCTCGAATCCCTTTTATACGTGGGGTTATGAACATTAACAAAACGCTGTTCCATCACAGAATCAGCCAAGAAATTAGAACCGCGAGCTGTTAATATTTTAGCATTAGTACCTAAAGCATTTTTTAAACCTTGCAATACGGTTACAGATTGATCAAATAGAGCAGCAACGCTCCAGGTGCCGTACATATTTGCCGTATTATCTGCAAGCGGGCCAATTAATCCAATTGTGCCTGTTCTTTTTAGGGGAAGCACACTTCCAGTGTTTTTTAATAACACAAAGCTTTTGGCGGCGATTTCTCTGGCAACCTCACGATTTTCGGGTGTGAACACCTCCTTCTTTGCTCTTGATAGATCACAAAATTTATAGGGATCTGTAAACAGTCCAAGTTTATATTTTGCCTCCAATATTAAGCGGCATGCATTATCAATTTGGGCTACCGTTACTTTCTTTTCGGTCAATGATTTTTTAAGTGTGAGTAAAAAGCCTTCACCCACCATATCCATGTCGATACCTGCATTTAAGGCTAGAGCAGTTACGGCCTGTAAATCGCCCATCCCATGTTCTATCATCTCAGGAATTCCGGTATAATCGGTTACTACAAATCCCTTAAATCCCCATTGATTGCGCAATACATCTGTCATTAGCCATTTACTTCCGGTTGCAGGTATCCCTTCAACTTCGTTAAATGACGCCATTATGCTGGCAGCACCTGCATCAACAGCTGCTTTATATGGAGGAAGGTACTCATTATACATTTTTATCCTGCTCATATCTGCTGGATTATAGTCTCTTCCCGCTTCTGCGGCACCATATAGGGCATAATGTTTAACACAGGCTAATATTTCATTGTTAGCTTGAAGTTTACCCTGATAGCCAGTAACCATAGCCTTGGCTATCTGTGAACCCAGGTATGGGTCTTCTCCGCTTCCTTCAGAAATACGGCCCCATCGGGGATCCCTAGATATATCAACCATAGGCGAAAATGTCCAATTAATACCGCTCGCACTGGCCTCTATTGCTGCAATTCTGGCTGATTTTTTAATGGCTTCCATATCCCAGCTACAGCTCAATCCCAACGGAATTGGAAATACGGTATTATAGCCATGTATTACATCCATGCCAAAGAGCAATGGAATTTTCAAACGACTATTTTCAACAGCAATCTCTTGAACTGCTCTGATCTGTTCTACACCCTTGATGTTAAATAAGCCGCCAACCTGACCGGCCCTGATTTTTTTGCTGATATCAGAACTGTTGGCCTGGCCCGTAGTGATATCTCCTGAACTAGGTAAATTTAGTTGGCCAATTTTTTCATCCAATGTCATTTTCGACATCAGATTGGTAATGAAGGTGTTCATTTTCTGCTGCGCAGGATTTACGATTTTCTTTTGCTGTGCAAATGTTGAACTAAAGAGAGCGGCTAATAAAAATAGGACAGAGATTCGTTTCATTCTATGTAAGTGAAGTATAGTGATTTATATTATATTTTTGGGCTTTGAAATCCCAATTTTTTTAAGCCTTGTTTAACTTCTGGACAACTCATAAATAAGTTCCATAAAAGACCAGATCTGCCATTTTCTATCATCACTACGATTGGCCCTTGATCAATCCCCAGGTATCTTTTTGGAAACCAATTTTCGGTTTCACTGTAGGCATCATAAAATCCATACTCGCCCCAAACCTTATCACCTAGATCCTCATACAAGTGTCTGATCATTTGCATCGAATATTTTGGGGTGTAGGGATAGGATGACAAAGCCGCAGTTGGAGAAATTACACCCAAATCTTCTGAAGGACTGTGTCCTGCGTATCCTTTAATTGAATAACTTGAAGTAAAGCCCCACGAATTAGCCCCATACCCTTTATATTTTTTAGGGTTATCTATTGCATAGTCATAATGAATTAAGGTATGATTTGTATTTTCTTGCCAATAATCCGCGTACTTATCCCTTAAACCTCTTGGATCTAGACCTAAATACGAATATTGTGCCCAAAATAATGGTCCAACATTATTTTTCTGACCATTATGCTTTAATTTGATCTGATGTCCATAAACAGTAATATCGGTATTAATACCTCCACTTTTTGCCCATCCTTGATCGTATACCTCTGCCGGAATGCCATGTGTTGGAGATGAGGCTCCCATTATATACATGATCAAACACTCATTGTAACCCGTTACAGGGAAATTCATCTTCCATGCAATATTTGGCGACCAATGCCAGTACAGCACATTTTTTCCGCCATTGCGGTACCAATCAAAATCTACCTCTTTCCAAAGTTGATCAATTTGAGCCGCCAATGCCTTTTCTTTCTGATTTCCATCTTTAAAATATTGACGCACGCAAAGGAGACCTTGCATTAAATAGGAGGTTTCTACTAAATCTCCACCATCATCATTCTTACCAAAAGGTTTAACTTTTCCGGTTGGATAGATCCAGTGCGACCAAGCTCCGTGAAAACGATCAGCACGCTGTAGGAAGTCAACGCCTTTTTTTAGGCGTTCATAGCCCTGTTTTCTGGTAATAAATTTACGTTCTATGCCTACAAGGATAGACATTACCCCGAAACCTGTAGCGCCCGTGGCAACCACATCTTTATCGTTCTGCTTATACTCATTATCGCTATGAAAGCGTTCCCTAGCCATGCCCGAAATCGGCTCTGCCCCGTCCCAGAAATAATTAAAAGTTTGTTTTTGAACGAGGGTAAGCAATTGCTCATCACTTAGATTTTTTTTAATCTCAGGTGATTTTTGCTGAGCTTGGCTACAGCTTAACATTAATAATAGCGATAATGTATATAGTAAATTCATTAATAATTTTCTTTTTTCGCAGGGCGAAGATTAGTTTAGAGATTAGGGCCTGAAAATCCTAAGTTTCTCATGCCTGTTTTAATTTCTGGAGCACTCATAAATAAATTCCACAGCAACTTGCTGCGATGGTTTTCAATCATGATGATAATTGGCCCTTGATCTATAGCTAAGGTTGAGGTTGCAAACCAAGGATCATTTAGATTAAAAGCATCCACAAAACCGTATTCCTTAAAAATTTTATCCCCTAATTTATAATAAAAGAATTTTAGCGCTTGCATAGATTCTGTTGGTGTGTACGGGAATGATGAAATTGCTGCGGTAGGAGCGATTACCCCTTTATCATTTGATGGTGAGCTTGCTCCGTAACCTACAGGTAAATCACTCGCAGTTAAACCCCAACAGTCGGCGCTATACCCTACATTTTTTAAAGGATTAGCCACACAATAATTATAGTTAATAAGTGTATGTGCTTTATTTTGTGTTTCATAATTTGCATAGGTATCTACAAGCCCTATTGGGTTTACACCTAAAAACGTATAATGGGCCAAAAATAATGGTCCGCCATAAGGATTACCCAAAGGCAAAACTATACCGTAATAGGTATTCCCGTTTTTGATCGCACCATTTCTTGCCCAACCCTGATCGTATACAGTTTTAGGAATACTTGATGTTGGTGATGCTGCCGCCATGATATAGGTATTTAACGCTTCGTTCCAGCCCTGCAATGGTAAATTCATATCCCAATTAAAATTAGGACTCCAATGCCAGTACAAAACATTTCCATTATCTTTTCTGAACCATGCCCACTCTACACCGTTGTAAATAGCATTGATATCATTTCTTAATGCAGTTTCGGCAGCGTCTGATCCCGTGAAATATTGCCTAGCGGTGATGAGGCCCTGCATCAGATAGGAGGTTTCAACTAAATCTGCACCATCGTCTTTTGCGCTAAAAGGTATGGTTGCACCAGTTACCCCATTAAGCCAATGAGGGTAGGCACCATGATATCTGGTTACTTTCGTTTTAAGAAAATCAACAATCTTTTGCATGCGGGCCAAACCTTCGGCCCTGGTAATAAAGTTACGGCTAATGCCAGTAACGATGGCCATTACTCCGAAACCAGAACCCCCGGTAGTTACAACATCGCCTGATGTATTACGCTCTCTGGCCAAGCCACTTGTAGGATGTCCAAAATCCCAAAAATACTTAAAAGTTTGCCTTTGCACTAAGGTTAATAGCTCATCGTCTGTAATCCGAGTAAACTTATCGCTGTTATCTAATCCAGAAACCAAAGTAAGGCTTGCAGGATTAATCAATTTTCCTCCACCAGCTGATTTTAGATTGCCATTAATCGAAAGCGTATAAATGGTAAAAGATTTAAAATCACTTTGTGGAGATACCAGCATGGTTTTATCGCCATCTTGAAACGTAGTAGTAATCGCAATCGTGGTACCACCGGCATCTGTTAACGATAAAGAACTTGCTGCGGTGCTCGTATTTATAGCTTCAGTAAACGTAAACTTGATTACAGGTTTCAAGGTTAACCCAGTATACTTGAGTGTACCATTGTTAACACCGTTTACAGTAAAATATAATGAAGTATCGGTATTAGGAATTTCTTCTGTTTTACTTTTGCTGCAATTTGAAAACAGAAAAATAGCGCAAACTGCAATAGAAATTACATTTTTTAACGGGTTGATCGGCACTTGAAATCTCATTAACTATTGGTTAACTATGAAAAAACACAGCACTGTTAACAATGCTGTGTTTTACTAAAAGGATATTTACTTGCCTGCTAAACCTAAATTGTATAAAGCCTTTATGTAAGCTTGCGGAAGTACCGTATTGAATATTCTTATTTCATCAATAGAGCCAGTCATCGCACCGAAGCTTGTATCGGTATTTACTGTTTTACCAGGAATTAAGTTGTAGTTAGCACCAATTATTATCTCACTAGGTTCGTATGAATTAAACAGGTTAGTACCAGTTCCTCTACTTGGATAATTACCAACTTTAATGGCATTTGCCCAAATATCAAAAATCCCAGAACTACCATCATAAGTAATCAATAAATGAACCCATTTATTTGCACCAATTTTAGGGGAAAGATTAGTAGTGCCGTAATTATTGATGTTGTCTTGACGGCCGCCACTAATAGCTGTGAAATACGGGTGAATTTGTATATAATCTGTATTGGTGGCCGGGTTGGCATTTGTTTCTAGTATAAAATCAAAACTGCCATCGAAGATCCCAGGTCTAGTTATTTGAAATAACATTGTTTTTTTTGAACCATTGTTCAAAATTTGTACCCATTCGCTTACTGTAAAACTTTTAAAGGAACTAGTTTTAAATGCGTCAAATTGTTTAGCGTAATACAAATAACCGGCATTTAGGCCTAATGCCTGTCCTCTAACCCCCCCACTAATAAACGAATCATTTACAGCTGATGTAGGTGCTGTATTGGTTTTAGTTTCATTTTTCGTTCCATCAAAGGACCAATAGGCAACTAAATTTTTTGAGTAAACTTCATCAGAAGAGCTAAAACCATCAACCTTGCCCTGGTATGAAGATGGATCTACTTCAGGTAAATCGTTTGGATTATCATCCTTATCACAAGATGAAAAAGCAACTGCAGCTAGGCACAGGCCCAACATATATGCTATCGTATTTTTAGTTGAAAATTTCATTTTCTATTATTTTAAAGATTAATAGCCTGGATTTTGTGTTAAAACACCTTTACTTAAATCTATTTGGGTTTGAGGAATAGGTAATAAATTATCTCTCGAAGCATTAAAATTAGGTTTTCCAGCAGCAGATAAAGCTGTCTGAGAAATGCCCCATCTTACCAAGTCAAAGAAACGATCATATTCCATCGCTAATTCGATTCTTCTTTCCTGTCTGATCGCATTGCGCAATAAGGTTTGGTCTGTTGTAGTTATGTCTGGCAAGGTTCCTCCCGGCGCACCTGCTCTAGCCCTGGCACGAACGCTATTTAAGGCAGCTAGTGCAGCGGTAGTATTACCTCCAACTTCATTTGCAGCTTCAGCATACATTAACACTACATCAGCATAACGCAATAAGCGGACATTCATCCAATAGCTAGACTTATTGTTATATAATGATCTAAAAGCAGGATTGCTATACGCTTTATGATTGTAGATTGGATTTATCCAAGTTGTTGCTGTAATTTCTCCATACACGGTTTTATATTGTGTTGTAGATGTACTTCTATATAAAAAAGTTCTTGCCTTACGTGGATCGTTTGCTTCGTATGCGTTTTCTAAATTGCTATTAGGAACATTCCAGCCAAATCCTAAGTTCCAATCGCCAGAATCCCTGACACCAGTAAATTGAGAAAGTTGGATGCCATTTGCAGTAGGTACAGCAGCACTTGCAGTAGCTTGCGCTTCAAAAACCGATTCTTTACTGTTTTCTCCAGACTCTCCGAAGATATTAGCATACGTAGTTGATAAGTCGTATTGTCCAGAAGTCATAACTGCATTTGCCGCAGTCATTGCTTGTCCCCATTTTTGTTGGGTAAGGTATACTTTTGCAAGAATTCCATTTGCCGCACCTTTTGTAGCACGACCAACAAATTTTTTGTCCCAACTTAAAGGTAAATTTGCTGCTGCGAAGGTAAGGTCGCTTTCTATCAACGCATAAATCTGTGCTGGCGAACTTTGAGGAACATTAACTTGGGCAACCGTAAGAATTTTATCAATTAACGGAACCCTGCCAAATAAACGTACGAGATTAAAATAGGCATAAGCACGCAAAAATCTTGCCTCTGCTTGCGATTGAATTTTTATCGCATCCGTAGCCACGATATCTTTATTGTTCTCAATCTGGTCTAACGCGATATTACATTTGGTAATAAAACCAAAGTAACCATTCCACATTCCGTTTACTATCCCATTATTGGGTAATACTGGAAAGTTATCCATGCTAATCGCATCAGCACCACCATCTGTAGCTGTACTTCCTTTGTCGGCATCGTCGCTTCTCACACTGGTAGATAAAAAGAAGCCTGTGCAATGCACATCATAGTTTCTTAAATCATTGTAAGCTCCGAATAAAAATTGATCATAAGGGCCAGATCCAGTAGGATACGGATAATCATCGGCCGTGTACTGACCCTGTCTTTCTGTGTCCAAAAATTTATGGCAACCAGCTGTTGAGAATACCATAGCTAGTACAATTAGCGCTATTCCGGTATTCTTATGTGTTTTATTAAATATTTTCATTTTAATTTGATTAAATGATTTCGCTTAGAAAGTTACGTTTAAACCGAAAGAATAGACTGACGGAACAGGATAAAGCCCGTTATCGGCACCACTGCCCGTAATATTTCCGATTTGAGGCTCAGGAGTATAACCACTAACTTTGCTCCAGGTTTTAACATTTTGCCCACTTACAAACACTCTTAGTTTCTGAATGCCCACTTTGCCTAATGTATTAGCGCCAAAGGTGTAACCTAACTGTACATTACGCAAACGGAAGTAGTCGCCATCTTCTAAATAATACGTGCTAAACAATAAGTTGTTTCCACGAGAATCAATAATTGGTTCAACATTCGATGTACCGGGGCCAGTCCATGCATTTAATCTATTGCTTTCGTAATTTAATACCGCAAAATTTGCTGTACGACGTTGAACATAGATTTTGTTTCCAGCAGAACCCTGACCTTCTATAGTAGCATCAAAACCTTTATATCCCAATGATACACTTAGTCCGTAAGCATAAGGAGGGAAAGGGGTTCCCAAGTAAGTTCTGTCGAGCGGACTAATGATCCCATCACCATTTATATCTGCATACGAGATATCACCTGGTAACGAAGTAGAAAGGTGAGGGATTCTATCCAGGTCTGCTGTTGATTGATAAATACCAGTTTGCTTATATCCATAGAAATAACCAATAGAGCTACCTGTTTCCGTAACGTTTACTCCGCCATTTCCTAAAATTTGGAAATTGGTTGCATTACCTAATGAGTTAACAATATTTTTATTGTAACTGAAGTTTGCATTTACGTTATAGGTTAAGTTATCTCCAATTTTATCATTCCAACCAATTGAAGTTTCAACTCCTTTATTGGTGATTTTACCCAAATTGGTAAAGTAGGCAAGTGTGGTATTTGGTAAAGTGAAACTGGTTAAAATACCATCTGTGCTTTTGTTATAATACCCAAGTTCAACGCTCAGGCGGTTTCTTAAAGCTTTTACGTCCATACCTAGATCAAAGCCTTGAACAATTTCAAAGTGTAGGTTGGGATCAGGAATATACGAGTTTTGAACGGCAGTGTAGATGTTATCTCCAAAAATTGCTGTGGCAGCACTCGATAGGGTTTGTTGATATAAATTTGGATCAACTCCATTTGAGTTCCCTAATCTTCCCCAAGCTGCACGAAACTTTAAGAAATCAATGCCCTTGATGTTATCTCTAAAGAAATCTTCATCACTCGCTACCCATCCTAAACCAACACTTCCGAATGTACCCCATCTGTTTTCTGGAGCAAACCTAGAGCTTCCATCTCTACGGATAGTGGCATTTAATAGGTATTTATTTTTGAAGCTATAACTGATCCGTCCAAACACACCTGCGTTTGACTCTTCGCTACCACCGCCACCGTTAAAGGTTGGATTGTTTGCGTTGATTACGTTGAGATACCAAAGGTTTTGGTCAAACGGCACGTTCAAGGTAGTATCTCTTCTCGATCCACTCAAGCTTGTGCTCGATTGGTATACAGATGTGAAACCAACGAGTGCGGTAAGGCTATGATCCTTTATTACCTTGTTGTAGCTTAACGTATGGTCTTGCTGATATTTACGGCCTTCAAAGGTATTTTGACTTACTGTAGTTCTTGCTGTGTTATCAAAAAAAGTATTTGTTGCGGTTGTTCCTTCGCCCAGATTTATTACTGCATAAGGAAGTGGTTGATAGCTCCTCGCGTTGTTAAAACCTAAATCTGTGTACACAGTAGACCTTAATGTAAAGTCTTTTAAGAATTTAATCTCAGCAAATAAAGACCCACTAATTCTATAACCTCTGTTAAGGGAGGTATTATTAGCCTGATCAACGATTAGCACAGGATTAGCCACCTGCGCACGTTGAAATGAAGGCATGGTATAATACAAACCTGAAGGACTCCTGATTGGAACAATTGGAGCCGCATAAATACCTGAATTGGAGGCGCCGCTAGGCTCCTGTCTCCAATGGAAACCGGTTAAATTTGCCCCAACTTTAATTTTGTCTGTAATATTGATTTCTTCGTTTAGACGAGCAATGAATTTTTTATAATTGTTATATTTAATTACCCCGTCCTGATTATTGTAACCAATGTTAACCAATGTTGTGCTTTTTTCATTATTGTTTGAAATATTGAGCGAGTTGGTATTGATGATGGCATCACGAAGAAGCTCTTTTTGCCAATTGGTATCACCTGTATAATTGGTATAATCAAATGGTGCAGCACCAGCATTTGCCAGGGCAGCAGAGTAAAGTTTCTTGAAGCCAGCAGCATCGGTAACATCAATTAGATCATTTACACGCTGAAAACCTGTTGTTGTTTGAAAATTAACTCGGGTTTTACCTCTTGCAGCAACTTTTGTAGTAATTGCAATTACACCATTGGCGCCTCTTAAACCATAAATCGCAGTTGACGACGCATCCCGTAGTAAATCAATGGTTTCGATATCGGAAGGATTTAGGTAGTCGATATTGTCTTGCAACAAGCCGTCAACCACATAAAGTGGATTGGCATCCTTTGTACTCGCGATACCGCGGATACGTACCGTAGGACTAGATCCCGGCTGCCCAGTATTGGAAACCGTTAATCCCGGCACCTTTCCTTGTAAGGCTGCAATCGGATTGGTAACTGAGATTTTTTCAATATCAGTACCACTAACACTTGTGATTGATCCCGTTAGATCTCTTTTTTTCTGAGTTCCGTAACCAACAACAACTACCTGTTGTAAATCGCTAGAAGACGGAACTAATGTAACATTTATTGTTTGTTGCCCATTAACAACAACTTCTTTAGTTAAATACCCAACATAGGTAAATACTAACGTACCAGAGCTTGGCACACTTATGGAATAATTTCCACTTACGTCTGTTTGAGTCATATTCTGAGTGCCCTTGATCACTACGTTTACGGATGGTACGGGCAAACCGGTTTCATCTTTAACTACACCCTTAACTGTAACATTTTGGGCCGAAGCAACGTTTAATAAAAGCAAACAAAGGAAGGTTAAAACAGAAAATTTTGTAAAGATTTTTTTCATACTGTTACACATATTTGTTTAATTGATTACTCTAATTTTCTGTTTTATATCGGAATCTGCAAGTTAATTTACCTATACATTAATACATCATTGGCTATGTATGTACTTTCTCATTATGATCAAGAAGATGGTTATATGGCCCAAAAATGAGGTTTATGATAGGATAACATAAAAATTACAAGTACTACAAGCCTTCCGGGCTGGAGTTGTTTTAATAGTTCAGAAAAAGGGTTATGAGTGGTAATGATGTAGTGCTAAAGTTCCATTAAAAACTCTACGAGGTTTTTATCATGAGGAACATCTAACTTTTTACGCAAACGATAGCGTCGTATTTCTACGCCCCTAAGTGATATATTCAGCAGTGATGCCATTTCTTTACTGCTCATGTTCATGTGTAGATAAGCACATAACTTAAGGTCGTTCGGTACAAGATCTGGATGGTTGGATTTCAACTTTTTAAAGAAACTCTCATGCGCTTCATTGAAACTGCTTTCAAATAAATTCCAGTCCCGCTCATCATTCATCCCGTCATCAATAACTTTTTGGATTTTTCTAAGTTGGTCTTCAGAAAGCTTTTTACCATTTTCATCCTTCAATTTGGTCATCTCTTCACTTAGTTTTTGGAGAAGCTCATTTTTATAGACCAAACTCATCGCCGAATTAGCCAATTCCCTGTTTTTGCCTGCAAGCTCAGCCTGAAGCTTTTCGGTTTGGATTTTAATGATTTGCTTTTCAGTGGCCTCAGCTTCTTTTTTAAGGAACTGCTCTTTTTCAGCTTGTAACTTTTGCGTAATAGACTGTTGGTCTCTACTTAATTTAGCCTCGTAAATTCTTTTTCCAGCAATTAGAGAAACGACACCAACAAGAGTATAAAAAGCGATGGCCCAATTGCTCCCGTACCATGGAGGCAAAATTACAAAGTCGAATTCGGTTATCCCGCTACTGGTTTCTTCATTTATTTTAGCCCTAACTTTAAAGGTATAACTTCCTCTACTTAAGTTCGTAAAATCCTTTTGTGTTGCCGAACTCCAATCAGACCATTGCTTTGAATAACCCTCCAAATAATATTGGAACTTAGTCTTGGACTGACGATAATAAGGAAGGGAGAACGAAATCCGCAAATTATTTCTGCTATACGGGATTTCAATGGCTTCTCCCTTGTTTCCGTTCTCAGTTAACGTAAAATATTTATCTGTAATATCTTCTGTTTTTCGGATAAGTACCGACGGAAGCTTTAATTTCTCTTTAATGCCTTCGATATTAGTTGTGTTGTAGATTACAAAACCATCATCAACACTAATAAGGTATATCTTATTACTAATTTGACTAATGTTTTCATAGTACTGTACCATTCGGCCGTCTAAAATGCTAAACCTGCTCGAGTCGATACTAATTTTGCCTGGTTCAATTAAGTTTACTAAACTCATTTTGCCATGGTTTATAAACCAATATTTCTTCAATCCGGCATTAATAATCTTGTTTGACGCATAAAAACTACCCAAGTGCTTATTTAATGCATCGTATTTGCTAAAGCGGTTGCTGATTTCATCGTATACTAAGAAGCCGGAATCCGAGGAAAAGACTATTTTGTTCTCGAGGTTAAAAATGTTGATGTTATAATTACCCGGGAGCCCATTCTTTTCGTCGTAATATTTAATATTGGTGGCTCTTTTAAGATCGGCACTTAAGGTGATTTTATATAATCCCTTATACGCATGGCTGATCCAGATATCACCTTTTGAATCCTGCTCAACATACCTGGATGGGGCGTTAAAATCCGCAACTTTGTGACTAAATTTCCATCTCCCATTGGCATCTTTGGCAAAAATAACTAGTCCGGTATATGTTCCCTGAATTAAAAAATTAGGATTTAGCCTTTTTATGGTCCACCCTCCATTTATATCAGATATTTTTTCCATCCTATCACCGATAATATTAAATGTGCCTTCGTTATGTCCACATATTAATTGGTTATCGATTTCATTTAATTCCCACACTTGTCCCTGAGAATTAGGAATTAGCTTAAAATCAAAAGAATTGTACAGATTCCCGTTTTCTGGTAACCAAGGACTAGCAAATAACCCTTGATTTGTGCCGAGATAGATTTTATTTTTTACAATCAAACTCGAATAAACAGTACCAAATCGACCGGCTTTATCGAAATAAAAATAAAGTGGCGAATTTAGCTCTATCCGATCAATTCCATTATCTAATCCTGCCCAAAGGTTCTGTTCATTATCTGCATAGAGACTTAAGATAGTATTATTTTGCAGGCCACTGGATTTATTTATTCGTTGTACCACATTTCCGTTTTCATCGATAATAATTAATCCATTTAAAATGGTGCCATAAGCATAGTAACGGTTTAAGATCTTTACCCCATTGTTAAGCTGAAATGTTTTTAGAAAGGAATTTGCCCCACTCGCCATTGGCGTAAAGGCTTTGCCATCATATATAAAAAGACCATTTTTGCTAGTACCAATAATGAAACTATTGTTTTTGTAAGGGAGGATAGACAAAACACCAGTGTTGCCTAGAATTTCACTTCCACTAAGCGGAATTAGATTTTTATCCTGAAGTTCAAATAAACCTTGTCCCAATACCTCGGCAAATAATCTTTTTCCTACTTGATGGAGAAACAGAAAAGGATGCGGGGCCTTAACAACGCTTATTTTTTTGTTATCATAGATGTATATGGTAGAAAAAGACTGAAAAATAACTTTATTCCCCAGGATGTATATTTTCCAGATTTCATCCGTAATCTGATAGGGTTTAGGTATAAGTTTAACTAACGAAGAATAGGTTAGCCGTTTATTTTGATAAGACCAGTAACCAAATTCTCCAAAACTCCCTGTAAAAATCTCTCCATTTGGCCCTGTGGCAACAGAACGAACAATCTGCCTGTTAGGCATCTTATACTGTTGCCAATATTTACCATCAAATACAAGCAGTCCTTCGGCGTTACCGAAATACATCAAGCCATTTTTATCTTTCGCTATAGACCAATTTTGATTACCGGATAAATAAGATGATTTGGGGTAGTTCTGGACGTAGGGTACACCAATGCTCTGAATATCACTTGCAAATAGCTTTACAGGAATAATCAGCAATACTAAGCAGAATAGAAAATGGGTTACCGTATTGTATTTCATGAACAGAATAGCACTTCCGACCAAAGTTTGTGCAAAATAATTATTTAAGAACGATATAAAGCTAAAAGAGAGTTTTATTTCTTGATGAATGCAAAAAATACAGCCAATAAAATGAGCGCAAAGGCAACCATATGATTCCATGCAATTTTTTCTGTCTTGAAAAACACGATGGAAAAAATTAGGAATACAGCTATTGAAATGGCTTCCTGGGTAACTTTCAATTGCATTAAACTAAATGGGCCTCCATTTTCTTTAAAACCATACTTATTTGCTGGAACCTGGAAAATGTATTCGAATAACGCAATCCCCCAGCTAATGGCTATGATAGAAACCAGGCCTAAACTTTTGCTCCACTCCATATCCTTAAATTTTAAATGGCCATACCAGGCCAATGTCATGAAAGTATTAGAGATTAAAAGGAATATCACGGTTAAAAATGCTCTCATACTACTATATGTTAATTTATATCCAACGGTTTTGTTCATATCCTAAATGTTCTTTTTTCATTAGAAAAGATAAGACTTCATTTATGTCATCAAATTTTTGATCAAATTTTTCCTCCAGTGCCTTAAGTTTGTCAGTTAATTCTTGGTGTGAAAGTGCATATTGTCTTATTAATACAAATGCTCTCATGATCCCAATATTTACTTCAATTGCCTTTTTACTTTTTAGCACACTCGACAGCATTGCAACTCCTTGTTCTGTAAATGCATAGGGTCTTGAAGGACTGAATTTTGCAGTTACAGGTAGCTTGTCACAATTTGTGATAAGCTCATTCCATTCGGCTCTTGATAACTGAAACATAAAATCTTCTGGGAAACGATCGATATTTCTATTAACAGCTTGCTTTAAAGACCTTGTTTCTGTTTCATATAATTCCGAAAGATCAAAATCTAACATTACATTTTGATTTCTCACTTCATAGATTTTTCTTTTTAGAGTTTGTAATTCCATATCAATAAATTTCTATCTAGGGATAAAAACAAATTACAATTTCTATTAGAAAAACAGGAATAACTTTTTAAAGTTTACCTTGGGCCTAATGCAATTTGCGGTAGGCTTAATTTAATGAGCTTGTAGTTAAACTTTCAAAACATGTTGAGGCACTTTCACATAGTAACCCGACCCGTCATAGGGGCGTTTGCGCGGGTGCGTGGTACATTGTGCAGAACAGCATCCCTGCAATTGATCGCCACATTCATCACACTGTGTAAAATGCTCATTGCATTCCGGATTTGCACAGTTGATCATTTTTGATGTGGTTGCTCCGCAGTTAAGGCATTTGGAGACAAGAGTAGGATTCACTGTATTCACATCAACTGCTATTCGATTGTCGAACACATAACATTTACCTTCAAAATCTTTGCCCCCAGCTTCTTTACCATATTTGATAATACCTCCATGTAATTGATAAACATCAGTAAACCCATGATGCAATAGCAATGCACTTGCTTTTTCGCATTTGATGCCACCTGTGCAGTAGGTCATTACTTTTTTGTCTTTGTATTTGGCCAGAGCATTGATCTGATCTGGGAAATCACGAAAATTCTCTATATCCAGCGTAACGGCATTTTTAAACTTCCCTAAATTATGTTCATAATTAGAGCGTACATCCAAAACCACCACATCATCACGATCAAGCATTTCGCTAAATTCTGATGGCTCTAAATATTTGCCGGTTTTTTCATTCGGATTAATAATACTGGTATCGCGTAAGCCCGAATGCACAATTTCAGCTTTGTATCGGCAATGCATCTTTATAAATGAGGGTTCTGCAACATCGTCAACCTTGAAATCAGTTTTAGCAAAGCGATGGTCCGACTTTATATGGGCCATGTATGCCTCACACGCGGCCTTTGTTCCTGAAACTGTTCCGTTCAGGCCTTCTTCGGCAACGATTATGCGGCCCACTAATCCTAAAGATTTACAGAAAATTAAATGTTCTTCAGCAAATTGAGCTGCATCCGCTATTGGAGAATAGCAGTAATAAAGTAATGTTTGATAGGTCATAATTCATTGATACCGTTGCAAACGGCGTTTAATGCAACGCAAAGATAGAAAAAAGAGCTGAAGAAAAAAGAACTGAGGTAGAAGTATAAAGAAGAATTATTGCCCAGCTAAACACTTAGGTTTCTGCTTTGCACTTTAGCTTTATGCTTAACCTTAGAATCCATATGCAATCCTAAATCCCTGTTCTACTTTTTCACTTCCATTGAAAGCAAAGCCATAGCTTACGCTGAACACTAAACGTTGTAGGCCGAAGAAATATTCAGTGTAATTTTTCTTTGCAGGCTGTGTAAGGTAATTTACGCCAACAAACTCTTCTAATTTCGCCTTGCGCAAAAGCGGAATTTTATTGGTTAAAAATCCTGCAAAATTATGTTCGAAATGAGCTTCCAAATACTGCCTATCCGTGCTGTACTGATAAAAATCAAGATACCTGAACTTTCTAAGGTTTGGCGGAAATACGGTTGAATTATTTCCCCTAAAATGTTTGCTTTCTGGATAGAAGACCGTATTATTATTTAAGAATTTACCGGCGCCCACCACAAATGACATATACCCCAATAAGCCAACACTAATCTTTTCTTGATAGATTTCTAGGGCCAATAGGTCATAATCTACATCACTGTTAAAAATATCTTTAACTCCCTTTCTATACCCTAACTGAAAACGCGGGTATTTCGATTCCTCATAGAATTTACCATCAGGCCTAGTAATGTATTTCTGGCCGATGGTATAAGCCAAAGATGCCGAAACTGTTAGTGCACGATACGTAGGAAACAATGGAATTTCGGTATTTGGACTAAACGGATTGTTCGATGTAAATTCTCTATCATCAATATCCCTAATCCTATAATGATTTGTATTCACCAACGTTTCATTTTTACTGTAATCGATAGCAACAGTAGCTTGAAGTCCATCAGCAAGTTCCCTGCTAGAATTAATGTTTATAAATTGCTTTTTGTAAAATTTAGATAGATTTCTTTCGAAAAGCAGCGAATTGATAGAATTAGAAAGCAAGCTCATCGAGCCATATCGATTTAAATCAACAATATCACTCCCAAAACTACCACCAATGCTTGCCCTTTTTAAAGGGTCATAATAGTAATTTCCGCTTAGGTTAGCCGAGAAAATATGGTTAGAGAAACCGTACCTTGCCTCTGGCCTGATGGTATAAAATTTACGATCTTCCAATCCTTTACGATAGGTTATGCCATATTTTATACCCATACCCTCAACCGTGTTGTAATACACAGATCTTATGATCGGATCAAAATAAAAGCTTTTTTTCTCGTATCTCTTGTTCAATCGATAACCTGTTAAAAAAAGTTTAACGAGGCCAAATTCATTGCTCTCGCGTTCCATCGAATCCAAATAATGTTTTGAGGTTTTACGCAGAGCGATGCTATCCTTCCTTTTATAATCATAGCGCTCTTCTTCTGTAAGGGGAATGGGGCGGTTGTTCATCCAGTACAGCGAATCTTTCTTGTTAACCGATTTGGTAACTTTTAGGATTTCGGCAGTGAAGAAATTCTTTGAAAAATTAGGATGAATATCATAGTTGCTATAAACGCCTACAAAATAACCTTCAAATTTAAACCCGAATACTTTCCCGTTAAATTCAAACTTTGTAGTTGAGGGCATATACACATTTTCGGTTTTAATAAATTGTTGACCGATAGTTAAGGTATCCAGTAGATTGATGCCAGCATCTTTAGTTAAATAAAGATTAATTCCAACCAGTCGCCAGCTATCTTCTGAAATATAAACTATTCCCCTAAAAACAGGATCACTTTTTCTCCGAGGAAATACTTCGATTTTGTTAATAGTTACTCCATTTTCAACTATTGTGCCTAAGAGCTTATAATTATAATAGAAAAGCGCATTTTCGGCAATCGGGGATACAAAGCTTCTTGAGCTAAGTCCTGATCCCTCTAGCATTAAATTTTCGTAAAAGTTAATGGTAAGGTCTGATGCCTTGTTCCAGCTAAAACTATTGTTCCTGCCCGAAACTTTTGACGACACCATTTCTTCATGAATCTGATTAGGTCTTTTAAAACTAAAATTTGAAGTTGATTCAGACAAATAGATAATTCCCTTTCTGTTCGTATCTAAATCAAGCGTTTTCTGAATATCCCTACCAAAGAATTTTTTAGGGGCACTAACAAGTTTTTGAAGTCCTTTGATATAAACATGGCTGCTATACGCATCAACCTCTGTTAAGTGCTTAACTCTATTTTTTATCGCCTGTCTTATGATTTCGAACGCAGGATCCTCCGCATTCGGCCTAATTACTACGTTATTTAGGGTATAGCTCTCAGTAGCAAGTTCTTGATTAACAACCATGTTGTCGACCACATTTATCTCGCGTTCTTTAACTTTATAGCCAATCGCCGTGTAAATTAAGGTTATCTTGCCTTTATCTACAGTTAACTTATAGGAACCATCTACATTGGCAGATACGCCTTTAGTTGTGTTTTTGATATAAATTGAGGCAAAAGGGATGATTTCACCTGAGTTATCGGTAATTTTTCCACTAATCTGATATTGCTGGGCAGTTACTGTGCCTATAATTACAAAAAATAGAAATAGCGAAATGGAAAATTTCTTCATAGGAGATTTAAAGATATAAATATCGATTAAGTTCTTTTAGTTAACGCAAATAAGGTGTTAAAGTTTGTTAATATATTATATTTGTAGATTGGTATTAAAGACCAAAGGTTGCATCAAAAAAATAAATATGTATAAAACCCTACAGCCAGTACTACAAAAAGAACTCGAAGAAATAGAAAACGCAGGATTATTTAAGCGCGAAAGAATCATTACTACGCCACAGGGCGCCGATATTAAGGTGAGTTCTGGTGCTGAAGTGGTTAATTTTTGCGCAAACAATTACTTAGGGCTTTCTTCGCATCCAAAAGTAATCGAAGCTGCTAAAAAAGCGATTGATGATTATGGATATGGCATGTCATCAGTTCGTTTTATTTGTGGTACCCAAAATGTCCATAAAGAATTGGAAGCTAAGATTTCTGAATTTCTGGGCACTGAAGATACCATTCTGTATGCGGCGGCTTTTGATGCAAATGGTGGGGTTTTTGAACCGTTGTTTAATGCTGAAGATGCAATTATCTCTGATGAGTTAAATCATGCCTCCATTATAGACGGTGTTAGACTTTGTAAAGCACAAAGATTTCGGTACAAAAATGCCGACATGGCCGATTTAGAGCAACAATTAATAGCTGCAAAAGATTGTCGCCATAGAATTATAGTTACTGATGGTGCATTTTCTATGGACGGTTCTGTTGCCCCATTGGATCAGATTTGCGATCTCGCTGATAAATACGAGGCCTTAGTAATGATCGATGAATCGCATTGCTCAGGGTTTATCGGCAAAACAGGCAGGGGTACCCACGAACATTTTGGTGTAATGGATCGTATTGATATCATTACGGGCACTTTAGGAAAGGCATTAGGTGGTGCGTCCGGCGGATTTACTTCCGGGAAAAAGGAAATTGTAGATATGCTTCGTCAAAGATCTAGGCCTTATTTGTTCTCCAATACCCTGGCCCCATCAATTGCAGGCGCTTCTGTGGCGGTTTTAGATATGTTGAGCGGAACTACCGAACTTAGAGATAAATTAGAACGTAACACCAAATATTTCCGCGAAAAAATGACGGAGGCGGGATTTGATATCAAACCCGGTTTCCACCCAATTGTGCCAGTGATGTTGTACGATGCTAAAATTGCACAAACATTTGCTGCTAAAATGCTTGAAGAAGGAATTTATGTAATCGGATTTTTCTATCCTGTGGTGGCACAAGGCAAAGCCCGGATTAGGGTTCAACTTTCCGCAGCACACGAACAACATCACTTAGATAAAGCTATTGCCGCATTTACTAAAGTGGGTAAAGAATTAGGAGTAATATAGTTCAAATAAGAGATAATGATAAAAACGCGCCAAAGGCATCCCTTTGGGAGAAGGATTATGGGTGTTGGATTGATGATTTTATTATTCTTTTCAACCTGCCGGAAAGAGGTAACCCCTTCTTATCAAACTGCTGCAAATGCCCAAACGTTCACGGATGTAAGTTATGGTAGCGATCCTAAGCAAAAAATGGATGTGTACCTGCCCGCCAACCGTACTTCCAACACAAATGTCATCATTTTTATACATGGTGGTACTTTTATTGGTGGAGATAAAAGTGAATATAATGCCCAGGCCCGCTATTTGGCTGCAAGTGGTTACGCTGTATTAAACGTAAATTATAGATTGGTTAATTCAACTGGGTTGGCGGATAACCCTCCGTTGCACCTAGTTAGTGCGGTTAAAGTTAAAGATCAGGTTTCAGATATCAGTGCAGTAGTAGATTATGCTATTGCTAACGCTAAATCTTGGGTGATCAGCAGTAAAAGGATCGGTATTGCGGGGCATAGCGCCGGCGCAACACTAGCCTTATTATATGGTTACGACAGTAGGAATGATCATAAAATACAAGTTATAGGCAATATTGCAGGGTCATTAGACCTAACATTTACGGATATTCCAAACTATCAGCTTTTGCCAACCAGCCTGTTAGAATCAGGATACCGTTATACTGGCTTTCAGGTTGATCCTATCAATGAGCAAAATTATAAGGATATTAGCCCATTTTATGTTGCAAATGCTACCAGATTAATCCCAACAATTAACGTATTTCCAGAAAATAATACTAGCATAGGATTGCCGAAACAGGATATTGCTACGTTAAATAAGTTTATCGGGAGATTAAATGACCTTCACATCCCGCAACGATTTGTTTTTGTGGATGGAGCAGATCATTCCTTATCAGGGAGCAAAGAATGGCAGTTCGCTCTCAATGAAACAGTTACTTTTTTTAATGAAAATATAAAATAGCCTTCAAATATAGCTGCCATATTTTCGCGTTCGTTAGTCCATTTTCTTGTCATAAAGATGATTAGGGATAATATTTGAACTCACTAGTATTAAAATATTTATACTAATTGCTGTATATTTGTCAGATGTTACAAGACCAGATTATACAGTACACGGCAGAAATCAATTCATTTGATACTACAAGTGCCGAAGAACTGGAACAATTTCGTATCCGCTTTTTAGGTACCAAAGGGATTATTAAAGATATCTTTGATGAATTTAAGGCAGTTTCTCCCGAAGAAAAAAGGACTTTAGGTAAAGTATTAAATGAGTTTAAGCAATTGGCGGAAGCCAAATATCAGCTATTAAACGAAAGTATTTCAGACTCGGGACTAAAGACTGAGGACTCACGACTTGATTTAACTTTGCCAGGTGAAGGCTTTGAAATCGGAGCCCGTCATCCCTTGGCATTAGTAAGAAGGGAAATTATCGAAATCTTTAATAAACTTGGTTTTAGCGTAGCTGAAGGTCCCGAGATTGAAGACGATTGGCACAATTTTTCAGCCTTAAATTTTCCTGAAGAACATCCGGCTCGAGATATGCAGGATACATTCTTTATAAAAAAAGGAGGCGAAAAAGGCGACATCGCATTACGTACGCACACCTCGTCGGTACAAGTGAGGATGATGGAAGCCGGACAGCCACCTTTTAGGGCCTTAATGCCTGGTAGGGTGTACCGAAATGAAGCTATCTCTGCTAGGGCACATTGTTTTTTCCATCAGGTTGAAGGGTTGTATGTGGATGAAAATGTATCATTTGCAGATCTAAAACAGACCTTATTCTATTTCGTTCAAGAACTATATGGAGAGGGAACAAAAGTACGTTTCCGCCCGTCGTACTTTCCTTTTACGGAGCCATCGGCAGAGATGGATATCTCGTGCACCATTTGCAAGGGCGATGGTTGCCAGATGTGTAAATACAGCGGATGGGTAGAGATTTTGGGCTGTGGGATGGTAGATCCAAACGTGTTAGAGAATTGTGGTATTGATAGTAAAAAATACAGTGGTTTTGCTTTCGGGATGGGTATCGAACGGATTGCCAACCTTAAATTTGAAATCAAGGATCTGCGCCTTTTCTCAGAAAACGACGTGCGTTTCTTAAAACAATATAAAACAGCAATTATCTAAATGAAACCATCATGAGCATACCATTTACCAAAGAACCACTTTGCTCATGATAGCTTCATCACCATTAAAAAACAATGATATACTGATGAAAAAGTTAATTGGAATCTTGTTGCTTGTTATTCTTGGTACATCCTGCGCCAAAGAAGAAAGCATGATCCCAGATGTACCAGTTAACTTTAGTGCACCTCTAACCGACCCGCGATTAAGTAGGTTAAGTACAGCAGGGGGTGCGGTTACATTGTCAGGATATGGTGTGGCTGGCATAATCATTTACCGCAGGGCGGATAATGCCTATGTAGCCTATGATCGCTGTAGTACCGTTAATCCAGAACAAAAGCACGCAGTAGTAGTTGATGATCCAAGTTTAACCGCTACCGATCCAGCATCTGGCGCGAAATACTCACTCTATGATGGTAGTCCGGTTAAAGCGCCGGCTAAAACCTCTTTAAAACAATATGGTGTTACCATTGCCGGGAACACTTTACAGGTAACGAATTAATGGAACCAGAAAAAATAAAAGAAAGCATCTTACGGGCTGCTAAAGAACTTTTCAGGAAGTATGGTTACCATAAAACCAGCGTAAACGAAATTGCTAAGAAAGCAAGGATCGCCAAAGCAACTATCTACAAATACTTCGACAGCAAAGAGCAGGTGTTGGATGCCATTTTGATGGATTATCTGGATATTAACCTGCACGAAATTTTAAGCAACAAAGTTCAGTTTGCCAGTGAAGAAGAACATTTAAAGGCGCTGGTAATGAAGACCTGCCGTTTATCGTACACGGTTTGCAATGAGTTTATCGGATGGGATTTTGTTCGAGAAAATGCCAATTCACAAGAATTTTTAAAACATCTTTCAGATCAGTTAGAGGCGCTACTGCTCTCTGCCTACTTGGAACTGGATCATTTTAAGAAGAACCCAGCGCGTAGGGGTGGACTTGCTTTTTTGCTCAAGGCCAGTAAAAGTATCGTATTTTCTTTTGCCTTTACCTCAGTAAGCGATGCCGACGTGCGCAAAAATTTCGTCACCTTCCAAAAAGAAATCTTGCCTTATTTGGTGAAAGCTGCTTTATAAAGATGGAAGATGGAAGATGGAGATGGAAGATGGAGATGGAAGATGGAGATGTAAGATGGAAGATGGAAGATGGAAGATGGAACATGTGCGGTCGGAAGCCGAATTCCTTTTTGTTTGCTGCTGTCCCCACCTGCCAACCCCGGCTCATGTAGGTCTGAGCCAAACCTTTGCCGTTTTTAAGAATGACTGATCTTTCTAATCTGTGGCTCTCAAATTCTATCGGATGGATCCTGCAACCCACAATTTTAGCACTATCTTTTGTTATCTAAACCCGACAGAAGTGGAAATACTTTGGTTATCAAGACTTACGAAGTTTCATTTGCCGTAGGTTGTTCCAAACTTCGTAAGTCTTCGTCGAAGAAAAGATTGGAACGAATGGCGGGACTGCCCTTCATAGTGGCCACTGCCCCTGCTTTTCAAAACGTTTGGTGAGTAATGTTTGGGGTTATGAATTCAAACATTCCAACTTTCTCCCCAAGGGATGCCTTTGGCACAACCTTAACTCCTAATTCAACTTAAACTTACGAGTGTCTAACTCGAAAATTGACAAACTTCGTAAGTTATATGAATCTAAATACCGATTTGGTTTTTAGTCTATAAATACTTATCTTTGTATCATTATCAACACATTTGTAATGAGCAAAGAAGTTTTAGAGATTTCTGTAATGGTTGATGAGCAATTTGACATGAAATTTAACTGGCTTGAAGGTGCTTTTGGATTAATTCTTAAGGTTTTTGGAAAGTAATTTCCCAAAGGGATGCCTTTGACACAGTTATCAGTTTACAATTGAGTTGCCATCACCTTCACATCTACTGCCTTTAATGGCATAGATATCCTTGACCTCGTTTTCGAAGGCAACGCCCTACGCTTTGGGTATAATGCTTATCGCTTAACGCAAAACGCCCATGGCCCATCGCTTTCTGCTTTAGTCTTTCAGCTTTAACCACTATATTTGCATCCAATGAGTAGAAACAGAAGAAATGCAGAGCCTATACGGATTTCGGGACTAAGCATTATTGATATTGCTGAAGAAGGAAAAGGGGTAGGCAAGGCTGATGAACTAGTGATTTTTGTGGACAAAGCCGTTCCTGGAGATGTTGTTGACATCAAGGTAGTGAAGAAAAAGAAAAATTTTGCTGAGGCGATTATCGAAAACCTGCAATCTCCTTCTCCACTTCGAGTTGATCCATTTTGTAGTCACTTCGGCACCTGTGGGGGATGTAAATGGCAGCACATGAATTATGATGCACAGCTACAATTTAAACATAAGAATGTAGAGGCTGCTTTACAGCGATTAGCCAAAATTGATACTACAAACATGGAGCCTATATTGGGTTCGGCAGTTAATAGATACTATAGAAATAAACTTGAATATACTTTCTCTAACAAACGTTGGCTAAATGCAACAGACATGCAATTTGACGCCGATGATAGAGAAATGAATGCACTGGGGTTCCATGTTCCGCTTCGCTTTGATAAGATTTTAGATATTGAGCATTGCTATTTGCAGGCAGAGCCAAGCAACAGCCTGCGTTTAAGGGTTCGAGAGTATGCCCTCCAGCATGGCCTGAGCTTTTACGATCTCCGCAATCACGAAGGGTCATTAAGAAACCTGATCATTAGGACATCGTCAACCGGAGAGGTCATGGTAGTTGTAGTTTTTGCCTATGCAGCGCAGGAGCAGATCAATGGATTAATGGAATATCTAAAAATTGCTTTTCCAGAAATTACAGCCTTGTTGTATATCGTTAATCAGAAAAAGAACGATACGATTTTTGATCAGGAAGTAATCACCTATGCAGGACGGGACCATATATTTGAGCAGATGCCGATTGATGGGTCAGGAAAAGTAGTGAGGTTTAAAATTGGGGCCAAATCATTTTATCAGACCAATTCTGACCAGGCTTACGAACTTTATAAGATTACCAAAGAATTTGCCGATTTTAAAGGGGATGAGTTGGTATATGATCTATATACTGGTGCCGGTACAATTGCTAACTTTATTGCAGGGAGTGTAAACAAAGTGATTGGGATAGAATATGTGCCTACAGCTATTGAGGATGCAAAATTTAATGCCGAGTTAAACGGAATCTCAAATGCGCTTTTTTACGCGGGCGATATGAAAGACATTTTAACTCCCCAATTTATCAGCGAACACGGTAAGCCCGATGTGGTTATAACCGATCCGCCCAGGGCAGGCATGCACACTGATGTGGTTGAAAGATTATTGGAAATGGAAGCCTATAAAATTGTGTACGTAAGCTGTAATGCAGGCACACAAGCCAGGGATTTGGCTCTGTTAAAAGAAAAGTATGACGTAGTGCGTATCAAACCAGTAGATATGTTCCCTCATACCCAACATGTAGAAAATGTAGTTTTGCTAAAACTAAGAGCATGAGCAAATTTTGGTTGTATCTAACCGTTGTTGCTGGATTATTTGCTTGCAAAGGCAACGATAAATCGGACGAGAAAGAAGAGAAAAGCCCTATTTCTGTCCAAGCAAACGTTAAGATTGATACGGTTACCAAAACCATAGATACCCTTTTACTTACACAAAAAGACACTGCTTTTGTAATAAAAAATAAGTTTGTTAATGATGATATAGGCGACAAGCAAAGAGAATATAACATCAGTATTCATTTTAGCAACAGCAGCCTTCCTGTATTAATTTATGAAAACGCGATTGGTGCCGACCTTTTTTTAAGTGGAGATTTAGATAGCGATGGGCAACCTGAGCTGTTACTCCGCCCGGAGTGGTTTAGTAGCTGCTGGTCGAGCATTAATGTATTTTCGCTAAAAAATAATTCATGGAAGCTGATCAAGAAAGGTCGGATGTACTTTTGTTCAGAGCAATATCCCTTAAGCAGAAGGATAATTAAAACCGAAAAAGGTTGGGCCTTGTTAACCGATAGTTTAACGGAAGACAAGTTTATTACCCTAAAAAAAGAATTAAGATTTTAAAAAAATGGAGTCAGAAGAATTATTAGGCAATTTAGGCCAAGAAGAAAATAGTGAAGGAAAGAAACAGAAAAAAAGTCCGCTGATCAGCTTAGAGAAAGATCTCAACTTTTATACTGGTTCCATTAAAGAGGTTGCAGTAGAAATTATGGTAGAGGGGATTTCTTCCTATCCAATATTTATTGCACATCAGCACGAAGTAAGCATTGGCGAGGTGATTTTAAATAAGAACGATCTCAATACCGAATGGACTGTTCAAGCGTCTACTTTAGAAGAGTTTATTCAAAAAGGAATCGTTCATCCTGATAAGAAAGAGCAATTTTTGAAAAGCTATAAAAAGCCTGAAAATTATATGTGCGTTTTTGTGATAGTGCCCGAAGGTGCTAATTTTATTTATTATCCCTATTCTAAGACTTAGTCTGGAGTTGGCAGTCTGAAGTCTTGAGTCTGTTAGCGACCTGCGCTCAGCGCCAAACGCTATTCGCTTCACCAAAAAAGCCAATACCGCATCCGCTATATTGGCCTATTAACTAAAACTAAACTTATTTTTATCTACTAACTTGTTCAACATCCCTTGGCATTAATCGATGCTTGGTATGCCAGACCCTCGCTCTCCGCTCTTCGCTAATTCACGTGCGTAACATCTCCGCTTTTTGAGGAATTGGTTTTTTTCAAAGCTGCGCTTCCCCTATAGTTTACATCGCTTCCGCCACTTGCACTTGCTTCCAATCCTTTATTTACGTGGATGTTGGCATCTGAACCTCCGCTAACATTCACCTTTGCGTTGTTTACTGCAAAATCATAAGCATCTATATCAGAACCGCCACTAGCGGTTAACACCATATTTTCTGCGCTTCCGCTCAGGTCTGCATCACTGCCCCCACTAATAGAGAGTTGAAAATTTGTGCAGGCTATATTGAGCTTAAGATCAGAACCGCCACTCGCCGCTACTGATAATGCATCTGTCTTAATGGTGTTTTGGCTAAAAACATCAGAACCACCACTCGCTGCCAAGCTTTTTAAGGTTTTGTAATTTACATATACTTTAATGGTTTGGTTTTTGAACAATCGGCCCCAGCTCACGCCGTCTTTATATTTTATAGTAAGGGATGTGCCATTTTGCTCTATCACAACGTCTTTTATCAAGTCGTTATCACCCTTAATGGTTAGGGTTTCTGAATTCCCTTGTGTAAGGTAGAGGTCTATTCCGCTGCTTACGCCTATACTATTAAAACTTTTAACAGCTACATTTCTTTGGGCATTTGCATGCATATAACTCAATGTCATCACGAACATCAAGGTAATTGATTTTAAAATAGAAGTTGGTTTCATGGGATGTGGTTTTAAGGTTTGTAATGATTAGACGCAAGTGCCTAGCTAAACGTTGCAAAAAATCGAAATTATTTTTTTGTGTTTGTTTTTGAGGCTTAAAATCGTTCTTTTGTAGGTATTATAAATTGATCGCCATGCCCGAAACACAGGTCCTTATCTTAGACAAGCAACAGATTGATCAAAAGATCAACCGTATTGCCTATCAAATTTTAGAAGATAACTTATACGAAAAGGAAGTTGTTTTGGCTGGAATTTGGGATCGTGGTTACAAGTTGGCCTTGCGCTTGCAGAAAGTGCTTGAAGAAATTGCAAACTTTAAAGTGATTTTACTTAGAATCGATTTAGAGAAACAACATACCAAACTCGTAGCCAAAACAGATTTACAAGAAACCGAATGGAAGAACAAAGTAATAATTTTGGTTGACGACGTGCTTAACAGTGGTAAAACCTTGGCGTACGGATTGGGCGTTTTCTTAAATACACCACACAAAAAAATCAGAACAGTAGTTTTGGTAGATCGAAGTCATAAGATTTTTCCAATTGCCACAGATTTTGTGGGCCTAGAACTTTCTACCATCCTTAAAGAACGTGTTGACGTAGTAATGGATGTAGATGGTGAAGAAGATCGGGTTTATTTGAGTTGATGGAAGATGGAAGACGGAAGATGGAAGATGGAAGATGGGAGATGGAAGTCCGAGAGTGCGGGAAACTTTAACTAGACAGGTTAGGAAATCGGTGAAATCATCGGTACCTGCCTGATTTTCGGGCAGGAAGCGTAAGGGATGATCGAGTCCCAACTCCCCAGTCCAACCTCCCAATAAAAACTCCAACTATTCTAAATATTCCGTATTTTTGTAATCTATATTGCATCACAATAAAAATGAGCTATAATTTAAACGTATCCATAGATAAATCTTCTGGCTTCTGCTTTGGTGTCGTTTACGCGATAGACATGGCCGAAGATATTTTAGATCATGAAGAATATCTGTATTGTTTGGGTGATATAGTGCATAATGATGAGGAGGTAGAACGCTTAAAAGCTAAAGGACTTAGGATCATTGATCACGAAAAGTTACATCAACTTGTAAACGAAAAGGTTTTAATTAGGGCGCATGGCGAAGCCCCATCAACCTATCAGTTGGCATTAGAAAATAACCTGACCTTAATTGATGCTTCTTGTCCGGTAGTACTAAAATTACAGAACCGCATTAAGAATTCTCATGATGATGAGGAGCAAATTCTCATTTTTGGGAAGCATGGACACGCGGAGGTAATTGGATTACAGGGCCAAACCAATGGTAAAGCTATTGTTTTCCAGGATTTAGCTGAGCTCGATAGTATGGAACTGCCAAATAAATTTACCCTTTATAGCCAAACCACAAAAAGCACAGATAAGTTCTATCATATAAAGGACGAACTCTTGAACAGGGGATATGATGTGAAGGCTAACGATACAATTTGTCGTCAGGTTTCTAATCGTTATGAGGAGCTAGAAAATTTTGTAACAGATTACGATAAGATTATCTTTGTTTCAGGCAAAAAATCATCGAATGGTAAGGTGCTATTTGATGTTTGCAAAAAGTTTAATCCCAACTCGTACTTTATCTCCAACTCAGATGAATTGGATCTGAACTGGTTTTCTCAAAACGATAAAGTTGGGATTTGTGGAGCAACATCTACGCCGATGTGGCTCATGGAAAAAGTGAAGGCAGAACTAGAAGCCTATTAAATTCTATCATCATCAAAAAGTAATTATTGACCGATAATCTACAAACGCTTAAACTATTCTTTTTAGCCGTATAAGCTTAACGTATATTTGCCCATTAAGTAGTAATCGAAAATCAGTTCATCTAGATTTTAATATGGGTAAAAAAGGAATTTTATTAGTTAATTTAGGTACGCCAGACAGTCCAGAAGTAAAAGATGTAAGAAAATACCTCGATCAGTTTTTGATGGACGAGAGGGTAATCGATATTCCTAAATTTAACCGCACATTACTTGTTAAAGGTATAATTGTTCCTTTCCGTAGCCCGAAAACCTCCAAACTATATAAAGAAATATGGGATGAAAGAGGCTCGCCCTTACTTTATTACAGCAAGATCCAAGCTCAATTATTGCAAGAAAAACTAGGCTCCGATTATCAGGTAGAATTGGCCATGCGTTACCAGAGTCCATCAATAGAACTTGCGCTGCAAAAATTAAAAAGCGGATTGGTAGAAAGCATCAAGGTTATTCCGATGTTCCCGCAATATGCCTCTGCAAGTTCGGGTTCTGTAATTCAAATGGTAATGGAACTCGTTGCCAAATGGCAAACCATTCCACCTATTTCTTTCGTCAATTCTTTTCATGATAATAAACAGATGATCGAGGTTTTTGCTGAAAATGCAAGGAAGCACGGACCTGAAAATTATGATCATGTATTGTTCAGCTTTCACGGGCTGCCCGAAAGGCAATTGTTAAAATGCGATCATACGGGAAGTTATTGTTTAAAAGCAGACCATTGTTGCGACGACTTTAATGATACGAACAAATTTTGTTACTCTGCTCAGGGGCACCATACTGCAAGCTTGTTGGCCCAAGAACTAGGTTTGCCTAAGGAAAAATATACAGTTTGTTTCCAATCCCGCTTAGGAAAAGAACCTTGGGTGCAACCCTATACAACTGATGTGTTGAAGAAACTTGCGTCTGAGGGGAAAAAGAGATTATTGGTTTTTAGTCCAGCTTTTGTAGCCGATTGCCTAGAAACCTTATACGAAATCACAGTAGAATACCACGAAGAATTTAAAACACTTGGCGGAGAGCATGTTCAATTGGTTGAAAGCTTAAACGATCATCCTAAATTTATTGAGGCGCTGGCAGAGATGGCAGAATCGTAGTTAGGTCAACCTAATTTTTTATGATTTCTTTAATCAGATGTGTAATCTGTCTTTTTACATTGCTTAAATTCCCTATGCTTACATTTTCGATAAATACATCATTATAATATTCGAACTTTTTAGTTTCATTATTGATCACTGAAATCCTAAAGTAAGACCTGCTACTGTACCCATAACTTCCTCCAGCGGATAGTAGGAAAGTATATTTACTCTTTTTTACAATTAATTCTTCTGGTACCTCAAGTTGCTCCTTAGATCTCATCATGGTACCAAATTTTGTTTCAATTAAATGATTAACGTTCCTATAGCTTTGATGCATGATATCCAGATCCACAAATTCACTTTTGGTTAAAAGTAATTTGGTTTGGGCAACAACCACTCCATAAACTTTTTCTCTCATTTGGAGGTCAGGCTCAGATGCCGCCATCGCAGTACGGTGATAGATTTCTATATCGGGAGATATAATGGTTATACTATCACTCACATATTTCGGCTTTGCTATTCTTTGCTGAGAAAAAGATGGGTACCAGCAAATAACTAAGCAGCTGATGAAAAGGAAAGAACGTAGATTTTTTTTCATGGGGATGGCTTGCGGTTTTATTATTTCTGTGCGTATATAAATTGAACAATCATCTCAGTAGCCCCTTTTTTGTTCGCTACATAATCTTTTGCCGCTTCTCCCGCCTTTTTGTTATCGATATAAAAATGGAAGGCATTAAGGAGTCTGGCTTTGGTTGTTATGCTTCTTGCAGCACCAATGTTCATTAGATCATTTGCCTCTTGAAACTTATCGTACTTCGGGCCAAAAATTACGGGCAAACCAAATGCAGCAGCTTCTAGCGTATTGTGGATTCCAGCTCCAAAACCACCCCCAATATATGCTATGCTAGCATATTGATAAAGAGATGAAAGCATTCCGATGTTGTCTATGATGAGCGTCTGGTGCTTAGCGGTTAGCATTTGGCTATCCCCATAGCTATCGGAAGCAAACTGAGAATTCAAAACTGAAAACCTGATAGAATTTGGGAATAAATTCTCAATCTCTTCTATACGTGATCCTCCAATTTCATGTGGGGCAATAATAAACTTCCAATCCGAATATTGCTGTGTTAATGCAACAATTACTTTTTCATCTGCCGGCCAGGTGCTACCACCTATTAAAACAGGCGAGTTGCCACAAAATGCTTCAATTTCAATTATTTTTTTAGGGTTTTGGGCACTTTGATGCACCCTGTCGAAACGGGTATCGCCGCTTAGACTTACATTTCCCAGCCCGATACTTTTAAGCAATAGCACACTTTCTTCGTTCTGTACAAAAAAATGGGTAACACATTTTAGCAGACTTCGGTAAAAACTCCCATAGCCCTTAAAAAAAACCTGATCAGGCCTAAAAATTCCAGATATTAAATAAAGTGGAATCTGTTTCTCATTCAATTCATTAAAATAGTGGTACCAAAATTCATATTTTGTAAATATTGCTAGTTTGGGATTTACTATTTCAATGAATTTTTTTGCGTTTTTTGGGGTATCCAATGGTAAATAGAAAACATCCGCCAATGCATAATCTTTTCTGATCTCATATCCTGAAGGAGAAAAAAAAGTGACTATAATTTTTTGCTCAGGTTCGTTAGCTTTTAATTTTTCCAAAACTGGCCTTCCCTGCTCAAACTCCCCTAAAGAAGCAAAATGGAACCAGACGGGCTGATCTGTTAAAGCTATTTTTTTGGCTAAAATTTCGAAGATATTCTTTCTTCCATCAATAAATAATTTTGCTTTAGGGTTAAAAAGGGCTGCCAGTCTCAACACAAAGAGATATCCGATTATTCCAATATTATAAATCCAAAGCATTTGCGTCTTATTTCTTATCTTCGCCGAAGATAAATGAATAATTTTAAAACCTTCAACTAATATATGAAGATAGCTGTAATAGGAACTGGATACGTTGGTCTAGTTACCGGCACATGTTTAGCAGAAACTGGAAATAGTGTGATCTGTGTTGACATAAATGAAGCAAAAATAAAAAAAATGATTGCTGGCGAATTACCGATATACGAGCCAGGATTAGATGTATTATTCCATCGGAATATTGCACAAGGCCGTTTATCTTTTACTACAGATCTCGCCTTAGCTGTGGATAACGCTCAAATTATTTTTATGGCACTGCCAACTCCGCCGGGTGGTGATGGCGCCGCCGATCTTTCCTATATTTTAGGTGCAGCAAAAGATATTTCAAAATTGGTTACTTCTTATAAAGTAATCGTAAATAAATCAACGGTTCCTGTTGGTACGGCTGATAAGGTTGCAGAGGTATTCAAGGCCAATACCACTATCGAAATAGATGTGGTTTCGAACCCAGAATTTTTGCGTGAAGGCGTAGCCGTTGATGATTTTATGAAACCTGATCGCGTGGTAATTGGTACAACAAGCGAAAAAGCAAAAAAATTAATGGCCGAGCTATATGCGCCTTATGTTCGTCAGGGAAATCCGATTTTCTTTATGGACGAACGCTCATCTGAGCTAACTAAGTATGCGGCAAATTCTTTTCTAGCAACGAAAATTACGTTCATGAACGAAATCGCGAACCTTTGCGAAATTGTGGGTGCGGATGTGGATGCTGTGCGCAAAGGAATAGGATCTGATGATCGGATCGGGAAACGTTTTCTTTTTCCTGGGATCGGTTATGGTGGATCATGTTTTCCAAAAGATGTTCAAGCATTATCAATTTCGGCAGAAGCCTATAATTATGATTTTCAGATTTTGAAAGCCGTAATCCAGGTAAATGAAAGGCAAAGAACGGTAATGGTAGATAAAATACTTAATTATTTCAAAGGAAATATTGAAGGCAAACATTTTACCTTATGGGGCTTAGCGTTTAAACCGGAAACCGATGATATTAGGGAAGCCCCAGCATTGTATATAATTGATGAACTGATAAAAAATGGCGCTACGGTAACTGCTTTTGATCCAGAAGCAATGGAAAATGTAAAAGCCCTAGTAAGGGATAAAATTAGTTTTGCCGAAAATCAGTACGACGCCTTGCAAAATGCCGATGCACTGTTAATCGCCACAGAATGGTCGGTATTTAGAAATCCAGATTTCGAAAAAATGGATGAAATATTAGCCCATAAGGTAATCTTTGACGGAAGAAACCTATTTGACCTTCAAAAAATGATAGATCTTGGGTATTATTACAACAGCATTGGACGTAGATTATTGACCCCACAACCTTAAACCCATTACCGATGGAACAAGAGAATAATAACGATAAATTAAAGTCGACTTCAGGGGATTTTGGGGTAGGGACCAAGCGTATTCTAATTACAGGAGCTGCTGGCTTTTTGGGATCACATTTGTGCGATCGCTTTATTAAAGAGGGATTCCGGGTGGTGGCTATGGATAATCTAATAACGGGTGATTTACAAAACATCGAACACCTGTTTAAACTGGAGAATTTCGAATTTTATCATCATGATGTTTCCAAATTTGTGTATGTGCCTGGAAACCTAGATTATATCCTACATTTTGCCTCTCCCGCTAGTCCGATAGACTATTTAAAAATCCCTATTCAAACCCTAAAGGTGGGTTCGTTGGGAATCCATAACCTTTTAGGTTTAGCAAAGAATAAAAAAGCACGGCTTTTAATTGCGTCAACATCCGAAGTTTATGGCGATCCTACCGTTAATCCTCAACCCGAAGAATATTGGGGCAATGTTAATCCTGTTGGACCAAGAGGAGTTTATGATGAAGCTAAACGCTTTCAGGAAGCAATGACTATGGCCTATCATACATTTCATGGGTTAGAAACCCGGATCGTGCGGATCTTTAATACCTACGGACCAAGAATGAGGTTAAATGATGGTAGGGTATTGCCTGCCTTTATCGGCCAAGCCTTGAGGGGAGAAGACTTAACCGTTTTTGGTGATGGAAGTCAGACTAGATCCTTTTGCTATGTCGACGATTTGATTGAAGGTATTTACCGCCTATTATTTAGTGATTATGCCCAACCGGTTAATATTGGCAATCCAGATGAAATAACGATGATGGATTTTGCTGAAGAAATCATTAAATTAACGGGTACAAGTCAGAAAATAATCTGCACAGAACTCCCCACCGACGATCCTAAGCAACGCCGCCCTGATATTACAAAAGCCAGAGCGCTACTAAATTGGGAGCCCAAAGTAAATAGGGCAGAAGGACTAAAGATCACCTACGAGTATTTCAAATCATTGCCAAAGGAGGCATTAATAAATAAGGAGCATAAAAACTTTAATACATATAACAAGTAATGAATCTAGCATAGGCCTATGCTTCCATAATAGCCGATAGGGTCTGCAAATACCGAAGAATTTCTTTTTGTTTAAAGAAATTTCTTGGGAAGAAATTCGTTTTCTTTAGAAATATAACGATGAAAAAAATACTAGTAACGGGGGGTACGGGATATATTGGATCACATACAGCGGTTGAACTTTTTAATGCGGGCTATGAGGTTGTTATCGTTGATGATTTCTCTAATTCAGATCCAAAGATTTTAACACAGATCGAACTAATTTCAGGTAAAAAGCCCTTATTTGAAAAATTAGATCTCTGTAATAGTGATGCGGTCAATTCATTTGTGGCAAAACACAATGATATTTGGGGCGTAATTCACTTTGCGGCATTTAAGGCAGTTGGAGAATCCGTTCAAGAACCCTTAAAATATTATCGTAATAATTTTTACTCTCTTATTAATGTTCTAACCGCTTTTAACACGGCCACAAAATTTGTTTTTTCCTCTTCTTGTACAGTATATGGTCAACCCGATCAATTGCCCGTTACAGAGTTATCGCCAACAAAAAAAGCCGAATCGCCATATGGCAATACCAAGCAAATCGCTGAAGAAATTCTACAAGAAACCTGTGCGGTAAACCCTAAATTAAAAGTAATTACATTAAGGTATTTCAACCCGGTTGGTGCCCATGAAAGTGCATTGATTGGTGAACTTCCAATAGGTGTGCCACAGAATTTGGTTCCTTTTATTACCCAATCTGCCATTGGCAAAAGAGGGCCAATTACAGTTTATGGGAATGATTATAATACCCCAGATGGCACGGCGATTAGGGATTATATCCACGTTGTTGATCTAGCGAAAGCACATGTAGCAGCCATCAGAAGATTAGAAACTGAAAACGATAACAATTATGAGGTATTTAATGTAGGAACGGGAAAGGGATCTTCCGTTTTAGAAATTATTGATGCTTTTGAACAATCGACCGGAGAGAAATTAAAATACTTGATAGGAGCCAGAAGAGAAGGAGATATTGAAAAAACATTTGGCGATGTGACGCGCTCAAATAATATATTGGGTTGGAAAGCAGAATTGGATATCCAAGCAATGATGAGTTCGGCATGGAATTGGGAGAAATATTTAAAGAACAATCCATTTTAATCTTGACTACCATTCAACTAATTGAAGAGGAATATGCTTATGACAGCTCATTTACGTTTGAAATAAACATAGGCTAATGAAATTAAGTGAACAAAAAGAACTTAAAAAAGAAATTTTAGCGTTGCCCCCAAAAGAAAAAGACAAGCTTTTACTGCGGCTGGTGGCAAAGGATAAGGTACTTACAGAACATCTACATTTTTTATTGCTCGAAGACGAAAGTAATTTAAGGGATAGGGTAGCAAACATTAAAGAAGAAATAACAATGGTAACGAAGCATTTGATGGCACAAAGAAAATTAAATGCAAAAGAAGTTTTATCCAATTTGCGGAAATTAGCTAAATTGGTGAATCACAACCTTAGAGTTACTAAGGCCAATTTTGAGGATGTGGAATTGAGAATATTTCTGTTTAATAACACGATCACACAATTTAAATCAGGTATTTTTTCGTCTTATAAGGATTATGAACAGCTCTTTGCAAACTATTTTGTAAAATCTACTATAATTACCTTGCGTAAATTCGATAAATTACACGAAGACCTTCAGTATGATCTAAAGGTTGAAATGAATAAATTATTACTAAAGATATATAAGAGCAACATGGCCGCAGTTGCAGAGCGGTTAACTTTGCCCGAACACGTTTAATATGAAGAAATTATTAATTACTGGTGGTGCCGGCTTTATAGGTTCGCATGTAGTGCGAAGATTTGTTTCAGTATACCCACAATATGAAATTGTAAATCTTGATGCCCTTACCTATGCTGGGAATTTGACCAATCTTACGGATGTTGAAAACAAAAGTAATTATCGCTTTGTTAAAGCAGACATAACGGATTCGTCTGTTATTAACGACTTATTTAAGGAAGAAGGATTTGATGCTGTAATTCATCTTGCAGCCGAATCCCATGTAGATAGGTCTATTGCAGACCCTAGTGCATTTGTGATGACAAACGTGATTGGTACGGTAAATTTATTAAACGCAGCAAGGGAATATTGGAGGGGCGATTACGAAAACAAACGTTTTTACCATGTCTCTACTGACGAAGTCTATGGTGCGCTTGGCGAAACAGGGATGTTCACAGAAAGCACTGCTTATGATCCTCATAGCCCTTATTCGGCCTCAAAGGCAAGTTCTGATCACTTTGTAAGGGCCTACCATGATACGTATGGATTAAATGTCGTAATCTCTAATTGCTCTAATAATTACGGATCGCATCATTTCCCTGAAAAACTAATCCCCCTAGCTATTAATAATATTAAAAATAACAAACCTGTACCTGTATATGGCAAGGGTGAAAATGTTCGGGATTGGTTGTGGGTTGAAGACCATGCAAGAGCTATTGACGTTATTTTTCATCAGGCAAAAACTGGCGAGACCTATAATATTGGTGGACATAACGAATGGAAGAATATAGATCTTATCCATTTGTTGTGCAGAATTATGGATAAAAAATTAAACAGATCAGCTGGAGCTTCAGAAGCGTTAATCACTTTTGTAACCGATAGAGCGGGACACGACTTGCGTTATGCCATAGATTCTACTAAATTACAACAGGAGCTAAACTGGGTTCCAAGCTTACAATTTGAAGAAGGACTTGAAAAAACCGTAGATTGGTACTTAGAAAACGAGGAATGGCTAAATAATGTAACTTCGGGTAATTATCAGGCATACTACGATAATCAATATAAAGGGAGGTAATTTTGTTCGACTGGCTAAAAAAGAAGAAAGAACCTGAATTTAATTTTTCAACGATCAGAACCGATATGCACTCGCATATTATTCCGGGAATTGATGATGGCGCTAAGAATCTAGAAAACTCTTTGCTTTTGGCTAAACGTTTCCATGAATTAGGGTATAAAAAATTAATCGCTACCCCCCACGTCATGGCCGATTATTTCCGCAATACACCAGCAACAATTCAAAAAGGCCTGGATATTTTGAGGGAAGGTCTCCTTCAAAACAATATCGATCTAGAGGTTGATGCCGCTGCAGAATACTATCTCGACGAAACCTTTGAAAGTAAAATAGAAAAAAAAGAAGTAATGACGTTCGGAGATAAGAAATTCCTTCTTTTCGAATTGTCGTTTATCAATGCGCCACATAATCTTTTCGAAGTAATTGCGAAAATGCAGGATGCGGGGTATCAGCCGGTTTTAGCCCACCCCGAACGTTATCCGTATTATTATAATTCGATAGAAAGTTACGAGCAAATTAGATCAACGGGATGCTTGTTGCAGTTAAATACCATTTCCTTAACAGGATATTATGGTAAAGGGGCTAAGCAAACCGCAGAAGAATTAGTGGATAATTATTGCATTGACTTTTTGGGAAGTGATATGCACCATCTTCGTCACGCAGATGCATTACGGGAAAGCCTTAAATTAGATCGCCTCCAACAGATTCTTTCGCAACCGCAAATAAATAACTTATTATTATAAAACAGTTATCAGTTACCGGTTATCGGTTTGCAGTTGAGTGTTGAGTTTAACCTAACTGCTAATTGTAAACTGTAAACTGGGCTATTCGTACCGCAGCGCCTCTATCGGGTCCAATTTAGCTGCTTTTTTAGCAGGATAATATCCAGATACAAGACCCACGCCAAAGCATACCACAAAACCCGAGAAAATAATCAACCACGGGATAATGAATGTACCTCCCATCGAAAATGAGATCAGGTTGCCTATTCCGATGCCCAATAAAATCCCGAAGAATCCGCCAATTAAACAGATAACTATAGCTTCTATCAGGAATTGTTTTCTAATTACTGTCGGCGTTGCCCCAATTGCTTTTCGAATTCCAATTTCACGGGTCCGTTCTGTTACAGAAACTAACATGATATTCATTAAGGCGATCGAAGCACCTAGTAAGGTAATGATCCCAATTGCCCACCCAGCCCACTTTACAATGTTTAGATTTTCTATAAGGGTTTGCGCAACCGCATCACTTTTGGTTATTTCAAAATTATTTGGCTCGCTGATCTTAACCTTTCTGATATTCCTAAATTCAGCGGTGGCTTCTCCTACAACATTATCAATGATATCATTATTTGCTACTGCCACGGTTATGGTATAGGATGGATTACTATTTGAATTAATCAGCTTTGCTTTATATAAAGGAACATAAACAGCCCTATCGGTACTTGGTCCTAAACCACCTCCTTTTTTTACCAGGACGCCTATAACCCTAAGTTTATTATTGCCTGCGTTAATTATCTTATCAATAGGGGATTCTTTTTTAAACAACGTCGTTGCTATCTCACTACCGATAATGCAAACGTTAGTTCCTGTTGTACTTTCGGCAGCATTAAAGTTCCTTCCTTCCTGTAGTTCGAAACCCATGTTGGCTAAGCCATTTTCATCTATTCCCTGGATATTGGTATTTGGATTGGTTTTTTCCTGACCATATTTCACGGTAGATCCACCACTTGCAAATACACTTACAGAAACCGTTGCTGGCGCTTGTAGTCTTTCTTTAAAAGAAACGGCATCCTCATAACGGATAGATTTAAACGGTTTAGGCCTTTTGCCACTCCCACCAATCCTGATACCAGTACCTCTATTTCTGATCGTAAAAGAGTTGGCACCCATACTAGAAAAAGCATCGGTCATGCTTTTTTTTACCGCATCGATTGTTGTTAATATACCTACTAATGCCATCAATCCAAGTGCTATAATCAGCGCTGTTAACATTGTGCGCAACCTGTTGCTCTTGATAGATTCTAATGCAAGTCTTACGTTTTCGATATAGGTCATTTGATCAATATAAAATAAGATTTGGGATAAAAATAAAAAGTCCCGCTGTTAAGACAACGAGACCTTGTATAATGTTACAATTAAACTAAACTTACGAAGTCTTTAAGACTTCGTAAGTTTCACTAAACAGAGAAACTCGTTCCACAACCGCACGAACTTGCTGCGTTTGGATTACTAAAGGTAAAACCTCTAGAATTAAGTCCGTCTTGCCAATCAATTTGCATGCCCAGTAAATACATTTGATGCGCTTTATGCATAAATATCTTAATGCCATCAATAAAAAATTCTTGATCGCCCTCTTTTTTCTGATCGAAACCCAAAACATAGGTCATCCCGGCACAACCTCCACCCTCAACACCAACACGAAGACCAAAATCTTCGGTAATCTCTTGTTGGTCCTTTAATTTCAAAAGTTCTTTAACGGCAGTCTCTGTAAATGATACAGGCGCAAAAGTAGTTTCTACAGTATTACTCATGTTTTTAAAATTAGTAACACAAATATAAATATTTATGTACATTTTTGTTCGTCTTACCTGTTAATATTACGGTATTCAAACAAAATAAGCATGAACATTACGCACCTATTTACCCTTTTAGCTGCGGTTGCAATCGGAGGAATAGTTTCCGTGCTTGTAGCCTATCTTTTGATAAGAAATGATATCCAGAATTATTTTAGGTTTAAAACGATAGATCATCACAAGGAAAGTAGAAACGCACTGTTTCCCATGAAATTACAGGCGTATGAACGGTTGATCATTTTTGTCGACCGCATCAATCCATCTAACCTCCTTATTCGTCTACACCAACAGGGAATTGGACTTTCGGCACTTCAAGCATTAATTTTAGATGAAATCAAATCAGAATATCAGCACAATATTACCCAACAGCTTTACATTGATTCTACAAGTTGGACGGTAGTTCGTAAGCTTAAAGATGATACTATTGCGATGGTAAATAACGTTGTTCAAAACCTTCCAGAAAACGCGACAGGAGTGGATTTAAGTAAAAGAATATTACAGCACATGAGTGGGATTGCTGATAATCCTTACGAGCTTACCATTAACCAACTTAAAACGGATATTCAGAAGATGTTCTGATTTAGTTCTAAGTCGAAAGTCATTAGTCTGTAGTCTATTTAACCTTATACTCCCGGTAGCTATTGGGACCAACCTTCCAACATTATAACTCTTAGGTATATGACTGATAAAAAACACATAACCACATCAGGAATCGAAATTAAGCCTGTATACACCATAGCAAAACCATCGGTAGAAATGCCGGGAAAGTTCCCGTTTACAAGGGGCATCCAGCCTGATATGTATCGCGGTAGGTTATGGACGATGAGGCAATACGCAGGATTTTCTACTGCAGAAGAATCAAATAAAAGATATCATTATTTGTTGGCTCAGGGAACGATGGGCTTATCTGTGGCCTTTGATCTGCCTACCCAGATCGGATATGACTCTGATCATGAAATGTCGGAAGGCGAAGTGGGAAAAGTAGGTGTAGCCATCGATTCGTTAAAGGATATCGAAATTCTTTTTGACGGGATTGAACTGAATAAGATCACTACCTCTATGACAATCAATGCCACAGCATCGATTTTATTGGCCATGTATATCGCCTTGGCAAAAAAACAAGGTGCTGATCTGAAAGAGATATCCGGAACAATCCAAAATGATATTTTAAAGGAATATGCTGCTAGGGGAACTTATATTTATCCTCCCAAACAATCGATGCGTATTATAACCGATATTTTTGAATTTTGCAGCAAGGAAGTCCCAAAATGGAATACCATTTCTATTTCGGGATACCACATCCGTGAGGCCGGATCAACCGGGGTACAGGAATTGGCATTTACTCTAGCTAACGGTAAAGCTTATTTAAATGCGGCATTAGAAAAGGGACTAGACATCAATATTTTTGCGAAGCGACTTTCGTTTTTCTTTAATTGCCATAACAACTTCTTTGAAGAGATAGCAAAATTTAGAGCGGCCAGGAGGATGTGGGCTAAGATCACTAAAACTTTGGGTGCAACTGATGAGAAGGCCATGATGCTGCGTTTCCATACTCAAACTGGAGGCTCTACCTTAACTGCCCAGCAACCGCTTAACAATGTGATTAGAGTGACCAATCAGGCTATGGCTGCCGTACTTGGCGGAACTCAATCATTGCATACCAATGGATATGATGAAGCGCTCTCCTTGCCAACTGAAGCGGCCGCTAAAATCGCTCTGCGCACCCAACAGGTTATTGCTTTTGAGAGTGGTGTTACAGACACCGTAGATCCTCTTGCGGGTTCCTACTTTATTGAAGCGCTTACCGACGAAATTGAAGAGGCAGCACAAACATATATCGAAAAAATTGATGCCATGGGTGGCTCGGTAAATGCAATTGAAAATGGATACATCCAACAGGAAATCGCAAATGCAGCATACCAATACCAAAAGGAAATAGAGTCTGGAGAAAGGATTAGTGTTGGGGTTAATAAATTCACTCAAAAGGAGGAAGGAATCACAGACACTTTATCCATCGACGAATCAATTAGAACCATCCAAACTGAGAAATTAAACCGCCTTAAAGCAGAGCGAAATAATGATGCGGTGAATCAGGCACTAAACAGGCTCCGAGAAGCCGCCAAAACTGATAAGAATTTAATGCCATTTATCCTCCTAGCAGTAGAAGAATACGCCACTTTGGGCGAAATAGCAGATTGTTTAAGAGGGGTCTTTGGCGAATATTAATTTAAGGTTAAAAATAAGTTATCCACACAAAAAATTTAGGTTAAGTAGTTTATGCTACTGCTTTAGAACGACTTACAAATTAATTGAGAAATT